>NZ_FNIT01000022.1 GCF_900104035.1 Aureimonas jatrophae | reverse complement strand
AGAGGGGCTCACCAGTTTCCCGATGCAGCTTCTTTCAGGATCAGCTTCTCCAGCGTTAGATCCGAGACCGCCTTGCGCAGGCGCTCGTTCTCCTTCTCCAGGTCCCTCAGACGCTTCACCTGGTCCGACTTCAGCCCGCCAAACTCCTTGCGCCACCGATAATACGTGAAAGGCGTCACGCTGATCGTGCGGATCGCCTCGGCTACCGGGCGGCCCTGAGACAGCAGAACGTCCACCTGCCTCAGCTTGGCAACGATCTCTTCCGGCTTGTGCTTCTTCTGTCCCATTTGGGCATCCTCCATCGGCTCGAAAGCCTACTTCAGGGAGGACCACTTTTCAGGGGGCAGACCACGGCTTCAAAAGCATTTTGCGGTTTCGCTTCGAGACCGACGACGTGTTGGTCCTGCCCAATGCATCGAGCGAGCGAACGCACACGACAAAGGCGGAGCGACTGTACGATCGAGAGATGGCGCAACAGGCGACCATGATGCGGCGTCTCAACGGCTAGACAAGCGCGTCGTCGGTCAGTCGCTGTGTCGGATCATCCGACAAACGACGCGGTTCGCACTAACCCTGAGCAGGGGGGGCGGGGCGAACCGCATTTGTAGGCGAGCCATTACACGAGATTTACTTCGTTTGATTCCTGAATTGCAGTAAAATTCGATCCTTCCTATTGTTGCAAATAAGAGTAAATTGACATAAGCCGTTGTTTCTGATATTATTACAGTGCCTAGTGGCGTGTCGCCCGGCTTGTAATACCGCAAACGCAAGGGTTTTTGTTATGTTTGTTCATTGCTTCTTGCCACGGCCAACACCTCGCAGCGGCCTGCCGCCTCGGCCCATGCCGGGGGGCTCGCACCGAGCGCCGCCGCAACCCACCACCGATCACATCCACAAGGGGCCTTCTGGCCCCTTCGTCGTTTCTGGGAAGGCGTGACGATCATGGTGCAGATCAACGGAAGCGCTGTGACGCTCGCCACCCCCGGTCGGGTCGCCTCAGCTGCGTCGGTCGCGGCGCTGGCAGGCAGGAGCGTCGATCAGTCTGGTGCAGGGGCGGGTGCCGCCTTGCCTGCGGGCTCAGCTTCGACGGATGACGCGGACGATAGTGCAGGCGGTGCTCAGCCGACCCCCGGCTTGGTCGTGCTCGGCCGTGACGAGATGGGGCGCAGCCATGCCTCGTGGTTCGACGAGGGTGAGATCATCATGGCCCGCAAGGCTGCCGCCCTTATGAACATGGCCGCCCTGCCGATCACCAGCGCCGCTATATCGGACCTCGCCGCGCGCCTGCCTCAGGGGCGACTGTTCGCCAGCGGCAAGGCGTTTGTGCCCTTCGTGAAGGGCGAGCTCTACGCGCAGCTTGTGACGCACCTATCGGAAGCCGAGCAGATGCGGTTGGCAACGGCCGGCGAGGGCGGTGCTGCGTCGTCGGCTGGGTCTGGTTCGACTTCTTCGCTCGGCGGCGGTGCAGGCGGTTCGGGGCAGGGGGCAGGTGGGCCGGACGCCGGGTGGCATGCCCTCACAGTCGGGAGTGTCGTGATCGCGCTCGATACGCCGGACGACGGTTGGTGGCCGGCCGTGGTCGTGAAGGTGTCGAGCGACAACCTCTTCACGCTGCGCTGGCGCGACTACGACGACCTGCCGACCTTCATGCGCCCGCGCCGCCAGATCGCGCTGGCGCACCCCGACATGGTGGCTGGGAAGGGGGCGTGATGATCGCCCTATCAACGGCGGCGGGCAACGGCGACCATGCTGCCAGTCTCGCTCGCACGGCCCGCATCGCCTCGCTGAACGACGCCCTGCGGCAAACCTTTCGCGGCGGGCATGTCGTGATGACGCGCGGCGTGTCGGCCTTTGGCGAGGCGGTGCGGGGCCGCGTGCTGGCGGGGGTGAAGCGGTTCGATGCGTTCACCACAGACAACGACCCCCACGGCGAGCACGACTTCGGATCGGTCACAGTCGAGGGCACGGTGTTCTTCTGGAAGATCGACCCCTACGACCTCGACCTGCGCGGCGGTTCGCCCGACCCGGCCGACCCGGACGTCACCTGCCGCGTCCTCACCATCATGCGCGCCGATGAGTACTGATCGGCAGGCGTCGGTCAGACCCAACCCTTCAACCACTCCCCTTCGGTCGGCGTCCCGGCCGAAGGGGTTCGGGGGGCTGGTCGCCAGCTGGTTTGTTCACGAGGTCGACCAGATCGACGCTCAGCGCGCCGGCCAAACGCTCAAGAAGATCAAGCGTCGGGTTGAACGTGCCGCGCTCGATGCCGCTGACATAGGTGCGGTCCACATCGGCATCGACCGCCAAGCTCTCCTGCGAGAGCCCGCGCTCGGTGCGCAATTGTCTGAGATTCCAAGCTACGCGGGTTCGCCCATCCATGCCGTCCTAGGCACCGGGTTGCTGGCGCTAAAACCATCGAATATGTTCTACATATATCGAGCGGACGGCCGATCGCTGCCCGCCCGCGCCGCACCGTGCCTGCCCAAACCCGACCTCGTACCATTCGCCGTCGGCGCGCAAACGCTCGCGCTGCGGCCCCGCTTTCGCTTGGAGTTCTCGCATGCGTATCGCCGTTGGCCTCATCAGCATCTTCTTGGGGCTTCTTGTGCTGGTTCAGTCCTGTGCGGTCGCGACGACCGCCGGGCTGGCGCAGGACGCCGCCACCGGCGATGCAGGCGCGGTCGGCATCGTGGTGGGGCTGCTGTTCTTCACCGGGGGCGCGTTCAGCTTCGGTCTGCCGATGGTCGCGACCGTTGTCCTCTTGCTAGCGGGACTCTTGGCGCTGCTCGGCGGGGGCGCGTTCGGCGATCTGCGGATCTGGGCGTATGTCGCCTTCGGCTTGGCCGGCCTGTCGCTTATCGCATGGCGCTCGGCTCGCAAGCGCGCGGCGGCATTTCAAACGCCCCCTGCGGCCTCGTAGCGGCCCGCTAGCGCGCGTCTCACCGCTCGGGTTGCTTGCCGCACTGCCGGTGCACCCCACGCACCCTTGGCGGCCGGCCCACGCCACCTGCCGAACCGCGTTTGGCCGTCGCCACTCAACGACCCCCCCCCCCCACACACAAACCTCAACCCGCAAACTTCATCAGCTCAACTCCACCCGAAGGAAGCCTCGCATGCGTTCACCTGTTGTCCATCGCGCCCGCCTTCGCAGCCTCGCGATCGCTTCGGCCGTTGCCGCCCTGTTCGCCGTGCTGCCGAACACAGGGCCGGCTTGGGCCTCCGACGGGTTCACCGACGAGGAAATCGAAGAGCAAAGCGAACCCGCCACCATTCCAAGCCCGGGCGTGCTCGACCAGCTCATGGAGCAGGGCGCGGCTGTTGCGCAGTTCACGTGCACAGTGAAGGAGACGGCCCTCTACGGCATGAGCGCGATGGGCCGGCGTGAGGCGCCGCCGATCGATATGGCCATCACCTTGACGGAGACAGGCGTCGCGATCGTCAACGGGCAAGCCATCCAACCGACCGAAACGCGACCACGCACGCTCGGGGGAGGTGAAGGGGCGATCGAGTCGGCCCTCTACCCGATGGAGGAGGTACGCCGGGCGCTGACCGGGTCGGCATTTCAGCTACCCTCGACTGGCTTCTCGGCGGACGAGCAGCGACAGCTGGAAGGCTTCGGCGGCATCCTGAATGGCATGATGGACGGCATGACGGCCGGCCGCAACCGGCACATGCTGATCACCCTCGAACAGAACAGCGTTGGCTTCTTCGACATCGCAGCGGGCAACCGGGTCGCCAACGCGCAAACGGCGAACTGCTTCAGAACGCAGTAGGCGACCATCCGCTTGTGCAATTGATTGTACTTGCTCCTACGCCGAACGATCGAGAAAGCTGACGTCGAGGCTTGCCTGATGGACATCGAGCCAGCCCTTTCGTCGCTCATAGTCCGGCATCATCATCGCCAAGTGTGCCCAGAACTCAGAACCATGCGTACGCACCGTCAGGTGCGCGAGTTCGTGGGCTACGACATATTCGAGGACGTTTTTCGGCGCGAGCACCAGTGCCCAATTGATCAGGATCGATCCGCTCGGTCCACAGGAACCCCAGCCGGTTTTCATATCGGCGATGCGGATCGTACGAGGCTTCAACGCAAACCGCTTGCAATAGAGCTCGGCAATCTCACTAACGTCGCGTCGGACACGCTGCTTGAGCCAAAGCTTCAGTTCCGTCGCGACAATGGTGTCGTGATCCCGCTGCCGAACCCAGCTGGGAAGGTCAACGATGAAACCGCTGCGATAGCTGACCTCAACATGAGGACCGTCGTGTCGCCGCACGGTCAGGCGGGCCATCCGGCCACGATAGGGCATCTTCGACCCCGTCATGAAGCGAGGCACGACAGCGCGCATCGCAGTTTGCGCCTCGATGTCGCGAAGGGCGTTGAACAGCCATTGCCGCTTGCTTTGGAGAAAGGCGTCGATCTCAGCGGCGTCGTCGGTCGTTAGCGCCACGACCTCAACGTGACCCGGTGTGACCGTGATCCGACGTTCAGAAACGGCTGCCGATCGTCGTAGCTCATAGCGAATGTCGGTTTGTCCGACACGGACGACGCCCATCACGGTGCCGCAGCGTAGGCGTGAATCGCGTAATCCTCGATTTGGTCACGCACGGCGTTGGAATCGGCGAGATCGAGCGGCCGCAAAAGCTTTCGAACCTCGCGGCGAAGCTCCTTCTTGTAACCGTCCATGAAGAACCACGATGGCTGGTTGGCTTGCGCATTGGCGTACAAGTCCCCAACGCCTACGGCAACGGATTGGGTGTCGCCGTTATCCGCCGTTGCCGCGTGAGGCTCGATGATCCGCAAGATCGCAAAGGCGCGCTCATCCATTCCCCGCTCATCATGAGCATTCGCTTCCGCAGTAACGCCGCCGGTCAGGTCCTGGAACTCACGTAGCCCGGCGGCAGCAGCCAACTGCCCTTCTTCGAAGCGGCGGATGATTTCCAGCACCCGCTCCGAGAAGCGACCGTATTGGGCTGGGTTCTTGTCGACCAACTCTCGTGTCACGCGCTTCAGCTCAGCAGCTTTGCGCACGAACGCCGCGTGCAGCTCCTCCTCGGACTTCTCATCGGTCGCAAAGTCGTCGCGGAAGTCGGGATCGGTGATGTTACGCAGTCGAACGGTCGTCGTCAGGCCGGTGGCGCGGACATGCTCTTCCAGCATGTCCCGGATCTTGCCCGAATAGGTCAGGTGGTCGAGGCTCTCGTCCTTGGTGATCGCCTGTTGGGCCAATCGCAGGAAGGTCGCGGCCCACTTCATGTCGTCGGTGAAGTCGAGGACAGCCGGGTCAGGCGACAGGTCACCATAGGTCCGCACGAAGTGGCGGCCCAGCCGTTGAAGCTCGAACCAGTCGTCTTCGCGACCATCGGCCACCAGTTTCTCAATGGCATAGGCGGCAGCCTTCTCGTCCATGCCGTTGAGGCCGAGAAGCCGCCGCAGGCGCATGAACTCGGCGTGCGTCTTCCGCAGATCGCGTCGCAGCAGGTCGAGGTCGCGCAGGGCGTTCTGAACGTCGTCGGCGCGATATGACGATAGGGCGTCGTCGAGGTGTTGCGTCACGCCGATGTAGTCCACAATACGACCATGGGGCTTATCGACGATCGAGCCGTCCGGTCGCTTGATCGAGCAGGTGCGGTTGGTGCGCGCAATGGCCTGAAGCAGTCCATGCTCGCGCAGCGGCTTGTCCAAATACATGACGTGCTCGTTCGGCGCGTCGAAGCCGGTCAGCAGCTTGTCGCAGACGATCAGGAAGCTCGGTTCGTCTCCACTGCCCTTGAACGCTTTCTTTGCTGCCTTCTCACCATCGGCGTCGAGATAGTGGGCGCGCAGTTCGGCACGGACGGCTTCGATGTCGAGGTCTTCGCTCGGCTTGTCGTCCTCTTGGCTCTTGGAGAACACACACGCGATCATGCTGTCGGCCTTCGCCGCCGCATCCGCCTCAGCCATGCCGGCCTTCGTCAGATCGTTGGCGATCGCCCCCACCAAAGCCAGCCGATAGAGCACCACCGATTCACGGTCGATGGCGACGACCTGCGCCTTGAAGCCGTCCGGTCGGCAGGTCTGTTTGAAGTGCTCCCAGATGTCGCGGGCGATTAGTCGGATGCGATCGGGGTGCTTGGCGATCAGGGCGAGGCTGACGCCCTTCTGCTTCAGCTTCTCGCGCTTCTCGTCGGACATATCGACGAACCAGCGGTCGAACAGGATGTCGATCTCGGCCTCGTTGATCGACCATTCGGTCTTACGCCCCTCGTAGAGGATTGGCACGGTGGCGCCGTCGCGCACGGCGTCGTCGATCCCGTATTTGTCGAGGTAGGTCTCGCTCGGCTCGCTGAAGCGGGCGTAGGTGTCCTTGTCGGCCTTCTTGATGGGCGTGCCGGTGAAGCCGAAATAGCGGGCGTTGGGTAGCGTCGCCTGAAGGAAGGCACCGAGGTCTTTCTCCTGCGTGCGATGGCACTCGTCGACCAGCACGATCCAGTCCTCCGAGTTCGGGATCGGCTCCTTTGAGCCTTGGAACTTGAAGATGGTCGAGAGCAAGATTTGACCCGAACCGCCGCGCGCTACGGCTTCCCGCAGTTCGCCGACCGAAGCCGCCTGTTTTGGGTTGGGCAGACCGCAGGCCACGAAGGTCTTGGATAACTGATCATCCAAATCGATGCGGTCGGTCAGGACGAGGATGTTCGGGTTCTGAAGCGTCGGTGCGTCTAGCGTCAGATGGGTCTTTAGCTTCAGAGCGAGGAACACCATCGTCAGGCTCTTGCCCGAGCCTTGGGTGTGCCAAATCAGCCCCTTCCTCTTGGTTCCCTCGGCGACCCGGTTCGCCGCCTTGTTGACGGCCCGGAACTGCTGATAGCGGCACACCTTCTTAATTCGTCGCCCGGTGTCGGGATCGGTCTCGAAGACGATGAAGTGGGCCAGCAGGTCCAGCAGCCGCGACGGCTCCAGCAGACACCACAGGTCTTTGGTCAGGTCGTCAGCAAACTCGTCGCGGGTGCGCGGCCACGGGTCAGGCCAAGGGGCATAGAACTTCGCCGGGGCGCCGGTCGCGCCATACAGCGTCGCCATGCCATCCGTGACGATGTTGAAGGCGTTCGGGGAGAACAGGCGCGGGATGTCGCGCTCATACTGCTTGATCTGCTCAAACGCCTGACCGGAGCGATCCGCCGCCTTCAGCGGACACTTCGCCTCAATCACGACCAGCGGGATGCCGTTCACGAACACCACCAGATCGGCGATGCGCGTTCGCTGCGCTTCGACCTTGAACTGGCGCACGACGTGGTAGCGGTTTCTATCAGGCCGTTTGAAGTTGATCAGGGCGACCGGCCGATCCTTGGCCTCGCCCTTCAACCGCCGGGAGTAGGCGCCGCGCAAACGCCGCTGCCATTCCTCGTTGTCGGACAGGGTGGATAGATCGCTGTAGATCGCCTCCGCGTCCTCGTCTCCCAGTTCTTCGTTCAACGCCTGAAGCGCCTCGATCAGCACCGGCTTCAGCAGGACGCGGTTCGCCTCCTGCCGCATAACCATCGCCGCCTCGTGATGAAGCGCGCCGTAGCCCATCGCTGTCAGGGCATCGAGCGCGGGCTTTTCGGCGAGGCGGTATTCGCTCATGCGGGCACCCTGACACGGCCGGAGAGAAGGTCGGAGGCGAGCCTTACCGTTACGGTTTCCAGCGCACGCACTTCTCCTTGTTGATCCAACAAGGCGCGATGCTGTGCGTCTAGTATCTCTGAGATTTCGACCTGCTGCCTCACACTTGGAAATCTGACATGGAGCGCATGGACATTGTTTCGATTAAGGGTCGGCACCGATGTCGCAGCATCAAAGGTTTCCAGCTTCATCGCCTTCAACTTCCAAAACACGAAGCGCGGATTGTTGCCCTTGAAGTCTTTCACCCAAAGTGTGGTGTCGTGCGGCCAGCACGGATGCTCGGAGTAGAAGACTGCCCCGAGGCGCCCCTTTCGGCCGGTTATCACCGCTGGAGCAGCAATGGCGGCTTTCTCGTGAGTGTATGATGGACCCGATGACGAGATAACTCGATAGGGACCGGGTGTTGCTTGGCTTTCGGTTATATCGAACCCCCGCTGGAGGACGAAGAAGTTGTCACATCGTCCTTCGCTCCACTCCTCTTCATTCACGTCGCTGCCGTTCATCAGCGTTGCGAGGGTAGATTCGAGGCAGCGAAGGCTCTGCTCGACCGTGGCTTTGGACCAGAGGATCGCTTCATCGGCTGACCGCAGCACCTCGGCGATCCGCCGCTGCTCGTCGAGCGAGGGGAGAGGCAGGACGTAGTTTTCGAAGCTGCGTCGATCCACTCTTTGGTGACTGTTCGTGCTCGACGAGGGAGTGATCTGTGGATCGCTCAAGAACGCCTCACTCCCGATGAACGCTGTCAGGAAGTCGAGGTCAATCTCATCGCTCCGAGCGACCAGCGGCCAGAACTCGGTCGAGCACACTGATGGCAGTTGGCTCCGCTCCGCCACACGCCAAACTCTCGGGATACGCGGGTTGAGCTTGCCGAAGAGAACGCAGTCAGGGGGGACGAGGGACTTGTTGCTCTTGATGTTGAGGCCAGCGGTAATCTCTGGTACCCGCCCATCATCGAACGCTGGAAGGGAATAGTGGGCAACGGCGGCAAGCTCGGCAATCGCGTCGGCGGAGATGCCATCGTTCGAGATTTCCAAGATGTCGCCAAGTCGATGGCCTAACCAGCCTTCCGGCAGCTTACTCGACATAGCCGAGCCGTTTCAGGTGACCGAACATCATGGCCTCGGCCTCGTCGCGCTTGGCGATCAGGTCTTGGAGCTTGGCGACCTCGGCGGCGACATCGACGATCTCGGCGTCCGCAACGGTCTGGACGTAGCGGCTGATGTTCAGGTTGGAGCCGTTGGCCTCGATCTCATTGACCGGCACGACGCGCGCCAGCTTCTCGATGTCTGCGAAGCCGTGGAAGGCGTCCACCAACGTCCGCACA
Organism: Aureimonas jatrophae; assembly: GCF_900104035.1. Lineage (GTDB taxonomy): Bacteria > Pseudomonadota > Alphaproteobacteria > Rhizobiales > Rhizobiaceae > Aureimonas > Aureimonas jatrophae. Next base: position 8,058 of record NZ_FNIT01000022.1, on the reverse strand, counting down.
TTGGCGTCGGTCAGATGGTTCTGGGCCTTGCCCGGCGTAAAGGTGGCGTCGCCATTGATGACCAGCACCTTGCCCTTCCGCTCGACGGGCTTGGTCTTGCGGATAATAAGGATCGCCGCCGGGATGCCCGCGCCATAGAACAGGTTGGGGGCCAGCCCGATCACCGCCTCAATGATGTCCGCCTTCAGCATGGCCTCGCGGATGCGGCCCTCCGCGCCACCCCGGAACAGCACGCCGTGCGGCACCACAACGCCCAGCATGCCGTCGTCCTTCAGCGAAGCGACCATGTGCTGAACGAAGGCGAGATCGCCGTAGCCCTTCGGCGGCACGCCATAGACATCGCGGCCGAACGGGTCGCCGTTGGTCCAGACCTCATGACCCCATTCCTTCGCCGAGAAAGGCGGGTTGGCCAGCACCCGGTCATGGGCGCCGACGCCGGGCGTGAACTCCTGCACGCGCGGGTCGTATCGCTTGGGGTCGAGAAGGGTGTCGCCCTTGGCGATGAAGGCGTCGTCGATGTCGTGGAGAAACAGGTTGATCTGGGCGATGGCCCAAGTGTCGAGTTCCTTCTCCTGCCCATAGAGGGACAGGCTGCGCGGGTCTTGGCCGTTGACCTTCAGGTGCTCGACCGCCTCCAGCAACATGCCGCCCGAGCCGCAGGTGGGGTCGTAGATCGACATCCCCGGCTGGGGATCGAGGCATTCGACGATCAGCTTCACGACCTGCCGGGGCGTGTAGAACTCGCCGCCCTTTTTCCCCGCGCCCTCGGCGAACTGCTCGATCAGATACATGTAGGCGTCGCCCAGCATGTCGGGTGGCACGTCGCTGTTCCGCAGCCGGTGCTTCTCGAAGTGGGCGAGCAGTCGCTCCAGCCGTGCGTCAGGGAAGCGTTCCTGATTGGCGAAGTCAACATCGCCGAACACGCCGCGCAGACGCAGGTTGGCGTCTTCGATGGCGGCGAAGGCGTTGTTCAGATGCTGACCGATCTGGGTGGCGTGCTTCCTGACCGCGTTCCAGTGGTGCTGGGGCGGGACATGAAAGCGGTGCTCGTCAGGATCGGCCGCCTCCTCCCGGTCGCCCGTCTCGGCCAGCAAAACCTCGAACTCCTCGTCCCACACGTCGCAAAGGCGCCGGTAGAACAGTAGGGCGAAAATGTAGTCCTTGAACTTGCCCGCATCGACGTGGCCGCGCAGGATGTCCGCCGCCTGCCACAGGTGCCGCTCAAGGGCCGCTTGCGACATTGTCGGGACCGTGGTCGTTGGCAGTGGCATTTGAACGTTCATGTCGGGATCCTCAGCATTGCGCTGAGTAGCTTTCCCGCATTCGACCCTTAGAGGGGAGGGTGCTTCTGAAGGCTCGGTACCGTGCCGCTACGCCTGTGCCCTTGATGCACCATCAGCTGACCGTCCGCATGCTTGTAAGATGCGATACACCTGCATGCGCGAGCAACCCAGCGCCTTCGCGATCGCAGCCGGGCCGTGGCCCTCGGAATGCAGCGTCGCGATATGGCCTCGGTCGAGGCGCGGCTGCCCGCCTCGGTACACCCCTTCAACCTTTGCGCGGTCGATACCCTCGCGCTGACGCTCCTTGATGAACCGTCTCTCCATCTGCGCCACCATGCCGAGCACAGTCAGCACGATGTGACCCATCTCACCGCGCGTGGATACGTGCGGGTCGAGCACGGTTACAAACGCGCTGCGCTGCTCGCACTCGTGAATGAGGTTCAAGACATCCCGAGTATCGCGACCGAGCCGGTCGAGGCGCGTCACCACCAGCTCGTCGCCGGGTCGCAGGAACTCGATCACGGTCGCCAGTTCGACACGCCCATCACGGCTTGCCCCCGACACCTTCTCTGAACGGATGATTGCGCAGCCCTCGGCCCGCAGCCGCTCGAGCTGGCTATCGAGATCCTGATCGAGCGTACTGACGCGGGCGTAGCCGATACGGGCCATCAGTTGTGTCACCTTCAGGTTTAGGCCCGAGGCGTAGCAGGTCACAAATAGCGAGCGTCAACCCAGATGTTACGACAAGCGCGGCGGCGCGTGTGACGTCACCGTTGGGTATACGGCGATGCGACACAGCACTCCAAACTCACGGCACTGGTTTAGGTGAAACGAACTTAACTATAGGGAAAGCGCGCTCCCACGGCTCCCCGGGATCGCGACCGAACCAAACCCGATCACCAACTTTGAGGCGCCCACCCCCGTATATATTATCGTTATGATACATTAACGTCTTGTCGTCGTCGCTCCGAATGCGGTGCGTATATCGACCGACCTCACTCACAACGCCAACGCCATATTGAGGGACATTGTAGCAAAGGCCTTCACACGCCTTCACGAGTTCGTCGGCATTTGGCCTCGCGCTCTCGTCCTTTGCAAGGCAGCGCAGCAAAATTTGATAGAGCTGCTCACCAAGCTCAGTGAACTGACTCGGATGTATCTGAGATGGACGAGAAGGGGGGGCTGCTTCGAGTATGCGAGGAATACACTTCAATCCACTACCGAATGGGAGTGTCCCTGAAAGAAGCTCGTAGGTTATAGCTGCGATCGCCCAAACATCCGACGATTTTCTGGGTGTCTTGAAATCCTCGATAGACTCCGGTGACATGTATGGAATGGCACCGAGAACTGTTTTAGACGACGTGGCGCCACCAGCTTCTGCCCACTGACCGATCTCACCTTCAGCCATCTTGGCGATGCCAAAGTCAGTGATTTTGATTTCTTCGAACGATAGCGACTTCGAAACCATAATGTTGCTAGGCTTCAGGTCACGGTGAACTACATCTGCAGCGTGAGACGCTGAAAGGCCCTTCGCAAGTTGATGCAAGATCCGAGCGCATGTCGATGGCGGGAGCACCGCGATAAAGTTTGAAGAAATAGCATATAGGTCGCTACCAACAATAAGCTCTTCTACTAGATAGGGCCGATCCTTTACCTCAAAATAGTCAAGCGTTTTTGCAATGTTTTGGTGGTTGATTCGCGCGCTGACAACCGCGGAATTGCCGAAGCGCTTTGCGCCGGCATCGTCCTTCGGAGTTTTCAGGGCAACTTGTCGCTCAAACAACTCATCGAAAGCAACGTAGACGTGTTGCATTCCACCTGCTCCCAGCCAATGAAGCGGGCGATATCGGTCGCCGACCGCATGCTCCGTGCTGACAATCGGACCTTTCAATGCATCACCTCTGGATGAGATACGTCCGCTGTTATGGACGTCTTTATTCCACCTGAAGGATCGCCAAGTACGATCACGACCGAACCCTTGATGCGGTGACCTGCCGCTACTTGCTTATTGTTAATGCGCACAAACCCGGTAACATTCGATACGACGAAGCCCAAACCGTTGTATGAGATGCTGATCCCATTTGAACCAACGGTCAATGATACATTCGGCTTATTTATGTCGATTGTGCTGCGCTGCCCATTATATGTTAGCAGCATCTTATGCTGACCTTTTAGTATGTAGTCTCCCAACAGAGATTTCACTTCCCGCATCGCGGGTCGATTTGACGGTTCAGCGCACAAGCAGGAATCAAGTAATACAGAAACAGATTTCTCGCTAACAACAGCTAAGGCATCGAATAAACTGCTCGTCGGCGGTACGATAGGCGGAACTTTGAAAAAATCCGCCGGTATAGAGCCGCCGTTCAAGATCCAATATGCGGTAACCCCAAAACTAAAAACGTCTACGGCTTCCGTAAAATTATGATTTCCATCTACACCGGCAGAAAATATTTCGGGCGGACTATAGCCCGGAGTGAAGTATAGCGTCTTTGTTTTTGCAGACGTATTGAGCTTCGAAAGCCCAAAGTCAAATATCTTCAGTGTGCCTCCGTAATCAAATCTCATATTTTCCGGTTTGATATCACGATGGAGCCGCCCATGATCATGAACATCAGATATTCCTGCAGCAATCGAATATAGATAGCGAAGGATGGTATCGGAACTGGCTGGGTTTGCGATCGGAGTGATAGCGTTGCCATCAATGTACTCTTCGACAAATCCAACTACATCACCGTCCTTCTTTATGACGTCGAGCACCTGGACTACATATTTCGATCGGATGTCCGCTAAAGCCGACAGCTCATCCATTAGCCGCTGTTTCTCGATGCCGGGTTTTAATGTCTTCACGACGACGTTTCGCTGTAGGTTGCTATCGAAGCAAACTAACGTGTCTGACATTCCGCCTCCCGACAAAACGCCGACTACGTTGTTATAGCGGTCTGGTAAGTCAATCATCCCTCGTCGTTGCCTTCATCGTTAAACTCAATATGCAGCTGCGGCTTCTTATTTTGAGGGTTCGAGATTGGCTTCGTCTGAAACTTGCGGGGTTTTTGCGAAGTGCGGCCGGAGCGAGTTTTCTTGCCAACTGGCTTGGCGAGAGGCTGCTCGTTCGAAGCACTGCTTTCGCTGGTGATATTCGCTATGGCGGAGTTTCTACTCACGTCCCCATATAGCCAAATCTCGATTTTGTCGGATGGTGTAGATATGCGAGCTTCGAGGCCTGTACCAAACTGTGGAAGGTATTCGGGGTTATGAGTACTGATAGCGATTGCGGACGCGTTATCGTCGGTACCAATCGCTTCGGCAACGTAGAGTATTTTCCGGACTATATCTAATGAGGATGTCGCATTTGAGACGATACCATTTAACGCGCGTTTGCCGATGCTGTGTGCACCGTCGGTTGTCAGGATAAACTCGTGGCCAGCATAGCTTGATAGCGAAAATATGTGGGGCTCAAGATCCCTACCAATTCCAACGAATTGTAGAAGACGGTTATCGAGCATATCTTCGTTGCTGCCTGAGCCCATCTGGCCGAATACAGTATCATCTTTGGTGATGAGTTCCAGTTCGCCACTGTCACCCTTCATATAAAGTCGACTATCTCCAACGTGGGCGACACATGGATTTTCGCCATCTCTCAACATAAGCGCAGTTAGTGTTGTTCCTCCTGCGCCCCTAAAAAGATTGTATACAGCGCGGTTAGCTTCGGATATGGCGCGATATGCCATTTTTGTGGGAGATTGCGATCTATCTGTAAGGATAGATGCAAGGAAGTGGCTGATTGCACAAGAAGCAGCCGCCGCTCCGTTCGTCATACCTCCCATACCGTCGCATATCACAGCAACCGAAAGCCTTTCGCCATACTCAGTATTAATCTGAGCTATAGCTACTCTGTCTTGATTTTCTTCCCGTGGCCCTCGTGTTGTCCCAACTGATACGTTAGAGACCTGTTGCGCCTTTCGTCCGACTTCACCAGCGCGGAGAAGGAACTCAATACGGTCTGCTATAGCGTTCGCCACTCAATCCCCTTGGGCCAGCTGGTCTGTACCGACACCGTATCTCCTTGTACCCCTTCCATCAACGCGGTCAGTTTGTCGAATGCAGGGAGTTTTCCGGTCCGTGCCGAGATAGCTCGCGATGGCGCGACTGAACTCAATCACAGTCGAATCCAAGTCCGGCGTGATGATGTCCCGATGTAGGAATCTATCCATCGACGGTTTTCTTTATCATCATAATTGTTCATATGATGCAAAAAGCACTATAATACATTGAAGCGTGGAGTTGGGGTAATCGAAACCACGAAACACCTCGCGGTACCTCAATCTCACAGTCCACAACCAACGCATAGGGCTTCGAAGTTCCCTGTCGGACTGCCCGACGAGCGCTCGACTCATTCATATATATCAGCTGTCGTGCTGACAACCTTAAATGGTCCTCGATCGGAAAATTGCGCGTGTTGAATGCGTCTGCCCGACAGCGCTCATCCCATTTTCGTTTTTCGGGCGCATTCCTTATCGCGTGGCATCAACTATAATATTAACAGTGGTTCGATGCCAATACTTGGGCGCCGGGTAGGGAAGCGCGCCTTCATACTTTTTCTGTTTTTATAGGTGGTATTTTATGAATGGCTGCGCTGATCGCCTTCAACGTTACATCACCGTATTGATCGGCAACTGATTTAACAGCATGTCCTTGTATTGCGTTATAAACACGCTCGTTGATTTCGGCATCCCGGCACATCGTTGAGAAGCGGTGTCGCCAACCGTGGTTGGGTTGGACTCTTGGGTCGGGGACGATACTACGAACAAACTCAGTCAATCGATTCTTGAGCCCAGTGAGTGGCCCAAGCACATCGCCATCATTACCGGGTGTCAGAAATAAGTGTCCTCTAGCTGCGCGCTGCGCAAATGTTGGGAAGCCCATCTCAACCAACTGCGGATGTAGCACAACCTCGCGAGCTTGGTTTGTTTTAACGGTGCCTGCGTCTGGTGTAATGCGAATGATCCAGTCTGCTCCTTCGATACGAACATCTTCCGCACGTAGCTGCGCGATCTCGCCGACCCGCGCGCCGGTGAATGCGCAGAGCCATGGCACCCAGCGTTTGGCAGCCGACGTGCGTGTGTTTTCTCGATTACCCGCCACATAGGTCGAGCATGCTGTCAGGATCGCAATGGCTTCGGTTTCCGTGAAGCCCTTCAAGCGTGTTTGACGCTTCTTGCCGAGCTTCAGCGTAATGTCCTTCGCAGGGTTTGTAGGCAGCTTGTGGTTTGCAACCGCCCATCCGAACAATGATTTAAGCGCGACGAGGTCGGTGTCCTTGACCGTCTTTGCGCTGACGACCTTGCCGCTACGCGGCGAGGGTGTCGTCAGCCGGTGATCCTTGTAGGCAATAACATCCTGAGGTGTGATGCGGCTCGCGCTGTCGTGCTTCAAGAACGCGACGAAGCCCTTCACGGTATTTGAGTAGCTCTCGTAAGTGCTGGGCTTGCGATCTAACGCTTTCGCCTCACGCCACCAGTCGGCAAGGAGCCCGGTCATGGTGACGTCGGCGAAGCCCGATTTTGAGCCGACAGCGCTTTGCGTGAGGCTCGTCGTGAAGTTTGAGTAGAGAGGGGTAGCTCGCACCGTCGCGTTGAGGGTAGGGACCTGGTCTGGCACCAGTTCGCCTTCGGCGAGGCTTGCGAGCGTCTTGCTGGCCCGTTGAAACGCTGCACCGATCGCGCGCGCAAGCTTGAACCTGCTATCGTCGTCCACGATCAGCCCATGGTGCTCCAGACAGTTGTCGGCCTGTCGAAGGCAAAAGCGACGCATATTGAGAACGATGAACTCATCAGCCGAGACGGACGCCCGCGGACCTTGCTCGCGGTCATATTCGGACCGCGTCCAAACCTGATCGTAGAGGTTCGGCAGCCAGACGTTCTGCTCACTCGGCTCATCCGCATGCCAACGAAGCCATGTGTCGTGCGCTTCGCGTGCTAGCGCATGTGCTTCGGCTTCCGTGAGTAAGCGAACGCCTGCTCGAAGGCTCGCCCAACGTGCTTCGACTTCAGCCGAGATCTTTGCGTAGCGAACGCGCGCCTCGGCCGGGTCTTTTGTACCTAACGAACGCAACTCTTCGCGCTTGCCTACGGCGTCACGAAGGTCGGCTGGAACTCCACGCCGAAACCAAAAAACACCGGTCTTAGGATGGGGCCACGGTTGAGCCATGCGCAGGACCATTTGTATCACCCGATTGTATCACTCGGGCCGTCCTACGTCACTGCTTTCACTTAACCTTTTGGCTTCCCTGAACTTTCAGGGGAATTGGTGCCCAGGAAAGGAATGCCATCAAATTGACGATGGTCTTACAAAATCAGTCGGTTAGCTAGTACCCGTCTGCGCGTTGTGTAGCACACTTGCGCGCGCAACGTCGACTGCTCGCCAACCCCTCATCGTACGTTCTAGGCGCAGGCGTAGCGCAACGGCTCACCCTTATGGCACCGTATTCGAAATCAATCAGTAGCATCTCCGCTGTAGGTTAACGTAGGGAAAGAAGAAAGGTTCGAGTCAAGCAATCTATTATTCAGGTAGTTGAGGTCCAGACTAAAATTACCTTTGTTGAGCAGACTCTGTACCGCGGTGTTTTGACGGATGATATTGAGGTATTTCCTCTCGTTTTCATCCCTTAAGCTTAACCGCCATGGTCTGCCCCCTGAAAAGTGGTCCTCCCTGAAGTAGGCTTTCGAGCCGATGGAGGATGCCCAAATGGGACAGAAGAAGCACAAGCCGGAAGAGA
>NZ_FNIT01000021.1 GCF_900104035.1 Aureimonas jatrophae | reverse complement strand
GCCATCCGCGAGGGCGGTCGCACCGTCGGCGCCGGTATCGTCGCGAGCATCGTCGAGTAGGACGAGCCATCCTCAGCGAGTTGAGAGCGGGCCCTTCAGGGCCCGTTTTCGTTTTCGGCCCCGGGGCGGTGACCATATTGGAGGCGTTCTTGCTTGTGGCCTCCGCCAGCCGTCTCTAGAACCCGCCGCGATACAGACCGTGAAGGACCCGTCCATGGCTGCCGACATTGCCCGCGTCTTCATCGGCTTCGACACGAAGGAAGTCGTCGCCTACCACGTTCTTGCCCAGAGCATCATCGAACACGCTTCGATGCCGGTCGAGATGTCGCCGATCGTGCTGTCGCATCTCGAGGCGACCTTCACGCGCGAGCGCAACGCCCTGCAATCGACCGAGTTTTCGTTTTCCAGATTTCTCGTGCCCTATCTCAGCGGCTTCGAGGGCTGGAGCCTCTTCATGGACTGCGACATGCTCATGCGCGCCGATATCGCCGAGCTCTGGGCGCTGCGCGACGAGTCGAAGGCGGTGATGGTCGTCAAGCACGACTACCAGCCCAAGGTGGACACGAAGTTTCTCGGTCAGGTCCAGACGAAGTACGAAAAGAAGAACTGGTCGAGCGTCATGCTCTTCAACAACGCGCGCTGCCGTGCGCTGACGCCCGATTTCGTGAATACGGCAACGGGGCTTCAGCTCCACCAGTTCAAGTGGCTCGAAAGCGACGATCACATCGGGGAGCTACCGCCGGCTTGGAACTGGCTCGTCAACGAGTATGAGCACGACCCGGCCGCCAAGAACGTCCACTTCACCGACGGCGGCCCGTACTTCGCCGAATACAGAAACGACGACTACGCGGACGAATGGTTCGCCATGCGCGATCGGATGCTCCACGTCACCCAGCGCAGCGCGTGACGCCGCAGCTTCCACCCTACGGACTGACAGGCGCGTCGCAAGGCGACGCATGGCGTGAGCTTCTGTCGCGCTACCAGCGGATCGTCCTTGTCGCCAATAGCGACGCGGTCGCGCCGGCCATGCTGACGCCGGACGACGACACGCTCTTCGTCTTCTTTAACAAGGTCTACAAGGTTCTCGCTGAACCCTTCGCCGGCCATACCCTCCTTATCGCCCGATCAAGCCCAGCCGGCGCCAACATCGTCTATCGCCGGGAGGTGGAGGACGTCGTTCGTCTCCTGCGCTCCGATCGCTTCCTCGGGATCTGCAACCTGCGTGTCGGCCCAGCGGAGCGCTTCAGCGAGCCGGCGGCGTTTGCGGTTCCCGAACCGGTAGCAAGTCTCGATCTCGTCGACACGATGGCCGGCTTCTATCCGGCCACGCATGTCGCTACGAGCGGCTTTGCGCTGGCCGTCTTCCTCGACCATTTGAAGCTCGACGCGCGTGTCCAACTGGCCGGTTTCACGGCCAAGAGATCGCTACGCTGGAAGCTCTTTGCGGATCACGACTGGACCTTCGAGCAGATCGTCCTGCGCCTGCTTCTGCGCAACAAGCGGATCGAGGCCCTAGGCCCGGTGCCGGACGCGATGCTGGGCGCGATCGCGAGACGCTTTCCTGACATAGGCGGACCACAGGCCGTCGCACTTGCTGCCGCCGAAGTGGTGGCGGAACGTCTCGAAAGCGCCAACGTCGCGATCGAGGATCTTCACCGGCTGACGCGGCCGCAAAGACGCCTGCGCGAGACGTTCGAGCGCCTGAAGCCGAAGACCCGCAAGGCGCGCCTTGCTGAGCGCGATGCGAGCCCGCGCCGTTAGGGGCTTGCAAATCGGCCGCCCACGCTTTATCGGCTGGTCGTCCTGAAGGGGTATAGCTCAGCTGGTAGAGCGGCGGTCTCCAAAACCGCAGGTCGCAGGTTCGAGCCCTGCTGCCCCTGCCAAGGACCTTCATCAAAGCGACATGGGGCCTTGTGAATCGGTCAAGGCCCGTTTATGTAGTTTTTAACAGACGCGCGGCGCGTGGGGCTGATCGAACAGCTTTTCGCGCCTTATGTCGTGAGTGGTGCATGGCCTCGAAGACGAATCCCTTCACGTTCCTCCAGCAGGTGCGAACCGAAGTTTCGAAGGTCAGCTGGCCCACGCGGCGCGAGACGTTGATTTCGACGGCCATGGTGTTCGTGATGGTCGCCTTCGCGGCGACGTTCCTCTTCGTGGCCGACCAGGCGCTGGGCTTCCTCGTCGGCTACGTGATGAACGCCGGCGTTTGATCGCCGCACGACAAGCAGGACTGACATGACCGCTCGCTGGTACATCGTTCACGCCTACTCGAACTTCGAGAAGAAGGTGGCGGAATCGATCGAGGAGCAGGCCCGCCAGAAGGGGCTGTCCGACAAGTTCGAGAAGATCCTCGTACCCACCGAGAAGGTGGTCGAGGTGCGCCGCGGCCGCAAGGTGGACTCCGAGCGCAAGTTCTTCCCCGGCTACGTGCTGGTCAAGGCGGAGCTGACCGATCAGGTCTTCTCCATGATCAAGAACACGCCGAAGGTGACCGGCTTCCTTGGACCCGACAACCGGCCGGTTCCGATCTCGGAGGCCGAGGCAACGCAGATCCTGACGCAGGTTCAGGATGGCGTCGAGCGTCCCAAGCCGACCGTCTCCTTCGACGTCGGCGAGCAGGTGCGCGTGTCGGACGGGCCCTTCGCCTCGTTCAACGGCATCGTTCAGGAAGTCGACGGCGAGCGGGCCCGTCTCAAGGTCGAGGTTTCGATCTTCGGCCGCGCGACGCCGGTAGACCTCGAGTTCGGTCAGGTCGAGAAGGTCTGACCCGTCGGGGTGGCGTCGCCGCCCCGTGAACGGCGTGGAAGGTGAGGGGCGCTGAGCCGGCGTCTTCCGAGATCCGCACCACGCCACTGCGCTGGAGCAGCCCTCGCGGCCGCTTCGAAAGCCGGTACGCCGGCGCTTAGGAAAGGCAGAAGCATATGGCTAAGAAAGTTGCAGGCCAGCTCAAGCTGCAGGTCAAGGCCGGTTCGGCGACCCCGTCGCCCCCAATCGGTCCCGCTCTCGGTCAGCGCGGCATCAACATCATGGAGTTCTGCAAGGCGTTCAACGCGCAGACCCAGGAGATGGAGAAGGGGTCGCCCGTTCCGGTCGTGATCACCTACTACGTCGACAAGTCCTTCACCTTCCAGATGAAGACGGCTCCGGTCAGCTTCTTCCTCAAGAAGGCGGCGGGCCTGACCAGCGGCTCGAAGGAGCCCGGCAAGGTCAAGGCCGGCTCGGTGACCGAAGCGCAGGTGCGCGAGATTGCCGAGAAGAAGATGAAGGACCTCAACGCGAACGACGTCGATGCGGCGATGGCGATGGTGATGGGCTCCGCCCGTTCCATGGGCCTGGAAGTGGTGGCTTAAGATCATGGCGAAGGCTGGCAAGCGTATCACCAAGGCTCGCGAGGGCATCGACCGCGAGAAGCTCTACGTCCTCGATGACGCGATCGCGATCCTCAAGGAGCGTGCGACCGCCAAGTTCGACGAGACCATCGAGGTCGCGATGAACCTCGGCGTCGATCCCCGTCACGCCGATCAGATGGTTCGCGGCGTCGTGAACCTGCCGAACGGCACGGGCCGCACGGTTCGCGTCGCGGTGTTCGCGCGCGGCGCGAAGGCCGACGAGGCGCGCGCCGCCGGTGCGGACATCGTCGGCGCCGAGGAGCTCGTCGAGGCGGTCCAGGGTGGCCAGATCGACTTCGACCGTGCGATCGCGACGCCCGACATGATGGGTCTCGTCGGACGCTTGGGTAAGGTGCTCGGCCCCCGCGGTCTCATGCCGAACCCGCGTGTCGGCACGGTGACGCCGGACGTCACCGCCGCCGTCAAGGCGTCCAAGGGCGGTGCGGTCGAGTTCCGCGTCGAGAAGGCCGGCATCGTGCATGCCGGCGTCGGCAAGGCCTCGTTCGGCGCCGACGCGCTGCTTGAAAACATCCGTGCGTTCGCGGATGCCGTGCAGAAGGCGAAGCCGACGGGCGCGAAGGGCAACTACGTCCAGCGCATCGCGGTGTCCTCGACCATGGGCCCCGGCATCAAGATCGACCCCGCGACGGTTCGCCCGAGCGCTTAACGATTGAAGCGGGAACGTCCGGTGACCATATCGGGCATTCCTTCTGACCAATCCCGTCGCACTCGCGTGCGACGGCGATAGGCGAGGCTTAAAAGGCCTCGCTCTTCCTGTCCGAGATTGCGGGTGATCGACCGGCTTGCCGGTCGCTCTTAATCATCCAGCCCGCATGAGACGTGGAAAGATCCGGATTCGTCGGTGCCTGCACCGAGACCTCTGGTTCGAACCTCTGAATGCCTTGAGCCATCTGCCGGTTCCGTCAGGAATCCGAGGAAGCCAAGGGGACAGGATCCTCGAGCGTCGCCCGGTGCAGATCGGGCGGCAAACGGCAACCGGAACGGACCTCCCCAGGTTCGTTTCAATCGGAGAGTGACAGTGGACAGAGCGCAAAAGCGCGAGTTCGTCACGGAGCTGAACGAGACCTTCAAGGTCACGGGCGCGATCGTGGTGGCTCGCTACGCCGGTCTCACCGTCGCGCAGATGAACGATCTTCGTTCCAAGATGCGCGCACAGGGTGGCACGGTCAAAGTCGCCAAGAACCGCCTCGCCAAGATCGCTCTTCAAGGCACCGACGCTGAAAAGATCGCTGACCTGTTCCAGGGTCAGACGCTGATCGCCTACTCGGACGATCCGATCTCGGCGCCGAAGGTGGCCAACGACTTCGCCAAGGGCAACGACAAGCTCGTGATCCTCGGCGGTGCGATGGGCACCACCGCTCTCGATGCGGAAGGGGTCAAGGCTTTGGCCGCCCTTCCGTCGCTCGACGAACTGCGCGGAAAGCTGCTGGGCATGATCCAGACGCCGGCTACCCGCATCGCAGGCGTCGTGGCGGCACCTGCGGCTCAGCTCGCACGTGTATTCGCGGCGTATGCCAAGAAGGACGAAGCGGCGTGAGGCTCTTGCCTCGGCTGATTCAGAACATTCGAACCCAGAAGGAAGACTACTATGGCTGATCTCGCCAAGATCGTTGACGACCTCTCGAGCCTGACCGTCCTCGAGGCGGCCGAGCTCTCGAAGATGCTCGAAGAGAAGTGGGGCGTTTCCGCCGCTGCTCCGGTCGCCGTCGCGGCCGCTGGTGGCGCCGGTGCCCCGGCTGCCGAGGTCGAGGAGAAGACCGAGTTCGACGTGATCCTCGCCGAAGCCGGCGCGAACAAGATCAACGTCATCAAGGAAGTCCGCGCTCTGACCGGCCTCGGCCTGAAGGAAGCCAAGGACCTGGTCGACGGCGCTCCCAAGCCCGTCAAGGAAGGCGTCTCGAAGGACGAGGCCGCCAAGATCAAGGACCAGCTCGAGAAGGCTGGCGCCAAGGTCGACGTCAAGTAACTTGCCGGGAGCCACGCGGCTCTCCGGTACCCCATGATGGCGGGCGGGGCGGCAGTTTTGCCGCTCCGCCTTCCGTGCTCCCGGCCTGCGTGGTGCCCGGAGCGGTCAGAAAGTCCCCCTTTTCGCATGGCTCCGTGGAGCGATGCGAAGACGCGGACTGACCGGCAGTCCAGCGACGTCTCTTCGCCACGGGCCCGTCCCTGGCGAGGCGCTTCCCGAATAGGGAGGCCCGGGAATCTAGACGCCCTTTCGGTCGGGGGCGCTGACGAGAGCTAAGGAGCGACGATGTCCAAGGTGACGACTTTCAGCGGTCGCAGGCGCGTGCGCAAGTTCTTCGGGTCCATCCCCGAAGTCGCCGAGATGCCCAACCTGATCGAGGTCCAGAAGGCCTCGTACGATCAATTCCTGATGGTGGACGAGCCCGAGGGCGGTCGTGCGGACGAGGGTCTGCAGGCTGTGTTCCGGTCCGTGTTCCCGATCAGCGACTTCTCCGGTCATTCGATGCTGGAGTTCGTCAAGTACGAGTTCGAGCAGCCGAAGTTCGACGTCGACGAGTGCCGGCAGCGCGACATGACCTTCGCCGCGCCGCTCAAGGTGACGCTCCGGCTCATCGTGTTCGATATCGACGAGGATACCGGCTCGAAGTCCATCAAGGACATCAAGGAGCAGGACGTCTATATGGGCGACATGCCGCTCATGACGTCCAACGGCACGTTCATCGTGAACGGCACCGAGCGCGTCATCGTCTCGCAGATGCACCGCTCGCCGGGCGTCTTCTTCGATCACGACAAGGGCAAGTCGCACTCCAGCGGCAAGCTGCTCTTCGCCGCGCGCGTGATCCCCTATCGCGGATCCTGGCTCGACATCGAGTTCGACGCCAAGGACATCGTGTTCGCGCGTATCGACCGTCGCCGTAAGATTCCCGTGACGAGCCTTCTCATGGCGCTCGGCATGGACGGCGAGGAGATCCTCTCGACCTTCTACAACGTGATCCAGTTCACCAAGGACAAGGGCGGCTGGCGCGTACCCTTCTCGGTCGAGCGCGTCCGCGGTCAGAAGGCGATCACCGATCTGATCGACGCCGATTCGGGCGAGGTTCTGGTTGAGGCCGGCAAGAAGGTGACGGCTCGTCAGGCTCGTCAGCTGAAGGAGAAGGGCGTCGTCGCGCTGCGCGCGACCGAGGAGGACCTCTACGGCAACTATCTCGCCGAGGACATCGTCAACTACCAGACGGGCGAGGTCTATCTCGAGGCCGGCGACGAGATCGACGAGAAGACGCTGAAGGTCCTGCTCGACGCGGGCCACGAAGAGATCAACGTCCTCGACATCGATCACGTGACGGTGGGCGCCTACATCCGCAACTCGCTGGCCGCCGACAAGAACGAGAACCGTCAGGACGCACTGTTCGACATCTACCGCGTCATGCGTCCCGGCGAGCCGCCGACGATGGAGACGGCGGAGGCGATGTTCCGCTCGCTGTTCTTCGATCCCGAGCGCTACGACCTCTCGGCCGTCGGCCGCGTGAAGATGAACATGCGTCTCGACGTCGACGCGGAGGACACCGTGCGCGTCCTGCGCCGCGAGGACATCCTTGCGGTCGTGAAGACGCTCGTGGACCTGCGTGACGGCAAGGGCGAGATCGACGACATCGACAATCTCGGCAATCGCCGGGTGCGCTCGGTCGGCGAGCTCATGGAGAACCAGTACCGCGTCGGTCTCCTTCGCATGGAGCGCGCGATCAAGGAGCGCATGTCGTCGGTCGAGATTGACACCGTCATGCCGCAGGACCTGATCAACGCGAAGCCGGCGGCGGCTGCCGTACGCGAGTTCTTCGGCTCGTCGCAGCTCTCCCAGTTCATGGACCAGACCAACCCGCTCTCCGAGATCACGCACAAGCGTCGTCTCTCGGCGCTCGGCCCCGGCGGTCTGACGCGCGAGCGCGCGGGCTTCGAGGTCCGGGACGTCCATCCGACGCACTACGGCCGCATCTGCCCAATCGAGACGCCGGAAGGCCCGAACATCGGTCTGATCAACTCGCTGGCGACGTTCGCACGCGTCAACAAGTACGGCTTCATCGAGAGCCCGTACCGCCGCATCGTCGACGGGAAGGTGACGCAGGACGTCGTCTACCTGTCGGCCATGGAGGAGTCGAAGCACCACGTCGCGCAGGCGAACGCGGTGCTGACCGACGACGGTCGCTTCGAGGACGAGCTGGTCATCTGCCGCCACGCGGGCGACGTCTTCATGACGCCGCGCGAGAACGTCGATCTGATGGACGTGTCGCCGAAGCAGCTCGTGTCGGTCGCGGCGGCGCTCATCCCGTTCCTCGAGAACGACGACGCGAACCGCGCCCTCATGGGCTCGAACATGCAGCGTCAGGCCGTGCCGCTGGTGCGCGCCGAGGCTCCGTTCGTCGGAACGGGCATGGAGCCGGTGGTGGCGCGCGACTCGGGCGCTGCGATCGGTGCCCGGCGCACGGGTATCGTCGACCAGGTGGACGCGACGCGTATCGTCATCCGCGCGACCGAGGACCTGGAAGCCGGTCGTTCGGGCGTCGACATCTACCGCCTGATGAAGTTCCAGCGTTCCAACCAGAACACCTGCATCAACCAGCGTCCGCTGGTCGCGGTGGGTGACCGCGTGCGCAAGGGCGACATCATCGCGGACGGCCCGTCCACCGATCTCGGCGATCTCGCCCTCGGCCGGAACGTGCTCGTCGCGTTCATGCCGTGGAACGGCTACAACTACGAGGACTCGATCCTCCTCTCCGAGCGCATCGTCGCCGACGACGTCTTCACCTCGATCCACATCGAGGAGTTCGAGGTCATGGCGCGCGACACCAAGCTTGGGCCCGAGGAGATCACGCGCGACATTCCGAACGTGTCCGAGGAGGCGCTGCGCAACCTCGACGAGGCGGGCATCGTCTACATCGGCGCCGAGGTCCAGCCGGGCGATATCCTCGTCGGCAAGATTACGCCGAAGGGCGAGTCGCCGATGACGCCGGAGGAGAAGCTTCTTCGCGCCATCTTCGGCGAAAAGGCCTCGGACGTGCGTGACACGTCGAACCGCATGCCTCCGGGCACCTACGGTACGGTCGTGGAGGTGCGCGTCTTCAATCGTCACGGCGTCGAGAAGGACGAGCGTGCGATGGCGATCGAGCGCGAGGAGATCGAGCGGCTCGCCAAGGACCGCGACGACGAGCAGGCGATCCTGGACCGCAACGTCTACGGCCGTTTAGTCGAGATGCTATCGGGCAAGTCGGCGGTCGCCGGCCCGAAGGGCTACCGCAAGGGGGCCGAGATCTCGTCCGACATGATGAACGAGTATCCCCGCTCGCAGTGGTGGATGTTCGCGGTCGAGGACGAGAAGCTCCAGGCCGAGCTCGAGGATCTGCGTAACGTCTACGACGAGGCCAAGAAGACGCTCGAGCAGCGCTTCATGGACAAGGTCGAGAAGGTCCAGCGCGGCGACGAACTGCCTCCGGGCGTCATGAAGCAGGTGAAGGTCTTCGTCGCCGTCAAGCGCAAGATCCAGCCGGGCGACAAGATGGCCGGCCGTCACGGCAACAAGGGCGTCGTCTCGCGCATCGTGCCGGTGGAGGACATGCCCTTCACCGCCGACGGCACGCATGTCGACATCGTTTTGAACCCGCTCGGCGTGCCCTCGCGCATGAACGTTGGCCAGATCCTCGAGACGCATCTCGGCTGGGCCTGCGCCGGCATGGGCAAGCGGATCGGCGAGATGCTGGAGGCGTACCAGCAGAGCCACGACGTGCAGCCGCTGCGCGAGGAGATCGCGCAGATGCTGGGCGACTCGGACCGCAACGAGAAGGTGAGGGACTACGACGACGACTCCGTCGTGACCCTCGCCAAGCAGATGAAGCGCGGTGTTTCCATCGCCACGCCCGTCTTCGACGGCGCGGTCGAGCAGGACATCGTGAAGATGCTGGAGAAGGCGGGCCTCAACGGTTCCGGGCAGGTCACCTTGCACGATGGCCGTACGGGCGAGCCCTTCGATCGTCAGGTGACGGTCGGCTACATCTACATGCTGAAGCTGCACCACCTCGTGGACGACAAGATCCACGCCCGTTCGATCGGCCCCTACTCGCTGGTCACCCAGCAGCCGCTCGGCGGCAAGGCGCAGTTCGGCGGCCAGCGCTTCGGCGAGATGGAGGTCTGGGCGCTGGAGGCGTACGGTGCGGCCTACACGCTGCAGGAGATGCTGACGGTGAAGTCGGACGACGTCGCGGGCCGTACCAAGGTCTACGAGTCGATCGTGCGCGGCGACGACGCGTTCGAGTCGGGCATCCCCGAGAGCTTCAACGTTCTCGTCAAGGAGATGCGCTCGCTCGGCCTCGACGTCGACCTGTCGAACTCCGTGGCGGAACTGCCGCCCGGCGCCTCGCCTTTGGAAGGACTGCCCGACGCGGCCGAGTAGGCCGCGTCACACCCAACCTTCGCCGCCTTGCGCGGCCATGATCGGCCCATCACATGCGGGTGGGCCGGTCGGATGTTGCGGATCATCTCAGGCCGGCTCCGCCCGGCCGCACGGGGGCCCTCCCGCCCCATAAGGAGACAGCACCATGAACCAAGAGGTCATGAATCTCTTCAATCCTCAGGTGCAGGCGCAGACGTTCGACTCGATCCGGATCTCGCTGGCCTCGCCCGAGAAAATCCTGTCGTGGTCGTTCGGCGAGATCAAGAAGCCCGAGACGATCAACTACCGCACGTTCAAGCCCGAGCGTGACGGCCTGTTCTGCGCGCGTATCTTCGGCCCGATCAAGGACTACGAGTGCTTGTGCGGCAAGTACAAGCGCATGAAGTACAAAGGCATTATCTGCGAGAAGTGCGGCGTCGAGGTCACCCTCTCGCGCGTGCGCCGCGAGCGCATGGGCCACATCGAGCTGGCCGCACCGGTCGCGCACATCTGGTTCCTGAAGTCGTTGCCCAGCCGCATCGGTACACTGCTCGACATGACGCTGAAGGACATCGAGCGCGTCCTGTACTTCGAGAACTACATCGTCACCGAACCCGGTCTCACCGCCCTGAAGGAGCACCAGCTCCTGACGGAAGAGGAGTACATGATCGCGGTTGACGAGTACGGCGAGGATAGCTTCACCGCGCTGATCGGTGCCGAGGCGATCCAGGAACTGCTCGGCTCCATGGACCTGCCGCGCATCGCCGGCGACCTGCGCGACGAGCTGGCCACCACGACGTCCGAGCTCAAGACCAAGAAGCTCATGAAGCGTCTCAAGATCGTTGAGAACTTCATGGAGTCGGGCAACCGCCCCGAGTGGATGATCATGAGCGTCGTGCCCGTGATCCCGCCGGATCTGCGTCCGCTGGTCCCGCTCGACGGCGGCCGGTTCGCCACCTCGGACCTCAACGACCTCTATCGTCGCGTCATCAACCGCAACAACCGCCTCAAGCGGCTGATCGAGCTGCGTGCGCCGGGCATCATCATCCGCAACGAGAAGCGCATGCTTCAGGAGGCGGTCGACGCGCTGTTCGACAACGGACGGCGCGGTCGCGTCATCACGGGTGCCAACAAGCGCCCGCTGAAGTCGCTGTCCGACATGCTGAAGGGCAAGCAGGGCCGCTTCCGGCAGAACCTGCTCGGCAAGCGCGTCGACTACTCCGGCCGTTCGGTCATCGTGACCGGTCCCGAGCTGAAGCTGCACCAGTGCGGCCTGCCGAAGAAGATGGCGCTGGAGCTCTTTAAGCCGTTCATCTATGCACGCCTCGACGCCAAGGGCTTCTCCTCCACGGTGAAGCAGGCCAAGAAGCTCGTCGAGAAGGAGCGTCCGGAGGTCTGGGATATCCTGGACGAGGTGATCCGCGAGCATCCGGTGCTGTTGAACCGCGCGCCGACGCTGCACCGCCTCGGCATCCAGGCGTTCGAGCCTATTCTCATCGAGGGCAAGGCGATCCAGCTTCACCCGCTGGTCTGCACGGCCTTCAACGCGGACTTCGACGGCGACCAGATGGCGGTGCACGTGCCGCTGTCCATCGAGGCGCAGCTGGAAGCCCGCGTCCTGATGATGTCGACCAACAACATCTTGCATCCTGCGAACGGCGCGCCGATCATCGTGCCGTCGCAGGACATGGTGCTCGGTCTCTACTACCTCTCGATCATGAATGAGAACGAGCCGGGCCAGGGCATGGCCTTCTCGGACATCGGCGAGATGGAGCACGCGATCGCCACCAAGGCGGTGACGCTGCACACCAAGATCAAGGGTCGCTTCAAGACGGTCGACGAGAACGGCAACCCGGTCTCGAAGATCTACGAGACGACTCCGGGACGCATGCTGATCGGGCAGCTTCTGCCCAAGACGCACAAGATCCCCTTCGATATCTGCAACGAGCTGATGACGAAGAAGAACATCTCGAAGATGATCGATACCGTCTACCGCCACTGCGGTCAGAAGGACACGGTGATCTTCTGCGACCGCATCATGCAGCTCGGCTTCAAGCATGCATGTCTGGCCGGCATCTCGTTCGGTAAGGACGACATGCTGATCCCGGACACCAAGCCGAAGCTGATCGGCGAGACGCAGGCGCTCGCGAAGGAATACGAGCAGCAGTACAATGACGGCCTGATCACCCAGGGCGAGAAGTACAACAAGGTTGTCGATGCCTGGGCCAAGTGCACGGACAAGATCGCCGATGAAATGATGGGCCGCATCAAGGCGGTCGAGTTCAACCCGGAGACGGGTCGGCAGAAGCCGATGAACTCAATCTACATGATGTCGCACTCGGGCGCCCGCGGTTCGCCGACGCAGATGCGTCAGCTCGCCGCCATGCGTGGTCTGATGACCAAGCCGTCCGGCGAGATCATCGAGACGCCGATCATCTCGAACTTCAAGGAAGGCCTGACCGTGCTCGAGTACTTCAACTCGACCCACGGCGCCCGCAAGGGTCTGGCCGACACCGCCTTGAAGACCGCGAACTCCGGCTACCTGACGCGTCGCCTCGTCGACGTCGCGCAGGACTGCATCATCACGCAGGCCGATTGCGGCACGCCGAACGGCCTCACGATGCAGCCCATCGTGGACGCCGGTCAGGTGGTCGCGACGCTCGGACAGCGCGTTCTCGGACGTACGGCCCTCGAAGACGTGGTGCACCCGGTCTCGGGCGACATTCTCGTCGAGGGTGGCCGCACGATCGAGGAGCGTGACGTCGAGGTGATCGAGAAGGCCGGCGTCCAGTCGATCAAGATCCGCTCGGCGCTGACCTGCGAGGTGCGGACCGGCATCTGCGCGATCTGCTACGGACGCGATCTGGCGCGCGGCACGCCCGTCAACATGGGCGAGGCCGTCGGCGTCATCGCGGCGCAGTCGATCGGCGAGCCGGGCACGCAGCTCACGATGCGCACCTTCCACATGGGCGGCACCGCGCAGGTCGTGGACTCGTCGTTCCTCGAGGCGTCCTACGAGGGCACCGTTCAGATCCGCAACCGCAACGTGGTTCGCGACTCCGACGGTCGCTTGGTTGCCATGGGACGCAACATGGCGATCCTGATCCTCGATCCATCGGGCAAGGAGCGTGCGTCGCACCGTATCACCTACGGTTCGCGCATCTTCGTGGACGACGGCGATCAGGTTCGTCGCGGCCAGCGTATCGCCGAGTGGGATCCGTACACCCGTCCGGTTCTCACCGAGCTCGACGGTACGATCGAGTTCGAGGATCTGGTTGAGGGTCTGTCGGTCTCCGAGCAGGCCGACGAGTCGACCGGCATCACGAAGCGTCAGGTTATCGACTGGCGGGCCAATCCTCGCGGTTCGGATCTGAAGCCCGCGATCGTGATCCGTGCGGCCGACGGCTCCGTTGCCAAGCTCTCGCGCGGCACGGACGCACGGTACTTCCTGTCGGTGGATGCTCTGCTGTCGGTCGAGCCGGGTGCCAAGGTCCGTGCGGGTGACGTTCTTTCGCGTATCCCGATGGAGTCGGCCAAGACGAAGGACATCACGGGCGGTCTGCCGCGCGTCGCCGAACTCTTCGAGGCCCGTCGTCCGAAGGACAACGCGGTCATCGCCGAGATCGACGGTACGGTTCGGTTCGGGCGCGACTACAAGAACAAGCGTCGCATCATCATCGAGCCGCATGAGGACGGCGTCGAGCCGGTCGAGTACCTCATCCCGAAGGGCAAGCCGTTCCATCTCCAGGAAGGCGACGTCATCGAGAAGGGCGACCACATCCTCGATGGCAACCCGGCACCGCACGATATCTTGGCCATCCGGGGCGTCGAAGCGCTGGCGAGCTACCTCGTGAACGAAATCCAGGAGGTCTATCGCCTCCAGGGCGTGTTGATCAACGACAAGCATATCGAGGTCATCGTCCGGCAGATGCTGCAGAAGGTCGAGATCGTCGAGAGCGGCGACTCGGGCTACATCCCGGGCGA
Source organism: Aureimonas jatrophae (assembly GCF_900104035.1). Taxonomy (GTDB): domain Bacteria; phylum Pseudomonadota; class Alphaproteobacteria; order Rhizobiales; family Rhizobiaceae; genus Aureimonas; species Aureimonas jatrophae. Next base: position 3,940 of record NZ_FNIT01000021.1, on the reverse strand, counting down.
CAACGTCGATCGGATCGAGCTGGCGGAGCTGAACGAGCGACTGGAGGAGGAGGGCAAGAAGCCCGCCTCCGGTAATCCGGTGCTGCTCGGCATTACGAAGGCAAGCTTGCAGACGCCGAGCTTCATCTCGGCGGCGTCCTTCCAGGAGACCACCCGCGTCCTCACCGAGGCCGCGGTCGCCGGCAAGATGGATATGCTGCAGGGTCTGAAGGAGAACGTCATCGTCGGACGCCTCATCCCGGCCGGTACGGGCGGAATGATGACGCAGGTCCGTCGTATCGCCTCCTCGCGAGACGACCTGATCCTCGACGACCGTCGCAAGTCGTCGAACGCCGCGCAGGCCGACCGGATGCTGACGAGCCTGAACGACGCCGCAGAGTAGGCGTGGCCTGCAGAACGAACCATGGGGAAGGGCGGCCGCAAGGTCGCCCTTTCTCGCTTTCAGCGCCGTTATCGCGCGCCCGGCAGCCGTCAAGTGTCTGTCGCGAAGACGGCTTGACGACAGCTTCGGGAATCGTTAAACCGCCCGCAACCGAGCCGATGTGAGGCAACGCTTCCCGAGGACGCCGCGTCCGGGACCAGCGCTTCAAACAAGGCTTCGTTCAACGAGACGCACCATTGCTGGTCGCACGATGGCGGTTTTGCCCGTCATCCTCTGCATCGTTCCGGGCAGACCTCTTACTAGTGAGGTCGACGCCCGGTTTCGCGTATGAGCTATACGGCTCGAATCGCGGCTGTTGCCGATCGTTTCGAACCTGAATTTGAAGAAGAGGAAGTCTGGAAGATGCCGACCATCAACCAGTTGGTCCGGAAGCCCCGCGTTCGCCCGACCGAGCGCAACACGGTTCCGGCGCTCGAGGCCAACCCGCAAAAGCGCGGCGTCTGCACCCGCGTCTACACGACGACTCCGAAGAAGCCGAACTCGGCTCTGCGTAAGGTCGCCAAGGTGCGCCTTGTCAACGGCTTCGAGGTCATCGGCTACATCCCGGGCGAGGGTCATAACCTTCAGGAGCACTCCGTCGTGATGATCCGCGGCGGCCGTGTGAAGGATCTTCCCGGCGTTCGCTACCACATCATCCGCGGCGTGCTCGACACGCAGGGCGTCAAGGACCGTCGTCAGCGCCGTTCGAAGTACGGCGCGAAGCGTCCGAAGTAAGCCGTTCGCGTTCGAGATAGAGAGACAAGCCCATGTCCCGTCGTCACTCCGCAGAGAAGCGCGAGATCAATCCGGATCCGAAGTTCGGTGATCTGGTTGTCACCAAGTTCATGAACGCCGTCATGTACGACGGCAAGAAGTCCATCGCCGAGACGATCGTCTACGGCGCGTTCGACGTCATGGCGAACAAGACCCGCCAGGATGCGATCGGCCTGTTCCACCAGGCGCTCGAGAACGTCGCCCCGCACGTCGAGGTCCGTTCGCGCCGCGTCGGCGGCGCCACCTACCAGGTCCCCGTCGACGTCCGTCCCGAGCGTCGCCAGGCTCTTGCCATCCGCTGGCTCATCACGGCCGCCCGCAACCGCAACGAGACGACCATGGTCGACCGTTTGTCGGGCGAGCTGCTGGATGCCGCCAACAACCGCGGCACCGCCGTGAAGAAGCGCGAAGACACGCACCGCATGGCGGAAGCTAACCGCGCCTTCTCGCACTACCGCTGGTAAGCCCACTCGTTCGAAAGGCGACGCCCCATGGCCCGCGAATATAAGATCGAAGACTACCGCAATTTCGGCATCATGGCCCACATCGATGCCGGCAAGACCACGACGACCGAGCGGATCCTCTACTACACCGGCAAGTCCCATAAGATCGGCGAAGTCCACGACGGCGCCGCGACCATGGACTGGATGGAGCAGGAGCAGGAGCGCGGCATCACCATCACGTCCGCCGCGACCACGACCTTCTGGGAAGGGCGCGACGGCAAGAAGCGCCGTTTCAACATCATCGACACCCCTGGGCACGTCGACTTCACGATCGAGGTCGAGCGTTCGCTGCGCGTGCTCGACGGTGCGATCGCGCTTCTCGACGCCAACGCCGGTGTCGAGCCGCAGACCGAGACGGTCTGGCGCCAGGCCGACAAGTACAACGTCCCGCGCATGATGTTCGTCAACAAGATGGACAAGACCGGCGCGGACTTCTACCGCTGCGTGGAGATGGTCAAGACGCGCCTCGGCGCGAAGGCCATCGTCGTCCAGCTCCCGATCGGCGCCGAGAACGAGTTCAAGGGCGTTGTCGACCTGATCGAGATGAAGGCCCTGATCTGGCGCGACGAGAGCCTCGGCGCCCAGTGGGACGTCGTCGAGATCCCGGCCGATCTGCAGGATAAGGCCGCGGAGTACCGCGAGCTGATGATCGAGACCGCGGTCGAGGTCGACGAAGACGCGATGACGAAGTACCTCGAGGGCGAGATGCCGTCGAACGAAGAGCTTCGCAAGCTGATCCGCAAGGGCACCTGCGAGGTGACCTTCACGCCGATCTTCTGCGGCTCGGCCTTCAAGAACAAGGGCGTCCAGCCGTTGCTCGACGGCGTCGTGGACTTCCTACCGTCGCCGGTCGAGGTGCCTGCGATCAAGGGCATCGATCCGAAGACCGAGGCTGAGACCACGCGCGTTTCCTCCGATGAGGAGCCGCTGTCGATGCTGGCGTTCAAGATCATGAACGACCCGTTTGTCGGCTCGTTGACCTTCTGCCGCATCTACTCCGGCAAGCTCACGAAGGGCACCGGCGTCCAGAACACGGTGAAGGAGAAGAAGGAGCGCATCGGGCGTATGCTGCAGATGCACTCCAACTCGCGTGAAGACATCGAGGAGGCCTTTGCTGGCGACATCGTCGCCCTCGCTGGCCTCAAGGAAGTCACGACGGGCGACACGCTCTGCGATCCGCTGAAGCCGGTCATCCTTGAGCGTATGGAATTCCCCGATCCGGTCATCGAGATCGCGATCGAGCCGAAGACCAAGGGCGACCAGGAGAAGATGGGCCTCGCGCTCAATCGCTTGGCGGCCGAGGATCCGTCGTTCCGCGTCAAGACCGACGAGGAGTCGGGTCAGACGATCATCGCGGGCATGGGCGAGCTTCACCTCGACATCCTCGTGGATCGCATGAAGCGCGAGTTCAAGGTCGAGGCGAACATCGGCGCCCCGCAGGTCGCCTATCGCGAGACGATCACGCGCGGCGCGGACGTCGACTACACGCACAAGAAGCAGACCGGCGGTACGGGCCAGTTCGCTCGCATCAAGATCCATATCGAGCCGGGTGAGCCCACGACGGGCTTCGTGTTCGAGTCGAAAATCATCGGCGGCGCGGTGCCCAAGGAGTACATCCCGGGCGTCCAGAAGGGCATTGCCTCGGTGATGACCTCCGGTCCGCTGGCTGGCTTCCCGATGGTGGACATCAAGGCCGAGCTGCTCGACGGCGCGTACCACGATGTCGACTCGTCGGTCCTGGCGTTCGAGATCGCGTCCCGTGCGGGCTTCCGCGAGGCGATCCAGAAGGCCGGCCCGAAGCTGCTCGAGCCGATCATGAAGGTCGAAGTCGTGACGCCCGAGGACTACGTCGGCGACGTCATCGGCGACCTCAACTCGCGTCGCGGTCAGATCCAGGGCACCGAGGCTCGTGGTATCGCGACCGTGGTGAACGCGATGGTCCCGCTCGCCAACATGTTTGGCTACGTCAATACGCTGCGTTCGATGTCTCAGGGCCGCGCGCAGTACACGATGCAGTTCGACCACTACGAGCAGGTTCCGAACCAGGTCGCGGAAGAGATCCAGAAGAAGTTCGCCTGACGCGATAGCGCCGGCGAAACACCTGACCGGTCCGTCACGGACCGAACCCATTCGAATGGAGAGCCAAGATGGCCAAGAGCAAGTTCGAGCGTAACAAGCCGCATGTGAACATCGGCACGATTGGTCACGTTGACCATGGGAAGACGTCGCTGACGGCGGCGAT
>NZ_FNIT01000001.1:559261-936357 GCF_900104035.1 Aureimonas jatrophae | reverse complement strand
CTCTTCCGGCTTGTGCTTCTTCTGTCCCATTTGGGCATCCTCCATCGGCTCGAAAGCCTACTTCAGGGAGGACCACTTTTCAGGGGGCAGACCACCGAGCGCGTCACCGCTTCGGCCATGGCTCCGTCGCGCTTGTGGTTCGGATTGCCGGTCTCCAGCACGACCTTGCCGCGAAGGGCTTCGGCTTTCGTTCGCCCGAACTCGGGCAGCGCCCCAAAGGGTATCGAAAGGAGAACGGCGTCGCCGAAGGCGATTGCCTCGTCCGGCGTACCGCTTCGGGCGTCGCCGCCTGCAGCTCGAACCAAGCTTTCCAACGATGCCGGGTTGCGGGATGAGAACAGGACCTCATGGCCAGCCCGCGCCCACAGTGTTCCGATGAGGCCGCCGATATGGCCGGACCCCACAATGCCGATTTTCATGGAAGATTTCCTGATGGGCGGTGGCTCATCGCAACCCGGTCAGCCGCTGCGTCCACGGGGATGCCCTGCCGGGCGGGGCTCGAAAGCAGGCGTATTCAGAGCGTTGTCACCGACCCGCCATCGACACGCAGGTTGGTGCCGGTGATGAAGGAGGCGCGCTCCGAGGCGAGGAAGACCACGGCCTCCGCGACGTCCTCTGGGCGGCAGGGACGGCCGAGACCGATATTGGGTCGGAACGCGCTCAAGAAATGCGCGGCCAGGGCGTCGGGCGACAGCGTCTCCGCCCCTTCCTGCTGGGCCAGCAGTTCACGCAGGATCGGCGTATCCACATAAGCTGGCGAAACGACGTTCACGAGAACGTTCCGCCCGGCATAGGCTTTGGCGAGCGCCTTGGTCAGCGTATTCAGCGCCCCTTTGGAGGTGCCGTATTCGACCGCGACCGGGTCAGGCTGCACCGCGCTCTCGGACGAGATATTGATGATGCGCCCCCAACCGCGGTTCGTCATGCCCGGCAGGACGGCGCGGGCCACGCGCACCGCCGACATGACATTCAGTTCCCATGTCGCCTGCCAATCCTCGTCGGGCACGTCCTCGAAGGCCCGGAACAGCTCCCCGGTCGACGACCGAAGGCCGCCGGCATTGTTGACGGCGATGTCGATTGGGCCGAGTTCCGACTCGACCCTTCCGATAGCTGCAGCCAGGCTATCGGCCTTCGTCACATCGCCGGCGACAGCCAGGGCGCCGCCGCCAAGTTCGGCAACGAGGGTGTCTAGCTTGCCTGCATCGCGCGACAGGAACGCGACCTTCGCGCCCTCGCGATAAAGTGCCCGGGCGATCGCTTCGCCAATACCCTGGCTGGCACCCGTGACCAGGGCGACTCGCCCCGCAAGAAGCGTTTCCATCGACATGCTCCGAAGTTCCGGATGCCGCGTCGGCATCCCTTTTGTCCCCTCATGAAGTGAGGCATCGGGGCTGGGGCTGGAACCAGGGCTACGGTCATGGCTTTCGTGCTCCGAATTCACTAATCCACGGAAGGTGGTCGGCGGGAGTTCTAGTGAGCACGGGAGGACAGCGTCGATGGCACCGGATCGGTTCGGCAGCATCCTCGCTTTCGTTCGCGTCGCGGACCATGGCAGCTTCGCGAAGGCTGGAAAGGTGCTCGGCCTTTCGCCATCGGCGGTCAGCAAGAGTGTCGCCCGGTTGGAAGGCCGGCTGGGGCTGCGTCTCTTCCAGCGCACGACCCGGGCGATCAGCCTGACGGAGGAAGGGCGCGCATTCTTCCTTCGATGCGCGGCCATCCTGCAGGAACTGGACGAGGCCGAGCGTGACATGCGCGAACGTGCGTCGATGCCGACAGGTGTTCTGAAGGTCGAGCTGCCGACGGCCCTTGGACGGATGGTGATCGCGCCGCAACTCGGGACGCTGACCGGCCGGTATCCCGATCTTCGGGTCGATGCATCGTTCGATGACGAGCTCACCGATCTCGTCGAAGCCGGGCTCGATGCCGTGGTTCGGATCGGAGAACCGCGAGACTCGCGCTTGATGGTCAAGCGCGTCGGCACCGTCCACTATATCGTTTGCGCCTCACCCGCCTATATCAAAGCGCATGGCGTGCCGGAAGACCCGTCGGACCTGACGCGCTTCAACTGCATTCGGCGCCTGCCGCATGGCTCCGGCACCTATGCGCCGTGGAGGTTTGTGCCGGCGGGCGGGGGTGCGACACTTACCGTCGAGGTCGCCGGGACGCTCAGTTTCGACAGCAATGACGTCATCCTGGACGCCGGGCTCGCGGGAACCGGTCTCGTCCAGCTTCACACCTATATGGCGGAGCCGTACCTGCGATCGGGACGGCTTGTCGAGGTTCTCCAGCCATATGCGGCCCCCGGTCCTCCCATCTCCGTGCTGTTCCCGTCGAACCGCCATCTCGCGCCCAAGGTGCGCGTCTTCATCGACTTCGTTACGGAGCTTCTTGGTCGAAGCGACTCTATCGCATAGACAAAGCGCGTTCTGACGACCTTTGACGATTGTCGGGGAGGAAGCGGACACCAGAAAGGGTCTCGTCCGCCTTCAACCCATCGAAGCCGTTCGATACCTGTTAGCCGCATCCTGCAAGCCAACGTTGACGGTGTGCGATGCTGACCTCGGCTAGGCCTTCGGCAGCGGGCGACCTTGCAGGAACGTCCGCTTTCCCTCGTCTCGCGATCAAATGCGGACAGTCGGCAAACCATCCCGAGCACCGGTTGGCGGTGGCGGCCTTGGCTCCCCCCAGCCCCGCCGTTCAGCTGGCCCTGCCGTCCGGGACCGGAGCGGAAGGATCGTCAGATCGCGAGGGGCGGCGTGCGGCCGTCGTCCTCGAGCTCCCATTCGGCCTGCCAGGCGCCCGCGCGCCGTTCCAGCACCAGGAAGTTGCGCTGGCCGGTGTAGGGCGCCGAGCGGCCGGGCAACGGGCGCACCCGCATCGGCCGGTCCGGGAGCGGCGAGTGACCGAGCCGCGACAGGAGGCCGAGCCCGGCCGAGAACAGGCGCGGCGGGCGGGGATGGGTGATGCCGGACGCCACGAGCTGGTGCAGCATGGCGCCGGTCTTCAGACGCATCGTGCCGCGCGTGGCGAGGTGGATCTCGCCCGACAGCACGGTGACGGGAGCACCGTCCGCCTCACCGTCGCGCGCTAGGCGCAGGAGGAAGCGCCGCCACTCGTCGCGATGCGCCCGGCTCTGCCACTGGTCGCGCAGGTCGTCCTCGTACTTGTTGACGCCGGGATAGAAGTCGAGAAGCGCTTCCACCAGCGACAGGCGCGGACCGATCGCCGGAACGCTGGACACGACGATGCGCCGCTCGCCCCGCGGCAAGCGCTCCAGCGACCGCTCGAAGGCGCGCCAGCCGGGCTCGCCCATGACGCGATCGGGCAGGCGTTCGGAGCGTAGGTCCGGCGCGACCACGCCGAAGCCCGGGAACCCCGCGCCCTGCGACAGGCTCGTCCCGCTTGGATCGAGGCAGGTGTCGGGCAGCCGGCCGGGCTCGGCGCCCAGCTGGAACAGGACGAACATCTCGCGTGCGGCCTCGAACAGGCCGAGCGCCACGGGACTTGCCTGGAGCGCGGCGGGGTGGCTGCCCCAGCCGTCGAAGATGTCGTGGTCGTCCCAGATCATGATCGAGGGCACGCGGGCGAGAAGCTCGCGGGCGGCGGGCTGCCGCAACAGCGCGAGGTAGCGCCGGAAGAAGTAGCGCCGCACCGCTTCGCGCATCTCCGCCGTCCAGGCGACGCCGGGCCGCTCCTCGTTCGGCAGGTCGTTCCAGCGGCGCGTCTCGGGATGGCTGTCCACCGCCTCGTCGGCATAGAGCTGGTCGCCGCCGTGCAGAAGGAGCGCAAAGGGACGGCGGTGGTGCTCGTCCAGAAGCCGCCGCCACAGGACGTCGCGGTCGTCGTGGGTACGGTCCTCGTCGCCGTTCTCCTGGCCGTTGCAGGACACGAAGGCGATGGCGAGGTCGCCGGTGAGGTCGCTCGCGACACGGAAGCGAGTCCCGTCCAACCCGTAGTGCGCCCCCTCGCGCCGCGCCGGCAGCTCGAAGTCGAGTCCCCAGACGCTGCGCCCGAACAAGGTCGCGCGGCGGTGCATGGGGCGGGCCTCGCCGCCGTCAGGCTCGAGGAGCGGTGCGGGCGCGCCCTCGCGTGTGACCATGACGGCGGTCAGGCGCAGCGTCTGCGCGTCGGCGCCGCGCGCATAAAGGATCGGGCCCGCCGTTTCCGGCAGGCGGTTCGTCTGGTCGCTCAATCGGGTCCGCCGCCTTCAGCTCCTGAAATGCCCCCGGCGGTGCATGTCGGGCGTTCGCCGCGTCCTGCAAGACCCACCCCGCCCGGGCGGAGTCGAGAAACGGCCGTGTCAGGCGTCGACCGGCTGCGCGACGCTTCCCGCGCCCGCGCGGACCGACGGGCGGTGCGTCGCGCCGGTCGCCGCATCCAGGCACTGGACGTCGGCGGGCGAGAAGAACACCGTCACCGGCTCGCCGCGCTGGGGCGGCGGGGCGGCGGGGTCGTTGAACGTGTCGATCAGGAGCTCGCCCTGGCCGAAGCGGGCGCGCACGCGCACCACCGAGCCGAGGAACGCGACGTCGCTGATCGTGCCCTTGAGGGCGTTGGAGCGCTCGCGCGAGGGGTGAAGCGACAGCGACTCGGGACGCAGCGCCAGCGTCACGCGGTCGCCGGGCTTGGCGCCGGGCATCTCCGCCTCGACCTCCTGGCCGGCCACGATCGCGCGGTCGCCGAAGGCCGCCTCCCCTTCCAGAAGGCTGAGCGTTCCCACGAACGACGCGACGAAGCGGGTGCGCGGACGGTTGTAGATCTCGAACGGCGTGCCGACCTGCTCGGCCCGGCCCTCCGACATGACCACGATGCGGTCCGACATGGACAGCGCCTCCTCCTGGTCGTGCGTCACGAAGATCGTGGTGATGCCGAGCGAGCGCTGCAGTTCGCGGATCTCCTCGCGAAGCGACACGCGGATCTTGGCGTCGAGCGCGGAGAGCGGCTCGTCGAGAAGAAGGACGCGCGGGCGCGGCGCGATGGCGCGGGCGAGCGCCACGCGCTGCTGCTGGCCGCCCGACAGCTGGTAGGGATAGCGGTCGGCGACGTGCGGCAGGCCGATGAGGCGCAGCATCTCCTCGACGCGCGCCGCGCGCTCCTCGCGGCCCATACCGGCGATGCGCAGGCCGAAGGCGACGTTGTCGCGCACGGTCATGTTGGGAAACAGCGCGTAGGCCTGGAACACCATGCCGATGCGCCGCTCGTTGGGCGGCAGGCGCGTCACGTCCTGCCCGTCGATGCGAACGGTGCCGGCGCTGGGCGTCTCGAAGCCCGCCACGATGCGCAGCATCGTGGTCTTGCCGCAGCCCGACGGTCCGAGAAACGACACGAACTCGCCCCGCTCCACCGACAGCGAGAAGTGGTGGACGACCGTCGTCGCGCCGAAGCTCTTCTGGACGTCCTCGATCTCGAGAAAGCTCATCGCCCGCGCCTTCCAATCTTGAGGAGCGCGCGCACGGAGGCGCGCGGGCGCCCCGGTGCGCCGCCGCCGGCCAGTTGCAGGAGGATCATGCAGCCCCAGGTCACCGCGAAGGCGATGATCGCAAGGGCCGCCGGTTCGTAGGCGCGGTTGGCGCCGACATTCTGGAGGTAGGGACCGAAGGCCGGCCGGTTGAGGAGGCTCGCCAGCACGAACTCGCCGATCACGATCGCGAAGGTCAGGAAGGCGCCCGATAGGACCGCGGCCCGCACGTTCGGCAGGATCACGCGCAGGAGCACGACGTGCCGCTTGGCCCCCAGGCTCTCGGCGGCCTCGGTGAGCGTGCGGATGTCGATCGCCTGGAGGCCCGTGTCGACCGCGCGGTACATGTAGGGCAGCGACAGGACGGTGTAGCCGAACACCATCAGGACGTTGGTGCCCCAGAGCGTCGCGGTGAAGGGCAGCCAGGACGACGAGTTGTAGAGGCGCAGGTACCCGAACACGAGCACGATCGGCGGGATCACGAGCGGCAGGAGCGTGACGAACTCGACGATCGGCCGGAGCCTGGGCAGGCGCAGACGCACCCAGTAGGCGGTCGGCACCACGAGAAGCGCGCCGAGCACGATCGTGGCGAGCGCGCAGACCGTGGAGAACAGGAAGGTCTCCTGGAAGCGCTGGTCGGCGAAGACGACGCGGTAGCTCTGGAAGCTCCAGGTGCCGCGTACCATGCCGAGCGAGAACTGGAACGTCGCCCAGAGCGGCAGGAGGAAGTAGAGGGCGCCCAGGAGCACGACCGCTCCCGCGCCGATGCGGCGGGCGGTCATCGCAGCCACCTCTCGGAGCGCGATCGAAGGACGATGTAGAGGATGTTGGAAAGGCCCGTGATCGCGATCATGCCGACCGCCAGCGCGTAGCCGAGATTGGGGTTGTAGAGAACGTCGCCCCGGATCTGTGCGTAAAGGAGGATCGGCACGATGTTGAGCGAGGAGCCGGTCAGCGCGTAAGCCGTGGCGATCGCGCCGAAGGCGTTGGCGAACAGAAGCAGGAAGCAGCCCATCAGGCTCGGGAAGAGCACCGGCAGCGCCACCATGCGCCAGTACTGCCAGCGCGTTGCGCCCAGGATCGAGGCCGCCTCGCGCCATTCGCGCTTCAAGCCGTCCAGCGCCGGCGTGATGATCAGCACCATCAGCGGGATCTGGAAGTAGAGATAGGTGATCGTCAGGCCCCAGAAGCTGAGCAGGTTGAAGCCGAGACGGTAGAGATCGATGCCGAAGGCGTCGCGCAGGAACCAGGTGACGAGGCCGATGCGCCCGAGCGTCGCGATAAAGGCGAAGGCGAGCGGGATGCCGGCGAAGTTGGACGCGACCCCCGAGAAGGTCACGACGCCCGAGCGGATGAAGCCCGGCAGACCGCCGTGGACGATGGCGTAGGCGAGCGCGAAGCCGATCAGCGTGCCGAGCGCGGCGGAGGCAAGGCTGACGCGGATCGAGATCGAGTAGGCCGCCATGATCTGCGGCTGGAACAGGGCGCCGATATTGGCGAGGGTCCACTCGCCGGCCGGGTTCTGGAAGGCGCCGAGGATCAGGTAAAGCGTCGGCCCGATCAGGAACAGGAGCGCGAACAGGAAGAAGGGCACGACGCCCAACAACGCCAGCGGACCGACGCCCGCCTTCGTGCGCAAGCGCGGCCGCCCGGTGGTGGCCCGGCTGGTGGAAACGCCGTCCGTGATCGCCGTCATGAGGGTCTCATGTGATCCGTAGCCATGGCTCCAACGAGCGATCCCGCGCCGGCCGAACCGGCGCGGGACACGAGGCGTCGTGATTACTGGACGTTGGCGCCCACGACCTGGTCCCACTTCGTGGTGACCTCGGCCTTCACGGCGTTCTGGACCTCGACCGAGGGGAACTGGGCGCTCTCGTAGGCGGCGGCCGGCGGCAGGCGATCCAGAAGGTCCTGCGGGATCTTGCCGGCCTTGGCCATCTCGTTGAAGCGGATGGGGTGGCAGTAGCCCTTGAGGTAGGTCAGCTGACCCTCGTCGGAGTAGAGGTACTCCATCCAGAGCTTGGCGGCGTTCGGATGCGGGGCGTAGGCGCTGATCGCCTGGACGTAGACGCCGGCCACCACGCCGGACTTCGGCACCACGACCTCGACCGCCGGGTTGCCGTTCAGCGTGTCGCGCGAGGACAGGCCGTTGTAGTCCCAGCGGATCATGATCGGCGTCGTGCCCTGGGCGAGCGAGGCCGGCTTGCCGATCACGGGCACGAAGTTGCCGGCGGCGTTCAGCTGCTTGAAGAAGTCGAGACCGGCGGTCGCGACCTCCTGCGGCGAACCGTTGGGCATCTTGGAGAGGCCGGCGGCGTAGACCGCCTGGATGGCCTGCGCCGAGGCGCGCGGATCGCCAGCGAGCGCCACGGAGTTGGCGTAGTCGGACTTCAGGAGGTCGGCCCAGTCCTGCGGCGGGTTCGACACGAGGTCCTTGTTCACCTCGAAGGTGAGGACGCCGTAGTAGTCGCCGTACCAGTAGCCGTCGGCGTCCTTGGCCTCGTCGGGAATCTCGCTCCAGGTCGAGACCTTGTAGGGCTGGATCAGCTTGTCGGTCTTGGCCTGCGGGCCGAAGGACAGGCCGACGTCGATCACGTCGGGGGCCTGCGGGCCGGTGTTGCCCTGGTTGGCCTTGATGGCCTCGATCTCGTCGGCGGAGCCCGCATCGGGGTTCAGCTCGTTGACGGCCAGGCCGTACTTGGCCTTGAAGCCCGAGATCATCTCGCCGTAGTTGCACCAGTCGTGCGGGAGCGCGATCGTGGTGAGCGAGCCCTCCTTCTTGGCGGCGGCGACCAGCTCGTCCATGCCCTGGGCCAGCGCGGCCGGGGCCGTGGCGCCGAGCGCCACGCCGGCGAGAGCCGCGAGACAGACGCTGCGCTTCAACATTTCGTTCATCCGACCGCTCCAGCCTGGCCGCCTGATCGCGGCCTTGTTGTTCGAGGCGGGCCTTGTCGCCCGCCGGGGCCCCGTATCACCGACGCGTGACACTTGCGTGTCGCATCGCGCGCCCTTCGATCGGGCGCGATGCGTCGATGCGCGCCGTGACGAGACGGCGTTCCGGCATGTGAGAGCCTTTGCCGGAGACGGGCAAGCAAAAAAGCGCAACATGGGACTGGTAGAGGCCGCTTCGCACACCAAACGGACTTTCGGAGACCCATGCAGCTCGCCCCCTTCGCCGCGCCCGGCCGCTTCCTGCGCGGCAACCTGCACACCCACTCGACCCTTTCCGACGGCGCCGAATCGCCGGAGCGGGTCGCCGCGATCTACCGGGAGGCGGGCTACGACTTCCTGTGCCTGTCGGACCACTTCCTCGAGCGCTACGGCTTTCCAGTGGCCGACACGCGGGCGCTGCGCGCCGACGGCTTCACGACGATCTTCGGCGCCGAGCTCCATGCGCCGGAGAACTCGCAGGGCGAACTCTGGCATATCCTCGTCTGCGGCCTGCCGCTGGACTTCGCGCCGCCGTCGCCCGGCGAGGACGGCGTGGCGCTCGCCCGGCGCGCCCGCGAGGCTGGTGCCTTTGTCGCGATCGCGCATCCGCAATGGTCCTCGCTGACCATCGAGGACGGCCGCGCGCTCGGCGGCGTCGCGCACGCGGTAGAGATCTTCAACACCGGCTGCGCGCTGGAGACGGCACGCCCCGACGGCACCTACCTCCTCGACGCGCTCGCCAACGAGGGCGCGCTCCTCCACGCCATCGCCTGCGACGACGCGCACCTGCGCGTGCCCGACGCCGGCCAGGGCTGGGTCATGGTGAAGGCGGACGCGAACGCGCCGGAGCCGATCCTCGACGCGCTGAAGAGCGGGCGATTCTACGCCAGCTGCGGCCCGGAGATCGTCGACGCGCGGATCGAGGGCGACGAGATCGTCGTGGAAACCTCGGCCGTGCGCAACATCGCGGTCGTCGGGCGGGGCTCGCGCGCGGCCAACCTGTTCGGCGAGGGGATCACGACGGCGCGCCTGCCGCTCGGTCGCTTCCGGGGCGACTGGTTCCGCGTGGTCGCCACCGACGAGCGCGGGCGCTCGGCCTGGACCGGGCCCGTGAGCCTGCCGGCGGCCTGATCCGCCGGAACGAAAAAAGGGGCGGAACCCCGAAGGTCCCGCCCCTGGCGTCGTTTCGCTCGCCCTGCCGTCAGTGGCGGGTCGTCGTGTCGCCGGCCGCCTTGCGGCTGTCGGAGCGGCTCTTCAGGAGGCTCGCCACCGTGGTCACCACGAGGATGCCGACGATCACCGAGAGCGAGAAGCTCGTCTCGATATGCGGCAGGCCCTCGATCGGCTGCCCGCCGTTCAGGAAGGGCAGCGTGTTGGCCTCCATCGCGTGGATGATCAGCTTCACGCCGATGAAGGCGAGGATCAGCGACAGGCCGATGCCGAGGTAGACCAGGCGGTCGAGCAGGCCGCCGAGCAGGAAGTAGAGCTGCAGGAGGCCGAGCAGCGCGAAGGCGTTGGCCGTGAAGACGATATACGGGGCATCGGTGAGGCCGTAGATCGCCGGGATCGAGTCCAGCGCGAACAGGAGGTCGGTCATGCCGAGCGCCAGGATCACGATGAACATCGGCGTGAAGTAGCGCTTGCCGTTCTCGATCACGGTCAGCGCGTTGCCGCGGAAGTCGTCGACGGTGGGCAGGTGGCGCTGGAAGTACTTCACAATCGAGTTGGGCTCGTACTCCTCGTCGGTCGACTTGGCGCCGTGCTTCAGGCTCTCGGCCGCCAGCTTCCAGGCCGTCCACAAGAGGAAGACGCCGAAGAGGTAGAAGACCCAGGAGAAGCGCTCGATGGCGGCGGCGCCCAGCGCGATGAAGATGCCGCGCATGATCAGCGCGATCACGATGCCGATCAGGAGCGCCTTCTGCTGGTAGGCACGCGGCACGCTGAAGCTCTTCATGATGATCACGAAGACGAAGAGGTTGTCGACCGAGAGCGACTTCTCGGTGATGAAACCGGCGAAGTACTCGACGCCGTGCTCGGCGTCCCACCAGTAGTACACGCCCGCGCCGAAGATCAGCGCCAGCGCGACGTAGAAGGTCGACCAGAGCGCCGACTCCTTGAAGGTCGGCTCGTGCGGCTTGCGCACGTGGGTCAGGAAGTCGAACACGAAAAGGGCCGCGATCGCGGCGATCGTGGCCAGCCAGACGGAGGTGGGCACCACGTCCGGCGAGATCCCCGTGATCGCCGTCTGTGCCGCCGCTTCGGAAACCGGTTGTTCCAAACTCACATCCTCCTTGGGGGACGGTATCGATCCTCGTCCCACAGCCCTCTGATCCGGCCGAACCGGCCGCGCATGCGCCGGTGCCCCACCGGACGCGCAAGCGCCGCGGGAGCCCTCGGGCCGCGCGGCGCGCCGCTTAGATGTGGTTTGGTTCGTCCGGCGCAACATCGCGACCGACGTTTTCCATCGTCCCGCGCTGGAAAAACATCAGAAGCGAGCCTTACGACCCCACTTATTCTCCCGAAAACCCGCGATCGGGCGGCACACGACTTGCTGTCGTGCGCCAAAGTCTCACGAAATCGTCAGGAAGACTTGACCGCGCGTTCCGCACCCCATGCATCGCGCAGGAGGCCGATGGTGCGCGCGTAGCCGGCCTCGCCACCGCCCTGGAACACCGCGGAGCCCGCCACGAAGCTGTCGGCGCCCGCGTCCGCTAGGGTTCCGATCGTCGCGGGCGAGACCCCGCCGTCGACCTGAAGGCGGATCGGCCGCTCGCCGATCAGGGCCCGCACGCGGCGCACCTTCTCGATCGTCGCCGGCACGAGGCTCTGGCCGCCGAAGCCCGGATTGACGGTCATCACCAGCACGAGGTCGAGCCGGTCGAGAACGTAGGCCAGCGCCTCCTCGCTGGTTGCCGGGTTGAGCGCCACGCCCGCCTTCGCGCCGCGCTCGCGGATGAGCTGGAGCGTGCGGTCGAGGTGGGTGCAGGCCTCGGCATGGACCGTGACGCCGTCGCAGCCCGCCGCCACGAAGTCGGCGACGTAGCGCTCGGGCTCCACGATCATGAGATGGGCGTCGAAGACCTTGGCCGACGAGGGGCGCAGCGCCTTCACCACCGGCGGACCGAAGGTGATGTTGGGCACGAAGCGCCCGTCCATCACGTCGAGATGGATCCAGTCGGCCCCGGCCCTGTCGACCGCCGCGACCTCCTCGCCAAGGCGCGAGAAGTCCGCCGACAGGATCGAGGGGGCGATGACGGGTTGGCTCGCCACGGCTCAGAACCCGCCGACCGGCCGGTGGCCGAAGAGGGACGAGGTCTCCGTGCGGCTCGCCGGATCGGCCATGGCCCGGCCGAACTCCAGAACCTCCTCGCGCGAGCCGAAGACCACCGGCGTGCGCTGGTGGAGATGGGTCGGCACGATGTCGAGGATCGGCTGGAGGCCGTCGCTCGCCGCGCCCCCCGCCTGCTCGGCGCAGAAGCCCACGGGATTGGCCTCGTAGACGAGGCGGATGCGCCCCTCTGCGTAGCCCGGCCGCCGGTCGCCGGGATAGATGTAGAGGCCGCCGCGCAGGAAGATGCGGTAGGCGTCGGCCACCATGGAGGCGACCCAGCGCATGTTGAAGTCGCGCCCGCGCGCGCCCTCCTTCCCGTCCTCGCAGCCGGCCACGTAGGCGAGCACCGGCTCGTCCCAGTGGCGCCGGTTCGACGCGTTGATCGAGAACTCCTTGGCCTGTTCGGGAATGGCCATGCGCGCGGCGTGCGCGAACGTGTTCGTGTCCGGGCTCCAGCCGAAGACATGCGTGCCCTCGCCCACCGTCAGGACGAGAAGGAGGCGCGGCCCGTAGACGACGAAGCCCGCCGCGAGCTGGTCGCGGCCCGGCTGGCGGAACACCGTGGCGCTGTCGGCGCGGTGCTCGGGACGGACGGGTAGAACCGAGAAGATCGTGCCGATCGAGACGTTGGTCTCGATGTTGGAGGAGCCGTCGAGCGGATCGATCGCCAGCGCGAGGCTGCGATCGGCGTCGAACACGACCGCCTCGTCCTGCTCCTCGGAGCCGTAGAAGGCGACCGGCGCGCGCCGCGCCGCTTGTGAGAACAAACGGTCGGCCTCGCGGTCGAGGACCTTCTGCACGTCGCCGCCGCCGTTGGTGACCGCGGCCCCGCCCGATCCCTCGCGGTCGGCGGCGCCCGATGCGATCGCGCGGTGCAGCTCGATCGCCGCCTCGGCGAGCGATTCAACCAGCGTGGCGACATCGCGCCGGATCGGATCCGCGCCCGCATGGGCCTTCAGGTAGTCGCTCAGGGTCATGGCGCTCGGGCTCCCGTTTGTCGCATCCGGACAAACAGCGGGATCGCTCAAGCCGGCGGGGAACGCAAGGTCAACCCGGCAGGAGCGGGGCCTGACGGAGCGCGGCGAGGTCGGGCGAGCCGGTGCAGAAGCAGCTGATGCGCAGCTCCTGGGCGACCTGCGAGAAGTGACGCGCCGCCGCCTCGCCGGACAGTTCCGCGGCCGACAGGCTGGCGCCCGCCTGGCCGACGAGGTCGGCGCCGAGGCGCAGGGCTCGCGCCGCGTCGAGCCCATGGCGCACGCCGCCCGAGCCGATCACCACCGCCTCCGGACACTGGCGGCGCACGTCCGCGATGGCCTGCGCGGTCGGGATGCCCCAGTCCGCGAACAGCAGAGCGCTCGCCCGCCCCGCCGGGTCGCCGATGCGCTCGGCCTCGATCGCCGCCCAGCTCGTGCCCCCGGCGCCCGCGACGTCGACCGCGACGACACCGGCCTCCAGGAGCCGGCGCGCCAGCCGGCCCGAGATGCCCGCCCCGACCTCCTTGGCGACGATCGGAACGTCGAGCGCGGCCGCGAGCCGTTCGATCGCGGCCAGAACGCCGCGCCAGCGCCGGTCGCCGCCCGGCTGCACCGCCTCCTGCAGCGGATTGAGATGAACGATCAGCGCGTCGGCACCGATCATCTCGACCGCGCGCCGGGCCTCGTCGGCGCCCCAGCCGGCGACGAGCTGGCCGGCCCCGATGTTGCCGAGAAGCGGCACGCTGGGCGCCGCGTCGCGCAGGGTCCGGTCGAGCCCGCCCCCGCCGCGCCCCTCCACCGCGATGCGCTGCGAGCCGACGGCCAGCGCGATGCCGCAGCTCTCGGCCGCCTCGGCCAGATGTCGGTTGATTCGGGCCGCACGCGCCGTTCCCCCGGTCATGGAGCTGATCAGGAAGGGCGCGCGCAGCCGGTAACCCAAAAATGAAGCCGACAGGTCGATGGCGTCGAAGTCGATCTCCGGCAGCGCGCAATGCTCGAAGCGGATCGCGTCGAAGCCGCTCGATACGGGTGTCCCCGCCCCGCGCGAGGCGAGAACGAGGTCGAGATGCTGGTCCTTGCGGTCGCGGATATCGGCGGGCGGCTGCATGCGGCGGATGGGCTCTCCTGGGGCGGTTGGCCCTGTTTGAACCGCATCCTGCGCGTTGGAAACCTTCTATGTCGTTTCGTCGCATCGGATCGGGGAAGGAAACCGGCGGGACTTCCAGCGGCGGCGGAGCGTGCTAGAAATTACCACCGGACGCGCACGACCGGGACCCGGACGCCGTCCAAGGACATGATGCCAGAATGACGACAGCCCAGCCCGAACGCCTCGAACTCCGCCGCCGCGTGGACCTGCGTTTGGATGCCTTGATGCCCCCCGCCCTTCCCGGCCAAGCGAAGCTCGACCGGGCGATGCGCGAAAGCGTGCTGGCGCCCGGCAAGCGGCTGCGGCCGATCCTGACGCTGCTCGTCGCCGAGGAGCTGGGCGGGCTCTCGGAGCCTGCGCTGGACGCGGGCTGCGCGGTGGAGATGGTGCACGCCGCATCGCTGATTCTCGACGACCTGCCCTGCATGGACGACGCCGCGCTGCGGCGGGGCCAGCCGACGACGCACCGGGCGCACGGCGAGGATGTGGCCGTGCTCGCCGCGATCGCCGTGCTCTCGGCCGCCTACGGGACGCTCGCACGCCTCAAGGCGCTGTCGCCCGCCGCCAAGGGCGAGTGCGTGGCGATCCTGGCGGACGCGGTGGGCGCGCACGGGCTGGTGGCCGGTCAGTTCCTCGACCTTCACGGCGGCCGCTCCGCCCGGCCCATCAGCGACATCGCGGAAGGCAACGGGTTGAAGACGGGCGCCCTGTTCGCGGCCGCCGCCGAGATCGGCGCGGTGGTGGCGGGCGCGGATGCGGCGGTGCGGTCCGAGTTGCGCGCCTTTGCCGGCGAGATCGGCCTGGCCTTCCAGCTGCTCGACGATCTTCTGGACGGCGAGGCCCATGCCGGGCTCACCGGCAAGGACGTCGGCAAGGACGCGGGCAAGTCGACCATCGTCGCCCTGATCGGCCCGGCGCAGGTGGAGCGGCGCATCGACCGCCATATCGACGCCGCGCACGAGCGGCTGACCGCCGCCTTCGGCAAGCGCTCGCGGCTTCACGCGCTGGTGGACGACATCTTCGGCCGTCAGGCGCGCCTCGCCATCGGGCTGCCGCCCGCCGCCGAGCCGGCAGCGCTCGGCTAGGCATCCCGGCGCAAGGCCGAGGCGGCCTGCCGCTGGCGCGACGCCGACGATCTAGATCGCGGGCCGCCGCCAGAGCGCGGGGTCGCGCGGCTCCTCGCCATAGGCGCGAAAGCGCACCGCGCCCCAGCCGCCGCCGAGGATCGCCGCCGCTTTTTCGCCCGTGCCGGTCGAGACACGCTGCCCGTGCGCCGCCTCTCCGGCCGCCACCAGCTTCAGCCCGATGCGGCGGTAGACGCGCTCGGCCGTGCCGATCGCCCAGGCCGAGCGGCGCGGCAGGCGGTCGACGCCCTGCCGCGCCGAGGCGTAGTAGGGCTCGGCCGCCTCCACGAGACGCCGGCGCAGCCGCGCGACCGCAGCCGCATGGGCGGGCTGGGCGAGGTCGGCGGGCGCGATGCCCTCCTCGCGCAACCAGGCCAGCGGGACGTAGACGCGCCCCTCGCCCGCATCCTCCACCACGTCGCGCGCGATGTTGGTGAGCTGGAAGGCGAGACCGAGGTCGCAGGCGCGATCGAGCACGGCCTCGTCGGTGACGCCCATGACGCGCGCCATCAGGACGCCCACGACGCCGGCCACGTGCCAGCAGTAGCCGAGGAGCTCGTCCAGCGTCTCGTAGCGGCGCCCGCCCGCGTCGAGCTCGAACCCCTTGAGATGCTCATGGAATAGCGCGGGCGGCAGCGCGTGGCGCCGCGCGACCTCGGCCAGCGCCTGGAAGCTCGGGTCGAGGCCCGCCGTGTCGCCCGCCAGCGCCCGGTCCGTGTCGCGGCGCAAGCCCGCCACGCGCTCGGCAATGGCGACCTCCGGCCGCGCGCCCGTCAGGTGTCCCCCCTCCTGCCCGTCCGCCACGTCGTCGCAATGGCGGCACCAGGCGTAGAGGCGCACGACGTCGCCGCGCGTGGCGGCGTCGAACAAGCGCGCGGCGGCCGCAAAGCTCTTGGAGCCCTTGGCGATCGAGCGCTCGGCAAAGGCTCCGGTGTCGACGGCAGCCGCTCGGCTCAAGCCGCCTCGCCGAGGATCAGGCCCGCCGTGGCCTTGGCGGAGCCGACGACGCCCGGAACGCCCGCGCCGGGATGCGTACCCGCGCCCACGAAGAAGAGGTTGCGGATCTGCCGGTCCTGGTTGTGCGTGCGGAACCAGGCGGACTGCGTCAGCACCGGATCGAGCGAGAAGGCCGAGCCGTGGTGGCTGTTGAGCTCGCTCTGGAAGTCGTCGGGCGTGAAGATGCGGCTGGTGACGAGGTCGCGCTTGAGGTTCGGCATGTAGCGCTGCTCGAGGTAGTCGAAGATCCGGTCGCGATAGCGCGGGCCCTCGACGCTCCAGTCGAGCGGCGCGTTGCCGAGGTGCGGCACCGGCGACAGGACGTAGAAGGAGCCGGCGCCCTCGGGCGCGAGGCTCGGGTCGGTGGCGCAGGGGCTGTGAAGGTAGAGCGAGAAATCGCCCGCCAGGGTCTTGGCCTTGAAGATCTCGTCGATCAGCGCGCGGTAGCGCTGGCCGAACAGGACGGTGTGGTGCTGCAGCTGCGGCTGCGCCTTGGAGAGGCCGAAGTAGATCACGAAGAGCGACATGGAGAAGCGCTTGCGCTTCAACCGCTTGGCTTCCTCGGCGCCGCGCGACACGTGGCCGAGCAGCTTGTCGTAGGTATGGACGATGTCGGCGTTGGACACCACGAGATCGGCCACGAAGCGACGTCCGTCCTTCGCGACAACGGCCGACGCGCGGCCGTCCTCCATTTCGATCTGTCCTGCCTCGGCGTTGAGCTCGATCCGCCCGCCGATGTCCTCGAAGAGCTTCACCATGCCGCGCACCAGCGCGCCCGTGCCGCCCTTGGGAAACCACACGCCCCATTCGCGCTCCAGCGCATGGATCAGCGCATAGATCGAGGAGGTCGCGAACGGGTTGCCGCCCACCAGGAGCGAGTGGAACGAGAAGGCCTGACGAAGCTGCTCGTCCTCGATGAACTCGGCGACCTTGGCATAGACCGAGCGCCACGCCTGGAGCTTGGCGAGCTGGGGCCCGGCGCGCATCATGTCGCGGAAGTGGAGGAAGGGCACGGTGCCGAGCTTGAGGTAGCCCTCCTCGAACACGGCGCGCGAGTAGGCCAAAAAGCGCCGGTATCCCTCGACGTCCTTGGGGTTCTTCAGCGCGATCTGGCGGTCGAGCTCGGCCTGGTCGTTGGCGTAGTCGAAGACGTAGCCGTCCTCCCAGCACAGGCGGTAGAAGGGCGAGACCGGCAGGAGGGTGACGTAGTCCTCCATGCGCCGGCCGGCGGCCGCCCAGAGCTCGACGAGCGCGCTGGGGTCGGTGATCACGGTCGGCCCGGCATCGAAGACGAAGCCCTGATCCTCGTAGACATAGGCCCGGCCGCCGGGCTTGTCGCGCTTCTCCAGAAGGGTCGTCGCGATGCCCGCGGCCTGGAGACGGATCGCGAGGCTGAGGCCTCCGAACCCCGATCCGATCACGACGGCGCTGCGGGCGGTCTGCTTCATGCGGGTTCCTTCGAGGGGGTCGAGACGGGAATGCGGCCGCGCTGTCCGAGGACGCGCAGCGCGCTGCGCACCGAGACCGGGGGGCGCCCGGCAAAGATGCGGATCTTGTCGCCGAAATCCAGCCGTGCGGCATAGAAGCGCGCGACCAGCGGGTCGGGCAGCCGGTAGAAGTGCTCCAGCACCCGGTAGCGCTCCTCGGACGGCCCCGCCAGGAACAGGAGGCGGTTGAGGGTTCGAAAGAAGGCGCGATCGTCCCAGATGTTGCGCGCATGCGCGGCGAGAAGCCGCGACAGGGCGGGCGAGGACAGGTCCGGCGCGCCGGCCACCAGATCGGCCACATGGACGGCATCCGGCAGCGAGTAGCCGGTGGTCGGGTGGAACAGGGCCCGCGCGAGCCCGACGGTCGGCACGCCCTTTGCCTCCTCGACCAGCGCGTCGATGTCGCCCCCCAGTGCGATCGGCAGGATGCCGTGCTCCTCGCGCAGGAGCCGCCCCTCGCCCCAGCCGGCGGCCTCGCCATAGGCTCGCAGCGCCCCGCGCAGGCGCTCGGTCTCCAGCGCCTCGCCGTCGGCGTAGTAGGTGTCCTCCACCAGGAGGCGCGTCGGCGAGAACGGCAGGACGTAGACGAAGCGGTAGCCGTCGCTCTGGGGCACGGTCGCGTCCATCACGACGGGACGCGTGACGCCGTGCGGGCGCTCGAACTCCCACTCCTGGCCGAGGAACTTCTGGAAGCCGAGATCGAGATGGGGCGAGCGGCGCTGGCCGCGCCCGTCGATCACGGCCTTAGCGCGCAGGACGGTCTGGTCGGCCAGCGTGACGCTGGTCTCGCTCAACGCCACGACCGGCATGCCGAGGCGAAGGCGCGACCCCATGGCGCGGCCGAGAACGTCGCGGAAGCGCTCCGACGTCGCGGAGTTGTAGCCCGTGGACACGGTCCGGCGGCGGCGCGGGAAGCGCACGTCGTAGTCCGGCCAGCGATGCTCGACGAAGGGGTCGAGCCAGCCGTGCTCGGCGGCCGACAGGTCGCCGTCGTGGAAGCTCCAGGTGTGGTTGCCGCCGAGTTGCTCCGCACCTTCCAGAAGCAGCACCCGCAGGTCCGGCCGGCGCTGGGCCAGGCGATAGGCGATCAGTCCGTTGGCCAGGCCCCCGCCCGCCAGGATCAGGTCGTACTCGCTCATGCCCGCAACTCCTCCAACCGGCGCGCCGGCGTGCCCACGAGCTGTTCCGCGATCGCAGCCGCCCGGCGCGAACCGCCCCCGGACCGGATGTCGGCACCGATGCGGCGGGCCGCAAGGGCAAAGGCGGGATCGGCCAGGAGGCGGGCCAGCGCGGTCTCCACGCGCCAGGTTGTCAGGCGCCGGGGCGCCAGGGCAAGGCCCGCCCCGCGATAGCTCAGCCGCGCGGCCACGCCCGGCTGGTCGAAGGCGAAGGGAATGGCCAGGCATGGCACGCCCATCTCCAGCGCATCCATCACCGTGTTGAGGCCGGCATGGGTGACGCACACGTCGGCCTCGCGCAGCATGGCGCGCTGGGGCAGGAAGTCCGCGACGAGTTCGGCGTCGATCGTCGCGGCCTCGGCGGCCGTCAGGAGCCCGCAATGGGCGATCGCGAGCCGCAGCCCGAGGCGTCGGCAGGCCTCGGCGATGCGTCGGAAGAGCCCGAGCCGGTGTCCTTGGAGCGTGCCGAACGAGGCGAACACGAGGGGCCGCTCCTCCGTGCGCCGGAGCGGCGCGATCCATTCCGGCTCGGCGCCCCGAAACGGTCCCACCGCGAAGATGCGGTTGCCGGTCCGGGGGAAGTCGAAGCTGTCGACGGTCTGGCTGAGGGTTCCGTGCGGCGACAGGCCACGCTCCGGCGGGGCGCCGGGCAGCGCGAAGGTTTCGGACCAGCGGCGAACCACGCGGCGCTGCGGGCCGAGCACGAGATCGGCGACGCGGGCGCCGCCCCGGTTGCGCTTCAGCCCCCGCGGCGAGGGATCGAAGGGCCAGCCGAGATAGGGCGGCGGAATCGCGGGATCGGGATCGGTCGGCAGGGCGGAGGCCACCGACAGGTACGGCAACGCCCGATGGCGCGCCAGCAGCGCGCCGGCCGGCTCGGTCTGGTCGGCCAGGATCGCCTCGACCCCGAGATCGCCCAGGAGCCCGGGCGCGTGGCGGCACAGCGCATCGGTGCGGCGCGCCGCCTCCTGAACCGTGGCGAACACGCCCTGCCGCCCGGCCAGCGCGTGGCGCCGCGCCTCGCCCGCCTCGCCCGCGATCTCGATGGCGGGGACGCGGGCCGAGCGCGACAGCGCCGCGCCGCCGTGGTTCAGGACCAGCACCGCCTCGTGGCCGCGCGCCACCAGCGCCTCGCCCAGCGCCTCGAAGGCGCGCACGTGGCTCCAGAACGGAGGGCAGACGAGGGCGAAGCGGGTCATGCGGATCGGACACTGGCGACGGGGCCGCCGGTCCGGGGACAAGGGGCGGGAGAATCGAAGAACAAGGGCGGGCCGGCGGTCGGCCGCTCCCGTTCGTTTTGGCACAACCGCGGCAAAAGGGAAGCCGTGCGACGCAGCCGCGCCTTTTCCACAAGGATCGCACGGATTGCGACATCAAGGCCGGCAACCGTCGCGCGTAACGCGCGTTGGAGGGGCATGACCGATCTCGCCCCTGTTCTGCCGCGTTTCCGACACAGGGGTTTCCTCCTGCGGCGACCGCTCGTGCTGGCGGCGATCGCGCTCCTGTCGCTCCTCACCATGCTCGCCTGGCTGCGGTTCATGGGGCGGCCGTGGGTGTGCGAATGCGGCACGATCGCGATCTGGGACGGCGATCCGCATTCGCCGGGCGCCTCGCAGCAGTTCGCGGACTGGTATTCCTTTCTGCACGTCGCGCTGGGCATGGGCCTCTACGCCGCCCTGTCGCGCCTGCGGCCCCACTGGCCCCTGTCCTGGACCCTCCTGCTCGCCATCGGCTCGTCCGCGATCTGGGAGATGGTGGAGAACACGAGCTTCGTCGTGGCGATGTTCGACGGCGCGGCGGGCGCGCCCTCCTATTCCGGCGACAGTGTGCTCAACGCCTTCGGCGACACGGTGTTCGTGACGCTCGGCTTCGTGTTCGCCCGCGCGGTGCCGCGCTGGGTGTCGCTCCTGGCGCTGGCGGCGATCGAAGCCTCGATCGCCTTCGCCATCCAAGACGGCTTCATTCTCGGAACGCTGCGCGTCTTCGGCGTCTCGGTGTGATGCCCGGGGGCCTCAGGCCCGCCGCATGCGCGGCGTGAGGCCTGGCGTCGGCTTGCTCGCGCCCGGCCCCGTGCGCCAGTTGGGGCCCGCCACCGTGACGACGCGGTTGCCGCGAAAGTCGGTCTCGCTCGCCACGAAGCCGCGCTCGGCCATGTAGGTCAGGAGGAAGCGGCCGCGCGAGGGCGAATGGCTGCCGTAGGCGCGCGCAAGCGTCGCGTCGTCGGGACAGGGCTCGCCGTCCTTGGCCGCCTGGGCGATCAGCAGGAAGACGCCCTGCATGTCCTCGGGCAGTTCCTCGGAGCGTGCGACGACCTCGGCCCAGCTCTCGTCCGCACCGCCCTCGCCGATGCCGGCGCGCGCCAGCGCCAGACGACGGCGGAACGCGGCCATGTCGAGCGTCGAGCGGCCGAGGCGCCGGAGCCGGCAATGAACCAGGAAGTCCTGGTACAGCATGGGCGCGGGCCGGAACGCGGCGTCGGGCGCGCTCATCAGTTCGGCGATAATCTCCTCGACCTGCCGCTCGTGCTCGCCCGCGTCGATCGGATCCTCTTCCGGCTCGGCCTCGGCCATGGCCGAGCGCGGTCCCGCGACCCGCTCCAGAAGCTCGCGGGTCGAGACCACCGGCTCGCGCGGCGTGCGCGGCGGCGGCGGGGGGAGCGCGGCGGGCTCGTCGGCGCCGGCGGTGAAGATCAGGTCGGCCATGGCCTCGGGGCTGGCCTCGGGCAGCGCCATCAGGACGGGCCGTCCGGAGCGGCCCGCCGTCTCGACGGGGCCGATGCGCACGGGCAGCGGGCGGCGCGACAGCGCGGGACCGAGCGCCACGAAGTGTCCGGGCTGGAGGTCGCGGAACCGCTCGGCCTGACGCCGGTCCATGCCGAGGAGGTCGGCCGCGCGCGCCATGTCGATGTCGAGAAAGGTGCGGCCCATCAGGAAGTTCGAGGCCTCCGCCGCGACGTTCTTGGCGAGCTTGGCCAGGCGCTGGGTCGCGATCATGCCCGCCAGCCCGCGCTTGCGGCCGCGGCACATCAGGTTGGTCATGGCGCCGAGCGAGATGCGGCGCGCCTCGTCGGCCACCTCGCCCGCCATGGAGGGGGCGAAGATCTGCGCCTCGTCGACGGCGATCAGCATCGGGAACCAATGGTGCCGGTCGGCGTCGAACAGGCCGTTCAGAAAGGCCGCGGCGCACGACATCTGCACCTCGGCGTCGAGCCCCTCGAGGTTGAGGACGACGGAGGCGCGGTGCTGGCGGATGCGCGCCGCGATGCGGCCGAGCTCGGCCGGGGTGCGGTCGGCGTCGACCACCACGTGCCCGAACCGCTCCGAGAAGGACACGAAGTCGCCCTCGGGATCGATGATCGCCTGCTGCACGAAGCCGGCGCTCTGCTCCAGGATGCGGCGGAAGAGATGCGACTTGCCCGAGCCGGAATTGCCCTGGACGAGCAGACGCGTGGACAGGAGTTCCTCGAGATCCATCTCCGCCGGCTCGCCGGTGGCGGTGGTCCCGAGATCGACGGCGACCTTGGTCAATTCACGATCACTCCGCGCGTGGGCGCAACGGGGCCGGACGGAGACGGCGACGCCTCGACAGCTCGGCCTTGTCTGGGTTGGGAGCAACCATAGCGCGGACGCCTGTGGAAAAGGAGTCCCGCCGGCCGGCCTGTCCACACCGGTGCGCCTGACGCCACGCGCACCACGCCCGCGCGGGTCCTGAACGGGATGTCCGGGCTCAGCTGTTTGGAAACGCCGCGTCCCTGCTGCGTCCCGCTGCGCCTCGAACGGGGCCGCACCGGCGTTCCCGCACCCCGGCGCCGCCGCCCGCCATCGGGATGCGACGGCCTATAGGCCGAAAAGGATCGCACGCGGCATGAAGGCGTGGCGGAGCGGACGGCGGGCCGGCGGGCCGTCCGCTCCCGAAGAGGCTGGCTGCCCGCTCAGAGCCACTTGTCGTAGTCGGAGACCAGAAGGTGGACGGGCTCCTCGTCCTCCTCGATCTCGGCGAAGCGACCGATGGCTTCCGCGAAGACGTTGTCGGTGAGGTCGTCGTTGACGGTCGACACCTCGCCGATCAGGACGTCGCCGCCCTCGCCCCAGAAGGCGTGCCAGTCGGTGCCCGGCATGAGCGTGACGCTCTCACCTGGCGACAGGCGCAGGATGTCGCCGCCCTGCATCTGCCGGCGCAGGCCGTCGGTCACGACGTTGACCGGCAGCGACTTGTCGATCGAGCCGTCGGGGGCGGCGGTGTAGAGCTTGAGCGCCAGCGTGCCGCCGCCCCGATTGATGATGTCCTCGGCCTTGAGGTCGTGCCGGTGCATCGGCGAGAGCTGATCCTTGCGCGAGATCATGATCTTCTCGGCATAGAGCATGCCGCGGCCCGCCTTCAGGTCGGCATTGTCGCCGTTGCGCGTGGTGAACAGGAAGAGGCCCATGTTGTCGAAGTCGCCGCGGCCGTAGTCGGTGATGTCCCAGCCGAGGCGGCGGTCCACCACCGCCGAAAGCTCGTCGCGGCGCCGCTTCATCTCGGCCGGCGACAGGTAGGCGAAGGGCGGCATGCGGTAGCCGAAGGAGCGGATGAACTCGTCTCCCTCGCGCAGGATCTCGTTGACGCGCGAACGCTTCATGGCAGCACTCCTCCCTTGACGGCCCGACCGCCGGGCGGGAGCGCTCCTAGCATGACCGTTGCGGTCACGCGACGATGGCTTGGGCAATTCGTCCGGTTCCCGCCCGACCGGAACACGCTAGAATCCGAGGCATCGGTCCCGAAAGGATGCCCGCCATGTTCGAAGGCTTCGATCCCGTTCTTCTGGCGCGCATCCAGTTCGCCTTCACGGTCTCGTTCCACTTCTTCTTTCCCGCCTTCACGATCGGCCTCGCCTCGTTCCTGGCGGTGCTGAACGGGCTGCACCTGGCGACCGGGCGGCAGGTCTACCGGACGCTGTTCCAGTACTGGGTCAAGATCTTCGCCGTGAGCTTCGCCATGGGCGTCGTGTCGGGCATCGTGATGAGCTACCAGTTCGGCACGAACTGGAGCGTCTTCTCGGACCGGACCGGGCCGATCCTTGGGCCCATGATGGCCTACGAGGTCTTGTCCGCCTTCTTCCTGGAAGCGGGATTCCTGGGCGTCATGCTGTTCGGGCTGAACCGGGTCGGCAAGGGCCTGCACATGTTCGCGACGCTGATGGTGGCGATCGGGACGCTCGGGTCCGCCTTCTGGATCCTGTCGGTGAACTCCTGGATGCACACGCCGGCGGGCTACGGGGTCGCCGCCAACGGCCAGTTCGTGCCCGAGGACTGGTGGGCGATCGTCTTCAACCCGTCGTTTCCCTATCGCCTCGCGCACACGGTTCTCGCGGCCTACCTGACCACGGCCTTCGTGGTGGGCGGGGTGGGCGCGCTCCACCTCCTGCGCGACCGGCACAACGCCGCGGCGCGCACCATGTTCTCCATGGCGCTGTGGATGGCGACCGTGGTCGCGCCCGCCCAGATCTTCATGGGCGACGCGCATGGGCTCAACACGCTCGAACACCAGCCCATGAAGATCGCCGCCATGGAGGGGCACTTCGAGACCAACCGCGACGGTGGCATGCCGCTGACCCTGTTCGGGATCCCGGACATGGAGGCCGGCCGGATGCGGAACGCGATCAGCATTCCCCAGGTCGGCTCGCTGATCCTCACCCACTCGCTCGACGGCGAGGTGCGCGGCCTCGACCAGTTCCCACGCGAGGACTGGCCGAACGTCTGGATCGTCTTCTTCACCTTCCGCATCATGGTCGGCATCGGCTTCGCCATGCTCGGCATCGGCCTGTGGTCGCTCGTTCGGCGCTTCCGGGGCTCGATCTACGAGGACCGCTGGTTGCAGCGCGCGGCGGTCGCGATGGCGCCGAGCGGCTTTGCCGCGGTTCTCGCGGGCTGGATGACCACCGAGGTCGGACGCCAGCCCTACACGGTCTACGGTCTCCTGCGCACGGCCGAGAGTCACTCGCCGGTCGCGGCGTCGGCGGTCGGCACCTCGCTTCTCGCCTTCATCGTCGTGTACTTCGTCGTGTTCGGCGCCGGCATCTACTATATCCTGCGCACCATGGGGAAAGCGCCCAGCGTCTTCGAGACGGGCCCGGACCCGCGCGAGCCGATCCGCACCGCCGGCATCACGCCGGGGCCGGCGATGGACGTCGCGGACGGGGCGGTCGCCGGCGCGCGCACCGGCGCCTGAGGGGAGGACACGATGGACCTTCCCCTGCTCTGGGCCTTCATCCTCGCCTTCGCGGTCCTCGCCTATGTCGTGCTCGACGGGTTCGACCTGGGCATCGGGATCCTGTTCCCGTTCCTGCGGCGGCACGAGAACCGCGACACGGCGATGAACACGGTCGCCCCCTTCTGGGACGGCAACGAGACCTGGCTGATCCTGGGCGGCGGCGGCCTCTTCGCGGTCTTCCCGCTCGCCTATGCGGTGCTCATGCCGGCGATCTACGCGCCGATCATCGCCATGCTGCTCGCGCTGATCTTCCGCGGCGTCGCGTTCGAGTTCCGCTGGCGCACGGTGCGCTGGCGCGGCGTCTGGGACCTCTCGTTCTTTGCCGGCTCCGTCGTTGCGGCCTTCGCGCAAGGGGTCGCGCTCGGCACGATCGTGCAGGGCATCGAGGTCTCGGGACGCGCCTATGGCGGGGGCTGGTTCGACTGGGCGACGCCGTTCTCGATGCTGACGGGCGCGGCGGTGGTGGTCGGCTACGCGCTGCTCGGCGCCACCTGGATCATCATGAAGACCGAAGGGCCGCTGAACCGACTGGCGGCGCGCTATGCGGGCTTTCTCGCCATCGCGACGATCGCGGCGATCGCGGTGGTCTCGGCCTGGATGCCCTTCCTCCAGCCGACCTTCTACTCGCGCTGGTTCTCGTTTCCGCAGATCCTGGTTGTCGCGCCGATCCCGCTTCTCGTCGCGTTCGCGGCCTGGAGCCTGTTCACGGCGCTGCGCGACCACGTCTCGAACTACCGGCCGTTCCTGGCCTCGCTCGCGATCTTCATCCTCAGCTTCATCGGCATCGGCATCTCGTTCTATCCGAACATCCTGCCCCCGGAGATGACGATCTGGCAGGCCGCCGCGCCCGACTCCAGCCTGATCTTCCTGCTGGTGGGCGCCTCGGTGCTGATCCCGCTGATCCTCGCCTACACGACCTATTCCTACTGGGTGTTCCGGGGGAAGGTGATCGAGGGCGAGGGCTACCACACGCATGACCATTGACCGTGATGCCACCCGCGCTGCGCAGGCTCCTGTGGTTCGCCGCGATCTGGTTCGCCAGCATCGCGGCGCTCAGCGTCGTCGCCTACGCCATCCGCTGGGCGATCATGCCTTGAGCCCCCTCTGGTGCTCGCGATCGCCTCGTGTCACGCTCGAGGCGATCCTTGCGGCCAGGACACGCGGATGGGCTGGGACTTCCTGATCACGAGCCTCGTCATCGTCGCCTCGCCCGGCACGGGCGTCGTGGTCACGCTCGCCGCCGCGCTGTCGCGCGGCTTCCGGGCCTCCGCGGTCGCCGCCCTCGGTTGCACGCTCGGCATCGTGCCGCACATGCTGGCCGCGATCACGGGCCTCGCCGCCGTTCTTCACGCGAGCGCGCTCGCCTTCGAGGTGATCCGCTATGCCGGCGTCGCCTATCTCCTCTTCATGGCCTGGATGACGTTGCGCGAGAACGGACCGCTTCGCGTCGAGCCGGACGCCGCCCCGCGCAGCGACGGGCAGGTGGTCCTCTCCGCGATCCTCGTGAACCTTCTCAACCCCAAGCTCTCGATCTTCTTCTTCGCCTTCCTACCCCAGTTCGTCGCTCCCGAGACGGCGGGCGCGCTCGCGCGGATGACGGAGCTCAGCCTCGTCTTCATGGCGATGACCTTGGCGGTCTTCCTGCTCTACGGCGCGTTTGCCGCCGCCGTGCGCGACCGGATCGTGTCGCGCCCCGCCGTCATGGCCTGGATGCGCCGGAGCTTCGCGGCGGCCTTCGCGCTGCTCGGCCTGCGGCTCGCCCTGGCGGAGCGCTGAGGCTCAACCCACCGCGATCTCGGGCACGAACGCCTTCACGCGGCCCATGTCCTCCTCGAACAGGGCCTGCTCGCGCGCCTGCGCCTCGGGGTCGGGCAGGCGCAGGATATAGGCGGGGTGGACGGTGACGAGGAGCTTGGTGTCGCCGCCGGGCAGGTCGATCAGGCGCGAGCGCGTGTCGCGGATCGTGACCGTCTTGCCGATCACGGCGGCAGCGGCCGTCGCCCCCAGCGCCACGATGAGCTTGGGGCGGATCAGTTCGCGCTCCTGTTCCAGCCACCAGCGGCAGACCTTCACCTCGCTGACGGCCGGCGTCTTGTGGATGCGCCGCTTGCCGCGCGGCTCGAACTTGAAGTGCTTCACCGCATTGGTGACATAGGCCTGCGCGCGGTCGATGCCGGCGGCCTCCAGCGCGCCGTTGAAGACCTTGCCGGCGGGGCCGACAAAGGGGTGGCCCGCCAGATCCTCCTGGTCGCCCGGCTGCTCGCCGACGAAGATCACGGGCGCGTCGGGTGGCCCCTCGCCGAACACGGTCTGGGTCGCGGGCTCCCAAAGCGGGCAGGCCTTGCAGTGGCGCGCCTGCTCGCGCGCCTCCTCGATCGTGTCGGGGGCCTTGTTGAAGCCGTTGAAGGCGGGGACGGCGGTGGCGGCTCGTGCCATCTGGTTGCGCTCCGATTGTTTCTCGGCACGCAAACTCGGCAGGGTCGGCGCGGTTTCGATCATGCGGCGCTGGGCCGCCTCGGCGCCGCGCACGAGCGGCTCGATCAGGGCGGCCTCGGGCAGGTTGTGCCAGTACTTCTTCGGCATCTCGGCCTGCATCGCCTTCACCTTGAGGCGTGCCGGATTGAAGATCGACGAGTAGTAGGTGAGCCAAAGCGCCTCGGTGTCGTCATCGGCGGGCTTCTGCGAGGCGTCGGCGCCCGGCGCGAACACCATGTCCGCCCCGTCCCAGTGCACCGAGCGCTTGGGCGTCAGGATGCTCCAGATCATGCCGGGAAAGCGCCGGAGAAAGAACGGCGCGGTCAGCTCCACCACATGGTGGAAGGGCTCGAACCAGGCGATATAGTGGCGCTGGCCTCCATTCGTCTCGACCTCGCGGAAGCGCACGAAGGCCTTCATCTTGTGGCTGTCGCGGCGCACCGCCTTTTCGAACTCGGCGGCGCGCGCCGTGTCCGGATCGGACGCGATCTCGAGCAGCCCCTTCTCGCGCTGCAGGCGCCACAGGAGGCGGTAGGCGAGGCGGAAGCGCTCGGGGTCCGCGTGGCAGACGACCTTGCGCGCCAGATCCGGAAAGGCCCTCGGCACGGTCATCGCGGGCGCGCCCTCGGGCATCGCGCCCAGTGCCTCGGCAAACAGCGGCCCGGCCTCGTCGCCCACCGCGAAGTCCATCTCGTCGGGCGTGATGCCGAGGGCCACCGCGCGCCGCGCGGCCTCGCGCCAGCCCTCAAAGTCCGCCGGGTGGTCGAGGCGCGCGAGCTTCATCGCTAGAACAGGCTCAACTGCTGGGCGGGAGGCTTCTTGACCAGCGTCTCGCGCCCGTCGAGCCGGGCCGGCGTCCAGTCGATCGCCTCGACGAAGGGCCGCACCTTCTCGATCGAGCCGCACAGGCGCTTCACGTCGTCGAGTCGAAGCGAGCGATGGCGGCGCGTCGACAGGATGCGGTCCACCGACTTCGTGCCGAGGCCCGGCACCCGCAGGAGCATCTCGCGGTCCGCGCGGTTGACGTCCACCGGGAAGCGGCCGCGGTTCTTCAGCGCCCAGGCGAGCTTGGGGTCGATAGCGAGGTCGAGCATGCCGCCCTCCCCGCCCGACACGATCTCGTCGCGCTCGAAGCCGTAGAAGCGCATCAGCCAGTCGGCCTGGTAGAGCCGGTGCTCGCGCATCAGCGGCGGCTTGGCGAGCGGCAGCGCGGAAGAACTGTCGGGGATCGGCGAAAAGGCGGAGTAGTAGACGCGGCGGAGGCGATAGTTGCCGTAGAGGTTCTCGGAGCGGCCGAGGATGTCGTCGTCGCTGGCCGCGTCCGCCCCCACGATCATCTGCGTCGACTGCCCGCCCGGCGCGAACTTGGGCGGCTTGGCGCGGTCGCGCGCTTCGCCCTTGTGCTCGTCGATCTTGAGCCGAAGGTGCCCCATGGAGCGCTTGATGTCGCGAGGGTTCTTCTCGGGTGCGAGCGTCTCGAGCCCGATGTCGGTCGGCAGCTCGATGTTGATCGACAGGCGATCCGCAAACAGCCCCGCCTCCTCGATGAGCTTTGCGCTCGCGTCGGGAATGGTCTTGAGATGGATGTAGCCCGCGAAGTTCTCCTCCATGCGCAGCTTGCGCGCGATGCGCACCATCTCCTCCATCGTGTAGTCCGAGGAGCGGATGATGCCGGACGAGAGGAACAGGCCCTCGATGTAGTTCCGCTTGTAGAACTCCATCGTCAGCTTCACGACCTCCTCCACCGTGAAGCGCGCGCGCTGCACGTTCGAGGACGAGCGGTTCACGCAGTAGACGCAGTCGTAGACGCAGAAGTTCGTCATCAAGATCTTGAGAAGCGAGATGCATCGGCCGTCCGGCGCATAGGCGTGGCAGATGCCCGAGCCTTCCGTCGATCCGATGCCGCCGGTCTTGGTGGAGTCGCGCTTGGCGGTCCCGCTGGAGGCGCAGGACGCGTCGTATTTCGCGGCGTCCGACAGGATGGCGAGCTTGGTCTTGAGCGTCATCTGGGCCATGACGCCTATATAGTGTTCCGCCTTCGTTCCCGCCATGCGGAACCCGCTTTTATCCCCGACCATGCGCGGGATACGGCGCCCTGCCGTTCAGGTCCGGTTCACGATCGTAAGTCCACCTTCGCTTCGACCCCGTGATCCGGCGGGAACCGTTGCCGGACTGCCGTCTTTCAGACGCGTGGGACGTTTTGACGGGCCGCGCGCAAGGCGCCGGCCCCTACCTTGAGGATGTTGAGTTGATGCGTCGTTCGATCTCGTCGTTCCTGGCTGCTGCGCTTCTGGCGACCAGCGGCCTCACCGTTGCCGCCGCTCCGGCCGAGGCCCAGAGCTACCGCCAGCAGCAGCGCTTCGTGGAGCGCTTCTGCGCCCGCAACCCCGGTGCCCGCGACTGCCGCGAGTTCCGCCGCGACGCCCGCCGGTGGGACAATCGCCGCTACCAGCGCTGGTATCGCGACAACTACCGTCAGGACCGTCGTGACGCGACCACGGCCGCGATCTTCGGCCTGGCCGCCGGCGCGGCGCTGGGTGCGGCCGCCGCCAGCAGCGGTGGCGGCTACAGCTCCAGCCAGGCGCAGCGCTGCGCCGCGCGTTACCGCACCTACGACCCGCGCACCAACACCTATGTCGCCAACAGCGCGGGCGAGCGCCGCGTCTGCCGCCTGTAAACGCGTCCGGCGGGCCGCATCGCGCGATGCGGCCCGCCATCCCCTTGAAACCAGAGCGTTCAGCGCGCGTTCAGGTGCCGGACAATAAACGTCGAGGCACGACCCCACGGACCCCGCTTGGCGGGCGCACCCGGTCGGGACCGCTTTCGAACGCTTCGGAGTGTTTCGCCATGCGCATGCTTCTTGCAGGTTTGGCCGCCGTTCTCACCGTCACCGCCGGCGGCGCCACGGCCGCCAAGGCCGATCCCTGGGGCTACGGCCCCGGCCCGTACTACGGTGGCGGCGGCTACTATCGCCATCACGACCGCGGCTTTCGCGGCGGCGACGCTCTGGTGGGCGGCGCGATCGGTCTGGCGGCCGGGGCGCTTCTCGGCTCGGCCCTTTCGCAGCCCCGCCCCGCGCCTGCCTATGTCGATCCCTACTACGGCCGCCCGGTCTATGCCGCGCCCGCCTACCGCGCGCCGGTGCCCGTCTATGTCGAGCCCCCGGCCTACGAGGACACCTACCCCGCGCCCCGCACGGTCCGCTACTACGACCGCTCGCCGCGCGGCCACGTCGAGCGCTGCCTGGCGCGCTACCGCTCCTACGATCCGCGCACCGACACGTTCGTCGGCTACGACGGCTACGCGCGGCGCTGCAATCTCTGAGCGCACCGCGTATCAAGACCCGAGGGCCCCGGAGCGATCCGGGGCCTTTTTTCGTGCCCTTGCAACGACATAGACCCAAGCCTGTGGGTTGCTGTGGACGGACGGCGGAAGGTGTGGCTCAAGTCCCACAAAAGCTTCGGCGCGTGGCTCCGCGTCGAGGAGACCGGTTGTCTTCGGGCGCCAACTCGGCATCTTGAGAGCTAAGTGGATCCCGAATGCCGGCCGATCGGTCGCTTGGGGTTGCCCGGACGCGGCCGACCATCCCGCGCGCCGGACATCGGGTGGGAAAGCGTTCGCGTTGGCACAGACCCTGACGGCATCCTGGCTCCGCGTTTCCTGCGCGGCGCTCCTGCTGGCTTCGACCATCGCGCCTGCCGGAGCGCAGGCCCCCACGCGTCCCGCCGCCTCGCCGCTGCGCTTCCTCGACCCGTTCAACCTGTTCACCTCGCCCGAAGTCGAGGACCCCGGCATTCCCGACCCCGTGCGCTACGAGGCGACGCTGACCGTCATGCCCGACGAGAGCGGCCTGCAGGACACGCTGGAGCGCGCCTCCGCGCTCGTCGCCGACGAGGCGGAACCGGTCTCGGGCTCGCTCGGGCTGCTGGCCAAGGCACGAACCGACCGCCGTCGCATCGTCGCCGCGCTCTACGAGGCCGCGCGCTATGACGGGCTCGTCCAGATCCGCGTGGACGGCCGCGACATCGCAACGCTGGAGCCGGACGCGACCTTCGACACCTCGCGCACCGTGCCGGTCGAGATCACGGTCGATCCGGGTCCGCTCTTCACGATCGGCCGGGTGGCGATCAGCGGCGACGACCGGGGCCCGATCGACCCGGCACCCTACGGTCTGACGCCGGGCTCAGACGCGGGATCGGTGCGCATCCTCGCCGCCGAGGGGCGCATCCTGACCGACCTGCGCGACGAGGGCCGCCCCTTTGTGGCGCTGACCGACCGCGAGGTCGTGGCGGACTCGGCCACGCGGACCATCGACGTCGCGCTGCGCGTGTCGCCGGGCGGCGTCGTGCCCTTCGGCCAGACCTATGTCGAGGGCACGAGCCGGATGAACCCCGGCTTCGTCGCCTACATGGCCGGCATCCAGCCGGGCGAGACCTACTCGGTCGCGGCGCTCGAAAAGGCGCGCAAGCGCCTCGTCGGGCTCAACGTCTTCTCCACCGCCAACGTCAAGGCGAGCGACGCGCAGGCCGACGACGGGACGCTTCCCGTCCAGCTCGTGGTGGCCGAGCGCAAGCGCTTCGTGTTCGGCGCGGGCGCAACGTTCTCCAATACGGAAGGCGCCGGCGCCAACGCCTACTGGGAGGACCGCAACGTCTTCGGCCGCGCCGAGTCGCTGCGCATCGAGGGTAAGGTCGCGCGCATCGGCGCCGAAACGCTGTCGGAGAACTCCCGCCCCCTCGACGGCTTCGACTATGCGGCGAGCGCGACCTTTCGCAAGCCGGGCGTCTTGGGGCCCGACTCGGTCTATATCGGCTCGCTGTCGGCCCTGCGCGAGCAGCCGCTCGCCTACGACCGCGAGGCGATCGTCCTGTCCAACGGCGTCGAGTACCGGATCGACGACCAGCAGACCGCGACGCTCGCCGTGGTCGGCGAATACGCCAAGGTGGGCGACTACTTCGGCGAGAACGAGTTCCTGATCGCCTCGGTGCCGGGCGTCTACACCTATGACGGACGCGACAACGAGCTGAACCCGACCAAGGGCTTCCTCGCCAAGCTCTCGGCAGAGCCGGCCTACGAGATCGAGAACGGCACCTTCTTCGCCAAGGCGCGCGGCGACGTGTCGGCCTACCTGTCCTTCGACGACGCGGGCCGGTTCGTGGCGGCCGGCCGCGTCAGCTACGGCGCGATCGTGGGGGCTGACCTCGAGGAAATTCCGAACAACCGGCGCTTCTATGCCGGCGGCGGCGGCTCGGTGCGCGGCTACGCCTTCCAGTCGATCGGCCCCTACACGCCGCCGATCGCCTTTCCCGGCACCAACCCGAACTTCGTCGACACGCCGATCGGCGGCCTGTCGGTCTTCGAGGCCTCGGCGGAGCTGCGCTTCCGCGTCACCGAGAACATCCAGATCGTGCCCTTCGTGGACGGGGGCACGGTCGGCGACGACCTCGCCCCGGACTTCGGCGAGTTCAAGCTGGGGGCGGGCGTGGGCGCCCGCTACATCACGAGTTTCGGCCCGATCCGCGTCGATGTCGCCCTGCCGCTCGATCCCGGCCCCCGCGACTCCTCGTTCCAGATCTACGCCGGTATCGGGCAGGCCTTCTGATGCGGTTTCCCAAAGCCCTTCTCGCCGTCGTCGCGCTCACGCTCGCCTGGCTCGCCCCCGCCGCCCCCGCCAAGGCGCAGTTTCTGGCGGGCCAGCTCGAGAACCTCCTGTCGACACCCGACCGCACGGTCCGCATCCAGGGCCTCAGCGGTGCCTTCAGCGGGGCGCTGCGCATCGAGGAGGTGACCGTTTCCGACCGCGACGGCGTGTGGCTGACGGCGCGCGATCTCGCGCTCGACTGGTCCCCGCTCGCGCTCGTGCGCAAGAACGTCTCGGTGGAGAACCTGACCGCCGGCCAGATCACGCTCGCTCGCCTGCCGCTGGCGAGCCAGACCCCGGCCGAGCCCTCCGAGGGCGGCTTCTCGCTCCCCTCGATCACGGCCAACATCCGCAATATCCAGGTGAACGAGTTCGCGCTCGGCGAAGCGGTCGCGGGCGTTGCCGCCCGGCTTTCGGCGCAGGGGTCGCTGCGCCTCGTCGCCGATCCGGCGGTTCTTGACGCGAACCTTGCGATCCGGCGCCTCGACCAGCCCGGCGAGGTGAACCTCAGGCTCGGCTTCGAGCCGGCGAACAACCGTCTGGAGATCGCGGTGAACGCCAGCGAGCCGGCCGGCGGCCTCGTGGCGGGCCTTCTCAAGATCCCCGGCGCTCCGCCGGTGGCGCTTTCGATCCAGGGCAACGGCCCGCTCGACGCCTTTGCGGCGAACGGCACGCTGGATCTGGGCACGGAGCGCGCGGCGACCCTTCAGGCCTCGACGCAGAACGGCGCGGACGGACGGCGCGTCCAAGCCGACCTCACCGCCCTCACCGCGCCCTTCGTGCCGGAAGCCTATCTCGGCACGGTGGGGCGGGATCTGCGCCTTCAGGCCAACGTTCTCCTGCGCTCCGACGGCGCGATCGCGATCGACACGGGCCATCTCGTGTCGGGCAATCTCGACCTGACGGCGCAGGGCGTCCTCGACCGGTCGGGCTCCGCCAACGACCTCACGGTGGCGCTGCGTACCGACGAGGGCAATCCGATCCCGATCGTCCTCGGCGAGGCGGGATCGCGCACGGCGATCGACCTGTCGCGCCTCGACGCGCGGCTGCGCGGGGCGTTTTCGGCCGCCGCGATCGAGCTCTCCGCCGCCGCGCGCTCGGCGGGCTATGCCGACTATGCCGTGAACGAGTTGACGGCGTCCGCGAGCTCCACCGGCTTCGACATCAACAACCTCGCCGGCCCCCTCCAGCTCCAGGCCGATGCGCGAAGCGCCAGCGTTCCCGCCGGCATCGCGACGCGGGTGCTCGAAGGCCCGATCGCGCTGCGCGCGGGCGGCGCGCTGACCGCCGACGGCATCCGCTTCGACAACGCCAACCTCACCACCGGCGCGGCCGAGCTCTCGCTCGCCGGGCAAGCGGCGCTCAACTTCTCGACCTTCGCGCTCGACATCCAGAGCCGCTTCGAGACCGAGGCGCTCGCCGCGGACGCCGTTCCCTATGTGGGACCGAGCGTCGCCGTCGCGGGGCGCGCCTCGCGCACGGCCGACGGCGCGCTGGCGCTGAACGACTTCCGCGTCGACGGCGACGCGCTCGACCTGTCGGGCCAGGCGAGCCTCAACGGCGAGACGATCGCCGCCGCCGTTTCGGGCCGCCTCAACCAGGCGGCGGTGGCGAACAGCGGCCTCGACGGCGAGGCCGAATTCACGCTCGACGCGTCCGGCACCACCTCCGCGCCGGTGGTGGACCTGCGGGCGACGGCCACCCGCCTCGACGTCGCGGGCCGGCGTCTCGACGACCTCGATGCGCGGATCCAGGGCACGTTCGCGCCGGATGCCCCCTCGGGAACGGTCGCCGTGAACGGCACCTATGGCGGCGCACCGCTCCAGCTCACCACGACGCTGTCCACCGAGAACGGCGTGCGTCAGCTGCGCGACCTCGTGCTGCGCCAGGACCGCAACCGCGTCGAGGGCACGGTCGCGCTGGATGGCGAGAACCGCGCCAGCGGCCAGTTGCGCCTCGACCTGCCCGATGCCGCACCGCTTCTGGCGCTCGCCGGGCAGTCGGGCGCGGGCTCGCTGAGCGGCACCGTGAACCTCGCGGTGGGCCCTGGCGGCACGCCCTCGGCCGATGTCGACCTGACGGCGCCGACCGTCACGCTGAACGCGAACAGCCTCACCGAGGCCCGCATCCAGCTGCGCGTGACGGACTACCTCGAACGGCCCCAGGTCTCGGGAACGGTCCGCGCCGCCGAGATCGAGGCCGGGTCGCTCGCCATCACCCGTCTCGATGCCGCGCTGGAGGCGATCAATCAGGCCACCGCCATCAACGCCTCGCTGCGGCTGAACGGCGTGCCGACCGAGCTGTCGGGCGATGTCGCCGTCACGGATGCGGGGACCGTCGTCGAGTTGCGCCGTCTCACCGCCGCTGTTCCGAACGCCCCGCTCGCCTTGGCCGAGCCCGCCACGGTCACGCTCGGCTCGGTGCGCACCACGATCAGCCGCGTTCTCCTGAACGCCGGCTCGGGCTCGCTCGAGTTGTCGGGCTCCGCCGGCGACACGCTCGACCTCGATCTCGCGCTGCGCCAGCTGCCGGTCGCGCTCGCCAATCCCTTTGTCGCCGGTCTCGACGCCTCGGGCACTCTCACCGGCACGGCCGCGCTGAACGGTCCCGCATCCTCGCCCGATGTCGACTTTTCGCTGCAGGCGGCCGGCATCGAGACCGCGCAAACGCGCCAGGCGCGCCTCGCCCCGGTGGAAGCCAACCTTCAGGGCCGCCTGCGCGACGGGACCGCGACGCTGGAGACGGCCCGCGTCTCGCTCGGCTCGGGCACGATCGACGCGAGCGGCACGGTGGGCGAGAGCCTCGACCTCGATCTGGCGCTCACCAACCTGCCCGTGGCGCTCGCCAACGGCTTCCGCGAGGGACTCGGCGCCTCGGGCCGCATCGACGGCACGGCGACCGCGACCGGCTCGATCGCCAACCCGGCGGTGCGCTTCGACCTGACCGGCGCCGACATCACCGCCGCCGACGTCGCGCGGGCCGGCGTTCCCCCGCTCCAGGTCGAGATCGCCGGCCTCTACCGCGGCTCGACGGTGCGGCTCGACCGCGCGCTCGCAAGCGTCGGATCGGGCCGGGTCGAGGCGACCGGCAGCATCGGCCGCGACCTCGACCTCGACCTGACGATCTCCGAGCTTCCGGCCGCCCTCGCCAACGGGTTCGTGGAAGGCCTCGACGCGCGCGGAACGCTTTCCGGCAGCGCCGAGGCGACCGGCTCGATCGCCGATCCGAGCGGCCGCTTCGACCTCGCCAGCCAGGGCCTCTCCGCCGCGCCGCTCCGGCAGGCCGGGATCAACGAGGTGCGCCTCGATCTCGCCGGCACGATCGCCGACAGCGCCGTTCGCTTCGAGCGCGGCACGGTGCAGGTCGGCGAGGGTTCGCTGCAGCTGTCCGGCTCGCTCGGCCGCACGCTCGACCTGCGCCTGGCGCTCGACCGCCTGCCGCTCGCGATCGCCGATGCGGTGCGCCCGGATTTGGGAGCGCGCGGCACGCTGTCGGGTGAAGCCTCGGCGACGGGCTCGCTCGACAACCCGAGCGCCCGCTTCGACGTCACGGCGCGCGGTGTCTCGGTAGCGCAGAGCCGCCAGGCCGGCGCACCGCCGATCGACGCGGTGGCGCGGGGCTCCTATGCCGGTGGCACGCTGCAGCTCGAGACCGCGCAGCTGGATCTCGGTTCGGGCCGCGTCACGGCGTCGGGCTCAGTCGGCCAGCGGCTCGACCTCAATGCCGATATCCGCAACGTTCCGGTCTCGCTCGCGGCCGCGGTGGTGCCCGACCTGGCGCCGACCGGCACGCTCAACGGAACAGTGCGCGCCACCGGCTCGGTCTCGGCCCCGGCCGTCGACTACGACCTGCGCGTCGCCAGCCTCAGCCTCCAGCCGACGCGGGAGGCCGGCGTCGGCCCGCTCGACGTCGCGGCGCGCGGCACCTATTCCGGCACACGGGTCACCGTGGACGGCAGTCTGAGCGGAGACGGGCTCCAGTTCACCGCCAACGGCTCGGTGGGCCTGGCGGGCACGCCGAGCTTCGACCTCGCCCTCAACGGAACGGCTCCGCTCGCGCTCGCCAACCGGACGCTGGCGACGGGCGGGCGCTCGGTGAGCGGCGTGGTGCGCGTC
Source organism: Aureimonas jatrophae (assembly GCF_900104035.1). GTDB lineage: Bacteria > Pseudomonadota > Alphaproteobacteria > Rhizobiales > Rhizobiaceae > Aureimonas > Aureimonas jatrophae. The sequence continues at coordinate 899,251 of NZ_FNIT01000001.1, read as the reverse complement.
GATGCACGCGTCACCGGCACGGCGGCCGCACCCAACGTCACGGGCACGGTCACGACCAGCGGCGCGACCTTCAACGACACCGGCGCCAACGTTGCCCTGGAGAACATCCAAGCCAACATCACGCTGAACGGCCAGTCGGCGACGCTGCAGAGCGTGACGGCCAACGTCCGCTCCGGCGGCACGGTGCGCGTATCGGGGACCGTGGGCTTCCTGAACGGCTTCCCGGCGGACCTCACGATCACCGGCGACCAGGTGCGCTACGCGGACGGCGAGTTCGCGACCGTTCGCTTGGATGCGGCCCTGCGCCTCACCGGCCCGCTGACGGGCGATGCCCTTCTGTCGGGCACGGTGAATGCCAGCGAGATCAACATCCAGGTTCCCGAGAACCTGCCGACCTCGCTGGCGCAGATCGATCTGGAGCGGCGCAACACGCCGCCCGCCGTTCTGCGGCAGCTGCGCGAGATCGATCCCGACAGCGGCTCGGGCGGCACCGGCGGCACGAGCGGCGGCATCCGCCTCGACGTGACCGTGAACGCGCCGGCCCGCGTCTTCGTGCGCGGCCGGGGCCTGGATCTCGAGCTCGGCGGTACGATCCGCGTCCAGGGACCCGTCTCGGGGCTGGGCGTCAGCGGCGGTTTCGAGCTGCAGCGCGGGCGCTTCCAGCTCCTGTCGCGTCGTCTCGACTTCAGCCGCGCGACGCTGACCTTCAACGGCGACCTGGTGCCGACGCTCGACCTTCTCGCCTCCTCGGACACGGGCGACGGCGTGACGGTCAACGTCGCGATCACGGGTCCCGCCAACGCGCCGAGCTTCTCCTTCACCTCCTCCCCGGCGCTGCCGCAGGACGAGGTGCTGGCGCGCCTGATCTTCGGCCAGGGCACGGCCGACCTGTCGCCGCTCCAGATCGCGCAGCTCGCCTCGGCCGCCGCGCAGCTGGCGGGCGTCGGCGGCTCCACGGGCCTGCTCGACAACCTGCGCTCGCAGCTCGGCGTGGACGACCTCGATATCCGCACCACGGCCGATGGCCAGGCGGCGGTCGGCGTCGGGCGCTATCTCAACGACAACACCTATGTCGGCGTCGATTCCACGGGCCGTGTGTCGATCGATCTCGAACTGGGCGCCGACATCAAGGCGCGTGCGGCGGTGGGGGCGAACGGCGGCGAGGTCGGCGTGTTCTACGAGCGCGAATACGGCGATCCCAAGCCCTGAACCGAAGCGGACCGTTCGGCGTTATGACGGGGTGATGACAGGCGGGCCGCAGCGCCCGCTTCGCTCCCCGAAAGGTCTGACGATGAGCACCGAGTCCCTGAAATACGCCAAGTTCGACGACAGCAACGGCCGCAGCCACGCCTCGCCCGACGCCGTGGTCGACCACCCCGAACTGGACCATGACGAGAAGCACTCGATCCTGAAGGAATGGCGGGCCCGCGTCGACGCCGACAACCGCGCCGACGGGATCGATCCGACCGCCTCCACGCTGGATCAGGCGATCGAGCGCCTGGCGGGCCTTCGCACCTAGCCTTGCCGGTGCCACGGCGGATGGCCGGAGCACGGCGCGCGCCGGCTCCTAGGGGCGCCTACGGATTTGACGAAGGCGTCGGTCCTGCGTCAACTTGGGTTTAGCGAGAGGTCCGCTATGTAGCGGGTCTCCCGCCGGCTGCTGCGGCGCAACAACGGACCCGATCTCCCGTGCACACATCCTCGACGCCCCTCTCCCCTTCGGTCGAGAACCTGCAGGCGCGCGGCAAGACGGCGCTGGACACCGGCATTCGCGCCCTGTTCGCAGCCGATCCGCAGCGCTTCGAGCATCTCAGCTTTCGCCACGACGACCTTCTTCTCGACCTGTCGAAATGCGCGCTCTCGCGCGACGACCTGTCCGCGCTTCTGGCGCTGGCGCACGAGTGCGGGCTGGAGGCCAGGCGCGACGCCATGTTCGCGGGCGCTCCGATCAACGCGACGGAAGGACGGGCCGTCCTGCATGTCGCGCTGCGCGCGCGGCCCGAGGATGGCTTCGAGACGGCGGGGCACAAGATCGGCGGCGAGATCGAAGCGGTTCTGGCCGCCATGGCCCGCTTTGCCGAGGGCATCCGAGACGGCTCGATAGCCGGCTCGACCGGGCGGCGTATCACCGACATCGTCAACATCGGCATCGGCGGATCCGACCTCGGCCCCGCCATGGCGACGATCGCGCTCTCGCCCTACCACGACGGCCCGCGCGCCCATTTCGTGTCGAACATCGACGGCGCGCACATGGCCGACACGCTGAAGGCGCTCGACCTCGAGACGACGCTCTTCATCGTGGCGTCCAAGACCTTCACCACAATCGAGACCATGACCAACGCCGGCACCGCGCGCCGCGCGGTGGCCGACAAGCTCGGCGAGGCGGCGGTCGGCGCCCACTTCTGTGCGGTCTCCACGGCGCTCGACAAGGTGGCGGCCTTCGGCATCGGCGAGGACCGCACCTTCGGCTTCTGGGACTGGGTGGGCGGTCGCTACTCCATCTGGTCGGCGATCGGCCTGCCGCTGATGATCGCGATCGGCGAGACCCGCTTCCGCGAGTTCCTGGCCGGCGCGCGCGACATGGACCGCCACTTCCGGGACGCGAGCCTGGAGCAGAACCTTCCCGTGCTGCTCGGCCTTGCCGGCTGGTGGCACCGCGTGGCGCAGGACCATCCGACGCGCGCCGTGATCCCCTACGACCAGCGCCTGGCCCGCCTGCCCGCCTATCTCCAGCAGCTCGACATGGAGTCCAACGGCAAGCATGTCGGCCTCGACGGCCTCCCGACACCGACCGTGACGGGCCCCGTGGTGTGGGGCGAGCCGGGCACGAACGGCCAGCACGCCTTCTTCCAGCTTCTCCACCAGGGCACCGACATCGTGCCCGTGGAGTTCATCCTGGGCGCTCGCGCCCACGAGGACGGCGAGGCCATGAGGATCCACCAGGACCTCCTGATCGCCAACTGCCTGGCGCAGTCGGAAGCCTTGATGAAGGGCCGCACGATGGAGGAGGCGCGAGAGCAGCTGCTGCAGGCCGGGCGCTCCGCCGCCGATGCCGAGCGCATCGCGCCGCACCGCGAGTTCTCGGGCGACCGGCCCTCGATCACCATCCTGCACGAGATCCTCGACCCCTTCCGGTTCGGACGGCTCGTCGCGCTCTACGAACACCGCGTCTTCGTCGAGGCGCAGCTCTTCGGCATCAACGCCTACGACCAGTGGGGCGTCGAACTCGGCAAGGAACTGGCGACGGGGCTCCTGCCCGTGGTCCAGGGCAAGAGCGACGCCTCGTCCCGCGATTCCTCCACCGCCGGCCTTGTGGCCGCCATCTCCGCGCTCAGGAACTAACGCCGCATGACGCCCGACACCCTCGCCCGCGCCGCCGCGGACAAGCCGACGCCGCGCCTCAACGATGCCGACACGATCGCCACCGAGATCGTGGAGAAGCTGACCTACTCGATCGGCAAGACCACCACCGCGGCCCGGCTGCACGACTGGCTGGAGGCGACGACGCTGGTGGTGCGCGACCGCATCATCGACAACTGGTTCGGCACCACGATCCACACCTACCAGCAGCAGCAGAAGCGGGTCTGCTACCTGTCCATGGAGTTCCTGATCGGTCGCCTTCTGCGCGACGCGATCTCGAACCTCGGGCTGACCGATCCGATCCGTGAGGCGCTGGCGCGCTACGACGTGGAGCTCGACCTCGTGGAGCTCCTGGAGCCGGACGCCGCACTCGGCAACGGCGGTCTCGGACGCCTCGCCGCGTGCTTCATGGAGTCGATGGCGACCACGGGCGTTCCGGGCTTCGGCTACGGCATCCGCTACGTGCATGGCTTCTTCCGCCAGGAGATCGTGGACGGCCAGCAGGTCGAACTGCCCGAGACCTGGCTGAAGCACGGCAACCCCTGGGAGTTCGAGCGGCGCGAGAGCTCCTACGAGATCGGCTTTGGCGGCAAGGTCACGACGATCGAGGAGGGCGGGCGCCAGCGGCAGGTCTGGCGGCCGGCCGAGCGCGTGCTCGCGGTCGCCTACGACACGCCGGTGGTCGGATGGCACGGCACCCACGTCAACACGCTGCGCCTGTGGAGCGCTCAGTCGCTCGACCCGATCCTGCTCGACGCCTTCAACGCGGGCGATCACATCGGCGCGCTGCTGGAAGCCAACAAGGCCGAGGCGATCACGCGCGTCCTCTACCCGGCCGACTCGCACCAGGCCGGCCAGGAGCTGCGCCTGCGCCAGGAGTACTTCTTCTCCTCGGCCTCGCTCCAGGACATCATCCGCCGGCACCTCGCGCAGTATCCCGACCTGTCGAACCTCTCCGACAAGGTCGCGGTGCAGCTCAACGACACCCATCCGGCCGTGTCGGTCGCCGAGCTCATGCGCCTTCTGGTCGACGTTCATGGCATCGAGTGGGACACGGCTTGGGAGACGACGCGCGGCGTCTTCTCCTACACCAACCACACGCTCCTGCCCGAAGCCCTCGAGACCTGGCCGATCCACCTCTTCGAGCGCCTCCTGCCGCGCCAGATGCAGATCATCTACGCGATCAACGCAGGCGTCCTGCGCGAAGCGACGCAGGGGCAGACGTTCGACGACGAGACGATCCGCGGCATCTCGCTGATCGACGAGGGCAACGGGCGGCGCGTGCGCATGGGCCAGCTCGCCTTCGTGGGCAGCCACGCGGTGAACGGCGTCTCGGCGCTGCACACGGACCTCATGAAGGTGACCGTGTTCCGCGACCTGCACAAGCTCTACCCCACGCGCATCGAGAACAAGACCAACGGCGTGACGCCGCGCCGGTGGCTGTTCGAGAGCAATCCCGGCCTGACGCGCCTTGCCGAGGAGGCCATCGGCCGGGGCTTCAAGGACGACATCACGCAGCTCTCGCAGCTCGACCCCTTCGCCGAGGATGCCGCGTTCCGCGAGCGGTTCGCGGGCGTGAAGCGCCAGAACAAGCAGCGCCTGGCGACGCTGATCGAGGAACGCCTCGCGATCTCGGTCAACCCGGACGCGATCTTCGACATCCAGGTCAAGCGCATCCACGAGTACAAGCGCCAGCTCCTCAACATCCTCGAGACGGTGGCGCTCTACGAGCAGATCCGCTCGCTGCCCCATCTCGACTGGACGCCGCGCGTCAAGATCTTCGCGGGCAAGGCGGCGCCCTCCTACGCGCAGGCCAAGGAGATCATCCACCTGGCCGGCGACGTGGCGCGCGTCATCAACTCCGACCCCGGCGTGCGCGACCTCCTGAAGGTCGTCTTCATCCCGAACTACAACGTTTCGCTCGCCGAGATCATCATGCCGGCGGCCGACGTGTCGGAGCAGATCTCGACCGCCGGCCTCGAGGCGTCGGGCACCGGCAACATGAAGTTCGCGCTCAACGGCGCGCTCACCATCGGCACGCTCGACGGCGCCAACGTCGAGATGCTGGAGCACCTGGGCGAGGAGAACATCTTCATCTTCGGCCTGAAAGCCGACGAGGTCGCCAAGCTTCGCGCGGAAGGCCATTCGGGCCAGGGCGTGATCGAGCGTCAGCCGCTCCTGCGCTCGGCGATCGACTCGATCTCGGCCGGCGTCTTCAGCCAGGACGACCCGAACCGCTACGCCGGGCTCATGGGGGCGCTGCGCGACCGCGACTGGTGGATGATCGCCGCCGACTTCCGCGCCTACTGGGACACGCAGCGCCAGCTCGACATGGCCTGGCGCGACCGCGCGCGCTGGGACGCGATCGCGGTGCGCAACACGGCGCGCATGGGCTGGTTCTCCTCGGACCGCTCGATCCGCGAATACGCCCACGACATCTGGCGCGCGGGCCCCAACGCCTGAGCGCGGGGGAAAATTTTGTGGGTCGAGCGCCCGCCCGCTGCCACGGCAGCGGGCGGGCGCTATGTTTCAGGCCGTCACGAATCCTGCGCGGCGCAGGTCCGGGCGGCAGGCAAGGGCCGAAGGCCCAGGCGTAAAGGGAGGAGTCGAGGGACGATGGCCGACAAGAGCAGGCATTCCGCGCCGATCGCGCGCGACACCATGGCCTATGTCCTGGCCGGCGGGCGCGGCTCCCGCCTCATGGAGTTGACCGACGATCGCGCCAAGCCGGCCGTCTACTTCGGCGGCAAGTCGCGCATCATCGACTTCGCCCTGTCGAACGCCATCAACTCGGGCATCCGCCGCATCGGCGTCGCCACGCAGTACAAGGCTCACTCGCTGATCCGCCACCTCAACCGCGGCTGGAACTTCCTGCGCCCCGGCCGCAACGAGAGCTTCGACGTCCTGCCCGCCTCGCAGCGCGTGTCGGAGGACCAATGGTACGCCGGCACCGCCGACGCCGTGTACCAGAACATCGACATCATCGAGGCCTACGCGCCCCGCTACATGGTGATCCTGGCGGGCGACCACGTCTACAAGATGGACTACGAGATCATGCTCCAGAGTCACGTGGACTCGGGCGCCGACGTCACCGTCGGCTGCCTCGAGGTCCCGCGCATGGAGGCAGTGGGCTTCGGCGTCATGCACGTGGACGAGCAAAACCGCATCACCGACTTCATCGAGAAGCCGGCCGATCCGCCGGCCATCCCCGGACGGCCCGACACGGCGCTCGCCTCGATGGGCATCTACGTCTTCTCGATGGACTTCCTGTCGGAGCAGCTGCGCCGCGACGCCGCCGACCCCAACTCCAGCCGCGACTTCGGCAAGGATATCATCCCCTACATCGTCAAGCACGGTACGGCCTACGCCCACTCGTTCAACACGTCCGTGGTGCGTTCCTCGGCGGAGTACGGCGCCTACTGGCGCGACGTCGGCACGGTGGACGCCTACTGGCAGGCCAATATCGACCTCACCGACGTCGTGCCCCAGCTCGACATCTACGATCGCGACTGGCCGATCTGGACCTATGCCGACGTCACCCCGCCCGCCAAGTTCGTCCACGACGAGGACGGCCGGCGCGGCACGGCGGTGTCCTCGCTCGTGTCGGGCGACTGCATCATCTCGGGCGGTTCGGTGCATCGCTCGCTCCTGTTCACGGGCGTGCGGGTCAACAGCTATTCCAACCTCGATCACGCCGTGGTGCTGCCGGGTTGCCATATCGGGCGCGGGGCCCGCGTCAGCCGCGCCATCCTGGACCGGGGCGTCATCATTCCCGACGGGCTCGTGATCGGCGAGGATCCCGATCTCGACGGTCAGCGCTTCCGCCGCACCGCGAGCGGCGTGTGCCTCGTCACCCAGCCGATGATCGAGCGGCTCCACAACCGATGATCCGGGTCCTCTCGGTCGCCTCCGAGGTCTTCCCGCTGGTGAAGACCGGCGGACTGGCGGACGTGGCCGGCGCGCTGCCGCTCGCCCTGGCGCGCCTGGGCGTGGAGACCCGCACGCTCCTGCCCGCCTATCCGACGCTGGCCGAGACGCTGGGCGCCGGTACGGAGCTCGCGCGGATCGACGACCTGTTCGGCGGCCCGGCGCGCCTCGTCGCCGCGGCCGTCGACGGGCTCGACATCCTGCTCCTCGACGCGCCGCATCTCTTCGACCGCCCGGGCGGTCCCTATGTCGGCCCGAACGGCTACGATTACCCCGACAACTGGGCGCGCTTTGCCGCGCTCGGCCGGGCGGGCGCGCTGATCGGCCAGGGTCTCCTGCCGGACTGGCGGCCGGATGTCCTGCACGCCCACGACTGGCAGGCGGCGCTCGCCCCGGTCTATCTCGCGTTCGGCGAGGGCGAGCGTCCGCGCACGATCCTCACGATCCACAACCTCGCCTTCCAGGGTGCCTTTCCGCAGTCGATCTTCGCCGAGCTCGGCCTGCCCGAGCGCGCCTGGTCGATCGAGGGCCTCGAATACTACGGCTCGGTCGGCTTCCTGAAGGGCGGTCTCCACGCCGCCGACGCGATCACGACGGTCTCCCCGAACTACGCGAGCGAGATCCTCCAGGTCGAGAACGGCATGGGCCTCGACGGCTTGCTGCGCGGTCGCGCCGACGCGCTGACGGGCATCGTCAACGGCATCGACACCGACATCTGGGATCCCAACGCCGACCCGCACATCACGGCCAACTACACGACCAGCGACCTCTTCCGCCGCCAGATCAACAAGCGGGCGCTGGAGGCCGAGTTCGGGCTGGCCGAGAGCGAGGAGCCGATCCTGGCCGTGGTGAGCCGCCTCACCTGGCAGAAGGGCCTCGACGTACTCGCCGAGAGCTGCGACGACATCCTCGCCATGGGCTGCCGGCTCGTGGTGGTCGGCTCGGGCGACCGGATGCTGGAGGGCTCGTTCCTGTCGGCCGCCGCGCGCCATGCGGGCCGCATGGGCGTTCGCATCGGCTACGACGAGCTTCTTTCGCACCGCGTCCAGGCGGGGGCCGACGCGCTTCTCGTCCCCTCGCGCTTCGAGCCCTGCGGCCTGACCCAGCTCTACGCCCTGCGCTACGGCTGCCTGCCGGTGGTGAGCCGCGTCGGGGGCCTTGCCGACACGGTGATCGACGCGAACTTCGCGGCGCAGGCGGCCGGCGTCGCCACGGGCGTGATCTTTGCGCCCGTCACCGCCGCCGCCCTGCGCGAGGGGATCGGCCGGCTTCTGCGCCTCTACGCCGACCCCGCGCTCTGGCGCGAGCTGCAGATCACCGCCATGCGCAGCGAGGTCGGCTGGTCCGCCAGCGCCCGTCGCTACAAAGACCTGTATTCCAGCCTTCTCCAGGACAGCGCCCCATGATCCGCACCGTCGCGACCCAGCCGTTCGACGACCAGAAGCCCGGCACCTCGGGCCTGCGCAAGAAGGTGCCGCACTTCCAGCAGCCGAACTACGCCGAGAACTTCATCCAGGCGATCCTCGACGGCGCCAAGCTCGAGCCGGGCTCGAGCCTCGTGATCGGCGGCGACGGGCGCTTCTTCAACGCCTCCGTGATCCGCACCGCGATCCGCATGGCCGCCGCCAACGGCGTGGCCAAGCTGATCGTCGGGCGCGGCGGCCTCCTGTCGACGCCGGCCGCCTCGAACCTCATCCGCAAGCGCAAGGCGGCGGGCGGCATCGTCCTGTCCGCCTCGCACAATCCCGGCGGCCCCGACGGCGACTTCGGCATCAAGTACAACATCGCGAACGGCGGCCCGGCTCCGGAGGGCGTGACCGAGGCGATCTTCCGCCGCACGCGCGAGATCCGCGAGTACAAGATCCTCGAGGAGGACGCGCCCGACCTCTCGATCGTCGGCACCACGATGCTGGGCGAGACCGAGGTCGAGATCGTCGATCCGGTGGCCGACTACGCCAGCCTCATGGAAGAGCTCTTCGACTTCGCCAAGATCCGCGCGGCGATCGAGAAGGGCCTGACGCTACGCTTCGACGCCATGCACGCCGTCACCGGTCCCTACGCGCACGAGATTCTGGAGCGACGCCTCGGCGCGCCCGTCGGCACGGTGCTCAACGGCACGCCGTCCGAGGATTTCGGCGGCGGCCATCCCGATCCCAACGTCGTCTGGGCGGCGCCCTTGGTCGACCTGATGATGGGGCCGACCGCGCCCGACTTCGGCGCCGCCTCCGACGGCGACGGCGACCGCAACATGATTCTCGGCCGAGGCATCGTGGTCACGCCCTCCGATTCGCTTGCGGTGCTGGCCGCCAACGCGCATCTGGCGCCGGGCTACGCCCGCGGCATCGCGGGCATCGCCCGCTCCATGCCGACCAGCGGCGCCGCCGACCGCGTGGCGCACAAGCGCGGCATCGGCCTCTACGAGACGCCGACCGGCTGGAAGTTCTTCGGCAACCTTCTGGATGCCGGCAAGGTCACGATCTGCGGCGAGGAGAGCGCCGGCACCGGCTCCGACCACGTGCGCGAGAAGGACGGGCTCTGGGCCGTCCTCCTGTGGCTTAACATCCTGGCCGAGCGCGGCCAGTCGGTCTCGGAGATCGTGCGCGAGCATTGGGCCGAGTTCGGGCGCAACTACTACCAGCGCCACGACTACGAGGAGGTCGACAAGGCCGCCGCGGAGGAGCTCATGGACAACCTGCGCGACCGCCTCGCCTCGATGGCCGGGCAGCGCTTCGGCACGCTCGTCGTCTCCGAGGCCGACGACTTCTCCTACAAGGATCCGGTCGACGGCTCGGTCTCGACGGGCCAGGGCGTGCGCATCGTGTTCTCGGGCGGCTCGCGCATCGTGTTCCGCTTGTCGGGCACGGGCACGGTGGGCGCGACGCTGCGCGTCTATATCGAGCGTTTCGAGCCCGAGCCCGCGCGCCACGACCTGTCGGTCGAGGAGGCGCTGCGCGAGCTCACGGAGACCGCCGACGTGATCGGCGAGATCCGCAAGCGTACGGGCCGCGACCAGCCGGACGTGCGGACCTGAGCCTGTCGCGGCGATGAGCGCCACCCTTTCCCGGCGGGGCATCGAGCCCCGCTGGCTCCTCCTGGCGCTTCTCGCAGCGCTCGGGGCGGGCGCGGTGCTGCTTCTGATGGGCCGCGTGCCGATCTGCACCTGCGGCACCGTGAAGCTCTGGCACGGGCAGGTCGTGTCCTCGGAGAACTCGCAGCACCTGTCCGACTGGTACTCGCCCTCGCACCTGATCCACGGGCTGCTGTTTTACGGCGCGCTGCATCTTCTCCTGCCGCGTCGTTCGTTGGGCTTGCGTCTTCTTCTCGCGACGCTCGCGGAGGCGGCCTGGGAGATCGCCGAGAACACGGACGCCGTGATCGGGCGCTACCGCGAGGCGACGATCGCGCTCGACTACTACGGCGATAGCGTCGTCAACTCGCTATCGGACATCGCCTTCATGTGGGTGGGCTTCTGGCTCGCCTCGCGCCTTCCGGTATGGGCGAGCGTCCTCATCGCGGTCGGCTTCGAGGTCCTGACGACGTGGCTGATCCGCGACGGCCTCGCACTCAACGTCCTGATGCTGGTCTACCCGCTGGACGCGGTGCGGCAATGGCAGGGAGGCGCTTGACATGCAGACGATCACGGCCGAGCACGGTTGCCCCGCGCGCCTCGGCGCGAGCCCGACGCCTGCCGGCGTCCATTTCGCGGTCACCTCGGCGGACGCGACACGCATCGATCTCTGCCTGTTCGAGCCGGGCTCGGCGCGCGAGACGGCGCGCCTTCCCCTCCCCGGCCGCCGGGGTGACACCTGGTTCGGCTTCGTGCCGGGGATCGGGGTTGGTGCACTCTACGGCTTTCGCGCCGACGGCGCTTACGATCCCGCACGCGCCCTGCGCTTCGACGCGGCCAAGCTTCTGGTCGACCCTTATGCGCTGGCGCTCGACCGGCCCTTCGTCTACCACCCCGCGCTCGCCGCCCCCGCATCGGAGCGTCTCGACACGGCCGCCCTCGTGCCGTGCGCCGTGGTGGCGGATCCTCCGCGCGACGCCGGGCGCCTTGTGCCCGGTCGACCCGGCCTCACCTACGAGCTGAACGTGCGCGGCTACACGCAGCGCCATCCCGGCGTGCCCGAGCATTTGCGCGGCACGCTGGGCGCGCTCGCCGAACCCGCCGTCCTCGACCATATCGCCGGGCTCGGCGTGGAGACGGTCGAGCTCATGCCGATCGCCGCGTTTCTCGACGAGCGCCATCTCGTGCGCCTCGGGCTCACCAATGCCTGGGGCTACAACCCGATCTGCCACATGGCGCCCGACCCGCGCCTCGTGCCCGGCGGCTGGGCCGAGGTGCGCCGCGTGACGGAAGGCTTCCACGCGCGCGGCATCCGCGTGCTGCTCGACGTCGTCCTCAACCATTCCGGCGAGAGCGACCGCATCGGCCCGACCGTCTCCTGCCGCGGCCTCGACAATCGCGCCTATTACCGGCACGAGCCGGACGGCGAGCTCGTCAACGTGACGGGCACCGGCAACACGATCGCGCTCGACCGCGAGCCGGGCCTGCGGCTGGCGGTCGAGACGCTGCGGACCTGGGGCGAGTGCGGTGGCATCGACGGCTTCCGCTACGATCTCGCGCCCGTTCTCGGCCGCACCGACGAGGGCTTTCGCGCGGACGCGCCGCTGCTCCGGGCCATCGCCTCCGACTCCGTCCTCGCCACCATGATCCACGTCGCCGAGCCCTGGGACATCGGCCTCGGCGGCTATCAGGTCGGGCGCTTCCCCGAGCCCTTCCTGGAATGGGGCGACGGGTTCCGCGACGACGTCAGGCGCTTCTGGCGTGGTGATCGCGGCACGCTGTCGGGGCTGGCCACGCGGCTGGCCGGCTCGCCCGACCGCTTCGACCCCGCCGCGCGGCAGGCCAGCGATTGCGTCAACTTCGTCTGCGCCCACGACGGCTTCTCGCTCCTCGACCTTGTGTCCTATGCCGACAAGCACAACTGGGCGAACGGCGAGGAGAACCGCGACGGGCACGGCGACAACCACTCCTGGAACAACGGGGTGGAGGGCGCGAGCGAGGATCCGGGCATCCGCGCGGCGCGCGCCCGGGACGTGCGCGCGCTGCTGGCCACCCTGTTTCTCGCGCGCGGCACGCCGATGCTGGTCGCCGGCGACGAGTTCGGCCGCACGCAAGGGGGCAACAACAACGCCTACGCGCAGGACAACCCGACGACCTGGCTCGACTGGTCCGGGGCGGACCTCGACCTCGCCCGCTTCACGGCCGAGCTGGCCGCGCTGCGCGCCCGCGAGCCCGCGCTCCATCTCGACCGCTTCCTGGTCGGCACGGATCTTTGCGGCGAGCCCGACGTCGCGTGGCTCGCACCGGACGGCTCGCCCATGGTCGCGCCGGAGTGGACGAGCCGCGGCGAACCCTGGCTCGGCCTGCGGCTGGCCGGCGGCGAGGAGGGCCGCGCGGTGCTGGCCTACCTGAACGCCGCGCAGGCGAGCGTGACGGTGACGCCGCCGCCCGGCCGCTGGCGCCTTCTCCTACGCTCCGACGCGCCGGGCGAGACGCTGGGAACGGCGCCCCTGACGCTCCCGCCGCGCGCGGTCGTGATCTTCGGCGCCGAGGCGTGAAACCGCGGCGGCGAGGCGCTACATAGCGATTTTGCGCGAGACCCGACGTCGCCGATGCCCATCCAGGAACTGCCCCCCACCCTGATCGACCAGATCGCCGCCGGCGAGGTGGTGGAGCGCCCGGCGAGCGTCGTGAAGGAGCTCGTAGAGAACGCGCTGGACGCGGGCGCGACGCGCATCGAGATCGTGACGGCCGGCGGCGGCAAGGCGCTGATCCGCGTGTCCGACGACGGCTGCGGCATCCCGGAGGACGAGCTGGCGCTGGCGCTGCGCCGCCACTGCACCTCGAAGATGGCGGGCGGTCTCGACGCCATCGCGACGCTGGGGTTCCGGGGCGAGGCCCTGCCCTCGATCGGCTCGGTCGCGCACCTCACCTTGCGCTCGCGCGTGAAGGGCGCACCCGCGCACGAGATGGTGGTGGAAGGCGGTCGCATGAGCGGGCCGCGACCGACGGCGCTGGGCGGCGGCACCATGATCGAGGTGCGAGACCTCTTCCAGGCGGTGCCCGCACGCCTGAAGTTCTTGAAAAGCGAGCGTGCCGAGGCCCAGGCCGTGACCGAGGTCGTGCGGCGCATCGCGCTGGCCTTTCCCCACGTGCGCTTCGAGCTCGCCGGCGAGGACCGGGCCGAGACGGTGCTTGCCGCCGTCGACACGAGCGACCGCATCGCGCGCGCGGCCGCCGTGATCGGCGCGGACTTCGCCGAGAACGCACTGCCCCTCGACGCGGAGCGCGAGGGCATCCGTTTGACGGGCTGGGCGGGCCTGCCGAGCTTCCATCGCGGCACGGCCGCGCACCAATACGCCTACGTGAACGGGCGCCCCGTGCGCGACCGGCAGATCCTGTCGGCGATCCGCGGCGCCTATGGCGACCTCATGGTCAAGGACCGCCACCCGGTCTGCGTCCTGTTCCTCGACGTCGATCCGCGCGACGTCGACGTCAACGTCCATCCCGCCAAAAGCGACGTGCGCTTTCGCGATCCCGCGCTGGTGCGTGGCCTCGTCGTCGGCGCGATCCGGCGCCTGATGCTGGACCAGGGGCTGCGCGGCTCGACGGAAGGGGCCGACGGGCTTCTGGGGCGCTTTCGTCCCGGCGCGACCGGCAGCTGGCAGGCGCCGCCCGCACCCCGCCCCTTCGAGGCGGCGAGCCATCCCTTTCGCCCGCTCGACGACGGGCCGGCCCTGGCATCGGGCCGCGCCGAGCACAAGTCCGGCTTGTCCGAGCGCGATGCGGGGTTTCGCGGCTTCGAGCCCTCCGCGCGCGCCGCGCCCGTGGGCCTGCCCGAGGCGCCGGCCGGTGACTATCCGCTGGGCGCGGCGCGCGCCCAGGTCGGGCGGGCCTTCGTGGTGGCCGAAACCGGTGACAGCCTGGTGATCGTCGACCAGCACGCCGCGCACGAGCGCCTCGTCTTCGAGGCGCTGAAGGAGGCGCTGCACGCCCGCGCACTGCCCGCCCAGATGCTGCTCCTGCCTGAGGTCGTCGACCTCACGGAGGCCGAGGCGGACCGGCTGGCGGCTGAGAGCGAGACGCTCGCGCGCTTCGGCCTCGTGGTCGAGCGCTTCGGCCCGGCCGGGCTCATGGTGCGCGGGACCCCGGCGATGCTCGGCGAGGTGGACGCACGACGGCTGCTTCAGGATCTGGCCGACGAGGGTGCGGAGGGCGAGGGCTCTGGCGCCCCCTTGCGCGCGCGGCTCGACCACGTGGCGGCGACCATGGCCTGCCACGGCTCGGTGCGCGCCGGGCGCACGATGCGTCCCGAGGAGATGAACGCGCTCCTGCGCCGGATGGAGGCGGTTCCGGGATCCGGCACCTGCAACCATGGCCGCCCGACCTTCATCGAGCTGAAGCTCGCCGACATCGAGCGCCTGTTCGGCCGGCGTTGACTTCGCGCGCCGCTTCGCGCGAACACGGAACCCGCGAAACGCATGGAATCGAGGCCAAATCCGATGATGAACCGCATGGACAGCGGCGGCGAGGCGAAGCTGCGCTACGGCGATGCCGACTTCGAGGTGCTGCGCCCCGGCGCCTTCGTGCGCTGCGCGGTGACGGGCGAGGCGATCCCGCTCGACCTCCTGCGCTACTGGAGCGCCGAGCGCCAGGAACCCTATCGCGACGCGGCCGCCTCGCTCCAGCGCGAGCTTCAGCTGCGCGGCCGGGCCTGAAACAGCCGGAGCGTCTCCTCGACGAGGCGCCGCGCCGTGTCGCCCTCGAGCTCCAGGCGGTGCTCCAGGACGAGCGCGCGGGCGGCGAGCCCGCGCACGGGACCGGGCCCTGCGCCCGTCATGCGCGCCTGGTCCTTGGCGGTCGTCACCAGCGCCAGCCCGAGGCTGTCGGCCTCCTGCAGGAGTGAGCGCGCCTCCTCGCCGGTATAGGGGTGGTGGTCGGGAAAGCGCTCGTCGGCGACGATCTCGGCGCCTGCAGCGCGCAGCGCGCGCACGAACTTCTCGCCGTCGGCGATGCCGGAAAACGCAAGGCAACGCAGCCCATGGAACGCGTCGGCATTGGGCGAGAGCGCCCGGGCGCGGTAGAGCGGGCGGCCCGACACGTCGGCGAGCGCCTGCGCGGCGCGAGCCCCCTCCCCCTCGCCGACCACCAGCAGCGCCGAGGCGCGATCCATCTGGACGGCGAGGCTCGCGCGCAAGGGGCCAGCCGGCAGGACGCGGCGGTTGCCGAAGGCGCGGCGGCCGTCCACCACGAGCAGCGCGAGATCGGGATGGAGCCGCGCGCTCTGGAAGCCGTCGTCCATGATGGCGAGGTCGCACCACTCGGCCCGCAGCAGCGCCGCGCCGGCGGCTCGATCGCGCGCGACAACGGTGGGCGCCCGCTTAGCCAGAAGCAGGGACTCGTCGCCGACCAGGGCGGCCCCGTCATGCCCGTGATCCACCAGATGGGGCGCGTTGCGCCCGGCCGTCCCGCCGTGGCCGCGCGTGAGGAAGCCGGGCCGCAAGCCCATCCCCAACGCCGCCTCAGCCAGGGCCAGGGCGGTGGGCGTCTTGCCGGCTCCGCCCACGGTCGGGTTGCCGACGCACAGGACGGGAAGCGCGGCGCGCGCGGTGGCGCCCGCCCGCAGTCGCCGGTCGGCCGCGAGGCGGTAGACAAGGGCGGGCGGCGCCAGGGCGGCCGACCGGAAGCCCGGCTCGCGCCACCAGAAGGCGGGCGCCTGGGGCACGGCTAGCGTCCGCCCCGGCGGTCGCGCCGCACCTCGAGCCGCAACGGCAGGAGAAAGGGGTCGAGCGCGGCGATCGTGCGGTCCAGCGCGCCGCCCATCTCGCCCACCGCCTCGCGCGCACCCGCCATCATGGCGCGCCGCGTCTCGGGCTCCGCGAAGAGCTCGGCCACCGCCTGTCCCAGCTCCGCCTCGCTGTCCACGAGGCGCACGCCGCCGCGCGACAGGAGCTTGGCGTAGACGTCGCGAAAGTTCTGCACCATGCGACCCGAGACGATCGCCGTCTGGAGCATGGCGGCCTCCATCGGGTTCTGCCCGCCCTCGGCGCTCAGCGACTTGCCGACGAAGGCGATCTCGCAAAGCCGGAGGTAGAAGCCCATGTCGCCGATCGTATCGCCGATCAGGACGTCGGTGGTCGGATCCGGCAGCTCGCCCCGGCTCCAGCGCGCCGCGCGAAGACCGAGCGTTCCCAGCTCGCGCTCGATCGCGTCGGCGCGCTCGATGTGGCGCGGCACGATCACGGTCAGGAGGCGCGGCCGGTCCTCGCGCAGCGCAAGGTGGATGCGCGCCGCCATCATCTCCTCGCCCTCGTGGGTCGAGAGCGCGGCCCAGACCGGGCGCAGCGCGATCACGCGACGGGCCTCCTGAAGATCCCGCGCGTCGGCGCCCGGCGGCGGCGCGTCGGCCTTAAGGTTGCCGGCGACGCTCACCGAACGCGCGCCGAGCAGATGGTAGCGCTCGCCGTCGATCGCCGACTGGGCGACGATGTGGGCGAGATTCTCCAGAAGCGTCTCGGCGAGCCAGGGCACCGACTTCCAGCGCCGGAACGAGCGGTCCGACAGGCGCGCATTGACGAGGATCTGCGGCACGCGCCGGCGCTGCAGCTCGGCCATGGTCATCGGCCAGAGCTCGCTCTCGGCAAAGATGGCAAGGTCCGGCCGCCAATGGTCGAGAAAGCGCCGCACGCAGGGGCGCAGGTCCAGCGGCACGTACTGGTGGATGACCTCGGTGCCGAGCCGCTCCTCGACCAGTCCCGCCGAGGTCACGGTGCCCGTGGTCATCAGGACGGCGACGCCGGTGGCCGCGATCTCGCGCACCAGGGGCTCGACCGCCGCGCTCTCGCCGACGCTCGCCGCGTGCACCCAGACCAGCGGCTGGCCGGGCGGGCGCGGCTCGCTCGCGTGACCGTAGCGCTCGCGCCGACGCGCGGGCTCCTCCTTGCCGCGGCTGGCGCGCCAGCGCACGTAGCCGCCGATCGCGGGATAGGCGGCCTGACCGATCAGGCGATAGGCGCCGAGCGCGGTGCGCGACAGGCGATCGCTCACGAGCGCGCCTCGGGCGTGCGGCCGTCGGCCAGCGCCAGGGCGCGGCGGTTCGCGCGCTCGATGGCGGCGGTCACCTCGCGACGGATGCGCTCCATGTCGTCGGGGGTCGAATCGGCGGGAACGAGGATCGGCGGCTCCATGGCCACCGCCATGCGCCCGAAAGGCAGCGGGATCGTGGTGCGGTCCCAGGTTTTTTCGAGCACCCGGCGCCGGCTGGTGGCGGCAGCCGAGGGGATGATCGGCCGGCCCGAGAGCTTGGCGAGCGTCACGATGCCCAGCCCCGCCTCGCGCGGCACGCCCTTCGGGACATCCGCGATCATGCAAACGCCGGTGCCCGCGTCCAGAAGGCGCTTCAGCTCGATCAGCGCGCGGGCCCCGCCCTTGCGCGAGGCCGCCTCGCGCACGCGCCCGCCCGAGCCGCGCACGGTGCGGATGCCGAAGCGCTCCACCACGCCCGCGTTGATCTCGGCATCGGCCGAGCGCGACAGAAGCGCGACGTAGGGCAGGTGGCGCGGCCGGAAAAAGGGCGCCAGCAGATGCTGCCCGTGCCAGAGGGCGACGATCGCGGGATGCTGCCTGGTCAGGACCGCCGAGAAGTCGTCGGACCCCGACACGGGGCGCTGCGCCGCGCCGATGAAGCGCAGCAGATCGAACACCGCCCGGCCCGCGACGCGCATCACCAGGGGCTGGCGCGACAGCGACTTGACGCGGCGTTGCAGGCGGACGCGCAGGCGCTTGCGACGGGGGCGCGCGGCCTCCGGCGCGCCCGCCGCCTCGTCCCCTTCGCTCAAGCGGCGTCCGGGTTCAGGAAGCGATGAAGGTGGACGATGAAGTAGCGCATGGCCGCGTTGTCGACGGTCGCCTGCGCCTTGCCGCGCCAGGCCGTGAGCGCGGACGCATAATCCGGGAAGACGCCCACGATCTCGATCGCGGCGGGATCGCGGAACTCGACGCCCGACAGGCTCTTCAGCTCACCGCCGAACACGAGGTGGAGCCGCTGCGGCGAGGTTTCTTCGCTGACCATCGTCTTCCAAAGTCCGTTCCAGGAGGGGCCGCTCAGGCCGCCGCGGCCGCACGGCCGTAGCCGAACAGGCGCTCCAGCGCGGCATCGGCGCCGGCCACCAGTACGCCATGCCTCGCCGGCCGGAGCTTGTAAAGGTGGCGCTCCCCATCGAGCCGCGCGAGCCGCCCGCCGGCTCGCTCGAGGATCAGGTCGGCCGCCGCCACGTCCCAGTCGTTGGCATGAGGACCGACGATCGTGCCGTCGAGCCGGCCGGCCGCCACCAGGGCTAGGCGATAGGCCAGCGAGGGAATGGAGCGCTGGAAGTCGACCTCGCCGCCGAGCCGCCCTTCCAGGCGCCGGCGCATGCCGTCGGGCATGGACAGGCGCATTGCGCCGGATCCGCCCCCCGAGGCCGTGATCGGCGCGCCGTTCAGGGTCGCGGGCCCCGAAGCGGTGGCCAGAAACGTTTCAGCGAGCGCGGGCGCTTCCAGGACGCCCGCCACCGGCCGCCCGGCCTCCACCACCGCGACCGACACGCACCACGTCTCCTCGCCGCGCAGAAAGGCGCGCGTCCCGTCGATCGGGTCCACCACGAAGAAGCGGTCCTCGCCCTCGGCGGTGCCCTCCGTCTCGGTCTCCTCGGAGACCCAGCCGTAGCGGGGCCGGGCCTGGCCGAGCGCCTCGCGCAGGAAGCGGTCGACGGCGAGATCGGCTTCCGAGACCGGCGACGAGCCGTTCTTCAGCCAGCTTTCGGGGTCCTGCCGCCAGTAGCCCATGGCGATCCGTCCGGCCTCGCGCGCGGCCTGCGCCAGGAGGTCGATATCCTCCATGCTCAACGGCCCGCCACCGTCATCTCGCCGATGCGCAAGCTGGGCACTACCAGCGAGAAGCGCGTGTCGGCATCGTCGGCGGTCTCGATCGCGCGGTACATGTCGGCGAGGTTCCCGGCGATCGTGAACTCCGACACGGGACGGCCGAGGCGACCGTCCTCGATCAGGAAGCCCGAGGCGCCGGTGGAGTAGTCGCCGGTCACGAGATTGGCGCCGTGCCCGATCGTCTCGGTAACGTAGATGCCCGACCAGGTGTCGCGCAGGAGGTCCTCCACCGGGCGCCGGGCGCCGCCCTCAAGCGTCACGTTGGTGGACGAGGGTGACACGCCCGACGACGAGCGCGAGGCGCGCCCGTTGGTGCGCAGGCCCAGTTCGCGCGCCGCCGCGCTGTCGAGGATCCACGAGCGCAGGATGCCGTTCTCGACGAGCGCCAGACGCTCGCCGCGCACGCCCTCCCCGTCGAACGGACGCGACCCGGCCCGCCGGCGCAGCAGCGGTTCGTCGATGAGCGACAGCGCGTCGGGCAGCACCGCCTCGCCCATCCGGTTCTTCAGGAAACTCGTGCCGCGCGCGATGCCGGAGCCGTTGATCGCGCCCACCAGACTTCCGACGAGGCCGCGCGACACGCGCGGGTCGAGGACGATCGCGTAGCGTCCGGTCGCCACCTTGTCGGGATGCACGCGGCGCACGGCGCGCTCGCCCGCCCGCCGGCCGATCGCGCTCGCGTCCTCCAGGTCGGCGAGGTGGATGCGGCTGTCGAAGTCGTAGTCGCGTTCCATGCGCGTGCCCTCGCCGGCCAGCACGCTCACCTGGCGCGAGAAGCCGGAACGCTGGCGGGTGCCGCGAAAACCGGTCGAGGTGACGAGAACGAGGCCCGTTGCGCCCATGCCCGCCGAAGCCCCGCCGGAATTCGTGACGCCAGGCACGGCGCGTGCGGCCTCTTCCGTTTCCAAGGCGGCCGCGACCAGCGCCTCGCCGCCGACCTCGCTCGGGTCGAACAGGTCGAGATCCGCGATCTCGCGCGCGAGAAGCTCGGGCTCGGCGAGGCCGGCATAGGGGTTTTCCGGCGAAACGCGCGCCATGGCGACGGCGCGCTCGGCCAGGCGGTCCGGGTCGGCGCGGATGTCGGCCGAGACCGTGGCCGAGCGCCGGCCCACGAAGACGCGCAGCGACAGGTCGTCGCTTTCCGACGATTCGGTCTCCTCGACCTTGCCGAGGCGCACCTCGACCGAGCGCGAGCGCGAACGCACCACCGCCGCGTCCGAGGCGTCGGCCCCGTGGCGGCGGGCGGCCGCGATCAGCCGCTCCCCGAGATCGGCGAGGGGGGACAGGTCGTCACTCATGGGGAAACCGCCAAAGCTTTTGCACTCGCCCCATCTATTATGCGAAGCCCGGGCTTCAAGCACGCCGACGGTCCGGCGCGCCGACGATGGGGAGACCCGCGCCATGGAGGCGGCACCACTCTTCGCGGAAATCCTCCTGATCCTCGGCGGGGGCATCGTGGCCGGCACGCTGTTCAAGCGGATCGGTCTCGGCACGGTCTTGGGCTACCTCTTCGCCGGCATCCTGATCGGGCCGGTGCTCCAGCTCATCGAGCACGGGCAGGAAGAGATCCTGCATCTCGGCGAACTCGGCGTCGTGTTCCTCCTGTTCATCATCGGGCTGGAGCTGAAGCTCTCGCGCCTGTGGGCGCTGCGCCGCCAGATCTTCGGCCTCGGTCTCGCTCAGGTCGCGGTGACCGGCGCGGTGCTGACCGGCGCGATGATGCTGGCGACGAGCTGGCAGGCCGCCACCGTGATCGGCTTCGGCCTTGCGCTCTCCTCCACCGCCTTCGCGCTGCAGGTGCTGGAAGAGCGCGGCGAGCTCGCCACGCGCTTTGGCCAGAGCGCCTTTGCCGTGCTTCTGTTCCAGGACCTGGCGATCGTGCCGCTGCTCGCCGTCCTGCCGCTCCTGTCGCCCGCCGGCGAGGCGTCAGTGGCGGTGCACGCGCCGGTCTCGCCGCTCTGGTCGGTGGGAGCGCTGCTCGCGCTGATCGTGGTCGGGCGCTACGTCCTCAATCCGCTCTTCCGCATTCTCGCGCAGTCGGGCGCGCGCGAGGTGATGATCGGCGCGGCGCTGTTCGTGGTCCTGGCCTCGGCGCTCCTGATGGGGCTGGCCGGCTTCTCCATGGCCATGGGCGCGTTTATCGCCGGCGTGCTGCTGGCCGAAAGTTCGTACCGCCACGAGCTGGAGGCCAATATCGACCCGTTCCGCGGTCTCCTGCTCGGCCTCTTCTTTATCGCGGTCGGCCTGTCGCTGGACCTTTCGGTGATCGCGGCCAACTGGTGGATCGTGCTTCTCGGCACACCCGTCCTGATGCTGGTGAAGGCGGCGGTGCTCTATCCCCTGTGCCGTCTGTTCGGCGAGAGCCACACCGCGGCCCTGCGCGTCGCGCTCGTCCTGCCGCAGGGCGGCGAGTTCGCCTTCGTCCTGTTCTCGGCGGCGAGCGGGGCTGCGATCCTGCCGGCCGAGCTCGGCTCGCTGCTCGTCGCCGTCGTCACGCTCTCCATGGCGCTGACGCCGCTCACCGACTATCTCGGGCGTCGCTTCTCGGTGGAGGAGGAAGGGCTCGAGGCGCCCGAGGAGGATTTCGCGGGCGCGGGCTCCGACATCCTGATGATCGGCTTTTCGCGATTCGGGCAGATCGCCGCGCAGGTGCTTCTGTCGAGCGGCCTCGGCCTCACGATCCTCGACTCCTCGCCCGAGCGCATCCGCAACGCGGCGCGCTTCGGCTTCCGCATCTACTACGGCTCGGGGTTGCGGCTGGAGGTCCTGGAGGCCGCCGGCATCCGTCGCGCCAAGATCGTGGCGGTGTGCACCAACACGCCGGAGACGACGACCCGCATCGTCGATCTCATCCGCGCCGAATTCCCGGACGTGCGCCTGTTCGTGCGCTCCTACGACCGAAACCACACGCTGGCGCTGCGCGAGCGTGGCGTCGCCTTCGAGATTCGCGAGACGCTGGAATCGGCCTTGAGCTTCGGCGGTGCGACGCTGGAGGCGTTGGGCTTCGACCACAGCCAGGCCGCGGCGGTGGTGGGCGACGTGCGAACGCGCGACGCCGAGCGCATCCTCCTGCAGCAGGCGCGCACGGCGGGCACCGGGTCGAGCGTGCTGGCGCCGACGCGCGTCACGCCCGAGCCCCTGCCCGAGCCGCGCCCGCCCGGCTCCAAGGCGCGCACGGCCCGCACCCAGGACGCCGCGCCCGCGCCGGCCGGTGCCAGGTCCAAGCCCGAGCCCGAGCCCGTCCGCTGAGGGCGGACGAGCGTTCGGCCGTCGGCCGTCAGGCCTTGTGAAGCTCGCTGCCGCTCTTCAGCACCTTCGTGCCGTCGTCCTGCTTCACGAGATAGGCGGGGTTGTCGTTGGTCGCCTTGCGGGTGACCTCCTTGCCCTTGATCTTGCGCGTCACTTCCTTGGTGAACTTCTGCTCGACCTTGCCATCGGCCTTGGACGAGCCGTACTTCCATTCGACCTCGGTGCCCTTGCGGATATCGGTCATGTCGGCGAACTCCTGTTGGCTGTGCTGGGAAGGCCAATGAGGCGGCACGACCACGGGTTCCCTGCCGCGTTCCGTTGTCCACAGCGCGGCGATGCGGCGCGCCCGGCCGCTCGGAACGCGGCGGCCCCGGCCCTCGTTGGAACGACGATCTGATCGTTCCGAGAGCCCCGTCGTCATGCACGACCGCCTTCTGTTCCATGCCGAGCGCTTCGGCCTCGTCATGGTGGACCCCACCCTCTTCACCGTGGAGCGCCGCCGCCACGGGCGCGGCCACCGCATCTGCTTCGCGGGCGGCGAGGCCATCACCGACCGCCGCCTCAAGGCGCGGATCAAGGCGCTCGTGCTGCCGCCCGCCTGGCGCGACGTGCGGATCTGCGTCGAGGAGAACGGCCACATCCAGGCAACCGGCCGCGACGAGAAGGGCCGCATCCAGTATCGTTACCACGAGGCCTGGGTGAACGTGCGCAACGCGGTGAAGACCGAGCGCCTCCTGCGCTTCGGCCGGGCGCTGCCGACGCTGCGCGAGCGTCTCGAGGCCGACATGAAGCGCAATGCCGACGACGAGCGGGCGACGGCAGCGGTGGCCGCGCGCCTGATCGACCACTCGGCCATGCGACCCGGCCACGAGAAATACGCCGAGGACGGCGGGCGCGGCGTCGCCTCGCTGCGCCGCGAGAACCTCAGGCTCGGCGAGAAGCGCGCGGTGCTGAAGTTCGTCGGCAAGTCGCACCAGACCAACGTCGTCGAGATCGAGGACCGGCAGCTCGTGCGCTCGCTGGAGCGCATGAAGTCGGGACGCTCGAAGCGCCTGTTCCGCTTCACCGGCTCCGACCTCAAGCGTCACGACCTCACCGCCAACATCCTCAACCGCTACCTGCGCTCGGCATCCGGCAAGCGCATCTCGGCCAAGGACTTCCGCACCTTCCACGGCTCGGCCGAGGCGCTGCGCTTTCTTCTGGAAGACGTGTCGGCCGCCGAGCGTGACACGCTGCCCAAGCGCCGCCGCGCGGTGGCGAAGGCCATGCGCTCGGTCTCGACCGTCCTGCGCAACACGCCGACCGTGGCGCGCGCGTCCTATGTCCACCCCGAGATCGTCACCGCCTTCGAGGAGGAGCGCTTGTCGCCGAACCTCCTGCGCGGTCGGGCGCGCGAGGGGCTGACCAGCGTCGAGACCGGCCTGATGCGCTTCCTGGAGGAAACGGCGCAGGCCTGAGGGCCGGACCGGCGAAGGCTTCTGCGGTCGCGCCCGGCGCAAACGGCGTCAACGAGCATCCGCAACGAAGCGCGGGCGGGAAAGAAGTGTTGGGTCGCCCCGGCGCGTCCGCTTGCCGGCGCTACACGACGAAGCGGGCGACCTCTTCGGGCGAAGGGCGGCCGAGTGGCCAGCCACGCTCGGCAAAGGCGGCGGCCACGCGGTCGCGCGCCTCTTCGCGCAAGGGTTCGGTCTCGGCGAGGATCGTGCGCGCGCGCAGGAAGTCGAGGACGCGGTAGCGCGAGACCGGCGGCTGGAGGAAGATGTCGGGCGCGCCGGATGTCAGCTTCGCCCGAATCACCGCCGACATCATGATCTGCGAGGCGCCGATCATCGCCTCGAGCGGCGTCGGCATCGGCGCGGCGCCCGGCTCCGGTCCGCCGGTGACGTCGCACGCGATCACGAAGTCGCAGGTCCGCGCCACGACATCGAAGGGCAGCGGGTTCGCGATGCCGCCGTCGACCAGCACCCGTCCGCCCCGGCGCACGGGCCGGAAGAGGCTCGGGATCGCGATCGAGGCTCCCACCGCCGAGGCCGTGTCGCCCGTCTCGATGCTCAGCTCCTCACCCTCGAAGAAGCTCGTCGCCATGACGCTCAGGCGGATCGGCATGTCCTCGATGCGGGAGGGCACCCGGGCCGGCAGAAAGGCGGTGACGAGCCGTTCGGCGTTGAGCTGGCCGATCCGGAGGCCCCCGTCGGCGAGAAACTCGGCCAGCGAGGCGGGGCGCGAGTGCCACAAGCGCCCCGCCGCGATCCGGGGCGTCGCAAGGGTGTCCAGAACGTGGGCGGTGATCTCGCGCGCCCGCATGCCCGAGGCGCAGCCCGCCCCGATCAACGCGCCGATCGAGGAACCGGCGACATGAGCGGGCCGCAGGCCGAGATCGTCGAGCGCCTGCAGCACATGGAGATGGGCAATGCCCCGCGCCCCGCCGCCGCCGAGCGCAAGGCCGATGCGAGGCGGCGGCGGGGCGTCGTCCGGCATGCGGGTCCGCTCAGGCTCCCTCGGGACCGACCGTGATCACGGTCGGGTCCGCCGACAGAAGCTCGCGCGCGACGCGGCGTGCGTCCTCGATCGTCACAGCATCGATCAGCGCCTGGCGACGGTCGATGTAGTCGGTGCCGAGGTTGTCGAGTTGGATGCCGACCAGCGTCGAGGCGATCGCGAGCGAGGAGGACAGGTTCTGCACCGCATACGAGCCCTTCACGAAGGCCTTCGCACTGTTCAGCTCCTCCTCGGTCGGTCCCTGGTAGGCCATGCGCTTCAGTTCCTGCCGGATCAGGGCGACGCTCTCGCTCGCCTTGTCGGAGCGCGTCGCCGTCGAGCCCGCCAGCAGCGCGGCGTGCTCGTAGTTCGACAGCGACGAGCCCGCGCCGTAGGCCAGGCCCCGCTTCTCGCGAATCTCCTGGTAGAGGCGCGAGGTGAAGGTGCCCCCGCCGAGCACATGGTTCATGAGATAGGCGGCGAAGAAGTCGGGATCGTCGCGCTTCACGCCCGGCAGCACGAACTGGATGCGGGTCTGCGGCAGGTCGAGCGGGACGGCCTCGACCTTGCCGGTGACCGGCACGATCTCGGGAACCGGGCGCAGCTTCGGCGTCGCCGCGAGCGGTCCGAAGACCTCGTCGAGCCGGGCCGCGAGCGCCTCTTTGCTGATCGCGCCGACGACGCCCACCACGAGGTTGCCGCGCGAGAAGGCGGTGCGGCGGAAGCGGTCGAGATCGGCGACCGTGATGGCGGGAACCGACTCGAGCGTGCCCTCGACGGGACGCGAGTAGGGATGGTTCGGGAAGACGGTGTTGCGGAACGCGCGGCCGGCCAGCGTGCCGGGATCGTTCTCGTCGCCCCGGATGCCGGCCAGGATCTGGCCGCGGATGCGCTCCACCGGCTCCTCGTCGAAGCGCGGCGCGTTGAGCGACAGGCGCAGGAGGTCGAAGGCCTCGTCCTCGTTCTCGACGATCGTGCGGAAGTTGCCCGAGAAGTTGTCGAGACCCGCGTCGAACGAAAGGCTGACGCCGAGTTCGTCAAGCTTGCGCTGGAAGTCCTGGCTCGGGATGTCGCCGGCGCCCTCGTCGAGCAGTCCCGACAGGAGGTTGGCCGTGCCCTCGCGGTCCGGGTCGTCGCCGGTGGAGCCGGCGCCCTTGAAGGCGAAGCGCATGGCGATCAGCGGGTTGGTGTAGTCCTCGACGAGAAGCGCGTGCACGCCGCCGGGGCTCGTCACCTCCTGGATCGTGACGGCCTGGGCGATCGGAGCGGCCAGCAGCGTGCCCGCGAAGGCGACGATGCCGGAGAAACGGGCGATGGGGCGAAAGATCGGATTCATCCTGGGAATCTCACGGTCACGAGCGCGTGTCGCCGACCGGCGCCGGCGGGCTGTTCGGATCGGCGGGAATGCCGGCGGCGGCCGGCGAACCGGCGGGTGCCTTGGCGTCGGCCTCGTCGCTCAAGCCGCCCGGCAGGAGGCGGCCGGTCACCGAGCGCTTCGCCTGCAGCACCTCGCGGGCCACCGCGTTCACCTGGTCGACCGTCACGGCCTCGATGCGCGCCGGCCAGCTGTCGACCTCGTCGATCGTCTGCCCGATCGAGAGCGCCGCGCCGTAGCGGCGCGCCATCGCGGTCTGGCTGTCGGCGAGATAGATCAGCGCCTTGCGCACGCGGTTCTTCGCGGCCTCCAGCTCCTCCGCCGTCACGCCGTCCCGCAAGAGACGCGCGACCTCCTCCTCGGTCGCCGTCTCGACGTCGGCGAGCGTCGCCTCGCCGCGCGGGGTGGCGTAGGTGATGAACTGGCCGTCGTCGATCGCGGTGCCCTGGTAGTAGGCGCCGGTGCCGGCCGCCAGGCCCTTCTCGACCACCAGAGCGCGATAAAGTCGGCTCGTCGTGCCGCCCCCCAGGATGTCGGCCAGAAGGTCCAGCGCCTCGGCCTCGCCCGGCTTGCCGTTCATCTCGGACGGGGCGAGGTAGACCGTCTGGACGCTCGGCTGCGTGACGCGCGCGTCGCTCAAGGAGACCTCGCGTGCGGCGAGCGGCGCGGGCTCCTGCGGCCGGAGGCGCGGGCCCGGCTCGGCGCGGCGCTTGACCTGCCCGAAGGTGCGCTCGGCCATGCCGCGCACGGCCTCGGCGTCGACGTCGCCCGCGATCAGGAGCGTCGCGTTGTTGGGCGTATAGTACTTGTCGTAGAAGCGGATCGCGTCGTCGCGCGACAGCTTCTCCATCTCCCCGCGCCAGCCGATCACGGGCGTGCCGTAGGGCGAGTTCTGGAACAGGGCGGCGTCGATCGCCTCGCCGAGCTGGGCCCCCGGCTCGTTGTCGATGCGCATGCCGCGCTCTTCCAGGATGACGTTGCGCTCGGGCAGCACGACCTCGTCGGTGAGCACGAGGTTCTCCATGCGGTCGGCCTCGAAGCCCATCATGCGCTCCAGCGCCTCGACGGGGACCTGCTGGTAGTAGGCCGTGTAGTCGTAGGAGGTGAAGGCGTTCTCCTCGCCGCCGATCGCGGCCACCGCGCCCGAGAACTCGCCCGCCGGATGGTTGCGCGTGCCCTTGAACATCAGATGCTCGAGGAAGTGGGCGATGCCGGACTGGCCCCGCTCCTCGTCGGCCGAGCCGACCTTGTACCAGATCATCTGCGTGACGACCGGCGCGCGCCGGTCGGGCAGCACCACGACCTGGAGCCCGTTCTCCAGCGTGAACGAGGTGATCGCGGGACGCTTGGCCTGCGCCTCAACCGCGGCGGCAGCGGGCGCCGCGACCGGCGGGGTCGGGCTCTCCTGCGCGCGGGCGGGCTGCAGGGACAGAACGGCGGCGAGCGCCAGGAGGCAGACGCCGGAGCGCCGGGCGGAAACGGTCATCAGGCGGGATCTTCCTCGCGGGGAGCCGAAGACAAGGGTTCGGGGCCGATATCGTGCGTCGACCACAAAGGCACCAATTACGTTTTTGTAAGGGCTCGGGCCGCGCTCACGCCGGGCGAAGGAAGCGCAGCCGCGTTTCGCCCATCGCGCGCTCGTCGAGCGGCGCCAGTCCCGCAACCGGCGAGAACGGGGCGTCGAGCCCTTCCTCCAGCACCAGCACGGCATCGGGACGCAGCCAGCCGCCCGCGACGAGCCCGGCCAACGCCGCCTCGCCCAGCCGCCGACCGTAGGGCGGGTCGAGAAGCACGAGGTCGAACGGCTCGATCGTGCCGGCCGGCCCCAGGCGCGTGGCGTCGCGCCGTAGGATCTTGGTGCAGCCGTTGAGGCCGAGCGCCTCGCAGTTGCCCCGGATCAGGCCGCGCCCTTCCGCGCTCTCCTCGACGAAGACCGCAAAGCGGCCACCACGCGAGACGGCCTCGATCCCGAGCGCGCCGGTGCCCGCGAACAGGTCGAGGACGCGCGCGCCCTCGAAGCGGACGCCCACGCCGTGGGCGAGGATGTCGAACAGCGCGCCGCGATGGCG
The DNA here is from genome assembly GCF_900104035.1 of Aureimonas jatrophae. GTDB lineage: Bacteria > Pseudomonadota > Alphaproteobacteria > Rhizobiales > Rhizobiaceae > Aureimonas > Aureimonas jatrophae. Next base: position 870,801 of record NZ_FNIT01000001.1, on the reverse strand, counting down.
CTCCGAAGTCGGCCGGATCGCGCTTCCCTCCGGCGACTGGAGCGGGCGCCCCTTGAGCCTGCCCGCCACGATGCGCAGCGTCACGAGCCGTCAGCTCCGGTCGGAGCGTCCGCCACCGCCGCTCGGGCGAGGCCGGCCGGGTCCCGAACGGGGCCGATCCCCGCCGCCGCCCGAACGAGAGGGTCCCGAGCGCGGCGGGCGCGAGGCCCGCTCGTCGCGCTCGCGCTGCCGGTCGGCACGCTCCTGCTTCTTCTTCTCGCCGGTCGCGCGGGCACCGGGCGCCATCCAAACGTTGGCGGAGCGGCGCGGAGCGTCCTTGGGACGGCTCAGGCGCTTCTCCTCGCCGCCCGCGGCCGCACCACCGTCGCGGCTCTCGAAGCGGCGCGGGCGCTCGCCCCCCTCGCCGCGGTCGCGGGCGGGACGGTCGCCGTCGCTGCGACCCGCGCCGAAGCGCGGCTTGTCGGCGAACTTGCGGCCCTCTCCGAACTTCGGCTTGTCGGCAAAGCGCGGCTTGTCGCCGAAGCGACCCTCGCCGCGCCCGCCCTCGCGCGGCCGCGTGTCGAGGCGGCCGAGCGCATCGGCGCGCTTGGCCTCGCCGAAGCGCTTGCGGTTGGGCCGCTCGCCGCCGAAGCTGCGCCATTCCGATTGTTCGGGCCTGGCGGCGCGCTCCGGCTTGTCGTCGCCCTCAACCGTCTCGTCGCGGCCCGGCCGCGCGGCGGCGACCGGCTTGTTCGAGAAGGGATTGATGATGGGCGCGTCGAAGTCGGCGCCCGACTCCTCGATCATGGCGGGCCCGAGCTGGTCGCGCAGCGTGCGTCCGTTGATCTCCTGCACCGCGCCCTCCTCCAGCTCGCCGAGCTGGAAGGGTCCGAAGCTCAGGCGGATCAGCCGGTTCACCTCGAGGCCGAGATGCTGCAGGACGCGCTTGACCTCGCGATTCTTGCCCTCGCGAAGGCCGAGCGTCAGCCAGACGTTGTGCCCCTGCGTGCGGTCGAGGCTCGCCTCGATCGCACCGTAGAAGACACCCTCCACCGCGATGCCCTGACGCAACTCGTCGAGGCGCTCCTGCATGATCTCGCCATAGGCGCGCACGCGGTATCGCCGCAGCCAGCCGGTGGACGGCAGTTCCAAGACACGGGCGAGCCCGCCGTCGTTGGTGAGGAGCAGCAGCCCTTCCGTGTTGATGTCGAGCCGACCGACGGTCAGGACGCGCGGCATCTCGTCCGGCAGGCGGTCGAACACGGTCGGCCGGCCTTCCGGGTCGTGGTTGGTGGTCACGGTGCCGGCGGGCTTGTGGAAGAGCCACAGGCGCGTGCGCTCGATCGCGGGCAAGGGTTTGCCGTCGATCTCGATGCGGTCGCTCATGGTCACGTCGAGCGCGGGCGAGTCGAGCTTGCGCCCGTTCACCGACACGCGCCCGTCGGCGATCATGCCCTCCGCGTCGCGGCGCGACGAGATGCCGGCGCGCGCCAAGCGCTTGGCGATGCGCATCGAGCCGGTGGAGGCGCTGTCCGTTGCGGCCGCGGCCGCCGGTCGGCGGTCGGTCCGCGAGCGACGCTCCGCGCCGCCTTCCAGGGCGCGCGGGCGACGGTCGCCCCCGTCCTCGTGCGAACGCTGGCCGCGCGAGCGGTCGCGGCGCGGCTCGTCGCCCGCGCCTCGGGGTGTCGAGCCGTCGGGCGAGCCGCGCATGCCGCGCGAGCGCGGCACGAAGGACTGGCGCTCGCCACCCTCTCCCTCGCGCGTTTCGCGCGGGCGCGACGCACGGCGCTCGCCGCCCTCCCCGTCCTCGCGGCGGGCGCGGAACGGGCGGTCGCCCTCGCCGCGTGCCGGGCGATCGCTGCCGCCGTCGGATCGGTTGCGATAGGGGCGCGGCGCATCGCCGTCCGGCCGGGGCGTGCGCTCGCGGAAGGGCCGGTCGCCGCCCGCGCGCTCGGATCGCTCGCGGCGGGGCGCCTCGCTCGAGGCGGCGCCGTCGCCGCGCGGCTTGAAGGAACGGGGCTTGAACGAACGCTCGCCACCCTCGCTCCGGCCGCCCTCGCCGCGCGGGCGGAACGGGCGCTCGGTGCGCTCGCCGCCCGCACCGGCGTCTGCAGCCGGACGTGCGCGGTAGGGCTTGGCCCCGCCGTCGCGGCTGCCGCCGGGCTTGCCGCCGCCGCCAAAGCGCTGGCCGCCCTCGCCGGCCTTGGCGCCGCCGAAGCGCTTCGGACCGCCCGGTCCCCGGCCGCCCGCACCGCCGCCGAAGCGCTTGCCGCCCCCACCGCCGCCGCCGCGCGGACCGTTGCTCCTGCCGTTGCCGGAGCAGCCGGCGCCCCCGTTCTCGTCGCTCATGATCGCTTTTGCTCTTGGAAACCGTTGGGGCGACGCATAGCAAACTCGCGTCGCCGCTTGTGAAGGAAAATGGATTGCACGCCGCCGGTTCCCTGATGGACGAGGCCCTGGAGGAAGCGCGCCGCGCGGCCCATCGGGGGGAAACACCGGTCGGCGCCGTGGTGGCCGAGGGAACGCGCATCGTCGCGCGGGCCGGGAACGAGACGCGCGAGCGGCTCGACCCGACCGCCCATGCCGAAATCCTGGCGATCCGCCGCGCCTGCCGCGCCGTCGGGTCGGAGCGCCTGCCGGGGCTCGATCTCTATGTCACGCTGGAGCCCTGCGCGATGTGCGCGGGGGCGATCTCGTTTGCCCGGATCCGGCGCCTCTACTTCGGCGCCGACGATCCCAAGGGCGGCGCGGTTGACTGGGGCCCGCGCTTCTTCGCGCAGGCCACCTGCCACCATGCTCCGGAGGTCTATGGCGGAATCGGCGAGAGCGAGAGCGCGCTGATGCTGCGCCGCTTCTTCGCCGAGCGGCGCTAGCGCGTCAGAACGGCCAGAGCTTGCCGAGCTTCGAGGCGATCGTGCCGGTGCCCTTGGCGCGGCGCTCCTTGACCTCCTCGTCGGTGCCCTGCTCGCCCACCGGGGCGGTGGCGGCCGGCGCGCGATAGGCGAGCGGCGGCTCGGACAGGTAGCGGCGCACCTCGGGCGAGCCCTGCCGGCCGACCGAGGCGCGCTCGGCGACCGCAAGGCGCTGTCCGGCCATCACGCGCGGATCCACCCAGTTGTTCTCGACCTCGGTACGGCGTCCGACGTCGGAGCGCGCGGCGGCCGAGCGACGGCGCAGTTCGGCGGGATCGACCCCTTCCTTCTGCGCGGTCGCGAAGGAGGCGGGAAGCGGCTGCTCGCTGGTGTCGGGAGCGGCGGCAAACAGGCGTCCGCGCCGCGCTTCCGGCGACTCCGGCAGGTTCGGACCGCTCGACGCGGGCTCGCGTGGCGGCGGCAGGTCGCCGATGGTCTTGGGCTTCACCAGCTCGGCGCGCGGCGTGTAGTCGATGCGCTCCTTGTTGCCGCCGAGCGCCACGACGTTGTCGAGGTCGTTGAAGAGCTGCTGGCCCTGGCTGACGCCCGTACCGTAGGTCGGCCCCATGCAGCCGGCGAGCGCGAGGAGCGAGGCGCAGGCCAGCGCGGCGCGGATGGCGTTCGAGGTCATGCGGCTTCCCCTCACGAGCGGCACCCTTCCCCCTGGAACGGGCGCTCCGAATCTCTATATGGCCGCCGTTCCATGACAATCCGGCGATTTTGCGGGCGAGTCCTATCGCGTCCGGCGCCCGGCTGTCCACCGGGCGCCGAAGCTCCGCCTCATGCGGCGGGGCGGATGCCCAGCTCGCGCAGGGCCGCGGCGTCGCGCGGCGTCACGTCCGGGAAGTCCGGGTCCGAGCCGACCAGCGGCGAGACGATCCAGGAGCGCGCGCACTTGCGGCCCTCGGCCCGGCCCGGCACCACGGCGACGCCGGGCGTGTCGGCCAAACGGAAGGCGCCCTCGGGCGCCGGATCGCCCGACAGGCTGGCCGCGCTCGTGATCGCGACCTCGGCCCAGTCGACGCTGTCGATCAACGCGCGAAGCTCGCCATCCTCGACGTGGATCACGGGCGCGGCCTCCAGCGAGGAGCCGATGCGCTTGGCGCGCCGCTCCTCCTCGAGCGCCCCGGTCACGACGCGGCGCACGCGGCGGATGCGCGCCCACTTCTCGGCGAGCGCGGCGTCCGCCCAAGCCGGATCGCAGGCGGCGAACTGCTCCAGATGCACGGAGCGCCGATCGGGATGGCGCTCAAGCCAGGCTTCCTCCGTCGTGAACGGCAGAAGCGGGGCAAGCCACAGGACGAGCCGGTCGAAGATCGCGCGCACGACCTGCAGCGCCGCGCGGCGGCGGGCCGAGGACGGCGCGTCGCAGTAGAGCGCGTCCTTGCGGATGTCGAAGTAGAAGGCCGACAGCTCCACCACCGCGAAGTCGAGAAGCGTGCGTGCGATGCGCTTGAAGTCGAAGGCGTCGTAGGCGCGCAGCACCACGGCCTCGATCTCGGCGAGACGATGGAGCATCAGGCGCTCCAGTTCCGGCATCTCGGCCAGGGGCACCTCGTCGCCCCGGTCGTGATGCAGGGTGCCGAGCATCCAGCGGACGGTGTTGCGCAGCTTGCGATAGGAATCGACGTTGGTCTGGAGGATCGTCTTTCCCAGGCGCAGGTCCTCGGAATAGTCCGACGAGACCACCCACAGGCGCAGGATGTCGGCGCCCGACTGCCGGATCACCTCCTGCGGCGTGACGACGTTGCCGAGCGACTTCGACATCTTGCGCCCCTCCTCGTCCATGACGAAGCCATGGGTGAGGACGGCGTCGTAGGGCGCGCGTCCGCGCGTGCCGCACGATTCCAGGAGCGAGGAATGGAACCAGCCGCGATGCTGGTCGGAGCCCTCGAGGTAGAGATCCGCCGGCCACTTCAGGTCGGGGCGCTTTTCGAGGCAGAAGGCGTGGGTGGAGCCGCTATCGAACCACACGTCGAGGATGTCGCGCACCATGGTCCAGCGCGAGGCGTCATGTTCGTTGCCGAGGAATCGCTCCTTGGCACCGTCCGCGAACCAGGCATCCGCCCCTTCCTGCTCGAAGGCTTCCAGGATGCGGGCGTTGACCGCCTCATCTTTGAGGATCTCGCCGTTCTCGTCGGCGAAGACGCAAATCGGCACGCCCCAGGCGCGCTGGCGCGACAGGACCCAGTCGGGCCGGTCGGCGATCATCGCGCCGATGCGGTTCTGGCCGCTCTGCGGCACGAAGCGCGTGTCGCTGATTGCCTTGAGGGCGCGGGCGCGCAGCGTGTCCTCGCCGGCCGGGGCGGAAGCGCCGTCGGCAAGGCCGTAGCCGCCGAGATCCTTGTCCATGTGGACGAACCATTGCGGCGTGTTGCGGTAGATCACCGGCTTCTTGGAGCGCCAGGAATGGGGGTACTGGTGCTTGAGGCGGCCGCGCGCGAGCAGAAAATGGGCCGCGATCAGGGCGTCGATGACGCGCTTGTTGGCGTCGCCCTTCTTGCCCTTGTCGTCGAGGACGCGCGCGGGGCCGCCCTCGGCATCCGGCCCGAAGCCCGGGGCGTCCTTCGTGTAGAAGCCGTCGTCGTCCACCGGGAAGGGGATCGCGGGGTCGATGCCGCGCGCGGCGAGCCCGCGGCGGCTGGCGGTCCAGACGTCGAAGTCCTCGCGTCCGTGGGACGGAGCGGTGTGGACGAAGCCTGTGCCTGCGTCGTCGGTGACGTGCTCGCCGGCCAGGAGCGGCACCATGAACTCGTAGCCGCCGCCCAGCTGCCGCAGCGGATGGCCGCAGACGAGGCGCGCGAGATCCGAGGCGGACACGTCCTGGAGCCGCCGGAAGCCGCCCTCCGGCACGCGTGCCTTGGCGAAGGTGTCGGCGGCGAGCTTGTCGGCCAGCACCATGCGCTCGCCCTTCAACGCCCAACGGGGCGCGTCCGGCTCGTCCGGTGCCGTCACCTCGTAGAGACCGTAGGAAACGCGGTCGGAGTAGCTGATGGCGCGGTTGCCCGGGATCGTCCAAGGCGTCGTCGTCCAGATCACCACGGACGCGCCCTGAAGATCGCCGAGCGGGCCATCCCGCCCCTCGGCGTTCTGCCGGCGAACCTCGTCGCGGTTCTCCGTCCACGAGCCAAGCGAGACACCCGGCTCCGCGAAGCGAAGGACGGGGAATTTCACCCAGATCGTGTCGGACTCGTAGTCCTGGTACTCGACCTCGGCCTCGGCGAGCGCGGTCTTCTCGACCACCGACCACATGATGGGCTTGGAGCCGCGATAGAGCTGACCGCTCATGGCGAACTTCAACAGCTCGCCCGCGATCACGCTCTCGGCACCGTAGTTCATCGTGAGATAGGGGTTGCGGAAGTCGCCCTCGACGCCGAGGCGCCGGAACTCCTGGCTCTGGATGCCGACCCACTCCTGCGCATACGCCCGGCACTCGCGGCGGAAGGCGATCATGGCCGCTGAATCGCGCAGGTCGGGCTTCGGCTTGCCCTTGGAGCGGTAGTTCTCCTCCTCGATCTTCCACTCGATCGGCAGGCCGTGGCAGTCCCAGCCCGGCACGTAGTTCGAGTCGTAGCCGCGCATCTGGAAGGAGCGCGTGATCGCGTCCTTCAGAACCTTGTTGAGCGCGTGGCCGATGTGGAGATGGCCGTTGGCGTAAGGGGGTCCGTCGTGGAGGACATATTTCGGGCGGCCCGCCGACTCGCGGCGCAGCGTGCCGTAAAGGTCCATCGCGTCCCATTGCGCGAGCCAGCGCGGCTCGGCCTCGGGCAGGCCGGCGCGCATCGGAAACGCCGTTTCGGGCAGGAACAGGGTCTTGGAATAATCGAGCGCGGGTGTCTCGGCGGTCGTCTCGCTCATGAGATCATCGTCCGTCTCGCGGCGCGGCGAAGCGTCAAGGCTCGGCGGCGGCGCGGAAAATTCGTCGGGAGTCGGCGGCGGCAAGGCAATCCCGGACCCTCGCAGGCCCTTCGGCCGATCAGAGGGCCGGGCTGGGAATTCGCGAAGGGCGATGGGCAGGCGCGTCCGGCATGGCGCGGCATGTAGCAAGTTCGGGCGCACAGGAAAAGGCGCCCCCGCGCCGTGCCGGGAAGACGGCGAATCGGTAGGAAGGCCGCAGACCGGCGAAGACGCCTGGCCGAAAGGATGGATCTGATGCATCCCGTTCCCGACATCGACGACCTTCGTGACGTGCCCCGGTTTGAGGACGTGGCGGCCGAGCGGGGCTGGCGCGAGTGGTGGCAGGGCAGCGCGGTGACGCTGGCCGACCACCGAGCGCGCACGGCCGAGAGCCTGGGGCCCAACGCCATGCCGCTTACGCTGATCGCTCACCGGGGCGGCGCGTTCCTCGGCATGGCCTCGCTGATCGCGAGCGACATGGACGCGCGTCCCGCGCTGACCCCTTGGATCGCGGCCGTCTATGTGGAGCCGGAGGCGAGAGGCCAGGGTCTGGGAACGAGGCTGGTCGAGGCCGCGACGGCGCGCGGCTTCGCGCAGGGCCACGCGACGCTGTTCCTGTGCGCCGAGCCGCGCAACGGCGGCTTCTACGAGCGGCTCGGCTGGCGCCGGATCGAGCGCGACGTGGACGGGCTCGACATCTTCTCGCTCGCCCTCGTCTCGCGCGCGGCGCCCTAGAACGCGACGGCGCGGTCCAGCGGCGAGAGCGGCTGCGCGCCGGCGAGCAGCGCCCGCGCTTCCTCGGCGTCGATGTCCATGCGCGCGACCAGCGCCTCGGCCGAGTCGAAGCGCTCCTCGCCGCGAATGAAGCCGAACACCGAGACGGTGGCGGTCTCGCCGTAGAGATCGCCCGAGAAGTCGAACAGGAAGGTTTCGAAGAGCGCGTGCCCGTTGTCGAATGTCGGGCGCCGGCCGAAGCTGGCGACGCCGTCGTGAAGCGCACCGTCCCCGCGCCGCAGACGCACGGCATAGATGCCGTGGGCGAGCAGCCCGTCCTCGGGCAGCACCATGTTGGCGGTGGGATAGCCGAGCGTGCGGCCGAGCTTGGCGCCGTGGACGACCTCGCCCCGGAACGTCCAGCGGTAGCCGAGCAGCGCGGCCGCGGCCGCCGCGTCGCCGTTCATCAGGTCCTCGCGGATGCGCGAGGAGGAGACGACGAGCCCATCCTCGTCGGCGAAGGCCGGAACCGTGGTGACGCGCAGCCCGGCCGCCTCGCCCCGCTCGGCGAGAAAGCGCACGTCGCCCGCGCGCCGCGCGCCGAAGCGGAAGTCGTAGCCCACCACCACATGGGCGGCGCCGAGATCGGCGAGGATCGTGCGGTCCACGAACGCCTCGGGCGTGCAACCGGCAAAGTCGAGATCGAAGGGCTGCTCCACGACGGCGCGAAAGCCGAGAAGGCCAAGAAGATGTGCCTTCATCGCCGGCGGCGTCAGGCGCGGCACGGGATGGGCGGGACGGAACACCGTGCGCGGATGAGGCTCGAACGTGAGGCACACGAGCGGGCGCCCTTCGCGCTCGGCGATCGCCTGCGCCGCGCCGAGAACGGCCTGATGCCCGCGATGAACGCCGTCGAAGTTGCCGATCGCGACCACGCCGCCGCGCAGCTCCGCCGGCAGCCGGGTTGTCGAGGCGACCCGCAGGCCGGTCACCGCAGCGACGCCATCATGTAGCGGGCGCTGACGCCGCGGTCCGCCATGGCGGCGGCCAGATGGCCGGGATGACCGAGCACGGCGGCGAGCTCATTGCGGTGGATGCCGTGGGTGACGAAGAGGCAGTCCGCCCCGAAGTTCGCCGCGCCCCGCACGTCGGTGAACAGCCCGTCGCCGATGCACAGCGTGCGGCGCGGCGGGGTGGGCAGCGACGCGCTCGCCACCTCGTAGATCGGACGGTGCGGCTTGCCGGCCAGATGCACCTCGCCGCCGAGTTCGTCATAGAGCTGGCCCAGCGCCCCGGCGCAGAAGATCAGCCGCTCGCCCCGATGCACCACGATATCGGGATTGGCGCAGACGAGCGGCAGGCCGCGCGCGGCGAGGCGCTCGAGCAGCGCGCGGTAGTCGTCGGGCGTTTCGCGCTCGTCGTCCGCAAGGCCCGTGACGACGATGCCCTCGGCGTCCGCTTCGGCGACGGGCCGCGCGTCGAGGCCGTCGAAGAGATCGCGATCGCGCGGTGCGCCGATATGAAGGAAGCGTTGGGGACCTGCCGCGATCATGGCGCGCGTCGCATCGCCCGAGGTGACGACGCGGTCGTAGCCCTCGGTGTCGACGCCGAGCGCGTCCAGCTGCGCGACGACGCCGGCCGACGGGCGCGGCGAGTTGGTGAGAAGCACGACGCGTGCCCCCGCCTCGCGTGCCCGGCGCAGCGCGGCCACGGCCTCCGGGTTCTGTCGCACGCCGTCGTGCACCACGCCCCAGACGTCGCAGAACAAGGTGTCGTAGTCGCCCGCGACCTCGGACAGGCTCTCGATGCCGCGCAAGGGGGCGCCGTCGTCGCTCATGAGCGATTCACTCCTTTGCCGGGCGGCCGCCGCCCGGTCGCGTGGCGATAGCGGAGCGCGAGGCGAAGGGTCAAGCGAGCGCGGTGCCGCAAGGGCGCGGCGGATGGCGGGCGTCATGCGGGTGTCGCGCAGGCTTGCGAGATGCAGGCGGCCCGGTTGCCTCCTGTGCGATTGCGTCTTGGATAAGCCGGGGCGCACCCCCATCTGGGGTGGCGTGCGCGCGTCCGAGCCGTCATGGACCGTGCAACGCGCGATCGCCCCGGGATGCGATTTCGACCTGGCGCAAAGCTTGACAGCCGAACCCCTTCTCCCCTATCTGCGGCGCCGTTAGCACTCTCCATCGGTGAGTGCCAAATCGTCTTGAGCCCTCCGATGGCGTTGCCACCGGCCCGGGCTCCTACCAGAAGGAAGGTTCGATTCATGGCCAGCGTGAACTTCCGCCCGCTCCACGACCGCGTCGTTGTCCGGCGCGTCGAGTCCGAGAGCAAGACCGCGGGCGGCATCATCATCCCCGACACCGCCAAGGAGAAGCCGCAGGAAGGCGAGATCGTGGCGGTGGGCGCGGGCGCTCGCGACGAGACCGGCAAGGTCAACCCGCTCGAGGTCAAGGCCGGCGACCGCATCCTGTTCGGCAAGTGGTCGGGCACCGAGATCAAGCTCGGCGGCGAGGACCTGCTCATCATGAAGGAATCCGACATCCTCGGGATCGTCGGCTAACAGCCTTCCCTTCTTCTTCCCTTCAATCCTTGAAAAGGCGTGGACGGGCTTGAGGCCCGCGAAACGCCAGGAGACCAGACCATGGCAGCCAAGGACGTAAAGTTCGGACGTGACGCCCGCGAGCGCATGCTGCGCGGCGTCGACATTCTCGCCGACGCGGTGAAGGTCACGCTCGGCCCCAAGGGCCGCAACGTCGTGATCGACAAGTCGTTCGGCGCGCCTCGCATCACCAAGGACGGCGTGTCCGTCGCCAAGGAGATCGAGCTCGAGGACAAGTTCGAGAACATGGGCGCCCAGATGGTGCGCGAAGTGGCCTCGAAGACCAACGACAAGGCCGGTGACGGCACCACCACCGCGACGGTTCTCGCCCAGGCGATCGTCCGCGAGGGCGCCAAGGCGGTGGCCGCCGGCATGAACCCGATGGACGTCAAGCGCGGCATCGACGCGGCCGTCTCGAAGGTCGTCGAGTCGCTGCTGGCCTCGGCCCGCAAGATCGAGACCTCCGACGAGGTCGCCCAGGTCGGCACCATCTCCGCCAACGGCGAGAAGGAAATCGGCCAGATGATCGCCTCGGCGATGCAGAAGGTCGGCAACGAGGGCGTCATCACCGTCGAGGAAGCCAAGACCGCCGAGACCGAGCTCGAGGTCGTCGAGGGCATGCAGTTCGACCGCGGCTACCTCTCGCCGTACTTCGTGACCAACGCCGAGAAGATGGTGGCCGATCTCGAGGACGCCTACGTGCTCCTCCACGAGAAGAAGCTCTCCAACCTCCAGGCGATGCTGCCGGTCCTCGAGGCCGTCGTGCAGTCGTCGCGTCCGCTCGTCATCATCGCCGAGGACGTCGAGGGCGAGGCTCTGGCCACGCTCGTCGTCAACAAGCTGCGTGGCGGCCTGAAGATCGCCGCCGTCAAGGCGCCGGGCTTCGGCGATCGCCGCAAGGCGATGCTCGAGGACATCGCGATCCTCACGGGCGGCCAGGTCATCTCCGAGGACCTCGGCATCAAGCTCGAGAACGTGACCCTCGACATGCTGGGCCGCGCCAAGAAGATCTCCATCACCAAGGAGAACACCACGATCGTCGACGGCGCAGGCGAGAGCTCGGGCATCCAGGCGCGCGTGGGCCAGATCAAGGCGCAGATCGAGGAGACCACCTCGGACTACGACCGCGAGAAGCTCCAGGAGCGTCTGGCCAAGCTCGCGGGCGGCGTGGCCGTGATCCGCGTGGGCGGCTCGACCGAGGTCGAGGTCAAGGAGAAGAAGGACCGCGTTGACGACGCGCTCAACGCGACCCGCGCGGCCGTGGAAGAGGGCATCGTGGCCGGCGGCGGCGTGGCGCTGCTGCGCGCCTCGAACGCGGTGGACCTGAAGGGCGAGAACGCCGACCAGGACGCCGGCATCGCCATCGTCCGCAAGGCGCTCCAGGCGCCGGTCCGCCAGATCGTCCAGAACGCGGGCGGCGAAGGCTCGATCGTGGTCGGCAAGCTCCTCGAGAACACCTCGACGACCTTCGGCTACAACGCCCAGACCGGCGAGTACGGCGACATGATCCAGGCCGGCATCGTCGATCCGGTCAAGGTCGTGCGCTCGGCGCTCCAGGACGCGGCCTCGGTCGCGGGTCTGCTGGTCACCACCGAAGCCATGATCTCGGAGGCTCCGCGCAAGGAGTCGGCCGCGGGCGGCATGCCGGGCGGCATGGGCGGCGGCATGGGCGGCATGGGCGGCATGGACTTCTAAGTCCCTGCAGCTCGGGACCCCCGTCTCGAAAGCATCGGGAAGGCCCGGCGGAGCGATCCGCCGGGCCTTCTTTCGTATAAGAGGCTGGGTGTGACCCGAACGCCCGGCCCCATCGATTCGCGGAGACCGATGTCCGACTTTCTTCTCTTTCTCGTTGTCGGTGCGCTGGCGCAGCTCGTCGACGGCGCGCTCGGCATGGCCTACGGCGTGATCTCCTCCACGGTGCTTCTCAGCTTCGGTGTGGCGCCGGCGGTGGCCTCGGCCTCGGTCCACACGGCCGAGCTCTTCACGACCGCCGCATCCGGCTCCGCCCACATCGCCAACCGCAACATCGACTGGCGCCTGTTCTGGCGCCTCGTGCCCTTCGGCGTGGCGGGCGGCGTGCTGGGAACCTACGTCCTGACCTCGATCGAGGGCGATGCGATCCGACCCTTCGTGGCGGCCTACCTCGCGGTGATCGGCGTGCTGCTGACGCTGCGCTCCTTCCGCAAGGCGCCTCGCCCGCAGACGCCGATGGGGCTCGTGCCGCCGCTCGGCCTGGCGGGTGGTTTTTTGGACTCGATCGGCGGCGGCGGGTGGGGTCCGATCGTCACCTCGGGCCTCTTGGGTGCCGGCGGCCAGCCCCGCTACGTGATCGGCACCGTGAACGCCGCCGAATTCCTGATCACGCTCGCGGTCTCGATCTCCTTCGTGCTGGCGCTGGTCACAGGCCACTGGGAGGAGGCCGGGGATCTCTCGACCCACGCGCTGTCGGTGCTCGGCCTGATCGCGGGCGGCGTCCTGGCCGCGCCGCTGGCGGGCTATGCCGTGCGCCGCATTCCCGAACGCCTGCTCCTGCGCGTCGTCGGCGTCCTGATCTGCCTCCTGGCGGTTCAGCAGATCGTCGGGCTCCTTTCCAAGAGTTAATGTCGTCAGCCAGGAACCAATCTGTCGCACCCCGGGTTTTCCAGCCATAGACCGGACGGAAAGGTCCGGCCCCTTCGAAGCAGATGGAGTGGCATCATGGTCGACTCGAACCAGATCAAGGGCGGCGCCAAGGAACTCGGCGGCAAGCTCAAGGAAGCCGTGGGCAACGCGGTCGGCAACGACCGCATGGCGGCCGATGGCTTGGCCGACCAGGCCGAGGGCAAGACCCAGAAGAACTACGGCAAGGTCAAGGACGCCGTGAAGGACCAGGTCGGTCACTAAGATCGATTCTAGCGTTGCGTGAGCGAGAAGCCGGCCATGGGCCGGCTTTTCCTGTTTTGCGCCTGCCCGTCCCGTGTTAACCGCGCCACGACCCAATCCTCTCGGCAAGGACGCAAGGCAGTGGCTGGAACCAGACGCGAAACGGATTCGATCGGCGCGATCGAGGTGGCTGACGACCGCTACTGGGGCGCCCAGACCGAGCGCTCGCTCAACAACTTCCGCATCGGTACCGACCGGCAGCCCATCGCGGTGATCCACGCGCTGGCGACCGTCAAGAAGGCGGCGGCGCGCGTCAACCAGGGTTACGGCAAGCTGTCCGCCGAGCTCGCCGACACGATCGTCCGGGCCGCCGACGAGGTGATCTCGGGCACGCTCGACGACCATTTCCCGCTTGTCGTCTACCAGACGGGCTCGGGCACGCAGACCAACATGAACGTCAACGAGGTCATCTCGAACCGCGCGATCGAGATGCTCGGCGGCGAGAAGGGCACGAAGAAGCCGGTCCACCCCAACGACCACGTCAACATGGGCCAGTCGTCCAACGACGTGTTCCCGACCGCGATCCACGTGGCGGTGGCGATCGAGGCGACGAACCGCGTGCTGCCCGCGATCGACGCGCTGCACGCCTCGCTCGACGCCAAGGCCAAGGCGTTCGACCACATCATCAAGATCGGGCGCACGCATACGCAGGACGCGACCCCGATCACGCTCGGCCAGGAGTTCTCCGGCTACGCCGCGGCGCTCCAGCTCGGCAAGATCCGCATCGAAAAGGCGCTGCACGACGTGCTGGCGCTCGCGCAGGGCGGAACGGCGGTCGGCACCGGCCTCAACGCGCCGGTCGGCTTCGACGTGCGCATCGCGGACGAGATCGCCCAGCTCACGGGTCTGCCCTTCCGCACGGCCGAGAACAAGTTCGAGGCGCTCGCCTCGCACGGCGCGCTCGCCTTCTTCCACGGCAGCCTGAACGCGCTGGCGACCGACCTCTTCAAGATCGCCAACGACATCCGCTTCCTGGGCTCGGGCCCGCGCTCGGGCCTCGGCGAGCTCTCGCTGCCCGAGAACGAGCCCGGCTCCTCGATCATGCCGGGCAAGGTAAACCCGACGCAGGCCGAGGCCCTCACCATGGTGGCGGCGGAGGTGTTCGGCCACGAGACCACCGTGACGGTGGCGGCCTCCCAGGGCCACTTCGAGCTCAACGTCTTCAAGCCGGTGATCGCCAACGCCGTCCTGTCGTCGATACGGCTCCTAGCCGACGGGATGGACAGCTTCCGCGAACACTGCGTCGACGGCATCGTCGCCAACGAGGACCGCATCCGCTCGCTCATGGAGCAGTCGCTGATGCTGGTGACGGCGCTGGCGCCGACGATTGGCTACGACAACGCCGCGACCATCGCCAAGACCGCGCACAAGCGGGGCACGACGCTGCGCGAGGAGGCGCTCGCCTCGGGTCTCGTCGATGGTGAGACCTACGACCGCGTGGTGGATCCCGCGGCCATGACGCGCCCCGGCTGAGGACTGGACCTTGGAACCGCTCCAATCGATGGGATTGGAGCGGTTCCCGTTGACGATCAGTCGTGTTCGGCGCGGCTATCGGGGGGCGGCAAGCTCCGGCATCCCTAGGGGCATCACAACCCGCTGCCCTTCCGGAGCCCTTCCATGAACCCCGCCGTCCTGCTTCTCGCTCGCATCCTCCTGTCCATCCTGTTCATCGTGTCCGGCTTCAGCAAGCTGACCGGCGCGGCCGGTTTCGCCGGCTATCTCGGCTCGCTCGGCGTGCCGGGCGGCGTCGCCATGGCCTACCTTGTGGGCGCGCTGGAGTTCTTCGGCGGTCTGGCGATCCTGGTCGGCTTCCAGACCCGCATCGTCGCCTACGTGCTCGCCGCCTTCTGCGTGGCGACCGGCCTTCTCGCCCATCTCGGTCCGGACCAGTCGACCGCGCTGATGAAGAACATCGGCCTGTGCGGCGGCTTCCTGGCGCTCGCCGCCGCCGGTGCCGGCGCCTACTCGGTGGACGCTCGCTCGGGCCGCGCCGGCGCCTCGCTCGCCCGCGCCTGATCGACCCGATCTCGCATCGCTCATGAGACGGCCGCCCCTCGGGCGGCCGTTTTCACGTCGGCGCGCGGAAACGCGCGACGAGCCGGTCCAGCGCCGCCGTGGCCGCCACGTCGCGTGGCCGCGTGAGCGCCGTGGCCAGGCACGCCTCGGAGCGCAGGATCACCCCGTCGTCGAGGACGCGCAGCTGGTTGGCGACGAGCGTCGAGCCGGTGGAGGTGATGTCGACGATGAGGTCGGCCGAGCCCGCCGCCGGCGCGCCCTCGGTGGCGCCGAGGCTTTCCACGATGCGGTAGCTCTGGATGCCATGGCTGCGCGTGAAGAAGCCTTGCGTCAAACGCCAGTACTTCGTGGCGATGCGCAGGCGGCGTCCGTGGCGCGTGCGAAACTCGGCCGCCACGTCGCCGAGATCCGCCATGGTCTCGACGTCGGCCCAGGAATGGGGCACGGCCACCACCACGTCGGCATGGCCAAAGCCGAGCCGCGCCTCGATGCGCACGAGGCGATCCGTGTCGGGGATCGTCTCGCGCAGGAGGTCCTCGCCGGTGATGCCGAGGTCGATCGCCCCGTCGCGCAGCTCGCGCGCGATCTCGGAGGCCGACAGCAGCAGCACCTCCAGACCGTCCGCCCCCCGCACCTCGGTGCGGTAGGAGCGCGGGTCGCTGGCCGAACGCACCTCGATGCCGGCCTTCGCCAGCGTCGCGACGCACTGGTCCTTGAGGCGGCCCTTGGAGGGAAGGGCGAGGGTCAGCGTCATGGTCTCGCCTCCCCTGCGAGCGCGGCACCGATCCGGTCGAGCCAGAGCGTGAAGCCGACGGCGGGAATGGGCTCGTGCGCGCCGAGATAGCCGACCAGCCGGTCGTAGCGCCCGCCGCCCGCCAGCGGCTCGGGCGACGCCGGACCGAGGGTCTCGAACACGAGGCCGGTATAGTAGTCGATGGGCCGCCCGAAGGCCGCGCGGTAGCGCAGCGCGGCGGGGTCGACGCCAGCCGCCTGCAGGGCGCGGTTGCGGGCGGCAAAGCCCTCGATGGCGTTCGTGAAGGCCGGGTCCCCGCCGAGGCGGGCCAGGCGCTCGGGCGCCTCGTCGGCCGGACAGTCGATGGCAAGGAAGCGCGACAACCGCTCCAGGCTCTCGGCGTCCAGTCGCGTGTCGGCCAGCTCGGTCTTCTCCAGAAGCCGCTCCGCGATCTCGGCTGCGCCCCGGCCGCGCTTGGGCGGCAGGCCGCCCTCCTCGATGCGCCCGGCGACGAGCGCCTTGAGGCCCGCGCGGTCGCGCGCACGCGCCAGGCGCAGGACGTCCGGATCACTGGACGGCGGCGTGCCGGCCCCGCTCGCCAGCGTTGCGAGAGCGGCCTGAAGCAGGTCGTCGCGGCCAAAGGCGCGCACGAGGCGGCGGCGCCAGCCGGCGGGAAGCGACAGTGCCGCAAGAAAGGCCTCGAACAGCGCCTGGTCGCCGATCACCGTTTGCAGCGCGGCTGGGGCCAGACCGCAGGCGTCGAGCCCCGCAAAGGCGTCGGCGAGCGTCGCCGCGTCGGCCTCGGCGCGGTTCGGCTCGCCGAGATTCTCGACACCCGCCTGGCGGAACTCCGCCGTCTCGCCGCGCCGCTGGCGAAAGACGAGGCCGTTGTAGCTGTAGCGGCGCGGCAAGCTCGCGCCGTTCGCGATATGGGCGAGGCACACCGGCACGGTGAAGTCGGGGCGAAGGCACAGCGTCTCGCCGCCCTCGCCGCGCGTCAGAAAGATGCGCCGGCGCAGGTCCTCGCCGAGCGTGTCGAGATAGGGCTCGGCGCGCTGGAGGATGGGGGTCGCCGTGGGCACGGCGCCGCGCGCGGCAAACAGCGCCGCGAGCGTCGCGTCGAAGGGCGTGCCGGCTGCGGCCACCGGGCCGGGATCGCCGGGCGCGGGCAGAAGGCTCATCGGGCGGCGTCGCCCCGCGCCAGGATCGCGCGCACCGCCGCGATCATCTCGGACGGATCGCCCGGCGCATAGCGGAAGACGTCCTGGCCGGCGCGCGCCTCGCGCCACTCCGCGTTGTCGGTGATCCCGGCGGCGAGCGCCTTTCCGGCGGCCAGATCCTTGACCTGCACCTGTCCCGCCACGCGCTCGTCGGAACCCTGGATGATCGCGACGGGCGCCTCGCGCCGGTCGGCGTATTGCAGCTGCTTGCCGAACTGCTTGGGGTTGCCTTGGAAGACCTCGACCGGCACCACCGGCTGGCCGGGCGCGTTCAGCGCCTCGCGCAGCTGGCGAGCCATCAGCTGGTAGTCGCCCATCCGGTCGCGCTCCATGACGGTGACGACCACGGGACCGGAGCGGGGGCGCGCCTGAAGGCGACCGAGGTTCTTGAGCGCCGCCTGGAGGCGCGAGACACCGATCGAGAAGCCGGTGGCGGGCACAGGGGTGGACAGGAAGCGCGACACGAGCCCGTCGTAGCGCCCGCCGCCGCCGACCGAGCCGAACACGACCTTCTGGCCGCGCTCGTTGACGACGTCGAACAGGAGCTCGGCCTCGAACACGGGGCCGGTGTAGTATTCGAGGCCGCGGACAACGGAGGAGTCGATCAGAATGCGCTTGGAGCCATAGCCCGCTGTCTCGCAAGCATCTGCAATCTGTTGAAGCTCTGCGAGCCCTTCCATCGCAGTCTGGCTCTCGCCGGCCACACGTTGCAAACCGCGAAGGGTTGCTTGATTGTCGGTGAAATGCTTGCGTCCATCAATGATGGTCACCCGCATGTCGCTTGTATCGCGGCTGGCGAACTCAGCTTCGTCGCTTTCGTGAGTGACAGCCTTAAGCAGGGATAGGAGGCGTTCGATCGCCTCCGCCGGCAACTCGGCGCCCTTGGTGAAGTCGCCCTCGCCGCCGCCCTCGTCGCGGCGGCCTGGTCCCAGCAGCAGGCGCACGCCCTCGACGCCGAACTTGTCGAACTTGTCGAGTGCGCGCAGCACCGTCAGGCGCCGCTCCGGCTCGCCTTCCAGCCCGATCGCGTCGAGAATGCCGTCCAGCACCTTCCGGTTGTTGACCCGGATCACGTACTGGCCGCGTTCGATCCCCAGCGCCTCCATCGTGTCGGCCATCATCATGGCCATCTCGGCGTCGGCCGAGACGTTGGGGGCGCCCACGATGTCGGCGTCGAACTGCATGAACTGGCGGAAGCGGCCCGGGCCCGGCTTCTCGTTGCGAAACACGTAGCCCGCCCGGTACGAGCGGTAGGGCTTGGGCAGCGTCTCGAAGTTCTCGGCCACATAGCGCGCGAGCGGCGCGGTCAGGTCATAGCGCAGCGACAGCCACTGCTCGTCGTCGTCCTCCAGCGAGAAAACGCCCGCGTTCGGCCGGTCCTGGTCGGGCAGGAACTTGCCGAGCGCGTCGGTGTACTCGAACATCGGCGTTTCCACCGGCTCGAACCCGTAGGTCTCGTAGACGCGGCGGATCGTGGCGAGCATCTCGCCCTGCGCGTCGAGGTCGGCGCTGGTGCGGTCCGTGAAGCCGCGCGGCTGGCGGGCGCGCACGCGTGTGGGCTTCTGGGGCTTGGCCATGGCGGGTCCGGATCCGGCAATCGCCCCACGGTTCGGGGCTCGCAGCGGCGGCCGCCCGAGGGGCGAGAAAGAATGAACGAAATCGTGCCGCGTCCTAGCGGATCGAGGTTTTCGCGGCAAGTTCGGGCGGATCGGGCCTCTGGAACACGGCGCGCTCGTGTTCGCAGGCCTCGCGCACGCAGCACCCCTCCACGTGGTCGTTCACGAAGCCCATGGACTGGAGAAAGGCGTAGGCCGTGGTCGGTCCGACGAAGCGCAGCCCCCGGCCTCGCAGCGCCTTCGACAGTCGCCGCGAGGCCGGCGTCTCGGGATTGCGGCGCAGATACTCCGCATCCACCCTATCCGGCCGCTCGCTCGCGGGCGGCTCGAAGCTCCACAGAAAGGCGGCGAGCGAGCGACCCGTGTCCTCGCGCAGGGCGAGCACCGCCCGCGCGTTGCTGATCGCGGCCTCGATCTTGCCGCGATGGCGGATGAGTCCCGCATCCTGCAGCAGGGAGGCGACGTCGGCCTCGCCCATCTGCGCCACGCGTTCGATCCTGAAGCCGTGGAAGCGCTCGCGAAACCGCTCGCGCTTGCGCAGGATCGTGATCCACGAGAGCCCGGCCTGGAAGCCCTCGAGGCACAGCTTCTCGAAGAGGCGCTCGTCGTCGGCCGTCGGGCGACCCCATTCATGGTCGTGATAACGGCGGTAGAGTGGATCGCTTCCCGCCCAGGCGCAGCGCCGTGCCGTCTCGTTCCACGCCTGCTCCATCGCCATGCCCTTCGCGTCGCCCCTGCGACTTGGTGGCGCCATCGCGGTCCGGAAGGCAAGTCTTGCGTGGATGGGGCCGGGACCCGCTTGCGGCGCGCGCACGGGTTGCCGACAACACGCAAGGGGTGGCGGCGATCGTCAGGGAGGCGAAGCGATGGGGCGAGTGGTACGGGCGCTGGCGACGCTGGCGCTTCTCCTCGTTGCCCCGGCGGGCCAAGCCGCGCCGCTGCCCGCGCCGGCCGAGGTGATTCGCGGGTTCGAGACGGTGGTGTTCGGCGCCGAGTACACGGGCGCCTTTTCCGACTCGAGCTACGTCAAGAAGTTCGTCCGCCCCGTGCGCGTCGCGATCGAGGCGCGGGCGAGCAGCGACCGGAGCGCGGCGGTGCGCGCCTTCGTGCGCCAGATGGGACGCTCGATCCGGGGCCTCGACATCGCCATGGCCGCACGCGGCGAGCCGGGCAACTTCACGGTGCATGTCGTGGACCGGGCGGCCTACGGCGAGACCGTGCGCCGGATCTACGGCAACCCCCTCATGGAAACGCCGGGCAACTGCATCGTCCGCACGCTCTACGGGCGCGACGGCATCACGCGGTCCGACGCCGTTCTGGTTTCCGACGAGGGCGACGCCCTGTTCCGGCGCTGCCTCGTGGAGGAACTCCTGCAGGGCCTGGGACCGCTCAACGACAATAGCGACGCAGCCGACAGCGTCTTCAACGACACCTCGCGGCTGACGAGCTTCACGCCCTACGACCGGTTGATCCTCAACATGCTCTACGACCCGCGCCTGCGCCCCGGCCTGTCGCAGACGGAGGCGGCACCCCTCCTGCCGGCGATCCAGCGCGACGCGCGCCGGCGCCTTTCGCGCTGACGCTCCGGCAAACCAGGCCTTAACCATCCCGCCAGAGCGCGCGGGAGAGCGGGTGCCCGTTCACCTTTCGATGGGGACCGACGGCCCATCTTCGGGACAGAAAGCCCGCATTCCAGAGCGGGCCCGTTTCCCGGAGATCCCGCCCGATGCGCCGGATTGCGCCCCTCGTCCTCGCCCTCCTCACGGCTCTGCCCGCGCCGACCTTCGCGCGCGACCGCCCGCCGCTCTCGGTTCCGCGCGACCAGGCGGCCGAGGCCGTCCGGCAACTGTCGCCCGGCAGCGGCGTCGTCCCGGGCTATGCGCGCCAGAGCGTGGCGCGGCCCTATCCGGCGGGAACCGTGGTGTTCCGCGGCAGCGTGCCGGTCGGCATCGTGCGCGACGATACCGGCACCGTGGAGCCGCTCGGCTCGTATCGCGAGGAGCGCCGCGTCATGGGCGTCTTCGGCGGACCGGAGACGGCGCGCCCCGCACGCCGCGCCGCGGCGACCGCGCCGACGCTGGCCGCCTTTGCCGCGCCGCGCGGCGCCGTGCGGCAAACGCGCGCGCCCGAGATGGATCCGGCCTTCCTGCCGCGGACCGTGCGCTTCGAGCGCGGCTACGCGCCGGGCACGATCGTGGTCGATACGCGCGAGCGCTTCCTTTACCGCGTGGAAGCCGGCGGCCAGGCGCGACGCTACGGGGTCGGCGTCGGCAAGGACGGCTTCGGCTGGCGCGGCACCCACGCCGTGACGCGCAAGGCGGAATGGCCGACCTGGACGCCGCCCGCCGAGATGGTGGCACGCGAGCGCCTCAAGGGCCGCATCCTGCCGGCCCGCATGGAAGGGGGCGAGGCCAATCCGCTCGGCGCGCGCGCCCTCTACCTCGGCTCGACGCTCTACCGCATCCACGGCACCAACCAGCCCTGGACGATCGGGCAGGCCGTGTCGTCGGGCTGCATCCGCATGCGCAACGAGGACGTCATCGAACTCTACGAGAGCGTGCCGGTGGGCGCGCGTGTTGTTGTGCTTTGACGGCAACATAAAGTTGCAAATCGCCCACCCGAAGGCTCGCATCGGATCGCCCCGTCCCCTTGGCGTCTTGCGTCCGACCCCGGTCTCTCCATCCTTCTCCCAACAGCTTGTTTCAAGGACGGTTTTCCCATGAAGTCACCTCTCTTCGCGGCGCTTCTCGCCGCGGCCACGCTGGCGGGCGCCGCGGCGGCCGAGGCGCAGCAGGTGCGCTACTACGACTACAGCACGGGACAGTGGGTGCGCTCGGGAGATCGCGCGGCGATCCGCTCCGGCGGCCCGGCCCAGCCGCAGGTGCGACGCGGCGAGACCCGCCAGCCGAACGCCATGCGCAAGGTCGATCCGCGCTTCATGCGCCAGCCGGTCCGCATCTCCACCAAGGAGAAGGCGGGAACGATCATCATCGATACGGACCGCAAGTTCCTGTATCTCGTCGAGGGCGGCGGCACGGCGATCCGCTACGGCGTGGGCGTGGGCAAGGAGGGCTTTGCCTGGGGCGGCACGATGAACATCCAGCGCAAGGCCGAATGGCCCGGCTGGACGCCGCCGGCCGAGATGGTGCGCCGCGAGCGCGCCAAGGGTCGCATCCTTCCGGCCTACATGGCGGGCGGCCCGGAGAATCCACTTGGCGCGCGCGCCATGTACCTCTACCGCAACGGCCGCGACTCGATGTTCCGGATCCACGGCACCAACCAGCCCTGGACGATCGGCCTCAACATGTCGTCGGGCTGCATCCGCATGATGAACGAGGACGTGACCGACCTCTACGAGCGCGTCGGCAAGGGCACCAAGGTCGTGGTGCTCGCGCCCGGCGCGTCGGGCTCGCAGAAGGTCTATGCCGAGACCGGCTCGATCCGCCAGGCCAAGGCCGGCGGCCGCCCGCTGCTGGCCTCGATCTTCGGCGGCTGATCGCCCCCACGTCACAAGACTTCGAAAGGCCCGCTTCGGCGGGCCTTTTTCGTTACTCGGCGGCCTCGCGGACGGGCAGCGCCCGAAACGCCGGGCCCTCGAGCTTTCGCGGCGTCGGGCCGCCGAAGGCCCAGTCGAGAAGCTCCACCGTGTGGACCACGGGGATCGCGGTGGCCGAGCCGATCTGCGTCATGCAGCCGATGTTGCCAGTGGCGACGATCTCGGGGGCCACGCGCTCGATGTTGGCGACCTTGCGGTCGCGCAGCGTCGCCGCAATCTCGGGCTGCAGGATGTTGTAGGTTCCCGCCGAGCCGCAGCACAGGTGACCCTCCGGCACGTCGCGCACCGTGAAGCCGGCCTGGGCGAGCAGCACCTTGGGCTCGCGCGTCACGCGCTGACCGTGCTGCATGGAGCAGGCCGAGTGGTAGGCGACCACGGCATCCACCGGGTTCGCGGGCAGCGGCAGGTCGAGCGTCGCCAGGAACTCCGTCACGTCCTTGGCAAGGCTCGCCACCCGCGCGGCGCGCTCCGCATAGGCCGGATCGAGCCGCAGCATGTGACCGTAGTCCTTGACGGTGGTGCCGCAGCCCGACGTCGTGACGAGAATGGCGTCGAGCCCCCGCCCCTCGATCTCACGGCTCCACGCATCGACGTTGGCGCGCGCGAAGCCGAGCGCGGCATCCTCCCGGCCCATGTGGTGCGTCAGCGCCCCGCAGCAGCCCTCGCCTTGCGGCATCACGACCTCGACGCCGAGACGGCCGAGCAGGCGCACGGTCGCCTCGTTGATCGCGGGGTCGAGCACCCGTTGCGCGCAGCCTCGCAGGATCGCGACGCGCTTCACCGCCCGTCCCTCGGCCGCGCGCGTGCCGTCGCGGTCGTTGGCGGAGGCGGCGGGCACATGAAGCGGCGCCAGGCGCAGCATGGCGGCCAGCGGCCGCAAGGGCGCCACGCGGTCGAGGACGGGCGCGAGCGGGCGCGCGAGGCGCGCCGCCGCCAGGCTCAGGCGAAAGCGCCGGGGATAGGGCAGGACGGCGGCGAGCAGCTTCCGGATCAGGCGATCGGCGAGCGGGCGGCGGTAGGTCCGCTCGATATGGGCGCGGGCGTGATCCACGAGATGCATGTAGTTCACGCCGGACGGGCAGGTCGTCATGCAGGCGAGGCACGACAGGCAGCGGTCGATATGGGTGACGGTCTTGCGGTCGGCCGGCCGCCCCGTCTCCAGCATCTCCTTGACGAGGTAGATGCGCCCGCGCGGACTGTCGAGCTCGTTGCCGAGCGTCACGTAGGTCGGACAGGTCGCCGTGCAGAAGCCGCAATGCACGCACTTGCGGATGATGCCCTCGGAATGCGCGGTCTCGGGATCCTGAAGGGCTTGCGGGGTGAAGTGGGTCTGCATGGATGGTTGTTCCTACCCCATTCGTCCCGGATTCAGCACGCCGGCCGGATCGAACTGGTGCTTGAGCCGAGCCGAGAGCGCGGCCAGCGCGGCCGGTTGCGGCTGAAAGACCGGCGTTGCGGCGCGCTCGGCCACGCTCGCGCGCACCAGGGTCGCGTGGCCCCCGCCATGGCGCGCGACGAGACCGCGCACCAGCGCCTCGTCCGCGCCCGCCTCCATGCGCAGCCAGACGAGGCCGCCCTGCCAGTCGTAGAAGGCATCCGTGCCCGCCCCCATGCGCAGGTCCATGACGAAGGCCGGTGCATGGGTCGGGGCGAGCGACACGCGCCAGACCGGGCGCTCGGTCCCGTCGGCGAAGGGTCTTGCGTCGCGCACGTCGCGCCAGAAGCGGACCGAGGCCTCCCCCTCCAGCCGCTCCAGGCTTCCCAGGCGCTCCAGGCCGCGTGCCAGATGGTCGGCGCGCGCCGCCACCGACGGCGCGATGCCCTCCAGGCGGATCGCGGTCGCGGGCGCCCGGCCGAGCGCGCCGTCCACGACGCGGCCTGCGACGTCGTAGGGAAGGTGGGCGGCGCCCGACGCTTCCGCCGAGGAGCCCATGGCGCCCGCCATCGCACCCGCCGCCTGCTCGTCGTCGAGACCGCGCAGGAGCAGCGTCGTCTCGGTCGCGCTAGCCGGCAGGACCTTGATCGTGACCTCGGTGAGGACGGCGAGCGTGCCGAACGAGCCGGCCATGCCCTTGGACAGGTCGTAGCCCGTGACGTTCTTCACGACGCGTCCGCCGCTGCGGAAGATCTCGCCCCGGCCCGACACCGCCTCGATGCCGAGAACATGATCGCGCGCAGCCCCCGCCTTGATGCGACGCGGCCCCGACAGGTTGCAGGCCAGGAGCCCGCCGAGCGTGCCCTCCCCCCGCGCCCGTCCGTGGAGCGGGCCGTAGTCCATCGGCTCGAAGTCGAGGCGCTGGCCGCGGCTCGACAGGAGCGCCTCGATCTCGGCGAGCGGCGTTCCCGCGCGCGCGGACAGAACCAGCTCCTCCGGCTCGTAGAAAAGGATGCCCGACAGCCCGGCGGTGGACAGGGTGCGGGCCACCTGGACGGGCCTGCCGAGCCCGCCCTTCGAGCCGGTGCCCTCGACCGCGAGCGGCGTGCCCTGCGCCACCGCGTCGGCCACGATCGCGCGCACGTCCTCGGCCGTACCCGGCATGAGGCGCTCGGACGCCCGCGTTTCCACCATCGCGCTCAACGGTCAGAACCGCGGCAGTTCGGGAAAGGGCAGCTTTCCCTTGTGGACGTGGAGGCGGCCGAGCTCGGCGCAGCGGTGCAGCACGGGAAACACCTTGCCGGGGTTGAGGAGGTGCCGATCGTCGAAGGCGCACTTCACGCGGATCTGGTGGCGAAGGTCGTCCTCGCCGAACATCTCGGACATGAGGTCGCGCTTCTCGATGCCGACCCCGTGCTCGCCGGTCAGCACCCCGCCGACCTCGACGCACAGGCGCAGGATGTCGGCGCCGAAGTCCTCGGCGCGCTGCAGCTCGCCGTCCTTCGAGGCATCGTAGAGGATCAGTGGGTGAAGGTTGCCGTCGCCCGCATGGAAGACGTTGGCGACGGCGAGCCCGTAGCGCTCCGACAGCGCCTTCATGCCGGCGAGAACACGCGGCAGCTCGCGGCGCGGGATCGTGCCGTCCATGCAGAGATAGTCGGGCGAGATGCGCCCGACCGCCGGAAAGGCCGCCTTTCGCCCCGCCCAGAAGCTCAGACGCTCGGCATCGGACTGCGAGACGCGCGCGGTGGTGGCACCGTTGGCGGACGCGATGCCCTCGACCTCGGCGAGGAGATGGTCGACCTCGACCGCCGGCCCGTCGAGCTCGACGATCAGAAGCGCCTCGACGTCGCGGGGATAGCCGGCATGGACGAAGTCCTCCGCCGCATGGATCGCGGGACGGTCCATCATCTCCATGCCGCCGGGAATGATGCCCCGGGCGATGATGGCGGCGACGCACGCACCGGCCTGCTCGCTGGTGGGAAAGCCGATCAGCACGGCGCGCGCCGTCTCGGGCGCCTGGAGGACGCGGACCGTCACCTCGGTCACGACGCCAAGAAGCCCCTCCGAGCCGGTGACGAGGCCGAGAAGATCGTAGCCCTCGGCATCGAGGTGCTTGCCCCCTAAGCGCACCACCTCGCCTTCCATCGTGACGAGTTCGACGCCCAACACGTTGTTGGCGGTAAGGCCGTATTTCAGGCAGTGGACGCCGCCCGAGTTCTCCGCGACGTTGCCGCCGATCGAGCAGGCGATCTGCGAGGACGGGTCGGGCGCGTAGTAGAAGCCGGCGTGCTCCACCGCGCGCGTGATGCCGAGGTTGGTGACGCCGGGCTGCGCGACGACGCAGCGGTTGTCGAGATCGATCTCCAGGATGCGGTTGAAGCGCGACAGGACGAGGAGGACGCCGTCCTCCAGCGGCAGCGAGCCGCCGGACAGCGAGGTGCCCGAGCCGCGCGGCACGACCGGCACGCGGTTCTCGTGGCACCAGCGCAGGATCGCCTGCACCTGCGGCACGGTCTCCGGCAGAACGACGCAGAGCGGCATCTGGCGGTAGGCGGTGAGCGCGTCGGTCTCGAAGACCCGCATCTCCACCGGCTCGGCGACCACGCCCTCGCCCGGCACGATGCGCCGCATGGCCTCGGCGATCTCATGGCGGCGCGCCAGAATCGCGGGATCGGGCTTGGGCATGGCGATGGTCATGGGCGACCTCCCGGGATCTTTTGGAACGATCCTAACGCGGGATGCCGGCGGATGCGAAGCCGCAAATGGTCTCGGCGCGTCCGCGCCTAGACGGCTGCGGTCGCAAAGCGCGCGTCCCAGCGCCGGGCGAAGGGCGTGACCGCGAGCCAGATCGCTCCGGTCACGGCGAACGAGACGTAGGCGTCCAGCGCATAGTGCCAGCCGAGATGAATCGAGCCAACGAACACCAGCACCATGTGGGCGACAAGCCAGGGACGCAGGCGGGGGTGGAGGTCACGGGACGCCAGCACCATCAGGAAAGCCATCGCGTTGTGGAGGCTGGGCATGGCCGAGATGCCGAGATCGGCGTCGCCGCTTTGATAATGCGCCCACAGAATGTCCTGTACATCGAGCGCCCAGATCGGAAACACCGTATCGGCCTGGCGCAGATAGGCCATCAGCCCCGCATAGGGGTCAGCCCCTCCCACGGTGAGCGCGTAGTAGCAGGGTCCCGCCGAAGATAGAGTCAAGGCCAGGAGGTTGCCGGCGATCGCCCAGGTCAGAAAGAAGGTGAGAAGAAAGCGGGTGCGTCCCGTCGCACCGCTCGCCTGAGCCGCAAACACGAAGAACATGCCCCACATGAAGAAGAACCACATGTTGTAGTTCAGATTGATGAGGAACGTGACGACGGGCCATCCGAGCAGGGGCTGCAGCCATTCCCATGGCTGCCGACCGAAGTGAAGCGACCGGTCCCATGCGGCCAGAGTTGCGTCCCACGGAAAGCCGTCGGTCAGTTCGGGAATGTTGGCCTTGAACTGCGCGAAGCAGACCATGAAGATCGCGCTGGTCAGCGCCAACGGCAGCCACCGCTCCAGAAACCCGTCGCGCATGCCCTCGCCGGCATCCGCCACGAGCTGACGGATCGGGCTCGCGGGGCGCAGGTGGGAGACGTAGACACAGAACCGCAGGGCAATCGCGGTCACGAGCGACAGAAGCAGAAAATTGGTGAAGCGCGAGATCAGCGTGAGCAACCACTCCATCGGGTGGGCTCCGATGAACGGCCAGAGAACCGCCGCGAACATAAGTACGACCATATGGATCGGCGCATCGCGGCGCAGACCGTATTTCAGAAGTCCCCAGTCCAGACGGAAGCCGGACCGGGAACCGGCGACCGGAATCGAGGACGCTGGAATCATGGTGGGATGCCTTCAGGACCGAGCGACTAACGCGACGATCCTTGGCATGGCGTGTCTCAAGAAAGCGTTCGCGGCCCTTACGGAAGCCGCGAACGAAGACGTCTTCTGCACTAGTTCTGCACGGCCTGCACCGAGCCGCCGTCGACGCGGATGTTGGCGCCGTTGATGAACGAGGCGCGCTCCGAGACGAGGAGGGCAATGGCAGCGGCCACCTCGTCGGCCTCGCCGCGCCGCTTCTGGACGATGCCGGGCCGCTCCTCCTCCAGGAAGCTTTCGATCGCCTCCTCGAACGAGACGCCCTTCTCCTTGGCGCGCTTCTGCATCATCTCGTCGGTCATGTCGGTCGCGATAAAGGCGGGCGAGACCGTGTTGCACAGGACCCCGTCCGCGGCCGCCTTGTAGGAAAGTCCCTTCACGAACACCGAGAGCGCGGCCTTGGCGGTGTTGTAGGTCGCCTCCTCCCAGTAGGGCTGGGTGGCGTTCTCGGACACCACCGCGACGAAGCGGCCCCACCCGCGCGCCTTCATGGCCGGGATCGTGGCGCGCGCCACGCGCACCGCCGACAAGAAGTCGTTCTGGTAGGCTTCGAGATAATCCTCGTCGCGCATCTCGAGCGGGTCGCCCTTTTCGCCCGTGATGCCGCTCGTATGGACCACGATGTCGACCGCCCCGAAGCGATCGGCGGCCTGGCGGACCACCGCGTCCACCTCCGCGCCCACGGTCATGTCGGCGCCCACCGCGAAGGCCTCGGTGCCCAATTGCAGAACCTCCTCCTCGATGCCCTTGACGTCCTTGTCGGTCAACACGAGGCGGACGCCTTCCTCGGCCAGGATCTTGGCGACCGCCCAGCCCATGCCACCCGACGCGCCCGTGATGAGGGCGGTGCGTCCCTTGATGCGTAGATCCATTCTCTTCGGTTCCCGTGTTCGTGCCCGTCGCCCGACCACCGGAGCGCGGCTCCCTGGAAAGCGGTCGCGCCGCCCCTAGAAAGCGGTCAGGCGGGCGGTGCCTCCGATAGGCGCCGCGTCGCGGGTCGCGGTCGCAACGGGAAGTGCCGCGCAAAGGTTTCCCGGCAGGTGGCGAGACGAAATGCCCGACTACGAATTCAGGGGAACGCGCCTCTTCCTCGAGGCGGACCTGGCCGCCGGGACCGAGATCGAGGCGGACGCGGGCCAGACCAACTACCTCTTGAACGTCCTGCGTCTGGAGGACGAGGCTCTGATCCTCGTGTTCAACGGCCGCGCGGGGGAGTGGCAGGCCCGGCTGCGCCGCGAGGGCAAGCGGCGGGTCCGCATCGCGGTCGAGGCGCAAACGCGCCCGCAGCCGCCCGCCCCCGACCTCGTCTACCTCTTCGCTCCCCTGAAGTCGGCGCGGCTCGACTACACCGTCCAGAAGGCCGTGGAGATGGGCGCGGGCATCCTCCAGCCGGTCCAGACCCAGCACACGCAGGCTCCCCGCTTCAACGCCGAGCGCGCGCGCGCCAACGCGATCGAGGCCGCCGAGCAGTGCGGCGTCCTTCATGTGCCGGAATGCCGCGAGATGCGGCGCCTCGACGCGGTGCTGGGCGGCTGGGACGCGGGACGCACGCTCCTGTTCTGCGACGAGCGGGCGGAGAGCGCATCGCCCCTCGCGGCTCTGTCGCCCCTGGCCGGCCGGCCGCTCGCGCTCCTGATCGGGCCGGAGGGCGGGTTCTCCGAGCCCGAGCGCACCCTTCTGCTCGCTCTTCCCTTCGCGCGCGCCATCTCGCTCGGGCCCCGCATCCTGCGAGCCGATACGGCGGCGGTGGCCGCCCTTGCGGTGGTACAGGCGGCGGCCGGCGACTGGCGGACGGGCTGATCCCCATGCGCGACCGCACCGTTCGCCGGCTCCGCCCTTGCGCCAGGGCCGGAATCGCCGCAGACACCCTTTCCGCCGTCCGGCTCCGCCGGCGCTGACCTCGACAGTTCTTCCGGCCGGAGCTTCCCATGGCGCGCGACACCAGCGACCTGACGCCCATCCAAGCGATCGACGAGCTCGTCGACCACATCCGCTCGGGCGAGCGTCCGCCCGCCGAGTTCCGGATCGGCACCGAGCACGAGAAGTTTCCGTTCCGCCCCGCCGACCTGTCGCCCGTGCCCTACGAGGGCGAGACCGGCATCCGGGCGCTTCTGGAGGGCATGGGAGCCGAGACCGGCTGGGAGCCGATCCTCGACGAGGGACGCATCATCGGTCTGGCCGGAGGCGACGGAGAGGGTGCGATCTCGCTGGAGCCGGGCGGACAGTTCGAGCTGTCGGGCGCCCCTTTGGAAACCATCCACCAGACCTGCGCGGAGTCGAATCGTCATCTCGCGCAGGCTCGACGCGTCGCCGAGCCGCTCGGCATGCACTTTCTCGGCCTCGGCTCGAGTCCCTTGTGGCGCCTCGACGAGACGCCGCGCATGCCCAAGTCCCGCTACGCCATCATGGAGCGCTACATGCCGCGCGTCGGCACGCGCGGTCTCGACATGATGTTCCGCACCACCACGATCCAGGTGAACCTCGACTTCTCCTCGGAGCGCGACATGGCGCGCAAGATGGCGGTGTCGCTGCGCCTGCAGCCCGTGGCCTCGGCGCTGTTCGCCAACTCGCCCTTCACGGACGGCGCCCCGAACGGCGAGCAGTCCTGGCGCTGCGGCGTGTGGCGCGACGTCGACAACCGGCGCTCGGGCCTCCTGCCGGCCGCCTTCGAGCCGGGCTTCGGCTACCGCGACTACGTGGACTGGGCGCTGGACGTGCCGATGTACTTCGTGACGCGCGAGGGGCGCTATCACGACTGCACCGACATCACCTTCCGCCAGTTCCTGGACGGCGCGGGCCAGGGGCGCTTCCCGCATTCCGAGCCGACGCTCGGCGACTGGACCAACCATCTCTCCACCCTCTTCCCGGACGTGCGCCTCAAGCGCTTCTTGGAGATGCGCGGCGCCGACGGCGGTCCGTGGCGCGATATCTGCGCCCTGCCCGCCTTCTGGGTCGGCCTTCTCTACGACGAGGATGCGCTGGCCGAAGCAGAGGCGATGACGCGGGACTGGGGCTTCGAGGAGGTGGCGGCGCTGCGCGCGGCGGTTCCCGAACGGGGTCTCGACGCGCCGTTCCGCGGCGGCACGGCGCTCCAACTCGCCCGCAAGGCGCTGGGGATCTCGCGGGGCGGCCTCGAGCGGCGCAACCGGCTCAACAGCGACGGTCTCGACGAGACGATCTTCCTGGCCCCGCTCGAGGACACGGCCGCGCGCGGAACGACGCCCGCGCAGGAGCTCCTGCGCCGGTTCGAGGGACCCTGGGAGCGGCGCATGGAGCCGCTTTTCCGCCACCTGACCTACTGATCCCGCCGTCCCGCCCGCTTGTGGGCCGCCATGCCCTTGGCAGCGGACCACGGTTGGCCCCACACTCGGCCTTTCCACGCACCGAAAGGCTTCGACACCATGCCCGACTTCTTCGACTGGCTGAGCGCGGCCGACGCGGGACAGGCGACCGATCGCCTGGCAGAGCGCTTCCGGCTGAGCCAGGAGGAGATGCGCGCCACGACCGACGCGCTGGTGCCCGCCTTCATGCTGGGCCTTCGGCGGGCGATGGGCGATCCGGCGGCTTGGGCCGACGTCACGCAGGCGGCTGAGGCCTTTGTGCCGGGCACCGGTGCCGTGCCGTCCATGGCGGACGGCCGGCGTCTCCTGGATGCCCTGTTCGGCCCGGAACTGTCCGACGCGGTGGCGCGGCGCGCCTCGGCCCTGACCGGCCAGACGCCGGACGTCATCCAGACCATGATGCCCGCGCTCGGCGCACTGACGATCCAGTCGATGCTCGGCATGGCGGGCCGCCACTATCCGACCGACAACGCGGGACAGGCGCTGGCCGAGGCCCTGAAGCGCTCGGCGGCGGCGGTGGAAGCCTTCAACCGGCCCTCGGGAAGCACCGCCGGCGCCGGGTCCATGCCGTTCTTCGCCGATGCGATGCGCCTCGGCCTTCCCTGGATGAGCTGGCCGGGCGCCGCGGGCGCCGCACCGCCGGCCGCCGATCCCTTCGCCATGTTCGCGAGCCTGTTCCAGCCCGCGCCCGCCCCGAAGCGTTCGGCGTCGTCGCCGCCGCGCGCGGGCGCAGCGCCCCCCTCGTTCTGGGACATGATGTCGGATGCGCAGGCCGCGCAGGCCGAAGCGGTCAGAGACATGATGGCTCTCTTTTCGCGCTTCGAGAAGTCATCCAAGTCTTGATGAAAACCGGCGCGCGTCCGGTCAACGAAAGTTTCGCGGCCTGCCCCATGGAGTGA
Organism: Aureimonas jatrophae; assembly: GCF_900104035.1. Taxonomy (GTDB): domain Bacteria; phylum Pseudomonadota; class Alphaproteobacteria; order Rhizobiales; family Rhizobiaceae; genus Aureimonas; species Aureimonas jatrophae. The sequence goes on along the minus strand of NZ_FNIT01000001.1, from coordinate 839,117 downwards.
AGGCAAGCCAGACCCTATACTGCGGCCGGATGAAACAGGGGGCCCGACGCGCTCCCACGGACACCGGATGCTGATCTTCAACCTTCTGATCGTCGTTTTCCTGATTCTTCTGAACGGGTTCTTTGCAATGTCGGAATTGGCGGTGGTGTCGTCCCGCCGTATCCGGCTCCAGCAGATGGCGCAGAACGGGCGGAGAGGGGCGAACGCCGCCCTGAAGCTGGTGGAGGATCCCACCGGCTTCCTGTCCACGGTCCAGGTCGGCATCACACTCGTCGGCATCTTCGCGGGTGCCTACGGCGGCTCGGTCTTCTCCGCGCCGGTCGCCTCGCTTCTCCAGTCCCTGGGCGTTCCCGCGGCCTCGGCCGAGACCGCCGCCTTCGCGCTGGTGGTCGTTCTGATCACCTACTTCTCGCTGATCCTGGGCGAGCTCGTTCCCAAGCGCTTCGCCCTGGCCCATCCCGAGGGCATCGCCTGCTTCGTCGCGCCGTTCATGCGCTTCCTGTCGATGATCGGCGCGCCGATCGTCTGGTTCCTGCGAGTGTCCACCGAGGCCGTCGGCAAGCTGGTCGGCGCCAACGCCACGACCGAGAACTCGGTGACCGAGGAGGAGGTCAAGGCGATGATCGCCGAGGGCACCGAGTCGGGCGTCTTCGAGGAGAAGGAGCGCGAGATGCTGGAAGGCGTCCTGCGCATCGCCGACCGCAACGCCCGCTCCATCATGGTACCGCGCCCCGACGTGTCCTGGGTGTCGCTCGCCGACGACCCGATCGCGATCCTCGACGAGATCCATTCGAGCGGCCATTCGCGCTTTCCCGTCGCCAACGAGGACATCGACGACCTCGTGGGCGTCGTGCAGGCCAAGGAGCTTCTCGACCAGTACCGGCGCACGGGCTCGGTCGACATCCGCGCCGCCGTGCGCGAGCCGCTCTACGTCAACGAGACCATGCCGGTGCTCAAGCTCCTGGAGCGCTTCCGCACCGCCAACATCCACATGGCGATCGTGCTCGACGAGTACGGCTCGTTCGAGGGCCTCGTGACGCCGACCGACATCCTCGCCGCGATCTCGGGCGCCCTGCCCGAGGGATCGGACGACGAATACGCGGTGGTCAAGCGCGAGGACGGCTCGTTCCTGATCGACGGCGGCATGCCGATCGACGACGTCGAGCGCGCGCTCGGCAACGCCAACCTGCCCGAGGAGCGCGACTACGAGACGCTCGCGGGCTTCATCCTCGATCAGTTCGGCCACATCCCCGAGGCCGGCGAGGCGATCCGCTACGGCCATTGGCGCTTCGAGGTCGTGGACCTCGACGGCCGGCGCATCGACAAGGTGCTGGCGACCTACACCGACACGCAGGCGGCCGAGACCGTATCCGAAGACGCCTGACGGCAGCCGTCTCCATGCAAAAAGGCCCGCGCCGGGACTGCCGGCGCGGGCCTTTTTCGTGTCGCGTGCAGCGGCCTCAGGGCCGGCGGACGGACCGCACCGGCGCCCGGCGCTTCTGGGCGCTGATCGCCATCCGGAGGGTCGGATCCTCGCGCCAGTCGGCGTTCATCGCGGCATGAACGTCGTCGCGCTTCAGGCCGATGTCGGTCAGGAGGTAGTCCGGCAGTTCCGAGACGCGATAGGCGGCGCGTCGGTTCACGAGCGTGCGCACCATGGCGCGGGCGACCTGGACGAGGGTGGCGGGTGCGCGCAGGAGCGCGGACAGCGACAGTTCGGAAGCGGGCGAGACGAGCGACATGGCCTGGATCTCCTTGGGCCGGGGGGTAACGGGACCGTTCGGACAGAGCTTCGCCGGGCCGCCCGGACGGGAGTTCCGGGAGGTGGAAAAGAACGCCGCATCGGTCGGGCTGAGAATGAGATAGAACCGCTTGACGGATCAGACCAACGAATGTTTGGAATGGTCTGCATCAGATACCGTGATGGATGAACGCCATGGCGACCCCTCTCGATCTCGACCAGCTCCGCACCTTCGTGGCGATCGTGGACGCCGGTTCCTTCACCCGCGCGGCGGAGGAGGTGTTCAAGACGCAGTCGGCCGTGTCCATGCAGGTCCGCCGCCTGGAGGAGCGTCTGGGAACGGAGCTCTTCGAGCGCTCGGGGCGGCAGGTGAAGCTGACCGATGCGGGCGCACGGCTTCTGGGCTATGCCCGCCGCATGCTGGTTCTCAGCCAGGAGACGCTGTCGGCCTTCGACGAGGAGACGATCGAGGGCCACGTGCGCATCGGCCTGCCGGACGACTATGCCGAGCGGTTCCTGCCCGAGATCATGGCGCGCTTCGTGCGCTCCAACCCGCGCGTCGAGCTGCAGATCGCCTGCGAGACGACGACGAGCCTGATCGAGCATGTCGAGAAGGGGCACCTCGACGTCGCGCTCGTCTGCCCGACCCGCACCAACGCCTGGTCGGAGATCGTGCGCACCGAGCCACTGCACTTCGTGACCTCCGCCGCCCATTCCACGCACGAGGAGCCGGTGCTGCCGCTCGCCATCGGCCGCGCGGACTGCGCCTGGCGCCAGGAGGGCATCGCGGCGCTGAACCGGATCGGCCGGCCGCACCGCATCCTGTTCACGTCCTGGTCGGCGCAGATCGTGACTTCGGCGGTGCTCGCCGGCCTGGCCGTCAGCGTCCTGCCGGAATGCGCGCTACGCCCCGGCATGCGGGTGCTCGGCGAGGCGGACGGGTTTCCGGCGCTGTCGGACGCGCAGATCGCGGTGATGCTGGGGCGCAACGCCGGCTCGCCGGCGGCGGCCGCGCTTGTCGACCATATCCGCGCCTCGTTGCGCAACCTCGTGACCGAGCCCGTCCTGCCGGCTCCGCGCGTGTCGGCCTCGCTGGCCGGCCGTGCGGTCCGGCCGCGCGCCGAAGCGGTGGCCGCATGGTGAGCGCCCGCACGACGGCCCGGGCGGCCGCGGCCGAGCCCGCCGGCACGAACGCCGCCGAGTATACGGTCTCGGAAATCTCGGGCGCGCTGAAGCGCACGGTCGAGGACGCCTTCGGGCATGTGCGCGTGCGCGGCGAGATCTCGGGCTATCGCGGCCCCCATTCCTCGGGCCACGCCTATTTCGCCCTCAAGGACGACAAGTCCCGGCTCGAGGCCGTGATCTGGCGCGGCTCCATGCTGAAGATCGCCTTCAAGCCCGAAGAAGGGCTGGAGGTCATCGCCACCGGCAAGCTCACGACCTTCCCGGGCTCGTCCAAGTACCAGATCGTGATCGAGCAGATGGAGCCGGCGGGCGCCGGCGCCCTGATGGCGCTGCTCAACGAGCGACGCCTGAAGCTGGAGGCCGAGGGCCTGTTCGCGCAGGCGCGCAAGCGTCCCCTGCCCTTCCTGCCGCGCGTCATCGGCATCGTCACCTCGCCGACCGGCGCGGTGATCCGCGACATCCGCCACCGCATCGCCGACCGCTTTCCGCTGCATCTCCTGGTCTGGCCGGTGCGCGTGCAGGGCGAGACCTGCGGCGAGGAGGTTTCGGCGGCCATTCGAGGCTTCAACGCGATCGAGCCCGGCGGCGCGATCCCGCGCCCCGACCTGCTGATCGTGGCGCGCGGCGGCGGCTCGCTCGAGGACCTCTGGGGCTTCAACGACGAGAGCGTGGTGCGCGCCGCGGCGGCCAGCGACATCCCGCTGATCTCCGCGGTCGGCCACGAGACCGACTGGACCCTGATCGACCACGCGGCCGACCGCCGGGCGCCGACGCCGACGGGCGCGGCCGAGATGGCGGTGCCGGTGCGCGCCGACCTCGTGGCGACGCTGGCGGCGATCGGCGCCCGCTCGGGTGCAGCGGTCTCGCGCACGCTCCAGGGCGAGCGGCGCCAGCTGGTATCGCTCGCCCGCGCGCTGCCCACCGTCGATGCGCTCCTCGCCCTGCCCCGCCGCCGGCTCGACGAGGCGGAGGGCTCGCTCGGCCGGTCGCTGCGCTTGTCCTTGTCGGAGCGTCGGCGAGCGCTGTCCGAGATCGCGGCCGGGCTCGCGCCCGGCCAGCTCGAGGCGGGCCTGCGCGAGAAGCGCGCGAGCCTTCGCCATGCCGAGGCGCGGGTCCTGCAGGGCGCGCGCGCCCTTCTGGCCGAGCGTCGGCACCGGCTCGACCGTCTCGGTGCCAGCCTCCGGCCCAACGCCGTCGCCAGCCGCAGCGCCGAGGCGCGCCACCGCCTCCTGACCCTCGGTGACCGGCTGGACCGGGCGCAGCTCACCGCACTGGAGCGTCGTCGCGGGACGCTGAACAACGCCTGGCGCGTGGCCGACAGCCTCAACCCGCGCAACGTCCTGGAGCGGGGCTACGCGATCGTGCGCGGCGAAGGGGACATGCCGATCACGCGGCCCGAGGATCTTCTGCCCGGCACGCGCTTCGAGCTGGAATTTGCGCGCGGGCGCCGGCGCGCGGCGGTCGCGGTGGATGCGCGCGCCGAGCCGCCAGAGGGCGGCGGCGAGGAAGCGGTGCCGGCGGCGATCGCCGTCGCGCCGGCGGCCAGGCCCGCCCGCCCTAAGCGCCGGCAGCAGCGCGCCGAGGCCGACGCCGTGCAGGGCGACCTGTTCTAGCTAGCGGAAGTCGCGCGTCTTCATCCGCAGGCCGCTGGCATTCGAGGGCGGCGCGAGGGCGTCTCCGGCGCGTCCGCGCGCCGAGACGCTGCTGAGCGCGTCCGACAGGTCCGCCAGGCGCCGCACCACGAGATGCACCACCGGGCCCTGGCGCTGGATGCGCCCGCGCGCCGAGACGAGATGCGAGCCGAGGATCGCGCGCCGGTTCGCCTCGAAGACCTTGGGCCAGATCACGAGGTTGGCGGTCGCGGTCTCGTCCTCGAGCGTCATGAACATCGTGCCCTTGGCCGAGCCCGGACGCTGTCGCAGGAGCGCGAGGCCCGCGACCTCGACCCATGCGCCGTCGCGCGCCGCCATCGCCTCGGCGCAGGTCACCATGCGTCGGCGCTTCAGATCGGCGCGCAGGAAGGCGAGCGGATGGGCGCGCAGCGACAGGCCGACATGGCCGTAGTCGGCCACCACCTCGCCTCCTTCCGGCATGGGCAGGAGGAGCGGCGGCGCTTCCCAGATCTCGGGGACATCGCGCGCGGCCGCCTTAGCCGCGGCGGCAAACAGCGGCAGCGGCTCGTCGGCGAGCGCGCGCGTCACCCAGATCGCCTCGCGCCGCGACAGGCCGAGACCATCGCGAAAGGCGTCGGCGTCGGCCAGCTCGCGCAGCGCATCGGCAGGCGTCCCCGCGCGCCGCCACAGATCCTCGATGCTGCCGAAGGCGCCGCTCCCGCGCGCCGCGACGAGGCGGTCCGCCTGCGCCCGAGCCAGCCCCTTCACCATGCGAAGGCCGAGCCGAACCGCATGGTCATCGCCCATGGGCTCCAGGGTGCAATCCCAGTCCGAGCGGTTCACGCACACGGGGCGCACCACGATGCCGTGCGCCTCCGCGTCGCGCACGATCTGGGCCGGCGCGTAGAAGCCCATGGGCTGCGAGTTGAGGAGCGCCGCGCAGAAGACGTCCGGGTGGTGGCACTTGATCCAGGCCGAGGCGTAGGCGAGGAGCGCGAAGGACGCCGCGTGGCTTTCCGGAAAGCCGTAGGAGCCGAAGCCTTCCAGCTGGCGGAACATGCGCTCGGCGAAGTCGCGCTCGTAGCCGTTGCCGATCATGCCCTGGACCAGCTTGTCGCGGAACCGGGACACGCCGCCCGTCAGCTTGAAGGTCGCCATGGCGCGGCGCAGCTCGTCGGCCTCGTTGGCGGTGAAGCCCGCGCAGTCGATCGCGACGCGCATGGCCTGCTCCTGAAAGAGCGGCACGCCGAGCGTCTTGCCGAGCACGGCCTCGAGTTCGGGCTTGGGATATTCCGGCGTTTCCTTGCCCTCGCGCCGCCGGAGATAGGGGTGCACCATGTCGCCCTGGATCGGGCCGGGGCGCACGATCGCGACCTGGATCACGAGGTCGTAGAGCTCGCGCGGCTTCATGCGCGGTAGCATCGACATCTGCGCGCGCGACTCGATCTGGAACGTGCCGACCGTATCGGCGCGGGTGATCATCGCGTAGGTCGGCTCGTCCCCTTGTGGGATCGAGGCGAGCGTCAGCGCCTCGTTCTTGTGCTGTCCGATCATCGCCAGCGCACGGCGCAGGACCGAGAGCATGCCGAGCCCGAGTACGTCGACCTTCATGAAGTTGAGGTGGTCGATGTCGTCCTTGTCCCATTCGATCACCTGCCGGTCGGCCATGGCGGCGGGCTCGATCGGCACGAGATCGTCGAGCCGGTCGCGGGTCAGAACGAAGCCGCCGGGATGCTGCGACAGGTGGCGGGGCGTGCCGATCAGCTGTTCGGCGAGTTCGAGAGCCAATCGCAGGCGCCGGTCGCCGAGGTTCAGGTTGAGCCCGGCCGCGTGCTTCTCCTCGATCCCCTCCGACCAGCTCCAGACCGAGCGCGACAGGGCCTGCAGAAGGTCGGGCGGCAAGCCCAGCACGCGGCCGACGTCGCGCAGCGCCCCGCGCGGACGGTAGGTGACGGCGACCGAGCAGAGCGCGGCGCGCTCGCGCCCATAGGTGTCGTAGACCCACTGGATCACCTCCTCGCGCCGCTCGTGCTCGAAGTCGACGTCGATGTCGGGCGGCTCGTTGCGGTTCTCCGACACGAAGCGCTCGAACAGAAGGTCGTGAACGGTGGGGTCGATCGAGGTGATGCCGAGGCAGAAGCAGACGGCGGAGTTGGCCGCCGAGCCGCGGCCCTGGCACAGGATGCCCTGGCTTCGGGCAAAGCGCACGATACTGTCGACGGTCAGGAAGTAGCGGGGGTAGTCCATCTTCTCGATCAGGTCGAGCTCGTGCCGGAGCGCCCGGATCACCTTGTCCGGCACGTTCTCGCCGTAGCGCCAGCGCGCCCCCTCGAAGGCGAGCTTGCGCAGCGTTTCCTGCGGAGAAAGCTCGGGATGGCGACGCTCCTCGGGATACTGGTACTCCAGCTCGTTCAGCGAGAAGCGGCAGCGCGCGACGATCTCGCGCGTGCGGGCGAGCGCGTCGGGATAGCGCGCGAACAATCGGTGCATCTCGGCGGGCGGCTTGAGGTAGCGGTCGGCGTGGCGCTCGCGCAGGAAGCCCGCCTCGTCGATCGTCACGCCATGGCGGATGCAGGTGACGACGTCCTGCAGGATGCGCCGGCCCGGCTCGTGGTAGAGGACGTCGTTGGTGACGACGGTGCGCACGCCGGCGGCCAGAGCCAGGCCCGACAGCTCGTGCAGGCGCAGCTGGTCGTTCGGCCGTCGGCGCAGCGTCAGCGCCATGTAGGCCCGGTCGCCGAACGCATCGGCAAGGCGCGCGAGCTCGCCCGCCAGGCGCTCGTCCGCCTCGTCCGGCACCAGCACGGCGAGAAGCCCCTCGCGGCTAGCGGCGAGGTCGCTCCAGAACAGGATGCAGCGCCCCTTGCCGGTGCGGCTCTTGCCGAGCGTCAGCAGGCGGCAAAGGCGCCCGTAGGCCGCGCGCGTCGTGGGATAGACGAGCACCGGCAGCGCGTCCGCCAGGTCCAGCCGGCAGCCCACGACGAGGCGGATGCCGGTCACCTCGGCGGCGACCTTGGCCCGCACGATTCCGGCCAGCGAGTTGCGGTCGACCACCGCCATGGCCTCGATGCCCATGAGGCTCGCGGTCGCGAACAGCTCGTTGGGCGAGGAAGCGCCGCGCAGGAACGAGTAGTGCGAGGTCGCCTGGAGCTCGGCGTAGCGGGGCGCGTCCACTATCCGAACACGCCGTGGAGGAACCAGGCGCCCGAGCCGGTCTCGGTGCGCTCGCCGTCGCCCGCGCGGAAGATCCAGTAGCGCTCGCCCCCTTCCGTCTCGACGCGGAAGTAGTCGCGCGACAGCGCCGTCTCGCGCTCGGTGCGCCACCATTCGCCGAAGACGCGCTCGGGCCCGTCGGCGCGCGTCACGCGGTGGCGCGTGCCCGCCAGCGTGAAGGAGGCAGGCGGGTGGTCCGGCAGGAGGGCGAGCGTCTGGATCGGCCGGGGTCGCGGCAGGAGGCGCCCAGGGCGCGGCCAGCGGTCGTGCCAGCTCGCGCCGTCGTCGGGGGCGAGCGCCTCGACGCGGCGCACGGAGCGCTCGGGCACGTCGCTTTGCGCCGGGGCGAAGCGGTAGACGCGCCGCTCGCCGACGCGCGTCGCGAGGATGTCGACGAGCGCCGAGAGGTCGACCGTCCCCGGCGCCTCCTCGCCCAGGTCGGTGGCGATCTGCCGCTCGGCCAACGGCTCGGTGCCGGTGGCGGCGAGCCGCATGGTCTCGATGCCGAAGCCCGGATCCACCGTGCCCAGCCGCTCGGCCAGCAGGCGCAGGAGATGGGCGGGATCACGCACCGGGCGGCCGGTGCCGACCCGCAGCACCTGGCGCGTGTTGTCGACGCGGCCGAAGAGAAGGTCGAGCCGTCGCGCGCCGAGCCGGCGCGCCTCCATGTCGGCGCACAGACGTCCCATGAGGATGGCGAGGTGGCGGTCGATCGTCTCGCGCGCCGAGATCGGCTCGGCGAAGACGCGGCGCACCTCGACCGGCGCGCTCTCGCGCACGGGCTCGATCGGCTCGGGCACGGAACCGAGCGCTTGGTCGAGGCGGCGCAGGGTCGGCGATCCGAAACGCCGGGCCAGCCCCGCGCGCGGCTGGCGCAGAAGGTCGCCGATGCGAACGAGGCCGAGGTGGCGCAACTCCGGCAGGTGCGCGGGATCGAGCCGCAGCGCCTCGACGGGCAGCGGCTCTATGCCTTGGCGCGTCTCGCCCGGCGCCACGATCGCAAGGCGCGCACCGCTGTGGCGGGCCGCGGCATGGGCGGCGCCCCAGGTGTCGGCGACCGCGGCGCGCGCCTCGAGGCCGGAAGCATGGAGCCGGTCCACGAGGCAACGCAGAAGCGCCTCCTCGTCGCCGTGCAGATGCTCGGTTCCCGTGATCTCCATCACCAGCCCGTCCGGCGGGTCGGCGGCGACGACGGGGGAGAAGCGCAGGGCCCAGAGCGCGAGGCGCTCCAGCGCCTCGGCATCGCCCCGCGCATCCGTCTCCAGAACCGCCAACCCCGGCACCATGGCCTGCGCCTTGGCGGCCGGCAGGCCGACGCGCAGGCCCGCCGCCTCGGCGAGCCGGTCGGCGGCCCGCACGATGCGGCGGTTGCCCTCGCGCTCGACGAGCACGAGCGGCGTCTCGGCGTCAGGCGCGCTGCCGGGCGACTTGCGGCGCAGCCGATCGGTCGGCCAGCGGGGCAGAAACAGCGAGACGACCCGACCCATCGACGGCTTCCACTTCAAAGGCGGCGGGCTCGCCCCCGCGGCACCGCACCAGTTCCAGACGCCAGCGCCCGCTTCCCAGGCCCGGAACCGCAAGCGGCAGCGAGGCGTGCGAGGCGACGCGCCAGCGCGTCAGCGAGGCGGTGGGCAGGCCCGCGTCCTCCTCGGGCGAGGGACGCAGCGCGAGGGCGAGCACGCCCGAGCGCTCGGCCGCGAGCTGCAGGCGGCGCGAGGCGGTCGCAGGCAGGCGCGCGACCTCGGCCACCACCGCGCCCAGCCCCCCGTGGCGCAGCCCCTCCTCGAAGCAGGCGAGAAGCGCGCGGTCCTCGCCCGCCTCCACGAAGAGGACGCGCCCGTGAGCCAAGCCCGCCTGATGGAGGCCGGGCGCGAACAGGTCCTGTCGCGCGACGCACCACAGGACGGAGCCGCGTGTGCGGGCCGCGATCCCGGCGCAAAACAACGTCGCCGCCGTGCGGTCCGCCAGCCGCGCGCCCCCCGGCGCCACCTCGTGCAGCGCGCCGAGCACCAGACCGCCGCCCGGCAGCCGCTCGTCGATCGCCTCCACCCCGAAGGGCAGGACATCGCGGCCGGGCGCGAGCGCTCCTTCCAGCCGGCGCACGCGCCGGCGCAGCTCGTCGAGCGAGACAGGCGATGGAGAAGGGTCCGGCATGGGCGCGGTCCAGATGCGAATCACGAGGCGTCAGGGCGATATGTTCCCTTTTTGTTCCGCGTCCAGCCGTTCGAAGTCAACGCCGCGACCGGTTCCCGGCGCCCGGATCGGCCAACCTGTGGACAGCCTGTGGAAAGATCGGTCCGCAAGCCGGCCATCGCCGTGGCGGGTCGTCGCCCCCCTACAGGCTCGCCCGGGGCCTCTATATCGCCCGCTATGGGACATCACGCGGACGTGTCTCGCTCAAGGATCTCGCCGAGGAGACGACGTGCCCAGAGTTCACCGGATCGACCGGAGACCAGCGCCCGCCCGTACCCGGCAGGGCTATCGGATCGCCCGGAGGGCGACGACCATGGCGCTGCCGCTCGCGCTCGCTGGCTGCGCCATGGGACCGCTGTCCTTCTTCGACCCGCTCGGCCCCGTGGCGGCGGCGCAACGGTCGATGTTCTTCCAGGTCGTCGCCTGGATGTCGCTCGTGGTGGTGCCGGTGCTGGTGCTGGTGCCCTTGTTTGCGTGGCGCTACCGGCGCACCAACACGCGCGCCCGCTACACGCCCGACTGGGGCTTCTCCTGGCCGATCGAGATCGCGATCTGGGTGGTGCCGATCATCATCGTCATCGTGCTCGGCGGCGTGATTTGGAAGGCGCGTTCTCTCGATCCCTACCGGCCGATCGCCTCGGCCGCCGCCGAGGCGCCGCTCGAGATCGAGGTCGTCGGCCTCGACTGGAAGTGGCTGTTCATCTACCCCGATGAGCGCATCGCAAGCGTGGGCACGCTCGCCATTCCCGCCGGGCGCCCCGTTCGCTTCCGTCTCACCAGCGACACCGTCATGCAGAGCTTCGCGATCCCCGCGCTCGGCAGCCAGATCTACGCCATGGCTGGCATGGTGACGGAGCTGAACCTTCTGGCCGACCGCCCTGGCGAGCGGCGCGGCCACAACACGCAGTTCAACGGCATGGGCTTCCAGAACCAGCGCTTCTCCGTTTCGGCGCTGCCGGCGGGAGGCTTTGCCGACTTCGTGCGGGCCGCGCAGCTCGCCGACCGCCCGCTGGACGACGCGGCGCTGGCGACCCTGACGCGTCAGGGCAGCGCGCGCGACGCCGCGCAGGCGCTCGGCGCGCCGGGCGATCAGGTCGTCTTCTCGCAGGTTCCCCCGGACCTCTTCGCGCGCTTCGTCGCGCGCCACCGGCCCGCCATGGCGCACGAGATGACGGGCGGCATGGCGTCGTCGACCGTGCCGCTGCCGGTCGCCGACCCGATGCCGGAGATGGAGGGCGCGCACGATGGCCACTGATTGGGGCACGCTTCTCTTCGGGCGCCTGTCCTTCGACGCCCTGCCCTTCTACAGCGCGATCGCGACGGCGGCCGCCTCGCTGGTGGTGGTGGGCGCCATCGCCGTCGTCGCGCTTCTCACCTGGACCGGGCGCTGGGGCTGGCTGTGGCGCGAGTGGCTGACGACGCTCGACCACAAGCGCATCGGCATCATGTACGTCGTGCTCTCGCTCGTGATGATGTCGCGCGGCATCGTCGAGGGCTCGATGATGCGCCTCCAGCAGGCGCTGGCGCTGAACGCGCCGGGCTACCTGCCGCCCGAGCACTTCGCCCAGCTCTTCTCCACCCACGGCTCGATCATGATCTTCTTCATGGCGATGCCGTTCCTGACCGGGCTCATCAACTTCGCGGTGCCGCTGCAGATCGGGGCGCGCGACGTGTCCTTTCCGCTCCTCAACGCGATCAGCTTCTGGCTGACGGCGGGCGGCGCCGGCCTGATGATGGCCTCGCTCGTCATCGGCAAGTTCTCGACCGGCGGCTGGAGCGGCTACCCACCCTATACCGACGCGACCTTCAGCCCCGGCGTCGGGCCGGACTACTGGATCGTGGCGCTGACGCTCGGCTCGATCGGCTCGACGCTGACCGGCGTCAACATCGCGGTGACGATCTACAAGCGGCGCTGCGCGGGCCTGCACCTCATGCGCATGCCGCTCTTCTGCTGGACGGCGCTCTGCACCGCGATCCTGATGATCTTCGCCCTGCCCCCGCTCACGGTCGCGACCGGGCTCCTCGCCATGGACCGCTACCTCGGCATGCACTTCTTCACGAACGACGGGGGCGGCAACATGATGAACTTCGCCAACCTGTTCTGGTTGTTCGGCCATCCCGAGGTCTACATCCTGATCCTGCCGGCCTTCGGCGTTTATTCCGAGGTCGTCTCGACCTTCTCCTCGAAGTTCCTCTACGGCTACAAGGCGCTGGTGGCGGCCACCATGTGCATCGCGGTGCTCTCCTTCACGGTCTGGGTGCACCACTTCTTCACCATGGGCCAAAACGCCGACATCAATGCGGCCTTCGGCATCGCCACGATGACGATCGGCGTGCCGACGGGGGTGAAGATCTTCGACTGGATCTTCACCATGTACCGGGGCCGCGTGCGCTTCGCCGTGCCCATGCTCTACGCGCTCGCCTTCATGATGCTGTTCGTGATCGGCGGGCTGACGGGCATCCTCCTCGCCAACCCGGCGATCGACTACCAGGTGCACAACTCGCTGTTCCTGGTCGCCCACTTCCACAACATGCTGATCCCCGGCCTCCTGTTCGGGATGCTAGCGGGCTACACCTACTGGTTCCCCAAGGCCTTCGGCTTCCGGCTCGACGAATGGTGGGGACGCCTGTCCTGGGGCTGCTGGGTGACGGGCTTCACGCTCGCCTTCATGCCGCTCTACGTGCTCGGCGCCATGGGCATGACACGGCGCACCGTGACCTACGACAACCCCGCCTACCTTCCCTATATGATCGTTGCGGCCGTGGGCGCCGCCTTCCTGCTCGCCGCGCTGGCGACGCTCGTCACGCAGCTCGCCGTCTCGATCCGGCGGCGCGCGGCGCTCGCCGTTCCCGCCGGCGACCCATGGAACGGGCGCACGCTGGAATGGTCGATCCCCGCCCCCGCACCGGCCTACAACTTCGCGGCCCTGCCGGTGGTCGACCAGCGCGATCCCTTCGCGCAGGAGAAGAAGCGCGGTGAGGCCTACCGGCCGGGCTTCATCCACACCGACATCGAGATGCCGCGCAACACCGGCGTCGCCTTCCTGATCGGCATGGGCGGGGCGGCCTGCGGCTTCGCCGTGGTCTGGCACATCTGGTGGCTGGCGATCGCCTCGCTCCTGTTCGTGGTCGCCACCACGATCGCCCGCTCGTTCCAGACCGACCTGACCGAGACCATTCCCGCGAGCCGCATCGCACGCGACGAGGCGCGCTGGCTCCGACAGGTCCGCGCGGCCGAGCCGGTCGGGCGCGACGACGAGACCGCCTCCCGCAACATGGGTCTGGCGGAGGCCAGCGCATGAGCGACGCCATCGCCGACCACGACACCCGCCATCCTGGCCTCAACCTCGCCGAGACCGACACCTTCGCCCACGCCGAAGCCGAGGAGACCGTGTTCGGCTTCTGGGTCTTCCTGATGAGCGACGTGGTGCTCTTCGCGCTGCTGATCGCCGTCTACGCCACGGCCGTGCCCATGACCGACGGGGGGCCGGGCCCGCGCGACATCCTCACGCTCGGGCCGGCGGCCTTCGAGACCGGGCTGCTGCTTCTGTCGAGCCTCACGTTCGGCATGGCCTCGCTCGCGCTGAAGTACGAGGATCCGCGCTCGCGCCTCGTCGGCTGGCTCGCGCTCACGCTTCTTCTCGGCCTCGCCTTCCTCGGCCTGGAACTCAAGGACTTCGCCGACTGGTCGGCGCAAGGGGCGCCGCCCCAGCGCTCCGGCTTCCTGTCGGCTCTCTATGTCCTCCTGTCGACGCACGGGCTGCATGTCGCGATCGGCTGCCTCTGGATCGCGGTGATGATCGCGCAGGTCTTCCGCTTCGGCCTCAGCGCCGCGGTGAAGCTGCGCGTCATGCGCCTGGCGCTTTTCTGGCACATGCTGGACGTCGTCTGGATCGGCCTCTTCTCGGTGATCTACCTGGTGGGACTGTCCTCATGAGCGCACGCCTCCCCCACGAAACCGGCGCCAAGCGTGCGGCCCGGCGCGAGGCGGGCCGGCGGGCGGAGCTGCGCTCCTATCTGACGGGCTTCGCTCTCGCCGTTCTCCTGACCGCGCTTCCGTTCAGCCTGGTGGCCGCTGGTCTGGATGGCCGCTGGGTGCTGACCGCGATCGGCCTCGCCGCGCTCGCGCAGATCGTCGTGCACTTCCGCTTCTTTCTCCATATCAGCCTCGACCGCTCGACCCGCGACGACCTCCAGCTGATCCTCTTCACCTCGCTGATCATCGCCTTGATGGCGGGCGGCACGATCTGGATCCTGGGCAACCTGCACGAACGGATGATGTGACCGGCAGGGCGTCGCGGCCCCGTTTCGTTAGCCGCGACACCCGTAGCCGAGACGCATGAAGTCCCCTCTCCCCCGGGCGAACCCGCGTGCGGAAGCCGTCGTTGCCGTTCCTTTCCAGGAGAGCGACGATGTCCCGCACGCGCCCCCATCTTCGGACCAACCACCGGGCCCAGTCCCTGGCCCGCGGCCTCGGCTGGGTCTCGATCGCACTGGGCCTCGGCGAGCTGCTGGCGCCCGGCGCCTTGAAGCGCGGCACCGGCGCCCCCGGCCCGGCCACGCTTCTCCAGGCCTATGGCCTGCGCGAGATCGCGACCGGTGCCTTGATCCTCGCCTCCGATCGACCCGTCTCGATGGTGTGGGCGCGTGTGGCAGGCGATGTCCTGGACCTGGCCACGCTCGCTCCGGCCGCGAGCCCGGACAACCCGCAACGCGAAGGCGGGATCGGAGCGCTCGCCTTCGTGGCGGCGGTGACGGCGGTCGACATCGCCGTGGCCCTGCAGGGCGACGAGGAGGCGGAGCGGCGATGAGAGCGGATGGCCCGACAGCCGCCTCGCAGGCCGCTGTCCCGCGGAGAACCGGCGGAGCGAACCGATCGGGCGCCCGGTCGTTGTTCCCCACCCAACAGGAGATTTCGAGACATGAAGCCACACCTGACCTTCGCCGTGCTGACGCTCGGCGCCGTCATGGCCCTGTCCGGCTGCAACAGCGAGGGCGGCGGCACCGCCCAGAAGGCCGGCAGCGGCGCCGGCCCGACGCAAGGGGCGGGCTCGTCGAACACACCCGGCACCGCCACGAACGGCGGCCCGGCGACACCCTGAGGAGCCGACACGGGACGCTTTGGTTCGTGTCAGGGACCGGTTGCGGGTGTAGGTTCGGATGATGAAAGCCAAACCCACGCCGGACCGCGAGGTCCTGTCCGCCCTGATCGAGACCCATCGCCTGTCCATGCGCGCCCTCGTGCGCTGCCTGGAGGACAACGGCGCGCTGAAGCCCGGCCAGTTCGCCGAAGCCCTCCACATGTCGATGGAGAACAGCCAGGACGAAACCGACATCCTGGCGCTCGCCATGATGCACAACCTGCGCCGCGCCTTGATCGAGTAGGCCCGGCGGGCGGGAAATCCGGTGCCGAGCCGGCCCCATGGCCGCCGGCGAGCCGTCCGCCATATTCCCGCCGGTTCGAAGAGGAGGACGTGGATGGACCTGAACGAGGCAGAACAGGCGTTCCTGCGCGGCATGCGCGCGATCACGCTGGACGAGCAGGGCCGGGAGATCTTCGTCGGCCTGACGCCCGACGAGAGCGTCGAGTATCTCGGCCTTTCGCGGCGCAACGAGCAGGGCGAGGACATGAGCGCGAACCCGCGCTACCTCGAGCTTCACCAGCGCCACGAAGCCGAGCGGGAACGCATCGTGGCGGGCGAGGCGCCGCTCGACCGGGCACCGTGATCCTGCGAACGCGGCTCGGCACGCCGCGTCGCCGAATGGGGTGACGTGCATTCCCGCCCTGCGCCGTCAGGTGGCGGGCCCGCAAGCACGGGCCCACTGGAAAGGGGACGAGCCGCGGACGACCGTCCATCGCCAACGGCGGACGAGCCGAAGCCTCGCCCCCGCAACCGTGCTGCGATCGGGACAGGGAGGGTTGGGCCGGACCGTTGCTCCGGTCCGGGACCTGGCGAGATCGGGAGGTTCGGAGGTGCGCCAGACCTGCGCGGTCTCGAGATCGATTCTCCGTCCAGTTCCCTACCCTGCGGTCTTCGTCAGAACGAGGAGGCCGACCACGGCGGCCGCGATGGCCGCGATCAGGACAGCACCGGCCGCGACATCCTTGGCCCTTCGGACATCCTCGCTCCACGTCGGGCAAACGACGTCGCAAAGGTGTTCCACCGCGGTGTTGACCGCTTCCATGGCCAGCACCAGGCCGCAGGCCAGCACGACGACCATCCAGTCCGTGGCATCGATCGACAGGGCCCAGCCTCCTGCCACCACAAGCCCCGCGGCGAGAAGATGAAGGCGGGCGTGCGGCTGCGTGGCGACCATGTGGCCGATCCCGTGCAGGGCATGGCCGAAGCTGCGCAGGCGCCGACCGAGATAGGACGCGGGCGCGGCAGCGGTTTCCCTGTCCAGCGGGATCATGGCTCCAGTCTCCAGTCGAGAGGGTCCTTGCGATGGCCGAGGCGGCCACGGATGGCGCGTGAAACGCTGAGGACGGCGCCAAAGAGCAGTCCTGCCAGGATGCAGCAGGCCATCAGGCGGCCTCCGCGATGCGGATGCGGCGGCGACCGGCGCCCAAGGCCACCTCGATCGTGGCCTTGCCGTCCGGCCCGCTCCGGAACAAGGAGGCGTCGTCCGACCGTCGATAGGCGCGCGACGGGTTCAGCCCCCCGAGCCCCAAGGAGATCGGCGCGCCGCCGTCTCCCGACACGAGCGTGACGTCGAGAGCGTCGTCCCGCATCCTGGCTCCGGCCACGAGCGCGGCGGGATAGGGACAGGCGGCCACATGCGGCGTTGTCGCGACGCAGCCGGGTGACGAGGGATATCGCACGAGGTCGCGAAGTCCGTCGGAGCGACCGCACCGCGCCATCAGTTCGAAGGCGTGCGACCAGATGGAGGCCCGGGGTCGATGTCCACGGCCCGCCGCCACGCTGATCGGATGGCGCGCATCGAGCGCCTCCAGCATGGCGTCCGCCACCTCGCGATCGCCGAGTTCCGCCGCCGTCGCGGCGGCACCGCTCAGACCCGCAATCCGCGTGAAACGGTAGTTGCCGACATCGATCGGCCAGAAGGCCTCGAGCCGCACGCGGTCCGATCCGGGGCCAGCACGCAGGAGTTCGCCGCGCAGGCGCTGCCAGTTCTCGCGCGCGAGGTCCGGCAAGGTGGCGTTCAGAAAGAAACTCGGCAAAAGCTGGGTGAGAACGCCGCCGACGGACGGCATGGCCAAGCCCGTCAGGCTCGAGCGACAGGTGACGAAGCGGCCGCGCGCGTCGCGGAACTCGGCCCTCATCATGTGCTCCTGGCGAGGCGCCATACGGTGCCAGAGGTCGTCGTCGACTTGCGCGTCACGGGCCGCGAGCGCGACGTAGCCGATGCTGTTGCAGACCGGAAAGAGCCAGTTCGGCTCGCAGGCTATGAGGCCGAAGGCGGAGCGCGCATGCTGATCCGCCAGGCCCGCGACGAGCGAGGGGAAGTCGGCCTCGAACCGGCGGCCGGAGGGGTGCTGGAGGGAGAAGGCGCCGCGGCGGCTGAAGCGCCGGTCGCCGGAAGCGGCCTGGAACAACGCGATCTGCGTCGCGCAGAAGCCCGCATACATGACGTTGTCGACGGCGATCGGATCGGGGTCGAGCCGACCACGGCCCCAGAGGCTTTCGAGCAGCCAGTAGCGCCAGACCCGATGATCGCGCGCCTTTTCGATCAGGTTCGCCTGGGCGTCGGTCAGGTAGGCTTGAAGGCCCGGAAGGCGATGTCGCTGGACAAGGGCGAGAGCGCAGCCCGAAAACTGCAACTGGTATCGCAGCGCTGCCGACTGGAACGCATCGAGTCGTTCGAAGCCGTCGAAGCGGTCGAGGGGCTGGAGGGCGCGGTCGAGAAGGAAGCGCAGACGGGCCAGGTCATCGTCGTCGAGATCGCCCGACGCGACGGATTCTCGAAGACAGGGGACCGGCAGGATTGGCGCTGGTGGAACCGCACCCCCCTCGCCCGCAGGCCGCCCGGCCGAAACCGGTCGCATGGCCTTGACGGCCGCTGCGCCAAGACCTGCAGCCAGCACAAGACCGAGGATGGACAGGCCTGCGCCATCGCTCGACAGGCATCCGCGATGGTGGGCGTAGCCGGACGCGGCGACCGCCGAGAGCAGCCAGACGGCGGGCGGCGCGAAGACGTTTCCGGTCGCGAACCACAGGAACACGCAGACGCCGAAGGCGGCGAGCGAGGCGCCACCGAGCCAGAAGGCCGTGACATCCGGTATCGTTGAGCCCGCGCCGCAAAGGCTGAAGCCTCCGCCGGGAAAGGCGAGGCCGAGGCCAAGGCTCTGGAGTGCCGGCGTATGCGTGGCGGCGGCGACGAGGCTTCCTGCCGCAACGATGCCGCCCGTCGCCAGAAGCGTTCGGCCGACGCGTAGGCGCGAGATCGGACCGCGCGGCAGCACGGACGGGAAACGGCCGCTGCGAGCAACGCGGGCCATCGACGCGACGGGCGTCATGCCGCCACCGCTGGGCCGGGAAGCGCGCCGAAGCGGCGCTGGCGGGTGCGAAATTCGGCCAGCGCCTCCTCGACGTGACTGGGCCGGAAGTCTGGCCAGAGCCGAGGCGTGAACAGGAGTTCGGCATAGGCGGACTCGAAGAGGAGGAAGTCGCTGAGCCGTTGCTCGCCACCGGTTCGGATCAGGAGGTCGAGGTCCGGCACGCCGCCCGAAAGGCGATGGGCGAAATCGTCGCGCGTGATGTTCGGCCCGGCCAGGCGCGCGGCCTCCACGATGGCATCGCGCGAGGAATAGTCGAAGGCGATGCGCAGATGGAGCCGCTCGGCCATAGCCGAGCGCGCCTCGGCCTCGGCGATGCGCCGGGACAGGCGGACGCCCAGCCGGTCGCGCCGTCCGATGACGGTCAGGCGTATGCCGGCGCGCACGAGGCTTTCGATCTCGTCCCTGAGATAGCTGCCGAGAAGACGCAGGAGGATTGCGACCTCCGCCGCCGGACGTCGCCAGTTGTCGCTGGAGAATGCGTAGAGCGTGAGCGTGCCGACGCCTGCGTCCCGCACCGCCTCGACGACCGGCCGAATGGCGCGAACGCCCTCGCGGTGCCCCCAGCCTCGCTCATGTCCGAGGCGGGTCGCCCAGCGACCGTTGCCGTCCATGATGATGCCAAGATGGATTTTGTGATGGATATCACTTTGCATTGCAAAGCTCCAAGGCAAATGAAAACTCAGGCGGGTTTGGGCAAGACGCCGGCAGGGCCGCGCTTCGATGCGGCGGCGGCGTCGCGAACGACCTGTTCCAGGATCTCGAGGTAGTTCAGGAAGCTCTCGCGCCCCTTGTCCGTCAGGAAGCAGGTCGTTGCCGGGCGCTTGCCGACGAAGGCCTTGTCGATGCGCACGAAGCCGGCCTCCTCGAGTACCTGAAGATGACGGCTGAGATTGCCGTCGGTCAGTCCGCACAAACGCTTCAGGTCGGCAAAGCCCAGGCCCTTCGGCTGGCCGGTGAGCGAGGTCATGACGCCGAGCCTCGCCTTCTCGTGAATAATGCGGTCGAGCCCGTCATAGGCGAAGGGAGCGGCGCGGTCAGACATCAGAGGCCCCCGGCAGCGAGGCCCGGTGGACCACCACGGCGAGCATGGCCTGCCCGACGGCAAAGGGGAGTGCCATCGCCCAGGGCGACAGTTCGGGTCGGGCCGCCGAAAGCATCATCACCGCAAAGCCGGCGGTGAAGTACCAGGCGGCGGCCAACACGGCCCCTCTCGGCAGCGACGGCGTCGCCGCGAAGAGGCCGAGCCCGACGAACACCTGCCAGACACCGGGGATCATCCACACGTCGTCCGGCGCGAAGCGCCCGACAACGGCAGCAAAAGCGGCCCCCGCCGCTCCGGCCGGAAGAAACGTCTGGATCGCCTGGTGCAGCATGGCATCGGCAAGACCACCATGAGCGCGGCCGGCGCGCACCATCGTCTCGGCGGCGATCACACCGACGCAGATCACGGCCGCGACGATCCATCCGAGAAAGAAGGCCAGGGACGTCTGAGGCGGCGCCACGGTTTGCAGCGTCCCCAATCCCAGGGCGATCAGAGCGGTCGCGGCCAGCGCCAGGGGGCCGAGGCCCCGGAATACGGTACCGGCGGCGACGCGGCGACGGATCGCCTCGATATCAGCCAGGGCATCGTCCAGCTCTCTCACCATCGCCCCCCTCGAACTTCGATCGTTTCACTGAACTTTGTGTCGCAAAGCATACGGCATTGCAGACTTCTTGCAAGCCCTCCCTTCGAACGGCCTCGGCTCTTTTCGCAACGGTTGGATTAAGGAGGCTGTCGACGCGCGAGGTCGAAGGGAACAACAGGGACGCCATGCCTTTCGGCACCGCGACGCCGAAGACGCTCGGGACGACTCGGAGGCGACCTTGGAAAAACGTCGGGCCTCACGCTTTGCGGGGCGACCCGTATCGGGGCATCCAACATGCGCAAGCACGACAACCTCGTTCGCCCCTTCGCACTCGGTCGATCGTTCGGTAGCCTGCCCGAAACAGGGCGGTCCGACATGCGCGCCTCAGCCTACGTCATCTGCGCGACGCCGCGATCCGGCAGCACGCTCCTATGCGACCTGCTGGCGACCAGCGGGGTAGCGGGACGGCCCCACTCCTACTTTCGCGCCGAAGACATCGACGAATGGGCGGACGGGTGGGGCGTCGAGGGACAGGCGGATTTGCAGGATCCGGCCTTCGACCGCGCCTACGTCTGCGCCATGGCAAAGGCCGGGCGCGCCGGCACCGATGTGTTCGGCCTGCGATTGATGCCTGCCAGCCTGAAGGACGCGACGCGCAGGCTGGGGACCGCGCTGGGGCAGGAGGGCGACCTTCCCACCCTGCTTGGTCGAGCGTTCGGACCGACGCGCTATATCCATCTGTCGCGGGACGATCGGGCCGCGCAAGCCGCCTCGCTCCTGCGGGCGCAACAAAGCGGGCTCTGGCATGTATCACCGGACGGTTCGGAGCGCGAGCGCACCGCACCCATGCGAGCCGCACCGATCGACGCGGAGGCGTTGGCTGTCGCGCAGAAGGGGCTCGCGGCGGACGACCGAGCGTGGGAGCGCTTCTTCGCCGCCCACGCGATCGCGCCGCTGCGACTGACGTA
This sequence comes from Aureimonas jatrophae, assembly GCF_900104035.1. Taxonomy (GTDB): domain Bacteria; phylum Pseudomonadota; class Alphaproteobacteria; order Rhizobiales; family Rhizobiaceae; genus Aureimonas; species Aureimonas jatrophae. The sequence goes on along the minus strand of NZ_FNIT01000001.1, from coordinate 818,061 downwards.
CGAGCGACTGGCCGCCGACCCCCATGCCGAACTCGCGACGGTCCTCGCCGCTCTGGGCCTCGACCCGACCCACGCGGCCAACGCCCGCATCATGACCCGCAAGATGGCAAGCGGCGCCAATCCATGACCACCGCAGGCAATGGCACCTCGAAGAACCGCTAGCGACCCATCAACGCCATTCTCTATGTTCGTGGCGTCGCTCAAAGGCAGCCGTAACTCCACCGGCAACATCGCCGTTAGGCTGTGTCCACGACTATCGCCAAGGGTCAGCAAGGGACGTGCTGTCGAACCTTCGACGGCACAGGGAACCATTAGTGACAAAACGCGGCGGTCCCTCGTCGGCATCTGCGCAGAGCCAGCGGACGTCGATCGGCAATCCCTGCAATCCGCGACCCTGCGCCTCGAAGCCCCACGCGCCTCTTGCCGAGTGCAAAGAGATGCCGCGACCTCTCCTTTTATCCAAACCTTCAATCGCCGAGGGCGCAGGTGAAGCTGGACGCGTCCCGTACGTCACCGGACCCGGCATATCGGGGCCAACTTGGATATTCGCAGACCGGCAGAGTTCGTCCCCGCGTCGCCGACCCCGTCGTATCGGTCGCAACGTAGCCGGCCGGCGCGACGCCATTCGTGACCCAGTTGTCGAGCGCGGCGAGGCTGTCCCATGCGGGGGAGAAGCTTCCCTTCCCGTGCGCAAGGCCGGGGAGCATGTAGAAGCGCATGAAAGACGCGACCCTGTCCGCCCCCATCGCCTCTTTCACCTTCCCGAAGTAGGCGGCGGTCCCAAGCGGCGTCACGCTCGGGTCTTCCGTGCCCTGTACGAGGATGATCTTCCCGCCCGCCGCCTCGAAGGCCGACAGGTCGGGATCGTTGGCGTCGGCGAGCTCGGAGATCTCCAGCAGCCGTTCGCGGTAGGGCCCGGGGTCGGCGATGTTGAAGCTGCGGTAGTCCAATTTTTCGTCTCGTGCGATGAAGTGCTGGAAGAACTCGTAGGCGCGCGCCGCGTGATGGGCATTGGGACCCGACACGACGGGTTCGGCATAGGCCGCTTGCGTCCCCAGGTTCATCACCACGCCTTCCAGGCTGTTGTAGCCGGGATAGCGGTCGAAGCCGTTGGCGAGTTGATACGGCAGCGTGTAGCCGTCGTGGTAGACCTTGATCGTGCGCTCGATCTGCACCGGCGTGAGGCAAGCGCCTGCTGCCTGGCCGTCCTTGCAGGCGAAGTGGTCCACCACGGCCTGAGACCGGGTGCGGCATGTCTTCACATTGCTGACCAGCCCGTCCTTTGCGCCGTCGAGGCCGTCGCAATGCTCCGTGGCATAGGCCGCGATGGCCTTCACGAGGTCCGGCGCAATCCAACCAGCGGATGCGTCGTCGTAGATTGCCCGGTTCAACGCCGCGCCCCAAAGGCGCAGGCCGACGAAGTTGGCCGTCGGATAATAGGAGATGACGCCGTCGTAGGCCTCCGGCCAGCGCAGCGCTGCGGTCAAGGCCTCCCGGCCGCCGGTCGAACCGCCGGCGAAATAGACCGCGCGCGGCGCTTCACCATAAGCAGCCTTCGCCAGCGCCGCCGCCACGTCGAGCGTCTTTTTGATGTGCAGGGACGCATAGTTCGCCAAGGCTTCGTCGTTGACGGCGAAGGAGGCATCGTTGGTGTTTTGCGCCGTGTGGCCGCTGTCGGATCCGAAGGTCACATAGCCCTGCGCCAGCGGCACCGGCCCATCCAACGGGCCGTGGATCGCCGGCTCGGTCGTCTCCGGCAGGATGCCGTTGTAGCCGCCCCCGCCGTATTGGAGGAGGCGACCGTTCCAGGTCGCGGGCAGATTGACCTGCCAGCCGATGGGCGGCGCCTTCGGATCGACGGGCATCGTCGTGCCGGAGACCTTGCAGAAGGGGTTCGTGCCGGCGGGCGTCGTCCATTCGGCTCCGCGGACCTCGGCGCCGCCCGTTTCCAGGCTGATGTCCCCAGGAGCGATGGTTCGGCCGTCGAGTGCCGCGCACGCGCCCGCATCGAGTGCGGCGGCCATGGCGCCGGAGCCGGACGAGGCGAGCAGCATCGCAGTCGCGAAAACGATCTTGGCTGAATTCATGGAACGGTCCTTGGGAAACAGCATGCGCTGCGGACACGCGGGCACCGCCGCCGCTCGGCGGCGCGTCGGTCCAGCGCGGGAGTATTGCGAGTCAGGCGCGGGCGGCGACGATGCGGTCGGCGATCTCGAGGAACGTCCCGACCTTCACGGCAGGCGGAAGGTAGGCCGTCTCGCCGAAGTTGCGGGCCATCGCATACTGGTCCGTCACCGCGCGCCGGTGCACGATCACCGTGTCGATGGCGGGCAGGACGAGGATGAACTGGCCGAGATTGCCGTTGGCGAGATAGGAGCCCTTCCAGGCCTCGCCCGCCCTCTCCGGCGTCCACCACAGATAGGCGTAGCCGCTGGGCCCGGCGGTCTGGGCCGACGTGAAGCGTTCCTTCGTGCTCTCGGCCACCCAGTCTGCGGGCACGACCTGCCGCCCCTTCCACTCGCCCCGGCGGAGCATGAGTTGTCCGAGCTTTCCCATGTCCCGGCCCGACAGGAACATGTGGTAGGCGAGGTAGCGGGAGCGGTTGCCGTAGCCGAGCATCTTCTGTCGGGCGATGTCGTAGTCCTCGAAGCCGAGCGGCTCGGCGAGATCGGTCCGCAGCGCCTCGAAGAGCGTCCGGCCGGTACGCTTCTCGAAGATCGCGCCGAGCACGTTGAAGTCCCAGTTGTTATACTGGAAGTGGCTGCCCGGCGCCTTCGAGCCGCGGGGCGGATTGTTGTCGTCGCCGCCGGGACTTCCGGCCGGATGGTAGACGCCCGAACCGGAGGACAGGAGGTGGCGCACGGTCGCCTGCCGCTCCGCCTCGCTCAGGGTCTCGTTGTCCTGGATATCGAGATCGGCGAGCGTGGCGTCGAGGTCGATCGTCCCGTCGGCCACGTACTTGCCGTAGAGCATCGACAGGATGCTCTTGCGAGCCGAGGCGAGATAGCTGACGTCGCTGCCGTTGCCGTACTGGTAGGCCAGCCGGTCACCGTCGTAGACCAGCAGCGAGGTCGTGGGCAGTTCGTAGACCGCCCGCTCCATCTCCAGGAGGCCTTCGGGGCTGAACGGCCCGCTGTCGGCCACAGCCGTGCGGGACGTCGCCGATGCTGATCGCGGAGCGCCGGTCTGGGCTGAGCCTCGGGCGCCGGACGCAAGCAAAAGTCCGACGGTTGCAGCCCCAGAGCCCGCTCCCTTCAACAACGAACGTCTCGAAAAGCCCACGCTCGGCATGTAGTCCATCCTCCCGATGCCCTCCAACATCGTAATGCTGACATGCTTTCTCGTTTGCGATAAATGCAACTTTCCTTCATTTTGATGCGATATTCACATCAGTGGGCTTCGTTTTTTTCAGTCGAGAGGCTTAGGCCGAATGTCCGGTGAGCGGTGCGGTTGCCTCGTCCGCAACTTCGCGCCACTCGCCCAGGAGCATTTCCAGAAAATGTCCGGCCGCGGGCGAAAGGCGGCTTTGGCGACGGCGCACCACCCCGATCGAGCGGGAGACCTCCGGTTCTACCAGCGGACGGGTCGTGAGGTAGGGGTGGTCATCCTGGGGCGTTGCCAACATGGGCAACACCGAGACGCCAAGCCCCGCCTCTACAAGGCCGAGCGATGTCGACAGATGAGTCACTTCGTAGAACCATTGAAGCCTCAGGCTTGAGCGGGCGAGAGCCGCGTCGAGAAGCGTCCGGTTGCCACTTGATCGCCCGACCGTGATCAGCCGATGCCCCTCCAGTTCCGACCAGCGGATCGGGTCGCGGCCCGCTGCCAACGGATGGTCCTTCCGGCAGGCGAGCACGAAGGGGTCGTCCATCAGCGGCGTGAACTGGAGGTCGGGATCGGACGAGGCCGACAGGTTGATGCCGAATTCGACCTCGCCGCGCGCCACGCTCGCCAGCCCGTCCGAGGCGCTGAGGTCGAGAATGCGAAAGCGGATCTGCGGGTACTGCTCGTTGAACCGTTTGATGACGCGCGGCAGGAAATAGAAGGCTGCCGTCGGTAGGCAGGCGATCGTCACCACCACCGACTGGCGCTGCCCAAGCTCCCGCACCGAGAAGAGCGAGGTGTCGAACTCGTCGAGCATGCGCTTGACGAGTGGCACCAGTTCCCGCCCGACCGCAGTCGGCGCCACGCGGCGGGTCGTTCGCTCGAGAAGGGATGCGCCCACCGCCGCTTCCAGTTTCTGGATCCGACGCGTCAGCGCGGGCTGCGAGAGATGGAGTGCTTCCGCGGCTTTATGAAACCCTTCGAGTTCCACGACGGAGAGAAAAGCACGGAGATCCAGCATCTCGCAATTAATGCTCATAGCGCAATAAATCCTGAAATATTTGCATTTAACGCGGCTTCCGATCCGGCCTATCTGCATCAATACAAGACATTGGTGCATCGGACGCAAGAGCCTATGACCTATCACGCCATTCCCTCGCGCAAGCTCATCCCCACCGTTCTCATGCGAGGCGGGACATCGCGCGGCCCCTTCGTTCTGGAGCGGGACCTGCCGGCCGATCCGGCGAGCCGGGATCGCGTGCTGATCCAGATGATGGGCTCGCCCGACCCGCTTCAGGTGAACGGCATCGGCGGCGGCGACCCGCTGACCAGCAAGGTCGCGATCATCTCGCCCTCGACGCGCCCCGGCATCGACGTTGAGTACCTTTTCGCGCAGGTTGGCGTGACGCAGGCGGTCGTCGATACCAACCCCAACTGCGGCAACATGCTCTCGGCCGTCGGCCCCTTCGCCATCGAGGCCGGCCTCGTCCAGCCGAGCGACGCCGAGACGACGGTGCGCATCTTCAACCGCAACACCGGCAAGAGCATCCATGCCGTGGTGCAGACGCCAGGCGGCGCGGTGACCTACGACGGGTCGGCCGAGATCGACGGCGTCACGGGTTCGGCTGCCCCGATCAAGCTCACCTTTCTCGACGCCACGGGATCCAAGACCAGCGGCCTGTTTCCCACGGGCGAGCGCCGAGAAACGATCGACGGCATCGAGGTCAGCCTCGTCGACTACGCCATGCCGATGATGATGGTGCGCGCCGCCGATTTCAGGCTTGTGGGCAACGAGACGCCGGACGAGCTCGACGCGCGGCGCGACCTGTTCGGCCGGCTCGAGATCATGCGCCGCGAGGCCGGGCGCCGCATGGGCCTCGGCGACGTGTCCAACGCCGTGGTGCCCAAAATCGGGATCCTGTCGGAGCCGCGCCGGGCGGACGGCACGATCACCTCGCGCTATCTCGTGCCCCATCGCACTCATAAGGCGCATGCCGTCACAGGGGCGCTGTGCGTGGCTGTTGCGGCCCGCACGCCGGGAACGGTCGCCTACGACCTCGCCGCCCCCGGCGACAGCTCGGGCGCCGTCCTCGTCGAGCATCCGAGCGGCAAGATCAGCATCGATCTCGAGACCGCGGAGGACGGCACCGTACGCCGCGCCAGCCTCATCCGCACCGCCCGCCGGATCTTCGAGGGCAACGTCATCCTGTCCGGGCCCGCGGCGGAAGCCGCCGACGCCGGCTGAATTCCAACAGAACAAGCATCCATGGGAGGATACCACATGCTGAACCGTCGCCTTTTCTGCGCCCTGGCGTTGGCAACTGCCTCGTTCTTGTCTACGCCCGCCGCCTTTGCGCAGTCGGACGACTACCCGAGCCGCCCGGTCAAGCTGATCGTGCCCTATGCCGCCGGCGGCGGCACGGACGCGATCGCCCGCCTGGTGGCCAACGGCGTCGGCGAAAAGCTCGGCCAGTCGATGGTGGTGGAGAACAACGGCTCGGCCGGCGGCAACGTCGCCTCGCAGCAGGCCGCCAATGCCGATGCCGATGGCTACACCGTCCTGATGGCCAACCAGGGCCCAATGGTGGTGAACCCGCACCTCTTCAAGAACATGAAGCTCGACCCGCTCACCGCCTTCGATCCCGTGACGCTGATCGCCAAGTCACCGCTGGTTCTCGTCGTCTCCAAGAACTCGCCCTACAAGACTTTCGCGGACCTCGTCGCCTACGGCAAGGCGCATCCGGGCGAATTGACCTATGGCTCCGCTGGCAACGGCTCGGCGAGCCATCTCGCCACCGAGCTATTCCTGTCGCAGGCCGGTCTCGAGGCTGTCCATGTACCCTACAAGGGTGCCGGCCCGGCGCTCAACGACATGCTGGGCGGGCGCGGCGACTTCATGGTCACCACGCTTCCCTCCGTGCTCGGCCTGATGAACAGCGGCGACATGGTGCCGCTGGCCGTGACGACGACCGAGCGCGTCGCCTCGCTGAAGGACGTTCCGACGATCGCCGAAAGTGGCTATCCCGACTACGTCTCGGCCGCCTGGTACGGCTTCGCCGTGCCGAAGGGCACGCCCGCCCCGATCGTCGAGAAGCTGCGCACCGCGACCGTGGAGGCGCTCGCCTCGCCCACCGTCAAGGAGCGGCTGGAGGCCGAGGGCGCGGTGATCGTCGGCGACACGCCGCAGGAGTTCGCCGCCATGATGAAGAGCGAGTCCGGGCGCTGGGCCCAATTCCTTTCGCAAAGCGGCATCAGCATCGACTGATCGATAAGCGCCCGCTCCGCCGCCCGGCGGGGCGGGCGTTCTTCGTACACCCGTGGCGCACGACGCCGCCGCTCGCCTCCGCCGATACCGACTGCGACGCCGTCCGCCTGGGAGGCCTGAATGGGGCGGCGCTTCGAGAAGACTTCAGGGAGAGACAGCCCCATGAACGCCGCAAAGGGTTCAGCGGCGCCGTACGCGCATCCGCGTGCAGGTGCCGATCCGCGAAACATCGCCGCCGGCTTGGTGCTGATCGCCCTGTCGGCGCTCGCCTTCTGGCTGACGGCGGACATCTCGCGCGGCACGTTGCGCTCGGTCGGCCCGGCCATGCTGCCCCAGGCGGTCGCCGTCCTGATCGCGATCTGCGGCGTCGCGCTCGTCGTCACGGGCGCGACGCGTCGCTCCGACGCCGAGCCGGCGGTCTGGTCGCTGCGCGGTCCCCTCCTGGTGACGGCCGGCATCGCGCTCTTCGCCCTCACCATCAAGCCGATGCATCTGCCTGGCTTCGACACGTGGGAGCTCGGGCTCGTGATCTCGGGGCCGCTCGCCATCGTGGTCGGCGGCTACGCCTCGCCGCGGGCGCGCCTGCGTGACCTCGTCATCCTCGCACTCAGCCTCACGCCCTTCTGCATGCTGCTCTTCGGCGACATGCTGAACCTGCCGATCCCGATCATGCCACGCTCGCTGGCCGACCTCCTCTTCTCGGGCTGGTCCTACAAGACCGCGCTGCGCGCGACGGCGGCGGTGCTCTTTGCCATTGCGGCCTTCATCTTCTTCGCAACCCGCGGCGGGCCGCCTCCGGCCCTGGACGTCGCCCGCCACGATGGGACGATCTGAGCCATGCTGGATCTCATTTCCAATCTCGGCGTCGGTTTCGCGGTCGCGCTGACGCTCAAGAACATCGGGCTCTGCCTCGTCGGCTGCATCGTCGGCACGCTGGTCGGCATCCTGCCGGGTGTCGGCCCAATCGCCACGATCTCGATGCTCCTGCCGATCACCTTCGGCCTCGATCCGGTCGGCGCCCTCATCATGCTGGCCGGCATCTACTACGGCGCCCAGTACGGCGGCTCGACCACGGCGATCCTCGTCAATATCCCCGGCGAGGCGACGGCCGTCGTCACGACGCTCGACGGGCACCAGATGGCCCGCCAGGGACGCGCCGGCATCGCGCTCGGCATCGCGGCCATCGGCTCGTTCATCGCGGGCACGGTGGCGACGCTCACGATCGCCGCGCTCGCCAAGCCGTTGACGGGCCTCGCCCTCGTCTTCGGTCCGGCCGAGTACTTCTCGCTGATGGTCATGGGCCTCGTCTTCGCGGTCGTGCTCGCGCACGGCTCGATCCTCAAGGCGATCGCGATGATCCTCGTCGGCATCCTGCTCTCGTGCGTCGGCGTCGACATCGAGACCGGCGAGTCGCGCATGACGCTCGGCCTCGATTTCCTCTACGACGGCATCGACTTCGCCGTGCTCGCCATGGGCGTCTTCGGCATCGCCGAAATCCTGCGCAACCTCGACAATGTCGAGACGCGCGACGTGGTGCGCCAGACGATCGGTCGCCTCCTGCCCGGCCGCGAGGAGTTCCGGCAGTCCGCCGCGCCGATCGCGCGCGGCACGCTGCTCGGCTCCATCCTCGGCATCCTGCCCGGCAATGGCGCGGTGCTCGCGCCCTTCGCCGCCTATTCGCTGGAAAAGAAGCTCGCCAAGGAGCCGGGTCGCTTCGGTAAGGGCGCGATCGAAGGCGTCGCCGGGCCGGAAAGCGCCAACAATGCGGGTGCCCAGACCTCGTTCATCCCGCTTTTGACGCTCGGCATCCCGCCCAACGCGGTGATGGCGCTCATGGTCGGCGCCATGACCATCCACGGAATCGTTCCGGGCCCGCTCGTCATGACCAACTCGCCCGACCTCTTCTGGGGCATGATCGCCTCGATGTGGATCGGCAACCTCCTGCTCCTCGTCATCAACCTGCCGATGATCGGCATGTGGGTCCGCCTCCTGAAGGTGCCCTACCAGCTGATGTTTCCGGCGATCCTGATGTTCTGCTGCATCGGTATCTTCTCGATCAACTCCGAGCCGGTGCAGGTGCTGATGATCGCCGTCTTCGGCGTCGTCGGATACCTGATCTCCAAGCTCGGCTTCGAGCCGGCCCCCCTGCTTCTGGGCTTCGTGCTCGGCCGACTGATGGAGGAGAACTTCCGACGCGCACTCCTCATGTCGCGGGGCGACCTCACGACCTTCGTGGAGAACCCGATCTCAGCAGGGCTGCTCCTAATCTCTGTGGCCCTCCTCGTGATCTCGCTTCTCCCCTCGCTCCGCCGGAGCCGCGACGAGGTATTCCAGGAGTAGTCCGCATCCGGCGGACCAATTGAAAGGCAAGCGACTTCAACGCGCCCGCTAACCCGTTCCGTCTGGAATATATGGTTGGCGAGCGATGCCGCTTTCATCATCAAACGCTCGCAAATCCGCTAACCCGACCATTTCTCCAGAAGCGGAGAGTCGGCAAACCACCCGTTCGAGCCGACCAACGCTGACGGAAGCGGACGCCCCAGAAGCGGTTCGTCCGCAATCGACCCAGGGCAGACGCACGGGTGGTCGCTGCTTCAACTCGAGAGCGGACGTGACCGTCGCCGTTGCTCCCAACAACGACCGCTCAAAGGGACGCGTCACTGGAGCCCTCACCTGACGAGTTCAGGCCCCTCCCCAATCGGTGCTCGACCGTTCATCTCGACCTGCGTCCGGTGGGCGTTGCCCCAGGCGCAGAGCGGCATCAGCGCCTCGATCAGCGTTTGTCCAAAAGGCGTCACGGCGTAGTCGACCTTGGGCGGAACCTCTTGGTAGTCGCGTCGCATCAGGACGCTCGCCTCGACCAGTTCGCGCAGCTGCTGAATCAGAACCTTCTCGCTGACGCCAGCCACCAAGCGGCGCAGCTCCCCGAACCGTCGCGGGCCCAAGCGTAGGTGATAGAGGATCAGCGGCTTCCACTTGCCGCCCATCACCGCGAGCGAAACATCGAGGCCACAGTCGGTATCGTCCACGCTCGTACCACCATCCTATACTTACCTTTTGGTCAGTACTAGTCTCCCTGACAGCGCGCGTCCATATCGAGCCCGTCAACACAGGAGACGGTGATGGGCAGGCTCGACAACAAGGTGGCCGTGATCACCGGTGCCAATAGCGGCATCGGGCTGGCGAGCGCCGAACGCTTCGCGCAGGAAGGTGCCCGGGTGTTCATGACGGGTCGACGGCAAGGCGAACTCGACGCGGCGGTTGCCAAGGTCGGCCGTGGAGCCGTCGGTGTTCAGGGCGACATCGCGAACCTTGCGGATCTGGATCGGCTCTATGACGTGGTGCGCAGCGAGGCGGGACGCATCGACATCCTGTTCGCCAATGCCGGCGGCGGTGAGTTTGCAGCCCTTTCCGACATCACCGAGGAACACTTCGAGCGCACCTTCGCCACCAACGTCAAAGGCACGCTCTTCACGGTCCAGAAGGCGTTGCCGCTGCTGGTGGACGGCGCATCCGTGATCCTGACCGGATCCACGGCTGCCAGCACAGGTACGCCGGCCTTCAGTGTCTACGGCGCCAGCAAGGCCGCCATTCGCTCGTTCGCCCGCAACTGGAGCCTGGACCTCAGCGCCCGAGGCATCCGCGTCAATGTCCTGGTGCCCGGGCCCACCTCGACGCCGGGCCTGCACGGCCTTTCCTCGACCGAGGACGCCAAGCGGGCATTTGTTGCGGCCATTGAGGCACAGGTGCCGCTGGGTCGGATGGGATCGCCCGACGAGATCGCGGCAGCGGCGCTGTTCCTGGCCTCCGACGAGTCGAGCTTTGTCAACGGCAGCGAACTCTTTGCCGATGGCGGGCAGGCGCAAGTCTGAACGCCATCCTCATCATGCCGAGGAAGCACAGCAGTCGATAGGGTTAGAGACAACCAATCCCGCCGGTCGTCACGGTAGAGCCTGGTTCTTGCAAGAACCTGATCCGGCACGCCGTGAGACGGGATGCCGGCTATCGACCTCTCTTGGCCGTTCAACGCGGGTTCTGCCGCTTCCAAAGCGGACGCTCGCGCTGGCGGTCAGCGCGCTGGACGGCCAAGCGAACGATTGCTTGTCGCGGGTTTGTTGGGCGTCTTCCCGATCGAAGAACTGATACAGGGCGCCGAGCGAACCGCAGCCCGAGAACTCCAATGCCTCGTCGGTGATCAAACGTCCCGCCTCGACGTCTTCGATGATCAACCGCCGTTCCATAGGCGTCCTGCCGACGGGAGTTCGCGGCAGGCACGTTCGCCCCAGCGTCGGTGACGTGCGGTTTGCTTCAGCTCAGCTTCACGCCCGCGACCAAGCCGCTCGACAACGACACGCGCCCGACGACCCGCCTCGTCCGGTCCTCCACGATCAAGCTGCGGGTCCCGATCGCACCCTCGCCGACAGCGGAACTGGCGGCCAAGTCACGGGCCAGCCAGAAGGGCTGCGTATATCGCCTCGGTATCCGTCTCGACAAGTTGCCCGACCCGATCTTCGACCAGGACCGCCTCGTCACACAGATGGAAGGAGCATCGCATGGTGGTCACCTCGTACGCAGCGCAAGGGTGGTGATCGGGCGCCGCTGGTGTCCTGGCTGGATCGCTCCGCTGGCAAGCTCAGCGAGCGCGCGACGCTCCGCTCGGCGCCGCGTCGCTCCGCTTCCGAGTGCTGGCGCCTCGATCTCATCGACCGCCCGTGCCCAGACCTGGAACTCGCACCCGTAGGGTCGGCCTGCCAGAAGACGTAGCGCGCTCCCGAACTGGGGGCGCCAGATCGCCATCGGGTAACTCGGGCCTGCACGGCCGTGTTGGCAGACAGTGTGCGGTGGCAGAAAGGTTGGCCATCGCACGTCGCCTCCTACGGCGCTCTGGTATCGTCGGACCCGACGTTGCGAATGGTTTCGCCGGGCGACAGGACGTAGCGCCAGATCAGGGCACCGACGACGCCGCCCAAAAGCGGCGCGACCCAGAACAGCCAGAGCTGCCCGAGCGCGCCATTCTGCGCAAGTACCGCCACGGCCAGCGAACGGGCGGGATTGACCGAGGTGTTCGTCACGGGAATGGAGACCAGATGGATCAAGGTCAGGCCAAGGCCGATGGCGATCGGCGCGAAGCTGGCCGAGGCCGCGGTCGAGGTGGAGCCGAGAATAATCACGAGAAAGGCGGCGGTCAGCACGAACTCGATCAGGAACGCTGAGCCCAGCCCGTAGCCGCCGGGCGAGTTGGCGCCGTAACCGTTGGAGGCGAAGCCGCCGGCCGTGAAGTCGGCCCTGCCGGACGCGATGGCGTAGAGGATCGCGGCGCCGAGGAGACCGCCGAGGACCTGCGCCCCCCAGTAGGGCAGAAGATCGCGGGCGGGAAAGCGGCCCGACACGGCAAGGCCGAGCGAGACGGCCGGGTTGAAATGACCACCTGAGATACCGCCGACCGTGTAGGCCATGGTGAGGACCGTGAGGCCGAAGGCGAGCGCGACGCCGGCGAACGCGATACCGAGATCGGGGAAGGTCGCGGCAAGGACGGCGCTGCCGCAGCCCCCGAACACGAGCCAGAAGGTTCCGAACGCCTCGGCGGCAAGCTTCCGCATCCTGGTGATCACGGTGATGGTTCCGATGCGGGCTGGCCGCGTTGGTGGAAAGACGGTCCGATCAGATGTGCGCATCCGGGGCTCGGCCCCAAGAGCCCCGTGCGTCAGACACGCTGATGCAACTGTTGTGATTTATCGTTTCGGCGGCTTGCAACGCCGCGGAGCGCTGGATGCCAGCCGGACGCCGGACATGCCAATGGCGGCTGGGCGTCCTATACGCGACGCCCAGCCGTCACAGCACTTGGTTGCAGGGACGGACACGACCAAGTGCGTCTCGCGATCCGTCGCGGGCAATGTATACGACATGCATGCAAAGGTAATCAGCCGAGCCAGTGGAATCACAGCAAAAAACACGTAGATGCTGTATAGTTCAATTAGTAAGGCGATATCTACTTATAGAATTTGCTCAATCGGCCGTTCGACGGCGCTGCAACTTACATTTCAAAGCCTTCCGACTCTCGGGTTGCCGACTTTGCTGATTTGGCTATGTGTGCTGGGCGGAGCGTAGAACAGTGCGAAGCCAGGCGCCGGCGACCTTCCCCGTCGCCCTTCTGTTGATGGGATCCCCCTTTGTTGGCGCTTCATACGGTCGATGGCGGCAGGTTGAAGCCATCGAGCAGCGACTGCTCGAACATGCCGGACGGCCTGGTCTGGATCGACTTGCACAACCCGACCCGCGAGGAGGAGCAGGCCGTCGAGCAGATGCTGGGCATCGAGGTCCCGACCCGGGACGAGATGGCCGAGATCGAGGAATCGTCCCGACTCTACGAGGAGGACGGGGCGCTGGTCATGACGGCCGTTCTGGTCGAGGCAACGGGACGCGCCCAGCCGAGCCGCACGCAGGTGACGTTCGTCCTGACGCGACGCTGCCTCGTCACGGTGCGCTACGCTGACCCGATACCGTTCCGCGCCTTCGAGGCGAAGCAGGCCAAGGCGACGGATGCGCATCTGTCATCCGAGGCCGTGTTCGGCGCTCTCCTGGAGAGCGTCCTCGAGCGCGTCGCCGATCTTCTCGAGGCGACGGAAACCGAGATCGGTGAGGTGTCCACCGCGATCTTCTACGGCGACGAAAACGTGCGCAAGGCGGAGGAGCGCTCGACGGCCCTGCGCCATCTCCTGATCCGGCTCGGCCGCAAGAACCGGATGCTGGCGATCATCCGGGAAAGTCTCCTCAGCCTGAACCGGCTGGTCCTCTTTGCGCGACCGGGCGCGCCGTGGATCAAGGACGAAGCGCTTCAGCGCCTGGAGTCGGTCGAGCGCGACATCCGCTCGCTGTCGGAATACGAGGCGCGAACGGAAGCCGAGATCGCCTACCTCCAGGACGCGACGCTCGGGCTCATCAACATCGAGCAGAACACGATCATCAAGGTGTTCTCGATTGCCGCCGTCCTGTTCCTGCCGCCGACGCTGGTGGGCACCATCTACGGCATGAACTTCGAGCACATGCCCGAGCTATCCTGGCGGATCGGCTATCCCATGGCGCTCGCCATGATGGTCGTGTCGGCCGTGGTCCCATACTGCTGGTTCAAGCGGAAGGGCTGGTTGTAGCGGGCTTCGTTGCGGGCGGGTGGTTGGGTAGGCTGTTCTGTTGCACTCTCCCCTTCTCGGTTCGTCCCAATCGACTCCCCTCGTTTGAACCGGGCAGCGGTCATCCCCCCTTCAATGGGTGGCGAACGGATTGCGGGGTATCCGAAAGGCGACGGATCGGACCCGCATCGTCGATACGCTGGAAGCAGGCCGCCCGTCGCCTCAATCTAGGCCGCCAGCTTTGCGGCTAGATCCCGGAACCCGTTCGCCCCGAAGGACTCGACGATCAGCGTGAAGTCGCGCAGCATCTGTTGATCACACGCCTCGAGGGACACGTTCCTGTCGGTGACCTCGGCCTTCATGGCCGCGTCGAACGCAGTCCGGCCGATGGTGGGGTTCGCCTTCACGGCGGCCTGGATCGCGGGCATCCGCTCTGCCTCCGTCAGCGTAGCGACGTTCGGCACGACGGTCTCCAGGAAGGTGTCGCCGAAGCGCTCGATCGCGTCGCGGGACCGCCCCGACGTCCACCGGATGCCATCCGGGCTGCCGATGCGTTGTCCGGCGGTCTAACGCGCGGCGTGGCGCAGACGGATCGACTTGGCACCGGTCCAGAGGGTGCCGCGTCCGAGGTCGGCCAGGCGATCAAGGCCATCCGTGACAGTCAGGAAGTGGTTTCCCGCCAGAGGGCCGGCCTTGGAGGCGAAGGCGACCGGACCGTAGGCGAGGAGGATCTCCGTCTCCGACACCCCACCGGGGTAGAGGATCATCTGGCCGGGATGGGGATGGCTCGTTGCGTTCTCGTAGCCCAAGCCGAAATCCTTGTCGCCAAGCGGGATCCAGCAGGCCTCACCCGACCATCGGACGTGGATGATCCGCTCGGCATAGGGCAGGATCGCCTCCACCGCCGCCACGGTCCTCGGCGCGGCCTGCCGCTCGAAACGGGCGGGAAAGATCTCGTTGTCGATCTCGACGATGATTTCGGTCATGAAGGCGCTTTCTCAAGATGGCCGGACGGGTGCCGGCGGTTGGACGACGGGGGGACTGAAAACCCATGGCGCGCGAGATCGGAACGATCGCCATCTTCTGCGGATCGAACGCGGGCGGTCACGAAGCCTATGCGCAAGGTGCCACGGCACTCGGTCATGCCCTTGCGACCTGCGGCATCGGCATCGTCTACGGCGGCACGCACAAGGGACTGATGGGCCACGTGGCCGATGCGGCGCTGGCCGCGGGCGGACGCGTCCACGGCGTCATCACCGAACGGCTGCATGGGCGCGGTCACGCCCATGCCGCTTTGAGCGAGCTCGAGATCATGCCGACGCTGCGGGCCCGCAAGGAACGGATGGCCGCGCTCGCCGACGCCTTCATCGCCCTGCCCGGCGGCATCGGCACGCTGGAGGAGTTTCTCGAGGTCTGGACCATGAACCAGCTGTCCGAGATCGACAAGCCGGCGGGCCTCCTCGATACGCGCGGCTTCTTTGAAGCCTTTCTCGGCTTCATCGACCATATGGTGGCGGAGCGCTTCCTGCCGCCCGCGCACCGCCATTCCATCGTGGTCGACGCCGATCCGCAGACGCTGATCGACGGGCTCCAGCGGTTCGAGCGGGTCGACGTGCCGAAGTGGCTCTGACCGGCGGCGCGTAGCGGCTTCCGCCCTCACGAGGCGTTGCGGCGAACGATCACCGCGACCGGCCCGCCGCCGTCCGGCCCCTGGTGCTCGGCACCGCCGGAGACGAACAGCTCCGTCGTGCCGGTGAGACCGGCCAGCATGCCCCCGACAAAGGCGCGCGCATGGCGTGTCGCGGAGATGTCGCTGTCGTCGTTCATCGTGTGGCGCGCGCCGCGCACGAGGCCGGTGCGCGACGCCTCGGCCTTGGCGAGAAGCGCCTCGAAGCCCGCGCCGTCCGGCACGCCGAGCCCTTGGAGACAGGCCTGCACGGCGGCCGCGTCGATCGCATCGCGCATCACGGCATGGCCTACCGCGAGCGGTCCGCGCCAGCCCCGGCTCATGCCGAGCACCAGGATCTCGTGGCCCATCAGCTCGATGCCGGCCGAGGTGCTGGCGCGGCGGGAGAAGAGGTTCATGTCGCGGCCGACGGCGCTTTCGAAGATCGCGGCCGCGTCGAGTTCCCCGAGCGCCAGCGCGATGCCGAGCGCGCTCGCCCCGCGCGAGAGACCCATCGACTTCAAGGTGTCGGACACCGCGCAGGATCGCCCGCGCGCCGCGGCCGCCACGATGCGGGCCGAGGTCAGGAGCGGGCATTTGACCTGTACGAAATGCACGTCGTCCACGCTGGTGATACCGGCCGCCGCCATGGCGTCCACGACACCCGAGCGAACCACGTCCATCTGCGCGGCCCGGCCGATCTCCTCGGGCAGCACGTCGCGGGTGACCGAGGTCCCGATGGCGAGCGAGCCGTCCGGGAAAGCATCCCCTTCCCCGTGCTCCACCCGCTCGAACACGAGCCAATGCGGACTCAACGCCCCTTCCGTGCCACCCGACATGACCAGCACCACGTCAGCCGCCCGTTCGTTTCCGATCCGGGCACGCAGGAAGTCCGCGAGCGCTCGCGTGGCGAAGCCGCGCGTGAAGTCGTTGACGCAGCCGTTGCCCTCGGTCTTGCCGAGGATGGCGAGAATGCCCGACGGATCCAGCGCCCCGGTGGCGACCAGACGCTCCAGGCCGGACAGATCGTCGGGCGCTGCGGCGGGCACGCGATGAATGCGCGTCGAGGGATGGACGGACGACACGAGGGGCTGGTCCTTCTTGGAAACGGTCGGTCGGCTCAGCAGCAGCCCGGCGCGTGGAAATGCGCGCGCATCGCAGCCTCCAGATGCGGCAGCGCGGCTGCGAGACTGCCGGACGAGACCATGTCGTGGCGGACGATGGCCAGAAGCTCGCGGGTCAGCGCCTCGTGGTCGATGTTGGTGAGGCGGCCGCCTTTGGCGACGCTGCGTCCTTCGACGATCACCTCCGCCATGTGATGCCGGGTGCCCCGCGCCAAGAGGAGGCCAACGGGCTCCGGGGCGATCGGGAGCCGATCCTCGTTCAACCGGTCCATGTCGAGCAGCAGGAGATCGGCCGGCTCACCGTCCGCGATGCGCCCGCCGCCTTCTTCGCCCAGCACGGCGGCGCGCCCGTTGCGAACCGCCATCGCCAGGATGTCGGCGTCGCCGAACTCTTCGGCAAAACCCCAGCCGCGATGAAGGAGATGGGCGAGCCGCATCTCGCGCAGGGCATCGTCGTCCTCGTCGAGACCCAGCCCATCGAGCCCGAGCGCGACGCGGCAACCCGCCCGACGCATCGCGGCGACCGGCGCGATGCCGGAGCGGATCTGGAGGTTGGAACTCGTGTTGACGGCGATCGTCGCGCCGCTTTCGGCAATCAGCTCGAGTTCGTCGGGCCGCGCGTAGGTGCAATGGGCGAGCGTCAGGCGCGGCGACAGGAGGCCGATGTCGGCGAGCCAGCGCACGAGCCCGCCGGGCTTCTCCTGCCGGTCGGCCCAGTCTCGCTGGTAGCGCGTTTCCAGAAGATGCATGTGGACGCGCCGGCCGGTCAGGGCGGAGGCTTCGGCGACGGCGACGAGAAGTTTGTCGCTGCACCACTGCGGCCCGGTCGGCCCGTACTGGGCGCGCACGCCCTCGCCCAGCGCCGCCTCGACCTCGTCGACGAGGCGAATCTGCGTCGGCACGTCCGGCACGGGAGCCGAGACGCGCGCGGCGATCTCGGCGCGCGCTTGCCCCGGCAGCGCATCCAGAACGGCGTCGGACGGGCCGTAGACCAACGGGTTGCGATCGCGAAGCGCGACGGCAAAACCGATGCGCACGCCGACATCGCGGGCCGCGCGGGCAGTCGCGGCCGCCTCCTTTGGCACGGCGGCGAAGGACCGGAAGCGCGTGTGGTGCACCATGACGACGCCTACCCCGCCGAGTGCGCTGCGCCCCAGCGAGGCCGCGGCGGCGAGATAGGGATCGATCGGCGGCAGCAGCGCGAGAGTGGACAGCCAGAGTTCCAGCGGCTTGCCGGCCGCGCCGAAGGAACTCGCCCTGAGCGGACGCGCATGGTCGTGCGCGTTGACGAGCACCGGCATGGCGAGGGTCGTCGAGGCGGCCGTGCCCGGCTCGACCGAGACGATCCGACCCTCGTTCAAGGTCAGCGTGAGCGGATCGCGCGAGCCGAAGCCCTCGGCACAGAGCGCGCCGAGGCAAGGAATGCTCGTCGTGGTCACTGCGACGTCCCACCGAGCATGCGGTCGGCCTGTGCGGGCAGGAAGGAGCGGTCGAAGATGTCGGTTGCGGCCGGATGCCGCTCCAGGCCATAGGCTTGCGCGATGGAGCCGATCGCACGAGTGAGGCGGGCGTCGTCGAGATCGCCGAGCCCCAGCCGCTTCGTTTCATCCGTCTCGATCACGCGAGCGAGGGCGAAGCGCATGCGGGCCGTTTCGGCGTCGGCGTTCACCAGCGGCTCGATCGACGTCAGCGCCGCGACGCCGAGCGCCGGGTCGGCTGCGACCTCCACCATCGCCCGGTTGATGGCACGCACGAGACCGCGAACCGCCTCGGGCTTCTCCGCGGCGAGGCGTCGCGAGACCATGACGCCGTTGGAATACAGATCGAGCCCGTTAGCGGCAAAGTCGATCCAGCGGAAGTCGCGCTCAGGGTCCTGCCCCTGCGACAGGAGATTGACGTAGCTCGTCACGTTGAAAACCAGCGACGCGGCGACCTCGCCGCGCAGGAGCATCTGCTCCTGAAGGTTGGCCTGCATGTTGAGCACCTCGACGCCGGCCGGATCGACCGAATTGACCTTGAGGAGCAGCGGCAGGAGCTTGGTCGCGGCGGCCGAGGCCGGTCCGCCGACCTTCTTGCCGGACAGGTCCGCGATCGAGGCGATGCCGCTGTCGGCCTTGGTCAGGACCGAGAAGGGCGCGGCGTTGTAGACCTGATAGACCATGACCGGCGCCGTATCCGGTGCGCTCGCCGCCTGCTGGATGATGGCGTTGATGTCGCCGAAGCCCGCGTCGTAGGTGCCCGAGGCGATACGCGTGACGGTTGCGGCCGACCCCTCGCCCTGGTCGATCGTGACGTCGAGCCCTTCGGCGTCGAAGTAGCCCTTCTCCTTGGCGAGCAGGAACGGGCCGTGGATGCCCTGGTAGACCCAGTCCAGCGTGAAGCGGATCGGCACCTTGTCCTCCGCGCGGGCCGGCAGAGCGGCGGCGAGCATCAGGGTGGCCAGGGCGAGAGCGCCGGCAAGCGGTCGATAGGTCATGATCTCGTTCCTTCGGGGGGCGCCGGGCGTCAGCCCATGGCGAATTCGGTCTTGCGGTTGGCCCAGCCGGTGATGCGCTTCTCGACGAGCGAGAAGACGGCGTAGAGCGCGACGCCGAGGCCAGCGAGGATGAACAGGCCGGCGAAGACCAGCGGCACGTTGAAGTTCGACGAGGCGATCAGCATCATGTTGCCAATGCCCTTGTTGGAGGCCACCGTCTCGGCGATCACCGTGCCCACGAAGGCGAGCGTGACCGCGACTTTGAGCGAGGCGAAGAGGTAGGGCATCGTGCGCGGCAGGCCGACGTTGAACAGGATGTCGGTGCGGCTCGCCTTCCAGGTCCTGAGAACGTCCTCGAGTTCGGGCTCGGTGGTCGCGAGGCCCGTCGCGACGTTCACCACCACCGGGAAGATCGAGATGATCATGGCCGTGATGATGGCCGGCACGGTACCCGCGCCGAACCAGAGGACGAGGATCGGCACGACCGCGACCTTGGGGATCGAGGAGAAGCCGACGAGCAGCGGGAAGGCGACCTTGTAAGCGAAGCGCGAGGAGCCGATCACCATACCGATCGCGACGCCGAGCGAGACGCCCAGCGCGAAGCCGACCAGCGTCGTGTAGAGCGTCTGCACGGCATGCGGCATGAGCGCCGGCCAGCGGGTGACGAGGACGGCGACGATCGCGCTCGGGCGCGGCAGCACCAGCGGGCTGATCGCGAAGGCGAGGCACGCCGCCTCCCACAGGACAAAGAAGCCCAAGATCACGAGAAGCGAGCCGAGGCGTTCGCAGGACAGGGTCATCGATCAGGCTTCCTTGGCAGCGGTGCGAGCTGCGACGATGAGGTTGCGCAGGCGATGGCCGAGGGCGACGAAGCCGGGCTCGGCCGTCGTGTCGATGGTCCGCGGACGCGCGAAGGGCACATGCTCGTCCACGAGAATGCGGCCGGGCCGGGCACTCATCACGACGATGCGGTTGGCGAGAAACGCGCTCTCGCGCAGGTCGTGCGTGACGAGGAGCACGGTCGGTCGCGTCTCCATCCAGAGGGCCTGGAGGATCTCCCAGAGCTCCTCGCGGGTGAACTGGTCGAGCGCGCCGAAGGGCTCGTCGAGAAGAAGCAGCGTCGGCTCGTGGATCAGCGCACGGCAGAGCGAGGCGCGCTGCTGCATGCCGCCGGAGAGCTGCCAGGGATAGCGGTCGCCGAAGCCCGCCAGCCCGACCTTGGCGAGCAGCGTCTCGGCCCGCTCGCGATACTCGCCCTTCCGCTTCGCCCGCCAGGTCTCGCGAAAGCCCGGAACGATCTTCAGCGGCAGCATGACGTTGTCGCGGATCGTCAGCCAGGGCAGGAGCGTCGGGTTCTGGAAGGCCATGCCGATGCGAACATCCTCGGCGCCCACCTCGCGGCCGCCGACGAAGACGTATCCCGACGTCGCCCGGATCAGTCCGGCGACGAGCTTGAGGATCGTGGACTTGCCGCAGCCGGACGGACCGACCAACGCCACGAAGTCGCCGGCGAAGACCTTGAGGTCGGTCGTGGCCAGCGCCTGCACCGCCCCCTCGCCCCGGCCGTAGGCCAGCGCCGCCCCGTCGAACTGGATAAGGGGCGTCGGCGAGGGCGGCGCATCCGGGTCGAAGGGCCGCGCTCCCGCGGTATCCTGGACGTTCAGCATCCGCATGCCCTTCCCCTCAAGCGACAGCGCGCGGACGCGCGGAGGCTGGCGCCGGCGGGCGGAGCACGGCTTCCATCGTCTGGTCGAGGTTTCGCGGCTGGGGCGTCGGCATCGCCTGCGCCCGTCGCACGGATCGACCCCAGCCGGCGGTCTCGGCGCAAAGCCTCCGGTCGCGCATGGCGAAGCGGCCGCGCACCATCGTGTGGATCGGCAAGCCCACGGTCTCCATGCCCTCGAACGGCGTGATCTTGCCGCGCGAATGCAGCTCGGCAGCGCGGATCACGTGCCGGCGTCTCATGTCCACGAAGGCGATGTCGGCATCCGAGCCGACGGTGAGCGCACCCTTGCGCGGGAAGAGCCCGAAGGCGCGCGCCGGGGCGCCGGCCGACATGCGAACGTACTCCGCGAGCGTGAAGCGCCCCTCGTTGACGGCGGTGAGCATGAGCTGCATCTGCGTCTCGACGCCGGGGAAGCCGCAGTCGGCGGTCCAGATGTCGTCGCGCCGCTTCTCGGCCGGGTCGTGAGGCGCGTGGTCGGTCGCGATCATGTCGATCGTGCCGTCGCTCAAGGCCTCCCAGAGCGCCGTTTGATGATGCTTCTCGCGCACCGGCGGATTGACGCGGATGATCGAACCCAGCGTCTCGTAGGCGTGTTCGTCGAACAGGAGGTAGTGCGGGCAGGTCTCTCCGGTGATGTCGACGCCCCGCGCCTTGGCCTCGCGCAAGGGGCGCAGCTCGTCGGCCGACGAGATGTGGAGGACGTGGATACGTGCGCCCGTCCACTCGGCGAGGATCGCCGCCCGCGCCACCGCCTCGGTCGCCACGACCGCGGGGCGCGAGGCGAGATGGGCGAGCGGATCGTGGCGCCCAGCAGCAGCCAGCTTGCGCTGGCGCCAAGCCATGATCGAGGCCGTCTCGGCATGAAGCGAACAGCGCATGCCGTGCTTCGCGAGGATCTCGAACCCCTCCAGCATCGCGCCGGTGGAAGGCGACGGCAGGTTGCCGAACGTGTTGCCCATGAAGCACTTGAAGGCCGCGACGCCGCCGTCGATCAGGGCTTCGAGCTGGTCGATGTTGTCCTCGGCGAGAAGGCCGTAGATGCCGAAGTCGACATGCGCCTTCTCGGCAGCCTTCAGCTTCAGCGCCAAGGCGTCCGGCGTGCCGGTCGGCGGGTTGGTGTTCGGCATCTCGAAGACGGTGGTGACGCCCCCCATGGCGGCGGCCGCCGTGCCCGTGCCCCAGTCCTCCTTGTGGGTGTAGCCGGGCTCGCGGAAATGGACATGGGCGTCGATCGCGCCCGGCAGGAGATGGAGGCCGCTCGCATCCAAGGTCTCGCGTGCCGGCGGCATGGCATCCGGCGTGCCGACCGCGATGATCGCGCCGTCGCGAATGGCGAGCGCCGCACTGTGCGTGCCCGTTTCGCTGGCGATCGTGCCGCCGACGACCACGAGGTCGGCATGGAACTGGGAATCGGGCGTCATGGCGGGTCCTTTCAGAGCATGGCCCAGCCGCCGTCGACCGGCAGGTCGACGCCGGTGATCTGGCGGGCGGCGTCGCTGGCGAGGAAGAGGCAGGCATGGGCCACGTCCTCGTCCGTCGAAACGCGGCGGAGCGCGTAGTCCTCGGCGTGGCGCCGGGCGGCTTCCTCCTCGGAGATGCCGAGACGCGCGGCCATCTCGGGCACGACCTTGGTGCGGAAGCGCGGGCCGTCCACCATGCCGGGCGCCACGCAGTTGACGTTGACGTTGTGCGGGCCCGCTTCCAGCGCGAAGGACTTGGTGATGCCGCGCAGCCCCCATTTCGAGGCGGAATAGGCCATGCGCCCGGCCCGGCCGCGCATGCCGAACGTGCCGCCGACATTGACGATCCGCCCGCCCCCGCCTTCGATCATCGACGGCATCACGGCGCGCATCGTGTTGAAGCAGCCGGCCATGTTCAGCGTGACGATCTCGTCGAACTCGGCCGCCGTCGTCTCCCAGCCCGTCTTGCCGATCGGGCCGGAGCCGCCGGCGACGTTGACGAGGACGTCGATGCGGCCGAACGCTTCGCGGGTGTGCTCGGCCAGCGCGGTGCAGTCGGCCTCGTCGGTCACGTCGCAGGGCACGACGATCGCCTCGGCGCCGCGCGACCGCGCCGCCTCGGCCACCGGCTCGATGGCGGCCGTGTCGCGCCCCGCAAGCACCAGCCGGCATCCTTCGTCCGCGAAGGCGAGGCTGACCGCCGCGCCCATTCCCTTGGCGGGGCCCGTGATCACCACGGTCCGCCCCTTCAATCCGAGTTCCATGTCGATGCCTGTCCTGCTCAGTCCACGACCTTGGTCGGCCGCTCGGCCAGCGGCGGCAGGAAGGCGTCCGTGAAGACCTCCTCCAGCGCCGGCGTCCGGGGCAGACCGTTGGCCTCTACAACCACGTCGATCGCCCGCTTCATGCGGTCCGGGTCGATCGCGCCGAGGCCGATCCTTCCGATCTCCGGGTGGTTCATCTCGGCGGCGAGTGTCGCCCTCGTGCGCTCGACCTCGACAGCCTCGTTGAGAAGCGGCTCGCGCTTCATCACCGCCTCGACCGAGCCGGCCGGGTCGGCGATCATGTCCACCGTCGCCCGGTTGAGAGCCGCGACGAGCCCCTTCAAGGCCTCCGGATGCTCGGCCGCGAAGCTCTTGGACGCGACGAGCGCGTTGGAATAGAGGTCGAGACCGTAGTCTCCGTAGGAGACGAAGCGCAGCTGCGTGTCGGGATCGATGCCCGCCGCCTTGGCGCTGAAGGCGATCGTGTTGACGTAGCCGAACACGCCGTCGACCTGCCCGCTCATCAGCATCTGCTCGCGCAGGTTCGGCTGCATGTTGGTGATCGTCACGGCGGAGGCGTCGATGCCGGCCGCCTTGGCGAAGGCCGGGAACAGCTTCAGCGCACCGTCGCTGGCCGGGCCGCCGATCGTCTTGCCCACAAGGTCGGCGGGCTTCCGGATCGGACTGTCCGCCGTCACGGCGATCGTGAAGGGCGGCGTGTTGAACATCTGATAGATGCCGATCGGCGCCTGGTCCGGCTGGGTGGCGCTGAGCGAGATCAGGGCGTTGATGTCGCCGAAGCCGACATCGTAGGCCCCCGTCGCGACCTTGGTGATCGCGGCGGCCGAGCCCTCGCCCTGGTCGATCGTGACCGCAAGGTCCGCGTCTTTGAAATAGCCCTTGTCCTCCGCCAGGAAGAACAGCGCCTGCGGCCCCTGGTACTTCCAGTTCAGCACCATACGGATCGGGGTCTGCGCCTGCACCGGCCCGAGCAGCGCGGCGGAGGCAAGAAGGGCTAGGACGAGACGAGGACGCATCGATCAGGCTTCCTGTGTGGGGGCGGAGGAGTCGAAGGCTGCAAGGAGGTCAGGACCCTGCGCCACGAAGCCGTGCAGCGTCTCGACCAGCCACAGGACGGCAGCCTCGATCTCGGGCGGCGAAACGGTGGCGCAGAGGTCGGACAGAAGCACGCAGTCGTAGCCGATGGCGGCGGCGTCGGTGAGCGTCTCGAACACGCAACGATCGGTGTTGATGCCGCAGAACAGGAGCGTCGAGACCCCCATGCGGCGCAGGAGGCTGTCGAGATGAGTGTCCGGGAAACCGGAGAAGCGCTGCTTGCGGACCTCGTGGTCGCCCGGCTCGCGGGTCAGCCCGTCGGCGAGCGCGGCACCCCAGGACCCTGCATGGAGCGTGCCCTCGTCCCGGTCGGCGGAGCGCTCGCCGTAGCCGGTCGCCGCCGCCTCGCGCTTGCCGCGAAACATCGCGGAGGCGGGCAGGTGTCCGGCGGTGCCGGGCAGGCCCCAGTTGAGCCAGACCACGGGAAGGCCGGCGCCCCGGCAAGCCTTGGCGAAGGCCTCGATCGCCGCGATCGGGGCCCGCCCCTGCCTTCCTGCCCGGCCGAACCAGCCTTCGGCATGAAGGAAGTCGTTCTGGAGATCCACCGCGACCAGCGCCGTGCGGGCAAGGTCGATCTCGACCGCGCGCGGCTTTGCCGGAAACGAGACCGGTCGGGGGACAGGCCGAGGGCGCAGCGTCGAGATGCGATCCGGCGACACGTGCCAACCCTGCCCGCGCGAGGAGCCGAGGCGGAAGGCGCCTGCGGTCTCGGATGGGAACGACGTCTCGGCCAAACGCTCTTGCTCCTGTGGTGTCGGGCGAACGCTACAGGCTCGAATGCGAATACCGGAAATGCCGATTTTGATGGGATGTGATACGAAAAAGTCTACACCCTCGTCAGGAAGTCTCGCGATGCGTCACATGCGGATCTGGTCCTACGTGGATCTCGCTGCCCGCCACGGCTCGATCCGACGTGCGGCGGAGGAGCTCAACATCACGCCCTCCGCGCTTCAGCGGCGCATTCAGGACGTCGAGGACGATCTCGGTACCGCCATCTTCGAGCGGTCGGCACAGGGGGTTCGACTGACGGCCGCCGGCGAGACCTTCATCCGCTGGATCCGGCAGCAGACGGTCGAACTCGAACGCACGCGGTCACAGATCGAGAGCCTGGAAGGCCTCAGACGTGGCCACATCCGCATCGCGTGCAGCCAGGCGCTCGTGAACTATCTCCTGCCGCAGGAGATCGCGACCTTCCGGCAGAGCTACCCGCGGGTCAGCTTTGCCGTTTCGGTGGTGGACCACGACGTCGCGTTGCAACGGCTGGTGGACTACGAAGCGGACATGGTGCTGATCTTCCGGCCGCGCCGCAGCGCCGAGCTGCAGCCGATCGTCAGCATCGGCCAGCGGCTCCATGCGGTGATGGCGAGCGATCACCCGCTGACGCGTCACGAGAGCATCCGTTTGCGGGACTGCGCGCCCTACCCGATCGCGCTGGCGGACCGCTCCTTCGGGTCGCGACGCATCATCGACGGCATTCTGTCCACCAGCTCCTTCGCGCTGTCGATCGACTTCGAGTCCGATTCCTTCGAGATGCTGCGCAACCTGGCCCGTTCGGGCGGCGTGATCACCTTCCAGATCGAGGTCGGGTCGGAGGTATCGTGGCTCGAGCCGGGCCTCGTGTCCCGTCCGGTCGCGGACGCCGACCCGACCCATGGTCCGCTTGTTCTGGGACAGTTGCGCGGCCGCACCCTGCCCGTGGCCGCGGCGAAGTTCCTGGAGCAAGTCGCCCGCAGGCTGGACCGTACGCGCAACCTTCCACAAGGCGCATGAGCACGCCACACGCGAGGGCATCTGATTATTTTTTCATCATCGCCAGCGCGGACAAAATTTACGGAAACAGACCAAACCTCTGAAATAGCTGCGCCATCAACGTTGGCACGGGCATTGCATGCAATCTGCGGTCACTCCTCGACGGGACCCTTCGCCATGCCCCTTCTGCCGATCCATCGCCGTCACTTCCTTCAGGGCGTGGGAGCGCTCGCCCTCACCCCGCTGGCACTTCGCGCAGGCGCGGCCCACGCCGCCGAAGACCTGACGGTCGGCTTCCTCTATGTCGGGCCGAAGGACGACTTCGGCTACAACCAGGCGCATGCGCAGGCCGCCGCGATCATCAAGGCGATGCCAGGCGTCACGGTGCTGGAGGAGGAGAACGTCGCCGAGAGCGAGGCCGTCTCGCGCTCCATGCAGTCGATGATCGAGCTGGATGGCGCCAAGCTCCTGTTCCCGACCTCGTTCGGCTACTACAAGCCCTTCGTGCTCGATGCCGCCAAGGAGAACCCGGAGGTGGAGTTCCGCCATTGCGGCGGCCTCTGGAGCGACAGCGATCCCAAGAACGCCGGCTCCTATTTCGGCTATATCGGCATGGCGCAGTACTTGTCGGGCATCGTCGCCGGCCACCAGTCGAAGTCCAAGAAGCTCGGCTTCATCGCCGCCAAGCCGATCCCGCAGGTCCTCCTCAACATCAACTCCTTCACCCTCGGCGCGCGCTCGGTCGACCCCTCGATCACGACGCAGGTCATCTTCACCGGCGACTGGTCGATGCCGGTCAAGGAGGCCGAGGCCGCCAACGCGCTGATCGACCAGGGCGTCGACGTCATCACGTGCCATGTCGACGGGCCCAAGGTGCTGGTCCAGACGGCGGCGGGTCGCGGTTGCTTCGTCACCGGCTACCACACGAGCCAGGCCGCGCTCGCGCCCGAGCACTACCTCACCGGCGCCGAATGGGACTGGGCCAATGTCTACCGCTCCTTCGTGGAAAAGGCGCAGAGCGGCGAGCCGCTGCCGAACTTCGTGCGCGGCGGCTTGGCCGAGGGCTTCGTCAAGTCGAGCCCCTACGGCGCGATGGTGGGCGAGGCCGCGCGCAAACAGGCCGACTCGGTGCGGGCCGAGATGATGAAGGGCGGCTATTCCGTCATCAAGGGCCCGCTCAAGGACAACAAGGGCAACGAGATCGTGGCCGCGGGACAGAGCTATCCCGAGACGGCGATCGAGCTCGAGAAGATGGACTACCTCGTCGAAGGTGTCGTCGGCTCGACGGCCTGAACCGGCCCGGATCGGCTCTGATGACCCTCGGTCTCTCCCCTTCCCTGGCCGCGCCGGCGCGCGGCCTCTCGGACGCCGCGTGCCGGTGGATCGAGGCCGCGCTCCTGCCGATCCTGGCAATCCTTGCAGGCTTTGCGGCCTTCGCCCTGTTTCTGGCCGTGCAGGGTCATTCTCCGGCCGAGTTCGCCAGCCTCGTCTGGCGCGGCGGCTTCGGCACGGCCTTCTCGCTCGCCAACACGCTCCAGCGTGCCGCGCCGCTCTTTCTCACCGCGCTCTGCGTCGCGCTTCCGGCCCAGCTCGGCCTCGTGGTGATCGGCGGCGAAGGCGCCTTCGTGCTCGGCGGCCTTGCGGCCGCGGCCGCGGGCGCGACGCTCGCCGGAATCGCGCCGGTGGCGGGGATCGCCGCGATGGCCCTCGCGGGCGCGCTCGCGGGCGGTCTCTGGATCGGCCTCGCCGGCTGGCTGCGCCATGCGCGCGGCGTCAACGAGACCATCAGCTCGCTGCTCCTCAGCTACATCGCGATCGCGCTCTTCAACCACGTGGTGGAAGGGCCGCTACGCGATCCGGCGAGCCTCAACAAACCCTCCACCGCACCGATCCCGGCCGAATTCCGCATCGGCACCTTGCCGGGAATCGACGTTCACTGGGGTTTTGCGGTCGGCGTCCTCGCCTGCGTCTTGAGCGCCTTCGTGATCCGGCGCACCACGTTCGGCTTCGCGGCGCGCATCGCGGGCGGCAACCCGCGCGCGGCCGCCGTGCAGGGCCTGCCGGTCGGGCGACTGGTCGTCGCCTTCGCGGTGGCGGGCGGCGCGGCAGCGGGCGTCGCGGGGATGGTCGACATGGCGGCCGTCCAAGGCTCGGCCAACGCCTCGCTGATCGCCGGCACCGGCTATACCGGCATCCTCGTCGCCTTTCTCGCACGGCAGAACCCGCTCGCCATCGTGCCCATGGCGATCCTGGTCGGCGGCATCGCGGCAGCGGGCGGCCTCGTGCAACGGCGCATGGGACTGCCGGACGCGACCATGCTCGTGCTTCAGGGCTGCCTGTTCCTGTCGATCCTCCTGTCGGAGACGCTGGCGGGTCGCCTCGTCCCCAAGGCCCTGCGCGCGGAAGGGGTCGGCCGATGAACCTCGACCTTTGGAGCGTTCTCGTCGCGGTTCTCGGCGGCGCGATTCGCGTTTCGACGCCCTTCCTCTTCGTCAGTCTCGGCGAATGCGTGACGGAGAAGTCGGGGCGCATCAACCTTGGCCTCGAGGGCACGCTCGTCTTCGGCGCGATGGCGGGCTACGGCGGCTCGCTTCTGACCGGCAACCCCTGGTTTGGGGTCCTGGCGGCCGGGATCGCCGGTACGCTGTTCGGGCTTCTGCACGGCGCGATCTGCTCTTTGAAAGGCGTCAACGACGTTGCGGTCGGCATCGCGCTGATGATCTTCGGCACGGGTCTCGCCTTCTTCTTCGGCAAGCCGCTGATCCAGCCCGCCGCGCCCATGCTCCAGCCGATCGACCTCGGCTTCTGGACGAGCGATCCGGCGCTTCGGGCCGCGCTGCAGATCAATCCGCTCTTTATCGTCGGCATCGCGATCGCGTTCGCCATGGGCTTCGCCTTCCGCCGCACGCGCACCGGCCTGATCCTGCGCATGGTCGGCGACAGCGCCGACGCCGCGCGCGCCATGGGCTACCCGATCGTACCCGTGCGCATCGCGGCCACCATGTTCGGCGGCTTCATGGCGGGTGTCGGCGGGGCCTATCTCTCGCTCTACTATCCCGGCTCGTGGAACGAGGGCATCTCGTCCGGCCAAGGGTTGATCGCGGTCGCGCTCGTCATCTTCGCGCGCTGGAACCCGGTTGCGTGCTTCGGGGCGGCGCTCCTCTTCGGCGGCGCGGGCGCGCTCGGCCCCGCGCTCCAGTCGGTCGGCGTCACGGGGGGCACCTACCTCTTCTATGCCGCGCCGTACGTGCTGACGCTTCTCATTCTGATCCTGACCTCCTCGCCGCGCCGCGCCCTAGAGGGTGCGCCGCGCGAACTCTCCATCACGAAATAGGAGCCCGGCATGAACGGCCTTGGCGGACTGAACAAATCGGACAACGGCGTCGTCATCGGCTGCGTGCAGCTGCAGCTTCCCACGGTGGCGACCCCGGACGACCTGAAGCGCCAGACCGCGCGGATCGTCGAGATGGTCGGCAAGGCGCGCCGCAACCTCTCGACCATGGATCTCGTGGTCTTCCCGGAATACTCGCTCCACGGCCTGTCGATGGACACGAACCCGGCCATCATGTGCCGAGTAGACGGGCCGGAGGTGGAGGCGTTCCGCAAGGCGTGCCGCGACCACCGCATCTGGGGCTGCTTCTCCATCATGGAGCTGAACCCCGGCGGCATGCCCTACAACACCGGCCTCGTGATCGACGACACGGGCGAGATTCGGCTGAACTATCGCAAGCTCCACCCCTGGGTGCCGGTCGAGCCCTGGGAGCCTGGCGATCTCGGCATTCCCGTCATCGACGGGCCGAAGGGTGCCAAGCTCGCGCTCATCATCTGCCACGACGGCATGTTCCCCGAAATGGCCCGCGAGTGCGCCTACAAGGGCGCAGAGATCATGCTGCGCACGGCCGGCTACACCGCGCCGATCCGCGACTCCTGGCGCTTCACCAATCAGGCCAACGCCTTCTGCAATCTCATGGTGACCGCGAATGTCTGCCTATGCGGATCGGACGGCTCGTTCGATTCCATGGGCGAGGGCATGATCGTCAACTTCGACGGCACGGTGCTCGCCCACGGCACGACCGGCCGGGTGGACGAGATCATCACGGCGGAGGTCCGGCCCGACCTCGTGCGCGAGGCGAGGGCCGGATGGGGCGTCGAGAACAACATCTACCAGCTCGGCCATCGCGGCTACGTCGCGGTCCAAGGCGGCGCGCAGGACTGTCCCTACACGTTCATGCAGGACATGGTCGCCGGCCGCTACCGCCTCCCCTGGGAGGACGAGGTGAAGGTCGTGGACGGCACGTCCTGCGGCTTTCCCGCCCCGACGCGCCGCTACCGCGAAGACATGCCCCAGGCCGCCGAATAGGAAGCGAGAGCGATGGACACGCTGAACGCCGCCGGTCTCACGATCGCCTCCACACCCTATCGCTGGCCCTATGACGGCAGCCTGTCGCCGAAGACGACCGCTCTCGTCATCATCGACATGCAGACCGACTTCTGCGGCCCCGGCGGCTATGTCGACAAGATGGGCTACGACTTGTCGCTGACGCGCGCGCCGATCGAGCCGATCCGCCGGGTCCTCGCCGCCATGCGCGACAAGGGCTATCCCATCATCCACACGCGCGAGGGGCATCGACCGGACCTGGCCGACCTTCCCGCCAACAAGCGCTGGCGCAGCCAACAGATCGGCGCCGGCATCGGCGACCCGGGCCCCTGCGGGCGCATTCTGGTGCGCGGCGAGCCGGGCTGGGAGATCATCCCCGAACTCAGCCCCCTGCCCGGCGAGGTGGTGATCGACAAGCCCGGCAAGGGGTCGTTCTGCGCGACCGACCTCGAGCTGATCCTCCATGCGCGCGGCATCCGCAACATCGTGCTGACAGGCATCACGACCGACGTCTGCGTCCACACCACCATGCGCGAGGCCAACGACCGCGGCTTCGAATGCTTGATCCTCGAGGACTGCTGCGGCGCGACCGACCGTGGCAACCACGATGCCGCGATCAAGATGGTGACCATGCAGGGCGGCGTCTTCGGTGCGGTCGCCTCCAGCGCGGCGCTGATCGAGGCGATCGGGGCATGAGCGCGCTGCCCGCCTTGCCGGACGAGCCACCGGACGCCATGGAGATGCGTTCGAGCCGGCCGATCCTCGAAGCGGTCGGCCTCACCAAGCGGTTCGGCGCCTTCACGGCGCTGGACGACGTGACGATCGCGCTCCAACCCGGCGAGTTCCACGCGCTTCTCGGCGAGAACGGTGCCGGCAAGTCGACGCTGGTGAAGTGCATCCTCGGCTACTACCAGCCGGACGCGGGCGCCGTCGTGCTCGACGGGCGCGAGGTCGCCATCGCCTCGCCGCGCGACGCGCGCCGTCTCGGGCTCGGCATGGTCTACCAGCACTTCACGCTGGTGCCCGCCATGAGCGTGCTGGAGAACCTCGTGATGGCCGGCGCCACCGTGCCGCGGGTGGTGGACTGGCGCACGGAGCGCCGACGCCTTGCCGCCTTCATGGAAACCATGCCGCTGCGCGTTCCCCTCGACGTCGCGGTGGATCGCCTGTCGGCCGGCGAGCGGCAGAAGACCGAGATCCTGAAGCAGCTCTACCTCGGCTCCCGTGTCCTCGTCCTCGACGAGCCGACCTCGGTGCTGACGCCGAACGAGGCGGAGGAGGTCCTGTCCTTCCTGCGGGCCCGCGCATCCGAGACCGGCATGGCGGTGCTCCTCATCACCCACAAGTTCTCGGAGGTCACGCGCTTCTGCGACCGGGTCAGCGTGCTGCGCAAGGGCCGCCCCGCCGGGGCCGGCAAGGTCGCGGACCTCACGGTCGAGGACATGGCGCGGATGATGATCGGCGAGCGGGAACTCGCCGAGGCGCCGGCCCGCGCCGCCTCGGTCGCCGCACCGCCCGTGCTGCGGCTCCGGAAGCTTGCCGCCGGCCATGCGGGTACCCGGGGGGCGATCGCGATCGACCATCTGGAGGTGGCGCCCGGCGAGATCGTCGGCATCGCCGGCATCTCGGGCAACGGCCAGACGACGCTGGTCGAAGTCCTCTCGGGACAGACGCCGGCGGAGGGCGGCGTGCTGGAGGTCGGTGGCGAGCCCTACCGGGCGAGCCGCGCCGAGGCGCAGGCGCGAAAGGTGCGCTGCCTGCCCGAGGAGCCGCTTCGCAACGCCTGCGTCGGGCGCATGAGCGTCTCCGAGAACCTGGCCTTTCGGACCTTCGACCACAACGCGGCGGGCGCGCCGATCCGCCTCCTCGACCGCAAGCGCATGCGCGGCGAGGCCGAGCGGCTGATCACGGCCTATTCGGTCAAGACGCAATCGCCCGCCTCGCCCATCGCGACGCTCTCGGGCGGCAACGTCCAGCGTGCGGTGCTGGCGCGCGAGCTTCAGGGTGAGACGGATCTCCTCGTCGTCGCCAACCCGTGCTTCGGGCTCGACTTCGGGGCGGTGGCCGACATCCGCGCCCAGCTGATGGCCGCGCGCAACCGGGGTACCGCCGTTCTTCTCGTGTCCGAGGATCTCGACGAGGTGATCGCGCTCTCCGACCGTATCTTCGTTCTCTTCGAGGGACGGATTGTGATGGAGACCCGAGGCGGCGCCTCGGCGGACCCGTTCGCGATCGGCCGCGCCATGGCGGGCCACGTCTGATGAAAACCATCCCCGCCCGCCCCTTTCCCTTTGCGCTGGATCGGGAACGCGTCGGACTCATCGTCATCGACATGCAGCGCGACTTCCTGGAACCCGGTGGCTTCGGCGAGAGTCTGGGCAACGACGTGCGCCCGCTCCAGGCGATCGTGCCCACCGTGGCGCGGCTGATCGCAGGCTTCCGTGCCGCCGGGCGGCCGGTGATCCACACGCGCGAATGCCATGCGCCGGACCTTTCGGACTGCCCGCCGGCCAAGCTCGCCCGCGGGGCGGAGGGCCAGCGCATCGGCGATCCCGGGCCGATGGGCCGCATCCTTGTCCGCGGCGAACCGGGCGCTCAGATCGTGCCCGAGCTTAGCCCCCTGCCGGGCGAGATCGTCCTCGACAAGCCGGGCAAGGGTGCCTTCCACGCGACGCCGCTGGAGGAACATCTCCAGCGCCTCGGGATCACGCAGCTCGCCTTCGCCGGCGTCACCACGGAGGTCTGCGTCCAGACCACGATGCGCGAGGCCAACGATCGCGGCTACGATTGCCTTCTCGCCGAGGACGCGACCGAAAGCTACTTCCCCGAATTCAAGGTCGCGACGCTCGCCATGATCCGCGCGCAAGGCGCGATCGTCGGATGGACCGCCGGGACCGACGCCATCTTGGAGGCCCTCGCATGAGCACCCCCGCGCATTTTCCTGGCCTTGCCACCGGCGCCTTCCGCAACGCCGCCTTCGAGCCGTTCCGCGAGGGCGTCGAGATCGCCCATCTCCAGCGACCGGACGGCAGCGGCGGTCCGGCGCTCGCGCTCCTGCGCTACCGGCCGGGCGCCGGCGTGCCGCGCCATGAGCATACCGGCCTCGAGACCATCCTTGTCCTCGACGGCAGCCAGAGCGACGAGCGCGGCACCTACCGTGTAGGCGACGTCGTCCTCAACCCGCCCGGCAGCATCCACAGCGTCTGGTCCGACGAGGGCTGTACCGTCCTCATCTCCTGGGCGGCGCCCGTGCGCATCCTCGGCGAAGCCTGATCCCCATCCGAAAGCCCGCGTCATGACCCTGCCCGCCGTCCTCGACTTCGCCCGGCTGCGCGCCGCCTACGCCGCCGGCCTTTCCCTGCCCGACATGGTGGAGGCGCTTCTGGAGCGGCTGGAGGGGGCTGACCCGGCGATCTTCATCACGCGCACCGCGCCCGACGCGCTTCGTGCCGCCGCTGCCGATCTTCTGGCCCGTGCGCCGGAGCCGAACGCGCTGCCGCTTTGGGGTCTGCCCTTCGCGGTGAAGGACAATATCGACGTGGCCGGCCTGCCCACGACCGCGGGATGCCCGGACTTCGCCTACGAACCCACGACGGATGCGCCGGTCATGGCGCGGCTGCGGGCGGCCGGTGCCCTGGTGATCGGAAAGACCAACCTCGACCAGTTCGCTACGGGCCTCAACGGCACGCGCTCGCCCCATGGCGCGCCGCGTTGCGTCTTCGACAAGGCCTATGTCTCCGGCGGCTCGTCGTCCGGCTCGGGCGTCGCGGTCGCGGCGGGCCTCGCCGCCTTTTCGCTCGGCACGGATACGGCGGGTTCGGGTCGCGTGCCGGCCGCTTTCAACAACATCGTCGGCCTCAAACCCTCGCCCGGCCGTGTGCCGACGTCCGGCGTGGTGCCGGCCTGCCGTTCGATCGACGTCGTCACGGTCTTCGCGACCTCCGTCGCCGATGGCCTGGAGGCGTGCCGCGTGGCCGAGGGCTTCGAGCCGGACGACCCCTTCTCGCGCCGCTTCCGTGAAACCGACCTGCCCGCGCGTCTGCGCCTCGGCGTGCCGGCGGAGGAGGAGCTGGAATTCTTCGGCAACGACGCCTATCGCACGCTCTTCGACGCCGGCATCGAACGCGCCCGTTCGCTCGGCGCCGAGATCGTGCCCTTCGACTACCGCCCCTTCCGCGAGGCGGCAGCCCTTCTGTACGAGGGACCTTGGGTCGCCGAACGGCTGCATGCCGTCCTGCCCTTTATCGACCGCAAGCCCGAGGCGATGGACGCGACGGTCCGCACCATCATCGAGGGCGCGCGGGACATGAGCGCGGTGGACGCCTTCGCGGGCCGATACCGGCTGGAGGCACTGCGCCGCGAGGCCGAGCGGGAGTGGGCGAAGGTCGACGCTCTCCTCCTGCCGACCTCGCCGGATATCCAGACCGTCGAGGCGATGGAGGCGGATCCGATCGCCCTCAACGCCCGCTTCGGCCGTTACACGAACTTCGCCAACTTCTTCGGCTGCGCCGCGATCGCGGTGCCCGCCGGCTTCACGTCCGCGGGCCTGCCCTTCGGCGTCCAGCTCGTCGGGCCCCAGGACACCGACGAAGCTCTCGCCCCCTTCGCAGCGCGCCTTCAGGCTGCCGCCTCCACCGGAGCCGGGCTCGACCGCGCGCTGACGCTTCCGCCGGTCGAGGACCGCTCGTCGGACGACATCGCCATCGCGGTGGTCGGTGCCCATCTCACCGGAATGCCGCTGAACGGCGAGCTGACGCGGCTCGGCGGGACGCTCGCGCGCACGGCCCGCACGGCGCCGGGTTACCGTTTCTACGCGCTCGCCGGCACCGTGCCACCCAAGCCCGGCCTCGTGCGCGAGGCCGGCTTCCAGGGACCGGGTATCGAGGTCGAGATCTGGCGGCTGTCGCCGGACTCCTTTGGTCGCTTCGTCGCCGCCATCCCGCAGCCGCTCGGCATCGGCAAGATCGCGCTCGACGACGGGTCTCAGGTGTCCGGCTTCCTGTGCGAGGCAGCGGCGCTCCCCGGCGCGGTCGAGATCACGGAGTTCGGAGGCTGGCGGAACTACGTTGCCTCGCTCGCGCGAGCCGCATGATAATGGCGGCATGACACATCGCCCGAAGCGTACGCAGGCGGACATGATCCGCGAGGTCCTGTCCGATCGCATCGTCCATGGTATCCTGCGTCCCGGCGAGGCCTTGGACGAGACCGGCCTTGCGGCCGAATTCGGCGTCTCGCGCACGCCGATCCGGGAGGCTCTGCGCCAGCTGGAGACGATCGGTCTTGCCATGTCGCGCCCGCATCGGGGCACGGTGGTCACCAACGTTTCGGACAGCGAGCTCCACGACATCTTTCGCGTGATGGGGGAGTTGGAAGCGTTGTGCGCGCGCCTCTGCGCGGAGGCGATGACGCCGGCCGAGTGCGAGGCCCTGTCGCACCTCCAGGCGGGTGGTGCCGAATTCGTTCTGCGCGGCGACGTCGACGCCTATCGCGCTCACAACGAGCGCTTCCACGACGCGCTCTACGCAGGCTCGCACAACGGCTTCCTGGAAGAAACGACACGTTCGGTTCGCCGTAGCCTCGCTCCGTTTCGCCGCATGCAGTTCGAGGCGCTGCATCGCATCGCCAACTCTCAGCGTGAGCATGGGAGCATCGTCGAGGCGATCCTCGACGGCGACGCAGACCGCGCCGCTCGAAGCATGCTCGATCACATGTCGATCGTGGAGCGAGCCGTCGACCAGATTTCTCCGACCAAGGTTGCCACAAGCGACGCGTTCGTCACCCGACCGGCACACAGGAAGGCGGTGTAACCCAATCCCGGGACCGGCCCCCTTATGGAGCGATGACGTCCCCATCGCCTTCTGACGCGAGGGATTGCCCGTAACGAACGCCTCCTGAGTTCCGTTCGTCAATCGTCAGCCATACCATGCCTTCGTTGGTCGTCGACTTCGACGCTGCGGGCGATCTCCCTGATCATGCGCCGCATCCAGGCGTGCCCCGGATCGCTGTCGTTGCGACGGTGCCAGTAGAGGCGCTCCTCGAGCGCGGGCATCGCGAACGGAACCGCCAACGCTCGTACACCGTACCGATCGCCGTGCGTCGCCACCATCAACGATGGAAGGATCGTCGCCATTCCGGTTCTTCCGACCGTGTCGAGCGTCAGATGGAAGTTCGGCAACCAGGCGCGGATGCGCGGCTGCCGCGGTTGCTGGCGCCAGAGCTGCTCCGCCACGCCCGCGATCATCCCGCCGAACCGCGTCTCGACATAGGCCATGTCGCACAGCTCGTCGGTCGAGACGACGTCGCCGGCGAACGGACCATCTCTGGAGATCGCCACGACGAACGCGTCGGTGAACAGCGTTTCCGACCGTAGGACCTCCTCGTGGACCTGCATCCCTTCGAGCAGACGGGCCGAGATCGTGATCGCGAAGTCCACCCGCCCGCCGACGATGCGATCTGCCGTATCCGCCGCGAGTTCCTCGAACTCGACGCTGACCAACGGTGCGACCTCGCGCAGCCGGGACAGGAGCGGTACCGCCATGATCTCGCAGCCGTAGGTCGTGGCGGACACCCGAAAGCGCCGCCGCTGGACGGCGGGGTCGAAGTCGCTCGGCCGATCGCCGAGATCGGCGATCCGCGCCAGGATCGTCTTCACCGGATCGGCCAGCGCTCGGCCCTTGGCGGTCAGCTCGAGATCGCGCCCGACCCGTTCCAGCAGCCGGTCGTCGAAGTGATGGCGCAACTTGCGCAGCGCCTCGCTCATGGCGGGCTGCGAGATCGGGATCCGCTCGGCCGCGCGGGTGACGTTCCCCTCGGTCAGCAAGGCATCGAGCGCCACCAGGAGGTTGAGATCCAGTCCGCGAAGATGCATTCGTCCCTCTCGTGATGACGGGCGACAGTTCGTCGCCGTGCGCACGATCTGCGAGCCCGATAGCTGGTATCCGGACAAACGATTTCCGCTGCGCAGCCCACCTCTCTACCTGCCGAACGGACAGTTGGAGAGACCCCCATGACCCCTTACCCAAACGCACACATCCCGGCCCGCTCGGCCTCGGGCTGGCTCAGGAACTACTACTTCATCCGCTTCGCCGTCTCGGCGCTCTGGGTTGCCGCGGCGCTCCTGGTGGCGAGGGACAAG
This sequence comes from Aureimonas jatrophae, assembly GCF_900104035.1. Taxonomy (GTDB): domain Bacteria; phylum Pseudomonadota; class Alphaproteobacteria; order Rhizobiales; family Rhizobiaceae; genus Aureimonas; species Aureimonas jatrophae. The sequence continues at coordinate 780,751 of NZ_FNIT01000001.1, read as the reverse complement.
CCGACATGGGCTGCGGTCATGCTGGTCGGCTACCCGGCCTGGGACGCCTTGGCCAACTTCATCGACGCGCGACGCAGCGGCGGCCTTGGTCGCAACAAGTCGCAGATGCTGAACCTTGGTGTCAGCCTTCTCACCACGCTCGCGGTCGCCGCTGCGCTCGGCACCAGCATGAACGATGTGCTCCTCGTCTTCGGCATCTGGGCCGGCTTTTCCGGCATCTTCCAGCTCGCGACCGCGGTTCGCCGCTGGCGATCGGTCGGGGCTCAGTGGGTGATGATCCTGAGCGGCGCCCAGTCCGCCCTGGCCGGCGTCTTCATGGTCGGGCGAGCCTACGGTCCCGACCCTGCCGGCATTGCGAGCGTCGCTCCCTACGCCGCCTTCGGTGCCTTCTACTTCCTCGTCTCGGCGATCTGGCTCACGGTTGCGGAGTTCCGCCAAGGCTCGCCCCGCGCTGCGGGGTGAGGCTTCGCTGTCGACCCGTCCTGTCCGATCGAGGCCGCACGCGGCAGCCCCGAGGCTGCCGTTCAGTCCGCGAGCGCTTGCCGGACCGCCGCCTGCGCATGAAGAGCGGTTGTATCGAACAGGGGCACCGCGCTGTCTTCGGGTCGAACCAGCAGCATGATCTCGGTGCAGCCGAGGATCACGGCCTGCGCGCCGGCTTCCGCCAGATGCGCGATGACAGCCCGGTAAGCGTTGCGCGAGGCCGGGACGATCTGCCCAGCCACGAGTTCCTCGTAGATCACGCGGTGGACCGTGGCGCGGTCCTGCGCGTTCGGCACGATCACCTCCAGCCCATGCCGCTCGGCCAGGCGTCCCTTGAGGAAGTCCTGCTCCATCGTGAATGCGGTGCCGAGGAGTCCGACCCTCCGCAAGCCCGCCGCTTTGATGCGCTCGGCCGTCGGATCGGCGATGTGCAGAAGCGGCACCTGTACCGCCGCTTCGATCGCCGGTGCCATGCGATGCATCGTGTTGGTGCAGATCACGAGGATGTCGGCGCCGGCGGTCTCGAGCTTGCGTGCCGCGTCCACCAGGCGGGCCGTCAGTTCCTCCCACTCTCCCCGGTGCTGAAGGGCTTCGATCTCGGAGAAGTCGAAGGACCACAAAAGGCAGCGGGCGGAGGCCGTGGGTCCCAACCGATCGCGGACGCCCTGGTTGAGGATGCGATAGTACTCGGCCGAGCTTTCCCAGCTCATCCCGCCGATCAGGCCGATCGTGCGCATGCGTGTCTCCGGTCGATGCCGCTCCGACACGGAGCTACCGCTCAACCGGCCCGAAGGGAATGGCCCTCCTCGCCCGGCGACCCGACATGACGACGCCGGATCGACCGGGTCGTCTGCACAGCAACGGTGTCGTTATGATTCATCCGGAAAAGCTCGTGGATCGCGAGAGCGCGTGCCAGGCGCCCATCTCGGTACGCATGGCGTCGAGCTTGGCGTTCACCAGTTCCAGCGCGTCCTCGCCAAGGAACAGCCGCACCGGAGGGTTGTCCGCCTCGACCAGCGCCAGAAGGGCCTCTGCGGCCTTCGCCGGGTCGCCTGGCTGGTTGCCGCTCTTGGCCTGGCGAGCTGCACGGATCGGATCCATCACCGCGTCGTAGTCGGGAACCGAGCGAGGCGTGCGGTCCATGGACCGGCCAGCCCAGTCGGTGCGGAACTGTCCCGGCGCGAGCGCCGTGACGTGGATGCCGAAGCCGGCCACCTCCTTGCCGAGCGCCTCCGAGATGCCCTCGAGCGCGAACTTCGAGCCGCAATAGAAGCCGACTCCAGGCATGGTAATGAAGCCGGCCATCGAGGTGACGTTGACGATATGGCCACGGCGCCGCTCGCGCATGCCTGGCAGCACCGCCTTGATCATCGCCACCGGACCGAACACGTTGGCGGCGAACTGGCGCTGCAGATCGTCGATCGTGGACTCCTCAAGGGCGCCCTCGTGACCATAGCCGGCGTTGTTCACGAGGACGTCGACCGGCCCCGCCTGGTGTTCGGCTTCCGCAACGGCGTTCGGGATCGCATCGTAGTCCGTGACGTCGAGAACCAGCGGCTGCGCGCGTCCCGGCGCCAGTGCGGCGAAGGTTGTGGCATCGTCGGTGCGTCGTACCGTACCGATCACGCGATGGCCCGCGTCCAGTGCGCCTTGAGCGAAGGCGCGACCGAGGCCGGAGCTGACGCTGGTGATGAGGAACGTTCGGGAAGGAGACATGGCTTGGACCTTTGGAACTCACGTTTATATCATGATATAAACCAGCATGACCTCTGACAAGACCTCTCCGTCGCCGAGACCATCCACCCGCGAGCGCGTCCTCGATGCGGCCGAGCGACTGCTCGCCTCCGGCCACGCCGGCTTCTCGATGCGCGACCTGGCCAGCGAGGCGTCGCTCAGCTTCGCGACGCCGTTCAACCAGTTCGGCAGCAAGGGCGCGATCATGCTGGCGCTGTCGGCACGCCGGATCGACGCCATGAGGGAGCGCCTGAACCATGCCCCGTCCGCCGGCACCGCGGCAGCCAGCGTCCTGGCCGCGGTCGACATCGCCGCGTCGGTGATGCTGGAAGCCCCATCGGTGAACCGCGTCGTGATGGGGTCGATCGGCTCACCGAGCGATACCCCCGGCGCCGTGTCGTCCCGGTCGAGGGACCTCTGGTCGCTGGCGCTTGGCGAGGGTGCCGGGTTGGCGGACGCGACGCGCGATCTTGCCCTCGCAACGCTTCCCGACCCTCTCGCCCTCGCCTTTCGAGGCGCGCTCTCGTTCTGGACCGCCGGGGAATACGACGACCGGGCGCTTCGACGCTCGGCGCGTTCGGCGGCCGCAGCCTGCCTTTTCGGGTTCGTCCGTGCTGACGAGCGCAGAACGCTGCTCGCAACCATGGCCGATGGCCACCGTCCGTAGAGGAAGCACGCGGACAGGACGATCGGTTTATCTCACCATCCTCGTTCCGCCTTCCAGGCAAGAGCGTATCCCGGTGCAAGCCGAGCCATGACGGACCTCGGAACGCCACGACAGCAGCGGCCGCCTTATCTGATCGCCATCCGGAAAGCAGCCGGACGGGTTTCGACCCGTTGCGGTCTTTGCGCACCTCCGCTGACGCATTTGGAAGCGGACATGGCTTCCGCCTCGGGCGCAGCGCAGATACGCCCCTACCGGGATATCAGACCAGGCGAGGATTGGGTGATCGAGATCGACGGCACGCGCTTTCCCGTCAACATCGGCAGCGACATCGAGGACGATGGCATGTATCTTGAGGTCGCCAACGAGGCGGGCGCCTTGCTCCTGCTGATCTTCTACGACGACCGAACGGCCGAGATGAGCGTGACTACCTACCGCCCGGCGCTCTCGCTGGCGCTGATCGAGCAAGCCATCTTGATCGCCAGGATCCGTCTGCCTCCCGATCCGAAGCGGGGGTAGAACGCCGGATCGCGGTACCGTTCAGGCGGGATCGGCGAGCGTCGAGAGAACGTGATCCGTCTCGATCTGGTCCCCTTGTTTCAGGATCGCGAAGCTTGGCGTCGGCGTCTCCAGAAAATGCAGGTGCAGATCGTACGCGATGTCGGTATCGCTCGCGGATCTCGGAGTCCGCGCCTCGAATACGAGGTTGTAGCGACCGGCGGGAACCGCCACCGCGCGCTCGTCGCCGACCGTTCCGATCCCGACCGGCGCTGCGCCGACATCGAACGGCGTCTGCACGGCCCATAACGTGCCTGCGTCCAGACGGAAGCTCTCCGAGCGCTCCACCGTGATCCTCACCTGACCGTCGTGATCGGGAACGCCGAAGCTGGCGATCCCCGGCGACCAGGCGAACCCCTGGGCCACGTGATCGTCGGTCCAGAGAAGCCCACCCGCGGGTGTTTCCGGGACGGCGACCGTGATCTGCGTGTAGAGAACCGTCAGAAGAAACTGAGCCAGCATCGTCCGCCTTTCGGGTCGTCCGCTTGCGTTCGATCCTAACCAACAGCGGACGGTCCGCAAACCACCCAACCAAGTCGAGGATCAGTCGTTGACCTCGGGCCGGGAGTGGAAGGTCCGCTGGGCATGAGGGGAGCGCAGCAGCGGCCATTCTGCCAGTGGCCCGAACGCGACCTTTAGCGCCAAGACGTCGACTCCCGAAAGCGGCCACTGCGGGACATGGAGGCTGGGTGGTGGTGATTGTCGCCTTCTTGCGGCAGGGCAGGAGATGCTCAGCGAAAGATCGGGATCGAGGTTGCCGTACCGCATAAGACGAGGCGTCTGCTGACGAGCCGCGACTTCGAGCGGAGCGTGAAGGGCGCCCAATCAGGTGCACGGGTCCCGTAGGTCCGGAAGTCAGGTTGTCGCGCGCTTCGCTGCATCCTTCGCGACGATGTCGGTGGGGCTTTACACCGACCAGTCTGTCTCGATCCTCCGGTTCGACGGTGGGCAGACCATTGAGGGCGAAGGTTTCCCAGACAGGGCAGCGTATCGCGGTGTGGTCATCAGCGGCGAGCCGATCGCAGGGTAGGTCTGATTCGGAAGCCGTCATGCCTGATGCTCGTGGACCGCAGGGTTCCAGCAGTCCGATGGCCCGGGACCTTGGCCAGCGCGGCGGGTTCGCGGACGATCGAGCGGCGCTGACCCGTCGGTGCAAACCATCAAGCCGGCAGCGTCGCGGTCGCCCGCAGGCCGGGGCTTCGCAGGGTCAGCAAGATGTCGCCCCCGTGCTGACGCGCAATGGCGCGCGCGATCGAAAGCCCGAGGCCCGCGCCACCCGTATCGCGCGAGCGCGAATCCTCCAGCCGCACGAAGGGCGTGAAGACGTCCTCCATGCGATCCACCGGAATGCCGGGTCCGTCGTCCTCGACGAGAATCTCGACGCCGGACGAGGTCGAGACGAGACGCACCTCGGCGTGTCCCGCGTAGCGCACCGCGTTCTCGACGATGTTGCGGACCATCCGCTTGAGGTTTTCCGGACGGCAGCGATAGGCCACGCGCCCGTCGTGCGAGAAGTTGACGGACTGACCGAGCTCGGCGAGATCCTCGCAGACGCTCTCGACCAGCGCCGACAGGTCGATCGTGCGGGTCGCCTCGTTGGTCGTGTCCTGCCGCGCGAGCGACAGGGTGGCCTCCGTCATCTCCTCGAGTTCACCGATGCTCGACAGCATCCGGTCCTTGAGTTCGGCGTCCTCGATGAACTCGGTGCGAAGGCGCAGCGTCGTGATCGGCGTCCGCAAGTCGTGGCCGATCGCCGCCAGCATGCGGGTCCTGTCCTCGACGAACCGATGCAAGCGCTCCTGCATGCGGTTGAAGGCTTCGGCCGTGCGCCGCACGTCGTCGGTTCCGCAAGCCTTCAAAGGCGGCACCGGTTCGCCTCGCCCGAGCGTATCGGCAGCCTGGGTGAGCTGGCGCAACGGTCCGGAGACTCCGTGCAGGATCACCATGGCGACTATCGAGACGAGGATCGCCGTGAGCGCCAGGGCGAGCGGCAGGTGGGTCTTCCAGATGGAGGGCAGAAACTCCTTGTGGAAGGCGACATTGAGAACCAGGCCGTTGTCGAGCGGAACGATGACGCCGGCGCCATTCCGGTCGTCGTAGTCGAGATAGGCGGCCCCGGGCGGGAGATCCGCCTGCCCTGCGACTGGCGTGGTCCAGAGCGCGCCGGTCTGCCAGGACCCGGCGGCAGGACGCTCGAACGGCGAGCCCGCGATCCCGGCGGCCATCGGCGGCGTGCCGTCCTGCGCTCCGTTCAGAAGAACGCGCAATGGAGTCTCGAACCGTTCGGACGCTGCCTCCACCCACTCCCGGAGATCGGGGGTGGCGTCGCGTGAGATCCAGAAGCGGGTGTATTCCGTGCTGTTGACGCGGGCGACACCCGACCGGACGTCGTCGGGCGCGGTTTCGATCAGCCGGGCGACCGCGGCGGCCCGGCTGGCCAGCTCCGTCCGTGCGGCGGTCTGCATGTCGGACTGGAACTTGCCCCAGGAGATCCAGATCCCGATCGACTGCGATGCGAACAGGGCGATCAGCATCGAGCCGAGGAGCTGGACCGTCAGGCTTCTATGCCACCAATGCAGAACGCGGCTCATGGCGCGGTGACCTCCGGCATGAAGCTGTAGCCGCCACCCCGATGGGTCTGGATGATCATCGGGTTCTTCGGGTCGGCTTCGACCTTGCGGCGCAGGCGGCTGATCTGGTTGTCGATCGAGCGATCGAACGGGTCAGCCTCGCGGCCAACGGTGAGATCCAGGAGCTGGTCGCGACTGAGAACCACACCCGGCCGCTCGATCAGAACCTTCAGCAGGCGGAACTCGGCGGTGGAGAGCGGAACCCCGACCCCGTCGTCGCCCTGCAGCTCGCGGCGGGCCAGGTTGAGGATCCAGCGATCGAACCGCATCAGACCGGCGCTGCGCGCGGCCGGCTGCGGCGGGAGACTGTTGACCCGGCGCAGAACGGCCTTGATGCGCGCCAGGAGCTCGCGCGGCGAGAACGGCTTGACGAGGTAGTCGTCGGCCCCGAGCTCCAGGCCGACGATGCGGTCCGTCTCGTCGTTGCGGGCGGTCAGGAAGATGATGGGAATGCCGACCCCGGCGCGCGAGCCGCCCCTCAGCTCGCGGCAGACGGACAGGCCATCCTCGCCGGGCATCATGATGTCGAGCACGATGAGATCGATCGCCCCGCGGTCAAGGAGACGACGCAGAGCTGTGCCGCTTTCCGCAAGACTCACCCGGTAGCCCTGCTGCTGGAGGTACTTGCCGACGAGATCGCGAATGTCCCGGTGGTCGTCGACGACCGCTATATGTGGAACGGACTCCATGGACGGCTCCGACTTCTAGTTCCGCAGCGATGCATACTGGACGTTCTTGCCGAACGCCCGAAGAAAACTGTCGCGTTGTGTGTCAGGCAATCCGGCGTGACGGGTTTTGCGGCCCATCGACGATACAATTCGCGACAAACGCGGACGCTACCGACACAGCCCGGCGACACGCGCTGGTTAACTTGCCTCTCGAAGCGACGAGGCCACTCGCCGCCACCTTCGCAGGATCGCCGATCCCTTGGCGCCTGCCGCAGGCCACGCAAGGCAACCCGAGGCCGCAGCCCAAGACGCTTCGAGCCTCTCATCCCCAGACCGACACGGAGACGAACGCGCCATGGCCCGCTCGACGACACCACGGAATGCCCCCTTCGCGATCGAGGACCTGCCGATCAGCTCGGTGCTCCTGCTGCTGTTCCCGCTTGTTCGAACCGGACGCTTCGCCGGCGAAGACGACGACGCGGCGCCGGCTCCCGGCAAGGCCGGAAGTCGCCGAACGCCGTCTGTCGCGCTGCCAAAGCGTGCGTTGTCGGCCGAAACCATCCCGTACCGGTCCGTCCCCCGCAGGCAACCGCTCCGCATGCCCGACCAACTCCGCGGATAACCTTCAAATCTTCGCGTCGGTAGCCCCGAACCCCGCGACGGGTCCCCCCCGGCCCTGACTCGGGTTCGGCGGCCCGGCCCCCCACCGATGGGGGGCCGGGATCTCTTGCCACCACCGGAGCCCGGATCCCGGCCGCATTGGGCCAAGCCGCGGCACCCCGCCCTTTCGCACCCCGATTCCGAACCCGTCAGCGCGTCCATGCATGCCGGTCCGCCGCAGGCGACCGCCGGACGGGTCTGCATTCGACGATCCTCATGCTTCGAGCGACGCCGGCCGTGCAGCCGGCACGCGGAGGCGATGTTCATGCACACAGGAGAGCCCATGCCCTCGATCACCGTCAACGGCACGCTCCGGACCATCACCGCCCCGGCCGGGAAGCCCCTTCTATGGGTTCTGCGCGAGGATCTCGACCTGCCCGGCACCAAATACGGTTGCGGAGCATCGCAATGCGGAGCCTGCCGCGTCCTGATCGATGGCGCGTCGACGCCCTCCTGCGCGATCACGCTGGGCGAGGTCGAAGCAGCGTCCGTGGTCACGGTCGAGGGGCTGTCCCGCCCCGATGGCCCCCTTTCGCCCGTGCAACAGGCTTGGATCGACGAGCAGGTACCGCAGTGCGGCTTCTGCCAGCCCGGATTCCTGATCGCCGTCACCGCGCTTCTGGACCGCGTGCCGAACCCGACCGACGCCGAGATCGACGAGGCCATCACCAACATCTGCCGATGCGGAACCTACCCGCGCATCCGGCGCGCCATCCATCGCGCCGCCGCGGCGCGGGCGCAGGCGTGAGGATCACCCAGATGGCGAACCGACTGTCCCGCCGCAGCTTTCTTCTGACCGGCGCAGCCCTTGGAGGCACCGCCCTCGTCGCCGCGGTCGGCGGCATCGGCTACCTTTCCACCGTCGATGTCGACGGGCTGACGGGATGGGCGGATGGTGAGCATGCCGTCCTCAACGCCTTCCTGACGATCCACGACGACGGCCGGATCGTGGTGCAGGTGCCGCGCGCCGAGATGGGCCAGGGCATCCACACGGGACTGGCCATGCTGGTGGCGGAGGAACTCGACGTTCCGCTGGACAACAGGGTGAGCGTGGTCTTCCCCGCCGAACCGCACCCGGCCTACTCGACCTGGACGAACGTCCTGCAGGTGCGGCCCGAGGAGGCGAGCGGCCCGGTGGTCTGGATGGCGCGACGCGTGCTCGGGCAGCTCGGCTTCATCAACACCGGCGCCTCGGGCTCGACCATGGCGATGTGGCACCCGATGCGCGTCGCCGGAGCCTCGGCGCGGCACATGCTGATGCAGGCGGGCGCGACCCGTCTGGCGGTTCCGATCGACGAACTGACGACCGGCGACGGCTTCGTGCGCCACACCTCTTCCGGTCGCAGCCTGTCCTATGGCGAGCTCGCACGTGACGCCGCCGTGCTGACTCCGCCCGACGACATCATGCTCAAGCCTGCCGACCAGTGGCGGCTGATCGGTCGCTCGCAGCCCCGCGTCGACCTGCCGGCCAAGGTTCGCGGCGAGCCCGTCTTCGGGATGGACGTGAGGCTGCCCGGGATGCTCTTCGCCGCGATCCGGCACGCGCCGGTCTTCGGTGCCAAGGTCGAGCGCATCCGTAACGAGGCGGCCGTTCGGGACCAAGCCGGCGTGATCGACTTGGCGATCCTGAACGGCCGACACGTCGCCATCGTCGCCGACTCCTGGTGGCGCGCAGAACAAGTCGCCTGGCAACTCAATGTCGAATGGATGCGAACCGAGGCCGACACGGCGTCAAGCGCCGCGCTGTCGACGCGCCTTCTCGACGCGCTGGTGGCGGACGATCCCTACGAGCACCTCGTTGAAGGCGACGTGGATGCCGCCCTCGACGACCCCGCCGCCTCCATCGTCGAGGCGGCATACCAGGTCCCGTTCGTGGCGCATGCCTGCATGGAGCCGCTCAACGCCACGGTTCTCCTTCGCGACGACGGAACGGCGGAGGCTTGGGTCCCGTCCCAGGGATCGATCAATATCCGCGTCGGCGTCGGGACGGGCATGGGCTGGGCCGGTGTCGAACCGAGCGCCATCACCTGCAACGTCACCATGAACGGCGGGGCGTTCGGACGCCGCAGCGATCAGGACGTCGTGACCGAAGCCGCGTACCTTGCGGCTCGCCATCCCGGGCGGCCCGTGAAGCTGATCTGGTCTCGCGAGGAGGACGTCGCGAGGGGCCTTTTCCGCAGCCACGCGGCGGCCAGGCTGCGCGCGGCGCTCGATGCCGACGGGTTGCCGGTTGCCTACGACGCGCGCGTCGCCGCCCAATCGGTGATCCAGTCGGTCGCCGCTCGGAACCTGCCCCTGAACCCCGGTGCCGACGGCGACCGCCTGACGACCGAAGGGTTGGAGAAGGCTCACTACGCTATCCCCGCGCGCCGGGTGCGCAGCCGAAACGTCGCGAGCCACATGCCGATCGGGCTTTGGCGCTCGAACGGCTACGCCTTCAACACCTTCTTCAGCGAAAGCTTCGTCGACGAATGCGCCGCAGCGGCCGGCGCTGATCCGCTCGGCTACCGCCGCATGCTCCTGCGCGACCGGCCCCGGCACCTCGCCGTTCTCGAGCGGGCCGCGACGCTCGCGGGCTGGGGCACCCCGATGGCTCCCGGGCGCGGTCGGGGCATCGCGATCGAGGACTGCTACCAAAGCGTCGTGGCGCAGGTCGCCGAGGTCACGGTGGCGCCGGACGGCGAGGTGCGGGTCGACCATGTCTACTGCGCGGTCGACGTCGGAACGGTGATCAACCCCGACGCCGTGGTCGCGCAGATGGAGGGCGGCATCGTGTTCGGCGCCACCACCGCCCTGATGAGCGCGATCACCGTCGAGGATGGGGCGGTGGTGGAATCGAACTTCCACGACTTTCCGGTCCAGCGTATCGCGAACGCGCCCCGGGTGACGGTCGCGATCATCGACAGCCCGCTTGCGCCCGGCGGGGCGGGCGAACCCGGCGTGGTTCCCGTCGCCGCGGCGATCGGAAACGCCATCTTCGCGGCGACGGGCCGCCGCCTGCGCACGCTGCCGTTTGCCCGAACCGACACGATCGGCGTGCGGCGAACCCGCTCCGTCCTGTCCGGCACCGCCCCGGCGACCTGACCGCCCGATGCGTCCTCGTCCACCGGAAGCGGTCCGCCGCGGTCGGCCGTCGACCCCTTGCGCCTCTTCGAACAGTCTCAACTCAAGGAAAAACCCGATGACCGAACATTGGACCGCCCGAAACATGCCCTCTCAGCGCGGCGCCACCGCCGTCGTAACCGGCACCGGCGGGCTCGGCTTCGAAACGGCACTGGCGCTCGCGCGGGCCGGCGCGGACGTGATCGTCGCGGGGCGCAATCCCAAGAAGGGATCGGACGCTGTCGCGCGCATCCTGCGGATCGCACCCGACGCGCGCGTGAGCTTCGAGCCTGTCGATCTCGGCGACCTCGCCTCCGTCACGCGGTTCGGCCGCCGCCTCTCCGACAGTCGCGACGGCCTCGACATCCTGATCAACAACGCCGGCGTCATGACGCCGCCGCACCGGCAGACCACGAGCGACGGCTTCGAGCTTCAGTTCGGAACCAACTACCTCGGGCATTTCGCCCTGACGGCCCACCTGCTGCCGCTGCTGCGAAGGGGCAACGATGCCCGCGTCGTATCCGTGTCGAGCGTCGCGGCCCGCAGCGGCCGTATCGACTTCGCCGACCTTCAGGCCGAGCGCCGCTACAAGCCGATGGAGGCCTACGCGCAGTCCAAGCTCGCCTGCCTGATGTTCAGCTTCGAACTCCAGCGCCGCAGCGCCGAGGCGGGTTGGAGCATCGCGAGCATCGCCGCCCATCCCGGCGTGTCGCGCACCGACCTCCTGCACAACGCGCCGGGTCGCCTCAGCCCGCAGGGGATCGTACGCTCGCTGCTGCCCTTCCTGTTCCAGCCGGCCGAGCAGGGGGCCCTGCCGATCCTGTTTGCGGCAACGGCCGCGGAAGCCGAACGCGGCGGCTACTATGGTCCGCATAGGCTCGCCGAGACGCGCGGGTATCCGGCCGAAGCGAAGTCGCCGGAGGCGGCGCTCGCCCCCCACGTCGCCAGGCGTCTTTGGGACATCTCCGAAGATCTCGTCGGCCTGCGCTTCGGCGGACCGGACATCCTGGCCGTGATCGGTTCTCGTTCCCCCTCGTCGCGGGGCGCCTGAGCATGGATCCGCTCGCGAACCTCATGGCCTGCTTGGCGCTTTATGGGACGGTCGGCCTGTTCGCCGTCGGCTTGGCGGAGCGCTTCGTGCCGGTCATGCCGTCCTATGGCATGCTGCTCGCCATCGGCGTCTCGTCGGCGGAAGGCGCCTGGGGGCTGCCCGTCGCCTTCGCCGCGACGACGCTGGGCAGCGTCCTCGGTTGCGCGGCATGCTTCTATGCCGTGAGAAGCCTGGGCGAGGCGCGGTCCCGGCGCTTCCTCGAGCATGCCGGACGCTTCGTCGGAATGCCGGGCGAGCGCGTCGAGCGCCGCATCGCGGCCTACGTGCGCAACAGAACGGCCTTGGCCTTCTCGTTCCAGCTCCTTCCGACCGTGCGGCTCTTCGCTCCGACGCTGGCGGGCCTGTTGCCCGGGCAGTCGCTGCGCTTCCTGGCCGCGTCGAGTGCGGGGATCGCGGTCTGGAACGGGCTGTTCCTCGGCGCCGGATACCTGGCCTTCCATTCGGTCAGGGACGCCAACACAACGCTTCTGGCGTTGTCGGCGCTCGGATGCCTTCTTGCGGCGCAGGCCACGATGTTCCTGAACGCGCGACGGACGTTCGGACGGCGCAAGCCGAGCAGCCCGTCATGGTGATCCCGGTCGCAGGCACGTCGACCACGGAGCCGACCGCTTCTCGGAACCCGGTCGCGCCGCTCCCGTCTGCGACGCCGTCCCGGTCGCTCGCGGAGGCGCTCGGCTTCTTTCGGGCCTGGCTTCGCGACCCGTGGCGCGTGGCCGCCATCACGCCGTCGGGCCGGGCTCTGGCCGAGCTGATCACGTCCGGCCTGTCGGAGCGCACCGGCCCCGTGATCGAGCTCGGCCCCGGTACCGGCGCATTCACACGCGCTTTGCTGAAACGCGGCGTCAAACCGGAGGATCTCGTTCTGGTGGAGGCCGAACCCGGCTTTGCCGAAGCGCTGCGACTGCGTTTTCCCGCCGTCCGGACGTTGCAGATGGACGCGGCGCGGCTTCGAACGCAGGCGCCGTTCGGCGAGCGAACCGTCGGCGCTGTCGTGAGCGGGCTACCGGTTCTCTCCATGTCGCCTGGTCAGGTGCTGGCGATCCTGAAGGGATCCTTCGGTCGCATGACACCGGGCGGGGCGTTCCACCAGTTCACCTACGGTCCGCGCTGCCCGGTTCGCCCCGAGATCCTCGAGCGTCTCGGCCTCGAGGCGACCCGTATAGGCCGGACGCTGGCCAACGTCCCGCCCGCCGCGGTCTACCACATCCGTCGCAGGAGCGACCCGGTGCTGCCCGTCGCGAGCGCAAGCCAGGGCGAAGCGGCCGGACACGGTGCTTTGCTCGGGCAGGGGCCGGCTCCTTGAGGACATCTCTGATGCCGGAGCCGCAGGGCTACGTCGCCGACCGGAACGACGCGTGCGGACCCGATCTTGAACTCGGCCTCGCCCCTGCGTCTCGCCGGCCTCTGCTGCGGCATCAAACCATGCTGCCGGTCGGTGCCGGCCGAGCTGGAATCGGGCTGCGGCCAGGGTGGCCCTTCGTCATCCACGCAGCGGGATCGGACAGCGAAAGCGGCTTTGGATGGGAACCGTCCGCAAACGCCGACCATCGTGCCGCTCCAAGATTTCCGATCGATCTTGGCGCCGGAAACAGACCTTGCTTCTCCGCACAACAACTTCCTCGGTTGGGCGAAGGCTGGGTCCGGTTGGTCTCGGCTCGGAGCTGAAGCCGGTCGTCCGCCATCGGGGGTCGTTGTCGAGCGGCGATTCTCCGGCGACGCCGGCCCCTTCATTCCGAGTAGGTCCGGCGCTCGATATCGGCGACGAAGCCGATCTCCCTTGGTTCCCAGCCGAGCGTCTCCTTTGTCCATCGCGACGAGGCCGGCCCGTTTCCGGCGACCCAGACCGCCAGGCCGCCGAAGTGGCTCTCGGCGTCCTCGCGCGACATCGACCGCGCGGGGACGCCGACCTGCCGACCGATCGCCTCGGCGATCCGCTGGAACGGGACGCCCTCCTCGGCGATCGCATGGAAGGCTTCGCCGCGAGCGCCGCGCTCCAGCGCGAGCCCATAGACGCGCGCCGCGTCCAGCCGATGAACCGCGGGCCACAGGTTGCTTCCGTCCTCGACATAGGCGGAGACGCCGGTCTGCCGCGCCACGGCCGCGAGCTTGGGCGCGAAGCCATGGCGCTCGCCCTGGCCGTGCACGGAGCGTGGGTTGCGGACGACAGAGGCATGGATGCCGCGCTCGGCCAGGGCGAAGGCCGTCTGCTCGGATGCACGCGGAAAGGCGGGATCGACCGGTGGCCGGGCGCTCTCGTCGAAGACGTCGCCCTTCGGCATCAGAAGAACGCCGCCGGTGACGATGACGGGACGGCCGGAGCCCTGGAAGACATCGCCGAAGGTCTCGATCGCGCGGCGCTCCTCCTCGGCCAGTTCCGCGATCTTCGACAGGTCGAGACCGAAGGCCGTATGGATGATGCCGTCGCTCTTGGATGCTCCGGCCCGCAATACGTCACGGTCGGCCAGTCCGCCGATGAGGGGCGCGATGCCGCTTCGTGCCAGCGCATCCGCCTTCTCGCGCGAGCGAACCAGTCCCGTGACGGAGTGCCCGGCTTCGATCAGATCGGCGGCAATCGCCGTGCCCAGCCAGCCGTTCGCTCCGGTGAGGAATACATGCATGGGGTCTCCTTGGGGCGGGTCGCCGACAAACGGCGGCGGAAATGGGTGATCGCGGTGCCGCGATGCCGCATGACGTTCGATCGCTTTCACAGGCGAGCGTCCAACTGGCGCTCGTGAGCGCCCGTCGTCGCAAGAACGAGCGCGGCGGGCCGGTCCGGTAGTGGTCAGCGGTCCGCCGACACGGAGACATAAGGCGCGATGCCGTTGCCGAAGGACCAGTCGGGCTTGTCGTTGGGGCTGATGATGATCTGTACGTCCTCGCGGCGGACGCCGGGATCGGCGGCGAGCCTGTCGACGACCGCTTGGTAGAAGGTCTGCTTCTGCGCGGTATTGCGCCAGTTGCTGGCGACCACATGGACGATGACGATCCCGTCCGTGCGCCGGATGCCGAGATAGCCGGGATTGTAGATGATCTCATCGGGCGCGCGCTGCTCGATGATCTGGAAGCGGTCGTCTTCGGGTACGCCGTAGGTCTCGACCAGGGCCGCGTGGACGCCGTCGGCCATGCTGCGGACGTTCTCGGGGGAGCGGCCCCGGAAAAGGGTGATGCGAACGAGAGGCATGGCAGGCTCCAAGGACAATTTGTCGACCGCATGTCTATGCCGCCCATGATCGATCAACTATTTGGAAGTTTCATACGAACCGTTCGGAATGAGCGAAGAGACATGATCCGGCCCAACCTCGATATCGATGCGCTTCGCACCTTCGTCCTCGGCTTCGAACTCGGCAGCTTCGCGCGCGCGGCCGATCGCGTGGGTCGGTCGCAATCGGCCGTCAGCGCCCAGCTTCGAAAGCTCGAGGAACAGGTGGGGCAGCCGCTGGTGACGAGAGCCGGCAGGGGTCTGGCGCTGACCGATGCCGGGGAGCGGCTTCTGAGCTATGCGCGCCGCATCCTCGATCTGAACGACGAGGCGGTGGACAGCCTGCGTCGCTCGGAACTGGCCGGACGCGTTCGCCTGGGGCTGCCGCAGGACTTTGCCGAGGCGTGGCTGCCCGAGGTCCTCGGCCGGTTCGCCCGCGTGAATCCGAACGTCATGGTGGAGATCGTGGTCGAGAAGGTCCACGCCCTGGTGGGCAAGACGCGGCAGGGGGACCTGGACCTGTCGCTGGCTTGGGGACCGTCGATCGACGCACCGCACCTCACGCCGATCGCGCACATCCCCACGGTCTGGATCGGGCGAAAGGACTGGCGGCTCGACCGGACCGGTCGCCGCGAACCCGTCCCGCTGGTGGCGTTCGAATCCCCTTGCTCGTTCCGCGACCCCGCCATCGGGGCCCTGGACCAGGCCGGCCTGCCCTGGCGGATCGCCGTTTCCAGCCCCAGTCTGTCCGGTCTTTGGGCCGCAGCGTCCGCAGGCCTCGGCATCACCATGCGCACCCGCATCGGCTTGCCGGCCGGCCTCGTTGCGCTCGATCCGGCCGCCACGGGCCTTCCCGCGCTTCCCGCGGTTTCCCTGACGCTGGTGCGCGCGGAGAGCGAACAGGACCCGACCGTCGGCGTGCTCGCCGACATCGTCCTCAGCGTGATCGGGGAACGACTCGACGCACTCTGATCGCGCCCACGGGATCGACATACGCTCGACCGCGTCCGGGCGCCGGCTTCCATGCGGTCGTGCCGTCTTGAGCCCTCCCAGATCCGATGCTCTTTCGCTCCCGCGTATCGAGGCCTCGGCTTTTCGGGTGCCGATCGCGTCGGCTGGATGGTATCGGACGCACCGGCGCCGACCCGTCGACGTTGGGAGGCGGACGGTCCGAGAAGGAAACGATCGGCGACGAGCGCCTGGTGGCGGTTCCCGCTGGACGATACAACCTCATATTCGAGGCGCGGTCTTCGAGCGATGCCGACGTCGCCTATGATCTGCATCTGCAGTTTCCGGAAACGTCGACGCCGAGCTTCGCGATCCTGAAGCAGGGGGACGGGATCGAAACGGATCCCGGGCTCTCGACCGTCGCAGATCCGGCCTGAACAGCGCAGCGATCCAGCGTTCCGTCCGCGCCGTGGACCGGGACGCAGACAAATCCGGGCTATCGCGAGGGTTTGCGCGATCCGCACCCGTGGAAGCGGCGGGCGGTGAGGTTCATCCCGGCCATCCGGTCGTCGAGTAAGTCCGCTAGAACAACTCGCCAATTCCGTTCGCGACGGCGGATGAACCGCCAGCGACCGGCTGTCACGCAGACGGTGTCATGCGGCCGGAACGCGGACCTGCGGCGTGACGAACGCGTTGGAACGCAGCAGCGGCTGCGACCGGCCGAGCGTCTCGATCGGCTCGGGTCTCGAAAACAGGTAGCCCTGAAGATCCGTGCATCCCAGCGCCACGAGAAAGTCGCGTTGAGCCTGCGTCTCGACGCCTTCGGCGGTGGTTGCGATGCCCAGGTTGCGGCCAAGACCGACCAGGGCTGCCACGATGGCCGCTCCATGAGCTTTGGTGCCGAGAAGGGCCACGAATGAGCGGTCGATCTTGATGCGATCGACGCCGAGATGGACGACGTCGCTCAACGAGGAGAATCCCGTGCCGAAGTCGTCCAGCGCGATCTGGACGCCTTCCGCACGCAGGCGCGCCAAGCCGGCTTCCGTCGCCTGCTCGACGTCGATGAAGGCCGACTCCGTCAACTCCAGTTCGAGACGCGAGGGCGAAAGACCCGTCGCAGCGAGAACCGCGAGAACGTCGTCCGAAAAGCTCGACCGACGCAGCTGGTGGGGCGACACGTTCACGGCAACGAACGTGGCAGGATCCCAGGCGCTGGCCTCCCGGCAAGCCTCGCGCAGGACCCAGAGGCCCAGGTCGTCGATGAGCCCCCCCTCCTCGGCAACCGATATGAAGCTGTCCGGAAACAGAAGGCCACGCTCGCCGTGGCGCCAGCGCACCAAGGCCTCGGCACCGGAGACCCTGCACCCGTCCTTGGCGCGATGGATCGTCTGGAAGTGGAGCTCCAGCTTGCCGAGACGCGCGGGACAGGCGGCCGATGGCTGGTGTCCGGCAGAATCGGTGAGGCTGGCCAGAAGGGTGCGGAGCTCGTTCCGCACCGTGTCCCGGTCGTGACGTCCGCCGTCCATCGACCGGACGAAGGCGACCCATCGTCCGCGCCCCTGTGCCTTTGCCTCGTAGAGAGCGGTATCGGCATGACGCATGGCGTCATCGACGCTTTGGCCGGCCTCGGGAACGACCACGCCGATGGACCCGCCGACGTGCGCGACGGCGGTTGCCGACATCAGCTCGAAGGGCCGCGCCAGCACATCCACCAGACCACGACAGACAGCGCCCACCACCTCGTCGCCATCGCCGATGTTGGGAAGAAGAAGGGCGAACTCGTCACCCCCGAGGCGAGCCAACGTGTCTTGCGGGCGCAGAAGGGCGGCCATCCGGCTCGCGGCCAACCGGATCAGTTCGTCCCCGGCGGCGTGGCCGAACGTGTCGTTGACCGCCTTGAACCGATCCAGATCGATCAGTGCGACCGCATGTCGACGTCCGTCCCTGGCTCCCCGTGAAAGGCAGGCTTCGAGGCGTTCGGCGAAGAGGGCACGGTTGGGAAGCGTGGTCAGAACATCGTGGAGCGACAGATGCCGGGCCTGATGCTCGCTCGCCCGCAGCTCGATCAGGCTTCGGCGCAGGCGCATCAAAAGCGCGCTGAACAAAACGGCGATCACGACGGCGGCCAGCGACAAAGCCGGCGCAAGCCGTCCGATAACGCGGGAACCGGGAAGATCCGGCGTCCAGACGATGAAGCCGATCGGCTCGTTCGTGATCGTGCTGTCGATCTGAAAGGCGACCTCGCTCTTCTCCGGATCGGCCGCACGCGCGTAGCGAGCCCCGTTCAGGCCCTGCTCGCGGCTCAACGCATCCAACGCGGTTCCGTCGAGAAAGCGGATGGCGATCAGATATCGCGGCTCCGGCGGCATTCCGGGCTCGCGAGAGGCTGCGATCGCCCGGTCCGTCGCTCCGACCGCCGCCGTGCCGACGATCGTTGCTCGCCCTTCCAGACGCATGAGCTCGGCGATCGCTCGGGGAGCCGGGTCCGCATCCGCCTGCGACGGGTGTGCGGGCCGCAGGCGCGGGTCGTCCAGAAAGGGCCGCAGGAGCGACCGCATCCAATTGAACCGCTTCCGCGTCCCGGCATCGGCATCCATGGCGAGCTGGCCTGCGCCATCGACGATGAAGGCCTGGTCGTATCTGAAGAAGGTCGTGGCGACGCGCGCCATGGTGGCTGTGGCGATAGTGGGCGTCGCGTCGGCACCGATCGGACCGTCACCATCTGCGGTTGAAGCGTCCCCGATCCCTTGGGCGGGCTGCGACAGCGCGACATAGCCGGCGGCGATCTGACCGACGATCTGAGCGGCTTGTTCGACCTGGTCGTGCAGGCGGGCGGTCATCAGCTGCCGCTGGCGCTCGAGCGCTGCAGCATCGCTTTCCGTGCCCGCCCACAAGCCTGCTAGGACGACCAGACCCAGGGTCCCCAAGCCGCTGGCGGCAATCAGGAACAGCAGCCAGCCGGAGGACGCTTGTTCCCGCTTGCGCGTCAGGAGGTGGATGATCGGGATCAGGCGCAACGGCTCGCTCCGCAGGGATGTCCGAACCATCCCTCGAAACGATTGCGGAAGTGTTGTCGTCCACAACCCACTCTTGCACGGGACGCCGCCGTCAACGTCGAATTAAGACGGCGAAACATAGCGTCGGGTCACCCATCGCCATGCAGAGCTCGACAGGCGAAGCTCAACGACGAGGAATGATCACGATGCTTCCTGGCAAGATGCTGTCGCACGTCGCGTTGGCGCTTGTTATGTCCTGCGTGGCCATGCCCGTCCTGACGCAGCAGTCCGCCCTGGCGGCGGACGACGTCAGGCCGGTGAAGGTCGCGGTGGAAGGAGGTTTCCCGCCCTTCAACTATCTCGACGCGCAGGAGAAGCTGCAGGGGTTCGACGTCGATATCGCACGCGCCTTGTGCGACGCCGCGAAACTGTCGTGCGAGTTCGTGGTTCAGAAGTGGGAGGCCATGATCCCCGACCTTCTGGCAAAGCGATACGACCTGATCATCTCATCCATGTCGATGAGTGCGGAACGCCGCCAGAAGGTGGCTTTCACCGACACGTACTACAACAGCCCGTCCGTCTTCGTGGTCCGGAAGGACTCGACACTCACGCGGATCGACGCCGAAACGCTCCAAGGCGTCAGTCTGGGTGTCACCAGCACGACGGCGCAGGCGGCCTTTGTCGATCAGCATTACCGCCCCGCGACCCCGGTCACCGTGTTTCCGGCCTCTCCCGACCTCTACAAGGGATTGGCGGACGGCAGCGTCGACGTCATCATGGAAGACAAGCTCGCCATCTACGATTGGCTGACCAACACCAAGGCGGGCCAATGCTGCGAGGTCAGGGGGGACGACATCCTGGACCCGACCTTCTTCGGCGAGGGAGCGGGAATCGCGATGCGCCGGGAAGACGACGATCTGAGGCTGCGGCTGAACAAGGCGCTGGCGGCCATCAAGTCCGACGGCACCTATGACATGATCAATGCCCAGTACTTCCCCTTCAGCATACAGTAGTCGCTCACCGCAGTCCGGCATCCGAGCTGCCCCCGCGCGAGGCGGACCGGCGTTATGGCCTGCAAGGCGGTGATCCGGTCACCCCGTCACGTGGACCATAGGGCCGCCGGCTTCGCCGATGGCCGGACATGAACGATCGCTCGCGGCGATTGAACCAACGGACGGGGCGACGACCGTCGCGGACTCGACAACAGCATTCTCCTCAGCTGCCATGGCCTCGGTTGCCGGAACGGGCATCAGGCGGATGGTCCCGCGAAGACGCTCTATGGCCTTTGGATGGGACGGGCGTCTTCGTCCCAGCGATGGCGGGTCCGGTTGCAACCGGTGCCAGCTTCAGGGCCCCAGGATCGATGCGATCCGCTGACGACCCATGGCACGGCAGCGACCCGGGTGGTTGCAAGGGATCCTAGGTGCCGGATCGGCCGCAGCCCGAAGCCGTATGGACACCCCGTTTGACGCGCTGGCCGGTGCGAACGGACGCGTGGGGAGCGGGGCCGCGTCGCTATCGGCCTTACGAACGGGGACGACGGTCGGTCGTCAGTCGTGCCAGGCTATTGCCGACGACGACAAGGCTGATCCCGAGAAGCGCGACGTCCTTCAGCAGGAACTGGCCAGTCGCGTTGATCCAGGGAAATCCGCCGGCCGCCTCCTCCCAGATCGGGATGGCGAGCATGATGGAAACGGTCGTGGCAAACGTCAGCACCGCGAGCGAGCCGCCGATGAGGCCGGCCCGCGGCGACCAGATCGAGAGGGTCAAAAGGGCCGCCGTGGCGATCTCGACGATGCCGAGCAGCGCCGCAGCCCCTCTCTCGCCAAGGGCGGGATAAAGCCACGCGAGCCAAGGGGTGGCGGTGATGAGCGGGCGCAGCGCGTCCACCTCGAACTGGGTGAACTTGACGAGACCGATCAGCCCCAGCGGCAGGACGACGCCGGCCCCTGCGATGCCGCGACCGAGCGCGACGATGCGGGGCGCGGGAATGCGCCGCGTGAGCATGAGAAGCGCCCGGTCGGCGAGGGCTGGAAGACGGCTGCGCATGGGAGACCTCCAATTTATATGCTTCAAGCATACATATGGTCGACGTGGATTTCCATGCTCCGCGCATCTATTATTTCGCCATGAGCAACGGACGGACCGAAAACATCGTCGGCGCACTGGCGCTCGCGCTGGCCGACACTCTCCTCGCCGGCACGGCGGGCGAGGCCCCGGAACCCGGACAGGCGGCGGCGGCGATCGCGCTTCTGCGCCACGAACCCGGCCTGCCCATCGAACGCCTGCGCCATGCCCTTTCGCTCTCGCATCCCGGCACCGTTCGCCTCGTGGACCGGCTCGCGGCGGCGGGCCTGATCGAGCGCCGGCCGGGGATCCAGGATCGTCGCGCCGTCGCCTTGCACCTGACACGCGAGGGGGAGCGCAGTTGCACGCGTATCCTCGCGGCACGCCACGACCGCCTCGCGGGGGCGCTTGCGCCTTTGTCCCCGGACGAGCGGGCGACCTTCGTCCACCTCGCTGCGAAGCTGCTCGCGGGTTTCGTGGAGACCGAGCGGCAGGCCGACGCGGTCTGCCGCCTTTGCGATACGGCAGCCTGCGCCGATTGCCCTGTCGAGACGGCGCTTGACGGCGCGACCTGACCGGACTTCGAGGTCGGTCGGCCCACCCCTCCCCCAGCGTCTGCGCCGGTGTCGATGTCTGCTGGATCAGCCGATCGCAACGCGCTCCAGAAACCTTGCGATCAGGCCGGCGATCTCGTCGGCATGCGTTTCCAGGGCGAAGTGTCCGGTGTCGAGGAGATGGATGTCGGCATCGGGGACGTCCCGGCGGTAGGCCTCGGCGCCCGCCGGCAGGAAGGCCAGATCGTGCCGGCCCCAGACAGCCAGAAGCGGCGGCCGGTGCTCGCGAAAATAGGCCTGGAAGGCGGGATAGAGCGCGACGTTGCTCTTGTAGTCGCCGATCAGGTCGAGCTGGATCTCCTCCGCTTCCGGTCGCGACATGTAGGCGATGTCGAGCTCGTATCCGTCCGGCGACAGGCGGCTCGGATCGGTCCCTGTACCGTACTGCCAGTCGCGGATCGTGTCCGGCTGCAGCGAGGCCCGGCAGGCCTCCCGGTTGGCCTCGCTCGGCTCGCGCCAGTAGGCCTGCCATGCGCTCCACTGGTTGCTGAAGCCTTCGAGATAGGCATTGCCGTTCTGCGAGACGATCGCCGTCACGCGCTCGGGCTGGCGCATCGCCAGGCGAAGCCCGACCGGCGCGCCGTAGTCGAAGATGTAGAGCGCGTAGCGATCGAGCCCGATGTTCTGCGTGAACCCCTCGATCACCTCGGCGAGGCGATCGAACGTGTAGTCGAACGCGCCGCGCGGCGGCGCCTTCGTCTGGCCGAAACCCGGAAGGTCGGGCGCAACGAGATGGAAGCGGTCGGCCAGAAGCGGGATCAGGTCCCGGAACATATGGCTCGCGCTCGGGAAGCCGTGCAGGAGAAGCAGCGTCGGGTTCGAGCGGCTGCCCGCTTCGCGATAGAAGACGCTCACGCCGTCGACCTCGACGGTTCGGTAGCTCACATGGGTCATCGTAGTTCTCCTTGAAGGCTGGTTGCCGCAGCGGCCTCGGACCGCAGTGCGGCGTTCTCCGTCTCGAGCGTCGCAATGCGCTCGTGCAGGGGCCGGACCGCCTCGGCGATCTCGGCTTGCGTGAAGCGGGGAGTGATGTGCTGCGGACAGTTCCAGTCGAAGGCCGCGAGCCGCAGCCGGAAGATCCGCTCGATCCGGGCGTGGTAGGACGCATCCGCGACCCGTCGCGCGAGGTCGGGCTCGGCATCCGGCGCAAGGATCTCGACATGCCCGTAGATCTTCAGCCGGGCCCGGCGGGGATAGTCCATCAGGAACAGGCAGGCGCGTTCGTCGGCCCCGATGTTGCCCAGACTGATGTATTGCCGGTTGCCGCGATAGTCGGCGAAGGCGAGCGACCGATCGTCGACGAGTTTCAGGAACCCCGGCGGACCGCCGCGGTGCTGCACGTAGGGCCATCCCGTCTCCGAGGTGGTGGCGAGATAGAAGCTGTCGCGTGCACCGATGAAGGCGGCCTCGTTCTCGCCGAAGCGGTCGAAGGCGCGGTCGCCTTTGAAGTCCCGCCAGAGGTGATCCGCCCCCATCGAGGCTTGAGCGGCTCGAACGCTCGGCGTCGCGGCGATGTCCAGGAAGCCGTAGGGCACGATGATCGTCCTTGCTGCGCGAGCCGGTCGGCTCGCCGACGCAACAGATGATCCTTTCCATCGGCTGGCTGAATACGACATATCGGCAAAGCACTTCTCCAAGATCCGGAAAGACGAATGGACCGTCTGGAAGCGATGACCCTGTTGCGGGAAGCGGTGGATCACGGCAGCCTGTCCGCGGCCGGACGCGCCCTGCGCATCCCGGTGCCGACGCTCAGCCGCAAGATCTCGGATCTCGAGGCGCGGATCGGAACGAGGCTTCTCGTGCGAACCACCCGCAGCCTGACGCTGACCGACGCGGGCGCGACCTATCTGACGGCGGCCCGGCGCATCCTCCACGACGTCGAGGCGGCGGAACGCGAGGCGGCCGGCGAACTCGCCGAGCCCAAGGGCGAACTCGTCCTGACCGCCCCGATCCAGTTCGGTCGGCTTCACGTCCTGCCGACGGTCGCCGACTTCCTCGAACGGTTCCCCGCCATCGGCGTCCGGCTCGTGCTGAACGATCGCAACGTCCACCTCGTCGACGACGAGATCGATATGGCGGTGCGGATCGGTCCCCTGGCGGATAGCGCGATGGTGGCGACCAAGGTCGGCGCGTTGCGCATCGTGACGGCGGCGAGCCCGGCCTTCCTCGACAGGCACGGAACCCCGAAGACGCCGGACGACCTGAGGGATCGCCCCGTGGTTGCCGTGGACGGTCCGATGGCGCAGACGAGCTGGCCCCTCACGTCCAGGGCGCGGGGAGGTTCCGTCGACGTCGCGCTGTCGCCGCGCCTTGCGGTGACGACCACCGAGGCGGCGGCGGACGCGGCGATCCTCGGCGTCGGGTTCGTGCGATTGTTGCACTACCAGGTGAGCGAGGCCGTCGAGGCGGGACGGCTCCGGCTCGTTCTCGAGGATGCCGAGCCGGTGCCGGTGCCCGTTCATCTCGTCCACGCGACCCACGGACAGATGCCGCTGAAGCTTCGTCGCTTCATCGACTTCGCTGTCCGGCGCCTTCGCGAGCGGCTGAGCCGCCTACCGCGCAACGGGCATCGACCCTGACCGCTCTTTGCCAATGACCAGGACGACCCGTTCCGCCCGTTCGGATCCGACGGCCCCATGGGGCGCCTAGGGCATGCGGCCCTGCCGACGCACCGAACGGGGACGGTTGCCGAGCCATGCGATCGGATTTTTCCGGATCGCTGTAATATCGCGGGGCGCCGCTCCGTAGACACTCCAGACGCCGCCACCACAGCCGGTGACGAGGCGATCGTCGGGAGAGGTCGGATGACTCCACGAACACACGAAACTCGGCTTCGGCCGGGAGGGCGAACGGTCGCCGCGCTGGCGATGCTTCTGGGCGCGGGTCTCATGGCCCTTCCCGCAACGGCGGCCAGTCGTCCCGTCACCGTGGTGGAACTGTTCACCAGCCAGGGATGCAGTTCCGTGCCGCCCGCGAACCGCAACGTCATGGCGGTGATGAAGGCGCCCGACGTCCTGCCCTTGAGCTTCAGCGTCACCTACTGGGATCACCTCGGCTGGAAGGACACCTTCGGCTCCGAGGCCTTCACCCTGCGCCAGCGCGACTACGAGCCGAGCCTTGGCCGGGACGGCCCCTTCACCCCGCAGATCGTCGTCAACGGCGCCGGCGACACCGTGGGCAACAGGCTGGATCCGCTGCGGGCGATGATCGACCGCGCCAAACCGCCCGCAGTGGTGCCGATCGACATCCAGGCGAACGTCGTCAGGATCGGCCGCGGCATGGCGCCGGCGTCCGGCGCGGACGTCTGGCTCGTCCGCCACAAGCCCGGCGTGCAGAACGTCGCGATCGAGCGGGGCGAGAACGCCGGCACGACCCTGCCGGTCCCGAACGTCGTGACCGACATCCGGAATGCGGGCCGCTGGCTCGGCGTCGAGATGTCGTTCGCGGCGCCGCCCGTCGAGGACGGATTGCGGACGGCCGTGCTGATCCAGAAGCCCGGCGGGCCGATCCTGTCGGCCGTGACGGACTGAATCCTTCCAACGGCGCATCGGAACCTTCGAGCGGCGCGGCACCATCCGCGCGGCCTCGCCGAGGTGCGCCCATTCCATGCCGCGCCGAACGGCCGGCTCAACCGGAAGCGCCCCCTCGGCCCGCTTCCCCATTCCCGGAGAAACGCATGATCGACCTCCTCGCTCGCCGCGCCCTGCCGCTCGCTGCCGTTGTGTTCGCGCTGACCAGCGGTCTTGCGCCGGCAGCTTCCGCCCAGGACGCCGTGAAGCCGCACGCCGAAGACACGATGAAGCCCGATGCCATGGCGCCGGATGCGATGGCACCGGATGCCATGAAGCCCGCCGATGCCATGGCACCCGACGGTGCCATGAAGGCCGACGCGATGACGCCGGATGCCATGAAGCCGGACGCCATGAAGGCCGGCACCATGGCACCGGATGCCATGGTGCCGGCCCCCGCCAAGCCGAAGACGAAGTAGCGGCCACGTCCGGAGCGCCCGGGCGGTTCCGCCTGGGCGCCTCGCATCCAAACAGGAGAGAGGCCATGATCGAGGCCGGATCGCGCACCGAGCGTGCAGCAGCCGCAACTATGGGACGAGAGCCGCCGACCATCGTCTATCGGCACGGCTGGCCGACCCGCGTCTGGCATTGGATCAATGTCGCGACGCTTCTCGTCATGCTGATGAGCGGGCTCACCATCTTCAACGCCCACCCCCGCCTCTACTGGGGCGCCTATGGCGCGAACCAGGATCACGCCTGGCTCCAGATCGGGGCAACGGAGGCGGGCGGCTTCCTTCGCGTCGGCAGCCTCTCGGTCGAGACCACGGGACTCCTCGGACGCTGGACGAACGCCGCGGGCGCCGAGGTGAACCGGGCCTTTCCCTCCTGGGCGACGATCCCGTCCGGCTACAACCTCGCGGTCGCGCGGCATTGGCACCTCTTCTTCGCCTGGATCTTCGCGGGCGGCCTCGCTCTCTATGCGCTCTGGAGCGCTGCAAGCCGCCACCTGACGCGCGACCTCCTGCCGACGCGCGCGGAACTCGCCCCCGCGCGCATCCTCCACGACATCGGCCAGCATGCACGCCTGCGCTTTCCCAAGGGCGATGCCGCCCGGCGCTACAACGTCCTCCAGAAGCTCGCCTACTGCGGCGTCCTTCTGGTTCTCCTGCCGGCGATCGTCCTGACGGGCCTCACCATGTCCCCGGCGATGAACGCCGCCTGGCCCTGGCTCCTCGACCTCTTCGGCGGGCGGCAGTCCGCGCGCTCGATCCACTTCATCGCGGCGACGCTCCTCGTGCTCTTCATCCTCGTGCACATCGCGATGGTCGTCCTGGCCGGCCCGATCAACGAGGTGCGCTCGATGATCACCGGCCGCTATCGTCTGCCGAAGGAATAGCCCGATGGTTTTCCGTCCCACGCGCCGCGGTTTCCTGACGGGCGCCCTTGTCGGCGGCGCGCCGCTTGCGCTCACCGGCTGCGACGTCTTCGGACTCGCGCAGTCGCAAGGCGTGTCCGATGCGCTCGGCTCCGCCGGCGGTCTGGCCCGGCGCGCCCAGCGGCTGCTCGGCGCAGACGCCCTCGCCCCGGAGTTCGAGGCGGCGGAGATGTCCCCCGTGTTTCGCACCAACGGCAACACCATGCCGTCGAGCGCGGCCTACCAGGCGCTGGCGGGAGGCGGGTTCGCCGGCTGGTCGCTCGTCATCGACGGGCTCGTCGAGCGGCCCGCGCGCTTCAGCCTCACCGAGATCATGGCGATGCCCTCGCGCACCCAGATCACCCGGCACGACTGCGTCGAGGGCTGGAGCGCGATCGGCCAGTGGACGGGCGTGCCGCTCGGGCGCCTGCTCGACGAGGCCGGGCCGCGGCCGGCCGCGCGCTACGTCGTGTTCCATTGCGCGGACGATTTCGACGGTTCCCCCTACTACGAGAGCATCGACCTTCCCGAGGCACGCCATCCGCAGACGATCCTCGCCTACGCGATGAACGGTGCCCCGCTCGCCATCGGCCATGGAGCGCCGCTTCGCCTGCGCGTCGAGCGGCAGCTCGGATACAAGCAGGCCAAGTACGTGATGCGGGTCGAGGTCGTCGCCAGTCTTGCCGGCATCGGCGCAGGCAAGGGCGGCTACTGGGAGGACGCGATCGGCTACGACTGGTATGCCGGGATCTGATCCTCGGCGGGTGCTTAAAAAATAAGTCGCAGCCGCCTGTAACGATGCGCCGGCCCGGTCCGTACCTTGCATGATGGACATGAAGCGGAACCACCCATGACGACGCGGCGATCGGTTCTTCGAACGGCATGGGAGGCCGAGCGTCTGGCGGTCCAGGCCAGGCGCCGTCGTCACGACGCGCGATACCAGCGTCGGCATGGTGCGCGATGGCGTCGCGTGCAGCCGCTGCGGGGACCATCCCGGTCACGTCTTCGACGGCGGCCCGAAGCCGACGGGCCTTCGCTACGGCCTGAACGGCATCGCCCCGCCCTTCCGCCCGGCCACCGGCTGAGCGTCGATCCCGCCTTTCCCAGATGGAGCCGTCGCCATGACTCCCCTTCGTATCCCCGCGTCCCTCTCGGGTGGCCTTGCCGCAGCCACCTTCGTCGCCGCCATGCCGTCGCATGCGGTCGTCACGACGATCGAGACGGGCCAGCTCGTCGATGTTGCCAAGGCTTACCGCCAGGCCGACCTCGCGCAAAATCCGGACGCCCCCTCCATCGTCGCCTACGACCTTCCGAAGATCGGCGATCTCGACCGTCTCTTCTCGGAGCGTTCTCATGGCCAGCCCGTGCCGACGTCCCGAGCGGCAACGAACTGAGAGCGCGGAGCGGGGCCGATCGGACGAACGGGACGTCACCCCTTGACCCCGCGCTCGCGCGAGGAGGATTGGTCGGCTTGGATGGCGGCGGCACTGGAGGGCGACGAGTCCTCCTACCACCGCTTCCTCGAAGCTGTGACCCCGCATCTCAGGATGCTTGCCGCGCGCCGCCTGTCCGCGTTCGGCGCCGATAACCAAGATCTCGAGGATGTCGTCCAGGAAGCGCTTCTCGCGATCCATCTCAAGCGCGGCACATGGGATCCCCAGCGTCCGATCGGCCCCTGGATCTCCACGATCGCCCGCAACAAGCTCATCGACGCCCTGCGGCGGCGGGGACATCGCGTGCACGTTCCGATCGACGACGTGGTCGACCTCGTCCCGGACGAGCGGCAGCCGGCAACGGATGACCAGCATGACGTCGGCCGGATGCTGGGCAGCCTGAAACCCGTCCAACGCGACATCGTCCAGTCCGTGTCGCTCGACGGGTCCAGCGTTCGCGAGACGGCCGCCCGCCTTTCGATGACGGAAGGCGCGGTGCGCGTCGCGCTACACCGGGCGCTAAAGAGTCTCGCGGTGCTTTATCGCGGAGGAACCACATGAGCCCCGACAACGATCGCGTTCCCGGGACCACCATCGGGACGGACCGTCTCATCCGGGTCCTGTCGAAGGACGCGAAGGTTCGGGTCCGCTTCGGCCGGGTCATCGTTCTGGCCGCCATCGCGGGCCTTGTCGCGGCTGCGATCTCCTACCTCGCCATGCTGCATCCGCGGCCCGACCTCGAGGCCCTGCTGCGCACAGCCCGCGTCCTCTTCAAGTTCCTCGTCACGGTTCCGTTGGCCGGAGCCATGATCGGACTTCTCGATCGCATCGGTCGCCCGGCGGCACCGCTCGGGGCCTGGCCATGGCTTTTGGGTGGCATCGCCGCGGTGCTGACGACGGGCGTCGGCGTGGAGCTGGCGATGTCGCCTCCGGCGGAATGGGCGACCCGCCTCGTCGGGACGAATGCGGGTTACTGCCTGTTCTTCATCCCCGCGATCGCGATCGGTCCCCTCGTCTGCTTCATCGCGGCGCTTCGCCAGGGAATGCCCTCGTGTCCGGGACTGGCGGGGGCGGCGGCGGGCGTCGCCTCCGGAGCCATGGCGGCCGCCTTCTATGCCACCCACTGTCCCGACGACAGTCCGCTGTTCGTGGCGACGTGGTACACGCTCGCCGTGGGGATCACGGCCGTCTTCGGCTATGTCGCGGGACGGCGGTTCCTGTGACGTTGGACGATGGGTCGAAAGTCGGGCGACCGGCTTTCGCGCTTTGAGAGCCGTGGCCGATCCGGCATTGTCCGCGTGCCCGTCCGCAGCGACGCCATGGCAAAGGCTGGGCCGGGTCAGAAGCCAACCGTTCGAACAGTTCGGGACATGTCAGCGCAACGGCATCACCTATGGCTCCTCCCGGTCGCACCCCTGATCGGAGCGCTGGCCGGGCTCTTCTACTGGTTCACCCTCGATCAGGACGGAACGCTCATCGGATCCGTCGTGCGCGGGGTCTGCATCGGAACTCTGATCCTCTTCTACGAGCGCGAACTCCTGCTTCCGGCGTGGCGAAACCGCATCCGGCGCTGGGCCACGCCGCTTTTCGCGCTGGCCACGCTCGTCACCTACGCCTCGATGATCGTCGTCGCCAACATCATCGCCGGAACGGTTCTGCAGCTCGGATTGGACGTCACGGAGAGCGCCCGGGCGGCGATGGTGATGTCGCAGTCCGGGTTCGCCTACTCGATCGCAGCGTCCTTGGTCGTCATTCTCGTCTTCCGGATCCGGGATCTGGTGGGACCCAAGGTGTTCGGCCATCTTCTGCTCGGCCTCTATCATCGCCCGATCCAGGAGGAACGGGTCTTCCTGTTTCTCGATATCGTCGGGTCCACGAGCTTTGCGGAAAGGAACGGCGATCTGGCGACCCAGATCTGGCTCGGCCGCATCTTCAACGCCCTCGCCGCACCGGTTCGCCGATCCGGCGGCTCGATCGACGACTACGTCGGCGACATGGCCTTGATCACCTGGACGATCCGGAGCGGCACGCGCGATGCCGCCTGCCTTCGCTGCGTCTTCGACTTCGCATCCGTGCTGGAGGCCGACGCCGCGTCCTGGGAAGCGGATCACGGGGGCGTACCGCGCTTCCGCGCGGCCCTGCACTGCGGACCGGTGGTAACAGCCGAGATCGGTCTGGAGCGGCACAAGATCACCTATTTCGGTGACGTGGTGAACACCACAGCCCGGCTCGAAGCCCTGTCCAAGACGCTCGACGTGCCGGTTGTCGCGTCCGCGGACCTGATCCGGCGGATCGATCGACTGCCCGCCTCCCTGCGCATCCGCGATCTCGGCACCCATACCGTTCGCGGGCGCGATGGCGCCCTTTCGGTGGTGGCCGTTTCATCGAGCCGGGAGCCTTGAGGAACTGACCACGATACGGTTCCGGGACAGGATCGCCGACGCTTCCGGCGCTTTCCCGTTCAGGACCAGTCGCGGAGCGGCAGGCTCGAGGGCGCCACGCCGGGAGCGGACGCTTCGCGTGCGACCCACCGATGTCGCGCGAAGCAATCAGGGGCTTGTCTGTGTCGGTCCGTCCGGTGTCGTCAGGCCACCAGCCGAGGACGCGCCATCGCGTCGCGAAGTTGGCGGGCCAACTCGTCGAACACCGCGCCCCGGGCACCGTCGGTTCGATGCAACGTGACGGCGAACGAGGGAAGCGGAGGGAGGTCCGCCTCCGACGCTAGGATGTCGAGATCGGCGGGAACGGTGGAGGCGAGCCAGGCCGAGACGGCCAGATCCATTCGCACGATGGTTCGCGTCGCGTCGAGGCCGCCATTCTCGAACACCATGCGGCTGTCACGCCCAGTCCGCGCGAGGGCTGCCGTCACGGCGGGCCGGAACACGCAGGTTTCGGCGACCAGCGAGATCGGCAGCGGCGTTCGCTTGTGGGCTTGCCCGAAGCGGGCGCCGACCCAGACGAGACGGTCGATGGCCAGAACTTCGCCGCCTTCCGTACCGACCGCCGCCTCCACCACCGCAAGGTCGAGGTGGCCTCGTCGAACCAGATCGAGAAGATCGGGCGACGGGGCGCAGACGAGCGAGAGCTCGACCTTCGGGAAGGCCTCGCAGTAGGTCTTCAGGCTTGCCGCGAAGCATGGCGCCAGGAGGTCGAACGGGAGGCCGAGCCGCACGGGACCGGAGACAGCGCCGCCTTCGATCTCGGACCAGATCTCGTCGTTGGCGGCGATCAGGGGACGGGCTCGCTCGAGGAACCGCTCGCCGGATGGGGTCAGCCGCAGGCCTCGTGGGTCGCGCGTGAGAAGAGCCGCGCCGACCAGGGCTTCGAGCCGTGCGACCTGCTGACTGATCGCGCCCTGCGTCACATGCAGGAGGTCGGCCGCCCGTGTCATGCTGCCTTGATCCGCGACGGTGGCGAAGGTGCGCAGAAGGGCGATGTCGAGATTGCGGACCATGACGGGCATTAGTGCAGCTAATTCTCGCCATGAGCAAGATTAGCTTCGCTGAACCGCCTCCGATCGGTAGAAATCGGGTGCTTCCCGCTGGATCGATCGTGATGGACGCCTTTCTTTCCCTGCTTGTGTTCGCCCTCGTCGCAACCGGCAGTCCCGGCGGCGCCACAGCGATGGCGACGATATCCGGCGTCAACTTCGGCTTCCGCCGGTCGCTTCCCCTGATGTCCGGCATCGCGGCGGGCCTGGCCTCCATGGCCGCCCTCGCGGGTCTGGGTTTGGGTGGCCTCCTGTCGGCGCACCCCTCGCTGGCCCTCGGCATGAAGGTCCTGGGTTCGGCCTACCTCCTGTGGCTCGCGTGGCAGACGGCCCATCGGGGAGCGCCGCACCTGAGCGCCTCGGCCAGACCGAATGGCTTTCTGGCGGGAATCTGGATGCTTTGGCACAACCCCAAGGGATGGGCGATGACGACGGGAGCAGCCGCCACCTTTGTCGCCCTGGCATCCAGCCCGACCCACCTCGGTGTGCTTCTGGGTGCGGTGTTCGGCGTCCTGTCGCTCCTGTCCCTTTCGCTCTGGTGCGTGGCGGGGCTGGTTCTCACGCGCATCATCCGCAGCGACCACCAGTGGCGCCGTCTCAATACGTCGCTCGGTCTGCTTCTGGCCCTCTCCGTCGTCCCCGTCTGGCTGTGAAGATCGAGGAAGCACGCATGGATCCCGTCCATCTCATGTCCGCCGTCCACGCCGTCACCGAGTACTGGTCGCCCAAGGTGGTCGGTCGCGTGAACGACCAATACGTCAAGGTGGCCAAACTCTTGGGTGAGCTGGTCTGGCATCGGCACGAGGACGAAGACGAGCTCTTCCAGGTGTTGCGCGGGCGTCTGCGCATTCAGTTTGAGGGCGGACGCGAGACCGTTCTGGAGGCTGGCGAGTTTTGCGTCGTGCCGAGGGGCGTCCTGCACAACCCCGTCGCCGAGGAGGAATGCTGGATCGTCCTGATCGAGACGGTCACGACGAAGCACACGGGCGACGTCGCAACGCCGCGCAGCAAGTCGATCGAACAGCAGCTGACGTGATCGCGACCGAACGCGCCGGATGGCCCGCCCTTCGAACCATGCTGAGGCTCCGGGAAGCCGACGGTCGCCTTCTCGTCCGACCCGATCGATCGACGTGCGGGATGCCGACGTCACCAGCACCCGGGCGGCGGTCCGTAGCCCGCGGGTCCCGGTTTTGGAGGCAGGGGCGAGTTCGCCATCCGCTTCCGCACGGTGCCGCTATCGGCCGGCCTTTGCCTGATCGTAGCGCGATCCCGCTTGCTCGATGTCGGGTCCGTAAGCCAACGCCCATGCGCAAAGCGCCTCGAACGGCGCGCGCAGCGAATGGCCGAGCGGTGTGATCGTGTACACCACGCCGATCGGCGCGGTCGGCAGGACGGTCCGCGTCACGAGGCCGTTGCGCTCCAGCCGCTTCAGGGCGTCCGCCAAAGCCTTGTGCGTGATGCCGTTCAGCCTTCGCTTGATCTCGTTGAACCGTGCCGGCTGGGGGCAGAGTACGGTCAGGATCAGGATCGTCCACTTGTCGGCGATCCGATCCAGGATCGGCCGGATGGCGGCCATATCTGTGCAGGCCTGCTCCGACAAACGCGCAAGCTCGGTATCGTCCAGCATATCTACGCTCATCTAAGTGCGTTCTTGTGATCAGATACCCTTCGTATATCTGGATGCCGTCGCTGAACAAGGAGCCTGTGCGATGGCCAGAGTTGAGAACAAGATCGCCCTCGTGGTCGGAGGTGCCAGGGGCATTGGGCTGGCGGTTGCCGAACGCCTGTCGAGCGAGGGAGCAACCGTCTTCCTCACCGGGCGACGGGCCGACGAGGTCGAGGCCGCCGCTCGCAAACTGGGTGGAAGGGCTCGCGGCTTGGTGGCTGATGCCAGTGCGCCGGACGATCTGGCGCGTGTCGTCACAGCAGTGACGGACGCGCACGGACGGCTGGATCTGCTGGTCCTGAACGCCGGCCTGTCCGAACCCGCCGCGATTGCGGATCAAAGCGTGGAGCACTTCGACCGCCACTTCGCGGTGAACGTGCGCGGCATGGTGCTCGGCCTGAAGGCGGCGCTGCCTGCGATGGGCGACGGCGCTTCGGTGGTCCTGATGGGATCGGTCGCGGATGCCATGGGCATCCCGCCTTACGGGACCTATGCGGCCACAAAGGCGGCCGTGCGATCCTATGCCCGCACCTGGGCCGCCGAACTCGCGCCGCGCGGCATTCGCGTCAACGTCGTGGCACCCGGCCCGACCGACACCGACATGATGGCAGCCGTTCCGGAAGATGGACGCGCGGCGCTGATCGCGCCGATCCCCTTGGGCCGCATGGCGCGCCCCGACGAGGTGGCTTCCGCCACACTGTTCCTGCTCAGCGACGAGGCCAGCTTCATCACCGGCTCGGAACTCTGCGTCGACGGGGGAATGGGACAGGTCTAGCGCCGACCGCCTCCAGCGAGTCGTGTCCGCTTCCGGGAACCTGGAAGCGGACAGTCCGGATACCCCTATCGGACGTCGTGCGGCGACACCGGCGCGGCGGCTCGCCTCCACGTCTCCTTCTACGACCGTCCGCCGTCTCGTAGCCGAGGCTCGCCCGCAACGATCCCGACGACGTTTCGGGCGACGTCAACACGAGCGACGACAGCTCGACGCTGCGCACCTCACCGTCCTCCCGACCACCCGAACGAGATCGCCGCCGGCACGGACGGACGATAGCCGCGCGTGAGCTGGAAGGGAACAAGTCGAGCGATGTGCACGACGCGCTCGTCGCGGCCGTGCTGGATTATGCGCACCGACGCCAGCTCGACGCCTGACGGGTCCGGGCATCATCGGCGAGACGACGAGGGCTGCCGCGAGCGGCCCTTTCCATGACTGCGGCTAGGCTGCGACCTGTCCTCGTATCCTGTCGCGCCCTGTGCGCTTGGCTTCATAAAGGCGAATATCGGCTCGTCGGATCGCTGCCGCGAGCGTTTCATCTGCCCCTTCCCCCAGCCGAAGCCCAAGGCCGAAACTGGCGGTCTGCCGCTCGTCGATGCCCTCCTCCGTCCAGTCATGCGCCGCCATGGAAGCCCGCAAGCGGACCGCGATCATTTCGGCTTGGCTCATCGTGCGCCCCGGCAACCAGACGACGAACTCCTCGCCGCCGACACGTGCCCCAGCGCAACCTCTCGGCAAAGTGCGATGGATCAGATCCGCGAACGCGACGAGAACGCGATCTCCAACTTCGTGGCCGTACGTGTCGTTGACGCGCTTGAAGTGATCGAGATCGACACTGATCACGCTATCGGGCCGGCCGGCTTGCCCTGGACCGGCTGTGACCTCCAAGCCTCGTCTATTCAGCAGACCGGTCAGCGGATCGATGAGAGCATCCCGCCGATGCGCTGCGACGACATCGGACATGATGCTTGCCAGCGCCAGGATCGCGAACGCGAAGCCCGTGACCATGGCGGTCGCCTGCATCAGGTAGCCGTACTCGCTGCCAAGGAACGTATCGAACGACGTGCCGCCGGTCGTGAAGGGTATGCTAGCTGTGCGGATCAGGTTGTCGACGATGTTGAACCAGGACAGTGCGACGATCGCCCGGTTGATACCGCTCTTTGGCCAAAGCGGGATGAGAACGAGCGCCAGGGCCAGTTGCAGCGAGCACGTCACGTCGGAGGCAATAAGCTCGGCCTGGAGCGTCCCGATCCACAGGACGCCGATGGCGGGCGCAGCGATCGAGATCACCAGAAGAACCAAGCGCAGCCACGAAACCACGGGCCCACCGAAGCGCACAAGCAAGGCGCTGGCGTAGTGGTAAAAGGCGAGCGCGAAGAGCGTGTCGGCCGAAACGGCAACGATCTCGATCGGCAGCACCGGCTCCAGTGCAGGCACAGCGAAGGCCGCAGCCGTTAGAAGATAGGCAACACCCCAGCATCGAGCCTCCGGAGCCGCACCCGCCCGCCGTGCCAAGAGGAACAGGACACCGAAGCCCGACTGGATAAGGGGAATGGTCCAGGCGAAGCCGTCGCCCATCGTTGCCGTCCTTGCTGCGATCGGCTGGAACCTTAGCCAGTCACAATTTCGGAAGCGTTGCCGCATGTTGCACACGGACCGGCGTGCGGGCGACGTCGCGTCGGATCGGATCGGATCGGATCGGATCGGATCGGATCGGATCGGATCGGATCGGAAGAAGCTGGCATGGTCCGGCAGAAGCTGGACGCCCCATCCTCACGGCAGTAAACAACAGCCATTCGCCGTTTGGCACAATCAAACGACAAGTAAGCCAGCCCGCTCTGCAATCAGTTCGATGCTAGGCTTTCCAGTTCTTTGGCGACGCCGGCCAAGCTACGAAGAACGTCTTCAGGAGGATAAGGCTTAGCGAAGAACACGCCGTCAGTCGGCAGATCCGACTGCTGCACCTTCACATTGCCCGAAACAACCATGATGGTGACAGGAGGCCAGCGGTCCCGAACCGCATGAGCAAGCTTTAGACCGTCCATCGTCCCAGGCATATCTATGTCCGTGAACAGGACTCGGATGTCGGAGTGACGCTCCAAATGTCGAATGGCTTGGTCGGCGTTACGCGCGGTGTAGGCGCGAAAGCCCGCCTCTTCTACCAAATCGACGGCCTCAGCCATGATGAACGGGTCATCCTCGACAATCAGGACAGCATAACTGTCGGGTGAGAACGACTGCGCCATAGCGTACCTTGCTTCGCTGTGTTGCGGAGAATGCCCCGCGGCAGGTTTCGATCCCGGTAACGACGATTGCGTGCTGCGTCGAGGCGAATGTGGCTTTCGTCAAACGGGAAACGAACATAGAACGCCTGCGCGGACTTTCGGGACAAAGTGCGCCAGAGCCGAAGGATCGGACGCGGGCATGCATAGGGGTGAACCGGAGCCGACACCGGTGGAGGATGAAGCACGGCTTGCCGCACTGCGTAGCTTCGAGATCCTCGACACATCGCCGGAGACCGGTTTCGACGATGTCGTGACACTTGCCACGCAGATCTGTGACGCCCCGGTCGCCTTGGTGAGCCTAGTGGACCGGGATCGGCAATGGTTCAAAGCCCGCCGAGGCTTCGCGCTAGCTGAGACGCCGATCTCTCAGTCCGTCTGCCAATACGCTCTCCGGCAACCGGAGCTTCTGGTCATCCCGGACTTGGCGCGGGATGAGCGTACGGCGGCCAATACGCTTGTAACCGGGAAGCCGCATCTGCGCTTCTACGCAGGCGCACCGCTCGTCACACCCGACGGACACACACTCGGCACGCTTTGCGTGCTCGATCACGTAGCACGCTCCGACGGTCTGACCTCCGTCCAAGCAGAGGGGCTGTCTGCGTTGGCACGGCAGGTCATGCAGCTTCTCGTGTCGCGCCGCGCGGCCGCTCGCAGCGTCGACGTGATCGGCGATCTGGCCCAAGCGGAGCGAGCCCTACGAGACAGCGAAGCCAAATGGCGTGGCCTGTTTGAAAGCCTGAGCGAAGGGTTCATTCTTGGCAGCGTCATTCGAGACGAGGCAGGACGCGTCGTCGATTGGCGCTACGAAGAGATGAACCGATCCTGGGGCGAGCTCATGAGCCTCGATCCTCGAACGGCGACCGGCCGAACGGTTCGCGAGATCCTCTCGCATGTCGAAGAGGCTTGGGTGCAGGAAATCGCAGGTGTCGTCGAAACCGGGGAGCCGGCACGCTTCACACGGCAGGTCGGCTCGATTGGTCGATGGTACGAGGGGGTCGCCCAGGCCGTCGGAGGCGACCGCTTCACGGTCCTGTTCCAGGAGGTCACCGACCGCATCAAACGCGATCACCGCCAAGCCGCGCTCCTGACATTGGGCGATGAGCTTCGTGATCGGCCTAGCCTAGACGAGATCGTGCTCGCGGCTGCGCGCTGCGTGGCTGACGGGTTGGAAGCCGATCGGGTTGGGTTTGGCACCGTGAGCGCCGCTGGCGACAGCGTCGATGTACAGACCGACTGGTGCGAGCCGGGAATGAGCAGCCTTGCCGGAGGCGCCCTGCCCTTTCGAACCGATGGTGCTGGACATACTGGGATCGTCGCGGTCGACGACATCACTTTGGCCGTAGACTACAGCGCTCAGCGCACGACGCTGGCTGAGATCGATGCGAAGTCATTCATGGGTCTGACCATCAATCGCACCGGTCACCCCTTCGCGCTGGTCTTTGCCCATTCCCGATCCCTTCGGTCTTGGACGGACGGCGAGAAGCAGTTCATGAGCCAGATCAGCGACCGCGTGCAGGTCGCCGTGTCGCGTGTCGAGGCGGAGGAAAGCCAACGCGTTCTCAATCGCGAGCTGGCGCACCGCATGAAGAACACGCTGGCCATGGTTCAAGCCATCGCCACGCAAACGTTGCGTCAGACAACTTCGATGGAGGAAGGACGCAAAGCTATCGGCAACCGTCTATCGGCATTGGCCCGAGCTCAGGACATTCTGACAGGTGCATTGTCGGACGAAGCTGACGTGCGCAGTGTCGTCGAAGCGGCTATCCGTCCGCATAGAACCGGTGAAGGGCGCATTTCGAGCAGCGGCCCTAGTCTTCGCCTCTCGGCGCAGCAGGCTCTCGGCCTCTCGCTCGCGATCCACGAACTGGCGACGAACGCAGCCAAATACGGCGCGCTCTCCAACGAGACCGGTCGCGTCACCATGAATTGGGCCGTGACGGACGGGAGGTTCGAGTTTAGCTGGGTTGAAAATGACGGCCCTAATGTGGCTGTGCCAGAGCGGCGTGGTTTTGGGTCTAAACTGATAGAGCAGATCGTGGCTGCCTACTTTAACGGTGAGGGGCGCATCGACTTCAAGCCCGGAGGCATCCGGTTCGAGTTGACCGGGTCCTTGTAGCGCTTCGTTTTTCAACCGACTGCTCTGCAAGAGCAACGGAGGATGACGAGGTTGCATCCTCATCGCTCAAAGCGCCTATGACCGTGCCTTCAAGAGACTAGATTGCCTCGGCCGGGCACCTCTTCCAACCATCAAAGCCCGCGCAAGGAACATGCATGACGACCGCGACCATCGGGCCCTCTGTGGCTTCTGGCACAGGAGCTCGTCGCCGAGAGCGTCCGCTCGGGTTTGTGGTCTCTGCTATTGTGCTGGGCCTGACGGCCGTCATCCTGGCGTGGACGGTGTGGGCCAGCCAAACGCGTACGCTGTCCAGTCAGGCACAAGGGCGATTGAACGGCGCGCTAGCCGAACTCCTTTATACTGTCACAACCGCCCAAAGCAGCACACGAGGCTTCGTCCTCACCGGCACGGACGTGTTTCTCGACCCTTATCGTCAAGCTTCTGAGGCCTTTCCGTCCGCCTTGGACGCTGTAACGCAGACTCTCGCCGCCGCACGGGTCGACGGTGAAGAGGTCGAGGTCGTCTCCGATCTCGCCCAACAGCAGATGACGTTCATTCAGTCCGTTGTCGACACGCGCGCGCAGTCGGGGTTCGAAGCCGCGTCCACCCTGGTGGCGAGCGGGGTTGGGCGAGAGATCATGGCGGAGCTGCGGTCCGCGACGCGTGAGCTGACCGCTGCGTCCAACGCGGTGATCGAGAACAACATGCGGATCGGCCGATTGCTGGGTTGGGGCCAGCTGGCACTTCTCCTGCCGGCCTTGGGAGCGGCTGGTTATCTCGCGCAGTTGGCATGGCGCCGGCAGGAGGAAGCCCGGGCCGGAGCCGATCTCCTCAGCGACGTGATGGAGGCAGCTCCCGTTGGGGTCGCCTTCTTCGATGCCGAGCGTCACCTTCGCCGCGCCAACGGCGAGTTCTCTGGCATCGTCTCGGCGACCGGCACGAAAACCGCGAAGGAATGGCTTCTCCCGGTTCTCGACCGCGTGCTCGCAACCAGAACCAGCCTCAATGAAACGGGGTTCACCTTCGGCGAAGCGGGCGAGCGTCGGGCGATCCTGTCCGCATTCCCGACCAAGGGAGCCGCCAAGTCGCAGGGCGGGGTTGGCGTCTTCGTTCTCGAAACCACCGAGCAGCAACGCACGAAGGCAGCGCTCGGTGAAGCCAGCGCACAGTTGGCCGCGATCGGCGACAACATTCCCCAACTCGCCTGGATGGCCGAGCCAACCGGTCGCATCGTCTGGCACAACCGTCGTTGGTTCGACTACACAGGAACCGATGCCGCCAGCATGGCCCTCGCAGGCTGGTCCAACGTCATCGAGCCCGAGCATGCGGAGCGTGTCGATGAGGGTTATCGGTCTGCCATCGCAACCGGTGAGCCTTGGGAGGACACATTCCCGCTGCGCGCTGCCGACGGCACGTTCCGTTGGTTCCTGACCCAAGCCGTGCCGATCCGAGACGGGGATGGGCGGGTCGTCCGTTGGTTCGGCACCAACACCGACGTCACCAAGCAGCGGGCACTCGAGGAGGAGTTTCTGGCAGCCAAGGAGGTCGCCGAGAACGCCAACCGAGCCAAGTCGCAGTTCATCGCCAACATGAGCCACGAGCTGCGCACGCCGCTTTCCGCCGTCATTGGTTACGCCGAGATGCTGGAAGAGGAGGTCGAGGACCTAGGCCAGACCCATCTTCTGCCCGACCTCAAGAAGATCGAGGGTAATGCACGCCATCTCCTCAGCCTCATCAACGACGTGCTGGACCTCTCTAAGATCGAGGCCGAACGCATGGACGTGTTCGCCGAGACTTTCGAGTTGGCGACGGTGCTGGACGAGGTCGGGTCCACGGTCGGGTCGCTCATCGGCAAGAAGAACAACCGTCTGGTGATCCAGCACGACGGTGCTCTGGGCGAGATGCATAGCGATCAGGTCAAGATCCGCCAGTGCCTCCTGAATCTCCTGTCGAACGCCTCGAAGTTCACGCAAGACGGGACCATCACGCTGGCTGCCGAGCGTACGAGCGTGGCGTCGCGCGATTGGGTCACCCTGTCGGTGACCGACAGCGGTATTGGGATGACGCCCGAACAGGTCGAGCGTTTGTTTGAGCGCTTCGCGCAGGCCGACGAGAGCACGACGCGCAAGTTCGGCGGCACCGGCCTTGGGCTCGCTATCACCCGCGCCTTCTGCCGGTTGCTGGGTGGTGACATCGGCGTAACCAGTGAGGAAGGGGTCGGCACGACCTTCACGATCCGCATTCCTGCCATCGTGGAAGACACGATCGAGGCAGCTGATATCCCGACCGGCGGTGATGCGAGTGGTACCGGTACGGCGGGTACCGTGCTTGCGATCGATGACGACCCGCACGCTCGCGACCTTATTAGCCGGTTCCTTACCAAGGAGGGGTTCACGGTGCGCACGGCATCCGACGGTGTTGCTGGGCTCGAGATGGCACGTGCGCTCGTACCGGACGTCATTCTTCTCGATGTCACCATGCCCAAGAAGGACGGATGGTCGGTGCTGGCCGAGTTGAAGGAGGATCCGCGGCTCTCGGCGGTGCCCGTCGTCATGGTGTCGAGCCTCGACGAGAAGCGCATCGGCTACGCGCTGGGCGCCTCGGATTACCTCGTGAAGCCGGTCGAGTGGGATCGCTTGAAGGAGATCATGGATCGTTACCGCGATGCGCCGGGCGGCTTGGTTCTCGCCATTGATGACGATGAGGATACACTCTCGCGCTACGCTATGATGCTGCAACGGCAGGGCTTCGAGTTCGCTTCGGCAACAAACGGTCGCCTCGGCCTTCAGCGGGTCGAAGAACGGCGTCCCGATCTCATCCTGCTCGACCTCAACATGCCGGTGATGGATGGGTTCGACTTCCTGGCCGAGCTACGCGCCGACCCGTCCCGTACCGACATTCCGGTCGTTGTGCTGTCGTCCAAGGACCTGAGCGCCGGCGAGCGGCAGACCTTGAACGCTGCGGCCGACCAAGTCCTGTCCAAGACCGACGTCTCGCTGCGCCAACTAGCCGAACGCATTCGAGAGGTTTTGCCGGTTGGTTCTGTACCATCACAGGATGCGCCGCCGTTGGATACCGGAGCATCTCTCATCCATCGGCCGACCCCGCCTACTGAGTGACGTGGCTGCTTGGCGTATCGCGTTCGGCGGAAGCGGGAAGTGGCATGATCGTTTTGGACGACGAGCACTACGGCTGGGTCCTCCTCGAAGAGGACGGAGGCTTTTATCTCGACGTGCTGTGCAGCCATAGTGCGGTGGACTACCTGTTCCTGCTTCGGTTGACCGACGAGGAAGTCGCGCTGTGGCGTGATCGCGGGACCGCTTATCTCGACGATCTCGCCTACCGGATCCACTACAGCGCCCCGGGGGTGCAAGCCAGTCGTTCACCCTACAAGCCGCGCAGTCTGGTGATGGCGCCGGAGCGCGAGCGGGCCACCGAGGCCGTGACGAAGCATCGTTCGGGTGGATAACTGCGCAGCCGATGGATGACACAGTACGCGATGCCTAGTCGCTGCTTAGGCTACGGCAAAAGGCCACGCGCAACCGAGTGCTTCCTACCGAACGCTTCGTTGCCCGACGATCTCCGGGTCCCGTATACGGACCCACAGATCGCTTCGACTTCTCATGCCCGGAGGCCTCGTGCTTCTCCAAGCCCCCGCCGCCCTCGACCTGACGCTGTGCGACCGAGAGCCGATCCATATTCCCGGTTCCATCCAGCCGCACGGCCTGCTTCTCGTCGCCGATCCGCGGACCGGACTGGTGCAGGCCGTTGCAGGCGACGTCGAGGGGCGGCTCACCCCGGAATGGCGCGGCGTTCCGCTGACGGACCTGATTGGCCAGTCGCTCGACACGTCGGCTCTATCGGCAGGCGACGTCGCGGTCCTGGAGCCGTTGATCGGTCAAAAGGAGACGTTCGACGTCTCGGCCCACCTGTCGGGCGAGCATGTTCTCGTGGAACTCGAACCGGCCGAGGCGGCAGGGGAGCGTCCGCTTGCCATGCTGGCTATGCTGGAAGCAGCCAGCCATCGCTTCGAGCGCACGATCGGCTTGAGCGATCTGTACCGCGAGGCCGCCGAGGTGTTCCGCGAACTCACCGGCTACGACCGCGTGATGGTCTACCGCTTTCTGGAGGACGAGGCAGGCGTTGTGGTGGGCGAGTCCGATGCGGACGGCGTCGGCTCCTTCATGAACCACCACTTCCCGGCCGGCGACATCCCGCGGCAGGCGCGCGACCTCTACGTGCGCAACCGTATCAGGGTCATACCGGACGTCGGTTACGAACCGGCCCCGCTTCGCGCCGGGGATGCATCGCTTCCTCCCCTCGACCTCAGCGACGCGTCGCTTCGCAGCGTCTCCCCGATCCACATCCAGTACCTGCGCAACATGGAGGTCGCAGCCTCCGCCTCGGTCTCGATCGTTCAGGACGGGGTGCTGTGGGGGCTGATCGCCTGCCACAACCGCACGCCGCGTCATCTGACGCTCGGCACCCGCGTCGCAGCGCGCACGCTGGCCAGCGGCCTGTCGCGCCAGATCCGCGCCAAGGACGAAGCCGTCCTGTACCGTGAACGCATCCGCTTGCGGGCAAGCGAGGATGCAGCCTGCGCTCGGCTCGGGCGTGATACGACGCTGGCCGAGTTCTTTCGCGATGCGGGTGCAGACCTGCGCAAGATGCTCGGTGCGGACGGGTTTGCCGCGATCCAGGGCGGCGACCTCTTCACGAACGGGCGCTGCCCGGACGATGATGCGATCCTTGAGCTGGGTTCGTTTGCGCGCCGCTCCGTTCCCCACACGCCAGTTGCGACCGACCGCCTGTCTGAAGAGTTGGCGGAAGCGGGACGATACCGGTCCCTGGCCAGCGGTCTCCTCAGTGTCGTGATGTCGACGGAAGTCCCGACCCTTCTTCTCTGGTTCCGGGCCGAGAAGCTGGAGGTGGTCAACTGGGCCGGCAACCCGCACAAG
Source organism: Aureimonas jatrophae (assembly GCF_900104035.1). GTDB lineage: Bacteria > Pseudomonadota > Alphaproteobacteria > Rhizobiales > Rhizobiaceae > Aureimonas > Aureimonas jatrophae. The sequence goes on along the minus strand of NZ_FNIT01000001.1, from coordinate 737,674 downwards.
AATGTGGCCGCCGATCCAACGGCCGTTCTGACGCCACGCTCGTCCTTCGAGGACTGGACCGAGACCGTCCGAGGTCGATCGAAGCCGTGGTCGCTGGCCGAGATCGAGTCCGCCGATCGCTTGGTGCGGCGCCTGCGCGAAGAGCGTGCCACGCAACGCCTTCGGGTGCTGAACGAGGAACTGGCGCTCACGATCCGCGAGAATGAGGCGCTGATCGGGCAGAAGGACTTCCTTCTGAAGGAGGTCAACCATCGCGTCCAGAACAGCCTCCAGCTCGTCATGACCTTCCTGCGCATGCAGGCGCTGGAGGCGTCCGGCAGCGAGGCGGTGACGCATCTGGCGGAAGCTCAACGACGGATCGGTGCGGTCTCACTCGTGCATCGCCGACTCTACACCGGTGCGAGCGTCGAGGTCGTGGATCTCGGGCGTTATCTGGAGGAACTGGTCGAGGACCTCGTGTCGTCGATGGAAGAGGGATGGCGTGAGCGTATCCACTTCGATCTCGTACCTGTCCTGATCTCGGCCGACCGGGCCGTCCCCGTTGGTTTGATCGTGACCGAACTGGTGATCAACGCGAGCAAGTATGCCTACGAGGGGCAACCCGGGCCGCTCGCTATCGCGCTCGAGCAGCACCACGACCGCTTCCGGCTCATCGTTGCCGATCGGGGAGCGGGCAAGGGATCGACCGTGAAGGGGACGGGGTTTGGCTCGCGCATGCTGCAGGCGGTGGTGTCCCAGATCGGTGGAACGTTGGAGACCCACGACAACCGGCCTGGTCTGCGCACCGTGGTCTCCGCGCCCGTTAAGATGGTTTGGTCGTAGCCAGCGACAGTGGGCGTGGACCGCAATAAAAAGCTGGTCACCCAGACAGGACCAAAGGCCTTCGAAGACGTGTCGCGTTGCCGTCAACCGCGCTATGTCGTCAGCGACAAATAGCTCCCAGCCCGGACAAATAGCTCCCAGCTCGGGAGAGTATGAGACAAGCCATATAAACCGACCGGTCACGAACGCGTGCTAGCCATGGTATCGAACCGGAGGCAGACCGTGACGAACCCAGCCATCAGCGATTACATGTATCGCCTCATGGTCGAAGCCGTGACCGACTATGCGATCTACATGCTGGATCCTGACGGCATCGTTCGAAGCTGGAACGCCGGCGCTCGCCTCGCCAAGGGTTACGAAGCTCACGAGATCGTTGGCCGCAGCTTTGCTGAGTTCTACTCGGATAAAGAGCGGGCTCGTTCCATCCCTGAACTCAACCTGCAGTACGCTCGAGACCATGGTCGGTTCGCCGACGAGGGTTGGCGACTGCGCAAGGATGGAACCCAGTTCTGGGCACATGTCGTGATCGACGCGATCTACGACGAGTGTGGTAGCCTTCTCGGCTTTACGAAGATTACGCGCGACATGACCGCTCAGCGCGAGACGGAGCTTCAGCTTGCCCATCAGGCGGGGCACGATGCCCTGACAGGTCTCTTCAACCGCTCAAAGTTCCTAGAGCACCTCGAAGAGGAAGCACCTCAACTCTTCTACGGCGCACAGCTCGCGGTCCACTACATCGATCTCGACCGCTTCAAACCCGTCAACGACTCGTTCGGCCATGCCGTCGGCGATCAGGTTCTACGAACGATCGGCCAGCGCTTGAAAGCCGTTGTGCCGCCCCGAAGCATCGTCGCTCGCCTGGGCGGAGACGAGTTCGCCGTTCTTCAGTTCGGATCGCCGAGTGTCGATGAAGCGACAGAACTCAGCAACCGCATCACCGAGACGTTGCGCGAACCCATCTCCGTTCGCAACGCCATCGTCGTGGTTGGGGCGAGCGTTGGCGTGGCGCATGCACCGACGCACGGCTGCGAGGCCGCGGAACTCCTACGGAACGCCGATCTTGCTCTCTATGCCGCCAAACAGAACGGACGCGGGCGCCACGAGATCTTCGACGACAGCATGAACGCTCAAGCGCTCTCGCGCGGGGTGATGGAGCTGAAGCTGCGGCAAGCGCTGAAGCTGCATGACTTCGAGGTCCACTACCAGCCGGTGGTCGACGCTCGCACTTTGGACGTCGTCGGATACGAGGCTTTGCTGCGCTGGCAGGACCAGACCGGCAAGCCGATATCACCGGCTCACTTCATTCCGCTGGCCGAAGAACTCGGTCTCATGCCGGAGCTAGGCGCCTGGGTCCTGCGGACAGCCTGCCGCGATGCGTGCGCATGGCCCAACGATCTCGTTGTCGCCGTCAACGTGTCGGCTATGCAGCTGCGCGATCGCAGCTTTATCGAAGTCGTCAAAGCGACATTGGTGGCGACGCGATTGCCCGCGCATCGGTTGGAACTGGAAGTCACCGAGACCGCGGTCCTGTCAGATCCCAGCCTCGCCAACGAGATCTTGTCCGAACTGCGCGCTCTTGGCGTGGGCATTGCGCTCGATGACTTCGGGACAGGCTTCTCGTCGTTGCGCATGGTGAAGGAGCTGCCCCTCACCCGCATCAAGATCGATCGCAGCTTCGTCTCCGGCATCAACGACACGAAGCGATCCACCAGCGTCATTCGCTCGGTCATCACGTTATGCGAGGCGTATGGACTTTCGACCACGGCGGAAGGGGTCGAGACCGCGGAGCAGCTGATGGAACTGCAACGGCAGAACTGCGACCATCTGCAGGGCTTCCTGCTCGGGCGACCGCAGCCGGACGCGCACTGGCGAGCCGCCAGAACAGAACGAGGCACAGTTGGTATTGCCCCTGTCTCAAGAAGCGCAACAGGCACTCAGGCTGCCTGATCTTTGGAAAGGTCTGCCCTACGTCGCGATGTTAGGACGTAGAGAAGCCCGCCTACATATCAGCCGTATGTTCGCCAACTGAAACCCGCTTCGCTGAGAGGGTGGAAACGTCCGGCGCTATCGCGACGCGTAGTTCTTACAACCGGTAATTATTATCGGGCGAACTAATCGGATACGATCTGTTATGGATGGTTGAGAAGTCTAAGGGGGAGTACGTAGCGAAGGCGGTCACAGTGTCCTCAGCTACGCCATAACGCGTCCAACTCATCGCGTTCTGGATCTCCTCCCATGCGTTTCACCATCAAGGCGAAGCTGGCCCTCAGCTTCGGTGCCGTCCTCCTTTTGTCAGCCGCTGCGGGCGGGTTCGGCATTCGCAGCCTTCAGTCCACCAACGACGTCTTGAGTGACTTCGCCGCGCGGCCATTCCAACAGGTGCAGTCGGTCGAGATCATGCAGGCCGAACTGCAGGTCGCACGGCGCTCCATCCTGCGGGCGATGTTTGCGACCTCCCCCGCCGAACTGGCGCCTATCCGCCAAGGCTACGATGAGGCCTGGAGCGATATCGACCGTCAGGTGCAGCGCTACTTAGCGGCGGTGCAAAGCGCGAGCGGCAAGGCGGAGGTGGCGGACCTTACGCCTTTGCTGCAGACGACAAAGGTCATCACCGACCAAGCCTTCGAGTTGGCCGGCAAGGCCAAGGTCGTGATGGGACGTGATGTCCCGGACCAAACGCAAGTTGACGAGGGTGCCGCCAACTGGGGCGCGCAGGCGCTGGCCTTTATCAACGATCAGCAGATCCCGGCAGCGACCAAAGCCACGGATCGGTTGGCGCAGCTTCATGACCGGGCGCAGGGTCGTGCCGCCGACTTTCTTGCCGAGGCTGCTGCGACCTACAGTTGGACCCGTACGCTTCTGATCGCCCTTGTGGTGGCTGCGTTCTTGATTGGCGCGCTAACCGCGTGGTTGCTAGCCCGATCAGTCCTTCGCGGCTTGTCGGTGGTTGAGGAGAACGTTGCCCGTATTGGATCTGGAGACATCTCGCATCGCATCGTTCACGCACGCCGCGATGAGATCGGCGACCTTCTGACGAAGCTCTGCCAGATGCGCCTGCACCTGAACGAAATCGTCGGCGACGTCCGTGCATCGGCCGCTCAGGTCGCCTCGGGCTCAACGCAGTCGGCCGCTACCGCCGATCAGCTGTCATCCGGCTCCACCGAGCAGGCAGCCGCCAGCGAAGAGGCGTCGGCTGCGATCGAAGAGATGACCGCGAACGTTCGCCAGAACGCCGACAACGCGGGCCAGACTGAAACCATCGCAACGCAGGCCGCAACGAGCGCCCAGAAGACGGGCATCGCGGTGACCGCGTCCGTCGAAGCGATGCGTACGATCGCAGAGCGGATCCAGGTGATCCAGGAGATCGCCCGGCAAACCGACCTTCTTGCCCTCAATGCAGCGATCGAAGCAGCCCGTGCCGGGGTCCACGGGAAGGGATTTGCCGTCGTCGCGTCCGAGGTTCGCAAGCTTGCCGAGCGCAGCCAGGCTGCGGCCAGCGAGATTGGCCAGCTTTCGAGCCAGACGCTCCAGACCTCGGAGGAGGCAGGCCGAATGCTGGACGCGTTGGTTCCCGACATCAACCGCACGGCGGAACTTGTCTCCGAGATTTCCGCGGCCTGCCGCGAGCAGTCGGTCGGCATAGAGCAGATCAACCAGGCTATCCAGCAACTGGATCAGGTGACGCAATCCAACGCCGGGGCGGCGAACGAGATGGCGGCGACATCAGGCCAGCTATCGGAGGAGGCAACGCGGCTGAACGAGCGGGCCGGCTTCTTCACCTTGGAAGAGGCTGCCGGAGCGGCCGTCGTCTTGTCCTCGCAGTCCCGTGCCGCGATGCCTGGTGCAATGACGCCCGACCGTCCGGTTTACGCCATGCAACAACAAGCGGAGCGGTTCGCCTTGGCGCGCCGTGACGTCCGCAGCCTTTCGGCTGCCCCTCGTCCGTTTGCAGGCTGCGATCAGGGGCTTGAACTCCACTTGGCGAATGAGGGTTTTGAGCGCTTGAGCGCCTGACGCGGTGAGCTCGTCGTGTTCCTGTCCAGCGATCACTATGGAGCTCAAAGGTGGACAGTTCAGTCTCGGCTGCTCTCAGGCAGCCGATGACGGAGCTGCAGCTGGACGATCAGAAACAGCGCAAAACCTGGCGACATAACGTTTTCTTGCACGATACGATCAATGTGGTCGTTGACCGTTGGAAGGCTCGCTTCCAAGCCGATGTTCAGAACCGGAAAGCAACTGACCGGAGTTGTTTCGAGAAAGTCGCGTTCGGAGCGGTCTTTTGCTCAACGTTGATCCGCTCGAATGGAGACGAAACGGCGCAGAGTCCTGATGCCTGAAACCTTCGTTTAATGCGGTCTACGTAGTGTCCCCGTGGGCGCGGGGAGATTGTGTCGGCATGGCTGCGATTGGCATTCCGGCATATCGGGAGCTTCCCGACGACATCGTCGCGGAGTTGACGGAGCGGATGTTCCGATCCCGGATCGGCGTTCGTTGGCTGATACTCTCGACCGTTCCGATCACCCTCTACTCGATATCTCTGGAACACGGTCTGCACGCAACGGTGCTTGCGGTTCTAGTCTGGATCGCCTGTGCCATCCGCGTGGCCGTCGCAGAAGCCTACGTCAGGCGAGGCTCGCTAACGCAGTCGCGCTCGAAGCAGCTGCGTTGGCAAGCGGCCTATGCGACCGGTGGCATCAGTTTGTCCGTAGCGTTCGCGGCGCTGACGGCGGACACGATCGTTGATGGCGATCCCTGGCTCGCCGGCTGGGCGCTTGCGACATCGATTGCACTGGCCTACGGCGCGATCCCCTACGTCGCGTTGCGCCCAGGCATTGGCAGTGTCCAGGTCGCTATTCCGGCGCTCGTTTCCGCAAGCACTTTGATCGCATCCGGCACGGCCATCCATGCCTGGATGGGATTGTCGATGCTGATCGCACTGATCTCCGTCGTGCAACACGTGCGACTGCAGTATGCGGCGACTGTTCAAGCTCTCCTGGATCGACGCCGGGTCGATCTTCTCGCATCGACGGACGTGCTCACAGGACTGTCGAACCGACGACACCTTGAGGACGTGGTTCGACAGTCCATCGCGGAAGCGTTCCCCAATCTACACTGGCTGGGAATTGATCTGGATCGGTTCAAGACGGTCAACGATACGCTCGGCCACGCAGCGGGCGACACGGTGCTGCGGACGGTTGCCGAGCGGATCCAACGTGTTGCCGGGTCGGACGCTTTTGTGTCCCGTGTTGGCGGCGACGAGTTCGTGGTGCTTCTGATTGGGGATCGCGCGCATGCCCGTCGGGTCGCTGAACAGATCGCCCTATCCGTAGTCGAACCCATCACGGTTCCGAGGGGTATAGCTCGCATCGGGGCAAGCGTTGGTACGACCGCTATCTGTGCGACCGATACGATCGACGAGATCGCAAGGCGGGCGGATGAGCGCATGTACGCCCGAAAGGCTCGGTCGAAGCTTGCGGCTTAGTAGCACCGGTCCGGCAAGGACCCGGCGCACAGCCTCATGCGACATTTCTCAGCCGCCCAATGATAAGGCTGGCAACGCATCTCCGAGCACTGGATTAGTCACACGGGACCGCGCAGGCTGCGTGGTGAGGAGACAACCCATGCAGACCGCCGAACTGACTGACGCGGAGCTACGGGCGGTCCGGGAGGCCGGGGCCAAGCTTGGAGCAGATCTCGTCTCGCACGCTGGCCAGTGTCCGTTCACACCACGGGACGAGCAGCGTCACCGAGCCTGGATGGATGGCTTCAGCGAAGGGCGCAAAAGCGTGGAGCCTCTAGCCCTACGGGACTAATTCTATCGAACTCCGTTCGGGTGCGCCGGAATGGTCAACCAGACCGCAGGCGTCCCGGGCTCTTGTAGCGTCGAGCGCGTTCGCATGTGTCGACCTGGTCTCACAACAAAGGTCCGCCGATGCGTTGCTACCTGCATATCCTCGATGGCGGGGACATCATTCGCGATCCCACCGGGGCCGAGTTCGTCTCGTTGGAAGCCGTCATGACAGAAGCCATCCAATCCGTTCGCGATCTCCTGGCGGAGGCCGTGCGGAAGGGGGAGCCACTCGACGGACGCATCATGCTGGTCGAGGACGAAACCGGACACATTCTGTTTCGCCTGCCGTTCCGCGACGGGATCGTGTGGTAGCCTCGAGCAGTCAGACCCGAACACGGCTCAGCTTCTGGCTCACCGCCTGGTCAAGGTTCAGCAATAGGCTCAAGACGGCAGCGTTCTCGACCTTCAGCAGCAGCTCGGCATTCAAAGCACTCCGAATGTCTTGCGCCTTCGCTCGGATCTCGATCCCCTTCGGCAGAATGCGCACCGTCGACTTGCGCGCGTCAGACGCATGAGCCTCGCGCCCAACGAAGCCGTCACGCTCCAGATTCCCCAGCATCTTCGATATGGTGGACGGGCGAACCGAGACGACAAAGGCTAACTGACCAACCGAGATGGTCCCGCCTTGCGGTAGAGCGAGAAGAACGTCGTCCTGCCCGACCCGAAGCCCGATCTCGGCTAGCTTCAAGCCGTGCAACGCTCGCAAGCTCCGCATGATGGACAAGAGCGGCGCCAGCAGTTCGTCCGCTGCAGGGTCCGGAACGATCGGGTCTATCGGCATCCGGCACAGAGCTGGCGTTTAGAAGAGGCCGTAAGCTGGCCGAACTAAAGGTTGGCCACCTAACAGTAGAGGTGTTTCCGCTGGAGCGCCATCGAATTGTCCGATCCAGACTCGATCGACCAACGCCTTGGGCGCACCTTGCGCAAGTGGCGAAGCGAGCGCGGCCTGTCGATGGCGCAACTCGGCCATGCGGTTGGTGTGAGTTACCAGCAGATCCAGAAGTACGAGGTGGGCGACAGCCGCATGAGCGCTGCCACGCTCTACCGGCTCGCAAGAGTCCTGGATGTTCCGCTGATCGTCTTCTTCCAGGACGCTGACAGCGGGCGTGCCACTGAGGCTTTGATCGACGACGAGATCATGCGGCTCATGTCAGCCATCGAGCGCATACCGGACACGGACGTTCGGTTATCGCTGCGAAGGCTTCTGGCTTGTTTGGGAGATGGAGACGGTTGGAGTCCGAACAGCCGACCTTGAGCCCGGCCGAGCGCTAATTCCGTAGTCCCGGCCGGGCCTGCCTTTGGCGTACCGGAAAGTCAGACACCGACACCGCGCTCATGCCAGTCCGGTCGTGACCACTCAATGCAATGAAACGACGCGAGAGGCTAGCTAGAGCAGTGTCCGTTCACCTGTCGGGGTGCCCGCTTATGGGAGGTCGTTCTTTAACCGCAAACGTTTGGGAAGGGTCGATAGCGGATGGACTGCGTTCGGATCCCGGTCACCCGTCACCGATCAGCAGAGCCTGGGACATAACCGCGCCCTGTCGTGGGACGTCTTGCTCGTATCGCGGACCCGTCGTTGAACCTGTCCAAGACGGGAATGGGACGGGAAGCCTGCTATGCTGCAACGGACGGAGTACGAGGTGGATCCGCAGACGGAGCCCTGCGCCGATGTGCTGGTCGTGCGGCCAGCGGGGGAACCGCACGCACTCGTCTACATACCGCCGATCAAGGGCTCGGTTCCGACTGTCGAAGTCTATGCCGAGGCCGAGAGCCGGGCGGCGCGCCTTTGCGAGACGGAGGGCCTGCTGACCTACCGGGTCAGCGACGATCATTCCGGTGATTGGATGCGGGGACTGGTGGCTCGATCGGCTCCGCCCGAAGCCTGACGCCGATCCCGCCGTCGGCATTGGCTTGCTGGAACTGGACGCCGGCGGTTTCGAACGTAGTCCGCAGCGTGCCTAGCGCGGCTGCTGACAAGGCGGGGCGGTCGCGCTCGAGGTCCCGAAGTGCGCCGTTCGCAATCCCCGATCGGACGGACAAACGCTTCAGCGTCCAGTCGAGGAGGGCGCGGGCGGCACGGCAATGGGCGGGTGTAATCGCGTCCGTCATGTAGCGGGGGTTGCTTGCATCATAGAAAAGCCCGCCACGGATGACCGGGCGGGCTTCTGAGTCGTTGAGGATCGGGGTCGGACAGGAGACCGAACCGGCCTCGCCCGACGCTCGTCAGTTGAAGCGGTAGGACAGCTTCGCCGTGACGGTGTGGAAGTCGAAGTCGCCGTTCGAGCGGAAGTCCGTGAACTGGCCCGGCACCACGGCCGTGCCCGAACCATCGAAGGGGCCGCCGTTCAGGCGCGTGGACGAGTCGCTGTCGCCCAGGTTGGTGTAGAGGTACTCGGCGCCGAACGAGATGTTCTGCGTGACCTTCACCTCCATGCCGCCGCCGACCGAGTAACCGAAGTCGTCCGAGTCCGAGTTCACGGCAGCCGGGAAGGCCGCCGTGATCGCCGGGCTGTTGGACGTGAAGCGGTAGTCGCTTTCGCCGTAAGCAAAGCCGCCGGTGGCATAGGCCAGGGCCATATCGGTCACGAGGTAACCGGCGCGCAGGCGACCGGTCACAAGGTAATCGAGGCTGCGCTCGGCCGTGTAGAAGGCCGGGGTGTTGGAGAAGGCGCTGGAGCGCTGCGCGATGTCGAGGGCGTTGATGTCGACCAGGGCACCGACCACGAAGCGGTTGATCTGGTAGTCGTAGCCGATGTGGGCGCCGCCGATGAAACTCGAGTCGAACTCGGAGGAGAAGCTGTTGCCGAAGGCGTTGGTCAGGAACGTTGCGCCGGCACCCGTGAAGTTCGGGACGATCGACAGGTTGTCGCCGTTGTCCGGGTTGAAGGCGCCGCCGCCTTGCACACCGAGGTAGAGGCCGGTCCAGTTGGACACCGGAGCCATGACCATCGGAGCAGCGGGCTCTTCATAGACGACGTCGGCAGCCAGGGCCGGTGCCGCGAAGGCAGCCGTTGCGGTCAGGGCGAGGAGAAGACGCTTCATGGCGGGCGGGATCCTGATGGGTCCACCCGGAGCGGGCGAACTGCTTGTGTCGGGATACTAAGTCGGATCCAGACCCCTACCCGCAAGGGAGCGCCTGACGCTTGCGCCACAGGTGTGGCTCAGATGGTACGGCACCAGACGGCCAATCCCGATGCCGAGCCGTTGCCTAACCGTACCTCGCTGCGTGGTGCGTGAGGCAGGTCTCGCGATGACCTGCGCTCTCACGGTTAGGTTATCCGTGGTGCGGAGATGCCAAAAGGTCGGCGCCTCCTCCCAGACGACGCTGGCACCCCGACGATATGATCAGTCCAGACGGTTCGACCGCTGCGCCGCAACCGCCACGCACGCCGCGCAGATCGAAGCGGTGAACCCGCCCGCGATGCAAAGATCGACGGTCATCGGCGCAGCCTCCAAGCACACATCGCACACGATCGATCGGCCGGGTGCTGCAACCTCGCGAACGATCAGTCGCTCCCGTAGTGGTGCGTCGGCCGTTGCCTGTTCCATGGCGGGGAAACTAGTCGCTTCCGATCCAATCGCCAATGCGACGATCGGATCATTCAGGCTTCATGGACCACCATCGTGGTCGGGGAGTGCAGGCGGCCTCTTGCCTTGCCCGCTTGTGTCCTGACGGCATGCGGGCCGTCGACGCCCCCTTGGGCATCGACGGCTTCTTCGATCAGGACCGGCTGCGGGTCAGTTCCCGAACGCCTTCGTCAGCGCAGCGACCGCCATGTCCGTCGCCTCTTACCAAATCGATGGACCACCGATCTCTTTGGGACCCGAACTCTGCGGCGAACGCTTGCGTCAGGCAGTCCAGCACACCCTTCGTGGCCGAGGCGTCTGCCACGATCTACGCGTTGCCCGTACCCAAACCGGGTCGTGGCTATCGTCAGCCCGGGGACATGCCAGCATGATGAATAGGCGTCCAGCCGGAGGCCTGATCCCATGACGAACCGCTATATGCCCAACGAAGCAACCTGCCCGGTCGATCTAGAGCTTCTCGGCTTGTTGCTGCGCTCGCCCGAAGCACGTGTCGCCGAGATCGTGGGCGCGCAGGAGCCGTCCCAGAGAGCCGCCTTGGCGGTGTTCTGCTTCGGGCGTGCCCATATGCGGGACTTGGCGGTCCAGATCGCCCGCCGGTGCAGATTTGAGACGTTGCGCCAACACGACGGACTGATCGGCGAGTTGCTGATCGAGCACCTTCACGCCGAGCCCGTGAAGTCGCGTGGCGCTCGCCGATCGGTCACGCTTGCCCGCGCTGCCTGACAAGCTCACCGCTCGTTCTTCAAGCGCAGCCGCCTAACGTCCTATCCCGAAACAGGCTGCTCCAGTCCCGCGTTGTCCCAGTCAACCGACAACAGGAGAAGGTCGATGGACCGTCCCAGCGAGCAAACGATCCTGGTCTGGGGGCACCGCACCGAGCGGCCCAGCGCCACGGTCTGGAACATCGGTCCCTCGCATGCCGAACAGACCGCCGCGGTCTGGCCGTCGCTCCGCCATGCCATCAACTACGCGATCGGCATGCAGCCCGACCGGGAGGCCATGGGACTTCACCCGTGGATCCGAACGCCGCAAGGCCATGTGTATTCGCCAGCAACGGTCGCCTTGATGGCGACCGTCATGTTCGAGGCGGACAACCCAGAGCACAGACGTGCGGCAGCTTGACCGCAGCGGTCGATCGGCCGCCTTCGTCTACCCTCGTCCTTGCAGCTTGATAACGGTCCCGGCACGTGCCGTGAGTGCAGCGTCGTTGGCTGGGCGTCCTGCTGGGCTCTCACCCCAAACGGCCCAGGTTTGCGCTACCTCCTCCAGCGCGGCGGCCATGTCCTGCAGCCGTTGCGGGGTCAGTCGCTGGCCGAGGTGTTCGCTGGGTGCGCGAGCGGCCAAGCGCAGATCCAGCGCCATCAGCAGCAGGTCGGTGCGTTTGTGGTGATCCATCGTCGGCTTCCCATGTCTGTCGGGCACAACGGGCTTGAAGCACGGGAGGCTCCCGATGGCGTCAGTTCCTTTGTTGGATGGCGTCCGTCTTGGCTGTGGATCTCGCGTTGAGGGAATGATGCGGTAAGGGCGCGCCGACGTCCCGCCCTAATCGTTGCTCGTAGCGCTCCGTAAGATCGGTCTAGCCGATGATCTCGCCCGATCTTCCACCTTGCAGGACGGGAAGCATCACGACGTTCCCCTCGATCTCCAGATCGGCACTCACGCTTCTGTCGCGCCCTTCCTGTTTGGCGCGATACAGAGCCTGATCGGCCCGCGCGTAGGATGCCATGGTGTCGCCGTCGCCCATCTTCGTCAAACCGATGCTGGCGGTGATCGCCAGGCCAGCCGGAAGTTGCGCTCCGCCGATCGATGCCAACCCTGCCCGCAGGCCGTCGGCCGTCTTCCAGGCCTCGAAGGGGTTCAATCCACCAAGCGCGATCGCGAACTCCTCACCGCCGACCCGTCCGACGAAGTGAGGAGGCGACAGGCCATCGCGCAAGGATCGTCCAACCTCTGCGATCACGTAGTCGCCGACGAGATGGCCATGGGTGTCGTTGATGCGCTTGAAGTGGTCGATGTCGACGACGCCAAGCGTCATGTCGCCGCCCGCCGCCCGAACGCGATCGAGCTGGGCAAAGAAGCCACGCCGGTTGAGGAGACCGGTCTGGATGTCGGTGAGGGCCAGAGCCTCGAACCGCTCTTTCAGCTCGTACAGGCGCAGGTTCGCCCGAGCCAGCAGCCCGAGGAACAGGAGCGCCATGACGGCAGCAATCAGCGTTGTTTGGACAAAGGACGGCCAGAGGCGGTCGGGCTGCGTGTAGAGGTTGACGAGGGCGTCCACGCCGTCGGTGACCGCGACGATGCCGAGCGTGGCGACCAGGACCTTGATCCGCATCTCGCGTTGGCTGCGAATGGCGGCGATGGAAGCAACACTAATAGGCATGGCGGCGGATCCTGGATGTGGGTCAGATGCTACGCGCCTGCCGTTGCCGCTTGCTGAACACGACCAGCGAGTTAGCGGTAGCCAGACGTCAGGAACGCCAAGCTTTTGAGCGCATGATCCGATCCGGTAGTTTGATCCCCATCGCATTGGAGGCAGCATGGCATTTGCAAAGCTCACGCGTGATGACGGAAAGACGCCCCTAGACGCCCCTAGACGCCCCTGTACGTGAACCCCCAGCAGGTCGTTTACGTCTCCCTGTCGCGGGGCAAGACCGTCATCGGCCTCACCGGCGCTCTCGGCGAAGGTCTGGGGCGGGTCTTCTCCGTGCTGGAGACGCCGGAGGAAGTCATGCAACGGATCGACACACACCCTCGACCCCTAGGGTTTCCAGACGGAGATGATCGATGACCCCGACCGACCGGTGCCCTGTGACCGATGAGGCCGCGACGACGCAAACCGGCATCGGCGACTTCATCGAGGTCGAATGTCCGACCTTGCGGTACATTCCGCGTTGCGCAGTCAGCCCTGGCACAACTCTGCGACATGCCGGAGGGGCTCAGCCTCGACGCCTTGTCCAAGGCCAAGAAGCGAGCCGAGATCAACGAGGACGAGGTTCCCGTCATCAAAACCTACGATCTGGTGATGAGCTGATCGTGGTCGACTTCTCGAAACTCCGACCTGGGAGCGAAGCAAGCTTCGTTTAGGCCCGACCCCAATCAGTTGAGACGCTAGGACCCACGTTTGCAGGCCCTTTCTCAGCGTGCGTCGGATCGTCCCCGAATGCGCAGGAACGACTGTCCAGTTGGGTCCTTGCCTCCTCATGACCCGCCGATTGCGGGTACCGCAAGAGGAGTAGCACCATGGCAGACGACGCCATCAAGGATCTCGTGTCGCAGGGACTCGCCGCTGCCAAGTCGGGCAGCCAAGTCGCCGCAAAGGCGACGGCCGAGATCCAGAACGACGCCAAGCACCCTGATCTGAAGGCCGCTTTGCAGCAGGGCAACGAGACGTCCAAACAGTGGTCGCAACGGATCGACCAAGCCGTTCAGGAAGTGGGCGGCGTTCCAGCGATCGAAAACCAGATCCTCCAGGCCCACTACGACGTGAGCAAAAAGATCCGCCAAGATGCCAAGGACGACCAGTCCCGCGATCTCGGCATCATCGCAGCCGGCCAGCTCGCGCTGCATTATTGGATCGCCAGCTTCGGCACGCTGCAGAGCTATGCAGCCAAGGTCGGGATGACCCAAACCGCTGACAACATGCGCAAGTCGGTCGAAGAAGCCAAGCAAGCCGACGAGCAACATACGCAGTTGGCTCGATCGATCATGGGCTGATTGCGCTCCATGCGCCGCGTTTAAGGTCACGACTGACATGCCGCCCGTGCCCTTTCGCGCGGGCGGCCCTTTCTGCATCTAGGCAGCACCGAGCCCAACCCAAGCAGCACGAAAAATATCGCAGAGGGTTGTGCGAGCAGCCGTTTTAGCGTTCGGGACGTCCCCTCCCCGTCCCGACTTACGGATCCGACAGGACAAATTGCCGGCATACAGGGTAAAAATCGTGCTGCCCGCGTGCTGCCCACAACGAGAAGGTCAGCCGCCTCAGCGGAGGCGACTCATCAACGCACTGTAATCATTAGGAAAAATGGTGCTGCGAGAGAGGATTGAACTCTCGACCTCTCCATTACCAATGGAGTGCTCTACCACTGAGCTACCGCAGCCGGGGTGGGCGGCTCTATGGCATGGCGCGGCCGCAAGCGCAACCCGGTCCGGGTGCGGGAGCGGGTCGGAACCGCCTGCGGGCGGCAGGCGTCCCGTCGCCACGATCGGGATTTTCGCAGCCGCTCGGCTTGGCGCGCGGGCGAAGCCGGGCCAAAATGGCGCCTCCAAGAAGAGCCGACAGGCCAGGAGAAGCTCCGCCATGCAACCCGTCTTCGCCAGCCCCGACGAGATCCGCGCCCGCTTCTCGCAGGCCATGTCGGAGATGTATCGCGCCGAGGTGCCCCAGTACGGGACGCTCATGGAACTGGTCGCCGAGGTCAACGCCGAGACGCTCGAGGCGCATCCGGAGCTGGCGGAGAGTCTCGCGCGCGCCGGCGAGATCGAACGCCTGTCGGACGAGCGTCACGGGGCCATCCGGCTCGGCACGCCCGAGGAGCTCGCCACGATCGGGCGGCTCTTTGCGGTGATGGGCATGGAGCCGGTCGGCTACTACGACCTGTCGGTCGCCGGCATCCCGGTTCACTCGACGGCCTTTCGGCCGGTGGGTGACGAGGCGCTGGCGCGCAATCCGTTTCGCGTCTTCACCTCGCTGCTGCGGCTCGACCTCGTCGCCGACGAGGCGCTGCGCGCGGAAGCGGCCGCGATCCTATCGCGCCGCCGCATCTTCACGCCGGGGGCGATCGAGCTGATCGAGCGCTACGAGGCACGCGGCGGACTGACGCGCGAGGAGGGCGAGCGCTTCGTGTCCGAGGCGCTGGAAACCTTTCGCTGGCATTCCGAGGCGACCGTCGACCGCGCGACCTACGAGCGTCTGGCCAAGGCGCACCGTCTGGTGGCGGACGTCGTGTGCTTCCGGGGCCCCCATATCAACCACCTGACGCCGCGCACGCTCGACATCGAGGCCGTGCAACGGCGGATGCCCGCGCGCGGCATCGACCCCAAGGCGGTGATCGAGGGTCCGCCCGAGCGCCGTGCTCCGATCCTGCTGCGCCAGACGAGCTTCAAGGCGCTCGAGGAGCCGATCCTGTTCCGGGGCGAGACCGGCGCCGAGGCCGGTCGCCACACGGCGCGCTTCGGCGAGATCGAGCAGCGCGGCGCCGCGCTGACGCCCAAGGGCCGCGCGCTCTACGACGCGCTGCTGTCGGACACGCGCGGCGAGGTGCAGGTGGGCGCCGGCGGCGCGGGCGCGGCCAGCTATGCCGACGATCTGGCCACCCGCTTCCGTGCCTTCCCGGACGATCTCGCCGCCCTGCGGCGCGAGGGCCTGGCCTTCTTCCGCTACGCGCCGACGCCGCAGGGTCTGGCGGCGGCGCGGCGCGGCGAGACGGCGGGCGACATGGATGCCCTGGTGGAAGCGGGTCACGCCAGCTGCGACCCGCTCGTCTACGAGGACTTCCTGCCGGTCTCGGCAGCCGGCATCTTCCAATCGAATCTGGGAACGGACCGCCAGTCGAACGACGCTTCGAGCGGCGACCGAGAGACCTTCGAAGCGGCGCTCGGTCGCCCGGTTGCCGACGAGACCGCGCTTTACGCCGAGGCCGAGCGGCGCTCCGTCGCGGACACGATGGCGGCGCTCGGCCCCCATGCAGCACGCGCCGTCGCCTGACGGCTCGTTCCGGTGCTGAACGATCCGCGTTCGCATGGGCTCTGGGCGCGCACGGCCCCGCCGGCACCGGCCACCTCTCCGCTGGAGGGGGCCCGCACCGTCGACGTCGCGGTGATCGGAGCCGGCTTCACCGGCCTCTCCGCCGCGCTTCATCTGGCGGAAGGCGGGGCGCGGGTCGCGGTGGTGGAGGCGGCCGAGATCGGCTTCGGCGGGTCGGGTCGCAATGTCGGCCTCGTCAACGCCGGGCTGTGGGTCATGCCGGACGAGGTGCCGCGCACGCTCGGCCCGGTTCACGGCGAGCGCGTGCTGCAGGTGTTGAGCGATGCGCCCCGCGCCGTGTTCGACCTCGTGGAGCGTCATGCCATGGCCTGCGAGCCGGTGCGGGCCGGCACGCTGCATCTGGCGGTCGGCCCGGCGGGAGCCGAGGAGATCAACGAGCGCGCGCGGCAATGGCAGGCCCGCGGGGCCGCCGTCGAGGTCCTGGACGCCGCCGAAACGGCGCGGCGCACGGGAACGGGCACTTATGGGGCCGCGCTTCTCGACCATCGCGCGGGAACGATCCAGCCGCTCGGCTATGTTCGAGGTCTGGCGCGTGCGGCGATCGCAGCGGGGGCCGAGGTCTTCACCAGTAGCCCCGTCACGGCCTGCGAGAGCGAGGGCGCGCGCTGGCGCGTGAGCACGGCGGCCGGTTCGGTGCTCGCGGACTGGGTCGTGGTGGCGACCAACGCCTATACGAGCGCGCCCTTTCCCCAGATCGCCGGCGAGCTGGTACGCCTGCCCTACTTCAACATCGCCACCCGGCCGCTTTCCTCCAACCTCGCGCGCTCGATTCTGCCGGGGCGCGAGGGCTGCTGGGATACCAAGGAGGTCCTGTCCTCGTTTCGGCTCGACCAGGCGGGGCGGCTCGTGATCGGCAGCGTCGGCGCCCTGCGGGGCACCGGCACGACGATCCACCGGCGCTGGGCGCGGCAGACGCTCCGGCGCCTGTTTCCGCAGCTGGGAGATGTCGCCTTCGAGGCCGAGTGGTACGGGCGGATCGGCATGACGACGGATGCCGTGCCGCGTTTTCACCGCCTGGCGCCGCGCATCCTGTCCTTCAGCGGCTACAACGGGCGCGGCATCGCGCCGGGCACCGTGTTCGGTCGGTCGCTCGCCGGGCACATCCTCGGCCGCGTCGCGGAGGCCGACATGCCCCTGCCCCTCACCCCGGTTCGGACCCAGGGGCTTCGCGCGGCGCGCGAAGCCTATTACGAGGTGGGAAGCCAGATCGCGCACCTGTCGTCGCGCGTCTGACGCCCATGACCGAGACGCCAGGAGTGCCCGATGAACGTTCATAACCACAGCCAGCCCGCGGCCGGAAGCACCCTTCGCGACGAGGTCCGGAGCCTTGTCGTCGGGCTCGGCGTGCCGTCCGGGCGTCTGGACGGTGGCGGGCACGCGGCACGCTCGCCCATCACCGGCGAGACGCTGGCGGAGCTCGCGCTCGCCTCGGCCGACGAGACGAACGCGGCCGTCGGCCGCGCGGCGGCCGCGTTTCGCGAGTGGCGCCTCGTGCCCGCCCCGCAGCGCGGCGAGCTGGTACGGCTCCTCGGGCAGGAGCTTCGCGAGCACAAGACGCAGCTCGGCCGCCTCGTCTCCGTCGAGGCCGGCAAGATCGTCTCGGAAGGGCTGGGCGAGGTCCAGGAGATGATCGACATCTGCGACTTCGCGGTCGGCCTGTCGCGCCAGCTCTACGGGCTCACGATCGCGACCGAGCGGCCCGAGCACCGCATGATGGAGACCTGGCACCCGCTGGGCGTCGTCGCCATCGTCTCGGCCTTCAACTTTCCCGTGGCGGTCTGGTCGTGGAACGCGGCGCTGGCGCTGGTTTGCGGCAACGCTTGCGTCTGGAAGCCGTCCGAGAAGACGCCGCTCACCGCGCTCGCCACGCAAGGCCTCTTCGAGCGGGCGCTCGCCCGCTATCGCGAGAACGGCGGCCGGGCGCCGGACGGCCTGTCGGAGCTCGTGATCGGCGGGCGCGAGGCGGGCGAGGCGTTGGTGGACGACCGGCGCGTCGCGCTGGTCTCGGCGACCGGCTCGACGCGCATGGGCCGCGAGGTCGGCCCGCGCGTGGCCGCGCGCTTCGGACGCTCGCTCCTGGAGCTCGGCGGCAACAACGCCGCGATCGTCGCGCCCACGGCCGATCTCGACCTGACGCTGCGAGGCGTGGCGTTCGCCGCCATGGGCACCGCCGGCCAGCGCTGCACGACGCTGCGCCGCCTCTTCGTGCACGAGAGCGTCTACGACAGGCTCGTGCCGCGCCTCGTCGGTGCCTACGGCTCGGTCGCGATCGGCAACCCGTTGACGGAGGGCACGCTGGTCGGCCCCTTGATCGACGAGGCGGCCTTCGAGGCGATGGACCGGGCGCTGGAGGCGGCCAAGGCGGCCGGCGGCCGGGTGCTGGCGGGGGGCGAGCGCGTTGCCGTCGAGGGCTGCGAGAACGGCGTCTACGTGCGGCCCGCGCTGGTCGAGATGCCCGAGCCGTCGGGCCTGGTGCGCGAGGAGACCTTCGCGCCGATCCTCTACGTCCTGCGCTACAGCGACCTCGATGAGGCGATCGCGTTGCAGAACGACGTGCCGCAGGGCCTGTCGTCCTCGATCTTCACCAACGACCTGCGCGAGGCCGAGACCTTCCTGTCCGTGCGCGGCTCGGACTGCGGCATCGCCAACGTCAACATCGGGCCGTCGGGCGCCGAGATCGGCGGAGCCTTCGGCGGCGAGAAGGAGACCGGGGGCGGGCGCGAAAGCGGGTCGGACGCGTGGCGCGCCTACATGCGGCGCGCCACCAACACCGTCAACTACGGCCGCACCCTGCCGCTGGCGCAGGGCGTGACGTTCGACGTCGGCTAGGCCGGTCTACCCGAGCGCGGCGAGAAGCGCGGGCGTTCCGGCGCGGATGGCGTAAGCGCCGTCCGCATGACGCTCGATCTCGACATGGAGGCCCGCCTCGCGGCAGACCGCCGCTCCCCCTGCGATGTCCCACATCGTGGTGACGGGCTGGATATGGCCCTCGATCCGGCCGAGCGCCGAGAACAGGAGGCCGATCGAGGTCGAGTGGAAGCTTTCAGCGATCCAGCGCCGTTCGCGCAGCCGCCGCTGGATCGCCAGCGATGCCTCCAGGTCCTCGCCGAGGCTCTCGC
The DNA here is from genome assembly GCF_900104035.1 of Aureimonas jatrophae. Classification (GTDB taxonomy): domain Bacteria; phylum Pseudomonadota; class Alphaproteobacteria; order Rhizobiales; family Rhizobiaceae; genus Aureimonas; species Aureimonas jatrophae. Next base: position 718,530 of record NZ_FNIT01000001.1, on the reverse strand, counting down.
CCATCGACATGAGCTGGAGATCGGCGGGCGGCACCGGGCGCCGGAACGGCTCGCCGTTCAGGAGGACGCCCGCGCCCTCCGCAGCCGCCAGTCCCTCGCCCAGCACCGGCGCCCGGATCGCGCCGGCCACCGGCCGGTCGTCCACCACGAAGCCGAGCGACACGCCCCAGAGCGGCGAGCCGGCCAGGAAGTTCGAGGTGCCGTCGATCGGATCGACGATCCAGTAGCGGCTCGCGATCTCGCCGCCCTCCTCCTCGCCCACCACGGTCTCGCCCGGGCAGAGCTCGGCTAGGCGCTCGCGCACCATGAGTTCGATCTGCCGGTCGGCGGTGGACACGAAGTCCTGCGGGCCCTTGGCGTCGACGATCAGCTCGCCGCGTCGCCGGAACAGGGCCAGCGCTTCCGCCGCCGCCTCGTCCACCACGCGCCGCGCGACCTCGCGGCGATGCGTCATCTCGGGTGAGGCGGTCATGCGCGGCGTCCGATCTCGCGAAGGAACCGGGCGAGCTCGGCGCCCCGGTCGGTCTGGATCGCGCCCGCGCCCCAGTCCACGAGCCGTCCCCAGACGGCTTGCGGGTCCGCGAGCGCACGGCTGTCGTTGAAGTCGGGAATGTGGGAGCAGTCGATCGTGTTCACCCAGAGTCTGATGCCGGACGAGGCCAGTGCCTCGCGGCCGTCCGCCAGAATCGCCGCCGCTTCCGGATGACACTCGATCATGAGCGGCGAGAGTTGCGCAAGCGCCTCGACGCCGCCCTCCATATGCCCGGCGGCCACGTCCAGGATCGGCATGAACGGCAGCGGGCCGTGGGCGGGGTGGTCGGCGGGAAGCCGGGCGGCCTCCTCCGGCTTCACCTCGCACTTCACCACCACCTCGCCCGCCATCCCCATGTCGGCGACGAGCGGGGCGATTCGCCTGAGCTCGGACGGCCTTTTGGTATCGAGGTTGACGAGGATGCGGCCGCGCGCCTCTTCCAGAAGAGCGGCCAGGGTCGGCAGCCGCTCGTTGGTCAAGGCGGTGCCCGGACCGCCCTCGCCCTCGCGCAGGCGCAGCGCGCAAAGCTCCGTGGACGTGCGGTCCGAGACGGGCCCCGCGCCTTCCGTTGTGCGCTCCAGCGTCTTGTCGTGGATCACCACCGGCACGCCGTCGCGGGCGAGGCGCACGTCGATCTCCACCATGTCGAACCCCAGCTCGATCGCGCCGCGCACGGCTTCGAGCGAGTTCTCCGGTGCCCGGGCCCAGTCGCCGCGATGGGCGATGATGAGGACGTCGCGGTTGCCGGGCGAAAGCGCACGCTCCAGCGGCGTGAGGTCGGCGGCCGGTCGGGCGGCGACTAGGGACATGGAAAGGAACCTTCGCGTGCGCGGGCCGAACAGGCAGCCGCCGATGACGGGCGCCGGTCGCGCCGATCTCAAGATGATCGCCGCGCCTAACATACCATTCATGACAACGGCATGACGCAACCGCCGAATGAAAACTGACCTTCGAGCCGATCGACTTCTAGAAACGATCGCGATGCAAGCAAGAAGCGTCATGGAATGTTCATTGTACATCCGACGCCCGGACTTCTATTGGCGCCCTCGGCACCCCGACCGGGGTCGCACGATCATTCGAGACCGGGGTCCATCCGCGATGCTGACGAAGATTTGGGGTGCCGCGAGCGCGATCGCGCTCTTGGTTGGCGCGGGCACGGCCGCCGCTGCGCCCGTGAAGATCGACATGTGGTTCGGCAACACGGGCGACATCGCCAAGCGCGTCGGCGAGCAGTGCGACCGCTTCAACGCCAGCCAGACCGACTACCAGATCGTCTGCACCAGCCAGGGCTCCTACGACGCCTCGCTGCAGAACACGATCGCCGCGTTCCGCGCCGGCCAGCAGCCCACCATCGCCCAGGTCTCCGATGTCGGCACGCTCGACATCATGCTGTCGGGCGCCTTCTATCCGGCCGAGAAGCTGATGAAGGACAACGGCTACACGATCGACTGGAACGACTACTTCGGCGGCATCCGCAGCTACTTCGCCACCTCCGCCGGCGAGATGTACTCCTTCCCGTTCAACTCCTCGACCGCGCTCCTCTACTGGAACAAGGACGCCTACGCCAAGATCGGCAAGACCGAGGCTCCCGCGACCTGGGAGGAGGCGGCGGCCGACTTCAAGGCGCTGAAGGCCGCCGGCTACAGCTGTCCGCTCGGCTTCAACATCTCCTCCAACGAGGTGTGGCAGTACGAGGAGCAGTTCCTGGCCGTTCACGGCGAGCCCAACGCGACGCTCAACAACGGCTATGACGGCCTCGGCGCCGAGATGGTTTTCAACCGGGGCAAGTGGGTCCAGTTCGTCCGCGACCTGAAGAGCTGGTACGACGCGGGCGCGGCGGTCATCAAGTCCAAGGAGACCGGGCAGACCTTTGTCGACGCGTTCGCCGCCGGCGACTGCCAGACTATCCTGACCTCGGTCGGCGACCACGGCGCGATCGGCCGCACCGCCAAGGAAGGCATGAACTGGGGCGTGGCCATGCTGCCCGTCTACGAGGGCACCGAACGGAAGAACTCGCTGGTGGGCGGCGCCTCGCTCTGGGTCCTCGCCGGCAAGTCGGAGCCTGAGTACAAGGCGGCCGCCGCCTTCCTGAACTTCATCGCCAAGCCGGAAGAGGCGCTGACCTGGTCGACCGTCACCGGCTACATTCCGGTCCGCCAGTCGGGCTTCGAGTACCTGAAGAACCAGGGCTTCTACGATAAGGCGCCCTATGCCGGCCGCGAGATCGCCATCCAGAGCCTGACGGTCACGCCGCCGACCGGCGTGACGCGCGGCAACCGCCTGGGCGGCCTTCTGCAGATCCGCAACGAGATCGCGAACGGCCTCCAGGCGATCTTCATCCAGAACGCCGACGTCCAGACGGCGCTCGACGATGCGGCCACGCGCTCCAACGCGATCCTGCGTCGCTTCGAGCAGACCTACGAGGGCAAGCAGCTCCCGTAAGCCGCCTCGCACGACCTCTCGCCTCGCGCCCCGGACGGCTACGCCCGTCCGGGGCGCACTGCATCGGGACCTACGGGCGGATCTCCATGGAAAAGCGCGCCACCTTCTCCTCCACCACGGTCGGCCTTCTCTACGCCGCGCCCGTGCTCCTCTTGATCTTCGTGTTCTTCTACTGGCCCGCCGGCCAGGCGCTGTTCTGGGCCTTCACGCTGGAGCGCCCGTGGGGCGGCGGCAACCAGTTCGTCGGCTTCCAGAACTTCCGGCACCTGTTCGCGGACGCGGTCTACTGGAACGCGGTGATCCGCAGCCTCGTCTTCGCGCTCGCCTCCACCGCCCTCACCATGTTCGTCTCCCTGGTGCTGGCGCTTCTTGTCGACCGCGAGCTGGCCGGCAGCCGCTTCTACCGCTCGGTTCTCGTCTGGCCCTACGCCATCGCGGCGCCGGCCGTGGGTCTCGCCTTCAGCTTCATCATGGCGCCCCAGGCCGGCCTCCTATCGGCGCTGAACGACATCTGGCCCGGCATCTGGAACCCCGCCTTCAGCGGGCGCGACGCGATGATCGCGGTGATCCTCGCCTTCTCGTGGAAGTACATCGCCTACAACTTCATCTTCTTTCTCGCCGCCCTCCAGTCGATCCCGAACAACCTCACCGAGGCCGCCGCCATGGACGGCGCCGGCCCCATGCGGCGCATGGTCGACATGAAGGTGCCGCTCCTCATGCCGACCTTCTTCTTCCTGCTCGTGATCAACATCACCGAGAGCTTCCAGGACTCCTTCGGCATCGTCGACATCATGACCGGCGGCGGGCCGGCCCGCTCCACCGAGCTCATGGTCTACAAGCTCTACTTCGACGGCTTCCGCGGCCTCGACTACTCCGGCGCCGCCGCCCAGAGCATCGTCCTGATGCTGCTCGTCGTCGTCCTGACCATCGTCCAGTTCCGCTTCATCGAGCGGCGCGTCCACTACAAGTAGGAGCCGCCTGTGGTCGAGAACCGCCCGCTCTTCAACCTCGCGTGCCAGGCCGTGCTCCTCGTCGGCCTCCTGGCCGCCGTCCTGCCCTTCGCGATCGTCGTGATCGCCGCCTCGCACGACATCGTCACGGTGAACCGCGTGCCGATGCCGCTCGCGCCCGGCTCGCACTTCCTCGCCAACATCACGGAAGCCTGGACGCGCGCCGACCTCGGCTCGAAGATCTTCAACAGCTTCGTGTTCGCCTCCGCGGTGGCGCTGGGCAAGGTCGTCTTCTCGGCCATGGCGGCGTTTGCGATCGTCTACTTCCGCTTTCCCGGCCGCATGCTCCTGTTCTGGGCCGTGTTCGTCACGCTCATGCTGCCGCTCGAGGTGCGCATTGTGCCGACCTACGCGGTGGCCGCCAACGCGCTGCAGCCCTTCCAGGCGATCCTCGACGTGACCGGCCTGACGCAGGCGATAAACTGGGCGACCGGCATCCGCCTTCAGCTCAACTGGGGCCTTCTCAACTCCTACACCGGGCTGGCGCTGCCGCTGGTCGCCACCGCCACCGGCACGTTCCTCTACCGCCAGTTCTTCCTGACCCTGCCGGACGAGCTGGCGGAAGCCGCCAAGATGGACGGCTCGGGGCCCGTGCGCTTCTTCTTCGACATTCTGCTTCCCCTGTCGAAACCCACCATGGCCGCGCTCGCCACCATCATGTTCGTCTGGGCCTGGAACCAGTATCTCTGGCCCCTTCTCGTCACCACCGACGCCTCGTTCGGCACCGCCACCACCCAGCTCAAGGCGCTGATCCCGTCTGAGGACGGCATGCCCGACTGGAACGTCGCCATGGCCGGCTGCCTCCTCGTGATGCTGCCGCCGCTCCTGGTGATCGCCCTCATGCAGCGCTGGTTCGTGCGCGGCCTCGCCGCCACCGACAAGTAGGAGACACACGATGTCCGCCATCTCGATCCGCCGCGTCGCCAAGTCCTACGCCCAGTCGCCGGTCGTCCACGGCGTCGACCTCGAGATCGAGGAGCGCGAGTTCGTCGTGATCCTCGGGCCGTCGGGCTGCGGGAAGTCGACGCTCCTGCGCATGATCGCGGGACTGGAGGACATCACGTCGGGCGAGATCGCCATCGGCGACCGCGTGGTGAACCGGCTCGAGCCGCGCGAGCGCGGCTGCGCCATGGTGTTTCAGAACTACGCGCTCTACCCGCACATGACGGTCGGGCAGAACATCGGCTACGCGCTGAAGGTCGCGGGCGTGCCCAAGCCCGAGCGCCAGCGGCGCGTCGAAGCGGTGGCCGCGACCGTGGGCCTTGCCGAGATGCTCCAGCGCAAGCCCGCGGCCCTGTCGGGCGGCCAGCGCCAGCGCGTCGCCATGGCCCGCGCCATGATCCGCGAGCCCCGCATCTTCCTGTTCGACGAGCCGCTCTCCAATCTCGACGCGATCCTGCGCGTGGGCATGCGCGCCGAGATCCGCCGCCTCCATCGCCGGCTCGGCACGACCTCGGTCTTCGTGACGCACGACCAGGTCGAGGCCATGACCATGGCCGACAAGCTCGTCGTCATGCGCGCGGGTCGCATAGAGCAGGTCGGGTCGCCGGCGCAGGTCTACAACCGGCCCGCCACGCGCTTCGTCGCGGGCTTCATCGGCACGCCGCCGATGAACCTCCTGGACGGCGAGCTGGAGGGTGGCGACAGCTTCCGCCTTGCCGACGGGCAGCGCGTCGAGCTCGCCCCCGGCACCCGCGCCGGCGTCGGCGCGCGGGCGGTCACCCTCGGCATCCGTCCCGAGCAGGCGGTCCTCGCGCGTCCCGGCACGCCGGGCGCGCTGCGCGCCACGGTGGACGTGGTGGAGGAGCTCGGCGCTCAGCGCATCGTCTACGCCGACCTCGCCGGCACGATGTTCGCGGTCGCCATCCCGCACGACGCCGCCGAGGTGCGGGCGGGCGAGGGCATCGCCGTGCTCCTGCCCGCCGCGCAGCTCCACCTCTTCGGGCGCGAGGGTGGCGAGCGGATCGAACCTCAGCGCCGCACCGCCGGAACGCCTGTCGCGGCTTGAAGGCAGGGGCCGCTAATCCCAGAGAGGACTGGCGGTCGCCACATTTCTTCGCGAGAAGGCGGCTCCGCACGACGAGACGGAGCGCGCCCGACCCATGTCCGACACGCCATCGCCCGCCATCGAGGCGCTTCTGGCGCAGATGACGCTGAGCGAGAAGATCGGCCAGCTCACCATGCTCGCCGCCGGCTTCTCGGTGACCGGACCGGTGGTCGGCGGCGACGTCTCGCAGTCGGTGCGCGAGGGCCGCGCCGGCAGCCTTCTCAACGTCTTCGGGCCGGGCGCGGTGCGCGAGATCCAGCGCGTCGCGCTGGAGGAGTCGCGCCTCAAGATCCCGCTGCTCCTCGGCTTCGACGTCGTGCACGGCCACCGCACCGTGTTTCCGATCCCGCTCGGCGAGGCCGCCTCGTTCGATCCCGCACTCTGGGAGGAGACGGCGCGCGTGGCCGCGCGCGAGGCGGCGGCCGACGGCGTCGCTCTGACCTTCGCGCCCATGCTCGACATCGCGCGCGACCCGCGCTGGGGGCGCGTGGCGGAAGGCGCCGGCGAGGACCCGCTCGTCGTCGCGCTCTACGCCCGCGCCAAGGTGCGCGGCTTTCAGGGCTCGAACCTAGACGATCCCGACCGCCTGGCCGCCACCGCCAAACATCTTGTCGCCTATGGCGCGGCCTCGGCGGGGCGCGACTACGCTTCCACCGACGTCTCGGAGCGCACGCTGCGCGAAACCTACCTGCCTCCCTTCGAGGCGGCGCTGGAGGAGGATTGCGCCTGCATCATGCCGGCCTTCTCCGACCTCTCGGGCGTGCCGATGACGGCGAACGGCGCGCTGCTGGATGGCTGGCTGCGCGGGGAGATGGGCTTTCGCGGCGTGGTGGTGAGCGACTACAACGCGGTGGCCGAGCTGATCCCGCACGGCGTCGCGGCCGATCTCGCCGAGGCCGCCAGCCTCGCGCTGCGGGCCGGCGTCGACATCGACATGATGAGCGGCGGCGCCTACGAGACCGGCCTGCCCGAGGCGCTGCGCCGCGGCCTCGTCACCGTCGACGACATCGACCGGAGCGTGCGGCGCGTGCTCGCCCTCAAGGAGCGGCTCGGCCTCTTCCGCGATCCCTGGCGGGCGCTCGCGCGCGGCGATCGGGGGGCGGGACCGCAGGTCTCAAGCCACCGCGCGCTCGCCCGAAGCGCCGCTGCGCGCTCGGTCGTCCTCCTGTCGCAGCGCGATCCCGCGATCCTGCCGCTCGGCGACCGCGCGATGCGCATCGCGGTGCTCGGGCCGCTCGCCGAGGCGCCAACCGACATGATGGGAAGCTGGTCGGGCGCGGGCGAGGCCGAGGAGAGCGTTACCATCCTGCGAGCCTTGCGCGCGGCGCGGCCCGACTGCGAGGTCGTCTATGCGCGCGGCGTCGGCATCGACCAGTCCGAGCCGGACGGGTTCGAGCCGGCGCTGGCCTTGGCGCGCGGCGCCGACCTCGTGATTCTCGCGCTCGGCGAGTCGCGCGCCATGACCGGCGAGGCGGCGAGCCGCACCGGCCTCGACCTGCCGGGCGACCAGACCAACTTCGCGCGCGCCGTGCTGGCGCTCGGCCGCCCGACGGTCGCGCTTCTTGCCGCCGGCCGGCCGCTCGCGGTGCCCTGGCTGTTCGACCGGGCGGGCGCGGTTCTTGCCATCTGGTTCGGCGGCACGGAGGCGGGCTCGGGGCTTGCCGACGTGCTCACGGGACGCGTCTCCCCCTCGGGACGCCTCCCCATCACCTGGCCGCGCGCGGTGGGTCAGGTGCCGATCTTCTTCGGCGAGCGCCCCGGCGGCCGCCCGCCTTCCGACCAGCACTACACCAGCAAGTACATCGATCTTTCGCCCGACCCCCAGTTCCCGTTCGGCCACGGCCTGTCCTACGGCCGGGTCGTGCGCGAAAACCTTCGGGCCGAGCCCGCCGCCGCGCGCGAGGGCGAGACGGTGCTCGTCTCGCTCGACCTGCGCAACGAGGGCACGCACACGGCCGAGGAGACCGTGTTCCTGTTCTCGCGCAAGCCCGTCGCCCGCGTCGCGCGCGCCCGCTTCGAGCTGCAGGGCTTTGCGCGCGTCTCGCTCGCACCCGGCCAACGGACGCGCTGCACGATCCCCCTGCCCGTCTCGGCGCTCGCCTTTCCCGGCCCGGATCTCGTGCGAAGCGTCGAGCGGGGCGAGTACGAGCTTCTGGTCGGCCCTTCCGCCGATCCCGCCGGGCTCCTGCGTGCGCGCATCCGCGTCGAGGACGGCGCCTCGTGAGCGGCGGACCCACCCGGCGCGACGTGCTTGCCGGCGGCGCGGCTCTTGCGGCCGGTCTCGCTCTGCCCGGCCACGCAGCGCGGGCAGATGCGCGGCCGCCGCTGTTCGTCCTGCCCGAGCCGCTCACCGCCGATCAGCTGTGGCTGCGTCTCGGGGCGCCCCGGCCCGCCGGTCTCGTGCTCGTCGCCGAAGGCGCAGCTCCCGCGCAGATGGGTCTCAGCTGCCTGTCGCCGCGCGCCCTCGCCTCGCTCGGCGAGCGGGCGGGCGAACGACTCCTGCCCTTCCCCGCGCAGGGGCTGCACCTCGCCGCCCCCGCCCGGCCCGGTCCGCGGGACGAGGCCGCGATCTCCCGCGCGCTGGTGGGACTTCTCGCGGATGGCCGCGCAGCGCCCCACGCCTTCGCGCTCGCCCTGCGCGACCGCGCGGCGGGGGAGCATCTCGCTGCCCTCCTCGACGCCTCGGGCTCGCCCCGCGCGCTCCGCATCCTGTGAACCGCGCCATGTCGCGATCCTCCGCCTCATGTCGCCTCCATACCGAACCATCGCCGTTTCGTACTGGCCGCCGCGCGCGGTGCGGTGCGAAATTCGCCGGTGATCGTTGACGCCAAGGACATCGCTCCCATGCAGCGCTTCTCCGCCTATGCCGTCGTGCGCAAGGCCCTCGGGTCCAACCGGGACTGGCAGGAGCAATGGCGCGACGCCGCGCCCAAGAAGAGCTACGACGCCCTGATCGTGGGCGGCGGCGGGCACGGGCTCGCCACCGCCTACTACCTCGCCAAGGAGCATGGCATCCGCAACGTCGCGGTCCTCGAGAAGGGCTGGATCGGCGGCGGCAACACGGGCCGCAACACCACGATCATCCGCTCGAACTACCTGTTCGAGGAGTCGGCCCGGCTCTACGAGCACGCCGTGAAGCTGTGGGAGGGCCTCTCCCAGGACCTCAACTACAACGTCATGTACTCCCCGCGCGGCGTCATGATGCTCGCTCACAACGTCCACGACATCCAGGTCTTCAAGCGCCACGTCCACGCCAACCGCCTGGCGGGCGTCGACAACGAGTGGCTCACGGCCGAGGAGTGCAAGGCCTACTGCCCGCCGCTCAACATCGACGCGTCCACCATGCGCTATCCCGTGCTCGGCGGCGCGCTGCAGCGGCGCGGCGGCACGGCGCGCCACGACGCGGTCGCCTGGGGCTACGCGCGCGCGGCCTCCGCGATGGGCGTCGACATCGTCCAGAACTGCGAGGTCACCGCGATCCGGCGCGGCGGCAACGGGCAGGTCGTCGGCGTCGAGACGACGCGCGGGTCGATCGACGCGCCGCGCATCGGCGTGGTGGCGGCGGGCGCGACCTCCGTGGTCATGTCCATGGCCGACGTGCGCCTGCCGCTGGAAAGCTACCCGCTCCAGGCGCTCGTCTCGGAGCCGGTGAAGCCGGTCTTCCCGTGCGTCGTCATGTCGAACACGATCCACGCCTACATCTCGCAGAGCGACAAGGGCGAACTCGTGATCGGGGCGGGCACCGACGCCTACACGAGCTACACCCAGCGCGGCGGCCTTCACATCGCCAACCACACGCTGGACGCCATCTGCGAGCTCTTCCCGCAGTTCCGGCGCATGCGCATGCTGCGCTCCTGGGGCGGCATCGTGGACGTGACCCCGGACCGCTCGCCGATCATCGGCAAGACGCCGGTGCCCGGTCTCTTCGTGAACTGCGGCTGGGGCACGGGCGGCTTCAAGGCGACGCCGGGCTCGGGCCACGTCTTCGCCCACACGGTCGCGACCGGCGAGCCGCACCCGATCAACGCGCCCTTCACGATCGAGCGCTTCCGCGACGGCGTCCTGATCGACGAGGCGGCCGCCGCCGCCGTCGCGCACTGAGGAAACCCGCCATGCTCCTCATCCACTGCCCCTATTGCGGCCCCCGCCCCGAACTCGAGTTCCGCTACGCCGGCCAGGCCCATGTCGTGCGCGCCGAAACGCCGTCCGCCGAGCCGGCGGATAGCTGGGGCGACTTCCTCTACACGCGCGCCAACCCGCGCGGCCTCCATGCCGAGCGCTGGCGCCACGTCCACGGCTGCGCGCGCTTCTTCAACGCGCTGCGCGACACGCGCACCGACTTCTTCCAGGCGACCTACAAGGTCGGCGAGCCGCGTCCGGACGACGGGGCGGAGGAGAACGCGCCGGCCTTGAGCGGCGACAACCACGGCACCTGGTCCGGGGAGAGCGTGCGATGAGCGACTTTCGCCACGCGTCCACGGGACGGATCGACCGCAATCGTCCCGTCCGCTTCCGCTTCGACGGCCGCAGCTACGGCGGCTTTCGGGGCGACACGCTCGCCTCGGCCCTGATCGCCAACGGCGTCCACCTCGTCGGGCGATCGTTCAAGTACCACCGCCCGCGCGGCTTCGTGTCGGCCGGCTCCGAGGAGCCCAACGCGCTGGTGGGCGTCGGCGACCGGGAAAGCCGCTACACGCCGAACCTGCGCGCCACGCAGGTCGAGATCACGGAAGGGCTCGTGTCCGAGAGCCAGAACCGCTGGCCCTCGCTGGAGCACGATGTCGGCGCGGTGAACGGCGCGCTCGGCCGCTTCCTGTCGGCGGGCTTCTACTACAAGACCTTCATGTGGCCTCCGAAAGCCTGGGAGCGCGTCTACGAGCCGATGATCCGCCGCGCCGCAGGCCTTGGCCGCGCGCCGACTGCGCCCGATGCCGACCGCTACGCGCAGCGCTTCAGCCATTGCGAGGTGCTGGTGGTGGGCGCGGGCCCGGCGGGCCTGGCGGCCGCCCTCGCCGCGTCCGAGGACGCCGGAACCCGCGTCATCCTGTGCGACGAGCAGGCCGAGATGGGTGGCTCGCTCCTGCACGAGAGCGACGGTACGATCGACGGGCAGCCGCCCGTCGAATGGGCCGAGCGGAGCCTGGCCGAGCTTTCGCGCCGGCCGAACGTCACGCTGCTTCCCCGCACCACCGCCTTCGGCTTCTACCCGCACAACATGCTGGGCCTGGCCGAGCGTCTCGCCGACCACCGTCCCGACGCCTCGCCCGACCTGCCGCGCGAGCGCATGTGGCAGGTGCGTGCTGGCCGCGTCGTGTTCGCCACCGGCTCGATCGAGCGCCCGCTCGTGTTTCCCGGCAACGACCGGCCCGGCATCCTGCTGGCCGAAAGCGCCCGCGTCTTCGCGCGACGCTACGGCGCGCTGGTCGGGCGGCGCGTGGTGGTCGCGACCGCCGGCGACAGCGCCTATCGCGCCGCGCTCGACCTTCATGCGCTGGGCGTCGAGATCGCGGCGATCGCGGACCTTCGCGAGTCGCCGGACGGTCCGTTCGTCGAGGCCGCGCGGCAAGCCGGCATCCGCATCCTCACCGACACCGCCGTCACCGGCACCGCGGGGCGGCTGCGCGTCTCGTCGGCCACGCTCACGCGGCGCGGCGACTGGAGCGGCGAGGACTTCGCGTGCGATGCGCTCCTGATGTCGGGCGGCTGGACGCCCACCATCTCGCTCTTCTCGCAGTCGCGCGGCAAGATGCGCTGGGACGAGGGGCTGAAGGCCTACGTGCCGGCGGAGTCCGTGGAGGCCGAGCGCTCGGCCGGCGCCTGCCGCGGCGTCTTCGACCTCGCCGGTTGCCTTCGCGACGGCTGGGCGGCGGGCGCGAACGCCACCGAGGCCGCCCTGCCCTGGCACGTGGACGCGCGCGACACGGGCCATGACGGCTTCCGGGGCGAGTGCCCCCATCCGCACGATCCGCGCGAGGTGAAGAGCTTCGTCGACTTCCAGAACGACGTGACCGCCAAGGACGTGCGCCTCGCCACGCAGGAGGGCTTCCGCTCGATCGAGCACGTCAAGCGCTACACGACGAGCGGCATGGCGACCGATCAGGGACGCCTGTCCAACATCAACACGCTGGCCGTGGTCTCGAAGGAGCTGAAGCGGCCCGAGCCCGCGATCGGCCTCACGACCTTCCGCCCGCCCTACACGCCGACCTCGTTCGGCCTGTTCGCGGGCACGGCCAGGGGCGAGCTCTTCGATCCCGTGCGCCGTACGCCGATCCACGACTGGGCGGCTGAAAACGGCGCGGCCTTCGAGGACGTGTCGCTCTGGAAGCGCGCGCACTACTTCCCGTGCGGGGGCGAGGACATGCACGCGGCGGTCGCGCGCGAGTGCCGGGCCGTGCGCGCAAGCGTCGGCCTCTTCGACGCCTCGACGCTCGGCAAGATCGAGGTCGTGGGACCGGACGCGGCCGAGTTCATCGACCGGCTCTACACCAACCCGTTCCGGAAACTCGCTGTGGGCAGCCTTCGCTACGGCGTCCTCCTGCGCGAGGACGGCTTCGTGATGGACGACGGCGTCGTGGCGCGCATATCCGAGGACCGCTTCCAGCTCACTACCACCACGGGCGGCGCGCCGCGCGTCCTCCATCACATGGAGGACTATCTCCAGACCGAGTGGCCCCATCTCGACGTGTGGCTGACCTCGGTCACCGAGGAATGGGCGACCATCGCCGTGCAGGGGCCGAACGCGCGGGCCGTCCTCGAGCCCCTGGTCGAGGGCATCGACCTTTCGGCGAGCGCCATGCCGCACATGACCTGGCGCGCCGGGACGATTGCCGGCGGCGTGCCGACGCGCCTGTGGCGCGTGTCGTTCACGGGCGAGCTCGGCTTCGAGGTCAACGTGCCGGCGGGCTACGGCCGGCAGGTCTGGGAGCAGATCGTCGAGGCCGGCCGGCCCTTCGACATCACGCCCTACGGCACCGAGACCATGCACGTCCTGCGCGCCGAGAAGGGCTACATCATCATCGGCCAGGAGACCGACGGCACGGCCGTGCCCGACGATGTCGGCCTCGCCTGGGCGGTCGCCAAGAAGAAGCACGACTTCGTGGGCATGCGCTCGCTGGCAAGGCCCGCGCTGCAGGCCGCGAACCGCAAGCAGATGGTCGGCCTTCTGACCCGCGACCCCGCGCATCTTCTGGAAGAGGGCGCGCAGGTCGTGCCGCACGACGAGGACGTCCAGGCCTTCGTGCCGGACCACGCGCTCGGCCACGTCACCTCCTCCTATCGCTCGCAGGCCGTGGGCCGCACCATCGCGCTGGCACTGGTGGAGGGCGGGCGGGGCCGCATCGGCGAGACCGTCGACGTGCCCATGCCGTCGGGCCGCGTGCCCGCCACCATCGTCGATCCCGTCTTCTACGACCGTGAGAACGAGCGCCTCCATGCTTGAACCGGCCTCCCCCCTCGACGCGCTCGACGCTGCGCCCCTCCGGACGCCACGCCTGCAGGTGGCGGCCGAGCCGATCGCCTTGCGCCTGTCCTTGCGCCTGCGCGACGAGGCGGCGGTCGACCGGCTTGGCGCGGCGCTCGGCCTTGCGCTTCCGCGCGAGGCCTGCCGCGCGGCGGACGGGGCCGACGCCTCGGCCCTCTGGCTCGGGCCCGACGAGTGGCTCCTCGTCTCGCGCGCCGAGGCGGCGAAGGTGCTCGCCGCTCGCGCGGCGGAGGCGATCGGCGACACGCCGCACAGCCTCGTCGACGTCTCCCACCGCTCCGTCACCTTGCGCGTCGAGGGCGCGGACGCCGCGCTCGCGCTCAACGCATTCTGCCCGCTAGACCTCGGCCTCGCCGCCTTTCCGCCGGGCGCCGTCACGCGCACGGTTCTCGGCAAGACCGAGATCGTGCTGTGGCGCGAGGCGCCGGACCGCTTCCTGGTCGACGTCTGGCGCTCCTTCGCCCCTTATGCGCTCGGCCTCCTACGCGAGGAGGCGCGTTCGTTGGCGGCGTGAGGCTCGTGTCGCAAAAATGACATTTCCTGTCGCCTCCATGGATGTGGGCGAGGTGGAAACGCTCCAGACTGCCCGCTATCGCCGCCCGCCTTCTTGAGGTGTGATGCCATGCTCGACCGCACGCAGACGCCGCTCGCCTCGCTCCTGCGCCGCCGTCGGCCGGGCTACTCGCTGGAAGCGCCGTTCTATACGGACCCCGCGATCTTCGCCGCCGACATGGAGGCGGTCTTCGAGCGCACCTGGATCTTCGTCGGCGTCGAGCCGGACGTGCCCGAGCCCGGCGACGTGATGACGCTCGACATCGGGCGCAATGCCATCCTGATCGTGCGCGACGACGACATGAAGGTCCGCGCCTTCCACAACGTGTGCCGCCACCGCGGCGCCCGCCTCGTCCACGAGGACAAGGGCACGGTCGGCAACCTCGTCTGCCGCTACCATTCCTGGACATACAATCTCGACGGCGACCTGATCCACGCTGAGCACATGGGCGCCGACTTCGACCCGAAGTGCCACGGCCTGAAATCCGTCCATCTGCGCTCGCTGGAGGGGCTGCTCTTTGTGTGCCTCGCCGACGAGCCGCCGGCCGACTTCGACGACATGGCCGCCGCCATGGGCCCCTACATCGCGCCGCACGACATCCGAAACGCGAAGATCGCCTACACGCACGACCTCATCGAGCCCGGCAACTGGAAGCTCACGATGGAGAACAACCGCGAGTGCTACCACTGCGGCGCGAACCATCCCGAGCTCACCGTGCCGCTCTTCGCCTACGGCTTCGGCTTCGCGCCGGAAGAGCTCGACGAGGCCGAGCGCGAGCAGGCCGCCCGATACGGCTGCCTCGTCACCGATAGCCACGGCGAATGGGAGCGCGCCGGCATCCCGAGCCGCATGCTGGAGCATCTCGACGACATGGTGACGGGCTACCGCACCGAGCGCCTGCCGCTCGACGGTGACGGCGAGTCCCACACGATGGACACCAAGGCCGCCAGCCGGATTCCGATGGGCCGCTTCCCGTCCTCCAAGATGGGCGGCCTCCATTTCTGGACCCAGCCCAACTCCTGGCACCACTTCATGGGCGACCACGCGGTCTGCTTCTCGGTGATCCCGCTCGACGCCGAGCGCTCGCTCCTGCGCACCAAGTGGCTGGTCCACAAGGATGCGGTGGAAGGGGTCGACTACGATCTCCAGAACCTCATCGACGTCTGGATGGCGACCAACGCGCAGGACTCCGAGCTCGTCGGCTTCTGCCAGGCCGGCGCGCGCACCAGCGCCTATCAGCCCGGCCCCTACTCGCCCCATACCGAGATGCTCGTCGACAAGTTCTGCAACTGGTACGTCCAGCGTATGCGCGAGCACTTCGATCCGGCCGGCGGGCCGCTTTAAGGATCTGCGCCATGGATGCGCTCGCCCCCCGCAACGGTCCCGCCCTCTGGAACCCGGAGGAGGACGAGCACCTCGTCTGCCGCGCCGTACGCGAGGAAACGCACGACGTGCGCACCTTCGTCTTCGCGGCGCGCTCGGGCGGCGCGTTCCGCTTCGAGCCCGGCCAGTTCCTGACCTTCGAGTTTCCGGTCGCGGGCGAGCCGGTCTACCGCTGCTATACGATCGCGTCGGCCCCCTCGCGCCCCGACACCGTGTCGATCACCGTCAAGCGCGTGCCCGGCGGCCCCGTCTCGAACTGGCTGCACGACACGATGCGCCCGGGCACCGTGGTCAAGGCGAGCGGGCCGATGGGCGAGTTCTCCTGGGCGCGCCACCCCTCCCCCCGTGCGCGCTATCTCCTCGTGTCGGGCGGCAGCGGCGTCACGCCCATGATGTCCATGGCGCGCACGGGCTTCGACAGGGCCGAGACGCGCGACACGGTCTTCGTCCACGCCGCCCGCACGCCGCTCGACATCGTGTTCCGCGACGAGCTCGACCTCATGGCGCGCCGCGACCGCGCGTTCCGCGCGGCCTTCGTGGTGGAAGGCGACGCACCGGGCGTCGGCTGGGGCGGATACCGCGGCCGTCTGACGCTTCCCATGTTGGAGTCGATCGCGCCGGATTGGCGCGAGCGCGAGGTCTTCGTCTGCGGCCCCGCGCCCTTCATGCGTGCCGTCAGCCAGATGCTGGCGGGCGCCGGCTTCACGATGGCGCACCACCACGAGGAAAGCTTCGACTTCGCGGAGCTGACGGGCACCGAAAAGACGGAGGCCGTCGAGGCCGAGGCCGACCTGAAGGCCGAGGCGCGCACCTTCCGCATCGAGTTCGCCAAGACGCGCCGCCAGGTCGACTGCCCCGAGGACGTGACGATCCTGGAGGCCGCGCGGCGCGCGGGCATCCGCCTGCCCGCCTCCTGCACCAAGGGCCTGTGCGGTACCTGCAAGTCGAAGAAGGCGAGCGGCGAGGTCGCCATGCACCATGGCGGCGGCATCCGCCAGCGCGAGATCGACGCCGGGCAGATCCTCCTGTGCTGCTCCAGGCCCCTGTCCGACGTGGTGATCGAGCGGTGAGCGCAGCGGTCGACCTCGGCGCCGTCACGCGCTTCGCGTTCCTGACGCTGCCGAACTACTCGATGATCGCGCTGTCGGCCGCGGTCGAGGCCCTGCGCATGGCGAACTACCTCGCCGGCGAAACCTACGCTTGGCAGATCGTCACCGCGGACGGCGCGGGCGTCTCGGCATCCAACGGTCTCGCGCTCGGCCCGACCCGCTTGCTGCGCGAGGCCGCGCCCTTCGATGCACTTCTGGTCTGCGGCGGCGTCGACGTGCGCCATGCGGTGGACCGCGCGACCGTCGAGGCGCTGCGACGCCTCGCCCGCGCCCGCACGCCGCTCGGAAGCCTGTGCACGGGTGCCTTCGCGCTCGCCGAGGCCGGGCTTCTCGACGGCTACCGTTGCGCCGTGCACTGGGAGAATCTGGCCGCCGTGCGCGAGGAGTTCGATGCGGTCGAGTTCACGGACGACCTCTTCGTGGTGGACCGCGACCGCTTCACCTGCACCGGGGGCGCCGCCCCCCTCGACATGATGGCCCGCTTCATCGAGGCACGGCTCGGGTCCGAGACCGTGCGGCGCCTGTCGGAACAGTTCGTTCTCGACCGTCTGCGCGGCGGTGCCGAGCCGCAGCATCCGGCCGTGCCGCCCTCGCCGCGCGGCCATCCTGCCTTGTCCGAGGCGGCCCAGCTCATGCGCCGCACGCTCAGCGAGCCGCTCGCCGTGCAGGCGGTGGCGAGCCGCGTCGGCCTGTCGGTGCGCCAGCTGGAGCGCCTGTTCCGCCACCATCTCGGCGTCGGCCCGGCGGAGTTCTCGATGCGCCTGCGGCTCGACCACGCGCGCGCGCTGCTGCGCCAGTCGGATCTGGCCGTCACGGCGGTCGCGGTGGCCTGCGGCTTCGCCTCGCCGCCGCACTTCTCGGCCGCCTATCGCCGCCGCTTCGGCCGCCCGCCGCGCGCCGAGCGCGCCAGCCCCATCCGCCAGCCGGAGCTCGCCTCGTGATCGCCCATGCCGAAGCGCTTCTGCGCCCGATCACCATCCGGGGCCTGACGATCCGCAACCGCGTCATGTCGACGAGCCATGCGCCGGGCTACGGCGTCGGCGGCAAGCCGGCCGAGCGCTACCAGCTCTACCACGAGGAAAAGGCCAAGGGCGGCATCGGCCTCACCATGTTCGGCGGCTCCTCGTCGGTCGCGATCGACAGCCCGGCGACGCCCTGGGCCCAGGTCTCCGTGGTCGACGACGCGGTGGTGCCGTTCTTCCGCGAGTTCGCCGACCGCATCCACCGGCACGGCGCCAAGCTGATGATCCAGCTGACCCACATGGGCCGGCGCACCAAGGACAACACCGACAACTGGATGCCGGTGGTCGCCCCGTCGGTCGAGCGCGAGCCGGCCTCGCGCTCGACGCCCAAGGAGATGGAGCCCGAGGACATCGCGCGCATCGTGCGCAGCTTTGCAGAGGCCGCGCGCCGGTGCCGCGAGGGGGGCCTCGATGGCTGCGAGATCTCGGCCGCCCACGGCCATCTCGTGGACCAGTTCTGGAGCCCGAGCTCGAACCGGCGCACGGATGGCTACGGCGGCTCGCTGGAGAACCGCATGCGCTTCGGCATCGAGGTGCTGGAGGCTATGCGCGAGGCGGCCGGCGAGGACTTCGTGATCGGCATTCGCATGTCGGGCGACGAGCTGATCCCGGACGGCCTCACGGCCGACGACCTGACGCGCATCGCCACCGAATACAGCCGGCGCGGCCTCGTCGACTTCCTGAACGTGATGGGCGGACAGGCGCGCGACCACATCGCCCACGCCGTGTCGCTGCCCAACATGAGCTTTCCCGTCGCGCCGTTCCTTCCCATCGCGAGCGCGGTGAAGCGCGAGGTGGACGTGCCGGTCTTCCACGCCCAGCGCGTGACGGATCTCGCGACCGCCGCCCGCGCCGTCCACGAGGGCCATGTCGACATGGTCGCGATGACGCGCGCGCACATCGCCGACCCGCACCTCGTGCGAAAGCTGGAAGCCGGCCGGGCCGACGACATCCGGCAGTGCGTCGGCGCCGGCTACTGCATCGACCGCATCTATGTCGGCGGCGACGCGCTCTGCATCCAGAACGCGGCGACGGGGCGCGAGGCGACCATGCCGCACGTCGTTCCCAGGACCGACGGGCGCCGCAAGACCGTGGTGGTGGTCGGCGGCGGCGTCGCGGGGCTCGAGGCGGCCCGCGTCTCGGCCGCGCGCGGCCACCGCGTCGTCCTGTTCGAGCGCTCGAACCAGCTCGGCGGACAGGTGCGCATCGCCGCCAAGGGCACGTGGCGCGAGGCGCTGACCGGCATCCCGCGCTGGCTGGAGGGGCAGGTCGCAAAGCTCGGCGTCGACGTGCGCCTCGGCACGGAGGCCACCGCCGCGCTCGTCGAGGCCGAGGCGCCCGACGTCGTCATCGTGGCGACAGGGGGCTTGCCGAACATGGGCCACGCGACCGGCACTGAGCGCCACGCCGTGTCCACCTGGGACGTTCTGGAGGGCCGCGTCGAGCCGACCGGAACCGTGCTCCTCTACGACAACATGGGCCAGCACAACGCCGCCTCGACCGCCGAGCTCATGGCCAAGCGCGGCTGCCTCGTCGAGATCGCGACCCACGACCGCATGGTGGGCGAGGAGATCGGCACCACGAACCAGCCGATCCACCTGCGCGAGCTCTACAAGCTCGGCGTCGTGATGACGCCCAACATGGAGCTGATCGAGGTCTATCCCGAGGGAAACCGCCTCGTCGCCGCGCTGCGCAACACCTACACCGACGCGGAAGAGGAGCGCGTCGTCGACCGAGTCGTGGTGGACTACGGCACCAGACCCGTGGACGCGCTCTACTTCGCGCTGAAGGACCGCTCGGCCAATCACGGCCAGATCGACCAGGAGGCGCTGGTCGAGGGCCGCCCGCAGCCCGGCGACGGCGAGGGCTTCCAGCTCTACCGGCTCGGCGATGCGGTGGCGGGGCGCAACATCCACGCCGCGATCTACGACGCGCTGCGCCTGTGCAAGGACCTGTGAGGCCGCGCCCGTGACCGCCGCGCTGGGGCTCCTCGTTCTCCTGATGGTCCTCGTCGCGGCGCTGCGGCTCTGGCCGCGGGTCCGGCTCTGGCGCGCGGGCGCACCCGCTCCGGTCGACTGGCGCGCCGAACTTCTGGCGCTTCCCGGCCGCTACCTTCACGACGTCCACACTGTTGTGGCGCGCGACCCCTATGCCGCGCGCATGCACGCAGCCGTGGCGGGCGGCCTCATCGCGGCCTGCGCCCTCGCCGCGCTCGCGCTCCTTCCCCCGCTCGGCGCCTCGCGCGTCTTTGCCGGCCTTGCCGCGCTCGCCTTTCTTCTGATGCTGGCGGGAACGCTGGCGGTCGGCGCGCGGCGCTATCCCGCCAGGCCGCAGCGCCTGTCGGGCGGCGCGTTCCAGGTCCTGCCCTTTCTGCTGCTCGGCCTTGCGCTGGGCGGCACGCTCGCGGCTGGCGCGCAGGCGCTCGCCCTGTCGCCGGTCCTTGGCTGGACCGGGTTCGCGCTCGCCGTCGCGGGGGGCCTCGGCCTTGCCTGGAGCGTCGGCGCCGGACCGATGCGCCATGCGGTGGCCGGCGCCACCTGGCTCGCAGCTCACCCCCGGCCGGCGCGCTTCGGCCACGACCGGCGCGACACGGCGCTACGCCCGCTCGACCTCGACGCGGAGAGGCTCGGCGCGGACGTGCCCGCCGATTTCACGTGGAACACGCTCCTGTCCTTCGACGCCTGCATCCAGTGCGGGCGCTGCGAGGCGGCCTGCCCGGCCTTTGCGGCCGGTCAGCCGCTGAACCCCAAGCGCCTCGTCCAGGATCTGGCGGCCGCGATGACGCCCGGCGGCAACCCGGCCTATGCCGGCAGCCCCTATCCCCATGCGCGTGCCGTCGCCGGCGTCTCCGGCCTTCATGCGCCGGTGATCGGCAAGGATGCGCTGGTGCATCCCGACACGCTCTGGAGCTGCACGACCTGCCGCGCCTGCGTCAGCGAATGTCCGATGATGATCGAGCATGTGGACGCGATCGTGGATCTTCGCCGTTTCCAGACGCTGGAGCGCGGCGCCGTACCGATCCACGCGGAAGCCGCGCTGGCCGAGTTGCGCGGTGCCGACGAGCCGGGCGGCAACCCGCTCGCCAACCGCACCGACTTCGCGCCCGACCTGCCGCTGATGGGCGAACGGGGCGGCGCCGAGCTTCTCCTGTGGCTGGGAACCGGCGCCTACGACCTGCGCACGGGCCGCACCCTGCGCGCGCTGGTGGCTCTCCTGCGGGCCGCGAAGGTCGACTTCGCGGTGCTGGGCGAGGAGGAGCGCGACTGCGGCGACCTCGCGCGCCGGCTCGGCGACGAGGCGACGTTCCAGCGCCTCGCGCGGCTCAACATCGAGACGCTGAACCGGTACAGGTTCATGCGCATCCTCACCGCCGACCCGCACTCGCTCCACACGATCCGCAACGAGTATCCCGCGCTCGGCGGCCGCTTCGAGGTCGTCCACCACACCGCCTTTCTGGACGAGCTCGCCGCCACGGGCCGTCTCGCGTTGCGGCCGGCCGGCGGCGAGGCCGTGACGTTCCACGACCCCTGCTATCTCGCGCGCTACAACGGCGAGGTGGACGCCCCGCGCCGGCTCCTCGACCGGCTCGGCCTGGAGCGCCGCGAGATGGCGCGCTCGGGCACCCGCGCCCTGTGCTGCGGCGGCGGGGGCGGCGCGCCGCTCAGCGACGTCGCGGGCGAGCGGCGCATCCCCGATATCCGCATGGCGCAGGCCGCCGAGACCGGTGCGGCGCTGGTCGCCGTCGCCTGCCCGCAATGCGCCGTGATGCTGGAGGGCGTGGCGGGCGAGCGGCCCGACGTCCTCGACATCGCCGAGCTCACCCTGCGGGCGCTCGAGCCCGCCGAGCCGTCCCGCGCAGCGGTGCCGGCCTGATGCGCCCGCGCCGCGACCCGCGCGCGGAGCGCGAAGCCCATCGCCTCGCCGGGGGCGCGGGGCGACTGCGCTTCGACTGGGCCAGTGCTTCGGCCAAGCGCCCTCGCCGCGACCCGCGCCGCGACACCGTGCTCCTGCCGGGTCCCGCCGGTCGCCCGCGCCTCGACCGCAGCCACGCACCCGCCGCAGGCATCGCCGCCGCGCCGGTGCTTGCCCCAGCGCGCGAGCCTGAGCCGATCCGGGTCGAGGACGCGGCGCTGCGCATCCTCGTGGTGGCCGATCCGGGAGAAGACGAGCTGACGCCGCACGACCGGCAGTGCCTGGCCGCCGCGCGGCGCTGGGCCGACGCGTCGGGAGGCGTCGTCCTAGTCGCCGACCGCCCGGTCGCGGATGCCGGGCGGCTCGGCGCGGACCGCCTCGTCGTGATCCCGCCCGAGGATCACCCCGCGAGCCGCTTCGAGCGGGTGCTGGCGGTCTGGGACGAACTCGCCCTGCCGCACATCCTTTGCCCCGAGAGCGAGGCGGGCGGCGATCTCGCGCGCCGGCTCGCCGCCCGCACCGATCGTGCCTTCTTCGCGGCCGCGGAAGCCGTGTCGACCGAGGGCACGCTCACGCGCGCCGTGCCGGGCCGCGGCATCGACCAGATCGCGCGAAGCGCCGCGATCGTCACGCTGGCCAAGAACAGGATCGCCGTGAAGCCCGAGGCCCCGCGCGAGGGCCGCGCGGTCGAGGTCGCGGTGGCCGATCCGGTTTCGCGTGAAACACGACGCCTTGCCGCGGCGCGCGGCGCCCAGCCCCTGGCCGAGGCCGATTTCGTGGCCGCCGCCGGCAACGGGGTCGCGGACCTCGCGCTGTTTCGCGCGCTGGCCGAGGCGCTGGGCGCCACGCCCGGCGCCAGCCGCATGCTGTGCGACGCCGGCCTCATGCCGCGTGCGGCCCAGGTCGGGGCGAGCGGCACCGTGCTGATGGCCGATTGCTATCTCGCGCTCGGCATCGCCGGCGCGCCGCAGCACCTGCAGGGCATCGCGGGTTGTCGCAACGTCGTCGCCGTCAACACCGACCTTCACGCCGCGATGGTGGAGCGCGCGAGCCTTGCGGTCGTCGCCGACGCCGGACCGGTGATGCGGGCGATGCTCAAGCTTCTCCAGCGAGGCGAGTGAGCGTGCGCATCGCCCTTCTCCTGTCGGCGAGCCGTCACCCCGTATCGGGTCGCCCCGTGCCGACGCGCGGCGAGCTGCAGGCGCTGGCGCTCGCCCGCACGCTCGGCGGCGAGGTCGTGGGCCTGTTTGCCGGTGCCGATCCGGCGGGGCCGACCCAGGCGCTCGGCCATGGGCTCGACCACCTCGTGCATCTTCGCCTGCCGGAGGGCACCGACCCCGTGCCGGCGCTGGCCGAAGCCGTGCGGGCGGACGGGTTCTCGCTGGCGCTGGCCGGGCCACGCTCCGTGGGCGGCGACGAGACAGGCCTCGTTCCCTATCGGCTCGCGGGACGGCTGGGCTGGGAGATCGCGGCCGGCATCGTCGCGGTCGCGCGCACAAGCGCGGGCGTGGAGGTCACGGAGGCCCTGCCGCGCGGTGCGCGCCGCGTTCTCGCGTCGGCCCGGCCGCTCATCGCTATCGCGCATGCGGGCGCACCGGCGCCCGCCCCGTATGCCTACGCGCAGGAGCGCCGCGGCCGCGTCGAGCGACGCGAGCCGGCAGCGCCGGACGAGATGCATCCCTCGGGGATGGTCGAGGAGCGGCCCCTGCGCCGCCGCGCGCCGATCGTGGCGGACGCGGCCACGGGCGCGGGCACGCGGCTCGTCGGACCGACGCCGGAGGAGGCGGCGCGCGCGGTTCTGGCCGAGCTGCGCCGCATCCGCGCGATACCCTGACCCGTCAGCCCGCCTTGGCGGCGACCTCGGTGCGGTAGCGCTCGGGGAAGAACTTCTGCAGCGCCTCGACCTTCGGGCGGTCGTTCACGACGATGTAGGGATAGGCCGGGTTCCGGGCCATGAAGTCCTGGTGGTACTCCTCGGCCGGGTAGAACGCGCCGGTCTCGATCCGGGTCACGAGCGGCTTGCCATAGGTCTTGGCGCCATCGAGCTGCTGGATGTAGCGCTTCGCCTCGGCGGCCTGCGCCGGGGTCTGCGCGAAGATCGCCGAGCGGTACTGCGTGCCGTGGTCGGGACCCTGGCGGTCGAGCTGCGTCGGGTCGTGCGCCACCGAGAAGTAGATCTGCAGGATCTCGCCATAGGTGATCTGCGAGGGATCGTACGTGATGCGAACGGACTCGGCGTGGCCGGTGCGGCCGCCCGAAACCTCGTCGTAGGTCGCCGTCTTCGCCTGGCCGCCGGCATAGCCGGACTCGACGTGGGTCACGCCGCGCACGTGCTCGAAGACCCCCTCGACGCCCCAGAAGCAACCGCCAGCCAGCACCGCCGTCTGCGGTCCCGCGGCTGCGGCGGTCTCGGCCGGAGGGGCGGGAACGCGGCGCATGGCCTCGTCGGCCTCCGCGCCGTTCGAGGCGAGCACCACCACGGCCGCCGCGCCGCCCATGGCCAGCATGGCGAGCGTGGGAAGCGAAAAGCGGGATTGCGAGCTCTGGGCCATAGAAATTCCTCCGATGTCCGGCGTTGTCGCTGACGGCGACAACGGTTCGCGCGACAATCTCCTACACCCGATCCGTCGCTCCGATCATGACAAATCGGATAACTGCGTCGAAACGTCGGCGAACGGAGCGAAATCGCCTACCAGGGCTGGAAGGCGACCGCCAGAAGCGCCAGAACGAGCGCGGGCGGCATCACCACGAAGCCGAGCTTCAGGAAGCGCCAGGCGCCGAATTCGATCCCCTCGCGCCGCAGCGCGGTCAGCCAGAGGATGGTCGCGAGCGAGCCGGTGACCGACAGGTTGGGACCGATGTCGACGCCTACCAGGATCGCGTCGACGACGCGGCGCGGCAGCTCGACACCTTGCGCGAAGGCGCCCGCCAGAAGACCGAGCGGCAGGTTGTTGGTGAGGTTGGTGCCCACCGCGAGTGCGGAGCCGATCGCGAGCGCGCCGATGCGCGGGGCCGCGTTCAGCGGTTCCTGCAGCGCGTTCGCCAGCGCATCCTGCAACCCGCTGAGCTCCAGCGCGCGCACGATCACGAACAGGCCCGCCACCAGCACCAGCGTATCCCAGGACACGCCGCCGAGCGCTCCCCAGGGCGCACGCCGCTCGGCGATCGAGGTGACCAGAAGCGTGCCGAGCGCGGCGATCAGCGTCGGCCAGCCGAGCTCGAAGCCGAGCCAGGAGGCGACCACCAGAACCAATGCGGCAACCGCGAGGCCGATCGCGGCGACGCGTCCGCCGTGGCTGAGCGGCGGAACGGTGACGATCTCGCCCAGCTGTCCCCGGAGCGCCTCGCGCTGCGTCCAACGCAGCACCAGGAAGGTCGCCACGATCGACAGGACCGAGGGCAGGAGAAAGCGCGCCAGCCATTCGCCGAGGTGCGGCAGGTGCTCGCCGAACACCACGAGGTTGGCGGGATTGGAGATCGGCAGGACGAACGAGGCGGCGTTCGCGACAAAGGCGCAGACGAGAAGATAGGGCACGGCATCGGACGCGCGGGCCGCGCGCGCCACCGCGGCCACCGCCGGCGTCATCACCACGGCGGTCGCGTCGTTCGACAGGAATACGGTCACCAGCGTCGCGACGAGGTAGATCAGGACGAAGAGGCGCTCGGGCGAGCCGTTGGCCCGCCCGGCGGCGAGCGCCGCCAGCGTGTCGAACAGGCCCTCGCGGCGCGCGATCTCGGCCAGCAGCATCATGCCGGCCAGGAACAGGTAGACGTCGAGCCCGGAGCGGACGCCGACCAGCCCCTCGCGCGGCGCGATCAGGCCCAGGGCGACCAGAAGAACCGCGCCCACCAGCGCGAAGACCCATTCCGGCCACCGGAAGGGCCGGAAGATGACGCCCGCGACGCTCAGCGCGCTGATCAGCCAGATACCCGCGTTTGCGCCCATCGCCTGCCGTTCTCCTGAAGATTCGACGCTCCGCCGCCGGGCGCCCTGAACCACGTGCCCATAGCCGTGCCGTGCGGTCAGCGCGGCGCGCAGAAGCGGATGCCGCAGATCCGTGGAGCGGGGCGGCGGGAGCCGCCCGGCTGCACGGACCTGCGGCGCTCTATTCGCCCTTGCAGGCGGCGGCAACCTTGGGAGCGGAGACGAGCCACAGGACGAGGCCGCACACGGCAAAGCCGGCAAGCGCCAGATAGGCGGTCGAGAAGCCGAAGCGCTCGACGATCAAGCCGGCGATCGCGGGGCTGAGCGAGGCGCCGACGCCCTGCACCGTCATCACCGCGCCCAGGCCAGCGTTGACGTGGCCCGTGCCGCGCAGGATGCGCGCGACAAGGCCGGGCACGGCAACGCCCAGCAAGCCCGCGCCCACGCCGTCCAGCATCTGCACGGGGATCAGCGCGTAGGGGTTCGGCCACAGGCCGGCGATGAGGCCGCGCACGGGAAGCGCCACGAGCGCGGCCACCAGCAGCAGGAAGTAGCCGCGCCGACCGGCAAATCCGGCGGCGAGCAGCGCCACCGGGATCATGGTGAGCTGCGCGATGATGACGGTCGCCGCCGTGTAGGAGACCGGATCGCTCAGGAGCGATTTGAGGCTCGTCTGCTGCTGGACCGGCTCGGCCGCCGGGCGGCCTGCGGTCGCCTGGCCCGGCGCGATGGCGGTCGCCGTGGCGGTGCCGTTGCCGGCCGGCTGGTTGGCGCTGGGCACGGCCGCGCCGCCGGTCGCGGCCGCATCGGCCGAGCCGGCGCCCGTTTCCTCGGCCACCTGCTGGGCGGCGACCTGCTGACCGAGCAGCGGCAGCATGGCGCCGTTGCCGAAGTGGAAGAGCATTAGGGTTCCGGCCAGGATCAGGAGCGGCGTCGAGCGCCACAGGACACCGAAGCCCGACGGCGCCTCGCGGTCTTGGCCCTCCTGGCGCTCCAGGCCGCGCGCGGCGTCGTGGTCGATATCGTCCGCCTTGATGGTGAGAACCGCGATGATCGAGCCGACCGCCATCAGCGTCATCAGCATGAACACCGCCGGCAGGCCGAACTCGTAGCCGAAGAAGCCGGCACCGGCCGCCGCCACGACGTTGCCGCCATGGTTCCAGGCCTCGTTGCGGCCGAGCTGGGGTGCCAGGCCCTTCTGCCCGACGAGGCCGAGCGTCAGTCCGGCGATGGCCGGGCCGATCGCCGCGCCCGCGATGCCGGTGGCGATCTGCGAGGCCGTGACGAAGGCGAAGCTCGGCACGAAGAGGATCGCGAGCGAGGCGGCGATCACGAGCGCGGCGCAGAAGGCGACCATGAAGCGCTTGGCGCGCGTGGCGTCGGCGAGCGCGCCGAGCGGCGTCGTGGCCAGCATGCCGGCGATGCCGCCGATCGTCATCACGAGGCCGATCGTCGCCGTGTCCCAGCCCCGTCCGATCAGAAAGATGCCGAGAAAGGGTCCCAGGCCGTCGCGAACGTCGGCCAGAAAGAAGTTCACCGCGCCCAGCGCCTTGAGCGAGCGCGAGCGGGCGGGACGGGCGGCGGGTGCCGCGGCCGCGAGTGTGCTCATATCGGTCTCCACCAGGCAGGCTCCCGCGCGCACGTCTCGTGCGTCCGGGCCGAGCCGCTCGCGATAATGTGAGACGGCCGTGGAGGTTGCCCGGCTATCGACCGGACGCGATCATTTTTTGCACGATCAGGGTGCCGTACGATTCCGGCCTGCCGCTGCGTCGGTGCTTCCGGCGAGGTCGACGCCGGTGAAGTTGTGGTAGCCAAGCGGGTCCATCACGAAGTTGCGCACCTCGCGGCGCGCCCCCACCGCAAAGACCGAGTGGGCGATCGGCACCCATGGCGCCTCGTCCCGGAAGATGCGCTCGGCCTCGACATACAGCTCGCGGCGGATCTCCGGATCGGCTCCGGTCCGGGCGCGGCGGACCAGATCGTCGAAGCGCTTGTCGCACCAGCGGGCAATGTTGTTGCCCCCGATACGCGCGGTGTCGCAGCTGAGCAGCGTCGTCATGAAGTTGTCGGGATCGCCGTTGTCGCCGGTCCAGCCGTAGAGCGCGAGCGGCACGTTGCCGTCCTGCATGACCGAGCGGTAGCTGTTCCACTCGGCGGTACGCGGATAGGTGCGGATGCCGAGCTTCTCGAGGTCGGCGCTGATCATGTCGTAGACGCGGATGCCGTTCGGATTGTAGGGGCGCGAGACCGGCGTGTACCAGAGATCGACGTCGAACCCCTTCTCGAGACCCGCCTCGCGCAGGAGCTGGCGGGCCCGTTCGGGATCGTAGGGATAGCCCTTGGCCGTCTCGTCATAGGCCCAGTTGGCGGGCGGCAGCGGGTTGACGGCCTCGACGCCCCCGGCCCCGTAGACGGCGTCGATGATGGCGCGCTTGTCGATGGCGTAGTTCAGCGCCTGGCGCACGCGGCGGTCGTTGAACGGCGGGCGCGACGTGTTGATGGCCATGTAGCCGACGTTGTAGGCCGGGCTCTCGTAGAGCTTGAGCTCGGGATTGGCGCGGATGGCGCGCATGTCCTCGGCGTCGGGATAGGCGCTGGCATGGCACTCGCCGGAGGCGAGCTTGGCCAGGCGCGCCGAGGCGGTGGGCGTGATCGAGAAGACCAGCGTGTCGATGGCCTGCGGGCCGCGCCAGGAGCGATCGAAGACGCGGTAGCGCACCAGAACGTCGGGGCGGAAGTCGACGAAGCGGAAAGGACCCGTGCCGATCGGCTTGGTGTCGATCTCGGCGGGCGTCCCGCGGCGCTGGAGCGTGTCGGCGTACTCCGCCGACAGGATCGACAGGAAGGGCATGGTGAAGTTGGCGAGAAAGGGCGCGTTGGCGTCCCGCAGCCGAATGCGCACCGTCAGCGGGTCGACCGCCTCGACGCTTTCCAGAAGCTCGGGCATGCCGGCGTCCTGGAAGTAGTCGAAGCGCGGCGTCGAGACCGCGTGGAACGGATGGTCGCTCCGCCACTGCCGCTCGATCGAGAAGACGACGTCGGCGGCCTCCAGCGTGCGCGTCGGCTGGAAGATGTCGCTGTCGTGGAACGCGACGCCGGGGCGCAGGTGGAACACGATCTCGCGCCCGTCCGCCGACACGGTCCACGACTCGGCGAGCGCGGGCCGCAGTTGCGTCGTGCCGGGCTCGAACTCCACCAGCGTGTCGAACATCGGCCGCGTGGCGTCCATCGCCGTGCCGGTGATAGCGAGCTGCGGGTTCATCGCCTCCGGGTTGCCCTCCGAGCAGAACACGAAGGTCTTGGCGGCGGCGGGCACGGGCGCGGCGACCAGGAGGCCGAGCGCGCACACGAGCGGCAGGGCGGCGGCATAACGGATCATGCGATAGCGCCTTCGAGCGAGGGGGCGGGAAGCTGGCGGCTGGAGGCTGCGCGATGGGCGTCGGCGGCCCCTTCGGCGGGCTGGCTGGGCGCGGTGAGCGGCAGGTCCAGCGTGAAGGTCGTGCCGCGTCCGACGTCGCTCGTGAAGCGGATCGTGCCGCCCAGCGTCGCGGTCACGAGATTGTAGACGATCTGGAGCCCCAGACCGGTGGAGCCTTCGGCGCGCCGCGTCGTGAAGAAGGGATCGAAGATGTGCGGGCGGTCGGCGGGCGCGATGCCGCGCCCGTCGTCGGAGAAGCGGATGCGGAAACCCTCCGCGCAGCGGCGCGAGATCGCCACGCGCACCTGGCCGCCGTTCCGGTCGGCGAAGGCGTGGGCATAGGCGTTGGACAGGAGGTTGGTGAGAACCTGGGCGAGCGCGCCGGGATAGGAGTCGAGAAGGATGCCCTCCTCGCACGACACCGCGACGTGGTGCCCGCCGCGCCGGCCCATCGGCCCCAGGCTCGTGAAGAGGTCGGCCGCAAAGGCGCCGAGCTCGAAGCGGCGCCGGTCGTCGCTGGTGCGGTCGGCGGCGACCTGCTTGAAGGCGTGGACGAGCTGGGCGGCGCGCTGGACGTTGCTGGTGGTCAGGCGCGCGCCCTCGATCAGGCGCTCCACGAACTCCTCGAAGTCGGCCTGCGTCAACTGCCCCGCGAGTGCCTCGTCGCGGAAGCGCGCCACCTCGCCGCTCATGGCGGTGGAGGTGGTGAGCGCGACGCCGAGCGGGGTATTGATCTCGTGGGCGACGCCGGCGACGAGCTGGCCGAGCGAGGCCAGCTTCTCGGCCTGGATCAGGTCGGACTGCGTGTCGCGCAGGCGGCGCAGGGCGTCGTCGGCATCGTCCTTGGCGCGGCGCAGCGCCGTTTCACGCCGGTTCAGCTCCGACAGGAAGCGGTTCGTGGCGCGCGTCATCGAGCCGACCTCGTCGCGGCGCTCGGTGCCCGGCAGAAGCGCGAGGCCGCCGTTGGCCGCACGGTCGTTCATGTCGTGCTCCAGCCGGCGCAGCGGCAGCGTGATGGAGCGCGCGACCAGGAGGCCGCTGACCGAGGCGAGCAGAAACGCGAGCGCGCCGCCGAGCACCATGATCCGGCGCACCGCCGTGCCGATCTCGTCGGCATGGCGCGACAGCTCGTTGTTGAGGCCGGTCACCTGCAGCAGCATGACGCCCGCCGTGTCGGACATGGCGATCAGGAGCCCGTTCTGCGTGGCGAGCCCCTCGCGCATGGCGTCGAACCCGTCCTGCCACCGCTTGACGGTGTCGATCATGTCGGACTGGATCAGCGGCGAGATCGGCAGCGAGGCGATCTTGTCGCCGATCGTGCGGCTGATTGTGAGCAGGCCCGCCACCTCGGCCGGCGAGCGGCGCTGGAGGACGCCCTCCGAGGTGCGCCCGAGCTTCAGCGTGTCGATGGCGATCGACTGGGTCGCCTGCTCGGTCTCCTGCGCGTTGATCGTGTAGGTCAGGAGATCGCCGATCTCGGTCTGGAGCGCGCGCTGGGCGGTGCCGTTGATCTTCAGCTCGCGGTCGAGCCAGCCGAGAAGCGCCTGCGCGCCCCCCTGCCCGGCGGCGAGCGGGGGCACGCGCTCCGCCGTGATGCCGGCGTTGCGGGCGCGCTGGAGCGCCTCGGCGAGTTGGTCGTAGCCGTTCTGGATGCGGGCGCGCTCGAAGGCATCGCCCGAGACCGGGTCGAGCGCGCCGGCGATCAGCCCGTCGGCCAGCGCCCCGCGCAGCGCCTGCGCGCCGTCCACCACCTCGCGCAGGCGCTGAAGCCGGGCGTCGCGTCCCTCCAGCGTCGTCACGAGGTCGCGGTTGGCGCGCTTCTGGCGGGCGCGCGCCTCGTCGGTCAGAAGCACGAGCTCCTCCAGGCGCCGGTCCATGGACTGGGTCAGCCGGTCGCTGGAGCGGGTCGAGACGGTGAGATCGGCCATCAGGCGCCGGTAGCGCTCGAGCGTGGAGAGCGTGCCCTCGATCGCGGACAGCTGGTCGGGGTCGCGGATGCGCGCGGACAGGTTCTGAAGGCCCGTCGCCGCGCTGGTCACCGAGGCGCTGAAGGCCGAGCCGTAGCGCGCCCGCTCGTTCGCCTGCGCGCGCACGAAGGCATCCTGCGCCGCCATGCCGGAGACGACCTGGCGATAGATCGTGGCGGCCTCCAGCGCGCCGGCGCGCGCCAGGTCCGCCCGGTCGAGGAGCACGATCGAGAGCGCGGCGATCGCGCCGATCGCGAGGATCGGGATCGCCCCCACCAGGAACACGCGATGCGCGATCGTGGGGCGCAACCCGCGCGGCATCCAGCCCAGACCGCGGCCGGCGACGCCACCCGCCACGCGCTTGCGGCGAAACATCTGGAGGGCACGGACGGGAAGGCGGCGGGACAGGATCATGAGGCGGCAGGCGACCGGGCGGGGATCACGAGGAACAGGACCTCATTGTCGCTCGTCCGTGTTTCGTCCCGATTTCGCGATGCAACCGCCCCGCTCATCCGGTGGGCGAGAAGACGTAGCCCGAGCCGCGCACGGTCCGGATCACGGTCGGGTTCTGCGGATCGGGCTCGATCTTCTTGCGGATGCGCGTGATGCGCACGTCGATGGCGCGGTCGAAGGCGTCGGTGTCGCGCGCCGAGGCGAGGTCGAGCAGGCGCTCGCGCGTGAGCACCCGGCGCGGGTTCTCGGCAAAGGCCTTGAGAAGGCTGAACTCGCTGTGGACGAGCTGCACCGCCTGGCCGTCGTCGTCGCACAGGAGCTGCGCCTCGAGGTCCAGCCACTTCGTGCCGAAGCGCACGCGCGGGCGCGGCTCCTCGGGCAGGGCCGCGGCGGCCGCGGCCGTGACCGTGCTGCGGCGGATCACCGAGCGGATGCGGGCCAGCAGCTCGCGCAGCTCGCAGGGCTTGGCGAGGTAGTCGTCGGCGCCGAGCTCCAGACCCACCACGCGGTCGATGAGGCTCGCGGTCGCGGTCAGCATCACCACGGGGATCTGCGTCTCGCCCTTCAGGAAGCGCACGATCGACAAGCCGTCCTCGCCCGGCATGTTGAGGTCGAGCACCACGAGGTCGGGCGTGCGGCGTTCCAGAAGCTGGCGGAAGCTCGCCCCCCCGTCGCACAGCTCGACCTCGTAGCCGTTCATGCGGATGTAGTCGCCGATCATCTCGCGCGTCGGCGCCTCGTCGTCCACCACGACGATCAGGGGCTCGCTCATGGTTGTTCTCGTGTCCTCGTCGGCGTGTCGGTGCCCATCGTGCGATCGACGGGAAGGGTCAGGGTGAAGGCGGCGCCGCCGAGCGGACCGTGCTCGGCGGCCTCGATGCGTCCGCCGTGCAGCTCGGCGATCTTGCGCACGATCGACAGGCCGAGCCCGGTCGCGCTTTCGCCGCCCGTAGGCTGGGCCGACAGGCGCTGGAAGCGGCCGAACAGGCGTGCGACGTCCTCGGGGCGAAGGCCGGGGCCGGAATCGGCCACGGTGATGGCGATCTCGCCCGCCTGCCGGGCGGCCGACACCTCGATGCGCCCGCCGGCCGGCGTGTACTTCACCGCGTTGCCGACGAGATTCTCCACGGCCTCCGCGACGCGGTCGGGATCGCAGCGTGCGCCCAGACCCGGCTCCACGGCGAGCGAGAGCGTCTGCGCCTTGGCCTCGGCGAGGCTTCGCGCGAGTTCCGCCGTGCGCTCCACGATGCGGCCGACATCGGCGGGACGCGCCTCGATCACGATGTCCACCGCGTCGGCCATGGCGTCGTTGAGCGAGCGGTCGAGGATGCGCGTGAGGCGCTGCGCGGCCTCGCGAATGGGGCCGGTCTGCTGCCGGAAGGGGGCGGCGGCCGCCTCGTCCAGCCGGTCGGCCAGCGCCGCCAGCATCTCCGCGCGCCCCATGATGACGCCAAGCGGGTTCTTCAGGTCGTGGGCGATCGTGCCGAGGATCTCGTTCTTGAACGCGTTGACGCGGCGAAGCTGCGCCCCTTGCGCCTCGAGCCGCGCGTTGGCGGTGGCCAGTTCTCCCGTGCGGCGGTGGACGCGCTCCTCCAGCTCCTCGTTGGCAGCCAGGATCTCGGCATGAAGGCGGGCGTTGTCGAAGGCGATGGCGAGCTTGGCGGCGAACACCGCCAGAAGCGAGACCTGCGCCGGGCTCGGCTCGGACGGATTGTCGACGAGCACCAGAAACTCCGACCCGCCCTCGGTCCGCAGGAAGAGGTGCGTCGTGCCGTCCTCGTGGAGGACGCGGCGGTCCTCGGTGGCGAGGCGCTGGAACAAGGCGTCGAAGTCGATCCGCTCGCCCCGTTCCCCCGCGAAGGTTCCGAGCCGGGCAAGGACCGAATGCGCCGCGTTCGCGCTCTCGCGCGCCAGAACGATGCCGGCGGCCTCCAGCGCGAGCAGCGCGTTGAGCTGGAGAAGGACGCCGAGCCCCAGCGTCTCCAGCGAGCGACGCGAGAACAGGTCGGACGAGGCCTGGACGATCAGCTCCAGTCCGCGCCGCGTGTCGTCGAGCCGGCGCAGCTGCTCGAAGGAGCGCAGCGCCGCCGTCAACGCGGTGAACAGGCGCTCGGCGGTCAGCTCGGTCTTAGCCTTGTAGTCGTTGATGTCGTAGTCGACGACGACCTTGTGCTCGGGAGCCTGGCCGGGCTGGCCGGTGCGCAGGATGATGCGCACGAGGTCGTTGCCGAGCTCGTTGCGGATGCGACGGGCCAGCCGCAGCCCGGCGTCCTCGCTCTCCATCACGACGTCGAGCAGCACCACGGCCGTATCGGGATGGGCGCGCAGCGCCTCGAAACCCTCCGTGCCGGAATAGGCGCTGTGGAACTCGAGCCGCCGTCCGTTCAGCGCGAAGCGCTGCAGGGCGAAGCGCGTGCCGTCGTGAACGGCCTGGTCGTCGTCGACGATCAGGAGCTTCCAGCGCGGCAAGGCCGACGCCGGCTCCCGATCGGCCGCGGCGAAACTGATCCATCCATCCCGCATCGTCTTGGCTTCTTGCCCGAAGGCGCCCCTGCCCCATCTTGCCTTGCTTTTGCCACGAAGCATACACGCCTCGATGGCGGGCCGAAAGGGATCGCCCGGCCGCCTTACCTTCCGGAAGGCGGGGCGCGGGCGAGCCCGTCCGTGCCCCTAGAGCGACCGCCGCACGCGGCCGGCCAGGGCACCGTAGTACTCATAGTCGAACTCGCAGGTCGGGGTCGGCCGACCGGGCCTGAGGCCGGCGGCGCCGCGGCCGCCGGCGGAGTGGCGCTCCAGCATCAGGGCGCCGGCACGGTCCAGTCCGGCAAAGATGGTTCTCAACATGACGGCGTCTCCCTTCTGCCTCGCGCTTCCCGCAAGGACCTCGAGGTTCGGGGTGCCCGGCCTCGTCGGGAAGGGTGATTAACGGGGCCTCGTTTCGCCGCTCGGTCGTGCTGGAGCGATTGTGTTTCGTCGAGATTGCGCGCCGGGACCCGGTCGTCACGCCAGGTCCCCGACGTCGCGGCGATGAAAGAAAGGCACCCCACGGGGACGCGACGGCGAAACGCGATCGGGGCGCGACGTCACGTGGACGGCGTCGCGCCGAAACGCCGCCCGCCTAGAGGTTCGGTCCGACCGGGGCGCCATGCCCGGTCACGAACGCCGCCGCTTCCGGCGCCGGCCTTCCCAGGGACCATTCGCATGCTCGCCTTCAGCACCGACCTTCTGTTTCACGGCCCGCTCGCCCCGATCGGCGCCAGCGTCGGCATCCTCGTCGCCGTGGCGGCGACGCGTCGCCTGGCCGCGCGGCACGCGGGGCGCGGCACGGCCGGGCCGCTCGGCGGCGCGGCGCGGCGGCGCCTGCGCCTCCTGAAAGGGGCCTGCGCCCTGGCGGCGCTTCTGGCGCTCGGCCTCGTGTGGCGCGGCGAGATCGGCGCCGCGGCGCTTCAGCTGGCCGCCTTCACCATGGCGATCGTCATGGCGTTCAAGGAGTTGGTGCTGTGCGCGACCGGCTCGCTCCTGCGGGTCGGCGGGGCGATGTACCGGATCGGCGACGTGATCGAGGTCGACGGCATGCTGGGCGAGGTGATCGACGGGACCTGGCTCGCCACCCACGTCGCCGAGATTGAGAGCGACGGCTTCGGCCGCCGCGCGACGGGCCGCTCGCGCGTCCTGCCCAACAGCCGCTTGTTCTCCGCCGACCTGCGGGTCGAGCGCACCGCGGGCGGCTTCGTCTTTCACGCCTTCTCGATCACGAGCGGCGCCGAGACCGACGTCGCGCACGCGCTGCAGGTTCTGGAAACCTCCGTGGACCGGGCGGCGGCGGCCTTCGCCGGTCCGGCGGCCGAGATCGGTGCCGAAGCGGGGCGGCGCCTGCACCGGCCTCTCGACGCGACGCCCGGGCGCGTCGCGCTCGCCACCACGGAGATCGGCCTGCCGCGCTTCGACGTGCTCCTGTTCTGCCCGGCGAACGAGATCCACGCCCTGGAGCGTCGCATCCGCCTCGACCTCGTGGCGAGCACGGCCGCGATCGCGGCCCGACCGGTCTTTGCGGAAGGGCTGCGCCTCGTGGCGGGCTGAGCGGCCGGACGACGCAGCATTCAGGCGGCGGGGCGGGATCGGCGACGGTTCCGCCCCGCCCCGTTTCGGCGGGATCTTTTCCCGTGTGACAGATTGACGACCGAAGCCCGATCGGTAGGATGTCAGACCAATTCGCACGATCTGGATCGCGTCGTCCTGGACAGCTTGCCCGCCCTTCCCCCGGTTGACCGGCTCCGCGACACGGTGGAGGCCATCGGCCGCTTTGCCGAACGCTCGGGCCTCGGCGCGGGCGACCGGCTGCCGACGGAGCGGGCGCTGGCCGAGGCCCTGCGCGTCGGGCGCTCCACGATCCGCGAGGCCATCCGGCAGATGCAGGCGCTCGGCCTCGTCGAGACGCGAAAGGGAAGCGGCTCCTTTCTGCGGCGTCCGCTGACCGCTTCCAGCCGCCACCTTCCCTTGACCATCAACGCGGGCAGCTTGCGCGAGGCCCTGCTTCAAACGCTGGACGTGCGGCGCGGCCTGGAGGCCGAGGCCGGGGCGCTGGCGGCCGAGCGGGCCGGGCGCGACGCGATCGCCGAGATCGAACGCAAGCTCGCGCTCATGGAGGCCGTGCACCTCGAGAAGGGCACGGCGGGGCGCGAGGACCTCGCCTTCCACCTCTCGATCTACGACGCGAGCGGAAACCCGCTGTTCGCCCAGCTTCTGGAGCAGATGCGCGAGGCCTTCGAGAGCTTCTTCGCCAAGCCCTTCGACCGGCCGGACTTCGCGCGCCGCTCCTTTCCCTTTCATCGCGAGCTCTTCGAGGCGATCGCCCGCGGCGACGCGGCGGGGGCCCGCGACAAGACCCTCGCCATCCTCCGCATCGTGGAGGAGGACATCAAGGACATGTCGCAGCCGTGAACGACCTCTCCCCCGACGACGATTTCGAGCACGCCCGCCTGCTTCTCGCCCATGACGAGTCGCACGCCTTCGACGCCGTGGTGCCGCCGATCGCGCAGACCTCGCTCTTCACCTTCGGCTCCTTCCAGGAGATGGAGGAGACCTATCTCGGCCGGCGCGTGCGCCCGACCTATACGCGCGGCCTCAACCCGACCGTGCGCTTCTTCGAGGAGAAGCTCGCCGGGCTCGAGGGAACCGAGGACGCGATGGGGTTCGCGAGCGGCATGGGCGCGATCTCGTCCACGGTGCTCGCCTTCGTGGAGCCGGGCGACCGGATCGTCGCCGTGCGCCACGTTTATCCCGACGCCTACCGCCTGTTCGAAATCCTGCTGCGCCGCCTGAAGGTCGAGGTGACCTATGTCGACGGGCTCGACCACGACGCAGTCGCCAAGGCGCTGCCCGGCGCCAGGCTCTTCTACATGGAGAGCCCGACCAGCTGGGTGATGGACGCCCACGACGTCGGCGCGCTGGCGGGCCTCGCCAGGGATCACGGCGTCATGACGGTGATCGACAACTCGTGGGCGACGCCGGTCTTCCAGAAGCCCGCCCAGCTCGGCGTCGATCTCGTGATCCACTCGGCCTCGAAGTATCTCGGCGGCCATTCCGACGTCGTGGCGGGCGTCGTCGCCGGCACCAGGGCGTCGATCGCGACGATCCGCGCCCACACCTATCCCTATCTCGGCGCCAAGCTGTCGCCCTTCGACGCCTGGCTTCTGGCGCGGGGCCTGCGCACGCTGCCGCTGCGCATGCGCGCCCACGAGGCGGACGCGCTTCTCGTCGCGCGCCATCTCCTGGCGCACGAGGCCGTGGAAAGCGTCCAGCACCCGGGCCTTGGCAACGCGCTGCCGCCGGGCCTCACCGGCACGAGCGGCCTCTTCTCGTTCACGTTCCGCGAGGGGGTCGACGTCGCGCGCTTTGCCGACGCGCTCGAGCTCTTCAAGCTCGGCGTCTCCTGGGGCGGGCATGAGAGCCTGTGCGTGCCCGGGCGCGTCGTGCTCTCGCAGAACCAGGGCCCCAATTCCGGCCACGCCTTCGGCATCTCGCCGCGCTCCGTGCGCCTCCACGTGGGCCTGGAGGGCGCCGGCGCGCTCACGGCCGACCTCGACGCGGCGATCGGCGCCGCGACGCTTTGATTGTCATCTCAACCCCGAAGGAGACCTGCATGACGACTGCCCGATCCGCCACCGCCGCGCTTCTCGCCGCCGCACTCGGCACGACGCTCCTGTCGGGGGCCGCGCTCGCCCAGACGACGCTGAAGCTCACCGAGGTCATCACCAGCCCCGCGCGCACGCAGACGCTGCAGGAGATCGTCAAGACGTTCGAGGCGGCCAACCCTGGCGTGACGGTCGAGATCACCTCGCTGCCCTGGGGCGAGGCCTTCGAGAAGTTCGCCACCACCGTGTCGGCGGGCGAGACGCCGGACGTCGTCGAGATGCCCGATACCTGGGTCGCGCTCTACGCCAAGAACGGGGCGCTGGAGAACCTGGAGCCCTACCTCGCCAAGTGGTCCGGCGCGGCCGACCTCAACGAGCGCGCGCTCCAGTTCGGCCGCATGACCGACGGCAAGACGGCCTACATGCTGCCCTACGGCTTCTATCTCGGCGCCATGTTCTACAACAAGACGCTGTTCAAGGAGGCCGGCATCGCCGAGCCGCCGAAGACCATCGCCGAGTTCCAGGCGGCCTCCGAGGCCGTGTCGAAGCTGCCGGGCAAGACGGGCTACTGCCTGCGCGGCGGACGCGGCGGCCTGAATGACTGGACCGTCTTCATGAACGCCATCGCGGGCGACAACACCTATTTCAAGCCGGACGGCACCTCGACCTTCGCCGACCCCGAGAAGGTGAAGGGCCTCGCCTGGTACGTCGACTACTACAAGAAGGGTCTGGCGCCGAAGGACTCCATCTCCTGGGGCTTCAACGAAACGGTGGCGGGCTTCTATTCCGGCACCTGCGCCATGCTGAACCAGGACCCCGACGCCCTGATCGCCATCTCCGAGCGCATGAAGCCGGAGGAATACGGCGTCGTGCCGCTGCCCAAGGGCGAGGCGGGCAAGGCGTTTCCGGTGATCGGCTACGCCGGCTGGTCGATGTTTGCCAACTCCGAGAACAAGGAGATGGCCTGGAAGCTGATCGAGACGCTGGAGGGCACGCAGGGCAACGTCGCCTGGAACAAGCGCACCGGCGCCCTGCCGGCGCTCAAGAGCGCCGAGAACGACCCGTTCTACGCCAGCGACGCCTTCAAGGGCTGGTTCGATAGCTTGCGCGATCCCAACATCGTGCCGACCTCGCTGCCGAGCTACCTCGAGGAGTTCGCCTACTTCAAGGACAGCCTCGTGCCCACCTCCTCGCAGCGCGCGCTGCTCGGCGAGATCACAGCGGAAGAGATGGCCAAGGAGTGGGCGGACTACCTGACCGCCGCCCAGCAGAAGTACATGGCCACCGCGCAGTAAGCCTGCCGATCCGCACGGGGCGGCGCGAACAGTCGCGCCGCCTCCCGTTTCGTTCGAAGCTCCAAGGATCGCCGTGACCCTGACCGCCGCCCTCAAGGCCAAGCCCGGTGCCAGGCCGAGGACGAGTTCGCATCTCCTGCGACGCGCCGAGCCCTATCTCTACGCCGCGCCCGCGCTCGTCCTGATCGCCGCCGTGATGCTGGTGCCGCTCGTGATCGGCATCTCCTACGCCTTTCGCGACATCCGCATCCTCAACCCCTTCTCGGGCGGCTTTGTCGGTCTCAAGCACTTCGTGGCGCTCTGGAGCGACCGCAACTTCTGGACGGCACTCGACAACACGCTCTGGTGGACCGCCTCCTCGGTCGCGCTCCAGTTCGCGCTCGGCCTGACGCTGGCGCTTCTCCTGAACCGGCCCTTTCCCGGCCGTGCGGTGGCGCAGGCGCTGTGCTTCGTACCCTGGGCCGTGCCGACGTTTCTCGGCGGCCTCGACTGGGCCTGGCTGTTCAACCCCGTGGTCGGGCCGCTGCCGCACTGGCTGGCCGCGCTCGGCATCCTGGACGCGCCCGTCAACATCCTCGCCGACCCTCAGCTCGCCCTGATCGGGCCGATCGTCGCCAACGTGTGGTGGGGCATTCCCTTCTTCGCGATCACCATGCTGGCGGCGCTCCAGTCGATCCCGCGCGACATCTACGAGGCCGCCTCGATCGACGGCGCGGGACCGGTTCGCCAGTTCCTGTCGATCACGCTGCCCTTTCTCGCCCCCACCATGGCGATCACCATCCTCCTGCGCACGGTCTGGGTCGCGAACTTTGCCGACCTCATCGTGGTGATGACCGGCGGCGGCCCCGCCGACCGGACGCAGATCGTGGCGAGCTACATCTTCACCACCGCCTTCCGGAAGCTCGACTTCGGCTACGCCTCCGCAATCTCGCTGGTGCTCCTGGCGCTGCTCCTCGTCTACTCGCTGCTTCTGGTGTCCCTGCGCCAGATGCTCCTGAACAAGGACTGAGCCGCCATGCGCGCTTCCCGGATCGCCGGCACGCTCGCCCATCGCCTGGGCGTCCTCGTCTTCGTCGTCTTCGCCCTGTTCCCCTTGTTCTGGCTGCTCAAGGTCTCGCTGACGCCCAACGACCTCATGTATTCGGAAGGCGTGCGGCTCTGGCCCTCGCGCGTCAGCCTCGAGCACTTCCGCTTCGTGCTGGAGAACTCGAACTTCCCGCTCTTCTTCCGCAACAGCCTGATCGTGTCGCTGTCGACGGCGGCGATCGTGACGGTGATCGCCGCGCTCGGCGGCTACGCCTTTTCGCGCTTCCGCTTCCGCGGCAAGCTGGTCGTCACGGGCCTGCTTCTGGTCACCCAGATGTTTCCGCTCGTCATGCTGATCGCCCCGATCTTCCGCATGATGTCGACGCTCGGGCTCACCAACTCGCTGTCCGGCCTCGTGATCGTCTACACAGCCTTCAACGTGCCCTTCGCGATCTTCCTGATGCAGAGCTTCTTCGACGCCATCCCGCGCGACCTCGAGGAGGCCGCCGAGATCGACGGGGCCAGCCGCTTCCGAGCGTTTCGCGAGATCATCGTACCGCTCACCCTGCCCGGCATGGCGGCGACGCTCGGCTTCGTCTTCACGGCCGCCTGGAGCGAGCTTCTCTTCGCGCTGATGCTGGTGTCCAAGGCCGACGCCTCGACCTTCCCGGTCGGGCTCCTGTCCTTCGTCTCGAAGTTCGGCGTCGACTTCGGGCAGATGATGGCGGCCGGCGTCCTCGCGCTGATCCCCGCCGTCCTGTTCTTTCTCCTGATCCAGCGCTTCCTGGTCGCGGGCCTTACGGCCGGCGCGGTGAAGGGCTGAGGGAACCGCTTCCATGGCCACGATCGACATCCGCTCCGTCCGCAAGTCCTACGGCCCCGTCACCGTCCTGCGCGAGGTGGACCTGGCGATCCGCTCCGGCGAGTTCGTGGTTCTGGTCGGCCCGTCGGGCTGCGGGAAGTCGACGCTCCTGCGCATGATCGCGGGGCTGGAGGAGGTGACGGGCGGCGAGATCGCCATCGCCGGTACCCGCGTCAACGACGTGCCGCCGCGCGACCGGAACCTCGCCATGGTGTTCCAGTCCTACGCGCTCTATCCGCACATGAGCGTCGAGGACAACATGAGTTACGCGCTCAAGCTCCGGCGCACCCCGCGCGAGCGCATCCGGGACGCGGTCGCTGGCGCCGCCGACAAGCTCGGCCTCACCGCCCTGACCAAGCGCCGCCCCAAGGCCCTGTCGGGCGGTCAGCGCCAGCGTGTCGCCATGGGCCGCGCCATCGTGCGCGAGCCCGCCGCCTTCTTGTTCGACGAGCCGCTGTCCAACCTCGACGCGCGCCTGCGCGAGCACATGCGCGCCGAGATCAAGAAGCTCCATGCCGAGCTCGGCGCGACCTCGATCTACGTCACGCACGACCAGATCGAGGCGATGACGCTCGCCGACCGCATCGTCGCCATGGAGGGCGGCGAGATCCGCCAGATCGGCACGCCGGCCGAGCTCTACGAGCGCCCGGCCAACCGCTTCGTCGCCGGCTTCATCGGCTCGCCCGCCATGAACTTCGTGTCGGGCACATCGCGCCGCGTGTCGGGTGCGGCGCTTCTGGATCTGGGCGAGGGCACGAGCCTGCCGCTGCCGCCGGGCACGCCCGAGAACCGGCGCCTCGTCGCCGGCATCCGGCCCGAGCACGTTCTGGTCGGCACCTCCGCAGACGAACAGGGCGCGCTTCGCCTTCCCATCGACCTCGTGGAGCCGACGGGCCTCGGCACGATCGTTCATGCCCGGCTCGGCGCGCATGCGCTCAAGGCCTTCGTGATGGGACCGCCCCCCGGACTGGCGGGCGAGCGCGTCGCCTGGCGCCTGCCGCCCGAGCGGCTGCATCTGTTCGACGAGGCGAGCGGCGAGCGGGTCGAGCCGCTGCACTGACGAGCCGCCGCCCTCAAGCTGCGGCCGCCGGCGCGGCGAACGGCCGGGAACAGGCACGCCGTGCCCGACGGCACCGCACCTTGCCGTGCGATCCTGCGGCACCCATAACGGGGCACGGCGCGCCGCGCCCCTTGCGATCTCGGACCCTTGACCGCTTCACGCCCGTCCCCGAGCGACCCCGATCCTTCCGCCGGCCCGGTGCGCAGCCCCGCGCTGCGGCGTCTCTACAAGGCGCTGGGGCTGCTGTTTCTCGGATTAGCGATCGCGGGCGTCGTGCTGCCCGGCCTGCCGGCGACGCCCTTCGCGCTGCTCGGCGCCTGGGCCTTCCGGCGCGGCTCGCCCGAATGGGCAGCGCGCCTCGACAACCACCCGCGCTTCGGCCCTTCGCTCCGGGCATGGCGCGAGCGGCGCGCGGTGCCGCGCCGCGCCAAGGTCCTGGCGGTCCTGTCGATGGGCGCGAGCTGGCTCCTGCTGTGGGCCGGCGGGGCGCCGATTCCGGTGCTCGGGCTCGTCGCGATCACCCTGATCCTGACCTCGACCTATCTTCTGTCGCGCCCGGCCGCGTGAAGACTCTTGTAATTCTTTGCAACTCCTCCATTGCTTCCCCGTTCACAATCCCGCATGAAGGATGCAGGCGGATGAGTGTCCGCCCGGGAACAATGGAAAAGTTTAATGGCCATCGGCACTGTGAAGTTCTTCAACGCGGATAAGGGCTTCGGTTTCATCACGCCCGACAACGGCGGAAAGGACGTCTTCGTCCACATCTCCGACGTCGAGCGTTCCGGCATGACCTCGCTGAAGGACAACCAGAAGGTCTCCTTCGACACGCAGGACGACACGCGCGGCAAGGGCCCCAAGGCCGTCAACCTGAAGTCGGCCTGACCTTACGCTCTGCTTTCGCATCGGCTGTTTGGCCGCAGCAAGTTCGAAAAGCCCCGCTCCGGCGGGGCTTTTTCGTTTGCACGAGGGCTACGGCCGCCTTTGCTCGCACGCGAGCTTTCTTGACGTTTTCGTGAACTCCCCTCTTTGCGCAGACGGGATGCGGACGGCCGAGGAGCATGGCGCGATGGACTGGATGATGCCCGGCGCCGAAGCGGACGAGGGGGCCGAGGTGCGCCCCGACGCGGCCGCCCCGCGCGAGGCCAAGGTACTCGCCCCCGCCGAAAGCTATCCCCGCATCGACCTGCGCGTGCCGGGCGAGCCCTGGGAACGGCGACGGCTCGCCGGCAAGAAGCTGCGCGAGGCCGTGCCCCATGCCGCCCATGCCGAGCCCGTGCCGAGGGATGGACGCGCCGACCCGGTCGCCCTCGTCGAGGCCTCGAACGAGGGCCGCCAGGCGCGCCTCGTGCCCATGCGCACCGCGCGCATGGCGCAGTCGCCCTTCAGCTTCCTGCGCGGGGCGGCCTCGGTCATGGCGGCGGACCTCGCCCGAACGCCGCGCTCGGGCATCGACGTCGTTCTCAACGGCGACGCGCATCTTGCCAACTTCGGCCTGTTCGGCACGCCCCAGCGCGACGTGGTGCTCGACCTCAACGACTTCGACGAGGTGACGATCGGTCCCTGGGAATGGGACATCAAGCGCCTTGCGGCCTCGCTCAACATCGCCGCGCGCGATGCCGGCGTCGGTCGCTCGGAGCGGCGGCGCGTCGTGAAGGGCTGCGTCGAGGGCTACCGTCTGTCGATGATCGAGCTCGCCCCCCAGGGGCCGATCGACGTCTGGCATCGCGCCGCGCGTGCCGAGCACCTCGACTTCAAGGGCATCAGCATCGACCCCGAGTCCGCCGAGATCCTCCACCGCTCCGTGGAAAAGGCGCGACGGCGCAACAACCAGTCGCTGCTCGACAAGGTCGGCGAGCGGCAGGTGGACGGCGGCTGGCGCTTCCGCACCGATCCCCCAATCCTGACCGCGGTCGACGACGCGACGCGCGAGGCCGTGATCACGGGACTCGAGCACTATGCCGAGAGCCTGCCGCGCGAGCGACGCTTCATGCTGAGCCGCTACCACGTGGTGGACGTCGCGCACCGCGTGGTGGGTGTGGGCAGCGTCGGCACG
Source organism: Aureimonas jatrophae (assembly GCF_900104035.1). Classification (GTDB taxonomy): domain Bacteria; phylum Pseudomonadota; class Alphaproteobacteria; order Rhizobiales; family Rhizobiaceae; genus Aureimonas; species Aureimonas jatrophae. The sequence continues at coordinate 674,847 of NZ_FNIT01000001.1, read as the reverse complement.
CGCGCCTTCGTGGCGCTGCTCTTCGGCAACTGCGACCACGACGCCCTGTTCCTGCAGGTCAAGGAAGCGATCCGCCCCGCGGCGGCGCCCTATGTCGCGCCGCTTCCCGAGCCCTACGGCTCGCACGACGGGGCACGCGTCGTCTACGGCCAGCGCCTGCTCCAGGCGGTCGGCGACCCGCTGCTCGGCTGGACCACGATCGAGGACCGGCCCTTCTACGTCCGCCAAATGAAGAACATGAAGGGCGAGATTCCGCACGCCATGCTCAAAGGGCGCTCGCTGGTCTTCTTCGCCTTCGGCTACGGCGCGCTGCTCGCCCGGGCGCACGCCCGAACCGGGGACGCCGCCGCCATCTCGGGCTATTGCGGCAGCGCCAAGGACGAGGGTCTCGACGAGGCGCTCGCCGACTGGGCCGAGGGCTACGGCGAGCAGAACGCGCTCGACCACGAGGCGCTGGTCCAGGCGATCGGCAACGGGCGCTTGGCGGCCAGCGCGACGCCCGACGGCTGACCCCTCGATCCGCCTTGGCTCCTCCGGCCCGTCCCCGTCAGCTCTCGACCTGGCGCGATCGCTTCGCGGCGCTGCGCCATGTGCCGCCCTTTCTCGCCTTGGTGTTCCGCGCCGAGCCGGGCCTCGCCCTCCTGTCGGCCGTGCTTCGGCTCGCCCGCGCGCTCCAGCCGATCGCCGCGCTCTTTGTCGCCAAGCTGATCGTGGACGAGGTGGTGCGCCTCGCCGCCCTGCCGCCGGCTCCGGTGTTCTCGCTTCTCGACGCGCGCTACCGCCTCGTCCTGTGGCTCGTTCTGGCCGAGTTCGCGCTGGCCGTCGCCATGGATCTTCTCGGCCGGCTCGTGACCTATGCGGAGGCGCTGCTCGCCGACCGCCTGTCGATCCTCACCAGCATCCGCATCATGGAGCATGCGGCGACGCTGGATCTCGCGCGCTTCGAGGATAGCGGCTTCCAGGATCAGCTGGACCGGGCCCGGCGGTTCGCGAGCGGGCGCACGACGCTCCTGTCGAACATTCTCGGCCAGGCGCAGAGCCTCGTCACCGTCGTGGGCTTCGCCGCCGGGCTCGTCGCCTACGCGCCGTGGCTTCTGGGCCTGCTCCTCGTCGCGCTGGTGCCGGGCTTCCTGGCCGAGGCTCACTTCAACGCCGAGGGCTACCGCCTGTCCTTTGCGCAGACCGCCGAGCGGCGCGAGCTCGATTCGGTGCGCATCACGGCGGCCAGCGCCTCCACGGCGCGCGAGGTGCAGATCTTCGGGCTCCACCCCTTCCTGATCGAGCGCTACCGCCGCCTCTCGGACGCCTTCTATCGCTCCAACGCCTCGCTCTCCGCCCGACGAGCCGGATGGGGCACGCTCTGGGCGGGGCTCGGCACGGCGGCCTACTACCTCGCCTATGGCGTGATCGTCGCGCGTACGCTCCAGGGCGCCTTCTCGATCGGCGACCTTACCTTCCTGTCGGGTGCCTTTCTGCGCCTGCGCTCGCTGGTGGAAGGCCTTCTCTCCTCCTTTTCCTCGACGGCTGGCCAGGCGCTCTATCTCGACGACCTGTTCGGCCTCCTGGAAGAGCGGGCGAGCCTGCCGGTGCCCGCGCATCCCCGGCCCGTACCGCGCCCGCTTCGCGAGGGCTTCCGCTTCGAGAACGTCGGCTTCCGCTACGCCGGGTCGGAGCGCTGGGCCGTGCGCGGCCTCGACTTCCGGCTGCCCGCCGGCGAGGTCGTGGCGCTGGTCGGCGAGAACGGCGCCGGCAAGACGACGCTCGTGAAGCTTCTCGCCCGCCTCTACGACCCGAGCGAGGGGCGCATCCTTCTCGACGGCACGGACCTGCGCGACTTCGACCTCGGCGAGCTGCGCTCGCGTGTCGGCGTCATCTTCCAGGACTTCGTGCGCTACGACCTGACGGCGGGCGAGAACGTCGCGGTCGGGCGCATCGAGGCGCGCGGGAACGCGGACCGCATCCGCGAGGCGGCCGGCCGCAGCCTTGCCGACGAGGTGATCGAGCGCCTGCCCGAACAATACGAACAGCCGCTGGGCCGCCTGTTCGCCGGTGGCGTCGAGCTGTCGGGCGGCGAGTGGCAGAAGATCGCGATCGCCCGCGCCTACATGCGCGACGCCGAGGTGCTGATCCTCGACGAGCCGACCGCGGCGCTCGACGCACGCGCCGAGTTCGCGGTCTTCGAGCGCTTCCGCGAGCTCAGCGCCGGACGCACGGCGGTCCTCATCTCGCACCGCTTCTCCTCGGTGCGCCGGGCCGACCGCATCTTGGTTCTGGCCGGCGGGCGGATCGAGGCGGAGGGCACGCACGAGGCGTTGATGGCGGCCGGCGGGCGCTATGCCGAGCTCTTCGAGCTGCAGGCCGCCGGCTACCGTTGAGCCGCGCTAGCCGAGCGCGAGCACGGAGCGGCGCAGCCGCTCGGTCAGCGCGAGGCGGTCGCTCGCCTGCCCGATCTCCTCCGGCGCGATCGGGCGGCCGACCGTGACGTGGATCTGCCGTCCGCGCAGGCGGCGGAACTCGCCCACCAGGAGCCCGAGGCGCACGGTCGCCGACACGCGGCTGGCAAGGTGGAACAGCGGCCCGTTCTGCCCCGCGCAGTGGACGGGCAGCACGCCCGCGCGACCCTGGCGCACGAGCCCGGCCGCGAACGTCTTCCAGGGCAGGTCCTCGGCGCGGCCGAAGGGCCTGGGCGCGGTGGCGACCGCGCCGGCCGGAAACACGATCACGATCGTGCCCTCGGCGAGAAGCTCGGCGGCGCGCCGCTTGGTGGAAAGGTTCAGCGCCACCGCCTCGCGCGTTTCCTCGAACGAGACCGGGAGACCGTAGCGCGCCATCTCGGGGATCTGCATGAGGTCGTTGTGGAGAAGGACGCGCGCCGGCCGCCCGAGCCGCTCAGTGAGCGCCAGCATCGCCGCCCCGTCGCCGATGCCGAACGGATGGTTGGCCACCATGACGAGGCGCTCGGGCAGATCCTGCGGCCGAACCGGCCAGGCGCCGCCGACGTCCATGCGGATGCGCATCATCTCCAGCATGAGGTGGAAGGGCTGGGGATGGCCGGCGGCCACGCGCTCGCGCCAGAGCCGGTAGAGACGCTCCAGCTCGCGCCGACCCGACAGCACCTCCAGCGAGCGGATCAGCGCGCGCCGCGCCAGCGGGTCGCTCGGGCGGGCGTAGCTGATCGCCGCCACCTCGTCGCGCGGCTGACGCATGCGCGGCATCCGGATGCCGCGCTTCGAACCCCGCTCCCGCCCGATCCCGTCGATCTGCATGTGCCGTCCCCTGCCGCTCGCTTGAGCGCAAGGGCATAGCGCCTGCCCGTGACGCTGAGGCGACAGGTTCAATGTGCGAGAAGGGCGTGCCCGTCGGGATCGTGCGCCGGCAGCGCGCCGGCGCCCGATAGGCGCAGTGCCGTTCGCAGACCCGGCACGGCGGCGATCGACGCCGGGGTGCGGTAGCACAGGAGCTCCAGATGCGGCGGCGCGCCGCCGGGCGGCTGCAGCCCCGTCACCTCCACCGCGACGCGCGCCGGGTCGACGTCGGACAGCCCGTCCATGCGCGCCTGCTCGGCGCCCCGGTTCGTCTGTCGCGACAGAACGGTGAAGCCGAGCCGCTCGTAGAAGCGCAGGCTCTCGTCGGTGTCGCGCACCGAGATGGCGCTGTGGTCGATGCCCAGAAACAGGCCCGCACGATCGCGCCAGGGGTCCGGTGCCCGTCCATCGGGGAAGCGGAGGAATTCCAGCGGATGCCCTTCGGGATCGCGGAACTTGAAGGCCGCAACGCCGCCCGAGGCTTCCGGCAACTGCTCGGGTCCGTCTAGCGAGATCGCGCTCCAGCCCGGCACCGCGCGCAGCCGATCCATCGCCGCCGCCATGTCGGAGACGATGATCGCCAGGTGCTGGAAGCCGACCGAGTTCGACGGGGCCGAAGCCGGCGGGCCGTCGCCGGGCACGAACTCGACGCGCTCGCACCCGAGCCGCGCCGCCCCCGCGCCGTCCGCCACGGCGTCGAAGGCCGCACGATAGAAGGCGCCGAGCGCGGCCGGGTCGCGCGCCTCGCGCACAATCGCGGCGATACGCAGCGTGTCGCTCATGGCCAGCGCGCCCCGCGCGTGTTCAGGAACACGGCCATCAGCGTGTGGCTCGCTCCGATGAAGAGCCGGTTGAGGTGCGGACCGCCGCCGAAGGTGAGGTTCGAGACGGTGAGCCCCAGGTGGATGCGCCCGAGGAGGCGGCCGTCGGGGCCGAGGCAGTGGACGCCGTCGCCGGCGCTCGACCAGATGCGCCCCGCCTCGTCGACGGCCATGCCGTCGGTGTAGCCGGGCGAGACCTTGGCGAGGTCGCGGGGCTTTCCGAGCGAGCGCCCCTCACCGGAGACATCGAGGACGCGCAGGACCTGGGTGGGTTCGGGACGGCTCTGGTCGCCCGTCTCGGCGACGTAGAGGCGGCTCTCGTCGGGCGAGAAGGCGAGGCCGTTCGGCCCCTGGAAGTCGAGACTGACGGCGGCGAGCTCGCCCGTGTCCGGGTCGAGCCGGTAGACGGCGGGCGGGAGTTCGCTCGCCTGCCGCTCGCCCTCGTAGTCGTTGGCGATGCCGTAGGGCGGGTCGGTGAACCAGATCGAGCCGTCGCTCTTCACCACGACGTCGTTGGGCGAGTTGAGGCGACGCCCCTCGAAATGCGTGGCGAGCCTCGTGACGGACCCGTCGTGCTCGACGCGGACCACCGCGCGCTCGAGGTTGACGCAGGCGACGACGCGGCCCTGGCGGTCGCGCGCCTGCCCGTTCGCGTTGCCCGACGGCTCGCGCCAGACGGCGAGGCGGCCGCGCTCGCTCCAAGCCATCGTGCGCCCGCGCGGCAGGTCCTGGAACAGGAGCGTCGCCCAGTCGCCCATCCAGACCAGCCCCTCGATCCAGCGAAAGCCCGTCGCCAGCACCTCTACCGGCGCGTTCGAGAGCGTCAGCTGGTCGAACTCGGGCTCCACCGTCTCGAAGCGGAAGTCGGCGATGGGAAGCCCGGCATCTGGGACGCCGCCGGTCAGCGGAAACGGCACGGCGTCGTCCGGTCGCGCTGGGAGTCGAACTGCACCACCATGAGGACGGCCGGCTCGTCGCCCACCGTGCCCGACATGTGACCCTTGCGGCCATCCTTCTCCCGCGTGCCCTGGTCCTCGCCGAACGAGATCTCGCCCGGCCCCATCTCGACGCGCGTGCCGTCCATGGATTCGACGTACCAGCGGCCGGACAAGGGGATGATCCATTGCGGCGCGGGGTTCTCGTGCCAGGCGCCTTCCCAGCCCACCGGCTGCACCGTCACCATCACGGTCATGCCGTCGTGGTGCTTCTCCCCCTGCCATTGCGGGGCGGCGGGCGGCTGCATGCTCTTCAGCTCGAACTCGGTCATCTCGCATCGGCGCTGCCGGCTGACGCCGTCTTCGTCCGTGTAGAGGTGCCAGTAGGGCACGCGGGGCGCGGTGTCGTCGCTCATGGCTGCATCTCGGTGAGGCTGTAGGGATGGGTGGAGCCGAACGGGTCGGCGAAGAAGCGATCGACGCTGGCCGCTGTCGTGCCGAAGGTGACGAGCAGGAAGCCGCCCGCCAGCGCGAAGTTCTTGAGGAAGTCCCAGAACAGGTCGCGGCCCTTGCTCGGGCCGGTGAAGGCGAAGTCGCCTTGCGCCCAGAAGCGCTTCCACAGGACGGCGGTCACCATGCAGTAGCCGGCGAGGATGAGCGCGGCCATGCGGTCGGCGACCCCCGTCAGGACGCCGAGCGACATCACGATCTCGACCGCAAGACCGAGGCAGATCAGCGCTTTCGCAAGCGTGCGCGAGGGGGCGATCTCGCCGGCTTGGCCGACCGCGCCGCGAAAGTTCACGATCTTGTCCATCGCGCTGAAGGGCAGGAACAGCGCGACGAGCAGGAGACGGATGGCGAAGGCGATGACGAGCGACATGGGACCTTGGCCTTCCGCTGGAGCGTGCCGCCGCTGAACGCCGCGGCCCTCGCGCGGTTGCACAGGTGGACGAATCGTCATCACGCGTTTGGGAACGGGGCCCCGGCCCGATCGTTGCCCGGCTCGCTAATCCGAGGAAACAGGGACACGGGCCATGAATGACCGCTACGACGTCGTGATCGTGGGCGCGGGGCCGGGCGGCGGCACGATGGCCTGGCGCCTCGCCCAGACCGGCAAGCGCGTGCTCCTCGTCGAGCGCGGCGACTACCTCAAGCGCGAGCGGGAGAACTGGGATACCGAGGAGGTCTTCGCCAAGGGACGCTACCAGGCGCAGGAGACCTGGGTCTCGTCGAGCGGCGAGAGCTTCCGTCCGGGGCTGCACTACTTCGTGGGTGGCAACTCCAAGGTCTACGGCGGTGTGCTCCTGCGCCTGCGCACCGAGGACTTCGACGAGGTCGCGCACCCCGACGGCGTCGCGCCGGAATGGCCGGTGAAGTACGACACGTTCGAGCCCTACTACCAGGCGGCGGAAGAACTCTTCGAGGTGCGCGGCCAGCGCGGCGAGGACCCGACCGAGCCGCCCTCCCCCAAGCCCTACAAGCACCCGGCGATCCGCCACGAGCCGCGCATCCAGCAGCTCGCCGACGACTGGGCGCGCGAGGGGCTCCACCCGTTCCACCTGCCGATGGGCGCGCTTCTCGACCAGGACGAGACGGGCGCCGCGACCCCGCACTCGCCGCTTCTGCGCTGCGACCCGTTCGACGGCTACCCCAGCCTCACCAACGGCAAGTCGGACAGCCAGGTGATCTGCGTCGATCCCGCGCTGCGCGACCACCCGAACCTGACGCTCCTCAAGAACGCCTATGTCGAGCGCCTCGTGACGAACGCGGCGGGCACGAGCATCGCAGGCGTCGAGACGGTGATCGAGGGCCGCACGCACACGATCCGGGGCGACATCGTGGTGGTGGCCTGCGGCGCGCTCTCCTCGGCGCTCCTGTTCCTGCGCTCGGGCAACGACCGCCATCCCGATGGGCTCGCCAACCGCTCGGGCCAGGTCGGGCGCAACTACATGCGCCACAACAACGCGACCGTGCTCGCCATCTCGCGCGATCCGAACCCGACCGAGTTCCAGAAGACGCTCGGCCTCAACGACTTCTACCACGCCCACGCGACGTCGCCGCTGAACCCGTTCGAGTATCCGCTCGGCCACATCCAGATGGTCGGCAAGTCCGACGGCACCCAGATCGAGGCGGAGGGCCTGCCGGGCTTCCTCCAGTGGCTGCCGGAAAAGCCGTTCGACTGGATCGCGCGGCACTCGATCGACTTCTGGCTGACCTCCGAGGACCTGCCCAAGGCGGAGAACCGGATCTTCTACCGCAACAACCAGGTGCATCTCGACCTGACGCAGACCAACCTGGAAGGCGCACGGGGCTTGCGCGAGATGCTGCGCCAAATCTGCGACAAGGCCGCGATCCACCCGCACCTCATGGACCGCACGCTGTATCTGGGCAAGGACACGCCGATCGGCGGCACGGCGCATCAGGCCGGCACGCTGCGCTTTGGAGCCGATCCGGCCACCAGCGTCCTCGACCTCGAATGCCGGGCGCACGGGATCGACAACCTCTACGTCACGGATGCGAGCTTCTTTCCCTCGATCGGCGCCGTGAACCCGACCCTCACCATCATCGCCAACGCCCTGCGCGTGGCGGACCGGATCGCCGAGCGCCTTTGATCGCGCGAATCGTGCTAGGGGGCGGCCAACGCCGAGCCAGCCGGGACGATGACCGCATGACCACGCTTCTCGATACGCTCGTCCACGCCGCCCGCCTCGGCGGCGAGGTGGTGATGCGGCACTACGCGGCGGGGGTCGAGGCACGGGCCAAGAGCGACGGCTCGCCCGTGACGCTCGCCGACACCGAGGCCGAGGCGGCGATCCTCGCCAGCCTTCGCCGCGATCAGCCGGACGTGCCGACGGTGGGCGAAGAGACGGGTGCGTCGCCGGGCGCGAACGGCGAACGATTCTTCCTGATCGACCCGCTCGACGGAACGCGCGAGTTCATCAGCCGGAACGGCGAGTTCACGGTCAACATCGCGCTGATCGAGAACGGCGAACCGGTGGCCGGCGTCGTTCTGGCCCCTGCCATGGGGCGGCTGTTCGCGGGCTCGCGCGAGACGGGCGCCTTCGAGATCACGCCGGACGGATCGCGGCGCCCGCTGCGCGTGCGCGCCGCGCCGACCTGTCCGGTGGTGCTCGGCAGCCGATCGCACGCGACCGCCGAAACGATGCTCTGGCTGGAGCGCTTTCCCGGCCACGGCGCCGAGCCCTGCGGATCGTCGGTGAAGTTCGGACGGATCGCGGCCGGCGAGGCCGACCTCTACCCGCGGCTCGGGCCCACGATGGAATGGGACACGGCGGCGGGCGACGCGGTGCTGCGCGCGGCCGGCGGCCTGACCGCGACGCTGGACGGCGAGGCGCTGCGCTATGGACAAGGGGGCGGCGACTGGCGCAACCCGCATTTCATCGCCTATGGCGACCCGGCGCTGGCGGGTCGCTGCCGAGGCGCCGGCTGACGGTTCAGAACACCACCAGGGCGACCAGGGCGGACCAGATCAGCGACGACAGGCCGAGGCCGAGCAGCAGTCCCTTGGCGGGGCGGAGCCCCTCGTTGCGGGCGGTGGCGGCGCGGGCGGAACGCCGGCCGGCGGTGCGGCCGGAACGGGCGACGGCCATCGTGGACAGGTTCGACATGGGCAAGACGGGTCCCCTGGAGGCGGCGCGGACAAGCAGGTCCGTGCGAGACATGAGGGGACCTTACGCCCGAGGTCCTTGCGCGATCGCCACCGAAACCGCTGCAATTTGAGCGAAAGGCATCGCAAGATTCCGGGAAGGGTTAGCGGACTACAACCGGACCGGCGCCAGGGCAGGCTCGCGCCAGTTGGCCGTGCCACGTTGAAACCCCCGTGCCCAGTTCGATATGACTGGTCTCCGTTAACCATGATGGATCCCGTTCCATGCAGCTTCAGCGTATCTGGACCGACGCGCAGGCCGAGATCCGCTTCTGGCAGCTGATGCGCTCGATCGAAGAGGCGCGCGACGCGCAGGGCGGCTTCTGGTCGCGCCTGACCCTGGCGCCTCAGCGCGCCGCGCGCCGCAGCGAGGCCATGCGCCGCGAGGCCGAGGCGCTGGTGGAGCGCTTCACCCTGGTGCCGGGTGCCACACCCGAGGTCCCACGCGCCGTGCCCGACGACGTCGAGCGCCTGACCCGCATCCATTCCGCGATCCGCGTCGCCGCGACGCTCGCCAACGATGCCCCCCATGTCGCGGCGCGCGGTCGGGTGCGCCCCGGTCAAGGTGCCTGACGGCATCAAGCCCGTGTCCGCACGGGCGGGCCGCGATCGGTCATGATCCCCGCCCCCTCGCCGGCCGCTCCCTTCGACTGCCAACTCTGCGGCGCCTGCTGTTCGACCTCGCGCGAATGGCCGCGCTTTTCCCTGGAAAGCGACGAGGAGATCGAGCGCATTCCCGAGCCCTTGCGCGATGTCGGCGCGATGCGCTGCGAGGGCGAGCGCTGCCTGGCTCTATCGGGCCGGGTCGGCGAGGCCACGCGCTGCACGATCTATGCGCTGCGACCCCTCGTGTGCCGCGACTGCGAGCCCGGCGATCCGGAGTGCCTGGAGGCCCGGCAGCGGTTCGATCTGCCGATCTGAGGAGAACCGGTCTGCCTGTCTTGGCAGCGTCATTCACACGTGATTAACTTTTCCTCATAGCGAACCGGGAGACACCGCAATGTTCGTCGTGAGGATCGAGACCGAGGAAGTCCGCAAGTTCCGCGCTTTCCGTCGCCTGCGCGACGCCTTCGCCTACGCTCGTCGCTCCGGCGACGAGACGCAGGACGGGGCGGCCAGCGTGTTCGACGTGGCCGATACCGACGATGCCGAGATCGCCGTCGTCGCCGTTCGCGACGGTCTGGGTGCGCCGCTTGCCATGCGCGAGCCCGACACCGCTGTCATGCTGGCATCGATGGGGCTCGGCACCGGGCTTCGGATCTAGGCGCCTGCAAACTCGGCATGGGTTAGGGAAACCTTACCGCGAGCCATGATCGCCGCGCATGGCGACCATGAGTTATGTTGCGTTGCAGCAGAGCCGGCGGGTTCATAGATTGGGTTCAGCCAAGAAGGAACGAACCCATGACCATCACCAGCCGCCTCCGCCAGGCCCTGCGCACCGTGTCCCCCGAGGACCGCGCCAACCGCTACCTCAACGAGGCGACCTCGCTCGTGGATCTGGAGCGACGCCAGCGCGAGATCGACCGCGGCCTCTTCGTTCGCCGCAACTACCCGTTCTGATATCCCTCCCGGCCGCACCCCGCGGCCGGCGACGCTTGCACCGGAAGCCCAGCCACGCCATGACGGTAGCGGGAGGCTCCCCATGCAAGCGGCAACCACCAACCCGTCCGGCGAGGGACCGCGCGTCGCGCTCTTCGTCACCTGCCTTGTGAACGTCATGCGTCCGGCGATCGCCGAATGCGCGCGAGACCTGCTCGTTGCGGCGGGTTGCCGGGTCGAGGTGCCCCTGCGCCAGACGTGCTGCGGCCAGCCCAACTTCAACTCGGGCGACCGCGAGGGCGGCAAGGCGCTGGCGCGTCACCAGATCGAGGTCCTGGAAGGCTACGACTACGTCGTGGCCCCGTCCGGCTCCTGCGTCGGCTCGTTGCGTCACGATGCGGGCACGGCGCTGGCCGACGACCCGGTCTGGGGCGAGCGTGCCCGCCGGCTCGCGGCGCGCACCCACGAGATCGTCGGCTTTCTCCACGACGTCCTCGGGTTCCGGCCCGCCCCGCCCGCCCATCGGGCCACCGCGACCTACCATCCCACCTGTTCGGGCCTGCGCGAGTTGGGCCTGCGCGATCAACCCAAGGCGCTGCTTGGCCGCATTCCCGATCTGGAATGGGTCCCGCTTCCCGAGGCCGAGACCTGTTGCGGCTTCGGCGGCACGTTCTGCGTGAAGTATCCCGCGATCGCCAATGCCGTGGTGGAGGAAAAGGCGCGCTGCGTGGAATCCACCGGCGCCGAACTCCTGATCGGCGGCGACCTCGGCTGCCTCATGAACATGGCCGGCAAGCTGCAGCGGCGCGGCTCGCCCGTGCGCGTCTTCCATACGGTGGAGGCGCTGGCCGGACGCCTCGACGGGCCCGCGCTCGGGGAGCCGAGCGCATGAGCGTGCTCGCCGAGACCTCTGGCTTCGACGCCCGCACCGGCCAGGCGCTCGCCGACGCCCGCCTCAAGATCGCGATTGACCGCACGGCCGGCACGGCGCGGGCCAAGCGCGCCGCGATCGTCGGCGCCTGGCCGGACTTCGCCGTGGCGCGCGAGCGCGGCCGCGAGATCAAGGACCACGTCGTTGAGAACCTCGACCACTACCTCGCCGAGTTCGAGCGCAACGCTTTAGCCTCCGGTGCCGTGGTGCACTGGGCCGAGACCGCGGGTGAGGCCTGCCGCATCGTCGTGGACATCTGCCGGCGTGCGGGCGCGCGCTCGGTAACGCGCTCGAAATCCATGCTTGGCGAGGAGATCGGCCTGCCTCATGCGCTGGAGGCGGCCGGCATCGAGCGCGTCGAGACGGATCTGGCCGAGCACATCGTCCAGCTCGCCGGCGAGCGGCCGAGCCACATCATCTGGCCCGCCATGCACAAGACGCGCGAGGAGATTTCCGACCTCTTCCGCCAGCACCACGCCGATCCGCACCGCGAGGAAACGGCGGAGGCCATGGCGGCCTCGGCGCGCCGGCACCTGCGCGAGCGCTTCCTGCGGGCCGATGTCGGCATCTCGGGCGCGAACTTCCTGGTCGCCGACACCGGTTCGGTGTGCACCGTGACCAACGAGGGCAACGCGGAGATGACCACCACGCCGCCGCGCATCCACATCGCGACGGCCGGCATCGAGAAGCTCGTGCCCACGGCGGCCCATGCCGCCATGATGCTGCGTCTTCTCGTGCGCTCGGCGACCGGCGCCGCGCTCACCCAGTACACGACCTTCCACACGGGTCCCAAGCGCGCGGGCGATCTCGACGGGCCCGACGAGTTCCACATCGTCCTCGTCGACAACGGGCGCTCGCGCATGCTCGCCGACCGCGAGATGCGCCCCATGCTGCGCTGCATCCGCTGCGGCGCCTGCATGAACCACTGCCCGGTGTTCAACCAGATCGGCGGCCATGCCTACGGCGGAACCTATCCCGGCCCGATGGGCGCGGTGCTGACGCCCGCGCTCGACGGGCTGTCGACCGAGACGCGCGACCTCGCCCATGCCTGCACGCTGAACGGTCGCTGCCGCGAGGTGTGCCCGGTCGACATCCCGCTCCCCACCCTTCTCAAGGGCTGGCGCACGCGTTCCTGGCGCGAGGGACTGGAGCCCGAGACCATGCGCCGAGGGCTCGGGTTCTGGCGGTGGGCGGGAACGCATCCGCGCCTGTACCGGCTGGGCGCGGCGCTGGCCGCGCGCGCGCTGCGCCTGGTGGCCCGCGGCCGGGGCCGCCTCGGCCGATTGCCGCTTCTGGCCGGTGCCTGGACGCGCTATCGCGACCTGCCCGTTCCGCCGGCCGGGCCGACCTTTCTGGAACGGGAAGCGGAACGCCTGCGCCGCGAGACGCGGCCGTGACGGGCGCGCGCGAGCGCGTGATGGGCGCGGTGCGCGCCGCGTTGGGCGCTCCCCCGCGCCGCTCGCCCGGGGAGATCGCGGCGGACGCGCACAGGCTGTTGCGCGAACCCGAGCGCGTTCGTCCCGTCCTGCCCGATGCGGAGCCCTCCGTGCTCTTCGAGGTGGCGGTGGCGAAGCTGCCGCCCGGCGCCTCGGTGGCGCGTGTCGCCGGCTGGCATTCTCTGCCGGACCATGTGGCCGCCCGCCTTGCGGGCCTCGGGATCGAGCCGGCGCTGAAGCTCGCGCCCGAGCCCGTCCTCGAGGACCTCGACTGGTCGGGCTCGGGCATCCGCCTCGTGGCCGACGCCAACGAGCGCGCCGCGCTGTCGATCGCGGAATGCGCGGTCGCCGAGACCGCGAGTCTGGTTCTGCGATCGGGACCGCGCATGGCCGTACTCGACGCCTTTCTGCCGCTTCACCACCTCGTGGCGGTGCGCGTGCGCGACGTCGTGCCTCACCTGGAAGATGCGGTCGCGCGAAGCGATCTTTCGCGGTCGCGCAACCTCGTCGTGGTGACCGGCCCGAGCGGGACCACCGACATCGAGGGAAGCCTCGTGATCGGCGTCCACGGCCCCGCGACGCTCCACATCCTCCTGATCGAGGACGGGGAGCCGACGGCCGGTCCCTAGCCGCCGAGCAGCGTCGTCAGCGCTTCTCGCAGTTCCTGGTTGGAGTATGGCTTCGACAGGACGTCGGTCGCGGTCTCCTCGAGGATCCCGTCCGGCAGGAGGTTGAGGTTTCCGGTGGCGAACAGCACCGGGAAGCCGGGCCGACGCCGACGAAGTTCCTGCGCGAGATCGGGACCCGACAGGTCGGGCAGTGTCACGTCGAGGATCGCGGCGCGGTAGCCGTCGGTCCCGGCGAAGCTCTCCAGAGCCTCCTCGCCCGAGCCCGCTTCCTGGCACTCGAAGCCGGCATCCTCGATCCATTCCACGGTCAGCGCCCGGATCATCGGATCATCCTCCACGAGGAGGACCTTGCCGCGCGTCGGCGCTTCGTGTTCAGACATTCGCCATCTTCTTAGAGTTTCGGCCGGCCGAGGGGCCCGTCCGGCGCCTCGCCCCCCGAGGGCGCCTTGCCTTGGCATAGGTCGGAACCATGTTTCGAGTAAACAGAGTCACAGGCTTTTCATGACCGACACTCCCGAGACCCCGCCGCGGGAGCCCAACGACGTGCGCGTGTCGGGTCAGGCCCTCCAGCCGAACGGCTCGCACCACGACATCTTCTTCAAGGCCGTCGAAACCACGCGCATGCCGATGACGGTCACCGACCCTCATCAGCCCGACAACCCGATCGTCTTCGCCAACAACGCCTTCATCCAGATGACCGGCTACCGGCTGGATGAGATCATTGGCCGCAACTGCCGCTTCCTTCAGGGACCGAGCACCGAGGCCGCGGTCGTGGACGAGGTGCGCGAGGCGATCGCCGAGCGTCGCGAGCTCGCCACCGAGATCCTGAACTACCGCAAGGACGGCTCGTCCTTCTGGAACGCGCTGTTCATCTCGCCGGTCTACGACACGGACGGAAAGCTCGTTTACTTCTTCGGCTCCCAGCTCGACGTCTCGCGCCGGCGCGACGCCGAGGACGCCCTGCGCCAGTCGCAGAAGATGGAAGCGCTCGGCCAGCTGACGGGCGGCATCGCGCACGACTTCAACAACCTCCTGCAGGTCGTCACCGGCTATCTTGAGGTGATCTCGTCGGGCATCGACAAGAGCGAGATCGATCGCCCCCGCCTGTCGCGGGCGGTGGACAACGTGCGCTCGGCCGCCGGACGGGCCGTGACGCTGACCCAGCAGCTTCTGGCCTTTGCGCGCAAGCAGCGCCTCGAGGGGCGCGTGGTGAACCTCAACGGCCTCGTCGGCGGCATGACCGACATGGCCAACCGGACCTTCGGCGATCAGATCACGGTGGAGACCGAGCTCGCCCCCGATCTGGCCAACTGCCGCATCGACACGACGCAGGCCGAGGTCGCGCTTCTCAACATCCTGATCAACGCGCGCGACGCCATGTCGGCCTCCTCCGGCGGCACCGTGCGCATCCGCACCCGCAACCTGTCCGTCTCGGCCGACGACGCCGACGCCTTCGGAAACGTCCAGCCCGGCGACTTCGTGTCGGTCTCGGTGGCGGACTCCGGCACCGGCATCCCGCGCGACATTCTGGCGCGCGTGCTCGATCCCTTCTTCACCACCAAGGACGAGGGCAAGGGCACGGGCCTCGGCCTGTCCATGGTCTACGGCTTCGCCAAGCAGTCGGGCGGAACCGTGCGCATCGACTCCGAGGTCGGGCGCGGCACCACGGTGGAGCTTCTGTTTCCGGCGGCGGCGGGCGAGATCGCGCGTCCGCGCGAGCGCCAGCGGGCCTCCAACAGCCGGGGCACGGAGACGATCCTGGTGGTGGACGACCGGCCCGACGTCGCCGAACTCGCCCGCGACATGCTGGAGGACTACGGCTACCGCGTCGTGGTGGAGAACGCGCCGCGCGAGGCGCTGCGCCGCCTGGACGAAGGCCAGCCGGCCGATCTCCTGTTCACGGATCTGGTGATGCCGGGCGGCATGAACGGCGTGGCGCTCGCCCGCGAGGCGCGCCGCCGGCGGCCGCGTATCAAGATCCTTCTCACCACGGGCTACGCCGAAACCTCGATCGAGCGGACCGACGCCGGGGGCCTGGAATTCGAGCTTCTCAACAAACCCTACGGTCGTCAGGACCTCGCGCGAAGGGTTCGCATGGTTCTGGATGGACCGACCGGAGTCACTTGAACCCGCCAATACCAGTCCGGGCGGCTGTATTTCGAGGTTTTATTTGTTGCTCTTATAAATGGTTTAATGCGCGATTTGCTTCGCCCGCCGCATTGTGCCGGCATGAACGAACGCCCCTCGCTTGTTGCTTCCGCTGCGATCACGGTCCAGGACGCCGAAGAGGCGGGCCTGGTGACGTCGCTCCTGTCGATCTCGAAGACCACCCGGGCCTTTCTGTCGCTTCTTCTGATAGAGATCGACCTCCACCCCGGTCAGGATCAGCTCCTTCATCGCCTCGTTCCGGGCCAACCGATCAGCGTGTCGGCGCTCGCCGAACAGTTGGCGGTACGCCCGTCCACCGTTTCCAAGATGCTGGATCGGCTGATCGAGAAGCAGCTGGTCAACCGTTCCAGCAACGCCAGCGACGCGCGTCGCACGATGGTGATGCTGACGCCCGCCGGCGAGGCCGCCCGCGGCGACGTTCGAAAGCTCTGGGATCGACTGGAAACGGAACTCGGCGCCGCCCTGCCGGAAGCCGACCGCCAGCCCCTTCTCCAGGCTCTGCGCCAGATCGACGGACTTCTCACGGCCAAGCTGCGCCGTCTGCGCTAGGCGACTGCCGGCGACGCACGGAACAAGGACGCCGTCGTTGCGCGGCGCGCCGCCACATTTTCGCTTCGCCCGGCAGGCACCTAGCCGCGACCTGCCGGAACCGGTGGACAGCAGGCACCCGTTTCGGGCACCTGCTGGGCAAACTCTTGCCTGTTGCTCTATGCTCAAGTCCATGCGTGCGTTGTCGAATCGAGAGAAGATCCCTCCCATCGTGCCGAGTCCCATCGCTTCCCGGCGCAGCGCGCTGAAATACGGTCTGGCCGGCGCCCTGTCGCTGGTCTGGTGGGCACGCGACGCCCGCGCCCAGACGGACCCGGCCGCCCCCGCGAGCCCGCCCTCCGCGGCGCCCGCCGCCGCGCCCCCGGCTCCGCCCGCGACCCCGCCCACCATGGTGGACACCCAGAACTTCTCGTTCGACGCCCTGACGGCCGCCATGCGCAACCGCGCCGCGCAGCCCTACCAGGCGCCGGGCGATGTCCTGCCCCAGCCTGTCCAGGAGCTGGACTACGACGGCTATCGCCGGATCCTGTTCCGGCGCGAGCGCACGGTCTGGGCGAACGAGCCGCTTCAGTTCCAGATGCAGGCCTACTTCCCGGGCTTCCTCTACAAGGACCCGACGCACGTCTTCATCGGCGACGGCACGCGCTTCCAGCTCCAGGCCTTCTCGGGCGCCGACTTCGAGTTCCTGGCGCCGCTCGATCCGACGCTCTACCAGGGTCTCGCGCTGCCGGGCGTCGCGGGCTTCCGCCTCAACACGCCGCTCGACCGGCCCGATCTCTTCGACGAACTCGTCTCGTTCCTGGGCGCGTCCTACTTCCGCGCGCTCGGCATGAACAACCGCTACGGCCTGTCGGCCCGCGGCCTCGCGCTCAACACCGCCACCTCGGTGGAGGAGGAGTTTCCGCGCTTCACCAACTTCTACGTGGTGAAGCCGCAGCCCGGCGAGGTGACCATCCAGATCTTCGCCGAGCTCGACAGCCCGAGCCTGGCGGGCGCCTACTCGTTCCTCGTGCGCCCCGGCGTCCAGACCGTGATCGACGTGACGGCCCGCCTGTTCTTCCGCAGCGCCGTGGAGCGGCTCGGCGTCGCCCCGCTCACCTCG
The DNA here is from genome assembly GCF_900104035.1 of Aureimonas jatrophae. GTDB lineage: Bacteria > Pseudomonadota > Alphaproteobacteria > Rhizobiales > Rhizobiaceae > Aureimonas > Aureimonas jatrophae. Next base: position 657,764 of record NZ_FNIT01000001.1, on the reverse strand, counting down.
ATGTACCATTTCGGCGAGAACGACCACAACGTGCGCGAGGACTTCCGGCCGGAGATCCACGACTCGGACGGCCTGTCGATCCAGCGTCCGAGCGGCGAGCACCTGTGGCGTCCGCTGAAGAACCCGGACGACCTTGCCCTCTCCTACTTCGGCGAGACCTCGCCGCGCGCCTTTGGTCTTCTCCAGCGCGACCGCGACTTCTCGCACTACCAGGACGTCGAGGCGCACTACGAACTGCGCCCCTCGCTCATGATCGAACCCATGGGCGACTGGGGCCGAGGCATCGTGCAACTCGTCGAGATTCCGACCAACTCCGAGGTCAACGACAATATCGTCGCCTTCTGGGTCCCCGAGGAGAAGCCGCAGCCGGGGTCGCAGTTCGAGTTCCGCTACCGCATGCGCTGGGGCTTCCTGGAGGATGCGCTGAGCCATCAGGCCCGCGTCACCGGCACGTTCGCGGGGGTCGGCGGCAACGGCGCCGACACGGCCGAGACCGACCTCAGGCGCTTCGAGATCAACTTCGGCGGCGGCACGGCGCAGAACCTGCCCACCGACGCCATGCTGACGCCGATCGTCGACGTGCCGGAGAACGCCCGTCTCGTGCACACCGGCATGGCCCGCCTGCCGGACGGCGGGTGGCGCCTGTCGATCGAGCTTCAGAAGCTCGACGCCATGCCGGTCGAGCTGCGTGCCAAGCTTCTGTTCAACCAGACCACCGTGTCCGAGACCTGGCACTACCAGTGGACGGGACGCCCGTGAGCGTCGCCGCCCCTCCCGGCGAGACGCGACCCTTCGACACGCGGCCGGCCGGCGAGCTGGTGGGTCGCCCGGATCTCACCGAAGCCCAGCTCCTTCAGGCGATCGCCGAGCGCCTCGCCTTCGAGAACCGCACCGGCCCCGAGCCCGCCGTGGTGATCGAGGCGGCGCGGCTCGGCAAGCGCAAGGCGCTGACCTTCCTGCGGCAGCTCGTCCTGCCCCCGCCTCGCGTTCGCCTCGAGATGCCGGTGCAGCCGATCCTGCGCGAGCATCTTGCGGCAGGCGCCGAAGGAACGCATTGATTTCCGTCGGCAAATAGCCGATCGGAACGCGCTCCGCCCCCGCCGATCCTCCCCGGCGAGAGGGCGCCGACCTGAAGGCATGCGGACAGGCCCATGATCGCTCTCGGCAGATTGCTCTTTGCGCTGACCGCCCTCCTGCTCGCTTTGGCGGCGGGCGTTCTCTTCGCCATCGTCGTCACCGCCAACGGAACGACCTGGCTCCACGTCGTGCAGGTCCTGCTCCTGTCGATCTGCTGCCTCTGGCTCGCCTGGGGCTTCAACACGGCGGTGGTGGGCATCGCGTCGCGGCGCGGCCAGCGCTGGCGCGCGCCGGTCGTGCCGGGCCGCCTGCCCGGCCGCACCGCGATCCTGATGCCGGTCTACAACGAGGACGCGGAAGCGGTGCTCGCGCGCGTCGCCGCCATGATCGAGGGGCTGCGGGGCATCCGCAAGCTCGACCGGTTCGACGTCCACGTCCTGTCGGACTCGACCCGGCCCGAATGCGTCGTGGCCGAGCGGCGCGCGACCTTCCTGGTTGCCTCGGCGCTGGAAGCGGGCGGCCACCTCTTCTATCGCAACCGCACCAAGAACATCGGCCGCAAGGCCGGCAACATCGCCGACTTCGTCACCAACAGCGGCGGCGCCTACGACTACATGCTGATCCTCGACGCCGACAGCTTGATGCGGCCCGAGACCATGGTCGAGATGGTGGCGCGCATGGACGCCGACCCCGAGCTCGCGCTTCTCCAGACCCAGCCCCTCATCATCGGCCGGCGCACCCTGTTCGGCCGCGCGCTCCAGTTCTCGGCCGCGCTCTATTCGCCGGTCTTCTCGCGTGGCATCGCGCAGTTGCAGGGCCGCGAGGGACCCTTCTGGGGCCACAACGCGATCGTGCGGACCCGCGCCTTCGCCGCCCACTGCGGCCTGCCGAACCTGTCCGGCAAGCCGCCCTTCGGCGGGCACATCCTCTCCCACGACTTCGTGGAAGCGGCGCTTCTGGCCCGCTCCGGCTGGAAGGTGCGTGTCGATCCGGATCTCCACGGCTCGTTCGAGGAGGCGCCCACCAACCTTATCGAATACGCCAAGCGCGACCGCCGCTGGTGCCAGGGCAACCTGCAGCACGGCCGGCTGATCCCCGCGCCGCGCATCAACCTGTGGAGCCGCATCTCCATGGTGACCGGCATCATGGCCTATGCCGCCTCGCCGATCTGGCTCCTGTTCCTGATCGTCTCGCTGCTCGATCCGATCCTGGCGCCCGCGCCCGACTATTTTCCCGCGGACTCGCTGTTTCCCGTGTTTCCGCGCCCCGAGACCGGCAAGGCCTTGCTGCTGCTGCTCGGCATCTTCCTGCTTCTCCTCCTGCCCAAGACGCTGATCGCGCTGCGCACCGCCTTTTCGCGCCGGGCACCGGCCTTCGGCGGAGCGGCCAACATCGTGCTCGGCGGCGCGCTGGAGCTTGCGCTCACCTCGGCGCTGGCGCCCATCATGATGATGTTCCAGACCAAGGCCGTGGTGGAGATCCTCGCCCAGACCGACAGCGGCTGGCCTTCCACCGACCGCGACGACGAGGGGTTGCCGCTCGGCGTCGCGTTCGAGGCGTCCTGGTGGATGGTGATCGCGGGGGCGGCGCTCTTGTTCACCACCTTCTTCTACGCCTTCGAGCTCTTTCTTTGGGTGTGCCCGATCGCGGTGCCGCTTCTGGTCGCCCCGGTCTTCATCTCGCTCACCGGCAATCCGGCCTTCGGCGACCGCATCCGTCGCTCGGGGCTTCTGGCCACCCCGTTCGAGATCGACCCCGAGCCCGTGATCCGCGCCTCGGAGAGGTGGCGGCGGCGCCTCGCGGACGAGGTCGCCGCGCGCGAGGCGCCCCGCTCCGCCCTGCCGGCCAGCGCATCCGACAAACCGCAGCTCGCGCCCCATCCGGCCTGAGCGCCGTTCTTCCACGCCGTTCGGGATGGGGAGTGGCAGGCCGACGGGTTGCCGCCCCGGACCCGTTCTGAAACCATAACGCCTCGAAACGGGAGGCGAATCATGGTGACCAACACGGCGGAGCCACGCGGCTCCTGGCTGTCGCGAGAGCGCACCGTTGCCGAACCCGGCTTCAGCCGCTGGATGGTGCCGCCCGCCGCGCTCTGCGTCCACCTGTGCATCGGCCAGGCCTATGCCTTTTCGGTCTTCAACCTGCCGATGACGCGGCTTCTGGGTGTCACCGAGCCCACCGCCGGCGACTGGGCGCTCACCGAGATCGGCTGGATCTTCTCGATCGCGATCGTCTTCCTGGGCCTGGCGGCCGCCTTCGGCGGCGCCTGGGTGGAGCGCGTCGGCCCTCGCCGCACCATGGCGACCTCGGCCGCCTTCTTCGGCGGCGGCTTCCTGGTGGCCGCGCTCGGCGTCCATCTCCACCAGCTCTGGCTGGTTTACCTCGGCTACGGCGTCCTGGGCGGCACCGGCCTCGGCCTTGGTTACATCTCGCCGGTCAAGACGCTGATGACCTGGTTCCCCGACCGGCCGGGCATGGCCACCGGCATGGCGATCATGGGCTTCGGCGGCGGCGCCTTCGTCGCCTCGCCGCTCTCGGTCTGGCTGATGGGCCGCTTCGCCTCGCCCGGCTCCGTCGGCGTCGCGGAGACCTTCGTGGTGCTCGGCATCGGCTACTTCCTGTTCATGATGGTGGGCGCGGCGATCGTGCGCGTGCCGCGCGCCGGATGGGTGCCGGCCGGCTACGCGCCCGCGCGCACGTCGTCGGGCCTCGTCACGACCGCCGACGTCCATGTCGACGAAGCCATGAAGACGCGGCAGTTCTGGCTCCTTTGGGGCATGCTCTGCCTGAACGTGACCGCCGGCATCGGCGTTCTCGGCCAGGCCTCCGCCATGATCCAGGAGATGTTTCCGGGCGTCATCACGGCGGCGGCGGCCGCCGGCTTCGTCGGCCTCCTGTCGCTGTTCAACATGGCGGGCCGCTTCGTCTGGGCCTCGACCTCGGACTATATCGGCCGGCGCGCCACCTACATGATCTTCTTCGCGCTCGGCCTCGTGCTCTACGCGCTGGTTCCCTCGTCGGGGCGCATGGGCTCGGTGGTGCTGTTCGTCCTGTTCTACGCCGTGATCATGTCGATGTACGGCGGCGGCTTCGCCACGATCCCGGCCTACCTTCGGGACGTCTTCGGCGTTCGCTACGTCGGCGCGATTCACGGTCGGCTGCTCACCGCCTGGTCGGTCGCGGGCGTGGCGGGCCCCGTGCTCGTCAACTACATCCGCCAGTACCAGCTCGACGGGGGCGTGGCGAAGGCCGACGCCTACACGGTCACCATGTACATCATGGCCGGCCTGCTGGCGGTGGGCCTCGTCCTCAACCTCCTGATGACGCCGGTGGACAAGCGCCACCACCTGCCGGCCGAGCCGGCCCGGGCCTGAAGGAAAGACGCCATGTCGCCCACGCAGACCGTCACCACCCCCGCCTGGCGCATCGCGCTGGCCTGGGGCTTCGTCGGCATCCCCCTCGTGTGGGGCTTCGTCATGACGCTGCGCAGCGCGCTGCAACTCTTCGCCTGACCCGCCAGCCCTTCGCTCTCGCCCGTGTGAGCGCGGCCGGGCTGGCCTCGGTGGCCGGGAGCGGCGTAAGGGTAAGGCGGACCACAGACGCGGAGATACGCGGCGCATGGCGCTCGGCGACAACAATCACCCCTTCTTCCGACCGCTCTGGCGGCGCGTGCTTCTGGTCGCCTTCTGCGCCGGCTGGGCGCTGGTCGAGCTCCTTGTCGTGGGCGACTCGACCTGGGCGATCATGATCGGGATCGTCGCCGCCTATGCGGCCTGGACCTTCCTGATCACCTACCAGACGGCGCCGGCCGAGCCGGCGCGCAAGGACTGACCGCTCGCTAGTCCCGGTTGGCGACGTTCGCCTGCGCGAAGGTCGCCATGCCCGCATGACAGGCGACCGCGGCCTTGACGAGGCCGGCGGCCAGCGCCGCGCCCGTGCCCTCGCCGAGCCGCATGCCGAGCGCCAAAAGCGGCACCTTGTTCATGCGCTGGAGCGCCGCCTGGTGGCCGCGCTCGGCCGAGACGTGGCCGAACAGGCAATGGTCGAGCGCTGAGGGGTCGAGCGCGTGGAGGACGGCGGCCGCGGCCGTCACCGTGAAGCCGTCGATGATCACCGGCACGCGCTGCATGCGCGCGGCCAGGATCGCGCCCACCGCCGCCGCGATCTCGCGTCCCCCCAGGCGCCGCAGAACCTCCAAGGGGTCCGACAGGTGCCCGGCGTGGAGGTCGAGCGCCTCCTGCACGATGGCGGCCTTGCGCTGGAGCCCGGCGGCGTCGTGTCCGGTCCCCGCGCCCACCCAGTCCGCGGCCGATCCGCCGAACAGCGCGGCGAAGATCGCCGCCGCCACCGCCGTGTTGCCGATGCCCATCTCGCCGATGCACAGGAGATCCGGCTCGCCGGCCAGGCACTCCATGCCGAAGGCCATGGTGGCCGCGCAGTCGCGCTCGCTGAAGGCGGCCTCGCGCGAGATGTCGCCGGTGGGCACGTCGAGGGCGAGGTCGAAGACCTTGAGGCCGAGGTCGTAGGTCGCGCAGATCTGGTTGATCGCCGCGCCCCCGGCCGCGAAGTTCTCGACCATGGCCTGCGTCACCGACACGGGAAAGGCCGAGACGCCGCGCGCCGCCACGCCGTGGTTGCCCGCGAACACGCAGACCACGGGCCGGTCGACGGTCGGCGCGCGACCCTGCCAGGCCGCCATCCACTCGGCGATCTCCTCGAGGCGCCCGAGCGAGCCCGAAGGCTTGGTCAGCTCCTCCTGCCGGTGGCGCGCGTCGTGGCGCGCCTGCGTATCGGGACCCGGCATCGTGCGCAGGAGAGCGCGGATGTCGTCGAAGGGCAGGCCGGTGATGCTGGACATGGGTCTTCCTGGCAAACGCGTTGCGGCGGTCTTGGCCCCTCCCGCGCCTCGTGGCAAGCGGTGCGCGCGCCGGAAACCTTTGCGCGAATCAGGGCGATACCGGCCTATGGCGCGATGCGCCCCGACCTCGCCCTCCTTCGCACGCTCGCCTTCCTGTCGCGCCTGCCGCCCGTGGCCGTCGCCTTTCGCGGCGGGCCCCATCCGCTCGGACGCGACGCGCCGTTGTTTGCGCTTGCGGGAGCGGTGATCGCCCTGCCACCCGCGCTCCTCCTCCCGCTGGGGGTCGCGCTGGGCCTGTCACCGCTCGTGGCGGCGACGCTCGCGGTGTTCTCGCTGGTGGCCCTGACGGGCGCTCTGCACGAGGACGGCCTCGGCGACACGGCGGACGGGCTCTTCGGCCATCGGCCGGCCGCCGACGCGTTGCGCATCATGAAGGACAGTCGGATCGGCACCTACGGCGCGCTGGCGCTGACGGGCTCGCTGATGCTGCGCACGGCGCTTCTCGCCGAGCTCTGCGCCGTCCGGCCGGGCGCGGCGGCGCTTGCGCTCCTAGCGGCGGCCGCCGCGAGCCGGGGCTGGATGGCGTGGCTCTGGAGCCGGCTTGCGACCGCCGATCCGGGCGGACTGGCGGACCGTGTCGGCCGTCCGTCGGTGTCGGCCGGGCTCGCCGGCCTCGTTCTCGGCCTCGCGATCGCGGCGGCGCTCGGCCTTGCCGTGGCGGGCTGGCCCGGTCTCGTCCTGCCCGCGCTTGTTTCGGGCCTGCCGGTCCTGTGGCTCGCGCGCGTCCTGCGCCGTCGGCTCGGCGGCCAGACCGGCGACACGCTCGGCGCCGCGCAGCAGCTCTGCGAGATCGCGCTGCTTCTCGGCTTCGCGTTCGTCCTCTAGGCGAACACGATCGCCAGCCCGAGCGTCGCGACAAGGAGAAGGTCGCAGAAGCGGCGGAAGACGCGCAAGCCCCGCGCGATGTCGGACAGACCCGCCTGGTGCCGCCCTTCCCCGCCGAGGAACGGCGCGTCCACCTCCAGTTCGCCGTAGCGGCGCGGACCGCCGAGCGCGAGGCGCAGGGCGCCCGCCATCGCCCCTTCCGGCCAGCCGGCATTGGGCGAGCGGTGGTGGGGCGCGTCGCGCCGCGCCACGGCCCAGGCCCGCCCCATGGCGGCGAAGCCGTAGCGTCCGGCGCTCAGCGCGAAGAGCGCGGCTGAAAGGCGTGCCGGCGCGAGGTTGGCGAGATCGTCGAGCCGCGCGCTCGCCCAGCCGAAGGCGCGGCGGCGGTCGTCCATATGGCCGATCATAGAGTCGGCTGTGTTCAGCATCTTGTAGGCGAGAAGCCCCGGCAGGCCGAACAGCGCATAGAAAAACCAAGGCGCCACGACGCCGTCGGACGCGTTCTCGGCCAGGCTCTCGATCGCCGCGCGGCAGACGCCGCTCTCGTCGAGTCCGTCGGGATCGCGCCCGACGATCATCGACACGGCTGTGCGTCCGCCTTCCAGCCCCTCGCGGTCCAGCGCGCGCTCCACGCGCTCCACATGATCGGCGAGGCTCTTCTGGGCGATGAAGATCGAGGCGACCACGGCCTCCAGCACGAGGCCGAACGGGGCGATCGCGCGAAACAGGGCTTGGATCCCGGCGCCCACCATCACCGCCAGCAGGAGAAGCGCAAGGATCGCCAACGTGCCGGCCAGCCTGCGCCGCCGCTCCGACCAGTCCGGGCGGTTGAGATGCCATTCGGCGCGGCCGATCAGCCAGCCGAGCCCGACAACGGGATGGGGGACACGGCGCCAGAGCCAGTCCGGGTCGCCGAACAACCGGTCGATCAGGAGGGCAAGCGACAGCGCGATCACGCGGCGATCTCCCGCACGGCGTCGCGCAGCGAGGCGCCGAGGCTCTCGGCCTCGGACCCGCTCGCGCACAGGCCGAAGCGCAGGGCATCGGGCTCCATCGCGAAGGGACGCACGAGCACGTGCCGCCGTGCCAGCGCCTCGAACAGCGCGGGCGCGCGGCCGTGGCGCACGAGGGTAAAGAGCGCGGCGTCGCCGGTCGGCTCCAGCCCGGCGTTCCGGATCGCACGACGCGTCCAGGCGCTCGCCTGCGCGATCGACCGGCGCAGCTGTTCCAGGCCCGGCCCGTCCTCCAGCAGCGCGCGGCCGACCGCGATGGCGGGTCCCGAGACCGGCCACTCGCCGAGCCGGTCGCGCAGCGGCTGCTCCAGCTCGGGCGGCACGAGCGCGAAGCCGAGGCGAAGGCCCGCCAGGCCGAAGGTCTTGCCGAAGGAGCGCAGCACCACGAGGCCGGGACGCCCAGCGTGGGATGCCAGGCTCTCGCGCGGGTCGGCGTCCATGAACGCCTCGTCCACGACGAGGAGGCCGCCGCGCCCCGCGAGCCGGTCGGCGATATCGAGGAGCGCTGCGGCCGCGAAGCGCCGCCCGTCGGGATTGTTGGGGTTCGCGACAAAGGCGAGCGACGCGTCGGCCGGCAGGTCCTGTGGGTCCTCGACCCGCACGACCGCATGGCCGGCGGACTCCAGCGCCTTGGCGTGCCCGCCATAGGTGAAGCGCAGGGCAACGGCGGTCCCCTGCGGCACGAGGTGGGGGAGCGCCGCGATCAGGGCGCCTGAGCCCGACGCCGCGACGATGCACGCCTCGGGTCCCGTGCCCGCAAAGCGCCGGAAGGCGTCGCAGAGACGCGCCTCGTCCTCGGCTTCCGGCAGGCGTGTCCAGCTTTCCGGCGGAACCGGCGGCAGCGCGGGCGGACATGGGTTGATGCCGGTGGACAGGTCGAGCCAGTCGGTGCGCGCGCCGCCATAGGTGCGGATCGCGGCCTGGAGCGCGCCGCCGTGGACGAGCGCCTCCTTCATGCGCGGTCGATCACGTGGAGGAAGGAGCCGGCGACGCGGCCCGCCCGCAGGCCGGAGAACCCGAGATCATCGCCCAGCGCATCGCGAGCACGAAACAAGGGCTCGCCGCGCTCCGAAAGCGTACTGGTGTAGTGAAACTCGTGCGCCGTGAGCGCCCCGTCCCAAGGGCCGCCCGGCTGGGCCTCCAGCCGGCGATAGCCGAGATGCCGCCTCCGCTCCGCGAACGAGGTTTCGAGCCTCAGCAGCCCGAGCATCGCGTGGCGCGCGCCGGCGGCATCCACCAGCCCCTCGCCCAGCACCATGTAGCCGCCGCACTCGCCGTAGATCCGTGCACCACCCGCAGCGGCACGGTGCATCCCGTCTCGAAACACGGCGTTCGCGGCCAGCCGCCCGGCATGGAGCTCGGGATAGCCGCCCGGCAGAAACACCGCATCGGCAGACGGGTCGGGCGCCTCGTCGGCGAGCGGCGAGAAGGGATGCAGCGTCGCGCCCGCCGCCCGCCAGCCGTCGAGGAGGTGGGGGTAGCTGAAGGCGAAGGCCGTGTCGCTTGCCACCGCGATGCGGGTGCCGAGCGGCGCGAGCGTCTCGGGCCGCGCCGTTTCGCGTGAAACATGCGCGGCGAGCCAAGCGTCCAGCGCGCCGGGAACGAGACCCGCCGCGAACCAGTCGGCGGCATCGCCGAGGAATGCGCTGAGACCCGCATGCTCGCCGGCCTGGACGAGGCCGAGATGGCGCTCCGGCAGGACAAGGTGCGGGGCCGGTGGCAGCGCGGCGAGGACCGGCAGGCCGAGCGGTTCGAGGGCTGTGCGCAGCATCCGCTCGTGACGCGGTGAAGCGACGCGGTTGAGCACGAGCCCGGCAAAGCGCAGGCGTGGCCGGTGGTCGCGAAAGCCGCGCACGAGCGCCGCCACCGACTGCGACTGGCGTCCGCAGTCCACCACCAGGACGACGGCGAGATCGAGGAGTTCGGCGAGATCGGCGGAGGAGCCGGAGCCGTCGGCCGCGCCGTCGAAGAGGCCCATCATGCCTTCCGCGACCAGCGGCGCGGGACCCTGCACCAGCGCGCGGATCAGCGCCGGGCGCATGGCGTAGGGGTCGAGATTGACGGAGGGCACGCCCGCCGCCGCCGCATGGAAGGCTGGGTCGATATAGTCCGGTCCCGCCTTGGCGGGCTGGACGGCGATGCCCTCGCGCCGAAGGTGGGCGAGAAGCGCGAGCGTCACCAGCGTCTTACCGGAGCCCGAATGCGGGGCGGCGACGAGAAGGCCGGAAGGGGATGGGGGACTCGGCATGGCAGGCGGCTTTTCGCACGACGGCGCGCCGCCTATAAGCCCCCCATGGGCTTCAACCTCGGCAAGCGACGGGACGGCACGGCGGATCCCCGCCGCGAGGGCGCTCCCTTGCGCCGGGGCTGGACCACCGGCGCCTGCGCCACCGCCGCCGCCAAGGCCGCGGCCACGGCGCTGCTGACGGGCCGCTTTCCCGATCCGGTCGAGATCACGCTGCCGCGCGGCGAGACGCCGGCCTTCGCGCTCGCGCGCGAAAAGCTCAACGAGGGCGAAGCCTTGGCCGCGATCGTGAAGGACGCGGGCGACGACCCGGACGTGACCCACGGGGCCGAGGTCTGGGCGCGGGTGCGCTGGCTCAGCCCCGGCTGCGGCCTCGTATTCCGGGCCGGCGAGGGCGTCGGAACGGTGACCAAGGCGGGGCTGCCAATCCCGCCCGGAGAGCCGGCGATCAATCCGGTGCCGCGCCAGATGATCCGCGCCGAGCTCGAAGCCCTTTGCGCGGCCCACGACCGGGCGCTCGACGCCGAGGTGACGGTGGGCGTCACCGACGGCGCGCGCCTGGCCGAGCGGACCTGGAACGGGCGGCTCGGCATCCTCGGCGGGCTGTCGATCCTCGGCACGACCGGCATCGTCCACCCCTTCTCCTGCTCGGCCTGGATCCATTCGATCCATCGCGGCATCGACGTGGCGCGCGCCGAGCGCGTCGGGCACGTGGTGGGCGCGACCGGCTCCACCAGCGAGGCGGCGGCGCGGCGCCTCTACCCCGACCTGCCGGTGATCTCGTATCTCGACATGGGCGACTTCGCGGGCGGCCTTCTGAAATATCTGCGCCGCCACCCGGTGGAGCGGCTGACGATCGCGGGCGGCTTCGCCAAGCTCGCCAAGCTGGCGGACGGCGCCCTCGACCTTCATTCCGGACGCTCGCAGGTCGACCTCGGCTTCCTGGCGGAGCTGGCACGAAAGGCGGGGGCGGACGACGCGCTCGACCGTGCGATCCGCGGCGCCAACACGGCCAAGGAAGCGCTCGACCTCAGCGCGGCGGCCGGGCTCGACATCGCGGCGCTGGTCGGCGCGCGCGCGCTCGGCACGGTGCGCGAGGCGCTGCGCGGGGCGCCCGTCGCACCCGAGGTTGTGGTGGTGGACCGGGTCGGCCACGTGATCGCCCATGCGAGCTAGATCGGTGCTCGTGCTCGGCGGCACGGCCGAAGCCTCGCTCCTCGGCGCGCGGCTTGCGCGCGAGCATCCCGAGATGCCGCTCGTCCTGTCGCTTGCGGGGCGCACGCGCGCGCCGATCCTGCCGCCCGGCGTCGCGGTCCGGATCGGCGGCTTCGGCGGCGCGGCGGGGCTGGCCGCCTTCCTGCGATCCGAGGGCGTGACGCATCTCGTGGACGCGACCCATCCGTTCGCCGTCGGCATGTCGCGCAACGCGGCGGAAGCGGCCGAGCTGGGCAACGTGCCGCGCATCGCGCTCCTGCGCCCAGCCTGGGAGCCGGCGGCAGGGGACCGCTGGATCGAGGTGGACTGCCTGCGGAGCGCGCGCGATGCCCTGCCGAGGGGGGCGACGGCCTTTCTGGCGCTCGGCGCCCAACATGTCGCACCCTTCCGCCACCGGCCGGACCTCCGGCTCGTCTGGCGCGTCGTCGATGCGCCGGAAGGGTCCCTACCCTTTCCCGCCGCGCTCGTCCTCGGCCGACCCTCGACCGATCCGGCGGAGGAGGCGGCGCTGTTTGCAGCGCACGGCGTCACGCATCTCGTGTGCCGCAACTCGGGCGGCCGTCGCGCCCATGCCAAGATCGAGGCCGCGCGCCAGCTGAAACTGCCGGTCGTGATGATCCAGCGGCCCGCGCCACCCAAGCCGCCGATCGCGACCGATCTCGACGCCGTCCTCGACTGGCTGAACGCTCAGCCGGCTTTCGCGCGCTTGGCGTGCGGCCGCAGGATATGCGGATGCGCGGCGTCGTAGAGGGCGGAGTTGCGGAAGTCCTCCGCTGCCAGCGCCCGGCCGACGAGCACCAGAGCGGTGCGCGTGAGCTTGGCCTCGCGCACCTGCCGGGCGATCGTCGCGAGCGTGCCGCGGATGAAGAGCTCGTCCGGCCAGCCGACGCGATAGGCGACCACCACCGGACAGTCCGGCCCGTAGCCCGGCAGCGGCGACAGCTCGCGCTCGATATGGGCGAGGTTGCGGATCGACAGGTGAATGGCGAGCGTCGCGCGGCTTTGCGCGAGCGTCCGCAAATCCTCGCCCTCCGGCATGGCGGAGGATTTCATGGCGGTGCGCGTCACCACCACGGTCTGGCAGACCTCCGGCACGGTGAGCTCGAGTTTCAAGGCGGCGGCGGCCGCCGCGAAGGCCGGCACGCCGGGCGTCACGTCGAAGGGGATGCCCAGCCCATCCAGCCGCCGCATCTGCTCGGCGGTCGCGCCGTAGATCGACGGATCGCCGGAATGAACGCGCGCGACGTCGAGCCCTGCCGCGTGGGCCTGGCTCATCTCGGCCACGATCTCGTCGAGATGCATCGGAGCGGTGTCGAGGACGCGGGCACCCTCGGGTGCGGCGCGCACGATCTCTTCCGGCACCAGCGAGCCGGCATAGAGGCAGACCGGGCATCGCTCGATGAGGCGCAGCCCCCGCAGCGTGATGAGGTCGGGCGAGCCCGGCCCGGCACCGATGAAGTGGACGGTCATGACTGGATTCCGGTGCCAGGCTTGGCGGCATAGCCGCGCGGCGTATAGGCGAACGCACGCCCTTCCGCCGTGACGAGGCGGCGCGTGTTGGTGGAGCCGACGAGAACGACCGTCAGCATGTCGACCTCGTCCACGTCGAGCGCGGCGAGCGTCACGATCCGAACGCTCTCGCCGACGCGACCGAGGTTGGTGGCGAGCACGACCGGCGTGTCGGCGGGGCGGTGCTGCAGCAGGACGTCGCGGGCGAAGACCAGCTGCGTGCGGCGGCGCTTCGACACGGGATTGTAGAAGGCGATGACGAAGTCGCCTTCCGCTGCGGCCCGCACGCGCCGCTGGATATCCTCCCAGGGGGTCAGGAGGTCGGACAGCGAGATGGTGCAGAAGTCGTGGCCGAGCGGGGCGCCGGCCTTTGCGGCCGCCGCCTGGAGCGCCGAGATGCCGGGCGAGACCTCGACGGCGATGCGACGCGCGGCCTTCGATACGTCGCCCCGGTCGAGGAGCTCGAAGACCAGCGTCGCCATGGCGTAGATGCCGGCGTCGCCCGAGCAGACGAGCGCGACGTCGCGCCCCGTGCCTGCCAGCTCCATCGCGTGGCGCACGCGCAGCTCTTCGGCGCCGAGGTCGAAGTCGTGCCGCGTCCGGCCCTCGGCCAGGGGGCCGAGGAGGTCGAGATAGAGCGAGTAGCCGACGAGGTCGGTGCTCTGCTCGACCATCGCCGAGACGGCCGGCGAGCGCCAGGGCGCACCGCCCGGCCCGATGCCGACCACGAAGAGCCGCCCCCGCGCCTGGCCGACGGTCTCGGGGCCGATCGGCTGCGGCGCGCGGGCGAGCGCGGCGGTGGCGCGCGCGCTCTTCTGCTTGGAGACGATCAATGCGCCCTGCGGGCCGACGGCGGCGAGCGCCGCGCCTTCCGACACCCCGTGGCAGCCGGTCTCGCGGAACACGATCTCGGATGGGTTGAGGAGGCGCGGCCGCTCGCGCTCCAGTGTGGCGGCGTCGAAGAAGCGGGCGGGCACGCCGAAACGCTCCGCCACCGCATGCACCGCCGGCTCGTCGGCCTTGAGGTCGATCGAGGCGACGCAGGCAAGGCTCAGCGGCGAGACGCCGGCCTGCTGCAGGATGCGCTCGGCCAGCGCGACGGCTTCCTCGGGGGGCGCACCGCGCTCGGCTCCGATGCCCAGCACCATCGTGCGGGGGCGGTAGAGAAGTTCGAGCGGCCCGGCCTCGCGCGCTTCTTCGGTGACGGCGAGCGTGACGCGCCCGTCGTCGGCGACGGGAATGCGGGAGGTCTGGAGCCAGGGCGCCTCGCCCTCGATCCAGGCCTCCGCGCCCGCGACGAGCTCGGCCATGACGCGCTTGGCATCGCCCGGGTTCTCCAGCGTGTAGCCGGCGGGCGGCGCGTCGAGGGCGACGCCGAAGCGAAGGTCGCCGGCCGTGGTGACGGCGGCCTGGCCGCCGAGCCCTTCCGCCAGACGCCGCGCCAGGTCGTTGGCACCATGGTGGCCGCCGAGCAGCGGCACGGCGGCCGAGCCGTCCTCGGCCAGCGCCAGCACGGGCGGCTCGGCGCCCTTGTCGGTCAGCAGCGGCGCCAGAATGCGGATCACGGCGCCGGCCGCCATGACGGCGACGAGCGGACGGCCGTCCCGAAACAAGCGGCGCAGATGGTCGCCGGCCGCCTCGAACAGAACCTCCGCCTCGTCGGCGCGTCCCCGCGCCCCGTGCACCTCGCCGCCGACCAGCGCGGCGGCGCGGCGCGCGAGCGGCAGGGCTGCGGAATGAAGGACGACGACGGCGGGTCTCATGCGAGGCTGCCCCGGATGGCGGGCTCGGTGCCGCGATAGGCCAGGATCATCGCGAAGTAGGGCGCCTCGTCGCCGGTCTCGGCGAGCGGCCGGACGCGCTCGCCGCCTTGCGTGACGCGCTCGGCATAGATCGCGCCGTCCATGAGGCCGAGCTCGGCGAGAAGCCGCTTCACGCGCGAAAAGTGCCGGCCGAGCTTCAGGATGGCGAGGCTGGTCGCCGCCTCAATCGCCGGGCGCAGCACGTCGTCGGGGAGCGTCGCGGGCAGCACCGTCACGACGTCGCCGCGTGCGCTCAAGGGCCGGCGGCTGGCGGCAGCCGCCGCCATCACGGACGAGACGCCGGGCACGACGAGGGTGGGAAAGCGGTCGGCAAGACGAGCATGAAGATACAGAAAGGAGCCATAGAAGAAGGGGTCGCCCTCGCACAGCACCGCGACGTCGCGGCCCGCCGCAAGGTGCTCGGCGATCACGGGCGCCGCGCTGTCGTAGGCGGCCCGGCCGGGCGCGCGGTCGCCCGACATGAGGATGGGAATCGCGATCTCCCGCTGGCCGCCTGGCAGGTGCGGTGCGGCGATGGCGCGGGCCAGGCTCGTCGAGCCTTCCGCGGCGGGATAGGCGATCACCGGCACCGAGCGCAGGATGCGGTGCGCCTTGAGGGTCAGGAGTTCGGGGTCGCCGGGGCCGAGACCGAGGCCGTAGAGCGTGCCGGTCATAGCCGGACCTTTCGTAGCGACCAGTGGGTCACGGGCATGGCCGGCCGCCAGCCGCGATAGGGACCGACCGGCTCGGCGTGGCTGACCGCGACGCGCAGGAGTTCGCCGCCATGCACTTCGTGAAGGGCCAAGAGGATCGCCTCCGACTCCAGCGTCACGGCATGGGCAACGAGCCGGCCGCCGGGCTTCAAGGCCGCGAAGGCGGCGTGGAAGACGCCGTCCGTCAGACCGCCGCCGATGAACACGGCGTCGGGTGCGGGCAGGTCCGCGAACGCGGCGGGCGCCCGGCCCTCGACGATCCGCAGGCCATGCGTGCCGAGGCGAAAGGCATTCTCGGCGATCATCGCGCGGCGCTCCGCGATCGGCTCGATCGCGACCGCGCGGGCGCCGGGCGCGGCGCGCAGCCATTCCACGCAGATCGAGCCCGAGCCGGCTCCCACGTCCCACAGAAGTTCGCCGGCGCCGGGCGCGAGTGCGGCGAGTGCCAGCGCGCGCGGCACGCGCTTGGTCATCTTGCCGTCGTGCCGGAAGGCGTCGTCCGGCAGGCCGGTGGCGAAGGGGTGGTGCGGCGTGCCCTCGTCGGCGCGGCAGTCCACGACGAGCGTGTTGAGCGCGGCGATGCCCTCGAGCGCGAAGCCCTCGGCCTCGCCCTCGCGCACCCGCTCGGCTGCGCCGCCCATGTGTTCCAGCACCGTGATGCGGCTCGCGCCGTAGCCGCGCCGGCGCAGGAGGTCGGCGACGAGCGCCGGCGAGGCGCCGTCCTCGGAGAGGACGAGGAGCCGCGCGCCGGGCGCGACGTGCGGGTTGACGGTCTCCACGGCGCGGCCGTGCACGGTCAGGCAGCGCACGGTTTCCAGCGCCCAGCCCATGCGCGCCGCCGCCAGCGAAAAGGCGGACGGAGCCGGCAGGACGCGCATCTCGCCCGCGTCGAGAAACGTGCGCAGCCAGCGTACGGGGCCGAACCAGGACGGATCGCCCGTCGCCAGCACGGCGGCGGGCGTCCCGCGTGCGGCGAGGATGTCGGCGGCGGACTCGGCGAACGGCGAGCGCCAGGAGATGCGCCGTGCCGGATGGTTCCCCAGCATGGCAAGATGGCGCTCGCCCCCGAACACGATCTCGGCGCCGTCCAGCGCGTGGCGCGCCTCGGGGGTCAGCGTGTCGAGCCCGCCATCACTGATGCCGATCACATGGAGCCAGGGGGCGGTCATGCGAGGCCCGAGACGAGGGCGTTGACGGCGGCGGCCGCCACGGCCGAGCCGCCGCGCCGGCCGCGCAGGGCGGCGAAGGGAACGCCGCGCGGGTTCCGCTCCAGCTCGGCCTTGGATTCGGCGGCGCCCACGAATCCGACGGGAAAGCCGAGGATCAGGGCCGGGCGCGCCGCGCCGGCATCCAGCCGCTCCAGAAGGCGGAAGAGCGCGGTCGGCGCGTTGCCGATCGCGACCACCGCGCCGCCCGTATCCCACAGGTCGACCTGCGCGGCCGAGCGCGTGGTGCCGGCCGCGCGTGCCAGCGCCGGCACGCGCGCGTCGTTGAGGAGGCACACGACCTCGACGCCGGCGGGAAGGTTGCGCGCGATGATGCCGTGCCGCACCATCTCGGCATCGACCAAGATAGGCGCGCCGTTCGCCAGCGCCGCGCGTCCCGCCTCCACCGCATCGGGCGAGAGGGCGAGATCGTCGATCGCGTCCACCATGCCGCAAGCGTGCGCGATGCGGATGGCGAGATCGCGCGCGTCGGCCGGCAGGCGCGCGAGCGCTTCCGCTCCCTCCTCGCGGATGGTGCGGAAGCTTTGCTCGTAGATCGCCGCGGGATCGCGCTCGTAGCTGAGGGCCATCGCCCTCACCGCTTCATCGAGCGCGGGCCCAGCGGATGGTCGGCATGGGGATAGGGATGGTGCGTGTGGCCGTGGCCATGCGAATGGCTATGACCGTGCGCGTGGTCGTGGCCGTGATCGTGCGAATGGGGATGATCGTGCCCGTGCGCATGGTGAGCGTGGCCGTGGTCGCCGTGCGCATGGTCGTGACCGTGACCATGCGCGTGATCGTGACCATGATGGTGGTGACCATGGTCGTGCGCGTGGTTATGCGAATGGTCGTGGGCGCCTGCCGCCGGTCCCGTGCCGATGCCCTCGACATGGTGGTGGTGGCTTTCCTGCGGCAGGCCGACCTCGGCCTCGAAGCCCAGCACCTGCTCGCGATACTTGCACATCTGGCAGTTCATCGTGTTGGTGCCGGCGTCGATCTCGGCGAGCCGGTCGACGAAGGTCTCCACCACGAGGTCGTGCGCGCCGAGATACCCCGCCTTCAGGAAGCGGATCTCGGGATGCTCGGCCGCGACCTTGTCGACGCCGGCATAGATGCGGTCGACGAGGATGCCGGTGAACAGGAAGTAGGGGAACACGACGATGCGCCGGTAGCCGAGGCGCGAGACGTGGGCGAGGCCCGGCTCGACCAGCGGGAAGGTGACGCCGGAATAGCAGGTCTCGCCCCAGCCGAAGCCGAGGCCCTCCCACAGCATGCGCATGACCTTGGCGACGTTGGAGTTGGCGTCGGGGTCGGAGGCGCCGCGTCCCACCACCACCAGCATCGTGTCGTGCAGCGGCTCGCCGTCGCGCCAGCCGTCGCGGCGCAGCGCCTCGCGGATGCGTGTCCCGGCCGCGCGGATCATCTTCGGATCAATGCCGAGCTCGCGCCCGTAGGCGATCTCGACGCCGTTGGCCGCCGCGTATGTGTTGAGGACGGAGGGGATGTCGTTCTTGGCGTGGCCGGCGGCGAACAGCATGCCGGGCAGCGCCAGGATGCGGCTCGCGCCGTCCGCCTTCAGCCTGTCGAGCCCATCGCGGATGATCGGGGTGGCGAACTCGAGATAGCCGTAGTCGACGCGCCAGTCCGGCAGGCGCTGCGCCATCTTCTCGGCCAAGCCCCGGAACTCCTCGACGGCGCCGCGATCCCGCGAGCCGTGGCCGCACATCATGAGCGCCTTCATGGGCGCCTCCTTTCATCCCAAGGCCGAAAGGAGGCGCGTCGCCCGAGGGCACCGCGTGTCTCTTTCCGACAGTCTCCCCGTCAGCCCCCGGATTGGGTCGGCCGCGACCGGAATCGTTTCATGAGCCCGCGCTCGCGGGCACCGTCAGGCAAGGGCGGTTAAACAGCGGGCGACAGGCGGCGTCAACGCGAAGCGTCAGTCCTTGCCGACGCGGTCGCCGATGGCGGGCTTGGCGAGGATCGGGCACGCGCAGGCGGGAGCGCCCTTGAGCTTGGCGCGCGGCCTTGCCGTCTCGCCGGCCCCCGCGACGGCAGGGCGCCGTGCTGCCAGGCAGGATCCACGACTAAAGGAAGCGTTTTCGCGATCTCCAACCCGGTCGCGTCGCGGTCCCGGCGCCCCGGCACCGCCGGCGAAGCGGGTTGCGGACCATCCGGCCAGCACCGTCGCGTGCCGCGCCGGGAGCGATGGAACGGCCTCCATCCCCCGCGCCCCACCCGCGAGCACTCCGTCGCGATGTCGGGACCGACACGAGAGAACCGCATAAAGGCGTTGCCTCGGGCGGCCGCCTTGCGCTCTATGCGCCTCGCCCGCCCCGCCCCCGGGATCCGCCGTCCAGAGATCTGCCATGTCGCCCGACCTCCTGTTTCTCGTCCTGGTGGGCGCCGCGTTTCTCGCTGGCTTCGTGGACGCCATCGCCGGCGGGGGCGGCATGATCACCGTGCCGGCGCTCCTTCTGTCGGGCATGGATCCCTTGACCGCGCTCGGCACCAACAAGCTGCAGGGGCTGTTCGGCGCGGGCTCGGCGACGATCGGCTACGCGCGGCGCGGCCTCGTGAACCTCAGATCCCTCCTGCCGGCGGCCGCGCTGTCGGCGCTGGGCGCGGCGGGCGGCGCGGGGCTCGCGACCGTCCTGCCGCTGGAGTTCCTAGAGCGGCTTCTGCCGTTTCTCCTGATCGCGATCGCGCTCTACTTCGCCTTCAAGCCGGGCCTGTCGGACGTCGACCGCGATCGCCGCCTCTCGCCCGCATTGTTCGCGCTTCTCCTGGTGCCCGTGATCGGCGCCTATGACGGGTTGTTCGGGCCGGGTACGGGCTCGTTCTTCATGCTCGCCTTCGTGGGGCTCGCCGGCTACGGCGTCCTCAAGGCGACCGCCCACACCAAGCTCCTGAACTTCGCCTCGAACCTCGGTGCCTTTGCGGTCTTTGCGGGCGTCGGCACGATCGACTGGCGCACGGGTCTGGCGATGGGCGTCGCGCAGTTCGCGGGCGCGCAGGTCGGCGCCTGGCAGGCCTCGCGCCTCGGCGCGCGTCTGATCCGCCCGCTCCTCGTGAGCGTCTGCATCGCGCTGGCCGTGAAGCTCCTCACCGCATGAGCCGCCCCACCGCCCTCATGCTGCAGGGCACGGGTTCGGATGTCGGCAAAAGCGTGCTCGTGGCGGGTCTTTGCCGCCTGTTCGCGCGGCGCGGCCTCGGCGTCCGCCCCTTCAAGCCGCAGAACATGAGCAACAACGCGGCGGTCGCGCGCATTCCGGGCTCGGCGGAGAGCGGCGAGATCGGCCGGGCGCAGGCGCTCCAGGCGCTCGCCTGCGGCGTGCCCGCCAGCGTCCTGATGAACCCCGTGCTTCTCAAGCCGCAGGGCGAGACCGGGGCGCAGCTCGTGGTGCGCGGGCGCGTGCGCGGCACCTTCTCGGCGCGCGACTACCAGGGGATGAAGGCCGGGCTTCTGGCCGAGGTCCTCGACAGCTACCGCGCGCTGGCGGGCGAGGCCGATCTCGTGATCTGCGAGGGCGCGGGCTCGCCGGCCGAGATCAACCTGCGCAGCGGCGACATCGCCAACATGGGCTTTGCGCGCGCGGCCGAAATGCCGGTGGTGCTGGTCGGCGACATCGACCGCGGCGGCGTGATCGCCTCGCTGGTAGGAACGCACACCGTGCTGCCCGCGGAGGACCGCGCGCCGGTACAAGGCTTTCTCGTCAACAAGTTCCGCGGCGACCCCGCGCTGTTTGCGGACGGTATGGCAGCGGTGACGCGCTTCACCGGCTGGCCGGCGCTCGGCCTCATCCCCTGGCTGCCGGAAGCCGCGCTCCTGCCCCCCGAGGATTCTGTCTCGCTGGAGCGCCGCATCGAGGGCTCGGGCGGCGCGCTGCTCGTCGCCGTGCCGCGCCTGCCGCGCATCGCCAACTTCGACGACCTCGACCCGCTCAGCGCCCACCCTGCGATCCGCGTGCGCTTCATGCGGCCGGGCGAGCGGCTGCCGCCCGAGGCCGCGCTCGTGGTGCTGCCCGGCTCCAAGGCGACGGCGAGCGATCTCACCGAACTCCGCCGCCAGGGCTGGGACCGCGACATCCTCGCGCACCATGCGCGCGGCGGGCGCGTGCTCGGCCTGTGCGGTGGCTACCAGATGCTGGGGCGCACGATCCATGACCCGCACGGGATCGAGGGACCGACCGGCGAAACGGTGCCGGGCCTCGGGCTTCTGGCAGTCGACACCGAGCTTCGGCCCGAGAAGACGCTGCGCGAGGTCGAGGGCGCGGTCGGCGGCCATACCGTCGAGGCCTACGAGATCCACATGGGCGAGAGCGCCGGTCCCGACGCGGCGCGCCCCTTTGCCCAGGTCGCGGGCCGGGCGGAGGGTGCGCGCTCCGCCGACGGGCGCGTGGCCGGCACCTACCTGCATGGCGTCCTGGCGGGCTCCGGCGCGGCCGAGGCCGTGCTCGCCTCGCTCGGCCTTGTGGTGTCCCCCGCCCCGACCGGCTACCGCGAGGGCGTGGAGCGGGCGCTCGACCGGATCGCCGACCGGCTGGAGGCGGCGGTGGACGCCGACGCGCTTCTGCGCATCGCGCGCCGGGTCGGCGGTTAGTCACGCGGACCTTACCAAGGTTTCACCCCGCCTCGGATCGTGCTGCCCTAGCTTGGCGGGGAGGACGTCTGATTCGAGGTCGACCATGAGCATCGCCGGCGCGCAGTCCCCCGCCCCCCTTGCCGACCAGCCGTCCGGCTACGGCCTCGTCACCCGCACGCTTCACTGGGGCATGGCGCTTCTCTTCGCCTGGCAGTTCACGAGCGCGATCCTTCGCGCCGTGGCCGAGGATACCGCGATCGAGGGCTTCTTCTGGAGCACGCACTATTCGGTCGGCTTCACGCTCTGGGTGCTGGTGCTCCTGCGCGGCGCCTGGGGCCTGGCCAACTGGTCGCGCCGGCCCCCGCACGAGGGGCCGCCGCTTCTGGCGAGGGCGGCGACGCTCGGGCACCTCGCCCTTTATGCGCTGATGGTGGTGGTGCCGACGCTCGCCATCCTGCGCGCGGCCGGCAACGGCCGCGGCTTCCGGGTCTACGGGATCCAGCTCGTCGCGCCGGGCGGCGAGCCTGTGCCGGCGCTCGTCGCGCCCGGCAACGCCCTGCACGGCTTCCTCGGCTGGACGCTTCTCGTTCTTGTCGCCGGCCACATCGCCATGGCGCTCTGGCACGGGCTCGTGCGCCGCGACGCGACGCTGAGCCGCATGACGCGCGGGCGGGAGCCTCAGGCGATCCGCTGACGCGTTTTCGGCAAAGGCCGGGACGCCTCAGCGGTCCTCGGCGAACGCTTTGAAGCGCTCCGCCCAGTCCTTGTGCCAGCGCGACAAGGGCGGACGGTTCTCCACGATGTCGCCGGCCGCCCACAGGATGCGCCGCTCATCGAGCTCGCGCGAGACGTCGTTGTCGGGGCACAGGATGTAGAAGTCGCCGGCCTCCAGGCGCTCCATCATGAAGTCCACGGTCTGCTCGGCGGTCCAGGCGGCGGCCGGCTTCTCGGTGCGCTCCCCGCGCGTGAGGTCGGTCCACACGAAGCCGGGGATCAGGAGCGCGGCCTCGACCTGGCCGCCGTCCGTCTGGCGCAGCTCGTGCTGCAGCGCCTCGGTGAACACCTTCACGCCGGCCTTGGCGACGTTGTAGGCCGGATCGCCCGGCGGCGTCGTGATGCCCTGCTTGGAGCCGGTGTTGATGACGAGCGCCGGCTCGCCGTGCGCGCGCATCGCCGGCACGAAGGCCCGCGTCCCGTTGATGACGCCCCCCAGGTTGATCGACAGCACCGCGTCCCAGACCGCCTGCTCGCCGAAGATCGATGAACCCGACTGGATCGCCGCGTTGTTCATGAGGACGTGGACCTTGCCGAGCGTGCGCTCGACATGGGCGGCGGTGCGCTCCAGCCCCTGCCGGTCCGACACGTCGCAGGCCGCCGCGAGCACCTGGCCCGGCTCGTCGGCGATGGCGAGAAGTTCCTCCTGCGCCCGCTCCAGCTCCTCCATGCGCCGGTCGACGATCGCGACCTTCAGCCCCGCGCGCAGGAAGCGCTTGGCGGCGGCCAGACCGATGCCGGATGCGCCGCCCGTGATGACGGCGGTGTGCAGCGGGGCGATGGCGGGATGATGCATGGGGTCGGATCCTCGATCGGCGAAGCGGGGCAGCGGATCGGCAGGAGATAGACCGGCCGCGACCGTCGGCGAGCGGATCGGGCCCACCCGCAACCGTTCGGCTCGGTTCGCGCCTCACGATTGCGTCGCGCGACACCGCTGGTGAAGCCGGGCGCCCGCCCTAGCTCACCGGGACGTGAAGCGAGAACCAAGGAAACGCGCATGGCGGACGGGACGGGCTGGCCGGCAAGCCTCTGGATCGTGCGCCATGGCGAGAGCCTCGGCAACGTCGCGCGCGACCTCGCCATGCGCGACGGCCTGTCGCGCATCGACATCGAGGCACGCGACGTCGACGTGCCGCTGAGCCCGCTCGGGCAGGAGCAGGCCGACGCGGTCGGTCACTGGTTCGCGGCCATGCCCGCCGACGAGCGGCCCGAGATCGTCCTGTCCTCGCCCTACACGCGGGCCCGGCAGACCGCCGGCCGGATCGTCGCGGAAGGGGGCATCGGCGTCGACCGCGTCATCACCGACGAGCGCCTGCGCGAGAAGGAGTTCGGCGTTCTCGACCGGCTGACGGCGCGCGGCATCCAGGAGACTTATCCCGACCAGGCGGAGTTTCGCCGCATCCTCGGCAAGTTCTACCACCGGCCGCCCGGCGGCGAGAGCTGGTGCGACGTGATCCTGCGCCTTCGCTCCATGCTCGACACCGTGGCGCTGCACTACGGAAACAAGCGCGTCCTGATCGTCGGGCATCAGGTCGTGGTCCTGTGCCTTCGCTACGTGATCGAGCGCCTCGACGAGGAGGCGATCCTGCGGATCGACCGCGAGACCGAGGTCGCCAACTGCGGCGTCACGCAGTACCGGCGCGAGGGCGACGAGCTGGCGCTCAAGCTCTACAACTTCACCGCACCCATGCAGCGCGAGGGCACGCCCGTCACGGCCGAGCCGGATCGCAAGGCGGCGGCCGGATGAGCGAACCCGTCGCGGTCGACCGTTCCTTCCTTCTCGGGCAGCCGCTGCCGGATCTGGCCGCGGCCGGCTCCAAGGACGACCGGGGTACGATCCTCGTGATCGCCGGCTCGCGCGAGGTGCCGGGCGCGGCGCTGCTCGCCGCCACCGCCGCCCTGCGGGTCGGCGCCGGCAAACTCCAGATCGCGACCGTCCATTCCATGAGCCTCGCCATGGCGATCGTGATGCCGGAGGCACGCGTCATCTCGCTGCGCGAGACCGGCGACGGCGAGATCGACCCGGCCGAGCTGGAGAGGATCGTCGACGACGCCGCGCGCGCCGATGCCGTGCTTCTGGGTCCCGGCATGGTGGAGGAGACCGGCTCGCGCAGCCTGGCGCTCGGCCTGATCGAGCGGATCGAGGCGCCGATCGTCCTGGATGCGGCCGCGATCACCAGTCTGTCGGGTGATGCCGAGCGCCTGCGCGCGGCGCCCGGACGCCTCGTGCTCACCCCGCACGCCGGCGAGATGGCGGCCTTCCTCGGGCAGGAGCGGGCCGCGGTCGAGGCCGATCCCGCCCGCGCCGGCCTGGAAGCGGCCCGGCGTACCGGCGCGGTGGTGGCCATGAAGGGCAACTCCACCTTCGTGTGCGAGGCGGACGAGACGCCCTGGCTTTGCGCGGGCGGCGGTGTCGGCATGGCGACGTCCGGCTCGGGCGACGTCCTGTCGGGCGTGGTGGCGGGGCTGCTCGCGCGCGGCGCCTCGCCGCGCCTTGCCACGCAATGGGGGGTCTTCCTCCATGCCGAGGCCGGACGGCGTCTGGCGCGCCGCATCGGCACGGTGGGCTTCCTGGCACGCGAACTCCTGGACGAGCTGCCGCTCGCTCTCGAAGATCATCGCCCCTAGCAGCGCGGCGCGCGATTGACTCCACGCCCCGCCCCCGTATCCTGCGCGGCGGATGGTCCCGCGCCACGCCTCGTGCGCACGGGCTAAGAGGGAATGCGAAGGGCGGACTTAAACCAAGCGCCCGTATCGCAGCCGACCCCGCGACTGTAGAGCGGCGAGGTTCCTCCACCGGGCGTCACCCCCCGGAAACGCCACTGGATTCGCGTCCGGGAAGGCAGGAGACGACCAGCGACCCGTGAGCCAGGAGACCTGCCATCCGTATCGGGCGACCCGCCGGGTCGCCGTCACGGAGGTTGAACCGTCATGAACACGCACGCCGCGACTCCCGCCGCGCAAGGCACCACGCCCGCCCGCTGGCTCGCCGCCTCGGCCGCCCTTCTCGTCGCCCTGCCGCTCCTGTGGGGCGCCGGCTTCGCCTCGGCCGACGCGCTGCACGACACGGCGCACGACGTGCGCCACGCCATGGGTCTGCCCTGCCACTGAGCCGACGGCCGGCGCCCTGACGCGCCTCGCCTTAGGCCTTCGACGCAACCTCGCCTTCGCACCAACCGGCCCTCCGGGCGGGATCGCGTCGGCGTGGGATGCCGGCGGCTTGCCTCCTTTGTCCCAGATCGCCCGAGCCCGGCCTTTGAGGCCGCCCCGCGATCGCGCAGGTGAAAGTCATGATCGTTCGAACCCTTCTCGTGGCGCTCGTCGCCGGCATTCTGGCCGGCGCGGCGGTCACGCCCCTCCAGCATTTGAAAACGACGCCGCTCATCCTCGAGGCCGAGACCTTCGAGGGCGGCGGCCACGACCACGCGCCCCATGCGCACTCCGCCCTCGCCCTCGTCACGCCGGCCCATGCCCATGCGCCGGCCGGCAGCGACGGCGAGGCGTCCGGCACGGCCGAGCGCCTCGCCGGCTCGCTGCTCGCCAACCTCGTGCTCGGCGCCGGCTTCGCGCTGCTCCTGTCGGCCGCGAGCCTGGCCGCAAACCGCCCGATCACGCGGCGCAACGGCGCGCTCTGGGGCCTCGCAGGCTTTGCGGTCCTGACGCTTGCCCCGGCGCTGGGCCTGCCACCGGAGCTGCCCGCCATGCCGGCTGCCGACCTTCACGCGCGGCAGATCTGGTGGCTGGCGACCGTGCTGATGACGGCGGGCGGCGCGGCGATTCTCGTCTTCCGCCGCGAGACGGCGGCGCGCCTTGGCGCGGTCGCGCTTCTCGTCCTGCCGCATCTTGTGGGCGCGCCCCACCCCGCCGACATCGCCTCGCCCGTGCCGGCCAGCCTCGCGGCGGAGTTCGTGATGGCCTCGCTTCTCGTTTCCGCCGCGTTCTGGGCGCTGGCGGGGCTCTTCACCGGGATCCTCGCCGAGCGGTTCGCGGGCGCGCGTCGACCCGCAGGGCTTCGCGCGGCGTGAGCCTCGCGCTGGTTCTGGGCGGGGCCCGCTCCGGCAAGAGCCGCTTTGCGGAAGGGCTCGTGCGCGGCACCGGCCGCGAGCCGGTCTATCTCGCGACCGGCCAGGCCTTCGACCGCGAGATGGAACGGCGCATCGCAGAGCACCAGGCGCGCCGCCCGGCACCCTGGCGCACGGTGGACGCGCCGCTGGAGCTCGGCGCCGCGATCCGCCGCGAGGCAGGGGCGGGCACCGCCGTCCTCGTGGACTGCCTGACGCTCTGGGTCACCAACCTCCTCTTCGCCGAGCGCGACATGGAGGCCGAGCGCGAGGCGCTCCTGGCGACCTTGCGCGACCTGTCCCCCAAAAGCTCGGTCGTCCTCGTGTCCAACGAGGTCGGCCTGTCCATCGTCCCCGACAACGCGCTCGCCCGCCGCTTTCGCGACGAGGCCGGCCTTCTTCATCAATCCGTCGCGGCACTCGCCCACGAGGTCCACCTCGTGGTCGCCGGCCTGCCGCTCCGCATCAAGGGCTGACAACCAATGCGCAAGATTCCCGCCACCGTCGTCACCGGCTTCCTGGGCGCCGGCAAGACCACGCTGATCCGCCACCTTCTGGAGAACGCCGGGGGCCGGCGCATCGCGCTCGTGATCAACGAGTTCGGCGACCTCGGCGTCGACGGCGACCTTCTGAAGGGCTGCGGCGTCGAGACGTGCCGCGAGGAGGACGTCGTGGAACTCACCAACGGCTGCATCTGCTGCACGGTGGCCGACGACTTCATCCCCACCATGGAAAAGCTGATCGAGCGCGCCGACCGGCTCGACCATATCGTGATCGAGACGAGCGGGCTCGCCCTGCCCCAGCCGCTGGTCGCCGCCTTCAACTGGCCCGAGGTCAAGGCTCGCGTCACGGTCGACGGCGTCGTCACCGTGATCGACGCGGCGGCCGTCCGCGCCGGGCGCTTCGCCCATGACGAGGACAAGCTCGCCGAGCAGCGCGCGAGCGATGCGAGCCTCGACCACGACGACCCGCTGGAAGAGCTGTTCGAGGACCAGATCCGCGCGGCCGACCTTCTCGTCCTCAACAAGTGCGACCTCCTCGACGCCGCCGCGATCGCCGCCGTGCGCGCGACGATCGCGGACAGCTCGGGCGATCGCCTGCCCGCGATCGTGGAGGCCTCGCAAGGGCGCCTGCCGGCCGACGTGCTGCTGGGCCTTGGCGCCGGCACCGAGGATCTCATCGCCAGCCGCCGCTCGCATCACGAGATCGAGCACGAGGGCGGCGAGCCGCACGACCACGACGACTTCGAGAGCTTCGTCGCGGAGTTCGGCGCGATCCGCGACTTGGCCGCCTTCGAGGCGGCGTTGCGCGACACGATCCGCCGGCACGACATCCTGCGCGTGAAGGGTTTCGCGAGCGTCGAGGGCAAGCCGATGCGCCTCGTGGTGCAGGCGGTGGGCGAGCGGATCGCGACCTACTACGACCGCAGGCTCACGCCCGGCGAGGACGGACGCTCGGCGCTGGTGGTGATCGGGCTGCACGACCGGATCGAGGACGGCGAGGCGGCGATCGCGGACGCCCTGCGCGCGGCAGCCGGCATCCCGGCGGCGCAGGCCGCCGAGTAGCCGCGCCGTGCACCTGCCGCTCGCGCAAGGGGTTTCGCTCAGCGAAGGGACGCCGGCCGTCGATCTCGGCCAGACGCCGGGGCGCGTCCTCGTCCTGTCGGCCGCCGACACGGAGCTGGCCAGTCTGGCGGCGGCGGCCGAGCGGCTGGACATGCCGCGCGACGAGCTGCGGCTCGCGAACCTGACCCAGCTCGGCCATCCCATGTCGGTGGACGCGCAGCTGGAGCGCCTCGCGCCCCGCCTTCGTCTCGCGGTGATCCGCGTGCTGGGCGGGCGCAGCTACTGGGCGCATGGCTGCGAGGCCTGGAGCGCGGCGGGCCGGCGGCACGGATTTCCCGTCCTGTTCCTGCCGGGCGACGAGCGGCCGGATGCCGAACTGGCCGCGCTGTCGACGTTGGGCGAGCCGGAGGCGGGGCGGCTCGCCGGCTATCTCCTGGCCGGCGGACCGGAGAACGCCGACGCCTTTCTGCGGGCGACGCGCGCGATCCTGGGCGACGCGCCCTGGCCCGAGCCGGCCCGTCCCCTGCCGCGTGCGGGCGAATGGCAGCGGGCGCGCCGCAACGCAGGCGCGCCGGTGGCCGCCGTCTGCTTCTACCGCGCGCTTCTTCAGAGCGGGCATCTCGGCGTCGTGGAGTCCCTGTGCGCTGCCCTGGAGCGCGAGGGGCTCGACCCGCTTCCCGTGTTCGTCGCGAGCCTCAAGGACGAGGCCAGCACCGCCGTCCTGCGCACGCTGTTCGGGGAGCGCCCGCCCGCGGTCGCCGTGAACCTCACGAGCTTCGCGGTGTCGGCCCTGCGCGGCGAGCGGGTGCCGACGGTGCTGGAGGAGAGCGGGGCCGTCGTCCTGCAGGGCATCCTCGCGGCCGGCTCGCGCGAGGCGTGGGACGCCTCGCCACGCGGCCTCGGCGCCCGGGACCTTGCCATGAACGTCGCGCTTCCCGAGGTGGACGGGCGCGTCTTCTCGCGCGCGCTCGCCTTCAAGGCACAGGCGCGCTTCGACGCGCGCACCGAGATTTCCGTGGTCGCGCACGAGCCGGACGCAAGCGGCATCCGCTTCACCGCCGCGCTGGCCGGGTCTTGGGCGCGGCTGCGGAACACGCCGGTGGCCGAGCGCCGCGTCGCGATCGTGCTCGCCAACTATCCCAACCGCGACGGGCGGCTCGGCAACGGCGTCGGGCTCGATACGCCGGCCGGGACGGTCAACGTGCTGCGGGCGATGCGGAACGCCGGCTACCGCGTCGACGACATCCCGGCGGACGGCGACGCGCTGATGCGACAGCTCGCCGAGGGACCGACCAATGCCGGCGTCGCCGGCCGCCAAATCCGGGAAACCTGGCCGCTCGAGCGGCACGAGACCTTTCTCGCGACCCTGCCGGAGGCGCTGCGCCAGGCCGTCACCGATCGCTGGGGCGCGCCGGCGGACGACCCGATGTTCAGCGAGGGTGTCTTCGCCATCCCCGTCCTGCGCTTGGGCGACGGCGTCGCGATCGGCGTCCAGCCGGCGCGCGGCTACAACATCGATCCCGCCTCCAGCTTCCACGATCCCGCGCTGGTGCCCCCGCACAACTACCTCGCCTTCTACGGCTGGCTGCGCGAGGGCTTCGCGGCAGACGCCGTGATCCACATGGGCAAGCACGGCAACCTCGAGTGGCTGCCGGGCAAGGCGCTGGGGGCAAGCGACGCGTGCTGGCCGCAGGCGCTCCTCGGGCCCCTGCCCCACCTTTATCCCTTCATCGTCAACGATCCCGGCGAGGGGAGCCAGGCCAAGCGGCGCACGGCCGGCGTCGTGGTGGACCACCTGACCCCGCCGCTCGCGCGCGCCGAGAGCCACGGAGCGGCGCGCGACCTCGAAGCGCTGGTGGACGAGTATTTCACGGCCACCGAGGGCGATCCGCGCCGCGCCAGGCTCCTGGCGCGCGAGATCGCCGACCTCGCCAAGGCGAGCGGGCTTCTCGCCGATGCCGGTCTGGGCTCGATCGACGATCCCGAGACGGTTCAAAAGCTCGACGGCTGGCTGTGCGAGCTCAAGGAGATGCAGATCCGCGACGGGCTGCATGTCTTCGGGTGCTCGCCGGAAGGACGGCTGCGGCGCGACACGCTCGTGGCGCTCGCCCGCCTGCCGCGCGGCCTGGAGCCGGCCGAGGCCTCGCTGACGCGCGCGCTGAGCGCCGATCTGGACTTGGCCTTCGACCCGCTCGGCGGCGACTGGGGCGCGCCGTGGGACGGCGCGCGCCCGGCCGTTCTCGCCAGCATCGCCACCGGTCCCTGGCGCAGCCGGGGCGACACCGTGGAACGGCTGGAGGCGCTGGCCGCCGCCTTGGTCGAGGGCGAGACCGAGCCGGACGCCGCCTGGGAAGCGACACGCGCGGTGCTTGGCGACGTTCGGGGGCGCCTTGCGCCCGCGCTGGACCGCTCGGGAGCGGCCGAGATCGCGGGGCTGCTGGCCGGCCTCGACGGGCGCTTCGTGCCCCCCGGCCCCTCGGGCGCGCCGACGCGCGGGCGGCCCGATACGCTGCCGACGGGGCGCAACTTCTTCTCGGTCGACACGCGCGGTGTGCCGACCGAAGCCGCCTGGAGCCTCGGGCGCCGCTCGGCGGAGCTGCTGCTCGCCCGCCACGCGCAGGACCACGGCGAACCCTTGCGCGCGCTGGCGCTCACCGCCTGGGGCACCGCCAACATGCGCACGGGCGGCGATGACATCGCGCAAGCGCTAGCGCTGATCGGCGTTCAGCCGACCTGGGAGCGCGCAAGCGGGCGCGTCACCGGCTTCGAGATCCTGACGCCCGCCCGGCTCGGGCGCGGACGGGTCGACGTGACCTTGCGCATCTCCGGCTTCTTCCGCGACGCCTTTCCCGAGCAGATCGCGCTGTTCGATCGCGCGGTGCGCGCCGTGGCGCTGCTCGACGAGGACGAGGAGGATAACCCGATCGCCGCGCGCTTTCGCGAGGAGACGGACAGCCTCCGGCGCGACGGGCATTCGACTGACTCCGCACGCCGCATGGCGGGCGCGCGCGTCTTCGGCTCCAGGCCCGGCGCCTACGGCGCAGGGCTGCAGGCGCTGATCGACGAGGGCGGCTGGCGAAGCCGAGCCGATCTCGCCGAAGGCTTCCTCGTCTGGGGCGGCTACAGCTATGGCGACGGCGAGGAGGGCGTGCCGGCGAGGCCCGCGCTGGAGCGCCGCCTCGCCGCCGTGCAGGCCGTCGTCCAGAACCAGGACAACCGCGAGCACGACCTTCTCGACTCCGACGACTACTACCAGTTCGAGGGGGGGCTCGCCGCGAGCGTCGAGCATCTCTCGGGGACGGCGCCCGCAAGCTACCACCTCGACCACTCAAACCCCGAGCGCCCCGTGCCGCGCACGTTAGCCGAGGAGATCGCGCGGGTCGTGCGCGGGCGCGCCGCCAACCCGAAGTGGATCGCGGGCGTCATGCGCCACGGCTACAAGGGCGCCTTCGAGATGGCGGCGACCGTGGACTACCTCTTCGCCTTTGCCGCCACCACCAACGCCGTGCCCGGCCGCCACTTCGACCTCCTGCACGACGCGTATCTCGGCGACGCGGCGGTGCGCGGCTTCATCGAGCGGCACAATCCGGCGGCGCTCGCCGAGATGGAGGCGCGTTTTCGGGAAGCGGTGCGGCGTGGCTTCTGGCATCCTCGCCGCAACGACTTGCACCAAAGGATCGCCTCATGAGCGAGAAATCCCCCGTCCTCGCCACCATGAGCGAGGAGGAGCTCGACGCCCGCCACGCCGAGAAGATGCGCAAGAAGAAGGCCGCGCGCGACAAGATCATCGCCACCAAGACCGTGGAGAAGGGCCTCCTCATCGTCCACACCGGCAAGGGCAAGGGCAAGTCGACCGCCGCCTTCGGCCTCGTGTTCCGCGCGATCGGCAACGACATGCGGGTCGGCATCGTCCAGTTCGTGAAGGGCCGCTGGGAGACCGGCGAGCGACGGGCGCTGGAGCGCTTCAGCGATCAGGTGACCATCACCGCCATGGGCGACGGCTTCACCTGGGAGACGCAGGACCGCCAGCGCGACATCGCGGCGGCCCGCGCCGCCTGGGAGCGCGCCAAGGCGCTGATCCTCGACGACGAGCACCAGATGGTGGTGCTGGACGAGCTCAACATCGTCCTGCGCTACGACTACATCCCGGTCGGCGAGGTCGTCGACTTCCTGCGCGACCACAAGCCGGAGATGAAGCATGTCGTCGTCACCGGCCGCAACGCGCGCGAGGAGCTGATCGAGCTCGCCGACCTCGTCACCGAGATGGAGATGGTGAAGCACCCGTTCCGCTCCGGCGTGAAGGCGCAGGTCGGCATCGAGTTCTGAGGCCCGCAAGGCCGCCTTCTCGAAAGGATGGGCCAGCCGCCGGCTCAGTCGCCGTGCAGCTTCAGCGCGGGTCCCTTGGCGGGCGACACCATGTCGGCCGCGATCGCGACCGTGCCGCGCCAGGGGCCGAGCACGCGCCACTGGTGCTGGCGCTGGAGCGCGTTGTAGGCAGCCACCGCCGCCACCCCGTCGATCTCGAGCTTGTTCTTGCGACCGACCGGCAACGAGCCGACGGCGCCCGCCCGCGCGAGCGAGACGAGCTTGCCGCGATCGCGGTAGCGGAAGGGCTCCACTGGCTCGCCCTTAAGCGTGAGGGGCAGGACCTCCGCGAGATAGTCGGCTTGCTGGCTCGCGACCTGGGCCGTGGGCGGCAGCGGCTTGTCGCTGCCGCGCGGGGTCAGGCTGGTGGCGTCGCCCATCGCCCAGACATGCGGGACGCCCTCCGCGGCCAGCGTCTCGTCCACCACGATGCGGCCCCGCTTGTCGATCTGGAACGGCCCGAGCCGACCGAGAACGGGGGAGCCCGTGAGCCCGCCGGCCCAGACCGTCAGGGTCGCGGGCCAACGCTCGCCGCCCGCCCGCACCTCGTCCCGGTCCACCGCCGAGACCCTGACGTTGGTGACGACCTTGACGTCGAGTTCGCGCAACCGCGCGGCAAGGCCCCGCCGCAACTCGTCGCTGGCGCCCGGCATCAGCTCGTCGCCCGCCTCGAGGATGGTGATGTCCAGCAGCTTCGTCTCGCGCTCGCGCGCGTTCTGGTCGAAGAAGGCGCGCTCGGAGTTGCGAAGGTGAGCGGCGAGTTCGGTTCCGGTCGCGCCGGAGCCGACGATCACGACGTCGGCCGGGCGACCGCTCTCGCGCGCGCCGATCATGGCCAGCACGAAGCGCTCGCGGAAGGCGTCGGCATCCTCCTTGCCGTCGAGGCGCACGGCGTTCTCCGTCACGCCCTCGACGCCGAAGTCGGCGGTCACGCCGCCGAGCGCCACTACGCAGCCGTCGTAGCCGATCTCGCGCGGGGGTACCTCGATTCCGGCCGCCCGGTCGCGCAGGGCGGCGAGGCGCACCGTGCGGCGCTCGGGATCGAGCGCCTCGACGCTGCCCTGCTCGAAGCGGAACTGCCGGAGATGCCCGAGCCGGTAGAAGGAGATCTCCGACAGGGAGGTCGAGACCGTGCCCGCGGCGAGCTCGTGGAGGCGGGGCTTCCATACATGGGTCGCCTCCCGGTCCACCAGCGTGACCTCGATATCGCCGTGCCCGGCAAACTGCGAGGCGAGCTCCAGCCCGCCCGCGCCGCCACCCAGAATCAGGAGCCGGTGCGCCACGCTCAGCTCACGCCCGCCGTCAGGCCGATCAGCCCGACCGCGATCAGGTAGACCGCGACGATGATGTTCAGGAGCCGCGGGATCAGGAGGATCAGGACGCCCGCGATGAGCGCGACCACGGGCTGGATGACGATGACGTCCATGCGATTCCTCTCAGGCGGTATACCAGCCGTGGCTGGCGGTGATGCTCTGGCCGGTCAGCGCGGCCGAAGGGAAGGCGGCGAGAAACAGCGCGACCGCCGCCACGTCGTCGAGCGTCGTGAACTCGCCGTCCACGGTGCGGCCCAGCATGACGCGGCTCACCACCTCCTCTTCGGAGATGCCGAGATCTCGTGCCTGCTCGGGGATCTGCTTCTCGACGAGCGGGGTGCGCACGAAGCCGGGGCAGATGACGTTGGAGCGCACGCCATGCGGCCCGCCCTCCTTGGCCATGACGCGAGCGAGCCCGAGCACGGCGTGCTTGGCCGCGACATAGGCGCTCTTCAGCGGCGAGGCCTCGTGGCTGTGCACCGAGCCCATGTAGATGAGCGAGCCGCGCCGTCGCGGATACATCTGCCGCACGGCCGCCTTCGTGAGAAGGAACGAGCCGCCGAGATGGATGTCCACGACGCGCCGGAACTCCTTGTAGGGAAAGTCCTCGATCGGATGGACGATCTGAATGCCGGCGTTCGCCACCATGACATCCACGGGCCCGAGCGTGCGCTCGATCTCCCGCATGCCGTCGTCGACCGCCGCCTCGTCGGTGACATCCATGGCGAGGCCGAGCGCGCGTCCGCCCGCCGCCTCGATCGCGGTCGCCGCCGCGGCGGCCTTGGCGCCGTCGAGGTCGGCCACCGCCACCGCCGCGCCCTCGCGCGCATAGAGTTCGGCGATCGCGCGCCCGATCCCCGAAGCTGCGCCCGACACCACCGCCACCCGATCCCGAAGCTGCATCGCGATCCCCTTATGGTCCTGGCCGGGAGATAGGCGCGCGGTGGGACGCGTCCACGGCCCTCGCCTCGCACGCGCGGCGCTTCTATAAGGCCCATCGCGGCGCAACATGAGCGGGAGCCCGGAGGCTTTCATGACGGCACAACGGATCGACGGACGGGCTTCGGCCGACAGGGTGCTCGCCGAGGCGCGCGAGGCCGGCGACCGGCTGCGCGAGACGCACGGTGTCCGACCGGGGCTGGCCGTGGTGCTGGTGGGCGAGGACCCGGCCTCCCAGGTCTATGTCGGCTCGAAGGGACGCACGGCGGAGGCCTGCGGCTTCCATTCCGTCACGCATCGCCTGCCCGCCGACGTGGCGGAAGCCGACCTTCTCGCGCTGATCGACGCGCTGAACGCCGACCCCGCGATCCATGGCATCCTGCAGCAGCTGCCGCTTCCCAAGGGGCTCGATGCCGCGCGCGTCGTGAACCGCATCCACCCCGACAAGGACGTCGACGGCTTGACGCTGGTGAACGCGGGACGCCTCGCCTCCGGCCAGATCGCGGACGCCATGGTGCCCTGCACGCCGGCGGGGTCGATGCGGCTCATCCGCGAGGCGATCGGCGAGAACCTGTCGGGGCTCGTTGCCGTCGTGGTGGGCCGCTCCAACCTCGTGGGCAAGCCGATGGCGCAGCTCTTGCTGAGCTCCGACGCCACGGTGACCGTCGCCCACTCGCGCACGCGCGACCTCGACGCGTTGTGCCGGACCGCCGACATCCTGGTGGCGGCGGTCGGGCGCCCGGAGATGCTGGGAGCGGACGCCGTGAAGCCCGGCGCGGTGGTGATCGACGTCGGCATCAACCGGATCGACGCGCCCGAGCGCGGCGAGGGCAAGACGCGGCTCGTGGGCGACGTGCGGTATGGCGAGGCGGAGGCCGTAGCCGGCTTCGTGACGCCGGTGCCCGGCGGCGTCGGCCCGATGACGGTGGCCATGCTCATGGCCAACACGGTGCGCGCCGCCTATCGCGCGGCGGGAGCGACCCCGCCGCGCTTCTGATCGGGCGGCCAGGACGCCTCAGGCGTCCTTGGTGCTCTCGTCGGGCACGCCGGGCTTCGCGGGGGTCTCGCCCGCG
Organism: Aureimonas jatrophae; assembly: GCF_900104035.1. GTDB lineage: Bacteria > Pseudomonadota > Alphaproteobacteria > Rhizobiales > Rhizobiaceae > Aureimonas > Aureimonas jatrophae. Next base: position 622,570 of record NZ_FNIT01000001.1, on the reverse strand, counting down.
GGCGCGGCCTTCGGGCCGCCCTTCGCGACGCCCACCATGGCCGGGCGCAGGACGCGCTCGCCGATGGCGTAGCCGTCCTGGACCACCTGCACCACGGTGTTGTTGGGCAGGTCGGGATTGGGCACCTCGAACATCGCCTGATGGAAGTTCGGATCGAAGCGCTGGCCCTCGGGCTCGAGCTTGCGCACGCCGTGGCGCTCCAGCGTCGACAGCATGGCGCGACCCGTCATCTCGACGCCCTCCACCAGGGCCGAGAAGCCGGCGTCGCCCGACTCGCGCGCACCCTCCGGCAGGGCCTGGATGGCGCGGGCGAGGTTGTCGGACACGGCCAGCATGTCGCGCGCGAAGTTGGCGACCGCGAACTGGCGCGCGTCCTTGATCTCGCGCTCGGTGCGCCGGCGTAGGTTCTCCATGTCGGCGGCGAGCCGCATCATGCGGTCGCGCAGTTCGGCGTTCTCGCCTTCCATCTCCAGAAGGCGCTGCGACAGGGCGCCGGCCTGGCTCGGCGTCTCGGCCGAAGCCTCGCCGCCGGTCGGCACCGTGTCGCCCTCGGAAGCTTGCGACGACTGCCCCGGCGCGCCGCCGGCCGCGCCCGCCACCCCCGAACCCTTGAAGAAGGCCGCGCCCTCCGAGGCGCCGGTGGGCTGCTGGACGGTCTCGTCGCGCTGCGTATCGCTGGTCATGGGTGGGAATGCTCCTTCACTGACGGACGCAAAGGCGGAGGCCGCCCGCATGGCGGGCCGACCCCTGCCGCTCCAAAAACGCATGTCGGGCCGCATATCGAATGCGACCCCACCGAAATCAAGGCTGGATCATGGCGACGGACGCGCGTCAGGGTCGACGCGCGGTGCCCGCCAGAAGCCGCGACACGAGGCGCGCCGTGTAGTCCACCATCGGCACGATGCGCCGGTAGTTGAGGCGCGTCGGGCCGATCACGCCGACCGCGCCCACCACGCGCTGGTCGGCGTCGGAATAAGGGGCGATGACCAGCGACGAGCCGGACAAGGAGAAGAGCTTGTTCTCCGAGCCGATGAAGATGCGCACCCCGTTGCCCGCTTCCGCGAGGTCGATCAGCTCCACGATCGAGGACTTGGATTCCAGATCGTCGAAGAGATGGCGCAACCGGTCGAGGTCGGCGGCCTCGGACACGTTCTCCAGAAGGTTCGCCCGGCCGCGCACGATGAGACGCGAGGGCTCCGAGCTGCCCTCGCCCGACCACACGGCCAGCCCCTGGTCGACGAGCTGGCGCGACAGGGCGTCGAGCGCGCGCGCCGTCTCCTCGCGCAGGGCGTCGACGCGGCTTCTCGCCTCGGCGAGCGTGCGCCCCACCACATGGGCGTTCAGGAAGTTGGCGGCCTCAACAAGCTGCGAGGCGGCGATGCCGGCGGGCAGCTCCAGGACGCGGTTCTCGACCTCGCCGCTCTCGTCCACCAGCACCACCAGCGCACGGCGCGCGTCGAGCCGCACGAACTCGATGTGCTTGAGCCGCGGGTCGCTTTTCGCCGCGATCACGATGCCCGCCCCGCGCGACAGGCCCGACAGGAGCTGCGAGGCCTCGGTGAGCAGCGCGTTCACCGGGCGGCGCTCGCCCATGTCGCGGATCTTCTCCTCGATCTCGGCGCGCTCGCGCTCGGGCACGTCGCCCACTTCCAGAAAGGCGTCCACGAAGAAGCGCAGGCCGAGCTCGGTCGGCAGGCGCCCGGCACTCACATGGGGCGCATAGATCAGCCCTAGCGCTTCCAGATCCGACATGACGTTGCGGATCGAGGCCGGCGAGAGCTGCGAGGCGAGGAGCTTCGACAGGTTGCGCGAGCCCACCGGCTCGCCGCTGTCCAGGTAGGTGTCGACGATCAAACGGAAGATGTCGCGCGAGCGCTCGTCCAGCCCCGCGCCCGCCGAGGCGGCGCGGCCGTGGATCAGGTCGAGCGGGGACGCGGCGTTGAGCGGCTTCATGCCGTCTCATATACGATCGGGTGCGACGCTCGCAAAGCGGAACGGCCCGCGCGCGTCCCGCCGAATTGCTTTGCGGTGCCGAAAGGGGCCGTCTAAAAGCCGCTCATCCTCATCAGCCAAGCGGACCTTCCCCATGCGGCCATCCCGGCGCCAGAACGACGAGTTGCGAGCGGTTTCCCTGGAGCGCGGCGTCTCGCGCCACGCGGAAGGCTCGTGCCTCGTGCGCTTCGGCGACACGCACGTCCTGTGCACGGCGAGCCTGGAGGAGCGCGTGCCGGGCTGGCTGAAGGGCGCCGGCAAGGGATGGGTGACGGCGGAATACGGCATGCTGCCTCGCGCCACCGGCGAGCGCATGCGCCGCGAGGCCGCTTCGGGAAAGCAGTCGGGCCGCACGCAGGAGATCCAGCGCCTCGTCGGTCGGAGCCTCCGCGCCGTGGTGGACCTCAAGGCGCTCGGCGAGCGCCAGATCACGGTGGACTGCGACGTGATCCAGGCCGACGGCGGCACGCGCACGGCCTCGATCACCGGGGCCTTCGTGGCGCTCTCGGACTGCCTCTCCTGGATGGAGACGCGCGGCATGGTGGTGCGCGACAAGGTGATCCGCGACCACGTGGCCGCGATCAGCTGCGGCATCCATGACGGCACCCCCGTTCTCGATCTCGACTATCTCGAGGACTCGGCGGCCGGCACCGACGCCAACTTCGTGATGACGGGGCGCGGCGGCATCGTGGAGATCCAGGGCACGGCCGAGGGCGAGCCCTTCTCGGAGGCCGAGCTCGCCGAGCTCATGCGCCTGGCGCGCCACGGCATCGGTCAGCTCGTGGAGCGTCAGCGCACCGTGCTCGAAGGTCAGCCGCAGGTCGGCTCCGGCCGCTAACCCTCAGATCAGCGCCCGTTCGGATTCGCCATGACCCCAAGCTCGACGACCCAAGGCTCAACGCTCCGCCTCGATCCCGCCAACGGCCCGCTTCTGGTGGCGAGCCACAACGAGAGCAAGATCCGGGAATTCCGGGAGCTCCTCGCGCCGGTCGGCTTCGAGGTCGTGTCGGCCGCCGACAAGGGCCTGCCCGAGCCCGACGAGACCGGCGGCACGTTCGAGGAGAACGCCGCGATCAAGGCGCTGGCGGCCGCGCGCGCCACCGGCCTCCTGGCGCTGTCGGACGATTCCGGCCTCGCGGTCGACGCGCTGGGCGGCGATCCCGGCATCTATTCGGCGCGCTGGGCGGGGCCCGCCAAGGACTTCACCATGGCCATGCGCCAGGTCGAGGAGAAGCTCCAGGCGGCCGGCGCCGCCGCGCCCGAGCGCCGCACCGCACGCTTCGTCGCGGTCCTGTGCCTCGCCGCTCCCACCGGCGAGACCGAGTTCTTTCGCGGCGAGATCGAGGGCACCGTGGTCTGGCCGCCGCGCGGTGCCTTGGGCTTCGGCTACGATCCGCTCTTCCTGCCGGCAGGCGAGACGCGCACCTTCGGCGAGATGTCGTCCGACGAGAAGCACGGCTGGCGTCCCGGACAAGACACCGCCCTCTCGCACCGCGCCCGCGCCTTCCAATTGTTCGCGGCCCGCGCGCTCGGGGTCAGATAGGTCCCGCCATGACCCTGCTCGCCCGCGCCCCGGTCCCGCTCCAGCCCTTCGCGCCGCCCGCCGGCGATCCCGGCTTCGGCGTCTACCTCCATTGGCCCTTCTGCGCGGCCAAGTGCCCGTACTGCGACTTCAACAGCCACGTGCGCCGCGAGCCCGTCGACCAGACCCGCTTCGTCGAGGCCTTCCGCCGCGAGATCGCGACGCAAGGATCGCGCACGCGCGGCCTCACCGTTTCCTCGATCTTCCTCGGCGGCGGCACGCCCTCGCTGATGGAACCCGGCACCGTCTCGGCCATCCTCGAGGCCGTCGCCGCACAGTGGACGGTCGCCAACGGCGCGGAGATCACGCTCGAGGCCAACCCTTCCTCGGTCGAGGCGGAGCGCTTCCGCGGCTACCGCGCGGCCGGCGTCAACCGCGTCTCGCTCGGCGTCCAGGCCCTCAACGACGCAGACCTTCGCCGCCTCGGCCGCCTGCACGACGTCGGCCAGGCGCTCGGCGCCATCGAGCTCGCGCGAGAGATCTTCCCGCGCCTCTCCTTCGACCTCATCTATGCCCGCCCCGGCCAGAGCGTCATGGCCTGGGAGGCCGAGCTCGCGCAGGCCATCGGCCTGGCCGCCGACCACCTGTCGCTCTACCAGCTGACCATCGAGGAAGGCACCGCCTTCCACGCGCTCCACAAGGCCGGCAAGCTCCAGGTTCCCGACGGCGAACTCTCCGCCGACCTCTACGAGGCGACGCAGCAGCTCACCGCCTTCCACGGCATGCCTGCCTACGAGATCTCGAACCACGCCGTGCCGGGCGCGGAATCGCGCCACAACCTCACCTACTGGCGCTACGGCCTCTATGCCGGCATCGGGCCCGGCGCCCACGCCCGCCTGCCGGGCCCGGACGGCGCCCGCCACGCGGTCGCCAACGAGAAGCATCCCGAAACCTGGCTCAAGATGGTCGAGGACTGGGACGAGGGTCACGTCGAGGACACGCCCCTCGAGCCCCAGGAGCAGGCCGACGAGCTCATGCTCATGGGCCTGCGCCTCGCCGAGGGCATCGATCTCAAACGCTGGCGCGCCCTCTCGGGCCGCGACATCGACCGCCAGACCGAGCGCGACCTCGCCGGCCACGGCCTCCTCCAGCGCCTCGGCCCCGACCGCATCCGCGCCACCCCCGCCGGCATGATGGTGCTCGACGCGCTGGTCGCGGACCTCGCGTGAGGGGCATCGCAGCCCTGGGACAATGGGGGCTCCACCCCCAAACCCCTGCCAGGGGAGATGATTTCCCCTGGACCCCTCCCCGCTCGAAGAGTGTTCCATTGGGAGATGGGCCCCTGGCCCATCTCCCAATGGAAAAGGCTGTCCAAACGAGTAGAAGGGTCCGGGAATTCGTTCCCGGGCGGGGACCGGGGCGGCAGCCCCGCCGGTTCCCATGACCATCGAGCCCCCCGACGCCGACGATCCCGCGCCCGGCGAGCCGGGGACCTTCACGCTGCGCGGCGTGGTGATGCGCGCGCGGCGGCCGGAGGCGGGCCTGTATCTGGTGGCGACGCCGATCGGGAACCTGTCGGACGTGAGCTTGCGGGCGCTGGACGTGATCGCGGCGGCGGACCGGCTGGCCTGCGAGGACACGCGGGTGACGGGCAAGCTACTGGCGCGCTACGGCATCCGGCGCGCCATGACGAGCTACCACGAGCATAGCGGCGGTGAGGCTTCCGAAGGGCTTCTGGCGGATCTGGAGGCCGGGCGCTCGGTCGCGGTGGTGACGGATGCGGGCACGCCGTCGGTATCGGATCCGGGGTTTCGGCTGGCGGTGGAGGCGGGCGCGCGCGGGCTTCCCGTCGTGCCGGTGCCGGGCGCGTCCGCACCGCTGGCGGCGCTGGTGGCGTCAGGCCTGCCGTCCGACAGCTTCTTCTTCGCGGGGTTCCTGCCGGTCAAGGAGACGGCGCGGCGCGGGCGGCTGGAAGAGGTGTCGCGGGTTCCCGGCACGCTCCTCTTCTTCGAGGCGCCGCATCGCATCGCGGAGAGCCTGGCCGACATGGCGGCGGTTCTGGGCGAGGGACGGCGGGCGGCGGTGTGCCGCGAGTTGACCAAGCTGCACGAGACGGTGACGCGCGGGACGTTGAGCGAACTGGCGGCGGCGTTCGGCGCACAGGAGCGCGTGCGCGGCGAGATCGTGGTCTGCGTGGCGCCGCCGGACGTGACGGGACCGGCGGACGCGGCGGAGGCGGATGCGATCCTGCGCGGGCTGCTCGCCGAGATGAAGCCGGCGCAGGCGGCGGCGGAAGCGTCGCGGCTGACGGGCCTGGCGCGCCGCGACCTTTACGCCCGGGCGCTGGAGATGCGCGGCCAGAAGCGCTGAGGCGTGGCCGTGCTCGGTTGAAGCGCGCACGCATCCGGTCCATGCTGCGATCCGCGATCGTGGCGGGGAGGCGACGAGGCGATGCGGACGACAAGTCCGAAGACCAGCGGCGACAACAAGACCGGCATGGCGGGGCGGCGCGCGGCGGAGCGACGCGGCCACTGGGCGGAATGGCGCGCGGCCTGGGCCCTGCGCCTCAAGGGCTACCGCATCCTGGCCGTGCGCCACCGCACCAAGCTCGGCGAGATCGACCTGATCGCGCGGCGCGGCGACCTCGTGGCGATCGTCGAGGTCAAGGCGCGCCCGACGCTGGAAGCGGCGATGGAGGCGGTGAGCGCCACCTCGCAGCGCCGCATCGCGGCGGCCGCCGATCTGTGGCTGACGCGCCGGCCTGACCATGCGCGCATCTCGTTGCGCTTCGACATCGTGGCCGTGCTGCCGCGCCGTTGGCCGGTGCACGTGCCGGACGCCTGGCGCGGACGATAAGGCACGCCCGCGCCGGAGCAGCCGTCAGACGCCGGCCGCGCCCCGGGCGGGAACAACGGGCCGCCGGGGCGCCGGCGCCGCGGGCGCGGCCGGAGCGGGCGCGGTCTTGGCGGCGAGCTCGGGTGTCATGACCTCGCGATGGTTGTTGCCGTAGATCCGCGTCTCGACGTTCTTGGCGAGACCCCTTGCCAGGGCCCGGTCGACGCGAGCGCGATCCTGCGCCGCCGCGATCACCGCGCCGCTGATGCCGTTCAGCACCGTCTGGTCGAGCGTGCCGGTGTCGAAGCGCGCGATCTCGGTTCCGTCCTCGCCGCGCAGGATGCCCTGTGCCAGCACCCGGTTCGCATCGCCCACCAGAAGCGAGGCGATCGGGTTCTTGTAGTGGACCTCGGTCAGGGTCAGTTGGAGGTCGGCGGATCGGCCCTCGCGCGTGTTGACGATCTGCGGCGGCAGGGTCTGTCGTACCAGCGACACGATATCGGTGTCGCTCTTCACGGTGGGCGCGGCCGCGACGGCGACGCTGCGGATCTGGAGCGGCCCGGTGGTCTTCACGATGGGCTGGGCGCAGCCGGAGACGAGCGCGGCGAGCGCTGTCAGGGCAAGAACGGTTCTTTTCAAGGGAGGATGGTCCAATACAGGAGTTGCAGGCCGGTTCTGCGTGCTCGCCAAGATTGTGGATAGCGGCGGGAAGGCGCTCGGGCGGGCCATCGCTCTGACGTTCGCGTGATAGGCAGCGATCCCCTGCCGGGCTGCGGCCCGCCGGCCACAGTTTTCGCGCACGCATGGACAGACGGCGGCTGCCCCGCTACCTCGCCCGGAAGCAAAGGCTTGCCGAAGGAATGACGCCATGGGCTTGAAGGTCGCGGTCCAGATGGACCATGTGCGCAGCATCCAGATCCGGGGCGACTCGACCTTTGCGCTGTCGCTGGAGGCCGAGCGGCGCGGGCACGCGTTGTTCCACTATACGCCGGACCGGCTGGCGCTGCGCGGCGGCGTCCTGACGGCGCGCGTCGAGGCCATGAACCTGCGCGACGAGGAGGGGAAGCACTTCACGCTGGGCGCGCCGGAGCGGGTGGATCTGTCGGAAATGGACGTGGTTCTTTTGCGCCAGGACCCGCCCTTCGACATGAACTACATCACCTCCACGCACATGCTGGAGCGCATCCATCCCAAGACCCTGGTGGTCAACGACCCGGCCTGGGTGCGCAACATGCCCGAGAAGATCTTCGTCACCGAGTTCCAGGACCTGATGCCGGAGACCCTGATCACCAAGGACCCGGCCGAGATCCAGGCCTTCCGGCAGGAGTTCGGCGAGATCGTCCTCAAACCCCTCTACGGCAACGGCGGCGCCGGCGTCTTCCACCTGACGAAGGAGGACCGCAACCTGTCCTCGCTGATGGAGACCTTCGGCCTCCTGTTCCGCGAGCCCTTCATCGCGCAGCGCTACCTCAAGGACGTGCGCAAGGGTGACAAGCGGATCCTGCTCATCGATGGCGAGCCGGTGGGTGCGGTGAACCGCGTGCCGAGCGAGAGCGACGCGCGCTCCAACATGCATGTGGGCGGGCGCGCCGAGGCGACGGAGCTGACGGCGCGCGAGCGCGAGATTTGCGATGCGATCGGCCCCGCACTGAAGGAGCGCGGCCAGGTGCTGGTCGGCATCGACGTGATCGGCGACTACCTGACCGAGATCAACGTCACCTCGCCCACCGGCATCCGCGAGGTGAAGCGCTTCGGCGGGGCGGACGTGGCGGCGCTGTTCTGGGACGCGGTGGAGCGTAAGCTCTGAACCGACGGCGGCGCGGACGCATTGCTTTGCGCGGCCGCAAACCCTGCCCCATTCTTACGACGGCTGGTCCACGAGAAACGGTTCGTCCATGGCCTTGATGGTTGGTTCTCTCTACGACGCGCTTCGCTCGGCGAACGTCACCGAGGAGAAGGCACGCAAGGCTGCAGAAGAGGTAGCCGACTTCCAGAAGCAGATCGGCGACGCGCGGACCGACATCGCCGTCCTAAAGCGGATGATGGGCTTTGTTCTGGCGGGCGTCGTCAGCCTTCTGTTCCTGCAGTTGCGGACGCTATCCTGAACGCCCGCTGAACGGCGCGTTCCGCCTTCGTTGAGGGATGGGGCGCTAGGGTCGCACGCATCACCGCCAACCGGACGCTCCGCCGTGCCCTCTCGCCTCCGCTCCCTCCTTGCGCTCGCCGCCCTCGTTCTCGTGCCCGAGATCGCCCAGGCCGCCACCGCGATCGCCACCACCAACGTGAACCTGCGCGCCGGCCCCTCGACGCGCTATCCGGCGGTCAACGTCGTGCAGGGCGGCGAGGACGTCCACGTCTTCGGGTGCCTCGCCAACCGCTCGTGGTGCGACGTCGACTTCTACGGCCAGCGCGGCTGGATGTCGTCGGACTACCTCGCCTTCGTGCGCGGCGGTCGGCGCTACACCGGGCCGGACGTCGTCGGCTATATCGGCGCGCCGGTCGTGACCTACTCCTTCGGCCGCTACTGGGACGACCACTACCGGGGCCGCGACTTCTACCGCGACCGCCGCCGCTGGGACGGCATCTATGGCCCGCCGATCTTCGACCGCGGCCCGCCGCCCCGCGCCCGCGACCGGATCGGCCCGCCCCCGCCCTATCCGGTGCGCGGCGAGTATCGCGGCTATGACGGACGCGATCGGTTCGAGCGCGAGCGCGACCGCTTCGAGGGCCGGCGCGACCGCGAGCGGTTCGAGGACGACCGCCGCTTCGAGGACCGCCCGCCCCCGCCCTGGGTACGCGACCGCGGGCCGGGCCGGCCGGACTGGGACGGCGACGACGACTTCGAGTAGCGCTCGGCGGCCTGCGCCTCGTCTTCGTCGGTCAGACCGGCGGGGCGGGGCGCTCCAGGAGCTGGACGGGACGCTCGCCGTAGCGCGCCTCGCGCAGAGGGGTGTAGCCGAGACGGGCCGCGAGCGTCAGGGACGGCGCGTTCGCCGGGTCGATCATGGCGACCGTGCGCCGGCTGCCGAGATGGGCGAGCAGCGCCTCCATACCCTCGCGGGCGTATCCCCTCCCCTGCGCCCAGCCGGCCAGCGTCCAGCCGGCCTCGGGGTCGCGGTCGAAGTCGGGCCCGTGCCCGCGCCGCATGTGGAGAAAGCCCATCTGGCCGGCAAAGCGCCCCGATCCGCGCTCCTCGACCGCCATCATCGCCGTCCCGAACACCTGGAAGTGGCCGATCTGCGCGAGGAGACGGCGCCACGTGCCCTCCTCGCCATCCGAACTGCGGTCGAGATACTGGGTCACCTGCGGGTCGCGCGACAGGGCGAGCAGCGCGTCGAAGTCGCGCGGCTCGGGCGGGCGGATCAGAAGGCGGGGCGTTTCGAACATGCTGGGCTTGTGGCAGGCCGCGCCTCGTTCGAAAAGGGGTGCGCAAGCACCCCTTCGTTCCCGTCCCGTTCTTGTATCGTCGCTTGTGCCGCTATACCCTTTTTCGGTCAGGGGTTGTGGGGGCGAATCGGGTGGTAGCGCGCGTCAGGACGGTCGCCTTCCAGGGCGTCGAGGCGATCCCCGTGGACGTGCAGGTCATGGTCGCGCCCGGCAAGATGGGCATGCAGATCGTGGGCTTGGCCGACAAGGCGGTGGCGGAAAGCCGCGAGCGCGTCGGGGCCGCGCTCCACGCCTCGGGCCTGTCCATGCCGCCCAAGCGCGTCACCGTGAACCTCGCTCCCGCCGACCTGCCCAAGGAGGGGTCGCACTACGACCTTCCCATCGCGCTGGCGCTGATGGCGGCGTTGGAGGCCATTCCGGCCGACGCGCTCTCGCGCCTCCTGGTGCTCGGCGAGCTCTCGCTCGACGGTACGGTCGCCTCGGTGCCCGGCGTCCTGCCGGCCGCGATGGCCGCCAACGCGCTCGGGCTCGGGCTGGTCTGCCCGGCCTCGGGCGGGGCGGAGGCGGCCTGGGCGGACCCGGCAATGGAGATCGTGGCGGCGCGCTCCCTGATCCAGATCGCCAACCACTTCCGCGGCACGCAGCGTCTCGCCCGGCCGGAGGCGGCCGTGCGCTCCGAGGCCGACGACCTGCCCGACCTGGCCGACGTCCGCGGCCAGGCCCTGCCGCGCCGCGCGCTGGAGATCGCCGCGGCGGGCGCCCACAACCTCCTGATGGTCGGCCCGCCCGGCTCGGGCAAGTCGATGCTCGCCGCGCGCCTGCCCTCGATCCTGCCGGCTCTCCTGCCGCGCGAGCTTCTGGAAGTGTCGATGATCGCCTCGGTCAACGGCACGCTCGCCAACGGTCAGCTCTCGGACCGCCGACCCTTTCGCGCGCCGCACCACTCGGCCTCGATGGCGGCGATGGTGGGAGGCGGCATCCGCGCGCGGCCGGGCGAGGTGTCGCTGTCGCATCGCGGCATCCTGTTTCTGGACGAGTTTCCCGAATTCTCGCCCGCCGTTCTCGACTCGCTGCGCCAGCCGATCGAGTCGGGTGAATGCGTGATCGCGCGTGCCAACCACCGCGTGACCTACCCCGCGCGGTTTCAGCTGATCGCCGCGATGAACCCGTGCCGCTGCGGCATGAGCGGCGAGCCCGGCCATTCCTGCGCGCGGGGTCCGCGTTGCGCGGCGGACTACCAGGCGCGCGTCTCGGGGCCGCTTCTCGATCGCATCGACCTGCGCGTCGACGTGCCGGCGGTGTCGGCCGCCGACCTCCTGCGACCGGCCGCGGCCGGCGAGACGTCGGCCAGCGTCCGCCGGCGCGTCGAGGCGGCACGCGCCGCTCAGGGAGATCGGGCCGAGCGGCTCGGCCTGCCGCCCGGCACCACGAACGCGCAGCTTCCCGGCCATCTGGTCGAGACCGTCGCGCGGCCGGACGCCGCCGGCAACCGGCTGCTGGCGGAAGCGGCCGAGCGCATGCGCTTCTCGGCCCGTGCCTTCCACCGCATCCTCAAGGTCGCGCGCACGCTCGCCGACCTCGCGGGCGCCGAGACGGTGGGCCGCACGCATATCGGCGAGGCGATCGGCTTTCGCGCCGCGCCCGAACGGCTGCAGGGAACCGCCTAGGCGGCGCTCCGGCCTCCGCCCGAACGGCGGCGGCATCGAAGATCAGGGAGCCGGCACCGACACCGCCGACCCGTTCATCCCCCTGCAAGCCAGCCAAACGTCGTCTAGACGTTGGAAGATGTTCTTCGACGTGCAAAGGTAGCGTGCTGCGGAAGGGCAACCTGACGGGCGCAGCAAGCCCAACCGGGAGCTTGGATAGGCTTCCGGTTGGGTTGTCCAAACTCCAGCGTGCGACGAGGTCGGCGCCGCCGAGCCGCTGGAACCAGCGATGGGTATAGCTGGACGCCCGTTCGGGCGCCCAGCCATAGGCACCTGCTCGCGAAGGGACGGGAGCAAGCAGGCGCTTCTCGTGATCTCGTGAAAGCTATCTAAGCGCCCTCACCTGAACGCCAGATGAACCGGATCCGCAGCCTTGTACGGGTTGCGCGATGGCGCGGTGCAGCGCTGTTGGCGCCCCTCATCGGCTCGCGGCGGCAGCACCCCGCCTTGCGCAAAGCCACGCCGAAGGGCCGCACGGTTGGATCACCCGGCGGCTGCCCGGCCGACGCGGGTGGGGCGCCACTCGGCGGCGCTCCCTCAAGGGGCGACCAGCGTCCCCGTCGTGTCGGTCAGGACGGGGTCTCGTTGTCCGGTTGGGTTGGGCCGACGCGGCCGCCGGTGGCCGAATAGAAGCGGCAGAGATCGGCGAGAAAGCACCGCTCGCAGCGTGGACGGCGCGACACGCACACGGCCTTGCCGAACTGCAGGAGCCAGAAATGGCCGTCGTGCTGCGCCCAGGGTGGCGCGCGGCGCTCAAGCGCTGCGGCCGTGCGGTCGGCGGTCTTCTCCTCCACGATGCCGATGCGGTTCGACACGCGAAAGACGTGCGTGTCCACTGCGATCACGTCCGCGCCGAAGGTGAAGGAAAGGACGATGTCGGCGCATTTTCGCCCGATGCCCGGCAGGCTCATCAGCCCCTCGCGGGTCTGCGGCACGACGCGGTCGTGCTCCTCGATCAAGGCGGTGCACAGGCGGCGGATGCTTTTGGCCTTCATGTTGTAGAGCCCGCAGGGCTTGATCGCGCGGGCCACCTCCTCGTCCGTGAGCGTCAGCATCTCGTCGGGCGTTTTGGCCAGCGCAAAGAGACCGCGCACGGCGGCCGCCGTGTTGGCGTCGCGGCTCTGGGCCGAGAGGAGGCAGGAGACCACCGAGCGAAACGGGTCGGGCTGGTCCTTGGGTCCCTTGGCCGTCGGCGTGCGACCCGGCATGTTCTGTTCGAGACGCCGAAAGACCTCGTCGACCTCCGGCGCGTCCAGAAGGCCTCGCCCCTCGCCGGCGACGACCGACGCATCCATTCCATCCATTGGCCGGCTCCGCATCCGTTTGCGAGCCCAAGCGCGGGACGGCGGGCACGGTTCCCGCTGCGACGAAGCGCCGGAACATCAGCCGGTCGATTGTCCAGTTCCACTTACCGTCTCGTCCAGCTCCAGCGCCTCGATCGATCCAGTGCCGGGACGTAACTAGGGGGCCGGACGATGGCTTCGGCCGCCGTTCCAGTCTGATCCGAAGGAGAGCCCATCATGACCATGACCCAAGACAAGACCGTCCTCGTCACCGGCGCCTCGAGCGGCATCGGGGAGGGCGTCGCGCGGTTGCTCGGCGCGGCCGGCGCCAAGCTGGTGCTGGGCGCGCGCCGCGTCGACCGTCTGGAGCGCCTGGCCGACGAGATCCGGGCATCCGGCGGCACTGCAGAAATCCGCGCCCTCGACGTCACCAGCGCCCGCGACACGGCCGACTTTGCCGCGTTCGCCGAGGAGCGCTTCGGGCGCATCGACGTCCTCGTCAACAATGCCGGCGTGATGCCGCTCTCGCCGATGAACGCGCTCAAGATCGACGAGTGGGACCGGATGATCGACGTCAACATCCGCGGCGTCCTCCACGGGATCGCGGCGGTCCTGCCCACCATGAACCGGCAGGGCTTCGGCCAGATCGTCAACGTCTCCTCGGTCGGCGGGCTCTCCGTGTCGCCGACTGCGGCGGTCTACTGCGCGACGAAGTACGCGGTGCGCGCCATCTCGGATGGTTTGCGCCAGGAGAACGACCGGCTGCGCGTCACCTGCGTCTATCCTGGCGTCGTGGAGTCGGAGCTCGCCTCCACGATTACCGATCCGGAGGCCGCGGAGCTGATGGTGGGCTATCGCAGCGTCGCGCTCCGTCCGGACGCCATCGCGCGCGCCATCCTCCACGCGATCGAGCAGCCGGACGACGTCGACACCAACGAGATCGTCGTGCGCCCGACGCGCACGCGCTGACGGGAGCCTGTCCATGAGCGAGCATCCCTATCTCGGCCTCTGGGTCACGAGCGACGGCTTCATCCGGCATGAGCTCCTGCCCGGCAACCGCTACCGCGAGGCGCGCGGCCGGCGCGAGCGGGCCTACGAGGGCCGCTACGAGGTGCGCGGCACACATATCGACTACTGGGACGACACCGGCTTCACCGCCGACGGCGACTTCCGGGACGACGTGCTCCACCACGCCGGCATGGTGCTGCGCCGCGCGTGAGCCTCAGCGCCGCGCCTGCCGGCGCACGTGGTCCACCAGGGCGCGCAGCTTGGGGGCCATGTTGCGCCGTGCCGGGAACGCCAGAAAGAAGCCCGGAAAGCTCGGGCAGAAGTCTTCCAGAACCGGCACGAGCGCGCCGCTCTCGATCGGCGTGCGGAAGCTTTCCTCCATGCCGCACGTGAGCCCCCCACCCGCCAGCGCCGTGCGGATCATCACCTGCATGTCGTTGGTGGTGAGGGTGGGCGTGACCGCGACGTCGAAGTCGCGCCCGTCCTCCGTGAACTCCCACCGGTAGGGCGCGAGGTCGGGGGCGCGCCGCCAGCCGATGCAGCGGTGCTTTGCCAGCTCGCGCGGATGCGAGGGCGTGCCGAAGCGCCTGAGATAGTCGGGCGCGCCCACCACGAGCTGGCGCTGGTCGTCCGAGACGGGCACCGCGATCATGTCGGCCTCCAGCACCTCGCCGAGCCGCACGCCTGCGTCGAAGCCGTGGGCGACGAGGTCGAACTCCTCGTCGGTGACGGTCACGTCCACCGTGACCGCCGGATGCGCCTCGATGAAGCCGGCCAGCAGCGATCCTTGCAGGAAGCTCTCCGCGATCGAGGAGACGGCGAGGCGGAGGTGGCCGGACGCGCCCGCCTCGCCCGGGCCGCCCACCTCCTCGATCGCGGTCGCGACCTCGGCGATCGGTCCCGCGATGCGTCGAAACAGCGTCTCGCCGGCCTCCGTCAGCGAGACGCTGCGCGTCGTGCGGCTGACGAGCGCCGTGCCGAACCGGTCCTCCAGGCGACGGATCGCCTGGCTCACCGCCGAGCGCGTGATGCCGAGCCGCTCGCCGGCGCGGCGGAAGCTGCGCGTTTCGGCCACCGCCAGGAAGATCGACAGGCCGGTGAGGTCGGGGAGCGGCGGGCTCAAGCGGAGCGCGCGTCGAACCGGTCGCGCGCCGTCTCAACCTCGCCGAGATGCGCCATGGTCCAGGCGTAGAGCGCGCGGAAGGGCGGCTGCAGCGTGCGCCCGAGCGGCGTGATCTCGTAGGAGACGGCGAGCACGCCGGTGGTCGCCACCTCGCGCCGGACGAGACCGTTGCGCTCGAGCCGCCGAAGGCACTGCGTCAGCGCCTTCTGCGTCACGCCCTCCAGATGCCGCTTGATCTCGTTGAAGCGCATCGGCCCGTTATCGAGCACGGTCAGCACCATCATCGACCACTTGTCGGCGATCTGGTCGATCAGGAGGCGGCTCGGACAGTCCACCGAGAAGGAGGGGCAGCGGGGCTCGGATCCGTCCATCGTGGTTTCCTCCGGTATACCTAGGCGATATGAGGTGCGTCATTGACGCCAGGTTTACGATGTATACCTGAGGGGCCCGTCGCGAAAGGGCCGAGCGCCTCGACGCGGCGCCCGTTCCAGACCGTTTCAGCGGAGCCTTTCTCCCATGACCGCTTCCACCGACATCCTGTTCCGACCTCTCCAGGTCGGATCGATGCAGCTCGCCAACCGCATCGTCATGGCCCCCATGACGCGCACCTTCGCGCCGAACGGCGTGCCCGGGCCCGAGAACGCCAGCTACTACCGCCGCCGGGCGGAAGGAGGCGTCGGCCTGATCCTGTCGGAGGGCACGGTCGTGGATCGCCCCGCCTCGCGCAACCATCCCGGCATCCCCTTCTTCCACGGCGAGGCGGCGCTCCAAGGCTGGCGCGGCGTCATCGAGGCCGTCCACGCGGCGGGCGGGCGCATGGGCCCGCAGCTTTGGCACACCGGCTCGACGGTGGGTCCGAGCGGATGGGAGCCGGACGCGCCGGTGGAAAGCCCCTCGGGGCTTCTGGCGCCCGACCAGCCACGCGGGCAAGCGATGAGCGAGGAGGCGATCGCCGACACGGTGGCGGCCTTCGCGCGGGCCGCGGCCGACGCCCGGCGCCTCGGCTTCGACACGATCGAGATCCACGGCGCGCACGGCTACCTCGTGGACGAGTTCTTCTGGCCCGGTACCAACCAGCGGACGGACCGCTGGAACGGGCCGACGATCCGCGAGCGTTCGACGTTCGCGGCCGAGGTGGTGCGGGCCATCCGCGCGGCAGTCGGTCCGGGCTTTCCCATCATCCTGCGCCTCAGCCAGTGGAAGCAGCAGGACTACACTGCGCGCCTCGCCACGACACCGGCGGAGATGGCCGACTGGCTCCAGCCGCTGGTGGAGGCGGGCGTCGACATCCTCCACTGCTCGCAGCGCCGCTTCTGGACCGCTGAATTTCCCGAGATCGACGGCGAGACGGGCCTGAACTTCGCGGGCTGGGCGAAGAAGCTGACGGGCGCCACCACGATCAGCGTCGGCTCGGTCGGCCTGACCGGCGACTTCATGGCGGCCTTCGGCGGCGAGAGCTCGGGCACGATGGGGCTCGAAGGGCTCCTGGAGCGCATGGAGCGCGACGAGTTCGACCTGATCGCGGTCGGCCGCGCCCTGATCAGCGACCCCCATTGGCCCGAGAAGGTGCGCGCCGGCAACCTCGAGGGCCTCAAGGGCTTCGACGCGGCGCATCTGCGCGAACTCGCCTGACGCGGAGGGTGCCTTGGACCGGGGCGCGGCTTGGCTCTATAGCTGCCGCGCCCCGAGCCTGAAGGACGCCGCGCATGACCTGGACCCATCCCGTTTCCCCGATCGGCGACGACGAGCGCACGGCGCGTCTCCACCGCCTGCGCGAGGCGATGGAGCGCGAGGGCGCGGCGGGGCTGCTTCTCGGCTCGACCGAGAGCCTGCGCTACTTTACCGGTCTCGTCTGGCATGCGAGCGAGCGGCTGTGCGGCGCGCTCGTCATGCTTGATCGCCTCGTCTACATCGTGCCGGGCTTCGAGGGCTCGCGCGTGGAGTCGCTGCCGCACCTGCCCGGCGAGATGGCGCTCTGGCAGGAAGAAGAGTCGCCCGCGCGGCTCGTCGCGGATCTTCTGGGGCGGACCGGTCGCCTTCTTCTCGACGGCGAGCTGCCGCTCTCGCAGTACCACGCGCTGGCGGGCGCGCTCGGGACCGAGCGGCTCGGCGATGGTACCCCGGTGATCGATGCCCTGCGCGCGGTGAAGTCGGATGCCGAGATCGCCCTGATCCGCCATGCCATGGGGCTGACGCTCGGGGTCCACCGCACGGCGCGCGCGCACATGCGCCCCGGCGTGCGGGCGAGCGAGATCGTGCGCCTCATCGACGACGAGCACCGCCGGCTCGGCAGCGACGGCGGCTCGACGTTCGCGATCGTCTCGTTCGGCGCGGCCACCGCCCTGCCGCACGGCGCGGACGGCGACCAGACCCTGCGCGGCGACGAGGTGATCCTCGTGGACACGGGCTGCCGGCTCGACGGCTATCATTCCGACCTCACGCGCACCTACACGCTGGACGAGCCGAACGCCGAGGTCGAGCGCATCTGGCGCCTGGAGCGCGAGGCGCAGGACGCCGTGTTCGCGGCTGCTCATATCGGCGCGCCGTGCGAGGCGCTGGATGCGGCGGCGCGCGCCGTTCTCGTCCGCAACGGGCTCGGGCCGGACTATCGGCTGCCGGGCCTCGCTCACCGCGCCGGCCACGGCCTCGGCCTCGCGATCCACGAGCCGCCCTTCATCGTGCGCGGCAACCGCCAGCCGCTCCAGGCGGGCCACGTCTTCTCGGTGGAGCCGATGATCGTGGTGCCCGAGCGCTTCGGCGTGCGCCTCGAGGACCATGTCGTCATGACCGAGGACGGCCCGCGCTGGTTCACCGAACCGGCGGCCGAGCCGACCGGCGTCTGACGCGGCCTCACCCGACCGGCTGGATCGCGAGGTTCGAGAACAGGAAGCGGTAGCCGGCTCGGGCAAGAAGCGCGTCGGCGACGGGGTTCTCGCCGAGCGCCGCGCCCGACTGGAAGGCGAAGGCGGAGACGGGGCGTCCGAGGATCGCGCGCATGTCGTCTTGTGCGCCGAGAATCTCGGGAGCGAGCGCCGCCTCGTCGGTGGCCGAAGCCTTGGCATGGGTGCGCGTATGGGCGGCGACCGCATGGCCCGAGGCGGCGAGCGCGCGCATCTCGGCGGGCGACAGCGCATGGCGTCCGTCCGGGTAGTCCCCCGCGATCAGCCCGATCGCGTTGCGACCGGCAAACGCTTCTTGCGTTTCCACGGGCTCCAGCACGAAGCCCGTCGGCACGAAGAACCAGCCCTTGAGGCCGAGCCGGTGGAGGATCGGCACGGCGACGTCGAGATTGTCGCGCAACCCGTTGTAGAACGCGATCACAAGAGGCGGTCGGTCGGAGGCAACAGCGTCCCCTGCCATCAGACGCGACAGGCCGGGCTCGTCCAGCACCGTGAAACGGCGCGCGAGAAGCGCGAGCTGCCGCGCCAGGGCGTCCATGCGCGAGCGCGGCGTGTGGTGGAAGTTGACGGCGCGAATTGCCGGGTATCGGGCCAGGCTGGCCGCCGCCCGCTCGATCGCGCTCACGGCTCTTGCTCGGAGAGGCACCGCATCTCGCGCAGCGCCATCACCTCGAGAACGGCGGCCGCGCTCCTGCCTTCGGCTTCGGGCGTAGCCGCCGCGTCGCGAAGCGCATCGGCGAGACCCGGTTCCGGCGTGCCTGCGCCTTCCAGCGCCAGGATCATCGGGATGCCCTCCTCGGCGTAGCGCCGCTCGCGCGCGGCCCGCCAGTCGGCGGCCCAGCCCTCGTCCGGCGCGCTCACGACAGAAGCTCCGCCTCGGTGATGCGGAAGTGGCGAGCCAGCGCGCGCACGACGCGCGGCGGCACGTCCTCGCGCCGTCCGTTCTCCACGGCCTGGATCAGGGCGGGCGGCACGCCGGCACCGCGCGCGACCTCCTCGACGGAATGGCCGTCGGTCATGCGCAGGCGTCGCAGGTTCTCGGGCAGGCTCAAGGCGTCTCGTCTCCCGTGCGTGGTCGAGGGGCCGATGTGGCGCCTCGCGCCGCGCGCCTCAACCCCTCAGGCGAGGCTTTGCTCGGGCGAGAGCACCTGAAGCGCGACGTAGCAGGCGTTCAGGAAGGCGTCCTCGCCCGCCTGCGGGAATACGGCAAAGAAGGCGTCGCGCAGGTCCGCGCCGTCGCTGAACCGGTCGGTCAGCACCAGGATCGTGACCACGTGCGTCTCGGTCAGCTCGTCGAGCCCGGCGCCCTGGAACCGCTCCTGCCGCCATGCGTGTCCGCCCATCGCCCTGATGCCCCTTGTCGTTCGATGTTCGTGCGAAAGGCGCTCCCCTATCGCCCCGAAGCGGGGTCCGGCAATGCGGTGGGCCGCCGCAGACGAGCCGGTCAGGCGGGCTGGCCGCGGCGACGCGAGACCACGATCTCCTCCAGCGTCACGGGCCGGAACGGAAAGGCGTCGACGCCGACGTCGAACTGGCGCGTCATCGGCTTCAGCCGCCCGTGCGAGTGGCCGTGCAGGTCGATCGCGCCCCGGCCCATGTCGCGCCAGGTTCGCAGGGCATAGTGGCAGAGCGTGACGCGGCGCCCCTCCCACACGATCTCGCGATACGGCGCGACGCTCACCCAGCCGGCGAGTGCTGCGGTCGCGTCGTCGTCGTTGTTGCCGGGAACGAGGTGCTTGCGCCCGTTGAGCCGGTCGAGGAGCGCGGCCTTCGAGGCCGCGTCGCCGCGCGCGAAGTCGCCGAGGTGGTAGACCTCGTCGTCCGCACCCACGGCGGCGTTCCAGTTCGCGACGAGCGCCGCGTCGTGCGCGGCGAGGTCGGCGAAGGGCCGCCGGTCGAGGCGCAGGATGCGCGGATCGTTGAAGTGGGTGTCGGCGGTAAAGAAGGTGGCCAAGGCTCAGACGGGCTCGGGCGCGTCCTCGCGCGCACCCCGCGCCACCTCGCGCAGCGCCTCGTCGGGCAGCGGGCGCTGGAGCCGGACCGCCTCGCGCCACTCGCTCCCGAGCCAGAGATCGAACTCGTCCGGCCCGGTGAGGATCACGGGCATGGCCTTGGGGTGGACGGCGCCGACCACCGCGTTGGCCTCCGTGGTCAGAAAGCCGAAGGCGTCGACCTCCACCTCCCCTTCCGCCTTGCGGCGCACCGAGCGCCAGCGCGTCCACAGGCCCGCAAAGGCCATGAGCGGGCGCGACTCGTCGCGCGCGAACCAGACCGGCACCTTGCGCCCGTCCACGGTGTCGTATTCCGAGAAGCTGTTGAAGGGCACGAGGCAGCGATGCGCGGGCCCGAGCCAGCGCCGCCAGTGCGGCGAGGCGGTGTTGCGGATGTTGGTGACGCCGGGGTCGGTCGCGCGCCCCTTCAGCGCGAAGCTCGGTGAGGGCATGCCCCAGCGGGCGAGCACCAGTTCCCGTCCATCCGGCCCCTCACGCAGGATCGGCGCGTTCGCGTCGGGGAAGATGGCGGGCTGGGCGGCCAGGTTGCCGGTGCGGTCGGTCGCGGCACGGGCGAGACGCAGGATCGCCTCCTGCGGCGAGACGAGGGCGTAGAGGTTGCACATGCCGAACCATCGAGGGCGCCCCGCCGGTTTGGCAAGGCGCCCTCGATGGCTCCGCGCTCAGGCGACGTGGGAGGAGCCGTCGGCGCGGGCGCGGGGGATGATGACCCGCTCGCCCGGCGGGCGGCGGATCGGCAGGCGGTGAGAGCCGAGGATCTCTTCCGAATCTTCTTCCCAACGCGAGACGTCGCGGTCGTCGGTGACGGGGTGGCTGTCGTGGTTCGTCATGAGGATGTCCCTTCCCGATGAACAGGTTATGCCGGTGTAACGACGATCACCCTGTGGAAGGTTTCATGTGGGAACTGCGGCAAACCTGCACAAATGCTTGGTCGCCTCCGGTCCACCTCACGTCCAGTAGAGGATGCGCGCCTCCGGCAGCGCGGCCATAATCTCGCGCTCGAAGAAGCCGCGCAGCTCCCGCATCGTGTCGCGGTCGTAGACGTGCTTCACCGAGCCGAACTTCGTGCGCTTCTCGGCGCGCCGCTCGGGGTCCATCTCCAGCTTCGAGCCGGGATACCAGGAGCGCAGCACCTCGCGCGAGCCGGGCGTGAAGCGGTGTGTGATGAGCTCCACCGTGAGGTCGAGGCCGGTCACGCCTTCCAGCGCGTCCCGCGCCTCGCCGATCAGCTCGCCATAGGCCTCGCGCCAGCCCTCGGCGGCGATGATCGGGGCGATCGTGAGCCCGACGGGATAGCCGGCTTCCGCCATGCGGCGCAGCGCCTGCAGGCGCTCGGCGACCGGGCTCGTGCCGGCCTCGAAGGGGGCGTAGGCGCGTGGATTCACCGAGGCGCGCATGCGCGTGCGCCCGTTGTGCGCCAGGCCGAGCAGCGGCTCGACGTCGGCGTATTTCGTGGTGAAGCGCAGCTGCACCGGCGCATCCCACCGGCCGAAGAAGCGGATCAAACGCTCGAGCGATCCGGTCAGCGGCTCGATGCCGAGCGGGTCGGTGTAGCAGGAAGCCTCGAAGGTCGTGCCCTCGAGCGCGCGGTGCGCCGAGCGCGAGGTCACCTGCCCGCGGCCGAGATAGTCGGGCAGTGCCGCCTCGATCTCGTCGAGGTTGGCATAGGCCCGCGTGATCGGCGGCCCCTTCAGCGAGCCGGCCAGGTAACAGTAGGCGCAGTGGGCAGGGCAGCCTTCGGCGAGATCGACGCGCCAGTCGGCGCTCGGCGAGATCGGCTGGAAGCGGAGCTTCGAGGGTGGTGCCACCACGATGGCGAGCGTCGACTTGGCCTCGCGGTAGCTCGCGCGCGCGTTGGCCGGGTCGGCGTGGAGCGGCGGCAGCCGGTCGCCACGCAGGCGCTCCACCTCCAGCCCCAACGCCTCGGCACGGCGAGCCATCGCCTCGCCGTGCTCGAACAGGGCGGCGGAGCGGGTCAGGAGCACCCGCTGCGGGAGGACGCGGCGCGGGCGAAGCGCCGCGCGGGGCTGGGGATCGTGCAGCATGGACGGGAAATGTCCCGGCCCGCCGTTGGTTCAGCGCTGCGACGAGGGGTCCGCCAGCGCGGGCGCCGCCACACCCTCGATGATCGCCTCATCATCCTTCAGCGCGACGCCGCTGGCGCCCAGCGCATCGGCCCGGCGCAGAAGCGCGGCGATCCGCGCGCCGGCTTGCCCCGGGGCGAGGCCGCCGGCACGGATGTTCGAGATGCAGTTGCGGCTCTCGTCGGTCAGGCCGACGCGCGGGCCATAGGTCAGGTAGGCGCCCAGGCTGTCGGCGGCGGACAGGCCCGGCCGCTCGCCGATCAGTATCACCACGAGACGCGCCCCCAGCGCCTCGCCGACGGCATCTCCCAGCGCCACGCGCGCCTCGTGCGCCACCACGACCGGAGCGAGCCGCCAGCGGCGCGGGACGGCCTTTGCGATGCCGGCTGCGACGCACGCGCCGTTCCGCTCGGCGGCCAGCGCCGAAAGCCCGCCGGCCACCATGATCGCGAGATCGAAGCCCTCCGCCTCGCGCAGCGCTTCGAGCGCCTGGCGCGAGGCCTCGTCCAGCGCGCGACCGAGGTCGGGCCGGCGCAGGTAGACCGCGCGGCTGGTCGCCCGGCTCGCCGCCTCGACGCTCGCAAGGCCCCGAGCCTCCAGGTCGCGCCGCAGCGCCGCCACGTCGAGATCGGCATGGACCGCGTCGCGCGCCCGCGCGTGGTCGGCCGCAAAGTCGAGATGGGCGCCGGTCGGCAGGCCGCCGCCCCGGCGCCCGAGCGCGATGCGCGCCTGGGTCAACGCCCGTAAAGGGGCCAGCGGATGCGTCTCCTCCCCGCTCATGCCGCGATCTCCAGCCGCGCGGCGCGCAGGAGGCGGTCGAAGCGAGCGTCGGCCAGAAGCGCCGCACCGTCCTCGGGAACGAGGAAGCCCGCGGCGTCGAAGAGGCCCATGCCTTGCGCCCACGCCTCGAACTCGGGCGCCGCGCGCTTGGCCAGGACACGCCTGATGTAGGCCGCGTCGTGGAACGAGGTCGACTGGTAGTTCAGCATCACGTCGTCGGAGCCCGGCACGCCCATCACGAAGTTGACGCCGGCCACACCAAGCAGCGTCAGGAGGTTGTCCATGTCGTTCTGGTCGGCCTCGGCATGGTTGGTGTAGCAGACGTCCACCCCCATCGGCAGGCCGAGCAGCTTGCCGCAGAAATGGTCCTCCAGCCCCGCGCGCGTGATTTCGCGCCCGTCGTAGAGGTATTCAGGGCCGATGAAGCCGACCACCGTGTTGACGAGAAGCGGTTGGAACTCGCGCGCCACCGCGTAGGCGCGGGCCTCCAGCGTCTGCTGGTCGATACCGTGATGGGCGTTGGCGGACAGCGCCGAGCCCTGGCCGGTCTCGAAATACATGCAGTCCTGCCCGACCGTGCCGCGCTGGAGCGAGAGCGCCGCCTCGTGCGCCTCGCGCAGGATGGCGAGATCGATGCCGAAGGAGCGGTTCGCCCCTTGCGTGCCCGCGATCGACTGGAACACGAGATCGACCGGCGCGCCGCGCTCCATCACCGCGATCGCGGTGGTGACGTGGGCGAGGACGCAGGACTGGATCGGCGCGTCGAGCCCCGTGCGCAACTCGTCGATCAGGCGCAGGAGGCGCACGGTCGCCTCCGGGCTGTCGGTTGCGGGATTGATGCCGATCACTGCGTCGCCGCAGCCGAACAGAAGGCCGTCGAGGATCGAGGCGGCGACCCCGCGCGCGTCGTCGGTCGGATGGTTGGGCTGGATGCGCACCGACAGGCGGCCGGGCAGGCCGACGGTGGTGCGAAAGCGCGAGACCACGGGGCGCTTGGCGGCGATCGCGATGAGGTCCTGATTGCGCGAGATCTTGGCGACGGCGGCCGCCATCTCGGGCGTCAGCGCCCATTGAAGGGTCGCGATGGCCTCCGGGTCGGCCGCGTCCGAGATCAGCCAGTCGCGAAGGTCGCCGACCGACCAGGCGCGGATCGGCGCAAAGGCCGCCGCGTCGTGCTGCGCCAGGATCAGCGCCGAGACCTCGTCGCGGTCCGGGTCGATCAGGGGCGTTTCGAGGATTTCCAGAAGACCCGTGTCGGCAAGGCGTCGCTGGGCCGCGACGCGGCTGGCGGCATCGGGCGCGATCACGCCCGCCAGCGCGTCACCCGAGCGGGCGGGCGTCGCATGGGCCAGAAGGGTCTTCAACAGTTCCACGTCCACGGCGCGACCTCCGGGTCGGCGCGACGCATGGGGATCGGCGCGCCGCCTCCCCGCATAGAGAGGCAGCGCGCGCGGCTCGTCAAATCGGCTGTTAGTCGGCCTTGGTGAGGCGAAGGATGGTCGATCCGCCGCCGTTGCGCACCTCGGTCATGGCGTACACGGCGCCGTCGGGTCCGACCTTCACGTCTCGGATGCGCGCGTCCAGCGGCACGCGCTCCTCGCTCGCCACGCGACCCTCCTGATCCATGCGTAGCACCACGAGCCCTTGCGTGACGAGACCGCCGGCCAGGATCGCATCGCGCCATTCCGGGAACTCGTCGCCCGCGTAGATCGCCATGCCGGAGGGGCCGATCACCGGGTCCCAGTAGTAGATCGGCTGCTCCATGCCCTCTTGGGCCGTGATCCCCTGGCCGATCGGCTTGCCGCTATAGTCCTCGCCGTAGGTGATCACGGGCCAGCCGTAGTTCTTGCCGGCTTCGGGGCGGTTCAGCTCGTCGCCGCCGCGCGCGCCATGCTCGATCGTCCAGACGCGTCCATCGGGCCCGAGGGTCGCGGACTGGATGTTGCGGTGGCCGTAGCTCCAGATCGCCGCTTGTGCGCCGTCGCGGCCGACGAACGGGTTGTCCTGCGGCACCGAGCCGTCGGCGTTCAGGCGGAAGACCTTGCCGAGGCCGGAACCCAGATCCTGCGCCTGGTCGCGGATCGGCGTGTCGGAACGCTCGCCGACGCCCAGGAACAGCATGCCGTCGCGGTCGAACACGATGCGCGAGCCGAAATGCTTGTCGCCGTCGTAGGTCGGCATCTGCTGGAAGATGACCTCGGCGTTCTCGAGCCGGGCGCCGGCGTCCGCCATGATCAGCTTGGCGCGGCCGAGCGAGGTGCCGTTGCCCTCGCCCCCACGCGGCTCGGCGAACGTGTAGTAGATCATCCCGTCTTCGGCGAAGTTCGGGCCGAGCGCGATGTCGAGAAGGCCGCCTTGGCCCGCGGAGGCCACCTCGGGCACACCGGAGACCTCGATCGGCTCGCCTTCCTGGCCCACCGCCGGAAGGATCATCATCTGGCCGCCCTTGGCACCGAACAAGATGCGGTTGTCGGGCAGGAACTCCATGGCCCAGCCGTTGGGCAGGCCCTCGGCCACGGTTTCCCGACGGATCTCCGGCTGCGCGGCGGGCTGCGGCGCGCGGGTCTGGTTCGCAAAGGCCGGCTCCTGGCTCGGCACGTTGGCCGCCTCGGTCTCGACCGGCGTGCCGGTGGAGGCTTGCGTGCCGGTGGCGGGCGCATTGCCGTCGACATGGGGCAGGCGTTCGCCCTGACTGTTGGTGTCCTGGGCCATCGCCGCGCCGCCAAGTAGCGTGCCGGCGAGAAGCAGCGCGAAGCGTGCCGTGGAAGCGGAAGAGCGCATGGGTCAAAACCTCGGGCGAGAGCGTGTCGACGCCGGAGGTGGGAGGTTCGGCCCGCCAGGCAACGCCGCTCCCACGGATGTGAGAGCGGCGCGATCAGATCGGGCGCGTCAGACCTGCGGCCACCGATGGTGGAACGTGCCCTCGCGGTCGAGCCGGTGGAACGTGTGGGCGCCGAACAGGTCGCGCTGGGCCTGCGTCAGGTTGGTGGTGCCGCGCGCGCGGCGGTAGTCGTCGAAGTAGGAGAGCGCGGCCGAGAGCGCGGGCACTGGCAGGCCGGCCAACGCGGCCTTGGCCACGACGCGGCGAAGGTTCGCCTGTCCGGCTTCGATGCGGTCCCGGAAGCTCGGCGCCTGAAGGAGGTTCACCACCTCGCCCGCCTCGTAGGCCTGGGCGATGTCGTCGAGGAACGCGGAGCGGATGATGCAGCCCGCCCGCCAGATGCGGGCGATCGTGCCGAGCGGCAGGTTCCAGCCGAACTCGCGGCTCGCCTCGGCGAGCGTCGCGTAGCCCTGCGCGTAGGCGATGAGCTTGGCGCATTCCAGCGCCGACTCGAGCTCGCCCAAGCCGTCGCGGTCGGCATGGAACTGCGCGCCGGGCAGCGCGATGTCGCCGAAGACGCGCGCGGCCTCGGCCCGCTCGCGGCGCCGCGAGGAGACGCCGCGCGCCGAGACCGCGGCCTCCAGCGTGGTGGCGCCGATTCCAAGCTTCTGCGCTTCGATCACCGACCAGCGGCCCGTGCCCTTCTGCCCCGCCTCGTCGACGATCACGTCGACCATCGGCTGGCCGGTGTCGGGATCGGTCTCGCGCAGCGTCACGCCGGTGATCTCGACGAGGTAGGACGAGAGGCCGCGCGTGTTCCAGTCGGCGAAGATGTCGCCGATGGCGCCGGCCTTGAGGCCGACGCCGTCGCGCAGGATGCCGTAGACCTCGGCGATCATCTGCATGTCGGCATATTCGATGCCGTTGTGCAGCGTCTTCACGAAGTGCCCGGCGCCGCCCTCGCCCAGCCAGTCGACGCACGGGACGCCCTCGTACTTGGCGGAGATGGGTTCGAGCAGCGGCTTCAGGCGCTCCCACACCGCCCGGTCGCCGCCCACCATGATCGAGGGGCCGTGGCGCGCCCCTTCCTCGCCGCCCGA
Organism: Aureimonas jatrophae; assembly: GCF_900104035.1. Classification (GTDB taxonomy): domain Bacteria; phylum Pseudomonadota; class Alphaproteobacteria; order Rhizobiales; family Rhizobiaceae; genus Aureimonas; species Aureimonas jatrophae. Next base: position 596,017 of record NZ_FNIT01000001.1, on the reverse strand, counting down.
CACGCCCATGCCCACGAAGTGGACGCCGGTCGGGCGCACGGCGGCCTCGCGGCGCACGGTGTCGTTGAAGTCGGCATTGCCGGCGTCGATCAGGATGTCGCCCTTGTCCAGGTGCGGCAGGACCAGCGCGATCTGGTCGTCCACCGGCTGACCGGCATTGACCATGATCACCACGACGCGCGGGCTCTTGAGCGTCTGGATCATGTGCTCGATCGAGTCGGTCGGCACCAGGCGGGGGGCGAGGTCCGGATTGCTGTCGCGCACGCCGTAGCTCTTTTCCACGGTGCGGTTGCCGAGCGCCACCGTGAACCCGCCGTTGTCGGCGAAGTTCAGCGCGAGGTTCGCGCCCATCGTGCCCATGCCCAAGACGCCGAGATCGGCGCGTGCCCCGGTTTCGCTCATGTTCAGGTCCCCCGCCCGGTTATCAACTCAAGCCTGCAGCCGCTCGGCGTGCCAGCGCAGGTGATCGTCCATGAAGGTCGAGATGAAGTTGTAGGAATGGTCGTAGCCCTCGCGCATGTTGAGTCGCAAGGGAATGCCGGCATGGCGGCACGCATCCTCCAGAAGGCGCGGGCGAAGGCCCGTGTCGAGGAAGGGGTCCGCCGTTCCCTGATCCACGAGGAATTCCGGGAAGCGCTTGCCGTCCTCGATCAGGCGGGTCGGGTCGTAGAGGCGCTGCGCGCGAGAACTGGCGCCGAGATACTTGTCGAAGGCGGGCTTCGACCAGTCCGCCGTGGTCGGCTGGGTGATCGGGGCGAAGGCCGAGCAGCTCCGGTAGAGCTCGGGATGGCGCAGCGCCAGGCACAGGGCGCCGGCCCCGCCCATGGAATGGCCCATGACGCCCTGCCGGTTCATGTCGGCGGGAAAATGCGTGGCCAGATATCCCGGCAGCTCGTCGGCCACGTAGGAATACATCTGGTAGTTCTCGTCGAAGGGCTTCTGCGTGGCATCGAGATAGAAGCCCGCGCCCGAGCCGAACTGCCAGTTGCCCTCCTCGTCGGGAACGCCCGGCCCCCGCGGGCTCGTGTCCGGCAGGACGATCATCAGGCCGAGCTCGGAGGCCAGGCGCCGGTACTCGGCCTTGTCCATCGCGTTCTGGTGGGTGCAGGTGAGACCCGACAGATACCAGAGAACCGGCACGCGCCCCGTCTCGGCCTGCGGCGGCGTGAAGACCGCGAAGGTCATCGCCGTGTCGGTGGTGCGCGAGTGGTGGCGGTAGACCCCTTGTGTTCCGCCGTGGCTCTTGGCCGTGGAGATCGTGTCGAGCGGCATTCGGACTCCTTGGAATGAAGAAGGGACCGGCGTCCCGTTAGGAAAGCCGGCGCATGTCCACGTGGAGAATGTCGTCCTCCAGATAGGAGGCCGAGACGGCGGTGAAACCGTGCGCGCCGTAGAAGGCGGCCAGATGCTCCTGGGCCGAGAGGTCGATCGCGGACCCAGGAAAGCGCTCGGTGCAGAAGCGGAGCGCCTCGCGCATCATCGTGTGCCCGAGCCCGCGGCCGCGCGCGTGCGGCGCGGTGGCGATGCGCCCGATACGCGCCGCCCCATTCTCGCCGGCCGGCGCGAAGACGCGCAAGGTTCCCTCGAGCCGTCCGTCCTCGCCGCGCAGGAGAAGGTGGACGGCGTCGGGATCCCGCCCGTCGATCTCCGCAAAGGCGCAGCGCTGCTCCACCACGAAGACCTGGCAGCGCAGCGCGAGCATGTCGTGGACGTCGAGACCGGACAGCGCCGCGAACGGAGCCCAGCGGCTCGTCGTCAATACACGACCACCGAGCGGATCGACTTGCCCTCGTGCATGAGGTCGAAGGCGGTGTTGATCTCGTCGAGCGGCATGGTGTGGGTGATCAGGTCGTCGATGTTGATCTTGCCGTCCATGTACCAGTCGACGATCTTCGGAACGTCGGTGCGGCCGCGCGCGCCGCCGAAGGCCGTGCCGCGCCAGACGCGGCCCGTGACGAGCTGGAAGGGCCGGGTCGAGATCTCCTTGCCGGCCTCGGCCACGCCGATGATGATCGACTCTCCCCAGCCGCGGTGGCAGCATTCCAGCGCCTGACGCATGACGTCGGTGTTGCCGGTGGCGTCGAACGAGAAGTCCGCGCCCCCGCCCGTGAGGTCGAGGATCGCCTGCACGACCTTGTCGTTGCCGACCTCGCGCGGGTTGATGAAGTCGGTCATGCCGAACTTACGCGCCATCTCGACCTTGGAGGGGTTGATATCGACGCCGATGATCTTGTCGGCGCCCACCATCCGCGCGCCCTGGATGACGTTGAGGCCGATGCCGCCCAGTCCGAACACCACGACGTTGGCGCCCGGCCAGACCTTGGCGGTGTAGATCACCGCGCCGATGCCCGTCGTCACGCCGCAGCCGATGTAGCAGATCTTGTCGAAGGGGGCGTCCTCGCGGACCTTGGCCACCGCGATCTCGGGCAAGACCGTGAAGTTCGAGAAGGTCGAGCAGCCCATGTAGTGGAACACGGTGTCGCTCTCGCAGCGAAAGCGGCTGGTGCCGTCCGGCATGAGGCCTTGGCCCTGCGTCGAGCGGATCGCGGTGCACAGGTTCGTGCGGCGCGACAGGCAGCTCTTACAGTTGCGGCATTCCGGCGTGTAGAGCGGGATCACGTGGTCGCCGGGCTTCACGCTCGTGACGCCCGCGCCCACCTCGCGCACGATGCCGGCGCCCTCGTGGCCGAGGATCGCCGGGAACTTTCCTTCCGAGTCCATGCCCGACAGCGTGTAGGCGTCGGTGTGGCACACGCCGGTCGCCATGATCTCGACCAGCACCTCGCCGGCCTGCGGCCCGCGCACCTCGACGGTCTCGATGGTCAGCGGCTTGCCCGCTTCCCAGGCGACGGCGGCTCGTGACTGCATGGGTGTCTCCCCGATCCTGATCCCGTTGGGCGCCGGCGCCATGCGCCGCGTCGGTGTCCTGCCTACACGATCCCGCCGCCCGTGCGCCACCGCCCGCGCGACAGCGGACCTTCAGGAACGCGACATCGCCCCGGCGGGCCGGCCCGCCAGAAGCAGCGCGCCGTCCAGCGCGTCGCCGAGCGGCTCTAGGAGCGCCGTGTCCTCGGACAGGAAGGGGCGAAGCGGGGCGGCCAGCCCGCCCACCAGCGCGACATCGGGGCAGCCCGCCCGCTGCAGCGACTGCACGAGGCCGGCGAGCGAGGCGCCGGCATCCACGCACAGTTCGCGCGCCTGCGCGTCGCCCCCGGCCGCGTGGTGCAGCACGAGGGGGCAGAGGCGCGCGTAGTCGGCGGGCGTGGCCTGGTCGCAGAAGGCGACGAGGCGCTGGGGATCGTTCTGCGCACGAGCCAGGAGATCGCGCGTCAGGGCGCCGGCGGCGAGGCGGCCGTCGGCGGCCAGAAAGGCGATCTCCACCGCGGCGAGACCGAGCCGGGCACCGCCGCCCTCGTCGGAGCCCGGGAAGCCGTAGCCGCCGAAGCGCAGGCGACGCCCCCCGGCCCAGCCCACCGCGATCGAGCCGGTGCCCGCCACCACCACCCCGCCCTCGCGCCCCGCATGCGCGCCCAGCGCCGCGATCGCCGCGTCGTCCTCCCAGCGCAGCGACGCAAAGGGATGCGGACGCTCGGCGAAGCGCTCGATGAGGCCGGGACGGCGGATGCCGCTGACGCCCGCGCCGACCCGCAGCCGCGCGAAATCGAGAGGCCCGAGGGCCGCCTTGCGCCAGGCGCCGCGCGCCGCGTCCAGGAGGCGCTCGAACACCGCCTCGACGCCTAGGCGCGCGTTGCTGGCGCCCGCGACCTGCGCCTCGCCCAGGACCTCCCGGTCGCTTGCCAGCCGCGCGCGGCACGAGCTGCCGCCCGCATCGATCCCGAGATACACTATCTGCGCCGCCAAGCCCGCCGCTCCCCAAACCGGTGTCGGAACCGGCCTAGCACAGGTTCGGGCGGTTCGGCGCCTCCCGCCCTTTCGCGACCGCGAGCGAGCCGCTAGAGCCGGGCCCGTCTTCCAGCGCAGCGGAGCCGCGATCCATGCCCTTCACGCAGATCCTCGTCCTGAACGGCCCGAACCTCAACCTTCTCGGCCGGCGCGAGCCGGGGATCTACGGCGCCAAGACGCTGGACGATATCGAGCACGAGCTGCGCGAGCGCGCCGGGGGCCGCGCCGAGCTCGCATTCCAGCAGCGCAACGGCGAGGGCGAACTGGTGACGCTGGTTCAGGAAGCGGGGCTGGCGGGGCACGGCATCATCCTGAACGCCGGCGCCTACACGCACACGTCGGTCGCGATCCGCGACGCGATCAAGGGCTCCGGCGCGACCGTGATCGAGGTGCACCTGTCGAACGTCCACGCCCGCGAGGACTTCCGGCACCACTCCTACCTGTCGCCCGTGTGCCGGGGCGTGATCGCGGGCTTCGGCGACCTGTCCTACCACCTCGCGCTGGAGGCGCTGCTGGCGCCCTGACGGCCGGGCGCCTCAGAAGCCCAGCGCCATGCCGTCCTTGCGGTGGTCGGACGAGCCGAGCAGGACGCCGCGCTCGTGGTCGATCCAGATCGCCTGGCAGCCGCCAAGCGGGGCTTCGGCGACCTGCGTGCGGTGGCCGCGGGCCTCGAGGTCGGCACGCACGGCCTTGGGCACCGTGTTCTCGATCGTCAGCGTGTCGCCGAAGGCGAACGAGCGCGGCGCCTCGTTGGCGGCCTGCGGATCGAGCCCGACGTCGAGCATCTGCGACAGGAGATGGGCGTGGCCCGCCGCCTGATACTGGCCGCCCATGACGCCGAAGGCCATCACGGTGCGCTTCTCCTTGCGCAGAAGCCCCGGGATGATGGTGTGGAAGGGCAGCTTGCCGCCGTCCACGACGTTGGGATGGTTCTCCTCGACCGAGAAGCCGGAGCCGCGGTTCTGGAACAGGATGCCGGCGCCCGGCGCATAGATGCCCGAGCCGAACGGGTGGAAGATCGAGTTGATGATCGACACGGCGTTGCGGTCGCCGTCCACCACCGACACGGTGACCGTGTCGCGGTGGTTGGGCCCGGTCCAGGCCGTCGGCTCGGCCGCCTCGTCCATGCGGATGCGGGCGCGCAAGGTTTCCACGAAGCGGTCCGAGAGCAGCGTCCGGACGTCCAGCGTCTCGCCGCGCGCGGGATCGCCGATCACCGCGTCGCGCATGGCGTAGCCGAGCTTGGTGGCCTCGGCGAGGACGTGGATGCGGTCGGCCTCGCCCATGGGCTTCAGCTCGAACCCGTCGAGGATGCGTGCGATCATGAGCGCGGCGATGCCCTGCCCGTTGGGCGGACATTCCAGGAGCTCGTGCCCCTTGTAGGGCGCGGCGACCGGCTCGGTCTCGAAGGCGCGGAAGCGGGCGAAGTCCTCCTCCGTATGCACGCCGCCGGCCTCGCGAAGCGTGCGCACCATGTCGGCCGCCGTCTCGCCCTCGTAGAAGCCGGCGCGGCCTTCGGCGGCGATGCGGCGCAGCGTGCGGGCGAGCGCGGGCTGGTGGAATCGGGCACCGACGGCGGGCGCCGAGCCGCCCGGCAGGTATTGCTCGCACGCCGGCGCATGGCTCGACACGCGGCTCTCGTAGGCGGCCCAGTCGTAGGCCACGCGCGGCGTCACGCAGAAACCGTCCTCGGCGGCGCGGATCGCCGGCTGAAGCACGCGCTCGAGCCCCAGACGCCCGAAGCGTTCCACGAGGCGGATCCAGGCCTCCACCGCGCCCGGCACCGTCACGGCATGGACGCTGTCGTCGGGAATGCGCGCCAGGCCGCGTTCCACGAGATCGCCGCGCCGCAGGGCCTGGGGCGCAGGACCCGATCCGTTGAGCGCGAGCGGCTCGCCCTCGGACCCGGCGACCAGCGCGAAGCAGTCGCCGCCCAGGCCCGTCATCAAGGGATCGATCACCGATTGAAGGGCCACCGCCGCCACCGCCGCCTCGGCGGCATGGCCGCCTTCGCGCAGGATGTCGACGGCGGCGAGCGTGGCCAGCGGATGGGAGCTGGCCGCCATGGCGCGGTCGGACACGGCGACCGAACGGCCGGGCTTCTGGAAGTCGCGTTGGAGCATGCGGGGGAAAAGGTCCTCGGGCGGCTGCACCCGCATCTGGCGGGGCCGCGTGGCGCGATGCGGGGGGTGCATACAGGAGCCGGCGCGCCGCGTCAGCCCCGTTTCGTTCCTCGTCGTGGTGGAGGCTGCCATGCAGCGTCCGTATGCCTCGGGCCGGCTCGGCGCGTCCGAAGCGGCTGTGCGAGAGCGCCGGTCCCTGGCGGCAGAGACCCGGACGCCGCTGCGACGACGCCCCGGCGGCCAGGCTGCGCCCGCAAGCTTGCGCGAGAATGGCCCTTTTCGGATCGCAACGGGGTCCGATGCCACGGCGCTGCACCACACAGGGCCGTGATCAGTATTCCTTCAGAGTTTGCGTTCCGTCCGCAGATACATCGCGCACGAATTTGTATGAGCTAAAATTTAAAATCGGCGACTGGTCTTGGAACCACTGGACAAATCATGGGCGATCCTGTGCAACCGGCGGGGAAGGCGTGTGAAGGCATGCCCGTTGTTTCTGGGAGGAACCGATGTCCAAGCTTGTGAAGGGGCTTCTCGCCTCGCTTTCCATTCTAGCGGCCACCGCCACGGCGGCGTCGGCCCAGGGGTCCTACCCGACCCAGCCCATCACCGTGGTGGTGCCCTTCTCGGCGGGCGGTCCCACCGACACGGTGGCGCGCCTCGTCGCGCAGGTCATGTCGCGCGAGCTCGGGCAGCAGGTCCTGGTGCAGAACGTCGGCGGCGCCGGCGGAACGCTGGGCGCCGGCCAGGTCGCCCAGGCCAAGCCCGACGGCTACACGCTGCTTCTCCACCACATCGGCATGTCGACCGCGCCGACGCTCTACCGCCAGCTCGCCTTCGACCCGCTGAAGGCCTTCTCGCCGATCGGTCTCATCACCGCCGTGCCGATGACGATCGTGGCGCGCAAGGACTTCGAGCCGGCCGACGCCTCCGCCCTTCTCGCCTACCTCAAGGAGAACGGCGCCGACACGACCTACGCCAACGCCGGCATCGGCTCGGCCTCGCACCTGTGCGGCATGCTTCTGCAGGAGGCGGTCGGCGTCCAGATGGTGACCGTGCCCTACCAGGGCGCCGCTCCCGCCATGACCGACGTCGTGGGCGGCCAGGTCGACCTCCTGTGCGACCAGACCACCAACACCACCAACCAGATCAAGGCCGGCGAGGTGAAGGCCTACGCGGTGACCACGCCGACGCGCGTGCCCTCGTTGCCCGACCTGCCGACCACGGCGGAAGTCGGCCTGCCCAAGCTCGAGATCGGCGTCTGGCACGGCCTCTACGGACCGGCCGGCCTCGACGCGGCCGTGGTCGAGAAGCTCGACGCCGCGCTCAAGACCGCGCTGGCCGACGAGACCGTGAAGTCGCGCTTTGCCGAGCTCGGCACGCAGCCCGTCTCGGCCGAGGAAGCCACCCCGCAGGCGCTGGAAGCCGAGTTGAAGTCCCAGATCGAACTCTGGCGCCCGATCATCCAAGCGGCCGGCACCTACGCCGACTGAGCCTTCGGAAACCCGGGGCGCGGGAGGACGCGCCCCGGGTTTTCCTATCGAGCGAACGGTCGCAAGGGGGAGCCATGACCGACACCAGCACGACGGCGCCGACACGACGCGGCCTCGACCGAAACGTCGTGGCGGGGCTGATCTTCGTCGCGATCGCAGCCGCCTTCGGGTGGGAAGCGTCCCACTACGACATGGGGCGCGCCATCCGCATGGGGCCGGGCTTCATTCCGATGACGCTTGCGATCCTGCTCGCGATCCTCGGCCTCCTCGTTCTGATGGCGGGCCTGCGCGCGCCCGACCATGCGGAAAGCTCGGGGCCGGTCGCCTGGAAGGGCGTCGTCCTGGTCTGCGCGGCGCTTCTGGTGTTCGGGCGCTTCGGCGGGCAGCTTGGCCTGGTTCCGACCGTCCTCGTCTGCACGTTCGCGGTTGCCATGGCCTCGGTGCGCAACACGCTTCTGTCCGCCGCCGCGATCGCGGTCGTGATGGCCCTGCTCTGCTGGCTGATCTTCAAGGTCGGCCTCGGCATCACGCTGCCGACCTTCGGCCCCCTGTTCGCTTTCTGAGGTTCGACGATGGATCTTCTCGCCAACCTCGCGCTCGGCTTCGAGACGGCGCTGACGCCGATCAACATCTTCTGGTGCTTCATCGGCGTGCTGCTCGGCACGCTGGTCGGCGTCCTGCCCGGCATCGGGCCGACGGCGACGATCGCCATGCTGTTGCCGATCACCTTCACGTTCGCGCCCGTCACCGCCCTCATCATGCTGTCGGGCATCTACTACGGCGCGCAGTACGGCGGCTCCACCACCGCGATCCTGATCAACCTGCCGGGCGAGAGCTCCTCGGCGGTGACCGCGATCGACGGCTATCAGATGGCGCGCAAGGGGCGCGCGGGCGCAGCGCTCGCCACGGCCGCGCTCGGCTCGTTCTTTGCCGGCTCGGTCGCGACGCTGCTTCTGGCGGTCGCCGCCCCGCCGCTGTCGCGCGTGGCGCTCCAGTTCGGCGCGCCGGAATACTTCGCGCTGATCGTTCTGGGCCTTCTCGTCTCGATCTCGCTCGCCCACGGCTCGGTGATCAAGGCGCTCGCCATGATCTGCCTCGGCCTCCTGCTCGGCACGGTGGGCCAAGACATCTACACCGGGACGCCGCGCTTCACGCTCGGCCAGCTCGAACTCTACCAGGGCATCAACTTCGTCTCGATCGCGGTGGGCGTCTTCGGCGTCGCCGAGATCTTCCGCAACCTTGAGAACGAGCGCTCGCGCGAGATCGGCGTGAAGGAGGTCAAGAACCTCTGGCTGACGCGCGAGGACTTCCGCCGCATCCGCATGCCCGTGGTGCGCGGCACCGTACTCGGCTCGATCCTCGGCGTCCTGCCGGGCGGCGGGCACGTCCTCTCCTCCTTCGCCTCCTACTCGATGGAGAAGAACATGGCGAAGGACAAACGCGAGTTCGGCCACGGCGCGATCGAGGGCGTGGCGGGTCCGGAAAGCGCCAACAACGCCGCCGCGCAGACCTCATTCATCCCGCTCCTGACGCTCGGTATCCCCGCCCATCCCGTGATGGCGCTGATCGTCGGCGCCTTTATCCTGCAGGGCATCACGCCGGGGCCCAACGTCATCAACACGCAGCCCGCCCTGTTCTGGGGCATCATCGCCTCGATGTGGATCGGCAACATCCTGCTCGTGATCCTGAACCTGCCGCTGATCGGGCTGTGGGTGAAGATGCTCACCATCCCCTATCGCGTCCTGTTCCCGGCGATCGTCCTGTTCGCGGCGATCGGCTGCTACTCGATCAACAACAACCCGTTCGACGTCTACGCCATCGGGGTGTTCGGCGTGCTCGGCTATGCGCTGATCCGGCTCGGCTGCGAGCCAGCGCCTCTTCTGCTCGGCTTCGTTCTGGGCCCCCTTCTCGAGGAGCACCTGCGCCGTGCCATGATCATCTCGCGCGGCAATGCGATGGTGTTCTTCGAGCGCCCGATCTCGGCCACGCTCCTGGCGCTGGGCCTGGCCGCCGTCGTGGTCGCCCTCCTGCCCGCCATCCGCCGCAAGCGCGACGAGGTCTTCGTCGAGGAGGACTGAGGCAAGACCCAGGAAAGCGGCGTCCGGCCGACGTCTCGCCGCGCCACCGGCCTCAGGCGAGTTCGTCGGCGAAGTAACGCTCGATGGCTTGATAGGAAGGCTCGCGCCGCAGCGGGTGCGCGGGGTCGTCCTTGGCCATCATCCAGGCTCCCTCGAAACACAGGAGCCATTCGCCGACGTCGTAGAAGCCCTGCATCGACCGCGTCGGCAGGCCGAGATCGTGCATCCGCCGCATCAGACTGTCGATCGCGTCGATCAGGTCGTGGTCGTTCTGTATGACGGCGCTCACTTAGGATTCCTCACAACACCACGTCCTCCGGTTGGATATCCGGTTCTGACCGATCCGTCCGGCTTGACCACGACCTCAATATCGACGTCGCGGACCGTACCACCCTTGACCGCTTCGCCTGGTCGATGGGCTGGACGCACCGTCTGCCCGTTTTGTGCGACGTCGGCCACGCCGTCCAGGATGTCGTCATCGGACCAATCCGTAGGAAATTCTGTCTTACCCGGCTTCCCGGTTCCCGCTCTGTGACCGCCACCGCTCTTATCACCGTCCAAGATATGCTTGGCACGGTCTTCGGGAATGATATCGTTGCCGTTCTTGTCCTTCCGGCAGTTGCGGCAGGCTTCCTCCCGCTCCTTCTCCGTATCGAGAGGTTCCGTCTCGGTCTCGACGCTCTCGCCCGACTGCGACACCGCATAGAGGCCGATGCCCGCCAGCGTGATCACGCCTGCGATGACCCATCCTGGCGGTCCGCCCGCCACGAATGGAAGAGCTGCGACGCTCATACCGGGCGCTCGGCACCGCGACGCGCAGCGACGATCACCGAGCGCAGCATTAGGTCTACCTTGCGGTCCGGTGAAGCCTTTCCATCCTGCATATAATCGAGAACCCCGGGCTGCTCGAGAACCCGTCCTTGTGTGAGGATGTTCAGATAGGCCCATCGAGCATGAGAGCGTTCGGAGCGGATGCCGATCCGTCGGCCCTGTTCCTCAGAGGCTGTGACGATCTCCAACAGCTTGTCCTCGGAGTAGGCATCGACCTGATCGGGCGCGCCTCGGCGCAGCGTGGCCGCGACGCGATGGCGCGAGCGCTCCAGATGGGCTGCGGAGGTGGCGGCGAGTTGTTCGGGCGACAGTCGAAGGAACCCGCCTCGCCGAAGCTCGCCATTCTGAGGTGCGACGGGGAAGAAGCGGGTCCGCACAGGATCGGACGTCCGCATCGAGATCGCGCTCGCCTCGCCCATGAATTGCGCACGCTGCGCCGCATCAAGGATATCGAGGAGCGATGCGACGACATTGGCATCCGCGTAGCGTAGTAGGACGCTTTCGCGACCGCCCTCGTTATCCGGAATGTCGATCATTGCATTTGAGCGCAGATGGCGCCGCAAGGTGGAAGCTTGACCTGTCCATGACCAGAAGACAGCGGCAGGTCGAGAGCCGATATGGGTGAGTAGGGACGCCAATGCCGCACGCTCGCGAAAGGCGATGAGATGGGGGCCGACGCGGCGCCCTTCCTCGCTTTCGTAGAGAGGCTGAGCCTCTAATCCGATCGCGGCAACCTCTGTGGCGATATCATCGAAGAAGGCGCCATCCACCACCGCGAAGAGGTGGTCGGGCATATCGGTCAGAAGGGCATGGAGTTCGTCAGCCATGGGGTTCCGGCTCCCATTCCCGTAGCATCGCGGATCGCGTGCAGCGTTTCTAAGGGTAGCTTTGCAAGCCAGGATGGGAAGGTACGAGAAGACTCCATTTCGCGTGTTCGTTGTCCTTTCTGCCGGTTGGCAGATGCCTACGCCCTGGATCATGCCGAACGGTACACCGGGCACCTCGCGTCCCGACCTTCACAATGCACCCTACGGCCTCGTTTCGAAGGACGGCTCCAAAACCAGGTTCGGAGTGGGACGATGAACAAGCGGGAACTGCACGATCTCATCAAGGACAGCGTCATGGCGGACGCCATGGGTCTGTACGAGGCCTGTTGGGCCTTGCCGGAAGGCGAGATCCGGGATGACGACCTTCGGCTGCGTAAAGTGGTCTCCTGGGGCGAGGTGGCCTCCGCCGTCCTAGCCATGATCGAGGCGGACGAGGTCGGGCTGGTAGCAACAGCCGGCGGTATTGCAACGCCGGTGACGGGCGACGTCAGGCAGATTCTCGAAGACAAGAAGAACTGGCGTCCCTTCGACCAGACGCACGGAACGGGGTACATCCTGACGGACAAGCTGCGCGACGGATCGTGAGCGCCACCGTATCACGGCCTCAGGCCAGTTCGTCGGCGAAGCAACGCTCGATCGCTTGCCAGGAGAGTTCGCGCCGCAGCGGGTGCGCGGGGTCGTCCTTGGTCATCATCCAGGCTCCCTCGAAACACAGGAGCCATTTGCCGACGTCGTAGAAGCCTTGCATCCGCTGCCTCGGCAGGCCGAGATCGTACATCCGCCGCATCAGATTGCCGATTTCGGCGATCAGGTCGTGGTCGTTCTCGATGGAACCCAATATCAGGTCCTCCTTATGCCGCGATCGCCTGCTCCATATGGAGCCGCGTCTGGAGCGGTTCCAAACCCAAGTGTTAGCATCCGATCCGGAAAGGTGTACCCACCGGTACGTCCACCTCAAGGACCTTGGCCAGCTCGTCGCGCGCGAGTTCGAGCCGGCCGGGGGCGTGGCCAAGGAGTTCAACACGATCGCCGTCGATGACGGCATCGCGATGGGCCACGACGGCATGCTCTACTCGCTGCCGAGCCGCGAGATCATCGCCGACTCGGTCGAGTACATGGTCAACGCGCACTGCGCCGACGCCATGGTCTGCATCTCGAACTGCGACAAGATCACGCCCGGCATGCTGATGGCGGCGCTGCGCCTCAACATCGGCGACGTCTTACGGACACGCCATCGTCGCGACCTATCGGTAGCCGATTGGGAGGATGCCGAGATGTCGCGTCTCGGCTACGTCCTGCGCACTGCCGTTCTGGACGGGATTGATGGTCGGATGCGAACGGAAGCGCGGCTGGCTTGGCCCCGGCGTAGACCGAAAGGCGGGTGAACGTCCGCTTTGGGCTGCGCGGTTTCGTCAGGCTATGGCTCGAAGGGGTCGAAACCTGCCGAAGCGTTTGCGATCCACCGTGTCTGCGACCGGTCCGTGGCGAAGGCCGGCCTGCGAGGATGCCCTTCCCTCCGTCCAGCGACACCCGTAGAGGTTGGAGTCGTGGGTGCCGGTGACGAGCAGGCGCGGAGGGGGTGCGAAGGCATGGCGGCAACCGAACGAGAGGCGGCGGATCGACGCCCGCTCGCCTCGCGCGGCACGCGTTGGGCGCAAGCCTTGGCACGGACGCTCCTGCGCACGCGCGCCACGCCGAACGCCATCTCGGCGACTGGCGTCGGCTTCGCCGCGCTCGGCGGCCTCGCCTTCGCCTTAGCGCCCAGGCATCCATGGTTGTTCCTGGCGGGTGCGCTGCTCGTCCAGTTCCGCCTCCTGTGCAACCTCCTCGACGGCATGGTGGCGGTGGAGGGCGGGCGCGGCTCGCCCACCGGCGCCCTGTTCAACGAGATTCCCGATCGCCTGGAGGACACCGTCCTGCTCGTCGGCTTCGGCTACGCGGCAGGCCTCCCCGCGCTCGGCTTCACGGCGGCGCTGCTGGCCGTCCTCACCGCTTACCTGAGGGCCTTCGGCGCCTCGCTCGGGCTTGGCCAGGACTTCGGCGGCCCCATGGCCAAGCCCCAGCGCATGGCCGCGCTGACCGTCGGCGGGGTCCTGGCCTTCGCGGAAGCCCTCTTCGCCTCCACATCCTATGTTTCCCTTGCGGTGCTGGCCGCGATCGCGCTCGGCACCGCCTGGACGTGCGGGCGGCGCACGCGGCGCATGGCGCGTCTCCTGCACGAGCGCGCCCTATGATCGACCATCTTCTCGTCGCCCTCGCGCGCTTCCTGGTCGGCGGCCGGCCGGACTGGATCGGCGCGCAGCCCTCGCCCCGCCAGCGCATCTATTTCGCGAACCACGGCAGCCACCTCGACACGGTGCTTCTCTGGGCCGCCCTGCCGAAAAGCCTTCGCGCGACGACCCATCCGGTGGCCGCCGCCGACTACTGGGGGCGGGGGCGCCTGCGCCGGGCGGTCGCGATCGGCCTCCTGAACTCGGTGCTCGTGGACCGGGCGGGCACCGCCTCCGGCCGGGATCCGCTGGAGCCCCTGGAAGCGGAGCTCGCGCGCGGCCATTCGCTGGTGATCTTCCCGGAAGGCACGCGGGGACCCGAGAAGCTGCCCGGTCCCTTCAAGTCCGGCCTGTTCCGGCTCGCCACACGCTTTCCGGAGGCCGAACTCGTGCCGATCTATCTCGAGAACCTCTCGCGCGCCTTTCCGCGCGGCGCCTACCTGCCGGTCCCCATCTCCTGCCACGTGCGCATCGGCGCGCCGATGCACCTGGCGCCCGGCGAGGAGAAGGACGCCTTCCTGGCCCGTGCGCGGGGTGCGGTCGTCGCGCTCGCGGAGGTGCGCTGATGGACCCCGCGCTGCTGGGCCTGTTCGCCGGCCTCGTGGTGGTGCTGACGCTGGCCTCCGTCACCGGCCGCCTTCTCCAGCGGCGCGTCCAAACCCCCGAGGGCCGCGCGACGGTCGACAACCTCAACGCCCGTATCCGCGCCTGGTGGGGCATGATCGCGGTCTTCGCGCTCGCCTTCACCTTCGGCAAGGGCGTGACGCTCGTGCTCTTCGCCCTGACCTCGTTCTACTGCCTGCGCGAGTTCATCTCGCTCACGCCCACGCGCCCGGCCGACCATCGGGCGCTGGCCGCCGCCTTCTATCTCTTCCTGCCGCTGCAATACGCGCTGATCTGGGACGACTGGCAGTCGCTCTTCTCGATCGCCATCCCCGTCTACGCCTTCCTGCTGCTTCCGGTCCTGGCGGTCCTGAAGGGGGACACCGACGACTTTCTCGCCCGCACCGCCAAGGTGCAGTGGGCGCTGATGCTGACCGTCTACTGCATCAGCCACGCGCCGGCGCTGCTTCTCCTGCGCATACCCGGCTTCGAGGGGCGAAGCGTCCTGCTCCTGTTCTTCCTTGTCGCCGTGGTGCAGGCGAGCGACGTCCTGCAGTATATCTGCGGCAAGCTCTGGGGCCGGCGGAAGATCGCGCCGGTGGTGAGCCCCTCCAAGACCTGGGAGGGTTTTCTCGGCGGCGGCGCGGCGGCCACGCTGCTCGGCGCGGCGCTCTACCCGGTCACCCCTTTCTCGCCGGTTCAAGCCGGTGCGCTGGCGCTCGCGATCGTTCTGGCGGGATTCTGCGGCGGCCTCGTTCTGTCGGCGGTCAAGCGCTCCATGGGTGCCAAGGACTGGGGCCGCATGATCGAAGGCCACGGCGGGGCGCTCGACCGAATGGACTCCGTCACCTTCGCGGCCCCCCTCTTCTTCCACCTCGTGAACTACGTCTTCGTGCCCTGAACAGGGAACGTCGGTTCTCCGATGCCTCGGGGCTGGCGCGCTGCAAAATCACCGCGGGCCCGGACGGTCCGCGACCCGACCCGGATTTTGCCGTTTTCCCGGCGGCAGAAGGTCGATCTGGAGCGGTTCCAGACCCAGGTGTTGGCATCCGCGCCGGAAAGGTGTACCCACGGGTACGCTTTCGCAGCCGATCGTTTCAAAGGTGACGCCATGCCCGCCTATCGCTCCCGCACCACCACCCACGGCCGCAACATGGCCGGCGCGCGCGGCCTGTGGCGCGCCACGGGCATGAAGGACGAGGACTTCGGCAAGCCGATCATCGCGGTGGTCAACTCCTTCACGCAGTTCGTGCCGGGCCACGTCCACCTCAAGGATCTCGGCCAGCTCGTCGCGCGCGAGATCGAGGCGGCTGGGGGCGTGGCCAAGGAGTTCAACACGATCGCCGTCGACGACGGCATCGCGATGGGCCACGACGGCATGCTCTACTCGCTCCCTTCGCGCGAGATCATCGCCGATAGCGTCGAGTACATGGTCAACGCGCACTGCGCCGACGCCATGGTCTGCATCTCCAATTGCGACAAGATCACCCCCGGCATGCTGATGGCGGCGCTCCGCCTCAACATCCCGGCCGTCTTCGTGTCGGGCGGGCCGATGGAGGCCGGCAAGGTCGTCTGGCCCGACCAGACCGTCAAGAAGCTCGACCTCGTGGACGCCATGGTCGCCGCCGCCGACGACCGCGTGTCGGACGAGGACATGAAGGTCATCGAGCGCTCGGCCTGCCCGACCTGCGGCTCGTGCTCCGGCATGTTCACGGCCAACTCCATGAACTGCCTGACCGAGGCGCTCGGTCTCTCGCTGCCGGGCAACGGCTCGACGCTCGCGACCCACGCCGACCGCAAGCGCCTCTTCGTTGAGGCCGGCCATCTCGTGGTGGATCTCGCGCGCCGCTACTACGAGCAGGAGGACGCGACGGTGCTCCCGCGCGGCATCGCGACGTTCGCCGCCTTCGAGAACGCCATGACGCTCGACATCGCCATGGGCGGCTCGACCAACACCGTGCTGCACTTGCTCGCCGCCGCCCACGAGGGCGAGGTCGACTTCACGATGGCCGACATCGACCGCTTGTCGCGCCGCGTGCCGGTTCTGTGCAAGGTCGCCCCTGCCATCAGCAACGTCCACATGGAGGACGTCCACCGCGCCGGCGGCATCATGGGCATTCTGGGCGAGCTCGACCGGGCGGGCCTCATCGACACCTCGACCCACACCGTCCACTCCGAGACCATGGGTGCGGCGCTGGAGCGCTGGGACGTGAAGCGCACGAGCGCCCGCAACGTCCACGACTTCTTCACCGCCGCCCCCGGGGGCGTGCCGACGCAGGTCGCCTTCAGCCAGGAGCGCCGCTTCGACTCGGTCGACACGGATCGCGAGACGGGCGTCATCCGCGACAAGGCCCATGCCTTTTCCCAGGACGGCGGTCTGGCGGTGCTCTACGGCAATCTGGCCGAGGACGGCTGCATCGTGAAGACGGCAGGCGTCGACGAGAGCATCCTCCGGTTCACGGGCCGCGCGCGCGTCTACGAGTCCCAGGACGCCGCGGTGAAGTCGATCCTCTCCAACGAGGTGGTGCCGGGCGATGTCGTCTTGATCCGCTACGAGGGCCCGCGCGGCGGCCCCGGCATGCAGGAGATGCTGTATCCCACGAGCTACCTGAAGTCGAAGGGCCTGGGGAAGGCCTGTGCCCTCGTCACCGACGGTCGCTTCTCCGGCGGCTCGTCGGGCCTGTCGATCGGCCACGTCTCGCCGGAAGCCGCGGAAGGCGGCACGATCGGCCTCGTGGAGGAGGGCGACCGGATCGAGATCGACATCCCCAACCGCTCCATCCACCTTGCGGTCGACGACGCGACGCTGAGCGCCCGCCGCCAGGCGCAGGCCGATCGGGGTTGGCACCCCGCCGAGCCGCGCAAGCGCAAGGTCACCACTGCGCTCAAGGCCTATGCGGCGCTCACCACCAGCGCCGCGCGCGGCGCCGTGCGCCAGTTGAACTGAAGATGGCCGGCGGCGGGACCAAGGGGATCCGCCGCCGCGCTCCCGACGCGGGATCGCAGCCCCCTGCCGGGACCTATCGTCTGCCGTTGAAGCTCCGGTGCGTGATCGCGTGTGTTTCGGCATCCATCTCCACACCGAAGACCAACGGCCCGCCGCCGCAGATGCGCACGGCCTCGTTGCGCCAGCGAGGGTCGTCGGCAAAGCCCCGTGCCGGGAAGAAGCTTCCGTAGACGTATCGCCGGCCGTTTCTGACGATGCCGGCATACTGCCGCATCCAGCCGACCCGGACGGCGGCGGCGGTCGGAAGCTCCGGCATCCGTTGTCCCGCAAGGGCGGAAGATGCGAGGACGGTCGGCAGCTGGGCTTCAAGTCTGTCGATGTCGGCGCCTGTCGGCCGCCATGTGCCTTCCCCGTCCGCGGGAGCGCTGCGAGAGCATTGCCCCAGAAGCTCGGCTCCCTCGAGAACCACGACGAGCGGCCCGAGCGCCTCGGCCCGAGCGGCCTGGATCGCGGCAAACGGGATCGCGAGAACCAGAAGCGGGACGGCGGACAAGGCATGGATCATGGTTCGACGGCTCCATATCTCGGCGGCCCGTCGCGTGGCGGCCGCGCTCGAAGTTGACCACTACGCCAGGGCGGATTGGCGCGACGGCTTCGGTTTGCGTCGACCCGACAGGAACGCGCCGAGCGGGCGCTCCACGAAGAGATAGCAGGCCGCGCCCGCCGCCGAGCAGGCCGCGAGCGCGGCCAGCGGATAGGCGAGCCCCGCCGCGCCTGCCACCGGCAGGCCGAGCCGCACCCAGACGACCTGCACCACCGGCAGCACCAGGATGTGCGTCAGGTAGATCGAGTAGCTGGCGTCGCCCAGAAAGGCGACAGAACGGCCGAGCGATCCCGGGATATCCCGTCCCTCGCCGCGCCCGAACACGGCGGCCATGACCACGATCGCGGCCGCCAGCCCCGTCTGCGGCGCGTGCTCGGGCAACACCGTGCCGGCCCACAGGAGAAGCGCCATTCCAGCCGCGCCGACGCCTAGGGCCTCGATGCGCGAGAAGCGCCAGCCGCGCTCGGCCAGCGCGCCGATCACGAGGCCGGCGGCAAATTCCAGAATGATCGGGCGCGTCCAGAACCAGGCCATGCTGCCCTCGCGCAGCGCGAGGCCGAGCAGCGCCAGCGCTCCCAGAAGCAGGAGCGCCGCGGCCAGCCGTCGTCCGTCCCGCAGCGGCAGGACCAGCGCGAAGAGCGCGTAGAACGCCATCTCGTAGTTCAGCGTCCAGCCCACGAAGAGCACCGGGTTGTCGTGGCCCAGCGTCGGATGCGGCCAGGGCAGGAACAGGAGCGAGGCCAGGAGGTGCGCCGGGTCGAAGCGCGTCGAGCCGAGGATCTGGGGGGCTGCGATCGCGACCGCCGTCAGCACCAGCGTCAGGAGCCAGTAGAGCGGAGCGACGCGCAGGAGCCGGCGCCTCAGGAAATCCAACGGGCGGGCGCGCGCGCCACGCGTCGTCCACCAGATGATGAAGCCGGAGATCACGAAGAAGAGGTCGACGCCCGCCGTGCCGGCCCGAAATCCCGGCAGATCGACGCCGTCGCCGAGCCGGCTCGGTCCGTCGACGGCGTGAAACAGCACCACCATCAGCGCGGCCAGAGCCCGCAGGTATTGGATCGAAAGGATCATCGCAGCGCCGATCGTCGTCACGCAAGGGCCGTCGGCGCCGAGTTTGGCACGGCGATTCCTTCCAACACCTTAGCCGTCTTCCCGGCCCTGGGACGAGCCGACACACGCCGCGCGTGCGCCGGTTCGGGAAAGCTTAAGGATGGGTTTTCGAGCGCGAGACGCCGCGAAACCCATGGGCCCGCTGCGGAGTTACGCCGGCATGGGTATCGAGATCGAACGCAAGTTTCTGGTACGGGACGAGAGCTGGCGGTCGCTGGCCGACGACGGTCGGGCGATCCGCCAGTTCTATATCGCCATGGACAAGGACGTATCGGTGCGCCTGCGCGTCGCCGACGGGCGACAAGCCTGGCTGACCATCAAGACCGGCGCGGGCCTCAGCCGGGGCGAGTACGAATACCCGGTACCGGTGGCCGATGCCGCGGGCCTGGAGGCGACGCGGCGCGGCGAGGTGGTCGCCAAGCGGCGCTTCCGCGTGCCGCATGGCGAGCTCACCGTCGAGATCGACGTCTTCGAGGGCGCGCTGGCGCCGCTGGTGCTCGCCGAGATCGAACTGCCTTCGGAGGCGCACGAGATCGAGCTTCCCGCGTTTCTGGACCGGGAGGTGACCGGCGACGGAGCCTACACCAACGCGGCGCTCGCCGCGCACGGCCTGCCGGCATCCTTTCGCGGCTGAACCGGCGCCCTATCTGCGGCGGCACCTGCGCACCCACCGAGACCCTGATGGCCTATCGTCTAGATCCCACCGCTCCTCTCGACGCCGAGATCCGGCGCATCGCCGGCGAGCAGATCGATCGGGCGGTCGGGGATCTCGCCGGCCATGGCGAGGACGAGAGCGCGGTTCACGAGGCGCGCAAGCGCATGAAGAAGCTGCGCGCCCTGGTCCGCCTGGCGCGCGGGGCCCGGCCCGACTTCGCGCGCGACGAGAACGCGCGCTATCGCGACGCTGCCAAGGGCGTGGGCGGGGCGCGCGACCGCGTCGCGCTGATCGAGGCGCTGGACGGTTTGGCCGAGCGTTTCGCGGACGAGTCCCCTCGCCTCTTCGCGAAGGCGCGGCGTACGCTGGAGGAGCGGCGCGACCGCGCGCTCGGCTCGAACGGCGACCTGGCCGCGCGGGCGGCCGAAACCGCGGACGCGCTGCGCGCGGGCCGCTCGCGTCTCGACGGCTTCACGCTGCCTCATTCCGCCAAGCGCCAGCGCGACGCGCTGGCCGCCGGTCTGGCGCACAACCTGTCGCAGGCTCGTCGCGACCGCCGAGCCGTGCGCCGGCATGGCACGGCCGAAACCTTTCATGACCTGCGCAAGCGCATCAAGTATCTCGGCCACCATCTGCGCCTTCTGGAGCCGGTCTGGCCGGGGGTCCTCCAGGCGATGCGCGAGGACGCCGACCTGGCCGCCGAACACCTCGGGCGCGACCATGACTACGCCGTGCTCCTGACCGAGATCGAGGCCGAACCCGCCCGTTTCGGCACGAGCGCCGACGTCGCGCGGCTTCGCGCGCTCCTCGCGCGGCACGGCCAGGAGCTGCGTGCGCAAGCGCTGGCGCCCGTCGACCGCCTCCTGTCCGAGGCGCCGAAGGCCCTTGCGGACCGCCTCGCCCGCCTTTGGCGCGAGGCGCGTCGGGCGGGCGCCGACGGATCGAGCTAGGAAACGAGCCGCCCGCTCCCAATCGGCATCCTGCACCCGTCCGACCGCGTGAGCGGGGACGCGTCGACCGATGGGCTCAACGCGGCCCGGTCCGGCCCGTTCAATCCGGCCAGGTGCTCACGGCGCGGCGGCGGCGGCGCTCCAGGAAGTCGCTCGCGATCACCGTGTTGGACCGGCGCGCCGCCTCGAGTTCCTCGCCGAGGCGATGGGCGACGATCTCCGCCTCGCCGGGATGGAGGTTGCAGGGGTCGAGATAGAAGTAGCCGTGCTCGACCTCGTGGTCCCTGACGATCACGGGACGCTCGCCCTGCCCCAGCCGGTCGGCGAGGTCCCAGGCCGTGATATGGGCACGCGGAGCGTCCACGAGGACGCGCAGGCGATCCAGCGGGTTGTGGGTGGGATCGGGGTCGATCACGGGATCGACGCCGTCGAACGGTGCGAGCGTCTCCTGCCACAGGTCGAGCGCCGCCCGCTCGCGGGCGCGGATGCCGTCGTGGTCGCGCGTCTCCCAGGCTTCCAGCGCGGCGATCGTGCCGACGATCCCCTCCTTGCCGACCTTCATGCCGCGCCCGATGCCGTTGTTCTGCATGTAGGCGGCGCGCACCAGGTCCTTGCGACCGGCGACGATGCCGCCCGTCGGGCCGCCCAGGAACTTGTGCGAGGAGTAGAGCGCCAGGTCCGCCCCTTGTGCGAGGAAGCCCTTGAGGTCGTATTCCGAGGCCGCGTCCACGATCACCGGGACGCCGCGCGCGTGGGCGATCTCGATGAACTCGGCGAGCGACATCTGCCCGTACTGCACGACGTGGTGCGACACGACATAGAGCGCGGCCGCGGTGCGCTCGGTGATCGCGCCGGCCAGCTGATAGCTTTCCGCGCTGGTCGCCTGGCCGACCGGCACCACCTTGGCACCGGCCAGCCGGATGCCCTGCTCCACCGGCGCGCCGTAACCGACCAGATGGCCGGACTGGACCACGACCTCGTCGCGCGCGAGGCGGCTCGCATCGGGCAGGCGCTCGATCGCGGCGCGGTCGTCGCCTGTCATGGTGCCCGCGATGGCCAGCGTGATCGCGCCCGCGCAGGAGGCGGTCACGAAGCCCGCCTCGCCGCCCGTCAGCCGCGCGATGGTGCGGCTCGCGCGCTTCTGGAGATCGCCGATCTCGACGAACTGCGGCAGCGTGGCGGCGATCGCGGCCACCGCATCGGGCACGACGATCGAGGCGCCGAGCGAGGTCATCGTGCCCGAGGCGTTGATGATCGGGCGAAGGCCCATCTGGAGGCGGATGTCTTGGGTCATGGAAACGTCCTTGGGGATGCGAAGGCGGTTGGTGCGGAGATGACGGGTCGGTATGATCGCGCCCGGGCGGCATGCGCAGCGGAGTGACGGTTCACGACATGGACGCAAGAACGGGAGCGCAGGCGAGCGACGCCGGGGACGATCGCCCCGCGCGGCGCTCGCGCGTCAGCGGCATCGACCGGATGCTGCAGATCCTCGACCAGCTGCGCGACACGGGACGGCCGGCCACGGCCTACGACCTCGCCCACTCCGTCGGCGCGCCGCTCTCGACGATCTACACGATCGTCGACGACCTCGTGGGCAAGGGGCTGCTCGTGCGTAGCGAGGACGGCTCGATCTGGCTCGGGCCCCGCCTCTACCACTACGGGCTCGCCTACGAGCGTTCGATCGATCTGATGGCGATCGCCAAGGAGGAGATGGCGGACCTCAACCGCCAGCTCGGCGAGACGATCCAGATCTGCGGGCGCGACGCCGACATGATGGTGGTGCTGGCGATGGCGGAAGGACGCGACCACTTCCAGGTGACCTCGCGCGTCGGCTCGCGCGTGCCGCTCAACTGGGTGGCCTCGGGCCGCCTTCTGGTCGGCCATCTGCCGGACGAGGAGCGCATCGCCCTGTTCCGCCACTGCGCGCGGGTCTCGCCCACCGGCCGGGCCGAGACCGACGCCGAGACGCTGGCGAGCCAGTCGGCCGCGGCGCTGCGCGACCGACTGTCGATCCAGGCGGGCGAGTCGGCCTACGCGGTCGCCTGCGTCGCCGCCCCGATCGTCGACCGCGAGGGCGCCTGCAACGCGACGATCTCGGTGGTGCTGCCCGACTTCAAGGTGGGGCAGGCGCGCGAGCGCTACGCCGACGCCGTGCGCGAGGCGGCCCGCCGCATCGAGACGCGGCTCGGCTGGGCGCGGTCCCGCTAGCGCCGGGGCAGGCTCAGTCGATCGCAACGATCGCCTCGATCTCGACCGTGATGCGGCCGGGCAGTGAGCCGAAGCCGACCGCCGAGCGCGCATGCTGGCCCGCTGCCTCGCCGAAGACCTCGATGAAGAGGTCCGAGCAGCCGTTGATGATGGCGGGATGCTCGGCGAAGTCCGGTTCGGCGTTCACCATGCCCAGCAACTTCACGACGCGGCGCACGCGCGACAGGTCGCCCAGCGCCGCCTGCATCACGGCCAGAAGGTTGACCCCGGTCAGCCGGGCATGGGCGTAGGCCGCCTCGACCGACACGTCGGAGCCGACCTTGCCGGTGTGCATGAAGCCGTCGACCTCGCGGGGCCCCTGGCCGGAGAGGTAGAGAAGCTTGCCCTCCACGACATGGGTCACGAAGTTGGCGACCGGCGGCGGCGCGGGGGGAAGCTCGATGCCGAGCGCGGCAAGGCGCGCCCGGGGCGACGGGGCGGCGGCCGCCGAGGCGGCGGCGCTCTGGGATGGGGACACGGGAAGGGGCACTCCGAAGGATGGGAAGGGCGTCAGAGAAGGCCGGCTGCGGCCAGCTCGCCCTGGCGCAGGCAGGCGACAACATGGCCGGGGCCGACCGCCTCGTCGGGCGGGCGCGTCTGCTCGCAGACCGGCGCGGCATGCGGGCAGCGCGTGCGGAACACGCAGCCCGAGGGCGGATCGATCGGGCTCGGGATGTCGCCCTTGAGGAGGATGCGCTCGCGCCGCGCGGTCGGGTCGGGCACCGGCGCGGTCGCGATCAGCGCCTTCGTGTAGGGATGGCGCGGCCGGCGGTAGACCTCGCGGCTCGGTCCCCGCTCCATGATGCGTCCGAGATACATCACCACCACCTCGTCGCAGAGATATTCCACCACCGACAGGTCGTGGGCGACGAAGAGCAGGGTGAGGCCGAACTCGCGTTGCAGGTCCTGCAGGAGGTTCAGGATCTGGGCCTGCACGGAGACGTCGAGCGCCGAGACCGGCTCGTCGGCGACGATGAGGTCGGGCTCGACGGCGAGCGCGCGGGCGATGCCGATGCGCTGGCGCTGGCCGCCGGAGAACTCGTGCGGGTAGCGCCGCGCGTGCTCGGGCGACAGGCCGACGCGGGTCAGAAGCTCGGCGATGCGTGCCTCCCGCGCCGATCCCTTCGCCAGCCCGTGCGTATCGAGCGCCTCGGCGAGGATCGCGCCGACGCGCATGCGGGGGTTCAGCGAGGAATAGGGGTCCTGGAAGATGATCTGGAGGCGGCGGCGATAGGCGCGCATCTCGCGGTCGGTGAGCGTCAGGAGGTCGGCGCCCTCGAAGCGGGCCGTGCCCGCCGTCGGCTCCACGAGGCGCAGGATCGAGCGGCCGACCGTGGTCTTGCCGGAGCCGGATTCGCCGACGAGGCCGACGATCGAGCCGCGGCGCACCGAAAAGGACACGCCGTCCACCGCGCGCACCGTGCCGTGCCGGAGCGGGAAATGGGTCTTGAGGTCCTCGACCTCGAGGATCGGGCGATCCGCGTCGGGGCGGGTGTCGAGGGCTTGGCTCACAGGAGTTCGTGCCTCCAGCAGCGGCTGAGGCGGTCGGGGGCGACCGCGAACAGCGGCGGTACCTCGGCCGTGCATTTCGGGGCGGCGTAGCGGCAGCGCGGCGCGTAGGTGCAGCCGGGCGGCAGCGCCGTGATCGGCGGCACGCTGCCGGGAATGGGCGTCAGCGGCCGGCGCGTCCCGTCGGCGGCGATGTCGCGTGCCGCGTTCGGCGTCGAGGCGAGAAGCCCCTCGGTATAGGGATGCTTGGGGCGGGCGAAGAGGTCGCCGACCGGCGCCTGCTCCACGACGCGCCCGGCATACATCACCACCACACGCTTCGCGATCTCGGCGACGACGCCGAGATTGTGCGTGATGAACAGGATGCTCATGCCCATCTCGGCCTGGAGACGCGCGAGAAGGTCGAGGATCTGGGCCTGGATCGTCACGTCGAGCGCCGTGGTCGGCTCGTCGGCGATCAGGAGGCGCGGCGTGTTGGCGAGCGCCAGCGCGATCATCACGCGCTGGCGCATGCCGCCCGACATGTGATGGGGGTAGTCGTCGAGGCGCCGGCGCGCGGCCGGGATCTCGACGAGCTCCAGCATGCGGCCGGCGCGCTCGCGCGCCTCGGCTCGGCCGATCCGCTCGTGGAGCAGGATCATCTCCGCGATCTGGTCGCCCACCGTGAAGAGCGGGTTGAGGCTCGTCATCGGCTCCTGGAAGATCATGGCGATCTCGGTGCCGCGAAGGCGGCGCATCTCGCGCGGCGAAGCCTTGGCCAGGTCGCGCACCGCGCCCACCCGGTCGCGAAACAGGATCTCGCCCGCGACGATGCGGCCGGGATCGGCGAGAAGGCGCATGATCGACAGGCTCGTCACCGACTTGCCCGAGCCCGACTCGCCCACCACCGCGACGGTCTCGCCGCGCTTCAGGTCGAAGGTCACCCCGTCCACGGACTTCGCCACGCTCGTTCGCGCGACGAAGTGCGTCTGGAGGTCCCGGACGGACAGCAGGACGTCGTCGGGCAGCGCCGCCTGCATCAGCCGTGCGCCCCGCAGGTGCAGACCTTGGCCTCGCCCTCCTTGGGCATGTGGCGCGAGGCGCGCACCAGCGTCGAGCCCATCACCGCATGGCGCGGCTCGAACATGCGGGTCAGCGTGCCGAGCGCCCCTTGCGAGTCGCGCACCTTGAGATCGCTGTCGACGAGGTCGAAGACGGTCAGCTCCGCCTTTTTGCCGACGGCGAGAAGGTCGTCGGTCGCAAGGCCGACGGCCGACATCGGCGCGGTGGTGGATGCCGTGACCACGGCCTCGAAGGGCATGCCCACCGACAGGAGCTTCGACATGGTGGTCGCCATGTCCCAGACCGGGCCGTTCAGCGAGTGGTCGTGGAGGTCGGTCGAGATCGAGAACGGCAGGAGCCCGCGCTCGATGGCGACCTCGGCCACCTTGAACGAGAAGGATGCCCCGCCGTGCCCGACGTCGAGCCGGATGCCGCGGTCGGCGCACTTCACCACGAGGTCCCACAGGTCCTCGTCCTCGATGATCGAGCCGCCGGCCTTGCCGTTGAAGCAGTGGGTGATGACGTCGCCGGGGCGCAGCAACTCCAGGATCTCGTCGTAGGTCGGGGGCGGCTCGCCGACATGGATCATCATCGGCAGCTTCAGGATCTTGGCGACCTTCACCGCGACCTTGACCGGCGTGATGCCCCAGGAGCCGAGGATGACGTGGCTCGCCCGGCACTTGATGCCGACGATGAGGTCGCGGTTCGCCTCCACCACGGCCAGCGTCCGGTCGATGTCGATCGAGCGGATGTCGATCAGCTCCGACACGCGGTTGCAGGCCACCAGCCCGATCGAGCCGATGTTCAGGAAGGCGAGGATGCGCTCCTGCGCAGGCTCGATGATGTACTCGCGAAAGCCGTGGAAGGTCGCCTCGCCGGCCGAGCCGGCATCGACGATCGTGGTGACGCCGCGCTGGAGGCCGGCGAGCTGCGGGCGGATCGAGATGTCGGTGCCGCCATGCCAGACATGGGCGTGGAGGTCGGTCCAGCCGGGCGACACGAAGCCTCCCGCCCCGTCGACCTGCCGGGCGGCGGGCGGGGGGATCAGCGAGGCGCCGACCTGCGCGATGCGGCCGTCCGCGCCGACGAGGATGTCGGTGGCGGCGTCCGGCGCGGCGCCGGGCCGGAAGCCGACGGGCCGCACGTTGCGGATGAGGATGGGTTGGGCGTCCACGTCAGTCAGATGTCCTTGGCCAGTCGGGGGTCGAGAAGGTCGCGCAGTCCGTCGCCGACGAGCTGCAGCGACAGGACGGCGAGAACGATGGCGAGACCGGGGAAGAAGAGGATCCAGGGGGCCTGGTCGAGATACTGGCGCCCCTGCGCGATCATGGTTCCCCAGGTCGGCACGCTGGGCGACACGCCGACGCCGAGGAAGGACAGGCCCGCCTCCGCCAGCATGGCGCTCGCGAAGATGAAGGTGCCCTGGACGAGGATCGGCGACAGGAGGTTGCGCAGGACGTGGCGCACCATGATGCGCGGCGTCGAGACACCGAGCGCGCGCGCCGCCTCCACGTAGGGCAGCTCGCGGATCACCAGCGTCGAGGCGCGCACGATGCGCGCGAGGCGCGGGGCGTAGACGATGCCGAGCGCGGCGACGACGTTGACGACCGAGGGGCCGAGCGCCGAGACGAGCGCGATCGCGAGCAGGATGTCGGGAAAGGCCATCATGGCGTCGATGAGGCGGGCGAGCGGCGCGTCGAGCCGCCGGAAGAAGCCGGCGAGCAATCCCAGCGTCACGCCGATCAGGCTGGACACCACGACCACGGAGAGGCCGACGAGAAGCGACAGCCGGCCGGCGACGGCCAGGCGCGTGAACACGTCGCGCCCGAAGTCGTCGGTGCCGAAGAGGTTGACGCCGGAGGGCGGCTTCAGCCGGTTGGCGAGCGACAGGCGCGAGGGCGAGTAGGGCGAGAGCCAGGGGCCCGCGATCGCCAGCGCGAGAATCAGCGCGAGAACGACGATCCCCGCGAGAACCGCCCGGCGCCGCAGGAGCGCACGCAGGACGCCGAGCCGGCCGGACGCGCCGCCGGGGCTGAGCGTTGCCACGGCCGCCATCAGGTGCGCACTCGCGGGTCGACGAGGATGTAGAGCATGTCGATCGCGAAGTTGATGAGGACGTAGAGGCCCGCCACCACGAGAAGCGCACCCTGGATCACGGGATAGTCGCGCCGCAGCACGGCATTGACCACGAGGTTGCCGACGCCCGGCAGGCTGAACACGGTTTCGGTGACGACGGCGCCCGAGATCAGGAGCGCGGCGGTCAGCCCCACCACGGTCAGGATCGGGATCAGCGCGTTCTTCAGGGCATGCCGGACCACGACGCGCGTCTCGCTCATGCCCTTGGAGCGGGCGGTGCGCACGTAGTCGTCGCCGAGAACGTCGAGCATCGAGGCGCGGGTGAAGCGGATGATGAGGGCCGACGACACGATGCCGAGCGCCACCGCCGGCAGGACGAGATGGCCGAGCCGCTCGGCAAAGCTGGCGCCCGGCCCGCCGTAGCCGGATGCGGGAAACCAGCCGAGGCGCACGGCGAAGAACTGGATCAGGATCAGGCCGAGCCAGAAGCTCGGGATGCTGGCGGCGAGCATCGCCAGCGTGGTGGCCGCCTGGTCGAACAGGGAGCCGCGCCGGTAGGCGGCGTAGATGCCGATCGGAAGCGCGATCGCGACCGCGATGAGAAGCGAGAAGAGCGTCAGGAAGAAGGTCGGCTCGGCGCGGTCGGCGAGCGCCGTCAGAACCGGCTGGTCGAGGAAGATCGAGCGGCCGAAGTCGCCGCGCACGACGTCGGCGAGATACTGGCCGTATTGCACGAGAAGCGGCCGGTCGAGGCCGAGCTGCGCGCGCAAGGCCGCGATGTCGGCCTGCGTGGCGTCGGGCCCCAGCATCACGGCGGCCGGGTCGCCGGGCGTCACGCGCACGATCACGAAAACGATCGTGACGACGATGAGCATGACGACCAGCATGCCGACGAGGCGATGGGCGATGGTGCGGATCATGAACGTTCCGGCAAGAGGGCTCGGAGCGCCGGCGGCGGCGCTCCGGAAGGAACAGCGGCGGCTTACTTCGCCAGGTACGCGTTCCAGAAGTACGGCCACGGCGCGGGCGTCACGCCCTGGAGCGCGGGCGACTTGGCAGCCACCGCGTTGAAGTCGCCGACCTTGAAGGCGGGCACCTCGTCGTAGAACACGCGCTGCACCTCGCCGAAGAGCGCGGCGCGCTTGGCCGGGTCGGCCTCGGTGTTGAAGGCGTTCAGGGCCTTGGTCTTGGCCTCCGACACCCACCAGCCGGGCGAGGTGTCCTGCATGACGCCGATCAGCGAGGGCTCGGGTAGGAAGGGCGAGTGCGAGATGAAGATGTCCCAGGCGGCGGGATCCTGACGGCGCTGGGTCAGCGTGGCCCAGTCCACGACGTCGAGCTTCACCTCGAGCCCGGCCTGGCGCAGGTACTCGGCCGCGACCTCGGCCATCTTGTAGTGGAACTCGTACTGGCGGCTGGTGAGGATGCGCAGCGGCGTCGAGCCGTCATAGCCGGCTTCCTGCAAGGCCGCGGCCGCAGCTTCCGGGTCGCCCTTGCCGTAGGCCGAGACGCCCTCCTCGTTGTGCCAGTTGTAGCCGTCCGGGTAGAGCGCGCCGTCGACCGCGTAGAAGTCCGCGGAGCCGAAGCCGGCGATTAGCATGTCCTCGGGGTTGAGGGCGGTGAGCACGGCGCGACGCTTGGCGACGTCCGACAGGAGGCCTTGCTTGGTGTTCATCACGAAGACCGGCCAGCCGAAGGGCTTCAGCGTCACGGCTTCCGTCTTGCCGCCCTGGAGACGGCCGACCGACTCGACGGGAATGGAGTCGGCATAGGCGAACTGGCCGGCGACCGCGCCTTCCACGCGCGTGTTGGGATCGGGCACGGGCACGAAGCGGATCTCGTCGAGATACTGGTGGCGCGCGCCGCCGTAGCCGTTGGCGGCGTCCTCGCGCGGCTTATAGCCGGGAAAGCGCACGAGCTGGATATACTGGTCGGGCTTTCGCTCCTTGAGGCTGTAGGGTCCGGTGCCGACCGGTTTCTCCAGAGGCACCGCGACATTCTCCTCGGGCAGGACCACGGCCGCCGAGTTGTTGAAGGCGAGAAGCGAGAGGAGCGGCGCGAAGGGCTCCTTCAGCGTGATGCGAACGGTGAGCGGGTCGACGGCTTCCACCGAGGCGATGTGCGTGGCCGCCTGCTGGCCGCGCGAGGCCACGGTCTGCCAGCGCTTGAGCGAGGCGAGGACATCGGCCGAGTCCATGGCGGAGCCGTCGTGGAAGGTGATCCCCTCGCGAAGGCGGACGGTGTAGGTGCGCCCGTCCGCCGAGATCTCCGGCAGGTCGGCGGCCAGCAGCGGCACCACGGCCCAGTCGCTGCCGAACGTGTAGAGCGTCTCGAACATGTGCTGCGAGACGATGCCCACGAGATCGGCGGTGGACGCCATCGGATCCAGCGTCGGTGGCTCGCCGATCGTCGCGACGTCGATGACCCCGCCGCGCGCGGGCTCGCTTGTCTGGGCCGTGGCGGCAGAACTCAGAAGGGCTGCCGACAGAGCGGCAAGGAGACAAGCCATTCGCATCGCGTCACTATTCCCTAGTTGTGAAATATATTCCTTACAAGTAGGGCAGGAGTTGCGCCGTCCGTCAATCAGGCAATTTTCACCAATGCTCGATTTGGTGCAGGACCCCAGCGATTTCGGCTCGAGGCATCCCGCGAAACGGGCTGTGCCGCTGTTGAAAAAAGACCTGCGTCGAACCCGTGGAGGCATATCGGCTGCTTCCCAGCCGGCGGAACCGCCGGTCTGGTGCTTGCCGGAGCGGTGCGGAAGGCGGTAGCCCATCCTGCCCGGGCTTGGCCGGGCGAACACGGGAGCGGACGGGTGGCCGGACACGGGCTGGCGCGGGTTTTGTCGAAGCGGGGCCATTGCTCGCGCTCGGAAGGCGAGCGTCTGGTTCGGGCGGGACGCGTGCGGGTCGATGGTCGCATCGTGCGCGATCCCGAGCACCGGACCGGCGAGGACGCGCGCATCGAGGTGGACGACGCCGGGATCGCGCAGGAGGCCTTCCGCTATCTCGCGCTCAACAAGCCGCGCGGGCTGGTGACGACGCGCCACGACCCCGAGGGGCGCCCCACGGTCTACAGCTGCCTGGACGGGCTCGACCTGCCGCACGTGGCGCCGGTCGGGCGTCTCGACCGGGCCAGCGAGGGCCTGCTTCTCTTCACCAACGACACGGGCTGGGCGAGCGCCGTTCTGGAAGGCGACGGCGCGCCCCTCAAGCGCTACCACGTGCAGATCGATCGCGCGGCGGACGAGCGGCTTCTCGCCGTCCTGACCAGGGGAGCCGAGGACCGGGGCGAGCGGCTGGCGGCCCGGGAGGCACGGCTCCTGCGCACGGGTACGCGCAACGCATGGCTGGAGATCGTGCTCGACGAGGGGCGCAACCGGCACATTCGCCGGCTGCTCCAGACCCAAGGGGTCGAGGTACTGCGCCTTGTGCGGGTCGCGATCGGCTCCCTCGCGCTCGGCGACCTGGCCAAGGGCTCCGTGCGCGATCTGACCGTGGACGAGGTGCGGATGCTGGGGCGCGGCAATTGACCCTGGCGCTATCACCGGCCGAGGCGCGGCGCATCGCCATTCGGGCGCAGGGGCTCGGGCGCCCGCGGCCCGAGCGCGTCGACGCCGGGCACTTTCGGCGCAACATCGACCGGCTGGCCCTTCATCAGATCGACAGCGTCAACGTCGTGGCGCGCGCCCACTACCTGCCCGCCTTCTCGCGGCTCGGCCCGTACGAGACCGCGCTTCTCAACCGCGACGCCTGGGGGCGGCGCTCGGAGCGGCGGCTCTTCGAGTACTGGGCGCACGAGGCCTCGCTCGTACCGCTCGACCTGTGGCCGGCCCTCCGGTGGCGCATGGGGCGGGCGGACCGGGGCGAGATCGGCTACGACCGCCTTCGCCTCTTCGCCACCGAGCGCCGCGCGGAGGCCATGGCGCTTCTCGAGCGCATTCGCGAGGACGGTCCGCTCGCCGCCTCGGATCTCGGAACCGGGCGCACCGGCTGGTGGGAATGGTCGGAGCCCAAGCGCCAGCTCGAGTGGCTGTTCTGGGCGGGCCATGTCACGACGAAGACCCGCCGGCGCGGCTTCGAGCGCGTCTACGACCTGCCCGAGCGTGTCCTGCCCGCCGCCGTCGCGGATCGGCCCGCGCTCCCGGAGGACGAGGCGCACCGCGTCCTTGTCGAGCGCTCGGCCCGCGCACTGGGCGTCGCGACGCCCGGCGAGTTGCGCGACTACTTCCGCTTGACCTTGCCCGAGACGCGGCGGGCGGTGGAGGAACTCGTGGAGGCTGGCGTGCTCGTAGCCGCCGCCGTTCCCGGCTGGCCACACGCCTTTCTTCATCGCGACGCCGCGCGGCCGCGGCGTGTGGCGGGCGCGGCGCTTCTGGCGCCCTTCGACCCGCTGGTCTGGGAGCGGGCCCGCGCCGAGCGCCTCTTCGGGTTCCGCTACCGGATCGAGATCTACGTGCCGGCCCCTCTGCGCCAGCACGGCTACTACGTCCTGCCCTTCCTCTTCGGCGACGCGCTCGTCGCCCGCGTCGATCTCAAGAGCGACCGGCAGAACGGTCGCCTTCTCATCCATGCCGTGCATTGGGAACCCGGCGCGCCGGACGAGGCTGCCGACGCGCTGCGGGTGGAACTCGGCGCCCTCGCGCGCTGGCTGAACCTAGCGGAAATCGCGATGCCGGGGGCCTGAGGCCCGCTCGTTTCGCGGATCCGACATCCCGCGCAAAACTGGTTCGCCCGGGCGCTCCATCGCGGTCGCTCGTTCGTCGCACGGATCGTTCGCAAGACTTATCTCAGGTCCCACACCCATCTGCAGAAGCCGCTTGCCATGACCGACGCCGCATTCTCCGCGCGCCCCGCGCCGCTCTCCGCACCCTTCGACCGGGGGCCGGGCCTGGCGGCCGCCGCCGCGCTTCTTCTGGGAACGCTTCTGATCGGGGCGGGCTTCGGCATACGCCAGGGCGCGCTGTTCCTGCTCGGCGGCGCGCTCGGCCTCGTCCTCTACCACGCCGCCTTCGGTTTCACCTCGGCTTGGCGGGTCTTTCTGCTGGAGGGGCGCGGCCGGGGTCTGCGCGCGCAGATGGTGATGCTGGCACTCGCCGTCCTCTTGTTCTTCCCCGTGCTCGCCTCGGGCTCGCTGTTCGGCCAACCGGTCTCGGGCAACGTGTCGCCGCTCGGGACCTCTGTGGTGATCGGCGCCTTCCTGTTCGGCATCGGCATGCAGATGGGCGGCGGCTGCGCGTCGGGCACCCTGTTCACGGCGGGCGGCGGCAATGCCCGCATGCTGGTGACGCTCCTGTTCTTCGTCGTCGGCTCGGTGCTCGCCACGATCCACTTCTCTTGGTGGACGGCCCTCCCCTCGCTGCCCCCGGTCTCGCTGGTCGAGACGTTCGGCGCGGGCGGGGGCATCCTCGTCTCGCTCGCCTTGTTTGCATTAATCGCCGCTGCCACGATCGTGGTCGAGCGGCGTCGCAACGGGGAGCTGGAGTCGGAAGCGCCAAGCCGCACCCAGGGGCTGCGCCGGTTCCTGCATGGTCCCTGGCCGCTGGTTGCGGGCGCCGTCGCACTGGCCGTTCTCAACTTCGCGACGCTGGCCATCGCCGGCCGGCCCTGGGGCATCACCTCGGCATTCGCGCTCTGGGGTGCCAAGGGGGCGCAGGTGCTGGGCTTCCAGCCCGAGACCTGGAGCTACTGGCAGACCCCCGGCAATGCGAAGGCGCTCGCCTCCTCGGTGTTTGCCGACATCACCTCGGTGATGGACTTCGGCATCATCGCGGGCGCCATGCTCGCCGCCGCGCTCGCCGGCCGCTTCGCGCCCTCCTTGCGCATTCCGCCGCGCCAGATCCTGGCCTCGGTCGTCGGCGGCCTGCTGCTCGGCTACGGCGCGCGCATCGCCTACGGCTGCAACATCGGAGCTTACTTCTCCGGCATCGCGAGCGGCTCCCTCCACGGCTGGCTCTGGCTGGTGGCGGCCTTCGTCGGCAACGGGGTGGGCGTGCGGCTTCGCCCGTTCTTCTTCGGCGAGGGCGCGCGAGGGAATGCCGGCGCCGGCAACGCCTAGACATTCCGGTTCCCGTCCGGCGTTGGAACCAGTATAGGCAGGGGCATGAGCGCCACGCCCCTGTCCCATATCCGCAACTTCTCGATCGTCGCCCATATCGACCATGGGAAATCGACGCTCGCCGACCGTCTGATCCAGCTGACCGGCGGGCTCGACGCCCGGGAGATGGCCGGCAAGGAGCAGGTGCTCGACAACATGGAGATCGAGCGCGAGCGCGGGATCACCATCAAGGCGCAAACCGTGCGCCTCGAGTACAAGGCGGCCGACGGCGAGCAATACGTCCTCAACCTCATCGACACGCCGGGTCACGTCGACTTCGCCTACGAGGTGTCGCGGAGCCTGAGCGCCTGCGAGGGCGCGCTTCTGGTGGTGGACGCGGCGCAGGGCGTCGAGGCGCAGACGCTCGCCAACGTCTATCTCGCGCTCGACAACGATCTCGAGATCGTACCCGTCCTCAACAAGATCGATCTGCCCGCCGCCGAGCCCGACAAGGTCAAGGCGCAGATCGAGGAGGTGATCGGCATCGACGCCTCCGAGGCGGTCATGATCTCGGCCAAGTCCGGCATCGGCATCGAGGAGGTCCTGGAGGCGATCGTCAAGCGCCTGCCGGCGCCGACCGTCGGCGACCGCGCCAAGCCCCTCAAGGCGATGCTGGTGGATTCGTGGTACGATGCCTATCTCGGCGTCGTCGTGCTGGTGCGCGTCATCGACGGCGAGCTGCGCAAGGGCCAGACCATCCGCATGATGGGCACCGACGCCAAGTATCCGGTCGACCGGGTCGGCGTGTTCACGCCCAAGATGGTCAACATGGACGCGCTCGGACCCGGCGAGCTCGGCTTCATCACCGCCTCGATCAAGGAGGTGGCCGACACACGCGTCGGCGACACGATCACCGAGGACAAGCGCCCGACGGCCGAGATGCTGCCGGGCTTCAAGCCGGCGCAGCCGGTCGTGTTCTGCGGCCTCTTCCCGACCGACGCGGCCGACTTCGACGACCTGCGCGCCGCCATGGGCAAGCTGCGCCTGAACGATGCGTCCTTTTCGTTCGAGATGGAGTCCTCGGCGGCGCTCGGCTTCGGCTTCCGCTGCGGCTTCCTTGGCCTTCTGCACCTCGAGATCATCCAGGAGCGCCTGAGCCGCGAGTTCGACCTCGACCTCATCGCGACCGCGCCCTCCGTCGTCTACAAGATCGAGATGACCGACGGGTCGCATATCGACCTGCACAACCCCGCCGACATGCCGGACGTCGTGCGCATCGCCCATATCGAGGAGCCTTGGATCAAGGCGACGATCCTGACCCCGGACGACTATCTCGGCAATATCCTGACGCTCTGCCAGGAGCGGCGCGGCATCCAGACCGACCTGTCCTATGTCGGCAAGCGCGCCATGGTCTCCTACGAGCTGCCGCTGAACGAGGTGGTCTTCGACTTCTACGACCGCCTGAAGTCGATCTCGAAGGGCTATGCCTCGTTCGACTACCAGCTCTCGGACTATCGTGAGGGGGATCTGGTGAAGCTCTCGGTTCTCGTGAACG
This sequence comes from Aureimonas jatrophae, assembly GCF_900104035.1. Classification (GTDB taxonomy): domain Bacteria; phylum Pseudomonadota; class Alphaproteobacteria; order Rhizobiales; family Rhizobiaceae; genus Aureimonas; species Aureimonas jatrophae. The sequence goes on along the minus strand of NZ_FNIT01000001.1, from coordinate 561,162 downwards.
CCGAGCCGGTGGACGCCCTGTCCATGCTGGTCCACCGCACGCAGGCCGAGCGGCGCGGACGCGCCATGTGCGAGAAGCTGAAGGAGCTGATCCCCAACCACCTCTTCAAGATCCCGATCCAGGCGGCGATCGGCGGCAAGGTCATCGCGCGCGAGACCATCTCGGCCCTGCGCAAGGACGTCACCGCCAAGTGCTACGGCGGCGACGCCAGCCGCAAGCGCAAGCTCCTCGACAAGCAGAAGGAGGGCAAGAAGCGCATGCGCCAGTTCGGCAAGGTCGACATCCCGCAGGAAGCCTTCATCGCCGCCCTGAAGATGGATGGGTGAGGCGGGCCTATCGTCGATCACGACGGGCCTTGCCCGATTTCAAGGATCGGGATCGGGGCCGCTGCCTCGATGGAAGGTCGGGTCGGGGCGGCAAGGAGATGTCGAACCGTGTCGTCCTCCGCGACAACGCATGCGGCCGGGTCGCTGGAACGGAGACTCCGGAAGCCAGCCGCCACCTGCCGCCCGTTCTCTGAACGACGCGGCCTGATCGCCCGAATGGAAAACCTTATTCGACGGTCGGCCGCATGCGACGGGCGGACCGGCATCCCCGTCTCGCCATGAGACACGTTCTTCGTTTTGGGTAACTGTGCGCGGCGCCGCACGGATCCGAAGGTCCGTGGTCATCGCAGTCGTCGCTGACGTCGTCTTACCAACGTCGACGAGCTACTTTCCGGACCGCCGACGACCGCGGTCGGATGCGAGTTGAGCCGCTTCCATGAAAGCCTTGGTCGCGTCCGGATCGCCATCACAGGGCTGGCTGGACAGGCTCGAAACGACAAGAGGCCCGGCTTTCGCCGGGCCCCTCTTATGTCTGGATCGATGATCCGATCGCGTGGTGCGATCAGAACTCGCGCTGGAAGCGCAGGAAGCCCGACACCTGGTCCTCGTCGCCGAGGCCGTCGAACTCGACGTTGCGGTAGGAGACTTCCGCCAGCGACTTGAAGTTCGGGGTGATCGCGTAGCCGATGTTGCCGACAAAGGCGTAGTACTCGCCCTCGCCCACGATCGTACCGGGCAGGAACTGGCCGTTCGGAAGCTGACGCAGTGTGGCGAAGGTCGTCTCGAAGGTCTCGCCGTACTGGCCGGACACCGCGATGCCGAGCTTGCCGAAGCCCTGCGCGTAGCCCGCACCGGCGGCCCACTCGAGGAATAGCGGGAAGGAGCCCGGGGTCGGGTTGTTGATGTTCGGGTTGTTGGCCGCGAACGTGCCGGTCGTGGCGATACCCGTGATCACCGAGTAGACGGTCGGGTCGAAGGCGTAGTGACCCTCGATCTTCAGCTGCGACTCGGCCGCGAGCAGATCCTTGAGGAGCACGCCGCCCTTCAGAGCGAAGGCGTCGTTGTTGCCGTCCTGCAGGAGCGTCGGGCTGTTGCCGAGCGTCGGGACGAAGAACGTGTTGCCGAAGGCGAAGTTCGTGGTGCCGAAGGCCGCCGTCACGTTGTTCTGGTTGAAGGTCTCGTCGTAGACGGCCGACAGGTACGCACCGCCCCAGGCGCCCGAGTACACGAGCTTGGCGTGGACGTCCGGAACAACGTCGCCAGTGTTGTCGTCTTCGAGGCCGATCGTGGCCGAGAAGCCGCCGAGCGCGAAGGTGTAGTTGACCTGGTTGGTCGAGAAGTCGCCCACCACGAGGTCGGTGTCGGTGAGCAGGCCGTCCTCGAGACCGCCGATGCCCGACGACCACAGTGTGTCGCGGTAACCCATGAGCAGGCCGCCGAGCTGCAGGTAGGCCTGGTCGATCGCGACGCCGTTGTTGGCGCCCGAGGTGTTGGTGGCCTGCAGGCGAACGAAGGCGCGCAGCGTGCCGAGCTCGGTCTCCTCGCGGGCGTCGAAGTTGATGCGGGCGCGAACGC
>NZ_FNIT01000001.1:454178-559251 GCF_900104035.1 Aureimonas jatrophae | reverse complement strand
GCGGTGGTGGCGAGCGAGGTGCGCAAGCTGGCCGAGCGCGCGCAAGGGGCGGCGGTGGAGATCGGGACGCTGTCGTCGGGCACGCTCGACACGGCGGCCGGGGCGGGCCGCAAGATGGCCGAGCTTTTGCCGGCGATCCAGCAGACCACGGAGCTGGTGGCCGAGATCTCGGCGGCGTGCCGCGAGCAGTCGGTGGGCATCGAGCAGATCAACCAGGCCGTGGTGCAGCTCGACCAGGTGACGCAGGCCAACGCCGGCGCCGCCACCGAGATGACCGCCACCGCCGAAGCCCTGTCGGGCGAGGCCAGCAGCCTCAACCAGCGAACCGCCTTCTTTCAACTGGAGGCCCGCTCGTCCCTCGACACGGCACCCGCTCCGGCACAGTCGAGCGATGTGCGCAGCCTGCAGGCGAGAGCCCTAGCGTTCTCCGGCACTCAGCCACGAGAGGGCGTGCCGAACCGCTCCTCCGACGAAGGCATCGATCTCAAACTGGACCAGGATGCGGACTTCGTGCGCCGAACCGGTTGAGCTACTTCCCCATCGGGATCGCGGTGCCGCCGGCCGAAACAATAGCCGGCGGCGCTATACAATGACCCATCCGATCTGCGAGCGGCGATGTCCCGTCCAGCCACCGACTCCCTTCCCGACGACGAGCCGGGGCGACTGCGAACCCTCGCTGGCTACCGCATCCTGGCGTCGGAGCCGGAAGAGGCGTTCGACCTGCTCGTGCGGCATGCGAAGCATGTGTTCGATGTTCCAATCGTCGCGATCTCGTTCGTCGCGGCCGATCATCAGTTCTTCAAGGCCCGGGTTGGTCTGGATGTCTGCTCGACGGATCGGGATGGCTCGTTCTGCACGCATGCCATCCGGAAGGAGGATGTGCTGGTGGTCCCCGATGCGTCGGCGGATCCTCGGTTTCGCAACTCGCCATGGGTGATAGGTGAGCCGGGCATCCGGTTCTACGCCGGAGCCCCGCTCGTTGCCGAAGACGGGCATGCGATCGGCAGCTTCTGCATCAAGGATACGCGCTCGCGTCACGATTTCGGACCTGCGCAACAAGCGATGCTGCGTGATCTCGCTGCGATGGCCATGGAGCGTCTCGAAGCGCGTCGGGCCGCGATCGCGGCCGATAGCAGCCGGCGTCGCTTCGATGCCGTGGCCGGTGCGTCGGCAGATGCGATCGTCTGTGCGGATGGCGCGAACCGCGTTCTGACCTGGAACACGGCCGCCGAGCGCATGTTCGGATATCCCGCCGAGATGGCGATCAGCCGGTCGTTGTCGATGATCGTGCCGCCCCGAATGCGAGCCATGCACGAAGCGGGATTTGCCGCCGCGATCCGTGGCGAGCCGACGCGGCTGATCGGTTCGCTCGTGACCGTATCGGCATGCCGTCGCGACGGGACGGAGTTTCCGATTGAACTCTCGTTGTCCCATTGGACCGAAGCCGGAGAGCACCGGTTCGGTGCCATCATCCGGGACATCACGGACCGGGTCGAAGCGGAGACCCGCCTGCAACGCGAGGCAAGCTTCGATCCGTTGACCGGCTTGGCGAACAGGCGCGCTCTCGAGAAGCACATCGCGTCAATCGCCGGGCGTCAGGCCGCCTGCGCCGTCCTGCTCTTCGATCTGGATGGCTTCAAGGAAGTCAACGACAGCCTCGGTCACGCGGCCGGCGATGCGGTGCTGCGCGTTGTCGCCGGACGTCTGGAGGCGCTTGCGACACCGCAGTGTCTGACAGCTCGGCTCGGCGGCGACGAGTTCGTGGCCGTGCTTGAGGATTGCGCCGATCCGCTGGCGGCCGCGGCTTTGGGCAATGCTGTGATCCGGGAGATCGAGCAACCGATCGAGGTCGGCGAGCGCGGCGTCTACATCGGCGCCAGTTGTGGTGTCGCGCTTGGCGCAGGCGGGCGGTGGGACGTCGAGCGGCTGATGGCGGATGCCGATCTAGCGCTCTATCGAGCCAAGAGCGAGGGCAAGCAGGCAGTGCGTCTGTTCACGCCGGATCTGCGGCCGCTGGAGCGCTCGCGCGTGTCCCTGACATCGAGCGTTCGGCAGGCTTGGGAGCGGGGCGAATTCGAACTCTACTATCAGCCGCAGGTCCGGCTGGCTGACGGTGCCGTCGTGGGAGCGGAGGCATTGATCCGCTGGAACCACCCCGAACGCGGCGTCCTGTCTCCGGCAGCCTTCCTGTCGACCATCGAGGAGGGCTTGCTCGCGGTACCCGTGTCAGAATGGATCTTGCGCACAGCCTGCGCGCAGGCTGCCTTATGGCAACCGGGCGGCGGCGAGCGCTTCCGCATGGGCGTCAACCTCTTCGCGGCTCAGTTTCGAGCCAGCGGCCTCTCGTCGACGGTTCAGACCGCCTTGCGGGACTTCGGACTAGCGCCGGAGGCGCTCGAACTGGAGATCACGGAGAACACGATCCTGCGCAACGAGGGCCGGATCGCCGCGATTCTCGAAGACCTGCGCCGCCTTGGCGTGGGGATCGCCTTCGACGACTATGGAACGGGATATGCCTCGCTGACGATGCTCAGGGAGTTCCCGGTCTCGCGCCTCAAGATCGATCGCTCCTTCGTCAGCGACCTGTCCAACCAGAGATCGGCCATGGCGGTGATTGAAGCCGTCGCGCGCCTTGCGGAGGGCTTCGAACTCGAGGTGATCGCAGAAGGGATCGAGACGCCGGCGCAGGCGGAGTTCGTTCGACGTCACTGTCCGGAAGGTCAAGGCTATCTGTTCGGACGGCCGGTACCAGCGGCGGAATTCGAGGCGCGCTTCCTGGTCGCGAACGAACCGCTGGTGGCTGCGTCGCATCGGACACCGCGTTAGAGCGCCCGCAAACCGAGGCAATAAGCAAGCCCTATAATGTCGTGGATTCCGCTTTCGTCCCGGCCTATGCTCCGTCACGAAAGCTTCGCAACGCATGTCGGGAAGCGCAGGAATAGGTCGCTCCCAGATGGCATCGCGCTCGCATTTGATTGACTGGCCTGACACGGCCAAGCCCAGCTTCGCTTCCTGGGCACTAGGGTTTCTACTGATTCTGGTGGCCGCGCCGCTTTTCGGCGAGACGCTCCTCGTCGTTTGGCCGTCCGTGTTTCGGGAGAACGGACTGATCGAAACCCCGCAGATGGCGCTTCTCGGCCTTTCGGCGATCCTGTTCGCCCACGCCCTGGTTCGCTCGTCGGGGGCGCGAGCCGTCTTCAGCGCCGTCCTGATCCTGGCTTGCCTGCTGGCCTTGCAACGCGAGATCCCGGCCTGTGAGAGTGCCTTCTACGAGGGCGGCATCTGCGCGACGCGCCCGGCTAAGGCCGTCTTCGCGGTGGGTGCTGGAACGATCTGTGCGCTTGTGTTGCTGCTTAAGCATGCGCCGTGGCGTCGTGTCGTCGATCTCGGCAACATCCTGTGGGTCTGGCCCGTCGCTCTTGCGGCGGTGCTTCTGGGACTGGCGGAACTCGCTGAGCACCGCATTCTCGTCGAGATCGAGGAAACGCTCGAACTCGGCGCCTACCTCTACCTCGCGCTCTTTGCGACCGGCATGGCCTTCAGGTCGCCAGACGTAGCCATCCGCGACGTCCGATCGGTCCGGCGCGTGGCAGCGGCACCGCGTAGCCGCGACGCGAACAAGCCCGGAACCCTGCCCGAAACCACCGGTTGATCCCGCGAGACGGACGGCAGACCATCGAGCGCCACACGGCCTTTCGCGCCTGATGGCGCTAGGCCCAGGACGCCGTCCGTCGGACCCAATCTGGCAGACGGAGTAGGCCGATGAAAGCGCTGACCTGGCACGGCAAGGGCGACATGCGATGCGAGACGGTCCCCGATCCCAAGATCGAGGATGACCGCGATGTCGTCATCAAGGTCACGGCCTGCGCGATCTGCGGTTCCGACCTCCACCTCTACGGCGGCTACATGCCGACCATGAAGAGCGGCGATATCGTCGGTCACGAGACCATGGGCGAGGTCGTGGAGGTGGGCCGGGGCGCCAGCCGCCTGAAGGTCGGTGATCGCGTCGTTGTTCCGTTCACGATCTGCTGCGGCGAGTGCCGTCAATGCCGCTGGGGCAACTGGAGCTGCTGCGAGCGCACCAATCCCAACGGCCGTATGCAGGCGGAACAGTTCGGCTACCCCCTGGCCGGTCTTTTCGGCTACTCGCACATCACCGGCGGCTTCGCCGGCGGACAGGCCGAGTACCTGCGTGTTCCCCACGCCGACGTCGGGCCGCTCGTCGTACCGCCGGGCCTGTCGGACGAGCAGGTCCTCTTCCTTTCCGACATCTTCCCGACCGCCTACATGGCCGCCGAAAACTGCGACCTGAAGGGCGGCGAGACGGTGGCCATCTGGGGCTGCGGTCCGGTCGGCGTCCTGGCCGTGAAATGCGCCCTGATGCTGGGAGCCGAGCGCGTGATCGCGATCGACAGCGTGCCTGAGCGCCTGGCGCTGGCCCGGCAGGCCGGCGCGGAGACGATCGACTTCGGCGACGAGAATATCCAGGACCGCCTGATGGAGATGACGGCCGGCCAGGGGCCGGACGCCGTGATCGAGGCGGTCGGCATGGAGTCGCACGGTGCCGACACGCTGGCGCAGAAGGTCTCGTCGGCGGTGATGTCGGCGACCGTTTCCATGGAACGGCCGTTCGCCTTCAACCAGGCGGTCATCGCCTGCCGTCCCGGCGGTGTCGTGTCGATGCCCGGCGTCTATGCGGGTCCGGTCGGACCGGTCATGATGGGGGTTCTCATGAACAAGGGTCTGACGTTGAAGACCGGTCAGACCCACATGTTGCGCTACATGAAGCCGTTGCTCGAGCGCATCGAGCGCGGCGAGATCGACCCCTCGTTCATCATCAGCCATCGCTCGACCAGCCTGGAAGACGGCCCGGAACTCTACAAGCTGTTCCAGGAGAAGAAGGACAACTGCACCAAGGTCGTGATCCGACCGCACGGCTGACGCATCGCTCCGCCTCCGGCGTTCAGGCCGGGGGCGGCGCGCTGGATCCGGCAACGCGCAGCTGGTTGGGCAGGACGACGTGCCGCTCCGTCGGCCCGTTGCCGTCCAGGAAGGCGAGAAGTTGCCGTGCCGCGGTTTCGCCGATCAGGAATCGCGGCTGGCACACCGTCGTCAACGCCGGCTCGCAATAGTCCGCGAACTCGATCCCGTCGAATCCGACGATCGATACGTCCTGGGGCACACGCCGCCCTGCCGCTCGTAGAGCCTTCATGAAGCTGATGGCCGCCTCGTCCGAGCAGGCGACGACGCCCGTCGGGGCGGGGTCGAGGGCCAGAAAGGCGGCGGCCGCCTCTTCGCCGCCTTCGAAGGTGAACTGTCCCTGCAACTTCTCGAGCGTGATGCCGGGCTCCGTCTGGCCGCTCATGAAACGCTTGAGCGCGTTCCAGCGGGTCTCGGCGTTGAAGTTGCCGTCCGGGCCGGCGAGGTGCGCCAAACGGCGGTGACCGAGTTCGATCAAGTGGTGCAGGGCCGCGACGATCGCCTCGCCCTCGTCCGTCAGAACGCTGTAGCCGCGTTGGTCGATCGGAGCACAGGCGCTGACGATCGGGATCGCGGCCTCCAAAATTGAGCGATCGTCGATGCGCGGCAAAATGCCCGACAGGACGATCACGCCGTCGATATGACCGGAAAAAACCAGCTCCGCCAGTTGGCGTTCACGCGCGCCGTCCTCATCGAGATTGCCCATGATCGCCGAGTAGCCGGCCGCCGCCAGCGTCACATCGATGCCGCGCAGAACCTCGGCGAAGAAGGGCGGGTTGGCACGCTTCGGCACGACGATCAACACGGTGCGCGTTCGGCCTCGACGCAGGCTGCGGGCGGCGGCGTTCGGGACATAGCCGAGCTCGCGGATGGCCTGCAGCACACGGGCGCGCGTCGGCCCACGCACGCTGTCGGGCTGCGCCAAGGCGCGCGAGACGGTCGCCGTCGAAACGCCGGCAACGCGCGCGACATCGGTGATCGTGACCGCGCTCCCGGTCCGGACGGGATCCCTCGCCGCCTCCGCTGCCGAACCGCTCACAGTTGTGTTCCCCCCTTGCCAACCGCGTTCGGTCCAGTCTAGCCTGAGATTGTAATCGATTACAAATGAGCTCGTCACGAGCCGCCGGATCGAAACGCTGGGAGACAGACGATCATGACATTGCGGACGACGTGCGCCCTTGCGGGCGTAGCCCTTCTGGCCATCACGGCCTTTGGTCCCGCCCGAGCCCAGTCGCCGGAGCGCGCCGAGGTCATGCACTGGTGGACGTCCGGCGGCGAGGCCGCGGCCGTCAAGGTGTTCGCGGACCGGTTCAAGGCCGGTGGCGGCGAGTGGGTCGATTCGGCCGTGGCCGGTGGCGAAGCCGCCCGCGCCGCCGCGATCAACCGCATCATCGGCGGCAATCCGCCGGCCTCCTCTCAGTTCAACACCGGCCGTCAGTTCGACGACCTCGTGGGACAGGACCTCCTGGCCGACATGTCCAGCGTCGCGACGGAAGGCAACTGGACGTCGGTCATGCCGGAGGCGATCGTCAACGCCGCCTCGCGCGATGGCAAGTTCTATGCGGTGCCGGTGAACATCCACGGTCAGAACTGGATGTTCTACAACGCCGCCACGTTCCAGAAGGCCGGCATCACCGAAGCGCCCACGACGTTTGACGCGCTCTTTGCCGCCCTCGACAAGCTCAAGGCTGCCGGCGTCACGCCCATGGCCTGGGGCGGTCAAGCCTGGCAGGAGACGCTGGTCTTTGACGCCTTCCTGCTCGGCCACGTGGGCAAGGACAACTTCATCAAGATCTTCCGCGACCACGACACGGCGCTCGTCAACTCGCCCGAGTTCAAGAAGTCGGTCGAGGACTTCGCGAAGCTGCGCAACTATGTCGACGCGGGCGCGCCGGGCCGCAACTGGAACGACGCCACGGCGATGGTGATCACGGGCAAGGCCGGCGTCCAGATCATGGGCGATTGGGCCAAGGGCGACTTCATCAACGCCAAGATGACGCCCGGCCAGGATGCGGGCTGCGCGCTCGTTCCGGGCGACGCAGGCTACGTCATGGGCGGCGACGTGTTCGTCTTCCCGAAGAACGGATCTGATACGCCGACGACGCCCCAGGCGCTCCTGGCCAAGACCATGCTGGATCCCGAAACGCAGATTGAGTTCAACAACGTGAAGGGCTCGATCCCCGTCCGCACGGATGTCGACACCTCGAAGATGGACGCCTGCGCCCAGAAGGGCGTGTCCGAGGTGCGCGATCCCGCCAAGCAGGTTCCGGCCGCGACCTACATGATCTCGGCCGACACGACCGGCCAGTTGCAGGACGCGATCACGAACTTCTTCTCCAACCCCTCGGCGAGTGCGGACGACTTCGTCGCGACCTACGCGGACATCATCGGCTCCGCCGACTGACGGTTCGCCTCGGAGGTCCGTTCGCGACCTCCACAGCCGTTCCGATGTCCGCCGTCCGGCGGCGGCCCTCCCCCGCCGCCGGATCGTTTCCCGCTCGCGTTGGAGGTCCCTCGTGACACAGAGACGCAAGATCGCCTGGGCCCCGCGCCTTGCGCTGATCCCCGCCCTTCTCGTGGTCGTCTTCGCCTATCTCGGCACGATGGCCTGGACCGTCTGGATCTCGCTGACCAGCTCGAGGCTTCTGCCCGTCAACAACTTCGTGGGCGCGGACCAGTACGCCCGGCTGTTCAACGACGCCCGCTGGCTTGTGTCGCTGCAGAACATCGCGACGTTCGGCGTGCTCTTCGTCGGCATATGCCTGGTGCTCGGCTTTCTTCTGGCGGTCGCCCTCGACCAGCGCATTCGCGCCGAGGACGGGCTGCGCACAATCTTCCTTTATCCCTATTCCATGAGCTTCATCGTCACCGGCCTCATCTGGCAGTGGATGATGAACCCGACGCTCGGCATTCAGAAGTCGGTGCGCGACCTCGGATGGACGAGCTTCTCGTTCGACTGGAGCGTTCAGCGGGACATGGCGATCTACGCGGTCGTCATCGCCGGCGTCTGGCAGGCGTCCGGCCTCGTCATGGCGCTGATGCTCGCGGGTCTGCGCGGGGTCGACCAGGAACTCTGGAAGGCCGCCCGCGTCGACGGCGTACCCGCCTGGCGGTTCTACCTTTCGATCGTCCTGCCGCTTCTCAAGCCGATGATCGTGACGTCCGTCGTGCTGCTCTCGATCGCGGTGGTGAAGGTTTACGATCTCGTGATCGCGCTGACCAACGGCGGTCCCGGCACGGCGACGTCGATGCCCGCGACCTTCGTCATGGACTACCTGTTCAGCCGCCAGAACATCGGTCTTGCGACGGCGGCTTCCAGCGTCATGCTCGTGACCGTGCTCTGCGTCCTGGTGCCTTGGCTCTACGTCGAGTACTTTCGCAAGGATCGTGCGGGGGCCCACGCATGAGCGTCGTCACCTCGTCCCCCGCCCTTCCCGTCGCCGGTCGGGCCTTTCCGGCGACGGCTCGTGGACCGAAGCCACGCCATCTGACAGCGGGTCGGGTCGGGCTCTACGCCTTTCTGGCGATCGCGGCCCTCTTCTTCCTCCTGCCGTTGTACATCATGCTGATGACGTCGCTGAAGACGATGGACGAGATCCGCGTCTCATCGATCTTCGCATGGCCCGCCGACCTGACCTTCGAGGCCTGGCGTGCCGCCTGGTCGACCGCCTGCACGGGTCTCGCCTGCAACGGCATCCAGACCGGCTTCCTGAACTCGATGCAGATCCTCGTGCCGAGCGTCCTGATCTCGATCGCGGTGGGGTCGGTGACGGGCTACGCCCTCTCGCTCTGGCGTCCGAAGGGCGCGAACCTTCTGTTCGCGGTCCTGCTGCTCGGCGCCTTCATCCCCTATCAGGTCTTCATCTACCCGTTAGTGCGCATGTTCTCGACTGTCGGCCTCTATGGCTCGCTGCCGGGCATCGTCCTGATCCACACGACCTTCGGGCTTCCGGTGATGACGCTGCTCTTCCGCAACTACTACGGGAGCCTGCCGTCGGAACTGTTCAAGGCGGCGCGCGTGGATGGTGCGGGCTTCTGGCAGATCTTCTTCCGCGTCCTCCTGCCCATGTCGACGCCGATCCTGGTCGTCGCCGCGATCCTGCAGGTCACTGGCATCTGGAACGACTTCATCCTGGGACTGGTCTTCGCGGGACGCGAGAACCTTCCGATGACGGTTCAGCTCAACAACATCGTCAATTCGACCCAGGGCGAGCGCCTCTACAACGTCAACATGGCGGCCACCATCCTCACGGCGCTGGTGCCGCTCGTCGTCTACTTCGTGTCCGGCCGCTGGTTCGTGCGGGGCATCGCAGCCGGGAGCGTCAAGGGATGAACGCGATGACGCAGCTAAAAGCGGCGGAGGCTCGCGAGAGCGCGGTCGAGGTCAAGGATCTCGGCATCCAGTACGGCTCGCTCGATGTCATGAAGAGCATGGACCTTGCGATCGCGCGAGGCGAGTTCCTGGTCCTGCTCGGACCGTCGGGCTGCGGCAAGTCCACGCTCCTGAATGCGATCGCGGGTCTACTCGACGTGTCCGAGGGCGAGATCTGGATCTCGGGTCGCAACGTGACCTGGGCGGAGCCGGCCGAGCGGGGCATCGGAATGGTGTTCCAGTCCTACGCGCTATATCCACGCATGACGGTGGCCGAGAATCTGTCCTTCGGCCTCCGCATGACGAAGACGCCGAAGGCGGAGATCGAGCGACGCGTGGCGGCGGCGGCCAAGCTCCTGCAACTCGAACCGCTCCTGAAGCGCCGACCGGGCGAGTTGTCCGGCGGGCAGCGTCAGCGCGTCGCCATCGGACGCGCCTTGGTTCGCGAGGTCGACGTCTTCCTGTTCGACGAGCCGCTCTCGAACCTCGACGCCAAGCTGCGCGCCGAACTGCGGGTCGAGATCAAGAAGCTCCACCAGGAGCTCGGCAACACGATGATCTACGTCACGCACGATCAGATCGAGGCGATGACCCTGGCCGATCGGATCGCCGTCATGCGCGGCGGCGTCATCCAGCAGCTCGATGCCCCGGCCGAGGTTTATGCGCGTCCGCGGAACCTCTTCGTTGCCGGCTTCATCGGATCGCCGGCCATGAACTTCATCGAAGGGCAGATCATTGCCGGTGCCGGCGCACCGGTCTTCGAGGCGGCCGGCGTTCGCGTTCCCCTGGAGCGCTACGGCTTCCAGTCGGCTGCATCCGCCCGGTCGGCAACGCTCGGTGTTCGACCCGAGCACGTCTCGATCCGGCCCGGCGAATACGCCTTCGAGGCCGAAGCACCTGTCGAGGTCGTGGAGCCGATGGGCGCCGACACGCTCGTCTGGACGCGGTTTGCCGACCGCGCGTTCTCGATCCGGACCGATGGCGAGCGACGCTTCCAGGTCGGCGAGACGATCCGCTTCTCCTTCGATCCCGCCCGCGCCTCGCTGTTCGATACGGCCAGCGGCGAGCGGCTCTGACATCTCCAACCGGACATCGCCCATGAACTCGATGCAGCTTTACTCGGCGCGCAACTTCCCGCCGCTCGCCGATCAACTCTCGACGCTCGCCTCGCTCGGCTATAAGGCCGTCGAGCCGTTCGGCGGCCTCTACGAGGACCTCGACGCCTTGGCCGGGGGCGTGCAAGCGAACGGCTTCTCGGTGCCGAGCGGCCACTTCTCGGTCGATCTCCTGGAAAACCGGTTCGACCGCACGCTCGAGATCGTCCGGCGCCTCAACATCGGACTGGTCGTGGTACCCTACCTTCTGCCCGCCGACCGCCCGAACGATGCGGACGGTTGGCGCGCCTTCGCCCAGCGCCTCGCGGCCATGGCGGACCGCGTCTCGGCGGAGGGGTTGCGCTTCGCCTGGCACAACCACGACTTCGAGATGCGCGCGCTGGACGACGGTTCCCGTCCGATCGAGCACATCCTGGAGGCGTCCGGGACCATCGCCTGGGAAGCGGACGCGGCCTGGATCGTGCGCGGCGGCGAAGATCCCGTGCGCTGGATCGAGCGCTACAACGGGCGCATCGACGCCCTGCACGTCAAGGACATAGCGCCCGCGGGTGAGAAGACGGACGAGGACGGCTGGGCGGATGTCGGCACCGGCACGATGGACTGGCCAGCGATCTGGCGAGCCGCCAAGGCTGCCGGCTGCGACCTAATGGTGGCCGAGCATGACAATCCGTCCGACTTCCGCCGCTTCGCAGAGACGAGCCTGCGCGCGATGAACGGCTTCGAGGGGAACTGAACCATGGTCCAGCGTATCGGCCTCGTCGGCTGCGGCGTCATATCCGACATCTACCTCACCAACGCCGCGCTCTTCCGCGACATCCAGTTCACGGCGGTCGCCGACGCCCGGCCGGAAGCCGCGGAGGCGCGCGCCCAGACCTACGGCCTGAAGGCTCTCTCGCTCGACGAGCTCTACGAGAGCCCGGATGTCGACATCGTCCTGAACCTCACGAACCCGGATGCCCACGCCGAGGTGTCGCTGCGGGCGCTCCGCGCCGGCAAGCACGTCTACGGCGAGAAGCCGCTGGCGACGACGCTGGAGGACGGCGAGGCGATCATGCGCCTGGCCGACGAGAAGGGCCTTCGCGTCGGCACGGCGCCGGATACGGTACTGGGTGCCGGCACTCAGACCGCCCGGCGCCTGATGGAGGACGGCACGGTCGGCCGCACGCTTTCGGGCGTCGCCACGATCATGTCGCGCGGAATGGAGCACTGGCACCCGGCGCCGGCCTTCTACTTCAAGCCGGGCGGCGGCCCGGTTCTCGACATGGGCCCCTACTACCTCTCGGCCCTGGTCACGCTGCTCGGACCCATCGACCAGGTCATCGCGATGGGCCAGATCGGCTTGCCCGAACGAACCGTGACGGCAGAAGGACCCAATGTCGGACAGGTCATTCCGGTGACGACGCCGACCACGTTCCACGCTCTTCTCGGCTTCCGGTCCGGCGCGCAGGTGACGCTTCTCGCCAGCTTCGACGTCTGGAAGCACGGCATGACGCCGATCGAGCTTTACGGCACCGGAGCGTCGATCCGCGTGCCCGATCCGAACTTCTTCGGAGGCACGATCGAGATCGCCGACAACCGGGAGACGTGGAACCCCGTCGAGGCAGGAGACGAGCGGATGATGGTCCTCAATTATCCGCCCGCCGCTCCGCGCTATGCCAACTACCGCGGTCTCGGTTTGGCGGAGATGGCGGCCGCCATCGAGGCGGGACGCCCGCACCGCGCGAGCGGCGAACTCGGCCTGCACGTTCTCGAGGCGATGCTCGGCATTCTGCGGTCGGCGGAAACCGGAGAGGTGGTCCGCCTTCGGCACGATTGCCGGCAGCCGGCGGCGTTCACGCCGGACGAACGCCGGGCCTTGCTTTCGGACGGCGAACGGAGCGCACGCCGCACCGCGGCTTGATAGGCCCAGGCGAGCCCGTTCAAGCGCGAAGGGCGACTACGTCGTCGTCCGTCTCGCGAAGCGACTCGACCCGGTTCCGTCCCGCGTTCTTCGCGCGATACAGAGCCTGATCGGCACGGGCGATCAGATCGGCCGGCGTCATGCCGGCCGGCGCGTCCATCAGGTCCTGGGTCGCGACGCCGATCGATACCGTCACGACGCCGTGTCCCTTGTTGCCGGCGTGACGCATCTGGAGAGCCTGCACGCTGGCTCGCAGGTGGTTGGCGACGAGCACCGCGACACTTGGTGTCACGTCGATCAGAAGGAGCGCGAACTCCTCGCCGCCATAACGAGCGAGATGTCCGATCGTCTCGAACGTACCCTGCTGCAACGTGATCGCCACGCGGCGAAGGCAGGCGTCTCCGGAAAGATGGCCGTAGGTGTCGTTGAAGGCCTTGAACTGGTCGACATCGAGCAGGAGCATCGACAGCGACGTCCCGTTCGCTGCGGCGTTCGCCCACTCTCGTGCAACGGCCTCGTCGAAGGCGCGGCGGTTGGGAAGACCGGTCAACGCGTCGGTTCGCGCCTGCAGCGTCATCTTCTCGCGCGTGTCGAAGTTCGATGCGAGGTGCCGGTCGAGTTGTCGACTGACCACGAGAACGCACACGATCAGAAGCGCGAGCGCCGCAAACGACGCGAGCGTCGTCGCGCTCCAGCCTGCCAGCGCGCCGACGTCCAGAGCCACGAAGACCTTGAGCGCGGCATTGGGAACGCGCTCGAAGGCGCGCACGCGATCGATCCCGTCGATCGGAGACGGGCCCGACGTCAGCCCCGACGGCAGGCTCAAGGATGGGCGGAAGGCTTCCGTATCGGCGAAGGTGCGCCCGATCCGATCATCGACCATCGGGAACCGCGACAGGAGAACGCCATCGGCGCGATACAATGCGATCCCCGAACGACCCGTCACGTCGTAGTTGTTGTAGACGCTGGATAGGTAGTCGCTGCGCAGCGTCAGCACGACGATGCCCATGGGCCGCCTGGCAGCGTCCTGCCAGGTCTCCATGACTGGAATCAGCCAGTCCTGACCGGTGCGAGACCGAAACGGCATTCCGATCTGGTCGACCTTCGATGCGATCGCCGGAAACGGGCGAAACCACTCCAGTTGGGGCGCACGGGCGCATTCCTCGCCCGAAGCCAGCACGAGGCGGCCGGTCCGATCGAACGCACAGATGCTCTCGACGGCATCGAGACGCCGCAGGCGATCGCGCCAGATGCTTTCGGCCCCGGGAGCGTCGAGTTCGCCGCGCATGATCTGGCCTGCCGACTGGATCATGTCGAACTGGAGCATATCGACGAGGTTCGTCAGATCGGCCGCGTGTCGCGAGAGCGCTCGCGCCATCAGGACGGCTTCGTGTTCCACCCGCTCACGGGCCGCCCGCATGTCCGCGAAATGAAACCAGAAGCTGACCGCAAGAAGCGTGATGCAGAGCAACGATACGACGACGCGGAACCAGAGCCGCATGGCCCGGTCTTCCCCTCCCGCAGTCGTATCCCCTACCGACATCGACATCCCCTCTCCCGAGAAGAGTCATTGCATGGTGGACCTTAAGGTCTGGTTTTCAGCAACCCCGCGTTGGTATTCCTGCATCAGCCGAAGCGCGCGGGATGCCCTCTCGACGCGGTTTATCTGTCGCGGTCCAGCTCGATGCGCGGGTCGATGCCCTTGATGTCCTGGAACGCCAGTCCGACGAGGCCGGCCATGGCGGCGTGGGCACGGTCCGGATCGCCCGCCACAATCGCTGCGTGAACCGCCCGGTGTTCGGGGATGGGGTCCCGGGGCATGTGGCCGTCTCGCGCCTTGAGAAGGGTCGTCCACCGGACCGCCGCCGAGATGCCGCTGGCAAGGGTGCCAAGGGCACCGTTACCGGTGGCTTCCAGGATCGTCGCGTGGAACAACCGGTCGGCGACACGCCCGGCCTCGACCGCCAGTCCGTGACTTTCCATGTCCTGCAACGCTGCTTCCAACACCGCCAGATGCGATGCGGTTCGGCGGGCTGCGGCGAGCGCGGCCGCCGAGGGCTCGACGATCTGGCGTAGCTCGAACAGCTCACGCACGAAACTGGGATCCACCGGGTCGTTCTCGAAGATCCAACGCAGCACGTCGGGATCGAGGAAATTCCAGCTGGCACGCGGATTGACGCGCGTTCCCGCCTTCGGCCGACTGCTGACGAAGCCCTTGGCCGAGAGGATGCGAACCGCCTCGCGGTAAGCGGTCCGCGAAACCTTGAGTTGTTCGCTGAACTGAACCTCGTTCGCCAACAGATCGCCCGGGCGATAGCGCCCCGATAGAATCGCGGTTCCGATATCCTGCGCGATGGATCCGTGCAGGCGCAGCGTGCGGTTTCGGACCGCTGGCATAGGCGTCACGGCGGCGAAGGGCAGTGGCTGGTCTCCATGGCGCTCGTGCTGAGTCGTAAATTCACCCTATTCTAGCATGGATGGCGCCCAGCACGGAAAGCGCGCGACATCATGCGGCTGCCGACCAATGCCCCGGTGCCACCTCGCGCAGTTGAACGGCGTTCGGGCGCGTTCCGCGCGCGTGCACGAGGTCGGGATGAGCCTCGTTCATAGGCGCGAACGCGCGCCGTCGACGGGTCGGATCGGGTACGGGAACGGCCTCGATCAGCCGGCGCGTGTAGGGATGATGGGGTGATCCGAAAACCTGGTCGCGCGAGCCGGTCTCCACGATCTGCCCGCCGTACATGACGGCGACGCGATCCGAGATGTTCTCCACGACCGCCATGTCGTGTGAGATGAAGAGGTAGCTCACGCCCCGCTCCGCCTGCAGTTCCTGGAGCAGGTCGAGGACACGGCGTTGAACCGAGACGTCGAGGGCCGAAACGCTTTCGTCGGCGATGATCAGCTTGGGACCGAGCGAGAGAGCGCGGGCGATCGACAGGCGCTGCCGCTGGCCGCCCGAGAACTCGTGCGGATAGCGCCCCATCTGGTCGGGAGAGAGACCGACGCGCTCGAACAGCGAGGCGACCCGCTCGCGCCGCTCTGCGGTTGTTTCGATCCGATGGATCACGAGCGGTTCGCCGACGAGATCGCCTGCCGTCATACGCGGGTCGAGCGAAGCGTAGGGATCCTGGAAGACCATCTGAACGTCGCGCCGCATCGCTTTTCGCCCGGCGCGATCGAGCTCGCCGGCGTTGCGTCCGGCGACCACGATATCGCCTTCAAAGGGAACCAGCCCCGCAAGCGCCTTCGCGGTGGTCGACTTGCCGCAACCCGACTCGCCGACCAGCGACAGCGTTTCACCCGGTGCGATGCGGAAGGAAATGCCGCCGACCGCATGCAGGTCCGCGACGGGCCGCCCGAACCAGTTGGAGGCGGTGGGAAAGCGAACGCGAAGGTCCGATACGGCCACGACCGGTTCGTCCCGTTCGGTCACCGCAGGCACCGTCTGGCGGCGTGCAGCGCCCTCGCCGATACGCGGAACGGCGGCGAGGAGTTCGCGGGCGTAGGCGCTCGCCGGCGCCCGGAAGAGGCGCTGTGTCGGCGCGCCTTCCACGGCCTCGCCGTGCCGCATCAGGACGACGCGGTCCGACATCTCGGCGACGACGCCCATGTCGTGGGTGATGAGGATGACGGCCGTGCCGGTCTCGCGTTGCAGGTCTCGCAGAAGCGAGAGGACCTGAGCCTGGACCGTGACGTCGAGCGCCGTGGTCGGCTCGTCGGCGATCAGAAGGTCGGGCCGCAGCGCCAGCGCTATCGCGATCATGACGCGCTGGCGCTGGCCGCCCGACATCTCGTGGGCGTAGCGGTCGAGCCTCGCGGCAGCCTGTGGCATGCGGACCGCCTCCAGCGCCTCCACTGCCAGCCGGCGCGCTTCGCCGGCGGACACGGAGCGGTGGGCACGGATCGCCTCCGTGAGCTGGCGCCCGATCGTCAGCACAGGGTTCAGCGAGGTCATCGGCTCCTGAAAGATCATAGCGATGCGGTCGCCGCGAACCGCGCGCATCTCCCCCTCACCGAGCCGCGTCAGCTCACGCCCGCCGAGGCGAATGGAGCCGCTCGCGATCCGCGCGGTCGGGCGCGGCAGGAGACCCATGATCGCGAGCGAGGTCATGGACTTGCCCGACCCCGACTCCCCCGCGATGCACAGGGTTTCGCCGTGCGCGACCGTGAACGAAAGATCGCGCACGACGGCCCGGCGACCGTACGGCGTGCCGACATCGACGGTGAGGTTCTCGACCTCGAGGACGGTGTGCCGGCTTTCAGGCACCCCGACCGCCGCCTCCAACGCGGCCGTCGCCGTCATTCCAGAACGACCCGCGGGAAGTAGAACGAGACCACCCAGTTCGGCATGTCGACGATCTCGCTGATGCGCAGGTCGCCGCAGGTCGAGACCAGCATGTAGGCGTCGACCGGGTTCATGTTGTAGCGGCCTGCCAGGAGCTCCACCATGTCAGCAACCGCCTGGCGTGCGCCGGTCATGAGGTCCGGCCCGACGCCGGTTGTCACCTCGTAGCCCTTGGCGTCGAGATGCCGTGTCACGGGCCCGGCCGTCGTGAAGCGCGGCATCTTGAGGTTCGCGCCCTTCACCAGGTCGAGCTTCAGCGTCACGTTCATCGGGCTCTCGATGGCCGTGCCGCAGACCTCGCCGTCGCCCTGCGCGGCGTGGGTGTCGCCGACCGAGAAGAGCGCACCCGCCACCTCGATCGGTAGGTAGAGAACCGTGCCAGCCGACAGGTCGCGGATATCGAGATTACCGCCGACGCGACGCGGCGGCACCACGGAGTGATGGCCCGGCTCGGCCGGCGCTACGCCGATCGTGCCGGCGAAGGGCTTCAGCGGCACGCGACCGTGCGAGCCGAAGGCGGACGGCTCCAGCGTCTTCGGATCGTAGCGCCAGAGCGTCAGCGCCGGGTCGGTGAACTGATCCGCCAGAAGACCGAAGCCCGGAATGTTCGCCGTCCAGCCGAAGCCGGACGGCTCGAAGCTGTCGATTGTCACCTTGAGTGCGTCGCCCGGCTCGGCGCCGTCGACGAAGATCGGCCCGGTCACCGGGTTGATCTTGCCGAAGTCGAGTGTCGAGACATCCGCGACGGTGGAGGCGGCCGTCAGCTGGCCGCCCGAGGAGTCATGGCACTCGAAGAAGACCGTCGAGCCCGGCGCGACGTGCTGGGCCGGCGGAAACGTGTTGTCCCAGCCGTAGTGGAACGAGCGACCGTGTATCGTGTAGTCGCACTTACCGCACATCGGAGACGCTCACGTTGTCGTAGTTCACGGGGATCGTGACGGGATCCACGAAGAGCTTGTCCTCACCCACCATGCGCGGCGACTTCATCGTGTAGCGCTGCTCGTTGAAGACCGGCACCCAGGGCGCGTCCTCCATGATCTTCGTGTAGATCGCGCCCCAGGCCTTGTAGCGGTCGGCGGCCTTGGCCGGATCCACGATCGCATCGGCCTCCGCCGCCAGCTTGTCGAGCTCGGGGTTGCAGTACCAGCTCCAGTTCCAGCCGCCCTGCACCGCGCCGGCGCAGCCGAGGATCGGTCCGTAGAAGTTGGACGGATCGGGGAAGTCGGCGATCCAGCCCATGCCACCCGACCAGATCATCGCCGCGCCGGTCTCGGTGCCGCCGGCCTCGATGACGTTGGCCTGCGCGAGGCTCTGGATCGATGCCTTGATGCCGATCGCCGCCAGATCCTGCTGGATGGCTTGCGCGATGCGGGGCTGCGGGTCGGTGTTCATGACGAAGAGTTCGGTCTCGAACCCGTCGGCGTGGCCGGCCTCGGCCAGCAGTGCCTTGGCGGCCGCCACGTCGTACTTGTAGCCCTCGTACCCCTCGACATAGCCAGGCATCGAGGGCGGCAGCGGCTGGTTGGCGGGCTTGGCGCGGCCGTTGATGATCTGGACGATGCGGTCCTTGTTGATCGCCATGTTGACGGCGCGGCGCACGCGAACGTCATCGAAGGGCGCCATCTTCACGTTCATGGTGATGTAGCCGGTGTGAAGCTGCCCACCTTCGACCACTTCCTTGGCGGTCTCGGGATTGCCCATCACCTCCTGGAATTTGGCCGGCGGAATGCCGTCACCCGGAATGTCGATCTCGCCCTGCTGAAGGCGCAGCAGAGCCACGATCGGCTCCTGCCCGATCTCGAAGGTGACGCCGTCGAGATGCGGCAGCCCCTGGCGCCAGTAGTCCGGGTTGCGCTCGAAGACGACGCGCTGGCCAGGCGTCCATTCGGCTAGCTTGAAGGCGCCGGTGCCGACCGGCTGCCGCCCGAAGTCGCCACCGGCCGCATCCACCGCCTCCTTCGGCACGACCGAGGCGAAGTTCAGCGCCATCACGTGCAGGAAGGTCGCGTCGGGCCGGGACAGCTCGATGCGGATGGTGCGCGGGTCGGGAATGGTGACGCCCGTCAGTTCCTTCGCCTCGCCCTTCGACACCGCCTCGTAGCCCATGATCGAGCCGAAGAAGCCGGCGCCCGGCGACTGCGTCTCCGGGTTGGTGACGCGGTCGAGCGAGTACTTCACGTCCTCGGCCGTCATCGCGCGGCCATTGTGGAACTTGACGCCCTCGCGCAGTCGGAAGGTGAAAACCTTGCCGTCCGGCGAAATCTCGTAGGACTCGGCGAGACCCGGCACGAGGTTGGTCGTGCCCGGCTCGTAGTCCATCAGCCCGTCGAAGAGCGACTTGATCATCGACCAGTTCTGCCAGTCGTAGCCGATGGCCGGGTCGAGGGTCGCGACGTCGTCCTTGTAGGTGACGGTGATCGTGCCGCCGTTGGTGGGCGCCGCGTCCTGCGCCAGGGCCGGCGCGGCACCGAGGCCGGCGAGAAGGGCGACCGCGGCCGCCGTCTGCTTCCAGTTGCGCGTCATGGGTCTCGGTCTCCGTGGGTTCGAACGCATCAACGCAGCTTGATGCGCGGGTCGATGAAGGGGGCGATCAGGTCGGCAACGAGGTTGCCGAGAACGATGGCGAGGGCGGATACGAGCGTGACACCCATGATGATGGGGATGTCGACCCGCTGGATCGCCTGCCAGGCCAGCTGGCCGATGCCTGGCCAGCCGAAGACGCTCTCGACCACGACGATGCCGCCCATGAAGACGCCGATGTCGATGCCGATCATCGCGACGATCGGCAGGATCGCGTTGGGCAGGGCGTGGCGGAACAGGATCGTCGCGCGCGGCAGACCCTTGGCGCGAGCGGTGCGGATGTAGTCCTGCCGCAGCACCTCGATCATCGAGGACCGCATCATCCGCGAGTACCAGCCGGCACCCAGGATGCCGAGAGTCAACGCCGGAAGGACGAGGTGCGCCGGCGTGCCATAGCCCGAGATGGGCAGCCAGCGCAGTTGCACGCCGAAGACGTAGAGAAGCAGAAGCCCGACCACGAATTGCGGCGCCGACACGCCGACGAAGGAGCCGAGCATCAGTGCACGATCGGCCGCGCCGCCCCGACGCACGGCCGCAAACATGCCCATCGTCAGACCGATCAGAAGCTCGGCCGCGATACCGGCCGCCATGAGAAGGAGGCTGGCCGGTAGGCGCGATCCAATCAGCGAGGCGACGTCGGTGCGCTGCAGGTAGGAGCGGCCGAGATCGCCCTGCAGGAGTCCGGCGAGATAGCGACCGTACTGGACGAGGAAGGGCTGATCCAAGCCGAGCTGCGCGCGGATGTTGGCGACTGTCTGAGCCGTGGCCGAGCGCCCGGCGATCTGGCGCACGGGATCCGCAGGCAGGATGTAGAGAAGCGCAAAGGTGATGGCCGAGACGCCGAGAAGGATCAGCGCAGCCTGGACCAGCCGACGCAGGACGTAGAGCAGCATCAGTCGCGCCCCCGCTCGGTCGGGTCGAGCACGTCGCGTAGCGCGTCCCCCACGAGGTTGAAGGCAAGCGCCATGACGAGGATCGCCGCGCCGGGAAAGAACACCAGCCAGGGCGTGGCCTGGAAGTAGGTCTGGTTCTCGAAGATGATGTTGCCCCATGAGGGCTCGGGCGGCTGAACACCGACGCCGAGATACGAGAGCGTCGCTTCGAGAAGAACGGTCGTCGAGATGCCGAGCGTGCCCCAGACGATCACGGTCGACAGAAGATGCGGCAGGATGTGGCGCAGGAGGATGCGTGTCTCGCTCGCGCCGAGCGAACGCTCGGCCTGGATGAAGTCGCGCTCGGCCAGCGCCGTCGTTTCCGTGTAGATGACGCGCGCCACCTGAACCCAGTTCACGAGCGCGATCACGAGCGCGACGATCCAAAGGCTCGGTCGCAGGATCGCCGCGAGGCAGATCGCGAGAAGCAGGGCCGGAAAGGCCATCATCAGGTCGGTGAAGCGCATCAGGATCGTGCCGACCCAACCGCGCCGATATCCCGCGACGACCCCGACCAGCGTTCCGATCAGCAGAGCGGCACCATTGGCGACGACGCCGATCACGAGCGAGGTCCGCGCACCATAGAGGATGCGGCTGAGAAGATCGCGCCCCAAGAGGTCGGTCCCAAGCCAGTACGTGCCGTTGGGCGCAAGCGGTGCGCCTTCGACCGTCAGTCCGTCGAAGAACTGCTCGTTCGGGTCGAAGGGCGCGATCCAAGGCGCGAGCAGTGCTGCTCCGACGATCAGGACGATCAGGGCAAGACCGACCACCGCCAGCGGACGCGACAGAAGACGCCCGAGGGCATGGGTAGTTGGCGGGATGCCGACGCTCGGCACCGGCCGGCCGTCAACGGCGAGCGGCTCCATCGGCCTCTCCTCCCTTCACCTCGGCCGAACGTGCAGCACAAACGCGTCTTGCCGCTTCCTCTACGCCGACCCTCCAGGACATCGCGAGCGCGCGCAACCGACCGAAGGCCTCGCTTTCGCTGGCACCGGCCCCGGCCAGAATCAGGGCGGCGGCAACCACGACGCGACGCTCGGCGACCTGCGCACGCAAATCCTCGAGCTCGCGAGCAAGACGTCGTCGCGCTTCGAAGCCCTGCCGCGCGATCAGAAGCGCGGCATAGACACCGGACTGGCCGAGCGGTTTGGCGAGATGCGCATCGGCCCGGTGCGAAAGCGCCCACTCGATCCGGCCCGGCGCTTCGGAGCCGATCAGGGCGATGGTCGGCATCGGCGCCTCCCCTGCCTGCCAGGGAAACTGCGCGTCGAAGCCGAGGTCGACGTCGAAGAACAGGAAGTCCGCACCGAGCACGTCGGCGTTCGGTTCCGGCCAGCACTCGGTCACCTGCAGTCCGATCGCTGCGAGTTGCCGGGTCAATACGGCCAAGCTCGGGTGTGGTTTGTGCAGGACGACAGCGCGCGCGCCGCCCAGATGGGGAATGCGTTCGCGTCTCATGACACGATCCTGAGAGCAGGCCGACGAGAGGTCGCCCGTGGGTCATAGCGCGACAGATACGGATCGGGTGTGACCGCGGCCGGACTCTGCCAGACCGGCTCGAACCGCGCGCCCGCAGCGCGGCCGATTCGGACCGGTAGATCAAGGTGATGGGTCTGAGGATTGACAGCCACCTCGCCGAGCGATGTTGCAAAGCGCCGCGCGACGAACGTTGCGGCGACGGCCTCGGGAGCATGGCTTGCCGCCGTCCGCGCAGCGGATGCCAGCACCTGGACCGCGCTGGCGGCGCTCGCCATGAAGGCGGACCGAGCGCCGGACGACGGTGTGCCTTCAGTTTGGAAATAAGGTCCGGCGACAAGCACCCCATCGGCCATCCCGTTCAATGCGGCGATCTCGTCCTCCACGAGGTTGCAGGACAGGACGGGTCGGCAGGCCGGCGCGAATGACGCATCCGCGATACCAAGGCGGTGGTAGGCCTCCAGAAAGGCGTAGCTCGACGGACCGATCAGATTGTTGACGACGAAGGCTGGCCGGAGCGCGCGAATCTCCTCGATGATCCGCGTCACGTCGGTATAGCCCATCGGCAGATAGCGCTCGCCCAGGATGCGCCCGCCGGCGTCGCCCACGATCTCGCGGGCGATCCGGTTCACTTCCCACCCCCAGATATAGTTCGAGCCGACGAGGTAGGCATCGCTGCCGAAGCGTGGCATCGCATACGCAAGGAGCGGAACGATGTGCTGGTTGGGGCAGGCGCCGAGATAGACGATCCGCTCGTGCGCCTCGAAACCTTCGTAGGGCGGCGCATACCAGAGCATGGCGTCGTATCGCTCGAGCACCGGGATCACCTCCTTGCGGCTCCAGGACGTGATGCAACCGACGATATGACGAACAGGGCCGCGCAGAAGCTCGGCGCAAAGTGGGGCGTAGCGGTCCGTACGCCCTTCCGGATCAGCCTCGAAGACCTCGAACTCGACGCCGGCCGCCGGGTCGTGGTTCACCTCGGCGACCGCCGCCACCGCCCCGTCGCGCGCCTCGCGCGCAAGCCGCGCATAGTCGCCGCTCTGCGAGAACAGAAGCCCCAAGGGAATGCGCAAGCGCGTCATGCCGCTCCAACAAAAAACCCCGCGTCCCCATGGCGAATTGCCAAGCGGATCACGGGGCGCTGATGCCATCCGGCGAGGCCGGTATCTAACGAGAGGCTAGGGCTGGAATGGCAACGATGCAAGCCCTTTATGCGAGAACCAAGAATGCCTTGGATTTGTGCATGTTGCTGAATGAGGTCCGTGCAGCCGCCGTCAAAGCGGCTTAAGGCCCCGCTCAATCTCGACTCGCCGGTTCTCGAGAAATGGTGGCAAGGACAGCTCTTCGCCCAGCGTATCCAGCGGCTCGTCGGTGGCAAAACCCGGTCCGTCGGTCGCGATCTCGAACAGGATGCCGCCCGGCTCGCGGAAGTAGAGCGAGCGGAAGTAGAAGCGATCCACCGGACCGCTCTTGGGCAAGCGAACACCGTTCAGCCGGTCGGCCCAGGCGTCGTAGTCGGCATCGGGAATGCGGAAGGCGACGTGGTGAACCCCTCCCGCCCCCTGCCGGGCCGGCGGCGCATCAGGCTCGACGCGAACATGCAACTCAGCCGCGGGACCGCCTTCGCCCATCTCGTAGACCTGCGCTTCGGCTTTGTCCGCCGCGTAACGACGGACCGGCGTCATGCCGAGAACCTCCCGCAGAACGCGGTCCGTCGGACCGAGTTGGGGCACGCTGATCGTGATCGGCCCCAATCCTCTGATCTGCTCGCCAGCCGGAACGGGGCTTCGGCTCCAGGGATGCGCATCCCCTCGCCCACCGTCGTCGACCAACGCGAGCCGTTGGCCTTCGAAATCCTCGAAGCGCAGCGTCGCGCGCCCATCGATCTCGCGAATGTCGTCTGGCTGATACCCGGCCTGCACGAGGCGCTCGCGCCAAGACGCCAGCGCCGCGTCGCCCGAAACGCGCATGGCCGTCTCGACGATCGCGTGCGTGCCGCGTTCCTCACGCGGCACGGGCCAGTCGAAGAAGGTGAGGTCGCTGCCGGGGCTCGCGAGCCCGTCGGCGTAGAAGAGGTGATAGGCGGACACATCGTCCTGGTTCACCGTCTTCTTTACGAGGCGCATGCCCAGAACCTGCGTGTAGAAGCGATGATTACGTGGCGCATCGGCGGTCACGGCGGTCAGGTGGTGGATGCCGGTCAGCTCCATGCGACGCTCCTCGTTGGTTTCACTGTCTTGCGCCATGTCTCGTCGGGACAGACGTCAGGCTTGGTCGCCTCTCAGGATGGCGTCGCGGATCGACACGATCTGGCCAGCCCCCGAATAATGGGCTGTCGCCTCCTCGAACGTCCGTCCAGCGATCTCCTGGTAGCGCTGACCTCCCTCGATCAGGTCTTCGACCATCTGGGCGAGCACATCGGTCCATTCGTAGCCGCGAGCCAGATAGCCATTCTCGCCGCTCCGGATAGCCTGCGCGAACGCATAGGTCGGCGAGGCACACGTGACCGTGCCGACCGCGCTGGCCTCGAAGAACTTCAGTTCCGACTTGCAGTTCGTGAACCGATTGTCCTGCAGCGGCGCGATGTTGATCTCGGTTGCCCCGACGAGGCCTTGGAGGTTGACGTAGTCCGTGAAGGCATGCCGGTCGAGGCGCTCGGCAAACGGCTCCAGCACGGGCGGAACCTCGAGATAACCGACCATGCGAAGCCGCACCTCCGGATATCGATGCAGGACATCGGCCAGGCTCGCGGTCGCGACACCGAAGTCGTGGACATGTGTCGGCGAGCCGCTGAAGTACCCGATATGCAGGGCGTGATCGCGTCGAAAGCCGGACTGGCGCTTGGCCTGCATGATGCTGCGCGAGTGCGCGATCTGCGCGGGATTCATGAAGTTCGGTACGATCCGAACGTCGATCGGCGCGACGTCGCGGATGCGGTCCGCCAGATACGCGTTGGTCGTGATGGCGCCGTCGCACAGCGCGAGCGTGCGCCCGATGCGCGCGGTGTAGGCGAACCACCAGTCCCAGGCCGGCTCATTCACGGGCTGCGCCAGAGTATGGAGCATGAGTTCGACATAACGCGTGTCGAACACGAGGTCGTCGACATCGAACAGAACACGAGCGCCTCGGCGCCGGATGCGCGCCACCAGATCGCCGATAAGAGAGCTGTATCGAGCGCGGCAGATGACGAGGATGTCCGCGGTTTCGGCGACGCGCGCCAGCCCCTCGCCGTCGGCCAACGTGAAGTAGGCCGCCGAGGCGTCCGGCCATTCACGGTCGATCGCCTCGATCATGTTGAACACGCGGTAGCGGAACGTGCTGTTGTCCGGCTCCGCGTAGAAGTAGGCGATACGTGGTCGTCCCCGGCGCAGCGTCGCAAGCCGGCGGTCGAACGGCTCGCCCCACGGCTCGACGTGGTGGACGGGCGGCGGCAGATCAACGAACAAGCGTACCGTCCCGGAACAGCGTCGACATGGGACCGGCGAAGCTCTTGCTCCAAGAGCGCGCCAACCCGGCCCGGGCATGGGCGCTGGCTCTGGCACTCCGGTCGCCCGCAAGCGTCACGCCGTCGCGCAAGGCCTTTACCAAGGCATCCACCGACACGTCGGCACAAAGGATGGCATCGGAATAGCGCGACAGGTCGGTCTTGATCCCGCACCGGTTGGTGACGACCACACCGCCCGAAGCCGCAATGTCGAGCGGGGGATAACTCGGGTGGGGCGTGTCCATCAGCGACAGGCCGAGATCGACGCCCCGCACGAAGGCGGCGTAGTCGCCCCAGGCAAGATCCTGAATCAGGACCGGCTCGACCGACCGTGCGAGTTGCATGGGGCGCAAGCTGCGGCCGACGAAATGGATGTCCCACTCGTCGGGGTCGAGGATATTCTCCTCGATCGCCCGATCGATCACCGCCACACCGCGCTCGAAGAGGTTTCGCGCATGGCCGGGACGTGCGTAGAAGAAGAAGCGCTTGCGTTCCGCGTCCGGCGCCGGCTCAGGGTGATAGATTCGCTCCGGAAAGGCCGGCTCGAAGAAGGCGTCGCGGTCGCCGACGATGCCGGTCGCTTCGAGGTGTTTGAAAAGGAGCTCGGTGTTGACGATCTTGCGCACCGCCGGGTCGCCCATCGTCTCGCCGGCCAGAAGGTGCTCGTCGCCCAGCGGATAGAACATCCGCTCGTCCTCCTGCAGGAGGTAGAGAATACGCTCGGCTGGAATCGACTTGCGCGTCGCATGCGTCGTCCACCAGGAGGTCGTCACGAAGATTTCGTCCGCGCCCGCATCCACGGCCGAGTCCGGGTCGTACTGGTTGCAGAAGGCGAACTGGACGTTGTCGTCGAACGGAATGTCGTGCTCGGCGAGGATCGTCGCGACGTTCGCGGCATGCGGCGCCTGCATGCGCGTCACGATGCGCAAGGTCCGCCCGGTCGCGCGCGCCGCGAGCGCGCAGAAGATCAAAGCGGTCGCGACGCCGCCGAAGAGGCTGCCGCTGTTGATGCTGTCGGTGACCATCGACAAGCGGGGACGGTCGAGCGGTGCCTCGAAGACGCGCAAGGGCGGGCGCTCGGGAAGAAGCGAGGGCTCGCGGACGATGCGCGGCGGCTCGGGCGGGGGCGGCGGGGCCATTGCGGGCTGAGACGGGGCAGCGACGAGCGCTTCCTGGCGCTGTCGCTCCAGGGCCTCGATCACGCGGCGCCGCGCGGGCATGCGCCAGGGGGTTGCGAGCCACCAGGCCGCCTTGGCTGAGCGGCGCAGCGCCGTGCGCGCGCCCGGCGGCACATAGGCTCCGAAGGCGCGCAGCGGCTGCAGGGCGCGCCACGAGGTCGAGTTTTGCAGGGCCGCCAGCGCGATGTCGCGCCGATGCACCTCGCGATGAAGATTCTCGATCTCATGGCGCAGCAACTCGGCCATGTGCACGGAGGGCCGGAGCCGATCCGTCTCGCCGATCGCCGCGCGCAGATCGTTCTCGGTGCGTTCGAGACGTCGCTCGGCTAAGGCCAGCGCGCGGCGGTCGTCGTTGTGGGCCGAGCGCATCTGGCGTTCGCGATCGAGCTGGATGCGGTGGCTTTCCTCGCGGCTACGCTCCTCGGCCTCGAGGCGCATGCGGTCATTTTCCTCGCGGCTACGCTGCTCGGCCTCGAGCTGGAACGCGAGACGCTCGGCATCCCAGGTCTTGGCCGCCAGCTCGCGAAACTCCCAGGCGACGTAGGGCGTCAGAATGCCGGTTGCGGTGCCGATCTCGCCGCGCACCGCATCGAGCCGCGCGAGCGCGTCCGCGTCCTCCGGGTCGCCGACCAGCCGTAGAATGGCGTCCCAGCTTTCGCCGGTGAGCTGGTCGAGACGAGTCGCCTTGCCGATCGCTGGCGGCGCCGCGTGATGGCGGAGTTCATTCGTGAGGAAGCTGTCGAGGCGCGACTCGGCCCGCGACCGCTCCACGGGATAGCGGATGTCGAGATCGCCCGCGATGCGATCCACGGTCCCGCGCCAGTCGGCGAGCAAGCCGTCATAGGTCACGAGGCTGCGCCGCATCCCGCGCGTCTCGCGTTCCGCGGCCAGCGTATGGTCGAGCCAGAGCAGAAGCGACTTGGCGCGGGGAAAGCGGTCGCGGCGCGCGAGCGAGCCGACGACCTCCAGCGGATGGCGGAACGGCAGGACCGCCAGCGGCCGCGCACCCGCGCGGTCCAGCGCCGCGCGCCACAGCGGCACGAAGCGCGACATGCGCGGGTCCTTGACCGTGAAGATCGGGCTCTGCGCGAGAAGCTCGACGCGGATGATGCCCGCCAGCTCGTCCACGAAGCGCTCGCCGCCCTGCGTTGCGAGAAACGCGTTCGATACCGGCATCGGGTCGTCCCAGCGCGAGCCGAGCGCCTCGAGCAACCGGTTGTGGAACAGGTTGACCGCGCGGTTCTCGAAGATGCCCTTCTCGTTGTAGCTCTCGGCCGGCAGCAGATCGCCGGCGGCCGGGATGCCGAGAAGGTCGAGCGCACCTGTCAGCGCCGAGGTGCCGCTGCGGTGCATGCCGAGCACGAGAACGCCGGCGGGCTGCGGGGAATCGGTCTGATCGGTCAAAGCGTCGATGGCCTTCCTGAACGAGCTGCCGCCCGCGACGAAG
This sequence comes from Aureimonas jatrophae, assembly GCF_900104035.1. Taxonomy (GTDB): domain Bacteria; phylum Pseudomonadota; class Alphaproteobacteria; order Rhizobiales; family Rhizobiaceae; genus Aureimonas; species Aureimonas jatrophae. The sequence goes on along the minus strand of NZ_FNIT01000001.1, from coordinate 531,439 downwards.
GATGACGGCGGGCCTGGGTTGGGACGGCGTGTTCCCTCGCGAGCCCTGCGTCCATTCCGCCAAAGTTCCGACGTGTCAATCCTGACCGCGGACTTGCAACAACTAGACCGCCCGGAAGCGCGCCATCTCCTGCCCGCGGGGATGGCGCCATGATTCGACGGTCTCCAGCTGCCAGCCGAGCCCCTCCATCGCGAAGAGAATGTCGCGCCGCCAGACGTGGAACGGGTCGCGCCAGGAAAAGGTCTCGACCTCGCCGCCCGGGGGTTGTCGCATGGTCTCACCCGCCTGAAGATGATCGGGCACCAGGAAGAAGGTGCAGAAGAAAAGACCACCATCCCTCATGCGCGGACGCAGCCGCGAGAGGCACAGGCGCAGGTGGTTGATGGGCAGGTGCGTGAACACACTTTGCGCCAGAGCGACATCGAACGTGATGCCCTCGAAGGGAATCAGAAACGCACGTTCCTCAGCGAGGTTGTCGCGCGGCAGACGATCCGCGAGGCCGAGCGGACGGATCTCCCGCTCGTAGCCCTCCTCGATCAACGATCCGAGGTAGTCGATGCCGAAATAATGAGCCGGCTCGAGATAGGGGACGAGCACCACGCCGGCCCGGAGCGAACCGCAACCGATGTCGAGAAGCCGATCGGCAGGCCGCAAGCCGTGCTGCACGAGATAGTCTCGCTGCAGCGCGCCCATCTCGTCCCACAACCCGCCGATGATGTTGCGGTGCCCGTCCGGCGCCGCCAGCCGTTTGGAGAAGTCGTCGTCGTATGGGTTCAGGGACATCCGTCTCTCGCACGCAAGGCAGAAGGTGAGCGCTTGCCGGTCACGGCTCCGGCGGAACGTCATGGAGCGTTCGGCGCCGGGTTCGGGACGGGCAGCGGTCGGTTGCACGATGTATGCGTTGCGCTGACCGCTCTGTCGATGTGCGAACGGTTTGCGGGATGCTGGCGGGTCAACAACGAGGCTCACCGACACGACCTGTCGCCAACGCTTCGGCACCCTGGGACGAGCGGCAGCAGGACGAGGAGCGGCGATCCTACTTCCCACCTGAGAGATCGCCTTGCGGACACGCACCACCATGCCGGAGCACCGTCGGGGCGCCCGCCGCGATGCAGGGAACACAAGCGGAGCGAGCCGCAGGCTTCGGCCTATCGACCGACCATAGGGTTACCCTCGCCGACACCAGCCGCCGGAAGCAGGACCGATCCAACGTCGTTAGTCCGGCCGGTTGAGCGTCAGGCACCCTACCCGCTCCGCTTGAACGGGCGTCCCTCCGAATGCGTCTGCGGCGTCGGTTTGCGCGTCCCGCTACACCCCAGGAAGAATCAGGACCGATTGCGTCCTCGCTCCGCATGGTCGCGCGATCAGAGAGCGTGGAAGCAAGGCCACACAACCGATCCTGGAACGCGAGGGTCGCTTGGCCAGCGGTGACGCGAGCTCGATCCGTTCAAACTGTATTTAACATCCCGCCAGATCGTGATGCTGCAAAGCGGCGTATCCGTTGCGCAGCAACGTGTTGCGAAGTGTCCCGGCCTACTGGCTGACAGGAAGTCCGGCAGCGCAGGGCTTTGCCGCCGACGCGATGCAACCGGAGAACCTTGTCCGGAGCTGACGTTTCGTGTGGCAGATGTGCCTCACCCCTACGTAGTGCCCTGTGACTCTCCTTTGATCCCGCTTGCTCTAGAGGATGCCGTTATGCATACGTCCTTCGGCATGGGTGCGTTACCGAAAGGTAAGGTGCCTTCATGCAGGGGAGGGTGCGCAGTGTGCACGCTCGCACCTTGACCGACTTTTGGGCTCCAGGAGAACCAATGGCCAGCACGACCTTTAACGGCTCGACCAGCGCCACGACTGCCTACACCTCGGCAGACGTGTACACGCTGAACGTCGCGCCTTCGCAGATTACCAATGTTTCGAACCAGAACGGCAACGTCGTCATCCAGACCGGCGCGACCTCGCTGACGATCACGGGCGTGCAGCTGAACCAGCTGGTTTCCGCCAACTTCGTCCTGCAGGGCGGCGGCACGTTCATCGCCGGCGACAACGCCTCGACCACCGGCGGCGACGCCGATGGCAACACGCTCGCCGGCACGGCGGCTGCCGACATTCTCCTGGGCCTCCAGGGCGGTGACACCATTACGGGCGGCGCTGGCAACAACCTGATCTTCGGCGGCAACGGCGTCACCGACTCGACCGACGGTGGCGATTCGATCACCGCGACCACCGGCAACGATCGCATCTACGGCAACGCCGGCAACGACACGATCAACTCGGGCGCTGGCTCGGACACGATCTACGGCGGCCTCGGTGCTGACTCGATCGCGCTCGCCCCGACTGCTGGTCAGTCGGCTGTCGTCTACGGCGGCGGTGCGGCGACCGACTCGGTCGACGGCGGCAACGACACCATCAACGTCGGCTTCGTCGGCGGTGAGGCTGGCGGTACGGCGACCATTTACGCCAACGCTGGCGACGACGTCATCAACGTCGTGTCGTCAGGCGCCAACTCGATCTACGGCGGCCTCGGCAACGACGCCATCAACGTGACCGGCAACGGCGCGAACTTCATCGCTGGCGGCACGTCCGACACCGACACCATCACGGTGACCGGCAACGGCGCGAACACCATCTACGGTGGTTCCTCGCTGAACGACACGACCGATCTGGCTGACACGATCCGCGTCACCGGCACCGGCAACAACCTGATCTACGGCAACGGCGGCAACGATCTCGTCACCGTGACCGGCGCCGGCAACAACTCGGTCTACGGCGGCCTCGGCAACGATCAGGTCTCGATCGCCGGCGGCGGCAACAACCTCGTATTCGGCGGCACGGCTGATACCGACACCATCACGGTGACCGGCAACGGCAACAACACCGTTTACGGTGGTTCGGGCGTCACCGACTCGGCCGACCTCGCGGACACCATCCGCATCGAGGGTTCGGGCAACAACCTCGTCTACGGCAACGGCGGCGATGACCTGATCACGGTCAGCGGTGGTGCGGCCGGCGCGACTGGCAATCTCGGCGCCAACACCGTTCTCGGTGGAGCTGGCAACGACACGATCGTTTTGGTCGGTGGTCAGACGTCGCTCAACGGTGTTGTTGGCTCTTCCGCATCGATCACGGGCGGTTCGGGCAACGACTCCATCAACGGAGAGCAGTTCTTGGGTGCGACCACCATTCTCGGTGGCAACTCGGTGAACGATTCTGCTGATGGTGCTGACACGATCCGCGCTGGCAACAGCAACGATCTCATCTACGGCAACGGTGGCAACGACGTCATCACGACCGGCTTCGGCAACGACACCATTTTTGGTGGCGGTGGCGTTGATCGGATCTTGATCAACGACGGCGGCGGCGCACAGGCGCTTGGTGGCGCAGGCGGTGGTGCAGGCCTTACGGCCGGCAATAAGACCATCGGCGGCTTCGAGACCGGCGAGCAGGTGTTCGTTAACGGCGGCACATCCGCGTCTGATTACCGTGCGGCCGTGAATGCTGCTGGCGACGTCACGCTCACGACTGCTGCGCGTACGATCACCTTCACGGGTGCGCAGAACCAGTTGGTCAATGTTGGCTTCAACGCCACGCAGACGACCGATACCTTCCTGTCCAACACCAACGTCACCGCTACCAGCCTTTTGCTCGCGAACTTCGGTTCAACGGCGCAGACCCTGACTGGCACGACGGGCAACGACGTTCTGTACTCGGGCTCGGCTGCGGATACGTTCGTCATCAACACTGGCAACGACTTCGTGTCGGCCGGCGCTGGCAACGACACGATCACTGCCGGTGCAAACCTGACGACCGCTGACTCGATCGACGGTGGTGCGGGCACTGACGTTCTGAACTACAACGGCGTTGGTGGTACCGATGCGTTGACCAACGTCACGAACATCGAGGTCATCAACCTCGTTGCTCCGACGGCTGCTACGCCTGTTGCGATCACGACAACTGATGCTCTCGTCTCGGCGGGCTCGACGCTTACCTTCAACGGTGCGGCGCTCGATGCAACCAGCGCTCTGACGTTCAACGGTGCGGCTGAGACCAACGGTTCGTTCAATCTGATCGGTGGTGCTGGTGCTGACGTTCTGACCGGTGGCGCAATTGCCGACACCATCAATGGTGGTGCCGGTAACGACACGATCGTCGGTGGTGCTGGCAATGACAGCCTGATCGGTGGTGCTGGTAACGACAGCATTGCCGGTGGTGCTGGTGTCGACACGCTTACCGGTGGCGATGGAAACGACCTGTTCCGCTTCGAATCGGCTAACCAGGGCACGACGATTGCCACGCTCGATACCATCACCGACCTCAACGTCGGCGGTACCGCGGGCGGCTCGACAGTTGACACGATCGGCTTCGGTACTGTGACTGCGGTCGGTTATACCTCGGGTGGCGCGATCGTTGGAACGACTGCGGCTAATGCACAGTCGGTAGCGAGCTTGGACGCTGCTATCAATCTTCTGACCACGGACAGTGCCGCCTTCTTCAACATCGGTGGCCAGATCGTCCTCGTGCAGGAAGAGGGGGCCGAGGCCACCACATTCTCGGCAACGGACGACTTGGCGGTCATCGTCACGGGCGTCACCGGTACGCTGAGCACGGACGACTTCGTCGCTTAATCTGCGAAGAACATAGTACGTGATTAGAAGGGGCGGCTTCGGCTGCCCCTTTTGCTTTAGGGTTTGGTCATGAGCGTGGACGCACTTCTGCCTTGGCTTCGGGACCGAGGCTTGATCGTAGATAATGTACTCGACCTACCAGGTGGCCTCACCTACGAGCCTTTGGTTCGGTTGATTGCCGGTGTCACAGCGCGGGAATGCACGATCGGGGCGTTCAGCTATGCGTCACCGCAGACCACGCTGACGCGAGCGACCATCGGTCGATACTGTTCCATTGGTGCAAGCTGCCAGATTGGTCCGACCCAACACCCGGTCGACTGGCTGACGACCAGCCCCATTCCCTATAAGGACGTCTTCGACGTTCAAAATCCTGCCCGACCCTTCGAGCAACACGATGAGATGAAGCCGGTCACGATCGGGAGCGACGTCTGGATCGGCACAGCCGCTGCCGTCATGGGCGGCGTAACGATCGGGGACGGATCGATCGTTGCCTACGGCAGCGTCGTAACGCGTGACGTCGAACCTTATTCGGTCGTGGGCGGGGCGCCTGCGAAGCTGATCCGCCCGCGCTTCAAGCCGGCGGTCGTCGCCCGCCTCCTGGCCGAGCCCTGGTGGCGCTACGATCTCGTGCGCACCACCCATCCCATTCCCTGGCGCGACCCCATGGCCGCACTCGACGCCATCGCGGAGGGCGTGGCGAAGGGCTTGATCCACGAGATCCCGCCCGTCCGCCACCGCATCACGCGCAACGGCACGCAGTTCAGCTTCGAAAAGCTCGGCTGAGCGTCACGCCACCATTCCCACCGACACCGCGCCGGCGAAGCCGAGCAGCGTCACGGCGGTCTCGCGCAGCCCGTCGCCGTCGAGGTCGGCCAGAACCAAGGTGTTTGCGCCGCTCAGCGTGGTCAGATAGCTCGGCCCCACCCCTTGCGCTGCGGCCGTGCCGGAAGCCGCCGCCACCGCCCCGCCCCCGAAGTCCAGCCGGTCGCCCGCGCCGAAGTCGGTGATCGTGTCGCCCGAGGACTGCACGGTCTCGCCGCGCATGAACACGAAGACGTCCGCCCCGCCGCCGCCGGTCAGTGTGTCCGCTCCCATGCCGCCGGAGATCGTGTCGTCGCCCGAGCCGCCGATGAGCCTGTCGGCTCCGCCGTCGCCATAGAGGGTGAGGCGGCCCGTGGAGCCGCCGGCGTCCACCGTATCGTTGCCGTCGACCGGGTTGTTTCCGCCCCCTCCCCCGATCACGGTGGCCGAGCCGGCGGCGGCCAAATCCACCCGGTCGCCGCCGGTGCCGGCCACGATCAGCACCTGCGAGCCGAGGTTGCTCGCCTGAACGAGGACGGCGTTGTCGCCGACGCCGCCATAAACCTCGATGCGGCCCGCGCCCGAGACGCGAATGTCGAGCGAATCGTTGCCGCCGTTGCCGTAGACGCGGATCTGCCCGCCGCCGACGTCGCCCAGCACCTCGACCCGGTCCGCGAGGTCGGCGGGGTCCGCGAAGGCGCCGCCCGCGTAGATGTCGGTTCGCGCGCCCGCCACCATCTGCGCGCGGATCACGTCCTGCCCGTAGCCGCCGTAGACGAGATCGTTGCCGGTCCAGGCCGAGATCGTGTCGTTGCCGCCGTTGCCGTAGATCGTGTCGTTGCCCGCACCGCCATCGAGGATGTCCGCCGCGTCGCCGGGATCGTTGACGGCCGAGCCGCCGAACAGGAGGTCGTTGCCGTCGCTGCCGATCACGACGTCGGAGCCCGCGGCGCCGTAGATCGTGTCGTTGCCGAGGTTTCCGTCCAACCGGTTGTCGGCGATGTTGCCGCGGATCTCGTCGGCACCGGCGCCGCCCAACGCGTTCTCGATCAGCGATCGCGTGTCGCCATTGAACAGGAAGGCGCTGGCGATGTTGCCGGGCGGCGTCTGGCCCGCACCGAGCTGAGCGAGCTGCTGGCCGAGATAGGTCCAGCCGCCGGGGGAAAGATCGACCCGCAGCGCCGTCGCATAGGCCGTGAAGTCGTAGGTGTCGCGGCCGCCGCCGTCCCAGATCGTCTCGAAGACGCGCGCGTCCGCGCGGGCCGTCGCGCCGGTTCCGCCCTCCGCCGTGTCGAGAACCGCGGCGTCCGTGAAGCCCGGCGCCCAGCGGTAGGTCGTGTCGCCCGCGCGGTTCGCATAGTTCGCGCCATACAGCGTCTGCATGGCAAGAATGTCGTAGAGCATGGGCGAGCTGGCAAACGACGTCGGGGCGATCGTGTAGCCCACATCGAGCGACGCGCCGGGAAAGGAGCGGTAGCTCATCACGCTATAAGCCACCTGGTCCGCGATACCGGCATTGCCGGACTCGTGAGGATGTTCGAGACCCAGCGAGTGGCCGAGCTCGTGAATCGCCGTCATGTAGCCGTAGCCGCCGCGCTCGAAGCCTCGGTCCGTCACGTACGAGCCGACCCAAACGTCACCGCCCTCGCCGCGCGTTGACGGGAAGTAGGCGAACGCGGTCGGCGTCGAGGCATTGAAGCCGATGCGCAGGTCCGCGGCTGCCCCAGCGGTTTCGGTGAAACCGAGTTGGGCGACCCGTGCCCACTCCGTCAGCGCGGCGCGGAACGCATCCTGCCCGGCAGCCGTCAGCGGGGCGGCGCCGTTCGGCTCGCCCTGCCCGTAGCCGGCCGGGTAATCCGGCGCAGAGGTGGTGAAGCCGAAGGTCAGGTTCTTGACCGCCCAGATCCTGTCCGTGATCAGGCTGTCGAGCTCGGGGCGACCCGTGGCATTGGTGGCAATGGTGGCCGGCATGGCACGTCCTCGTTCTCGCTGTGGGCGCAGCCTGTTTCCTGAACCGGAAGAGTACCCAAACTCCCCGTTTTGCCTGTATGGTCTGCGAACTCGGGCACGCCACCGTCCCGCGGCCTTCAAGAAGCCGTGTTTGGAAGGTCAAGCCCGTCCGTGCCAAGGCCGACCGCACCGTAAGAAGGCGACGTATGCAAAACCAGAACCAGCTCGCGCCCGAGATGCGCACGGCCCTTTACGCCGGCATCCGACCTATGGCCTTCGCCGCGCTGTTCTCGTTCGGCTCCAATCTCCTTTATCTAGCATTGCCCATCTATATGACGCAGGTTTACTCCCGCGTCGTTACCTCTCAGTCCGTCGCGACACTTCTTTTTCTCACGTTGGCGGTGGTCGGCGCCTTCATCGTAATGACGGCGCTCGAGGAGTTGCGCGGGCGGATCCTGATCCGCATCGGCTCGCTGCTTGATCGAAAGCTGGCGCCTCGCCTGCTCGACGCGGTCGTGAACGCAGGCCTTCGCGCCGGCCGCCCCGTGCGCAGCCAAGCGTTGCGCGACCTCGACACCTTCCGCCAGGGCCTTGCCGGCAACGTCACGAACGCCGTGCTCGACGCGCCCTGGGCGCCGATCTTCCTGATCGTGATCTTCGCGATCGACTGGCGCCTTGGCATGTTGTCGCTGATCGGCGCCCTGGCGCTATTCGGGCTCGCGCTCGCCAACGAGTATGTGACGCGTCCGGCGCTGAAAGAGGCCAACATCGCCGGCCAGCGCTCCTACTCGGCGACCGATTCGGGCCTTCGCAACGCCGAGGTCATCTACGCCATGGGCATGCTGCCCGGTCTCGCACAGCGCTGGAACCGCGATCGCCTGGCCATGCTCCATGCACAGGAGACGGCCTCGGAGCGCGGCGGCTCGATCTCGGCCACGATCCGCTTCACGCGCATGTTCCTGCAGGTCGCGATCCTGGCGGGCGGCGCGCTGCTGGTGATCGACGGCCTGACGGGCCCCGGCGTCATGTTCGCCTCGATGATGCTGATGGCTCGTGCGCTGGCTCCGGTCGAGCGCGCTGTCGGCTCGTGGTCGGCGATCGTCGCCTCGCGCCAGGCGTTCGATCGGTTGAACGCGTTGCTCAAGGAGTTCCCTGCGCCGGAAAGCGGCATGGAGCTGCCGCGCCCGTCCGGCAAGCTCTCGGTCGAGACCTGCTTCTACGCCTTCCCCGGCACCAACAAGGCGCTCTTGAAGAACCTGAACTTCGCGCTGGAGCCGGGTGACTGCCTCGGCCTGATCGGACCGTCGGGCGCCGGCAAGTCCTCGCTCGCCCGCCTTCTGATCGGCGTGTCGCGTCCCTCGTCCGGCTCGGTCCGCCTCGATGGCGCCGAGATGCACGCCTGGTCACGCAACAACATCGGACGCCACATCGGCTACCTGCCGCAGGACGTCGAGCTGTTCTCCGGCACGGTGCGCGAGAACATCGCTCGCTTCAATCCGCAGATCCGCGACGAGGCCGTTCTGGAAGCGGCGAAGATGGCCGGCGTCCACGACCTCATTCTCCGCCTGCCGGATGGCTACGATACCGAGCTCGGCGAGAACGGCGCGATGCTCTCGGTGGGCCAGCGCCAGCGTGTGGCTCTTGCCCGCGCGGTCTACGACCGGCCATCCTTCGTCGTGCTCGACGAGCCCAACGCCTCGCTGGATTCCGAGGGCGAGCAGGCTCTGCTCGCGGCGATCGTGCAGCTGCGCAAGATGGGCTCGACCGTGGTGGTCATCTCGCACCGCATGTCGGCGCTGAACTACTCCAACAAGATCCTGCTCCTGCGTGACGGCATGGTCGAGCGGTTCGGGTCGCGCGACGAGGTTCTGTCCAAGGTCCTAGCCCCGGCACCCAACGCGAACGCGCAGGCGCCCCAGCCGGCGCCGCAACAGGCTGTCGCCGCGCAAGGCGCGGGACAGCCCGCGCAGGCGCCCAAGGCCCTTCCGGCCTCCTCCTGATCCAGTTCAAGGAAGACACCCATGTCCGTGATCGCGTTCAGGAAGACGCCGAAGTCGCCCACACCGGGCGACGCCGATACGACTGCCGCCTTGCCGCCGCCCGGTGCCGCAAAGCCGGAGGGTGGCGACTTCGACATGGGACTGCGCAAGCCGATCCTTCTGGGTTCGGGGATCGTCGCGGTCTTTATCGTCGGTCTCGGCATCTGGGCGGCCTTCGCGCCGCTCTCGGGCGCCGTGCTCGCCACGGGCGTCGTGAAGGTCGAGGACAGCCGCAAGGTCGTGAAGAACCGGGACGGCGGCATCGTCGCGCAGGTTCTCGTGCGCGATGGCCAGCATGTCGACCAGGGCGACATTCTCCTGCGCATGGACGACGTGCAGGCGCGCTCCGCCTATGAGGTCTACGACAACCAGTACATGAACCTTCTGGCCCGCCGGGCGCGCTTCACGGCGGAAAGCAAGGGGCTGGACCAGATCAGCTTCCCGGCAGAGGTGACCGAGCGGCGCGACGATCCGTCGATCGAGCAGCTGATGCTCGACCAGACCATCCTCTTCGATACGCGCCGTCAGAGCCTCGACACGCAGGTGGAGATCCTCCAGCAGCGCGTCAGCCAGCTCAACACGCGCATCAGCGGCTACGAGGTGCAGATCGCCTCGATCAACCGGCAGCAGGAGTTGATCGAGGAGGAGAAGGAGGGCGTCGCCTCGCTGCTCAAGAAGGGATTGGCTCCCAAGACGCAGGTTCTCGCCCTGGAGCGTGCCTCGGTGGACCTCGGCGGCCAAACCGGCAGCCTGAAGGCTCAGATCGCCGAGGCCCGCGAGACGCAGGGCGAAGCGCAGATGCAGATCAACCGTCTGCGCCAGGACCGTCTGTCGGAGGCCAATCAAGGCATTAGCGACGTGCAGTCCGAGATGGCCAACATCGTCCCGCGCCTCCAGTCGGCCCGCGCGACGCTGGCGTTGACCGAGGTGCGCGCGCCGGCCACCGGCACGGTGCTCGGCCTGACGCAGTTCACCAACGGCGGCGTCGTGGGCGCCGGCGAGCGCATCCTCGATATCGTGCCCGATGACACGCAGCTGATCGTCCAGGCGATGATCAAGCCCGAGGACATCGCCAAGATCGAGCCGAACATGGTCGCCAACGTCAAGCTGACGGCCTACAACCAGCACGTCACGCCCGCCGCGGAGGGCAAGATCCTGCGCGTTTCGCCCGACCGCCTGACCACCGAGAACGGCACCGCCTATTTCACGGCCGACGTCGAGGTGAGCCCCACGTCGCTGGCTCACATGGCCGGCGACGTTCGCCTCTACCCGGGCATGCCCGCGGAGATCGTGGTGCCGACCGGCAGCCGCACGGCGCTCGACTACATCCTGTCCCCGATCTCCCAGTCGATGGATCGCGCCTTCCGCGAGGAATAGCGGCGATCCAGTCCCGCTAACGATGTCGAAGGGCGGGCGAACCTGGCGGGTTCGCCCGCCCTTCGCTTGTCGGGCCACCTTCCGCTTGCGGACCGGGCCGCCCGCCGCTACCCCGACGCGAAGAGTCCCTCAGTCAGTCCGCGCGATGATCCAGAACAAGACGATCCTTTTCCTGCACCAGAACTTCCCGGGGCAGTTCCTCCATCTGTGCCGGGCGCTGGCGGGGACCAATCGCCTCTTCTTCATCACGAAGGAGACGCGCAACCGCATCCAGGACGTGAAGGTCATCGGGTACAAGCCGCATCGCGAGCCCAACCCTCAGACGCACCTGTATCTGCGCACGCTGGAAGACGGCATCCTGAACGGACAAGGGGTCGCGCGGCTTCTGATCCAGATGCAGAAGGAGAACATCCGCCCCGATCTCATCGTCGGCCATAGCGGATGGGGCGAGACGCAGTTCGTGAAGGACGTGTTCCCCGACGTCCCGCTGCTCAGCTACATCGAATTCTACTATGCGGCGTCGGGGTCCGACGTCGGCTTCGACCCGGAGTTTCCGGTCAATCCGGAACTCAAGTTCCAGCTGCGCTCGCGCAACCAGATGATTCTCTCGTGCCTCGAGTCGACCGACTACGGACTGTCGCCGACGGCCTGGCAGCACAGTCGCATCCCGGCCATCTTCCGGCCGAAGGTGAAGGTCATCCACGACGGCGTCGACACCGACGCTCTCGTCCCGGCCGACAGACCGAGCGTGACGCTCGCGGATGGGCTGACGTTCGACGGCTCCGTTCCGCTCGTCACCTACGTCGCGCGCAACCTCGAGCCGTATCGCGGCTTCCATGTCTTCATGCGCTCGCTTAATCGCATCCTGGAGAAGAACCCGACCGCGCACGTGGTGCTCGTGGGCGGCGACGGCGTCAGCTACGGCGCGCGGCTGCCCGAGGGCGAAACCTGGAAGGCGCGCATGCTTGCGCAGAACCCCGTGGCCGACGCATCGCGCGTGCACTTCGTGGGCCGGCTGGAATACGACGTCTTCAAGAAGCTGTTGCAGGTCTCGGACGCGCACGTCTACCTGACCTACCCCTTCGTCCTGTCCTGGTCGATGCTGGAGGCGATGTCGACGGGCTGCCTCCTGATCGGTTCGGCGACGGCGCCGGTTCAAGAGGTCGTCGAGCATGGCCGCAACGGGCTGCTCGTCGATTTCTTCGACGGCGAGGCCTTGGTGTCGGCGATCACCGAGGCGCTGCGGTATCCGGAACGGTTCCGTGAGATGCGGCGCAATGCGCGCCGCACCGTTGTCGAGGACTACGATCTGACACGCATCACCCTGCCCCGGCAGCTGGCGCTGATGCAACGGATGATGAACTGACCCGTCAGGCCACCTCGCGCTCGGGCACGGTCACCGTGTCAAGCCCGAGCCGCAACTTGATCGAGCTTGATCCCTCCACGAGGCTGGCGACCGTGAAGCGATCGAGCGTTCCCAGGAATGCATCGAGCGCGGCCCGCAGGGCGGCGTTCAAGGCGCAGCTGTCGATCAACGGGCAGTCCGTCGCGCCGGTCTCGAAGCATTCCGCCATGGCAAAGCTTTCTTCCGTCACCTCGGCCACCTGCCGGAGCGTGATGGCATCGGCCGCGCGACCGAGACGCACGCCGCCGTTGCGGCCGCGCACGGTCTCCACGAAGCCGGCCTCGACGAGCGGCTGGAGGATCTTAAAGAGGAAGAGCTCCGAGACGTTGTAGGCACTCGCGATCTCGCCCACCCGGCTCAACCGGTTCGGATTGGCCGCGCAGTACATCAGAATGCGAATGGCGTAGTTCGTCTGACGGGTCAGGCGCATGGCGCTCTCCTCCAAGGCCGCACGCGGAAGCGACTCCGAACCGCGGTGGTCGCCACGTTTAGAAGAATTCCAGACTCAATGAAAGCGGGAGCGCATCGCGGCATCGATCGCGCAGAGGTTAAGATTTATCCACGTTCTCGCCAACGTGAAGGATTGGCGAACGCCTAACCCGTTGCTATGCAATCGGGCATGCCTCACCAGCAGGCGCGCTTCAGCCGGCCGTCTGTGCCGCGCGATGCTCGGCAAGATACAGGCGGTTCATGGATTATTTTCTGCAGCAGCTCGTCAACGGCGTGACGTTGGGGTCGATCTACGGGTTGATCGCGATCGGCTACACGATGGTTTACGGCATCATCGGCATGATTAACTTCGCGCACGGCGAGGTGTTCATGATCGGGTCGTTCATAGCCCTGACCGTCTTCCTGCTCCTTGCCGCGATCGGCGTGACGTTCCTTCCGATCGTCCTCCTGCTGATGCTCGTCGTGGCGATGCTGTTCACCGCGCTCTGGGGCTGGTCGATCGAACGGATCGCCTATCGCCCGTTGCGCGGCTCGTTCCGCCTGGCCCCGCTGATCACCGCCATCGGCATGTCGATCTTCCTGCAGAATTTCGTTCAGCTCACGCAGGGCGCCCGCGTGAAGCCGCTGCCGCCGCAGGTCACCGGAACGGTGATGATCACGAACGGCGTGCAGATCTCGTACATGCAGATCCTGATCATCGCGACGACGCTCGTGCTGATGGTCGCCTTCTCGCTCCTGATCACGCGCACGCCGCTCGGTCGCCAGCAGCGGGCCTGCGAGCAGGACGCCAAGATGGCATCGCTGCTCGGCGTCAACGTCGACCGGACGATCTCGCTGACCTTTGTCATGGGCGCCTCGCTCGCCGCGGTCGCCGGCACGATGTATCTCCTCTACTACGGCGTGATCGACTTCTACATCGGGTTCCTTGCCGGCGTTAAAGCCTTTACGGCGGCGGTTCTCGGCGGCATCGGCTCGTTGCCCGGCGCCATGCTCGGCGGCCTCGCCATCGGCCTGATCGAGACCTTCTGGGCCGGCTACTTTTCGGTCGAGTACAAGGACGTCGCCGCCTTCTCGATCCTCGCCATCACGCTGATCTTCCTTCCCTCCGGTCTGCTCGGCCGTCCCGAAGTCGAGAAGGTCTGAGACGATCCATGTCGACCATCCAGCCGACCTCCACTCAGACCCCAGAGGGCGCGCAGGCGCTTCAGGACGAGCGCCGAGCCGCTGTCGGCGGTGAGCCGCCGTTCACGCCGGAGCCTGCGACCGTCATCAGCGTTCCGAAGGCGCTTCGAGAGGCGACCATCACGGCGGCGATCGTGGGCCTCCTCACGCTCTTCTTCGTCGCGATCCGCTCCGACATCGCGCCCGGCGGCCTGCTGCTCTACCAGCGCTGGGACCTGTGGCTGACCTTCGTCGCCATCGCCTTCGTTGTTCGCTTCGTACTCAGCCTCGCCCTGTTCCAGCGCAAGGTGTCGCTGCGCTCCGCCACGACGACTAAGAAAGTCGCCGCGCCGGGCCGCAAGATCACGGTCGGCCGGGTGCTCGGCATCCTGTTCCTCGGCGTCGCGCTGTTTCTGCCCTTCATCATCCAAGCGCTCTTCCCGGCGTCCGACCGCTACCTGATCGATCTCGCGATCCTGATCCTGACCTACGTCATGCTCGGGTGGGGCCTGAACATCGTGGTCGGCCTCGCGGGCCTTCTCGACCTCGGCTACGTCGCCTTCTACGCGGTGGGCGCCTACTCCTTCGCGTTGCTCGCCAACAACTTCGAGCTCGGCTTCTGGGTGTGCCTGCCGATGGCGGGCCTCTTCGCGGCGCTCTGGGGTATCGTTCTCGGCTTCCCGGTGCTGCGCTTGCGAGGCGACTACCTCGCGATCGTGACGCTCGCCTTCGGCGAAATCATCCGCGTCGTTCTGCTCAACTGGGGTGAGTTCACCGGCGGTCCGAACGGCCTTCTCGGCATTCCGCGTCCGACGCTCTTCGGTTTGGAGTTCGGTCGCGGCGAAGGGTCGTTCTCCGACTTCTTCGGCATCCCCTACGACGCCATCCATCGCTTCATCTTCCTCTACTACATCATCTTGGCACTCGCCCTTCTGACCAACTTCGTAACGCTTCGCCTGCGCCGCCTGCCGGTCGGGCGCGCCTGGGAAGCCCTGCGCGAGGACGAGATCGCCTGCCGCGCGCTGGGCATCAACACCACCAACGTGAAGCTCACCGCGTTTGCCACGGGCGCCATGTTCGGCGGCTTCGCCGGCTCGTTCTTCGCCACCCGTCAGGGCTTCATCTCGCCGGAAAGCTTCACCTTCCTCGAGTCGGCGATCATTCTCGCCATCGTCGTGCTCGGCGGTCTCGGCTCGCAGATCGGTGTCGTCTTCGCGTCGCTGGTGATGATCGGCGGCATCGAGCTGATGCGAAACCTGACCTTCATCCAAGACATCCTCGGATCGGACTTCGACCCCTCGCGCTACCGCATGGTGCTGTTCGGCGTCGCCATGGTCGCGATCATGGTGTGGAAGCCGCGCGGCCTCGTGTCCTCGCGCCAGCCATCCGCCGTCTACAAGGAACGCAAGAGCATCGGCGCCGACATGGTCGCACAGGGCGAGGGCCACTGAACCCATGACGATCCAGACCTCCGCCCCCCTTGCCGCCGGTCGCTGGACCAGCGACCCGGTGCTCACCGTCGAGCATCTGACGATGCGCTTCGGCGGCCTCGTCGCCATCAACGATCTGAGCTTCTCGGTCGGACGCGGCGACATCACCGCCCTGATCGGCCCGAACGGCGCCGGCAAGACCACCGTCTTCAACTGCGTCACCGGCTTCTACAAGCCGACCGAGGGGCGTATCGCCCTGCGGCGTGGCCGGGGCATCGGCAACGATGCGCTGGCCGAGCTGACGCGCGGCGGCGCCAAGAGCCTGAAGACCGGCGAAGGCGAAATCTTCCTTCTCGAGCGCATGCCGGACTTCAAGATCACCGAGGTCGCGGGCGTCGCGCGCACCTTCCAGAACATCCGCCTCTTCGGCGGCATGACCGTGTTCGAGAACCTCCTCGTCGCCCAGCACAACAAGCTGATGGCGGCATCGGGCTTCACGATCGCCGGCCTGCTCGGGCTTCCGGGCTATCGCCGCGCCAAGGAGGCCGCGCAGGACCGCGCGGTGGACTGGCTTCGGCGCACGGCGCTTCTGGACCGTGCCGACGATCCGGCCGCCGACCTGTCCTACGGCGACCAGCGCCGCCTCGAGATCGCGCGCGCCATGTGCACCGATCCGGTGCTTCTGTGCCTCGACGAGCCCGCCGCCGGCCTGAACCCGCGGGAGTCGGCCGAGTTGAATGCGCTCCTGCGCTCGATCCGCGACGAGTTCGACACCTCGATCCTGTTGATCGAGCACGACATGGGCGTCGTCATGGAGATCTCGGACCACATCGTCGTGCTCGACTACGGCAAGAAGATCTCGGACGGCACCGCCCACGAGGTTCGCAACGACCCACGCGTGATCGCGGCCTATCTCGGCGTCGACGATGAGGAGGTCGAAGCGGTCGAGGAGAAGCTGGAGCGCGGGGACGTCGATGGCGCGATCGCCGAGGCCCATGTCGCGGAAGGAGATGCCCGATGAGCGCGCTCGCCACGCCGGTCGCTCCGGCGACCGCCCAGCCGCTTCTGTCGATCCGCGGCGTCGAGACCTTCTACGGCAAGATCCAGGCGCTGAAGGGCGTCGATCTTGACGTCGGCGACGGCGAGATCGTCACGCTGATCGGTGCCAACGGCGCCGGCAAGTCGACGCTGATGATGACGATTTGCGGCAACCCGCGCGCGCGCGCCGGCCGCATCGTCTATGCCGGCGAGGACATCGCCCAGCTCCCGACCCATGACATCATGACCCGTCGGATCGCCCAGTCCCCCGAGGGCCGGCGTATCTTCGGACGCATGACGGTCATGGAAAACCTGCAGATGGGGACGACGCTCGTCGGCCAGGACCATTTCGACGAGGACATCCGCCGGATTTTCGACCTGTTCCCGCGCCTCAAGGAGCGCACCACGCAGCGCGGCGGAACGCTTTCGGGCGGCGAGCAGCAGATGCTGGCGATCGCCCGGGCGCTGATGGGCCGCCCTCGCCTGCTGCTGCTGGACGAGCCGTCGCTCGGCCTTGCCCCGATCATCGTGAAGCAGATTTTCGAGGTGATCCGCGAGCTCAACCGCAACGAGGGGCTGACCGTCTTCCTGGTCGAGCAGAACGCCTTCCATGCGCTGCGCCTCGCCCATCGCGGCTACGTCATGGTCAATGGCCGCATCACCATGAGCGGCACGGGCCGCGAGCTCCTGGCGCGCGAGGAAGTACGCTCCGCCTATCTCGAGGGAGGACATCACTGATGGAACGCGAGATGGCCCTCCTGTGGGAGGTTTCAGCGGTCGAGTTCGTGGTCGTGACCCTCGTGATCGGTGGCCTGCTCGCCTTCGCGGTCGGCCGGGCGACGGCGCGCGGATGGGACGGCTGGGGGCTTATGGTCTTCTACATCCTGCTCCTGACGGCCGCGATTCGCTTCCTTCACTTCTCCTTGTTCAACGGGACGTTCTTTCTGCCGTTTTCCACCGTCGGCACCGCGCTGCACTACGGTCTCGTCGACTTCGTCGCGCTATTGGCCCTGGCGGCCGTGGGTCGGCAGACGACGCGAAGCGCGCAGATGCGGGGGCAGTACCGGTTCCTTAGCACAAGCAGTGGGCATTCTGCCTGAACGGCGCGAAGGCGTGCAGAAACTTGCCGGGATAGCGACGAAGCCTATGGCGGGATTGCGCGAATCCGTCTTTACTCGGTTTCGAGCGCCGGCCTGAACCGGTTGCCGCCATGCACGGCCGAAGCGGCCGGACAACAGGGGAAACGTTCGATGAAGAAACTGCTTCTGGCCGGTGTGGCCCTCAACATGATGCTGTCCGGGGCCGCGCTCGCCGACATCACGATCGGCGTCGCCGGTCCGATGACGGGCCAGAACGCCGCCTTCGGCGAGCAGCTCCGCATCGGCGCCGAGCAGGCCATTGCCGACATCAACAAGGCCGGCGGCGTCAACGGCGAGATGCTGAAGCTCTCGATCGGCGACGACGCATGCGATCCGAAGCAGGCCGTCGCGGTCGCCAACCAGTTCGCCTCGCAGGGCGTGTCATTTGTCGCCGGCCACTTCTGCTCGGGCTCCTCGATCCCGGCCAGCCAGGTCTATGCCGAGGAAGGCATCATCGAGATTTCGCCGGCCTCCACCAACCCGGACTACACCGACAAGCGCCCCGGTCCCGGCATCTACCGCGTTTGCGGTCGCGACGACCAGCAGGGCGAGGTCGCGGGCGGCTACATCGCCGACAAGTTCAAGGGTCAGGCGGTTGCCGTGCTCGACGACAAGTCGGCTTACGGCAAGGGCCTTGCCGACCAGACCATGAAGTTCATGGAAGCGGGCGGCGTGAAGCCGGCTGTGACCGAGTCCTACACGGTCGGCGAGAAGGACTTCTCCTCGCTCATCACCCGCATGAAGCAGGCCGACGTGAAGCTGATCTACATCGGCGGCTACCAGACCGAGGCGGGCCTCATCGCCCGTCAGGCCAAGGAGCAGGGCCTGAACGCCAAGGTCATGTCGGGCGACGCCATTGTCACCGACGAATACTGGGCGATCACCGGCGACGCCGGCGAGGGCACGCTCATGACGTTCTCGCCCGATCCTCGCAAGAACCCGCAGGCGGCTCCGATCGTCGCGGAGATCGAGAAGTCCGGCAAGACCGCCGAGGGCTACGTTCTCTACACCTACGCCGCGATCCAGGCCTGGGCCGAGGCGGCCAAGAAGGCGCAGTCGACCGAGTTCGAGGCCGTCACCAA
Organism: Aureimonas jatrophae; assembly: GCF_900104035.1. Classification (GTDB taxonomy): domain Bacteria; phylum Pseudomonadota; class Alphaproteobacteria; order Rhizobiales; family Rhizobiaceae; genus Aureimonas; species Aureimonas jatrophae. The sequence continues at coordinate 512,945 of NZ_FNIT01000001.1, read as the reverse complement.
GGTTCTGGACTCCGAGGCTCTGCCGACCGTCGTGGGCGACCTGAAGTTCGACGGCAAGGGCGACGTCACGCTGCCGGGCTACGTCATCTACGAGTGGAAGGCCGGCAAGTACGACTACCTGACCGCCGACGCGTCGAAGTAAGCATCGGTCCGGCGGAAGGGCGTCCCTCTTCCGTCGGTCACCGCAACGAAAAGGCCCGGCCGATCTCTCGGCCGGGCCTTTTTACTGGCTGGTCGGTTCGCTCAGTCGCGGATCGCCGCGGCCTTCAGCGCGGGATAGAGCGCCTGATAGCGCTGATGCGCCCTTGCATAGGCTTCCGTCAGCTTCGCGTCCGGCTCGTAGCGAGCGGCGATCGGTGGCTCGGTCATCACCGCGTCGGGGTCGGCGCCCGTCGCCGCGCACAAGCCGAGCCGCGCCGCGCCGAACGCGGCGCCAAAGTCACCCGCGGCCGGCAGCGCGACCGGCGTCTCCAGAACGCTTGCCATGATGCGGAGCCAGAGGCTGGAGCGAGAGCCGGCGCCGACCGCCACGAGCTGGCGAACCCAACCCGTATGCGGGGCGGCGTCGAGGCAGTCGCGCATCGAAAACGCAACGCCCTCCATCACGGCCCGCACCATGTCGGCCCGGCTCGTGTCGGCCGAGAGCCCGACGAAGGCGCCACGCACGGCCGCGTCGTTGTGCGGCGTGCGCTCGCCCGAGAGATAGGGAAGGAACAGAAGCCGTCCCGGCTCGTCGAGCCTGTCGCCGGCCTGTGCGACGAGGTCGCCCGGCTTCTCCTGCAGGAGCTGCGAGAGCCATTCCAGCGACCCTGCGGCCGAGAGCGTCACGCCCATCTGGTGCCAAAGGCCGGGAATGGCATGGCAGAACGTATGGAGCGCTGTTTCGGGCGCCGGATCGTAGCCGGCGCTGGCCGTGAAGAGGACGCCCGACGTGCCGAGCGACAGGAAGCCCGTGCCGGGGCGCGTGACGCCGACACCGCAGGCCGAGGCCGCGTTGTCGCCGCCGCCGCCCGCCACTGCGATGCCGGCCTTGAGACCCCATCGCGAGGCGAGTTCGCCGCGCAGCGTCCCGCTGGTTTCGGTGCCTTCCACCAGCCTCGGCATGGCGGAAAGCGGCAGTCCGGTGCGCTCCAGCATCCGGTTCGACCAGCGACGCTGACCGGTATCGAGCCAGCTCGTTCCGGCCGCGTCCGACATTTCCGAGACCGCCTCGCCGGTCAGCCAGAGACGCAGGTAGTCCTTCGGCAGCAGAACGCGCCGGACCTTGCTGAAGATCTCGGGCTCGTTGCGGGCCACCCAGAGAAGCTTGGGCGCGGTGAAACCGGGGAACACGATGTTCCCGGTGATGCGGCGCGCCTCGTCGTCGTCGAGTTCGGCCGCCTCGGCATGGGAGCGCGTGTCGTTCCACAGGATGCAGGGGCGCAGCACCTGGTCGTCGTCGCCGAGCAGCGTCGCCCCGTGCATGTGGCCCGACAGGCCGATGCCCTCGACGCCTGCCAGCGCGTCCGGCGCCTCGCGGCGCAGGATGGCGATCACGTCCTCGCAGGCCTTGAGCCAGCTGTCGGGCGACTGCTCCGACCAGCCGAAATGCGGGCGCTCGACCGTGAGCGGGACGCTGGCTGTCGCGAGAGGATTCTGGTTCTGGTCGATCACCAGCGCCTTCAGCGACGAGGTGCCGAGATCAAGTCCGAGGTAATGGCCCATACGAGCGCCGGAGCTCCTTCAAGAACGAAGCGGCCCGGCATGCGCGCCGGCCCTCCCACCCCTGGCCTAGCCGCCGCCCCACGCCCTCGCAACCAGCAAGCGGGGTCGAGGCGCCGGTTTTCGCTGCTTCCGGTCTTTGGGCCGGACCGCTAGAAGCTCCCGCAGGTCCTGTCGGCCTGAAGGAGAAGTCATGTCGCGCACCGTCTTCGTCAACGGCGAGTTCGTTCCGGAAGCGGACGCCCGGATTTCGGTCTTCGACCGGGGCTTCCTGTTTGCCGACGCGGTCTACGAGGTGACCGCCGTGATCGGCGGCAAGCTCGTGGACTATGCGGCGCACCAGGCCCGGCTGCGCCGGTCGCTTGCCGAACTCGACATGGCGTCGCCCGCCGGCGACGACGAGTTGCTCGCGCTGCACCGTGAGCTCGTCCGTCGCAACGGCATCGATCTCGGCAGCGTCTACCTGCAGGTGTCGCGCGGAGCGGCGGACCGCGACTTCATCTGGCCACCGGCGGAGACGGGTCCGGGCCTCGTGCTCTTCACGCAGACCCGTGCCTCGCTCGAATCGCCCGAGGCCGAGCGTGGCCTGCGCGTCGCGGTCGCGCCCGATCTTCGCTGGGGCCGCCGTGACATCAAGACCACGCAGCTCCTCTACGCGTCGATGGCGAAGTCGCAGGCTCGCCGCGATGGTTTCGACGATGTCTGGATGACCGAGAACGGATTCGTGACGGAGGGCTCCTCGAACAACGCGTATATCCTCACACAGGACGGGACGATCGTGACGCCTTCGCTGTCGCGCTCGATCCTGCCCGGCATCACCCGCAGCGCCGTGCTGCACGGCGCGGCGGAAGCCGGTCTGGCGATCGAGGAGCGGCCCTTCACGGTGGAGGAGGCGCAGGGCGCGCGCGAAGCGTTCATCACCTCGGCGGGCGCCTTCGTGACCGCTGTGGTCGAGATCGACGGCGTGCGGGTCGGCGACGGGCGGCCGGGCGACCTCGCTCGTCGTCTGCGCCGCGTGTATCTCGACGAGGCGATGCGCACCGCGATCTGACCGACGCTCGACGCCGCTTGCGACACGAGCTAGAGCCCTGATCGCGCCTCAACGCATTCGGGAGTCCCGCGTGACCACTCGCGACATCGTGCATATCGCCCTGTTCGCCGCACTGATGGCCGTACTCGGGGTCTTTCCGGCTCTGAATGTGCCGGTCATCAACGTGCCCATCACCGCCCAGTCCATGGGCGTGATGCTGGCGGGCGGGCTGCTCGGAGCACGGCGCGGTACGCTGGCGATCCTTCTGTTCATGGTGATCGTGCTCGCGGGCCTGCCGCTTCTGTCGGGCGGACGGGGCGGCATCGCGGTCTTGGCCGGCCCGACGGTCGGCTTCTTCCTCGGCTGGCTGCCAGCGGCCTTCGTGACCGGACTTGTCACCGAGCGCTTCCTGCCGCGGCTTCATTTCGTGTCCGCCTTTCTGGCGGCGGCGACCGGCGGCATCCTGGTTCTCTACGCCTGCGGCATCCCCGGCATCTCCGTGGTCACCGGCGCTCCCCTTGCGACCGCCGCTTGGGGGTCGGTGGCCTTCCTGCCGGGAGACCTGATCAAGGCCGCCCTCGCCGCCGCCGTGATGGTCGCCGTATCGAACAGCTACCCGTTGATCGGTCGCCGGTCGGCGCGCCGGATCGGATGATCGAACTCAGCGGTGTCGCGGTGGAGCGCGGCGGCCGACAGGTGCTGCGCGGTCTCGACCTGCATCTGGTCGAGCCGCGCATCGGCATCGTGGGCGCCAACGGCTCCGGCAAGTCCAGCTTCGCGCGCCTTCTGAACGGGCTGCTGCTGCCGAGCGCGGGCCGGGTGCGCGTCTTCGGGCTCGACACCATCGCCGATACGAAGGCGGTGCGCCGGAGCGTCGGCTTCCTGTTCCAGAACCCCGACCATCAGATCGTTTATCCCAGCGTCGCCGAAGATCTGGCGTTCGGCCTGCGAAACCGGGGGGTTCCGAAGCCGGAAATCGCCGCCAGGGTTGCCGCAATGCTCGATCGCTTCGGACTGTCGGGCTTCGAAGACCGCCTGACGCACGAGTTGTCGGGGGGCGAACGGCAACTCGTGGCGCTGGCGGGCATCCTGGTTCTGGAGCCCCGCCTTCTGGTTCTCGACGAGCCGACGACGCTGCTCGACCGGCGCAATACGCGCCGCGTGATGGCGGCGGTGGAAGCGGCGGGGCGACCGATCGTGCTCGCGACGCACGACCTCGCGCTTCTGGACGGCTTCGACAGGGTGCTCGTCTTCGACGGGGGACGTCTGGCCTGCGACGCCGGCCCAGCCGAAGCCCTTGCCGCTTATCGCCGGCTGGCCGACGCATGATCGCCGACGTCTACCGACCCGGATCGACGCTGGCGCACCGCTTGCCCGCCGGTGCCAAGCTGGCCGGCCTCGCGCTCGCCGGCACGCTTCTCTTCCTGATTCCGTCCGTATGGCTGTCGCTGGGAGCGCTGGTTCTGTCGGTAGCAGCCACCGCCATGACACTGGGCCGGCGCTCGGCGGGGCGGACCCTTCGAGCCAGCCTGCCGATCGTCGTTCTCGTCGCGGGTTTCCAGCTCTGGTTCGCAGGGCCCATGGCCGCGCTGCTCTTCGGCTCGCGACTGGCCGCGTTGCTGCTCATGGCCGCGCTGGCCGCTGCCACGACGCGGCCGTCCGATATCGCCGATGCGGTCGAGCGTCTGGTCGCGCCCTGCCTGCGCCCGTTCGGCATCGACCCGGCACGGGTCGGCCTGGCCGTCTCACTGGCGATCCGCTTCGTGCCGGTGCTCGCGTCGCTCGCGAGCGAGATCCGCGAGGCGCAGGCGGCTCGAGGTCTCGACCGCTCGGCTATCGCCCTTGCGGTCCCGCTCGTCGTGCGCCTGTTCAAGATGGCCGACGAGATCGCCGAGGCGATCGATGCGCGCAGCTGAGCGCGGACTGTCGAATTCACCGCGACGTCCTTGACCGGAACGCCCCGGCGACCGACCTTGCCCTCATGACATCGATTCGTTCCCTTTGCGTCTACTGCGGCTCCTCTCCGGGCCGCGATCCCTCCTATATCCAAGCGGCGGAAACGCTCGGCACGCTGATGGGCCAGGCCGGCATCCGCCTGATCTACGGCGGCGGCACGCGTGGCATCATGGGTGCCGTTTCGGAAGCGGTGATCCGCGCCGGCGGTCAGGTGACGGGCATCATTCCGCGCTTCCTGATCGACATGGAAGCGACGGCCAGCGAGCTGAAGCGGCTCGACGAACTCGTCGTTACCGAGGACATGCACGAGCGCAAGCACAAGATGTTCGAGCGCTCCGACGCCTTCGTGGCGCTGCCGGGCGGCATCGGCACGCTCGAGGAGCTGGTCGAGATCATGACGTGGAGCCAGCTCGGGCGGCACCGCAAGCCGATCGCGATCGCCAATGTCGGCGGCTTCTGGGATCCGTTCGCGAGCCTTCTCGACCACATGCGCGAGGCCGGCTTCATTCACACCGGCCATATGGTGCGCCCGATCGTGGCGGACCGCGTGGAGGATCTTCTGCCCCTGATCGAAGCCGCCGCACCCGCCAGCGCCGCCGAAGCCGCGCCGGCGGTGATCGAACGCCTCTAGGCTCTCTCTTCCACCGGGATGGACGCGGCGGGCGCGCCGCGTCGCCCGCGCAACATCGCGGCGGTGTAGAGCGCCAGCCCGGCCCAGATAAAGGCGAAGCTGACGCCCTGCCAGAAGCCGAACGGCTCACCGAAGATGAACACAGCGGTCAGGAAGATGAGCGTCGGCGACAGGTACTGAAGAAGGCCGATCGTCGTATAGGGCAAAAGCCGGGCGCCCGCGGCATAGAGGATCAGCGGCACGGCGGTCACGACGCCGGTGCCGACCAGCAGAACCGTATCGACGGTGTCGGCGCCGAAGCGCGTTTCCCCCCGCCCCGAGACATGGAACAGGACCGCCAGCGCCGGTACGAAGAGGATCACGACTTCCAGCAGGAAGCCCTCCGTCGCCTCGAACGGCAACGTCTTGCGAAGCAGGCCATAGAAACCGAAGCTGAGCGCGAGCGCCAGCGACACCCACGGCAGGCCGCCGCTCTCGAACGTGAGGATGCCGACGCCGAAAGTGGCCAACAAGATCGCCGCGCCCTGCAGACGGCTCGGTCGCTCTCCGAGAAAGGCCATGCCGAGGAGCACGTTGATCAATGGGTTGACGTAATAGCCGAGCGCCGCCTCGATGCCGTGCCCGTTGGCGATCGCCCAGATATACACCCCCCAGTTCACCGAGATCAGCGAGGCGGTCAGCGCCGCCATGAGCACGATGCGCGGTCGCAGGAGGCGGGGGAAACGATCGAGGGTCCCCGCCACCGCCAGGATCGCGACCGCAAGCGGAATCGACCACAGAACGCGATGCGCGAGCACCTCCAGCGGCGAGACGTGGGCCAGCCCCTTCAGGTAGATCGGCAGGACGAGACCCCAGATCAGGAACGCCCCCAAGGCGTAGGCAAGGCCACGCCGCGTCTGGCTGGCATCGGGTTCGGGGATCATGCGAAGTCTCGCTCGTCAAAGGTCCGGCGCTGCGCTGGACCTAGCCTATCGCGCGGGGCGGCGACACCCGGATTCCCGCACACCTAGGGCTCGGGCGTATCGTGGTCCGGATGCTGGAACGAGCGGATCTCCTTCATCCAGCTGTCCTGCGTCGAGGCTGCGTCCTCGTCGGTCGTCGAGACCGGGAGCTGCGGCACACGATCGACGTAGGGCAACTTTCCCTCGACACCGAACTGGATCGAGGGCGCCAGATCGCTCGGATCGTCGAAGGCGCCGATGGCCAGCGCGATGCCGTTCGGCGCCTCGTAGGTGAGAGGCGTGCCGCAGGCCGAGCAGAAGCCGCGACGTACATGGCTCGACGACCGGAAGCGCGCCGGCTCGCCCCGAGTCCAGGTCAGCGTCGCCTCCCCGACGTTGAGAAGCGGTGCGTAGAGCGCGCCGAACGCCTTCTGACACATGCGGCAGTGGCAGACCGAGGAGTGGGCGGGCGCGCCTTCCAGGCGGAAGCGGACGGCGCCGCATTGGCATCCGCCGGAGCGGACGGGCTTGTTGTCGAGCGTCATGAGGCGGGCTCCACGGGTCGGAACTGGCGCAGGCGGTCGGTCGCGCGGATGAGCCGATCCAGCGTCCCCGGCTCGGAGAAGGCGTGTCCCGCGTCCTCGACGATCTGGAGTTCCGAGCCCGGCCACGCACGATGCAGGTCAAAGGCGGTGACGGGCGGCGTCACGACGTCGTAGCGCCCTTGGACGATGATGCCGGGGATCCCGGCCAACCGACCGGCCTCCTCGACCAACTGTCCCTCTCGCAGCCACAGATCGTTGACGAAGAAATGGTTCTCGATCCGGGCGAAGGCCACCGCCGCATCGCTGGCGGCGACGCCGGGCGGAAGCGGCAGGCCGGGCGGGCGCGTCGAAACGGTGCGCGCTTCCCAGTCGGTCCAGGCGCGTGCGGCGCGAGCCCGAACCTGCGGATCGGGACTCGTCAGCAACGGATGATACCCCCGGATCGGATCATGGCGGGCGGCGGGGGCGAGCGGGGCGAGGAAGCGTTCCCACTCGTCGGGAAACAAGCGGCTCGCGCCCTCGCGATAATACCAGTCGAGCTCCGCGCGCCGCCCCGTGAAGATGCCGCGCAGCACCATCGCCTCGACGCGATCGGGGTAGGCCTCGCCATAGGCGAGCGCCAGCGTCGAGCCCCACGATCCGCCGAACACCATCCAGCGCTCGATCCGGAAATGAAGCCGCAACCGCTCGATGTCGGCGACGAGATCGGTTGTCGTGTTAGCGTGCAGCGAGCCGAGCGGCGAGGAGCGCCCGCAACCCCGCTGGTCGAACAGGATGATCCGGTAGTGCGCGGGATCGAACAAGCGGCGATGGTTCGGGCTGCTGCCGCTCCCCGGCCCGCCGTGCAGAAACAGGATCGGCTGGCCGGCCGGGTTGCCGCAGCACTCGACATACAACTCGTGCCCCTCGCCCACCGGCAGCCGTTCCGTGCGGAACGGCTGGATGGGCGGGTAGAGCGTGCGCAGCGCGGCACTCACCTCCGCAGCTCCCAGGTCGTGACGCGCTCTCCTGTCGCGGGATCCTTGCCGTCCTTCAGGAGCACGCCCTCGGCGGCGAGTTCATCGCGGATCTGGTCGGCGGCCGCGAAGTCCCGCGCGCGCAGGAGGTCGAGCCGAGCGGCGATCCGACGCTCGACGTCCGCGCCGATCGCCGCTTGTCGAACGGGATCGATGCCGATCAGCCGCAGGCCGGTGAGCGCGCTGGCGGCCTGCCCCGCGTCGAACAGTTCGTGGGTGCGCGCGATCGCGCCGCTCACCGAGAGATCGTCGCGCAGGCAGTCGAGGAACTGGTCGTCGATCACCGCGTCGCTTGTCGCGCCCTCGGCCATCCGCTCCCATCGGTCCAGCTCGCGCACGGCCTCCTCCAGCCGCGCGGCGGTGAAGTCGATCGGCTCGCGGTAGTGCGTCTTCAGCATCGCCAGCCGCACCGCCTCGCCGGGCCAGCTGCGACCGCCGACCTTGTCGGTCTCCAGGACCTCGCGGATCGTATGGAAGTTGCCGAGCGACTTCGACATCTTGCGGCCCTCGACCTGCAGGAAGCCGTTGTGCATCCAGATCTCGGCCATGGCGTGCGTGCCGTGGGCGCAACGCGACTGGGCGATCTCGTTCTCGTGGTGTGGGAAGATGAGGTCGAGCCCGCCGCCATGGATGTCGAAGGTCTGGCCGAGATAGGCTTCGCTCATCACCGAGCACTCGATGTGCCAGCCAGGACGCCCTCGCCCCCACGGGCTCGGCCAACCCGGCTCGTTCTCGTCCGACAGCTTCCAGAGCACGAAGTCGGCCGGATCGCGCTTGTGCGCCTCCACGGCGACGCGCGCGCCCGCCTGCTGGTCGTCGAGGTTGCGACGCGAGAGGGCACCGTAGTCCGGCATGGAGCGAACCGAGAACAGGACCTCGCCCGCCGCCTCGTAGGCATGGCCGCGCTCGATCAGCGACCCGATCATCGAGACCATGTCGGGCCCTCCATCGCCGCGCGGCACCACGAACTCGGTCGCTCGCGGCTCGAAGCTGGGCGCAAGACAGCCTAGCGCAGCAACGTCCCGGTGGAACTGGTCGGCGGTGCGCTCGGTGACGCGACGGATCGCGTCGTTGAGTTCGAGCCCGGGAAAGTCGCGCGCCGCGCGCGCGTTGATCTTGTCGTCGACGTCCGTGATGTTGCGGACGTAGGTGACGTGCGCCGGTCCGTAGAGGTGGCGCAGCAGGCGAAACAGGACGTCGAAGACGATCACCGGACGCGCGTTGCCGATATGGGCCTCGTCGTAGACGGTGGGACCGCAGACATACATGCGCAGCTTCGGATCGCTCGCGCCGTTTCGCCAGTCCAGCGGGCGCAACGCCGCCTTGCGCCGCGTCATGGTGTTGAAGAGCTTCAGGCCCCGATCGCCGTCGTCCACGTAGTCCGTTCCCGCATGCCGCTGTGTCCGGTGTCCGTGCTACAGGCAAACCCGCCGTCCCACAAACCGGACGCGTTCGCTGTCGCGATAAGAATTTGCATCGCGACCAAGACTATATCGCGCTGCAACATGTAGCAGTCACGCAACATGTCGGGACAGCAACCTTTTGTTAAGTATAGATCCCAAGATTGGAAGCATTTCTGCCCCCAATCCGACGCAATGTGACGGCCATTCCCCCCCTACAGGAGAACCCGCATGACCCCTCACGTCACCAAATCGAACGTCACCTTCCGCTCGAAACAAGAGCGCGAGCGCGAAGCCAACCTTCTCGGCAACTACCGGAAGATCGGCATCGCGGCGATTGCAGCCGCCGCCGCCAACCTGTCGCTGCCGGCCAAGCGCAAGACGCCCGCGCTCGCCACGCGCAACGCGGCAGCCAACGGCAACGGCCGCAACTAGCGATCAGCTTCGAAGGCTCAGGAGCAGACTAAGCCCAAGCGCCGCCATGACGACGGCGATTACCGCGTCGAGAACCCGCCATGCGGCCGGTTTCGCGAAAAGCGGCGCGAGCAGGCGCGCGCCGTAGCCCAGGGCGAAGAACCACGTGAACGAGGCCGCCATCGCGCCGAGCGCGAACAGGAGGCGACCGTCGGTGGCGCCGTATCGGGCCGACAAGCTTCCCAAGAGCACCACCGTATCGAGATAAACGTGCGGGTTGAGGAAGGTCAGCGCGAGGCAGGTCGTGACCACGCTTCCCAGCGCCATGTCGCGGCCACCCCGCAGGAGCAGCGCGGCCGGGCGCAAGGCTCGCTTGGAGGCCAACGCCGCATAGCTGAAGAGAAACAGCGCGCCGCCGATCGTCACCCATGCGATCAGTGCCGGCCGGCTGACGATCAGCGAGCCTAAGCCGCCGACGCCGGCCGCGATCAGCACGGCGTCCGACAGGGCGCAGATCAGACAGACCGCCAGCACATGCGATCGCGCGAGCCCTCGCTCCAAGACGAAGGCATTCTGCGCGCCGATCGCCACGATCAGCGCACCACCGGACAGAAATCCGCGCAGCAGAGGGTCGAGCATCGACGCGTCTAGTGGCGTGCGACGTAGGCCGTCAGAAGATCGAGCGCAGCCTGCACGTCGGTCCGGTCGATCATCTCGGCCACCGTGTGGATGTAGCGCGTGCCGACGACGATGCCGATCGCGCGCGCACCGGTCGCGGCCTGCTGAAGCGAGGCGCCGTCCATGCCGCCACCGCCGAGGATCGTGCGCTGCACCGGTATGGATTCCTCCTGGGCGATTCGCTCGAACTCCAGGGTCAGCTCGCGATCGGCGATGAAGGAGCCGTCCTTGAGGTGCAAGCCGGCGCCCTTGCCGAGCTCGGTCGTGCGATCGCGGTCGGGAACGCCCGGCGTGTCGCAGGCGAGCGTGACATCGACGCCGATGCCGACATGGGGTCGCATGCGGTAGGCGACGGTCTTAGCACCACGCAGGCCCACCTCCTCCTGCGAAGTGAAGGCGACGGTCAGTTGGCACCGATGGCCCCGCTTCTCGTCCCGCAGGCGACGGGCCACCTCGAGGCCGAGCCAGCAGGCGATACGGTTGTCGAGGGCCTTGGAGACGATACGCTCGCCCATCTCGACGAGCGGCTCGTCCATGACCACGAAGTCGCCGACCCGCACGTGCTCGCGCGTCGCGGCGCCCATGCCGATGTCGATAAAGAAGTCGGTGGGCTCGGGGACCTTCTTGCGGTCTTCTGGCGCCTGGATGTGGACCGGCTTGCCCTCCGCCATCATGACGCCCTCGTGGTCGCCCCGATCCGTGCAGACGAGAACGCGACGCGAGAAGAGGTTGCGTGGGTCGAAGCCGCCGACCGGCGAGACGTGGATGAATCCCTTCTCGCTCACGTGGCTCACCAGGAAGCCGATCTCGTCCATGTGGCAGGCGAGAAGGATGCGCTCGGGATCCGCCCCCTCGCCCTTTCGCGTGCAGATCAGCGAGCCCATCGCATCGGTCTCGATCTCGTCGAACAGACCCTGCGCTTCCTGTTCGATCAAGGCTCGCACCCGGTGCTCGTGGCCGGGAACGCCCGGGGTCTCGCACAGGCGGCGCAGAAGATCGATGTTCATGGACGGGCTCGTTCAAGGATCGCGCGGAAGCACTTCCTCCTGCACCGCGGGCCCCATGTTGGCAACCGAATTGATCCGGTCCGAAACGGCCACCGCGTCGAACGTGCCGACCGGGACGGGCTCGAGAATGTCGGCCACCGCATCCGGCTCGTAGTCGGCGCAGGCAAGCCACCGGTCCGTATCGGCCGCGGCGACCACCGCGGGCGTGCGGACCAGGATCGCCGCGAGATCCTCGGCGGCGGGAACCGTGAGGATCGCCGCGGTATCGATCTCGCTGCCGTCGCTGGCGAGATAAGTCTCGAGAAGCCCGGCAAAGGCGAGCGGCTCCGGGCCGGCCCCGCGCAGGAACCAAGGCTGGCGTCCGCCGTCCGGCCTGCGCTGCCAGTCGTAGAAGCCGCTCGCGGGAACGAGGCAGCGCCGGTAGCGCAGGGCTCCGCGAAAGCTGTTGCGCGCGGCCGCCGTCTCGGCCTGCGCGGAGTACAGGAGCGGCAGTTGGCTGGGATCGCGGACCCAGCCCGGTATCAGTCCCCATCGGGCGAGCTGGGCGCGACGCTTCGGGCCGCGAGGCGCGGGCATCGCCTCGTGAACGATCAGGATCGGCTGGGTCGGCGCGATGTTGTAGCGCGGCGGAAAGGGCTCAATCGCGTCGAGACCGAAGGCGCGCGCAACCGCGCCGGGACTGGACGTCAGGGTGAAGCGGGGGCACATCCCCCTTCTTGGCGCGGCGTTCGCTCCCGCCGCAAGAAGGAAACGCCATTCATGTCCGCACCACGCCCCATCGTCGGCGTCTCGGTTTGCGTGTTCGACCCGAGCGGCGCAGCGCTTCTCGTGCTGCGGTCGCGCCCGCCGTTCCAGGGCTTGTGGAGCCTGCCGGGGGGACGCGTCGAATGGGGCGAGCGGCTGGAAGCGGCGGCGCGACGCGAGCTCGCGGAAGAAACCGGCATCCACGTCCCGGCGGTCGAGCTGTCGCAGGTCCACGAGGCGATCGACGGGACGGCGCATGCGGTGATCACGGTGTTCCGAACGGGCGACCCGGTATCGGCAAGGCCGCAAGCGAGCGACGATGCGGCGGACGCGCGCTTCTTCGCACGCGCCGAGATCGAGGCCATGGATCGGGCGGGCCAAACCACCGAGGGTCTGGCCGGCGTGATCCGACGCGCTGCGGAGCGATAAGGGCTGAAACCCGGCCGACCAGCGCTCGATCGCGCCACTTTGCCTGTCAACCTTAACGGCGGCGATCGGCTGGGACGGTCCGGTTGCCGTCTTGCATTCTCCTTATTCGAATCGCAATCGTCACTTATGGGATTTCGCGTCAAGTTTCATCAAAGGCGAGCCATCGTCGCGGCGGCGTTAATCGCGACCGGCATGCCGGTGCAGGCGGTTGCGCAGCCCGCGGAGAAGCCCGCGCCGGAGGCTGCCGCGCCGACGGTGCAACCGTCGAATGCCGCCTACATGCAGCCGATGAGTCGCCTCGCGACGATTCTCGGCTCCATGCACTTCCTGCGCACGATCTGCGGAGACGCGGATGCCGCGGTCTGGCGGCAGCGCATGACAGACCTTCTGGACGCGCAGGCGCCCAACGAGGCCGACCGGCGTATCCTCGTCGCGAGCTTCAACCAGGGTTACCGCTCGTTCGCGGCGACCTACCGCAAGTGTACCCCTTCGGCGACGGTCGCCGTGGAAAGGTATCGACGCGAGGGCGCCAACCTTTCACGCGAGATCAGCGCAAGGTACGGGAATTAAAACTTCGTTAAGGCTCCCAAAGCGGGCGTTGCGCGCGCGGCTTCGGGCGAACGGCAAGAGGATAGGTTCGGCATGATCGATCTGCAGGGTTCCGAGCTGGACGAGATGATCGCGGCCGAGAAGAAGCAGGTCGCGACCGAGTATCATGCCGAGGCGTGGGCCGACGGCATCTCCGACGGCATCGAGACCGAAATCCTCGCCGAGACCGCGATCACCACCGCGGTGACGGAACTGGTGCGCCGGCATGGCGAGTCGGAGGTCCTCGAACTTCTCGAGGCGCTACGTCGCCGGGTCGAGTACGGTGAGTTCCGCGCCGACCGCGCCCTTCAGTAGACGGATCGTGACGCTGATCTCCCGGCTGGGGCCGCCGCTCGCCTTCGCCCTTGTGTGCCTTGGCGCATCCAGCCCAGCCTCGGCCTTCTCGCAGATCCCCGACGATGCGAACCCCGCGCCCGCGCGCGAGGGCATCGTCACGGTTCCCCTGCCCCCGGTTCCCGGCGGAACGCCCTCGGCCACCCCTCCGGCACCGGCGGCCCCCGCCGGGGCGGAGACGGTGCCTCCGGCCGCGGCGCCGGGCGACGCAGCGCCCGAGAACGCGGCACCCAGCGTCGAGCCCGATCCCGATGCGGACGACGCCGCGCCCCAGGCTCCGGTGGACGTGCCGCCGGCGCGCATCCTCTACAACGAGGACGAGCTGCCCGTGCCGGTGCGCGACCTGCGCCGCAAGCTGATCGAGATCGCCAAGAGCGGCGACGTCGAGAAGCTGCGTCCCTATATCCAGACGGGTGCCGATCCGACGACCCTGTCGCTGGTCGACGACGGGACCGATCCGATCCAGATCCTGAAGGACGCCTCGGGCGATGGAAACGGTGTCGAGCTCCTGGCGATCCTCCTGGAAACGCTGGAGGCCGGCCACGTCCATGTGGAGGGCGACGGCGCCGACGAGATCTTCGTCTGGCCCTACTTCACGCAGGTCGACCTCTCGAAGCTCACCAACCCGCAACTCGTCGAGCTGTTCGAGCTGGTGACCGCGGGCGACTATCAGCGCATGCTCGCCAACGGCTCCTACGACTTCTACCGACTCGGCATCTCGCCCGAGGGGCGCTTCGAGTTCTTTGTCGCGGGCGACTGAGCGCCGCCCGCCCCGCCCTGGCGATCAATCGAACCGCGCCGGCTCTCCCTGCGCCCGCTCGTCGAGCGCTCCCTCCCACACGACCCGGCGCCCCCGCACGATCGTGCCGACAGGCCAGCCGGTCACCTCGCGCCCGTCATGGGGCGTCCATTGCGAGCGCGACGCGATCCACGCATCCCGGATCGTCTCGCGCCGCTTCAGGTCCACGACCGTCAGGTCGGCGTCGTAGCCGACCGCGAGCCGCCCCTTCGCGCGAAGACCGAAGAGGCGCTGCGGCCCGGCCGAGGTGAGGTCCACGAAGCGCTCGATCGACAGCCGCCCCTTGGCCACGTGGTCGAGCATCACCGGCACCAGCGTCTGCACGCCGGTCATGCCCGACGGCGAGGCCGGATAGGGCTTCGCCTTCTCGTCCAGCGTATGGGGCGCGTGGTCGGAGCCGAGCACGTCGACGATCCCCTGCTCGACGCCGCGCCACACGCCGTCCCGGTGACGGGCCTCGCGCACCGGCGGGTTCATCTGCAGCTTCGTTCCGAGCCGCGCGTAGTCGTCGGCCGTCAGCGTCAGGTGGTGCGGTGTCGCCTCGCAGCTGGCGACCTCCTTGTGGCCGGCCAGAAAGTCGATCTCCTCCGCGGTCGAGATATGGAGGACGTGGATGCGCGCACCGGTCTCGCGGGCGATGCCGACAAGGCGACGCGTGCAGTTGAGCGCTGCTTCCACGTCGCGCCAGACGGGGTGCGAGGCCGGGTCGCCCTCAATCCGCTCGCCGAGCCGCTCGCGCAAGCGGAACTCGTCCTCGGAATGGAAGGCGGCGCGACGGTGCGTGTTGCGCAGGATGGACCGCACCCCCTCGTCGTCCTCGACCAGAAGCGAGCCGGTGCTCGATCCCATGAAGACCTTGATGCCGGCCGCGCCCGGCAGGCGCTCCAGTTCGGCGACATCGGCCGCGTTCTCGCGCGTGCCTCCGACCCAGAAGGCAAAATCGCAGTGCATCCGGTGACGGCCCCGCGCGATCTTGTCGGCAAGCCGCGCCTCGTCGGTGGTCAGCGGATCGGTGTTGGGCATCTCGAAGACGCAGGTCACGCCGCCCATCACGGCGGCGAGCGAACCGGTCTCCAGGTCCTCCTTGTGGGTCGGGCCAGGCTCGCGAAAATGGACCTGGCTGTCGATCACGCCCGGCAGGACGTGCAAGCCGGTGCAGTCGACGGTCTCGCCGGCCGCACCATCGGGGATCGACCCGATCGCGGCGATGCGTCCGTCTCGGATGCCGATGTCGCGGATGCCGACGCCGTCCTGGTTCACCACCGTGCCGCCGCGCAGCACGCGTTCGAAGGATTGCGCCATATCGGCTCCCGATGCTTGCTTCCTGTTCGCGATCCGGCAGATATCCGGCTCTGACCGGCGCGTCCATCGCGAGCCCTTCGCGATCCGTGCCCTTGACTGCCGGAACCTGCCCATGACCGCCGTCCGCCTGCCCGACCGCGCCACGCTTCTCGTCACCGGTGACGAGGCCGAGGGCTTTCTGCAGAATCTCGTCACCGACGACGTCGAGCATATCGGATCGGACGAGGCCCGACCCGGTGCGCTGCTGACGCCGCAGGGCAAGATCCTGTTCGATTTCCTGGCTAGCCGGATCGAGGGCGGATACCGACTGGACGTGGCCGCCTCGGCACGCGCAGCCCTTCTGAAGCGGCTGCAACTCTATCGCCTCCGCTCGAAGGTCGGACTGACCGAGAGCGACGAGGCGGTGGGCGCCGTGTTCGACGAGGCCTTGCCTCAGGGCTCGCTCGCCGACCGTCGCTTCCCGGACGGGGTCGCGCGGCTGTACGGTACCCAGGCTGAAGCGCTGCCGGACGACGCCGGCGACTTCGCGCGCCTGCGGCTTTCGGCCGGGGTGGCCGAGGCGGAGCGCGACTTTCCTGCAAGCGACGTGTTTCCGCACGACGTCCTTCTCGACCAGAACGGCGGGGTTTCCTTCCGCAAGGGCTGCTATGTCGGTCAGGAGGTCGTGTCGCGCATGCAGCACCGTGGCACGGCGCGCCGTCGCCTGATGGTGCTGCGGGCGGAGCGGCATCTGACGCCCGGCTCGGTTCTCCTCGCGGGCGAGGGAACGCCACCGCTGGGCGACGTCATCTCGGCGTCCGGCGAGATCGGCATCGCGCTCGTCAGGCTCGATCGACTCGCCAGCGCGCTTACCGCCGGGCAGGAGCTGTCGGCGGACGGCGTACCGGTCGAGGCCGAGGTACCGGCCTGGGCGGGCTACACGCTGCCCGAGGCCGACAGCCCGCCGGAAGGCTGAGGCTCGCATGCCCGCGCCAAGGCCACGCAAGCCGCCGCGCGTCTGGCAGCGCATGCTGTCGGGACGGCGGCTCGACCTTCTCGATCCGTCCCCGCTGGACATCGAGATCGCCGACATCGCGCACGGTTTGGCCCGCGTCGCACGCTGGAACGGCCAGACCAAGGGCGATCATGCGTTTTCGGTCGCGCAGCACTCGCTGGTCGTCGAGGAGATCGTCGCGAGGGGCGACCCGGACCCGCGTTGGCGGCTCGCGGCGCTCCTGCACGACGGACCGGAATACGTGATCGGCGACATGATCTCGCCGTTCAAGAGCGTTCTCGGGCCTGACTACCGCGTGATCGAGGCTCGTCTGCAGGGCGCGATACACCGGCGCTTCGGTCTGCCCGCCGCCGTTCCCGCCTCGGTCGCCAAGCGCATCAAGGATGCCGATCGGCTGTCCGCCCACTACGAGGCGAAGCTGCTCGCCGGGTTCACGGCGCTCGAGGCACGAGCGCTGTTCGGCTCGACGCGTCGTGCCGCGCTGGACGAGGCGCTGTTCGCGCCCCGGCCTGCCCACCTCGTCGAACGCGCCTTCGTCGAGCGTTTCCATCAGATCGAGGCGGAAAGCCTCGCAACGCAAAGGAACGGGTCCCGATGACCTATCTCGTGGTGTCCTCGCTGGCGGAACTGCCGGCCACCGTCGCCGCGCACGGCGCGCTCGACGTCGTGACGCTGATCAATGCCGATACGGTGGTGGAGCGACCAAGCGGCATCGCGCCGGAGCGCCATCTGTTCCTCGGGATGAACGACATCGCGGCGCCCGCCGAAGGCCTGACCCACCCCGGCGAGAACCATCTTGAGGATCTCCTGCGCTTCGGCATGGCCTGGGACCGGACGAAGCCGCTCGCGATCCACTGCTGGGCCGGCATCAGCCGTTCGACGGCGGCCGCCTATATCCTGGCCTGCGCGATCAATCCCGATCTCGACGAGGGCAAGCTTGCGCAGGAGCTTCGCCGCCGCGCGCCGTCCGCGACGCCCAACCCGCTGCTCGTGGAGATGGCGGACCGCCGCCTCGGGCGCGAGGGCCGGATGATCGAAGCTATCCGGTCGATCGGCCGGGGCGAGGACGCGTTCAGCGGAACGCCCTTCGTGCTGCCGCTGGAGCTCTAGACCAACGCCGGCTGCCGGCGGCGAAAGGCGGCGACGACCGCGGGCCGCGCATCGGGCTCCACCAGGTTGCGTGGCTCCCAGACGTGCCGGGCGAAGAAGTAGCCGGTCGTGCGGAACGCCTCGGCCAGGTCGTCGGCATCGGGCAGAGCGTTGCGGCCGGCTCGCAGCAGTGCGGGATACGGCAGGAGCTTATCGGCATAGGGCTCGCCCTTCTCGCGGCTGACCGCCCGACCGGTGCGCGGAGACACAAAGGCGAGGTCGTCGTCGCGCCCTCCGGCCGCGCAGCTGTCGAGATCGAGCCCGAAGCCGAGCTCTTCCAGCATGGCCACCTCGAAGCGAAACAGGCCGATCGCTCCGAGCGCCGGCTCATCGAGGTGCGAGATCGTCTCGTCGAGCAGCGCGAAAAGGCGCGGGTTGTTGTCCCGCTCCGGCAGAAGCCGGGCGTGGGCGGCCAGAAGTTGCACCGCCTGTAGCGCCATGGCGCTTTCCATAAGAAGCGCGGCGCGCAGCGCCAACGGCTCCACCGTCATGAAGCCGAGATGCTCGTCGAGCCGCGCCCGCCAGTTGACCTCCACCAGATTGCCCGGCTGGAGCACGGCGCGCAGGCGTCGGGAGCGTCCCCCACGCACGAGGCCGAGATGACGGCCGTGCGTCGCCGTCATCAACTCCAGGACGACGCTGGTCTCGCCCTGCTTGCGGACGCCAAGCACGATGCCGCGGTCGCGCCATTCCATCGACCGCTACAGCCGCTTCATCGGTTTGGCGTGGTCGCAGGCGCGCATGAACGAGCGTTTCTCCCTTGGAAACAGAGAGATAAGGCTGATGGGACCGCGTTTCAACAAACCCACGGCGAAGCCTCGACCACGCCGGTACGTCCGCGTCAGGGTGTGTAGTCGAGGCCCATCTCGCGGTAGCGCTCGGGATCGTCGCCCCAGTTCTCGCGCACCTTCACGAACAGGAAGAGGTGAACCTTGGTCTCGGCCGCCTCCGAGATCTCGCGTCGAGCCGCCTGCCCGATCGCCTTCACCGTCTCGCCCTTGTGACCGAGAACGATCGCCTTTTGCGAGTCGCGCTCGACGTAGATCGTTTGTTCCACGCGCACCGAACCGTCGGGGCGCGCCTGCCAGAGTTCGGTCTCGACCGTGGAGGCGTAGGGCAGCTCCTGGTGAAGGCGCAGGAACAGCTTCTCGCGCGTGATCTCGGCGGCCAGCTGGCGCAGCGGCAGATCGGTGATCTGATCTTCCGGATAGTACCAGGGCCCTTCCGGCAGGCGTGCCGCCAGAAAGTCCATCAGATCGTCGCAGCCCGAACCGTCGAGCGCAGAGATCATGAACACCCGCTCGAACTCGCCCTTGGCCGAGATCTCCTGCGTCAGACCGAGCAGGCGGTCGCGCCGCATGCGGTCGACCTTGTTGAGAAGCAGGACCTTCGGCAGCCTGACCTCGCGCAGCCGCTCGAGGATCGCCTCCACCTCATCCGAGATGCCGCGGTCGGCGTCCACGATCGGCAGCACGATGTCGGCGTCCTTCGCGCCGCCCCAGGCGGTCTTCACCATCGCGCGGTCAAGCCGGCGCTTGGGTGCGAAGACACCCGGCGTATCCACGAAGACAATCTGCGTGCGGTCGCGGATCGCGATGCCGCGCACCAGCGCACGCGTCGTCTGCACCTTGTGTGTCACGATCGAGACCTTGGTGCCGACGAGCTGGTTGACCAAGGTCGATTTGCCGGCGTTCGGCGCGCCGATCAGCGCAACGAAGCCCGAGCGGGTCGGCGCGGCCTCTGCGGTGGCGGGAACGATGGCTTCGTCGGTGTCTTGGGTCAAATCGGTTCTCGAATGCGGCCTTGCGGCACGGATGTCAGAATGGAGAATGGGGCCGCCCTGCCCGCCGGGCAAGCGTCTCGTGGCGTCAGGACGCTTCGTCCCAGACGCCCTCGCGCCGCAGGATCGCCTCGGCGGCCTCCTGCTCGGCGATACGCTTGGACCGGCCGCGCCCCTCTTCCGGGTCGACCTCGGGAATCATGGCGCGAACGCGGAACACCGGCTCATGATCGGGACCGGAGCGATCCACCAGCTCGTAGCGCGGGGTCGCGCCGCCGCGCTTGTGCGCCCATTCCTGCAGCGCCGTCTTCGGATCGCGTCGCGCGCTGGCCGCCTGGTTGAGACGCTCGCCCCAGACCCGCAGCACGAAGCCGCGCGCGGTCTCCAGGCCGTGGTCGAGGTAGATGGCGGCGATCAGCGCCTCCACTACGTCGGCCCGGATGTTGCGGTTGCGGCTGGCGGCAGCGCGCTTCAGGTCCGCGCCGTGGCGGATAAAGGCCGGCAGACCCAGCTCGTCGGCGATCTCGGCACAGGCCTCGGCGCTCACCAAGGAGTTCAGGCGCAGCGACAGGTCGCCCTCGTCGGCCTTCGGGTAGAGCTGGAACAGCTTCTCGGCGACCGACAGACCGAGCACGCGATCACCGAGGAACTCGAGACGCTCGTAGCTCGACGCTTGGCTTCCAGACGCCTTGGCAAGGCTGGAATGGGTCAGCGCACGCTCGAGGCGAGCGCGGTCCTTGAACCGGATTTCCAGGCGCTCTTCCAGCTCGTCGAGCGAGGGCGCCCTCACCCGAGCCATGTCAGGATGCGGCTGGGTCGCAAGTCGGTCGGCCAACGCCAGATCTCGAGCGGCGAGGCATCGTTCTCCATCGAGAAGAAGATCACCTGCGCCTTGCCGACGAAGTTCTCGAACGGCACGTAGCCGACGTCGAAGCGCGAATCGAGCGAGTTGTCGCGATTGTCGCCCATCATGAAGTAATGCCCCTCGGGCACCACGAACTCGCGCGTGTTGTCGCCGACCGAGTTCGTCTCTGCATCGAGGGTGATGTAGGTGACGCCGTTCGGCAGCGTCTCGCGGAACTGGGGAACGGGCACGCCGGTCTCGGTCGTGAACGTGCCCGCCGGCTCCTTCGGAACGGCCTGCCCGTTGATGAACAGAACGCCGTCGCGCATCTGGATGCGGTCGCCCGGCAGACCCACGAGGCGCTTGATGTAGTCGGTGTCGGTCTCGTTCGGCTTGCGGAAGACGACGACGTCGCCGCGCTCGGGCGCCGAGGCCAGGATGCGGCCCTCGAAGAGATCCGGCGAGAACGGGATCGAGTATTTCGAGAACCCGTAGCTCCACTTCGACACGAACAGGTAATCGCCGATCAGAAGCGTCGGCATCATCGAGCCCGACGGGATCGAGAAGGGTTGAAATAGGACGGTCCGGATCACCAGCGCCAGGAGCAGCGCCTGCACGATGACCTTGACGGTCTCGCCGAAACCGCCCTTCTCCTTCGCAATGGCCCGATCCGCCATGATCCGTCGTCTTTCTTGCCCGCGAACGGGACTCATGGCCGTCGCTTCGAACGCTCCTAGTATCGGCTGGCGCGCGCCGGGGCAATCGTTACGGAACGGTTTACGCCTCGTCGGCCGGCAGCGCCTCGATGATCACGAAGGCCTGGGCGAGCGGATGGTCGTCCGTGATCGTGAGATGGATCGCCGCGCGATGACCCGGTGGCAGAATGCGCGCCAGCCGCTCGGCCGCTCCGCCGGTCAGCCGCATCGTCGGCTTGCCGCCGGGCAGGTTCACGACGCCCATGTCGCGCCAGAAGACGCCTTGCGCGAGCCCGGTTCCGAGAGCCTTCGCGCAGGCCTCCTTGGCGGCGAAGCGCTTGGCGTAGGAGGCGGCACGCTGCGCGCGGCGATCGGACTTCGCGCGCTCCACCTCGGTGAACACCCGATCCGTGAAGCGCCGGCCGTGGCGCTCCAGCGTCCGCTCGATGCGCCGGATGTCGATCAGGTCGCTTCCGATTCCCACGATCATGGCAGCGGCCCGTTGAGCGTCGGTTGCGCGGCGCGCGCGGCCGCCAGCGCGCGTTCGGCAGCGGTGCGGCGCAGACGCGTTTCCTGGAACGAGCGAGCCATGGTGAGCACGACGAAGTAGGTCAGCAGCGCGAAGCCGAGGCCGAGCGGGACCGAGCCGACAAGCATGGGCTTGAGGTAGGGTGTCCAGACCGCCGAAAGGTCGCCCCGCATGAGCGCGGGACCGAGCGAGGCCGGAGCGTGTCCGTCGGGCGTCTCGGCCGCGAGCACGTAGCGTCCAAGCTCGTAGGTCGACGCCCAGATCAGCGGAAACGTGACGGGATTGCCGAGTAGGCAGCCGAGCGCGGCACCCGCCAGGCTCCCCCGGATCAGCCAGGCCAGCGCGAAGGCGATGATGAAGTGGAAGCCGATAAACGGCGTGAAGGTCGAGAAGACGCCGGTCGCGATGCCGGCCGCGATCGCATGGGGCGTCGCGCGCAGGCGCAGGACGCGCCGCTGCATGTAGCGGGCCGAGCGTCGCCACGAGCGACGCGGCCAAAGCGCCCCGCGCAGCTTCTGGCCGAAGGTTTCTGGCTGACGTCGCCGGAACAGCATGATGCGGGACGGACTTTCAGAGGCGTGTCACAGGGAGCGGCTACCGGGCTTGGTAGGCGCAATTGCGGCGAGTTCGGGCGGGAGCGCATCCGGCGAATAGGCCGGCACCTCGTATTGCGCGAGCGAGACGAGCGGCACGCCGACATCGGCCTTGCCCGCCGACCGGTCGACGATGCAGCCCGCCATCAGCACCTCGGCGCCCAACGCCCGCAGGCATTCGACCGTCTCGCGAATCGAAAGGCCGGTGGTGACGATATCCTCGACGATGACGACGCGCGCGCCGGGTTCGATGGCGAACCGGCGCAGGCGAAACTCGCCGTTCTCGCGTTCCACGTAGATGGCGGGCGCGCCGAAGTGGCGGGAGGTCTCGTAGGCCGGAATGAGACCACCGACCGCCGGCCCCACGATGTAGTCCGCTCCATCGGGCAGGGCGTCGCGCAGCTTCCGCGACAGCGCGCGGCACAGACGCTCGGTCAGGTGCGGGTGCATGAACACGCGCGCCTTTTGCAGGAAGATCGGCGAGCGCAATCCCGAGGTCAGGATGAAGTGCCCTTCGAGATAGGCGCCCGCCTCCCGGAAGATGCCGATGACCTCGTTCGTATCCATGCCGCCATTCCCCACGCAGACGCTCAGCCGTTCACACGAACGACATCGGTCACGCAAGCCTTTCCGCGCAGCTGTGCGAGCGTGCGGGTCAGATGCTGAAGGTCCCAGACCTCCAGCTCGATGTTCATGGTCGACACGTCGCGGGCCGTCGCGCCCATCGTCAACGCATGGATGTTGGCGTCGTTGAGCGCGATCGTCTCGGCAATCTCGGCGAGCGAGCCGGGCTCGTTGACCGCCGAGACGCGAATGCGGGCGGGAAAGCGCGTCGTCATCTGCGCGTCGAGCTCCCAGCGCACGTCGATCCAGCGCTCCGGCTCCTCATCGAAGGCCTGGAGCGCGGGAGACTGGATCGGGAAGACCGTGATCCCCTTGCCCGGATCGAGGATGCCGACGATTCGGTCGCCGGGCACCGCGCCGTCGGGCCCGAAGGTGACGGGCAGGTCGAGGTTGACGGGACGCGCACCGACCGAGGCCCCGTTGGCCGCGCCGGTCGCCTGCGCGGGCTCGGGCAGCTTGAAGACGAGGCCCGTGCCGCTCGTGAGCGCGAACCATCCGTCCTGTTCGGGACGCACCGCCGGGCGGGCCGCGCGCGTATCCTGGAAGTCGGGATAGACCGTCCGGAACACCTCGGCTGAGGCGATCTCCCCGCGCCCCACCGCGGCCAGAAGATCGTCGACGTCCCGTTGGCCGAGCTTCTGGAGATAGGGTTTCAGCGTGTCGCGCGAGAAGGCCTTGCCGGAGCGCTGGAAGTTTCGCTCCAGGATCTGCTGCCCGAGGCCGCAATACTGGCGCCGGATGGCAAGGCGGGTCGCGCGCCGGATGGCGGAGCGCGCCTTGCCGGTCGCCGCCACGCTTTCCCAGCTCGCCGGCGGGGTCGCGGCCTTGGAGCGGATGATCTCGACCTCGTCGCCGTTGGTCAGCTCCGTCGCGACCGGCATGACGCGTCCGTCGATCTTGCAGCCGACGCAGGTGTCGCCGACGTCGGTGTGCACGGCATAGGCGAAGTCGATCGGCGTCGCCCCGCGCGGCAACGCGATCAGCCGGCCCTTCGGCGTGAAGCAGAAGACCTGGTCCTGGAACAGCTCCAGCTTGGTGTTCTCGAGAAACTCCTCGGGCGTACCGCCGACGGCGAGCGTCTCGATCGTCTGCCGCAGCCAGGCATAGGCGTTGGAGTTCTTCGAGATCGTGCCGTCGACATTATCCTTGTAGAGCTCGTGCGCCGCGATGCCGTATTCGGCGATGTGGTGCATCTCGCGCGTGCGGATCTGAAGTTCGACGCGCTGGCGCGAGGGGCCGACGATCGTGGTGTGGATCGATCGGTAGTCGTTGTTCTTCGGGATCGAGATGTAGTCCTTGAACCGGCCCGGCACGAGCGGCCAGGTGCGGTGGACGATGCCGAGCGTGCGGTAGCAGTCCTCCTCGGTCGCGACGATCACGCGAAAGCCGAAGATGTCGGAAAGCTGCTCCAGCGACAGCGCCTTGCGCTGCATCTTGTTGAAGACCGAGTAGGGCTTCTTCTGCCGTCCCGAGACGGTCGCCTCGATGCCGTTCTCGGCGAGGCGCTCGGTCAGTGTGGTCTCGATCTGCGCGATGGTTCCGGCATGGCGCTCGCGAAGCTCGGCCAGCCGCGCCGTCACGGTCTCGTAGGCTTCCGGGTTGATATGGCGGAAGGCGAGGTTCTCCAGCTCCTCGCGCATGTCCTGCATGCCCATGCGCCCGGCGAGCGGGGCATAGATGTCCATCGTCTCCTGCGCGATCCGCACGCGCTTCTCGGGCTTCATGTGCTGAAGCGTGCGCATGTTGTGGAGACGGTCGGCGAGCTTGACGAGAAGCACGCGGATGTCGTCGGCGACCGCGAGCAGGAGCTTGCGCAGGTTCTCGGCCTGCTCGGTCTTCTTGGACACGAGGTCGAGGCGCTTGAGCTTGGTCAGCCCCTCCACCAGCGAGCCGATCTTCTGCCCGAAGATCTGGTCGATCTCCTTGCGGGTGGCGTCGGTGTCCTCGATCGTGTCGTGCAGCAGCGCCACGGCGATCGTCGCCTCGTCGAGATGAAGGCGCGTCAGGATCGCCGCCACCTCGAGCGGGTGCGAGAAGTACGGATCCCCGTTCACGCGCTTCTGCTCGCCGTGCTTTCGCATGGCGTAGACGTAGGCGCGGTTCAGAAGCCCCTCGTCGAGATCGGGCTTGTAGGACGCGACGCTCTCGACGAGTTCGTACTGTCGCATCATGACGGGGTGCTGTCTCTCGATCGACGAAAAAGGGGCGCCGCAAGCGGCACCCCTTTCATATAGTTTGCGAGGCGGCCGGGCCGAAAGCCCTTTGAACGCCTTTTAGAAGTCGTCGTTCTTCTCGGGCGGGATCAGACCTTCGATGCCCGCGAGCAGGTCGTCCTCGGACATGCGGTCGAAGGCGACGTTGTCGTCGTCGTCCGCCGCCGCGATCGGGGTCTGCTGCGCCGGCGTCTCGCCGATTGCGGTCGCGGTGGTCGGCGCCTGCGGCTCGGGCTCGTCCACCTCGACATGCTTCTGCAGCGAGTGGATCAGGTCTTCCTTGAGGTCGTCGGGCGACAGCGTCTCGTCCGCGATCTCGCGCAGCGCGACGACCGGGTTTTTGTCGTTGTCGCGATCGACGGTGATCTGCTGACCCTGGCTGATCTGGCGGGCGCGATGACTGGCCAGGAGAACCAGCTCGAAGCGATTCTCGACCTTATCGACGCAATCTTCTACGGTGACGCGGGCCATGGCCTGTCTCCTCAAGGGTCCCGAGTTTTCGGATGGGCTGGCGCTCCCTGTAACCTCTTGACAAGCCGGATACAAGTCTCGCGCCGAACCGATGCTCTGGATCGAGCCGTCGGTCCGGTCTAAACCCTGTTTCCATCCCGCCGCTGCCCGATGCGAGACCAGCCTATGTTCGACTCCCGCGAGAAGATCGCCCTGTTCATTGATGGTGCCAACCTGTACTCGGCCTCGCGCTCGCTCGGCTTCGACATCGACTACAAGAAGCTGCTCGCCGCCTTCGCGTCGCGCGGCTACCTCCTGCGCGCCTACTACTACACAGCACTTCTGGAAGATCAGGAATACTCGCCGATCCGTCCCCTGATCGATTGGCTGGACTACAACGGCTATACGCTGGTCACCAAGCCGGCCAAGGAATTCACGGACGCGCAGGGCCGGCGCCGGATCAAGGGCAACATGGACATCGAGCTGGCGATCGACGCGATGGAGCTCGCCGATACCGTGGACCACTTCGTCCTGTTCTCGGGCGACGGCGACTTCCGCTCCCTGGTGGAGGCCCTGCAGCGCAAGGGACGCAAGGTTTCCGTGGTCTCGACACTCGCCACGCAGCCGCCGATGATCAGCGACGACCTGCGCCGGCAGGCCGACAACTTCATCGACCTCAAATCCCTCCAGGGCGAGATCGGCCGCTCCGCCGCCGAGCGGGAGGCGCGTCTGGCGCGCCGTGCCGAGGCGATGGGCGAGGACACCGGCGAGTGAGCATCAACGCTCCGGAGCCGCCACGCGACTGCCCGCTTTGCCCACGCCTCGTCGCCTTTCGCGAGGAGTGGCGCGCACGCGAGCCCGACTGGTTCAACGCCCCCGTGCCGGTCTTTGCGCCGCGTGCGGGGCTCGGCGCTGCCAAGCTGCTCGTCGTGGGTCTGGCGCCCGGCGTCCGCGGCGCGAACCGAACCGGCCGCGCGTTCACCGGCGACTACGCCGGCGACCTTCTCTACGCGACGCTGAAGCTCTTCGGCTTCGCGCGCGGCGAGTTCGAAGCCCGGCCCGACGACACCCTGGAACTGACGCAGGCGGCCATCGTCAACTCGGTGCGCTGCGTGCCGCCGGAGAACAAGCCGGTCGGCGCCGAGATCAACACGTGCCGACAGTTCCTCCAGCCGTTGCCGGCGGATCTGCCGTCCTTGCGCGTTCTCGTGACGCTCGGCCGCATCGCCCACGAGTCCGCCATCCGCGCGCTGGGCGCCAAGCTCTCGGCCGCTCCCTTCGCTCACGGCGCGGTGGCGACGGTCGGGGGCTTCGCGGTCGTCTCGTCCTACCATTGCTCGCGCTACAACACGAACACGGGACGCCTCACGGAGGCGATGTTCCACGATGTGTTCGCCAAGGCTCGTGCGCTCGTGGACGCGGCCTGAACCGCTAGTCGAGCCCACGCAGCCGGCGTGCCGCGAACCATTGCACGACGTCGTCGGCGCTGCGATCGGGCGGAAAAACTGGATACAGCACGCCCTCGATCATGCCGTCGTGTGCGATCATGGTCAGCCGCTTGAGAAGCCGCTCGCCGTCGACCTCGAAGGTCGGCAGGTCGAGCAGATCGGCCAGTTCGCCCGCCGCGTCCGACAGGAGCGCAAACGGCAGGTGCAGCCGCTCGGCCGCTTCGCGCTGGTAGGCGGTGGTCTGGGTGGAGATGCCGAATACCGAGCGCACGCCGAGGGCGCGGAGCTCCGCGAAGTGATCGCGGAAGGAGCACGCCTGGGGCGTGCAGCCGCGTGCGCCCGGTATGTCGTTCCAGCCGCCCGGCAGCGGCGCGCCGGGGCGCCCCGTCATCGGGTAGCAGTAGAGAACGCTCCAGCCGCTCAAGCCAGCCAGATCGGGAGCCGGGCCCTTCGTTGCCGGCAGGACGATACGGGGCAGCCGAAGCCCCACGAGATGATGCGCCGCCCCGTCGTCCACCGGCGGGGTCAGGCCTTCAGGCAGATGTTCGAGGTTCGTCATCGCGAATGCGCCTCCCAACGCGTCCTCGGGACCGCATGGTTTCCCAAGGCGCGCCGCGACGCAAGGCTCAGTCGCCGCGACTGCCTTCCTTCATGACGCGCTGCTTCTGGCGATTCCAGTCGCGCTCCTTCATGGTCTCGCGCTTGTCGGGCGCGTTCTTGCCGCGCGCGACGGCGAGCTCCAGCTTCGCCCGGCCCTGCTCGTTGAAGTAGAGCTTGAGCGGCACGAGCGTCATGCCGTCCCGCTGCACGGCGCCCGCCAGACGGTTCAGCTGCGTCTTGTGGACGAGCAGCTTCCGCCGGCGCTTGGGTTCGTGGTTGAAGCGGTTGGCCTGGAGATATTCCGGCACGAAGGAGTTGATCAGCCACATCTCCCCGCCCTCCTCCGTGGCATAGGATTCGGCGATCGTGGCCTTGCCCCCGCGCAGCGACTTCACCTCCGTGCCGGTCAGGACGATGCCGGCCTCCAGCGTGTCGATGATCTCGTAGTGGAAGCGGGCCTTGCGGTTCTCGGCCGCGATGGACTGCTTGGGGGTCTGAGGGGCCATGGTCGGGATGCGGTTCCGGAAGCGGGCCCCGCCCGGCGGGCGGGGACGAGAAGACAGGCTCCTTAGGTGGAGAGCGCGGCGTCGGCCGTCAATTCAGGAGGCCGGCATGGACCAGCGCGGCATCGATCGCCGAGCGCGTCGCCGCCTCGATCGGCACGAGCGGCAGCCGCATGACGTCGCGACCCTTGCCGAGGCGCGACAGCGCGTACTTCGTGCCGCACACGCCGGGCTCCAGAAACAGCGCCTTGTGAAGGGGCATGAGGCGGTCCTGGTATTGCAGCGCCTTGCCGAAGTCGCCCGCAAGACAGGCCGTCTGGAACTCCGAGCACAGGCGGGGAGCGACGTTCGCGGTCACCGAGATGCAACCCCGCCCGCCGTGGGCGACGTGACCCAGCGCGGTCGCGTCCTCGCCGGACAGCTGGATGAAGTCCGGCCCGCATGTGATGCGTTGTTCGGGCACCCGGTCGAGCTTGGCGGTCGCGTCCTTGACGCCGGCGATGTTATGGAAGTCGTGCGCGAGCCGCCCCATGGTCTCGGGGCTCATGTCGATCACCGAGCGCGGCGGGATATTGTAGATGATGATCGGCAGCGTCACGGCGTGGGCGATCGCGGCGAAATGCTCGTAGAGCCCGCGCTGGGTCGGCTTGTTGTAGTAGGGCGTCACCACGAGAACGCCGTCGGCACCCGCCTCCTGTGCGGACCGCGCCAGATCGATCGCCTCGACGGTGTTGTTGGAGCCCGCCCCCGCGATCACCGGCACGCGACCCGCCGCCGTCTCGATGCAGATTTCCACGACGCGCTTGTGCTCGGCATGGGTCAAGGTCGGGCTCTCGCCGGTGGTGCCGACCGGCACGAGGCCGTGCGAGCCTTCCGCGATCTGCCACTCCACGAACTGGCGGAACCCCGCCTCGTCGAGCGAGCCGTCCTCGGCGAAGGGGGTCACCAGCGCGGTGAGCGAGCCCTTGAACGTCATGCCTTGCCACTCCCGTCGGCCGGTTGCGGCCGCTGCATCGTCACGTTGTCGCCAGCCGCGCGTGAGACCGCGAGACGAGCCGACGGTGGAGGCGCGGAAGGGCGGCGTATCCCGGGTGCCTCGCACGCGACGCGAAGCCGCTTGGCACCGGGAAACTCGCGGCACCATAATGAAGCCACGGGAACCAGACAAGCGAACCACGGACGGGTTCGGTCACCATGGTGACCGGCTCGTCGCTTCGGGTCCGGAAAGGGGTGCTTTACCCGTTGTTCATCGTGTTCGCCGACACTCCGGCAAGCATAAGGCGCCCGCTACGCCGCATGCGACCGTACCGCCGCAGGAGCTTGCCATGACCCGCCCGACCCGCGCGAAGACGTTCGCCCTTTCCGCGCTGGCCGGCGTGATGCTGGCGGGATCGATCCTGGACGGTGCGCAGGCGCAGTCGCTCCTGGAACGGCTGCCGATGCCGAACCTGTCGCTTCCGCAGGTCAAGATGCCGTCCTTCGGGTTCGGTCGGCGCGAGGCGCCCCCAGTGGAAGCGCGTTCCGCCGAACCGGACACCGCCCGCTTCGGCGCGCCGACCCCGTCGCGCAATCCCCTGACCCAACCATCCGTCGCAGGACGCGCGGCGGCGAGCCCGCCGGCGGACGCGGCCGCCTTCACCTCGTCGATCGCCGCCATGGGCGGGCGCTTGTCCGGCGTGGCCCCGATGCGAGGAGACCTCAAGACCGGTCTCGAGGCCACCTATCGCGATGTTCCCCGCGCCCTGTCGATCCGCGAAGGCATGGTGCCAGGCTCGCTCGATCGGCACATCCTGTCCTGGGCGATCGCGCTTCGCGGCACGAGCGACGTGCCGGCGGCGGAGATCGCGCACACGGCGATCGAGCTGCGCGACTGGCCGGGCATGGATCAGGTACGCGCCAACCTGGAGCGCGCCCTCGATCGAGAGCGGCCCGACCCCGCGAGCGTGATCGGCGCCTTTGCCTCCGACCGTCCGCAGACGCCGGAGGGCGCGATGGCGCTGGCACGCGCTTTCCTCGCGTCCGGCCAGGCCGGCAAGGCGAAGTCGCTGATCGTTGGCAGCTGGCGCACGCAGCGCTTCGACAAGAGCGTCGAGGCGCGCATGCTGGAGAACTTCGGCACGCTTCTGACCCGCGCGGACCATAAGGCCCGCATGGACATGCTGCTGTATGCGGACCGGGCCGGCGACGCGCAGCGCATGGCCAAGCTCGCCGGGGCGGAGACGATCTACCGGGCACGGGCCGCCTCGATCCGGGGCGAGGCGAACGCGGACAAGCTTCTGGCGGCGGTGCCCGCCAACCAGCGTTCCGATCCGTCCTACCTGTTCACGGCGGCTGAGAATCTGCGCAAGAAGGATCGCATCGAAGAGGCGGCGGCGCTGATCGAGAAGGCGCCGCGCGACCGGTCCGCGCTGGTGGACGCCGACGCATGGTGGAACGAGCGCCGCATCATCTCGCGCATGCTCCTGGAGAAGGGCGACCGGCGCGCCGCCTACCGCCTCGTCGCCAACCATTCCGCCGAGGGAACGACGGAAGCCGTCGAGGCGGAGTTTCATTCGGGGTGGTACGCACTGCGCTACCTGAACGACCCGGCAACGGCCGCGAAGCACTTCGCGCGCATTCGCGAGATCTCCTCGCGGCCTCTCACGCAGAGCCGCGCCTATTACTGGATGGGTCGTGCGGCGCAGGCGGGCGGTCCCGGCAGCGCCAACCAGCTCTACGCGCAGGCCGCCCGCTACGGCGCGACCTTCTACGGCCAGCTGGCGAGCGCCAAGCTCGGCCGGGCGCCCGGCGAGATCAGCTATCCGAAACCCTCCAACGCCGAGCGCCAGCGCTTCGAGGGACGCGAGGCGGTGCGCGCGATCAAGCGGCTCGAGTCGATCGACTCGACCTGGCGCGCCGACCTTCTCTACAAGGCTCTCGCCGAACAGCTCGACAGCCCGGGCGAGCTCGCGCTCCTGTCTGCCATGGCGGAGCGGCGCGGCGATCATGCGTTGGCGCTCACGGTCGGCAAGGCGGCCTACGCACGCGGCGTCGACGCGCCGGCTCTTGCCTTTCCGACCGGCGTCATTCCGGCGAGCGCCAACATCTCGGCGTCCGGCAAGGCGCTGGCCTACGCCATCGCGCGCCAGGAAAGCGCCTTCAACCCGCGCGCCAAGTCGCCGGTCGGGGCGCTCGGGCTTCTGCAGGTCATGCCGGCCACCGGGCGAGGACTCGCGAAGGCCGCGGGCCTCCCCTACTCCGACGCAAAGCTTTTGAACGATACGTCCTACAACGCGCTGCTCGGCTCGCAGTACCTCGGTCAGCAGATCGACTCGTTCAACGGTTCCTACGTCCTGACCTTCGCGGCCTACAACGCGGGTCCGCGCCGCGCACGCGAATGGATCGAGCGCTTCGGCGATCCGCGCGGCAAGTCCATCGACGATGTAGTGGACTGGATCGAGCTGATCCCCTTCACCGAAACGCGCAACTACGTTCAGCGCGTCATGGAGAACTATCAGGTCTACCGTATGCGCCTCGGCGCGGGTTTCTCGATTGAGCAGGACCTGACGCAGGGTCGCCGCAGCTAACGCCTGTCGCGCCAGCGACGAGGAAGCTGCCAGGACGCGCAGCCCGGTCGCCGTACTGGCGGACCGATGCGGTGAATGGCGATCGGCGGAAGCCTGGCCGCTCACCGCTCGTGAACTGCAACGGCAAGACGTTGTACCTCGATCTCGTTGGCGGCGACGGGATGCCTAGCAGCGCGAAACCATCGCCCCAACGGCCTGCTGCGCGATACTCCGCGACGGTGACGACGTGTCATGCGGCGTCCGGTTTGCAGGAGCTCTCCTCGGTTCTCGCAACAGTCGATCGGGCAACGGTTTCAGTCTAGCCGCGCTGCGGAACAACCGATCTGCGTCGGAAAGAGCAGTGGCGAAGGCCTCACGTCCCATCAGCCGTGCTGCAAGCCCGATCGAGCAAAGCGCGACCTCGTAAAATGTCACGACAACGCTGTCCTCCTCCGGACCCGGACGGGCGAGCCGCACCAGGATGTCGGCTTCATCGTCGTGAGGACGCCGCGTAAGCGCCACCGCTGCCGTCGAGCTGGATGTAAGAATAGAGGGCGCGAAGGGCGGGACGGCACAGTCGCTTTCCGGAAGCCAACCCTCGGGATACAACCTTCACGTGCAGTCGCGGCGCTGCCGAATTCGCACTCGCTCGAGCGAAGCCTTCAACCAGTTCATCCAGCCCCTCTGTCAGACGTCCCTCAGCCGAACCGCATTAGCGGCCGACGGCATAAGTCCGCGCAGCGTATGAACAAAGGCGCCGACGGGACGCTCTGAACGCGCGACGTGACGGCTGACCATGCTCTTTTCGAGATAAGCGCGTTCGGTGCTTCCGGTGTGGCCCGTCGTCAGCACGACATTCATGAAGGACCGCATTCCGGCAAGCGCAGGAAGAACGCTGCCTGCCTTTTGCTTTCCGTCAGAGCGACGCTGAGGCGTTTTCTCGGGTTTCGCATTCAATCGCTTGTCCCGCCTCCCCGGCGCTGGCCGGTCGCGAGAAGGCAAGGTTGCACAGAATTGGCAGAACTCAGAACTGTGGCCTGACAGTCCACGGGCTGCCTTGCGTGCGGATCTCGACCTGAGTTTCAAAGACGACGCTGCAGATGGGCACCGTCCGGACGGGCCATGACGGAGCGCTCTCCCCCGTCCATCATTGCGTCCCGTGCAAACGAAAAGGGCCCGGCTTGCGCCGGGCCCCTTCTAGGATTGCGGGATCGAAGATCCGATCGCGTGGTGCGATCAGAACTCGCGCTGGAAGCGCAGGAAGCCCGAAACCTGGTCCGTCTCGCCGAGGCCGTCGAAGTCGACGTTGCGGTAGGAGACTTCCGCCAGCGACTTGAAGTTCGGGGTGATCGCGTAGCCGACGTTGCCGACCAGAGCGTAGTAGTCGCCTTCCGAGGTCAACGAACCAGTCACGAGCTGACCGTTCGGCGCACGGACGAGCGTGGCGAAGGTCGTGTCGAAGGTCTGGCCGTACTGACCGGCGACCGCGATACCGAGCTTGCCGAAGCCCTGCGCGTAGCCCGCACCGGCGGCCCACTCGAGGAAGATCGGCAGCGAACCCGGGGTCGGGTTGTTGATGTTCGGGTTGTTGGCCGCGAACGAAGCCGTCGACGTGATGCCGTCGATGACAGCGTAGACGGTCGGGTCGAAGGCGTAGTGACCCTCGATCTTCAGCTCGGAGTCGGCGACCAGCAGGTCCTTCAGCGACACGCCGCCCTTCAGAGCGAAGGCGTCGTTGTTGCCGTCCTGCAGGAGCGTCGGCTGGAGACCAAGGCCCGGCACGAAGAAGGTGTTGCCAACCAGGAAGTTGTTGGTGCCGAACGCGTTGTCGACGTCTTCGAGGTTGAAGGTCTCGTCGTAGACGGCCGACAGGTAGGCACCGCCCCAGGCGCCCGAGTACACGAGCTTGGCGTGGACGTCCGGAACAACGTCGCCCGTCGAGTCGTCCTCGAGGCCGATCGTGGCCGACAGGCCGCCGAAGGCGAAGGTGTAGTTGACCTGGTTGGTGTTGAAGTCACCGACGACCAGATCCGAGTCCGTCAGAAGGCCGTCCTCGAGACCGCCGATGCCCGACGACCACAGCGTGTCGCGGTAACCCATGAGCAGGCCGCCGAGCTGCAGGTAGGCCTGGTCGATCTGAACGGCGTTGTTGGAGCCCGAGGTGTTGGTGGCCTGCAGGCGAACGAAGGCGCGCAGCGTGCCGAGCTCGGTCTCCTCGCGGGCGTCGAAGTTGATGCGGGCGCGGACGCGGGTGTTGACCTGGTAGTCGTCACCCTCGAGGTTGAAGGCCGGGTCGCCGGCGACGTTCACCTGGAAGCGGGCGTAACCGCTGACGCGCAGGCAGGTCTCGGTGCCGGGGATGTAGTAGAAGCCCTTGCCGTACACGTCGCAAACGCGGACGTAGTCGACCGGCTCGGGCTCGGCCATGACGACCGCGTCAGCCGCGCGAGCGCCGGAAACCGCGACCAGCGCCGCGGCGGAGCCAAGAAGAAGGCTCTTGATGTTCATGAACTTTTCTCCAGTCCTATTCAATGGCCGGGCATTGGTCGGCTTTTGATCGCCCGCCCGCTGAAAGCACCGGTGTCCCCCGTCGCTCCCGGGCCGAACATCACCTGTTTAATCTTCACAGACAATGTGTCTTGAGAGCATGTGGCAACGGTGTCATAGTTTTGTTGCTTCAAGAGCACAGTTACTATGGCTTCGTTACGATGTCCTGCCGCAGCGATAACTTCGACGACCTTACGATCCTGCGAAACAAGCAGACGTGCGCCGCAACACGCCTGTCGGCAGAGATCGGTGCCGAGGTCGTGCGCATCATGGGCGAACGGCGGGCGCACGGCCTGCCGACCTACCGCCTGGCTCAGATCGGCAACGCGCTGGGACCGCAGCTGCGCGAGCTGGAACGTTTGAACGGACGACGTCTGGTCGACATCGTGCAAGACGATCTTGGCTACGAGATCGTTGTGTCCGCCGGTCAGCCCGGCGCTCCGTTCGTCCGGACCGACGGCCTGGCTCCACCGCCCGTGCCGCGTCGCCGCATTCCGGACGAGCTATGGCTGGCCTTTACGACGCCTCTGCCGGCACGGATGACCCGCGACTTCCTGCGGGACGCCCGTCGCCATCGCGACAGCGGCGAGGCGGTCCGCCCCGCGGCCGACTGCGTTCCGATCCCCCGGCCTTTGATCCACCCTGCCCCCCAGCGTCACCTCTTCGATGCCGTCGCGCGGACGATCCAGGATTGGGCTGGACACCACCAGGTCACCTGGTCCGATCCGGCGCCGCGCGACAGGTCGCCGGGCACGATCGTGCGGTCGCTCCCGTTGGCGCGTCAGAGGTCCAGCAGGCGACCGTTCGGGAACGGGCCGCGCGACGTCGCGCTTGCGCCGACGGTCGATACCGCCGTTTTCCTTTAGCGCGGTTCCCGACCGCGCCAGCCGGAAGGGCGCGCTGCTTTCCTGCGCCCGCGCTTGCCCGGGCGGGAGGCGGCCGTTATAGGAACCGCCCCTCCGGCTGGTCCCGTCTCCCCTCCAGCCACGCATCGGCGTGGCGGGCCGCCGACCGCTTTTTCGCGAAGGTGCCCGCATGACCACCCAGTTCGCCGGCCTCGACTTCGGCACCACCAACTCGACGCTGGCCCTGGCGAGCCACGACGGCGGCGAGCCGCGCCTCCTGCGGTTGGAGGGAGACAACCGCACCATTCCGACCGCGCTCTTCTTCAGCCTCGAGGATGGCGAGACCTACTTCGGCCGCAAGGCGATCCATGAATACGTGGACGGAGCCGAGGGGCGGTTCATGCGGGCGGTCAAGAGCATCCTCGGCACGTCGCTGATGCGCGAGACGACGCAGGTCGGCCGCGAGCGCCTGAGCTTCGAGACCGTGATCGGCCGCTTCCTGGCGCACCTGCGCGGCAAGCTCGAGGAGAGCGGTGCCGAGGCCGACCACGTCGTGCTCGGCCGCCCCGTGCGCTTCGTGGACGAGGACGACGAGGCCGACCGCGCGGCGCAGGGGCAGCTCGAGGCCGCCGCCCGCGCGCAAGGGTTCCGCCACGTCGAGTTCCAGTTCGAGCCGGTCGCCGCCGCGCTATTCTTCGAACGCGGCCTCAACCACGAAAGCCTCGCGCTGGTGGTGGATGTCGGCGGCGGCACGTCGGACGTGTCGATCCTGCGCCTTGGCCCCGAGCGCGCCCGCCGGCTGGACCGGGCCGACGACATCCTGGCGACCGGCGGCGTTCATGTGGGCGGCACGGACTTCGACCGCCTGCTGAACATCGCGCGGATCCAGCCGCTGCTCGGGCTCAATACGTTCACGGCCGACGGCAAGCGCCTGATGCCGGTCTGGTACTTCAACGATCTGGCCACCTGGCACCGCGTCAACACGCTCTACACCCCCAAGAACCTGGCCGACGTGCGCGGCCTCGTGAAGGAGGCAGCCGAGCCGGACAAGCTGCGCCGGCTGGAGCACGTCCTCGCGCACCGCTCGGGCCACCGCCTGGCGGGCGCGGCCGAGCGCGCCAAGATCGCGCTGACCGATAGCGACAGCGCGCCCATCGTCGTCAGCGAGCCCGGCCTCGAGATCGCGACGCAGGCCAGCCGCGACGGCTTCGAGCAGGTGACGCGCGAGCTCGTCGAGCGCATCGACCGCGCCATCGCCGACGCCCTGGAGACGGCGGGACTGTCCGCGGATGCGATCGATACGGTGATCCTGACCGGCGGCGGTGCGCAGGTGCCGGCGGTGGCGGCCGCTGCCGCCCGTCCCTTCCCCGAAGCGCGGATCGCCCGCTCCGATGCCTTCGGCTCGGTCGGGCTCGGGCTCGGGCTCGACGCCGCCCGTCGCTTTTCCTGATGACGACCGGGCGGCCGGCGCGCTAAGCGGCGGGCCACATCCATCGCAAGGAGCCGCCCATGACCCTCTCGCTCGACACCGCCCGCCAGATCGTCGCCGCCGCGCGGGCCAAGGGCCGCGAGATGGGCTTGAAGCCGCTCACCGTCGCCGTTCTCGACGCGGCGGGCGACCTTCTGGCGCTGGAGCGCGAGGACGGTGCCTCGCCGCTGCGTCCGCGCATCGCGATCGGCAAGGCCTTCGGCGCGGTGCAGCTCGGCATGGGCTCGCGCGCGCTCGACAAGCGGGCGCAGGAGCAGCCCCACTTCATCCAGGCGATGAACGCGCTGTGCGAGGGCTCGCTCGTGCCGGTGCCGGGCGGCGTCCTCATTCGCGAGGGCGGCCGCGTCGTCGGCGCGGTGGGCGTGACGGGCGATACGTCCGACAACGACGAGGCGGCGGCCGCCGCCGGGATCGAGGCGGTCTCGCTTCAGGCCGACCGGGGCTGAGGATGGGCGAGCACGTCACGCTGGCGGGGCTCGCCGACGCCCTCCTGTCGGAGGGGACCGCGGGACGGCGCGTGATCGCCATCGCCGGCTCGCCGGGCTCCGGCAAGTCGACGCTGACGGAAAGCCTCCACGCCCGGCTGGAAGCGCGCCGCCCCGGCATCTCGGCCGTCCTGCCGATGGATGGCTACCACTTCGACGACCGCGTGCTGGTGCCGCGCGGCGACCGTCCGCGCAAGGGCGCCCCCCACACGTTCGACCTCGACGGCTACCGCGCAATGCTGGAGCGGCTGCGCCGTGATGAGGGGCAGGCGGTGGCGGTGCCGGTCTTCGACCGCGACATCGAGATCGCGCGCGCGGGCGCGCGGATCATCGAGCCCGAGGCGCGCATCATCCTCACCGAGGGCAACTACCTGCTCCTCGACGAGCCGGGCTGGCGGGATCTGGCCCCGCTCTTCGACCTCACCGTCATGGCCGAGGCGCGCGAGGCGGTGCTGGTGGAACGGCTGACGCGCCGCTGGCTCGCCTACGACTACACGCCCGAGATGCTGATCGAGAAGATGGAGGGCAACGACCTGCCCAACATGCGCCTCGTGCTCCAGCGCTCGCGCCCGGCCGACCTCACGATCCGCACCGACGACGGCGGTGCCTAGGGCAGGAAGACCAGCGTCGCCAGCGCGATCCAGACGGGCAGCGTCGCTGCCGACAGAAGCGAGGCGGCGACCAGCGTGCCGCCGCTCTCCGGCGTCCCCGTCCGGTAGACCGACGACAGGATCGTGCCGACGAAGCCCGACGGGATCGCCATGGCGACCACCGCGCGAAGGGCGACCGATCCCTCGAGGCCGAGCGCGAGGCAGGCCGCGAACGCCAGCGCCGGCTGCAGCGCGACCGAGACCAGCGCCCCGGCGAGCGTGGCTCGCGTCGGGCTGAGGGTCTGCGTCGACAGGATGACGCCGGTCAGAAACAGGCCGGCCCCGCCGGTCGCCTGCGCCAGCGGTCGCAGCGCCGCCTCGGCCAGGGCCGGAAACGGAACGCCCAGAAAGGCCAGAACGAAACCGATCGTGGGAAGCACCGTCATGGGTTTCAGAAGCGCGGCGCGCAGAGCCCGCACCGGTTGGCCCGAGCCCGCCGCCATCTCCAGCTGCGCGAAGCACCAGACCATGACGGTGAGCGTTCCGACCAGGTTGGCGACCGCGATCGAGACCGCGGCCGAGCCCCCCTGCAGCGACTGGATGAGACCCAGTCCGATGCCGCCGAGATTGGGCATCGCGACGGTGAGCACGAACAACGCGCGCACCACCGGGGAAAGACGCAGCCAGCGGGCCAGGAGAAGCGCCGCCGCAAAGCCGCCGATCAGCGCCACGGCATAGACGACGGCCGGCACGAGCTCGCTTGCGAGCTGGTCGCGGGGCACCGAGACGACCGCGAGAAACAGCGACACGGGCAGCGCGAACTGCGCGACGAACGCGCCGAGGATGGCACTATGGGTGTTGTCGACCCAGCCGAGGCGGCCCGCCGCAAAGCCGAGCGCGATCACCGCGAAGACGGGCGCGAGCGCAAAGGCGAGAAGTGACAGCATGGGCGGGCCGGTCGGGGGTGCGGGGTGCCCTGTCCTTGAGCCGGACGGCACGGAAAGGAAAGACCCGACGAAGAAGGGCCGCCCATGGGCGGCCCTTCGTATTCGAGGCAGGAGCTCTCAGCGCATCACGGGCATCGAGAACTCGGCGCCCGACTTGATGCCGCTCGGCCAACGGCTGGTGACGGTCTTCGTCCGCGTCCAGAACCGGATCGAGTCCGGGCCGTGCTGGTTGAGATCGCCGAAGGAGGAGCGCTTCCAGCCGCCGAAGGAGTGGTAGGCGAGCGGGGTCGGGATCGGCACGTTGACGCCGACCATGCCCACGTTCACGCGGCTCGTGAAGTCGCGCGCCGCATCGCCGTCGCGCGTGTAGATCGCGACGCCGTTGCCGTACTCATGCCGCATCGGCAGCGAGAGCGCCTCCTCGTAGTCCTTGGCGCGCACCACCGAGAGGACCGGGCCGAAGATTTCCTGCTTGTAGATGTCCATGTCCGGCGTCACGCGGTCGAACAGGCACGAGCCGACGAAGAAGCCGTCCTCGTAGCCCTGCATGCGGAAGCCGCGACCGTCGACCTTGAGCTCGGCGCCCTCGGCCACGCCCTTCTCCACAAGCGCCAGGATCTTCTCCTGGCTCGCCTTGGTGACCACCGGGCCGTAGTCGGCGTCCTTGTCGGTGTAGGGGCCGATGCGCAGCGCCTCGACCTTGGGAACGAGCTTCTCCATCAGCCTGTCGGCGGTCGCATCGCCGACGGGCACGGCCACCGAGATCGCCATGCAGCGCTCGCCGGCCGAGCCGTAGCCCGCGCCGATCAGCGCGTCCGCCGCCTGGTCGAGGTCGGCGTCGGGCATGATGATCATGTGGTTCTTGGCGCCGCCGAAGCACTGGGCGCGCTTGCCGTTCGCGGTGGCCTGCGCATAGACGTGCGCGGCGATCGGCGTCGAGCCGACGAAGGACACGGCCGAGATGCCGGGGTGCGCCAAGATGCCGTCGACCGCGTCCTTGTCGCCGTTGACGACCTGAAGCACGCCCTTGGGCAGCCCCGCCTCGATCATCAGCTCGGCCAGGCGCATGGGAACGGAGGGGTCGCGCTCGGACGGCTTCAGGATGAAGCTGTTGCCGCAGGCGATGGCTGGCGCGAACATCCACATCGGGATCATGGCGGGGAAGTTGAACGGCGTGATGCCGGCGCCCACGCCCACCGGCTGGCGCAGCGAGTACATGTCGATGCCCGGACCCGCTCCTTCCGTGAACTCGCCCTTGGCGAGGTGCGGGATGCCGATCACGAACTCGCAGACCTCGAGCCCGCGCACGATGTCGCCCTTGGAGTCCTCGACCGTCTTGCCATGCTCCGACGACAGAAGCTCGGCGAGCTCCTGCATGTTCTCGTTGAGGAGCTGCACGAAGCGCATGAAGACGCGGGCACGGCGCTGCGGGTTGGTGGCGGCCCAGCCGGCCTGCGCGGCCTGGGCACCGGCGACCGCGCGATCGAGCTCGGCCGCGCTGGCCAGCGCCAGGCGCGCCGTCACCTGGCCGGTGGCGGGGTTGAAGACGTCGGCCGTGCGGCCCGATGTGCCGGCGACGCGCGCGCCGTCGATGAAGTGGCCTATCTCGTTCATGGCGGATGCCTCCCGTTGTTTCCGGCGACTTGGCCCGGCTGCGCACTTGAAATCAAGCGGCATCCCCGCGCATCCGTTGTGCGCAAATGCGTGTCGGGGAGACGTGTCACGATGAACTGGGACGACCTGCGGATCTTTCTGGCCGTGGCGCGCGCGGGTCAGATCCTCGGCGCGGCGCGGCGCCTCGGGCTGAACCACGCCACCGTCGGCCGGCGGCTCGACGCGCTGGAGACCGCGCTCGGCACGCGCCTCTTCACGCGCCGGCCGGCGGGCTGCGAGCCGACCGCGGAAGGAACGCGGCTACTGGCGATCGCCGAGCGCATGGAGCGCGAGGTGCTGGAGGCCGGCGCGCTGATGGGGGACACGGACATCGCCCTGTCGGGCACGGTGCGGATCGGCGCGCCGGACGGGTTCGGCACGAGCTTTCTGGCCGCGCGCCTCGGTGCGTTCGCCGAGCGGCATCCGGGGATCACGCTGCAGCTCGTGCCAGTGCCGCGCGCCTTTTCGATCTCGCGCCGCGAGGCCGACATCGCCGTGACCGTGGAGCGTCCCGAGGAGGGGCGGCTCGTCGCGCGCAAGCTTACCGACTACGCGCTCGGCCTCTACGCCGCGCGGACCTATCTGGCGCGCGTCGCCGCGCCCGCGAGCCTTGCGGATCTCTCGGCCCATCCGCTGATCGGGCATGTCGACGATCTTCTCTATAGCCCGCGCCTCCATTACGGGCGGGAGTTGGCCGATCCTTGGCCGAGCCGCTTCGAGATCTCCTCGGCGCTCGGCCAGCGCGAGGCGGTGGCGGCGGGCTGGGGCATCGGCATCCTGCACCGTTTCATGGCGGCCGAGCGCCCCGAGCTCGTGCCGGTTCTGCCAGCGCACGAGGTGCGACGCTCCTACTGGCTGGTGACGCACGAGGACGCGCGCGGCGTCGCGCGCGTGCGGGCGGTGGCGGACTTCATCGCCGAACTGGTGGAGCGCGAGCGCGCGATCTTCGGCTGACGCTTCGAAAACGCGAACGGGCCGCCCGAGGGCGGCCCGCCGAAAGCACTCGTCGTGGGGAACAGCCTAGAACAGGAGGTCGTCGATGTCGTCGGCCGCCGCAGCCGCCGCTGCCGGCGCGGCAGGTGCCGCACCCAGCTGGCCGCGGAACGAGGCCTCAAAGATCTGGCGCTCCTCGGCCATCGTGTACTGACCGGCGAGCAGCCCGTGGAGGTCGCGCGCGTCCTCGAGGCTCGCGGTCTCGTCGGGCAGGCCGCGCAGCATGGCTTCCAGAAGCGCCACCGCCTCGCGCATCAGGGCGCAGCCCTCGACATGGGGCGTCATCAGCGTCGAGATGGTGCGTACGCGGCCGCTCAGGCCCTCGGCCTGGCTGGAGGCCGCGCGCATCTCGTTCTGGCAGTCGCTCTCGATACGGGCGAGAAGCGCGGTCGCCTCCTCGAACTGGCGGCTGATCGCATCCTCGGCGCGACGAATCGCCGGCAGGACGCTCGCCTCCAGCTCGCGCGTGGCGCTGACCGAGGCCTCGATGCCCTCGCGCACCGTGTCGGCCTGGACCTTGGCGGCGGTGGCCTGCTCGCGGATCTCGCGGGCGATGTAGCCGATCGTCTCGTCGCCCGAGTCGACATGGGCGGCGCGCACCGCGGCGTTGAAGCCGGCGAGGCGCAGCGTGTGCTCCAGTGCGCCGAGCTCGTCGGTCATGGCGATCAGCGGGTCGGCGGCCTCGACGCATTCGCGCAGGCTCTCGTCGAGCTGGCGGCGGTCGCTCTCGCCGCGCTGGAAGCGCTGGCGCAGGCGGCTCGTCTCGCTTTCCAGAACGGCCATGGCGGACCGTCCTTCGCCGCTCGTGCCCTCGCGGAACAGCGAGGCGAGAAGGCGGTCCGAGGCGAGAAGCTCGTCCTCGATCACGGTGAGGTTGCCGTGCAGCTCGCCCATGCGGGTCTCGTAGAGCGAAGCGAGGCTCTGGAGCTGAGCGATCTCGAGCTCGGCGATGCGACGCACCGCAAGGTTGCGCGCCTTGGGCGCGAGCGCCGGCGCGTCGTGCGCCAGCTTGCCCTCCGCGGCAAGCAGAAGGAAGCGCTCGAGGTTGCCGAGCGTGTGCTCGAGGCGCTGGCGGGCGATGTCATGGAACTGGAGGCCCATCACGAGGCCGCCCACCGCGTCGCGGATCGTGGAGAAGGAGCGGTGCGCTTCCTGACGCGTATCGGCCAGGGTGTCGCGCTCCATGGCCAGGCGTCGGATCAGTCCCTTGAACTGGAAGGCGAGGCTCGGCTCGCCGACCGCGGCCCGCGCGCCGACGCGGTTGTCGATGGCGCGGCTTTCCTCGATGTGGCCGCGCAGGACGCGCACGCGCTCGTCGAGGCTGCTGGCGACGCCCTGACCGGAGCTTACGAGTTCATGGACGTGCTCGGTGAAGGGCACGAGCACCTCGCGCCCCTCGCTCATGCCCTCGACATGGGTGCGCGCGACGAGCACGACATAGTCCAGAAGGCGGAACACGAGCGCGACGGCCGCCGAGCCGCCGGCGCTGAGCGTCACGCCGTCGGAGAGCGTGCGCAGGAGGCGCGTGCGCTCGCGCGAGGCGCCCTCGAGGTCGGAGGCTGCCTCGGCGGCACCCGCGAGCAGTGCTTCCACCCGGTCGCCGTCGGCCGAGGACACGGTCTCGGTGGTGCGGCGGATGCCGTCGCGCACCGTGCCGATGCGCCGGTGAAGCGTTTGGAGATCCTCGCCCGCGCCGAGATAGACCGTCTCCGAAGAGACGTTCCACTGGTGGATGCGCTCCAGCGCGCGCGACAGCGGCTGGAGGGTCTCGGGGGACAGAAGCGTGTCGGTGGTCATGGCGCGGTTACCGGCTCTGCGAGGCGCGCGCCTGGACGCGCGGGGAATGGTCGTGGCTGAAGCGGACGATCTCGGCGGAGAGCTTGCCGAGCGGCATCTCCTCCTCCACCGCTCCCGCCTTCATGGCCTCCTTGGGCATGCCGTAGACGATGCAGGACGCCTCGTCCTGGCCGACCGTGCGCGCGCCGGTCTGGCGCAGTTCCAGCATGCCCTTGGCGCCGTCGTCGCCCATGCCCGTCATGATGATGCCGAGCGCGTTGGCGCCGGCCGAGCGGGCGGCGGAGCGGAACAGGACGTCCACCGAGGGGCGGTGGCGCGACACGAGCGGCCCCTCCCGCACCTCGACGTGGTACTGCGCGCCCGAGCGCTGCAGGAGGAGGTGGTGGTTGCCCGGCGCGATCAGGGCCAGACCCGGCATCAGACGGTCGCCGGTGACGGCCTCGCGCACCTCGATGCGGCAGAGCGAGTCGAGCCGCTTGGCGAACGCGGAGGTGAAGCCGGCCGGCATGTGCTGCACAACGGCGATGCCGGGGCAGTCGACGGGCAGCGGCTCCAGAAGGTGGCGCAGCGCCTCGGTTCCGCCGGTGGAGGCGCCGACCACCACCACCTTGTCGGTGGTGCGGTCGATCGGGCGGCCGGTGGCGGGCGGCAGGACGGCATCGGCGGTGAGCTTGGGCTGGACACCGGTGCTGGCAGGCGC
Source organism: Aureimonas jatrophae (assembly GCF_900104035.1). GTDB lineage: Bacteria > Pseudomonadota > Alphaproteobacteria > Rhizobiales > Rhizobiaceae > Aureimonas > Aureimonas jatrophae. The sequence goes on along the minus strand of NZ_FNIT01000001.1, from coordinate 469,397 downwards.
GCGGCGCTGGCGCGGCTTGGCCTGGGCTGCCGCACGCACGGCGTCCGTGATGCGGGTGCGCGACTCCAGAAGGAACTGCGGCGTGCCCATCTTGGGCTTGGCGATGATCTCCACCGCGCCCGCTTCCAGCGCCTGAAGCGCCATGGCGGAGCCGGCCTCGGCGAGCGAGGAGCAGATCACCACCGGGATCGGGCGCTGGCTCATCAGCTTCTGGACGAAGGTGATGCCGTCCATGCGCGGCATCTCGATGTCGCAGATGATGACGTCGGGCACCTCCTCGCGCAGCCGTTCGGCGGCGAAGTAGGGGTTGGACGCGGTGCCCATCACCTCCATGCCGGGCTCGGCCGAGACGATCTCGGTGAGCACCTGCCGCACACTGGCCGAGTCGTCCACGATCAGGACGCGGATCGCGCTCATCATCTGTCTCCCAGGCGTTCGTAGATGTTGTTGCCGACGAGGCGCAGCGGCAGGGTCTTGGTGCGCAGCGAGTCGGAATGGCCGAGGATCAGGAGACCGCCGGGGCGCACGTGGCGCGCCAGCTTGGAGACGACCTGTTCCTGGACGGCGGGCTCGAAGTAGATCAGGACGTTGCGGCAGAAGATGACGTCCATCGTCCGCTTCGGCTTGTACTCGGCATGCATCAGGTTGAGCTGGCCGAAGTGGACGCGCTGGCGCAGCTCCGGCGCGATGCGCACCGTGCCGCTCGCCTCGTCGCGCGAGCGCAGGACGTAGCGGTCGAGCAGCGCGGGCGGGACCGGCGCCACGTCTTCCGAGCGGTAGACCGCCTCGCGCGCCATGCGCAGGACCTTCACCGAGATGTCGGTGGCCAGCACCGACCAGTCGAAGCGCGTGGCGCCCTCCGACAGGCTGTCGAGCACCATGGCCATCGTGTAGGCCTCCTGCCCCGACGAGGCGGCCGCGCTCCAGACGTGAAGGCCCCGCCCGTCGCCGTTCTTGAGCAGGCGCTCGACCTCGGCCGGGGTGAAGTGGTCGAAGTGGGCGCGTTCGCGAAAGAACGAGGTCTCGTTGGTGACCACGGCGTCCACGAAGTTCTGCCCCTCCTCGCGCCAGCCTTCGGGCTTCTGGAGGAGCGCGACGTAGGCCTCGAAGCTTTCGAGGCCCGTCGCCTGGAGACGGCGGCGCAGCCGCGTCTCCAGCATGGTCTTCTTGAAGTCCGACATGGCGACGCCGCAGCTCTCGCGCACCAGGCGCACGAGCGTGGCGAAGGCGGCGTCGGCTAGCTGGACGCGCGTCCAGGCCGGAATGACCTCGGTGCCCTCGGGGTTGGGCTTGCGCAGCGCGGCCATGGCGTCCTCACGCGGCCCGGCCGAGGACAACGCCCTCGCCCGCGGAGAAGAGGTGGTCGGCGCGCAGCAGCGTCAGGAAGCTCTCGTTGCGCCGGCCCAGTCCCTGCATGAAGGTCGTGTCCCAGGCCTCGCCCACGTGCGGCGGCATCTCGACCACCTGGTCGGCAAGGTCCACGACCTCGTGCACGGCGTCGGCGATCACGGCGATGGTCTGCGTCTCGCCCGCGGCCTCGAACTCGAGAACCACGATGCGCGTGTCGCCGGTGACGGGCCGCATCTCGCTGTCCGGCATGCGCAGCTTGCGCTTGAGATCCACCACCGGCACGCCGGCGCCGCGCACGTCGATCATGCCCAGAAGGCTGGCCGGCGCGTTGGCGAGCGGCTGGATCGGCTTGTGGTCGAGCACCTCGCGGACCTGGCGCACGTTCACCGCGAAGGCGCCCGAGCCCAGCTGGAAGGTGAGCATCTCGGCGCTCTCGCTCTCAGTCTCGCTTTCGCCGAAGGCGGACCGGAAGGGCTGGCTCATGGATCAAAGTCCCGGAAGAGAAAGGGGCGGACGGGCGTTCAGTGGGTTTCGACGAGGCGGGGGACGTCGAGCAGCAGGACGAAGCGTCCCTCGTCGCGCACGACGCCCGCAAGGAACCGGCTCGGCCAGCGCGAGCCGTATTCGGGCACGCTCGCGATCTCCTCGTCGCGCACCGGAACCACGGCGAACACGGCGTCGGTCTTGATGGCGACCTCGAACGGGTCGCCGCCCTCGATCGCCACCTCCGACACGATCAGGCGCGTCGAGGCGGTATCGGGCGCGGGCTCCAGGCCGAAGCGGGCGCGAAGGTCGAGCATCGGCAGGACGTTGCCGCGCACGTTGACGAGGCCCGGCGCGAAGACCGGCGCGTTGGGAACGCGCGTCACGGGCGCGGGGTCGAGCACCTCGTGGACCAGCGACACGGGGATCGCGAAGAGGTCCTCGCCGAGCGCGATGGTCAGGAAGTCGCGCGCAACGGACTGCGGCTGCGCGGGGGTCGCTGCGGGAAGGGCGGCGGCTGCGGACATCGGTTTCTTCCTCTTCAGGCCGCGACGGTGTCGACGCGCGGGCGCACGGCATGACGGGCGAGCGGGTTGACGTCGAGGATCAGGGCCACCGTGCCGTCGCCCAGGATCGTCGCGCCGCCCAGGCCCGGCGTCCCCGCATGCAGCGGCGAAACCGGCTTGATCACGGTCTGGTGCTGGCCGACCACCTGGTTCACCACGACGCCGAGCTTGCCGGTGTCGCTCTCGACCACGACCACCACGCCGCCGCGTGTCCCCTCGTTGAACACCTCGTGCATCCACAGGAGGGGCACCAGCGTGCCGCGGATGTCCACGAAGTTGCGCCCGTTGGAAGCGCGCGACTCCACCGCCGAGAGCTCGACGCACTCCTCGACGCTGGTGAGCGGCAGGATGCACTGCGTCTCGCCGACCGAGACCTGCAGCCCGTCGACGATGGCCAGCGTAAGGGGCAGGCGCAGAAGGAAGCGCGTTCCCTCGCCCGGCCGCGTGTCGATCTCGATCGAGCCGTGCAGTTCGTTGATCGTGCGGCGCACGACGTCCATGCCGACGCCCCGTCCCGACAGGTTCGAGACGGTGGCGGCCGTGGACAGGCCGGGATGGAAGATCAGCTCGTCGATCTCGCGGTCCGGCGGGGTGACGCCTTCCAGCACGACGCCGGCGGCCTGCGCCTTTTCCAGGATGCGGGCGCGGTTGAGCCCGGCGCCGTCGTCCTCGATCGTGATCACGACCTCGGTGCCGGCCTGGCGGGCGCCGAGGCGCAGGTGGCCGCGCGCCGGCTTGCCGGCGGCGAGCCGCCGCTCGGCCGACTCGATGCCATGGTCGAGCGAGTTGCGGATGATGTGGACCATCGGATCGCCGAGGCGGTCGAGCACGGTCTTGTCGAGCTCGGTCTCCTCGCCCGTGAAGACCAGATCGATCTCCTTGCCGAGATCCGAGGAGATGTCGCGCACGACGCGCCGGTAGCGGCCGAACAGCGTCTCGATCGGCACCATGCGCATGCCCATGGCCGAGTCGCGCAGGTCCGCCGACAGGCGCTCGATCTCTTCCGAGACCGTGGACAGGACGGGGTCGCGGCGATTGCGGGCGAGCGCCGTGAGGCGAGCCTGGGCGATCACGAGCTCGCCGACCTGGTCGAGCAGAAGATCGAGGCGGCTCGCCGACACCCGCACATGGGCCTCGGTGCGCGCTTCGCCGCGCGCTTCCTCGGCCTTCGGGGCGGCGGCGGCCTTGGGCGCGGCGGCGGGCGCAGGCGCCGCTGCAGCAGCCGGCGGCGCCATCTCGGCGGGAGCCACGACGGGAGCGGCGGCGTCCAGCGCCTCGATCAGGACGGCGTCGGGACCGTCCACGAAGATAAAGACGTCCTCGATCTGCGAACGCGCGGCGGCCGTCTCCAGCACCATCTCCCAGCCGAGGTAGAGCTCGGTCGGGTTGAGCTCGGCCAGCGCAGGCAGGCGCGAGGCGTCGGCGGTGACCGTGAGCGTCCCGAGGTCGCGCAGCTCGTCGAAGAGCGAGACCGGGTTGGTGCCGAACTGAAGGGCGTTCGCCTCCAGGCGCAGGCGGATGCGCCAGCGCTTCATGTCGGAGGCGGGAGCGGCGGCCGCGACCGCGACGGGGGCCGCCGCCGGCACGGCGGCGGCGGGCGCGCCTGTTCCGACCTCCTCGTTCAGGGCGGCGGCGAGGCGATGGCTCGCCTCGGAATGGTCGCCCGGCTCGAACAGGAGCTTGCGGATCTGGTCCGCCGACTGGAGAAGGAGGGAGACGAGGCGCGGGGTCACCGCGACCTTGTCCTGGCGCACCTTCTCGAAGGCGTTCTCCAGCTCGTGCGCGAAGGCGGCCATGGCGGGCGGGCCGAACATGCCGCCCGAGCCCTTCAGCGTGTGAAGAGCGCGGAAGGTCGTGTTGATCAGCTCGCGGTCGGTCGGCCGCGTCTCGAGGTCGAGCAGCGCCGCCTCGAGCTGTTCCAGAAGGTCCCGCGCCTCGTTGAGGAAGACCTCGAGCATGTCGCCGCCGCCCATCGGTATCAGGCTCCGATCAGCTTGTTGACGACCGCCACCAGCTTGGTCTGGTCGAAGGGCTTGACGATCCAGCCGGTCGCGCCGGCCGCCTTGCCTTCCATCTTCTTGGCCTCGTCGGACTCGGTGGTCAGCATCACGATCGGCAGGCCCGCATGCTGCGGCATCTGCCGGACCTTCCGGATCATGCCGATGCCGTCGAGGTTGGGCATGTTCAGGTCGGTGATGATGAGCTGGTACTTGTTCTGCTCCAGCTTGGTGATGGCGTCGGCGCCGTCCACGGCGGTGTCGGGCGCGTAGCCGGCACTCTCCAGGGTGAACGACACCATCTGCCGCACGCTGGCGGAGTCATCGACGCAAAGAACGGACTTCGTCACGGGGATCGGCCTTCAGGAAACAAGGAAAGGGAGGGAGGGATCAGTTCGCGGGAAGATCGGCGCCGCAGCGCGAGAAGGCTTCCACGACCGCCGGCGAGGTGAGGCATTCCAGCGTGTCGCCGCGCGCCTCGAGGCCCGCCCGCAGGGCCAGCACCAGCTGAACGAAGCTGACATCGGCACTCTCGACGCCCGACAGGTCGAGACGCAGCGAGCCGGCAGCCGAGGCCTCCAGCATCGCGGCATGGGTGGCCACCGACGTCGACAGGTCGTGGGCACCATGGAGCGTCAGCACGCTGGGAGAGGACATCGGCTCGTTCCGGGTGATGAGGGGAGCGGGATGGCCAACTATGGGGTGAAGTAATTGCCCGTGAGTTAAGCAGCCGCAAAAGTTGTGGCGCGTGTTCGATGGAGAAACGGCGACCGCGAAGACTTTCGGCGGCCGCTACCGGACCCGGTCCCAACCCAAGGACTCCCACGCGTACGAAGACGCGGCGCCCGAGGCCCAAGAGCAGACGCGAACGGCTGGAGTCTCGTTGCTTCTATGCTGAATCGGACGCTAACAACGGCCTCCGGAAGACTACTCAGAACAACCGTTACAATCTCAACCGAATTTTATCGGTTCGGGATCAACCCTGACGATCGACGCGATCCGCCGGGCCACCCGGCAACCGGCGCGCCACCCATCCGCCGCCTTCCGATCGGAGCCCGCATGCTGAAGTCCATGACCATGTCGCGCCAGCTTCTGCTGGCGGTAGCGCTGGCCGGCGGCGCCAGCATCCTGACGGGTCTTCTGGCCTACAACCAGGCGGGCCGGGCGGCCGAGGCGGCCGAGCGCGAGGCCGCGCTCGCCACGCGGCTGGATACGGCGCGCAGCCTCTCGCTGCGCCTGTGGGAAGGCGGTCCGGTCGGGAGCGATGTCGAGGCGCTGCGCCTCGGTAGCCTCGACACGACCGACCTGGCGCGCGTCAACCGGCTCGAGACCATCCTGTCGAACCCGTCGTCCGTGGACGCGGAGCGGCTCGAGGCGGCGGCCCCGCTTCTCCAGTCGATCGCGGGCGACACCCAGACCGCCCTGAGCACGGTGCGCGAGCAGCGTGCCGAAAGCCTGTCGTCGGCTGGAACCATGCTCCTGGCCGCGATCCTCGTCCCGCTGGCCGGCCTGATGCTTCTGGCCTTCCTGGTTCAGCGCGCCGCGATCGCCCCAGTTCGGCGCGCCGCGCGCCAGCTGGCCGACGCCGCCGGCGTCGCGGGCACCCAGGGCGAGGTCGCCATCCTGACGCAGACCGGCGAAGCGCTGAGCCAGCTCAAGACCCGCATCGCGGCCGTGGAGGCCGACGCCATCCGCCAGGGCGACGCCCGGGCCGAGGCCTCGCGCGAGGCCGAAAGCGACGCCCGGGCGCGTGCGGACGACGCAGCGCTCGTGGCCGAAACGCTGGAGGGCGCCCTTCGGCGCCTGGCGGCCGGCGACCTGACCTGCCGCATCGAGACCGCCCTGCCCGAGCGCTTCGCCGCCATTCCGGCAGCCTTCAACGCGGCCGCCGCCCACCTCCACGACACGGTCGCCCACGTCACCGCCTCGGTCGCCTCGATCACCAACGGCACCAACGAGATCGGCCAGGCCGCCGACGACCTGTCGCGCCGCACCGAGCAGCAGGCCGCCTCGCTCGACAAGACCGCGACCGCGCTCGACGAGATCACCGCGACCGTCAAGCATTCCGCCGAGAACGCCGCCTCGGTCGCCTCCTCGGTCGCCGCCGCCCGCCTCGACACCGAGCGCTCCGGCGAGGTGATGCGCGAGGCGGTGGCCGCCATGAACGCCATCCAGAAGTCGTCGCAGCAGATCGCCCGCATCATCGGCGTGATCGACGAGATCGCCTTCCAGACCAACCTTCTCGCCCTCAACGCAGGCGTCGAGGCGGCGCGCGCGGGCGACGCCGGCCGCGGCTTCGCCGTGGTGGCGCTCGAGGTGCGCGCGCTCGCCCAGCGCTCGTCCGAGGCCGCCAAGGAGATCAAGTCGCTGATCGGCGCCTCGTCGGCCCATGTGGGCGACGGCGTGGATCTCGTCAGCCGCTCGGGCGAGGTGCTGACGCGCATCGCCGCTCAGGTCACGCAGGTCGACGCCCTGGTGCAGGAGATCGCCGGCTCGGCGCGCGAGCAGTCCACCGGCATCGCCGAGGTCAACGAGGCCGTCAACAAGATGGACCGCGTCACGCAGCAGAACGCGGCGATGGTGGAGGAAACCACGGCCGCCACGCTCTCGCTGCGCACCGAGACCGAGGAGCTTTGCCGGCTTCTGGCCAGCTTCCAGGTGAGCGACACCGATCGCTCGGTGGCGAACCTGCGCCAGGTCTCGGCCGCCATGCATGCCGCGCCGCCGGTCGCGCGCCTGCCCGCCGCGCCCGCGCCCCGGGCGCCGGCCGTGCCGGTGCCGGTTGTCGTCGCGGCCGCCGGCGGCTCGGCCGCGGCGATGGCGGCCCCCGCCCCCGCCGCCGCCGCCGACGATCTCGGATGGGAGGAGTTCTGATGTCCGACACGACCCGCACCGACGATCTGCCCGAGCTAACGCTTCCGCCCGAGATCCTCGCGATGATGGCCTCGTTCGAGGCGGCCGCCTCGAACGAGGAGGAGGCGCAAGAGGAGCACGTGGTCGAGACCCCTCCCCTCCTCGCCACGCTGCCCGAGGCGGCGGATGACGAAGCGCCCGGCGAGAACGAGACGGTCCTGGTCCTCGCGCCGGTCCTCGACATCACCGCGACCGCCCCCCTCCATGCCGCGCTTCTTGCCCACCGCGGCAGGCCGCTTCGGGTCGAGGCGGGCGAGGTGAAGCGCCTGGGTGGCCAGTGCCTGCAGCTTCTCCTGTCGGCAGGCCGGACGTTCAGCGCCGACCGCGTGCCGATCCGGCTCCAGGGAGCCTCCGACGCCTTCCGCCGCGACCTCGCCCTGTTCGGGATCGCCGACCCCTTCCTCGTGGACGCCGCGTGATGACGAAGACGATTCTCACCATCGACGACTCGCGCACCATGCGCGAACTGCTCCGCTCGGCGCTCGACAAGGCGGGCTTCACGGTGATCCAGGCCGAGGATGGCGTGCACGGCCTCGAGGTGCTGGGCGCCTCCGAGCCCGACGTCATCATCACCGACATCAACATGCCGCGCATGAACGGGCTCGAGTTCATCGAGGCGGTGCGCGCCGACGGGGCGCGCCGCGCCATCCCGATCATCGTGCTCACCACCGAGTCCGATCCGGCCAAGAAGGACCGCGCGCGCCGCGCCGGCGCCACCGGCTGGATCGTGAAGCCCTTCGATCCCGAGCGCCTCGTCTCGGCGATCAACCGCGTCGCGGCCTGAGGTTCGTCATGAGCGCTCTCGACGAGATCCGGGTCGTCTTCTTCCAGGAATGCGACGACCAGCTGCAGGAGCTGGAGGACGGCCTCAACGCCATGAGCGGCGGCGAGACCGACGACGACACGGTGAACCGCGTCTTCCGCGCGGTGCACTCCATCAAGGGCGGCGCCGGCGCCTTCGACCTTCATCACCTCGTGCGCTTCGCCCACGTCTTCGAGACGGTGCTGGACGAGGTGCGCTCGCACCGGCTCGAGGCCGGCGACGCGGTGATGGCCGTGATGCTGCGCTCGGCCGATCACCTGCGCGACCTCGTGGCCGCCGGCCGCGACGGAGAGGCCGCCGACGAGGCGCGCTCGGCCGAGTTGATCAACGAGCTGGAAACGCTCATCGGCGGCCCGCGCGAGGCGCACGGGGCGGCGGAAGGCGACGACGAGGACGGCGGGGCCAGTCTCGCCGACTTCGAGTTCACGCCGGTCGCGGTGGACTGGGGCGCGATGCTGGGCGGCGACGGCGCGATGCCGGCGTTCGGCGAACCCGCCGCCCTGCCCACCGACGGCCCGCTGTTCCAGATCGCGTTCACGCCCCGCCGCGAACTCTACGCCAAGGCCAACGAGGCGGCGGTGATCCTGCGCCAGCTCGGTGCGCTGGGCGAGATGAGCGTTGCCTGCGACACGAGCCGCGTGCCCACGCTCGACGCGATCGACCCCGAGGACAGCTACCTCTCCTTCGCGATCTCGCTCGACGGCGAGGGGATCGCCGAAAGCGCCGTGCGCGAGGTCTTCGAGTTCGCGGAATGGGACTGCGAGCTGGAGATCACGCCACGCGCCGATGCCGCCGAGCCGGACGTCGGGGGTCTCGCGGTTGCCGATCTCCTGGCGCGGCTCCAGAGCGAGATCGCGTCCGAGCCGGACGCGCCGGCAACGGCTGAAACGCGGCCCGAGCCCGTGGTCGCCGCCGAGCCCAAGCCCGCTGCCGCCGCCAAACCCGCCAAGGACGAGAGCGGCGAGCCCAAGGGCGGGGGCGAGGCGCCGGGCGTGGTGATCCGCGTCGAGCTCACGCGCGTCGACAAGCTGATCGACCTCGTAGGCGAGCTCGTCACCACCCAGACCATGCTCGCCCAGCGCATCGAGGAGGCCGAGCTTCCCACCGGCTCCGAGATCGCCGGCTCGATCGAGGAGCTCGACCGCCTGACGCGCACGCTGCAGGACTCGGTCATGGCAGTGCGCGCCCAGCCCGTGAAGTCGGTGTTCCAGCGTATGCCGCGCCTCGTGCGCGAAACGGCGTCGGCCACGGGCAAGCGGGTGAACTTCGTCACGCAGGGCGAGAACACCGAGGTCGATAAGACCGTGGTGGAGCGCCTGTCGGATCCCCTCACCCACATGATCCGCAACGCGATCGACCACGGGCTGGAAAAGCCCGAGGACCGCCTCGCCAAGGGCAAGCCGGCGGAAGGGACCGTCACGCTCTCGGCCGCCCATCGCTCGGGTCGCATCATCATCGAGATCGCCGACGACGGCGCCGGCATCAACCGGCCGAAGGTGCGCCAGATCGCGGTCGACAAGGGCCTGATCTCGGCCGACGCGATGCTGTCGGACGAGGAGATCGATCAGCTCGTCATGCTGCCGGGCTTCTCGACGGCCTCCACCGTCTCGGCCATTTCGGGCCGGGGCGTCGGCATGGACGTCGTCAAGCAGTCGATCGAGGCGCTCGGCGGGCGGCTGGTGATTACCTCGCGCCCCGGCCTCGGCTCGACCTTCACCATGAGCCTGCCCCTCACGCTGGCGGTGCTCGAGGGCATGATCGTACGCGTCGAGAACGAGACGCTGGTGGTGCCGCTCGGCGCCATCGTCTTCACGTTCCGGCCGCAAGGCGCCGACCTCCAGACGCTCGGCCAGGGGCGCACCGTGAACGTGCGCGGCTCGATCGTGCCGCTCATCGACGTCGGCACGCGCCTCGGCTACCGCGAAACGCCCGCCGACCCGCTGCAGGGCGTCGCGATCCTCGTGGAATGCGACAACAACCGGCGCGTCGCGCTTCAGGTCGACGAGATCCGCGGCCAGCGGCAGGTCGTTATCAAGAGCCTAGAGCGGAACTACCGGCCGGTCACCGGCATCTCGGCGGCCACGATCTCGGGCGAGGGCCGCGTCGCCCTGATCCTCGATGTCGACGCGCTCGCCGGCGACAAGTCCCTCGACAGTTTCATCTTCGGCCTCGACCAGGTGGCGGCGGAGTAACCCCATGTCCCAGACGCTTCGCAAGTCGGTCAGCGGCGGCACCGAGATGGTCGCCTTCCGGGTGGGCCCGCAGGAATTCTGCGTCGATATCCGGGCGGTGCGCGAGATCCGCGGCTGGTCGCCCGCGACCACCCTGCCCCACGCCCCGCACTACATCCTCGGCGTGATCAACCTGCGCGGCACCGTCCTGCCGGTGGTCAATCTCGCCGCGCGCCTCGGCCTGCCGGTCGAGCCGCCGACGCCGCGTCACGTGATCGTGGTGGTGGCGGCCGAGGACCAGGTCTTCGGTCTCCTGGTGGACTCGGTGTCCGACATCCTGTCGGTGACCCCCGACCTTCTCCAGAGCGCTCCGGACCTCGCCCAGGACTCCGCCAAGGCCTTCGTGTCGAGCGTGGTGGCGATCGAGGACCGCATGATCGCGCGCATCATGCCCGAGCGCATGCTGCCCGAGCGCCTGCGCACGGCATGAACGCGGCGGCGGCCCCTTCGCGCAGAACGGGGGTCCTCGCCGAGGACCCCGCGCTTTCGGTGGACGCCTTTCGGCGGATCGCGGGAATCGTGCGGCGCGAAGCGGGCATCCATCTGCCGGACACGAAGCTGTCGCTGGTGTTCTCGCGCCTCGTGCGACGCGTGGCGGAGACGGGTGCGGGCAGCTTCGAGCGCTACGGCGACCTCGTGTCGTCGCCTGCCGGCGCCGAGGAGTTGCGCCGCATGGTCGAGGCGCTCACCACGAACTACACGTTCTTCTTCCGCGAGCCGCATCATTTCCGGCATTTCGAGACGGAGGTTCTACCGGAGCTGGCGCAACGCGCACGGGCGGGCGGGCGGGTGCGGATCTGGAGCGCAGGCTGCTCGACGGGCCAGGAAACCTATTCCGCGGCGATGTCGCTCCTGCGCACCGTTCCCGACGCGTCCGCGCTCGATATCCGCATCCTGGCGACCGACATCGATCGCAACGTTCTGCGCGCCGCCTCGCACGGCCGCTACGACGAGACGGCGTTCGCCGATGTCGCGGCCTGCGACCGCGCGCGCTTCTTCCAGCCCGCGCCCGAAGGCCTCCTCGAAGCGCGCCCGGAGCTGCGCGCTCTGATCCGGTTTCGCGAGCTCAACCTTCTGGCTCCCTGGCCGATGCGCGGCCTGTTCGACGTCGTGTTCTTCCGCAATGTCGCGATCTACTTCGACCAAGGCGTGCGCGAGGCCGTCTGGCTGCGCATGGCCGACCAGATCCATCCCGACGGCTGGCTTTATGCCGGCCATTCCGAGCGCGTCACGGGTGCCGCCGCCGAGCGGCTCGCCCACCTCGCCACCACCACCTACCGGAGGCTCGCGTGAGCACCCCTGATGCCCCCTCCCCCGTGCGCGTTCTGGTGGTGGACGACAGTCCCACCATGCGCCTTCTGATCGCGCGCTCGCTGCGCGAGGGCGGCGGGATCGAGGTCGTGGGCGAGGCGGAAAACGCCGCCGACGCGCGCGAGGCGATGAAGCGCCTCGACCCGGATGTCGTGACCCTCGACGTCGAGATGCCCGGCATGCAGGGCATCGAGTTCCTGGAAAAGGTGATGCGCCTGCGCCCGACGCCGGTCGTGATGGTGTCGAACCAAACCGGACCCGGCACGACCGCCGCGATCCAGGCGCTGGAGATCGGCGCGTTCGACTGCGTGGTGAAGCCGCGGCATGCAGGCGACGAAGCCTTTGCGCGCCTGGCCGAAACGGTGCGCCTCGCCGCCCGGGCGCGCGACGTCCTCGTGGCGCTCGCCAACCGGCGCTTCGGCAAGCCGCGCCCGGCCCCCGCGCCCACGCGCAAGGCTCCGCTTCGCGCGCGGCCCGACCTCATCACGATTGGCGCCTCGACGGGCGGCATCGAGGCCTTGACCGCGCTCCTGCGCGGGTGGCCGGAGGATGCGCCCCCGACCCTTGTCGTCCAGCACCTGCCCGCCGGCTTCAGCCGCGGCTTCGCGCAGCGTCTGGCCAAGAGTTGCGCAGTGCGCGTGGCGGAGGCCGAGGACGGGATGCCGCTGCGACCGGGCGAGATCCTGATCGCGCCGGGCGGAGCGCGCCATCTTCTGGCGCAAGGAGGCGCCAAGCCCGCCTGCTCGCTTGTCGCGGCCGACCCCGTGTCCGGCCATCGCCCCTCGGTCGACGTCCTTTTCCATTCCGCCGCCCGCGCCTTCGGTGCGCGCGCGCTCGGCCTGATCCTCACCGGCATGGGCAGCGACGGCGCGCGCGGCGCTTTGGAGATTCGTAAGGCCGGCGGGTGGATAATAGGCCAGGACGAAGCCTCGTCCCTCGTCTACGGAATGCCCAAGGCCGCCTTCCAGATCGGAGCGGTCGACCATCAAATGCCGCTGGACCTCATGGCCGAGGCCGTGTTCGGCACCCATGCCAGCCCCCGGGAGCCCGCATCGTGTCTTTGACCAAGCAGACCATCAAGATCCTGATCGTGGATGACCAGACCACGAGCCGCCTCCTGATGCGCGAGGCGCTGCAGCAGATCGGGTTCGCGAACATCCCCTTCGCCAAGGACGGCGAGGAGGCGCTCAAGATGATGATGACGAGCCCCGCCCATATCGTCATCTCGGACTACAACATGCCCAAGCTCAACGGGCTGCAGCTTCTCCAGGCGATCCGCACCTATCCCGCGACCCGCATCACGCCCTTCATCCTCCTGACCGGCTCGGGCGACCGCACCGTCCTGCAGCAGGCCGTCAAGCTCGGCGTCAACAACTACCTGCCCAAGCCCGTTCAGCCGGCCGCCCTTCAAAAGGCGATCCAGGCGGTGACCGGCAACCTGCCCTGACGCGAGCCGCCGTGCCGGGCATCGTTCGCCTCCATGTGGCCGAGGGCGAGACGCGGGTCTCGGATGACCCGGATCTCTGCCTGACGACCGTCCTCGGCTCGTGCGTGGCCGCCTGCTTCTTCGACCCGGCGGCGGGCGCGGGCGGCATGTGCCACTTCCTGCTGCCCGGCGGCGAGGGGACGCGGCAGGCGGGCGCGGCCGAGCGTTACGGCGCCTACCTGATGGAAGTGCTGATCAACGGCCTCCTGGAGCGCGGCGCGCGGCGCGATCGCCTGCGCGCCAAGCTCTTCGGCGGCGCAGCGACGCTGGGCGGCCGGGGCGAGACCGGTCGGCGCAACGGCGCGTTCGCCCAGCACTTCCTTCAAACCGAGCGCATCCCCCTGATGGCGACGAGCCTCGGCGGCACGGTGGGACGGCGGGTCGAGTTCTGGCCGGTCGGCGGTCGCGCTCGCCAGCTTTACCTCGACGCGCCGGTCGCCCCCCCGCCCCCAACCGCGCCCGCACCCGATGTCGGCGCCATCGAGTTCTTCTGAAGGCTTTCCATGAGCGATACGCCCGACCTTCGCGTGCTTCTCCAACGGATCGGCACCGAACTGGCCGCGCAGGCGCAGGTCGCCGAGGCGATCGGCGAGCTCGTGCCGCTCCTGCCCGAGCTCAACGAACCCATGCAGGCGCGCGCGCAGTCGATCGACGCTTTGGCCCAACATCTGGACGAGCTGTCGCGACTGCTGGATCGGCTGGCACCGCTGGCCCCCGAGGACGCCGTGATGCCCGGCGTGATCGAGGCGGTCCGCCTGTCGGATCTGTTGATCCGTCTCAAGGGCGGCCGCGAGGCGACGGCGGCGGAAAGCGGTTCGGTGGATTTCTTCTGACGTTCGGCCCATCGGTGGGGGCCACGCAGGTTCCAGCCGGCGCGCCCGTGCGCGGGATCGCGAGGGTGCGGTCACCGATCACGAAATATGTCACTCGTCACATCTGACGTCGCACAAATGGGACGCAGCGGCGACCGATGCTTTCGGTTTGTTGTGCCGACCTGTACACACTCAGCTCAGGCACCGCGCCGCGCCGTGTTGTATTGCAGTGCACAAAGCTCAGGCCGCTCTCGGCCTTTGACGCGTCTGCAAAGGACCGCAGTTCGGTACCCGAGACACGTCGCACGACGCACCGTTTCAACCGAGCCTATATGGTCGTGCTCAGAAGGAGCGCGTTACACTTCTCTTTATTAGCGGCAGTAGTCCTCTTATTTCCGATATCGGTGGATTGAAACGATTTATACGTCGTCTTTCGGACGAAGATTACGACGTTAACCACATTCATTCTGTCTTGCCCTCAAACACCGGAAGCGGTCCGTCATCGGTATCATATCTGACCAAATCGATTTTCAAATTTTTATTTGCTTTTACTTCTGTATCGCATGAGAACGCCAAAGTCGGCCACGCTGCAGGCCGATTGAGGTTTGTTGGGTCCTGTTGTAAGGACTGATTCAACTATCAGTTAACCTATGCAGGATGCAGCGCATGACGGAGACAAGGCCGCTGTCGCGCAACGCTTCTGGCGTGGCCGAGCTTCGGGTCGGCGAGTTGCCCGCCTTGGATCACGCCACCGAGTCCGCGAACATCGCGCCGCGCGACGACGTCCCGGTTGGGGGCGTATCGAAGCGCGTTCTCGACGTCGTTCTGGCGGGGGGTGCGCTTCTGGCGCTGGCGCCGCTTCTGGTGGTGATCGTGGCGCTCATGAAGCTCTCGGACCCCGGCCCGGTCCTGTTCGGCCACCGGCGTATCGGCTTCGGCGGGCGCTACTTCCTGTGCTACAAGTTCCGCTCCATGGCCACCAACTCGGCCGAGCTCCTGCAGGAACTCCTCCAGCGCGACCCCGCCGCCAGAGCCGAGTGGGAGGCCAACCACAAGCTGCGCAACGACCCGCGCGTCACGCGCCTTGGACGTTTCCTGCGCGAAACCAGCCTCGACGAGCTGCCCCAGCTCTTCAACGTCCTGCGCGGCGAGATGAGCCTGGTCGGCCCGCGGCCCATCGTCGACGAGGAAGCGCACCGCTACGCCCACCGCTTCTCGACCTACAAGCGCGCCCGGCCGGGCCTCAC
>NZ_FNIT01000001.1:0-454168 GCF_900104035.1 Aureimonas jatrophae | reverse complement strand
AGCGTGCCGAGCTCGGTCTCCTCGCGGGCGTCGAAGTTCAAGCGGCCGCGGACGCGGGTGTTGACCTGGTAGTCGTCACCCTCGAGGTTGAAGGCCGGGTCGCCGGCGACGTTCACCTGGAAGCGGGCGTAACCGCTGATCGACAGGCAGGTCTCGGTGCCGGGGATGTAGTAGAAGCCCTTGCCGTACACGTCGCAAACGCGGACGTAGTCGACCGGCTCGGGCTCGGCCATGACGACCGCGTCAGCCGCGCGAGCGCCGGAAACCGCGACCAGCGCCGCGGCGGAGCCAAGAAGAAGGCTCTTGATGTTCATGTCCTGACCTCCAGTCAAGTTATAGGTTAGGGTTGGGCCTTTGTTACGAAGGACAGCCTTCCCTGCCCCATCCCTTTGAAAGCCTCAGGTCGTCCCCCTTCGTCTTTCGATAGTAAGGATATCGACGGATGTGCCGGATGCAATCACCGAAAGGCCACACCAGGGCCACGGAGGCGCGTTGGACACACCGCTGTTGCGGCGAAGCCACGTTTGTTGTGCCCTCCAGCGTAACTCGCTTGCGCCGACCTGACCAAACCCCTGCCGAATGGGAGTTCCAACGCTAGCTTCGCACCAGTTGCAGGACCGCCGTACCTGCGGATCGGGAATCGGAGCAGGCGCGCAATGTGGTCGAACGAGGCGAAAACGGGGCCGCAACGCGCCACGGCCTGGGCAACGGTCGGTGCGCTCGGAGTCGTCTTCGGGGATATCGGCACCAGTCCGCTCTATGCACTCCAGGAGGGTGTCCGGGCTGCCTCGGTCGAGGGCACCGCCGCGCCGGCCTCCGTGCTCGGCGTCCTGTCGCTCGTGACGTGGGCGCTGATCCTCGTCGTGACCCTGAAATACGTCAGCTTCATTCTTCGGGCGGACAACGAGGGCGAAGGCGGCATCCTCGCGCTCGTGACGCTTCTGCGCGTTCACCAAGGTCGGCGGCGAGGCCAGCGCGTTCTTCTGGCTCTGGGACTGGCGGGTGCGGCCATGCTTTTTGGCGACGGCGTCCTCACGCCCGCCATATCGGTGCTCTCCGCGATGGAGGGCATTCGCGTCGTGGCCCCGTCGTTCGATCGCTTCATCGTGCCGGCGACGGTCGCCGTGCTGCTGGCGGTCTTCGTCCTGCAACGGTTGGGCACCGCGCCGATCGCCCGTTTCTTCGGACCCGTCATGCTTCTGTGGTTCGCGGCGCTCGGCGGGTTCGGCGTCGTTTCGATCGTCGCGCGACCGGACGTGCTCGCCGCCGCGAATCCGTTGCATGGGGTCGCCCTCCTGTTGGCGGAGCCCGGCCGCGCGCTCGCCATCATGGGCTCGGTCTTCCTGGCCGTAACGGGCGGCGAGGCGCTGTATGCCGATCTCGGCCAGTTCGGGCGGCGAACGATCCGAAACGCCTGGACGCTGATCGCCCTGCCGGCCCTTCTACTGAACTACTACGGCCAGGGCGCCCTGTTTCTCGGCAATCCGGGCGTGCTGCATCCCTTCTTCGAGATCGTGCCCGCGCCCTTCGGCCTGCCGATGCTGGTTCTGGCGACGTTGGCCACGATCATCGCCTCACAGGCGATCCTGACCGGCGCGTTCAGCTTGGCGAACCAGGCGGTGGAACTGGGCTTCCTGCCGCCCATGCGCATGCGCAATACCTCGGCGCACAACGAGGCCGACGTCTATATCGGCCGGGTCAACTGGCTGATCGGCATTCTCGCGATCGCAGTGGTGGTCAGCTTCGGCTCGTCCGAACGGCTCGCCTCGGCCTATGGCATCGCGGTAGCCCTCGCGATGGTCACCACCACGATCCTCTTCGTCTTCGAGATGGGTCGTTCGTGGCGCCTGCCCCGCTGGGGCGTGTTGGCGATCGGCGCCTTGTTTCTCTGCCTCGACCTGCCCTTCGCGACGGCGAACCTCACGAAAATCCTCGACGGCGGTCTCCTGCCGCTCTCGATCGGCGGCGTCGTGCTCCTTGTCATGGGCGCTTGGCGCCACGGTCTGAAGCGGCTTCGCAGCGGCTCGCGCCGCGCCTCGGTCCCGATCCAGGATCTGCCCGCGCGCCTTGCCGGCAGTCGGCGCCTGCCCCGCCCGGCCGTCTTCATCACGCGAACCGGCGAGACCGCGCCGGTCGCGCTCGTGCGCATGCGTAAGCTCGCCGACGTCAGCTTCTCCCCCACCATCGTCTGCGTGGTGCGCCGGACGGACAAGCCCCGCGTTCTGGACGGGGACCGGGCTCACTTCTCCCGCATCGCCGACGACATCGTGCGGGTCGACATCCGATTCGGCTACATGCAGCGCCTGAACCTGCCCTCGGTGCTCGTGCCGCTGCTGCGCGATCACCAGATCCCATGCGACGAGCTGATCTACGTCACCGGCATGGACCGCGCCGTCCCGAGCGAGCGCATCCGCTCCTGGAGCGACATCCTGGACCGGATCTTCGCCTTTCTGTTCGACACCGCGGAGCGCCCGATCGACCGTTTCGGCCTGCCGGAAACGCGCACCGTCGCGTTCGGAACGAGCCGGCACATCTGATGTCTTGTCAGAGCCGGATGATCGGCGCTCCCAAGTCGCGGAAGTCGCGTTCGCGGCAGGTCAGCACGATGACCTGCAGGCCCATGTCGGCGGCCCGCTGCAACACCATGTGCATGCGCTGAAGCCGCACTTCGTCGGTGTTCACCAGGGCATCGTCCAGAATCACCGCCGCCGGATGTCCGCCGCGCTTCAGAACCTCGGCGAGCGCGAGGCGCGTCACCACGGCCACCTGCTCGCGCGCGCCCATCGACAGGCGGTCGAAGCGTTCTTCCGTGCCGCGCCGGCGCAGGGCTGCAATCTCCAGCGTCGACTCGTCGAACTCGACGTCGCTCTCGGCGTGCAGCAGGCGCAGGTATGGCGCGACGCGTTGCTTGATTGGGCCCAGCCAGCTTTCGCGGGCCTCGCGCTGGGCGTCGGCGAGCGTCTGGTGAAGGAGTCGCGAGGCTTCGGCCTCCAGCGCGAGCCTCTGCCGTTGCGCCTCGGCCGCGGCGATCTCACCCCGCAGGCGCTCGATCTCCGGATGCAGCGAGACCAGTCCCTGCGATCCGAGCTCGCCCTCGAGCGTCGCGACCTCGGCCTGCAGCCGGGACTGGTCCTCGCGAACGGCGGCCAGGGCCCGCTGGCGCGATTCGAGCGTGCGGCGCGCCGTCTCGGGATCGGCCGCCTCCAGCGCGTCGCGGCGCTGGGCGAAGGCGAGCGCGCGTCCGGCTCGCTCCGTGTCGGCGGCGGCCAGATCGGCGACGAGGGCGGCATGCGGCCGATCCCGCTCGGCGTCGCGCAACTCCTCGGCGCGTCGATGCGCGTCGGCGCCCGCATGCGCGGCCTCGCTCCGCAGCGCCGCCACCGCTTCGCGCGCCCGCGCCACGCTTTGCCGGGCCGCACCCGCCGACCGCTCGGCGTCGGCAAGATCGCGCCTGGCGCCGTCCCAGTCGCCGACGTCCTCGTCGGCCGGCTCGGACTCCTGTTGGTCGGCCAGCCGGGTGCGGTCCGCCGCGATCGTCTCCGCCAGGGCCGCCAGCCCTTCCGGCACGAGAAGGCGAACCTGCGCGTCGAGCCGGTCGCGCTCGCGCACGCGCTCCTCGTTCTCGCGCGCACGCCGGCGCGCGTCGTCGGCATCGGGCGCACCGACCGCGCGCAACTTGGCGCCGAGCGCGAGGGCCGCGCGATCCGCCTCGCGCCGCAGCGTCTCGCCGTCCCCGCCCGGCTCGATCTCGATCGTGCCGAAGCCGTCGAGATCGATGCGCAGCGGCCGATCGATGCGCAACGCCGAGCCCGCTTCCAGCGGCGAGCCGTCCGCGCGCGCGCCTCGGCCATCGAGCGGAAGAAGGCGCAGGACCGGACTTGCGCCCTCCAGCCGAATCGCCGCCTCGCGCGCGGCACGCTCCAGCGCATCGAGCGTCTTCAGGAGACCGGCGTCGAAGCCCGGCTCGGATCGCGAAACGGCGGCCCGCTTCTCAACGAGCGCCGATGCCTGTGCGTGACGCGCCTCCGCAGCCACCAGTGCCGCTGCGAGTTGCCGGGCTTCCGCCCGGCGCGCCGCACGGCCGGCATGCGCCGCCAGTCGCTCCTCCAGCGCTCGCGCCGCTTCCACTCGTGCCTCGGTGTGCGTCAGGGCCTCAGCCTCGCGCGTCAGGCGCGCCTCTCCCTCCGCCAGGCGCTCGGCCGTCTCGCTCGCCTGCGCCTCGGCTCGCCGCGCGGCGTGCGTGGATGTTTCGCGCGCGCGGATCCGCTCGACGCTCGCCTCGCGTGCCAGCTCGGCCTGTCGCAGGGCACGCTTGGCCTCGTCGGCCTCGCGCTGCAAGGCACCGAGTCCCGCCAGCGCCTCCTCGGCGGCGCGCAGCGACCGTTCCGCCGCGCGCACGACGTCGTCGCGCTCGTAGCCGCGCAGCCGATCGCGTTGGCGATGCAGACGTTCGATCTTGTCTTGGTAGCTGCGTGCGAGGGTCTCGCGCTCGGCGAGGTCGCGGCCGAGCTCGGCCAGCCGATCCTCGACGGCCTTCAAGGGCGAGTTGACGGAAACGCGCCCGCGGTCCGTGAAGAAGCGGTCATGCCGCGCCTTGGCGAGCAGAAGCAGAGAGCGTCCGCGATCGCCGCCGAGCACTTGCGCGACCTCGCCCTCCAGCGATGCGGCCACGGCGTCGCGCCCTTGTCCGAGATCGAGCCCCTGGAAGGCGCGGCCCTGGTCGGCCCAAAGAAGACCGAAGGCGCCGGGATAGTCGCCCTCCTTCGCCTTTCGGGCACCGGAATGGTTGAAGCGGAAGATCTCGGCCAGCCGCTCCTCGACGGCTTCGCCGGTCAGGCTGCCGGTGGCCCAGGTCAGTTCCGCCTCGGGCTTCTGCAGAAATCCCTTGCGCAGGCGATAGCTCTCGCCGCCCGTCTCGAACTCGACGACGACCTCGGGCCGAACCTGGCGCCCATAGGGCGCCAGCAGCCGGATCACCTCGGTCTGGGCGCGGTGACGCTGGAACAGGGCCGAGCGAAGCGCGAGAAGCAAGGTCGACTTGCCGGCCTCGTTGTCGCCCACCACGACGTTGAGACCGGGTTGGAACCCATCGAGATCACGCGCTTCGGAGCCGGCGAAGTTGCGCAAGGAGAGCGAGCGAAGGCGCATCGGTCTCAGCCCGCCTTGGTCGGGCGCGCGTGGTCGACGAAGGCCATGCGCAAGGCGAGCGCGGCCGCCTCGCGCTCCGGATCGGCGGGATCGGCCGCCCGCCGGCGCAGACGCTCCACAGCCACGCGCACGAAACCCGAAAGGTCGATGGCGTCGAGGTCGTCGACATCCGGCTCGTCCACGAGACCGGCATCGTCGAGGCGAAGGTCCTGGAACCGGGCGCGCCACGCCTCCAGCCGCTCCTCCAACGCGACACGCTCGCGGATCGGCAGCGTGCCGCGCAGCGTCAGATCGATCAGCGTCGTGCCGGTCGGTCCCAGCGCGTCCAGCGCGGCGTCGAGGGCGCCGATGTCGCCGTGCAACTCGACGTCGAGGCGCATCCAACGGAAGCGGGCAGTCGCCACCTTCTCGACGCGAGGCAGGCTGCCCGGCGCATCGATCTCGACCAGCGCTGCGAAGCCCGGCTCGTTGGCCGGGTAGCGATCGGGCTCGGGCGTGCCGGAATACACGGTGCGCGGCGCGATCTCGAGGAAACCGTGCCAGTCTCCAAGCGCCAGATAGTCGAGGCGCGCGCGGTTCGCACGGTCGTCCGCAATCGGATTGTCGCTCTCGGCGCCGGCCGGAAGGCGGTTGGAGACCGCCCCGTGCGCCAGGCCGACGCGCACGGCGCCGGGCGGCGTTTCCGCCGCGTCGAACCAGGCCGTGACGTCGGCGCCCTCGTGCCGCCGTTGCAACGGCGCGGGCAACACCACGACGCGCCCGTCGCACAGGACGATGGGCTCCGGCCGTTCGGCGACGATGACCCGGGCGGCATGCCGGAAGCGCTCGATCCGCGTCCACACCGATACGGCGACCGCGGCGTCATGGTTGCCGGGAAGGAGTACCCAGTCGCCCGCGAACAGCGCCATCGCGTCCAGCGTGCGCTGGATCGCGCGGTCCGACACGGTGTTGGCATCGAACACGTCGCCCGCCACGAGCACGAAGTCGACGCGCCGTTCCCCCGCCAGCCGCGCGAGGCGCTCGACGGCCCCGAAGCGCGCTTCCTTGAGGGCGAAGGCGACGTCGGGCGCATAGCCGCCGAAGGGCTTCTCGATCTGCCAATCAGCCGTGTGGAGGAAGCGGATCATGGACGGGTTAGCTGAACGCGGGACATGGGAACTGGTGTGAGGAGACGAAGGCGGCGGTTCAAGGGCGCGTATGCCCCAAGTGCCGATTGTCCCACGCTTTTCACCCGGCCGACCTCTCCGCCGCAAGCCCGTTTCGTTCCTCGCGCGAAGACCGTATGAGGAGACGGTCCGCAACGGAGGCATGGCCGCTCGTGTTCTTCACCCCTCGTACCCAGGCATTGCCCGCCACCGTTCCGTTTGTCGGCCCGGAAGCGCTGGAGCGACGGCTCGGACGCCCCTTTCGGGCTCGTCTCGGCGCCAACGAGAGCGTGTTCGGCCCCTCGCCGCGTGTGCTGGCGGCGATGGCGGAGGCGGCGAGCGGCAGCTGGGCCTATGGCGACCCCGAGCAGCATGGGCTGCGCGAGGCCATCGCCGCGCAACTCGGACTGACCGGCGCGCACGTCACGGTGGGCGAAGGCATCGACGGGCTGTTCGGACTTCTGGCGCAGCTGACGCTCGACCCCGGCGATACGGTGGTGACCTCGCTCGGCGCCTACCCGACCTTCAACTACCATGTGTCCGGCCATGGCGGACGGCTCGACTTCGTGCCCTACCGCGACGACCGGGAGGACCTCGAGGCCCTGGCGGCTCGTGCGCGGGAGATCCGGCCGAAGCTGGTCTATGTCGCCAATCCCGACAACCCGACGGGGAGCTGGCGGACGGCGGACGAGATCCGCGCGTTCGCGGAGGCGGTCCCGCCGGAAACGCTGGTAGTGCTCGACGAGGCCTATAGCGACCTCGCGCCGGCGGGCGCCCTGCCGCCGGCGAACTGGCTGCGCCCCAACCTCCTGCGGTTCCGGACCTTTTCCAAGGCGCACGGCATGGCCGGCGTTCGCGTCGCCTATGTCTTCGGCGAGCCCGAGGCGGTGCGACAGTTCGACAAGGTGCGCAACCACTTCGGCGTGTCGCGCATGGCGCAGGCCGGCGCGTTGGCAGCGCTCGCCGACGAGGCCTATCTCGCCGAGATCGTCGCGCGCATCGCCCGAGCCCGCGACATCCTGTCGGGCATCGCACGCGACGCCGGCCTTGTCCCCCTTCCGTCCGCCACGAACTTTGTCGCGATCGACTGTGGCCGGGACGGCGCCTTCGCGCGACGCGTCCTGGAAGGCGTTCTGGCGGAGGGCGTCTTCATCCGCATGCCGGGCATCGCGCCGCTCGACCGGTTGATTCGCGTGACGGTCGGCCGCGACGAGGAACTGAACCTGTTCGCGGATGCCCTCGATCGTGCGCTCCGGGCCGCGCGAGGATGACGCTCAGTGCTGAACGAGCCACTCGCGGGCCTGCCGAAGGGCGCGCCCGAGTTCGGCCTTGGTGAGCGAGGCCGCGATCTCGGCGCGGTGGTAGGCGGCGTCTTCGGCGCCCATCTGGTCGGCCAGGTTGAAGAACATGTGCGCCGATACGAGGTCGACCGGGCCCTCGCGGCCGGCTGCGGCCGAAAGGCCCCGCTCCATCAGGGCCTCGCCGATCGGCAGCGGAGCCACGAGGGCGGTGCCGAAGTCTGCATGCGGAATGTCGAACCGTGCCATGGTTGTCGCTCTCCTGATCCTTCGCCCTTTGTTGTTCGGGCGTTGGATGAAGAGTGACGCGTAAAATTTGACTGCAATTTAAGGGGGTTGCCTAACCGAAGCTGAAGCGGACGTTCACGCTTCGGCAAGGTCGAGGCCACCCTGCGCGCGAACGCCTGCCGTAGCGGGGCTCGCGCGTTGCGGGTGCCGCTTCGAGCCGCTCGGTTGCGGCGGCGCGCCCGTAGTTTTCCACAAGCATCTGTTCCGCTCGATACCGCGCGCTGTGTCCCCTGTTTCGCAGGAGGGAGATCCACTTGCCGCGATGCGGCGTTTCCGCTTACGTCTTCGTCAACGGCGACCCGGCCACACGAAGCGCGGCGCCGTCTTGGGGAGGATCACCACGATGCGCAGAACGAACCGGCTTGCGACGGCGCTCGCCACGATGACCCTTCTGGCCGCCACGGGTGCGGCGCTCGCCGACCCGATCGAGGGTCGCTGGAAGATGCCGTCGGGTTCGGATGCCACGATCGCGCCCTGCGGCGGCGACTTCTGCCTGACCTACGTGAACGGCCCCAACAAGGGGAAGACCTTCGGGCGCATGCGCGCCACCGGCGCGGGCGCCTATGAGGGCACGGTCACCGACTACACGCGCGGCGGCAAGGAGTTCAGCGGCAAGGGAAAGCTGAGCGGCGACACGCTCTCGGTCTCCGGCTGTGTCCTCGGCGGATTGATCTGCCGGTCCCAGTCCCTGTCTCGCATCTGAGGTTGACGCGGCGCCAGGATCGGGCAGAACGGCCCCCCGATCCCAGGAAGGCCGCCCATGACCCGGATTCTTCTCGCAATGGCGATGACGTTCGGCACGGCATCGCTGGCAAGCGCCGAGGCGATACTGGGCGAATGGCGCGTGTCCGACGGCGCGCGCGTGACCTACTCACCGTGTCCCGGAGGCTTCTGCGGTCGTGTCGAGAGCGGCCGCTACAAGGGCAAGAGCGTCGGCCGGATGAGTGGCGCCGGCCCGCAGTATACGGGGACCGTGACCGACCCGTCGACCGACAAGACCTATGACGGCCGGGCCGAGGTTGCCGGCGATCGGCTGGTGCTGACGGGCTGCGTCGCGAAGGTCTTCTGCCGCTCCCAATCCTGGACGCGCTGAAGCGCTTGGATAACGCCGCCGCGCCCCTGCCGCGCCAGCGCAACATCCAGTGGCTGCGCGCCGTCGCAGCCCTGATGGTGCTGCTCTATCATGCCTCGCACTACCTTGCCGCCGAGCGTGGCGACGCGACGATGTCCGCGATCTTCGGCGGTACGTTCGGGTTGCTGGGCGTCGCGATCTTCTTTGCGATCTCGGGCGCGCTCATGGCCGAACTGCTGCCGCGCACCGCGCCGCCGCTCTTCCTCCTGCATCGCGTCGCACGACTGTACCCCGCTTTCCTGGTCGCCTCGCTGCTCCTGCCACCGCTCGTGACGGGCCGAGTGTCGGTCGACCTGCGCGCCCTCTCGCTGGTGCCGATCGGCGACAACGGCTCCTATCGCCTGCGCGTCGAGTGGACGCTGATCTTCGAGCTCTTCTACTACATGGCACTCACGGCGCTCGCCGCGCTCGGCGGGGCGCGGCGCCTGCGCCTCTTCGCGCTCGGCTGGCTGGCGGTGATCCTGGTGGCGGCCGCTTGGCTCCCGGAGTTGCGCCAGGCCACACTCGTTCCCACGATCGTCGATCTGCCGTTCCTGGCGGCGAACGCAGCCTTCGCAGGCGGACTTCTCGTGCCGGACCTCGTCCGTCGAGGCCTGTTCCAGCCGGCGCTCGGCGCGGTGGCGGCCGGGCTCGCCATGCTGCTTCTCGGCTTCGGCTTCACCGCAGGCCGGCTTCTCGCCTCGCTGGTCGGCGTGATCTTGGTGGGCCTCGCCCTGTCGGCTCCGCCCCGCTCGGGACCCGAAGGTCTCGTCGCACGCCTGGCGACCCGGCTCGGCGACTGGAGCTACGCGCTCTATCTCTGCCACGTCCCGGTGGTGCTCGTGGTGATGCGCGGCATGGAGGCCCCGCCGCTCATCCTCTGGCTTCTGGCGGTGACGCTGTCGCTGGCGGTCTCGGTTCCGCTGGGTCTCCTCGACCTTGCGATCTACCGGCGACTGCGCGCCCGCCTCGATCGCGCCCGGCCCCAGGCGCTCGCGCGCGGGGCCGGAATCTATGCGACCGTCTATGTCGTGGTCGCGGCGGTGTTTCTGTTCAAGCGCTAGCGGGCGCGCTGGTTGAACAGGACGCTTTGCGCGTTCTTGTCCTGCGAGAGGTTCAGGCGCTCGCGCTCGGCCTTGCCGACCTCCAGGCCCCGCTTCACCGCCGGGCGCTCGTTGAGCCGCTCGAACCAGGCCTTGAGGTTCGGGAAGTCGTCGAGGTTCTGGCCCTGGTTGGCATGTGGCACGATCCAGCCGACGCAGGCCATGTCGGCGATCGAGTATGTGTCCGCGAGATAGTCGCGCCCCTCGAGCCGCCGGTTCATGACGCCGTACAGGCGGTTGCACTCGTTGGTGTAGCGGTCGATGCCGTACGCGATCTTCTCCGGCGCGTATTGGCGGAAGTGGTGGGCCTGACCCGCCATGGGTCCTAGGCCCCCGACCTGCCAGAAGAGCCATTCCTCGCAGGCGACGCGCGCCCGCTCGTCGGTCGGATAGAAGCGGCCGAACTTGCGGCCGAGATACTGGAGGATCGCACCCGACTCGAACACCGAGATCGGCTCGCCGCCCGGCCCGTCCGGGTCGACGATGGCGGGCATGCGGTTGTTGGGTGCGATTCGCAGAAAGTCCGGCTTGAACTGGTCGCCCGCGCCAATGTTCACGAGCTTCAGCTCATAAGGGACCTCAAGCTCCTCCAGCATGATGCTGATCTTCCAGCCGTTGGGGGTCGGCCAGTAGTGCAGTTCGATCGGGCGCTGTGCCATCGCGGGCTCCTGTCTCGCTATCGCGGCGGGAGCTAGAGCGGCGAATGGGGTCCGCCACCGTTCCCGGCCGCTCGCGTGTCTGAACGGAAGCTGAAGAGCGACGCAAGGTCGGGTTCAGGCCCCGCGTGCCATGGTTCCGCGCATCGAGGCACCGGAACGAGGACGAACCGCCGTGATCATCCGCTTGTCGGTCCTGACCCTTCTCATGGCGCTCTTCGCCGTCGGATTCTCGTCGCTGGTTCGGCTTGATCGGCCCGTGAGCGGCCCGATCGTTGCGTCCGGCGACTGCCTGGATACGGGGCTCGTCTGCGCGCCGCGCAAGGCGCGGGTCGGCCTCTGAGGCCGTTTCCCGCGCCCCGCCGGATGGGTTAGAAGGGGCTCATGAACGAGCTCTCGCTGGCCGCCCGCCACCCCGACACATTGGCCCTTCCGGCAACCGTATCGCCGGCCCCCTCGCCGGCCCGCGCCTTCTTCGAGGCCGGCGAGGCCGTCGCCGAGTTGCGTCGGCTCTACGACGCGGCCACGCAGTTCCTGGTGGACAGCTTTCGCGAGGTTCTACGAACCGGCGACACGAGCCGGCGCTTCCGGGCCTTCTACCCGCAGGTCTCGGTTCGCACCGTCGGCCATGCGCGCGTCGATTCCCGTTTGTCCTTCGGCTTCGTGCCGGGTCCCGGGCTCTACGCGACCACGGTGACCCGTCCCGATCTCTTCGAGACTTATCTCGGCGAGCAGCTCGATCTCCTGATCCGCAACCACGGCCAGCCGGTCGAGGTCGGCCCGTCCGAGACGCCGATCCCGCTGCACTTCGCGCTGCCCGAGGGGTCGCATGTCGACGGTGCCTCGGCGGATCGGCTCGACAAGCCGCTGCGCGACATCTTCGACGTGCCCGATCTCGACGCCACCGACGACCGCATCGTCAACGGCAACTTCGAGCCGGTTCCGGGCGAACCGATGCCGCTCGCGCCGTTCACGGCGCAGCGCGTCGACTACTCGCTCCACCGCCTCGCGCACTACACGGCGACGAGCCCCCGGCATTTCCAGAACTTCGTCCTGTTCACGAACTACGGCTTCTATGTCGACGAGTTCTGCGCGCTGGCGCGTCGTTGGATGGCGGAAGGCGGTCACGGCTACGACTGCTTCGTCGAGCCCGGCAACGTCGTGACGCGGGCGGGCGCCTCGCACGCCGAAAGCGGCTTGGCCGTGCCGCGCCTGCCGCAGATGCCGGCCTACCATCTCGCGCGCGCCGGCCAGTCGGGCATCACCCTCGTCAACATTGGCGTCGGCCCGTCCAACGCCAAGACCATCACCGACCACGTCGCGGTCCTGCGGCCGCACGCCTGGCTCATGCTCGGGCACTGCGCAGGCCTGCGCAACACGCAGGCGCTCGGCGACTACGTGCTCGCCCACGCCTATGTGCGCGAGGATCACGTGCTCGATGCCGACCTGCCGGTCTGGGTCCCGATCCCGGCGCTGGCCGAGGTCCAGGTCGCGCTGGAGGAGGCAGTGGCCTCGGTCACCGGGCTGTCGGGCTACGATCTGAAGCGCATCATGCGCACCGGCACGGTCGCCACCATCGACAACCGCAACTGGGAGCTGCGCGACCAGCGCGAGCCGGTGGAGCGCCTGTCGAAGTCGCGCGCGGTCGCGCTCGACATGGAGTCGGCCACGATCGCGGCCAACGGTTATCGCTTCCGCGTTCCCTATGGCACGCTACTCTGCGTCTCCGACAAGCCGCTGCACGGCGAGCTGAAGCTGCCGGGCATGGCCACCGACTTCTACAAGCGCCAGGTCTCGCAGCACCTCGAGATCGGTATCCGCGCCATGCAGAGCCTGGCCGACATGCCGCACGAGCGCCTGCATTCGCGCAAGCTGCGGTCCTTCTTCGAGACCGCGTTCCAGTAGGACCCGCCGCCGTGCCGCATCGCTCCCCGGCCGTCCGTCTCGCGGGCGGCCTTCTTCTGATGGTCGGTCTCATCCTCGCGATCGCCATCGCGGCGTCGTTTGCGGGCGCCGAGGTTCACGCGCTCGACAGCGTCGCCCATTTCCGCCTCCACCTCGCGGTTCTGGCGGCCCTTGTCGGCGTCGCGCTGCTTCTGGCTCGGCGATGGATCGGCGCGCTGGTCGCCTGCGCCGGCGCGGCGCTCGGCCTGGCTACGACCCTGCCCTTCGTGCTGCCCGCAGAGCCCGCCCCCGCGAGCGGCGCGGTCTATACGATGCTGCAGATGAACCTGCGCTATGACGCGCCCGATCACGCGCCGGCGATCCGCGCCATCGCCGAAATGCGCCCCGACATCGTGACCCTGCAGGAGGTCACCCGGGAATGGCGCGACAGCTTCCAGACGCTGGAAGCGGCCTACCCGTATCAGCACTACTGCGGCACCTACGGCGACGGCGGCACCGCGATCCTGTCGCGGCGTCCGTTCGTGTCTCCGGGCATCACGCTGTGCCGTCCGATGGACGGGCTCGCGACGCGCACGATCGACTTCAACGGACGCCGCGTCGTGGTGTCGGCATTGCATCTCGACTGGCCCTGGCCGCGGACGCAATGGCGCGAGGTACGGCGTCTGGAGCCGATCCTCCCGAAGCTGCCCGCTCCGACGCTGCTGGGTGGAGACTTCAACGCAGCACCCTGGAGCGCCTCGGTCGGAACCGTCGCAGAGGCCGCGGGCGCGCGCATCGTGCCGGGGATCGGGCCGAGCTTCATGCTGGCGGCGCTGCCCGCCGTGCCCGCCGACCTGTTCGGCCTGCCGATCGACAACATCCTGGCCTCCCGCGAGATCCGCGTCGTCGAGATGCGCACGCTCGCGCCGACGAGTTCGGATCACCTGCCGGTGCTGCTGCGCTTCACGATCGCGGACGATGCGCCCGATCCGGCGGCGCCCGCCCGCGTCGCGGAAAGCGTGAACGCGAATTAACATGCGGCGCCGGGTCGGCGCTGCCATGATGCGCCCGCCTCCCGGGGACCTTTTGGCCGATGTTCGTTTCGTTCTTTCCACGTCCGCGCGCCTTCTTTCTGTCCGTCGTCGGCTGGACGCTGCTCTGCGTCGCGCTCTGGTACGGCTTCGCGCGCGGCCTCGGCGGCGATCTCGGCTTCGCGCCGCCGGCCGAGGGTGACGTCGGAATCCAGACGTTCTGGTCCGGCTCGTTCCTCTGGTTCTATGGCTACTTCGCCGTCGCGGTCGCGCTCTTCTACGTGGCCTGGCGCGTGATCGCGAACCACCCTTGGCAGAACTGGTCGATCCTCGGCTCGGCGCTGATCCTCTTCATCACCTATTTTCAGGTTGAGATCTCGGTCGCCGTGAACAACTGGTACGGCCCGTTCTACGACATCATCCAGGCGGCGCTTTCGAAGTCGCGACCCGTCGAGGTCGGCGAGATCGTCAACAGCATCGTCTACACATTCGGCGGCCTCGCCATCATGGGCGTGACGGTCAGCGTGCTGACCGCCTTCTTCGTCAGCCACTACATCTTCCGCTGGCGCGAGGCGATGAACGACTTCTACATGTCGCACTGGTCGAAGCTGCGAGGCGTGGAAGGCGCGTCGCAACGCGTCCAGGAGGACACGATGCGCTTCTCCACCACGATGGAGACGCTGGGTGTGCGCCTCATCGACTCGGTGATGACGCTGATTGCCTTCCTGCCGATCCTCGTCGGCCTGTCCGCGTCTGTGACGACGCTGCCGCTGATCGGCGAGGTACCTCACGCGCTGGTCGTCGCGGCCATCCTATGGTCGGTGGTTGGCACGGCATTCCTGGCACTTGTCGGCATCAAGCTGCCGGGTCTTGAGTTCCGCAACCAGAAGGTCGAGGCGGCCTACCGCAAGGAACTCGTCATGGGCGAAGACCACTCCGACCGCGCTCGACCGCCCGAGGTCCGTGCACTCTTCGCGGACGTGCGGCACAACTACTTCCGACTGTATTTCCACTACATGTACTTCAACGTCGCGCGGTACGTGTACCTTCAGGCGGACGTGATCTTCCCGTTCCTGATCCTGGCGCCCACAATCGCGGTCGGCGCCATCACGCTCGGCGTCATGAACCAGATCATGAACGCCTTCGGGCAGGTGCGGTCCTCGTTCCAGTTCCTGGTCATGAGCTGGACGACGATCGTGGAGCTGATCTCGATCTACAAGCGCCTGCGCACCTTCGAGGGCGTCATCGACGGCGAGCTTCCCGCGCCCGCCGCCCCACCCATGGCCCAGCCGGCGGAGTGATCCGCGCGGGCCGGGCCAGAGCCCTCACATCGAGGCGTAGACCGGGCCCTCGCCGCCCTGCGGCGGCACCCAGCGGATGTTGCCGTTGGGATCCTTGATGTCGCACGTCTTGCAGTGCACGCAGTTCTGCGCGTTGATCACGTAGCGCGGGTCGGCCGCGTTGGTCTCGTCCCATTCGTAGACGGCGGCCGGGCAGTAGCGCTGGCTGAGCCCCGCATAGACGTCGTGCTCGGACCGCTTCTGCAGCGCCATGTCCTTCACCACGAGGTGCACCGGCTGGTCCTCCTCGTGGTTGGTGTTGGACAGGAACACCGAGGACGTCCGGTCGAAGGTCAGCTTGTTGTCGGGGCGCGGATAGTCGATCGGCCGGTGCTTGGCTGCCGGCTCCGTGGACTCGGCGTCCGTCTTGCCGTGGCCGAGCGTCCCGAAGACGGAACGCCCGAGAAGCTGGTTGCACCACATGTCGATGCCGCCGAGAACCACGCCGAGCCCCGTGCCGAAGCGCGACCAGAGCGGCTTGACGTTGCGCACGGGCCGCAGGTCCCGCCCGATCGGCGAGTCCCGCCATCCGTCCTCGTAGGTCGAGAGCCGATCGGCCGAGCGACCCGCCGCAATCGCCGCCGCCGCCGCCTCGGCCGCCTGCATGCCGGACGAGATCGCGTTGTGGACGCCCTTGATGCGCGGTACGTTCACGAAGCCCGCCGAGCAGCCGATCAGCGCCCCGCCGGGGAACACGAGATGGGGCACCGACTGCCAGCCGCCTTCCGAGATGGCACGGGCACCGTAGCTGATGCGCTGGCCGCCCTCGAGCAGCGCGGCGATGTCGGGGTGCCGCTTGAAGCGCTGGAACTCCTCGAAGGGCGACAGGTACGGATTCTTGTAGTTGAGGTGGACGACGAAGCCGACGTAAACGCGGTTTCCCTCCAGATGGTAGAGAAACGAGCCGCCGCCGGTTTCAAGGTTCAGCGGCCAGCCGAACGAGTGCTGCACCAGGCCGGGCTGCGCCTTGGCGGGATCGATCTCCCACAACTCCTTGATGCCGAGCCCGTACTTCTGCGGCTCGCGCCCATGGGCGAGCCCGTAGCGCTCGACGATCTCCTTGGCGAGCGAACCGCGCACGCCCTCGCCCACGAGAACGTACTTGCCGAGCAACGCCATGCCGCGCTGGTAGGCGCCGCCCGGCTCGCCCGAACGCGTGATGCCCATGTCGCCGGTCG
Source organism: Aureimonas jatrophae (assembly GCF_900104035.1). Lineage (GTDB taxonomy): Bacteria > Pseudomonadota > Alphaproteobacteria > Rhizobiales > Rhizobiaceae > Aureimonas > Aureimonas jatrophae. Next base: position 437,986 of record NZ_FNIT01000001.1, on the reverse strand, counting down.
CAACGCCCACCACGGTGTCGTCGGCGTCGGTCAGGAGCTCGGTTGCCGCAAAGCCCGGATAGATCTCGACGCCGAGCGCCTCGGCCTTCGCCGCCATCCAGCGGCACACCTCGCCGAGCGAGACCACGAAGTTGCCCTCGTTGCTCATCAACTTCGGCATCAGGGCGTTGGGCAGTCGCACCGCCCCTTCCGGCCCGTAGACGAAGAAGCGGTCCGCGGTGACGGGCTGGCGGATCGGCGTTTCCTCGGAGCGCCATTCCGGCAGCAGCACGTCGAGCGAGGACGGATCGAGGACGCAGCCGGACAGGATATGGGCCCCGACCTCGGCCCCCTTCTCCAGCACCACGACCGACAGGTCGGGGTTCACCTGCTTGCAGCGGATCGCCGCCGAGAGGCCCGCCGGCCCGGCCCCGACGATCACGACGTCGAACTCCATCGACTCGCGCTCGGGGACCGCTTCGTGTTCGGACGCCAACTCGCTCAAATGCCGTTCCTCCGCTCGCGGTCGCGGGACGCGCACGCCCCGTCTGGAATCGTTCCGGTATGACCCTTGCTCATACAGGGCGGATCGGGGACGCGACACCCTCCCGCTGCTTCATTCTTACGTAAACGTCAAAGTGTCGCTCGCCGTCCGGGCACCGCATGCGAGCGCTGCGGTTTCGTGCTAGACCGGCGCCATGAGCGTTGCGTCCCCACCGGCCGAAGTGATCGCGGCCCTTCTGGCCTGGTACGAGACGGTCGGCGTGCGCGACTTCGCGGGTGAGACGCCGCGCGACCGCTTCGCGGAAACCGCCGGGACCCGCCCCGCCCCCGCCGCGCCGGCGACCCGAGCCGTCGAGGCCGCGGCCCCGCTGCCGGTCGACCGGCGTCCGTCCGCGAGCGCCGAGCCACCCCCGCCCCCGGTCCGTCCCGCGCTGGCCTTCGAGAGCGACGACGCGGCCGCCGACGACGCCCGTGCCCGCGCCCGGCGGGCGAAGACGCTGGACGAGCTGGAAGCGTCGCTGCGCGCGTTCGAGGGCTGCGCCCTGCGCGCCTCGGCTCGCTCGCTGGTCTTTGCCAGCGGCCGGCCGGATGCGCGCCTGATGATGGTCGGCGAGGCGCCGGGACGCGACGAGGATCTCGTGGGCGAGCCGTTCACGGGACGCTCGGGACAGCTGCTCAACCGCATGCTGGCCGCGATCGGGCTCGAGCGCGACGCCGTGCGCGTCACCAATACCGTGTTCTGGCGCCCTCCCGGCAACCGGACGCCGACGCCTGCCGAGACCGAGATCTGCCTGCCGTTCACGCTGCGCCACATCGAGCTGGTGCGCCCGCGCGTCCTCGTCTGCCTCGGCTCGCCCTCTGCCAAGGCGCTTCTCCACATCGAGGAGGGCATCATGCGCGCGCGCGGGCGGTGGTCGAGCCTGCGGCTGGCGGACGGCACCGAAATCCCCGCGATGGCGATGCTGCACCCAGCCTATCTCCTGCGGCAGCCCGCCCACAAGCGGCTATCCTGGCGCGACCTTCTCTCGCTCCAGGCCAAGCTCGCGGAGGTCGACGCCGCCGGCGCATGAGACCCATGTCGAATCGCCGACATGAAACGGCGCTAGGACGCTCGCGCCGTCCGGCTCGATAGGCTAGCGAGGCGGCGATCCTCCTTCTGTCGAGCCGTCGCATGGGCGCCCATCTTCTTCCGATCGTCGCGCTTCTGACGTCGACCTTCTTTCTTCTCGTCGGCATCGGCCTGCAGGGTATCCTCATGCCCGTTCGGGCGGCGAGCGAGGGCTGGAACGCCTACGAGATCGGCCTCATGGGCACGGCCTACGCCATCGCGTTCACGGCGGGCTGCCTTGTCGCACCGCGTCTCGTCAAAAGCGCCGGCCACATCCGCACCTTTTCCAGCCTCGCGGCGCTTCTCGCGGTTTGCGTGCTCCTGAACGGACTTTGGGTCTCGCCCTTCGGCTGGATCCCGGTGCGCGCGGTCTCGGGCTTCGCGATCGCGGGCGCCTACATGGTGATCGAGAGCTGGTTGAACGAGCGCGTCACCAACGAGACGCGCGGCCTCGTCTTCTCGCTCTACATGGCCGTGTCGATGGCGGCGATGATGGCCGGGCAGTTCTCGCTGCCGAAGGTTGGCGAAGGCGTCCCGGCGGCGTTCATGCTCTGCGCGGTCTTCTATGCGCTGGCGGTGATCCCCAACGCCTTGTCCCGCGCGCCGAGCCCCAAGCCCCTCGTGCAGGCCCGTCTCGACCTGCGGATGATCTGGCGCAACTCGCCCGCCGCCGTGGTCTGCGTCACGCTGTCGGGCGTCCTGTCCGGCGCCTGGACCAACATGGCGCCGGTCTTCGGACAGCGCGTCGGCCTGTCCACCGCCGAGATCTCGACCCTGCTGGTCGCCACGATGGGCGGCGGGCTCGTGTTCCAGTTTCCGCTTGGGCGCTTGTCGGACCGGGTCGACCGTCGCCTCGTCATGGTGCTCGCCGGCCTCATCGGCCTGTCGGCGGCGCTGGCGGGCCTCCTCGTCTGGGGCAGTGCGCACCTGCCGTTGTTCGCGATCGCCTTCGTGATCGGGGGCGTCATCTATCCCGCCTATTCCTTGGCGGTCGCTCACGCCAACGACTTCGCCCGGCCGACCGACTTCGTGAAGATCTCGGGCGGCCTTCTGATCCTCTACGGCTTCGGCACCATGGCGGGACCGATGCTGGCGGCCTGGCTGATGGAGACGTTCGGGCCGCGCGGCCTGTTTCTGGCGACCGGCGCGTCGCATGTCGGGTTCGCGGCCTACGCAGCCTGGCGCATGCTCCGCAGGCCGGACGTCGTGCCCGCCGCCGAGCGCGCCGATACGGCGTCGGTCGCCCCGGTGCCGATCACGACGCCCGAGACGCTGCGCCGCGAGCTGGCCTGAGGGCGCCGCGGATTAAACTTTGGCAAGCTGACGGTTCGGCCCGAACGCGATCACGATCTCGTGCATTGTAGGTCTTGTCATGTCCGCCGCGTCGTCCGGCAAGGGTCGGGCGCTCCCAGCGGAAACGCCTTTTGGGAGGCAATTCGATGAACACCCGTTTGATTCTCGCCGGTCTCGTGCTCGGCACCCTGGCCACCGGGGCCGCTTCGGCGGCCGAGCCCGCGACCCACCATCGCAAGCCCATGCATCATGCCAGCATGATCAAGCATCCCATGCCCATGCGGCATCACGCGGCGATGCGCGGCCCCGCCATGTCCTCGACCTACGGCGCGCCGAACCATCGCCCGTTGAGTTCCGGCGACTCGCCGACGGTCGCCCGCGAGGGCAAGGTCGTGGATCCGCTCTCGGTCCCCGGTTCGGATGCCGCGATCTACAACTACAGCCCGAACGACAAGAACTCGGCCTACGGCTACTGACGCCGTCTGACGCGCGTCAGCCCCCCGCGCCGGGGCTGACGCGCTTGGCCGCGCGCCGCTCGAGCCCGAGACGGTGCTCGCGCAGGATGATGAACACCCCCGCCCCGATCACGATGCCGGCTCCCAGCAGCGTCGTTCCGCTGGCTTCCTCGCCGAACAGGAAGTAGCCGACCGCGACCGCCAGGATCATCGAGGTGTATTCGAAGGGCGCGATGGTCGACGTGTCGGCATGGCGATACGACGCCGTCAGCAGAAGCTGCCCGACCCCACCGCAAAGGCCCGCCAGTACCAGGAGCACCGCCTGCGGCCAGGTCGGCCACGTCCAGCCGAAGACCAGCGTCGCCGCCGAGATGATCGTCGAGGTGAGCGAAAAGTAGATCACGATCGTCGCGGTCTTCTCGGTGCGCACGAGGCGCCGGATTTGGATCATGGCGACCGCCGCGATCGCCGCGCCGGCGAGCGATGCCAGGATGCCGGCGGTCTGCGAGGCATCGATGCTGTCGGTGCTCAAGGTGAAGTTCGGCGCGACCACCACCACCACGCCCATCAGCCCAATCAGCACCGCGCCCCATCGATAGGCCCGCACCGTCTCGCGCAGGAACACCGCGGCGGCCACGACGGTCAGCAGCGGCGAGGCATAGGACACGGCAATCCATTCGGGATAGGGCAGCCGACCGAGCGCGTAGAAGCCGCAGCCCATGGACGAGACCCCGATCACGCCGCGCAGGAAATGACCGCCGAGATCGTCGGTGTGCAGCGAGCCGCGCAGGTCTCCCAGCCAGATCAGGTAGATGATCACCGGCACGAGGGCGAAGAACGAGCGGAAGAACACGAGTTGTCCGGCCGGAAACGCGTCGCCCGTCGCCTTCAGGGCGGTCTGCATCCCCACGAACACGACCACCGAGACGACCTTCAGCGCGATGCCCAGCATCGGGCTGGTGGTGGAGGAATCGATCGCGAGGGCCATGGCGTCCGGCGTCAGGAAACGGGAGCGGGAACGTTCGGCCACCGCTTACGCCCCGCATCCCGGTGGGTCGACCCGCTTCCCGCATGATCCGTGAAACTTATGGTTAGCTCGGGACATGACCCGTGATCGCGATCCCGGCACCCGTGATTGGCATCCGGCGCCCGGAGCGGTAACGGACGGGTGACAGAGAACCCAACAGGAGAGCTTCGATGGCGCGCAGCGACGATGGACAGGTGGTCCGGCTGGAAGACTACCGCCCGACCGACTTCCTGATCGAGCATGTCGAGATGCGCTTCGAGCTCTTCGAGAACGAGGCTCTCGTGGAAACGGTGTCGACGCTGCGGCGGCGCGAGGGCACCGATCCCGCCAGCCCGCTCGTTCTCGACGGCGACGCGCTGGACTTCGTGTCCGCCTCGGTGAACGGGCTCGACATCGCGGGCGACCGGCTGGACGTCTCGCCGGACCGCCTCCGTGTCGCACTTCCCGAGGCGACCGCGGCGCAAGCCGTCCAGCTCTCCGTGCGCACGCGGCTTCGCCCGGAAGACAACACCCAGCTCATGGGCCTGTACCGAACGAACGGCGTCTGGTGCACGCAATGCGAGGCCGAGGGCTTCCGGCGCATCACCTACTTCCTGGATCGACCCGACGTGCTGGCGACCTATCGCGTTCGCGTCGAGGCCGACCGCCGCGCGGCGCCGGTTCTCCTGTCCAACGGCAACCCGGTCGAGGCCGGGGCGCTGGGTGACGACCGGCATTTTGCGGTCTGGGACGACCCCTTCCCGAAGCCTTCCTACCTGTTCGCGCTGGTGGCCGGCGACCTCGATCCGATCGAGGAGCGCTTCCGCACCCGGTCGGGCCGCGACGTGCGGCTGACCATCTATACCGAGAAGGGCCTATCGAGCCGGGCGGGCTACGCGATGGACGCGCTGAAGCGCTCCATGGTCTGGGACGAACGCCGCTTCGGCCTGGAATACGACCTCGACGTCTTCAACATCGTGGCCGTCGGCGACTTCAACATGGGGGCGATGGAGAACAAGGGTCTCAACGTCTTCAACCACAAGTACGTCCTGCTCGACCCCGACACGGCGACCGACGGCGACTACCAGGGTGTCGAGACCGTGATCGCCCACGAGTACTTCCACAACTGGACCGGCAACCGCATCACCTGCCGCGACTGGTTCCAGCTCTGCCTGAAGGAAGGTCTGACGGTGTACCGCGATCAGGAGTTCACGAGCGACGAGCGCTCGCGCGCGGTGAAGCGGATCGCTTCTGTGCATACGCTGAAATCGCATCAGTTCCCCGAGGACCAGGGACCGTTGCAGCATCCGGTGCGACCGACGCGCTACCGGGAGATCAACAACTTCTACACAGCGACCGTCTACGAGAAGGGCGCGGAGCTGGTGCGCATGATCGCGACGATCCTTGGCGAGACGCGCTTTCGCGCCGGGATGGATCTCTACTTCGCGCGTCACGACGGCGACGCCGCGACGATCGAGGACTTCATCCGCTGCTTCGAGGAGGCGGGCGAGACCGACCTGTCGCAGTTCTCGCGCTGGTACGCCCAGGCCGGCACGCCGACGCTGGAGGTGCGCGAGAGCTTTGCGGACGGTCGCCTGACGCTGGACTTTTCGCAATCGCTCGCGCCCGGCTCGGCCGGAACCCCGACCGCGCCCCTCGTGATCCCCATCCGCTTCGGCCTGGTGGACCGGGCGGGCCGGGACATCGAGGCCGTGCCGGAAGCCGGCAGCGCCGAGGTCGAGGGTGACGTCATTCTCCTCACCGAGCCGCGTGCGAGCGTCGTCTTCGCGGACCTGCCCGAGCGTCCGCTCGTCTCCGTCCTGCGCGGCTTCTCCGCACCCGTGACCTTGCTCCATGCGCAGGCCGAAGCCGACCGGTTGGCATTGGCACGGCTCGATCCCGATCCGTTCGGTCGTTGGCGTGCGCTGACCGATCTGGTCGGCGAACGCTTGCGTGACGGAGCGAAGGCGGGTGGTACCGAGGCCGGTGCCACGGATCCTGCCATCGCCGAAGCGTTGATCGCGAGCGTGGAGGACGGGCGACTTGAGCCCGCCCTGCGCGCCCAGATGATGCAGTTGCCCGGCGAAGCGGAGATCGCGCGGCTGATCGGGCGCGACGTCGACCCCGAGCGGGTCCATGCCGTGCGCGAGGCGGTCCTGGCGCAGATCGCCCGCACCGGTTCGGAACGGCTGAGCCATGTCGAGGCGACGCTCGGCGGTGATGCCGGCTTCTCGCCGGATGCCGCGAGCGCAGGACGCCGCGCCCTGCGCAACGCGCTTCTCCTGCCGCTGTCGCTGGCCGACGGTTCGCCGGAGCGCGCGGCACGACGCTATCGCGACGCCGACAACATGACCGATCGCCTCGCGGCGCTGACGGTCCTGGCGCACGTCTTTCCGGACAGCGATCTGGCCACGCAAGCCGTCGGCAGCTTCTTCCAGCGCTTCGAGGACGACGCGCTCGTCATGGACAAGTGGTTCCTGCTGCTGGCAACGGTGCCTCGGCCCGATACGCTGGAGCGCGTCGAGGCGCTGGCGCAGCATCCCCTGTTCCGGCTCAGCAATCCGAACCGCGCGCGAGCGCTGATCGGCGGGTTTGCGACCGGCAACCAGCGGGCCTTCAACCGAGCCGACGGTGCGGGTTATCGCTGGGTCGCCGAGCAGTTGCGGCGGCTGGATCCGGTCAATCCGCAGACAGCGGCGCGTCTTGCCACAGCGTTCCGGTCGTGGCGCGCCTTCGAACCGGTTCGTCAGGGCCACGCGCGCGCGGCGCTGGAAGACCTCGCGGCCACCCCCGGCCTGTCGCGCGACCTCGCCGATATCGTCGTCCGAAGCCTGAATTAAATCTCGCGGATCGATAAATATTTACGTTTACCATTCGTTCACCTTGATCGGCGAAACACGTGGAAAAACGGTGTGTAAGACGGGCAACACGGCCCCTCGCGGCTTGCGCGGGGGCGGTTTGCGTGCCCCGCGCTTGCTGGACAAGTGAGTCGTCGGCTGGTTGAATGTTGGTAAGGTTTCGGGTGGCGGCCCGGATCCAATGATCGACATTCGAGGGGTCGGTGAATGGGGCTGGACGCGGCAAGCGTTCCGGAACGAGCGACGTCGTCGCTTTTTTCCGGCAGATCGGCAGGGACCGATGAGCGGCACTCGTTCCGGTTGCGGCTCGACGCGGCCCGGCTGGGTGAGTTCGAGCCCTTCCTGCGTGCGGCACTCCCGTATTTCGTTGTGCTCTTCTTGGGCGTCCTCGCGCTGAGCTGGGTCGTCGCCCTGGTCGAGGAGCGCGGGGCGATCGAGGACCGGGCGCAGGCCGAGCTGCGACTGGCCGCCAGTCTCGTTCGGGCCGAGGATGCGTCGCTGATCGACGGGCTTCCCGCGAACGAGCGCGCCGAAGCCCTGATGGCGAACGTTCTCTCCCCCTTCCTCAACGACCGGCGCATGATGGGTCTCGTGCTGGATCCGACCGGGCGCGTTCTCACCGCGACGCCGGGCGCCGAGCGCATGATCGGTCAGGACGTCGATCGGCTCGTCGGCAACTCGCAGCCGCTCATGGTGTTCGGCGAGCGCGCGGGGGTCCTGCCCGTCCTGTTCGAGCGCGAACCGGCGATGGCCGCAGCGGCCCATCTGGGCGGCACGCTCGGCAGCGTCCTTCTTCTGCGCGACGAGGCTTCGCTCTACGCCGGGTGGCGCCGCTCGGTCTCGATCAGCGTCACGCTCTACTGCCTGACGAGCCTCGTGCTGCTCGCGATCCTCGTCGCCTACTTCCGCCAGGCGACGCAGGCCAGCCAGGCGAGCCGCCTGTTGATGGAACAGCATCAGCGCGTGGACACCGCGCTCTCGCGCGGTCGTTGCGGCTTGTGGGACTGGGATTTGGCGCGCGGGCGCATGTACTGGTCGCGGTCCATGTACGAGATCCTCGGCATGGAGCCGCGCGACGACGTCCTGTCCTTCGCCGAGGTCGCGGCGCTGCTGCATCCCGAGGACGGCTCGTTCTTCGAGTTCGCTCGCCAGGTCGCGTCCGCGCAGGGCGGCAACATCGAGCGGTCCTTCCGCATGCGCCGTGCCGACGGCCAGTTCCTCTGGTTGCGGGCCCGCGCCGAGATCGTCCGCAACCAGAACAACGAGATCCACCTGATCGGCGTCGCGGTGGACGTGAGCGAGAACCACATCCTCGCCCAGATGACCGACGAGGCGACCACGCGCCTCCAGAACGCGGTCGAGAACATCTCCGAAAGCTTCGTTCTCTGGGATGCCGATCACCGGCTGGTCCTGTGCAACTCGAAATACCAGGAGGTGTTCGGGCTGAGCGATGCCGACGTGCAGCCGGGCACCGGCTTCGACGAGGTGCGCGCCAAGGCGCGCCGCCCGATCGAGGAGCGCAAGCTGACGTCGCCCTCGTTCGTGCTCGGCGAGCGCGCCACGGAAACGCGGCTGGCCGACGGGCGCTGGCTTCAGGTCTCGGAGCGCACGCTGGCCGACGGCAGCCACGTGTCGATCGGCACCGACATCACGCAGCTCAAGGTTCACCAGGAGCGCCTGTCGGACTCCGAGCGTCGCCTGATGGTTACGATCGCCGACCTCTCCAGCGCGCGCCGCGACGCCGAGGCCAAGGCTCGCCAGCTGACCGATCTCAACCGCAACTTCCTGATCGAGAAGGAACGGGCCGAGAGCGCCAACCAGGCCAAGACCACGTTTCTGGCCAACATGAGCCACGAGCTGCGCACGCCGCTCAACGCCATCATCGGCTTCTCGGAGATCATGCGCGACGGCTCGTTCGGGCCGATTGGCAACGGCAAGTACACGGAATACGCCGCCGACATCCACCAGAGCGGCCACTACCTCCTGAAGCTCATCAACGACATCCTGGACATGTCGAAGATCGAGGCGGGGCGCATGGTGCTGGCCAGCGAGCGCGTCGACCTGCCCGCCATCGTCCACGAGACCACGAAGATCGTCGAGGTTCTGGCCGAGCGCAAACGCATCGCGATGCAGGTCGATTGCGCCGAGGATCTGCCGCTCATCGGCGACCGGCGGGCCACCAAGCAGATCCTTCTGAACCTCATCGCCAATGCGGTGAAGTTCACCAATCCCGGCGGCGCGGTCCAGTTGCGCCTGCGCCAGGTCGGCGACCGGGCGCTGGTGACGATCCGCGACAACGGCATCGGCATTCCGCGCCAGGCGTTGCGCAGCCTCGGACGCCCGTTCGAGCAGGTCGAGAACGAGCTGACGCGAACCAACAAGGGCACGGGGCTCGGCCTGGCCATCGCCCGCTCGCTGATCGAGCTGCAGGGCGGCACGCTGCGCATCGCCTCGGAACCCGGCAAGGGCACGGTCGTGTCGTTGCGCCTTCCCTGCGCGGAGGCCGAGGCGGCCGCTCCGGCCGCCGAGATTCGGCGCGCCGCCTAGCCGAGCTTCGGATCGAACGGCAGCAGCGCCGAGAACATTTCGCGCACGCCCCGCGCCGTGTCGGCGACTTCGGTCTCGATGGCGGCAGGCTCGGCGAGATCGAGCGAGGATGCGATGCGTCGCGCCAGCCCGAGCGGCAGGTCGGCCACGCGGTTCGCCGTCCCGGTTCCCAGGCGGAGAAGCTGCACGAGCCGCGTCAGGCGCTCCATCGCGTCGCTCGGCTCGAGGGCGAGGCCCGCCCGATCCTCCGGTCGCAGGTGGCGCAGGACCTCACCCGTTGGCCGCCCCACCGCCTCCAGCGGCGCGCGCCCCGTCAGGATCGCCCATTGCGCGAGAAACTCCAGGTCGGTCAGTCCGCCCGGCAGCCGCTTCAGATCGAGGAGCCCGCGTGCCGGCTTCTGGACATCGAGGCGCGCGCGCATGTCGGCCACGTCGTCCGACAGGAGCGGATCGTCCCGGTGGGCGGCGATGGTCTCGCGGATCGCCGCGACGATGTCCACCTGCAGCGCCTCGTTCCCCGCCACCGGATGCGAGCGCGTCAACGCCATCCGCTCCCAGGTCCACGCCTCCGCCTGGTAGCGCCGGAAGGCGTCGATATGGGTCGCCAGCGGACCCTTGTTGCCGGACGGACGGAGCCGGAAGTCGACGGCGTAGAGCAACCCTTCCGCCATTGGTGCGGACAGGGCGGCGATCAGCCGTTGGGTGAGGCGCATGTAGTAGGTCGAAACCGGCAGCGGCCGGGGGCCGTCGCTCTCCTCGGCGCCCTCGTCATGGTCGTAGAGGAGCATGAGATCGACGTCGGAACTCGCGGTCAGCTCGCGCGAGCCGAGCCGACCCAAACCGAGCACGGCGACGCGTCCGCCCGCGACCTCGCCGTGCGCCTTCATGAACTCGGTCAGAACCGCGTCCAGCACGGCCTCGATCACGACCTCCGCCAGCGTCGTGAAGGCTTCGCCGGCCGCCGGCCCCTCGATCGCGCCCGACAGAAGGCGGACGCCGATCAGGAAGCGGCCTTCCGAAGCGAAGATGCGCAGCCGCACTAGGCGCTCCTCGAGCGACGTCGCCTCGGCCAGAAAGACCGCAAGCTGCCGGCGCCGCGCGTCGGCGCCCGGCACGTCGCGGAAGAAGGCGGGCTCCAGCAGTGCGTCGAAGACGTGCGGCCGCGCCGTGATGGTGCGCCCGAGCTCGGGCGCCGAGGTCACGATCAGCGTGAGAAGATCGAGGAGGCGCGGGTTCGAGGCGATCAGCGAGAAGAACTGGAGGCCGGCCGGAAGACCCGCGAGAAAGCGGTCGAACTCCGCGAGCGCCGAGTCCGGGTCGGGCGCGGCGGCAAAGCTCTGGAGCAGGCGGGGCAGGACCCGGCCGAGCGGCTCGCGGGCGGCTTCGGAGCGCGTCGCGCGCAACCGTCCCTCGGTCCAGCCGCCGAGAATGCGCGCCATGTCGGCCGGCCGGCGGTAGCCGAGCGCGGCAAGCCGTTCGCGCGTCGCGTCGTCGTCGCCGAAAGTGTCCGTCGCGTCGTCGTCGCGGCCGTCCGCAAACAGGGCGGAGAAGCGGCGCTCCACCCGTTCGAGATGCCCCGTCAGCGCGCTTGCGAAGTGCGCGGCGTCGGGTTGGTTGCAAAGGCGCGCGACGGTTTCCAGCGCGTCCGCGCTGTCCGGTAGCGTGTGGGTCTGCTCGTCGGCGATCATCTGCACCGCATGCTCGGCGCGACGCAGGAACCAGTAGGCGCGCGTCATCTCGGCCGCGACCTCGGCGTCGATCCAGTCGCTGGCCGCCAGCTGCTCGAGCGCCTCGTCGGTGCGCCGGGTGCGCAGGCGCGGGGCGCGGCCGCCCGCGATCAGCTGCTGGGCCTGCGCGAAGAACTCGATCTCGCGAATGCCGCCGCGACCGAGCTTGAGGTTGTGACCGGCGACCTCGATTCCCGTGAAGCCGCGGTGCTGATCGATGCGTGCCTTCATGTTCCGGATGTCGCGGATCGCGACGAAGTCGAGATAGCGACGCCAGACGAAGGGCGTGATCTCCTGAAGGAAGGCCGCGCCCGCCTCGCGGTCGCCGGCGACCACGCGAGCCTTGATCATGGCGGCGCGCTCCCAGTCGCGGCCCGAGCCTTCGTAGTAGACCAGCGCGGCGGGTAGCGGGATGGCGAGCGGCATGGCGGATGGATCGGGCCGCAGCCGCAGGTCCGTGCGGAAGACATACCCCTCGCGCGTGCGCTCCCCGATCATGCGCACGAGCCGTCGCGCGAGCTTGCCGAACGTCTCGACGCTGTCCGCCGGGTCCATGACCGCGGGCGCATCGGGATCGAAGAACAGGATCAGATCGATGTCGGAGGAGTAGTTCAGCTCCGCGCCGCCGAGCTTGCCCATGCCCAGTGCGAAGAGGCCAAGCCCCCGCTCGGGGTCCGCGCGGTCCGGAAGTTGCAGCGCGCCGCGCCGGTCGAGATCGAGCGCCAGGAAGCGGATCGCATGGCCGACGGCGGCCTGCGCGAGGGCCGAAAGGTCGCGGCAGGTTCGATCGGGCGTGGCGGCACCGAGAAGATCGCGAAGCGCGACGAGAAGCGAGGCCTCCGCCTTGGCGCGCCGCAGCTGCGTCATGACCTCGGCCTCGCTGGCGCCATCCATAACCGGCACAGCCAGTCCGGCAATGATCGCTTCGACGCGGGCGCCGGCGTCCTCGTCGAACAGCTGCTGCAGCCAGTCGGGATGGGCGTGCGCGATCGAGAAGAGGTGGGGCGAAAGCGACCAAACGGCCGCCAGCCGCGCATCGACCCGGGCGGACCGAAGCCAGTCGGCGAGGCGATCGCAACCCGTCTCCGCCGCCCGTTCCGCCAGCTCCGAGCTTCGTCGCGCGGCAAGATCGGCGTCATAGGCCGACAGCGGCAGACCGCCCCCGATCCGCAGTTCAGACGCTGCCCCGCTCGCCCTCTCCATCGGTTCCCTCCCCCTCGCCTGCCGGGAAGCTCAGCGTCACCTCGAGGCCGGGCTCCGCGTCGCTCAGGCGCAAGGTTCCGTCATGGATGCGCGCGATCGCCTGCACAAGGGACAGGCCGAGGCCGGAGCCCGGCTTGGTGCGGCTTTCGTCGAGCCGGAAGAAGCGCTCCAGAACGCGGTCGTGCTTGTCGGTCGGAATGCCAGGCCCGTTGTCGGAGACCGAGAGCTCGATCAGGCTCCCCGACTGCCGCACGCGAACACGCACGACAAGCGCGCGCTCCGGCGTCTCGCCGTATTTGAGGGCATTGTCGATGAGGTTCGACACGGCCTGCGCGATCAGCTCGCGGCTGACGACGGCCGGAAGCAGGCTGTCGGTCTCGACGATCAGCCGGCCGCCATCGTCCTCCACGAGCGGCTCGTAGAGTTCGGCCACGCCCGCCACGAGCTCCGCCAGATCGACGCGGGTCTTGATCGCCGGGTGGGAGCCAGCCTCCACGCGACTGATCATCAGCAACGCGTCGAAGGTGCGGATCATGTTGTCGGCTTCCGCCATCGCCCCTTCCAGCGCCTGGCGCGACCGGGGCTCGTCGGCGCTGCCGGACAGGCCCGCCTCCACGCGGTTGCGCAGTCGCGTCAACGGCGTCTTGAGGTCGTGGGCGATGTTGTCGGACACCTGACGCAGCCCCTCCTGCAAGAGGGCGATGCGCGAGAGCATGAGGTTGAGGTTGGCCGACAAGCGGTCGAACTCGTCGCCCGAGCCGTCCACGGGCAAGCGCTCATGGAGATCTCCCGCCATGATGCGGGCGGTGGATGCCGACATGCGGTTCAGGCGCCGGAGCGCCGTGCGGCCGACGAGCACCCAGGCGGCCAGGGCGCCGACCGTCATCAGGACCAGCGCCAGGATCACCGCGTTGCGCACGATCAGACGGATGCGCTCGAGGTCGGAGACGTCGCGCCCGACCAGTACCCGCATCCCGTTCGACAGCGTCAGAACCTCCGCGACGGCGGTATGGACGCGATCGGTCTCGTTCTCGGAGTAGCGCGCGTAACCGAAGGCGCGCTGGGTGAAGCCCGGGTCGTCGAGCGTGCCGGGCTGGATGCTCTCGACGTTGCCCGCCAGGATCCGGCCCGACGCGTCGGACACGAGGTAGAGCGAGGCGCCGGGTCGGCGCGAGCGGCGGTCGATCGAGCGCACGAGCCCGACGATGCCGGCGCCCTCGTAGATCTGGCTGAGCTCGGCGATCTCCTCCGCGATGGTCGCGCGGCTCTGCGACTGAAGAAGCGTCTGAGCGGTCGAGGTGACGTAGAGCAGGAGAACCGCCGCGAACACGGCGAACAGGAGAAGGAAGACCGCCGACAAGCGGACGGCGGTCATTCGCAGGAGGTCTCGCAGCCGCGTCATCGGGGGCCGTCGGTCCGCCGGATCACGCGCCCTCGCCGGCCTTCATGATGTAGCCCGAGCCCCGGACCGTATGAAGCAGCGGCTCGCCGAAGTCGCGCTCGATCTTGGAGCGCAGGCGCGAGATGTGCACGTCGATCACGTTGGTCTGCGGGTCGAAGTGGTAGTCCCACACGTTCTCGAGAAGCATGGTGCGCGTCACCACCTGGCCCGCGTGCTTCATCATGTATTCGAGCAGGCGGAACTCGCGCGGCTGCAGCAAGATGGTCTTGCCGGCGCGCCGCACCTCGTGGCTGAGGCGATCGAGCTCCAGGTCGCCGACCTGATACTGCATCTCGACCTCGCGCGTCCCGCGCCGTCGACCGAGCACTTCGACGCGCGCGAGCAGCTCCGACATCGCGTAGGGCTTGGAGAGATAGTCGTCGCCGCCCGCCCGCAGGCCGGTCACGCGGTCGTCCACCTGTCCGAGCGCCGAGAGGATCAGCGCGGGCGTCGCGTTCTTCTTGTCCCGAAGACCCGAGATGACCGACAGGCCGTCGCGTTCGGGCAGCATCCGGTCCACCACGAGAACGTCGTAGTTCTGCGTGTCGGCCATATGGAAGCCGGTCTCGCCATCGGCCGCGTGGTCGGCCTGATGCCCGGCCTCCTTGAAGGCCTTCACGAGATAGGAGGCGGCCTCCCGGTCGTCTTCGATGATGAGGATGCGCATGGGGTCGGATGTAGGGGAGACGGCGGCCAGCGTCATCTGATCCTCCGGCGGTTCGAGGGGACTTGATCGTAAAAAGGGCGGCGAACCCGCTGGCTCGCCGCCCCGATGCGCTCGGGCGGCCCCGCCTCCCCATCGGGGAAAGCGGGGCCTCGCTGATGTCAGCTGCCGGCGATCGGCAGCGCGACGAAGCGGTTCTGGTCGTTCTGGCGCAGCTGGAACAGGGCGGCCTTGCGGCCCGAGTCCTTGGCCGCCTTGATCGCGTCCTGCACCTCGCGCTGCGAGTTCACGGCCTTGCCGTTCACGGCCACGATCGTGTCGCCGGCCGACACGCCGCGGGTCGCGGCCTCGGAGTCCGGATCGACGTCGGTCACGACCACGCCGTTGCCCTCGTCGGAAGGCGTCAGCGTCAGGCCATAGCCCTGCAGCGACGACGGGTTGACCGGCACGCGGCTGTTGTTGTTGCCCTGGTTCGACGCCTCGTCGAGCGAGGCGATGTTGCCCAGCGCCACCTTGACGTCCTGCGCCGAGCCGCCGCGCCACAGGGTCACGTCGACCGTGGTGCCAGGGCGGTAGGCCGCCACCTTGCGGGCCAGATCGCGCGGTCCGTCCACCGTCTCGCCGTTGACCGCGGTGATGACGTCGCCGGTCTGGATGCCCGCCTTGGTGGCCGGGGTCTCGGTGTCCGGCAGCGTGACGATCGCGCCCTTCTCGTTGCCCAGGCCCACCGCCTCCGCGATGTCCTTGGTCACCGGGGCGATCTGGACGCCGAGCCAGCCGCGCTGGACATTGCCGTTCTCGCGCAGCGACTGCACCACGGACTGGGCGGTCGAGGCGGGAATGGCGAAGCCGATGCCGACCGAGCCGCCCGAGGGCGAGAAGATCGCCGTGTTGATGCCGATCACCTGTCCCTGCTGGTTGAAGGCGGGACCACCCGAGTTGCCCCGGTTCACCGGCGCGTCGATCTGGATGAAGTCGTCGTAGGGACCCGCGCCGATGTCACGGCCGCGCGCCGAGACGATGCCGGCCGTCACCGAGCCGCCGAGGCCGAACGGGTTGCCCACCGCGATCACCCAATCGCCGACGCGAACCTTGGAGTCGTCGGCAAAGTTCACGTAGGTGAACTTCTGGTTCTGGGCATCGACCTTCAGGAGGGCGAGGTCGGTGCGCGGATCGGTGCCGATCAGCTTGGCGTCGTACTCCGTGCCGTCGTCCATCACGACGGTGTACTGGGTGCCGCCGTCGACCACGTGGTTGTTGGTCACGACATAGCCGTCGTCGGAGATGAAGAAGCCGGAGCCCTGAGCCATGCCGCCCTCACGCGGGGCACGGCGCTGGGGACCGCGCTGGCCGGGAAGCTGCTGACCGTTCGGGCCTTCGAAGAAGCGGCGCAGCGGATGCCCCTCGGGCAGGGAATCGAACGGCGACGCGCCGTCGCCGTCGTCGGCGGCGGGCCGCACGGCCTCCTTGACGCGCACCGAGACGACGGCAGGCGAGACCTTCTCGACGACGTTGGCGAAGCCGAAGCTTTCGGCGGCCGGGGCGACCTGGACGGCCTCGGCATAGCTCGGGCCGGTGGTGGTCACGACACCGGTGGAGAAGGCGAGCCCGGCGACGCCGGCCGCGAGCGCGGCGGCGGAAAGGCGGCGCTTCGTCTTCGACAGGTTCTGGATGCTCATGATGACCCTCGTTCGATTGGTTCGGTCGGGCGGTATGCCGCTGTGTCCGTGACCCGGAACGTAGGGATTGCCACCTTACGGCAATCCTTCGGGGGCATGAAACCTTGGTAAGGTGCGCCGGTCAGCGCTCGATCCGCGCCCGGCCCCGCTCGTCGCGAACGACCCAGGGCTTCAGGCGGCGCGACACGAACGGCAGCACCGCCCAGGTCATCGCGGCGACCAGGATCAGCGACGACACGACGGCCTGCGCGAGCGCCGGAAGCGGCTGCGGCAGAGCATTCAGGGCGACGTTCACCACCAGCACGATCGGCAGAACCGCCACATAGGTCATCATGAAGCGCTTCCATTTCGGACTGTCCGACTCCGCCGGCAGCTGGGCGATTCCGTTGCCGGGGTCGAGCCGCTGACGCCGGGCCGTGGAGAAGCGGTCGCCGTCTTCCATGAGCTGATGGTAACGACGGGTCCCCTCCCAGCGGTCGAGGTCGGCGGCCGACTGGAACAGGAAGACGTTGTGGGACAGCCCGCCAGTCTGCCGGAAGCGGAGCATCGCGGCGAACCCGTCGGCCGCGCGCGCTGCATCGCCGACCCCGTCGGTCCAACGGCGCAGGTCGTCCTCCTTGTTCGGGGCGACGATACGGGTCACGACGAGACAGGCCTGTGGTCCCTCATCCGTCGTCACAGAAGCTTCGTTGTTGGGCGTCATCGGGCAGCGGCACCGGATCGTCAGCCGGCTGTGCGTAGCCGTCGAACACCAGAAGTCCCGTGGCGAGCGAAAGGCTCCCATCGATCGGACGATCGCCGGGCCCTGCGCCGTCGCGCCGCGCCCGCAAAGCGGCGCGGTGTCCGCCCGAACGCTCGCGAGAAGCCAATCATGTGTGCTAAAAGAAGGCGGTTCGGTCGCCCGTCAGCGCTCGCGCTCGAGAAGGCGCTTCAAGGCCGCCTCCTCGCCGGCGTCCAGCGGACGAGGTTCGGACGCAGCGCCGGATCCGCGTCGCGCGAGCCAGACGAGACAGAGCCCGAACAGAAGAAGCGCCGCTGGCGTGCCCCAGAGGGCGACGGTCTGCCATTCCAGGCGCGGGCGCAGGAGCACGAACTGCCCGTAGCGCGACACGAGATAGTCGCGCACGCCGTCGTCGCTGTCGCCGGCCTGAAGCCGCTGGCGCACAAGGACGCGCAGGTCCTTGGCGAGCGGCGCGTCGGAGTCGTCGATCGACTGGTTCTGGCAGACCATGCAGCGCAACTCGGCCGAGATGCCGCGCGCCCGCGCTTCCAGCGCGGCGTCGGGCAGCACCTCGTCGGGCTGGACCGCGAGCGCGGCGCCACCGAGCGACAGAACGAGAGCCAGAGTGGCGAGCGCGCGACGCAACGGTCGTCCTACTCGGCCGGGACCGGCGATGCCGCCGCGCGCCGCGAGCGCGCCGGGGCGCCGACGCGCAGGCGCCGATCGCTGAGCGAGGCGACGCCGCCCAGCGCCATCAAGACGGCGCCCAGCCAGATCAGCGTGATCATCGGCTTGGTCCAGATGCGCACGACCGTCGCCCCGCCGTTCGCGGCGCTGTCGCCGAGCGCGATGTAGACCTGGCTGAAGAACCGCGTATGAATGCCCGCTTCCGTGGTCGGCATCTGACGCACCGGATAGAAGCGCCGCGCGGTCTCGATCGGCGTCTGCGCGCCGTCGGGACGGATCAGCGTGAAGCGCCCGACATCCTCACGGTAGTTCGGCCCCTCGCGCGCGGTCATCCCGTCGAAGCGCACCGTCTGGCCATCGGCCACGACGCTCGCGCCCGGCACCATGGTGGTGACGGTCTCGGTCTCGAAGCTGTTCACCGCGACGATGCCGAGAAGCGTCGCGCCGACGCCGGCATGGGCCAGCGCCGTACCGAACGCCGAACGCGGAAGGCCGCGGAACCGAGCCCAGGCCGTGCCGAGCGGCACGCGGCCGAGGCCCGCGCGGCTCGCCAGATCGACGAGGCTGCCAACGATCACCCAGACCGCGAGCCCGAAACCCAGCGCCGCGAGGATGCGCGGCCCCTGCGTGAAGGCGAGGACCACCACGACCGCCACGATCGCCGCGCCGATCGCCACGTAGAGGCGCTGAGCGGCGGCCAGGAGATCGCCTCGCTTCCAGGCTAGGAAGGGGCCGAAGGGCACCGCCAGCAGGAGCGGCACCATGAGCGGGCCGAAGGTCAGGTTGAAGAACGGTGCGCCGACCGAGATCTTCGTGCCGGTGACCACCTCGAGCGCCAGTGGGTAGAGCGTGCCGACGAGCACCGTGGCGGCGGCCGTCGACAGGAACAGGTTGTTGAAGACGAGCGCGCCTTCGCGCGAGATCGGCGCGAAGATCGATCCCGACTCGAGAGCCTGCGCCCGCCAGGCGAAGAGCGACAGCGAGCCGCCGATGAACAGGCACAGGATGCCGAGAATGAAGACGCCGCGCTCCGGGTCCACCGCGAAAGCATGGACCGACGTCAGGACGCCGGAGCGCACGAGGAAGGTTCCGAGCAGCGACAGCGAGAAGGTCAGGATCGCCAGAAGCACGGTCCAGATCTTCAGCGCCGACCGCTTCTCCATGACCAGCGCCGAGTGCAGAAGAGCGGTGCCCGAAAGCCAGGGCATGAAGGAGGCGTTCTCGACCGGATCCCAGAACCACCAGCCGCCCCAGCCGAGCTCGTAATAGGCCCAGTAGGAACCCATCGCGATGCCGGCCGTCAGGAACGCCCAGGCGAGCAGCGTCCACGGCCGCACCCAGCGGGCCCAGGCAGCGTCGATGCGACCATCGATGAGAGCGGCGACCGCGAACGAGAAGGAGATCGAGAAGCCGACATAGCCGAGATAAAGCAGCGGCGGATGGATCGCGAGGCCGATATCCTGCAACACCGGATTGAGGTCGTTGCCCTCGGGCGGCGCCGGCACCGAGCGCAGGAACGGGTTCGACGTCAGCAGGATGAACAGAAGGAACGCCGTCTGGATCCAGGCCTGAACGCCTAGCACGTTGGCCTTCAGCGTCGGTGGCAGGTCGCGACCGAACAGGGCGACGGAGGATCCGAACAGCGACAGGATCAGCACCCACAGGAGCATCGAGCCCTCGTGGTTCCCCCAGACGCCGGTGATCTTGTAGAGAAGCGGCTTGGCCGAGTGGCTGTTCTCGACGACGTTCACGACCGAAAAGTCGGACGCGACATAGGCATGGGTCAGCGCGGCGAAGCTCAGCAGAAGGAGCAGGACGCCCGCGACCGAGCTTGCCGGCCCCGTCGCCATCAGCCGATCGTCGCGCAGGCGCGCGCCGAGCGGCGGCAGCACGGACTGGACGAGCGAGAGCGCCAGCGCGAGCACCAGGGCGAAATGGCCGAGCTCGACGCTCACATGCCCGCTCCGCTTTGCGCCGCCGGGGCATCCGCGCCGGCCATGACGGCGCCCTCCTTCCACAGGCCGCGACGCTTCATGTCGTCCACGACCTCCTTCGGCATGTAGGTCTCGTCGTGCTTGGCGAGAACCGTGTCGGCGCGGAAGACGTGGTCGGGCCCGACGGTTCCCTCCGCCACGACGCCCTGTCCTTCGCGAAAGAGGTCCGGCAGGAGGCCCGCATAGGTCACGTCGACGCTTCCCACCGTATCGGTCACGCGGAAGCGCACGGGCGCGCCCTCGCCGCGCGCGACCGATCCCGCCTCGACGATCCCGCCGAGCCGCAGGCGCTGGCCCGAACCCGGCGGATGCGACAGCACGTCGGTGGGCGAGGCGAAGTAGGCGACACTGTCGGACAAGGCGGTCAGGACGAGCCCTCCCGCCGTTCCGATCACGGCGAGGATGGCGGCCAGCGAAAGGGCGCGCTTGGTCTTGCGGGTCATGGCGTTGCTACCGGTGCGGATGCGTCGAGGCCGAGCGCGGTCGCGGCGTCGCTCACCGTCATACGCCCGGGCGACCCTTGCGGAAAGACGTCGAGGGCGCGCCGCAGCGCCGCGTCGGCGCGCTCGCGCTGCCCGAGAACCATGTAGGAGCGCATCAAGCGAGCCCATCCAGCCGGATCGTCCGGCGTCGCCTCGAGGCGGCTGGCGAGCTGCGCGACCATGCCCTCGACCATCGCGCCGCGATCCTCGGTCGACAAGGACGCCGCCGCCTCGACATCGGCGGCGGTCGGGCCGCGAGCGGGCGCGGCCGAGGCCGCGCGCGCGTCCGCCAAGGCTGCCTCCGCCACGGGCCGGAACCGCGCGTCGGCCGGGGCGTCCGCCAGAAGCGCGCTCCAGGCGTCGGCGGCCTCGGCGGCCCGTCCGGTCTGCGACAGCGCCAGCGCGAGGTAGAAGCGCGCCGCCGGATAGCCGGGCTGCAGGTCCAGCGCGCGGCGGAAGCTCGCCTGCGCGTCGCCGGTCACCTCGCCGCCCGCGGCCTGCACCAGCGCCTCGCCGAGCCCCGCTTGGCTCTGCGCCGTCTCGCCCGCAAGGCGGATCACGTTGCGATAGGCGTTCGCGGCCTTCGCCCCCTCGCCCATGCGCAGGTAGACGGGCGCCACGACGCTCCACCCCTCGCCGTCGTCCGGTCGCTCCGCCAGGCGCCGTTCGATCAGTCCGACGATGGCGGCGACGCTCGGCCGCTCGGCTTCGAGGTCCCGCGCGGCCAGCGGCTGGTCGCCGATCTCCGGCGCGCCGGTGCGGTCGTAGAAGACGAAGGCACCGAGCGGCAGCAGCAGAGCCACGAACAAGGCGGCCAGAACCGGGCGCCGCGATGCGACGGACGCTCGGGGCGCCGAGGTCTCGGCGCGCAGGAGCCGCCGGCCGATCTCCGCCCGCGCGCCGGCGGCGTCGGTTGGCGAGATCGCGCCGCGCTCGACGTCCACCGCGAGTTCACGCAGCTGGGCGCGAAACACCTCGCGGTCATAGGCCTCGCGCGTGTCGTCCACCGTGTCGTCGCGCCGGCGACGCAGAAGCGGCAGGACGATCGCGGCAGTCGCAAGAAGCGTGAGAAGGGCGGCGAGAAGCCAGAAGAGCATGAACGATCCGGACGGGTCAGAAGGCCCGTCTGCCCGTTCGGGGCGGCGACATCAAGGCGGGCCTGCGCGCGATCCGGTCACGCACGCGTCAGGCAACCGGCGTCCACTGGTCCTCGCCCTGCCGGCAGGCGGTGCCGACCTGGCGCACGGTGTTGTCACCGCGCGTGATCGTATGCGTGAAGCCACGGCAGTCCTGCGAGCCGACGCGGTAAAGCTGGGTCGGCACGAACTGGCCGCGGAAGCCGTCCGCTTCCCAGCTTACCGGCTGCCCAACCGGGCCGAACTGGAGCGCCTGATATTCGGCAAGGATCGCCCGCTCCTCGGCGGACGGCGAAAGCTTGATGCGTTGCGTCGAGGCGATCGAGCCGCGCAGCGCCACCGCGCCCGGCGGCAGCGTGACCGGTTGGGCACCCGTCAGCCCGGGCAGCGCGGTGAGGTTCGCGTTCGCGCAGCCCGCCAGGATCAGCGGAACGATGAGCAGGATCGATCGACGGGCTAGGCGCATGGAACCGGACCGCTGTGGCATCCGAAACCTCGTCGCGGCGCCAGGAAACAACCGTCAGGACATCGGCGTGTCGGGCGCGCGAGGCAAGACGACCTCGGCGCGCAATCCCCCGATTTCCGCCTTCGCGAGGCGAAAGTCGCCACGGTATTGCAGAACGGTATCAGTCACGATCGACAGGCCGAGCCCGCTTCCCGCCACCCGTTCGTCGAGCCGGGCGCCGCGTCGCAACGCCTCGGCACGCTCCCGCTCCGACAACCCTGCCCCGTCGTCCTCGATGGCGATCAGGAGATGGTCGTCGTCCGGGAGGCGCAGTTCGGCGCGGATCCGGCTCCGTCCGTACTTCGCCGCGTTCTCGAGAAGGTTGCCGACGATCTCCTCGAGATCCTGCGCCTCGCCGGCGAACACCGCCCGGCCCGCGCCGTCTGCGTCGAGCTCGACGCGGCTGCCCGGCGACAGCCGGGCGATGACGCGCATGGAGCGCTCCAGCACGGGCAGCGCGGGCGTGCGGGCCACCGCCAGACCGCCCAGCGCGGCGACGCGCGCCCGGTCGAGATAGTGCTGCACCTGAACGCGCATCGCCTCGGTCTGCTCGGCGACAAGGCGGCCGCGTTCGCCGCCGATCGCATCCGCCTCGTTCCGGAGCACCGCGATCGGCGTCTTCAGCGAATGGGCGAGGTTTCCGACCTGCGTGCGGGCCCGCTCCACGATGCGCCGGTTGGAGTCGATCAGGAGGTTCATCTCTGTCGCCAGCGGCCGGATCTCGGCGGGAAACGATCCCGGCAGCCGGTCGGCGCGCCCTTCCCGCACCTCGGCCAGTGACCGGCGAACGCCGATCAGCGGATGAAGGCCGGTCAGGATCGCCAAGGCGTTGATGACGATCGAGCCGAGGCCGAAGACGCCGAGATAAAGGCCGAGACGCCGGTTGAAGGCAGCGACGTCGCCGTCCACGACGCTGGCGTTTCCCATGACGCGAAAGCGCGCGGCGTGGTTGTCGCCGTCCAGCACGACCTCCGCCTCCTCGACATAGAGCGTTTCGCCATTCAAGCCGGTGGTCCGGTAATCGCGGCGATACTGGCCGTCGAAGGGTCGCTCGCGCTCGTTCGGCGCCTCGATCCGGCCCGGTCCCAGCGAGAACGAGGACAGGCGTCCCTCCGTGTTGGCGCTGGCCGGCAGCACCTCCCAGTACCAGCCCGACAGCGGCTGGGAGTATTCGAGGTCGCCAAGGTCCGGCACGCCCACGAGTCCGCCGTCCTCGTTCACGGTCACGGCGTTGATGAGGTTGAACAGCTGCGCACGCACCACGGCCTGGAAGCCGGACTGGGCCGTCCGCTCGTAGAGCGAGGAGATCAGCGTGCCCACCACGAGAAAGGCGGCGATCGCCCAGAGGCTCGACAGGCCGATGACGCGAACCGCCAGGCTCTCGGTCGGGCGAAAGCGCGTCGGGCCGATCACGAGCCGCCCGCGTCCCCGTTCATGCGGTAGCCGAGCCCACGCACCGTCTCGATCAGATCCAACCCGATCTTGCGGCGCAGCCGGCCAACGAAGACCTCGATCGTGTTGGAGTCGCGGTCGAAATCCTGGTCGTACATGTGCTCGGTCAGTTCCGACCGCGATACGATCTCGCCCTGGTGATGCATGAGATAGCTCAGCAGGCGATACTCGTGCGAGGTGAGCTTCAGCACCTGGCCGTTCAGCGTCGCGCGAGAGGTGCGCGTGTCGAGCCGCAACGGGCCGCACAGGATCTCCGACGAGGCGTGCCCGGCGGCGCGCCGGATCAGCGCGCGCAGGCGCGCCAGCACCTCTTCCATGTGGAAGGGCTTGGCCACGTAGTCGTCGGCGCCCGCGTCGATGCCGGCCACCTTGTCGCTCCAGCGGTCGCGGGCCGTCAGCATGAGGACCGGCATGGCGCGCCCCTCCCGGCGCCAGCGCTCCAGGACGCTGATGCCGTCCATCTTGGGCAGGCCGACATCGAGCACCACGGCGTCGTAGGGCTCGGTGTCGCCGAGGAAATGCCCCTCCTCGCCGTCGCTCGCGCGGTCCACCACGTAGCCCGCGCCTTCCAGCGCCTCGGCCAACTGGCGGTTGAGGTTCGGGTCGTCCTCGATGATCAGGATGCGCATGAAACGGGTCCGGCCTCGGGTCTGTCGCGTGTCGCTTACTGCTCGATCGTGATCGTCTGGCGACGCGGCCGGTTGCCGTCCTGCGCGGGAATCAGCACGGTCACGACGCAGACCGTCCGGCCGCCGCGGTTGGCGGTCTGCACCGAAAGGACCTGACCGCCCGACTGCTGGGCGGCCTCGCGCGCGGCCGCCGAACAGCCGCCTTGCGCCACTCGAAGGCCCGTCTCCGCAACGGAATCGCCGGTTCGCGTCCCGCGCGGGGCGACGTGCAGCGCCTCGGCCGCAGTCGCCGGCAACAGAACCAGTGCGGCGAGCGCAAGCGGGCGAAGGGTCGAGGGACGCGTCATCGGTGATCCATTCCAGCAGTCCCCCGAACGCTAGCAACCCGTCGCTGAATGTCCAATGAATGGCGGGCGCTCCCACCCCGGGGAACGCCCGCCGCACCGACCTAGCGCAGCGTCTCGCGTGCGGCAAACCGGCCCCAGATCGCGACCAACGCACCGGCCGCTCCGGCGAGCGCCGTCAGCGCGCCCACCGCCTCCTCGCTAGAGGCGGCGTCGAGCTGGACGCCCGCCATGCCGGCCAGCGCGCCGGCCAGCACCACCACCGCGCCCCAGACCGTCTTCGACTTCCACCAGTCCTTCTCGTCCATGCCTGTCTCCATCCTTGTTCGCGGAGCGGCGTCACGCCGCTCCGACCTCCACGGTCCGCCACCCACCCGGACCGACCGTCGCACCCATCTGTGCGACCGATACCCGCAGCACGCCCGGCGCCTCCGCGCCAAAGGCCGCTGCGATCTCCTCCCGCGTCACCGCGAGCGAGGGCGCCTGCGTATCCCGGACGATCTCCCGTCCGTTCCCCGCTTCGATGCGAACGCGATAGCGCTCCGCATCCTCGTCCAGCGCGATCTCGTCGTCGAAGGGATCGAGGGTCGCGCGGCTGCGCCGGATCCAGCGGATCGCGAGGCCGGCGGCGTCGCGCCGGGCGCGCAGATGCGCGGGCGCCAGCGGAAGCCGCGTCTGCCGACCGAGCGCGTACGATTCGCGCAGCGCCGCGCCGTCGTCGAGCGGGCGCCCCGCCGGGACGACCAGCCAGTCGAGCGCCGCGCCGGTCTCGCTTTCGGCGAGCGGAAGCGGCACGCAGCGCTCGTCGAGCAGCACGAAGCGCGCCCCCACCGCTGCCGCCGCCCCGCCCGAACCGGCGCGACCGCGCACGAGAACGCCGAGCCGGAAGCGACCAGGCGACACCTCGTCGGCGTCGCGAAACTGCAGGACCTCCCATCGGCCCTCGCCGGTTTCCACGGCCGCCAGGTTCGCGCCGCCCATCAGTCGCGGCTGGTCGGCCGACGCGAGCGCTCCGACGGCGAGGTCCACGAGGATCCGGTTCGACCGGTCGAGGATCGCCTCGCGGCCGGCCGGCAACGGGGCGGCAAGGCGTCCCATCACCGCCGGCTGCATCACGCGGGCACGCGGGCGCATGTCGCCGCCCCCGCGCGAGACCAGCACCTCGAGCGGCACGAAGGGCCGGGCCGCCAGCGCGACGCGCGGCCCCTCACCGTCCGCCAAAAGGCCGAGCGGCGGCAGGTCCAGAAACGTAGCGAGCGGGCGCGAGGGGAACACCGGCGCGGCAGTGACCGGCGCGGCCGGGGGCTCGCGCCCGCTGCCGTCCGATAGCGCCGGGGTGAAGCCGATGCGGCGCGCCTCGATGCGGCGCATGAGGCCGTCCTCGATCCGCTCCACGCTCCAGATGCCCATCTCGCCGGCGATGCGGAGCCGGTCGCCCGGCACCACCTCGAGATCGGCCGGCGAAAGGGCGAAGCTCGCGGTCTCGCTTGCTCCCGCCAGACGTCGCAGGAGACCGGAGGCGAGGCGCCGCGCCGCGTCCTCATCGAGCGTCAGCGGAAGCTGCACCCGTTCCTGGCGGGGACGCTCCGCATCGCCGCGCAGCGCCTCCGCGACACCCGGCTGGTAGGCTCGCGCCGGATCGCTGAAGGCGAGAACGAGTTCCCCCGGGCGATCGCGGTCCTCGGTTCGTCGCCGTTCCAGGAGAGGTGCGTCCGCATCCTCGGCCACCGCTTCGATCTCGGCGATCCGGGTCGCCCGGTCGATCGTGCGCAGGCGAAGCTGGCCGTCGACCTGCGCCGCCTCGATGCCGCCAAGACGCAGCAGCGCCTCGATCTGCGAGCGGGCGCTGCCGGGCGATGCCAGAAGGAAGCCGCCGACGACGCCCTCGACGCCGGACGCGTCCACGGCCGTCACGCCATGGTCGGTCAGAAGCGCGAGAAGCAGCTCG
Organism: Aureimonas jatrophae; assembly: GCF_900104035.1. Classification (GTDB taxonomy): domain Bacteria; phylum Pseudomonadota; class Alphaproteobacteria; order Rhizobiales; family Rhizobiaceae; genus Aureimonas; species Aureimonas jatrophae. The sequence continues at coordinate 411,624 of NZ_FNIT01000001.1, read as the reverse complement.
CGCAGGGAGACCGCGCCCAGCCGGCCGCTCAGCCAGTGTCCGCGCTCCCAGTTCGCGCCGTCGCGCCAGACCTCGCGGGCGGCCGGAAACGCCGGATAGGGTCGCGCGTCCCAGCACCAGAGATGGATCGCGTCGATCGGCACCATGCGTCCGCCGTAGTGCGGCGAGACCGGGTTGTCCCGGTCGCGAAAACCCGGCGCGGTCTCGTCCCAGTGCCTGAGATGAGCGTCCAGGAAGGCACGCTGCGCCGCGTCGTCGCGATGTCCCGTCGAGAACCACGGAAGGGCGCTTTCGGCGGATTTCGGGTCCAGGAAGACGTTCGGCCGGTTCGCGCCCCGGTCGGCCGCGGGACATCCGAGCTCGGTGAACCAGATGGGCTTGGAGCACGGCACCCAGGCCGTGTCACCTCCGGTCTCCCGGCCCCCGCGTCGCTCGCGGTGGCGGTTCTCCCACCAGCTGCGGATATCCTTGGCACGGAACACCCAGGGCTTGCCGAGACCGTCCGTGATCGGCGTGCGACGTCCCGCGCGACGATCCTTGTCGTCGGCGTAGAACCAGTCGAACCATTCGCCCGCGGCGATGTTCCGGCGCAGAGCCGTCTCGTCCAGCGACGACGCCGCTCCGTCGGGCGACGAACCGTCGGCGTCGCCGTCGCGCCAGTCGAGAAGCGGCAGGTAGTTGTCGATGCCGACGGCCCCGATCGCCGGCTCGGCCCAGAGCGGGTCGAGGTTGAAGAAGACGTCGCCGGACCCGTCCGAGGGCTGGAAGCCGAAATACTCGCTCCAGTCCGCGGCATAGGTCACGGTCGCCTCCGGCAGGACCGCCTTCACGTCGCGCGCCAGCTGGATCAACGCTTCTACGAAGGGGAAGCGGTCGCCGTCGTCGCGCAGCCGCGTCAGGCCCACCATCTCCGAGCCTATCACGAAGGCGTCCACGCCGCCGGTCAGCCGCGCCAGGAACGCCTGATGCAGCACCATGCGCCGCAGGCTCCATTCCCCCGGCCCGGTGTAGCGGACGCGCCCGGCCTCCAGCCGGAAGTCCGCCGGGCTCGCGCGGCCGACGAAGCGCGCGATCTCGGCGCGTGCGTCCGCCGTCCGGTCGCTCGATCCCGGTCGTCCTGGCGCCTCGTCCAGCGTCATGCGCCCGCGCCAGGGATAGCTTGCCTGCATCGCCTCGCCGTAAGGGTCCGGCAGCGCGTTGCCGGCCGGCACGTCCATCAGAAGGAAGGGGTAGAGCGTCACCCGCAGCCCCCGCGCCTTGAGATCCGCGATCGCGCGCAGGACGCCCGCATCGGAGGGCGTGCCGCCATAGGCCGGTCCGCCCTCCGACCGGCTGACCAGAAGCGCCGCGTCCCGCTCGGTTTCGCCGACGCGCCAGGTTTCCGTCTCGTCGCGCTGCGCCGTCTCGACGCCGGGACGCACCTCGGCACGTCCGACCCGCAGATCGGTCGCGAACCACCCGACCACGAGCGCCGCGCGCGTCAGCTTCGGACAGAGCGCGGTCAACTCGTCAATTGATGCGGTCCAGTCGCTCTCGCCGTGCAGCACGTGCCGGTTCACGAGCCGGTCCTCGCCAAGGCCGACGCGCTCGCGCACCACCGCCGGGTCGAGCCCGTGCTCGCTCGCGCCGGGAATGATCGTCACGGCCCGCAGGTTGGCCTCCAGCGCGCCGACCGGCCGAACGACCTCGCACGAGATCTGCGGAATGCGGTTGCCCCACCGATCCAAGGGGAGCCGCTCGAACACGACATAAGCAAGACCGCGATAGCCCGGCGCGTTGCCGCGTCCCTGCCGCGCTTCGATCAGCGGATCGGGCGCTTGGCTCTCGTCGCCGGGGTGGAGCCGCCAGTTGACGAGCGACAGGTCCATCTCCTCGCCGTCCGCCCAGATGCGGCGCACGCAGGCGACCGGCCCCTCGCACAAGCCGATCGCGACGTTGCCGAAGTAGCTGTAGCTCGTGGTCTCGGTGCCCGCGCCGCGCCCGCCCTTGCCGCCCTGTCGCTCCGTGCTGGCGACCTCCTCGAAGCGGGTCGTCCAGATCACCTGCCCCGCGATGCGGGCGGTGCCGTAGAGGCGTGGCACGCCCGCCCCCTCGTCGGCCTCGAGGATGCGGGCGGCCCCGAGGCGCGGCCCCTCGCGTCGCCCGCCGGTGCCGAACAGCGTCTGGTCGATCGCGGCGCCGCCCAGCGCGCCCAGCGCCCGGCCCGCCATCGCCCCGAACGGTCCGCCGACGAGCCCGCCCGCCACGCCGCCGGCCGCCTGAAGAAGGATCGTCGCCATAGTGCCTCACGGAAATTGAAACTGACCGCAGATACGACGGGCCCAGGCGCCAGCCAGCGGCGAGGAGATCACCGCCGCGCCCTCCAGCGCGTGGAGAATGCGGGGGCCGGCCGCGTCGGGTTCGTCGAGGATGGCGCAGTGGCGCGCCGGGCGACCGTCCCGCCAGCGAAACAGCACGAGATCGCCCGGTCGCGCATCGCGGCGGTCGACCGCCGGAAAGTGCCGACGCGCCGCCTCCAGCAGGGGATCGCCGGTTGCCAGTTCCGCCCAATCCGCCGCGTAGGTCGGCATGGCTTCGGGTTCCGCGCCGTAGAGCGCGCGCCACACGCCGCGTACCAGCCCGAGACAATCGCATCCGACGCCCGCGCGGCTCCCCTGGTGGCGGTAGGGCGTTCCCAGAAAGCGCCGCGCCTCGCGCAGCGCCTCGTTCCGCCGCGCGCCGGTCACGGCACCACCGGAGAGCCGTCATGCGCGCCGTCGCGCTTGGCGACGCCCAGCGCCGCGTCGTTGCCCGGCATGTGCGGGAAGCCGCGGAAGTTGAGCGCGTTGCGGAACCGGTCGCGGCAGGTGCCGAACCGTCGGTCGCACCCGGCCACAAGCTGCAGCGAGGCGCCGGGCGCCGCCCGTGTGCGGGCCTGCGGCTCGGCAAACGCCAGCCGCCAGTCACCCGGCGCGTCCGCCTCGCCGAGGCCCGCCAAGAACAGCGTCTCCCCATCGAGGACGACGCGGCCGAGCCCGAACACCGCCGCGTCGACCCCGGACCCGAGCCGCGCGACGAGCCACCCCTCGCCGCTCTCGACCAGCGTGCCCGCGCGCCGCCAGGCGGCTTGCCCGAGATCGACGCCGCAGCGCCGGTCTCCCAGAACGGCATCGCACCGGCGCCGGTAGGTGCGTCCGTGCTCGTCGTCGAGCCGGGCCGCGAGCCCCCGCAGTTCCGCCGAGAAGCCGCCACCGGCGCGCCGGATCGGCCCAAGGTCGGCCACGTCGACGAGGACATGCAGCGCCGGCTCGCTCCAGTCCACGCGGAAGACCTCGATCCGGGCCCCGTCGAAGCGGCCCGCCGCGATATCGTCCTCTCGCAAGGCTTTCGAGAACAACGCCCCCTCCACCGCCGCCGACCCTGCCGCCAGCCCGGCCGCTGCCTCCGCCTCGCCCGCGGTCCAGCCGCTCGCAGCGCGAAACAGCGTGTCGGAAAAGCGCAGGTCCTCGTCGTGGTCCGTGAACCCGAACACGGCACCGTCGCGGCACGTGAGGCGCCAGGCGCTCGCCAACGTCGTGGCGGGCTGGCGCAGCCGCTCGGCCAGTTCGGCGGGAAGCTCTCTCATGCGCGCACCTCAATGAGCGGAATGGTCGGGATCTCGCCCGCCTCGAAGGCCGCGAGGTTGATCGCGAGATGGTCGGTGTAGAAGCGCACCGGCACGTCGAACAGGAAGCCCGCCGTCACCGCCGCGCCCGCGACGGGCGGTGCGTCGAAGCGCAACAACCCCGTCGCCGCGTCGAGCGCGAAGCCCGCGCCGGTCTGCGTGCCGCCGACGGCGACCCGCAGCGTGTCGGCGACGGGTTTGCAGATCGGCCGCTCGTAGGCGCCCTCGCCCGCGCCGTAGCGCTTCACGAGGGCGAACTCCGTGCGCTGGCCGTCGCCGACGCCGAGCGTCTGATCGAACGCCGTCACCGGCAGCCCGAAACGTGCCGAGGCATGGTCGAACGGGTCGCGAAAGCGGAAGGCGACGAGGCGACCCCGCCGCGCCTCGAAGAAGTCAAGCACGAGTGCCAGATCGGCCAACGCCTTCACGCCCGAGCCGGCATCGTAGCGCCGGGCCGAATGACGCTGGCGCTGGTTGCGGTTCTCGAAGCCGGTGGACAGGCGCACGATGTCGGTGCGCCGCTCGGGTCCGCCGCTCGTGCTGAGGCTCAGCCGAAGCGGAAAACGCTCGTCGCAGAAGGACGGGATGGCCATGGTCAGAGCCCCCTCTGCCCGCGCATGGCGGCGCGCGCCAGCATCGCCTGGATCTGCCCCTCAGCCCGGCGGAAGCTCGGCGCGTCCGGCGTCGAGACGTTGAAGACCACCGTCGTCGGGCCTCCCCGGCCCCCGCCGCCGGCGGCGACGCCGAGGCTCCCGTCGCTGCCGCGTCGAAGCGGCAGGATCGCCTCCGCGCCCGCCTCGCCCATCAGTCCGGCGGCGCCGCCCATCGGAAAGAAGCTCGGCGCCCGCACAACGCCACCCTTGGCGAAGGGCAGGACGCGCGCCGGCGAGGCCGCCGCGCCGCCACCGCCGCCGCCGAGCGCTCCCGTTAGGCTGCCCAGAAGCCCGTTCAGGAGATTGCCCGCCAGGTTCCCGATCGGCCGCAGCGCGCTGTCCAGCGCGAGCCCGCTGATGCGGGTGGCCAGCTGCTGCAGGACGCCTTCCAGCGACCGGCCGCCACCCGACGCTTGGCGGAAGGCGCTCGTGAAGGCCGAGCCGAGCGCTCCGGCCCGCAGCTGCAGGTCGCCCATCGCGCGATCGAAGCCGCGCGTGTCGGCCTCCACCGCGATGCGCATCGTGTCCGCGCCGTCCAGCGCCATGTCATCCTCCGTCGGGAAAGCGTTGCATCAGTGCGTCGAGACCGGCGCGGTCGGGTCGGCCGGGGGTGGCGGGCGCATGCGCGTCCAGCAGCACGGCCAGCTCGCGCGGCGCGAGGCGCCAGAAGTCGGCGGGCGACAGGCCGAGCGCGAGCACGGCCCGCATCGCGCGGTCCCAGGGAAACGCCGCCGCGCCCTCACCCTCGGGCGCGGCGGCCGTCAAGGGCGGGCGGGCGCCTCGCCGCCGCCGAAGGCGGCCTCCAGAAGCTCGGCGGCGACGCGCGCCGCACCCGCCACGCCGCCCTCGATCGGTAGGCGCGCGAGTTCCGCGTCGCTGGTGGTGGCGCCCGCCCCGCGAAGCCCGGCGCCCAGGATGCGCGTCAGGTCGCGCGCCGAAAGCTGACCCGAGCCGAAGCGCGTCGCGAGCTGACCGAGATCCTCCAGCGCGAAGGCGTCCTCGAGCTCGGCCAGCGCGCCGAGCGTCAGGCACAGCCGCCGCTCCTCGCCCCCGATCACGGCGGAAACCTCGCCGCGCCGCCGGTTCGCCGCCATCACAGCGCCTCGAAGTTCAGGGCGCCGGCCGATTCCAGCGTCATCTCGAACGACACCTCGCCGTCGTGCTCGCCGCCGTATTCCAGCGCCGTCACCTGAAACGGGCCGGTGACGCTGCCGAAGTCCGGCACCACCGCCTGGAAGGCGACGGGCCGCCCCTCGAAGAATACCCGGCGGATCAGCGCGTCGGACGCCGCGTCCTTGAAGATGCCCGCGCCCGACAGCGAGGCGCGCTGCACGCCCGCCCCGCCCAGCAGCTCGCGCCAGCGACCCGCGCTTTCGCCGTCGGTCACGTCGACGACCTCGGCGTTCATCGCGAGGCGGCGCGTGCGCAGGCCCGCCACGGTCTGGAACGGGGTGCCGTCCACCGAGATCTTGAGAAGAAGGTCCTTGCCGCGCTGTGCGCCCATGAGCGTCGATCCCTGATCGGAAAACGAAAAAGGGGCGGTCCGTTCGGACCGCCCCTTGCGATGGCGTCGGTGGTGGATGGGGCGCGCTAGGAGGCGAGCGGCTCGGTCACCGCCCGGAAGCGCAGGATGCCGTGATAGGCGGGCGAGTCCGGCTCCTGCCGCGCTTCCGCGAACTGAAGGCGCAGGTTCACCAGCCGGTGCCCGTCCATCGGAAGCGTCGCGTCGTGGAGCCGGTTCGTCACCTTGTCCATGATCGCGTAGGTTTCCTGCTTCGAGCCGCCGCGTCCCCAGACATGAAGCGTCAGGATATGCTCGGACCCGTCCTCGGAGCCCGTGGACCAGTCCACCACCGCCGTACGTCCCAGCGTCAGGTAGGGAAAGGCGGCCCGTTCGGGCTGCCGGTCGAAGACCTTGGGCCCGCCCAGCATCGCGGTCAGCGCCGGGTCGCCCGTCAGCGCGGAGACGATCGTGGTCTGCAGTTCGGCGCTGGCCTGCATCATGGCCGGTGATCTCCCTGTTTCACGATGTGCGTGTCACGGAATATATGCACTGAAATGTGGCGTGATCAGGCACGCGCGTCCAGCGGATCCGTTAACTTTTCCTCATCTTCGACCCTCCGGCTATCGCCGCGCGGCAGCGGGTCCAGGCGGCGTTCGAGGTCGCGCGCGAGCCGCTCGCGCAGCTGGCGCAGCATGCGGGCGCGCAGCTTCGCGCCGGCCGGTCGTCGCACGAGCGCCCTCACCGCTCCTCCTCGCAGCGGCAAACGAGATAGCGTCCCGTCTCGTCGGGGTCGTGCAGCGTCCGGATCACGAGCCGCCGGGAACCGAGGCGAAACGCCATGCCGCGCTCGAGCCCGTCGCGATGCCGCAGCGTGACGCGATGCGTGATGCGGGCGATCCGCTGTCCGGCCTCCGGCGAAACCTCGGCGCGGGCCGGCTCGACGCGGACCGCAGCCTCGCCCACCTCGTGCCAGCGATCCGCCGCCCCGCCCATCGCGTCGGGCACCGGGTCGTTGCGCTCGATCAGCGCCCGGTGCCGCAGCAGCCCCGCGTCCAGAAACAGCGTCCCCATCAGATCGCCAGGCTCCGGTAGGGCGACAGGAGGCTGCCGACCAGCGGCGGGATCGTGTCGGGCTGCAGCGCCGGGGCGAGCAGCGTGCGCGTCTCGTAGCTCGTCGCCGCCAGTCGCAGCATGGCGAGCCGCAGCGATTCCGGCACGAGTTCGGGCGGCAACCCGGCCCGCAGCTCGAGCTCCGCGCCGCCCGGCGCCGCGACCGCACGGCGCCAGTGAAGGCGGGTGCGCAGCGGCGTATTCTCGAACCGGACATCGGCGGGGTCGCCCGCGCGGGTCTCGCTCTGCTCGTCGAACAGCGTGACGCCGAGCACCGCGGTGACCGGCCGAAAGCCGAGCGTCAGCGTGCCCACCGCCGCTTCCACGACGAGCCGTCCCGTTCGCTCGGCGACGAGCAGCCCGGTGCGCCGCTCCACGTCCTCGCGCGCCGCCCGCAGGAGGCGCACGAGCAGCGCGTCCTCGTCCTCGCGCTCGAGGCGCAGGAAGGCACGCAGTTCCGCCACGCCCACCGGCTCGTCGGCCGGCGCGTTGGTCTCGATCCAGATCATGGATACACCCTCGGATTGCTGGAAGATGGGCCGGACGGCCTGCCGCCCGGCCCGCCCGGTCAGACCGTGAAGGCGAGAAGCTTCGCCGCGTCGAAGTCCTGGACGCCTCCGCCCACGCGCTTGGTCGTGTAGAAAAGGACGTAGGGCTTGGCGGAATACGGATCGCGCAGGACGCGCACGCCCTGCCGGTCCACCACGAGGTAGAACCGCGCGAAGTCGCCGAAGGCGATCGCCTTCGCCCCGGCCGCGATGTCGGGCATGGCCTCGGCCTCGACCACCGGGAAGCCCATCAGGCTAGCGCGTCCGCCCGCCACGCTCGGCGGTGCCCAGAGGTAGTTGCCGTCGGCGTCCTTGAGCTTTCGCACGGCGCTCTGCGTGCGACGGTTCATCACGAACGTCGCGTTCTGCCGGTAGCTGCCCTTGAGCGCATAGACGAGGTCGATCAGCGCGTCGCCGCCGAGCCCCGGGAGGAAGCCGCCCGCAGCCCCCGTCGCGACCGTCCCGACCTTGCCCCAGGCCCAATCGGCTTCCGTGACCGTCGGATAGGTCATGAAGCCCTTGGGCTTGGCGACGCCGTCGCCCGTCACGAAGGCCGCGCCCTCCTGGGTCGCGAAGGCCTGCTCGACCTCCTCGCCGAGCCAGCGATCGAGGTCGATCGCCGCGTCGTCGAGCAGCGCGGCGGTGGCCGCGGGCATGGCGTAGAGCTCCATGGTCGGGAAGCTCAGCTCCGAAAGCTGCGGCGCGCTGGTCTGCGGCCGCGCGTCGGCCTCGCCCACCCAGCCCGTCTGCGCGCCGTTCACGGCGAACGGCTTACGCAGCACGGTCGACGAGACCGTCCGCACGCTCGCGATCGAGCGGATCGGCGACACGGCGGCCAGCCGTCGCCCGATCTCGGTCTCGGTCTCGGGCGGCACCAGGAAGCCGCCGTCCTGGCCGGCCAGGCCCGACATCGCCTTCTCTTCCAGGCGGCGGATGCGGTTCTCGTCGCCGCCGCGCACGTAGCTCTCGAAGGCCGAGCGGTGCTCGCTCGGCTCCGGCATGGCGCCGTCCGAGGCGCCGCCCACCGGCGGTCGCAGCCCCTTCAGGACGAGGCGCTCCAGGCGCCGCTCCTGCTCGTCCATCGCGCGGGACAGGCGGTCCGCCTTGTCCTGCGTCACCGTGTCGGCGCTCATGCGCCGTTCGATCTGCGCGAGGCGCTCGTCGTTCGCCTCGCGGAAGCCCTCGAAGGCGCGCATGAACTCGTCGAAGGCATCCGTCGTTTCGGCGCCGCGCGGCGCGTCCGCGGCCTTGGTCTCGGGCGACGTCATGGGCATCGTGTGCATCGGATCCATCCTTGTTGGCTTGAAGGTGAAGGGTTCAGCGCAGGGCCAGGGGCGCCGCGGGTGGCAGCAGCAGGCGTCGCGCCGCCTCGACGAGGCGCACGGACAGGTCGCGGGCCGGCCGCGCGGCCGAGCGCGTCTGCGTGACGCGCGCGGCCTCCTGCATCGGGAAGGTGACGATCGAGATCTCCCAGAGGTCGAGCTCGACGAGGCTGCGCCGCGCGCGTCCGTCGCGCAGCGGCAGCGCCCGGCGCGTGTGGAAGCCGATCGACAGGCCGTCGATCGCGCCGGCCCGCACGAGCTCGAAGGCCTCGCGCCCGGCGCCCGACGCGAGCGCCAGGCGCCCTTCCGCGAAGAGCCCGACCGCGTCCTCGGTGAGGCGCGTCCAGATGCCGATCGGTCGCGCCGGGTCGTGCTGCCAGAGCATGCGCACGCCCGCCGCGCCGCGCTGTGCCAGCGAGCGGCGGAAGGCGCCGCGCTCCACGCGGTCGCCGCCGCTGTCGGGTCGCTCGAACAGACTGGCGTAACCCCTGACGGTCCCGTCGGATTCCAGCCGGGCGGGGTTCACGAGCGGCCTCCCCGGCGGCGCTGCCGGAACAGGCCGTCCGCGAAGCGTCCGAGCGCCCCCAGCGCCCACCAGGCCGATAGGCTGGCCGCCGCCGAACCCATCACCGCCGTCTCGGTGGCGCCGAGCGCCTGCCCGAAGCCGAGATGGTCGGCCAGAAGAAGTCCCGCCGGCCCCCCGAACACCAGTCCGGTCGCGAGCCCGATCAGAAAGCGGGTCGCCGCCTCGCGTCGCCCTTCCGGCAGGAGATAGGCGATCGAGATCACCGAGCCGCCGATCGCCCCGGCGCACTTCGCGCCCAGGAGCACGAGCGGGGACGCGACGTCCCCGGCCACCGTCGTATCCATGGCTTGCCTCCATCAGTGAATGGGAAAGGTCAGCGCGCGGTCCGGCGCGGGCCGTAGCCCACCGCCTCGCGCTTCTCGTCCTCGGACAGGAACTCCGCCCCGCCGAGCCGCCGCCACAGGGCCTCTCGCTCCTGCGCCAGACCCTCGATCCGGTCGGCGTCGAAGCCGAGCCGCAAGGCCGGCTCGCCATAGAGCGCGGCCAGCCAGTCGCCGACCGCCGCGCACAGGCGCGCGACCAGCGGCAGCACCGTCAGCCGGAACAGCGCCCGGTTGGCCTCGGCGTAGTTCGCGTAGGTGGCGTCGCCGGGAATGCCGAGCAGCATCGGCGGAACACCGAAGGCGACCGCGATGTCGCGCGCCGCCCCGTTGCGCGCCTCCACGAAGTCCATGTCGCGGGGCGAGAGAGCCATGGTCTTCCAGTCGAGGCCGCCTTCCAGCAGCATCGGTCGCCCGGCCCGCGCCGCGCCGACATAGCCGCTTTCCAGCTCGCTCTTCAGTCGGTCGAACTGGTCGGGCGACAGGTTCGAGCCGTCGCCCGGCTGGTAGACCAGCGCCCCGCTCGGCCGGGCCGAGTTGTCGAGCAGCGCCTTGTTCCAGCGCGTCGCCGCGTTGTGCAGGTCGAGCGCGGTGCGCGCGGCCTCCAGCGGCGCAAAGCCGTCGGCCCCGTTCAGCGGATGAAAGAGGCGGATCGCCAGAATGCGCGGCGGCCGCCCGCCGTCGCCGTCGAGCGCCAAGCGGCGCACGCCCTCGCCGTGGCGAACCTCGACCATCGTCGGCCAGCCGTCCGCCCCGGCGATCGTGCGCACCGTATCGGGCCGCAGCGCGTGGAGAAGGCGCGGCACCCCGTCCAGCGCGACGGCCTCCAGATGCGCCGCGCCCGACAGGAGCAGATGCCCGCATAGTGCCTCCACCAGCGCCGCGCCGTCCTGCGCGCCGTTCGGGCGGCGCAGCAGCTGGAGCATCGGATGCTCGGCCACCTCCTGCGATCCGTCGTAAAGGATCAGCGGCACCGCGGCCGTGCTCTCGGCGACGAGCCGCACGCAGCGATAGGCCACCGGGTTGCGCATGAAGCCCTCGCGCGCCGCCGAGACGTAGCCCCGCTCGCTCCAGCTCGCCCCGTCCGACTGCCCGCCGGCGAAGACAAGCGCGCCCCCGTGGAACCCGCCCTCCTTGCGCTCGGGCGCACGCGCGCCGTCCGGCCCGCGCGCCCAGGCGCGCAGCCTCTCCACTGGTCCCACCATCGATGTCTCCTCAGATCGTCCTGACGCGCGGCTCGATCACCGGGCCGCCGAGCGCCGTCACCGCCCAGACCAGCGCGTCGAGCCGGTCCGGCGAACGGCCGTTCGACAGGCCGTCCGGGCCGAAGTCGGCCATCTCGTCCTCGAGTTCGGGAAAGCCGCCGACATGGCGCACCAGCCCCTGCTCGTAGAGCGCGGCCACCGGCTCGGCGCGCAGCCACTTGCCGCGCGTCGCCCGCACGCCCGACACCGGCACGCCCGGCGCCACCGCCCGGATCACCGCCTCCACCATGTCGCCGCCCTGGTTCACCTCGGCGACGATCCGGTCGGCCTCCAGCTCGCGGAACAGCGCCACCGCCCGCTCCGCCCATTGCGGCGGCGAGAGGCCGCGCCGCGACCGGTCGGCGAGAACGTAGACGATCCCGTCCGCCGCGCGGCCCGCCGCGACGATCCCGCAAGCATCGGAGCGACGGGTCGCCGAGGCCGGCGGGTCGACGGCCACCACGATGCGCCGCAGCTCGGGCGCGGCGCGCAGCCGTCCGGCGTCGATCCGCTCGCGCCGGAACAGCGCGTCCTCGCGCCCTTCCACCATCTCGCCGTCGAGTTCCTGTCGCCCGAGGCGCGAGCCGCCGTAGCGCCGCTCCATCGCCGCAAGGAAGCCCGCCGCCAAATTCTCCCGGTTGTCGCCGGTCGGCATGCGCGTCACCGCCGTGCCGTCCTCGCCCAGCAGCCGCTTCACCAGCGGCACCGGGCGCGGCGTCGTGGTGAGAACCATGCGCGGATCCTCGCCGAGGCGAAGCGCCAGCTGCAGGTTGTCGAACGTCGCCTCGTCATGCGTCCACTTGGCGAGCTCGTCGCCCCAGGCCGCATCGAACTGGTAGCCGCGTAGGCTGTCGGGGTCCTCCGAGGAGAAGATCTGCGCGATCGCGCCGTTCGCGAACACGAGCCGACGACGCGTCGCCTCGAAGACCGGGCGCTCGCCGTAGTCCAGCGAGCGCAACCCGCTCTCGCCCTCCACCATCACCTCGCGCGCGTCGCCGAGCGTCTCGGCCACCAGCGCGATCCGTCCGTGCGGCCGGCTGGCGAAGGGCCTCTCGCCCAGCGCCTGCGCCCGGATCCACTCGGCTCCGGCTCGCGTCTTGCCGGAGCCGCGCCCGCCCATCAGCAGCCACTGGCGCCAGGGTCCGGGCGGCGGGCGCTGCGAGCGGCGCGCGATCGCGCTCCAGGGCGGCATCGCCTCGCGCAGAACGCGGGGCGGCAGCCCGGCGAGACGGCGTTCGAGGTCGCGCCAGAAGGCATCATCCGCCGGCCCCTCGTGCGCCGCGCTCACGCCAGCGCTTCCCCGCCCGCCTCGCGCCGGTGCAGGGCGCGCAGACGGCGCATCAGCTCCTTGCGCAGGCGTTCCCCCTCGCCGGCCGCGCCCTCCGTCGCAGGCTCGCGTTCCAGGCGCGACAGGTCGAGCAGCTTCTCCAAAGTGCGCGCAAGAAGCGAGATCGCCTCGACGCGCGCCTTGCCGCCGGCTCCCTCGCTGGCGTCGCCTTCGAGAAGCTCGATCTCCTGCGTTAGGGCCCGCAGCAGGCGCTCCGAAAGGCGCGGCGGCGGCACGCGCGTCGTCTTCGTCTCGCCCATGATTGCGTTCCCCTGTCCCCGAGCGGGCACGAAAAAGGGCGCTCCCTCCGTTTCCGGAAGCGAGCGCCCTTGGCGCAACCCGCACTATCTCGACCGTAGACAGAACCTACCCACGGACCGTCACGGTGTCAATGACTATTTTCCTATTCTAGGAATAATTGCCAATCAGCGTGAGGCGTCCGGATCCTCGCCGGGCCACGCGGCCAGGTGGTCCTCGTAGGCTTCCGGCTCGATTCCCTCTTCGCTGCTCGTCCGCCCCTGCGCCGAGGCGCCGGCCAGGTGAACGGTCTCGCGGTCGCCGGAGATCAGGTGGTGCCACCAGCGCAGGTCCCGCCCTTCCGCCACGAGCCGATAGGCGCAGCTCGGCGGCAGCCAAGAGATCGTGCGAACCGTCTCGGCGTCGAGGCCGACGCAGTCCGGCACGGTTTCGAGCCGGTTCTCGTAGTCCCGGCAGCGGCAGCTTTCGCCGTCGAACAGGCGGCAGGCGAGATCGGTCCAGATGATCTCGCCCGTGTCCCAGTCCTCGAGCTTGTTGAGGCAGCATCGGCCGCAGCCGTCGCACAGCGATTCCCACTCCTGAGTGCTCATCTCCTCCAGCGTCTTGGTGCGCCAGAAGGGCAAGGGCTCCGCCGCGGCCATCAGGCCGTGGGCCGGCGCCTCGGCGCGCGCTATGTCGTCGGGCGAGCGGGGGATGGATGGGGCTCCGGTCGTTGTTTCGGCCATGTCTTGCTGTAGAATGCGAACGTGGCGCGCCGAAGGGGCGCGTCCTGGAATGGTGGGTGCGGTGCCGAAGCTGTTGGAACGCAAGGGGAAGTCCCGCGGCGGCCCGTCTCGGCTGATCGAGGTCGACGCTTGGCTGGATACCAGCCTGTGGCGTCTTTTTCATGGTCTTTCGCGTTTCTGGGAGAGCGTTACCATCCTGTCGCGCCGCATGCGCGTGCGCGGCTTCAGCCGCTGGGTGACCGAGCTCACCGGCGAGGCCCTGACGCTGGGCGTCGCGGGCTTCGTGGTCCTGCTGCTTCTCAGCCAGTCGGCCATGAAGATGACCGTGAACGGGCTGCCGCAGCAGGCCGACTATTCCGTCCTGTTTCTGGATCGACACGGCAACGAGATCGGCCGGCGCGGCATCCTCAAGGCGAATGCCGTCCCGATCGACGAGCTGCCCGACCAGTTCGTGAAGGCCGTTCTCGCCACCGAGGACCGGCGCTTCTTCGAGCACTGGGGCATCGACTTCCTGGGCCTTGCCCGCGCGCTCTCCACCAATGCGCGCGCCGGCGGCGTCGTTCAGGGCGGATCGACGCTGACCCAGCAGCTCGCCAAGAACGTCTTCCTGTCGAACGAGCGCTCGCTGGAGCGCAAGATCAACGAGGCCTTCCTGGCGCTCTGGCTCGAGGCCAATCTCACCAAGCGCGAGATCCTCGGCATGTATCTCGACCGCGCCTACATGGGCGGCGGCACCAACGGCGCGGCGGCGGCCGCGCAGTTCTACTTCGGCAAGAACATCCGCGACGTGAACCTCGCCGAGTCGGCCATGCTCGCCGGCCTCTTCAAGGCGCCGACCCAGTACGCACCGCACGTCAACCTGCCGGCCGCGCGCGCCCGCGCCAACGTCGTTCTGTCGGCCATGGTAGATTCCGGCTTCATGACCGAGGGTCAGGTCGTCGCCGCGCGCCGCCATCCCGCGACCGCGGTCGACCGCTCCGTGATCCAGTCGCCGGACTACTTCCTCGACTTCGCCTTCGACGAGGTGCAGCGCATCGCGGCCACGATGCCCCAGCGCACCTTCGTCGCCCGCACGACGATCGACATGGGCCTGCAGAAGCTCGCCGACGAGGCGGTGGACTTCCACCTGCGCCAGTTCGGCAAGACCTACGGCGTCGAGGAAGGCGCGATGGCCGTTCTCGACGACAATGGCGGCCTCGTCGCCATCGTCGGCGGTCGCGACTACGGCCTGTCGCAGTTCAACCGCGCGACGCGCGCGCTTCGCCAGCCGGGCTCGTCGTTCAAGGCCTATGTCTACGCCGCCGCCATGGAGAACGGTCACAAGCCGACCGACGTCGTGGTGGACCGCCCGATCACGGTCGGCAACTGGAGCCCGCAGAACTACGGCAACTCGTTCGCCGGCCGCATCCAGATCCAGGACGCGATGGCGCGCTCGCTGAACACGGTCGCGGTCCAGCTATCGCAGGAGAAGGGCGTCGGTCCGGGCCGCGTCGCGGCGCTGGCCAAGAGCTTCGGCGTCGAGACCCCCTTGCGCGGCGACAAGACCATCGCGCTCGGCACCAACGAGGTGACGGTGCTCGACCAGGCGACCGGCTACTCCGTCTTTCCCTCGGGCGGCCTCAGCTCCCACCGCCATGCCATCGAGGAGCTGACCGACGGCGAGGGCCACGTCCTGTGGAACGCCGACCGCGACATGCCCCCGCGCCACCGCGTCCTGTCGGAACAGGCCGACAAGAGCATGATCGAGATGATGGTGCGCATTCCGGAAGTGGGCACGGCGCGCCGGGCCCAGCTCTCCATGACGCGCGCCGCCGGCAAGACCGGCACGACGCAGAGCTACCGCGACGCCTGGTTCGTCGGCTACACCGGCAACTTCACCGCAGCCGTCTGGTTCGGCAACGACAGCTACAAGCCCACCAACAAGCTGACCGGCGGCGGCCTGCCGGCGATGACCTGGCAGCGCTTCATGGAAGCGGCTCACCAGGGCATCGAGCTGCGCCCCCTGCCCTATATCGACAACCCGCTGCCCAAGCCCGGCTCGGTCAAGGTCGCACAGGCCGAGGGCGAGGACGGCCAGCCGGTCCGCGCGCGGCCCAGCCTCGTCAACAACGCGGCGCAGAAGGTGCTGGCGGATCTTGCCACCCTCTTCGACAGCGCGCCGGTTGCCGCCACGCCCGAGAAGTTCGCGGCCACGGCGGACGCCGCCGACGAAGCGCTCGCGCGTCGCTGACGGGACCCGCACGCCGCCCATGCGCTTTCTTCTTCTGACCGTTCTGGCGGTGGCCATCGCGCTCGGCCTCGGCACCGCATCGGCGGTTCGCATGCTGGAGCGCTTCGAGGGCGCGGATGCGCTGATCGTCGGGCCCTGGCACGCCGACCGCACGACCGGCTCGCCCGATGCCGACCCCTATGCCAAGGCGCGCCTCGCCCGTTCCGGCAACCTGACGCTGGGCCTTGGCGAGGGCGTCGCCTTCCAGGCGCGCGTCGACACGCAAAACCGCGAGTTGCGCCGCGAATGCGCCTACCGGCTGGAGGGCGCCTATCCGCCGGCCCGCGTCTGGACGCTGGCGGCCTTCGATCCGGCGGGTCGCCTGATCGGCGGCGACGACGGACGTCCGCGCCACCTCGTGTCGCTCAACCTCATGCGCGCGGACGACAACAGCGCCTTGATCTCGGTCGGGCGCGAAGCGCGTCCCGGCAACTGGCTCGCCAATAGCGGAACGGGTCCCTTCGTCCTGGCGCTGACCTTCTACGACACGCCCATCTCCACCGATAGCGGCGCGGCGCCGGTGGCCATGCCCCTGATCGTCCGGACGGGATGCCTCACCGATGGGTAAGCTTCTCCTGGCTGTCCTGATCGGCCTCGTCGGCGCGGCGATCGTCCATATCGCGGTGATCTTCGCGATCCCGGGTCTCGCGCAGAACGACAGCTGGAACCGCCTGTCGCGGCTCGGACCCCTGTTCGCGACGGTCCAGATCGCCACGGTCCCGGCCCAGGGCGCGGATCCGGCGCCCGGCGCCGACTTCGTCTTCGTGGACCCGGCCTTTATCGACGTCGCCTGCCGCTTCGATCTGTCGGCCGCGCCGGTGCGCGTTCAGGCGAGCGAGCGGACCGGCTTCTGGAGCGCGTCGATCTATGCGCGCAACGGCGACAACCTGTACTCGATCTCCGAGCGCGTGGCACTGGAAGGTCGCCTCGACCTTCTCGTGGGCACGCGCGAGCAGCTGGATCTGGCACGAGTCGAGGGAACCGAGGACGACGACACGGCGATCCCGGTGGAGTTCCCGGCGGCGGAAGGCTACGTGACGGTTCGGGCGCTGGTGCGGGCCGAGAGCGAACGCCCCTTCGTCGACCGCTTCGCGCGGTCCGTCGCGTGCCGGCCGGCCAGTCCCGAGGAATCGGGCCAGATCGCCACGACCTCGCCCTGACGCGTCAGGATGCCGGGGTCGGCGCTGCGGCGAGCGGCTCGCGCCGGACGCAGGGCAGGATGACGATCTCCGCCGGTCCGCGCGTCGTCGGCTGAGGTCTTTCCCGCGTTTTCCCCGGAGCGGTCTCCAGGCGATGAACGACTGCCATGGTCTTCGTGTCCCCGCTGACCTGCCGAACGATATGCCGCGGCGGACCAGCTCTTCCAGGTTCTGACAACGGATCGCGCCAGCGCCCCGCAAGGCCTCGGCGATCCTGATGGCCGCCGGAGCCGGACCCGACGGGGTCCGTTCCGGCGCTCGATCTGCGCTGGACGGCTTTGACGCTCGACTTTGGCCGTCCCTGATAACGGGTCTGTCATGCCAGTCTCGGCTTTCCCGAAACCGGCGTGGTTGTGCGAGCACAATCGCGAGAGCGCGATCCGGATCAAAGCAAAGCCAGGGTTAACAGCTTCATAAGGAGTTGGGCGCAAATTGACCGATGTCTCCGGTGTGACCCGGACGCATCGACGGTTTCGAGCGCATGCCGGGAGTTCCATGAAGGACGCCAGCCCCAAGGTTTTCCGGTCCCTCGCGCGGCAGGGCGGCCCCGACCTGGACGACGTGGTCACCGCGGCCGTCAGCGCCTTCGCGGCGCTGCGCCGCCCGACGCCGCGCCAATGCGACGACCTGGCCCGCCTCGTCCTGCCCCTGTGGGATCGCGTGTCCGCGGACACGTTGCGCAACTGCGCGGCCGCCCTGTCGCATTCCGATCGGGTTCCGCGCGGCTTGGTGGAGCAACTCGTGGCGAGCCCAATCGAGGTGTCGGCGCCGTTTCTCGTCTCGAGCCCGCTGGTGACGGGCGAGGATCTCGACCGGCTCGCGGCTTCGTTCGACGAGCGGGTCCGACGCGTCGCGGCATCGCGCGCCCTGCGCGAGGCGGACGGTGCGCTCCCCTCGCCCGCGACCGGCGACCGCCCCGACATCGAGGCCCCGCCCCTCGCCCCCGTCGAACTCGCGGGCGAGCTGGCGGCAGAGCCCCTGCAGCCAGTCCGGCCCGTCACGGCGACCGGCGCCGAGATCACGGCGAGCGCCGCCGGCGTGCGCGAGGCGCTCAAGCGCATGGTGCTTGGCACGCGCGCCGCGACCGCGAGCCTCACCGAGGCCGATCTCCTTC
The DNA here is from genome assembly GCF_900104035.1 of Aureimonas jatrophae. Lineage (GTDB taxonomy): Bacteria > Pseudomonadota > Alphaproteobacteria > Rhizobiales > Rhizobiaceae > Aureimonas > Aureimonas jatrophae. The sequence goes on along the minus strand of NZ_FNIT01000001.1, from coordinate 393,802 downwards.
AGGCCGCGATGGAGCGCGACAGCGCCCTGTTCGCGGACCGTCTGGCCGCCATGCTGCGGATCGACGGGGACACGGTGGCGCTGATCGAGGCGGACGCGTCGGGCGAGCGCCTGGCGGTCGCCCTGAAGGCGCTGGACCTGCGCGCCGCCGACGCGATGAGCATCCTTCTTCTTCTGAAGCCCCGCATCGGTCACGACGTCGCGGCGTTCGATGCGATCGGCCGCTATTATGCGCAGCTCCAGTCCGACGACTGCCGGCGCCTGATCCAAGGCGCGCAGGCCGTCCCGACACCCGCCGCAAGGGCTCCGGCCCGGCCGCGCATCGAGCCGGTCGCCGAGCCGCGCGCGACCTTCGGGCGTCGCGCGTCCCGCCCCGACGAGCGCAGCGCCAAGGGCTGAGGCCCCTGGCTCAGACGATCGCGAGATAGCGCTCCGGCGTGTCGGTCTCGATATCGATCACCCAGAAGTCCGGGTCGAAGCGCGCTTCCCGCCGAAGTCGTGCCTCCAGAGCCTCGTCGTCGCCTTCCGGCTCCAGCGTGAAGCGTCGCTCGCCATCGGGCTCGGCCAGGGTCTGAGGCGCGGGCGCATAGAAGCGCAGCGAACCCTCGCGCCCCCGCACCGTCACGAACACCGCGCCCGCCGCCTCCGCGCCGCGCCGCACGACGGCCGCGAACCCGCCATCCGCAAAGACGCGCCGTGTGAGGACCGCCGCGAAGATTTCGCTCGTCAGACGCATGAGCCGCCCGCCTGCCACCTCAACGGCTCGCCTTTTCAAGGCGGCGCAGGATCTCGGTGCTGGGCTCGCCGGTCGGCTCCATGCCCTCCAGCGCCTCGAAGGTGCGGATCGCCGCGCGCGTACGCTCGCCCAGGATACCGTCGGGCTGCACGTCGGCGATGCGCGCCCTGGCGAGCCGGTCCTGGATCTGGCGCACGAGATCGCCATCGGCGGAGCCCGGCGAGGCGTCGGAGACCACCGCACCGGTCGCGGCCGGGTCGGTGCCCTCGATCAGGCTCGCCACCTGGTCCGCGCTGTCGCTCGCGGGCGCGAGATCGTCGCCCTGGCGCAGTTGCGACAGGAGAAGCGGCGTCGCCATGCCGTCGACGCGCAGGCCATGGTCGCGCTGGAAGGCGCGGATCGCGATATCCGTCGCCTGACCCGGGCGGCCGTCCACAGCAAGCTTGTAGTAGCCCGCTTCCGCCAGAAGCGTCTGGACCTCGCTGACGAGCGGGAAGGCCAGGATGCGCGGGTCGTTCTCGATGCGGGGCGCGCTGGCCACGCGCGGCGCGGCCGATGCGGCTCTGGCGCCGGCGCGCTGCGTCGCGGCGCCCGCGTCCGGCCGCGTCACCAGCATGGGATGGGGGTGCCGCCCGGTCTGCCGGTTCAGCGCGTTGTCGCCCACCAGTCCCGCCAGCGCGCCGAACAGCGCGACGGAGCCGAAGAGAACCGGCCGCGCGGCGATGATCCCGAGGCAGGTTGCGGCCCCGCGGGCCGTGCCGCGCGCAAGACCCTGAGCCGCCAGCGCCGTCACGCTAGGCCGAGAAGCGGCGCGACGGGAGGACGACGGACGGGCTGCTGGTTTTTTGGCGGGCATCGGTCAACGCTACGATGTTTTCGGAGAGGTCGGATCGGATATCCACGCCCTCGGCCGGGATGCGCACGCAAACGGTCGTGCCGCGCCCTTCCGTGGAGCGGATGGTCAGGGTGCCGTGGTGCAGTTCGGCCAGGCCCCGCACGAGCGACAGGCCGAGGCCGGTTCCCTCGTAGCGACGCGCAAGGCCCTGGCTGAGCTGGACGAAGGGTTGTCCCAGACGGCTGATGTCGTCCGCGGCGATGCCGATGCCGGTGTCGCACACGGTGATGTCGAGCCACGGGCCGTCCACCGCCACCGAGAGCGTCACGGTTCCCCGGTCCGTGAACTTCACGGCGTTGGCCAGAAGGTTCAGCAGGATCTGCTGGCAGGCGCGCCGGTCCGCGACGGCGGTCTCGCCGCCGGTTCCGGTGCGCACAACGAGGCGCAGGCCCTTGCGCTCCGCCTCGCAGCGGATCATCGCGGCGGCGGCTTCCGCGACCTCCGCGACCTCGAAGCGCTCGCGCAGGAGCTCGTAGCGTCCCGCCTCGATCTTCGACATGTCGAGAAGGCCGTTCACCAGCGACAGGAGGTGCTCCGACGAGCGGCGGATCAGCGCGACGTATTCCTTCTGGCGCGGGTCGGCGAAGGGACCGAACACCTCGCCGTCGAGCATGTCGGAGAAGCCGACGATGGCGTTGAGCGGGGTGCGCAGCTCGTGGCTGACGGTGGCCAGAAACGCGGCCTGGTCGCGCCTCGCCGGCGCTGCCTGCGGCACGGCGACCGGGTCCACCGCGCCCTCGCGGAACACGCGGACCTCGCGCAAGCGACCGCCGGAGCGCTCGGGCACGAAGCGCAGCGTCGCCTCCTCCGCCCGGCCGTCGCCGCTGAGGAGCCGGAGCACGAGATCGCGCGCCTCGCCGCCCTCGCGCAGGTCGTCCATCGCCTTCAGGAACTGGATGCGGTCGAGAAGGTGCAGGCGCTGGCCGAAGCTCGCGCCGGCGCGGTTGTCGAGCCCGTCCGGCGACAGCACCGCGAAGGGCTGCGACGGGGATGCGGCACGGCGCGGCGCGCCGCGGAAGACCAGCGTCGTCGCGTAGATCGACAGGATCGGAAGCGCGAACGGCCAGCCGACGAAGCCGTCCGCCGTCGGGCCGATGCCGTGCAGCGACAGGAACCCTGTCAGGCCGAACGCGGCCAGAACCGCCGGCAGCATCAGGCGGGCCAGAGGGCGCCGGTTGGCGCTGAACGCCTCGGCGGGACCGGCCAGCAGAAGCGCCAGCGGCCATACGCTGTCGAGCCGCAGCGCGATCGCGCCGAGCGCGACCGCACCGGCCGTGAACAGGATCGCCAGCGACAGGTCGTCCTCGCCGGTCCCCGCCAGCGCGGCGGCGGATACGAGCAGAAGCCCGGCCAGCGTCGCGACCGCGAGCGTCGAAGCCAGGCCCGCGCCCGCCAGCGTCATGGCCGGCGCGCTCACGGCCAGAAGCAGCGCGCCGCCCACGAGAGCGCCCATGCGGCGGGCCTGGGCCCGCCGGCGCTCCGGATCGTGGACGCGCGGAGACACCAGCGCATCGAGGCGTGCGCCCAGGCTCGACCCACCGGCGCGCATCATCGCGGCGCCGCGCGGAAGCGGCGAACCGTCACGCGCGGCAGGCGTGCAGCCCTGTGTGTCGGCGCTCTGATGCAGCATCGCAATTCCATCTCCTGCGCGCCCGTCGATGGCCCCCTCATGGTGCCGGCTCTTCGGGCTCGCGGTCCCGATCTTGGAGCCGAGCGTTTAAGGAAGGCATAAGCGGAGGCGCGAAAACCAGGCGCGCGGATTTGGGGAAGACCGTACGGGCCACAACCCGGGAAAATCCTGCCGCATGGTTAAACCGGGCGGATCCTTGTGGATCGCGCGCGCGTCGGCGGTGTTTTGGCAACGTTTTCCGGGGCATGATCGCCCGCTCAACGACTGCGCGACCCGAGCGTGACGGACGGCGATGATACGAACTCTCTTTAAGCTGGCGCTCCTGATCGCGGTGGTCGCCTTCTTCGTGCCGCGCGAGGACCGGGACGGCCGGACGGCCGAGCCGGCCCTGTCGCCGGTGGTTCTGTTCTACGGGGCGACGCAAGCGCTGTCCGATCTCGGCAGCTTCTGCGACCGCTCGCCGGCGGCCTGTGCGTCGGGCCGCGAGGCGGCGGCCTATGCCGGCGCACGCATCATGGACGGCGTCCAGGTTCTGGTCGCCATGGCGACCGGTCGGAGCGAGCCCGCCGAGGCCAGACCGGCCGCGCCCGTTCGCTCGCCGCTCGTTGCCCCGCCGGCGGAGGCGGTGTCGCTGCGCCCCACGGCGCCGTCCGAGCGAACCGGATCGATCGCGCCGGGTCCCCGCCCCTATCAGCCGCCGCTCCTGCAGCCCGAGCCGCCGGTCCGCCGCGACGTGCCGACCGCGCCGCGCCGCGACGCCGCACCCGCGTCGCCGGCGGCCACGGCATCCCGCGCGCCGGCGGCCACCGCCCCGAGCCGCCCGGCCGTGACGGCACCCCCTCGCGCCTCGACGACGCGCGCCGCGCAGGCCGAGCCGCGTCCCGCGGTTCGGCCGGCGGGCGTGCCGGGCGCCGACAAGCCGTTCCGCATGCCGGCCATGGCGGGCGGCGCCGAGCCACCGGTCTCGCCGCGACCCTTCGCCCTCGTGCCGCCACCGGCTCCGGCCCGGCCGCCCATGCCGCTGAGCGCGCCGCGCGCCTGACGATCCGCGCCGGACCGCCTATATGAGGGCGGCACAGGAAGAGCGGATCATCATGCGGACCTTCGACGACATTCTCGCCGACTTCGAACTCCTGGACGACTGGGAGGATCGCTATCGCTACGTGATCGAGCTCGGGCGCGAACTCGAACCGCTTCCCGAGGGCGCGACGAACGACGAGAACAAGGTGCCGGGCTGCGTCAGCCAGGTCTGGCTCCTCAGCCGGCACGACGCCGCCTCGCCGCCGCACCTCTTCTTTCAGGGCGACTCGGACGCTCACATCGTGCGCGGGCTCGTGGCGATCACGCTGGCGCTGTATTCCGGCAAGACCGCGCCCGAGATCCTGGCGCTCGACGCCGAGACGGTGTTCGCCGAGCTGGGTCTGAAGGAGCACCTGACGCCGCAGCGCTCCAACGGCCTGCGCTCCATGGTCGGCCGCATCCGCCGCGACGCGCAGGCCGCGCTGGCGGAAGCCGCCTAGCTTTTGCGCCAGGCGCGCGTCGCACCGCCCGCGCCGCCGCTCTCGTGAACGAGACCGTAGTGCCGGGCGAGAACGGAGAGGCCGGCCTTCAGAAGGAGCTTTGCCGAGCGTCGCGGCCATTGGCGGGCCCGTTCCACGTCCTCCAGCCCGCGCTCGAAGCAGCAGATGTCGACGAGGACGCCGGCGAGTTCCGGCCCCGCCGCGTCCAGCGCGCGGGCGACGCGCGTCCGGCATTCGAGCGCGAAGTCGCCGATGTCGGCGCCCGCGCCGGCTCCGCCCGTTCCGCCCGCCGGCATGCCGCTCCAGCTTTGCGTCACGGAGGGCATGAGCTGGCCGCGCATCCAGTCGCGCGCCAGGCGCTCGCCGGCCTCGACCTCCTCGGGGGCGAGGAACGGCACGCCGTCCGCGCCGCGCCGCTTGCCGAGGCGCATCAGGGGCGTCTCGGTCGAACCGCGCGCGGCGCTCATGCGCCGTCATCCTCGCTCGACAGCTGGCGGCACGAGCCGGCAAGGCGTTCGAGCTGCGTCAGCTGCCGGTCGAACACCTCGTCGTCGCGCGCGTCCTCGATGCGCTCCACCGCATAGACGATGCTCTTGCGGTCCCGCCCGAAGCCCTCCGCCACCTGGGCGTAGCGTAGCTGGAACGCGACATGGGCAAGATACATGGCAAGATGCCGCGCCCGCGAGACGGCGGAGCCGGAGCGATGCGCCGACAGGATCTCGAGACTGCTGACGCCCGTGAAGGCCGCGGCGATCTCGACCGAGACACGGCATTGCAATCGCCCGCGACGTCGGCGCGCCGGGTCCGGCGGCGGAGCGGCGGGGCGACCGTTGCGAGGCGTGGCGCGGGGCTGGGGCATGTTCGACTCACGGCATCGGTGACGAGATAAGAGAACATACCGTGAACATACGAGTCAGGAATATTTTCCGGACTTCAGAAAAAAATGTTGGTGTCCGCAACGCCTACGTGTGCGGCTCCCGAGGCTTCCAGCTAGTCGCTCCCGCGTCCCCGATTTCTTCCCGCCCGCTTCCGATCCCTCACCCTTGCGGCTCGACACTCGATCGCAAGGAGCCGTCCATGCCTGCATCCACCCCTGCCTCTCCCGCCCTGCACGCGTTCGAAGCCGCGCTCGCCGAAGCGGTTGCCGCCTTTGGCGACCGGCTGCAGAGATCCACCGACCCGATTCGCCGGTCGGCCGAATCCCTTCTCGGCCGTCTCGGCTTCGAGGGCGCGCGCTTTCCGCTTCCGGACGCCGCTCGCACCGCGCTGACGCGCGAAAACGAGCGATTGCGCCGCGCGGCGCTGCGGGGCGATGCACGCTACGACCTCAACCGGCACATTGCGGTGCGACGCCTCCTGGCGGGACAGGAGGCGGCGTTGCCGATGCCTTCGATTCGGGAGACGCGGCGTTCCGGCGCGGAACTGAACGGGCGCTTCCGCACGCCGTGCCGGACCGTCTGAGGACCGCTGCGCGTGCGGCGCCCTACTCGGCGGCGGCGAGCTGCGCCGGGGCGCGAGCGGCGCGCATCTGGGCAAACAGCCCGTCGAAGAGCTGGGCTCCGAGCGTCGGGAAGTCGAAGCTCTCGCCCGAGCGCAACCAATGGTTGAACAGGCCGGTGAAGACGCAGACGCAGGCATCCGTCGCGCGCTCGGGGGTCCACTCGGCGGCCAGATGTCCAAGCTGCGCGGCCCGCTCGAAGGCACGGCGGATGTTGCTGTGCATGTGCGCGTCCGCCTCGCGCTGGCACAGCGTCGCCTCCTCCATCTCGCCGACATACTCGCAGCGCAGCGTCAGGATCGCGACCACGCGCTGCGCGCGCTCGTCGGCGGCGAAGCGCTGAAGGCTCTCGATCGTGGTGCGATGCAGCGCCTCCAGCGGGTCGGGATCGGACACGATGTTCTGCGCCTCGAAGAACTCCTCCTGCGGCAGGAAGGCGCGTTCGCGCATGGCCATGAAGAGGTCCGACTTGCCGCGAAAGTGCCAGTAGATCGCTCCTCTCGTGCAACCGGCCGCCGCCGCGATGTGCGACAGCGAGGTCTGGCTGACGCCGCGCTCGAAGAAAACCGTCTCGGCCGCATCGAGGATGCTGGCGCGTGTCTGGTCGGCGGCTTCCTTGGTGCGGCGCATCGTGGCCCTCCTTGAATACATCCATTTATGAATGTATGTTCGCTGCAACGCAATATCCAAGTTCCCGGAGCCACGATGCCCTCCTCCCGCGCACTCCTCCTCGCGCTTCCGCTGCTGGCTTCCTCGGGATGGGCCTTTGCGCAGGGTGCGCCCGGCGGCGGCGCCGCTCCGCCCCCGCCGGCCGTGACGGTGGAGACGGTGACCCCCTCCACCGTTCCCGTGACCTATGAGTATCCGGCGCGGGTCGCCGCCTCGCGTCTCGTGGAGATCCGCGCGCAGGTCGGCGGCATCCTCCTGGAGCGCTCGTTCAACGAGGGCGCCCGCGTCAACGAGGGCGACACGCTGTTCCGCATCGATCCCAAGCCCTACCAGGCCGAGGTGGCGCTGGCGGAAGCGCAGGTGACGCAGGCCCGCGCGCAGCAGTCCCAGGCCCAGCGCACCGAGGAGCGGGCCCAGTCGCTGGCCCGCACCGGCGCGACATCCACCGCAACGCTGGACGACGCTCGCTCGCAGCGCGAACTCGCCGATGCGGCGGTCGCGCAGGCGGAGGCGCGGCTCCAAACCGCCCAACTCTCGCTCGGCTACACCACGGTCACCGCATCGGCCGGCGGTATCACCTCGCTGGAACAGGTGCCGGAAGGCTCGCTGATCCAGCAGGGCGCGCTCCTGACCCAGATCACGCAGCTCGACCCGATCTACGTCAACTTCTCGCCCGCCGACACGGAAGCCCAGTCGATTCGCCAGCAGATCGAGAGCGGCACGGCGGAAGGCTCGCTCGAGGACCTCAAGGTGTCCGTGCGCTTCGGCAACGGCGAGACCTACGCGCAGACCGGCTCGATCGACTTCCTGAGCTCCTCGATCGACACGCAGACCGGCACGATCCTGTCGCGCGCCGTCCTGCCTAACCCCGATTCGCGCCTGCTGCCCGGCCAGTTCGTCCGCGTCGAGGTCGAGGGCCTCAAGGTCCCGAACGCTGTCACCATCCCGACGGCCGCGCTCATGCAGGGTCCGCAGGGCACCTTCGTTTATGCGCTCGACGCGCAGAACGTCGCGGCGGTGCGGCCCGTCACGGTCGGGCGCGAGCTCGGTGACCGCCTCCTTGTCTCGAACGGCCTGCAGGGCGGCGACCGCGTCGTGACGGTCGGCGTCATCAAGGTCCGGCCCGGCTCGCCGGTCCAGCCGACCGGCGCAGTCGAGACGCCCGCCGGCTCCTCGCCTGCCGGGCAGGTGCCCCAGGCCTCCGCCGCCCCCGCCAGCTCCGTCGCCGAGGCCCAGTGATGAACTCGCGCTTCTTCGTCGACCGGCCGGTCTTCGCGGCCGTCATCTCGATCATCATCGTGCTGGGCGGCCTCGCCGCCATGCGCGCGCTGCCGATCGAGCAGTATCCCCAACTCGTGCCGCCGCAGGTCCAGATCGCGGCGACCTATCCCGGCGCCTCCGCCGAGACCATCGCACAGACCGTGTCGGCGCCGATCGAGCAGCAGGTCAACGGCGTCGAGGACATGATCTACATGACCTCGTCGAACTCCTCGACGGGCACGGCCACGATCACCGTGACGTTCCAGTCGGGCACCGACCCCGACCAGGCGACGATCAACGTCAACAACCGCGTCCAGCAGGCCGTCTCCTCGCTTCCCTCCGAGGTGCAGCGCCTCGGCGTGACCGTGACCAAGCAGTCGTCGTCGATCCTCGCGGTCGCGACCATGACCTCGACCGACCCGCGCTACGACGCGACCTACGTGTCGAACTACGCGCTGCTCTACGTCCTCGACGAGCTGAAGCGCATTCCCGGCGTCGGCAACGCGCAGCTCTTCGGCGCGCGCAACTACTCCATGCGCATCTGGCTGCGTCCCGACCAGCTCGCGCAGTACAACCTGACGCCGACCGACATCGCCACCGCGATCCGCGAGCAGAACGCCCAGTTCGCCGCCGGCCAGTTCGGCGCCCAGCCTTCGAACAACCCGCTTGCCTTCACCTATTCGGTGACCACGGCCGGCCGCCTGCCCGACGCGCAGGCTTTCGAGAATATCATCATCCGCTCCGACGCCAACGGCGGCGCGCTGCTTCTGAAGGACGTCGCGCGCGTCGAGCTCGGCTCGCAGGACTACTCGTTCAACGCCACCTACAACGGCAACCAGACGGTGCCGATCGGCCTCTACCTTCAGCCCGGCGCGAACGCGCTGAACGTGCTGTCGGCGGTCGAGACGCGGATGACCGAGCTGTCGAAGCAGTTCCCGGACGGCATCTCGTTTGCCGTGCCGTTCGACACGACGCTCTTCATCGAGGCCTCGATCGAGTCGGTGATCCACACCTTCATTGAGGCGATGGTGCTGGTGCTGGTGGTCGTCTACCTCTTCCTCCAGAGCTTCCGCGCGACGCTGATCCCGATGATCGCGGTGCCCGTGTCGATCATCGGCACGTTCGGCGTGCTTCTCGCGCTCGGCTTCTCGATCAACCTCCTCACGCTGTTCGGCCTCGTGCTCGCCATCGGCATCGTCGTGGACGACGCGATCGTGGTGCTGGAGAACGTCGAGCGCATCATGCGCGACGAGGGACTGGCGCCGGCCGATGCCACCGCCAAGGCCATGACCGAGGTGACGGGTCCCGTCATCGCGATCGTGCTCACGCTCTGCGCCGTGTTCATCCCGGTCGCCTTCCTCGGCGGTCTGGCGGGCACGATGTACCGTCAGTTCGCCGTGACCATCGCCGTGTCGGTGACGATCTCGGGCATCGTGGCGCTGACGCTGACCCCGGCCCTCTGCGCGCTTCTCCTGCGCAAAGAGCACAAGGAGCCGATCGCGCCGTTCCGCTGGTTCAACCGCATGTTCGACCGGTTGACCAACGGTTACGGGCATGGCGTCGCCTTCATCATGCGCCGCGCGTTCCTGGCCCTCGTCCTGTTCGCGGCGCTTCTCGGCGGCACGGCCTATCTCTTCCAAACGCTGCCGGGCTCGCTCGTGCCCAACGAGGACCAGGGCTCGAACTTCGGCGTCGCGATCCTGCCGCCGGCCGCCTCGCTCTCGCGCACGACCGACGTCATGAACGAGATGAGCGCCAACATCCGCAACCATCCGGCGGTGAAGGACGTCGTGGCCTTTGCAGGCTTCGACCTTCTGTCGGGGTCGCAGAAGTCGTCTGCGGGCGCCGCCTTCATCACGCTGAAGGACTGGTCAGAGCGTCCGACGCCGGACCTCGACGCGCGCAACCTGCCGGGCCCCTTCATCGGCATGAATAGCGGTATTCAGGACGCGATGGTGCTGGCCTTCTCGCCGCCGCCGATCCAGGGCCTGTCGACCACGGGCGGCTTCGAGCTCTTCGTGCAGGACCGCGGCGGCCGTGGCAGCCAGGCCCTGATCGAGGCGACCGGCGCGCTGGTCGCCGAAGCCTCGAAGCGGCCGGAGCTCGCCGGCGTGCGCACCTCGTTCGAGGCGAACGTGCCGCAGTACCAGATCGACGTCGACCGCGAGAAGGCCAAGGCGCTTGGCGTTCCCATCGCCTCGATCTTCGAGACCATGCAGTCGACCTTCGGCTCGCTCTACGTGAACGACTTCACACTGCTCGGCCGCAACTACCGCGTCTCGCTCCAGTCGGAGTCCGACTTCCGCGAGAAGCCCGAGGACCTGCGCTTCGTCTACGTGCAGGCGTCGAACGGCTCGATGGTGCCGCTGGACTCGCTCCTGATCACCAAGCGCATCGTCGGTCCCGATCTCATCGAGCGCTTCAACGCCTTCACCTCGGCCAAGGTCTCGGGCGGCCCCGCCCCCGGCTACTCGTCGGGCCAGGCGTTGCAGGCCATGCAGGAGGTTGCGAGCCAGTCTCTTCCGGAAGGCTTCGTGGTCGCGTGGACGGGCTCGGCCTACCAGGAGATCCAGGCCGGCGGCACGGGCGCGATCGCGATCGGCTTCGGCATGATCATGGTGTTCCTGATCCTCGCCGCCCAGTACGAGCGCTGGTCGCTGCCGATCGCGGTGCTTCTCGCCGTTCCCTTCGCCATGTTCGGGGCTCTCGCCGCGATCTGGGCGCGCGGGCTCGAGAACGACGTCTACTTCCAGATCGGCCTCGTGACGCTGGTGGGACTGGCGGCCAAGAACGCCATCCTGATCGTGGAGTTCGCGGTGCTCAAACGCGAGGAGGGTCTGTCGGCCTTCGACGCGGCGCTGGAAGGCGCCAAGCTCCGCTTCCGCCCGATCGTGATGACCTCGCTCGCCTTCATTCTCGGCGTCGTGCCGCTGGCGATCGCGACCGGCGCCTCGTCGGCCAGCCGCCACTCGATCGGCACGGGCGTGATCGGCGGCATGCTGATGGCGACCTTTGTCGCGATCTTCTTTATCCCGCTCTTCTACAAGCTGCTCGCACGGGACCGGAAGAAGCCGGCAGCCGCCGCGCCGCAGCCACCGCAGACCGTGAGCCACGGCGGCGGCCATCCCGCCCCGGCGGAATGACGATAGACACAGGGCGCCGGAGACGGCGCCCTTCGCTTGTCGAAACCCTTTTACTCGAGATCGTCCGCGTCGACGCCGAGCGCTGCGGCCAGGCGCGCGAGGCTGTCGCGTCCCGCAACCCGCCGGCCGGACTCGATCTGGCTGACAAAGGGCTGCGACAAACCTGCCGCCTCGGCCAGAGCCGAGACACTGAGACCACGATGCTCGCGCCAGACACGAAGAGCGCTTTCCCCGGCCAGAATGCGGTCCACCATGGCGGCCGGCACGAACTCCGTTTCGCCTGCTGCCAGCCGGCGCTGGTAATCCACGACCGCTTCCCTGTCGGACCGATCGTCCGCCGCCTCGACCAGCGCATCGAAATCCGCTTCGGCAATGACGACCAGGCGCTCGCCGGTCGGAGACACGATGACCTGCTTGTTCATAGCCCTTTATCCTTCGTACACGTCGCCGCGCGGACCGATACGGATGATCGCGACGACCCGGCCATCGTCGCCGAAGATGATGCGCCAGTCCCCGACCCTCAGCCGGAACAGGTCGTCGATGCCCTGCATCCGCTTGACATTGTTGGCAAGGCTTGCCGGATCGGCGACATATTGATCGATCTTGGACCGGATGGTTCGCGCCGTGTTGGCGGGCATCCGCTTCAACGTCTTCAAGGCCTGACGTTCGAAACGAAGCTCCCTCACGACACCCTCAACTCACGCCACTGCAATATTTATAGCGTGCAGCTATGAATTTGCAATAACGAGCGCGTCCTTACATCCCCTCCACCGCGCCCGACAGCGACACGCCCTTCATCTGTGCGTGGACCGGTTGCCCTTCCGTCAGCGCGAGGAGACGGGCGGAGCGGCGGGTGATGCGGCCGGCGAGGTGCTGGCCATCGGCGAGCCGCAGCGCGACGTCGAGTTCCGCGAGACCGGCGGGAAGGATCCGCCCGATCGTCGCGGGGATGACGTTCAGGATCGTCGTGTCCTGCGACGGCGCGAGGGTCAGGCTGACGTCGGCCGAGCGCACGCGCAGGCGCAGCGCAGCACCGACCGGGAGTTCCGGGCTTGCGAGGAGGATGCGATGGCCGGCGAGGTCGAGCACGGCGAGACCGTCCGCTGCCTCGTGCCCGACGACGGTCGCGCGCAGGACGCTCGCCGCCCCCTGGCGCGCGGCGAAGGGCAGCACGGGATCGGCGAGAACCTCGGCGATCGCACCGGATCCGACGACGTGCCCCGCCCGGAGGACGACGACGCGATCGGCCAGCCGCTCGACCTCGGTACGGTCATGCGTGACAAGGATGGCCGGAATGCGCAGCTGCGCGTGAAGCCGTTCGAGATAGGACAGGATCTCGTCCTTGGCGTCCTGATCGAGCGCCGAGAGCGGCTCGTCCAACAGGAGGAGACGCGGCTCGGCGAGCAGCGCGCGGGCGAGCGAGACGCGCTGACGCTCGCCGCCCGAAAGCGCCTGCGGTCGCCGGGGGAGCAGCGGCTCCAAGCCGAGAAGCACGACAAGCTCGTCGAGGCGGGCGGTCGGCTGCCGGCTGGCAGGGAGGCGGCGGCGGCCGAAGTCGAGGTTGCCTCGCACGTCGAGGTGCGGAAAGAGGCTTGCCTCCTGGAAGACATAGGCGGCACCGCGCCGGTGCGCGGGCAGGAAGCGGCGCTCGTCCTGCCAGACCTCCGTGCCAACCGTCAGACGACCCGCGAGGCGCTGGAGGCCGGCGATGCAGCGCAGGATCGTCGTCTTGCCGCAGCCGGAGGGGCCGAACAGCGCTGTGACGCCCTGTGACGGCGCCGTGAAGGCGACGTCCAGCGTGAACCCGCCGAGCTGGCCCGACAATCGTGCCGCGATCCCCTCGCCCGTCTCGGTCACAGGGTGCGCTGCCGCTGGCGACGGTCGAGAAGCTGGACGGCGAGGATCACCAGGAAGGCGAACAGAACGAGCGCGCCCGCCAGGATGTGCGCCTCGCGCCAGCGCAGCGTCTCCACGAGATCGAAGATCGCGACCGACAGGACACGGGTCTCGCCGGGAATATTGCCGCCGATCATCAGGATCACGCCGAACTCGCCGACCGTGTGGGCGAAGCCCAGCACCGCGCCCGTGAGAAGACCCGGCCGCGCCAGTGGCAGCGCGACCGTGACGAAGCGGTCGACCGGCGAGGCACGCAGCGTCGCCGCCACCTCGAGCGGCCGGCGGCCCATCGCATCGAAGCTGACCCGGATCGGCTGCACCACGAAGGGCAGGCTCGCCACCACCGATCCGACGAGAAGGCCGGTGAAGGAAAAGGCGAAGGTGCGCACCCCCGTCAGTCCGCCCAGGCCCTGCGGTCCCAGCGCGATCAGGAGGTAGAAGCCGAGAACCGTCGGCGGCAGCACGAGCGGCAGCGCCACCACGGCGGCCACCGCCTCCTTCCAGGCCCGGTGCGAGAAGGCAAGCCAGTAGCCGAGCGGGGTCGCCAGGACGAGAAGGATCAGCGTCGTGGCGGTGGCGAGCTTCAGCGTCAGCCCGACGGCGGTCCAGAGGTCGGGCGACATCGCGCTCCCTTCTGTCAGGCGCCGGCTCCCGTGCGATAGCCGTACTTGCGGATGATCTCCAGCGCCCTCGGGCCCTTGAGATACTCCACGAAGGCGCGGGCCGCCTCGTTGTTCTCGCCGGTCTTGAGAAGCACGACGTCCTGGCGGATCGGCTTGTAGAACTCCTGCGGAACGTCCCATCGCGAACCGCCCGACTCGTTGACGACCTGTCCGAGCGCGACGAAGCCGAGCGCCGCCGAGCCGGTCTCGACGAACTGATAGGCCTGGGCGATCGAGGTCCCCTGGACGATCTTCGGCTGCAGCCTGTCGTAAACGCCGAGCTTGCGCATGGTCTCGACGGCCGCCGCACCGTAGGGCGCGGCCTCCGGGTTGGCGATCGCGATCGTCTCGAACGCCGCGCTTCGCAGCGTCGCCTCGCTGGACACGAGGTTCGGCTCCTTGGAATAGAGGACGAGCTGGCCGATCGCATAGGTCGAGACGGTGCCGGCGACGCCGTAGCCCTCGTCGACGGCCTTCTTCGGGCGCTGGTCGTCGGCGGCGAGGAAGACCTCGTAGGGCGCGCCTTGCGTGATCTGCGTGTAGATCGCGCCCGTCGCACCGAAGGACAGGACGGCCTCGTGCTTCGTGTCGGCCTGGAAGGCGCCGGCGATCTCCTTGGCGGCGTCGGTGAAGTTGGCGGCCACGACGACGTTGACGGATGCGGCCTCGGCCGCGGCCGGAAGAACGAGGGCCGACAGGCCGAGACCGAGCTGCAGGACGAGACGACGGGTAGTGCTCATGCGCGCGGCGCTCCGATATGGCCGGTTGGACATATCGCGCAAGCTAGGCCGGCGCGGGGCTATCGACAAGGCGCGGGCGTCCCGTCTCAAGCCGCGGAGCCGGGCTCGTCCACAGGCGCGAGCCGGGCCGCCAGCGCCTCGAGGTCGGCAGCGATGGCGCGGTCGCTTTCGCGCTGCATATGGCGGTACCGGGCGAGGACTTCCGCGCCGAGCACGGTGAGCGCCGCGCCGCCCTGCCCCGCGCCGCCGCGATGCATGGCGACAAGCGGCGCATCGAACGTCCGGTTCAGATCCTCCACCAGCGACCAGGCGCGCTTGTAGCTCATACCCATGCGGCGGCCGGCGGCGGCGATCGAGCCGGTATCGCGGATGTGTTCGAGAAGGTCGGCCCGCCCGGGACCGACGATGCGCCGGTCGCCGAAGAGGATGCGCAGGCGCGGCACGAGATGGGGCGCCGCGTCGTCCGTCCTTTCGGTCTCGTCGCTCATCTCTCACCCTCCGTCCCGGCTCGGTTTAGAGCCGGGACGACGTTGGCGAAAGCGTCAGTTGCCGTGGCCCGCGTGAGGGTCGGGGGCGCCCGCCGCGTTGGGCGCGCCGACAATCAGCGTCATCGCGACCTCGCCGCCCCGCTCGAAGCGCAGCGTGACCGGCACGCTCTCGCCCTCGCGAAAGGGCTGCGCGACGTTCTCGAACATCAGATGCGCCCCACTCGGCTCGAGCTGAAGGGAGCCCCCGGCCGGGACCGCAAGGCCGCCCGTCGCCTCGCGCATGCGCATGACGCCGTTCTCCATCGAGGACTCGTGAATCGAGACCTCTCCCGCGCGCGGCGACGTGGCCGAGACGAGACGATCGGGCTCGGCGCCCAGGTTCGTGACGGTGAGATAGCCGCCGCCGACCTTGGCGCCCGGCAGCATCGCACGCGCATAGCCGCCCTCCGCCGTGACAGAGGTCGCCGCCGCAGGCGCTGCCATGGCGTGATGAGCGTGGCCGCCGCCCGCCGCCGGCGCGGCCTCGAACACGCGAACGGTGGGAGCGGGATGCTCCAGGGCATGGGCATCCGCGCCGGACGCCGCAACCTCGGTCCAAGCGACGCTCTGCGTACCGCAGCCCTGCGTCACCTTGAAGGGAACGGCGTCGCCGACCGCCTGCGCATCGAACACGCCGCGAACGGTGAACTCGTCGTAGAAGCGGTCGTCGAGCGACCCGCCGGTCCAGCGGATCTCGACCGGCCCGCGCGAGACCGTCTCGCCGTAGAGCGTGTAGGTCCGGTCGTAGTCGCCCTCGCGCACGTCGATCTGCCAGCCCGGCTTGGGCATGGGATGGGCGGACAGGAAGCCGGGCGGAAGCTCGACCGCCAGCGTGTCGGTCGGCGCGCCGTCGCAGCCGTGGCCGATGCCGACCGTGGCCTTGAAGGCGCGTCCGGCGGTCGCCTCGCCTTCGGTGAGAACGGCATGGGCGTGGGCGAGCGCCGGGGTGAGCGCGAGGAAAAGCGCCCCGAAACGAAGGGTGGTGTTCATGGGAGGATCCGAAACCAGAGCTGAACGGACGGCGCGGGACGCGAGCGCGACCGACGCCGCCGGAGAATGCCGTCTAGATCCGGGTCGGCGGGCCTCGACTGGCCCGGGCGAAGAGGTCGATCGGACGCCGGGGGTCCGACGCGGCTGCCGGGCGCGTCGCGACGGAACGCGCGACCTGCGGTCGGACGGTGACCGAGGCGTCCGCATCACCCGGCACGAGCGCATGGGCCGAGACGAGACAGACGCCCGCCAGACACGGGCACGAGCGCTCCGGCTCTTCCGGCGTCTGAGGGGCGATCAGCCGGTTGCCGTCAGCCAGCGAATGGCAGATCAGGCCGAGGTCCGGTGCCGCCAGCCGCTCGGCCGCCATCGCGCCCTGCGAGACGCCGGACAGGAGCATCTGGACCAACAGAAGCACGAGACCGAGCGCGGCAAAGGCCGAGCGCTCACGCCGCAGCGCGGCGAACCCGTTCCAGCGTGATGTGCGCGATGGCCTCATGCCGTCGATCTACCAGCCCGGCGCGCGGCCGGGAAGCGGCGCTAGCCGTTGATGACGCGGTAGTGCAGCTTGAGGATGCCGCCGTCACGCAGCTCGTGCGACAGGAGCTCGAGCTTGCGGGACCCGTGCCATTCGCCGGCCGCATCGAACAGGCTCGGCGCGTCGGGCCGCGCGTCCGTGAGCGGCAGAAGGAAGACGAGAAGCTCGTCGAGCAGCCCCGCGTTCAGGATCGCGCCGTTCAGCCCGCCGCCGCCCTCGACCAGAAGGCGCCGGATGCCGAGTTCGCGGCCGAGCGTATCGAGGACACGCGAAAAATCGATGCCGTCGCGCCCGCCGAGAATGTAGGAAACGCCGCGATGGCGCAGGAAGGCGAGGTAGTCGTCCGACACCTCGTCGCCGACGATCGCGACGAAGTGCTCGCCGTCGATGTTGTCGCGCTTCCAGTTGAGCCTGCCGTGCGGGTCGAGCGCGATGGCGAATTTGCCGGCCTCGCGGTTCGCGAACCAGTCGGCGCGCTCGATCGGCCCGTCCGCCAGCCCCCGCTCCCAGTCGCCGGCGGCGTCGAAGTCCTCTTCCATCGTCACGCGGCCGACGATCCAGGCATCGCCGCCGAGTTCGTCGTGGGCGCGCTCAAAGATCTCGGAGGGGGCGTCGATCGCCCAGCCTTCCGTCAGGACGCGGCCGTCGATCGAGGTCATCATCAGGCAGAGCGTATGCGGGCGCATCGGGACGGGTCTCAGGAGATGGAAACGAAAGAAGGGCGGACCCGAACGGCCCGCCCTTCCGATGGGAACGCGCGGCGTCAGGCGGCCTGCCGCACGTCCTTGAGCGAGGCCATGTCGATCACGAAGCGGTAGTGCACGTCACCCTTCACAGTGCGCTCGAAGGCTTCGTTGATGTCGGCGATCTTGATCGTCTCGATGTCGCAGGTGATGCCGTGCTCGGCGCAGAAGTCGAGCATCTCCTGCGTCTCGGCGATGCCGCCGATCAGCGAGCCGATCACCGACTTGCGGCCGATGATGAGCTGCGCGCCGCTGACGGGCGGATCGATCGGGCCGATCACGCCCACGATGATGTGCGTGCCGTCGCGCTTCAGCGTCGAGAGATAGGGGTTGATGTCGTGCGGCACCGGAACGGTGTCGAGGATGTAGTCGAACGTGTTGGCCACCGCGTCCATCTGCGCCTGGTCGGTGGAGAGAACGACGTGGGCGACGCCGAGGGCCTTCGCCTCCGCTTCCTTCGACTTGGAACGCGTGAAGAGCGTCACCTCGGCGCCCATGGCGACGCCGAACTTGATGCCCATGTGGCCGAGGCCGCCGAGGCCGATCACGGCGAGCTTCTGCCCCTTCTGCAGGTTCACGTGGCGCAGCGGCGAGTAGGTGGTGATGCCGGCGCACAGGAGAGGCGCGGCGGCGGCGAGGTCCAGCCCCTCCGGCATGCGCAGCACGAACTTGTCGCGAACGATGATCTGGTCGGAATAGCCGCCGTAGGTCGGCTGGCCGTCGCGGCGGTCCTTGTCGGCATAGGTCTGCGTCATGCCGTTCTCGCAGAACTGCTCCAGCCCCTCATGGCACGAGGCGCACTCCTGGCAGCTGTCGACCATGCAGCCGACGCCGACCTTGTCGCCGACCTGGAAGCCCTGGACCTCGGAGCCGACCTCCACGACGCGGCCCACGATCTCGTGACCGGGCACCAGCGGATAGGTCGCCCAGCCCCAGTCGTTGCGCGCCTGATGGATGTCGGAATGGCAGACGCCGCAATGGGTGATCTCGATGCGCACGTCGTCGTCGCGCACCTCGCGGCGCTCGAAGCTCCAGGGCTTCATGGGCTCGTTGGCGTCGGTGCAGGCAAAGCCGAAGGAAGGGGTCATTCGGTCTGGTTCCTTGTGGATGCGGCGGACCGCCGGGAGAAGCGGCCGGAAACGATCGCGGACCAGATAGCGTGACACCTAGGCGTCGGCCAGAGCCGCACCGGCAACCCTGTGTCCGCTTCCGACGCTTGTCGCGGAAGCCGAACTTCGGTACCCCCACCGTCCGCGCCAATGGTTAAAGGGGGGCCCGCATGATCGTGGTGTTCGGATCCGTGAACGTCGATCTGGTCGCAAGGGTCGGCACGATTCCGAAGCCCGGCGAGACCGTGCTGGCGCCCGGCTACATCAGGCAGTCCGGCGGCAAGGGCGCGAACCAGGCGGTCGCGGCGGCGCGGGCCGGAGCGGGCGTCGCCATGGCGGGCGCGGTGGGCCGCGACGCCTTCGGCGACGAGGAGGCCGAGGCCCTTTCGCGCGAGGGGATCGACATCGAGGCGCTGGCGCGCGTCGCCGAGCCGACGGGTTGCGCCTTCATCACCGTGTCGGCCGAGGGCGAGAACGCGATCACGGTCGCGAGCGGCGCGAACCGCATGGCGGACGCTTCCGCGGTGGACGCGCTTCTCGGCCAGCGTCCGAGCTGCCTCGTGCTGCAGATGGAGCTGCCGCTCGAGCCGACGCTCGCCGCCGCCCGCTCGGCGCGTCACCGCAGCGTTCCCGTCGTCGCGAACCTTGCGCCGGTGCCGGCCGACCTGCAGCCCGAGGCGCTCGGCGAACTCCTATCCTCGACCGACATCCTAGTGGTGAACGAGCACGAACTGGCGGATGCGGCGCGCCTTCTCGGCCTGCGCGAGCCGACAGCCGAGAAGCAGATCCTGGCGGTCGCGCGCGGCCAGCGCCTGACGGTCGTCGCGACGCTGGGTGCGGACGGCGCCCTTCTGGCCAAGCCCGGGCGCGAGGAGGTGCAACGGTTCGCGGCACCCGCGATCCGCCCGGTGGACACGACCGGGGCCGGCGACACGCTGTGCGGCGTGCTCGCCGCCTCGCTCGACGCCGGCCTGCCGGTTCCCGAAGCGGTGAGGCGCGCGGTCGCCGCCGCCTCGCTGAGCTGCCTCGACTTCGGCGCGCGCACCGCCATGCCGCGCGTGGAGGCGATCGACGCCGCGCTGGCAGAGGCCGCATGAGCGAGCGACGCATCGCGTTCCTCGGCGAATGCATGGTGGAACTCTACCACCGGCTCGGCGACGAGCCGGACATGCTGCGACGCACGGTGGGCGGCGATACGCTGAACGCGGCCGTCTACTGCCGGCGCGCGCTGGGCGACGCGGGTGAGGTGTCGGTCGGCTACGTGACGCGGGTCGGCGACGATCCGTTCGGCCGGGAGATCCCCGCCTTCTGCGCGGCCCACGGCATCGCGACGGACTTGATCGAGGTGAGCGCCGGCGAGACCACCGGGATCTACGCCATCTCGCGCGACGACGCGGGCGAGCGGTCGTTCAGCTACTGGCGGTCGGCCGCTGCCGCGCGGCGCCTGTTCGCCGAGCGCGCCCACAAGGATGTCGAGGCGTCGGTCGAAGCCTGCGACGCGCTGTTCTTCTCAGGGATCTCGCTCGCGATCCTGTCGCCCGAGGGTCGCGAGCGACTGCTCGGCCTGGCGCGGCGCATGCGGCAGGCCGGCAAGCTCGTCGGCTTCGACGGCAACTACCGGCCGCGCCTGTGGAGCGATGTCGCGACCGCCCGACGGGCAATCCGGGCGGGCCATGCCGTGGCGACGCTTACCATGCCGGGGCTCGACGACGAGCACGCCCTGTTCGGCGAGGAAACGGCGGAGGCTGCCGCGCGGCGCCTCCTGGAGTTCGGGGCCAAGGCCGCGATCGTGAAGCGCGGCGGCGGCGCGGCGATCCTTCTCGACGATGCGGGCCTGCGCGAGGTGGACGCCCCCGCCCTGCCGGGCCCGATCGTCGACACGACGGCGGCCGGCGACAGTTTCGACGGCGCGGCGCTGGCGACCCTTCTCCAGGGCGGCGATCTCGATGCCGCGGCGCGGGCCGGGCATCGCATGGCGGGCCTGGTGATCGGCGGCTACGGCGCGATCGTGGACGACCCGCGCACACACTGGAGCGCCGGACCGCTCGCGGCCTGAAAAAGGCCGGACCTCTCGGTCCGGCCTTCCTTTCCTTTCAGCGTGACGGCTACTCCGCCGCCATGCGCTGCGCGGGCTCGCGCGGCAGGCCGGCCAGCACCTTGTCGAGCGTCATCGGGTAGTCGCGCACACGCACGCCGCAGGCGTTGTAGATCGCGTTCGTGATCGCCGCCCCGACGCCGGCAATGGCCAACTCGCCGATACCCTTGCCCGCGAGCGGGCTCGCGGCGGCGTCGCGGTCCTCTAGGATCAGGACGTCGAGGTCCGGCACGTCGGCATTCACCGGGACGTGGTACTCGGCGAGATCGTGGTTCACCATGAGACCCGTGCGCTCATCGACGACCAGCTCCTCGGTCAAGGCCGTGCCGATGCCGAAGATCTGCCCGCCGTAGCACTGCGAGGTCGCGGTCTTCTCGTTGAGGATGCGCCCGGCGGTGGCGACCGTCAGGAGACGGCGAACGCGCGTCTCGCCGGTTACCGCGTTTACCGCCACCTCGCAGAAGTGCGCGCCGTAGCTCGCCTGATGCGTGTTGTTGGAGGTCGAGCCCGGCTTGAACGTCCCGGTCACGGCGATGGGCTCGCCGGCGAGGAGTTCGTGCAGGGGAACCTGGCGGTTGGCGCCGATCGCGGTGCCATCCTTGAGCGTCAGGTCGTCGGCCGAGACGCCGAGCTTCTTGGCCAGCGCCTCGACGATGCCCTGGCAGGCCGCATAGACCGACGAGCCCGAGGAGTTCGCGCCCCACGAGCCGCCCGAGCCCGACGCGGACGGCAACGCCGAGTCGCCCAGCGTGACCGCGATCTTGTCGAGCGGCAGGCCCAGCATCTCGCCCGCAATCTGCTGCAGGATCGTGTAGGTGCCCGTGCCGATGTCGGTCATGTCGGTCTCGATCAGCGCCGTGCCGTTGCTGAGCAAGGTGACGCGGGCCGAGGACTGCTGGGTCATGTTCTTGCGCGAGGCGGACGCCATGCCCATCCCGATCAACCATTCGCCCTCGCGGCGCTGGGCGGGCACCTTGTTGCGCTGGGACCAGCCGAAGCGCTCGGCGCCCACCTGCATGCACTCGACGAGGCGGCGCGACGAGAAGGGCAGCCCCGTCTGCGGGTCCTCCTTCGGCTCGTTGCGGCGGCGGAACTCGATCGGGTCGAGATCCAGCTTCTCCGCCATCTCGTCCATCGCGTTCTCGAGCGCGAGCATGCCGACCGCCTCGCCGGGCGCGCGCATGGACGAGGACAGAAGGATGTTCACGTCCGCCTTGCGATGCGTCACCTGCCGGTTCTCGCCGGCATACAGGAACACGGTCGAGATGCCGGCCGGCTCGAAGAAGTCGTCGCCCGGCGTGTTGGTGGTGATCGTGTCGTGCGCGATCGCGGTGATCGTGCCGTCGCGGCGTGCGCCGAGGCGGACACGCTGGATCGTGTCGGAGCGCCGCGAGGTCGCCTGGTAGACCTGCTGACGGGTCAGCGCGACCTTGACGGGCCGGCCGATCTCGCGCGCGGCCATCGAGGCGAAGACGGACTCCGGCCCGATGCCGAGCTTGGAGCCGAAGCCGCCGCCGACATAGGGCACGATGATGCGCACGTCCTTGGTGGAGATGCCGAGCGCCTTGGCGAGCTGCTGCACGTTGGTGGAGACGAGCTGGTAGCAGCCGTGCAGCGTCAGCTTGCCGTCGGTCCACTCCGCGATCGCGGCGTGCGGCTCCATGGCGGACGAGCTTTGCGAGGGCGTCGTGTAGGTCGCGTCGAACGTGACCTCGGCCTCCTCGAACGCCTTCGGGAAGTTCCCCTTCAGCGTGTTGGAGTCCATGGTCTGCTTGCCGGGGTCGATAGCGTTCTCGCGCTCCCGGAAGATGGAGTAGCGACCCTCGCGCGGCTCGACCTCGATCTCGACGAGCTTGGCTGCGTCGCGCGCGATCTCGAACGTCTCGGCCACGACCATCGCGACAGGCTGGCCGAAGTGGGTGATCTCGCCGTTGATCGGCGTGGGCGCGGGATCGCTCGGATCGGCCGAGGCGCGGGGCGCGGTCTTGGTGTCGGTCACGACATGGAGGACGCCCGCCGTCGAGAGTGCCGCCATCGTGTCGATGCGCTTGATCTTGCCCGAGCCGATGCCGGACGTGACGATGTAGCCGTAGGCGACGCGCTGCCCGACCTTGTGCTCGTAGGCATAGGTCGCCTGCCCCGAGACCTTGAGCGGCCCCTCGTAGCGGTCGACGCCCTTGCCGAGCACGTTCTGCACGCCTCGGTCGAGGCGCGTCTCGCCGACCGGCTTGTTCATGGTGAGGTTCTGGGTGGTGTCCATCACGCGTCTCCGCTCACCGCTTCCGCCAGGACGGCCGGCAGGGTCCGCCGCATCAGGTCGATCTTGAAGTCGTTGTCGCCAAAGCCCTTGGCATCGGCGAGGAGAATGTCGGCGGCCTTCGCGAAGAGCGCCTCGTCGGGCGCCCGGCCCTTGAGGCTCGCCTCGACCTCGGCCGAGCGCCACGGAACCGTTCCGATACCACCGAACCCGAGCCGGACCTCGGCCATGCGCCCCTCGTCCATCCGCACCACGGCAGCGACCGAGACGAGCGCGAAGGCATAGGATGCGCGGTCGCGCACCTTGCGGTAGAGGTGCTTGCCGCCGATGGGCGCGGGCAGGCGCACCGCCGTGATCAGCTCGCCGTCCGTCAGGTGCGTCTCGATATGGGGCGTGTTGACCGGCTTCTTGTGGAGGTCCGCGATCTTGATCTCGCGCGTCGAGCCGTCGGCCTTCACAGTCTCGACCACCGCGTCGAGGACGCGCATGGCGACCGCCATGTCGGACGGGTGGGTCGCGATGCAGCTTTCGGACGTTCCGAGGATGGCGAGGATGCGGTTGAAGCCCTCGCGTCCGTCACAGCCCGAGCCCGGCTCGCGCTTGTTGCAGCGCGCGTTGGTCTCGTAGAAGTAGCCGCAGCGCGTGCGCTGAAGAAGGTTGCCGCCGGTGGTCGCCTTGTTGCGCAGCTGGCCGGACGCGCCGGCCAGGATCGCGCGCGACAGGACGCCGTAGTCGCGTCGCACGCGCTCGTCGGCGGCCAGATCCGAGTTCGTCACGAGCGTGCCGATGCGAAGGCCCTCGCCCGCCGCCTCGATCGTCTTCAACGGCAGGCGGTTGATGTCGACCAGCGCGCGAGGCGTCTCGACCTGCAGCTTCATGAGGTCGAGGAGGTTCGTGCCGCCCGCGATGAACTTGGCGGCGGAGTTGGCCGCGACGGCCTTGGCGGCTTCCGCCTCGCTCGCGGCGCGGCTGTAGTCGAAGGGCCTCATCGTGCATCTCCTTCCGCGCCGCGGATCGCCCGCACGATGTTGGGGTAGGCCGAGCAGCGGCAGATATTGCCGCTCATGCGCTCGGAAATTTCGGCGTCGGTGAGTTCCGAGCCGCCCTCGAGGCTCTCGGTCACCGCGCTCGGCCAATTATCGCGCGCCTCGCCCAGCATGCCGACCGCCGACACGATCTGGCCCGGCGTGCAATAGCCGCACTGGTAGCCGTCGTGATGCACGAAGCTTTCCTGCATCGGGTGCAGGTGATCCGGGGTGCCGAGGCCCTCGATCGTGGTGATCTCGTCGCCCTCGTGCATCACCGCGAGGCTGAGGCAGCTGTTGATACGCCTTCCGTTGACCAGCACCGTGCAGGCGCCGCATTGGCCGTGATCGCAGCCCTTCTTGGAGCCCGTGAGGGCGAGATGCTCGCGCAGCGCGTCGAGCAGGGTGGTCCTCGGATCGATGTCGAGCGCGTGCTCGGTCCCGTTGATCGTCAGTTGCATGGGCGTACCGCCGTTCCCTGAAACCATTCCAAACAGGGGTTGGCAGCTAGTGCGCAGGTCCAATGAGGGAACGGCGGCCGGCAGTTTGTCGCGTGGAAAAGCGCCTCAGTCGGGCCGGGCGATCCGTCCGCCCGGTGTTGGAACAGGCACACCGGTCGTGCCGGGGAAGCCGAGCGGCAGGCCGCGCAGAACGCGCGCGGCCAGAAACGCGAAGCATTCCGCCTCCACGGCGTCGCCTCGCAGGCCGAGACGGTCGGCGTCCACGACCTCGACGCCGCAGCGCTCCGCGATCATGCGCGACAGGGTCGGGTTGCGCCGCCCGCCGCCGGACAGCGCGAGCCGGCGCGGCCGGCCAGGCAGGCGCTCGAGGCCGCGCGCGACGCTGGCCGCCGTGAAGGCGGTGAGAAGCGCGGCGCCGTCCTCCAGCGACAGACCGTCCGCCATGCGGCTGGTGAAATCGTTGCGGTCGAGGGACTTCGGATAGGGCGCGGCGAGATAGGGATGATCGAGGAGGCCGGCGAGGCGCTCCTCGTCCACGCGACCGACGGCGCCGAGACGCCCGTCCCAGTCCATCTCCTCACCGGTATGAGCGCGCACCCAATCGTTGAGCGGAGCGTTCGCGGGACCGGTATCGAAGGCGTGGAGTCCGCCGCTCTCGTCGGCCCAGGTGATGTTGCCGACGCCTCCAAGGTTGAGGATCGCCGTGTCGGGCCCGGCCCCGGCGTGGCGCAGCAGCGCGGCGTGATAGACGGGGGCAAGCGGCGCGCCCTGGCCGCCGGCGGCGACATCGGCCGAGCGGAAGTCGAAGACGACCGGGATGCCGAGCTCTCGCGCCATCAGCGCGCCGTCGCCGAGCTGACGCGTCGCGCCGAGCCGCGCCGGCTCGCGACGTCGGTGCAGGACGGTCTGGCCATGGAAGCCGACCGCCGCGACCGCAGACCGATCGACGCCCTCCTCCGCGAGGAAGCGTGCCACGGCCTCGGCCTGACCGAGCGTCAGCGCGCGCTCGGCCTCGGCGAAGATGGTGGGCTCTGGTCCCTCGAAGTTCCACCGGGCTGCCGCTTCGAAGGTCTCGCGCAGCAGCGGGCGCAGGTCGCGCGGGTAGCTCGCGAGCCGCGCCGGGCCGAACTCGGCGATGCGCTCGCCGTCCGAGCGCAGGAGGGCGATGTCGATCTCGCCGTCGAGCACCGTTCCGGTCATCAGGCCCAGCGTCCAGATCGCATCCATGCATCCATCTCCCTGCCGCGCGGCCGGCTTGTCGCAGAGGGGGACCCGCGCCGTCCAGCCCGCTCAAGCGACCACGGCGCGGTCGCCGACGCGTCGCCAGCGCGTGCCGTCCGAAAAGGCGAGCGTCGCGCCGCCCGCCTCGTCCGGCACGAAGATCACCTGCCCGGCGCCACTCGCGGCGGAGGGAAGCGCGGCGCGCGCATAGGCGCCGACCCTGACAGGTCCCGCGACGTCCAGCGCGCAGGCCGGCTCGTGCCCACCCGCCAATGCCACGAAGCCGCTCGCACGCGCGGCGCGCAACGCGGTGCGAAAGCTCGCGCCGTCGGCCGAGACGCGGAACTGCAGGTCGTCGTCGCCGGTCAGGCCCAGCTCCGCGCGCCCCGACCAAGCGGTCTGGAACACGAGCGAGGCGGTGCGCGCGCTCGCCGCCTTATTGACGACCTTGCGGGCATCCCCGGTTCCGGGCGTTCGGTCGTCGTGGGTCAGCAGCTCAACGTCGGTCGCGACGGTCAGGCGGTTGGCGGAGGACGGCGCGGCGTTGATGCCGAGGCTCGGCAGGTCGCGCGCCGCGAAGGCGTCGCCGCTCCAGGTTGCACCGTCGAAGATCACAAGACGGCGCTCGTCGAGCACGTATGCAACCTGACCGAGCACGGGGCGGATGGCGACGAAGCCACCGTTCTCGAACAGCGCGAGCGAGCCGGGTGCCATCTCTTCCCAGCGGGCGCCGGTGCGGTCGGGCGGCAGAATGAAGAGGTCGCCCTCTTCGGCGGCGTCCGGCTCGGCGGCCGTACGCATCGAGTGCACGGCCGTTTGCACAAGGACGTCCAGAAGACGTAGCGCCTCGTTGTGGGTCAGATGCTTCTGCGCCTGCTGGGCCAGCAGAAAGGGCAGGTTCAGTCGGGGTGTCTCGTCCATGGCGCGTCCTGGTCCATCCGTTGCGACGGCGAAGCATACGCGAGGCTGGAGACGCGGGGAGAACGGCGCTGCCGTTCCCTCGCTGTTGTACGCGCGCCATGGTTGTGTTGAGGTGGCAACAGTTTGGTTGCGACGTCAACCATTCGCGCAATTATGAGTTGCGACGATCGGGCCGGGTGTGGGCATATGATCGGCGACGGGGCGTTCGACCTTTCGGCGAGGTCGTTTCCGTCACGCGGCTCCATGGGTCGCCGGCAGCGTATCGGCGGGCGACAGCACGACCGCAGGGGGAACCGACATGATCAGACCATGCCAGGCGGCGGGCGTGCTCGCCGTGCTCTTGTGTGCGCCTGCAGCCTGGGCGCAAAGCACCGTCAGCCCCCAGTCGGACTGGAACGGCAACTACGGCTTCGCCTCGACCGCCGACAAGAACCTGCGCCTCCTGCAGACCGATGTCCTGCGCAAAAACGAGGAGGGCTACTACGAGTCGCTCGGCAAGACGCAGATCACCTCGTTCAACAATGTGCACTACGGCGACGAGATCGGCACGCAGACCAACAACGAGCGGAACGAGATCGGGCAGCAGACCACGGCGATCGGCGCCGTGAACAACTCCACCAACAACATCGATATCTCGGGCCGCGGCAACATCAACGTCGCAACCAGCAACGAGGCCCAATCGCACGGTTGCCAGGACGGACGCGTCTCGATCGACGCGACCTTGCCCGGCGGTCAGCCCACCTGCAACTGAGCGAGGCGTCATGCGTCTTCGCCCCCTTGCGCGCACGCTTGCGGCCATTCTGTCGGCCGCCTCGCTGTTCGGCTGCGCCGCCGCGCCGGGCGTGGCGAGCTCGACCAGCAACGCCAAGCTGGTCCAGGGTCCGCCGATCAGCGACATCGTCACGCCCTTCGACAAGGCGCTGATCTGCCTGAACGGGCGCATCGCGCGCCAGCTCGTCTTCTCGGTCGGCGCGGTGCTGGACCAGACCGGCAAGGAGAGCTTCACGGACGGTGGCGTCGGCAAGTTCGTCAGTCAGGGCGCGGGCGACATGATCCAGTCCGCCCTGTTCCGGGCGGGCGCGACCGTGGTGAACCGCCGCGATCCGCGCGTGGCGACCACGGAGGCCGAGTGGCGCGTGCGCGACCTGTCGCGGCAGATCCCGTCGAACTTCTACATCACGGGCTCGATCAACTCGCTGGACTTCATTCCCGGCTCGGGAGCGGAGGTCGAGGTCGCCGGCATCGGTGCGCGCTACCGGCAGAACCGCATCCTGATCGGGCTCGATCTTGCGATGACCGACGCCAACAGCGGCCTGATCGTCGCGAACGTCCCGCTCCAGAAGCAGATCTTCTCGTCGGAAGCCGGCATTGGCGTCGGGCGCTTCATCGGCGACCAGCTGACCAATGTCGACTTCGGCGGGCGCGAGCGCGAGGCGATCCACTTCGCGCTCCGGCAGATGCTGAACCTCGCGACCTTCGAGCTGCTGACGCAGGTCATGAAGGCCGAGAACTTCGCGGAGTGCCGCAGCTTCGTGGATCGGGCGCACGGCTACATCGACCACACCAAGACGGCCGAGGCCGTGGCGGCTCTGGAAAAGGCGAAGAGCGCCGCGCGTGCCGTCGGCGCGCAGCCGCCCGGCGCCAAGCCCGCGCCGGCCGCCGGCCCCACGCCCGCCGCGCTGCCGGGCGTGCAGATGGGTGTGAAGGCTGCCGCGCCCGCCACGACGCCGGCCGCCGTGCGCACCGAGAAACCCTATGCCGGGTCGAGCGGCGCCTTCCCGGGTGCTGGCGGCGGCAAGGCGGAAACCGAACTCAGCGATCAGGCCAAGGCGCAGGCCATCCTGACGCAATGACGGAAATTCGGCGGAGCGCTGGAACCGCTCCGCCGATCGACAGGGCTCTCGTGAACGACCTGTCCAACCCAAGGGGACCGCCGACAGGGAGCCGGCAAACCCCAGGCAACGAGCTGGAGTTAACAAATGAAGTCCCTCTTCACAATCGGCGCCTCGGCGCTGGTCATGGGTCTGGCTTCGATCGGCGGCGCTCAGGCGCAGTCGCTCGGCGCGGTGATCGGCGACAATCTCGTCGGTCTGCAGGCGACGTTCGCAAACGGCAACTGGGTCAACGACTCGATCAACATCGGCACCATCAACGGTGCGGTGACGCTCGGCCAGGCCGGTCTGGACACCGCGACCGAGGTCGATCTCGGCGCGATCAACGTCGGCGTCCAGGGTGCCGCGTCGGGCGCCATCAGCGTCCTGCCGCCGCTTCTCTCGCTGTCGGGCGCGGCGGAAGTCGGCCTCGGCATCGACCTCGGCTCGGTGGCGACCCGTGCGGCGACCGCCGGCGAGATCGCCAGCTCGGCCGCGATCGAGACCGTCGTCGTCGGCGCGGTGAACACGGGCGACATCGCGAGCGCCGTGCAGAACAGCGCCCTGCGCGCCAGCAACAGCACGACCGCCAGCACGGGCAGCCTCGCCACGACCATCTCGGGCAGCGCGTCCTCGGCCGCCAGCACGACCAACACCGCCTCGTCCTCCGCGGCGAGCTCGGTGAACTCGGTGGACTTCCAGGGTCCGTCCACGACGATCACGGCCGCGACCGAGGCCCTGTCGTCCGGCCCGCTGGCCGACGTCTATGCCGCGAACCGCGCGTTCAACGGTGGCACGATCCTCGGCTCGGTCACCGCGGTCGCCAACAACATGGACCTCGCCGGCATCGGTACGACGGTCGTCGGCGCCGTCAACACCGGCACGATCTCGCTGGGCTTCGACGGCTCGGCGCTCAACCTGCCGGAGTAAGGCAGACAGGTCGGGGGCGGGCCGAGGGCCCGTCCCCTTCCACCGGTCATCGTCGCCGCCCTCGACCCGCCCTTCGGCGGCGGCTTCCGCACGCCCTCAAGCCGACGCTTCGCCACGACGTCGGGCAGACCTCGAACCCTGGAGCCGACGCCATGCAGAAACTGGCCCTCGCCCTTGCCGCCTCGACCATCGCCGGTTCGGCCCTCGCCGCCGACATCGTCGACTATCCCCCGCCCGAGCCGCCGGTCGCCTTCGTGCCGGCCTTCTCGTGGACCGGCCTCTACGTCGGCGGACAGGCCGGCGGATCGTTCAACAACGGCTCGTCGAATGCTCCGTCGAGCTTCGTCTTCGTTCCCGGCATCGCGGCCACGCCCGGCACGCCCGAGATCCCCGCCACACCGGGCACGCCCGGCACCCCGGCCACGCCGGGCACCCCGGCGATCCCGGGCACGCCCGGAACGCCGGCCACACCGGGAACGCCCGGCATTCCGGCCGTCTTCGGAACGCTTGAATATTCCTGCACGGCCGCAGCCGCCGGCGCGGCCGGCGCCGGTTCCTGCGCCGTGATCTATCCGGACGGCACCAGCCGCCTGAACGTTCCGGCGGCCGAGCTGTCCCGGACGCTGGCCGCCTCCGGCCAGGCCATCACGTTCGGGCAGGCCGTCGAGGTCGCGGTGGTCGTCACGCCGGCCGTGCCCGGAACGCCAGGAACCCCCGCCACTCCCGGCACCCCTGGCACGCCCGCGGTTCCCGGAACACCGGAAGTCCCGGCCACGCCAGGCACGCCGCTGGTTCCCGCAACGCCCGGCACGCCCGGCGTTCCCGATCAGAACTACGCCTACACGTTCGGACCGACGACCCAGAACTACTCCGACGAGGACGACAGCTTCGCCGGCGGCGGCCACATCGGCTACAACTACGCGCTCGGCGCGCTCGGTGGGAACACGTTCGTCGTCGGCGCGGTGGCCGACCTGTCCTATGTCGACATCACCAAGGGCGGCGGCATTGCCGACGGGCTCGACACGGTCGGCATCCGCCAGGAGCTCGACTATCTGGCGACGGTGCGCCTGAAGGCGGGCGCGGGCCTCGACCGCTTCTTCGTCTACGGAACGGGCGGCGTCGCCTTTGGCAAGATCGAGACCTCGTTCGTCGCGACGCCCTTCCTGGCCGCGGGCTCGGACGACGACACGCGCGTCGGCTATGCCGTGGGCGCAGGCACGGACTACGCTGTCACGGACAATCTGCTGATCGGCCTGGAGTATCTCTACACCGACCTCGGCTCCGACGACCGCGCCTTCGTCACGCCGCTCGCCAACGGCTCGACGCTGACGACGCGCACCGACGAGGACTTCGACTTCCACACCGTGTGGGGCAAGGTCTCCTACCGCTTCAACTGAGCCGCATCGCGCCGGCCATGCCTGGCCGGCGCCGCCGCAAGCGGGCTTCGGCGCTCCTGTCCTGCTGCCGAACCCGCCCAGCGAAGGCGGAGCCCCTGCCCGGCTCCGCCTTCGCGCCCGTTTCAGGACCGTCCGGACGGATCACCCCCGACCGCGACCTCCGGCGGCGCGGCCGCCACCGAGGCCGCCTCGCGGCCGAGCCGCTGCTCGCGCAGAAAGATGAACACACCCGATCCCGTGATCAGCACCGCGCCCAGAAGCAGCGCCGGCGTAGGCTGCTCGCCGAAGAACACGGCGCCGAAGATGATGGCCCAGACGATCAGCGTGTACTGGTAGGGCACGACCGTGCTGGCGGGCGCGAGCAGCAGCGAGCGGTTCACGCAGACATGCGCGGTCATCGACACGAGGCCGAGCAGGAGAAGGAAGATCCAGTCAAAGGCGGACGGCGGGGTCCAGCCGACGATCGGCGTCAGCACGAGGCCGAACACGAGCGCCGAAGCGGTTTGCCACGTGATCAGCGTGACCTCGCCCGACGGCACGAGAATGCGCGTCGTGATGATCAGCACGGCATAGGCGAAGGAGCCGGCGATCGCGATCAGCGCGGCGGGCCCGGCCTCGGCGATGCCCGGCCCGAGCGCGACCAGCACACCGGCAAAGCCCACGAGCACGGCGCTCCAGCGCACCCATCCGACCCGCTCGCCAAGCAACAGGGCGCCCAGCGCGGTGACGTAGATCGGCCCGGCGAGATAGAAGGTCATCACGGTGGCGAGCGACATCGAGCTCAACGCCCAATAGAACAGCCCGACCTCCAGCGCCGAACAGACCGCACGGGCGATCTGCAGGCGCAGGCGCGGCGGGCGCACCAACCGGCGCCAGCCCTCGCGTCGCCAGAACGGCACCAGCACGGCCAGCGCCGAGATGGAACGGACCAGCAGGATCTGCCCGACCGCATAGCTGCCCACCAGCCATTTCCCCATGGCGTCGTTGCTGGCGAACAGGAACACGCCGAGCAGCATGAAGCCGACGCCAGCCAGGGCACCGGAGGTCGAACGACGGGCGGGGGCGATGCTGGTCATGAAAGGCTCGGCGGACAAAGGCGTTGGGCCGCGCATACACCCGCCGGCACGCCGCCTCCAGCGCTTTGCGGACGACGGCGCTTCGTCGGGCTTACGATCCGGCCGACAGGAAGCGGCGGCTGAGAAACGGCGACCCGGCCTCGCCGAAACGCCAGACCGCCTCGACCCCCTTGGTGATTCCGATTCGCGGCCCTTCCAGAAGGCGAACCGCGGCATTCGCCGGCTCGAGGCGGAAGGGCGGCCGATCGAGTGGCCGGCCGTCGAGGGAGCTGTCGATTCCGAGCGCCTGGCACAGCCGTCCCGGCCCCGCGCACAGGAGACGCGGGTTCGCGGTGCCGCGCCGCGCCGCCATGCGCTCCAGCCCCTCGGTCGGCTCCAGCGCGCGCAGGAGCACCGCACTTCCCGGCTCGCCTTCGTGGCAGACGACGTTGAAGCACCAGTGGATGCCGTAGGAGCGATACACGTAGGCGCAGCCGACGGGACCGAACATCGTGCGGTTGCGCGGGGTCTCGCCGCGAAACGAGTGCGAGGCCGGGTCGTCGCGTCGATAGGCTTCGGTCTCGACAATGCGACCGCCAACGCCGTCGACCGTGAAGGTCGCACCGACGAGGTTGCGAGCGAGCGTCACCGGGTCGGCGGCGAGCCAGTGGAGGTCTGTGGACAGGTTCAGAACCGTCTCCGGAAAAATCGGTGTCGCCAACGGGCTCGGCCCGTCGGCGTCTTGACAGCGGGAAGGCCCGATCCTTATACCGCTGAGACGTCCGGCGGGCACCCCTTGTCTCGGACGCCTCTGCTTTGGCTTGGCAGTGTAGCTCAGTTGGTGAGAGCGCCGGATTCATAACCCGGAGGTCGGCGGTTCAAATCTGCCCACTGCTACCAAGCAACCCTCGATCACTTAAGAATTTTGAAGTGCGGTCGGATCTCGTCCCCGGTCTGTCTCGAGCAGGACAACGAGACGCTGCGCCATCGGCCATCTTCCATCGCCGCTTGAGGTGATGCGGCGGAGGAGAGCCGAATGCGTATCGAAGAGATTCTGGAGCAGTTCACCCGGTAGACGGGCCTTGCACTGAAAGTGGACGAGACGCGCAGCTGCCGCCTCGTCTTCGACGGCCGCGTTAGCGTCGACATCGGAGCTCCGGCGGCGCAGACCGGGACCGTATTCCTGCACAGTGCGGTCGGCGTTCTTCCGGCCAGCGGCCGCGAGGCGATCTACGAGCAACTGCTGTCGAGCAACCTGTTCGGTCGCGATACGGGCGCCGCGGTCCTGGCCGTGGATCGCGATCTCGGCGAGGTCGTGCTCCTGCGCCGATTGGACGAGCGCCACCTCGGGTATGCCGAGTTCACGGACGCGCTGGAGGACTTCATCGCGCGGGTCGGAGCCTGGACCGAGAAGCTCAAGTCCGGTGCTTCCGCAGGGGGTGGCCGGTCGCAGGAAGCCTTTGCCGACCATTCCATGATGCGCGTCTGAGGGAGGTCGCCATGTCCCATACGATCGGCAGCGCGCACAGCGCGCAGAGCATCCAGACCATCGCGCAGCAGACTGTCGGGGGCGCGCAGGGCCAGTTCAACGGTCATACCGTTGCCGCAGCCCCCGCGCAGCCGCGCGCGACCAGCGCTCTCAAGACCGCATGGCTGGAGGTGCAGCACTTCTTCGAACCCCTGGTCGGCATGCGCGTGAGCACGCCCGAGCCGCAGCAGGTCAACAATGCGGACGACGCCACGCGCGCCGTGATGCATGCCATGACGAAGCGCGAGCCGGACACGTTGAGCGTCCTCGGATCCCTGTCGCAACTGCTCGACCATGGTCATTGCACGCTGGACGCCGGCCGGGACGGCATGACCCAGGAGTCGGGTCAGATGTTCCGGCACGAGTTCCAGAACATGTCCGACATGCAGCTCCTGCGCCTCCATACGACGTTCCAAAAGAACCCGGAGTTCGGCGAAGCGCTGACGCAGTCCGGCTCCTCCGCCGTCATGGCGCTCACCGATCTGGACAAGGGGCGGGTCGACGATCTGACGGTCGACGAGCAGAGAGCTGGCGGGCGGGTCAACGACCTCGGCTTCCTCGCCCTGTCGCTGCGTGGCAGCGTCCAGTCGGAACTGGAAGCGCGGGGCTTCAAGGTCGAGACCGTGAACGTCAGCGGATCCAACCCGAGTCCCGAAATGCAGCGGTTCGCGGAACGCGTCGTCGAGAACGGTGGCGACACGCAGACGGCGATCAGCGAGATCCGAGCCGAGCTCGCCCTGGAACGTCACGACGCCATCGTGAACACGCTGGAGCACCTCGGCGTCGGCTGAGGCTACATAGACTCGACGGTATGCGTGATGAACAGGCGGACATGGTCGCGGCGACCCTGCCCGTCTTCGTTGCGCCGGGAGCCGCGCGGCGCTAGGGAGCGCAGGAACCGCACTCCTTCTGCCGGATCGTCATGAGCATTCGCATCGCTGTGGTCGGCTGTGGCCAATGGGGTCGCAACCATGTGCGCACGCTGGCGGAGATCGGCGCGCTCGCCGCCGTGGCCGACGCCGACGCGGCGCGCGCGAGCGATTTCGCGTCGCGCTTCGGCGTTCCGGCGCGAAGCCTCGACGAGTTGCTCGCCGATGCCTCGATCCACGGCCTCGTCCTCGCCATGCCCCCTCGCCTGCACGGCGAGACCGCCCGCCGCGCCCTGCGAGCGGGCAAGCACGTCCTCGTCGAGAAGCCCATCGCGCTCGACCCGGCCGATGCGGAGGCGACGGCCGCGGTCGCGCGCGAGACCGGGCGTCACCTCATGGTCGGCCACGTTCTGCGCTTCCATCCGGTGTTCGAGCGGCTCGACGCGCTGGTGCGCGAGGGACGGATCGGCACCTTGCGCCACATCGTGTCGACCCGCCTCGGCCTCGGGCGCTTCCTCGGCATGGATGCGGTGTGGGACCTCGCGCCGCACGACCTTTCGCTGGTTCTCCAAGTCGCGGGCCGGCCGCCCGAATCGATCGAGACGCTGCGACGCACGGTGCTCAGCGACGAGACCGACGAGGCCGAGATCGCGCTCGACTTCGGCGACGGGCTGACGGGGTCGATCCGCGTCTCGCGCGTTTCGGCCTATCGCGACCGCCGCTTCACGGCCGTCGGCACGAAGGGGATGCTGGTCTTCGACGATCTGGAAGCGGAGGGACGCAAGCTGGCCTTCCACGCGCACGAGGTCTGGCGCGACGGATCGAGCTTCGGCTTCCGCCATGCCGATCCCGAGTATCTGGAGACCGAGCCCGGCCTGCCGCTCGACCGGGAACTGAGGGACTTCCTGCGCGCGATCGCGACCGGCAAGCCGGTGCGCACCGGTGCGGCCGAGGCGGTCGAGACCGTTCGGATCCTGTCGCAGGCCTCGCCGCGCGGTTGATGATCAGGCGGCGACGCTCGCGAGCGCCTCGGTCAGGCTCGTGCGGGCGATGACGCCGCCGCCGAAGACGCGGGCGCCCGCCCCCTCCCCGTCGTAGACGACGCAGGCCTGGCCCGGCGACACGCCGCTTTCCGCGCCCGACAGTTCGACCTCGACCTCGCCGTCCGGCGTCATGCGCAGGACGGCCGGCGCGGGCGGACGCGTGGACCGGACCTTCACGAAGACCTCCTGCCCGGAACCGGGCGCGAGCGGCGCGTCGCCCAGCCAGTTCACGTCGCGCAGCGCCAGACGGCGCGTCGCGAGCGCCTCGCGGGGACCCACGCGCACCGTTCGGGTCGCGGCCTCGATCGCCACGACGTAGAGCGGCTCGCCGGAGGCGACGCCGAGGCCGCGGCGCTGCCCGACCGTGAAGCCCATGATGCCGTCGTGCCGGCCGAGGTGCCGGCCGTCGAGGTGGCGGATGTCGCCCGGTTCGTTGGCCTCCGGTCGCAGCTTCGCGATGACGTCGGAATAGCGGCCGTTGGCGACGAAGCAGATGTCCTGGCTGTCGGGCTTGGCCGCGACCTCGAGCCCGTGCAGGCGGGCGATCTCGCGCGTCTCGCTCTTGGGTAGCGGGCCGAGCGGAAATCGCAGGAAGTCGAGCTGCTCCTGCGTCGTGCCGTACAGGAAGTAACTCTGGTCCCGGTCGAGATCGGCCGGGCGGTGGAGCGAGCGGTGCGCGCCGTTCGGCCGCGACAGGATGTAGTGGCCGGTCGCCAGCGCGTCGGCGCCCAGGTCGCGGGCGGTAGCGAGCAGATCCCGGAACTTCACGGTCTGATTGCAGGCGATGCAGGGCACGGGCGTTTCGCCGGCCAGATAGCTTGCGGCGAAGGGATCGATCACCGATTCGCGGAAGCGCTGCTCGTAGTCGAGCACGTAGTGCGGGATGCCGATGATTTCCGCGGTGCGCCGGGCATCGGCGATGTCCTGACCCGCGCAACAGGCACCGGCGCGGCGGGGCTGCGCGCCGCCGTCGTAGAGCTGCAGGGTGATGCCGACGACGTCGTAGCCCTCCGCCTTGAGGATCGCCGCGGTGACCGACGAGTCGACCCCGCCCGACATGGCGACGACGACGCGCGTGTCGGCGGGGGCTTTCGGCAGGTCCAGGCTGTTGGTCACGGCAGGTCTCGCGGATGTCGGCGGGCGTGGCGCGCGGGTCCCAGCTGTTTAGCGAAGCGGACGGGCCGATGCCAAGTCGTTGGGGAGTCTCTCGAATCCCGGCCCGACGTCGCTCGCAAATGCGGCACGGGCGTGGCGAAGAGAAACTTGCTTCAACCTGTTATCGAATTCTTTCTAGGGGCTTAGCGGAATTTTTAGATGCAGAAGTCTAGGGTTCCCTGGCGATTAGGTCCTTGCGGATGTTTGAGAGTTCAATGACCGATCAGGTGAGACCACGAGTGAAATACGTCATCGGACCCGACGGCAGTCCGCTGACGATCAACGACCTGCCGCCGACCAATACGCGGCGCTGGGTCATTCGCCGCAAGGCCGAGGTGGTGGCCGCGGTTCGTGGCGGGCTGCTCAGCCTCGACGAAGCGTGCTCGCGCTATACGCTGACCGTCGAGGAGTTCCTGTCCTGGCAGATGTCGATCGACAGCCACGGCCTGGCCGGGCTGCGCACGACGCAGATCCAGGAGTATCGCAAGAAGACGGACCTGCATTAGGACCGCCGGGCGAGGATCTCGCCCGCTCCCCTTCCCGCGACATCGACGAAGACCGGCGCCTGCGCCGGTTTTTTTGTGCCGTCCGCGTGGCTAAGCCGCCAACGAAAAGGCCCGGCCGCCCCGTGAAGGGCGCCGGGCCTGGATGGGCCTTCGCGAAGCGGCGGCGGATCAGGCGACGGCGCTGCCGCGCCGCTCGATCTCCGCGCCGTTGTCGCGCTGCTCCAGCTTCTCGGCGTTGGACAGCTCGGCTTCCGCCTCCTCGAGGCTGATTCGGGCCGCATTCATTTGGATGCGCAGATCGCCGACGGAGTTCACCAGGTTGTCGCGCCGCGCGCGCGCCGCCTTGGCGAAGGTCGGGTAGGCGAAGTGCGTCGTGTCGGTGATGCCCGAGCGCTTCTCCTCGTTGTTGATCTGCACGTCGAGCTCGGTCGCCATGCGCTCGAACTCAGCCATCATCAGCTGGAGCTGGTCCACCTGTCGGCGCTTCTCCGTCACCTTGAAGCGCGCCAGGCGCAGGAGGTTCTCACGCTTCGACATGAATGGGATAATCCCTTGTTTCATAGGGTTTCGCGCTCATGAGACCCCGGCTTCGGCAGTGCGCCTGCGGTTTCAGGCAAGGCTCGGCAGCTAGTGCTCTGCAACCTGTACAAGCGCACCGTCCAAGATCGGCGGAAAGGATTGAGGGCCGGTTAAACCGGCCGAACGGGGCCCATCGAGCCCCGTCTCCGCATGTTTCGACACTGGCTAACGCATTCTCGCCGCGGGTCGAAATTTTTGATTGATCGAGACCCTGGGAGAGAAGGGGTTGTTAACCATTCACCGCCATCCTCACGCTCAGGCACCACACTTACTCCAACCTCGTCGGCCCAAGGGCCGGTTGGGCTGACGCGAAGGATCACACGGATGCGCGTTCTTTTGATCGAGGATGACAGCGCCGTCGCGCAGAGCATCGAGCTGATGCTCAAGTCCGAGAGCTTCAACGTCTACACGACCGACCTCGGCGAGGAGGGCGTCGACCTCGGCAAGCTCTACGACTACGACATCATCCTCCTGGACCTGAACCTGCCCGACATGTCGGGCTACGAGGTTCTGCGCACGCTGCGCATATCGAAGGTCAAGACCCCGATCCTGATCCTCTCCGGCATGGCCGGCATCGAGGACAAGGTGCGCGGCCTCGGCTTCGGCGCGGACGACTACATGACCAAGCCGTTCCACAAGGACGAGCTGGTCGCCCGTATCCACGCCATCGTCCGTCGCTCGAAGGGCCACGCCCAGTCGGTGATCGTGACCGGCGACCTGACGGTGAACCTCGATGCCAAGACCGTGGAGGTCAACGGCCAGCGCGTTCACCTGACGGGCAAGGAATACGCGATGCTCGAGCTTCTGAGCCTGCGCAAGGGCACGACGCTCACCAAGGAGATGTTCCTGAACCATCTCTACGGCGGCATGGACGAGCCGGAGCTGAAGATCATCGACGTCTTCATCTGCAAGCTGCGCAAGAAGCTCGCGACCGCGACGGAAGGCAAGAACTACATCGAGACGGTTTGGGGCCGCGGCTACGTGCTGCGCGAGCCGGAAGCCGATACGCGCGCCGCCTGACGACGAGCGCGACGGAACAGGACGAGACGGGGCGCGCGAGCGCCCCTTTTTCGTCGCGGCGCGTGCGTCAGGCCGCGACCGTCAGGTGGCGATCCACCCAGGCGAGCAGCGAGGCGCGGTCGAAGGGACGGAACACGAAGCCGCTCGCCCCGGCCCGCTTGGCACGGGTCATCAGGCCCAGGTTGGTCTCGACCACCGACACGAGGATCGGCACCTGCGCGGTGGCCGGCGCGGCGCGCAGGGCCCGCACGTTGGCTTCGACGGTGGAGTCCGGCAGCGCGCCGGAGAGAATGACGAGCTCGAGCTCCTTCTCCCGCCCGGGGAGAAGCGCAAGCCCCGCGCTCGCGGTGGAGGCTCCAACCGCGTCCATGTCGATGCCCGACAGGATGCGCGCGGCGACCTTCACGACGATCTCCGACTCGTCGATGATCAGGCAAAGTGGCATGGCGGTCGTCTTTCGAGCTGTCCGGCCGGATGCCGGATCACGAAGACGACCTTAGCAGCGGGTTCCTGACGCCGCGTTTCCGAACGAGGCTAACGAAAACCTGTGCAAACCTTTCAAATTTTTCTCAGGCCTTCGCGGCGGTGAAGGTCGCGCTCGCCTCGTCCTGGTCGAGGGACACCGTGAGACCCGCCAGGTTCGCCAGCAGGAGCGTGTAGTAGAGCTGCACGCTCTGCGCATCGACCGGCCCCTCCATCGCCTCGCCCGACACGAGCTGGCGGAAGGCCACAGGTACGCGCAGCGGCTTCCCGCGTGCCACCACGACGATGCGAGGATCGGGCTCGATCGCCTCGATGCGAACCTCGACGCTCGGACCGCGCGGCACCGAGGCGTTGGCGACCAGCACGAGGTTCATGATCAGCTTGGCGACGTTCTTGGGCACGAAGGCGCGTTCGCCTTCCCAGGTGAGGTTCGCGCGCTCGAACGACATCCAACCTTCCGACAGCGAGCGCGCGTCGCCCAGGTCGATCGGAGAGGTCGCCGAGCCCGAGGCTCCGAAGGCGATGCGCAGGAATTGCAGCTTGGCGACGGCCCG
Source organism: Aureimonas jatrophae (assembly GCF_900104035.1). Classification (GTDB taxonomy): domain Bacteria; phylum Pseudomonadota; class Alphaproteobacteria; order Rhizobiales; family Rhizobiaceae; genus Aureimonas; species Aureimonas jatrophae. The sequence goes on along the minus strand of NZ_FNIT01000001.1, from coordinate 354,277 downwards.
CGCGGTTGATTCGCGCGTCAGGTTCATCGCCTCGGCGTCCTGCGGGTCTTCGTCCAGCATCTCGAGGCCCGTGCGGATCGCGCCGACCGGCGACACCGCATCGTGACACAACCGGCTGGCGAGCAGCGAGGCGAGATCCGGGGCGGAAAGTTCGGGCAGCTGATGCATGGTCGGTCCGTTGCGTGAGAGCCGGATGGATCCGCCCTAACACGACGACGCGCATGCCAGCGAGTGCACCGCTGCATCGCCTTCGCGCGGAACGGACGAACACGACGTTAGCACTTCGGAAACCAAGCTTGCGGCAAGCTGGGGACACATCGCCCGCCATCGCGCGGGCCGCGATCCGATCCGATCTTCCGGGACCCACCGCCGATGATCTCCATGCGCCCCCTCCTCCGCCGCCTCGCCCTGACCGCGCTTGCGCTGGCGAGCGTCGCGCCGGCTGCCCTGGCTCCCGTGGCCGCGCAGGCGCAGCAGGCGTCCGGCTACACGATGGCCGAGATCGTGACGGAGGGGCATCGCTTCTTCGGCGCGACGGCGGGCGGGCTCGCCACGGTGGTCGAGAAGGCCTTTCAGGAGCGCGGACTGCCGAACGGCTACATTCTCGGCGAGGAGGGCTCGGGCGCCTTTATCGGCGGTCTGCGCTACGGCGAGGGAACGTTGTTCACCAAGAACGCGGGCGAGCACCGCGTCTACTGGCAGGGGCCCTCGATCGGCTTCGACGCAGGCGGCGACGGCGCGCGCACGATGATGCTCGTCTACAACCTCCCCTCGACCGAGGCCATCTACGGGCGCTTCGTGGGCTTCTCGGGAAGCGCGTATCTGGTGGGCGGGCTCGGCATGACGCTTCTCCAGAAGGACTCGATCTCGCTGGCCCCGATCCGCACCGGGCTCGGCGCGCGGCTCGGCGTGAACCTCGGCTACCTGAAGTTCAGCCCGCAGGCGACCTGGAACCCGTTCTGACGGGACCTCGCCCGCCGTTCCCGTCTGCGCCTCGCTTGGCAGCGCGGGCCGTTCTCCGGTAAGAGCGAACCCACGCAACCTTGCCGGGTCGCTCTTGCGCGCTGCTCTTCCCCTCCCCTTGCCGCTGGTCGACGCTCCGAACGGGCGACGGCACACCGGCGTGCGCCTCGCGACCGGCTCCATTCCTGATCGGATTCTCGCATGATCGGGACGCTGCTCGTCTTTGCGCTCGGCTTCATGGCTGCGGCGCTGATCGCCCTCCTGTTCGCCCCGTTTCTCTGGCACAAGGCGCAGCGCCTCGCGCGGCGCCGCTTCGATGCGGAGATCCCGGCGAACGTGCGCGAGATGCAGGGCGAAATCGATGCCGTGCGCGCACGCGCCGCGTTCGATCTGCGTCGCGAGGAGATGCGCGCCACCGAGGCCCTCGGTCGTGCGACGACGGAGCGCGCGGAAGCCGGCCGCATCGTTCTCGAGAACGGCACGCTGCGCGCGCGCCAGGCGGAACTCGAGCGGGACCTCGCCGAGGTCGGAGCGCGCTTCGAGGCGATCGAGCAGACGCTCGCGGCGACGCGCCTGGAGCGCGACGACATCGCGCGCGATCGCCAGGCTCTCGGCGAGGCCTTCGAGCGGCGCGGCAGCGAGTTGGAAGCGCTGCACGGACGCCACGCGGCGGGGCAGGAACGGTTGGCCGCGATGCAGGACCGTCTCGGTCATCTCGAGCGGCGGCTTGCGGAGCTGGAGCGCCCGGCGGCCGACCCTGCGGTACTCCCGGTCGTCGACGGTGCGCAGCCGACCGCGCCGAGCAGGCCGGCCATCGAGCCGGAAGCGGCGCAGCCGACGACGCCAGCGCCGGAACCGGCGACCGCCACGCCGCTGACCGGCGGCGAGCGCCTGCGCGCCGCCATTGCCGCTGGCGTCGGCGCCAGGGCGCCGGCGACCCGCGCGGAGAATGCCGAGATCCGCGAGCGCATCAGCGATCTCGCGGCACGTATCCTGCGCCGGCAGGTCGATGCCGAGGGACCGACCTCGCCCATCGCCGGCATTCTCGCCCCTGACGCGGCGGACGAGCCGGAGGCCGGTGCGCCCCCGTCGCTCGCCGCCCGCGTCCGGGCGCTCGCTGCGCAAGGGGACGCGCCGTCCGCATCCGTGCCGGAACCATCGCCGGCCGCGGACGAGACATCCCCTAAGGGTTCCGCAGCTCGTAAAGACGGTGCAGGACGATCGCGGCGCAGGTCGCGACGTTGAGGCTATCGAGACCGCTCGCCATGGCGACGCGCAGCGAGCGGTGACGGCGCAGGAACGCCTCGCCGAGTCCCTCGCCCTCGGTTCCCAGGAATAGGGCGCGCGGCGGGCCGCTGCGCAGATCCCGAAGATCGCTCGTTCCCGCGGGCGAAAGCGCCAGCGCCTCGAAGCCCAGTTCCTCAAGAGAGCGCCAAATCTCGCCGGCCGAGCCCAGGCGCACGAAGGGCAACGTCAGCACGGTGCCGACCGAGACGCGAATCGCCTTTCGGTAGAGCGGATCGCAACACCGATCGTCGAGCAGCACCGCGGCGGCGCCAAAGACCGACGCGTTGCGAAACAGCGCTCCCATGTTGTCATGATTCGATAGACCGCAGGCGACCACCACGGTTCCGCCGCCCTCCGCCGCCTCTCGGAGGCCGGACAGGGGATCGCTCGCCTCCTCGTGGCGCTCCGCATAGGCAAGCACGCCCCGATGCACGGGAAAGCCCGCGATGCGATCGAAGACCGCGGACTCGGCGACATAGACCGGGACGTCGCGCGGCAGGCGCGCCAGGCGCTCGGACAGGCCGTCCAGTCGCGCGGGCAGCACGAGAAGCGATCGCGGCCGAAATCGTCTCGAGCGCAGGAGCTGGTCGAGCACGACCGTTCCTTCCGCGATCAGGCCGCCACGACCGGTGAGATCCCGCTCGCGCACCATGCGATACGGCTCGATCCGGGGGTCGTTCGGGTCGTCGATCCGGATCGGATGTCCAGCGTCGCCAAACCCGGTCACGACCACGTCAGGACCGGCTGAAAAGCGGTGGACAATCGGCCTTGCGGCACCGGACCGCTCTTTTTCTTCGTAATCGCGCAGGTTGTGCTTAACATTCGTATGCCATCCTTCTGTTATCGCGGAGGGAGACGCTCGCATGCCACCGGCCACGCTGACGACGCGCGAGCGGCACCGAGGGCCTGCGAACCGCCGTCTCCGTCGTTCGCTCCACCTGTGGAGGAAGAACAACAGCGGCGCGACGGCGGTCGAGTTCGGCCTGCTGGCCCTGCCCTTCTTCCTGATCGTTCTGGCGATCCTCGAGACCTCGCTCGTGTTTCTCGGTGAGGTCACGCTTCAGCGCGGCGTCGAGAGCGTTTCGCGCGACCTTCGCCTCGGGACGGTCCGAACCGGGCAACAGGCGGTGTTCCAGAAGCACCTGTGCGAGCATGTCGGCTTCCTGCTGACCTGTGACAAGCTGCGATACGACGTTCGCTCCTACGCCACGTTTGCCGCCATTCCGCCCGCCACCGCCGGCGACAACGGCGTCTTCGACGCCAGCGGCTTCCAGTTCGCGCCCGGCGGGTCCGGTTCCATCAACATCGTGCGTGTCTACTACGAATGGCCGCTCGTCACGGACCTGTTCCGCCGATCGCTCGCGGGTCTCGACAACGGTCATTACCTCCTGTCCTCGACGACGGCGTTCCGGGGGGAGCGTTTCTGATGAAGCCGCGCCTCGCCGATCTTCTTCCGACCCTTCGCCGCCTTGCCGCGGACCGACGCGGCGTCGCGGCCCTCGAATTCGCGCTGATCGCGCCGATGCTCCTGATCCTGTACATGGGCGGAACGGAAGCGACGCTGGCCGTGACGCTGCATCGCAAGCTCGTCGATACCGCCGGCACCGTGTCGGATCTCGCGACCCACAACAATGCCGTCACCAAGTCGGAGCTGGAGGGGCTGGCGAATGTCGCGCGCGACATCATGCGGCCTTATGATGTCACCGCGCTCGGGCTGTCGGTCGTCGGCATCGATATCGCGCCGAGCGGTCAGGCGAAGGTCGTCTGGAGTTTCGCGCGCAACGCACCCGCGCCCGCCCGCAACTCTCCCTTCACGCTCGGTTCCGACTTCGCCTCGTTGAAGGACGCCTTCATCGTCGTCACCACCGCGCGTTACGCCTACCAGCCGCTCGGCGGCTACGGCTTCACGAAACCGATCGATATGGCCCAGGTCGCGACCTTTCGGGCTCGAAGCAAGACAGGTGTCCGATGCGACGATTGCTAGACAGGCTCGATACGCGCACCCTGCGGCGGTTCGCGCGGGACCAGCGCGGCAACTTCGCGCTTCTGACGGCCCTGATGGCCGTCCCGCTGTTCGGCCTGTCGGGGCTGGCCCTGGACTACTCGCGCGCCGTGAATGCGAGAACGCACCTGCAAACACGGGCCGACGCCATGGCCTTGGCGGTGGCCTCGCATGGGCCTGCGGCCGACAGTGCCGCGATGCTGGCCAGCCTCAAGGCGGACGCAATCGCCAACAGCGCGATGGGTCAGGCGACGTTCACGGGCCGGTGGACCAGCGCGACCGACTACACCGTCGAGGCGATCCTTCCTCTCGCCCTCACGCTCTCGCAAATCATACCAGGCGCCGGAACGACGATGCCGGTCGGCACCCAGTCCGTCGCGCGCTACATCGGGCTGAAGTACGTCTACAAGCCGCCAGAGTTAAGCTCGCTTGATCCCGAGGCTGGCGACTACAACCGCGTGTACGCCTATTGTTTTGATCCAACAGGTGTTTCTGCGCCGAACAAGGGTCGCAGTCAAATGACTGCAATATCAGACAATGGCGGCACGAAGTATGATGCGAAGATGCCTGAGTGCCGGCCTGGCGAACGTTTAAGTTTTCAACTTTACAACGCCCGCGATGCAAGGACAAATAAGAATAATTGGGATAAGGGAAACAATAGCAAATACTCTTACTTTACTGACACGACCCTAAACGAAAAAGGCGCTGAGGTATACAATCTTGACGGTGAACTGATACTCGAAACTGTATTATGTCCCTCGTTGAAAGCCTGTGAAGTTAAGAGCAAGGGCGGCGTATTGCCGGAAGGGAAGAACAGGACGCCAACTTTTGATGAACGAGCCTGCTCTCCTGGTCACTACATGTACTACGGGTGGGAGGATCGCCCTCCCGGAGACAAGAAGCACGAGAGCGATAAGGACTATGACGACATCCGCGTAATCATCAAATGCCCCGAGTTGATTGCAACCGGCGAAGAGAACGCTCGGCTCGTGCAATAAAGGCGGTCGCTGTCGAACAGGCCTATCATTTACATAGATATCGAAACACCGCACACACGCCGCAGCGCCGAATGAAACGATGAACGATATGAAGGGGAAACTGGTACGCCCAAGGGGAATCGAACCCCTGTTTGCGCCGTGAGAGGGCGCCGTCCTAACCGCTAGACGATGGGCGCGTGCCAGTGGTTGGGTACATAGCCGCGCCGCCTCGCCCTGGCAAGGGCCTTTTTGCGGCGCGGGGCGCGTTCAGGGTTGCGCGGCCTGCAGGCGTGTCCGGGAAACGAGGCCACCGCTGGCTGCGTCGAGGACGAGGATCTCCTGCCGACCGTCCGCCGTTTCCACCACGACCATCGCCCGGTCGCGCGAGAGGCCGGCCGTCGCCGTGATGCGCGCGCCCATCGGCACGCTCAGCACGGCCTCGGCCGGGGTCGCGGGTGCGCCGTCTGCGGTCTCCTCGCCGTCGCGCCCCGCGCGATAGACAACCGCGCTCAGAACCGCGATAAGCCCGACCATCAGGACCGCGATCGAGACGGCGAGAAGCCGGATCATCTTGCGGCGGACCTTTTCCAGGGCCGGGTCGAGCGGCTCGTCGGCCCCATCCGTTTGCGTCATTCGCCGTCTTTCTCAAGGAGAACCGTCATTCCGGCGCTTGGTACAGGCACGCAGGACGCCCCGGCAAGCGCGTTCGAGGCGGGCGAGGACGAGATCGTGGCGTTGCGGGTCGAGCCCGAGGATGCCGGCGCGCGGCTGGATCAGTTCATCGCCGCCAAGCTCGGCGGTCAGCTGTCGCGCTCGCGCGTCCAGAGCCTTATCGAGCGCGGCCATGCGAGCGTCGATGATGTGAGCGTCGCCGAGCCCAAGCGGCGCGTGCGGTCCGGCGAAAGCGTCCGGCTCGCGGTGCCCATGCCCGAGGCGCCGGAGCCAGCGGCCGAGGATATCCCGCTCACGGTCCTCTTCGAGGACGCGGAGCTGATCGTCGTCGACAAGCCGGCAGGCCTCGTGGTGCATCCGGCGCCCGGCAACTGGACCGGCACGCTGGTCAACGCGCTGCTGCACCACTGCGGCGACTCGCTGTCCGGCATCAACGGCGTGCGCCGTCCCGGTATCGTTCACCGGCTCGACAAGGATACGAGCGGCGTCATGGTGGTCGCCAAGACCGATCTCGCCCACCGCTCGCTGGCCGAGCAGTTCGCGGCGCACGGACGCGACGGCCGCATGGAGCGCGCTTATCTGGCCGTGGTCTGGGGAACCCTCCCCCGCCCGGTAGGCGTGATCGATGCGCCGCTCGGGCGGTCGAACTCCGATCGAACCAAGCGGAGCGTCGTACCCGAAGGGCGACCGGACGCCCGCCACGCGGTAACGCGTTACGAGGTCGTCGAACGGCTCGGCGAACAAGCCTCGCTCGTCGCTTGCACGCTGGAAACCGGCCGTACGCACCAGATCCGGGTCCACCTGTCCCATATCGGCCATCCGCTGGTCGGCGACGACGTCTACGGCGCGCACTTCCGTTCCAAGGCGCGCAAGCTGGGACTGGTCGGCGAGGCCGTCGAGCGCTTCGGGAGGCAGGCGCTTCACGCCTTCCGTCTCGGCTTCGAGCACCCCGCGACCGGCGAGACGATGCTGTTCGAGAGCGAGTTGCCAGACGACATGCGGGAACTCTGCGAAGCGTTGCGCCGTTCAAGCGCCGAATAACATCGCCGATCGCAGCCAACGCCGTCCGATCGAGCCGACTACGTGAACGATTTGTAACCTCGTTCGCGAGCGCGAAGCCGTGCGAAACCACACGTGCGTACCCATATGTTTGTTCGGGCGGATTGGGCGCGGTTCTGCGCACCGCCTTCGACCGGGCCGGCTTGCGGGCGGTCGGACACAGGAGAAGGAGGGTGCGGAGTATGGCGAAAGCCAATCTTCCCAGCATCGCAGCAGGAGAAGGCGGCCTCAGCCGCTACCTCGACGAGATCCGGCGGTTCCCCATGCTGGAGCCGCAAGAAGAATACATGCTCGCCAAGCGCTACGCAGAGCATGACGACCGCGACGCCGCCCATCGACTCGTGACCAGCCACCTGCGCCTCGTCGCCAAGATCGCCATGGGCTATCGCGGCTATGGTCTGCCGATCGGCGAGGTCGTGTCGGAGGGCAACGTCGGCCTGATGCAGGCGGTCAAGCGCTTCGATCCGGAGCGGGGCTTCCGTCTGGCGACCTATGCCATGTGGTGGATCAAGGCCTCGATCCAGGAGTACATCCTGCGCTCGTGGAGCCTCGTGAAGATGGGCACGACCGCGAACCAGAAGCGGTTGTTCTTCAATCTGCGCAAGATGAAGAGCCGCATTCAGGCGCTCGACGAGGGCGACCTGCGCCCGGATCAGGTCAACCAGATCGCGACGCAGCTCGGCGTGTCCGAGGAAGAGGTCGTCTCGATGAACCGCCGCCTCTCGGGCGACGCGTCGTTGAACGCTCCGATCCGTGCGACCGAGGGCGAGTCCGGCGAGTGGCAGGACTGGTTGGTCGACCAGTCCGAGAACCAGGAGCAGATCCTGGTCGAGCAGGACGAGCTGGCCCAGCGGCGCGGCATGCTGCATCAGGCGATGGACGTTCTGAACGACCGCGAGCGGCGCATCTTCGAGGCGCGGCGTCTGGCCGAGGACCCGCTGACGCTGGAAGCGTTGTCGGGCGAGTTCGACATCAGCCGCGAGCGCGTGCGCCAGATCGAGGTGCGCGCTTTCGAGAAGGTGCAGAAGGCGGTGCAGGACACGGCCGAAGCGGCCCGGCGCGCGCTGCGCGTGGTCGAGGACGCCCACGCCTGATCGGCCACCGACACTGAAACCAGAAAGGGCCGGCTTCCGCGAGGAGGCCGGCCCTTTTTACTTGCGAGCCCCCTGCGCCGGAACGCCCTAGGTCTTGGCGGCCCAGGCGTCGAGCGCCTGCTTGAAGACGCGTTCGCCCGGCAATCCCTTCTCGACCGACATCAACGCCCGTTGCCCGCTCTCGTAGGCGAGCGGGATGTCGATCCACTGCTCGCGCCCCAGCAGACCGAGATTGCTCTGGATCGCCTGCGGCAGATCGTTCAGGGCGATGATGAAGAAGCCCGGCGATATCTTGCCGGCGACACCGATCAAGGGTTCGCCGCGCGCCTGTTCCGTGGGCTTCAGCGCCAGCCGCTGCACGTTGGCGACCTCGCCACCCGGGAAGTCGGCGGGCGTGTCGAACATGATCTCGATCACGTGGCTGGCCGGCAGCGTCGCGTCAGCGTTGCGCCGGATCGTGAGCGTCATCTTCAGATTGTCCTGCGGCACGTCCACGACGCCGCGGATCGCCGGCTCGGCGGGCTGACCATCGGCGGGCGGCTCGCTGACAAGGCTCCAGACCACGTTGCCGTTCTGCTGCGAGCCCTCGCGGTTCGTCGCGCGCTCTTCGTAGAACACGGCGCGCTGGCCGACGGGCACGGTCTCGTTGGAAGCCGTCGCGGGCGGTGTCGCCGGCGCCGATGTTGTGGGGGCAGCGGGTGCGGGCGTCGATTCCGGCGTCGTGGGGGCCGGTTCCGCCGGGGATGCGGCCGCGACGTCGGTGCCCTCCTCGAACGCATTGGCGACGCTCGTCCCGGGCCCTTCGTCGACCTCGTTTCCGTCGGGCAGAAGTCGCTGCGTGAACTGGCGGGGCCGCGCGCCTCCGGTCACCGGTGCGGCGGGAGCCGTGTCGGTCACGGTGCCACTCGGCGGCGCAGCGGTCGCGGGCGCTTCTCCGCCCGTATCGGCGGGTGCCTCTCCGCCGTCGGTGGTCGCGGTGGGTGCAGGGACCGAGGCAACCTGCGAGGTCCCCGATCCGGTCAGGACGTCGCGGATCTGGTCGCCGTAGAAGAACGCCGCGGCGCCAAGCGCCGCTATCACCGCCAGCGCGCTGCCGGCGACAAGAGCCGGTCGCCGGGAACCGGAGCTCGAGGCGCTGCGACGCTTCGCCCGGCGAGGTCCCTCGAGGTCGGCCTCCGGGATGCCCGCGAACAGGCCGCTATAGGGCGCGCCGTCCTCGCCGCGCGGTTCGTCGCGCGCCGGACGCAACGTCCCAGCCCGTGGCGGCGGTGGCGCGGTGCGGCGCGGCGCCTCCTCGAGCGGAGCGGGACCGATCTCGCCCACGCGGTCCTCGCCCGCCCCGAACGCCTCGCGCGAGGGCGCGCGCGCCGACACCGCGCTCGGCGCAGCGACCGCGGGGTCGCGCTCGAAGCGACGCGCAGGCTCGACGGCTTGCGCCGGTTGATCGCCACGCGGCGGCACGTCTAGGGTCGTGTCGGCCGGCGCGGCAGGGCGCATGGTCGGCGTGACGCGCGGGAAGGCCGCGCGTTCAGGCTGGCGCTCGACCGGCCTTGGCGCAGGCGGAGGTGCAGGTGGTGGTTCCTCGTCGCGGACCGCGATCGGCGCGGCAGGTTCCTCCGCGGGCGGAGGCGCGTTGTCCTCGTCGCCACCGCCGTAATGCGCCTCGGTCTCGCGGATCGCGTCTTCAAGAACGCGATAGCGCGCCTCGGCCACATGGGGCTCGAGCGGCGGATTGGCAGCCTGGATCTGGCGCGTGATCGCCGAACGCGCCTTCTCGTAGACCTTGGCCCGCAATTGGGGCGTCGCGTTGGGAAGGCCGTCGATCGTCTTGCGCAGAACGGCGGTCAGGTTCGCCATGGATTGGGGCACTCACTGGTCGTGAAGCGACGTGGCATCGACTGAGGGTCCGGTGTCGCGAACGTCGCCCGTCCTGCCACGGGTTCCTGGCCGCCCGGCACCGCCCGGCGAACCGGACCGTGGCTGTCCTGCCAGGACGCCGGGATGCCGCGCCGGAGGCGCGGCAGGCTTTGGTCGTTCGCGATCCGGGCGTCCCGCACCCGGCCTTCAAGTCCAGACGAATACCGTGTCTTTGGTCAAGTTTTCATTAATCCTGAAACGGATCGCGGACAAGGATCGTATCGTCACGCTCCGGCGATGTGGACAGGAGCGAAACCGGGGCGCCGACGAGTTCCTCGATCTGGCGCACGTATTTGACGGCCTGCGCCGGCAGGTCACCCCAGGACCGGGCTCCGGCCGTGGTGCCGCTCCACCCTTCGAAACTCTGGTAGACGGGAACGATCCGCGCCTGCGTGCCGAGGCTGGCGGGCAGGTAGTCGATGCGCTCGCCGTCGAGCTCGTAGCCGACGCAGATGCGAATCTCCTCCATCCCGTCGAGGACGTCGAGCTTGGTGAGCGCGAGACCGTGGATGCCGTTCAGCGCCACCGCCTGACGCACCAGCACGGCATCGAACCAGCCGCAGCGACGCTTGCGACCCGTGACCGTGCCGAACTCGTGACCGCGCGTGCCCAGAAACTCGCCGACCGCGTTGTCCTGCTCGGTCGGAAAGGGCCCCTCGCCCACGCGCGTCGTGTAGGCCTTGGTGATGCCGAGCACGAAGCCCGCCGCAGACGGGCCGAGGCCCGAGCCCGCCGCCGCCTGACCCGCCACCGTGTTGGACGAGGTCACATAGGGATAGGTGCCGTGATCGATGTCGAGGAGCGTGCCTTGTGCACCCTCGAACAGGATGCGCGCGCCCGCCTTGCGGCGCTCGTCGAGCAGCCGCCATACGCGATCCACGAAGGGCACGATCTCGGCCGCCACCGTGGTCAGCTCCTCCAGGATCGCCTGCGGCTGGATCTCCGGCTGGCCGAGCCCGCGACGCAACGGGTTGTGGTGCGCAAGCAGCCGCTCGATGCGGCTCGGCAGGAGGTCGGGCTCGGCCAGGTCCATGACGCGGATCGCCCGGCGCCCGACCTTGTCCTCGTAGGCCGGGCCGATGCCGCGGCCCGTGGTCCCAATCTTGGTGCCGGCGGCGGCCTGGTTCTCGCGAATCGCGTCGAGCTCGCGGTGAAGCGACAGGATCAACGCCGCGTTGTCGGCGATGCGCAGCGTCTCGGGCGAGATCGTGACGCCCTGCGCGGCCAAGCGCCCGCGCTCGGCCACGAAGGCGTGCGGATCGAACACGACGCCGTTTCCGATCACCGACAGCTTACCCTGCCGCACCACGCCCGAGGGCAGAAGCGAGAGCTTGTAGGAGGTGCCGTCCACGACCAGCGTGTGGCCGGCATTGTGACCGCCCTGGAAGCGCACCACCACGTCGGCCCGCTCGCTCAGCCAGTCGACGATCTTGCCCTTGCCCTCGTCGCCCCACTGCGAGCCGACCACCACGACGTTTGCCATGCCTACTCCTTGGCGCGCCGGCAGACAGAAGGCCGGCTTTGCGAATGCCTCGGGTCCCGCGCGCACGCGCCAAGACCGGCCGGAGCGCCTCGCGCCGACCCTCAAAACGGGCGGACTATAGGGGGAGCGCGCCACCGGCGCGAGAGGCATCCGGCGATTTGTGGGCGCTTGCACACAAGGGCTGTTGCCGGAAACGCGGTCCGGGCCCTAAGGGAGGCGAATGAAGCGCTTCGTGACCCATCCCTACGCCGTCCTCACCTTCACGGCCCTGATCTGGGGCGCGAACGCGGTCGCCGGAAAACTCGCGGTCGGTCATGTCTCGCCGATGGTGCTGACCATGCTGCGCTGGCTCATCGCCGGACTGCTGCTGCTGCCGATCGCTCGGCCCCATCTGGAGCGGGACTGGGCGCGGATCCGCCAGCACAAGCGGCTCTACCTGTTCCTGGGAACCGCCGGGTTCACGGGCTTCAACGCCCTGTTCTACCTCGCCCTCCAGTTCACATCCACGATCCACGTCGCGATCGTGCAGGCGGCCATGCCGTTGTTCGTGTTCGCCGGCAGCTTTCTTCTGTTCCGCGCGAGGGTGACGAGCCTGCAACTGGCCGGCTTCGCACTCACACTGATAGGCGTTCTGGTGACGACGGCGCACGGCGAGCCGTCGACGCTCCTGCACCTCGTGCTCAACCGGGGCGACGTCCTCGCGCTGGTCGCGGTCGGCATCTTCGGGCTCTACACGGTGATCGTGACGCGCCGCCCGCCGGTGCATTGGAGCAGCAACCTCCTCGCCCTGTGCGTCGTCGCCTTTGTGGCATCATTGCCTCTGCTCGCAGTCGAGAGCGCGTTCGGCGCGACGCGCTGGCCCGATGCGCAGGGGTGGTCGCTCGTCGTGTTCTCGGCCGTCATGCCATCGATCGTCTCGCAGGCGCTCTACATCCGCGGCATCGAAATGATCGGCGCCAACCGGGCGAACCTCTTCACCAACGCGACGCCGATCTTCGCCGCGCTTCTCGCCGTCCTGCTCTTGGGCGAGCCGCTTTTTCCCTATCACCTCGCGGCCCTTGCGCTGGTGTTCGCCGGCATCGTGCTCGCAGAGCGCGGCAAACGCTCTGAGCGGATCGCCAGCCACCCGAAGACCCCGGTCAGCCAGGACGCCGCCTGACGCGCGAAAGGGCGGGACCCGGCCGGGTCCCGCCCTTTCGTCGTGTCGTATGGCCTTGGCGTGCGATCAGACGTCGAAGGTCAGCATCTTCGCCTGGCCGATCGCGTTCAGGCCGCGCAACTCGTCGAGGAAGGTCTCGCTCAGCGGCTCGTCGAGGTAGATGATCGCGATCGCGCTGCCGCCCTGCTCGTCACGGCCGAGATGGAAGTTCGCGATGTTGATGCCAGCCTTTCCGAAGGCCGTGCCGATCTGGCCGATGACGCCGGGAACGTCCTTGTTGGCGGTGTAGAGCATGTAGCGGCCGACATCGGCCTCCATGTTGATGCCCTTGATCTGGATGAAGCGCGGCTTGCCGTCCGAGAAGGTCGTGCCGGCCACCGAGCGGGTCTGCTTCTTGGTGGTGACGGTGACCTTGATGTAGCCGTCGAAGACGCCCGACTTGTCGCGACGCACCTCGGACACGGCGATGCCGCGCTCCTTGGCCATGAGCGGGGCCGAGACCATGTTGACGGTCTGGACCTGCGCCTTGAGAAGGCCGGCGAGCGCCGCAGCCGTGAGGGCCCTCGTATTCATCGAGCCCGGCGCGCCATCGTAGAGGATCTCGACCGCATCGATCGCCTCTTCCGTCAGCTGGCCGGCGAACGAGCCGAGGATCTCGGCGAGCTTGACGTAGGGCGTGAGGATCGGCGCCTCTTCGGCGGTGATCGAGGGCATGTTGAGGGCGTTGGAGACGGCGCCCTTCACGAGGTAGTCCGCCATCTGCTCGGCGACCTGGAGCGCGACGTTCTCCTGCGCCTCGGTGGTTGAGGCGCCGAGATGCGGCGTGCAGACGACGTTCTCGAGCCCGAAGAGCGGCGAGTCGGTCGCAGGCTCGGTCTCGAACACGTCGATACCCGCGCCCGCCACATGGCCGGACTTGATGGCCTCGGCGAGGTCCGCCTCGACGATCAGGCCGCCGCGCGCGCAGTTGATGATGCGCACGCCCCGCTTCATGGTCGCGATCGCCTTGGCGTCGATGATGTTGCGCGTCTTGTCGGTGAGCGGCGTGTGCAGCGTGATGAAGTCGGCACGGCGGAAGAGCTCGTCGAGCTCGACCTTCTCGATGCCGAGCTGCGCGGCACGCTCGGGGCTGAGGAAGGGATCGAAGCCGATCACCTTCATCTTGAGACCGACGCCGCGCGTCGCCACGATCGACCCGATATTGCCGCAGCCGACGACGCCGAGCACCTTGCCGGTGATCTCGACGCCCATGAAGCGGTTCTTCTCCCACTTTCCAGCCTGGGTGGACTGGTCGGCTGCGGGCAGCTGGCGCGCGACCGCGAACATCATGGCCACCGCATGCTCGGCGGTCGTGATCGAGTTGCCGAAGGGCGTGTTCATCACGATGATGCCGCGGCGCGAGGCTGCCGGGATGTCGACGTTGTCGACGCCGATACCGGCGCGGCCGATCACCTTCAGGCGCGACGCCGCCTCGATCACCTTTTCGGTGACCTTGGTGGCCGAGCGGATCGCCAGACCGTCATACTGGTCGATGACGGCGAGAAGCTGGTCCTTGTCCTTGCCGAGATCCGGGAGGTAGTCGACCTCGCAGCCACCGTCCTTGAAGATCTGGACGGCGGTCGGGGACAGCTTGTCGGAAACGAGAACGCGGGGTGCCATGCAGGCCTCCTGGAAGGATGGGGAGCGACGGCTCCCGGAACAGCGAGATGAGAGTCGCGACGCCCGGGGGCGACGCGCGGATCGGCAGTCAGCCGCCGAGCGACATGGGCCTGCGGCCCGGCCCCTCGAGGCCGAACCGGCGGCGGACCCATTCGAGCCAGAGGCCGTAGGGGCGGCCGAGAACCAGCATCAGCACCGCGAAGCTGGCGGAGCCTCGCAGCGCGGACACAAGGTCCGCGCCGCTGACGAGAACGATCGCGAGGTAGATGGGCACCTGGAACAGAAGCAGCGCCGCACAATCGGCGAGCACCGTGCCGACCCGTCCCTCGGGGCGGACCCGAGCGAGAAACCACTCGCGCCAGAGCCCGTAGGGCCGGGCCGTCGGCACCATGAGCGCCGCGCCGATCGACCGGGACACCAGCACCTCGCTCCACTCCATTCCGACGACGAAACGCTCGTTCAGGCCGCTCGTCAGCGTGAAGAAGAGGATCAGCGCCAGCGTGTCGGCCAGGAAGCTGCGTGTTCCGACCGACACCGGCACAAGCCGCTCGCCCTCAGGCGGCCTGCGCGAGCGCGGCCTTCTGCGCCTGGTAAGCGTAGCTGATCCACGGCATCAACGCCTCGACCGCGGCGGTCTCCACGGTCGCGCCGCACCAGATGCGCAGGCCCGGAGGCGCATCGCGGTAGCTGCCGATGTCGAGAGCGACGCCCTCCTTCTCCAAGAGGGTGGCCACGCCCTTGGCGAAGGCGTCCTGCGCCTCACGCGGCAGGTTGACGAGCGCGGGATCGGTGAACTGGAGGCAGACCGACGTGTTGGAGCGCGTGGCCGGATCCTTGGCCAGGAAGCCGATCCAGCTGTTCTCGTCGACGAAGCGCTCGATCACCGCAAGGTTCGCGTCGGCCCGCGCCTTGAGGGCTTCGAGGCCGCCGATGCGCTTGCCCCAGTTGAGCGCGTCCAGATAGTCCTCGACGCAGAGCATCGAGGGCGTGTTGATCGTCTCGCCCTTGAAGATGCCCTCGATCAGCTTGCCGCCCGAGGTGAGGCGGAAGATCTTCGGCAGAGGCCACGCCGGCTTGTAGGTAAGAAGCCGCTCCACCGCGCGCGGGCTGAGGATCAGCATGCCGTGGGCCGCCTCGCCGCCCATCACCTTCTGCCAGGAGAAGGTGACGACATCGAGCTTGTCGTAGGGAAGGTCCTGGGCGAAGGCGGCCGAGGTGGCGTCGCAGATCGTCAGGCCCTGGCGGTCGGCCGGAATGGCGTCGCCGTTGGGAACGCGTACGCCGGACGTGGTGCCGTTCCACGTGAAGACGACGTCGTGGTCGAAGTTCACATCGGCGAAGTCGACGATCTCGCCGTAGCCGGCTTCCAGAACGCGAGCGTTCTCGAGCTTCAGCTGCTTCACCGCGTCGGTCACCCAGCCCGAACCGAAGCTCTCCCAGGCGACCATGTCGACGGGGCGCGCGCCGAGCAGCGACCACATGGCCATCTCCACGGCGCCCGTGTCGGAGGCCGGAACGATGCCGATGCGGTAGTCGGCGGGAACCTGGAGGATCTCGCGGGTGTCCTCGATCGCCTGAGCCAGCTTCGATTTGCCGAGCTTGGCGCGATGCGAGCGGCCGAGCGGTGCATCGCTCAGGGCGCTCAGCGTCCAGCCGGGACGCTTGGCGCAGGGGCCGGAGGAAAAGCGGGGGTCGGCCGGACGCAGGTCCGGCTTGGCGGCATTGGCCATCTGAAGCTACCCTTACAGATAGAAGCGCCTCGTTGGGGAGGCGTGTCCCGCTGACGGCGATAGGCCGGAAGCGGGAGCCGCGTCAAGCGACAATCTGAGGGAGCTCGGGTTCCGCCGCGCGACGGGTCGCATCACTGAAAGCGGTAGCGCAGCCCGATGCGGAGCGCGTGCTGATCCGGTCCGTCGTCGGAGACGGCGACCATCGCGCCACCGGACGAGCGGACGCTCCACGCCTGTCCGCCTTCGGTGTCGAGATAGCGGTATCCGAGGTCGAGCGTCAGCGCCTCGGTCAGGTCGTAGGCGACGCCCGCGTCGAGCGCGTAGGCGAAGCGCCAGTCACGCTCGCCCTCTGCGTCGATGGCTTGGCAGCCGGTCAGGCCGCAGGTGGTCAGGGCTATGTCGTCGTAGTCGATGCGAACCGCGCCGAGCCCGGCACCGACATAGGGCGTGAAGCCCGCAACCGTGCCGAGGTCCAGATACGCGCTGGCCAGAACGTTCCAGCTATGCGCGGAGCCCGCGTCGCGCGCCAGACAGATCGAACCGCAGCCCGGAACCGCAAAGGCGTTCGTGGCGACGTCGCGCTCGCCATAGCCGACGGTCAGGTCGGCGCGCAGCATATCGGTGAACCGATAGCCGAGCCCGAGGCCGAAGCTCGCCCCCTCCTCCAACTCGCCGCGCAGGGGGCCGGTGGCGAGGGCGTTGCCTTGCGCAATCGCACGGGTGCCGTCGAGATCGCTCGAAACGTCGTAGAAAACGTCGCCGCGCAGGTAGAAGCCCGAGCGCGTCTCGGCCAGTTCGACCTCCGGTGCGCTCGCCAGAAGGTCCACATCCGCGGCATGGCCGACGACGGGTATCAGGACCGCAACGGAGACGGTCAGAAGGCTTCGGAGGGTCATGCGGGCGGCCTCGGCTTCACCCGCCTTTGCCGGCGTGGCGGCCGGCGGGCGGATGCTATCGGGGGGATCGGTCGCCGGACCCTAGGGGCGAGCTATGGTGCGGAGCTTGTGCCCGGACGCAAGAAGGGCCGCCCCTTTCGGAGCGGCCCTTCCCGGTCGTATTCGAACGCGAAGCGGTTCGGATCAGAAGAACGAGTAGCGCAGACCCGCGCGGATCGCGTGGATGTCGAAGCCGTTGTCCTTGGTCTGGACGCCGACCGCCCCGAAGGACTTGTCGGCCGAGTCGTAGTCCCAGGCGTCGCCTTCGTAGATCTTCGTGTAGCGGTAGCCGACGTCGAGCGCGAGGCTCTGCGTCAGGTCCACGCTCGCGCCGGCCATCAGCGAGGTCGCGAAGCGCCAGTCGTCGGCGCCGGTGCTGGTGCTGGTATAGGGCACGTAGCCGGGCTTGCAGGTCGGGCACTTCTCCTGCGTCTTGACGTCGTCATAGCCGACATAGGCGGTGCCGATACCGGCGCCGAGGTAGGGCGTGACGATGCCGAAGGTCGGCAGGTCGACATAGGCGTTCGCCATGATCGTCCAGACGTCGGCCTCGGACTTGTTGTAGTAGTCGCACTCGTCGAAGGGCCCGAGACCGTGCGCGTAGTCGGTCTTGATCATGAGCGGGCACTTGGTCTTGCCGTTCACGTCGGTGCGGAAGTAGTCGACCGTCGCGTCCACACGGAACATGTCCGAGAAGCGATAGCCGACGCCGGCGCCGAAGCTGGCCGTCGAGTCGAGCCGGAGCTCGTCGTAGCGGTAGTAGTCGTCGATGCCCTCGACGCCTGGGAACTGGTTGTAGAACGCCCAGTGACCATCGGTCTTGGACTCGAAGACGTAGCCGACATCACCGCGGATGTACCAGCCGCTGTAGGGCGCGGGCTCAACGACCGGGATCGGTTCGATGATGTCCGCAGCCTGCGAAAGGGTGGGCAGAAACAGGGCCGAGGCCAAGAGGCCGAAGGCAAGCCGAGCCAT
Source organism: Aureimonas jatrophae (assembly GCF_900104035.1). Classification (GTDB taxonomy): domain Bacteria; phylum Pseudomonadota; class Alphaproteobacteria; order Rhizobiales; family Rhizobiaceae; genus Aureimonas; species Aureimonas jatrophae. The sequence continues at coordinate 336,365 of NZ_FNIT01000001.1, read as the reverse complement.
TGCTGAGATCTCCAGATTTGCACGATCGCGCGGCTTGGGTCCCGCGATACGAGCAAATCTAAAGATTAATGATTAATGGTCGGTTTACTGGCCCTGCCCTCTTCCCGGATGCTTCGCGGAGACGAAACGCCCGCCGTCAGGCCGCGCGCTTCAGTGCGCCGATGATGTCGTCGACCACGGTGTTGACGAGTTGCGGATCGTCGCCCTCTGCCATGACGCGGATCAGCGGTTCGGTTCCGCTCGGTCGGATCACGAGCCGGCCGCTCGTGCCGAGCTGCGCCAGAGCCGCGTCGATCGCATCGCGCACCGCCGTGTTCTCCAGCGGCTCGCCGCCCGCCACGCGCACGTTCTTCAGAACCTGCGGCACCGGCTCGAACTTGCGGCACACCTCCGACACCGTACCGCCCGCCTTGCGCACGAGAGCCAGAAGCTGCAGCGCGGAGACCAGACCGTCGCCGGTCGTGCCGTAGTCCGACAGGACGATGTGCCCCGATTGCTCGCCGCCCACGTTGTAGCCGTGCTGGCGCATATGCTCGACCACGTAGCGATCGCCGACCTTCGTGCGAGCCAGCTGGATCTGCCGCTCGTTCAGGAAGCGCTCGAGGCCAAGGTTCGACATGATCGTGGCGACAACGCCACCGGCGGCGAGGCGCCCGTCCTGCGCCCAGGCCTCGCCGATCACGGCCATGATCTGGTCGCCGTCGACGACCTCGCCGTGCTCGTCCACCACCAGCACCCGGTCCGCGTCGCCGTCGAGCGCGATGCCGATATCGGCCCGCACCTCGCGCACCTTGGCGCACAGCGTCGCGGGACTGGTGGAGCCGCAGTTCAGGTTGATGTTGGTTCCGTTCGGCTCGACGCCGAGCTTCACGACGTCGGCGCCCAGCTCCCACAAGACGTCGGGTGCCACGCGGTACGCGGCACCGTTGGCGCAGTCGATGGCGACGCGCACACCGTCCAGCGTCAGGTCGCGCGGCAGCGTGCGCTTGGCGAACTCGACGTAGCGGTCACGGCCGCCGTCGTCGTAGCGCCGAGCGCGCCCGAGATGCGCCCCATCGGCGAGGCGCTTCGACAGGTCCTCGTCGATCAGACGGTTGATCTCGGTCTCGACCTCGTCGGACAGCTTGTAGCCGTCCGGGCCGAAGAGCTTGATGCCGTTGTCCTCGAACGGGTTGTGCGAGGCGGAGATCATCACGCCGATATCGGCGCGCATGGAGCGCGTCAGCATTGCGACGGCGGGCGTCGGGATCGGGCCGAGCATCAGGACGTCGACGCCGACGGCGGTGAATCCGGCGCAGAGCGCGGGCTCCAGCATGTAGCCCGACAGGCGCGTGTCCTTGCCGATCACGACGCGATGGCGGTAGTTGCCGCGACGGAAGGCGAGCCCCGCGGCCATGCCGACCTTCATGGCGATCTCGGGCGTCATGGGATGACGGTTGGCCCGTCCGCGAATGCCGTCCGTGCCGAAATAGCTCTTCGCCATCGCGCGTCTCCTTGACTGTCGAGCGTTCCGTTTATCCCGGCGATTCTACCATCGGCGAGTAAAGACTTGCCGCAGAGCGACGAGAAGCGTGATGGTCGCATGCGAAAGGGGCGGCAACCTTGCGGCACCGCCCCTCCCCCAACTCCGCTGGAAGACCGCCGCCTCAGGCGGACGGCTGCGGCTCCAGACCGCCTTCCTTGTCGTCGCGCGGACCGGACGGCTTGACCGAACCGGCCTTGGGCACCGCCGAGCCGCGCGAGGGCGGCGTGTCGTCGCCCATGTCGCGGGCCAGCGTCTTGCCGGCCAAGAGGTCGCGCACCTCGTCGCCCGACAGCGTCTCGTACTCGAGCAGACCGTTGGTGAGCGTGTGCAGTTCGTCGATCTTGTCGCGCAGCACGGCGCGGGCGCGGTTCTCGGCGACCTCGATGATGCCGCGCACCTCGGAGTCGATGAGCTTGGCGGTCTCCTCGCTCATGTTCTGCTGCTGCGACACGGAGTGGCCGAGAAAGACCTCCTCCTGGTTCTGGCGGTAGCGCAGACGACCGAGCTTGTCGCTCATGCCGTATTCCATGACCATCGCGCGAGCCATGTTGGTGGCCTGCTGGATGTCGTTGGAGGCACCCGTCGTGACGTTCTCGTCGCCGTAGATGATCTCCTCGGCGGCGCGTCCGCCGAAGATCATCGCGAGCCGCGCCTCCATCTCCATCTTCTTCATGCCGTAGCGATCGCGCTCCGGCAGGTTCATCGTCACGCCGAGGGCACGGCCGCGCGGAATGATCGTCACCTTATGGAGCGGATCGTTGCCCGGCACGTGGATGCCGACCAGCGCGTGACCGGCCTCGTGGTAGGCCGTCAGCTTCTTCTCCTCCTCGGTCATGGCCATGGAGCGACGCTCGGCGCCCATCATGACCTTGTCCTTGGCGTCCTCGAACTCGAGCATCGTAACGAGGCGCTTGGAGCGACGGGCCGCCATCAGCGCTGCCTCGTTGACGAGGTTGGCGAGATCGGCACCCGAGAAGCCGGGCGTGCCGCGCGCAATGGTCTTGAGGTCAACATTGGGCGCCAGCGGCACGTTGCGCACGTGCACCTTCAGGATCTTCTCTCGGCCGCCGACGTCGGGGTTCGGCACCATGACCTGGCGGTCGAAGCGGCCCGGACGAAGAAGCGCGGGGTCCAGAACGTCGGGGCGGTTGGTCGCGGCGATGAGGATGATACCCTCGTTCGCCTCGAAGCCGTCCATCTCGACGAGGAGCTGGTTCAGCGTCTGCTCGCGCTCGTCGTTGCCACCGCCGAGGCCCGCGCCGCGATGGCGGCCGACGGCGTCGATCTCGTCGATGAAGATGATGCAGGGCGCGTTCTTCTTGGCCTGCTCGAACATGTCGCGCACGCGGCTCGCGCCGACGCCGACGAACATCTCGACGAAGTCGGAGCCCGAGATCGTGAAGAAGGGCACGTTGGCCTCGCCGGCGACCGCACGGGCCGTCAGCGTCTTACCGGTGCCCGGAGGACCAACGAGCAGGACGCCGCGCGGGATCTTGCCGCCAAGGCGCTGGAACTTCTGCGGCTCGCGCAGGAACTCGACGATCTCCTCGAGATCGGCCTTGGCCTCGTCGACACCCGCGACGTCGGCGAAGGTCACGCGGCCGTGCGCCTCGGTCAGAAGCTTGGCCTTCGACTTGCCGAAGCCCATGGCCTTGCCGCCTGCGCCGCCCTGCATCTGCCGCATCAGGAAGATCCAGACGCCAAGAATGAGGAGGATCGGACCGAAGCTCAGGAGCATCGACCAGATCGGGTTCGTGTTGTCGGACGGCGGGCTCGCGTTGATCTGGACCTGATGACCCTCCAGGCGCGACACCAGCTGCGGGTCACCCGGCGAGTAGGTCTGGAACGGCGAGGAGCCGTCGGTGTAGGTCCCCGAGATGCGCTGGCCCTGGATGGTCACCGAACGGACGCGGTTCGCGTCGACGTCGGACAGGAACTGCGAATAGGGTACCTCGCGCGAATTCGCGGTCTGCGAGCTGTTGGAGAACAGCTGGAAGAGCGCGATCAGAAGAAGCGCGATGATCGCCCAAAGGGCGAAGTTCCGGAAATTCTGGTTCATTATCCGTCCTGGGATAGCGCCGGGGCTTCACGCACGAGACGTGCGGTGACGCCACGACATCAGGCGTGAAGATAGGTGGCCGCTCAAACCTTGCCAACAGCCAAGGTCCCGTTTGCGGCAATTTGGGGCTGTGGGGTTAACCCCACCGGCATGGGTCCCGGAAGGTCGGCCCAGAGGCGCCAGCCCGCACAGCAGGCCGCTTCCGGCGCGGATCCGCGCGGCAACGGTCCGGCGGCCAGCCGCAACGGCCGCAGTTCGCCCATTGGGTCGCGGACGGCGGGATGCGTGCGGGCCTTCACATTCGCGCCATCGCCTTCCACGACACTCTGCCCGGGAAGCGGTCCGACCACAAAACGCCGATCGAAGATCGCCAATCCGTCGTCGCCCGCAACCGCTTGCGGCAGTCCCGTGCGTCCGAACTCGCGCGACAAGCGGAGCCGGCCGCGCCGGACGTCTGCGACACAGCCGTTCAGCGTGGCCCGACCCTGCTGCGCCACTGCGTGTCGAAGGCGGTCGAGCGCGTCGGGCGACGGCGAATGCAACGCGCCTCCAGCCACGGTGATGGCGCGCGCGAGAACGCGGTCGCCGAGACCGTGCCAGTCGTCCGGCATTCCGATCGAGGCGTCGAGGTCGACGTTCAGACGTCCCGCCTCGGAGAGCGTACCGAGTTGATCCGCAAGGTTCCGGTCGTCGGCCTCGCGCAGGCGGGCGGCGTCGGCGGCGGCAGCGAGAGCCGCCGCGCGCTCGTCGTCCGACATCGCGCTGCGCAGGCGGACGCGCGCGAACCGCCCGTCGAGATTGCTCGGGTCCAGGATCGGTTGCCAACCGGCGTCGGCGGGCCAAAGCGCGAGATCGGCCGGAACGCGACCGAGAAAGGGGCGCACCACAACGACGCCCGGCTCCAGATCGCGCCAGACGCGCATCGCCGCCAGCGCCCCGCCTCGCGCGCCGCGAGCCCGCAGAAGGAGATGCGTCTCGGCCTGGTCATGGCGGTGGTGGGCGGTCAGAACGACGCCGGCGCCGCAGCGACGCGCCTCGGCGGCCAGGAGCGCGTATCGGGCGGCGCGCGCTTCCGCCTGGAGATTGCGGAGCGGCCGGTCCGGATGGCGCCAGACAAGCGTTCGATGGGGAATCGCGAGTTCGGAGCACCAGTCCGCCACCCTCGCCGCCTCGCGATCCGACCCAGGTCGCAGCGCATGATCGACGGTCGCGGCTCGAACCGGACGATCACCGGCCAGTTGCGACGCGGCGATCAGAAGGGCGAGCGAGTCGGGTCCGCCCGACACCGCGACGAGCAGGCCGGGCTTCAGGCGGCGCGACGCATCCGTCCGCTCCAGGCTGCGCCGGATGTCATCGGTCAGGGGCGGAAGCGTCGGCGCCGCCCTTGCGTGCCTCAGGAGCAGCTGGCCGACTTCTCCTCGGCCTGCAGCTTGCGCTTCACGTTGGCGCTCATCGCGGGATAGCGACGCGACACCTCGCCGTAGGTGACGCAGGCCGTCTCGCGATTGTCGAGGCGGGCGAGCGACATGCCGAGCTTCAGCATCATCTCCGGCGCCTTGGGGGCTTGGGGATGCGCCTTCTGGGCGTTCAGGAAGACCTCCGCGGCGTCGCGATACTTGGCCTGCGCGTAGAGCGCCTCGCCCAGCCAGTACTGCGCGTCCGGCGCATCCGACGAGCTGGGATAGGTCTGGGTGTACTGGCGGAAGGTGGTCTCGGCGAGATGGTAGTCGCCGGCCAGCATGTAGTTGTAGCCGAGGCTGTAGAGTTCGACCGGTCCCTCGGTGCGGATCGAGGCGACCTTGTCGGACGGCGGCACGCTGGGCTCGGTCGAGGGCAACGGCTGCGACACGGCGGCGCCGTTCAGAAGCGCGCCGATCTCGTCGGTCTGCGGAGCGGCAGCGGGTGCCGCGGCACGCGGCGACGTGGCATCGTTGGCGCTCGGCGTGGCGACCGAGGCGACGCGCGACGAGGTCGCCGGCGCGGTCGTCTCGGGCGTCGCGGGCGCGACCGGCGGCGTCAGCTCGGTCTTGCGCTGGGGAGCGGACGCGTTCGTGCCGCTGCCGCCCGAACCCTTCTCCAGATCCTGGAAGCGGAACTCGTTGTCTTCCTGCGTCTTGCGAAGCTGCTCCTGCAACTGAAGCACCAGGAAGCTCAGCTCCTCGACCTTTCCGGTCAGGCGCCGCATCTCTTCCTCGACCTGGGAGAGCCGAACCCCGCCGTCGCCGGCCTGCGCCATGCGGACCGCGGGCGCCGCCTGCGCCGGCTGCGTGGCCGCGCGATCGGACCCGCCGAAGCCGAACGGCAGTTCAATGGCATGCGTCGGCGCGGCGGTGGCACCAAGAGCCACGGCAAGGATCGGAAGCAGAAGTCGGGACTGGGCCATGCGCGGATACGACCTTCGGGAGCCAAGGGCGCCGCGTCCCGGCCAAACCCCTTCCCCGGCGGCGGCTGCGGTCGCAAGCGTCGGGTTGGAGAGGGACGGACCGAAGGCGTCCAAAGTTTGACCGACGTAACACATGCGGCAACCGACAAACGCAAAACGGCCCCGAAGGGCCGCTTCACCTGCATCTGTGTGACCGAAAAGCCGCAGTGCGGTATCCGGTGCCCGATCAGGAGCCGGCGCCGGAAAGCACCGTGACCGCGCGGCGGTTCTGCGACCAGCACGAAATGTCGTCGCACACGGCGACCGGACGCTCCTTGCCGTAGGAGATGGTGCGCATGCGGTTCGACGACACGCCCTGCGACGCGAGGTAGTCGCGGGTCGCGGCGGCCCGGCGGGCGCCAAGCGCGAGGTTGTACTCGCGCGTTCCGCGCTCGTCGGCATGACCCTCCACCACGATCTGGTAGCGCGGGTACTGGTTCAGCCACTGGGCCTGGCGGGCGAGCGTCTGTTGCGCATCGGCGCGGATCGAGGTCGAGTCCGTGTCGAAGAAGATGCGGTCGCCGACGTTGACGGTGAAGTCCTGGGTGGTGCCCGGCGCCGCCGAGCCCGCGCCGCCCATGCCGCCGGCGCCGCCCATGCCGCCGGCCCCGCCGAGGCCGAGGCCTGCCGCGTTGTCGGGCAGCGCGTTATTCTTCTTGGCGCAGGCCGAGAGCGAGAGCGCCGCAACAAGTGCGAGCGCGATCCGGCCGTGGGCCCCAGTCACGATGCGGCGCATGGCCGTCTCCTTGCATTCGATGGAATTTCGATGGGTCCCGTTTACCATGTTCGGAGTTAACGGCCCCTAAACGCGGACAGCGGGACCGCTATTCGAGCGACGGCGACCAGGCCGGATCGGAGCCGAAGTTCGGCGTGCCGACACGCTGCTCGTTGCGGCCCGTCAGGTCGATCGAATAGAGCTGCGGTCCGCCGCCCTGATCGCGGAAGAACATGATGACGCGGCCGTTGGGCGCCCAGGTCGGACCCTCGGCGTGGAACGACGAGGTCAGGATGCGCTCCCCCGATCCATCGGGCCGCATGACGCCGATCTGGAACTGACCGCCCGACTGCTTGGTGAAGGCGATGAGGTCGCCGCGCGGGCTCCAGACGGGCGTGTTGTAGCTGCCCTGGCCGAAGGAGATGCGGGTCTGGCCCGAGCCGTCGGCGCCCATGACGTAGATCTGCGGTCGCCCGCCCCGATCGCTCTCGAAGACGATCTTGGAGCCGTCCGGCGAGTACGAGGGCGACGTGTCGATCGCCGAGGTCGAGGTCAGGCGCGTCGTGGCGCGCGAGCGCAGGTCCATGGCGTAGAGGTTGGCGTTGCCCTCCTGCTGGAGGCTCATGACCACCTTCGACCCGTCCGGCGAGAAGCGCGGCGCGAACGTCATGCCGGGGAAGTTGCCGACCACCTCGCGCTGCCCGGTCTCGAGTTGCAGGAGGTAGACGCGCGGCTCGCCCTGGCCGAACGACATGTAGGTGATCTCCTGCCGGTTCGGCGAGAAGCGGGGCGTCAGCACGAGGTCGTTGCCCTGGCTGAGGTAGCGCACGTTCGCCCCGTCCTGGTCCATGATGGCCAGGCGCTTGCGGCGCTTGTCCTTCGTGCCGGTCTCGTCCACGAACACGACGCGCGTGTCGAAGTAGCCCTTCTCGCCGGTCAGGCGCTCGTAGATCGCGTCGGCGATGATGTGGGCGATGCGGCGCCAGTTGTCGGGGCTGGCGTAGAACTGCTGTCCGTCGAGCTGCTGGCCGGCGAACGTGTCCCACAGGCGGAACTCGACGCGCAGGCGCCCGTCGGCTTCGGGCGACACGCGGCCCGACACGAGGGCCTGCGCGTTGATCACGGTCCAGTCCTGAAAGCGCGGCGTCTGGTCAGGGCTGAGGTCCTTCTGAATGAAGGCGGCCGGGTTCACCGGCGCGAACAGGCCCGAGCGCTTCAGGTCGGCCGTCACCACCTCCATGAGCTTGGCACCGAGGCCATCGCGCGACTGGAAGGCGGGCAACGCGATCGGCAGCGGCTGGACGTTGCCTTGCGTCACGTCGATCTCGACGGCGGCTCGCACGGGCGAGACACCCGGCAGGGCAACGGCGGCGGCAAGCGCCAGAACGAGGGCGGAAAGCTTGGTCATGGTGGGTTCCCGTTCGGCCGGGGACGCGCGAGGCCGGAAGGCCGGCCCCGGCGGGGCGTCCGTCGGAGGGCATGGTGATCAGAAGAATGCGGCGGCGCGAGGCCGCCGGCGGGGCAGGAATCAGAACATCTGGCTCGGATCGAAGTTGACGGTGACCTCGGCCCAGGTGTCGTACTTCTCGGCCGGCAGCGAATACGGCGCGCAGCGACGGACCGCGCGCACCGCCGCCTCGCCCGCCGCACGCTCGGCGCCCGTGGAGCCGCCGCCCTGCACGATCTGCGGCATGCCCTCGACCTCGCCGTTCGGCGAAAGCTGCATGGAGATCTTCACGCGGAACCCGCCCGCGTCGGTATTGCCGGCCGGCGGGTTCCAGCACTTGGAGATCTGACCGCGCAGCGCGTCCATCTCGCTCTGGCTGAGCGTGCCACCGGTCGCCTTGTCGCGCCCGAGCGATGCCTGCTGGGTCGAGCGCTTGGCACCGCCGCCCGACGACTCCTGCTTGTTCAGAAGCGCGGCGATGGCGTCGGCGTCGAACTTGTCCTCCGACGTCTGCGTGGCCGGCTTCTTGGCGTCCTTCGGCTTGTCGGTCGGCTTCTCGCGCGAGGTCTCGGTCGTCTTGGCGGGCGGCGTCGGCTTGGCGGGCTCGGCGGGCTTGGCCTCGGCGACCTTCACGGGCTCGGGCGGCTTCGGCTTGGCCTGGGGGCGCGGCACGTTGCGCGGCGGCTCGGGCACCGGCGGCGCCTTGGCGATGATCTCGGACAGCTCGTCGATCGGAGCGGTCTCCTCGGCCGGCGCGGGTTCCGGCGTCGGTTCGGCCTTGGCCGTCTCGACGGGCGGCTCGGGCGTCGGCTCGGGAGCGGGCGCCGGCTCGGGCGGCGTCGGCGCGGCCGTGGGGGTCGGCGGCGGGGGCGGAGGCGGCGCCTCCGCGGCAGCCGTCTGCACGCTCTCGCGCGGCGAGGGCTTGGGCGCGGGCGGCGTCGGCAGATCGGTCTCGTTGTCGCCGACGTTCTCGGCGGGCATCGGCAGCTTCTCGGGCGTCTTGGTCGGCGTCGGAGCCGAGGTCTCGGCCAGCGGCGCATCCTCCGCGCCGAGCGTCGCCTGGCTGAACTCCTCGATCGGCACGAGCGAAACCGGCAGCGCCTCGCCGCCCATGTCGAGCGGCTCGGGCTGGCCGAACGTCCACAGGCCCCAGGTCAGGACCGCGGCATGGAGAACGGTGGAGGCGACGGAGGCGGATCTCATGGGACGGCCGTCAGCTCTTCGCCGTTTCCTGGGCGGTCACGAGGCCGATGTTGCGATAGCCGGCAGCCGAGATGCGCGCCATGACGCGCATCACCGTGCCGTAGCCGGCGCTCTGGTCGGCGCGCACGAAGATGCGCTCCTCGTAGCCTGCTTCCGCGATGGCCTTGAGCTGCTCGACGATGGTCGCCTCGTCGACCGGGGTCTCCTGAAGGAAGACCGAGCCGTCCTGCTGGACCGAGATCGTGATGGGCTGCTTCTTGGCGCTCAGCGCCTTGGCCTGCGTTTCGGGCAGCTCCAGCGGGACGCCCACCGTCATCAGCGGCGCCGCCACCATGAAGATGATCAGCAGCACCAGCATGACGTCGACCATCGGCGTCATGTTGATCTCGGCCATCGGCTGGCGGCGCTTGCCGCGCCGCCGGCGCGACCCGCCGCCCGAAGCTGCCGAACCCGTCGACATACCCATGTGTGTGGCCCCCTCGACCGCGTCTCTTCGTCCCGGCGCCTCAGCGGGCCGGGATCTTCTCGTCGATCTGGCGCGACAGGATGGCGGAGAATTCGTCGGCGAAGGCCTCGAGGCGACCGCCGAGCTTGCCGGCGTCGGCCGACAGCTTGTTGTAGGCGATCACCGCGGGAATGGCCGCGACGAGACCGATCGCGGTGGCCAGCAGCGCCTCGGCGATACCGGGAGCAACGACCGCAAGGCTCGTCTGCTCCGAGGCCGCGATCGATTGGAACGACGTCATGATGCCGACCACCGTGCCGAACAGGCCGATAAAGGGCGCGGCCGAGCCGACGGTCGCCAGGAAGCCGAGACGGGACTCCAGGCCCTCCATCTCGCGCGCCATGGTGACATCCATGGCCTTCTCGATGCGCGTCTGCAGGCCGATCGGCGAGCGGGCGCCCTTCTCGAAGCTCTTCTTCCACTCGCGCATCGCGGCGACGAACAGCGCGCCCATGCCCGACGTCTTGCGGTCCGACAGCGTGTGGTAGAGCTCTTCCAGCGACTGCCCGCTCCAGAACGTGTTCTCGAACTGGTTGAGCTGGCGGCGGAAGCGGCCGTAGCGGGCAGCCTTGTCGAAGATGATCGCCCAGGTCCAGACGGACGCGGCGAGAAGGCCGAGCATCACGAACTTGACGACGAAGCCCGCCTGCCAGAAAAGCCCCATCAGCGACATGTCGCTGCCGTGCGAGGTGGCGGCGAGCGCGGTCTGGGCGACGTCGTTCATGTCTGTCGGTGTCCCTCGATCAAGCGGTCACGGCGGGAACCCGGCCCCGCCTCTTCCCGTCCTTCCGCTGCAAGCGGAGGACGCCCCGTCCAGACGCGCCTTTCCACGGACATTCCGGTAAAAGAATGGCGCGACAAGGACTTCCGGTGATTCGTATGAAGCACCGTTAGGGTTAACGAAAGGTTTGCGCAGGGCGCCAAAGTCGTCGCGCGGCGACGATTTCAGTCCTCCGCCGGCGCGCCGAGGCGCTCGGCGACCCGCTTCGGCATGCGGCGCGGCTTCCCCTCCGGCGAGATGACGGCAACCTTCACGCGCGCCTCGATCAGGATCTCGCCGTTCCGCAGGATGCGCTGGTCAAGCACCACCCTCGCTCCGCCCAGCGTTGCGGTTCGCGTCTCAACCTCCAGAACGTCATCGATCCGGGCCGGTCGCAGGAAGTCGATCTCCATGCGACGGACGGCGAAGGCCATGGGCTCGCCGAACGCCCCGTCCATGAGCTCGCGATGCCCGATCCCGTGAAGGCGCAGGTAGTCGGTGCGACCGCGCTCCAGGAAGTGCAGGTAGCGCGCGTGATAGACGACGCCCGAGAAGTCGGTGTCCTCGAAGTAGACGCGCACGGGAAGAACGTGGCCGAACTCGGTGAGGCGGCCGGACAGTTGCTCGATCATGGGGCGCGTCCTAGCGCGGACGAGGCTCGGGACGGAAGAGCCTCGGCCCGATCGCGAAACCGTGCTCGCGGGTTCGGAACACTTGGCCGCGACGCGACTTTGGCGGACCATGACGCATCCGCACGACCCCTCGCTCCCCGACCTGGAACAGCAGGATATCGAACTGGCGGAGGCGGCCGGACGACAGCGCCATCGCCCTCTCGTTCGCTGGGCCGGATGGATGAGCGAGCTGGCCGACCAGCCGCAGCTCGCCGCGCTCTGCGCGTCGACGGCGCTCGTCGGGTTGGCCGGTGGCCGTCGCGACATTCTGGCGACCGGCCTGCAGATGCTGCTTGCTCACGCGATCGCGACGCAGGCGAAGGGTTGGATCAAGAACCGCGTCCGGCGTGTGCGCCCCTACGTCGTTCTGGACGAGGGGCGCTACGAGCGGGAGACGGGCGAGACGCGGCACCCACGGGAGCGGTCCTTCCCGTCCGGTCATACCGCCGGCGCGGTGGCGGTGGCGACCGTTGTCGCCCTGCGGCATCCGGCGATGGCCGTGCCGGCGCTGGCGCTCGCGGCCGCCGCCTCGCTCGTGCAGCTGCCGCGCGCCAAGCATTACCCATCGGATCTCGCCGCGGGCACCGCGATCGGGTTGGCGGGCGCCGGCCTGTCGCTGGGCGTCGGCGCGCTTCTGGCCGGCGCCCTGCGGCGGCGCTAATCCGCCTCGCCGTCCTCGAACAGGGTCGCCTGCGCGCCCTGCCAGCCGCCCGGGACCGCCATGCCGATATGCTTGAAGGCGTGCGCGGTCATCATGCGCCCGCGCGGCGTCCGCTGAATGAAGCCCTGTTGCAGCAGATACGGCTCGACGATGTCCTCGATCGCATCGCGCGGCTCGGACAAGGCGGCCGCGATCGTCTCGATACCGACCGGCCCGCCGCCGAAGTTCAGCGCGATCAGGTCGAGGTAGCGCCGGTCGAGCTGGTCGAGGCCGAGAGAATCCACTTCCAGGCGCGTCAGCGCCTCGTCCGCGATGCGGCGATCGACGATCGGTGCATCGGCCATGGTCGCGAAGTCGCGCACCCGGCGCAGCAGCCGGCCCGCGATGCGCGGCGTTCCCCGCGCCCGACGCGCGATCTCGCTGGCACCGTCATCGCCCATGGGCAGGTCCATGAGCCGCGCTCCACGCTTCACGATGTGTTCGAGCTCGGGGACCGTGTAGAAGTTCAATCGAACCGGGATGCCGAAGCGATCGCGCAGCGGTGTCGTCAGGAGCCCGATGCGGGTGGTCGCCGCGACCAGCGTGAAGCGCGACAGGTCGATCTTCACGGAGCGCGCCGCCGGTCCCTCGCCGATGATGAGGTCGAGCTGGAAGTCCTCCATCGCGGGATAGAGAATCTCCTCCACCGCCGGTGACAGGCGATGAATCTCGTCGATAAACAGGACGTCGCGCTCTTCGAGGTTGGTCAGGAGGGCGGCCAAGTCGCCGGCCTTCGCGATCACGGGACCCGAGGTCGAGCGGAAGTTGACGCCCAGTTCTTTCGCCATGATCTGCGCCAGCGTCGTCTTGCCGAGGCCCGGCGGCCCCACGAAGAGAACGTGATCAAGGGCTTCGCCGCGTGTCTTCGCGGCCTCGATGAAGACCTTCAGGTTGGCCCGCGCGGCGGCCTGGCCGACGAACTCGTCGAGCCGTTGCGGGCGCAGTGAGGCGTCGACGTCCTCGCCCCGCTTCTCAGGCGTCAGGAGGCGTGTGGGCTGGCTCATGGACTTAGGGCCTTACCTTCAGACAGGAGATCAACGGCTGAGGACCTTGAGCCCTGACCGGATCAGAAGCGTGGCGGGCGCGTCCTCGCCGGCTTCGCGCAGCGCGACGGCGACCGCGTTGGCCGCCTGGTCGCGGGAATAGCCGAGATTGACGAGCGCCGACACCGCATCCGTGACGGGCGCCGTTGCGACGCCCTCCCCGATGTCGCGGTGAAGCGTGAAGCTCTCCGCCGAGGCGGCTCCGGAATAGGCGGGCGCCTTGTCCTTCAGCTCGGCCACGATGCGCGCGGCGACCTTCGGCCCGACGCCCGGCGCGCGCGCGATCGATGCCTTGTCCTGCAGCGCGATGGCACTCGCCAGATCGCCCGGCGACAGCGTGCCCACGACGTTCAGCGCGACCTTGGTGCCGACGTGCTGGACGACGAGGAGCAGGCGGAACCACGCGCGCTCGGCCTCGGTCGCAAAGCCGTAGAGGCGGATCATGTCCTCGCGCACATAGGTCTCGATGAACAGGACGGCGGCTTCGCCGGGGCGCAGGTTCTGCAGCGTTCTGGCGCCGCAGAAGGCGAGATAGCCGACGCCGTGCACGTCGAGAACGACGTGGTCCTCGCCGACCTCGTCCACGGTTCCCTTCAGCTTGCCGATCAAGGATGCGTCTCCGGGCAGATGATGTCGAGGTCTGGAAAGTATGTGCGGTATCGTGCGCCGTCGCGCGTCAGGAGACGGTGGCCCGCGACCTGCGCATGAGCCCCGATCAGGAAGTCCGGCAAGGTGCGCTCGCGACGCCCACCGCGCTCGCGGTAGCGGCGATGAGCCTGCCCGGCCAGGAAGGCGGCCTCGAAGGGCACCGGTTCGCGCAACCAAAGCTGGGTCGGCAAAGCTTGCTCGAGCTTCATCGCCGCGTCGAACTGAAAGCTGAGCTCGGCGGCGACCTCGACGTTGACGACGAAGGGCGCGTGGGGCGCCAACTCGTTCAAGCGTGCCGCGCCCCAAACCGAGAAGCGGTCGGGAACGGGCTGGACGATGTCGATCAAGACGTTCGCGTCAACGAGGATCGAGGTCATCGAAGGGTCCGCGCGTCTCATCCATGATCTCGTCGGTCCGCATCCGGCCGTTGCCGCTGCCCGAGGTCGTGCGCAACCATTCCTCGACGGCGCTGCGCTTGCGCTCGGCACCATCGAGCTTCACGAGGCGGACCACACCGCAATCCTCCACGAAGTCCACGTCGCTGCCCGGCCCGATCCCCAGACGCTCGCGGATGGCCTTGGGAATGGTCACCTGACTCTTCTCGGTCAACCGCACCATGAAACTCCGTAATACCGACCGGTATTACCTATCACCCCACCAGGAACAAGTCCAGAACATCTAGAGGCCGGCGAAGGCCGCGCGTGCCTGCGCGGACTGCCGGTGATGGGCGTGGCAGATGGCGATGGCGAGCGCGTCCGCGGCATCGCTCGTATTGAAGGTCGCCTTGGGCATCAGGACCTTCACCATCATATGGATCTGCTGCTTCTCGCCGTGGCCGACGCCGATCACCGCCTTCTTCACGGCGTTCGGCGCGTATTCGGCAACGGGCAGTCCGGCCAGCGCGGGAACCAGCATGGCGATGCCCCGCGCCTGTCCGAGCTTCAGGGTCGCGACCGCATCCTTGTTGACGAAGGTCTGCTCGACGGCCGCCTCGTGGGGGCGATAGTCGCTCATGATGGTCTGCAGTCCGTCGTGCAGCTGCCGCAGGCGATACGCGAGATCGTCGTCGCCTTCCGAGGTGACGGTGCCGGACGCCACGAAGCGCAGGGAGTTGCCGACGGTCTCGACGACGCCCCATCCGGTTCGCCGCAGCCCCGGATCGATGCCGATGATGCGAATGACGCGCTCCTGATACATGCCTTCTCCGTTCGTCCTTAACGCATGGGTGACCGTGTTAGAAGACGAAGCGTGAACGAACAGAAAACGGACCGTGGACATGGTTGCGAGATGGCCAGACGCGACGCATCCGGCGATGTCGCCGATCGTCCTGAATTCAGTCAGGAAATTGTAGGACATCGCGCGCAAGATAGTCGCTCACCTCCTGCGCGAAGGCGTCATGCGGCCGTCCTCCCGTTTCCTGCGCGATCATCGCGCCAGCATCCCCATCGTGACCGCGCTGCTCCTGCCGGTCCTCGTGCTCATCTCGGGCGGCGCCGTGGATCTCGTGGTGCACGAACGGGGGCGGATCGCCTTGCAGGACGCGCTCGACCGCGGCGTCCTTGCGGCGGCTTCGCTGAACCAGACCGCAGATCCGACGGCGGTCGTACGCTCGTTTCTGAAGAGCGTGCCGAACGGCGACACGGCCACGCTCACCGTGGCGGAGCAGAAGACGCTCAACAAGCGCGTAATCACGGCCTCGGCGTCGATCGCCTACGAGACGACCTTCCTGAAGCTCGCCGATATCGACGATCTCACGATCAACGCGTCGTCGACCGCCGAAGAGTCGCGCAGCAACGTCGAGCTCTCGCTCGTTCTCGATATCTCGGGATCCATGCTGGACAACGGCGGCATGACGCAGCTGCGACCGGCGGCGAAGAGCTTCCTGGATGTCGTTCTGAAGGAGGATTCGCGCCCGACCACCTCGGTGAACATCATCCCCTTCGCCGGTCAGGTGAACGTCGGCAAGGATGTGTTCGAGTACATCACGAGCGCCGCTTATAACAACCGCCTGCTGCCTTACGGGCGTAAACAGCACAACAGTAGCTGGTGCGTCGAGATGACATCCGGCGACTTCTCGTCCGGGACGCCGAGCTTCTACGATCGCGATCAGGCACCGCATTTCAGCTACTACAACATCAGCGCGTCCGGTAAGCAGCCCTGGTGGTGTCCGACGCTGCCCACCATCAGTTACATGACGAACGACCTCGCGACGCTGAAGGCGAGGATGGATGCCTTGCAACCCTATGATGGGACCGGGACGGCATACGGAATGAAATGGGCGGAACTCCTGCTCAACCCGTCGATGCGCTCGACGCTCCAGTCCATCCGCACCAAGGGCTACGCGCCGATCCCAGCCAGCTTTTCGGCCCGCCCAGCGGACTTCAACGACAAGGATACGCTGAAGTTCATCGTCCTGATGACGGATGGCCAGATCGGCTTCCAGCCCAGACCCACGGACGCAAACGTCAATCCGGACTCGCGGTGGAGTGTCACGACCCGAAACATCAGCGGGAACGACGCCAACAAGAAGGCCTACGCGACAACGACGAACGACTATGTTGGCCGCTTCAACGCCTTCACCGAGGCCGAAGCCAAGGGCTTCTACAAGAAGGTCTGCGACTACACGAAGCAGGAGGGCATCACGATCTTCACGATCGCCTTCAAGGTTTCCGCGGAGATCGCCGCCAACATCGCCGCCTGCGCTTCGAAGCCGGCCTACGCCTACAAGGTCGATGGCCTCGACATGTCGGCGGCCTTCCAGTCGATCGCGGCTCAGATGCAGCAACTCCGGATCACGAAGTAGACCATGGGTGTCCTGCGCAGGTTCGGTCGGGATCGAAGCGGCGTGTCGGCGATCGAGTTCGCGATGATCGCCCCCCTATTCTTCGCGCTCGTCTTCTCGACCATCGAGACCGGGTGGATCATGGTGCGGTCGACCGCCCTCGATCGCGCGCTCGACATCGCCGTTCGTCAGGTCCGCATCGGCGCCAAGCCGGACCAGGCCGCGATGAAGGCGGCGATCTGCGCCAACATGACGCTTGTCGTGCACGCGTGTGCCAGCGCCATGCTGGTGGAGATGACGACCGTCAGCTCCGCGACCGATATTCCGTCGACCGGAGCCAAATGCATCGATCGCGGTAGCACGGTCGCCCAGAGCGGCGCCTATACCACCGGCACCGAACAGGCGACGCTGTTCGTGCGGGCGTGCCTGGTCGCCGACCCCCTCACGCCGCTCATCGGCGTTGCCCTGGCGCTGCCGAAGGACGCGCTCGGCGGCTACTGGCTCGTCGCAAGCTCGGCGTTCAAGAAGGAGCCCGAGAAAAACAAATGAGGATCGCTCCCGCGGCTCACGCATACCGGACCGACGAGCGCGGCGTCGCGGCCATCGAGTTCGCGATCATCGGGCCCTTGCTGGTCACGCTTCTTCTGGGCGCGGTGACGCTGTTCGAACTCTACCGCGCCTCGCACATCGCGGAGAAGGCGACGTTCACGACGGCCGACATCCTGTCGCGTGAAGACACGACCTCGACCAGCAAGATCAGCACCAACCGTTCGATCTTCGTCGCCATGACGCGTCATCCCGCCAGCGACACGACGTTTCGGGTCACCAGCATCAAACGGCTGGGGACGAAGTTCACGGTCTGCTGGTCGGACGCGCCCTCGCCGCTCGTCAAGATGATCGACGCCACGATACCGACCGCGAAGATGCCGTTGGTGGCTGACGGCGACACGATCCTCTTCGTCGAGTCGACGGTGCTCGCGACACCGCTCTTCGCCTCCGTGGGCCTGCCCGCGATGACCCTGGCCAACTTTTCGGCGATCCGCTCGCGCTCGGGCGGACCTATCAAGAACGAGTCGGTCGCCGCCGCTCCGTGCTGAGGCGACCGCGGCGTGTCAGGCCGCCGAGAGCTTGGCCATGACCTCTTCGTCGACCTCGAAGTTGGCGTAGACGTTCTGCACGTCGTCGTCGTCCTCGAGGTTGGCGATGAGGCGCAGCACCGACTGGGCCTTGTCCTCGTCCACCGGGGCGCCGGTCTGCGGCCGCCAGATGATCTTGACGCTCTCGGCCTCGCCGAGGCTCTTTTCCAGCGCCGCGGCGACGTCGTTCAGGTCGCCGAACGCGGTGATGATGCGGTGACCGTCCTCGTCGGACTGGACGTCGTCGGCACCCGCCTCGATCGCGGCCTCCATCACCGTGTCGGCGTCCCCCGCCTTGGCGGGATAGACGATCTCGCCGACCCGGTCCCACAGAAACGAGACCGAGTTGGTTTCGCCCAGCGCTCCGCCGGCCTTGGTGAAGTAGGAGCGGACGTTGGACGCCGTGCGATTGCGGTTGTCGGTGAGCGCCTCGACGATCACGGCCACGCCGCCGGGGCCGTACCCCTCGTAGCGCACCTCGTCATAGTTCTCCGTATCGCCGCCGATCGCCTTGTTGATGGCGCGCTGGATGTTGTCCTTGGGCATGGACTGCGCCTTGGCGTTGTTGATCGCCAGCCGCAGGCGCGGGTTCATCTCGGGATCGGCCATGCCGGTCTTGGCGGCGACGGTGATCTCGCGCGCGAGCTTGGAGAACATCTTGGAGCGGACCGCGTCCTGGCGGCCCTTGCGATGCATGATGTTCTTGAATTGGGAATGACCGGCCATCGGACACCTTCTCGTTCGGGTGGGTTCGTGAGGTGGGGCTGTATAAAGCGGCCGGCCCCGCCGCGTCCAGCAACGCGGGCGGAGGGCGGGAGGGGTCCGTGCCTCCCGGGAAGGTGACTTTGCCGGGCGCGCGGTCCGTGAAAGGCTGACGGCTCCGGGCTTCATGCCGGTTCCGATGCCGAAAGGTCTCGCCGATGCGCCTCGTTCTCGCCGCCCTTGCGGTTCTCGCCGGCTCGCCGGTCCTCGCGCAGGAGGGGGTCTCCTCGTGTCTGGCGATCGCCGACCGGCTTCCGGGCGTCCGGTTCGCCCAACTCGGCGCCGCGCCGCCGCAGCGCGCGGCGCAGGCGCGGGTCGGCGACACGGTGCGCATCACCTATGCCGCCCATGCGACCTATGTCGTGGAGAGCCCGGAGGGAATCCGTCTCGCGACCGACTATGCGGGCCACGCCGGGCCGGGTCCGCTTCCCGACATCGTGACCATGAACAAGGCGCACGGCACGCATTACACGGACTACCCCGACCCCGCGATCGGAACGGTCCTGCGCGGCTGGAACCCGGCCGGGGGCGCGGCCAAGCATAACGTGACCGTGGGCGATGTCCTGGTGCGCAACGTGCCGACCGACATCAACCGCTATGGAACCTTCGAGGCGGACGGAAACTCGATCTTCGTGGTCGAGGTGGCGGGCCTCTGCATCGGGCATCTCGGCCACCTCCATCACATGCTCACCGACGAGGACTACGCGGCGATCGGACGGCTCGACGTCCTGATGGTGCCGGTCGACGGATCGTGGACCATGAGCCAGCGGGGCATGGGCGAGATCGCCGAACGCCTTCACTCCTCGGTCGTCCTGCCGATGCACCGCTTTCGCACGCCAATCGAGCGGTTCCTGGAGCAGATCCCGGACTTCGCGGTGGAACGGCGGGCGGAACGCTCGATCGAGTTGTCCGCGCGCACGCTTCCGCGCCAGCCGACCGTGATCATCCTGCAGGGCGTCTAGCGGCTCGGCTCCTCCGGGTCGTCGTCGTCCTCGCCCTCGAGCTCATCCAGCGATGCCAGCAGCATCTCGCGGTCCTCGTCATCGTCCAGTTGGATGAGCGAGGATCGTCGCAGGTCCGCGGCCTGAGCATGCGGCAGACGCAGCGGCATCGGCGACGAGACCGCGAAGGACACGAGGGCGACCAGCGCGCACAGGAGATGCCGCATCGCCGCCTCGGCTCGGCGGCCGCCATCTGCGCGAGGAGTTGTCCGATCCGTCATGACGTCCCCGTTTGCCCGTCCGCCGCGCGGGGACGCTGCCGTGCGAATAAGGCGGTTCGAGGAGTTCAGAGCCAGAAGTCGGGGACGCTCTCGGAGAGCCTCGGACCCAGGCGCACGGCCGCCACACGCTCGGCAAGGCCCGTGCGGTCGGAGATCTCCACCGCCAGCCCACAGATCGTCGCCGGGCCCTCGGCCGCCTCGAAGCGTCCGCGCGGCACGCGGGTGAGGAAGCGGTTCAGCGGCTCCTCCTTGTCCATGCCGAGCGACGAGTCGTAGTCGCCGCACATGCCGGCATCGGATTGGTAGGCCGTACCGTTCGCGAGGATCTGGTGATCGGCGGTCGGCACGTGCGTATGGGTCCCGACGACGACCGACACGCGCCCGTCGAGGAAGTGACCCATGCTCTGCTTCTCGCTCGTCGCCTCGGCGTGGAAGTCGAGGACGATGGCGTCGGCCTGTTCGCCCAAGGGGCATGAGGAGATGATGCTTTCCGCCGCCCGAAACGGGTCGTCCAGCTCGGGATGCATGAAGGCGCGACCCATGACGTTGGCGACAAGAACGCGCGCGCCCGAGCGCGACTCGAACAGGCCGGAACCGCGTCCCGGCGTCCCGGGCGGATAGTTGGCCGGTCTCAGGAAGCGTTCCTGCCGGGGCGCGAAGGCCAGCGCTTCCCGCTGGTCGAACGCATGGTTGCCGGTCGTCACGACGTCGGCACCCGCTTCGAGCGTGCGCTCCAGGATCTCCTCGGTGATGCCGAAGCCGCCGGCCGCGTTCTCTCCGTTCACTACCACGAAGTCGAGCCGCCAATCCTCGACGAGGCTTGGCAACCGCTCCGCCACGGCGGTTCGGCCCGACCTGCCCACCATGTCGCCCAAAAACAGGAAGCGCACGCTCTCTCCTTTTCGTCTCGCCCGTCTTCAGCATATCCGGGCGATTCAGGCACGTCCCGTCAGGACGCGGGCAGGGCCGACTTCGCGCTCTGGAGCTTGTCGAGCGCGCGGCGCACCGCGGGACGTGCGCCCACCCTGTCGGCCCAGGCGGACAGGTTCGGAAAGTCGCCGCGCGCTTCCAGTCCCTTCAGCCCTGATACCGCCCAGCTCCAGTTCATGACGTCGGCGATCGAGTAGTCGCCGGCGA
The DNA here is from genome assembly GCF_900104035.1 of Aureimonas jatrophae. Taxonomy (GTDB): domain Bacteria; phylum Pseudomonadota; class Alphaproteobacteria; order Rhizobiales; family Rhizobiaceae; genus Aureimonas; species Aureimonas jatrophae. The sequence continues at coordinate 315,628 of NZ_FNIT01000001.1, read as the reverse complement.
GCCATTCCCGGTCCTTGAGATGCGCGTCGAGCACGCCGAGCAGCCGGCGCGACTCGGTCTCGAAGCGCCGGATCGCGAAGTCCGAGCGTTCCTTGGCGTTGCGGAAGTAGTGCACCTGGCCGATCATCGGTCCCGTTCCGCCGGCCTGGAAGAAGGTCCAGGACAGGGCTTCCGCCTGGTCGGGCCCGGTTTTGGCGAGAAGGCGACCGCTTTTCTCGGCGAGATGGATCAGGATCGCACCGCTTTCGAACACGCGCTGTCCGGTCTCCGTGTCCCGGATCGCCGGGATGCGCCCGTTCGGATTGATCGCAAGAAAGTCCGATTCCTTCTGTTTGCCGGTCGAGATGTCGAGGAGGCGCAGCTCGTAGGGGAGCTCGCATTCCTCGAGCATGATGATCGGCTTCTCGCCGTTGGGCGTCGTCCAGGTGAAGAGTTCGATCATCGCAGCGTATCCTTCCCATGCATGGTCGGGCGGGGAGCTAGGGCACCGACGCCTCGGCTTCGAGCGCTCGACCCGCCGAAAGACCGATCTCACGTGCCGCGCCTTGCTGTCCTCGCTGTCCTGCCCCTGCTCGCACTCGCGGGCTGCCTGTCCTTCGATGCGAAGGCACCGGCGAACTTCGTGCAAACGCTTCCGATCGAGCGCGACGAGGGCCTGCGCGCCGTGAACGCGTTTCGGGAGGCGAACGGCCTCAAGCCCCTGCGCACGAACGCGCAACTCGATCTTGCCGCGTCCCGCCAGAGCGAGGCCATGGCGCGCGCCGACCGGATGGACCATGCGGTCGCCGGTGCCCTGCCCAGTCGTGCGGAACGGGCCGGCTACCATTGGGGGACGGTCGCCGAGAACATCGGACGCGGCTATCCCGACTACGCGGCGGCGATGAAGGGCTGGATCAACTCGCCCGGCCACCGGCGCAACCTCCTGAACCCCAACGTCACGGAGATCGGCTTTGCCGGCGCCCGGATCGGCGACGGCGGCACGCGATACTGGACGCAGATCCTCGCGGCACCCTCGATGCGGGTGATCGCTAGCGCGACGGAGAAACCGCTGCGGTGGGGACCAGAACTCCGTTTTCCGTAACCACGGCATCCAGCGTCTGGTCGTGCTCGTCGGTCGGCACATGTTCCACGAGCTGGGATGCAAAGGCGAGACCGACGGCCAGGACCCGACCGTTCCCGCGGGCGCGCGCGATCGCGCGATCGTAGAAGCCACGCCCGTAGCCGAGCCGGCGGCCCGCGGCATCGAAGGCCAGAAGCGGCACGAGAATCACGGATGGCACGATCTCGGGGACGTCGCTTCCCGGCGCGCGGGTGCCGAAGCCCTGCGGCTCCAGCGGTCCGTCGTCGCGCACGATCCGAAAGCGAAGTTCATGGCCGTCGATCGCAGGGACGCCGACCGATCGTCCGGCCTGCCGGAGCAGCGAGACCAGAAGGGCCGGGTCGACCTCGGAGCGGATCGCGAGATAGGCCGCGACCGGGCTCCCGTCGTCCGGCAGGAACGCCAGGACGTGCCGCGTGATCGCCAGCGCGTCGAGCGAGCGGTCGCTCGGATCCAGCCCGTCGCGGCGCCGCATGGCCTTGCCGCGCAGGGCGCGTTTGCGGGCATCGATGTCGCCGTCGCTCATCGGGACCGGGCGGCAGAAGGATAGAGTAGGGAAAGCAAGCGGCGGACCACCTCGGCCGATGGAAACAGTCGATCCCGGGAACCTACAGAGTAGGTGGGCGCCGTGTGTCCCGGCCCAGGGGCCGGGTCAGGGACAGCTCCCTCAGGGATGCGTAAGGCCCCGGGGAATAAGTCGTCCCTGTCGCGCCGCGCAGTCCGCCGAGACAGAAGATAGGCGAGTTGCAGGCCTCTGACCAGTGATCTCAGGCGCCATGGTATCGCGCGGCCGGCTTGTCGCGCGAGACGTTCGCCCAGCACGCGGCCTCCGCCTCCCCATAGCGGTCCCAGGTCGACACGTCCGGCAGCGAGGGAATGCACACGGACTCGCCCATATCCAGGGCGCGCAGCGAGGCGACCACGAGGTCGTCGGCCTGCATGACGCGCTCGGGCGGAAAACGCGAGAGATCGTTGCCCGCGACCGTATGAAAATCGGTGGCGATCACGCCCGGGATCAGGAGCTGGACCTCGACACCGGTCCCCTCCGCCTCGACCTGCAGGGTGCGCGTGAAGGCCGTCACGAAGTTCTTGGTCGCGCCATAGCCGGCATTGCCCGGAAGATTGGCGAAGACCGTCCCGGAGGAGACGTTGATGATCCGCCCACGCCCCGCCGCGCGCATGGCCTTCATGGCGGCGTGCGAGAGCTGGGCCAGCGCCACGACGTTGACCTGAATCATGTCGGCGAGTGCGGCGGGATCCAGTTCGGCGACCATGCCTCTGGCCGCATAGCCGGCGTTGTTGACCAGGAGATCGACCGGAGGCGAGGCACCGAGGCGCTCGGCCACCGCCGCCACGCCGACCGGATCGCCGAGATCGGCCGGCAGCACCTCGACCTCGACACCGTGCGCGGCCCGAAGCTCGGCCGCCAGATCGTCCAGCCTGTCGCGGCGGCGCGCGACGAGAACCAGGGCGCAACCCGTCCGCGCCAGATGCTCCGCGTAGCTTCGCCCTATGCCGGCCGAAGCCCCGGTCACGAGCGCGCGGGAGGAAGATGCCATGGGGGACCTCGACGGATACAAGGCCGGACGGCACCGGCCTCGACGGATGCGTCGCAGGTGGCGCGGCGGGCGTCCCGGTCAACCGGCGAAATCCCGTCCCGTCGACGGAACGGGCCGAACCGCCGGGCACGGGACGCGCGGTCGGGAGGGGCGACCGGCTAGCGGCGGTAGTCCTCGAGCTTCGCGCTGATCTCGTCGAGAACGTCGGAGACGCCGTTCAGGTGTTCGGCAAGGCGCCGGTCGCCGGCCTCGCCGCCGCGCGACATCTCGCGTTCACGCTCGCGGGCCTCCGCCAGTTCCGCCTCGAGACCGGCGATGCGCGCCTGGGCATCGGACAGCTCGTCGCTTGCCATGATGCCGGCCATGATCGCCAGGCGCTGGTCCCCGATCTCGCCGAACGAGCCGCGCAGCTCGTTGATGCGGCCGTCCATCTGGGCAGCCAGCTCGACGAGATGCGCTTCCTCGCCCTCGGCGCAGGCCATGCGGTAGGTCTTGGCATCGATGGTGACGACGATCTGGGGCATGGGTCGGACTTTCTGGCGGCGGGATCAGGCGCGTCGGGAGAGGACGTCGCGAATCGCCTCCATCGCGGTCACGAGCCGGCGCGAAACCTCGCGGTTGGCGCCTTCGAGCCGTTCGGCACGCGTCAGCGCGGTGTCGAGTTCGGCGGCCAGGCGCGAACGGTCGGCGGTCATGCGCTGCACCTCCTCCTCGGCGCCGTCGGCCACTTCCTGGCGCACGACACGCGCCTCGGCGGCCCGCTCCAGTCGCTCGATCGAGCGCTGCAGGCGCAGCGTGGCCTCGTCCAGGCGGTCGCGCGTCATGCCGTCCCCTCTTCCAGCCGTCCCCTCGGGGAAGCGCGCCCCGCCCCGGTTTGGGACGCGATCCTCATCTATCGCTTTAACGCGACTGGCCTAGGAGGAAAAGGCGGCTTGCAGGGCGGCGTTGACAAGCCTCGCCTCCTGGGGTCAAGCGAGGGCCGCCGCGCGGCGCGCCGCTCCCATCGGATGCGCTTCCCGGACCTTCGAGGGGCTGTTTGCGTGCCGCGACCCGACGTTCCGATCCCGACTTCCGCCCCTTTGCGCGCTGCCCGAGCGCGTTAAACCCCACCCGTGCCGGTCGTCCCGACCGGATCGCTAGGAGAGTTCCCATGGCAGTTCGCGTCGCGATCAACGGATTTGGCCGGATCGGCCGCAACGTGCTTCGCGCCATCGTCGAGTCGGGCCGCACCGACATCGAGGTGGTGGCGATCAACGACCTCGGCCCGGTCGAGACCAACGCCCACCTCATCCGCTATGACTCGGTGCACGGCCGCTTCCCCGGCACGGTGACGGTGCAGGGCGACACGATCGACGTCGGCCGCGGCCCGATGCGCGTGACCGCCGAGCGCGACCCGAAGAACCTGCCCTGGGGCGAGATGGGCATCGACATCGCCTTCGAGTGCACCGGCATCTTCACCGACCCGGCCAAGGCCTCCGCCCACCTCGAGGCGGGCGCCAAGAAGGTCCTGATCTCCGGCCCTCTCACCAAGGCCGAGAACGAGAAGACGATCGTCTATGGCGTCAACCACGACACGCTAACGGCGGACGACAAGATCGTCTCCAACGCCTCGTGCACGACGAACTGCCTCGCGCCGGTTGCCAAGATCCTCGACGAGACGGTCGGCATCGAGACCGGCTTCATGACGACGATCCATTCCTACACGGGCGACCAGCCGACGCTCGACACGATGCACAAGGACCTCTACCGCGCCCGCGCGGCGGCCCTGTCGATGATCCCGACCTCGACCGGCGCGGCCAAGGCGATCGGCCTCGTGCTGCCCCAGCTCAAGGGCAAGCTCGACGGCTCGTCGATCCGCGTGCCGACGCCCAACGTCTCGGTCGTGGACTTCAAGTTCACGGCCAAGCGCAACACCACCGTGGAAGAGATCCAGAACGCCATCAAGGCGGCGGCCGACGGCCCGCTGAAGGGCATCCTCGGCTACACGCTCGACCCGAACGTGTCCCACGACTTCAACCACGACCCTCACTCCTCGGTCTTCGCCATGGACCAGACCAAGGTTCTGGGCGGCAACTTCGTGCGCATCCTCTCGTGGTACGACAACGAGTGGGGCTTCTCGAACCGCATGTCGGACACCGCGCTGGCGATGCACAACGCCCGGTAATTCCTGCAGCAAGGGTGGGGTGCGACGGCATCCCGCCCTTCCCGTCTCGTTCCCCGGCCGCCATCGGGGCGGCCCTCCCCTCGGAGCCCGTCCCATGAATCCGTTCAAGAGCCTCGACGACGCCGACGTTTCGGGCAAGCGCGTGCTCGTCCGCGTCGATCTCAACGTGCCGGTCCAGGACGGGCGCGTTTCCGATGCCACGCGCATCGACCGCGTACTGCCGACCATCCGCGAGATCGCCGACAAGGGTGGCCGCGTCATCCTGCTGGCGCATTTCGGTCGCCCGAAGGGCAAGCTCGACCCCGCGCAGTCGCTGCGGCCGATCGGCGAGGCGCTGGCGGAGAAGCTCGGCAAGCCGGTGGGCTTTGCCGAGGACTGCGTCGGTCCGGTGGCCGAGGGCATCGTCGCCAACATGACGGACGGCGACGTCCTCCTCCTCGAGAACACGCGCTTCCACGCGGGCGAGGAACAGAACGACGAGACCTTCGTGTCGCAGCTTGCCTCGCTCGGCGACCTCTACGTCAACGACGCCTTTTCGGCGGCGCACCGCGCCCATGCCTCGACCGAGGGTCTGGCCCATCACCTTCCCGCCTATGCCGGCCGCACCATGCAGGCCGAGCTGGAGGCGCTGGAGAAGGGTCTCGGACGCCCGGAGAAGCCGGTGATCGCGATCGTCGGCGGCGCGAAGGTCTCGACCAAGATCGACCTTCTCCAGAACCTCGTCGCCAAGGTCGACTGCCTCGTGATCGGCGGCGGCATGGCGAACACCTTCCTCGCCGCGCTCGGCAAGGACGTCGGCAAGTCGCTCTGCGAGCACGACCTCGCGGACACCGCCCGCACGATCATGCAGGCCGCGGAAAAGGCGGGCTGCATCGTGCTCCTGCCGGTGGACGCGGTGGTCGCACGCGAGTTCAAGGCGAACCCCGAGACGCAGACCGTGTCGGTCGACGCCGTGCCGGCCGACAGCATGATCCTCGACGTCGGCCCCGCCAGCACCGGCCAGGTCAAGGAATGGATCGACAAGTCCAAGACCCTCATCTGGAACGGACCGCTCGGCGCCTTCGAGATCCCGCCCTTCGACGCGGCGACCATGGCGGCGGCGCGCCATGCGGCGGCGCGCACGCGCGACGGCCAGCTCGTGTCGGTCGCCGGCGGCGGCGACACGGTGGCGGCCCTGAATGCGGCGGGCGTCGCCGACGACCTGACCTATGTCTCCACCGCAGGCGGCGCCTTCCTGGAATGGATGGAAGGCAAGCCGCTGCCGGGTGTCGACGCGCTTCGGGCCTGACCCGATCTCACGCTGCGGCAGCTCGGCCACAGAGCTGCCGCATTCGCTCGGGGACTCGCGCATTCTCCCTGTCCCTTCCGCGAGGCCTCGCGCATGGTCGCGCGGGACCGGCAGAAAACAGGCCGGCGATGGGGAGACACGTCGCATGAGCCGCCTGAAGAGCCGAGCCGTCCTGAGCGCCACCGCGGCCCTCCTGCTGGGCGCCACCGCGATGCCGGCCCTTGCGCAGGTCGCCGGACCGGTGATCAGCTTCGGCGACTCGCTGTCCGACAACGGCAACCTGTTCCTGATCTCCGGAACCCCGACCTCGCCGCCCTACTTCGCGGGCCGCTTCTCGAACGGGCCGGTCTTCACGGAATACCTGAACGGCGATCCGATGCAGCCGGCCGGCGCCGCCACGCTCGGCGGCATCCGCATCAATCCGGAACGGTCGCAGAACTATGCGTTCGGCGGCGCGCGCACCGACCGGCTCGACGGCCTGCGTCCGCCGGGCATCCCCGCCCAGATCGACGCCTTCCTGCTGCAGGACGGGCGCTTCGGCGCCAACGACGTCGTCACGCTCTACGGCGGCGCCAACAACATCTTCCAGGAGGTCAACGTCCCCGGCGCGACGCCCGCCACGATCGGCGCGGAAGCCGTCGCCTCGGCTGGCGACATCGCGGCCTCGCTCGCGCGTCTCGGCAACCTCGGCGCGCCGACCGTCGTTGTTCTAAACCTGCCAGACATCGGTGCGACGCCGCGCTTTGCCGCGACCCTCCAGGGTTCAGTCGTCGGAACGCTCGCGACCGACGCCTTCAACACGGCGCTCCAGGCCGGCGTCACCCAGGTCGCGGCGACGCTTCCCAACACCGACGTCGTGCTCGTCGACGTGCGCCGCCTCGGCGCGCTGATCGCCAGCGACCCCGCGCGCTTCGGCATCCTGAACACGCGCGACGCCTGCGTCGAGACCCCTGCCTGCGCGACCGCCCCGGCGAGCGTCCAGAACACCTACCAGTACTGGGACAGCGTCCATCCGACGACCGGCGTCCACCGGTTGTTCTCGCAGCTGGTCGAGGACTACCTCTCGGTCGGCACGAGCGCAGCAGCGGTCGGGTCGCTGACCGAGACGGCGCTTCTTGACCGCATGACCGCAAACGACGCGGTGCGCGAGCGCGCCCGCCTGGCGGCGCTCCGGGTGCCGCCGCCCGCCACCGGTTCGGACGCCGCGATCGCCGTGCCCTTCTCCGATGTGTACGTGACGCTGGGCGGCAGCCGCTTCGAGCGCGACCGCGGCAACGACTACCGCTTCGACAACGGCACGGTGCGGATCGGCCTCGACCACCGTATGAACGACCGGCTTCTCGTCGGCGGGGCCCTGTCGGCCTCCACCGGTGAGGTGGACGATGCGCGCCTCACCTACGACACGCGCTCGTTTGCAGCCGATCTCTACGCCACCGCCCTCTTCGGTCCGGCCTACGTCACGCTGTCGGGCGGCGTCGCGCACCAGGACTACGAGGACCTCGACCGCCGGACGCTGGTCGACACCGTCGTGAACCGGGGCACGGACTCGAACGGCGTCTCGGCCAACGTCGGCCTCGAGGCTGGTTACGGCTTCCGCACCGGCGCGCTCACCGTGACGCCCGCGCTCGGCCTCGACTACCTCTACGCTGATGCCGACGGCTATGCCGAGACCGGCGCGGCGGCCCAGATCGTCACCGGCGACACGCAGCGCAATGCGCTCCTCGGCTCGGCCAATCTGCACCTCGCCTACACCACCGATCTCGGCGGTCGTCCGGTCGCCCTGACGGGTCGCATCGGCTACGAGGACATCCTGACCGAGGACGACGCACGCGTTTCGGCGCGCATCGCGGGCGGCATCAGCCGCGCCCGTTCCGCCGAGCTCGAGGATCTGGCGGCACGCGGTTTCGTGGCCGGCGTCGGCGTCGATGCCGGCTTGAGCGACCGTCTCTCGCTGACGGGACGCTACTCGGTCGGCACGAGTTCGGACATCGATGTCAGCCATGTCGGCGAGGTCGGCCTGAAGCTGCGCTTCTGACGTTTGCGTCAAGCCGGGGCACGCGGCCGCGCGCCGCCCTTCTGCCGCATCTGCGTTCGCCCTATAACGCGATCGGTTCGAGGCGCCGGTTCGGCGCTCTGAGAAAGGATGACGCGCGTGAGGATGGCGGTGCAGTCGTGGCTGCTCTACCCGGTCTATGTCTGGCAGGGTCTCGGCCTGCGCCGCCGGATCGAGCGCATGCCGCCCCCACCCGGTCCCTGCCACGGGCATCTGGGGGCCGGCGAGCCCGAGATCCGGCTCCTGGTTCTCGGCGACTCCTCGGCCGCCGGCGTCGGCGTCTCGTCCATGGACGACAGTCTCGCCGCGCGCTTGGCCGAGCGCCTGTCGGTCCTGTCGGGCCGTGCGGTCTCCTGGGTGTCGCGCGGCGCAAACTCGGCGACCTCGGCCGAGGTGCGCGACTTCGTGGTGCCGAACCTCGGTCAGGAGCCGTTCACGCACATCCTCCTGTCGATTGGCACGAACGACGTGAAGAACTGGCACTCGACCCGCCGCTTCAAGCGCTCGTTCGGAACCCTTCTCTACGCGCTTCGCGCCCGCTGGCCCGAGGCGCGCATCGTGTGGTCGCCGCCGGTCGACATGCTGCGCGTGCCCGCGCTGCCGCGAGGCCTGGCCCGCGTGCTGGCCCTGCGCGCCGCGCTTCTGGAGCGGCTCGGGCGTCGGCTCTGCATCGAGCGCGGCATCGTGCCGGCCACCACCTTGCCGCGCGTCGAGCCGGCCGGCTTCTCGCGCGACGGCTTCCACGCCTCGGCGGAGGGCGCGGCCTATACCGCCGGGCATCTCGCGGCCTTCATCCTGCCGGACCGGCTGGCGGGCGCCTAGTCGCCCTCGTCCTCGTAGCCGACGAGGTGGAGTGGACGGGCGCGAACACCCTTGAGCGAACACCAGCGCACCAGCGCCTCCTCGCGCCCGTGGGTCACCCAGACCTCCTGCGGCGAGATTTCGGCGATGGTCTCGATCAGTTCGTCCCAGTCGCAGTGGTCCGACAGGATGATGGGGAGCTCGACGCCGCGCTGGCGGGCGCGGCCGCGCACGCGCATCCACCCGCTGGCAAAGCACGCCACCGGATCGGGAAAGCGCCGCGCCCACTTGTCGGCGAAGGCCGATGGCGGGCCGACGACCACGGCCCCCGCGAAGCTCGCCTTCGCCTCGCCTTCCGCATCCTTGCCGCGCGCGATCGTGGCAGGGCGGAGTTCGCCGAGGTCGATGCCCTCCTCCTCGTAGAAGTCGCAGAGCTTGCGCAGCGCGCCGTGGATGTAGATCGGCTCGTCGTAGCCCTGCTCGCGCAGCATGCGGATGACGCGCTGCGCCTTGCCGAGCGCATAGGCGCCGACGAGATGGGCGCGCTCGGGAAACTGGCGCGTCGAGCGGATCAGCTTGGCGATCTCGGTGCGCGGGTCGGGATGGCGGAAGACCGGCAGCGCGAAGGTCGCCTCGGTGATGAAGACGTCGCAGGGCACGGGCTCGAAAGGCTCGGCGGTCGGATCGTGCGAGCGTTTGTAGTCGCCCGACGCCACGATCCGCATGCCGTTCCACTCCACCAGGATCTGCGCCGAACCCAGAACGTGCCCGGCCGGATGGAAGGAGACGGCGACGCCGTTGACGTCGATCCGCTCGCCCCAGGGCGCCTCCTGACGCGTCTGTGCGAAGTCCTCGCCGTAGCGCAGCGCCATAATGCGCAGGGTGCGGGGTGTCGCGAGCACCGCGGCGTTGCCGGGCCGCGCGTGGTCGGCATGCCCATGCGTGACGAGCGCTCGGTCCACCGGGCGCACCGGGTCGATGTAGAAATCGCCTGGCGGGCAATACAGCCCCTTCGGGGTCGGGCGGAGGAGGTCTTCGAAGCGGGCCATGCCGCATGAGATAGGGCCGCACGAGCGGGCGGCATCGCGGCACCTTGCGCGAAGGGCACGACACGCCGCATAGGAGGCCGCCCCAACCGGAACCGTGACACCTTGGCAGACGATCCCCACCGTTCCGGCGACCCGATCGCCGACCTGCGAGCCGCCCATGCGCGCGACTATGCGCAAGGCGGCGAGTTCGAGGTGGCCGCCGATCTCATGCGCCAGGCGCTGGAGGTCGCACCGGATTGGACGGCGGGACGCATGCAGCTCGCGGGCTTCCTGCTGCAGGCGGACCGCGAGACCGAGGCCCGAACCATCTTCCAAGGCATCCTCAACGCCGATCCGGCCGATCCCTATGGCGCGGAGCTGAAACTCGCCGCGCTCGGAGCCGTACCCGTACCGGCCGCCCCCTCGCCGCTCTTCGTGGCCGGGTTGTTCGACCAGTACGCGCCGCGCTTCGAGGAGGCGCTGGTGAACCGGCTGGGATACCGCGTGCCGGATCTGCTTGTCGCCGCGATCGATCGACTAGCCGGTCCCGATCAGGTCTTTGCCCGCACGCTGGACCTTGGCTGCGGCACGGGGTTGATGGGCGAGCGGTTGCGCGGGCGCACACGCTGGCTGGAGGGCGTCGACCTCTCGCCACGCATGCTGGAGCGCGCGCGGCGCAAGGAGATCTACGACGTCCTGCGCGAGGGCGACATTCTCGAGCCCGTCGCTTCGGAACCCTTCGATCTCGTCACGGCGGCCGACGTTCTGACCTATCTCGGCGATCTCGAACCGGCCTTCCGTCGCATCGCGGAGGCCGCCCGTCTCGGTTCACCGATCGCCTTCTCGGTCGAGGTGGAAGACGGCGACGCGCCGTTCAAGCTTCGTCCGAGCCTGCGCTACGCGCACGAGCCGGACCATCTCTGGAGGCTTCTGGGCGCCTGCGGGTTCGAGACCGTTGCGATCGAGCGCGCCGTGATCCGGCAGGATGCCGGCGCCGACGTCGCGGGCGCGATCGTCACGGCACGGAGGGCCGAGCGTTGAACGCACGCGGCGAGACGGGAACCATCACGGCCGAGGACGTCGAGATCGCGACCACGCGGCGCGCCCATCGCTTCGGCAGCTGGGCGGCGACAGCCACCCGCCATTCCCCGTGGGAGGATGCGCTCGGCATCCTGGCCGGCGTCGTGCTGACGGCGGTCGGCATCGCCATCCTGGGCCATCTCGGCTTCCTTACGGGTGGCATGGCGGGTCTTGCCTTCGTGGTCCACTACCTCACCGGTTGGAACTTCGGCCTCGTCTTCTTCTGCCTCAACCTGCCCTTCTACGTGCTGGCGGTCGGGCGCATGGGGCGGGCCTTCACGGTGAAGACGGCCTTCGCGGTCGGGCTCCTGTCGCTCGTCACCGCCTTCAGCGGCAACGTCCTCGACTTCGCGCGGGTTCAGCCGCTGGTCGGCGCCTGTCTCGGCGGGCTGATGATCGGCTTCGGCTTGCTTGCCCTCTTCCGCCACCGTTCGTCGGCGGGCGGCGTCGGCATCCTCGCCGTCTATCTTCAGGACCGCTTCGGCTGGCGGGCGGGGCTGACGCAGATGGCGGTGGACCTTCTCGTGCTCGTCACGGCGTTCGCCGCCGTTTCGCCGCTCGCCGTCCTCTACTCGGTGGTCGGCGCGGTGGTCCTGAACCTCTTCCTTGCGATCAACCACCGCACGGACCGCTATCTGGCGGCCTAGTTCTTGGCGCAGGACGGGAGAGCCATACCTTAAGGGGCGTGACCGCGCCGCTTCCGCCCGACCTCAGCCCCGACCAGACCTTCGCCCTGCCGGAGGTCTTCCTGCGCTGGTTCGCGAAGAAGGGCTGGAGCCCCCGCCCGCACCAGCTCGACCTCCTCGCACGTGCCGAAGCGGGCCGCTCGACCCTTCTGATCGCGCCGACCGGCGCGGGCAAGACGCTGGCCGGTTTCCTGCCCTCGCTGGTGGACCTGTCGCGGCGACCGAAGCACCGTCCCGGCACGCGGCTGCCCGGCGTCCATACGCTCTACATCTCGCCCCTCAAGGCGCTCGCCACCGACATCCAGCGCAACCTCACCATGCCCGTCGAGGAGATGGGGCTGCGCATCAAGATGGAGGCACGCACCGGCGACACGTCCGCCTCGCGCCGGCAGCGCCAGAAGGCCAGCCCGCCCGACATCCTTCTGACGACGCCCGAGCAGCTGGCGCTCCTCCTCAGCCATGCCGACGCCGCCGACTTCTTCGGTGACCTGTCGACCGTGATCTTCGACGAGCTCCACTCGCTGGTCGCATCCAAGCGCGGCCACCTCCTGGCGCTCGGTCTTGCGCGCCTGCGTAAGCACGCGCCGGGCCTTCGCACGATCGGCCTCTCGGCCACCGTTACCGACCCGGCCGAACTCTGCGAGTGGCTGGTCGCGCAGGAGCCCGACCACCGGCATCAGGCCGACCTCGTGACGGTCGAGGGCGGCGCCAAGCCCGAGATCACGATCCTGAAGTCCAAGGAGCGCGTGCCCTGGCAGGGTCACATGGCGCGCTACGCCATGCCCGAGATCTACGAGGCGATCCAAGCGCACAAGACGACGCTTCTCTTCGTCAACACACGCTCTCAGGCCGAACTCCTGTTCCAGGAGCTCTGGCGCATCAACGAGGACACGCTGCCGATCGCGCTCCACCACGGTTCGCTCGACGTGTCCCAGCGCCGCCGCGTCGAAGCTGCCATGGCCGCCAACGAACTGCGCGCCGTGGTGGCAACCTCGACGCTGGACCTCGGCATCGACTGGGGCGACGTCGATCTTGTGGTGCATGTCGGCGCGCCAAAGGGCGCCTCCCGCCTGGCACAGCGGATCGGCCGGGCCAATCACCGCATGGACGAGCCCTCGAAGGCGATCCTCGTGCCGGCCAACCGCTTCGAGGTCATGGAGTGCCAGGCGGCGCTCGACGCCAACTATCTCGGCGCGCAGGATTCCCCGCCGATGCGCGAGGGCTGCCTCGACGTTCTCGCGCAGCACGTGCTCGGCATGGCCTGTGCCGAGCCCTTCCGCGCGGACGACCTCTATGCCGAGGTGACGAGCGCCAGCGTCTACCGCGATATGGACCGCACGACCTTCGACCAGGTCGTCGACTTCGTGGCGACCGGCGGCTATGCGCTGCGCGTCTACGAGCGATACGCCAAGATCCGGCTGACCGAGGACGGCACCTGGCGCATCACCCATCCGAGCGTGGCGCAGGGCTACCGGATGAACGCCGGGACGATCATCGAGTCCGAGACGCTGCTCGTGCGTTTGATCCGCGCCAAGACGCGCTCCGGCATGAGCCGCGGCGGACCGGTGCTCGGCAAGATCGAGGAGAACTTTCTGGAGACCCTGGCTGCAGGCGACACGTTCCTGTTCTCCGGCCAGGTGCTGCGCTTCGAGGGCATCCACGAGATGGAATGCCTCGTCACCAAGGCTAAAGGCGACGAGGCGAAGGTGCCCTACTACGGCGGCCAGAAGTTTCCGCTGACGACATTTCTCGCAGCGCGCGTGCGCGAGATGCTGGCCGACCCGAAGCAATGGGACGCCCTGCCGCCCCAGGTGCACGACTGGCTGGAGATCCAGGCGCGCAAGTCGAGCATCCCGGGGCCGAACGACCTCCTGATCGAGACCTTTCCGAACGGCAACCGCTTCTTCATGGTGGCCTACCCGTTCGAGGGCCGGCTCGCCCACCAGACGCTCGGCATGCTGCTGACGCGCCGCCTGGAGCGCATGCGCGCCAAGCCCTTGGGCTTCGTCGCGACCGACTACGCCCTGTCGATCTGGGGCAAGGGCGACATGGGCGAGATGATCGGGACGAAGCGACTCTCGCTCGACGAGCTCTTCGACGAGGACATGCTGGGCGACGACCTGGAAGCGTGGATGGCGGACTCCTGGCTTCTGAAGCGCACCTTCCGGCAATGCGCGGTGATCGCCGGGCTCGTCACCAAGAACCATCCCGGGCGCGAGAAGACCGGGCGGCAGATGACGGTCTCGTCGGACCTTGTCTACGACGTCCTGCGCCAGCACGAGCCCGACCACATCCTCCTGCGCGCGACCTGGGCGGACGCGGCGACCGGCCTTCTCGACGTCAAGCGCGTGTCGGACCTTCTCGCCCGCATCAAGCGGCATATCCTGCACCGCGATCTGGCCGAGATTTCGCCGCTCGCCGTTCCGATCATGCTGGAGGCGGGGCGCGAGCGCGTCGACGGCGAGGCGCGCGACGACGTTCTGCAGGAGGCGATGGAGCAGGACCTCATCATCCGCGCGCTGGGCGAGGCCAGCCGCTACCGCTCGAACTACCTGACCTGAGGTCTCAGGCGGGCGCACCCTCCAGACTGCGCTCGGCGAGCAGCGCCACGATGAGATCGGACTGCGAGACGATGCCGGCCAGCCGTCCGTCCGACTCAACGACCGGCAGATGATGCAGGCCGGCTCCCGCCATGATGCGCACGATGTCGGCGAGTCGCGCGTCGGGCGTGGTGGTGCGCACCGGGGCGGTCATGATGTCCGCGATGCTGCCGTTGGGTGCGCGGCCGCGCGTCGCGGCCAACGACAGACGGTGCCTCAATCCAAGCCTCGGACCCTTCGCGCCCCAGGCCGCCTTATCGAGCAGATCGGTCTGCGTGACGATGCCGACCACGCGCGCATCGTCGCCGGTGACCGGCAGCGCCTTGATGTGATGTGTACGGATGAGGTCGAAGGCCTCGCGGATCGAGGCGTCGGGCGCGACGGCGACGACGTCGCGCGACATGATCGTGGCGCAGGTCGCGCGGCCGACATGGCGCCCGAAGGCACGCAGCTGCGCCTGTCGCAGGATGCCCTCCAGATCACCGCGACTGATGTCGAGGAGCGCGTCGTACTCGGAGAGAACCGCGTCGAGATCGGCCGACGTGATGCCGACGCGTCCCTCGGCCGGCACGTCGCGCGTCTGGCGCGCGGGCGCTGCGATCGCGGGACGGTGCGGATAGGAGCGCCCGGCCAGACGGTTGTAGGCGACCGCGACGAGGAGCAGGAGAAGCGAGTTCGCAGCCACCGGCCAGACCACGAAACCGAATCCAAGGTCCCGGATCGCGGGGCCGCCGAGCACCGCCGTCAGCGCGATCGCGCCGCTCGGCGGATGGAGGCATTGCAGCGACATCATGATCGCGATCGAGACGCCGATCGCCAGCGTCGCCGCCGCGAGCGGATCGGGCACGAGCTGTGCCGAGGCCACGCCGACGATCGCGGCGACGAGGTTTCCGCCGAGAATCGAACGCGGTTGGGCGAGCGGACTGGCGGGCACGGCGAAGAGGAGCACCGCCGAGGCGCCCATCGGCGCGATCAGCGCGGGTAGCGACGGCGCGGACCCGAGGGCGAGCGTGCAGACGAGACCCGTTCCGAGAATGCCGACGGAGGCGCCAAGCGCGGAGCGCAGGCGCTCCCGCCAGCTGACGGCGATGGGGACGGGACCGAGGATCCAGGGGCGCATGGGCATGACGCCTTATGATCCGCGACGCGCGGGCCGCCAAGCCCGCCCGGCGCGCCTCAATGCCCGGACGACAGCTCCAGCGCGTCGGCACGGTTGCGGATGCTGAGCTTGTCGACGATCGTCCGCGACGCCTCGTTGAGGCCGACGACCTCGGTCTCGACGCCGGCCTTACGGAAACGTAGTGCCACCTTGTCGAGCGCGCCGACGCCGGTGAGATCCCAGATATGGGCGCGGGTCACATCGATCACGACGTGAGCGACCGGCTCGCGCGTGTCGAAGCTGTCGACGAACTTTCCGGCCGAGGCGAAGAAGACTTGGCCCTCGACCGTGTAGGTGCGCGTGTCGCCCTCGCGCCGTGAGGTGACCGCGAAGATCTGCGCGATCTTCGAGGCGAAGAACAGGCCCGACAGCAGGACGCCCGCAAAGACGCCGAGCGCGAGGTTGTGGGTCCAGACGACGATGATCACCACCGCCAGCATCACGACCGAGGACCGTCGGGGATGGGTCACGAGGCTGCGGATCGAGCCCCAGTCGAACGTGCCGATCGAGACCATGATCATGACGGCGACGAGGGCCGGCATCGGGATCACGGCGACCCAGTCGCTCAAGCCCACGATCAGGAATAGCAGCATCACGCCCGCGAAGAAGCAGCTGAGGCGCCCGCGCCCGCCGGATCGGATGTTGATGCCGGACTGGCCGATCATGGCGCAGCCCGCCATGCCGCCGAAGAAGCCGGTCACGAAGTTGGCGATGCCCTGACCGACGCATTCGCGATTCTTGTCGGAGCCGGTATCGGTCAGGTCGTCGACGACCTGCGCGGTCATCAGCGACTCCAGAAGGCCGACCATGGCGATGCCGATCGAATAGGGCGCGATGATGCGCAGCGTCTCGAAGCTCAGCGGCACGTCGGGCAGGAAGAAGGTCGGCAGGCTGGAGGGCAGCTGGCCCATGTCGCCGACCGTCCGCACGTCGATGCCGAAGGCCAGCGCGACGGCGGTGATCGCGACAATCGCGACCAACGGCGACGGCACGGCAGTGGTGACGCGCGGCAGGAGGTAGATGATGGCGAGCGCCCCGGCGAGCAGGACGTAGGTCATCGACGGCACACCGATCAGCTCGGGCAGCTGCGCGAGGAAGATCAGGATCGCGAGCGCATTGACGAAGCCCGTCATGACGGAGCGCGACACGAAGCGCATGAGATCGCCGAGCCGCAGGAAACCGGCGGCGACCTGGATGATGCCGGCTAGGATCGTCGCGGCGAAGAGATATTGAAGGCCGTGGTCGCGAACCAGCGTGACCATGAGGACCGCGGTCGCGGCGGTCGCGGCCGAGATCATGCCGGGCCGCCCGCCGAAGATCGAAATCAGGACAGCGATCGAAAAGGAGGCGTAGAGGCCGACCTGCGGGTCGACGCCCGCGATGATCGAGAAGGCGATGGCTTCGGGAATAAGAGCCAGCGCGACCACGAGGCCGGAGAGAAGGTCTCCCCGGACGTTGCCGAACCATTCGGCTCGCGTGCCGAACGGTGCGGCGCGCCAGTTGGCGGATGTGAACATGAGCGAAAAACACGAGATCTGGACGACGCGCCGCCGGGAGGTCGGGCGGTGGCTCGTTTGCGAAGCTGCGTCGTCTGGATTGGCCGGGGGATCGGCGCCCGGCATAGCCACCCGGCGTGGGCCGGGTCCGTTGTGCACCGCGTTATCGCCGCGTTTCACCGTCAAGGCAAGCGGGCGCGACCTGTGGACGCCTTGCCAAACGACTTGCGAGACGATTCCAAGGGTTCACGAGAGGCGGGAACGAATGGCATGAACAGTCTGGCGCGGCGGATCAGGCAGGCGGAGTGCGAGGGCGTGGAGACGCTTCTGAACGGAGGACGCCTCGTCTGCGATCCGTCCGGCGTCGTCTTCGCGCCCGACGAGAACCTGCTCGTCGTCTCGGATCTGCACCTGGAAAAGGGCGCGGCCTTCGCTCGGCGCGGTGCCTTCCTGCCGCCCTACGATACCTCGGCGACGCTTGGCCTTCTTGAAGGCGCGTTGGCGCGCTATCGCCCGGCCCGCGTCGTGGCGCTCGGCGACAGCTTCCACGATCGCGCCGGCGCGAGCCTCATGCCAGAGCCGTTGCGTGCCAAGCTGCGCGGCCTGACCGAGGGGCGCGATTGGATCTGGATCATCGGCAACCACGATCCCCTGCCCCCCGAGGGTCTGGGCGGCCGAGCGGCCGAGGAGGTCGAGATCGGCCCGTTCGTGCTGCGCCACGAGCCCACGGCCGGTCCGCGAGCCGGCGAGATCGCAGGCCACCTTCACCCGGTGGCGCGCGTCGCGGGGCGCGGCGGATCGGTGCGGGGCGCATGCTTCGCGACGGACGGCGCCCGCATGGTGATGCCGAGCTTCGGCGTGACGACAGGCGGTCTCAACGTCCTCGACCGCGCCTTCGGCGGCCTGTTCGACGCCGAGGCCGCCCGCGCGCTGGTGATCGGGTCGGCGCGGATCTACCCGATCCCGTTCCGGATGCTGAGCCCGCGCTGAGCGCGTTCAGAAGGCCAGCGGCTGGTTGGTGGCGATGCTGACGGCGATCATGCAAAGAACGACGACGACGGTCAGCACGACGCGCAGCTGGGCGAACCAGGGCGTCTCGATGCGCCCCTCCCGGATCGCCGTCACGTCCCAGACGCCCTGAACCGTGTAGGCGACCGCAAAGCCCACGAAACTCCAGGGAGCCGGCAGGAGCACGATCACCCAGGCGGCGATGGACGGCAGAACCGAGAGCGCCAGGGTGGTGGGCGAGCGCCGCCCCGTCTCGTTCAGCGCCGCGCCCCAGCGGATGCCGCCGAGAAACGACAGGATCACCGCGGCATAGGCGGAGACCGCGCCCCAGAGCGTGGTCGGATCCACCATCTCGTTGTTGGTGACGATGAGGAACGTGCCGACCACGAACGGGATGAGGCCGCCCAGGCCGAGGATCCAGGCGGCGCGCACCATCTGTTCGGAGCGCGGGCGGCGCGGCCGGTCGTCGATTTCCTTTTGCATCTGCTAATCCCGTTTGAAGGCCAGCCGGCCGAGCCAGCCGGTCAGAATGGCGACGAATACCGCGAGCACGCCGTACAGGACGCCGTTCTCGGCGGCAAAGGCGGAGATACGGCTCTCGATACCGGTCTTCAGAACCCAAACATCCTCGTCGCGCTCACGAAGATAGACGCCTTCACGAAACAGGAAGGCCCGTGCGACGTGGCGGCCCACCGGCAGGTCGGCGGGCAGGACGAGGTTGGCGCGAAACAGCGTCGGGCTCACGAACTCGACCGTGCCGACCTCGTCCGCGAACAGGCCGCTTTGCGTCTTGAGACGCCTGAGGGCTCCGGAAAAGTCGGCGCGCTCGTCCAGGAGCCCGGTGGGCGGCCGCAGCGGCGAGAAGGCGAGGTTCTCGATGCCGATGCCGAACTGGCGCAGCGTTTCGGCGGATGCGATGTCGCGCAGCGGCCGCGTCGCGGCCGCAGAATAGGATTGCGGAACGGCACGGAAGCGCTCCGACCGGCTGTTGATCCAAATGCCGAAGACGCGGCTCTTCTCGCGCACGACGAGGTCGCGGCGCGGCCCTTCCAGGATCACCGCGATGTCGTATCGCCCTTGGCGCAGGAGCCGCTGGTCGGCATTGTCGAGCGCGCCGAAGACGACGAGCCGCGCGCCGCCGAAGTTCGCGCCCACGGCGATCGTCTCGGTGGACAGGCCGATCTCGAAGGTTTCGGTTTGCAGCGGCTGCTCGGCGCGCGGCGCGGTGTCGGCCGGCTGAGCATTCGCCGGTCCCGCGAGGAGCGCCAGCGCCACCGCGGCCATCGCTGCCAGCCCCGCCCTCACCCCTCGCCCCCGTTCGGCAGGGCGATCGAGAAAATGTCGCCCGGCACCACCGCGAGTTCCACGAGGAGACGAGCGGCCACCATCAGCACGAGAAGCGCCAGAAGCGCGCGCAACTGCTCACCGCGCAGCTTGCCGCCCGCCTGTGCGCCGAATTGTGCACCGACGACGCCTCCCAGCATCAGAAGGAAGGCCAGCACGACGTCGACCGTCTCGTTGGTCGCGGCTTGGAGAATGGTGGTGATCGCGGCGGTCGCCATGATCTGGACGAGCGAGGTGCCGATCACGACGCTGGTCGGAACGCGCAGAAGGTAGATCATCGCGGGAACGAGGATGAACCCGCCGCCGACGCCCATCACCGAGCCGAGGATGCCGATCGCCGCGCCCAGGCCGAGCACGGGCAGCGCCGACACGTAGAGCTTGGAGCGCTTGAAGCGCAGCTTGAGCGGCAGCCGGTGAACCCAGTTGTGATGGCCCCGGCGCACCTCGCCCGAGCCGCCGCCCTTCACGCGGCGCATGGCCTGGACGCTTTCGGCGAGCATCAGCCCGCCCACGGTCCCGAGCAGCAGGACGTAGAGGATCGACACCGCCAGATCGAGCTGCCCGATCCGTCGCAGGAGCGTGTAGATCCACACGCCGATCGCCGACCCGACGATACCGCCGGCGATCAGGACCGCCGCCAGCTTCAGGTCCACCGTGCCGCGCTTGTAGTGCGCGAGCGCGCCCGAGAAGGACGCGGCGATCACCTGGTTCGCGCCGGTCGCGACCGCCACGGCGGGCGGAATGTTGTAGAAGATCAGGAGCGGCGTGATCAGGAAGCCGCCGCCGACCCCGAACAGGCCCGACAGGAAGCCGACCGCCGCACCCATGGCGACGATCACGAAGACGTTGACCGAGATTTCCGCGATCGGAAGATAGAGCAGCACGCCGCAACTCTCGACGTTGTGCGATGCAAGAAGGGGCCCGGACCGACATGGCCCGAACCCCTTTCCCAAGTCAAACCATCCTGCGCGCCGATCAGGCGTCCTTGCGCTCCAGAAGCGCCCGGATCAGCGGCTCGTCGATGCGGCCCGTCGCCTCCAGACCGGACTTCGACTGGAACTGACGGATCGCCGCCTCGGTCCGCGCACCCACCACGCCGTCCGGCGTGCCGGCATCGTAGCCGAGCTTGCCGAGGATGGCCTGCACGTTACGGATCGCGCGGGTCATGTCGACCGAGGCCGTCCGACCCTCGCTGACGCTCCAATCGGCCGGTACGCGAACCGTGTTGGCCTCCTCGGAGCGCGGCAGCGGCTTCCAGGCGGCCACCTCCGCGTCGATCTGCGACTTCTGCTCGGGCGACAGACTCTTGGCGACCTCGACCTTCTTGTCCTGCGCGTCCTTGTCGCCGGCCGCGCCGACGATCGAGAACCAGCGGTAGGACTGCGCGAGGTCCTGATCGACGCCCGAGCCGCGAGCATAGAGGATGCCGAGATTGTACTGGCTGTCGCGCATGCCGTGGGCGGCGGCCTTCTCGAACCATTGCGCGGCGGCCGCCGGATCGGAACGACCGTCGATGCCGGTGGCATAGAGAACGGCGAGGTTGTGCATGGCGCGCACGTTGCCCTGGTCCGCGGCGAGCCGGTACCACTGGCTGGCGGCCACGGTATCGCGCGTCGCGCCGTTGCCCTTCTCGAAGAGCGTGCCGAGGCTGTACTGGGCGGGCGCGAAGCCGCGCGCGGCGGACTGACCGAACCAGTCGATCGCGCCCGCCGGATTGGCCGGCCCGTTGCGCCCTTCCATCAGCCGCAGCCCGACCTCGAAGAGAGCCATCGGCTCGTTGCGCTGAACCGCTTCGACGAGCTTGGGCGCATCCACGCCGGCAGGAAGCGCGGGCAGCGCCCCTTGAGCCGTCGCCGGCAAGCGCTGTGCGGCCAGCGTCAGAAGGTCGGCATCCGCCATCGGCGCGGGCGGCGCGGCGGCCACGTCCGCGACGGCCGCCGGCTCCGACACGTCCGCCGCTGCGGCGGCGTCCTCGACGGGCGATGCCTCGGGAACGGCCTGCGCGACCGCCTCGGCCTGCGGAACCGTCTCCGCTACGGGAGCTTCGGCCTCGGCCACCGCCTCGGGCGGCGCCTCAGACGGTGCCGCGGGAACCTCCTCGTGCGGCGGCACGCTCGCGACCGTCAGGCTGTCGGCGGGACCGCCCGCGGCGCCCAGCTCGTTCGCGTCGGAGGACGCCAGGACCGGCGCCTCGTCGACGGCCTCGGCGACCGCGGCCGCGTTGTTCTCGAGATAGCGCTGCCCAAGCGGGATCGCCATCAGCGCCATGAGCACGGCGCCCACCGCCATCAGGATCGGCTTGCGGCTGCGGCGCGAAGCGGCCTTGCCGTCGCTCGGCTCCTGCCGGTCGCGCTCGCGCAGCGCCTCGGCTTCGGCGGCCGCGGCCATGGCCGCCTTGCGGGCCGCGGCGATGAAGTCGGCCTTGGCGGCCGGCTCCGGGCTCGCCGGCTCGAGGCCCCGTTGCTGCAGGCGCACCCGCTCCAGAAGCGCGGCGATATCAGGCGTTCCCGAACCGGGCTCGAGCGGGCGATTGGCCTCGCGCATCACCATGTCGGTGGTGTCAAGCGCAGGCGCATCGAGTTCGGCGGGCGGCGGAAGCGTCTCGGCGGTCTCGACCGGCGCGGGCGCTGCGGCGGAGACGACCTCGGGCTCGACGCGTGGTTCGACCTCGGCCGGACGGACGGCCGGCGGCGTGCGGCGTGCAAGGCGCCGGTTGATCGCGGCGCGCAACCCCTTCGGCTCGCTCGCCTCGGCGACCCCGGTGCCGACCGCGACGCGAGCGGCCGCCCATTCGATGCGGCGGGCGTCGTCGGCCTCGGCTCGCGTGGCCTCGCGCAGCACCGGCGGCGCACCCTCGGCCCGCATCTCGGCCTCGATCGAGGTCAGACGCTCGGCAATCTTGGTCAGCGTCGAGTGGACCGCATCGAAGACGCCGAAGGTCCGCTCGTCGCTGTCGCGGCTCAGCGCCTCGAGGTTGCGCAGATCCTGGGCGAGTTCCTGAACATAGGCGGTCTCCCGACGGAGCCCCTCCTCCTGCATGCGGCGAACGGCCTCCTCGGCGGCGGTACGCGCGGCGATCAGGA
The DNA here is from genome assembly GCF_900104035.1 of Aureimonas jatrophae. Taxonomy (GTDB): domain Bacteria; phylum Pseudomonadota; class Alphaproteobacteria; order Rhizobiales; family Rhizobiaceae; genus Aureimonas; species Aureimonas jatrophae. The sequence goes on along the minus strand of NZ_FNIT01000001.1, from coordinate 293,180 downwards.
CCGCCTCGCGGCTTTCGCCGAGCTGCTGCTCCACCGCATCCAGGCGGCGCGACATCTCGCCGTCGGACCCCGACAGAAGCGCCGAGTCGCCCAGAAGTTCGGCGAGGCGCTGGATCTGCACCTCGAGCGCACGGACCGCCTCGGCATCCATTCCGTGACCAGCCGCCGTTTCTTCGAGGCGCGCGGCCATGGTGGCGAGCCGCTCCTCCCACAGCGCCGTATCGATCGGCGGAGCGACGGAGCGGAACAGGGTCTCGACGCGCTCCGACAGGCGGTCGATGCGCCGCACGATCTCCTCGTCGCTGGCGGGACGGGCGCCCATGCCCTCGATGCGCTCGGTGAGAACCGCGATCTGCGTGGACAGGATGTCGGCGTGGCCGGCCTCGACGAAGCTGTCGACCCGCGCGGTGAGTTCGGCGACGCGAGCCTCGATGCGCTCCACCGGCGCCATGTCGATCTCGACGCGACGCTCGGTCGTGGTGGCGACCAGAAGCGCCGCCGAGATATCGTCCAACCGCTCCTCGACGATCGCGAAGCGATCGAGATCGGGGTCGCGGACCTCGCGCGTCAACGCTTCCACGCCCTCGGCAAGCGCCTGGATACGCGCTTCCATGCGGTCGACCTGCAGCAGTTCGGGCAGGCTTGCGAGCGTCAGCTCGATCTCGCCCATCCGATCCGACAGGCGCTCGACGCTGGCTTCCAGCGCCTCGCGGGTCCGCTCCGAGGCGGCCTCGATGCGGGCGGCGATGGCCGCCTCGCCGGTCTGCGCGACGACGTCGTCGAGCTTGTCGCGCAGTGTGCCGAGCTCGTCGCGCAGGAAGCGCGTCAGCGTCTCCTCGGTCTGGACACGGGCCGTCTCGAGATAGCGCGACTCGAACTCGTCCCAGCGCTGCTGGACGGCGAGGATCTGCTCCTCGGTGGCGAGCGAGCGAAGCGAGCCGCGCAGACGCTCCAGCTCGACCCGCAGATCACGCTTGGCCTGGTTGTCGAGCTCGATCCGGTCGCCGATGCGCGACTCGAACTCGTCCCAACGACGCTGCACCGCCTCCAGGGACTCTTCGCGTGCCATCTGGCCGACAAGGCCGGAAATCTGATCGACCTCGGCACGCAGGGCGTCGAGCGAGCCCTGGTCCGCTGTGCCCGCGGTGAGTTCGGTCAGCGCCTCCATGATCTCGTAGATCTCGGCCCCGATGCGGTCGGCCCCCTCGCGAGCACCGATCATGCGCTTCAGTTCCACGAAGGACGTGCGCAGTTCCTCGAAGCGGCTATCCAGCGCGGCCGGCTGGGAGCCGACCTCCGAGCGCAACTGGCCGACCTCGCCCGCCAGATCGCGAACCAGCGCGAGCGTCTCGTTCTGAAGGCGCATCTCCTCGGCGGCCTGCGCCGAGGTCCGGACGCGTCGCGCCGGCTCGGCCGCTTTGGCCGGCTCCTGGAGCGCGGCCGCCAGGCGCTGGCGCTCCATGGCGAGAGGCGAGGCTTCCGTGGACAGCGCGCTGCGGGAGCGGCGGGCCTGCGTCATCGCGCGAAGGCGGTCGCTGGGCGTGGGCGCCGGCGTTTCCAGCGTGAACTCGGCTTGGGTCGGGAGCGCGACATCGGCGGTAGGCACCGCCGCCCGCACGGGCCCGGCGGCAGCCGGTTCGGCAGCGCGGCGGCTCGGCGAGCTCGACAAGCGCGTCAGGCGCGCTTCCAGATCTTCCAACGTCTTGCTGAGCGAGGCGAAGGAATTCTCGGTTCCCTGTCCGGCGTCCCCTGTTCGCTTCTGCACCTGCGCATCCTGTCGCGACATTGCCCGCCCCTGACGTCGTGTGTTGTCCGGTGGCCGAGCTGTCCGTCTCGCCGCCGTTCTCCATGCCGACAGGTCGTGTCGGTGGATTTCGGTAACGGAATAGAAAGACAAGCGGGATTGAAGCTGGATTGACGAACCACCCCTCGGTTTGTCCGGACTTGAGAAGTCGACCCAAATTGTTTCCTATTGCGACGGATTCGCTCGGCCGGGCGACGTCCGCGAAACCCTCGAATGGCGCAGCCTGCGTCAATGCGTGGCATGACATGACAGAATCGAACGACGCCGAACGCGCAGACGAGGAGGAGAACCGCGTCGGGATCGAGCAGCTGCTCGGCCTCTCGATCGGGACCGAAGGGGTCGACGAGCGCGAGACCTATCGCATCGGCGACCTGGCACGAGAGTTCGGCGTCACGCTGCGGACGCTTCGTTTCTATGAGGATCGCGGCCTTCTGTCGCCGGAGCGGCGCGGTACGACGCGTCTCTACTCGCGGCGCGACCGCATGCGGCTGCGTCTCGTCCTGATCTGCAAGATCCTCGGCTTTTCGTTGACCGAGGCCAAGCAGATCATCGAGATCTACTATCAGCCGAACGGCGAACGGAAGCAGATCGAGTTCGCGCTGTCGCGCATGGAGGAGCAGCGCAAGATCCTTCAGGAGCAGGAGCGAGAAATCCAGCAGTCGCTCCACGCGATGGATGTGACGATGAACTTCGTTCGCGAACGCGAAGGGCGCGGCTCGGCCTGACGGTCGGCCGGTCATGCGGGGTCGGGCTCGGCCCGACGCCCTGCGTGTTCATGAAGAAATCATGAACAATACAGCTCGATTGCCGTGCATGGGGCGAAGACAACCTATGCAGCGGGATGGGTAGCTGATCCTGCTGCAGTGCATCATATTTGGCTCGGGAGCTGTGAAAATCCCGAAAGGCCCGAGAATTCCATGTTGTCCGCCCGCACCGAACGTTTCGGCTACGTCTCCTCTCACCTGCGCGCTCCGGTGCGCCGTCCCGTGACCGGCGACCGGTCGCGTCCGTCGGCTCGCTCGATGCATGGCACGGGTCGGCTGATGATGCTCGACATCGAGTCGGTCAATCTCGCCAGCACGCTCGCAAGTTCGCGCTTCGAGGCCTCGGCGCCCCAGCGCTTCTGAGGCAGCGGCCTCGACCGGAAACGCCCGCGCTCTGCGCGGGCGCCGTCAGCGCGACAGGTGAAGCGTCACCCAGTCGCCCCGCCACAGCGTCGCGCGGTGGTAGATCCCCTGCCCGCGATAGGCCGCCAGAACCGCTCGGCGCTGGCGCGCCAGAATGCCCGACAGGACTAGGTCCCCACCCGGCGTCAGCACCGCCGCCATCTGCGGCGCCATGCGCATCAGCGGACCCGCCAGGATATTGGCCAGGATCAGGTCGAACGGAGCCCGCTCCCGGATCTCCCCTCCCTCCAAGCCCGTCGCGACGCTGGTGCGCACCAGCGTGTGAACGCCGTTGAGCCGAGCGTTCGCCGCCGCGACACGGACCGCCACAGGATCGATATCGGTCGCCGTCACGGCGATGCGGGCCAGCTTCGCGACGCCGATCGCCAGAACCGCACTGCCGGTGCCGAGGTCCAGAACGCGCCGGGGCCGACGACGGGCGATCAACCGGCCCGCCATCTCCAGGCAGCCCGCGGTTGTCTCGTGATGGCCGGTCCCGAAGGCCTGTCCCGCCTCGATCTCGATCGCCAGATCGTGCGGCCGGACCTGATGTCGGTCATGGGCGCCGTGCACGAGGAAGCGGCCCGCGCGTACGGGTTTCAGATCCGCCAAGACGCTCGCCATCCAGTCGATGTCCGGCAGGTCCTCCCGTGCGGGGCTGAGCGGCGCGAACGCGGCGTGCACGGCGTCCGCATCGACCTCGTCGCCATCCTCGAAGTAGACGGAGACCTCGTGCCGGTCGGCGGCTTCGTCGAGTTCCACCATGGAGACCGGAGCGCCCTCCTCGCCGAAACGCGCGTCGAGCCGGTCGAAGACGGGCGTCACGCTGGCGCGGCTTCCTTCGGCGTGAAAGCGGACCTGAGTCATGTCCGCTCCGTCAGGCGCTCGAGCTTGGCGCGAGCGGCCTTCGGGTCCTCGCCATAGGCGATCGTTCCGACGAAACGCCCATCGCGATCCAGGAGGATCACCGAGGCCGTATGGTCCATCGTGTAGTCGTCGCCCTGCGCGACCTTGGCGGCGTGAATGCCGAACCCCTTCACCATCTCCGCGACCTTCGCCGGATCGCCGGTGACGGCGGTGATGTCGGGCGACAGAGCCCCGACATAGGTCCGCAGGATGTCGGGTGTGTCGCGCTCGGGATCGACCGACACGAAGACGACACCGAGATCCTTGCCTTCCGCCTTCAATGCCTTCTGGTATCCGGCCATCTCGTAGAGCGTGGTCGGGCATACGTCCGGGCAATGCGTAAAGCCGAAGAACAACGCGGTCGGGCGCCCGCGCAGGACCGCCTCGCTGACCGGCTGGTTGTTCTGGTCGACGAGCTGGAACGGCGTTCCGTAGGCCGCCGCGTCCGCGACGTTCGCCGTTTCCATGCGTCCGAAGGCCCAGACGAGAACCAGCAGCGCCAGAACGGCCGCGACCAGCAGCCAGAGCCCCATGCGGAGGACCGGCATCCGGCGACGCGGCGTCGGGACGGGCGGAGGCGTGGCAGGCATGGCATCGATGTCCTTCTGCGTGTCGCGCCCGTCTTAGCGCCGGGTGCGACGGACGACTAGCGGGCGCGGCGTCGCTCGCCGAACAGGAAGTAGGCGAGCGCGGCGAGCGGGAACAGGGCGCCAAGCAGCGCCACCGCATGCCAGCCGAACGCCTCGATCAACGGGCTGGTCAGCGCCGAGCCCAACGCTCCGCCGAGAAAGAAGGTCGACATGAAGACCGCGTTGAGGCGGTTCCGGATCGTGCCGTCGAGCAGGAAGATCTCGCGTTGGCCGATCACGAGGTTGGCCTGAACGCCGAGGTCGAGGAGGATACCGGCGATCACGAGCGCAGCGAGGGAATGGGATGCGACCAAGGCCAACGCCATGGCTGCGGCCGCCAGAAGCAACGCGCCGACGGTTCCCGCGCGGGTGTGGCCGCGATCCGCCAGGCGCCCGGCGACCGGCGCGGCCAGGACGCCCAGCGCCCCGCTCAGCGCAAACACCGCGATCGCCTGCGGCGACAGATGGAACGGCTCGCCGAGAAGAAGAAGCGGCGCGCCGGTCCAGAACAGCGCGAAGCTCGCAAAAAGCGCGGCGTGAATGATGGCGCGACGCCGCAGGACCGGCTGCATCCGCAGGAGGCCGGCCAGCGAGGCGATCAGTGCGCCGTAACTCTGCCGGTGCCCGGGACGACGCTCCGGAAAAACGCGGCTGCCGATCGCCGCCAGAACCAGCAGCAGCGCGGCCGAGATCCAGAAGATCGCGCGCCAGCCGACCAGCCCGGCGACGAAGCTCGACAGCGGGCGCGCCAGGAGAATGCCGCCCAGAAGCCCGGTCATGATATTGCCGACGATCCGGCCCCGCTCGCTCGGTGCGGCGAAGTGAGCGGCCAGCGGGACGATCATCTGCGCACCGACCGAGGTCAGCCCCACGAGAAGCGTCGCCACGAAGAGCCAGCCAGCGGCAGGCGCCAGCGCGAGCCCGACCAGGCCCAGGATACAGGCGCCCATGCTCGCCAGGATCAGCCGACGGTTCTCCACGACGTCGCCCAGCGGCACCAGAAGAACGAGGCCGAGCGCGTAGCCGATCTGCGCGGCGGTCACGATCAGGCTTTCCAGCGCCGGCGGCATGCCGAGATCCTGGCCGATCAAAGCCACCACCGGCTGGGCGTAGTAGAGGTTGGCGGCCAGGAGGCCACTCGTGATGGCCATGGCGAGCGCCGCGCCGTGCGACAGGCGGACGATGGCAGGTTCCGACACGATCGGGGACATGGAGCGGGTCCTTCTTCCCGCGCGGTATAGGCCGCTCGGTTGTGCGGTGCAAACGGATCGGGGGCGGCCGATGCCAGCGGGGTGATGGCGCAATCGTGAACGCGACGTGCGGGGACGAAGCGTCCGCGCTCATTCAAAAAGACCGTACGGCCAACCTATATCGTGGCTACACCGCCCTCGAGGATGCTTGAGTTCATGACCCGTCGCCCCTTCGCTCGCTTTGCCGTGGGCCTGACAGCCCTGACGCTGATCTTCTCCAGCATGGCCGTCGACTACGCCGAGGCTCGCCGCGGCGGGTCGTTCGGTAGCCGAGGCACGCGGACCTACCAGTCGGCTCCCGCCACCAACACCGCTCCGGCCGCCGCGCCGGTGCAGCGTTCGATGACGACGCCGGGTCAGGCAGCGGCTCCGGCCGCCGGCGCCGCTGCCGGCGCGGCAGGCGCTCGCGCGAGCCGCTTCGGCTCGGGGCTCGGCGGCACGCTGATGCGCGGTCTCCTGATCGGCGGCCTGTTCGGGCTTCTGATGGGCGCGGGTTTCGGCGGCTTCGCCGGGTTCCTCGGTCTTCTGGTCCAGGGTCTCCTGATCGCGCTGGTCGTGATGCTCGCCATCCGCTTCTTCCGCCGTCGCAAGGACGCGCAGCAGCCCGCCATGGCCGGCATGAACCCGATGCGCCGCGAGGCCGAAACGATGCACGGCGCCCAGCCCCTGCGTGGCGCGGGCGGCGGCGGTGCGGCGGTCGGGCGTCCGGGCACGGATGCGGTCGGCGTGAAGCCTGCCGACCTCGACGTGTTCGAGCAACGCCTCGTGGCGCTTCAGGCCGCGTTCAGCCGCGAGGACCACGACGCCCTGGATCGGATCGCGACGCCCGAGGTCGCGAGCTATCTCGCCGAAGAGATGGCCCAGAACGAGGCGCGCGGCATCCGCACCGAGGCGAGCGACGTGACATTGCTGCAGGGCGACGTTGCGGAAAGCTGGCGCGAGGGCAACCGCGAGTATGCGACGGTGGCCATGCGCTACGGCATGCGCGAGACGACGCGTGACCGCCGCACCGGCGCGATCGTCGATGGCGTCGAGAACCGACCCGTGGAGTCGACCGAGATCTGGACCTTCGTGCGCGAGCGCGGCGACAGCTGGAAGCTCTCGGCCATCCAGTCCTGACCGTTCCCACCATCACGCTCTCGAAAGGGCCGCGGCAGACCTCTGCCGCGGCCCTTTCGTTGCCGTCACGGGATGCCAGCGGCTCGTGCCGCTATGACCAGGACGACGCCGATCGTCACGGTCGCCAGAAGCGACAAGCGCAACGACAGGAACAGGCACAGAAAGAGGATCAGCCGCTCGCCGATCCCGCCTTCCACGACGGCCGGCACGACCAGCGCGATCAGAACCGCCGGCGGAACGGCATTGAGCGCGGCATCGAGGCGAGGTGGAACGCGGCCGAGCGAGCGCAGGATGAGGTAGCCGCCGACCCGCGTCGCGTAGGTCAGAGCGGCGGAGACGAAGATCAGCGTCCAGATCGGGTAGGTCGTCACGCCGCGCCCTCACCGGCCGGACGTCGGATCGCCGCGGCAACCATGCCGGCGATACCGGCGAGCGTGACATGCCAGGGCGAGCCGAGGGTCACATAGGCGACGAGCGCCGTCGTCGCGCCGACGAACAGCGTCAGGGCAAACTGCGCTCGCTTTCGAAAGGCCATCGTCTGCGCCAGAAAATAGACCGGCAGGGCGAAGTCGAGCCCCCAGCGTCGCGGATCCTCGATCAGGCTGCCGGCCAGCGCGCCGATCAGGGTCGCACCGGCCCAGCCGATGTAGAGAAGGATCGCGAAGGTGAAGTAGTAGGTCCGCGACAGCGACGCCTCGCTGGCGCGCGCCTCGCCGGCGGCAAACGCCGGATCGACCAGGAGGAAGAAGGCGAGCGCCCTTTCCAGCGGCGTGAACGCGCCAAGGTGCCGTCCGATCGAGGCCGAATACAGAAGGTGGCGGGCGTTGACCGCGAGCACTGCCAGGAGGACCGCCCAGAGCGGCGAGCCGAGCCCCACCATCTGGATCGCGAGGAACTGGCTCGCCCCCGCATAGGTCGCCAGCGAAAAGCCCAGCGTCTGTGCGAGCGTCAGGCCGCCATCCACGGCGATCGCACCGTAGACGAAGCCGAAGGGCACGAGGGCGACGAGAAGCGGAGCGCACTGGCGTGCCGCAAGGGTGGCATCGGAACGGTTCATGACATGCGGTCGTGCGTCGACGGGCAACGAGCCCGTCAGGGCGTCACGTCCCCTGCTTCGGGCTGGCGCTCGGCGTTGACGACGTTGTTGTCGAAATCCTGAAGGATCGCCGACCAGCGATCCATCGCGGCCTCGAAGTTGTCCGCGGTGATGCCGCCCGCCAGTTCGATATCCATCTCGATCACCGGCTTTCCGTCGTCGCGCAGGTACACGCGGCCGAAGCGATTCGCCCGGTTCCACCCGTTGATCGCGTCGAGCGACACGTCGGTCCGGTCGAAATATGCCGAAAGGCCGATCGAGCCGCAGTTCGCGCCGTCGCCGTCGCAATCGTAGAAGAAGGCGCTGAAGCCGTTGCCGTCGATCCGCCCGCGGATCATCGGATTGCCGTCCTGCCCCTTGTCGGGCCGCGCCGAGCCGTATCCGCGCATCAGCTCCATCACGACGGCCGGATCCGTGCCGTCCACAAGAGCGGGAGCGGCAGCCAGAGCCGGCGCGGACGACGTCACGAGGATCGCGACGAGCGGCAGCCAACGGCACATCGAGAAGGCCATGCCAGAACTCCCGTCGCGGCAGATGAAGGTTCCGGCTGTCTTACACAGGCACGCTTCGCGTGGGAACGGACTTCAGGCTGCAACCTGCGCCCGAAATGCGGCCGACAGGAGTTGCGACAAAGCCTGCCGCTCCTCCTCGCTGCGCGCCATCAGCTCGGAATGGTCGCCCGCGATCACCATGCGCACGTGCCGGCAATCAGGCCGGAAGCGCGAGCCGGGACATGAGCATTGCAGGATCGGCATCGCGCGCGAGGAGGCGCGCAGAGACATGTCGTAGGCCGTGCCCTTGGAGCCGCGCATCAGGAAGCGCAGCGTACCCTCGGATGCCGATGCGCGAACCGTTCGCGCCCGCATCGCGCGCGCCGCGATGCCCCCGCTGGCGCGAGCCGGCCGCGCGGCCACGGGTCGGACGAGACCCATCTCCTCGGCCAGGTCGCCGATCGTGTTGCGCCCCGCCTCGCGAACGCCCTCCAACGCGATCGCCGCGCAGGCATAGGCGTCCTCGCCGGCATGATGGTGCGTGAAGGCGATGTCGAAATGGTGGGCGAGCGCCGACAACTTCCGGCTCGCCATCTCGGGCCACAGGCGGCGCGACATGGACACGGTGCAGAAGGAGCGCATGGGCGGAATGGCGAGGCCGTAGTGGCCGAGCGTCGCGCCCAGAACGCGCATGTCGAACGAGGCGTTGTGCGCGACCAGGAGCGCGCCCGACAACTCGCACTCTATTTCGCGCCAGATCTCGGGAAACTCCGGCGCGTCCACGACGTCCTGCGAGCGGATGCCGTGAACCCGGATGTTGCCGGGGTCGAAGGCGAGCTCGGGCGGGCGCACCAGCGTGTAGAGCCGGCGCGTGATCTCGGTCCCTTCCACGAAGGCGAGGCCAAGGGCGCAAGGGCTGGCTGGATCGCTGTTGGCGGTCTCGAAGTCGATCGCGACGACGGTCATCGGTGTCCTTTCGGCAAGCCGGGAGAGAATCACTCCGCTCCGGCCATGTCCAGCCATTCCGCCTCGCTGACGACCCGCACGCCGTGACGTTTCGCCTCGTCGAGCTTCGAGCCCGCACCCGGCCCGGCGACCACGAGATCGGTCTTCTTGCTCACCGATCCCGAGACCTTCGCCCCGAGGCTTTCCGCGCGGCTCTTCGCCTCGGAGCGCGTCATGCGCTCCAGCGTACCTGTGAAGACGACGGTCTTGCCACGGAACGGCGAGTCGGCCGGCGGCGGGGCGGCGCGCGCATTGGTGGTCGTCACGCCCGCATCGATCAGCGCCTGGACCGCATCGCGGTTGTGCTGCTCGGCGAAGAAGTGGAGGAGCGAGAGCGTGGCGACGGTCCCGATGTCGCTGTCGCGCGTGAGGTCCAGAAACAGCGCGCCCGGCGCCTGCAGCCTTGCTCGGCCGAGCGCCTCGCGCAATGGCGCGGCCCCTTCCCCGTAACGCTCGCGCAGGATCACCCGCTGGTTGGCGCGCAGCGCGAGGTCGGCGTCGCGGTAGGGATCCCAGTCGGGATCGGCCAGTCGCTCCTGCGGGACCGCCATCATGCGCTCGAACGTACCGCCGCCGATCGACTGAAGCGCGCTGAGCTCGGCCCAATCCTCGCCCGGCTGCTCGCCAGACGCCTGCTCCATGCCGGCCAGCAGAGCCGGCACGGTCTCGAAATGCCGCGCCAGCGCCTTGGACGAGCTTTCGCCGATCTCGGGGATGCCGAGCGCGAAGACGAAGCGCTCCAGCGCCACCTCGCGCCGCGCCGCGATACCGGCCAGGATGTTCTCGGCCGACTTCGTGTAGTCGTAGGTCTTGGGCTTTCCGCGCGCCTTCGGCTCCCTGCCGGCAGCGCGCAGCGCCGCATCCTCGGCCGCCTCGCGCTCCTGCCGCTGCTGCAGGGCACGGGCGGCCAGGAGATCGCGCAAGGGTCCGAGTTCGAGCCGGAAGATGTCGGCCGGCTGGTGGACCAGCCCTGCGTCGAACAGCGCCTCGATCAGCGTCTCGCCGAGGCCGTCGATATCGAAGGCGTTGCGGGACACGAAGTGCTTGAGCCCCTCCTTGGCCTGCGCCGGACAGGTGAGGCCCGCCGTGCAACGGCGCACCGAGTCGAGCCGACCCGTGCGTGGGTTGATCTCGCGCTCCGCCCTTGAGCCGCAGATCGGACAGTGGTCGGGATAGCGGAAGGGCTCGGCACTTGGCGGGCGCTTGTCGATCTCGACATCGAGCACCTGCGGGATGACGTCGCCGGCCCGCTGGATCACGACCGTGTCGCCGATCCGGATGTCGCGCCCGCCCCGGATCGGCCCGCCGTCCGCGTCGCGGCCGGCGACATAGTCCTCGTTGTGAAGCGTCGCGTTGGAGACCACGACGCCGCCCACCGTCACCGGGCGAAGCTTGGCCAGCGGCGCGAGCTTGCCGGTGCGCCCGACGTTGATGACGATATCCTCGACCACGGTGGAGGCGCGCTCGGCGGAAAACTTGTGCGCGATCGCCCAGCGCGGCGCGCGCGAGACGAAGCCGAGCTCGCGTTGCTGGTCGAGGTCGTCGACCTTATAGACGACGCCGTCGATGTCGTAGCCGAGCGAGGCACGCCGCGCCTCGATCATGCGGTAGTGTTCCAGCAGCCCTTCGACGCCGGTCAGGCGCTGCATCAGCGACTCGCCGCCCCCTTCCGGGGGCTGAAGGTTGGTGGCGAACCCCATGCGGCCGAGCGCCTCGACCACCTCGGTCTGCGTCGTGCCCGGCACCTCGCTGGCCTCGCCCCAGGCATAGGCGAAGAAGCGCAGGGGACGCGAGCGGGTGACCTCGGGATCCTTCTGCCGCAGCGAGCCGGCGGCCGCGTTGCGCGGGTTGGCGAACTGGCGAACCTTCGGCCCGGCTGCTGGCGCGGTCTCCTCGCCCTCGCCGTCCTCGTCGCCGGAAGCCGCGAGCGCGCCGGCCGTCGCGAGCCGCCGGTTGAGCGCCGCGAAGTCGTCGTGCCGCATGTAGACCTCGCCGCGCACCTCGAAGACCGCCGGGCGGAAGCCCGACAGGCGATGCGGGATGTCGGGGATGGTCAGGGCGTTGCGGGTGACGTCCTCGCCCACCGCCCCGTCGCCGCGCGTGGCCGCCGATACGAGGTGACCGTCCTCGTAGCGCAACGACAGGGACAGCCCGTCGATCTTCGGCTCGGCGGTGATCGCCAGCGGATCGTCGACCCCGAGCCCCAGGAAGCGGCGGACGCGCCGCGCGAAGTCGGCGACGTCCTCGTCGGAGAATGCGTTGTCGAGCGAGAGCATCGGCAGCGCGTGGGTGATCTTGGCAAAGCGTGCGGACGGGGCGGAGCCGACCCGGACCGACGGGGAGTCGGGCCGAACCATCTGGGGAAAGCGTCGCTCGATCTCGCTGTTGCGCCGACGCAGCGCGTCGTAGTCGGCATCCGAGATCGTCGGCGCGTCGCTCTCGTGGTAGCGCCGATCATGCTCGGCGATCTCGCTCGCGAGGCGTTCCAGCTCGGCGGCGGCCTCGGTCTCGGTCAAGGCGTCGACGGCGGAAGCATCAGGCATGGCGGTCGTCTCGGTTCGGGTCGGCGGAAGGGCTGTGGCTCAGACGGCGCCGATCAGGCGGGCGGCGGCGGCGCGCGCCTCGTCGGTGATGCTCTCGCCCGCCAACATGCGGGCGATCTCCTCGCGGCGGGCGGAAATGTCGATGGTCGCGACACGCGTCGCCAGACGCTCCTCGCCCGGCTCGACCTCGGCCTTCGAGATCAGGAGATGGGTCGTCGCCCGTGCCGCCACCTGCGGCGCGTGCGTGACGGACAGGACCTGGACGCGGCCGGCCAGACGGGCGAGGCGACGCCCGATCGCATCGGCCACCGCGCCGCCGACACCGGTGTCGATCTCGTCGAACACGAGCGTCGGCGCCGAGCCCTTGTCGGCAAGGGCCACCTTTAGGGCGAGCAGGAAGCGCGACAGCTCACCGCCCGACGCGACCTTCATCATCGGCCCGGCGCGCGTGCCGGGATTGGTGCGCACGAAGAACTCGGTCGTGTCGATACCGGCGGCGGTCCGGCTTTCGGGATCGCTCGTCATCTCGACGATAAAGGCCGCGCGCTCGAGCTTCATGTCGGGCAGTTCCGCCATCACCGCGGCCGCGAGCTGGCCGGAGGCGGCGTGACGCTTGGCCGACAACGAGCGCGCCAGCGCGTCGAAGCCGTCGCGCGCGGCGGTGACCTCCGCGGTCAACGCGGCCAGGCGTTCCTCGCCGGCATCGAGTTCGGCAAGGTCGGCCGTCATGCGCACCGCAAGAGCAGGCAGTTCGGTGACGGGCACGCCGTACTTGCGACTGGCCGCGCGCAAGGCGAACAGGCGCTCCTCGCAGCTTTCCAGCGCGCGCGGATCGAACTCCAGCGTGCGCAGCGCGCGTTCCAGGCCCATCTGCGCCTCCGACAGCGCATCGAGCGCCCCGTCGAGGCGCGACAGCGGCTCATCCAGCAGCCCCGGCAGCTCGTCGCGCTTGCGGTCGAGCCGGCGCAGGAGACTGGCCAGACCGGGGATCGGCGACGACGGGCCGCTCAGCTCCTCGTGCGCGTCGTTGACGTCGCTCGCGATCTTCTCGGAGCGCATCATGCGCTGGCGGCTTTCGGCGAGTTCCTCCTCCTCGCCCTCCTGCGGGTTCAGCGTGGTCAACTCCTCGGCGCTGGCGCGCAGATAGTCGGCCTCACGCGCGGCGGCCTCGACGCGGGCTCGCAGCCGAGCGAGATCGCCCTCAAGCCGCCGCCACGCCATGAAGTTCTCCGCCACCGCCAAGGCCTCACCCGACAGGCCCGCATAGGCGTCGAGAAGCTGGCGGTGTGCCTGCGGGTCGACCAGCGCCCGGTCGTCGTGCTGGCCGTGGATCTCGACGAGGTTCGTGCCGATCTCGCGCATCAGCGCGACCGAGGCAGGGCGGTCGTTGACGAAGACGCGGGTTCGCCCGTCCGCGCTCTGGACCCGGCGCAGGATCAGATCGCCATCGTCCTCGAAGCCGTTCAGCGTCAGAAGCTTTCGGGCGGCGTGTTCGGCCGGTAGGTCGAAGACCGCCGTCACCTCGCCCTGCCGCGCGCCGTGGCGCACCAGACCGCCGTCGCCACGCCCGCCGAGCGCCAGCGAGAGCGCGTCGAGCAGGATGGACTTGCCGGCTCCGGTTTCGCCGGTCAGCACCGACAACCCCTCGTTCAGGGTGAGGTCGAGCCGGTCGATGAGGACGATGTCGCGGATCGAAAGGTGAACAAGCATGCCGAAACAGCGCTAGACCGGGTGGAACGAAACATCAACGGCGAAGCGCAGAGATAGGCTGCGGATCGGTTCGCCAAAAGACCGCCGGACATGCAAAGGGCCGGCGCGGGGGCCGGCCCTTTGAAAACAGAAGGGGCGCTTCGCTCAGGCGCCGCGCGGCGGACGCGACTCGATGGCGCTGGGTGCCGTATCCGCCGTGGTCACCGGCTCGCTCGCGCCCGTCAGGCGGCGCGCGGCATTCGAGAACCAGGAACCGGCTCCGCCTCCGCGACCGGCACTCGGCTGCAGCCCCTGCGTCTGCAGGAGAGCGTAGGAGTCCTTGTACCACGGCGAGTCGGGGAAGTTCTGGCCGAGCACGGAGGCGGCGGCCTGCGCCTCCTGCGTCAGACCCATCGCGTAGTACGCCTCGGTCAGACGCGCCAACGCCTCTTCCACGTGGCGCGTCTTCGGGAACACGTCGACCACGCTCTTGAAGCGGTTGATCGCGGCGATGTACTCGCGGCGCTCGAGGTAGTAGCGCCCGACCTGCATCTCCTTGCCGGCGAGCTGGTCGGAGCCGACGCGGATCTTGGTGCGCGCGTCCTCGGCGTATTCCGAGTTCGGATAGCGATCCACGACCTCCTGCATGGCCTGGACGGCCTTGGCGGTGTCGGTCTGGTCGCGCGTGATGTCGGGCATCTGCCGATAGTAGGACAGGCCGATGATGTACTGCGCGTAGGCCGCGTCCTCGGAACCGGGGTAGAGCGCGAGGTAACGCTTGGCCGATCCCTCCGCCTCGTCGTAGTCGCCCGAGCGGTAGGAGGCGAAGGCGCGCATGATCAGCGCCTTGCGGGCGTATTCGGAATAGGGGTGCTGCTTGTCGATGGCCTCGAACTTCTTGGCTGCCTCGCCCAGACGGCCGCCCTCGAGATTGGCGAGACCCTGGTTGTAGAGAACGTCCGCCGGCTCGGTCTGGGACGCCAGCGCCAAGGCGTCGATGTCGGTATCCTTGCTCGACATGCAGCCGGTCAGCGACAGCGTCGAGACGGCGGCCAGAAGAGCCAGCGCGGCGGCCGGACGGCGCGCCCAAAGCGGCGAGTGTGCCATCGGATGTATTCCCCTCAAGGCTTCCCCCGGAAAGCGGACGGCGATTCCGGAACCGGCAGCCGTTAACGCTTCCCTACACCGCTTCAAGATCGTTCAACCAGCCTTTTTTAAGGCGTGGGACGGCTCACGACGGAGCGGTTCGTCCGTGGCGTCGTCAGAGGATCTGCGGGCCGAAGGCGGGTGCGGCGGCGCCCAGCGACGGCACGGCGGCCGCACGCGCGCTGGAACGGCGCAGTGTTTCGGGCCAGCGAGCGGGCAGCTCCACCAGCTCGAAGGCGGACGGATCGGCGGTGAGCGCGGCCAGAGCCAGGGCGTTCAAGCGGTGTCCGCCGCGGTAGGACCGGTAGCATCCCAGGATGCGGGAGCCGGCGAGAGCCTGGTCGCCCACGGCGTCCAGCGTCTTGTGACGCACGAACTCGTCGGCGAAGCGCAGACCCGCGGGGTTGATGACGCGTTCGTCGTCGCCGATCACCACGGAGTTGTCGAGCGACGAACCCAACGCATGCCCGGACGCCCAGAGCTTCTCGACGTCCTTCATAAAGCCGAAGGTACGCGCCTCGGCCAACTCGTCCCGGAACAGGGTCGCCGACAGATCCGCGGCGAAGCACTGGCGGCCGATCGCGCGGCTGGCGAAGTCGATCTCGACCTCGAAGCGCGTTCCCTCATAGGGACGATACTCCGCCCAGCCGCCGTTCAGCTCGACGCGGACGGGCTTGAGAACGCGCAGGAAGCGGCGACGCGCGCGCTGCATCACGAGACCGGCGCCCTCGATGCCGCGCACGAACTCGGCCGAGCCGCCGCCGAGAATGGGGACCTCGTTGCCGTCGATCTGGACGATGACGTTGTCGACGTCCATCGCGTAGAGCGCGGCCATGATGTGCTCGATCGTGGCGACATGCGCCCCTTTACGATCGCCCACGATCGTGGAAAGGTCGGTCGACGAGACATTGGCCGACACGGCCGCGATCTCATGAATGAGGCCCGAGGCCTCGAAGACGTGGAAGACGATGCCGGTGTCGGGCTCGGCCGGATGCAGCGTCATCTCCACGGGGGCGCCGCCATGGACGCCGACACCCGTGAAGATGATCGGCGCCCCGATCGTGTGCTGCTGGTTGACCACGCGGCTCGTTCCTTCACTCTACTCAGCCGGTGTCTCGAGACTCACGAGGGTCTTCCAGAGTTCCAGCATTCCCGTCCGATCCCCTCCCCGCTCGACCGAGAACGGAACGCGAGACGATCGTTTCTTCGAATGCAAAACTATGGCCGGCCTCGATTGTGTCCAAATCACGCTTTCTTACTCACTGTTACCACGAACGCGCTTAATCAAAGATTTATTGCAGTGAATTCAAAAGCTTGAACGAAAGCGGCCCGCTCCGGAGGGAGCGGGCCACTTTGGCTTTGCGACGATGTTGTGAAGCTGGAGAGGTTCGCTCCAGCCTCGCTGCGGCGCTCAGTTCGACTGGCGACGCAGGAAGGCGGGGATTTCCAGCTGGTCCTCCTCGCCGGCCGCGCGCGGCGGGCGGGCCGCGGAATCGGCAGCCTGGCGACGCGGCGCGTAGGGATTGTGCTCCGGCTGACGGGCAGCCGGGCGCGCGGCCGGGCGAACCGGGTCCGACAGGATCCCCTCGTCTTCCTCGCGGCGCGAGAGCCCGGTCGTCAGGCGGCGCAGCAGACCCATCGGGCCGCCGTCGCTGGACGCGGCTTCGGTCCCACCCGAGCGACGCTCGATCTCGGCCTGAACCACCGGCGGGAAGTCTTCGACGCGAGGCATACGGGCCTGGGCCGGCTGCTGCACGGGCTGGCGGGGTGCCGGCGCGCGGGGGGCAACCTGGGCGATCTCGGCCTCGAGGGCGAGCGTGAAGTCGTCCTCGATGTCGCCGGTCGCGACCGCGGGAGCCGGCTCGTAGGCCGGTGCCGCGGGCTGGACCGGCGCCTGCTGGGCGGCGGGCTGGGGCGCTGCGGCGCGCAGGGCCGGGGCCGGCGCGGCGACCGGCGCAGGCTGAGCCGCCTGCGCGGCCACCGGCGCGGCGGCGGCGTTGCGGTTGTAGACCTCCATGGCCGACTTATCGATGCCGGTGGCGACCACCGACACGCGGATCACGCCTTCCAGGCTCTCGTCGAAGGTCGCGCCCAGGATGATGTTGGCGTCCTGGTCGACCTCCTCGCGGATGCGGGTCGCCGCCTCGTCCACCTCGAAGAGGGTGAGGTCGCGGCCGCCGGTGATCGAGATGAGAAGGCCCTTGGCGCCCTTCATCGACGTCTCGTCGAGGAGCGGGTTGGCGATCGCGGCCTCGGCGGCGGCCATGGCGCGGCCCTCGCCGGACGCCTCGCCCGTGCCCATCATGGCCTTGCCCATCTCGCGCATCACCGAGCGGACGTCGGCGAAGTCGAGGTTGATCAGGCCTTCCTTGACCATCAGGTCGGTGATGCAGGCGACGCCGGAGTAGAGCACCTGGTCGGCCATGCCGAAGGCGTCGGCGAAGGTCGTCTTGTCGTTCGCGATCCGGAACAGGTTCTGGTTCGGGATGACGATCAGCGTGTCGACGTTCTTCTGCAGCTCCTCGATGCCCTGCTCGGCGATGCGCAGGCGGCGCTGGCCCTCGAAGTGGAAGGGCTTGGTGACGACGCCGACGGTCAGGATGCCCTTCTCGCGGGCCGCGCGCGCCACGACGGGAGCAGCGCCCGTGCCCGTGCCGCCGCCCATGCCGGCGGTGACGAAGCACATGTGCGAGCCGAGGAGGTGGTCGCAAATCTCGTCGAGCGACTCTTCGGCCGCCGCGCGGCCGACCTCGGGCTGCGAGCCGGCGCCGAGACCCTCGGTGACGGCCACGCCCATCTGGATGATGCGCTCGGCGCGCGAGGAGCGGAGCGCCTGCGCGTCGGTGTTGGCGATCACGAACTCGACGCCCTCGAGGCCCGCGTTGATCATGTTGTTGACGGCGTTGCAGCCGCCGCCGCCTACGCCGAACACCGTGATGCGGGGCTTCAGTTCGGTGATGTCGGGCCTCTGCAAGGTGATGCTCATCTCTGATGTTTCCTCGAAAAGCTGGTGGCCGTCTCGCCGCGCCGGCCTTGGGTCTTAAGGTTCACGCGTGCGCGGCGCGCAGCGTCGGGTGGGCGGCGGGCGAACCCGCCGCGATGGGGTCAGAAACTGCGCCGCAGCCAGGAGCCGAAGCGTCCGACGCGCGTGCGTCGGTCAAAGGCGAAGTCCAGCCGGGACTGGTCGGGAACGTGCTCGACGGCCGCCACCTGGGGATAGATCAGGAGGCCGACGGCGGTGGCGAAGGCAGGGCTCTTGTTGCTGGCCGAAAGGCCCGCGACGCCGAGCGGCCGGCCGAGCCGGACGTTGCGGTGCAGGATGAGCCGCGCCGCCTCGTTGAGGCCCGAGAGCTGGCTCGCGCCGCCGGTGAGGACGACGCGCTTGCCGATGACGTGCCCGAGATTGGAGGCGTTGAGCCGGTCCCGGATGAGTTCCAGCGTCTCCTCGACGCGCGGACGGATGATACGCGCCACAAGGTTGCGCGAAACATTGATCGGCTGTTCGCCGCTGTCGTCGCCGAGCGGGGCGACGGCCACGGTCTCGCTGTCGGCCTCGAAGCCCGGCAGGGCGTTGCCGTGCATGACCTTGAGCCGCTCGGCCTGCTCCGGCCGGATCGACAGACCGCGCGCCAAGTCCATCGTGATGTGGTGTCCGCCCAGCGCCACCGCGTCGGCATAGGCGAAGTGGCCGTTCTGGAAGATCGAGATCGTCGTGGAACCGGCGCCCATGTCGATGCAGGCCGACCCCATCAGGGCCTCGTCGTCGACAAGCGTCGACAGGCCGCTGGCATAGGGCGTCGCGACAAAGGCCTCGACCACCAGATGCGCCCGGTTGATCGCGGTCTCGAGGTTGCGAAGCGGCGTTTCCTCGGCCGAGAGGATGTGAAGATCCGCGCCCAGCTCGGACCCGGTCATGCCGACGGGGTTCTCGAGACCTGTCTCGCCGTCGAGGCTGAGGTCGAACGGCACGCGGTGGAGCGCGAGGCGCCCCTCGCGCAGCGGCGTGCGACCCGCGGCGGCCAGCGCCTCGGCCAGATCCTCGGCGGTCACCTCGCCGCTCTCGATGGCGAGCCGCGCGGAGCCGCGAAGGCTCTTCAGGCGGCCGGCCGTCACCGACACGATCAACGATTCGATCGTCAGGCCCGCCATGCGCTCGGCCGCGTCGACGCAGTGCCGGATCGAGGCCTCGGCGGCGTCGAGATCCACGACCACACCGCTCTTGACGCCACGCGAACGCTGGTGACCGATGCCGACCACCTCGACCACGTGCGTGCGACCCGGCAGGACCTCGCTTTCGGGGCGCGGCTTCAGCCGGGCGATCAGGCACGTCACCTTGGACGAGCCGATGTCCAGCACCGAGATCGTGCGCACACGCCGGTCCGAGGGCTTCTTCAGCCGCGGCAGCTCGTCGCCCTTCCGGGAGAAGATCGTCATACCGGCTTCTCCTTTCTTGCCTGCTTCACCAGCTTGTCCCGCTCCTTGAGCGCCTTGTCGCGCCGTTCCTTGGCGGCGGGCGTCAGCTTCACCACGATCCGGTCCTCGAGCCGCAGGTCCACGGCCGCGATGTCGCGCGACAGGACATGCTCCTCGCGGTCGAGCCGCATGAGCCGGGCTGCGGCCTCGATGGGCTCCAGTTCCGGCAGGCGCACCACGACACCGTTGTCGAGACGCAGGTCCCAGCGGCGGTCGCCCACCCTCACATACGACCTGATCCTTGTGCCAAGCTCCGGTACCAGGGCCATCTTGTCCAAGATGTCGGTCGCCTCGCGCGCTGCGCCCGGCCCCACCACGAAGGGAAGCTCGGTGAAGCGCGTGGTGGCGTAGGGCACGATCTCGCGTCCGTCGCGATCAACGATCCAGAGATCCTTGTCGCGCTGCCACAGCGCGAAGGGCTTGCGCTCGACGAGGCGCACGCGGACGGTGTCAGGATACTGCTTCTCGACGCTGGCGCTCTCGACCCAGGGCATGGCCTCAATCGCCTTGCGCGCGGCGTCGACATCGAGCGACGGCAAGGAATGGGATCCCGACATCCAGAGGGTCTGGAGGATGTCGATCTCGCTGGTCTCGGAGTAGCCCTGCACGTCGATCGTCTCGATCGACAGGCCGAGCGGATCGGCGATCGCGTCGATCACCGTGATCGTGTGGCCCCCGAGCGCCATGCCATACAGACCGGTCGCCCCGATCACGCCGATCACGACCGCGCCGAAGCGCGGCAGGTTCTCGGCGCGTGCATGGCGGATGCGACCGACGATCCGGCGCCCGAAGCGATGGAGGCGCAGCACCACCGGGCTGACGCGGCTCCAGTCGGGCATGGGCAGCGCGGGGCGCGAGGTCAGCGACGGCATGAGGCGTCCCTCACCATCCAGGCCAGAAGTTCGCCGAACGAATGGCCGCTGGCGCGCGCGATGTCGGGCACGAGCGAGGTCGGCGTCATGCCCGGCTGCGTGTTGATCTCCAGCCAGACGAGTTCGCCGCGCTCCCCGCCCCGGTCGTCGAAGCGGAAGTCGGAGCGCGTCACGCCGCGGCAGCCGATCGCCTTGTGGGCGGCCAGCGAGGCCTCCTGCACGCGCTTGACGACCGCTGCCGGGATCTCGGCCGGGATGACGTGCCGCGAGCCGCCGGGCAGGTACTTCGAATCGTAGTCGTAGAAGGCGTGGCCTTCCGTCGTGATCTCGCAGACCGGCAGCGCCACGTCGCCCATCACGGCGCAGGTCAGCTCGCGGCCGGGCACGAAGCGCTCGACCATGACCTCCTCGCCGAAGGTCCAGTCGCTCGCATGGAGCTGCTGCGGCGGGTGCGCCTGATCCTGGCGCACGATCAGGACGCCGAAGGACGAGCCCTCCGCGATCGGCTTCACGACGTAGGGCGTCGGGATGACGTGGGCGCGGGCCGCCTCGCGACGCGCCACGACGCGCGTGTCGAGCACGGGAACGCCCGCGGCCTTGGCGACGAGCTTCGCCTTCACCTTGTTCATGGCGAGCGCCGAGGCCAGCACGCCGGAATGGGTATAGGGGATCTCCAGGAACTCCAGCACGCCCTGGATCGTCCCGTCTTCGCCGAACGGTCCATGCAGCGCGTTGAACGCGACGTCGGGCTTGAGTTCGGACAGAACGCCGGCGATGTCGCGGCCGACATCGACGCGCGTGACCCGGAAACCCTCGGCCTCCAGCGCGTCGGCGCAGGCGTTGCCGGAGGACAGGCTCACCGGCCTTTCCGAGGACAACCCGCCCAGCAGCACTGCGACATGCACACTCATCGAACCCGCGGTCCCGCTCCTGTTCAGCGAAGACCATTCATGCGGGTTCGATGGTTAAGCAGTGGTTAACCGTATCGCGCGCCGGCAAGAAAATCGTAACGGCGTTCCCGAACCGCCCGTTAACTCAATCGGCCTAGCGCGGGTCGGCCGTGAAGGCGATCGTCAGCCAGCGATCGTCGGGACGGCCGCCGACGGCGGCGCCGATCTCGGTGCGGATGGCATCGTAGTCGCGGATCGACTGGGAGGGGTGATCGGGCGGCAGGATGAAGTGCATCTCGATCACCTCGGAGCGCCCGCTCTTGGCGACGTAGGTGCGCGCGTCCAGAAAGCCGTGGCGGGCGACGATTCCGCGCGCGACCTCGGCGACGCGCCGGTCCAGTTCGGGGGGCGCCACGAGGGCGATGTCCTTTATCGCCGACAGGACCGTGCGCAGCGGCACCGGGATCAAGACCAACGTCAGCACGGCCAGAACAGCGGGATCGACATAGGGCGTCCACGCCACCAGCGGCCCGCTCTGCAGAAGAGCGGCGATCGCGAAGGCGGCCAGCAGAGCCGCCGTGATCAGGCCGGACATGGCCCAACCCTTCACGTCCAGCGCCAGGAACTCCGAACCGATCTCGCGGTTGCGCCGCCGCCCGTAGACGAACATCGCGGCGCAGATCGCCACCACGATCACGGCGTAGCCGATCGCCCAGTCGAAGACGAGCTCGCGCCCGCCCGACAGCAGGGCCTCCACCGCGTTCACGAAAGCGTAGACCGAAAGAAGCGTCAGCAGACCGCCGTTGAAGGCGAGCACCATCGGTTCGATGTGCCAGAAGCCCATCTGGAAGCGGCGACTCGGGCGGCCCGCGATCAGTCGCGCCACCAGAAGGGCCAATGCCGTCATCGAGGCATCGACCATCGAGAACATGCCGTCGAAGGCGATCGAGAGCGACCCCGACAGGATGCCGAAGACGACGCCGAAGGCGCCGATCAGGATGGTCGCGGCGATGGAGCGCCGCAGGACGCGCTGCTCGGATGCCGCGCGGTCGATGGTTGTCACGGCCGGAAGCCTTCGACCTCGCGACCGGGGACGAAACGCCCGATGCGGCGGATCTCCCATTCGAGAAGGATACCGCTCGACTGGAAGACGCGCCGTCGCACCTCTTCGCCGAGCGCCTCCAGATCATGGCCCGTCGCCGTGCCGCGATTGATCATGAAGTTGCAGTGCATGGCCGACATCTCGGCGTCGCCGACCGCAAAGCCGCGACATCCCGCACGATCCACCTCGCGCCAGGCGGACGTGCCGGGCGGGTTCTTGAAGGTCGAGCCGCCGGTCTTCTCGCGCACCGGCTGCGTGGTCTCGCGATGGTGCTCGACCTCGGCCATGGCCTGCCGGATCGCCGCGGGATCGGTCTGCGGCCCCTCGAACAGGGCCGACACGAAGATCAGCTCCTCGGGAGCCTCCGCATGACGATAGGTGAAACCCATCTCGGCGCGGGACAGCGTATGGACCGCGCCCGAGCGGTCCAGCGCGCGCGCTTCGACCAGCCGGTCCGCGGTCTCGACCCCGTTGGCGCCGCCGTTCATGCGGATGGCACCGCCGACCGAACCGGGAATGCCGTGCAGGAAGTGGAAGCCGCCGAGACCCGCCTCCAGCGCGACCGCCGCCAACCGCTTGTCGGACGCCGCAGCGCCGGCCTGGATGCGTTCCCCGCCAAACGCCGCGACCTCGCCGAAGCCCTTGGTGGCGAGCCGGACGACCACGCCCTCGACGCCGCCGTCGCGCACGAGGAGGTTCGAGCCGATGCCGACCACGGTCAGCGGCACCTCCTCCGGCAGAAGCGCCAGAAAGCGCGCCAGATCCTCCTCGTCGGCCGGTTGAAACAGGAGATCCGCCGGCCCGCCCGTGCGGAACCAGGTGACCTTGGCCAGGTCCGCGTTGGGTGTCAGCTTCCCACGCAGTCCCCGCGCGGGGTCGCTCAGGTGCGCGAGAAGATCGGCCTCCATGTCAGGCGAGCGGACCCAGAGCGTCCAGCTGGCGCGGGAGCGCGTAGGCCCATTGCGTGATCGAGCCGGCCCCGAGGCACACGACCATGTCACCGCTTCTGGCCACGCGATGCACGAGGGGGGCGAGCTCGTCCGGCCCGTCGATGAGGCGCGCGTCGCGGTGGCCGCCGAGCTTCAGGCGCTCCACCAGCATCTCGGAGTTCACGAACTCGATCGGCTCCTCGCCGGCCGCATAGACCGGCGCGAGGATCACCGTGTCGGCATCGTTGAAGCAGGCCGCAAAATCCGAGAAGAGCGACTGGAGGCGCGTGTAGCGGTGCGGCTGGACGACGGCGATGACCCGGCCTCCGGCGGCCGAGCGCGCAGCCGACAAAACGGCGCGGATCTCCACCGGATGATGGCCGTAGTCGTCATAGACGTCGACGCCGAGGGCTTGGCCCGTATGGGTGAACCGACGCTTCACGCCGCCGAACGAGCCGATGCCGCGCCGGATCCCCTCCTCCGAGATGCCGATGCGATGCGCGACCGCGATCGCGGCGGTCGCGTTGGACACGTTGTGGCGGCCGGGCATCGGGAGCGACAGGCCCGCGATCTCGGTGGTCTCGCCCGAGACACGGTCGCGGATGGTCACGTCGAAGGTCGAGCGCGCCCCTTCCGGCTTCACGTTCGAGAAGCGCGCGTCGGCCTGCAGGTTCTCGCCATAGGTGATGATGCGCCGGTCCTCGATCTCGGCCACCAGCGTCTGCACCTCGGGGTGGTCCAGGCACATCACCGCGAAGCCATAGAAGGGCACGTTCTCGACAAAGGCCCGGAAGGCCGAGCGCACCTTGTCGAACGTGCCGTAGTGATCGAGATGCTCCGGGTCGATGTTGGTGACCACGGCGACGTCGGCCGGCAGCTTCAGGAAGGTGCCGTCGCTTTCGTCGGCCTCCACGACCATCCAGTCGCCCGCCCCCATGCGCGCGTTGGTGCCGTAGGCGTTGATGATGCCGCCGTTGACCACGGTCGGATCGAAGCCGCCGGCATCCAGCAGCGCCGCCACCATCGAGGTCGTCGTGGTCTTGCCGTGCGTGCCGCCGATGGCGATCGCCTGGCGAAAACGCATCAGCTCGGCCAGCATCTCGGCGCGGCGCACGATCGGCAGCAGCCGCTCGCGCGCAGCGGCCAGCTCGGGGTTCGAGCGCTTGATGGCGGTCGAGACCACCACGACCTCGGCCCGGCCCAGGTTCTCCGCCGCATGGCCGACGTGGACCGTCACGCCCTTCTCGCGCAGGCGCTGGACGTTGGCATTCTCGGAGGCGTCCGAGCCCTGCACGGTGTAGCCGAGGTTGACGAGCACCTCGGCGATGCCGCTCATGCCGATGCCGCCGATGCCGATGAAATGCACCGGGCCGATATTGGGCGGCATCTTCATGGGAGCTGATCCTTCAAGCGGTTTGGCGGCCCGGCATAGCTTCCACGAGGTCGGCAAGCAACCGCGCCGCGTCGGGCAGGCCTTGCGCGCGCGCCGCGGCGGCCATCGCCGTGGCGCGGGCCGGATCGTCGGCGACCTCCCGCACGAGGTCCGCAAGCCGCTCGCCGGTGAACTCGCTCTGCCGCACGACGGTGGTCGCGCCCGACGCTTCCAGTCGCGCGGCGTTCGCGGCCTGGTCGTGATCGAGCGCGAAGGGATAGGGCACGAGGACGGACGGGCGGCCGACGACGGCCAGCTCCGAGACCGTGGAGGCGCCCGAACGGCTGACCACGAGATGCGCCTTGGCCAGACGCTCCGCCATGTCGCGGAAGAACGGCGCGACCTCGGCCGGAATGCCCTCGCGATCGTAGAATTCGGAGACCGCAGCCTCGTCCTCGGCGCGGGCCTGCTGGGTCACGCGCAAGCGAGCGCGCAGCTCCGGCGAGAGCCGACGCACGGCGTCCGGCAGGACGGCGGCGAAGACGCTCGCCCCCTGGCTGCCGCCGAACACCACGAGATGGAACGGCTCGCCCGCCGCGCTTGGCGCATACGGAACCTTGGCCGCTTCCAGAACGGCGGGCCGGACCGGATTGCCGGTGAGCGTGGTCTTGGCGGCGTGCGCGGCGTCGGCCCCGTTCTGCGCGATGCCGGCGGCGATCGCGCGCACCCGACTCGCCAGGAACCGGTTCGCGCGGCCCATCACGGCGTTCTGCTCGTGGATCAGCGTCGCCTCGCCGGCCTGCACCGCACCCATCATGGGCGGGATCGTCGGATAACCGCCGAAGCCGACGACCGCGGCGGGCTTCAGCCGCTTCATCAAGGCGATCGATTGGCGATAGCCGCGCCAGAGCTTCAGCCCGGAGCGCAGGACGGCGAGCGGGTTGCGCGAGCCGAAGGTCGCGGACGGCACGATGTGCACCGCTTCGGCCGGAAAGCTCGACGCGTAGCGGTCGGCCCGCTCGTCGGTGACGAGATGCACCTCGCGGCCGCGCGACTTCAGCTCGTGCGCCAGCGCCTCGGCGGGGAAGAGATGCCCGCCGGTGCCGCCGGCGCAGAGAAGGATGGGAGCCGTCATAAAGCCTCCGGAGCCACGCGCGAACCTTCATCGACGCGGTCGATCAACCAGTCGCCTCTGTGCCGTTGATCACAGGCCCGGAGGTCGGCAGCTTATAGAAGACAGCGCGGCAGCACGCCATCACCGCAAGCGCAGGGAAGCCACGACATGCACGACGTCCATCAAACCATTGAGGTTTTGGGAACCGCGTTGGGCCTTGAGGATCTGCAGTTCGACGCTGACGGCAACCTGACGCTCGCGATTGACGGCGACCTTCTGATCAACATTCACAAGCACGACACCACGACGTTTGAGATTTGGACCGCGCTTCGCTCGAACGTTGACACGCGCGACCCCTCACTGCTCGCATCGCTTCTGATCGCCAACCATTTGGGCGAGGGCACCGGAGCGTCTCGCCTCGCGTTGACGCCGGACCGCAGCGGCGTCGTCCTGTGCGTGCGTCTTTCAGTGGAGGATCTGAGCGAGCGAGGCCTAGAGCGCCATCTTGCCGACTTCATCCGTCACGCGACGTTCTGGAATTCGCCTCACTCTCTCAGTTCGTCAGCAGGTGTAAACGCCGGGATGCCGGTTGGCGGCGACGAGCCGAGCTTCATGATCCGCGCCTGAGGTCGGACCCAAGCCCTTCCGAAACCAAAAACCGAGAGTCGTCCGTGAGCAAGATCAACAATTCCCCAGTCAATGTTCCGACAACGACGATCAGCCCAAAGGCCGGAAAACTGCTCGATGCGGTAGTGGCGCCGCCCAAGGCTGCGAAGCTGTTGGGCCTTGAGCCGAACACCGTGATTTCCCACCGGGCGACCGCGCAGACTCCACCTCATTCCAGCGGAGTCGGCGAGAAGATCAAAGCCTTCGTCAGCGAAGTAGGGAAAGAAATCGCAGGCTTGGCCAATGCGGGGCTGCACGCTCTTAAGGGACTAGTCTCGCGAGCGCCGCAGGCCAATCCTCCTGCTGCACAGCAGTCTCAGACCAACGTATCTGACGCTTCAACGAAACCGGCAAAACCGCAGCCTCACTCGGACCCGCAGATAATTGCTCTCCGCAAGACCGGCATCTACAAGACGTTCAACAATGGTATCGATGTCAGCAAGATGACACCGGCGGAGCGTGGCGCCTGCTCATACGCCAACGTTCGGTTCAAGGCTTCAGAAGCGAAAGCCGGCGCCAGCGAAGAAACTAAATCGCGCTGCGTCAACACTTTCCTCCGCTCTGACAACTCCGCATCGAAGGTCTCGGCCTTCATTGCCAAGCAAAGTCCTGAAGTCCAACAGACCACCACTAATATCGCCAAAATCCTCAAGGATAAGACGGTAGGCATCAGCGCGGCGGCTTATGGCGTGGACGGAAAGCCTGCGCAGCATAATGGCATCGGAAGCGCGCTCAAGGATGGCAAATCGCTGACCGATCTGGCGAAGGCTAGTATCGCGACAATGGATGATGCGCTCATAGCGTTTATCGGAGACCCAAGTGACTTAGACAGCATCGAGGCAGCCGCAAATAGGCTTGACCAAAACCTCTGCAACCAGTTGGGCACAAACTGGAAAGCGATCGAAGACAGCGGTATCACCGATCCCGACACATCTCATAATCTTAAGATGCAGTGTGGGCGCGATGCGCTAGGTCTTCGAACGCAGATGCCGGCGCTCACGAACCTGTCGGTACTGGACACGACCCTGACACAGGATCAGAAGCGCACGATCCAAGAGAACAACAAGGGAATGATATCGGTCGTCAACGGTTTTCGCATCGGTAGCGAGGGTAAGGATGCAAGTCCTGAGGTTGCGGAAGCTGCGGCACATTTGAACGATCGATGGGATCCAGCGCTTGAAAAATTCTTTGCGTTCGCGGCCGCGCGCGCAGATCCGGCGGCCGTATCTCAAGCCGCGCTCGAAGGAGCGCCGATGCTTGCGGAGTACCAAGCACTTGAGCAGAAAATTGCCGATCGGACTGCCGAACTTAACGCCGCCTGACGTAGACGGTGCTGCTGAGACCCATGGGAGACCCTCGTAGGTAGCAGCCTCACACCGCCTGCGCCGCCAGCGTCCGCTCCATCAGCCGGTCGGTCTGGGAGACGTTGTCGGCGCGGTGGCGGGTGAGGGCCAGCACGAAGCCGGCGGTGATCGCGACCGCGAGCATCGACGAGCCGCCATACGAGATGAAGGGCAGCGTCATGCCCTTGGCGGGCATGAGGTGGAGGTTCACCGCCATGTTGATGATCGACTGAAGGCCGAACAGCATCACGAGACCGGTGATCGCGAGGCGGTTGAACGTGTCGCGCTGTGCGAAGGCGACGTTCAAGCCCCGGATCACGATGAAGGCGAAGATCGCCGTCAGCGCCATGCAGGAGATGATGCCGAACTCCTCGGCGATCACGGAATAGGCGAAGTCGGTGTGGCTGTCGGGGAGAAGGCGCTTCACGATGCCCTCGCCCGGTCCCTGCCCGAACCAGCCGCCCCGCAGGATCGCCTCGCGCGCCGTGTCGGTCTGGAACGTGTCGCCCTCGCCCGTGAGGAAGCGGTCGAAGCGCGAGGCGACGTGCGGGAAGACGACATACGCGCCGAGGATGCCCGCGCCGCCGAGGCCGCCCAGCATCACGATCCACAGCCAAGGCAGACCGGCCATGAAGAACAGGCCGCCCCAGACCGCCGTGGTCAGGATGGTTTGGCCGAGGTCGGGCTGCGCGACGAGCAGCGCCACGACCGTGCCGAGCAGCATGATCGAGAAGAGGTTGCCGGGAATGTCGGTGCGGCGCGAGCGCTCGGCAAACAGCCAGGCGCAGACCACGACAAAGGCCGGCTTCATGAATTCGGACGGCTGGATCGTCAGGGGGCCCGCACCGATCCAGCGACGCGCACCCTTCACCTCCATGCCGAAGAACAGCGCCGCGACCATAAGGACCAGCGCGCCCGCCAGCATGATGATCGACATGCGCCGGATGCCGCGCGGCGTGAGCAGGGACGTCGCCAGCATCGCGGCGATCGATGGCACGAGGAACAGGGCGTGCCGCTTCACGAAGTGAAACGGCTCCAGCCCGATCTTCTCGGCGACCGGCGGGCTGGCGGCGAAGCTGAGGACCATGCCGCCCAGCATGAGGATCAGGAAGGCCGCCAGGAACCAGCGGTCGATCGACAACCACCAGTCGGTGAGAAGGCCCTTCTTGGCGCGACTGGCGGCCATGGCGCTCATGTCCTCGTGATCGGCTCGGCGCCGGGCAACGCGTTCACCAACTGGCGGAACGTGTCGCCTCGCACCTCGAAATTCCGGAACTGGTCGAACGAGGCGCAGGCCGGCGACAGGAGGACGATTTCTTCCCGTCCGCTCGTTCCCGCCTCGCGCGCGGCGTTCTCGACCGCGACCTGGAGACTACCCGAGATTTCGTAAGGAATTCGTTCACCAAGCGTAGCGGCAAAGGCGGGTGCCGCTTCGCCGATCAGATACGCCTTGGCGACCCGCGGAAACAGCGATTCGAGCGAGGCGATCCCGCCCTCCTTGGGCAGGCCGCCAGCGATCCAATGGATGCGCGGGAAGCTGCCGAGCGCCGGTGCGGCGGCATCGGCATTGGTCGCCTTGGAGTCGTTGACGAAGAGGACGGAGCCGACGCGCGCGACCTCTTCCATGCGATGGGCAAGGCCCGGGAAGGACCGCAGGCCTGCCTCGATCTCCGGGAACGACAAGCCGAGCGCGCGCAACGTCGCAACGGCCGCCGCAGCGTTCTGCCCGTTGTGCGCGCCGCGCAGCGACCCGATACCGCCGAGCGAAATGCGCCGTTCGATCTCGCCGCCTCTTGCGACCTGAAGCACGCCGTCGCGGAAGAAGACGCCGTCCGCCAGCTCGCGCGAACGCGAGATCCGAACGAGCGGGCGCCCCTCGCCCTCGTGCCAATCGGCGATGCGGGCGCACCATTCGTCGTCAACGCCGATCACCGCCGTGCCCGCGTCCTTTAGAAGGCGAGCCTTGATGGCCGCGTAGTTCTCCATCGTCCCGTGCCGGTCGAGATGGTCCGGCGACAGGTTCAGGAGGAGGCCGACGGTCGGGGCGATCGAGGGCGCGAGGTCGATCTGGTAGGACGAGCACTCCACCACGTAGAAGCGATCCGGTGCCGGCGGATCCAGCGTCAGGACCGGCACGCCGATATTGCCGCCGAGCTGCGTGTCGCGACCCGAATGGCGCAAGGCATGGGCGATCAGTGCGGTGGTGGTGCTCTTGCCGTTGGTGCCGGTGATGGCGATGAACGGCGCGTCGCGGCACAAGCGCTCGCGCTCGCGGGCGAATATCTCGATGTCGCCGATCACCGGAACGCCGTGGGCGCTGGCGAGTTCGGCCGCCCAATGGGGCTTGGGATGTGTCAGCGGCACGCCGGGCGACAGAACGAGCGCGGCGATGCGCGTCCAGTCGAGCGCATGGAGATCGCCGGTCGGGATCCCCTCGCCCGTTGCCGTCTCGACCGAGCGCGGGTTATCGTCGAACGCCGTCAGCCGTGCGCCGCCCGCCTGCAGCGCCCGCGCGGTCGCCAGACCCGACCCGCCGAGCCCGAACAGGGCGACCGGCTGCCCGCGGAAGGTCTCGGCTGCGATCATGACCGTTCGCCCTTCAGCGCAGCTTCAGCGTCGACAGGCCGACAAAGGCCAGCAGAAGCGCGATGATCCAGAAGCGCACCACGACCTGGCTTTCGGTCCAGCCGAGCTTCTCGAAATGGTGGTGGATCGGCGCCATCAGGAACACGCGCTTGCCGGTCAGCTTGAACGAAGCGACCTGAATGATCACGGACAGCGCCTCGATCACGAAGAGACCGCCGATCACGGCGAGCACCAGTTCGTGCTTGGTGGCGACGGCCACGGTTCCCACCAGACCGCCCAGCGCCAGCGACCCGGTGTCGCCCATGAAGATCGCGGCGGGCGGCGCGTTGAACCAGAGAAAGCCCAGTCCCGCCCCGATCAACGCGCCGCAGATCACCGACAGCTCGCCCGTGCCGACGACGTAGTGGATCTGCAGGTAGTTCGCGAAGTTCGTATTGCCCGCGAGATAGGCGATGAGACCGAAGGCGGCGGCCGCGATCATGATCGGCATGATGGCGAGACCGTCGAGGCCGTCGGTGAGGTTCACCGCATTGCCCGCGCCGACGATCACGACGGCGGCGAAGGCCGCATAGAACCAGCCGAGGTCGATCAGGAGCTGCTTGAAGAAGGGGATCGACAGCGAGGTCGCGAACGTGCCGGTCTGGGCCAGGATGATCAGGACGCCGGCCAGAAGCGCGATGGCGAACTCGATCGCGAGCCGCGCCTTGCCCGAGAAGCCGAGATGGCTTTGTTTCGTGACCTTCAGGTAGTCGTCATAGAAGCCGATGCCGCCGAAGCCGACGGTCACGAGCAGGACGGTCCAGACATAGAGGTTGGTGAGGTCCGCCCACAGAAGGGTCGAAACAAGAAGACCCGACAGGATCATCAGCCCGCCCATCGTCGGGGTGCCGGCCTTCTTGAAATGGGTCTGCGGCCCGTCGGCGCGGATCGGCTGTCCCCGCCCCTGGCGCACGCGCAGGTTCGCGATGATCGCGGGTCCGAACAGGAACACCGTAATGAAGGACGTGATCAGCGCTCCGCCGGTGCGGAAGGTGATGTAGCGAAAGACGTTGAGGACCTGAACGTCTGCGGCGAGCGCGGCAAGGTAGCTGAGCATCGGTCGTTCAAGCGTCCTGAGCCATGCTGTTGGGGCGGGGCGACGCGTCGGACGTCGCGGCAGGCGAGCCGAGACGAGCGACGAGGGACTCCACGAGGCGACTGAAGCCGATGCTCTTGGACGCCTTGGCCATGACGACGTCGCCGGGCCGAAGATGACCGCTCAAGCTTTCCTCAAGCTCCCCGGCGGTCGCGAACCACTGCGCCTCGACCCCGCGCTCGCGCAGGGCGAGGTAGAGCGTGCGCATCTCCGCACCGGCAAGGAGCGCGAGGTCGCAACCCGCCTCCATGACGGGCTCGGCGAGCGCCTCGTGAAGGTCGCGCGAGAAGGACCCCAGCTCCAGCATGTCGCCGAGCAGCGCGATGCGCCGGCCGCCAGTGCCCGGCCGGGTCGAGCCCAGGAGACCGAGCGCAGCCCGCATCGAAGCGGGATTGGCGTTGTAGCTCTCATCGATCAGAGTCAGTTGGCCGGAGCCGATCGCCAGCGAATGGCGCGCACCACGCCCGGTGCCCGCCCGCCAGGAGGACAAGGCGGCGGCCGCCAGCGAAACGTCGGCGCCCAGGAGATCGGACGCACCGAGAACCGCCAGCGTGTTCTGAACGAGATGGCGACCGCCCGACGGCAACTGGAACTCGACCGCGGTCCCGTCGATCAGGGCGGTGGCGTGCGATCCTTCGTCGAGCGGAGCGTAGCCCGTCAGGCGATAGTCGGCGCCCGGCGCCTCGCCGAAGGTCGTGATGCGGGTGACGCCGGCCGCGCGCGCGATCTGCGACAAGGCGGCGCTTTCCGGATCGTCGGCATTGATCACGGCCGTTCCGCCGGCGGTCAGTCCCTCGAAGATCTCGCCCTTGGCCCGTGTGATCGCGCGAAGGTTCTCGAAGTGTCCGAGGTGAGCAGGGGCGATTAGCGTGACGATCGCCACGTGCGGACGCACGAGCTTCACCAACGGCCGGATCTCGTCGGGATGGTTCATGCCGATCTCGAACACCGCAAAGCGCGTATCGGCGGGAAGCCGCGCGAGCGAGAGCGGAACACCCCAATGATTGTTGAACGACGCCGCCGAGGCGTGCACCGAGCCCTCGGCGCCGAGCGCATGGCGCAGCGCCTCCTTGGTGGTGGTCTTTCCCACGCTTCCGGTCACCGCAACGATGCGGGCCTGCGCGCGGGCGCGGGCGGCGATCGCCAGCCGTTCCATGGCCTTGAGAACGTCGTCCACCACGAGAAGGGGCACGGGCAGCGCACCCAGCGCCGGCAGCTTCTCCTTGGAGACGACGAGCAACGCGGCGCCGGCGGCGATCGCGGGTCGTAGGAACTGGTGCCCGTCGACCCGGTCGCCCCGGATCGCGAAGAAGACGTCGCCCGCTTCGAGCGATCGCGTGTCGATCGACACGCCGCCGATCGAGGGGGGCATGGCACCGACCGGCCGTCCGCCGGTGGCCTCGGCGATCGCGGCGCCGGTCCACAACGGCTCGGTCATCGTGCGGCCTCCGCCACGGCGCGCCGCACCTCGTCGTGGTCGCTGAAGGGCAGCGTCGTCGTGCCGACGGTCTGGCCGTTCTCATGCCCCTTGCCGGCCACCACCACCGTGTCGCCGGTCCGCGCGATCGCGACAGCATGGCGGATCGCCTCGCGCCGATCGGCGATCTCCTCGGCCTTGGGTGCGGCCTCGAGGATCGCGGCCCGGATCGAGGCGGGCTCCTCGGAGCGGGGGTTGTCGTCGGTGACGATCACGACGTCGGCGAGCCGCTCGGCGATCGCGCCCATGATCGGACGCTTGCCGCGATCACGGTCTCCGCCGCAGCCGATCACCGCGATCACCCGGCCTGTCGTGAAAGGGCGGACCGCTTCGAGGACGTTTTCCAGCGCTTCGGGCTTGTGGGCATAGTCCACGAAGACCGGCGCGCCCGCCGCCGTCGTCGCCGCGAGATCGAGCCGCCCCGGCGCGCCCTGCAGCGTTTCCAGTGCGGGGAGAACGTCGTCGACGTTGACGCCGCCCGCCACCGCGAGCCCGGCGGCCACCAGCGCGTTCGACATCTGGAACTCGCCCGCGAGCGGCAGCACGATGCGATGAAGCTTGCCGGCCGCGTCGATCTCCGCGATCTGGCGGTTGCGCTCGTGCTCGAGGCGCTTCAAGCGCAGGAAGCCGCCCTCGCGCCCGACCGTCATCACGGCCATCCCGGCGCGCTGGGCCGCCTCGACCGCCGCGCCCGACCAGCGATCGTCCGCGAAGATCACCGCCGGCGACCCCTTCGGCAGAAGCGTATCGAACAAGCGCATCTTGGCCGCGAAATACTCCTCCACGGTCGCGTGGTAGTCCATGTGGTCGCGGCCAAGGTTGCTGAAGCCGGCCGCGCGCAGCCGCACGCCGTCGAGGCGACGCTGCTCGAGACCGTGGCTCGATGCCTCCATCGCGGCATGGGTCACGCCCTCGTCGGCCAGTTCCCGCATGAGCTTGGCGAGCGCCACCGGGTCCGGCGTCGTCAGCGTGCCGTAGTCGTCGCGGGTCGGCGACACGACGCCGGTCGTGCCGATCGAGGCCGCCTTGAGGCCGAGCGCCGTCCAGATCTGGCGGGTGAAGGCGGCGATCGATGTCTTGCCGCTGGTGCCGGTCACCGCCACCACATGGTCGGGCTGCGCTCCGTAGAAGCGAGCCGCCATCAGCGCGAGCGCCCGGCGCGCGTCCGGAGCGCGAAGCGTCGGGCCGCTCGCCCCGGGGTCGGCCGCGTCGATCGGGAGAAGAACGGCCGAGGCGCCCTTGCTGCGGGCTTCCGCGACGAAGCTGGCGCCGTCTCCCTTCGTACCGGGCAGGGCCGCGAAGAGATCGCCCGGCTTCACGTGGCGGGAGTCGGCGGTCAGGCCTCCTATCTCGACGCTCGCGAGGTCGTCGCCCCGTGCGATGTCGGCGGCGAGGTCGGAGAGTTTCATCAACGGCATTCCCGTATCCGTTCGCGGCCGCAGCCGGGGTCGGCGGTCGGCTTAAGACAAGTCGGCGGCCGATAGAAGCCTTTTCGAATCGGCGGGCGCGCCCGAGGCGGCGCTGCCTCTGTCACCTGCCGATCGGTGTCAGTAGGATACGAGCAGCTGGCGACCCGTGTCGCCGAAGTCCGGCTTTACGTTCAGGAAGGTCGCAGCGCGCCGCACGATGTTGCCGACCATGGGCGCGGCGTTGTAGCCGGCGGTCGCGGCATACTTGCCCTCTTCCTTCTTGGGTTCGTCGATGATCGTGAGCACGAGGTATCGCGGCTTCTCGATCGGGAAGGCGCCGACATAGGCGTTGAAGCGCGAGTCCTTCGAGTATCGCCCGTTCACCACCTTCTCGGCCGTGCCGGTCTTGCCGCCCACGTGGTAGCCCGGCGGGTTGGCGCTCTTGCCCGAACCCTGCTCGCCGTTCAGGCGGAAGATGCCGCGCATCTCGTCGGAGGTCTGCTGGGACACGACGCGCACCTTCATGGCGTCGGCCTGTTCCTTGGTGCGAGGCAGGAAGGTCGGCGGGATGTACCACCCGCCATTGGCGATCGCGGCGGCCGCCACCGCGGTCTGAAGCGGCGTCGTCGACACGCCGTGACCAAAGGCGATCGTCATCGAGTTGATCTTCTTCCAGACCTTGGGCTGCGTCGGCATGGCGACCTCGGGCAGTTCGGTCTTGACCTTCGACAGAAGGCCCATGCGCGTCAGGAACTCCTTGTGCCCGTCGATGCCGACGAGATCGGCTTCGCGCGCCGAGCCGACGTTGGAGGAGTACTCGAAGATCTCGGGCACGGAGAGCGGGCGTCCCTTGCCATGGAACTCCTTGATCGTGAAGCCGGCGACGCGGAAGGGCGTCGTGGAGAAGATGTCGGTCACCTTCACCTTGCCGGAGTCCAGCGCCATGGCGGTGGTGAAGATCTTGAAGGTCGAGCCCATCTCGAACGTGCCGGCCGAGATGCGGTTGAGGTTTTCCTTCTTGAGCGCGTCGCCGGGCGAGTTCGGGTCGTAGTCCGGATAGGAGGCCATGGCGATGATCTCGCCCGTCTCCACGTCCATCACGAGCCCGCCGGCGGCGACCGCCTTGTACTTCGCCATGGCTGCGACGAGCTCGTCGCGCACGATATGCTGCACGCGCAGGTCGAGCGACAGCTTGACCGGCTCGAGATCGCCGTTCGACGCGAAGCCGGTCGACTGCAGGGCGCGGAAGCCCGAGTCGTCGACATACTTCTCCATTCCGGCGATGCCCTGATTGTCGACGTTCACGGCCCCCATCACGTGGGCAGCGGTCGGACCGCCGGGGTAGAAGCGCTTCTTCTCGGTGCGAAAGCCGATACCGGGGATGCCGAGGGCCAGGATCTCCTGCTGCTGGCGCGGCGTCAGCTCGCGCCGCAGCCAGGCGAAACCCGACTTCGAGGACAGCCGGGCATGCACGACCTTGGGGTTGAGATCTGGCAGGACCGTCATCAGCGCCTCGGTCGCCTCGTCGGCATCGACGATGCGGCGCGGCTCGGCAAACAGCGAGGCTGTCTTGATGTCGGTCGCCAGAACCTCGCCGTTGCGGTCCACGAGGTCGGGCCGCGTGATCGGTCCGCCGATCCCGGACGTCTGGAAGAGGTCGACCGGGTTGGAGATGGCGCCCCACACGACCAGCCGGGCGCCGATCACGCCGTAGATTGCGCAGAAGAGACCGACCGCGATCAGGAAGCGCGGACGATTGCGCGGTGGCTCGGCGCGGCGCGGACGAAGCGACCGGCGCGTCGGTGCGCTCCCTGGGGCTGCAGTGGAAGAAGCGAGAAGGCCGCGCAGCGGCGAGCGCCGGAGAAGCGAGCCGATCATCGCGCGCGCACCTTCGAGGCGTCGGCAAGGGTGCGCGACTTCGCGTCCTTCTCGGGCTCCGGCGGGAGAGGCGCCGAGGGCAGCTCGTCCGGCCGGACGATCTGCTCGGGCGCGATCGGCACGAGCTGCAGATCGGCCGTGAAGGCTTCCGCAAGCTGTTCCATGCGACGCGGCTGGTTCAGGAGGCTCCAGTCGGCCTCCAGGAGCTGGATCGTCTCGCGTTCGAGCGCGATCTTGCGGTCCAGCGCCATGACTTGGCTTTCCAGCGTCTCGACCTGGTACTTGTTGCCGAACGTCCAGGCGGCGGCGCCGAGCATCAACACGATCAGAAGAACGTCGAGCGTCTTCAACATGGATAGATCAAGCTCCGGCGGCGGGCAGATCGGCCAGGTCGGGCAGATCCGCGAAGGCATGGGCCTCCCGCCCCTCGCGCGCGGGCGCTTGGGTTCGGGTGGCGGATCGCAGCTTGGCCGATCGAGCGCGCGGGTTGAGGGCGATCTCGCCCTCCTCGCCCACGACCGGCCGATTGCGCGACTCGAATGTTGGGGCCTTATGCTGAACATCGGGTAAATGGCGCGAACCTGACGCCGCCTCTGAGCGGTCGCGCAGGAAGCGCTTGACGATGCGATCCTCCAGCGAATGGAAGGTGACGACCGACAAGCGACCGCCCGGCCGCAGCATCCGCTCGGCGGCCAGAAGCGCGCGCACGAGTTCGCCGAGCTCGTCGTTGACGAAGATCCGCAACGCCTGGAAGGTCCGGGTCGCGGGATCGATCCGGTCCTTCGGGTTGCGCCCGATGGTGCGCGCGACGAGACCCGCCAGATCGAGCGTGCGCTCGAAGGGCCGTTCCGTGCGGCGCGCCTCGATCGCGCGCGCGATACGGCCCGCCTGCCGCTCCTCGCCCAGGAAGTTCAGGATGCGCGCGAGGTCACCAACCTTGAGACGGTTGACGACGTCGGCCGCGGTCGGGCCCGAGCCGCTCATGCGCATGTCGAGCGGCCCGTCCTTCTGGAACGAGAAGCCGCGCTCCGCCTCGTCGATCTGCATCGACGACACGCCAATATCGAGGACGATGCCGTCGACGGTCTCGACGCCGTCCTGTCGCAGAAGCGCTTCCAGGTCGCCGAAGCGCCCCTCGCGCAGCGTCAGCGCCGGATGCTCGTCGAGAAGGGCACGCGCTCCGGCGATGGCGCTCGGATCGCGGTCGATGCCGAGCACGCGATATCCGCGACGAAGAAGGGCGGCCGAATAGCCGCCCGCGCCAAACGTGCCGTCGACGATCAGGCTTCCGGGAGGAAGGTCCAGCGAAGCCGTGACCGGCGCGAGAAGCACCGGAATGTGACGAACCGGTCCGCCATCGGCGGGATCCTCGGTCCCGCCGAGATCCGTCATCATTCCGGTGATCTCTCGCGCTCGTCGCGCGACGAGCGCTTGGCCAGAAGCCGGGCGCGCGCCTCGGCCCGATGGGCCTCGAAGGCGGCCGGCTCCCAGAGCTGAAAGAAGTGCGAGCGCCCGACGAAGGCGACGCGATCCTCGATGCCGGTATGGGCGCGCACGAAGTCCGTGACGCCCATGCGCCCCTCGCCGTCGAGCTTCAGGAAGGCGCCGTCCCCATAGGCGAAGAGCGACATGTCGGCGTAGTCCTCGCCGAACGGGTCCTCCTGCGCCATGCGAGCCTCGTAGCGCTCTAGGAGATTCATCCCGCCGACATCGATCGCCGGCTGGCCGATCGCCTGCAAGGCGTAGAGCTCGCGGTCGCCGCGCGAGGCGAGGATCTGACGAAAAGGTGCCGGCACGGAGACTCGCCCCTTCGCGTCCACGTTGTTGATCCAATTGGACAGGAAGCGCATCCGCGACAGACCCGTTTCCATCCGGCGAGGCGTTCGATCGCGCATCCACCGGACGCCGGCTCCGCACGCTCGCCGATTCCGGGAAGCAGGCACACGCCTGCCCCGAGGCGGGCTCATACAAACCCGCCGCACAGTCTCGACACGATGGAACCGGGCCGACTGGAAGGGGTCGAACCGTGGGATTTGGGATAACATGGGACCCCATGGGGGTCAATGGGAACAGCGGTCCCGAACCTGGTACGAGACCAGCTACACCAAGCAGGAACGAAACAAAAACATTGTTCTAGAACAGTTGGTTACAGCTTTTCGCCGCGACCCAGGACAGCGCCCAGCGTGGCATCCCCGCACCGCTTGGCAGGAGACCCCAACGCCGCCACTTGCCGCCGCGCCACAACGCCATAGCGTCGCTGTGGGGCGCGATCCCATGACGTGCGTCATCGACACCGGCCAGCCCCATGTCGAGCCTGCCGGTGTCGATGGCGCACGATCGGAAAGTCTTGCGTTGGAAAATGCCAGTCGGCCTGTAAGCCGGGTTCTGTCCGGCAGCTCGGAAGCTGCCTTGGGCGACCATTCCTCTGGGACGACGCTCGCGCGCCGCCTCAAGCAACCCACCCGAACGACCGGCCCGGAGAGGGCTGACGGTTGCCCGCCGCGTCGTTCCTATTCGGTTTTGCTCCCGGTGGGGTTTACCGTGCCGCTTCCGTTGCCGGTCGCGCGGTGGGCTCTTACCCCACCGTTTCACCCTTACCTTCCCGCGATCCGGAGATCATGAAGGCGGTCTGTTCTCTGTGGCACTGTCCCTGGGGTCGCCCCCGCCGGGCGTTACCCGGCACCGTTTCTCCGTGGAGCCCGGACTTTCCTCCCCCGCGGCCTTTCGGCCCTTGCGGCAGCGGTCGCCCAGCCGACTGGCGGCCCCTTAAGGGACACCGGGGCGCGGCGTGTCAAGCCGCGACCGCTCAGATGCCCGAGTCGCGGGAGCGGTCCGAGTCGAGGCTGGCGAGCACGAGCTTCACCTTCTCGCAGTAGCGCGCCGAGGTCGGGTTCATGCGACGCGAGTAGTGGCCGGCATTGTACTTCAGGATCGTGCCGCACAGCGTACCGCCACCGCGGCGCTCGGCGCCTGCGAGATACTTCATGCCGTATCGGATGTTGACGATCGGATTGTAGAGATCGGTCGCATCGCCCTCGAAGCCCATGTCACGCGCCGTCGCCGGCTTGATTTGCATGAGGCCGATCTCGCCGGCCCGGCCGGTCACGTCGACACGGTAGCGGCTTTCCACCGAGACGATGGCGTGGGCGAGTTGGACGGAAACGCCGTTGGCACGAGCTTCACGCTCGATGATGTCGGCAAAGGGACGAGCCGCGAGCGTGGAGTCGGTGGGTTCGGCGGCCGCCGTTGCGGCAGCCTGGGGCGTCTGGATGTCGGCGGGCTTGAGCGGCGCCGTGGAGGTGGACGAAGCGGAATCGGCAAAGGCAGCGGAAAAATGGGCAAGCGAAAGCGTCACGGCGCAAGCCATGGCAGGCAGTTTCGTCATTTCGGTCCTGTATTACGGATCGTCGGCCCCGCCCCGCCCCAAAACCCGGCGTGCGAACCGTCCCCTCTCTGCCGCGATGCTCAGCGGCGGTGACAGGCTCGGTTATGCGGACGAACCGGACCGTCAATGTGACGATCTGGTAACAGAATATTTCAGAGTGATACAAACACGGCGCGATGATTCGCGGCCGTTCAGCCTCTCGTCAGCTACGGCCTAGTTAGGAGAAGCTGGTGAAGCGTGGCGACCGTCGACGTATCGGCGCACCCGTCCAACTTGCGCGGTCGGTGGTGACGCTGGAAAGCCAGGGTAGCAAAATGCGTTGCATCGTCGAAGGTTCCGGTCGCCTCGCAATCATATCCGTAGCTGGCTAACATCTGCTGCCACGCGGCCACGGGGGGGCCGACATCACCACGCGTGAGAAACCGGCCACTACGTATTTCCACGGGTGTCACGAGATGACCGACGCCTGCCGCCGAGAGTTGATCCCACGGAAAGAATTCGCCCGGATCCTCCTTGCGCGAAGGCGCAATATCCGAGTGCCCCACGACACGATCGCCCACGATCGACCAGCGTTCGACACATTCTCGGCACAATTTCACAACCGTCGCGATCTGTTGCGGCGGAAACGGCCGATAGCCATGCTCATGGCCGGGGTTGACGATCTCGATCCCAATCGACCGCGAGTTGAGGTCGCTCTGGCCCTGCCAGCGCGAAACGCCGGCGTGCCACGCGCGGCGCGCTTCCGGCACCATCTGGATCAGAGAACCGTCTTCCTCGACCAGATAATGGGACGAGACGGCGGCCGTCGGATCGCGCAGCCGCGCGAGCGCCGAGGCGCCGTCGCGCATCCCCGTATAGTGCAGGACGAGCATGTCCGGTGCGATACCGCCTGCCCTCTCGTTGTGATTGGGCGAGGGCTCCACGCGCGAGACCAGCGCGCTGTCGGCCGGCCAGACCTCGGCGGTCTCCCTCGATGTCACGAGACGGCCACGCGCCCGACCATCGCCCATGCGGCATTGATCGCCTTCATGCGCTCGGTGGCGATCGCCATGAACTCGGCCGGCACGCCGCGCGCTGCGAGGCGGTCGGGATGGTTCTCGCGCACGAGATGAAGGTAGCGCCGACGCAT
Source organism: Aureimonas jatrophae (assembly GCF_900104035.1). Taxonomy (GTDB): domain Bacteria; phylum Pseudomonadota; class Alphaproteobacteria; order Rhizobiales; family Rhizobiaceae; genus Aureimonas; species Aureimonas jatrophae. Next base: position 252,576 of record NZ_FNIT01000001.1, on the reverse strand, counting down.
CTCGTCGTGGCTTGCGCTCGGATCGACGCCGAGGACGGCGTAGGCCCCCGCCTCGCCTCCATCGACATGCCGGGCACGGATCCGCTCGAACTGGACGGCGGTGAGACCGAAGCGCTCGGCCACCTCCGCCAGAAACGCCAGTTCGCGCTCGTGCACGACCCCGTCGGCACCCGCGATGTGGAACAGGCCGTCGAGCACGTCGACCAGAAGCGCGCAGCCCTCTTCGCCCTCGGCCGGCGGCTCTTCGCAGAGCGCGCGCATGCGCGAGGCGTAGATTTCGAAGCCGGCGGTATCCTGCTGGGCGATGGAGTAGAGACGGAAGACGTTCTGGATCTCGTCGGGCGGGATCAGGAAGATGCGGCGGAAGGCGCTGATTTCGGCGGGCGTGACGACGCCGTCGGCCCGCGCCATCTTGGCAGACAGCGCGATCATGGCCACCGAGAACGCCACGCGACGCCGCGTCTCGCGGTCGCCCGAGAAAGCCGTACGAACGCGCTCCACCAAGGCCTCGACCACCGAGCCGCCCTGTTGCGCGAGATCCCTCAGGAGTTGACCGAGGGTGGAGAAGATCGACATGCCGTCCGTCCAAGGACCGGGCGAATCCCGGCGCCTTTTCTATCGCGTTGCCGCGCACACGAAAAGACGGCCCATGGCCGGCTGATTTCGCACATGCAAACGGCCGGCTCCAAGAGCCGGCCGCCGTGTCATCTCGAGATCGAGATCGATCAGTTCGTCGTGGTCGTGGACGAGCCACCGGTCGCCGGCGCCATCGTGCCGCCGGTGGCCGGCGTCGTGGTCGTGGTCGCGCCGGGGGTCGTGCCGGCGCCCGTCGTGGCCGGGGCCGTGGTCGTCGAGCTCGACGTGGTGGACGGCGTCGTGGAGCTGTTGTCGGAGCAGGCCGACAGAGCCAGAAGGGCGGCGACGCCAGCGGCGAGCGTGAGGGTCTTCATGAATGTCGATCCTTTTGCGACGATGTACCTTCAGGGTCTCCAACGCAGGTGCGGCCAATTGGTTCTCCCGCATCAGATCACGCATTCTTTTGTCCCGATGCAGAGCATGGAATGGTTCAGACGCCGGGCGCGTCAGCCTCGCGACAGCCGGCGCCGCGAACGTGCGCGCCGAAGCCGCGCGTCCCGTCACCCATGCGCCGCGCCGATCAGGAGCCGTTCCAGACCATGAACCACGCCGGCGACAACCGCAGCCGATCGGCTCCGATCCGGGCCCGTCGCTGGGTGCTGGCCGCAGCCCTGTCGGCGCTGGCGGCGCTAAGTGCCTGCCGCTCCGCATCGCTCGACCCTGCGGAGCTCGGCCTCACCGGCATCAAGGGCTCCGCGCCCGAGCATTACCCGGTACACGGGATCGACGTGTCGAAGTATCAGGGCGAGATCGATTGGGATGCCGCGCGCCGTGGCGGCGTCGCCTTCGCGTTTCTGAAGTCGACCGAGGGTGGCGACCGCGTCGATGCGGCCTTCTTGCGCAACTGGAAGGCGGCGGCCGCCGCCGGGGTGCCGCGTGGAGCCTACCATTTCTACTACTGGTGCCGGCCCGGGGTCGAGCAGGCCGCCTGGTTCATTGCCAACGTGCCGCGCGACCCGCAGGCGCTGCCGCCCGTCCTCGATGTCGAATGGAACCCAGACTCGCCGACCTGCACGCGGCGTCCGCCACGCGACGAGGTGGTGCGCGAGATGACCGCCTTCCTCGACGCCGTGGAGCGGCATTACGGCGTGCGCCCCATCATCTACGCGCCGATCGACATCCACCGCGAACGCCTCGTCGGAACCTTCCCGAAGCACCAGTTCTGGCTTCGCGGCGTGAAGGATCACCCGACCGCGAACTATCCCGATCGCGACTTCCGCTTCTGGCAATGGACCGCGACCGGCACGGTACCGGGTGTCGACGGTCCGGTGGACCGCAACGCCTTCTCCGGCACGCGCGAGGACTGGCGCGCCTGGCTCGCGGCTCATCGCCCGTCGAGCTGATACGGCAGGTCACGCTCGCGCCGCAGTTTGCGGCTTTGCCAGCCGAACCGCTTTCCCAAGACCCGAAGGATTCGATCCCGATGTTCCACGCCCCGCGACGCCTCGCGATCCTGGCCGCCGCCCTCCTCGCCACAACCGGAGGGGCCCTGGCGCAGAGCGCTCAGTGCGGCGGCGATTTCGGGGCCTTTCTGCAGGGCGTCAGGGCCGAGGCGCGGGCGAAGGGCTTGTCGGAAGCGGGCATCGAGCGGGCCTTGGCCGACGTGCGACCCGACCCGAAGGTGCTCGCGCGCGACCGGGGCCAAGGCGTCTTCCAGCAGGCCTGGACGCAGTTCCAGGGCCGCATGGTCAACAAGGACCGACTCGCGCGTGGACAGGCGAACCTGCGCAAATACGCCTCGACCTTCGCCGAGGTCGAACGCCAGACCGGCGTGCCGGGTCCCGTGATTGCCTCGTTCTGGGGACTCGAGACCGACTACGGTGCCGTGCTCGGCGACTTCGACACGCTCTCGGCGTTGGCGACGCTGGCCCACGACTGCCGTCGTCCCGAGATCTTCCGCCCGCATCTCATCGGCGCGATCGAGCTCGTCGATCGCGGCTACCTGCGCCCCGACCAGATGCGCGGTGCCTGGGCGGGCGAGCTCGGCCAGACCCAGATCCTGCCCGAGGACTATCTCGCCTACGGCACGGACCAGGACGGCAACGGCCAAGTCAACCTCCTCACCGACGTTCCGGACGTCTTGATGACCACCGGCAAGTTCATCCAGTCCATGGGATACCGGCGCGGCGAGCCCTGGCTGGAGTCGGTCCGCATCCCAGCCAACTTCCCCTACGATCGCGCCGCACTGGTCCAGAAGGAGCCCCGTTCGGAGTTCGCCAAGCTCGGCGTCACGAAGGCCGACGGATCGCCGCTGGAGAGCGACGGCATGATGGCCTCGATCATCCTTCCGCAGGGCGCGGGTGGGCCGGCCTTCCTGGCCTTCCCGAACTTCGACATCTACCTCACCTGGAACAACTCGCTCGTGTACTCGCTGACGGCCGCCTACTTCGGCACGCGCCTGGCGGGCGAGCCGGCGGCCGATCTCGGCAATCCGCAGCCCGGTCTGGACGGCGACCAGATGAAGGCGCTGCAGCAGCGCCTCGCCGCGATGGGCTACGACGTCGGCAAGATCGACGGCATTCTGGGCGCCAACACACGCGCCGCCGTGCGCGAGGAGCAGATGAAGCGCGGCCTGCCCGCCGACGGCTGGCCGACCGCGCGCCTCCTGGCCGCTTTGAACTAGTAGCCTATCGTGAAGCGGCCCCGCACGTGGCGGGGCTGCTCCAGCTCGTCCACCAGCGCGACCGCATAGTCCTCGAACGAGATCGAGGATCCCTCGTCGTTCGCGATCAACATGTCCTGCCCCAGCCGGAACCTGCCCGTACGCTCGCCGGGCACGAACATCGCGGCGGGCGAGAAGAAAGTCCAGTCGAGGTCGTCCAGCGCTCGAAGCCGGTCGAGATAGGCGGCGCCCGCCGTCGCCTCCGCCTTGTAGGCGTCCGGAAAGTCCGGCGCGTCGAGAAGGCGTTGGCCGGACGCGACCTCCAGGCTTCCCGCCCCGCCGACCACGAGATAGCGCTTCACCTCGCTCGCCCGGACCGCCGCGACCAGCGTCTCGGGATCGAAGGCGAGAAAGTGCACCGAGCTCACCACCGCGTCGTGTCCGCGCAGGATCGCTGCCAGCGCCTCGCCCTCGGCGACGTCGCCTCGCACGGCCGTGACGCCGGGCCCCGCATCGATGCGCTCGGGGTTGCGCGCGATCGCCGTGGTCTCGTGCCCCCGACTCGAAAGCTCTCGCAGGATGCGCGAGCCCGCCTGCCCCGAGGCGCCGATCAATGCCACCTTCATGATTCGTCTTCCCTGTGGTAACTGACAGATACCTGATGCCATTCGGGAACTTGTCTGAAAAGAAGGCACCGGACGCGCACGTGGTCACCGCGAGGAAACCGATGGACCTGACGCCCAACGTCTACGATCCCGCCTGCCCGACGCGGCTCGTGCTCGACCGCATCGCGGACAAGTGGACGACGCTTCTCCTGACGCTGCTCGCCAAGGGTCCGCGTCGCTTCAACGAGCTGCGACGCCTCGTCGGCGGCATCTCGCAGAAGATGCTGTCGCAGACCCTAAAGGGCCTGGAGCGCGACGGCCTCGTCGAGCGCGAGGTCCTTCCGACGACGCCGGTCAGCGTCACCTATTCCATCACGCCGCTCGGGTTGACGCTCGCGACCGAAATCGAGGGGCTGACGACCTGGGCACAAAGGCATATCGGTGCGGTGCTCGCCGCCCAGTCGCGCTTCGACGCACGGTAGGGGTTCGCGCGGGCATAGGGAGGACGCCCGCATGGAATATCGCTCGCTCGGACGCTCGGGACTGAAGGTCTCGACGCTCACCATGGGAACCATGACCTTCGGAGGGCGCGGCAACTTCGGCGCCACCGGAGCGGTCGAGGTCGACGACGCACGGCGGCTGGTGGATCTCTGCATCGACCAGGGCGTGAACCTCATCGATACCGCCAACGTCTATTCGGGCGGGCGGTCGGAGGAGATCGTCGGCGAGGTGCTCGGCGGCAAGCGGCCGGGCGATGTCCTGATCGCCTCGAAGGTCCGCTTCCCGATGGGGTCCGGCCCGAACGAGCAGGGCCTGTCGCGTCTTCACATCATCCGCGAGTGCGAGGCGAGCCTGAAGCGCCTGCGCACCGACCGGATCGACGTCTATCTCGTGCACCAGTGGGACGGGCAGACGCCGCTGGATGAGACGATGGCGGCGCTCGACACGCTCGTGCAGCACGGCAAGGTGCGCTACGTCGGCTGCTCGAACTTCTCGGCCTGGCACCTCATGAAGGCGCTTGGCATCTCGGAGCGCCACAACCTGACGCGCTTCGTCACGCAGCAGATCCACTACACGCTGGAGGCGCGCGAGGCGGAATACGAGCTTCTGCCGGTCGCGCTCGACCAAGGCGTTGGCGTCATGGCCTGGAGCCCGCTCGCCGGCGGCCTCCTGTCGGGCAAGCACCGTCGCAACCAGACCGCCGAGGGCTCGCGCCAGCTCGCCGGCTGGACCGAGCCGCCGATCCGGGACGAGGACCGGCTGTGGCGCATCGTGGACGAGCTGGTTCGGATCGGCGAGGCGCGCGGCGTCTCGGCCGCGCAGGTGGCACTGGCCTGGCTCCTCGGACGCCCGGCCGTCGCGACGCTTGTGATCGGCGGCCGCACCGAGACGCAGTTCCGAGACAACCTCGCGGCAGCCGACCTCAGGCTGACCGACGAGGAACGCACGGCGCTCGACACTGTCAGCCGCCCGCCGGTGATCTACCCCTACTGGCACCAGGGCAACACGGCGAGCGGGCGCTTCGGCCCGGCCGATCTGATCCTCGACCGCACCAAGGATTGAGACGGGTCTTCAACCCGGCAATGGCGATCACCATTTACGAGACAGGGCGGCCGGTGCGCCGCCCATTTCGATGGAGACCGCGACCATGGTTGCAGCCGCCTTTGCCAACGGCTTCGATGCCCCCTTTCTCGACGAGGCGACGCGTCTGCGCCGCATCGCCCGCCTGAACTCGCTCGCGCGCGTAATGGATACGGCGATCCGCGTGCCGGGCACCGACATCCGCTTCGGCGCCGATGCGGTGATCGGTTTGGTGCCGGGCGTCGGCGACGCGGGCGCGGCCCTGATCGGCCTCTACATCGTCAACGAGGCGCGACGGCTCGGCCTGCCCAAGCGCAAGCTCGCACGCATGATCGCCAACCTCGGCGTGGACGCCGCAGTCGGTGCCGTGCCGCTCGCGGGCGACCTGTTCGACGTCTACTTCAAGTCGCACAAGCGCAACATCCAGATCATCCTCGACCACTTCGATCTGGAGCGCCGCGACATCAAGGACGTAACGCCCCGCCGCTGAGCGTTGCGCCCCGGAATGGACCGAGGCCCGGAGCCGCGAGGCGCCGGGCTTTTTTTGCGTCAGTCGGCCATGGTTTCGAGGCTCGCATACCCTTCCGCCGCCTCGCCGAAGTCGAAGGGCGTCGTCACCTCCACGAACGTATCGGGATAGAAGCCGTTGAAGCGCGTGCGCAAGGAGAGCGAGTAGGCGCCGATATGGCCGATCTCGATCCAGTCGCCCGTGTCCACGGTTTCCGGCAGCCAGAAGGGCCGCGACAGGATGTCGACGGAGTCGCAGGTCGCTCCGCACACGCGGAAGGCTTGAATCGACGACGGATCGCCGTTGCGCGATTGGCGGGCGGGATCGGGAATGAAGCGGGCGGGCAGCGTGATCTTGCCGGTCCACGAGTCCGAGAGCGAAGCCCAGATGCCGTCATTGATATAGAGTCGGCGTCCTTTTCGCAGAAGGACGCGCACGATCAGCGAGAACGCGCGCGCCACCACGACGCGGCCGGGTTCGGCCACGAGCGGCAGATGGTCGAAGCCGTACTCGGCGACGTCCTCGCGCAGCTTCGCCATGAGGTTCTCGAGGCTCGGCATGACGGGCTTGCGCTTGCGCGGATCGTGCCCGTACTCGGCGGGAAAGCCGCCGCCGACATCGAGCCCAGCCAACGGCACGTCGGCCCGGTTGCGCACCCAGTCGGCGGAGGCGAGCGCGCGCTCGTAGGTCTCGTTGTCCTCGATCTGCGAGCCGACGTGGAAGCAGATGCCGACCTTGAACCCGATCCGGTGGCAGCGCTGGAGAAGTTCGACCGCGTGGGCGGGCGCGGCGCCGAACTTCTTGGACAGTTCGTAGGCCGCGTGCCCCTTGGTCTGGAGGCGCACGAAGATTGTGATCGAACCCGGATCGAGGTCGAGCGCGCGCACGATGCGCAGGATCTTGGCCACCTCGTCCTCGTGATCGAGCGACAGGGTGCGGATGCCGTAGGTCTCGAGCGCCAGTCGGATATCGGACTGGGCCTTGATCGGATGCATGTAAAGCATTTCGGCCTTGGGCGCGACGCGGCGCACCGCCTCGAACTCGGCCGGCGAGGCTACGTCGAAGGCGTCGACGCCGGCCTTCGCCAGAGCTTCCAGAACCTGCGGCTCGCCGTTCGTCTTGACCGCATAGGCCGTGGTGCCGGGAAAGGCACGGCGGAAGCGATCCAGATCCTCACGCAAAACCTGCGGACGGAAGCAATAGACCGGAACATCCGGCCGAAGCGCGAGCGCGGCCTCGCGCGCGGTGGAGAAGGTCTGCAACGGCATGTCCCTGTCGGAGACGGCCGCCCGGTCCGGGCAGCGGCGAATCGAATGCGACCTCGCATCTAGGGCCTGCAGGCGCAACCGATATGACGATCGGCACCGATCCGCGATTTTTCTCGACTGCCATGCGACGGGGCCAAGTCGTGACGCCCAATGAGGAATTTTGAAAAAACTGCGGCTTGCGACCGCGCTGCCGCAACGAATGCGGCTTTACGAAGTTTTAGGCTTGGTTAAACTTCGAAACATCTCGTGAGCGGGAGGCGGAAATGCATCTGATGCGTTCGATGAATTTCATGATGGCCTGCGCCGCGTTCGCCTTCGTGGGCGCCATGGTGGTGGGCGTCGTTCCCTGACGGGATCGGCAGCGGCATCGTCAACGCGGAACGAACCTCGAAAGGGCCGGAGCGGCGATGCTCCGGCCCTTTCATGTTTCAGGCCGCGACGGCTGTCGAGTCTTCGCGAAGGCCGAGAATGTGGCAGATCGAATAGACCAGGTCGGCGCGGTTCATCGTGTAGAAGTGGAAGTCGCCCACGCCCCGGTCAGCGAGATCGAGGACCTGTTCGGCGCAGACAGCGGCCGCGACGTGCGAACGCGTCTGCGCGTCGTTCTCGAGTCCCTCGAAACGGCGTGCGAGCCAGGTGGGAATCGAGGCGCCGGTCTGCGCCGAGAAGCGGCTGATCTTGGTGAAATCGTGGATCGGAACGATGCCCGGCACGATGGGCACGAAGATGCCGGCCGCCCGCACGCGCTCGGCGTAGCGCTCGTACTGGTCGTTGTCGAAGAAGAACTGGGTGATGGCACGGGTCGCGCCCGCATCGACCTTGCGCCGCAGCATCTCGATATCGGTCGCGACATCGGGACTCTCGGGGTGCTTCTCCGGATACGCGGAGACCGAGACTTCGATCGATGGGTCGATACGCTTGATGCCGGCGGTCAACTCCGCGCCGTTGCGATAGCCATCGGGATGCGCCTGGTAGGCCGAGCCCGCCCCTCCCTGCCCGTCGCCGCGCAGGGCCACGAAATGGCGAACGCCGGTATCGCGATACTGGCGCACGACCTCGTCCACCTCCGCGCGCGAGGCATCGACGCAGGTCAGGTGCGCGGCGGGCTTGAGATCGGTCTCGCGGAGCAGGCGCGCGACGGTCTGGTGGGTTCGCTCGCGCGTCGAGCCGCCCGCGCCATAGGTCACCGAGACGAAGTCGGGCCTTAACGGAGCCAGCCGCGTGATCGCGTTCCACAAGCCCTCCTCCATCGCCGGCGTCTTGGGCGGGAAGAACTCGAACGAGACGCGGATGGCCTGGCGGGCGGTCTTGGATTGGGGCATCCGAGGTCAAAGCTCCTGTGCAGCGGCCAGCGGGACGAGGTTCGGCTGCGACATCGCGACGTCGCGCTCCGCCAGAACCAGAAGAACGGTGAGATGATCGGCGCGGCCATTGGCGGGCGGCAACTCGCGCAGGCGCGTCTGCCTGAGGCCGGCTGCCCTGAGAAAGCCCGCCAGCGTCTCGGCCGAGAAGCCGAGGCGCTGATGCGCATGGTCGCGCAGGAATTCCTGCTCGTGCGGCGCGAAGTCGACGATCGCCAGGCGTCCGCCGGGCTTGAGCACGCCGGCCGCCTCGCGAACCGCGGCCGCGGGATCGTCGAGGTAATGCAGCACCTGATGGATCGTCACGAGGTCGAAGCTCGCGCGCGGAACCGGCAAGCGGTAGGCATCGCCCTGCCGAACGCTGGCCTGCGCGAGGCCGGCAGCATCGAGCTTGGCGCGCGCGATCTGCAGCATCTCGCGCGAGGCGTCGATGCCGACCGCCCGATCCGCGCGGGGGGCCAGAAGCTCCAGGAGCCGTCCCGTCCCCGTGCCAACATCGAGCACCGACCCGAGAGGTCCCTCTCCAAGAAGATCCGCCAATTCCCGCTCCACCACCGCGTCGGGTACGGAGAAGGAGCGCATGCGATCCCACTCTGCGGCGTTCTGCGCGAAATAAACGGCGGCCCGCTCGGCGCGTCGCTGTCGCACCGCGCCGAGCCGTTCCGTGTCGCCGGCCAGCAGTCCTTCGGGATCGTCGAGCCCACGCCCGAGCGTGGCGAGCAGATCGTGCACCGATGCCTCGTCACCCAGGCGGAAGAAGGCGAAGGCGCCTTCCTGGTGTCGATGAACCAGACCGGCCTCGGTCAGAAGCTTTAGGTGGCGCGAGACGCGCGGCTGCGACTGGCGCAGGATGGTGGTGAGGTCGGAAACCGTCAGCTCCTGTCGGGCCAGCAGGAGGAGCAGGCGCAAGCGCGTCGGCTCGGCGACGGCCTTGAGGATATCGACGGTTCGGGCGAAGGTGGCCGCCACGTGGTGCGCCTCCCGGTTCGCGCCAAAATCATATAAAGATATGTTTATGTGTTTGGCATGCGTTGGGCAAGGGGCTTCTCAAGGTTGCCTCCCATGGTCCCGGCGTCGGATCCGGTCATGACCCGTTCGGGCGTGCGGGAGGGCGAGGTTCCCTTCGCGGTCGATCCCGGCGACCGGGACGACGCGCGACTGGCGTTCATCGGTCATCTGGAGAGCCCGTGGCGCGAGCGCGGTAGCTGCCCGCGCAACATGCGCGAGGCGCGCGAGCGCTCACAGGACGGCTCGTTCCGGGCCCGGATCGACCTGCCCTTTCGTCCGGCCCTCGACGGTCTGGCGCCGGGCGGATACGCTTGGCTGCTGACATGGCTTAGCCAAGCGCGCCGCGATCTGGCGCTGCAGATGCCGCGTCATGCCACTGTGGCGCGCGGCACGTTCTCGCTGCGCTCGCCCGTTCGGCCGAACCCGATCGGACTGCACCTGGTGCGGCTCGTCTCGATCGATGGAGATAGCGGCACGCTCGTTCTCGACGCGCTCGATGTCCTGGACGGCACGCCGCTTCTCGACATCAAGCCCTACCTGCCGAGCGTCGACCACGCACCGGACGACCTCTCGTGACGACGCGGCGCCAGCGCCTCGTGGCGGAGAACCTGACGCTTCTCCTGCCGCGCGTACCCTTCCTCGATGCCGAGGCGATCCGCGAGGCGGCCAACGCACGGCACATGCGCGACCTGTCGCCGGCCAGCGCGGTATGGCTCGCAACGCTGGCCCACGTGCGCCACCAGCACACGGACTATGACGAACTGCGCGACGAGGGTTACAGCCGCGACGAGGCGCGATTCTTCGTCGTGGAAGCCGTGAACGAGACGCTGGACCATTGGGGAGCGACGCGCCACCTCGTTTCCACCGAGGACGAGGCGGCGGACGACGAGGATCAGCCCTCGTAGATCCACTGCTCCGGCAGCCGGATGTCGACGCGCTCGCCGAGGCGCAGGGCGCCCGGCTTCTCGACCCAGGCGACCAGCCCGCGTCGCCGGCGCGCCGCCTGCACGAAACCGGTCTCGATGTCGTCGCGTCCCGAAAAGCGCGCCGCGACCGACCGGCCGGACTGACGACAGGGTGCGTTGTCGCCCTCGACCTTCAGCGAGGCCCCGTTCTCGAACATCATCAGCGTGCGGGCCGGCAGCCAGGAGAGATGAGGCACGCCTGCCAGAAGCAGGTTGCCGCCGATCCATTCCGGGCGGAGCTCGGGCAGGCGCATGGCGTCGGCGACGCCGGCCAGCTCGTCGGGACACAGGATCGACACCTGACGCTCGTTGCGGATCTCGGTGCCGCGCGGATACCAGGGCTCGCGCCCGCCGGTGCGACGCGTCGGGCCGCCGTGCCGATCCCCGGCGATCCCATCGAAGCCAAGGTTGAGGGACTCGATGCTGACCGTCTCGAAGCCGTTGGCCTCGGTCCGGAAGAGGCCCGCGACACGGGCCTCGATGCGTCGTGCGCCGACGCGGCGGATCGCGACGTCAGGCACGGTGGTCGCCCATCTCGTCGGACTGCAGGTCGATCGGCCGGCTGCGAGGACGCGGTTTAAAGGTGATGACGCGGTAGAGGTAGAGCACCACGACCGCCGCGATTACGATGTTCGAGACCGGACCGACATAGTCGTTCACGCGCTCGTACTGCGATGCAAGAAGATAACCGGCCATGGTCAGGCCCGTGGTCCAGATCAGCGTGCCGAGGGCGGAAAAAAGCAGGAAGGTCGGCAGAGGCATGCGCGACAGGCCGGCCGGAACCGAGATCAACGTGCGCACGGTGGGCACGAGGCGTCCCAGGAAGACCGCCCAGATCCCGTAGCGCCGGAACCACCGATCGGCCGCCTCGACGTCTTCGGCGGTCATCGTCAGCCAGCGGCCGAAACGGTCCGCCAGCGCCACGATGCGCTTCTCGCCGAAGGCGCGGCCGAGGTAGTACCAGGGCAGAATGCCAACCAGGGCGCCCGCGGTGCCCGCCAGGATCACCGCCACCAGCGAGTGTTCGCCGGAGGCCGCCTGATAGCCCGCCAGCGGCATGATCAGCTCCGACGGGATGGGCGGGAAGATGTTCTCCAGGAACATGAGAAGCGCGATGCCGAACACGCCGAGGTTCTGCATCAGGCTCTGAACGAAGGTGTCCATGCGATAGTCAGCTCCGTGGGGATCCCGGGGGTTGCGGCTTGTTAGCACGGGGTGCGCGCAATCGCCCACCCACGAGCCGGTTAACCCTGTGCGTTCACTCGGTCGTGAATCGGGGCAGCGTCGAGCGCGCGCACGAGGGCATCGGCGATCTGCGCCTCGGTGTAGGGTTTCTGGATGACCTCGCAGTCCTGCCATTCCGGCTGGAGGCCACCGCGTCCGTATCCGGTGGCGAAGACGATCGGCACGCCCCGCTCCCGCAGCCGCTCTGCGACCGGATAGACCTTCTCGCCGGCGATGTTGACGTCGAGAACGGCGGCTTCGATCACGGGCTCCTCGGCCAGCCGATCGAGAGCCTTCTGCAGACGCATCGCGAGGTCCACGAGATCGCAGCCGAGGTCGCAGAGGATATCCTCGAGCTGCATCGCGACGATGCTCTCGTCTTCCACCGCGAAGACGCGCAGTCCGGCGAGGCGGGACCGATCAGTGCTGTCGGAGTTGGGTCCCAAGGTCCTCGATCTCATGGCATGGCACGACCATTGACCAAGCTAGGCCGCGTGGGGGGAAGTCAACCGACAGCCGGCCGAGGAGTTCGCCTTCGACGATGCGCTTCAGCATGCGCGTGCCGAAGCCCGACGCGATCGAATCGATCGACGCCTGCAGGTTCTCCTCGCGCCATTCCAGACGAACCTCGTCGCCATCACGCTCCCACGAGACGGTGACCCGTCCGTCCGGCCCCGCCAGCGCACCGTATTTGAGCGCGTTCGACGCGAGCTCGTGAAACACCATGGCGAGCGCGATCGTCGCCTTGGGATTGAGCCGGATGCCCTCGCCTTCCGCGCGCACCCGGTCGCTGCCGAAGGCCTCGATTTCGAGCTGCAGGATCGTCGCGAGTTCGGCCGACTCCCAATGGTGCTCGCTGAGAAGGTTGTGGGCGTTCGACAGGGCGAGGATGCGGGCCTCGAACACGCGGCGCGCGGCCTGCGGGTCGCCCGTCGACGAGAAGGAGCGACGGGCGAGCGACTGAACGGTCGAGAGCGTGTTCTTCACGCGGTGGTTCAGCTCGTCGAGAAGGAGACGCTGGCGCTGGTTGGCGCGCACGCTGTCGGAGCGATCGTAGCCCTGCACGAGGATGCCGGAGATGTCGCCGGCCGAGTCGCGGATCGCGGTGTAGGAGAAGTCGAGATAGGTCTCGTTCGTGGCGCCCCTGGCAGGATCGCCGATCAGAACGCGGGCGCCGAAGCCCAGCATCGGCTCGCCGGTCGCGAACACGTGGTCGAGAAGATCCGGAAAGCCCTGCTCCACGACCTCCGGCAGGGCGTCACGAATGGCCAGCCCGACGAGGTGGCGGTCTCCCACGAAGCGGCGATACGCCTGGTTGGCGTAGGTGAACGTGTGGTCCGGCCCCTGAAGCAGAGCGATGATGCCGGGCGCCTCGTCGAAGAGGCGACGAAAGGCGTCGAGAGGATCCGCGCGCGTCCGGTTTTCATGTTCGGCCTCCCTCGCCCGCTGGACGAGTTCCACGGCCGCGCCGAACGAGTCGCCGAACGGATCCGAGGCGGCGGCTCGCAGGCGCGCCAGCTCCGTGATGTCCACCGTGTTCTGCAGGATGAACTGAACCTCGCCGCGCGCGTCGCGCAAGGGCGTGTGAACGGCGGTCCAGTACCGGCGCTCCATGCCGCCCCCAAGCCGCTCGGGCCTCGGGATCTCGTATTCGATGTAGGCGATCGTGTCCGGCTCGCCGGTGTCCAGAACGCGCTTCAGCGAGCGGAGAAGAACCTCCCGCCCCTCGCCGTCGTTGGGGAACACGTCGAACAGGAAGCGCCCGTCGAGGTCCTCGAAACTACGGTTCGTGGCATCGAGGTAGGCCGGGTTTGCGGCCGAAAAACAAAGATTGCGGTCCAGCACCATGTGAGGGCTCGGAAGAGCCGAGAACAACTGGTGGAAGCCGATCCGTTCCATATGCCTGCCGTCGCATCGCTGTTGCCCAAACACGGGATCGCGGCGATCGATCCCTCTGATGGAACGGCATTTTCTCCTGCCCATGCCGCCCTGCGCCAGGATGATAGGCGCAGGGCATGTTTCGGAAAGATGACGTCAGCGCGTCAGGCGCTTGTAGGTGGGGCGCTTGGGGTTCACGCTCTCGGGACCGAGCCGCCGGATCTTGTCCTGCTCGTAGTCCTCGAAGTTGCCCTCGAACCACTCGACGTGGCTGTCGCCCTCGAAGGCCAGGATGTGCGTGGCCAGGCGATCGAGGAACATGCGATCGTGGCTGATCACGACGGCGCAGCCCGCGTACTCCTCCAGCGCGTCCTCCAGCGCGGCGAGCGTTTCGGTGTCGAGATCGTTGGTCGGCTCGTCCAGGAGAATGACGTTCGAGCCGGACTTCAGCATCTTGGCGAGGTGGACGCGGTTGCGCTGGCCGCCCGACAGGGTTCCGACCTTCTGCTGCTGGTCGGGACCCTTGAAGTTGAAGTTGCCGACATAGGCGCGGCTGTTCATCTCGTACTTGCCGAGCTTCATGATATCGACGGCGCCGGTCACCTCCTCCCAGACGTTCTTGGAGGGGTCGAGATGGTCGCGGCTCTGGTCGACATAACCGAGATCGACGGTCTCGCCGATCGTGATGGCACCGGCGTCGGGCTTCTCCTGACCGGTGAGCATCTTGAAGAGGGTCGACTTGCCCGCGCCGTTCGGTCCGATCACGCCCACAATGCCGCCTGGCGGCAGCTTGAACGACAGGCCGTCGATCAGGACGCGGTCGCCGTAGCTCTTCGAGATGTTCTCGACCTCGATCACCTTCTGGCCGAGGCGCTCACCGGTCGGGATGACGATCTTGCCGTCAGCGGGCTTGCGGTTCTCGGCCAGCTCGACGAGCTCGTGGTAGGCCTTGATGCGCGCCTTGGACTTCGTCTGGCGGGCCTTGGCGCCCTGCAGCATCCACTCGCGCTCGCGCGAGAGGGCGCGCATGCGGGAGTCCTCCTCGCGCCCCTCCTGCTGCATGCGCTTGGCCTTCTTCTCGAGATAAGTCGAGTAGTTGCCCTCATACGGCACGCCGCGGCCGCGATCGAGCTCGAGGATCCAGCCCGTCACGTTGTCGAGGAAGTAGCGATCGTGGGTGATCATCAGCACCGCGCCCTCGTATTCGCGCAGGTGCTTCTCGAGCCACGAGATGGTCTCGGCGTCGAGGTGGTTGGTGGGCTCGTCGAGAAGCAGGATGTCGGGCTTGGACAGGAGCAGCTTGCACAGCGCCACGCGGCGCTTCTCACCACCCGAGAGAGGCCCCACCGCGGCATCGCCCGGCGGGCAGCGCAGCGCGTCCATGGCCATCTCGACCTGGCTCTCGAGGTCCCAGAGGTTCTGCGAGTCGATGACGTCCTGGAGCTTGGCGCCCTCGTCGGCGGTCTCGTCGGAGTAGTTCATCATAAGTTCGTTGTAGCGATCGAGGATCGCCTGCTTGTCGGCGACGCCCTCCATCACGTTCTCGAACACGGTCTTGGACTCGTCGAGCTTGGGCTCCTGCGGCAGGTATCCGACCGTCGCGCCCTCGGCGGCCCAGGCCTCGCCGGTGAACTCCTTGTCGGTGCCGGCCATGATCTTGAGCAGCGTCGACTTGCCGGCGCCGTTGGGTCCGAGGATGCCGATCTTGGCGCTCGGGTAGAAGGACAGGTGGATGTTCTCCAGCACCTTCTTGGTGCCGTAGGCCTTGGTGAGGCCGGCCATATGGTAGATGAACTGGCGTGCCATCGAGCGCGCGTCTCCAAACTTGCGGACGAGAAGGAAAGGTGGCGCACAGGTAAGGCATGGGAGCGCCGGGAGCAACGCCCTTGGACGGCGCCCCCGCGTGCGTTCGAGCCCGTTTCAGCCGAAGCCGGGCGGATCGACGATCCCTTCGCGGCAGCCGCGCGGCTGCGTCGGCGCCTTGGCGATCAGTTCGGCGAGCGAGGCGTCGGCGGAAAGGTCGCCGCGCAGCGTGATGCGAATCTCCTGGATCCGCGCCTCCTGCCCACGACCGCCGGAACAGTCCACGAGCACCCGGTCGCCTGCGCCCGGCCCGAAGGCCCGGTCGAAGGCAGCGCGGATCTCGTTGGCGCTGAGCGTTCCGCCCACGCGCGACAGGACGAGGTCGCGCACCGGCGAGGCGTTCAGCGCCTGGATAAGCCCGGCGGAGCGCGCGAAGAAGCGATCCGGCGCCCCGCCCCAGCACGACCCATGCTTGGCCCATTGGTATCGGTCGAGACCGGAGGCGACCCCCGGCATGACGGCGGCCAGCCTCTGCCGCGTTTCAGCGCCAAGCGGCAGCTCCGGCAGGTCCAGCCAGCGGCGGCTCTCGGCCAGTCCCTTCTCGCGCGCCGCCACCCCGCAATAGGCGAGATCGCGCGGTTGCGGCCAGACGCCGTGAAGCGTGAAGCCGTCGGCGTCCGCCGCGCCGTCGCGGCACTCGCGCACGCGCCGCCGCGTTTCGCAAAAGGCCGGCTGCCAGCTGGCCGCGAGCACGAAGTCCTGCGCGTAGCCGGAGGTTGGGCGGCCAGCGGTCGCGGTGGGCGACGCGGGAGCGGCAGCGGGCGCGGCGGGCCGCTCGGCACTTTGCGAGACTTCGCCCACGCGGCCGCAACCGAAGGCGACCCAACGCCGCTCCGGCGCGGCTCCGGGCACACGGATCAGGTAATGGCTGCCCGGATCGTTGTTGCGTCCCAGAAGCACATAGCTCGTACCCGGTACCGTGACGACGCGGCCGGGATTGTCGTCGGAGCGGATCGAGGGCGTCGCGAAGCACGAGGCTTCCGCCGTGAAGCTGCCGCTCATGGGAACCTGTGCCCGAGCCGACACAAGTCCGGGCCCGAGCATCCAGGCCGAGCCGAAGGCAAGCATCAGACCTAATGTTTGTGCGTGTCGCATGCCGACCTCGTCGTTACACTGCTGCATGAACTAGCCCCATGAGCCACGACCGACCAGCCTTGCCCGACGCATCCGTTCTCGACAGCCTCACCGGCGCCGCGCTGCGCCTCTACCGATCGCGTCCCGCCGGCCGGCCGCGCCTCGTGCTCTTGATCCTGCACGGGCTGGCGGAACATGCCGGGCGCTATGCCCGCGTCATGGAGGAACTCGCGGCGCACGGCGTCGCGTCCTATGCGCACGACCAGCGCGGTCACGGCTCGACCACGGCGCAGGATGCGCCGCTTCGACGGTTCGCGTCCCGGCACGGCGCCTCCAAGATCGTTCGCGACACGCAGGCCGTGCGCTTGCGCGCCGAAGCCGACCATCCCGGCATCCCGATCGTCGTGCTCGGTCACTCGATGGGCGGACTCGTGGCGCTGAACTTCGCGCGCACCTTCGGATCCGGTCTGGCGGGCCTCCTCGTTTGGAACAGCAACTTCGACACCGGACCGTCGGTGGCCGCCGGGCGGCTGGCCCTACGCACCGAGCGCGCGTTGAAGGGATCCGACGTCGCCAGTGCGGTTTTCGCACGCGCGACCTTCGAAAGCTGGGCCAAAAGCGTTCCGGGCGCCCGCACGCCGGTCGATTGGCTGACCCACGATGCAACCGTCGTCGACCGCTATATCGCCGATCCGCTTTGCGGCTGGACGCCGACCGTGTCGATGGCCGAGGACGTGATCGAACTCATCCGAGCCGCCTCGCGCGAGACCAACCTCGCGGACCTGCCGCGCGAGCTGCCCATCCATTGTCTCGGCGGATCGGAGGACCCTGCAACGCGCGGAGGCGCGGCGGTCGAGCGCCTCGCGGAGCGGCTGCGGCATGCGGGCTCGCGCCGGGTCGAGACCTTGATCGTGCGGGGCGCGCGGCACGAAACGCTGAACGAGACCGAACCGATGCGAGGACGGGCGATCGCCGCACTCCACGCCTTTCTCGCGTCCGTTTCCGCCGACTAGCCGGTCAACCGGCTTCCCGCTCGGCTTGGCTCTCGTCCCAGACCAGCTTGAACTCACGCAGCTCGTCCGGCGTCAGGACATAGAGTTCGGCCGCCGGCGTTTCCATCGCATGGATCCAGACGCGGGGATCGACACCCATATCCACCAGCAGCTGCTGGCAGCGGGCGGTGGTGGTCTGGATATCGCCGATCGAGCGGTCGATATCGCGCAGGGCGGCTGACGGGTCCGCCGCGTAGACCTGATGGACGCCGATCCAGGCGCCTTCGCCCGCGGCACGCGCTGTTCCACCGGCGAAGACCAGCGGGCAGGCCGAAGCGCAGTAGCCGTCGGCCGGCACGCGCGTTTCGAGACCGCGCTCCCGTAGAAGACGCGCCATCGCAAGCGCGTCCTCGACGGAGCCACCCGGCGAGTGGAGAACGAGACGAGTGACGCCCTCACCGCCCGCTCCCTTCAGCGCCGCCCGAAGCCGTTCCGCCGTGCCAGGATCGATCCGTCCGACGGCGGCCAGCTCACCGTCCGCCACGCGTTCGAAGCGCATGGATGCGGCGAGCGCGCCGCCGTCCAACGGCTCGCTGAAGCCGGGGATGCGGGGCACGCCGCGATCGGGCGCAACCGGCAGCGCGCGTGGCAGATAGGGTCGAAGCTGATCCCCTGGCCGTGCGGGGGCGAGCGGCATGGGTTGCGTGCGCTCGGTGCGGGCCGCGTCGCGCCCTGCCTCGAGCCCGGCCTGGAAATCCTGCCATAGGATCGTGGCACCCAGCGTCAGCAGGCCGAAGAAGATCAGGCGCAGCACCGCGCCGTCTGGGATCGCGAGCAGCCACCGTTCGAGCCGCCCCGGCGAGGCATGGACGTCGCTCATCGCCTAGCGGGACTGGCGCACGGGCGCGAAGGACGGCTCGTTTTGCTGCACGACATCGTCGTCCGGAACCAGCGCCGGCCCCTCGCGCGGCGGCGACGCCTGGATACCGCCATCCACGGCGGCCAGACGCTGCTGAAGGCGCAGCGCCCGCATCATGTCGAGGGCGCTCATGTCGCCGAACTCCGCCTCGTCCTCCCCTTCCTCGCGCCGGATCTGGTCCTGGACGATGCACAGGATGAAGACGAGGACGGCGGGCATCAGGTCGATCGAGATGGCGCCCGCCCAGGACGGCAGGAAGTCGCGCGCATACATCACCACCGCTTCCGGCGCCGAAAGCGGGACGAAGCGCACGGGCTCGACATAGGGACGGTCGAGGATAGCATCGGCCGCCTGCGCCAGGACCTGGCTTTGCTGGCGGACCGCCGCCCCGACCTGCTCCACCACCGCAGTCTGACGCCCCTGAAGCGCGGCATCCGAGCCGTCGGCGGCGGGCGCGATGAAGGTGCGCCCGAGGTCTTCCGCCGCCCGGCGCACGGACGGGGCGACCGAGGTCTGCTGCAGCGAGCCGATGATGCCGGCGAGTTCTGTCGCCTGGGCCGCGTATTCGGTGCCGCGCGCCTTCACGCTGCCATCGGTCGCCACGATGCGACGCATCTCGGCCAAGCGCTTGCCGCCGTCCTCGAAAAGATCGCGCACGGCCTCGCGCGAACCCTCGATCTCGGTCTGCAGGCTGCCGAGCTGGCTCGACATCTGCTGCAGAAGCTGAACCACGGTGCCCGAACCGGAGGTACCGGTCAGCGCGCCCGAGGAGCGCTCCTCGTCCGCGAGACGCGCGAAGCGCTGCGAGGCCAGCTGGATGTCGGGCAGAAGGCTCTGGGCGGCGAGCGCGTTCTCGTGCGCCTGGTTGAGCTTGCCCTGATATTCCTCGGTGGTGACCGACATGTGCTGCTCGAGCGCCGCCGCTCCCGCCAGCGCCGCCGCGTTCAGCCAGGCGCTCATCGCCATGATCATGCCGGCGCCCAGCGCCATCGCGAGGTAGAGCATCCGCCGTCCGGCCGGGCGGCGCACATGCGGCATGATCCGCATGAGGTAGCTCCAGAAGGCATAGATGCCGACGGAAACGGAGACCGAGTAGATGATCGCACCGAAGAACACGGTGGACGCGTCGCCGTCCAGAAGCTCGCGAACGCCCAGGTAGGTGAAGACGCCGCTCGCGGTCGCGAGGATGGCGAGCGTCATCCGGGTGGTCAGTTCCAGCCGGGCGACTTGGCCGCGCAGCGTGTAGGAATGCGATGCGGCCATGACGCTTAAGATCCTCGGGGCGCGAATCGGAACGAGGGTCGCCCGAAGCCCGAGGATTAAGCAAACATTAAGGCTGCGCTAGGACGTGCCTCAGGCCGACGCGTAGACGAGGTCCGAGCCGAGATGGACCCGCGCGAAACGCAGTTCCAGCGGGCGGTCCTGATAGGAGCAGATCAGTCGGCGCAGCTTGAGGATGGACGTGTCCTCCTTGATCTTGAAGTTGCGCTTGTCGGCCGCGGTCGCCGCCTCGGCGGTCACGCTCTCGCGCTTGTGGGTGGCGAGATCGTGGCCCGTCCAGCGCGCGAAGGCGAGTTGTTCCAGCGCGTCCTGAGACAGGTCGCGCGCGCTGGCGTCCACGCGCAGGTAGACCTCCTCCGTCATGAACATCCGGCCGAAATGGGTGCGGCGGCGCTCGAACTGGAGAACCGGCGTCCGGGCATTGACCTGCAGAAGGTCGGCCGCGTCCGCAGGTGCCACGGCAAGGTGGACGCCGCCGATCTCGACCTCTCCCGAGACGCGTTCGCCGCTGCGGTCTACGACGTTGGAGAAGCGCGAGCGCATCTTGCCGGTGGTGAAGTCGGTGACCACCGTACCCTTGCCCTGCTGGCGCTCCAGGAGCTTGTGCTCGGTCAGGATGTCGAAGGCCTTGCGCACCGTGCCCAGACTGATGCCAAGCGAACGGGCGATCTCGGCCTCGTTCTCGATCGACTGGCCGGGCGCCCAGGCGCGCGACACGATGCGCGCGATGAACTCGTCGGCGACCTGCTGGTAGAGCGGACGGGTATTGAACGGCTTGGCGAGCGACATGACACATCCTTTGAAAGACGCGCCACCATACTCATGGTTGTACAATCAATGCAACCCATGAGTGTTACATCGTACGAAGTTCTTCCTCAGGTCGTACGCGCTGGGCAGCCGTAGCACGGATCCATTCACGTGTCCGCGCCTCGGGATCGGGATTTCGCGTGATGTCGGTGACCACCGCCGCGCTGTCGGCGCCGTTCTCGAGAACCGCGCGAAGACGCTCGTCAGGGTTGAGTCCGCCGATCGCCACCAACGGCAGGTCGCCGATCCGCGTGCGCCACTCGCGCAGCCTTTCGGGCGTCTGCGGCGCCCAGGGCATCGCCTTCAGGATGGTCGGCCATATCGGTCCGAGCGCGACGTAATCGGGCTCCACACGCAGCGCCATTTCCAACTCGCGCCGGTCGTGCGTCGAGACGCCCAAGCGCAGATCCGCCCGCCGTATCGCGCCGACATCCGCTGCCGCCAGGTCCTCCTGGCCGAGATGCACGATGTCCGCTCCCTCCTCGATCGCCAGACGCCAATGGTCGTTGACGACCAGCGCGCAGCCATGCGCCCGGCAGACGGTGAGCGATCGGCGGATCTCGAGGCGCAGTCGGCTCTCTTGCATGCCCTTGGCGCGCAGCTGCACGAGACGCACGCCGAGCGGCACCAGCCGCTCGATCCAGTCCGCATCGTCGAGGATAAGATAGAACGGGTCGAGCTGCAGCGGTGGGGTCATGCCAGTGCCGCCCGCCCGAGGAGCGGGCTGGACGGCGCGGCCATGTCGCGCGGCTCCATCGCGCCGGCCTCGAAGGCCGCGCGCCCGGCTTCTACAGCCTGCCGGAAGGCTGCGGCCATGCGAACCGGATCGCCCGCGCTGGCCACGGCCGTGTTGAGAAGCACCCCGTCGAAGCCCAGCTCCATCGCGTCCGCCGCATGGCTGGGGCGCCCGAGGCCCGCATCCACGATCATCGGGACGTCCGGCAGGCGCTCGCGCAGCGAGCGCAAGCCGTAGCGGTTGTTGAGGCCGAGGCCCGAGCCGATCGGCGCGCCCCAAGGCATGAGAACACGGCAGCCGGCCTCGAGCAGACGCTCGGCCGTCCCCAGATCCTCGGTCGTGTAGGGTAGGACGTCGAAGCCGTCGTCGACTAGCGTGCGCGCCGCCTCGACCAGGCCGAAAACGTCGGGCGCGAGCGTGTCGTCGTCCGCGATGACCTCGAGCTTTACGAGGTTCGTGCCGAGCAGCTCGCGCGCCATACGCGCCGTCGTCACAGCCTCGCGCGCCGTATGGCAGCCCGCGGTATTGGGCAGGAACTCGACACCGAGATCGCGGATCTCGGACCAGAAGCCGGGCGCCCCCGTGCCGGCACCGGCGCTCTGCTCGCGCCGCAGCGATACCGTGACCAAGGCCGAGCCCGAAGCGCGCACCGCCTCGCGCATGATCGCCGGCGAGGGATAAAGCGCGGTGCCGAGCATCAAGCGCGACGCGTAGGTGCGATCGTAGAGCCGCATGGCGTCAGCCGCCCTGCATGGGTGAGAGGATCTCCACCGCGTCGTGCGCTCGCAGCAGTGTCGCGCCGCGTTCGCCGCGCGGCACGAACTCGCGATTGAGCGCGGTGGCGACGCCGGACGGCTCGAGTTCCAGTTCGGCGACCAAGGCGTCGAGATCGCAGGCCGCGACCTCGCGCGGCTCGCCGTTGACAAGAAGGATCATGCGAACTCCGACGCTTCGAGAGCGAGCCGCGCGGCCTCGGCGGAGACGTGCGGCGAGAGAAGGAAGCCGTGGCGGTAGAGGCCAGCGAAGGTGACGACCGAGCCCCGACGCGTCGCGGTCGGAAGGTTATCGGGCAGCGCCGGACGGCGCGCGGCGCCGGTTTCAAGGATCTCCCCTTCCGCGAAGGCGGGATGGAGCGTCGTCACGGCGGACAGGAGTTCCAACGTCGAGCGCACCGTCACCGGTCCGTCGTTCTCGCTCTCAACGGTGGTTGCGCCCACCATGAAGAGGCCGTCCCCGCGCGGCACGACGTAGATCGGCCAGCGCGGATGCAGTAGACGTACGGGGCGCGTCAGCGCGACATCCGGACAGCGCACGAGCAGCATCTCGCCGCGCACGCCCCGCAGACGCCGGGCCTCTGCCGCCCGGCCCCGGCAGTCCACGACGATCTCGCCGCGAAAGGCGGCGGGCTCGGCGTCGGAGCCGTAGAGGATCGTCGCTTTCAGCTCCTCCAGGCGCCGTGCCAGATCGCCGAGCGCCCGGCGCGGGTCGAGATGGGCTTCCTCGGGAAAGAACAGGGCACGCGAGAAGCGGCCGTCGAGGTCCGGTTCGAGGTCGGCGATCGCCTCGGCGTCCAGCGTCTCGTGGCCGCTGGTGCGACTGGCAAAGCGCCGAAGCTCGGCGCCGTCGCGGGGCGCGGCGAGAACCAGGGTGCCGCGCTGGTCGACATGCGTCTGCCGACGCCACCAGCCGATGCCTTCGAGCCCCGGTGCGACGATCGCATCTCCGGCGGTCTCCGCCTCGCAACGGGGCGCCAGCATCCCACCCGCCAGCCAGGAGGCGGCGCGCAGGCCCAGCCGAGGCGTCGCCTCGTGGATCACGACCTCGCGCCCCGCCTCCGCGAGGCGGACGGCCGTGGTGAGACCCGCAACGCCCGCACCCAAGATTGCGACGGGCATCATGCGGCGCTCCAGCGGTTCAGCGCCAAACAGGTGGGGTTCGGATCGTCGGTCATGCAGCGCCATCCCTACGCCAGTCTGAGCTGGATCAGGTTCGAAGGGTCGCCGCGCCCATCTGGCGGCCTCTCAGTTCCCTGCCGGAACTCCCCTTGGTTGGCTGCAAGCGTAAGCCATGGCGCGCCGGTGTCAACCGACGCGCCGGTCCGGCCTCAGGCGTCCAGAACGTCCTTCGAGGCGACCGTCGAGTCGGCGTTCAGCCGGTAGACGATGGGAACGCCGGTCGCGAGCTCGCGGCTGACGATCTCCTCGCCCGTCAGGCCGTCAAGCGCCATGATCAACGCGCGCAGCGAGTTGCCATGGGCCGCGACAATCACGGTGCCGCCGGCCAGGACGCGCGGCTGGATCGTGTGAATGTAGTAGGGCCAGACGCGGGCGCCGGTGTCCTTGAGCGACTCGCCGCCCGGCGGGGGCACGTCATAGGAGCGGCGCCAGACATGCACCTGCTCCTCACCCCACTTGGCGCGGGCGTCGTCCTTATTGAGGCCCGATAGATCGCCATAGTCGCGCTCGTTCAGGGCCTGGTCGCGGATCGTCTCGAGCCCGGTCTGCCCGGTGCGGTCGAGGATCAGGTCCAGCGTGCGCTGGGCGCGGCTCAGAACGCTGGTGAAGGCAATGTCAAAATGGAGGCCGGCCGCCTTCAGGCGATCGCCGGCCGCGTTCGCCTCGGCGACACCCTGCTCCGTCAGGCCCGGATCGCGCCAACCCGTGAAGAGGTTCTTGAGGTTCCACTCGCTCTGGCCGTGGCGCACGAGAACGAGGGTTCGGTTCGAGGTCGAGGACATAGGGGTCTGGCTTCCTCCGTTGGATGGTCAGGCGGGACGCGCGAGGCCGAGGACGTCGCGCATGGAGTAGAGGCCGGGCGGCTGCGAGGCGGCCCAGGTCGCCGCGCGCAGGGCGCCGCGCGCGAAGATGGCCCGGTCCTCGGCGCGGTGCGTCAGCTCGATACGCTCGCCCTCGCCAGCCAGGATCGCCGCGTGCTCGCCGACCACCGAGCCGCCGCGCAGCGTGGCAAAGCCGATGGCGCCTTGCGGCCGCGCACCGGTGTGCCCGTCGCGCACGCGCACGCTGGTCCCGTCCAGGTCGACGCCACGCCCCTGCGCCGCGGCCTGCCCCAGAAGCAGCGCCGTGCCGGATGGCGCATCGACCTTGTGACGGTGGTGCATTTCCAGGATCTCGATGTCGAAGAGCTCGGCCGGCAGGGCTCTTGCCGCCTCTTCCAGCAGCACCGCGAGAAGGTTCACGCCAAGGCTCATGTTCCCGGACTTCACGATGCGCGCGCCCGCAGCCGCCTCGACGATCCGTGCGTCGTCGCCCGGCGTGCAGCCGGTCGTGCCGATCACGTGAACGAGGCCGCGACGCGCCGCCAGCGCAGCGATCGCGACGCTGGCGGCGGGCGCGGTGAAGTCGATCACGGCGTCCACGCGCTCGAGCGCCGCGCCGGCATCGGTCTCGACACGAAGCCCCGGCGGCCCGCCGAGCCCGGCGGCGTCCGTGCCGGCGAGTTCGGACCCCTCGCGCTCCAGGGCCGCCGCGACGCGCAGGCCCGGCGTCTCGCCGGCGAGGTGAAGGAGCGTGCGCCCCATGCGCCCGCCCGCTCCCAGGATCGCCAGCCGCAGGTCTTCGCTCATGATACCCTTGCCCTCGCCTCTTGCGCCTCGTCGTCCTCGACCGTGTCGGGCCGCATGGCGTTGAGGCGGGCGTAGAGGCCGCCCGGCCGCGCCATGAGTTCGTCGTGCGAGCCGTGCTCGGCGATCCGACCCCGATCCACGACGAGGATCTGCTCGGCGTGGCGCACGGTCGACAGGCGATGGGCCACGACGATCACGGTTCGCTCGCGCATCGCCTCGTCGAGCGCGCGCTGCACCAGCGCCTCGGAGCGCGAGTCGAGTGCCGAGGTCGCCTCGTCGAGCACGAGGATCGGGGCATCGCGCAGCAGCGCACGAGCGATCGACAGGCGCTGACGCTGACCGCCCGACAGGGTCAGCCCGTTCTCGCCGACCGGCGTGTCGTAGCCGAGCGGCGCCGCCAAGATGAACTCCTCGGCCTGGGCCCGGCGGGCGGCGTCCTCGACCTCGGCGTCGCTCGCCTCCGGCCGGCCGAAGCGGATGTTGTCGCGGATCGTGCCCTCGAACAGGGTCGGATGCTGCGGCACGTAGGAGATCTGCCGCCGCAGCGACGATTGCTGGACTCCCGCGATATCCTGCCCATCGATCAGGATGCGGCCGGCCTCGGGGTCGTAGAAGCGCTCGAGAAGCGCCAGAACGGTGGTCTTGCCGCCGCCCGACGCGCCGACCAGCGCCGTGGTGCGCCCCGCGGGGGCGGTAAAGGACAGCCCGCGCAGAACGGGCTCGCCGGGATGGTAGCCGAAGCGCACATCCTCGAACCGCACCTCGCCGTTTGCGACGCGAAGCGGCACGGTGCCCGACCGATCGGCCTGCTCCGGCGTCTCGTCGAGAATCTCGTAGATCATCTGCGCGTTCACCAGCGCGCGCTCGAGCTGAACCTGAAGCCGAGCGAGGCGGCGGGCGGGATCGTAGGCGAGGAGCAGCGCCGTGATGAAGGCGAACATCGCGCCGGGCGAGGTGCCGTAGACGATCGCGCGATAGCCCGACCAGGCGATCACGGCCGCGACGGCCAGGCCTGCGACGGTCTCGGTGACGGGGCCGGAGCGTTCCGTGATCGTGGCGATCCGGTTGGAGCGCTCCTCGGCGGCGCGGATCAGCGTCTCGGTCCGGTCCTGGAGACCCGCCTCCATGGTGAAGGCCTTCACCACGTGAATGCCCTGGACGGTTTCCTGCATGGCGCCGAGCACGCGGGCATTCAGATCCACCGACTGGCGTGTCGCCTTGCGCAGCTTGCGCGACAGGCGCGCGATCATGATGGCGATCGGTGGCCCGGCGGTGAGCGCGATCAGCGACAGCACCCAGTCCTGCCAGATCATCGCGAAGACCAGGAAGATCAGCGTCAGGAGATCGCGCGCGATCGAGGTGACCGTGAGGTTCAGCGTGTCGCGCACGCCCGAGACGTTCTGGTTGATGCGGGCGGCGAGCTGGGCAGACCGGGTGCGGTTGAAGTATCCGACCGACAGGCTCGTCAGATGCTCGAAGAGGCGACGCTGGTAGCGGGCGACGACGTCGTTGCCGATCCGGGCGAGGATGACGCCCTGCCCGTAGGTCGCAAAGCCGCGAACGAGGAACGACAGGAACACAGCGACCGGAAGCGAGAACAGGACGGCCCGGTTGCCCGCCACGAAGATCTGGTCGATCACGTCGCGCATGATCCAGGCCAGAAACGCCGTGGACAGCGCCACGAGGACGAGACAGACCACCGCCACCGCGTATCCGCGCAGGTGGGCCCGCCCGTTCTCGGCAATCACGCGGCGCAGGACGCGCCAGGCCTGGCCCCGTTCCTCCGGGGCGGAGAGCGACAGGGTCTTCTTCAAGCCGGCCCGTTCAGATGATGTCGGCCGTCACACAAACGCGGCTCGCGGCGGCTCTATAGCCGCAAAGCCGGTTTCTGCCTACCGCCGTGGCCGTGATCAGACGCGCGTCCAGCGCCGACCGGTCGTCTCGAGACCGTAGAAGCGCGGCGAACGGGCGAAGGTGGCCAGGCCCGCCAGGGCCGCCAGCGGCAGCGTGATCGCGAACAGAGGGATGTCGCGGAGGAGTTCCGCGTGGGGCGCCTTGTCCTCGAAGGCGGCGCGAATCTCGGCCGGACGCAGCATCGGCACGAGGCGACCGAAGATGCCGCCCGCGATGTAGACGCCGCCGCGCGCCATGAAGATCAACGCCAGATCGCCGGCGACGCGGCCGAGATAGGTTGCGAACAGATGGACAGCCTCGGATGCCCGCGCATCCTCGTTGCGCAGCGCCGCGTCGCTCACCTCGGCCGGCGTGACGTGGCTCGCTTCCACACCGTCCGTCCGGCAGATTGCACGGTAAAGGTTCACGAGGCCGCGTCCGCACAGGACCTGCTCGGCCGACACGCGCCCCTCGATCGTGTCGAGGTGAGGCCAGAGCGCGCGGTCGCGATCGGTGCGGGGTCCGAGGTCGATGTGGCCGCCCTCGCCCGCCACCGGGATCCACATCTTGCGCGCGCGCACGAGGCCGGCCACGCCGAGGCCGGTGCCGGGCCCCACGACGACGCGGCTCGCGCCCTCGCGCACGGTGCCGCCGCCGATCTGCGTGCGTCCCGTCTCCGGCAAGGCGGAGACGGCCAGCGCCTGCGCCTCGAAGTCGTTGAGAACGATGACCTCCTCGAAGCCGAGATCGCGGATCAGGTCGCGCGGGCGCACCACCCAGGGGCAGTTGGTGAGGTCGATCTCGTCGCCGTCAATCGGACCGGCGACGGCCAGAACGGCCGAGCGCGGCTGAAGCGACGTCTTGTCGAGGACGCTGTCCTGGATCGCGTCATCGATGTTCTTGAAGTCGGCGGTCTGGACGACCGGAAAGGTCTTGGGCTCAGCGAAGGCGTCCACCAGAATCGCGAAGCGGGCGTTGGTGCCGCCGATGTCCCCGATCAGAATCGGGAACTTCAAGGCGTCGGCGCTCTCGTGCGTGGCGGTCATACGTCACCCGTTTCAATCGTTTGAAGCCGTCTGCGCCCTCCCCCTAGCATTCGAAGGGCGGCGGCAAAAGCCGCGCTCAGCCGCCCGGGCGAAAACGGGGCATCGGCATGCCGCCGGAGGGGGCGGCAGCGGTTGGCGGCGCGGCAACGGGCTCGGGCGCCGCATAGGCTGCGGCCGGCGGCGACGCCACGGGACGGGCGGCGGCCGATACCGTCGCGCCCGGCGCGTCCGGCTCCTTCAGAACTGCTGCGCACGCCTTCGGCAGCGCGGTCATGAAGATCGGCGGCGGCTTCTTGTAGGGTTTGGCGTTCGGTGGCGGCGGCTGCAGGGCGACGTCGAACCACCAGTCGAGCTTGTCGCAGCCGTCGCCCTTGCCGGTCGACTCCTGCGGCTCGCAGCTCTTGGAGCCGGGCAGGCACTTCATGCGGACATGGAAATGGTAGTCGTGGCCGTACATGGGCCGCACCTTGTTGAGCCAGGCCCGGTCGCGTCCCGCCACCTTGCACAGCTTCTCCTTGATGCCGGGGTGAACGAAGATGCGCTCCACCTGCGGCTCCTCGGCCGCCGTCTTGATGAGCGCCGCCATCTGCGGGCGCCAGCGGCGCTCGTCGAGATGGCGCGTTTTCGGATCGATCACGGACGGCAGCGGCATCGAATCGCGCTCCGCGTTCGACAGGCGTCGGTTCGGCATCTCGGTCAGGTAGATGTCGGCGTCGAGGCCGATCTGGTGCGAGGCATGGCCGTCGCGCATCGGGCCACCGCGCGGCTGAGCCATGTCGCCGAACAGGAGGCCACGCCAACCGGCCTCGGCCGCCGCGTCGCGCGAGATGCGTTGAAGCAATGCGATCATGGCGGGATGGGCGAAGGCCCGGTTGCGCGACGGCTTCATGACCTGCCAGGTCGGACCGTCGGCCGGCATGGCCATGCCGCCCTGCAGGCAGCCGCGCGAATAGAACCCGATCGCGGCCGGTGGTCCCTCCGAGGGGCGGGCCTCCGCGCCGAAGAGTTCCTTGGCCGGTGTCTGGGCGAGCGTCGTACCGGTACCGGTCAGGAAGAGAGCCGCCAGCAGAGCCGCAGAGCGCCCATGTTTCGCCATCTGCCCCATGATCCCACTCTCCACGCGTCGCAGCGCCACCTGTCGGCGGCGCCCCGGGCGAAACTAAGGCGGGCGGATAGCTTGGAGCTTGCGCGGTGGATCAGACCGGCGCGTCGGCCTTGTTGCGGTCGGAGGCATAGAGCGCGTCGATCACGCGCTGGTTGAGCACCGACTCCTCCAGGCTGAACAACCGCTCGTCGGAACCGGCGACCACGCGCGCGAAGGCCTCGGCCTGCAGCCGGTACTGGTCGGCGGCGCCAAAGCGCCAGGACTCGGCATGGCCGTGATTCTGGTCGTGCCAGTGGACGGCCGCCTGGGCATAGAGGCCGGCGTTGAAGGCGCCGTCGACCTCAATGAAACCGTCGGTGCCATGGAATACCATGGTCTGGCGCGCGGCGAGCTGGGTGGAAAGGTAGAAGCTCAGGCGGAACGCGCCGAAGTCGACCTCGCATTCCGAGAAGATATCGGTACCGAACCGGGCGTCGCGCTCGATGCGCGCCCGGGCGCTGACGGGCTCGAGTCCGGTCGAAAGCCGTGTCGTCACCACCGGGTAGACGCCGATGTCCGGCAAGGCGCCGCCGCCGAGCTCGACCTGGTTTCGCATGTTGGCGGGGTCGACGTTGTGGTAGCTGAAGGCGCCCTGCACGTGTCGCAGGCGACCGATGCGGCCCTCCTCGATCAAGCGACGCACGAGGAGCCACTGCGGGTGGTAGCGCACCATGAAGGCCTCGGCGACCTGAACGCCGTGCTGGTCGCGCGCCTCGATCAGCGGCTGGATCTGGTCGGCGTGAAGCGCCAGAGGCTTCTCGACCAGCACGTGCTTGCCGGCCTCGATCGCCTTGAGCGTCCACTCCACATGCTGCGAGGTCGGCAGCGGAATGTAGACGGCGTCCACCTCCGGGCTCTCCAGCATCGCCTCGTAGGAGCCGAAGGCATGCGGCGCGCCGAAATGGAGCGCCAGCGTCTCGGCGCGCGAGCGGTCGCGGCTAGCGATCGCCTCCAGGCGGCAGCCTTCTGCCTTCAGAACGGCAGGAATGACCTGCTCGCGGGCGATCTTCGCCCCGCTCATGATACCCCAGCGCAGCATGGTCTTCCCTCCCTTTGTCGTTCCAGACCTCAGGCGCGCAGCGTCGCGCCGGTCGCCTTGGCGACCGCGGCGACGATCTTGCCCGAGACGGCGTCCAGATCCTCGTCGGTCAAGGTGCGGTCCTGCGGCAGGAGCGTGACCTCGATCGCGACGGACTTGGCGCCCTCGCCCAGCGCTCCGCCCTCGAACACGTCGAAGACGCGGACGTCGCCGATCAGCTTGCGATCCGCACCCTCCGCAGCGCGCACGACGCGCAGCGCCTCGACGTCGCGCGGAACCGCGAAGGCGAAGTCGCGCCGCACCGGCTGGAAGGGCGACAGCTGCAGGACCGGCTTGGTGCGCGTCGCCTTGCGCTTGGCCTCGGGCGCCTCGTCGAGAAAGACCTCGAAGGCGGCGAACGTGCCGGTCGTGCCGAGACGCTTGAGGACGCTCGGATGCAGCTCGCCGAACTCGGCCAGAACGGTCTTGGGTCCCAGCTTCACGCGGGCGGAGCGGCCGGGATGATACCAGGCGCTTGCAGGCGTCTCGAACTGCAGGCGCTCCACCGGCACGCCGGCCGCCTCCAGCGCGGCAAGCGCGTCGGCCTTGGCGTCGAACACGCCGACATTGGGCGCCGCGCCGCTCCAGTCGCGTCCGCCGCCGGTCAGCTTGGCCGTGCCCCGGCGCACGCCGCCGGCCACGCGCCGCTGCCCTTCGGGCTTGTCGGAGCGGTAGACGGCGGCCACCTCGAAGAGCGCCGTGTCGGGGTAGCCGGCGCGCGCGTTGCGTGCCGCCGCCGACACGAGGTTCGGCAGGAGCGAGGGGCGCATGTCCGAAAGGTCCGCTGCGATCGGGTTGTCGAGGCGCAAGCTGGCCTCGCCGCCGCCGAAGGCCTCCGCCGCCTCGCGCGACACGAAGCTGTAGGTTACGGCCTCCAGCATGCCGCGCGTGGCGAGTGCCCGGCGCACGGTGCGGTCGCGCACCTGCGCGTTGGTCAGGACCCGCTGGTTGACGCCCGACAGGCGCGGCAGCGGCTGCGGCTCGATCCGGTCGACGCCGACGAGGCGCATGACCTCCTCAACGAGATCGGCCTTGCCGTCGATGTCCGGGCGCCAGCTCGGCGGCACGACCTCGGCGGACGCCGCATCCGCACCGACACGCACCTCGAAGCCGAGGCGCGTGAGGATATCGCGCTGCTGCTCGAAGGGCACCGCCAGGCCGGTCAGCCGCTCGACCTCGGTTGCCGGCAGCTGGATCGGCTCGCGCACCGGCGCCTCGCTCCCTTCCACGACGGCATGCGTGGGCTGGCCTCCGCAGAGCTCCACCACCATGCGGGTCGCCAGTTCCAGGCCCGGCTCGTTGAAGGCGGGATCGACGCCGCGCTCGAAGCGATAGCGCGCATCCGTCGAGATGCCGAGCGTGCGCCCCGTGCGGGCGATGGCGAGCGGTTCCCACAGCGCCGACTCGATCAGGACGTCGGTGGTCGCCTCGTCGCAGCCGGAATGCTCGCCGCCCATGATGCCGGCGATCGATTCGACGCCGTTCGCGTCGGCGATCACGCAGGCGCCCTCGGGCAGCGCGTAGGTGCGCCCGTCGAGCGCCAGGATTTCCTCGCCTGCCGCGGCGCCGCGAACGTGCAGCGTGTCGCCCGCCACCTTCGCGGCGTCGAAGACGTGGAGCGGCCGTCCCCGGTCGAAGGTCAGGTAGTTGGTGATGTCCACCAGCGCGTTGATCGGGCGCAGGCCGATGGCGCGCAGCCGCTGCTGCATCCAGTCGGGCGACGGGCCGTTCCGCACGCCGCGCACGAGGCGCAGCGCGAAGCGACGGCAGACCGGGCTCTCGATCGCGACGCGCACCGGGCAGTCGCCCTCACCCGTGACTGGCTCGACCGTGTCGGCCTTGAGCGTGCCGAGACCCGATGCAGCGAGATCACGCGCGATGCCGCGGATGCTGGTCGCGTCGGGGCGGTTCGGGGTCAGGCCGATCTCGATCACCGGATCGACGAGCCCGCGCCACGCCGCGAAGCTCGCGCCGACCGGCGCGTCGGCCTGCAGGTCGATGATGCCGTTGTGTTCATCCGAGAGCTGCAGCTCGCGCTCCGAGCACATCATGCCGAAGCTCTCGACGCCCCGGATCTTGCCGACGCCCAGCGTCGTGTCGATGCCGGGGACGTAGGTTCCCGGCAGGCCGAGGACGCCGACGAGCCCGGCACGCGCGTTGGGCGCGCCGCAGACGATCTGAAGCGGCTTGCCCTCGTTGACCGCCGGACCCGCATCGACGGTCAGCACCTGCAGGCGTTCGGCGTCGGGATGGCGCTTGGCGTCGAGGACGCGCGCGATCACGAAGGGCGCGAGCTGCGCCTGCCGATCGATCGCCTCGACCTCGAGCCCCAGCGAGGTCAGCCGCTCGGCGATCTCGTCGAGCGAGGCCTCGGTCTCGAGGTGATCCTTCAGCCAGGACAGCGTGAACTTCATGGGATGCCTAAACTCGAATGGTCGCGACGTGTCGCGGAATCAGGGGCGGGTCGGCTGCGTGCCCGGCAGCCCGCCGGCGTGGACGAAGCGGTAGACGGACAGGGCGACCAGCGCGAAGACGACGTGGAGCAGGAGAAGCGTGCCGAGCGGCTGCGGCGCATCGAACGAGAAGCGCACGATCACGGTCGGCAGGAGGATGCCGACGGCGAGCGAGGCAAGCGTCGCCGGCGTGCCCGGCAGATAGGCGTAGAGCGCGGAGAAGAGCGCGACCGTCACCAGGGCGAGCACATAGTATCCGGCCGAGGCCGCGACCGTTCCGAACGGGATGTCCTGGAACAGCCATCCGACCAGAGCGGTCGCCAGCAGTCCGATGATCGAGCCCGCCACGACCGCGATGAACTCCACCACGGTGAAACGCGCGATGCCGGCGGCGCCAGGGGCCATGGGATTCTTCCTCGGGAAGGCGTGGACGGTGTCCGGTCATGCCCGCCTTTCGGAAGCGGGTCAAACCGGCGGAGGGATCAGGCCGACAGGCCGCCGAAGAGCGTCGGCATGTCGAGCGGACGGAAGCCGTAATGCTCGATCCAGCGCGCGTCCGCGTCGAAGAAGGCGCGCAGGTCCGGCATGCCGTATTTCAGCATCGCGATGCGGTCGATGCCCATGCCCCAGGCAAAACCCTGGTACTCGTCGGGATCCAGCCCGCCCGCCCGCAGGACGTTGGGATGGACCATGCCGCAACCCAGGATCTCCATCCAGTCGCTGCCCTCGCCGAAGCGCACCTCGCCGGGACGCGAGCGGTCGCACTGGATGTCGACCTCCATCGAGGGTTCGGTGAACGGGAAGAAGGACGGGCGAAAGCGCATGTTGACCTTCGGCACCTCGAAGAAGGCCTCGCAGAAGGTCTGCAGCACCCACTTCATGTTGGCGACGTTGGCGGTGCGGTCGATCACCAGTCCCTCGACCTGATGGAACATCGGCGAGTGGGTCGCGTCGGAATCCTGACGGTAGGTCTTGCCGGGGATGACGATGCGGATCGGCGGCTTCTGTGCCTCCATCGTGCGGATCTGAACAGGCGACGTGTGCGTGCGCAGCACCTTGCGCTCCCCGTCCGCACCGGCGGGCAGGAAGAACGTGTCGTGCATCTCGCGCGCGGGATGGCCGACGGGAAAGTTCAGCGCGGTGAAGTTGTAGTAGTCGGTCTCGATGTCCGGCCCCTCCGCCACCGAGAAGCCGAGGTCGGAGAAGATCGCGGTGATCTCGTCGATCACCTGGCTGATCGGGTGGAGACGGCCGCGCGAAAGCGGCGACGAGCGCACCGGCAGCGTCACGTCGAGGCGCTCGGCGGCAAGGCGGGCCTCGATCGCGGCGCCGGCCAGCGTCTCGCGGCGCTCGCCAAGCGCTGCCTGCAACCGGTCGCGCAGACCGTTGATCGCGGGACCCGCCTCGCGTCGCTCCTCCGGGCTCATGCGCCCCAAGCCCTTCAGCAGCTCGGACACCTCGCCCTTCTTCCCCAGCGCCTCGAGGCGCACCGCCTCCAGAGCCGCCTCGTCGCCGGCCTCGGCCACGGCTGCGAGGTAGCGGGTCTCAAGCGCGGAAAGGTCGGTCACGGGCAGTCCTTGCGTACGGGCATCCGGGCGAGCGCAAACCAGCTCTCGCGGCAGGGGTCTTCCTAGAGGTTTGTGCCGCGCAAGAGCAAGCCTTCGGCTCATCGGGCGGGCTGGAACGCGAAAGGGGCCGCGCTCCCATCGGATCGCAGCCCCTTTTCAAAAGTCAAACGAAGCGCTCCTCGGGAGCGCCATGCCTTATCAGGCGGCGCGCTTCTCGCCGACCGCGCGGGCGTGCTCGGTCTGGCTGGTCTCGCCGATGTAGCCGAGGGCCGAACGCGACTGCTCGACCAGCGCGGCAAACGCCTCGGGCTCGTGGATCGCGATGTCGGACAGGACCTTGCGATCGACCTCGATGCCGGCCTTGTTCAGGCCGTCGATGAAGCGGGCGTAGGTCAGGCCGTGCTCGCGCACGCCGGCATTGATGCGCTGGATCCAGAGAGCGCGGAAGTTGCGCTTCTTGGCGCGGCGGTCGCGCGTGGCGTACTGCTTCGAGCGATCGACGGCGGCCTTGGCGGCGCGGATCGTATTCTTGCGACGGCCGTAGAAGCCCTTGGCGGCCTTCAGGACCTTCTTGTGCTTGGCGTGGGACGTAACGCCCCGCTTGACGCGTGCCATGATCTTATCTCCTTGAAATCTTTAGGTGCCCGGCCGCGCTCAGCGGTTGTAGGGCATGTAGATCTTGACGATCTTCGCATCGGCCTCATGCAGGATCATCGATCCGCGGCTATTGCGAATAAAGTCGTTGGAGCGCTTGATCATGCCATGGCGCTTGCCGGCGGGGCCGGCCTTCACCTTGCCGGTGGCGGTCATGCGGAAGCGCTTTTTGGCGCTCGCCTTCGTCTTCATCTTGGGCATTTGGCTCTCCTAGGGTCAGGATCGCGAACGCGGCGCAAGCGGCGCCCACCTGAAGCCCTAGGGCAGGAGTGGGTCCGGCCGGCACCGATCGAACATCAGTCGAAGGTCGCGACAGCTTTCGGAGCCGACATGGCATGCCCTGCCAGACGGCTCGTCGTTGAACGGGCGGCTTATAGCGATGCGTCACAGGAAACGCAATCAGCTGTCTCGAAACGAAAGAGGCGGGCCGCGAAGGGCCCGCCCATGTCTGGCGAGGCGCAAAGGCGCCCTGCCCGTGCTCAGCCCTTGGGCGCGAGCACCATCATCATCTGGCGACCCTCGAGCTTGGGCTCGGCCTCGACCTTTGAGATCTCGGCGGTCTCCTCGCGCACGCGGCTGAGGAGCTGCATGCCCAGCTCCTGGTGCGCCATCTCGCGGCCCCGGAAGCGCAACGTGACCTTGACCTTGTCGCCTTCCTCGAAGAAGCGGCGCACCGCCTTCATCTTGGTGTCGTAGTCGTGGTCGTCGATATTGGGCCGCATCTTGATCTCTTTGACCTCGATGATCTTCTGGCGCTTGCGCGCTTCGGCGGCCTTCTTCTGGCTCTCGTATTTCAAACGGCCCAGATCGACGATCTTGCAGACCGGGGGCGTTGCATTGGGCACGATCTCGACGAGGTCGAGACCCGCTTCCTCAGCCATGGCCAACGCGTCCGCGGTCGCTGTCACACCGCGATTCTGGCCGTCGGCATCGATCAGCTGAATCTGCGGGACGCGGATGTCGCGGTTGGAACGAGGGCCTTCCTTTTGAGTGGGCGGGGCGCGAAAGGGTCTGCGAATGGTCGTTGACTCCGGTTGACGACGATACTGGCGTTTGCGACATCTCGGCCGCCGCAGGGCGCGGGTCGGATCGCCGGGGGCGCCGCCCGCCGAGCGCGGCTCGGTCGGATTTCCATCTCGATATAGCACGTCCCGGCGCGCTTTTCACGTGTCGCTGCGGCAAAAAATGCCAAGGCGTGCGAACGGACGCGCCGCGCCGACGACCAGCGGAGCTCGCCCACCCATGCCCGATGCGTCCCGATCCGCAGGCTTGCTGCGCCGCGATAGCCAACCGGCGCTCGCCTATGCGCGCTGGACCGGTCGCGGTCCGACCCTTGTCTGGCTGGGCGGCCTGCGCTCGGACATGACGGGAACCAAGGCCGAGGCGCTGGACGCCCTGGCGAGCCGGGAAGGCTTCGGCTTCCTGCGATTCGATTATCGCGGGCATGGCACGTCGGAGGGCCGGTTCGAGGACGGCACGATCACGCTCTGGACCGAGGATGCGCGAGAGGCGATCGCGGCACTGGCACCCGAGGGGCCGGTGATCCTCGCGGGATCCAGCATGGGGGCGTGGATCGCGTTGGGGCTTGTGGGACCGCTGCGAACCGAGGGGCGCAACCCGGCGGTGGCGCTGCTCCTCCTGGCGCCCGCGCCCGACTTCACGACGCGGCTCGTGGAGCCGAACCTCACCGACACGCAGCGTCGCGAACTCGAGGAAACCGGACGTTTCGTCGAGCCGTCCCCCTACGGCGAGGGCATGGTCTACACCCGTGAGCTGATCGAGGACGGGCGCGCCGCTGCGGTGATGACCGGTCCGATCGATCTCGGCGGCGTGCCGGTCCGCATCATACAGGGAATGGAGGACCGCGAGGTTCCTCCCAGTCATGCGCTCGACCTGGCCGCCTTGCTGCCGAGCGAGAACGTCACGATGACACTGGTTCCAGGGGGCGACCATCGTCTGTCCGAGCCCGAAGATCTGCAGCGCATGGAACAGGCGGTTCTCGATCTTCTGAAGGAGGTCGCCGCGCTCGCGTGACGGCGGCGCGACGGATTCGTGACGGATCGGCAACAGAGCGGTCGTCCCGTATCGAAGCGTCCCATTGAAAAATCGGCGCAAATGCCTTGCCCTTCGGCACATGGCTTCCATTTTGCGCGCCGCAACGCCGCTTTCGCGCCAGCTTCACGGCGATCTGCCGATTGACAGCTTTTTGCGTCGCACTCACGATGGGCTTCGAGCGGGAAACGGGCCGCTCGATCGACGGAGATCGCGATGATTTTTCGGCGCGTGTTCGGCGCAGCGCTCCTGCTTTGCCTTTTTTCCGGCTCGGCCTCGCAGGCAGCACCGGCCGTCATGCCCATCGGCCATCCGACGAAACAGCCGTTCGGTCATTTCGCCTATTGTCAGGAACAGCCGCGCGACTGCGCTCCCCTTGCGCGCGACGACATTGCAGGCCCCATCAACCTGACGTCGCAGCTGGTGCGACTCGTCGCCGACGTGAACAGCGCCGTGAACACGCAGATCAAGCCGGCCTCCGACCAGGCGCTGTACGGCCGCGAGGAATATTGGACCCTGCCCGACAAGTCCGGCGACTGCGAGGACTTCGCCCTCCTGAAGCGCGCCCGCCTCCACGCGGCCGGCATACCGCTCTCGGATCTTCTCGTGACCGTGGTGCGCAAGCGCGACGGCACCGGTCATGCGATCCTGACGCTGCGCACGCGCCAGGGCGACTTCGTCCTCGACAATCTGGACTGGCGCGTCCTGTCGTGGCGGGATGCGCCCTACGAATTCCTGAAGCGGCAGTCGAGCGAGGATCCAGGTCTCTGGGTCGAGATCGAGTCCTCGTCTGATCCCGTGGTCAGCGCCGTCACGCCCTGACGCGTTCAGTTGCGCGAGCGGTCCTCGTCGTCGTCGGGCATCGTGTCCGCGCCGACCGAGGGACCCGGAATGACGTAGGCGCCCGACAGCCAGCGATTGAGGTCCACCGCCTTGCATCGCGGGGAGCAGAACGGAAACGTTTCACGCTCCGAGGGATGCCCGCATTCCGGACATTTGCGGCGCGGCCGCAGCGGCGTCACCTTCTCGCTCACGCGTCGACGCGGTCCGCCGGGGCAACGGTGCCGACGCCGGCTGCCGCGACCTTGAAGCCCTCGCCCTCCAGAAGGGACAGGGTCTCATAAAGCGGCAGACCCACGACATTCGTGTAGGAGCCGACCATGCGCACCACGAAGGCGCCGGCCCGGCCCTGGACGGCGTAGCCGCCCGCCTTGCCGCGCCATTCGTCGGAGGCGACGTAGAGTTCGATGTCCTCGCGCGACAGGCGCTTGAAGCGCAGGCGCGTCTCGACGAGGCGGATGCGCTCGCGGCCGCGCGGCGTGACGAGGCAGACGCCGGTGAAGACCCGGTGCGTTCGGCCTGACAGAAGGCGGAGATTGTCGACCGCCTCGTCCTCGATCTCGGCCTTAGGCACGACCTGGCGCCCGACCGCGACCACGGTATCGGCGCCCAGCACGTAGCGTCCCGTCTCGCCGCGCGCCTTGAGCGTCTCGAACGCGGCGCGAGCCTTATCGCGCGCGAGGCGCTTGGCGAGTTGGCGGGGATGCTCGGATCGCTCGGGCGTCTCGTCGAGATCGGCGGGCAGGAGGCGCTCGGGCTCGATGCCGATCTGCTGAAGCAGTTCCAGGCGCCGCGGCGAGCCGGAAGCCAGAACCAGTGCACTGCCGCCCATCTGGAGACCCTTCGGGCTACTTGAAGCGGTAGGTGATGCGGCCCTTGGTCAG
This sequence comes from Aureimonas jatrophae, assembly GCF_900104035.1. Classification (GTDB taxonomy): domain Bacteria; phylum Pseudomonadota; class Alphaproteobacteria; order Rhizobiales; family Rhizobiaceae; genus Aureimonas; species Aureimonas jatrophae. The sequence continues at coordinate 214,073 of NZ_FNIT01000001.1, read as the reverse complement.
GTCGTAGGGCGTCATCTCCACCAGGACCTTGTCGCCCGTCAGCACGCGGATGCGGTTCTTGCGCATGCGGCCGGCCGTGTGGGCGATGATCTCGTGTTCGTTCTCGAGCTTGATGCGGAAGGTCGCGTTGGGCAGGAGTTCGGTGACGACCCCCGGAAACTCGAGAACTTCTTCTTTCGCCATGCGTGCTTTAAACCTTCAGGGCGGGTCGGCTGGCCCGAAGGTCGGCGCGATCCAGAGCGGCCGCTCGCTCAGCGAAGCGGTCAACATATCGGGAATGTCGGCCCTAGATCGTTGTTCGCGGCGCAAAAAGCAAGCGCCGCGCACGAAATCGGATGGGGACGACGCCGCTCAGCCGCTGATGCGCTCGATCTCCGCGCCGCAGGCGCCGAGCTTCTCCTCGAGCCGCTCGAAGCCCCGGTCGAGATGGTACACACGGTTCACCACCGTCTCGCCGTCCGCGACGAGACCGGCGATCACCAGACTGACGGAAGCCCGAAGGTCGGTCGCCATGACCGGCGCGCCGACGAGGCGCGGCACGCCCTCGACGCGGGCCATCTGACCGGACAGCGAGATCTTGGCGCCGAGGCGAGCCAACTCCTGCACGTGCATGAACCGGTTCTCGAAGATGGTCTCGGTGATATGCGCGACACCGTCGGCGCGCGTCATCAGCGCCATGAACTGCGCCTGGAGATCGGTGGGAAAGCCCGGGAACGGATCGGTCACGACATCCACGGGGCGAATGCCGTTGCCGTTGCGGTAGACGCGCATGCCGTTCGGCGTGTCGGTGATCTCGGCGCCGGCGTCGCCGAGCGCGGTCAACGCGGTCTGCAGAAGATCGGTGCGGGTGCCCTCGAGCGTCACGTCGCCGCCCGTCATCGCGACCGCCATCGCGTAGGTGCCGGTCTCGATGCGGTCGGGCAGGACGCGGTGCCGCGCGCCCGACAGCGCCTCGACCCCCTGGATCGTGATGGTGGAGGTGCCGGCGCCCTCGATCCGCGCGCCCATCGCGTTGAGGCACTGGGCGAGATCGACGATCTCGGGCTCGCGCGCCGCGTTCTCGATCACGGTCTCGCCCTTGGCGAGCGAGGCCGCCATCAGCATGACGTGGGTCGCACCGACCGAAACCTTCGGGAAGGTGTAGCGGTTGCCCTTGAGGCCGCCCGGCGCCTCGGCCACGATATAGCCGGCGTCGATGTCGATCTCGGCGCCCAACGCACGAAGGCCATCGATGAAGAGATCGACCGGCCGCGTTCCGATCGCGCAGCCGCCCGGCAGCGAGACGCGGGCCTTGTGGCAACGCGCCAGGAGCGGTCCGATCACCCAGAAGCTCGCGCGCATCTTCGAGACCAGCTCGTAGGGCGCCGTGGTGTCGACGATCGTGCGGGCGGTGAAGTGGATCGTGCGGCCCGAGCCGGCGCTCGAAGTCGCCAGGCGCTTGCCCGAGACCGTGTAGTCGACGCCATGATTGCCGAGAATGCGAATCAGCTGCTCGACGTCGGCCAGATGCGGCACGTTCTCGAGCGTCAGCGTGTCGTCGGTCAGAAGCGAGGCGATCATCAGCGGCAGGGCCGCGTTCTTGGCGCCCGAGATCGGGATCGTCCCGTTGAGGGCGTTGCCGCCGCGAATACGAATGCGGTCCATGAAGTCCCCTGTACCCCGCCCCGGTCGCGCGCTTCGTAAGCTCGCGAAAGTTTGCGTCCTACACGAGCCATGACAGTGCGGCAAATAGACGACCCGACGCGGCCGGCATCAATGCGGGCGCAGAACGGCATCCAATCCGAAGAGAACCAAGCCCACGATCGCGATCCGCCAGAAGTCGCCGCGCCGCCTGAGGCCCGGCCAACCAAGCGGCCGCCACAGGTGAAACGCCATCAGGGCGATCAGGAGAACCGAGAAGAGCTTGTTCATGCCGCCCACCCTTAGCGGCGCGACGGGCCTGCTCACAAGCGGGAGGCCCGGCTCGGGGGAGAAGCCGGGCCTCGTGCGGGGCCGAACGCAAGGGACAATCGCGGCCCCGCCGGGGTGACGGGCCGTCAGCCCATCTTGGGCATCAGAACCGAGCCGATGACGTGGACGACGCCGTTGGCCTGCTTGACGTCCGGGGTCTGGATCGTCGCGCCCTTGCCGGACTGGTCGATCACCACGAGGCGCTTGCCCTGCATCTTCACCGTGAGCGGGGCGCCCTCGACGGTCTTGAGGTGCACCTCGCCGCCGTTGCGGCGGGCCTCGCGCATCAGGCGCGCGGCCGTGTAGTCGCCCGCAACCACGTGGTAGGTCAGGATGTTGGTGAGCGTCTTCTTGTTCTCGGGCTTCACCAGCGTCTCGACCGTGCCCTTGGGCAGCTTCTCGAAGGCGCGATTGGTGGGCGCGAAGACCGTGAAGGGACCCTTCGAGCCGAGCGTGTCGACGAGGCCGGCGGCCTTCACGGCGGCGACCAGCGTCGTCAGGTTCGGCGCCTCGGGCGCGTTCTGCGCGATGGTCTTGTTGGCGTACATCGGCGCGCCGCCCACCATGACGGGGCTTTGCGCAAGCGCCGCACCGGCAAGGCCGACGCTGAGAATGGTGGCAGCGAGAACTGGGCGCAGCTTCAGCATGATCGTCTCGTCCTTCCCTTGGTCGAGCCTGCCGTCCCGGCGGCCCGTTGCGGGGGAAGCTACGAAGCGGGCTTGCAAGGCGGATGCATGCCACGCGAAATTTTTTCGCAACAGCGATCCGTCAGATGGCGCCGAGCGCCCCTTGCCCGATCACGGGACCCGTCGGAGCGCCGGTCGGGGATCCGCCTGCCGGCTCCATGGACACCGCCAGAGCGCCGCCGGGCGCGTTCATCGAGCCGACCCGCCGCGACACCAGATCGATCCGCAGCGGCTCGTCGCCGTCCAGAACGCCAAGCGAGATCGGCACGCCGCCCGGCGGCACGAACCAGAGTTCCGGCACGTGTCCGGGTTCGCTGTGCATGGCGAGGGGAACCAGCGTCGCCTGCCCGGTCGCGGGATCGAGCACGGCCGCCAACAGCGCGACGCCGTCGGCGTTGCTGACGCGGGCGGCGAGTGTCTGAGTCGGCGCGGACGGCGCGGAAACGAGAACCGCGATCGCCGCAAGACTCGCGGCCAGAAGGCCGCCGGTGCCGATCGCAGCGCGACGCCACCAGGGCGAAACGCCCAGCCTCGGGTCGTTGGCGGCCTGTCGCGTGCCCATGCGCGGCAGGCTCGCCTCGACGGCACTCCATACCGTGCCCGAGGGCGCAACCGGCCCGACACCGTCGAGAAGCGGCGACAGGCGCTCGTTCCACTGCTCCACCGCGCGGGCGAAGGCCGGGTCCGACCGAAGGCGGCGCTCGGCATCGCGACGCTCGGCGCCCGACAGCGCACCCAGCGCGTGTTCGGCGGCCAGCATCTCGTCCTCGCCCATCTCTGCGGGCCCAAGCGGATCGCTCATGCCTCGAGGCATCCCTTCAGTCGTTGCAGGCCACGCCGCACGATGCTCTTGACCGTGCCGAGCGGCATGGCGCCGGCGCGCGCCAGGTCATCATAGGTGCGTCCGCCAAAAAAAGCCGAGGCGATCAGGTCGCGCGAACGGACGTCAAGCTCGCCCAGGCAACCGCGAAGGCGCACCGCCTCCTGCCGCCCTTCCAGCAGCGACAGGGCGTCCGGTGCCTCGTCGGGCAACGCCTCGGCCGCTTCGACGGGTGCTGAGTCACCGCGGCTACCGCGCTGGCGCAGACGGTCGATCGCGCGATTGCGGGCGATGGTCGCCAGCCACGTGATCGGGCTCGCGCGCGCTGGATCGAACCGGTCCGCCTTGTTCCAAACCGCGATGTATACGTCCTGCAGCACGTCCTCGGCCTCGTCCCTGTCTCCCAAGATACGAAGGCAGATGCCCAGAAGTTTCGCGGACGTCAGATCATAGACGTCGCGCAGCGCTGTGCGTTCGCCCTCGCCCACGGCGACGAGACGCCGGGCCAGATGCTCGCGGGCCGATGGCGGTGCGGTCATGCGGATCGCTCGTAACCTCCCGAACCGGGTCCCGGCTACGAACCGGCTCCCGGCTCCGCTTGTCGTTCGGAGCGTGCCACAACGCAAGTGGGCGCTTGCGGGAACCGGCGGGCGCGCCGCGTGATTTCGCCTCTGACGCGCCTTTCGCGCACCGCCACAGGAGAGATCCATGTCCGCGATCCGGACCGAACACGACACACGCCCGATCAACGTCCTCTTCCACGACGCCGTGATCGCCTCGACCAAGCGGGCGGTCCTCTTGCACGAGAACGGGCGCGACCCGGTTGTCTACATACCGCGCGACGATGTCGAGATGGCGTTCCTGCACGAGAGCGACCGTCGCACGACCTGTCCGCACAAGGGCGAGGCGCGCTACTGGAACATCTCGGCCGAGGGCTACGGCGAGACGGATGCGGCCTGGAGCTACGAGACGCCCAAGAGCGGGGCCGAGGACATCGCCGGGCATATCGCCTTCTATCCCGACAAGATCCGCATCGCGATCGGCCAGGCCGTCTAGACGTCCGGCGCGCCTCGCCGGCCGTCGAGCGCGAACAGCATGGCGCCGCCCAGAAGCGCGGCGGCGCCGCCGATGACGGATGTCCCGCCATAGGTCGTGACATGCGTGCCAAAGGCGAAAATCGCCGCACAGATGCCGCCGCTCATGAAGAAGTTCACGGAGATCAGCGACGAACCGAGACCCGGTCGCCCGCGCATCAGGTCTTGCAGGTAGGTGATGGGAATGCTGATCAGCGCGGCAGCCGCAAAGCCACTCAATAGCGTCAGCGCATAGACGTGCCAGGGTGCTGTGGAAAGGCCGAGAAGTGCGAGATAGATTGCATAGAGTACGGTGCCGGCGACCAGCGCGCGCACCGAGTTGATCCGCCGCTGGATGCGCGTCCAGACGAAGATGAACACGACTTCCAGCGCCGCCACGATGCCGACCACGATGCCGATATCGGCGACCGTGCCCTCGGCCGCCCCGGTCACGATCAAGGGCAGGACGGCGCCGTTGACGTGCAGCGCCGAGCAGACGAGCGCAAGCGCGATCATGCGCAGGGCGACGCCTGCCGACAGGATCGAGGAGAGCGCGGAGCGATCGGGCACTGCGGCCCCGATCTCGCGCGCGGCGCCCCGCGCCTCGCGCGGCAGCATCACGACGATCACCAGAAGCAGCACGAGCGCGGCCAGAGCCGAGATGAGGTAGGCCGGCAGCATGCTGGCGCGGCCCGTCAGCGCGAGCGCCGTCAGTCCCGGCACGAGAACCCAGGAGAGCGAGAGCGCCGCGCGCACCGTGGAGTTCACGGCACCGGCCGCGTCGCCGTCGAGCCGGTCGGTCGCCACGCGCACAGTGGCAAACAGGAGCCCGTTCACGGCACCGTAGACCGGTGAAAAGACGAGGCCTGACACGACGAAGCTCGCCTGGCTCGGCACGAGGTAGATGAGCGCCGCGCCCACGACGCCGAAGGCGCTGGTCGCGATCATCAGCGAGCGCGTGCGCCCAAGCCTGTCGGCCAGCATGCCGACCGCGACGCTGACGACGACGTTCACCGCCGCCGACAGGAGGATCAGCGCGGCGTAGACGCCGTTGGCCAACCCCAGTTCCCGAATGCCGACCACCGACTGGTAGGGCGCAGTGGCCGCGCCCGAAAAGCCGAAGAAGAAGATCGCGATCATCGCCGCGCGCACGCTCGGCTCGCGGAAGGCGAGCGCCAGCGGTTTGCCCCGCGCGGCGGCCTGCGCCGCCACGCGTTCGTCTTCGATGGCCCGGCTGTTCATGATCGGCTCTGGTCTAGACCCAGCGCGCGGAAAGGCGCGGCTCCGGCTCGTACGCGAAATCACGCTGGAATGGGAAGTGGGGTCCGACACGCCGATCATTGGCCAAGCGCGGAATATCCTGGTTCACGACGCCGTCGGTCAGCGCCATGAGGTTGGGATTGGCGATCGGCGCGAGTTCCGGCGACAGGTAGCCGGACTTCACCACCAGAAGCCGCTCGGCTTGCGGGTCGAGACCGAGGCGTCGGAAGTCCTCGATGTTGTGGTAGGGGCGGCGCCGCGCGGCCAGCACGACGCGTACGCCTCCCGTTTCCACGACCGCCTGCCGTTCGGAGCCAAGACCGGGATCGTCGAGCCGCAGAACCTTGGCATCGACCTTGGCCGGACGGCTGGATTTGTCGAGCGTCGCGCCGATCGACAGCGCGACCATAGCCCCCTCGCCCGCCGCAAAGCACGCCTCCACAGCCGGCTGGTCCGCGATGCCGGCGAGAAGAGCACCCTGCCAGTCGCGCGCGAGCAAGGCGTTGAGAACATCCGTCCGATCGCCGACGCCGCCGCCGGTCGGGTTGTCGCCGGAATCGGCGAAGATCACCGGACGGGTCGTAGCGGCTTCGGCAATGCGCAGCATCTCGTCGAGCGGTCCCGTGACCGGTCCGAAGCCGAAGCCCTCGCGGGCGTTCCAGTAGCTTCGTGCGATCTCCGTCGCCGCCCCGCGCGCGGCCTCGCGATCCGTTCCGGTGACCACCGCGCAAGCGGTCGCACGCGGCTCGTCGGCCCAGACGTAGCCGATCATCAGGTTCGCGTCCCACACGCCGTCGCGTCGGTCGAAGCTGGGCAGCGCCGCGTAGAGCGAGCGCGCCGGTTCGTCCTCGGTCGAGGTGCACTCGCCCGGCAGGAGCACCGGCACCTTCGCCCAGGCGACGCCCGGCCGCTCGCCCGAGCGCAGCGTGCGCAGGAGCATGTCCCAGGCGCGGACCATGGTCTCGCGCGTGTCGATATGAGGGGCGGTGCGGTAGGCGGCGAAGATGTCGAGGCCATCCACCACGCGCTCGCTGACGTTGCCGTGGAGGTCGTAGCTCGCCGCCACCACGCAGCGCTCACCGACCACCGCACGTGCCGCGCTCACCCAATCGCCCTCGGCATCGTCCATGCCGACGACATTCATCGCGCCGTGCAGCGCGAGGTAGAGCCCGTTGAGCGGCAGCGCCGCCCGGAGGCCGTTCAGGAACTCGCGCTTGAATCCCTCATAGGCCTCGCGTTCCACCGGCCCGCCGGGCACGGCCCGGGCGTGGAGGAGCGGACGAAGGTCGACATCCTCCGCCTGCGCCAGAAAGGAGAAGGCCTCGGCCTGCGGCAGGGCCTCCCCGCGAAACACGCGGAAGTCCTCGGCCGCGATGGTGGCCGGAGAGTAGGTCGAGCATTCCGTGTGGATGCCGCCGACGGCGATGCGGAAGATGGCTGTCACAGCTTCGGTCCCAGCGGCGCCAAGGTGCAGAAGCGATCCCAGCTCTTGTTCTCGCGCGGCGACCAGGCGGACTCGGCGATGGCGTAGAGACGCGGGAAGACGAGGTGGTTGAAGTAGTCGCGGTTCAGGAAATGCTCACTCCAGATGCAGGCCTGGATGCCCTTGAGCCGGTCGCGCAGCTCTTCCGGCAGGTCGCCCTCGGCTTCGTAGCCGTAGGTATGCGCCGGCGGCACGGTGCCGGCCCAACTCGCGCCCGGCTCCTGCCAGGCCTCGTCCTGCACCATGTCGAGATAGTAGGCCTGGCCCGGCGTCATCACGACGTCGTAGCCCGCGCGTGCCAGCTCGATGCCGACCTCGGGCTTCTCCCAGGCCATGAGGAGCGTTCCCGCCGGATCGACGCCGCCGCCATGGGCCACCTCGTTCCAGCCGGCCAGTTGCTTGCCGCGCGCCTGGAGCATCGCCTGGACGCGGGCGAGGAACCAGCTCTGCAGCTCGAACGTGCCGGACAACCCCGCGCGTGCCATGACCTCCTTGGCCTTGGGCGAGGCCAGCCAGGCGCCGTCCGCCACCTCGTCGCCGCCGACGTGGACGTAGCGGCTGGGGAAGAGCTCGGCCATCTCGTCCAGAACCGTTTCCAGGAACGGGTAGGTCGCCTCGATGCCGGGGTTCAACGCGTTGTTCGGGTAGCCCTGCACGGAGTGGTAGCTCTCCGGCGCCTCCTGGCCGTCGGTGAGATCGGGCAGCGCGACCAGCGTCGCCGCGTTGTGGCCGGGGATGTCGATCTCGGGAACCACCTCGACGTGGAGCGCGGCCGCATGAGCCACGACGCGGCGAACGTCGTCCTGGGAGTAGAAGCCGCCGACCGGCTCGGCGCCGTTGCCGAGCTGCGGCTTCAACGGCTCGTCGGGCCCGCGCAGGACGCCGGTCGTGGTGAGCTCGGGATAGGCGCGGATCTCCAGACGCCACGCCTCGTCGTCGGTCAGGTGCCAGTGCAGGACGTCGAGCTTTGCCCAGGCCATGATGTCGACGAGGCGCAGGACGTCGGCGACCGGGTAGAATTGACGTGACACGTCGAGATGGCAGCCGCGCCAGCCGTAGCGCGGCGCGTCCTCGATCACGCCGGATGCGGGAAAGCGGAAGCGCTCGCGGTCGGCACGGGCCGCGCGCAGCATCTGCGCAAGGCTCACCAGCGCGTGCTGCCGACCGGCGGACCCTCCGGAGCGCACCACGATCGCGTCGCCGAACTCGACCGCGTAGGCTTCCGCGCCCATCGAAGCCTCCGTCTGGAAGCGGATCGCACGGGTTCCCGGCGCGGGCACCAGGCGGAACGGCACATGATCGACCGGGAAGAGGCGCTGGAAGAGCGCGAGCGCGGCATCGACGGCCAGAACGTCCTGCGCAGCGCTCCCCTCTTCCGGGTGAAGCGCGACGGGGACCGCTTCGCCCGGCTGCAGCGCCACGCGGCGCGGCCAGGGCAGAAGGGCGAAGGGTTGATCGAGGTGGCCCTGCGGCAGGCGCGGAGGCGGCAACTCGCTGGGGGCGCCCGCCAGCATGCAGTCGGCGACGGCGACGGCGTGGTGCCGTCCGGCCGCATCCGTCAGGTAGGCCGACTTCGGTCCGTCGGTGCGATGGCGCGCGGGACGGTGCAATCCGCCGACCGAGAAGCGCCACGTCTCGCCGGGCGCGAGGCGGAAGCCCTCTGGCGGCGCATAGGCATGGTAGTTCGCGTCGCGCTCGACGAAGCGCGCGTTGCGGCAGGCGGCGCGGTCGATGACCCGCGTCAGAGCCGTATAGGCGACCTGGAAACGCTCCAGCGTCTCGACGCCAAGGTTCACCAGCGCGAAGTCGAAGCGACCGTTGGGCGCTTCCGAGGCGTCCCAGGTCGATTCCAGCCGGAAGCTCGGGGTCATCGCGTGTCCTTTCCGTAGAGCATGTTCGGGTTCGTCAGTCGCCAAGCAGCTGGCGATCGTCGCCGTCGCGCGTCGCCACGAGGTGCCGCTTGATGCGCCGGAGCGTCGCGGTCGCCTGCGGCTGGCGCCGGTAGGCGACGAGGCTCGCCAAGATGTCGACGAGCGCGAGATAGGCGAGACGTGTCGAGGTCGGCCGGTAGATGTTGTCGCCTTCCGGCAGGCTGACCGGCACGGCGATCTCGGCCGCCGCCGCCACGGGGCTGTCGCCCTGCGTCAGGGCGATCGTGCCGGCGCGGTTGTCGCGCGCGAGCTCAAGGGCGCGCTTGACCTCGGTGTTGCGGCCCGAGAAGGAGGAGGCGATCACGACGTCGCCGGGTGCGACGGCCGCGGCCATCATCGCCTGCATGGCGTGGTCGGCGCTCGCCGTCACGCGAAGACCGAGGCGAAACAGTCGGTTCTGAATCTCGAGCGCGATCAGCGACGAGTTGCCGCCCGAGCCGAAGGCGTAGATCATCTCCGCCCCCGCGAGCCGGTCGGCCGCGGCCTCGACGGCCGACAGATCCAGCGAGCGATGCAGAAGGAACAGGGCGTCCTGCGCCTTCTCCACGATCTCCTTGGCGACGTCTGCGGTCGCGCGGCTCTGCGGCTCGGAGCGGAGATATCGCAGACCGACATAGGCGGTCCGGGCGAGTTGGACCTTGAAGTCCGAGAAGCTCTCGCAGCCGAGCCGGCGGCAGAAGCGCGTGACGGTGGGCGGCGAGACGTCGGCGCGGCTGGCCAACTCGATGATCGACGCGTTCACCGCGAACTCGAAGTCACCCAGAAGCAGGTCGGCGATGCGTGTTTCAGCGGGCGACAGACGTACCCGCTCGTCCTGCAGCGCCGAGAAGATGTCCACCGCCCCGACCCTACCGAGCCTTGTAGGCCACGCAGTCGATCTCGACCTTGCAGTCCACCATCATGGACGACTGAACGCAGGCCCGCGCGGGCGGATGGGCGCCGAAATACTCGGCATAGACGCCGTTGAAGCTCCAGAAGTCGCGGGGGTCGTCGAGCCAGACGCCGACGCGCACGACATCCTCCAGCCCGTAGCCAGCCTCGGTGAGGATGGCGACGAGGTTCCGCATGGTGGTGTGCGTCTGCTGGACGATGCCGCCCGGCACGATCTCGCCGTTCTCCATCGGCACCTGACCCGACACGTAGAGCCACCCGTCGGCCTCGACCGCGCGGGCGAACGGCAGCGGCTTGCCGCCCGCACCCGTTTCGCCAGTTCCGTACCGCTTGAGCGCCATGGCCGCCCCCATGCAAATTATTTTCGCGTCTCGTTGACAGCCGACCATGATCGACGGATTTTTGCCAGTGGAAACCGCCGTTCTGAAAATTTTTTAAGTGCGCCCGTCGATGCGAGACCCGTTCGCTAACCCGTTTTCCTCCGCCGACGCGGATCGGCACGCCATCTGGCAGATGCTGGTCGAGCGCGACATCGACGCCTTTCTGGCAGGCGACTGGGCTGCCGTGTCGGGCGATTTCGTGGACGCCGAGTTTTCGGCGATCGATGCGCGCCGGCTGCCCGATCCCGCGGACTGGCGCCTCGCCTTCCCGACGCTCGATGCCTATCGTCGCGAATGGCTGCGGCAGGCCCAAGGCTTCTCGCGCCTTCGCTTCGCGGAAGACCCGCGCGACGCAATCTTCCGAACCACCCGGCTCGAGGCCGTCCAGATCGACGGTGACCGCGCGCTCGCCCGCAAGTGCTTCGACGGCGGCATCCGGCTGGCGGACGGGTCGTTCGACGCGATGAACTGGCAGACGCTCTACCAGTGCCGCCGGACCGGCGACGGTTGGCGCATCACCGGCTTCGTGGGCTACCTGCCCTACCCGATGCCCAAGGGCTGACGCCCTCGACGGAGGGCCTGCGCCTTGCGAATCTTCACCGCCGCGCTCGCCACGGAAACCAACACGTTCTCGCCGATCTGCATCGATCGCCGCGCCTTCGAGGCCTCGCTCTATGCGCCGCCCGGCCGTCACCCGGAGACGCCGACGCTCTGCACCGCGGTCGTCACGGTGGGGCGAGCGGAAGCGCGACGCCGCGGCTGGACCTTGATCGAGGGCACGGCGGCCTGGGCGGACCCGGCCGGGCTTCTGAACCGAGAGGCCTACGAGTCCCTGCGCGACGAGATCCTCGGGCAGTTGCGCGCCGCCCTGCCGGTGGATGCCGTGCTTCTCGGGCTGCACGGGGCGATGGTCGCGGACGGCTACGAGGATGCGGAAGGCGACCTTCTGGAACGCGTGCGCGCGATCGCGGGACCCGGCGCCCTGATCGGAGCGACGCTCGATCCGCACAGCCACCTGACGCGTCGACGCGTTGCGGCGAGCGACCTTCTCGTCGCCTTCAAGGAATTCCCTCATACCGATTTCGTCGACGCCGCCCGCGATCTCTGGCGCCTGGCGGGTGATGCGCTGGAGAAGCGCGTGCGCCCCGCCATCAGCGTCTTCGACTGCCGCATGATCGACGTCTTTCCGACCTCTCGCGCCCCGATGCGCGGCATCGTCGACGACATGCGGCGCACCGAACGGGACGATCCCCTGGTCCTGTCGATCTCCGTGATCCATGGTTTCATGGCGGGCGACGTCCCGGAGATGGGTACCAAGGTCCTCGTCGTGACCGACGGTGCGCAGGCCCATGGCGACGCGCTGGCGCGGCGGATCGGGCTCGAGCTCTTCCGTCATCGCGGCACGTTCATGGTGCCCCAGATGGGGCCCGAGGACGCCACGCGGCGCGCGACCGCTGCGGCGCGCGGCCCCGTCGTGATCGCCGACGTCTGGGACAATCCGGGCGGCGGAACGGCTGGCGATGCGACGGTGATCCTCACTGAGCTGATGCGGCAGGGCGCCGAAGGCGTCGCGGTCGGAACGATCTGGGACCCCGTCGCCGTATCCATCTGCATGGCGGCCGGCGAAGGCGCCACCATACCGCTGCGCTTCGGCGCGAAGTCGGCGCCCGGTACGGGGAACCCGATCGACGCACGGGTCGAGGTGGTGCGGCTTGCGCGCGATGCGCAGATGCGGTTCGGAGAGAGTCTCGCGCCGTTTGGCGATGCCGCTCATATCCGCTTGCCGGACGGGACCGACGTCATCCTCAACACGGTCCGCGCGCAGAGCTTCGATCCGAGTCTTTTCACCGCGCTGGGGATCGATCCCGCGGCGAGGCGAATCCTCCTGATCAAGTCCACCAACCACTTCCATGCGGCCTTCGCACCGATCGCCAGCGAGATCCTCTACTGCTCGGCGGGAACGCCCTATCCCAACGATCCCGCCCGCACGCCCTACCGTCGCGCGCCTCGTGACATCTGGCCCATCACGGACGATCCTCACGCCGGATCGGAGTATAGCGCATGAGCACCATCGAGACCGACTTCCTGCCCGCCGTCGGGACACCGCTCGACGCGGTCTCGACGCCGCGCGCCGTGATCGACGAGGCACGGGTGGAGCGCAACGTCCAGCGCGTCCAGGACTACATGGACGCGCACGGGCTGCGCTTTCGACCCCACATCAAGACGCACAAGATCCCGGCCCTCGCCCACCAGCAGTTGGAGGCCGGCGCGGTCGGCATCACCTGCCAGAAGGTCAGCGAGGCCGAAGCCTTCGCCAGCGAGGGTGTCGAGGACATCCTCATCACGTTCAACATTCTGGGTCCCGGGAAACACGAGCCGCTCCGACGCCTCAACGAGCGCGTGGCCCGCCTCACGGTCGTGGCGGACAGCCGCGCCACGGTGGAGGCGCTGGGCGCAGCCTTCCGCGACGCGGTCAAGCCGCTCACGGTTCTGGTGGAATGCGACACGGGCGGCGGGCGCTGCGGCGTCCAGGCGCCTGCGGACGCTCTCGACCTCGCCCGACGCATCGCGGCGGAACCGGGACTGCGGCTCGGCGGCATCATGACCTTTCCGCCTGGCGATGCGCACGGGAGCGTCGAGCGCTTCCTGTCGGACGCAAGAGCGATGCTGGAGACGGCTGGCCTCCCCTGTCCGGTCGTCAGCAACGGCGGCACGCCCGGCGTCTTCCAGGCGCATCTCGTGCCCAGCGCGACGGAGCACCGCGCCGGCACCTACATCTATAACGACCGCTCGATGGTGCGGGCCGGCGCCTGCGGCTGGGACGACTGCGCCATGCACGTGCTGGCGACCGTCGTCTCGCGGCCGACGCGCGAGCGCGCGGTGATCGACGCCGGCTCCAAGGCGCTGACCTCGGATCTGCTCGGCTTCCGGGACTATGGCCATGTCGAGGATTGGCCGGAGGCGCGGATCGCATCGCTCTCCGAGGAGCACGGCGTCCTCGACCTGTCGGCCGTGACGGGCGAAGGGCCGGCGATCGGCGACGTCCTGCGTATCGTGCCGAACCACACCTGTGTGGTGTCGAACCTCTTCGATCACGTCGTCTTCCACCGCGACGGACGCGTCACGCAGGTCGTTCCGGTCGCCGCGCGAGGTCTGGTCTGGTAGCGCCTCAGGCGGCCGTGAAGAGCTTCGGATCGATCGCCGTCAGCTCGACACGCCGCTCGAACGCCTGCCCCGCGCTATCGAAGAGATGGCAGTCCGCCGCGCGGATGGTGGCCCGCATCGGCTCGCCGACCTTGACCGCCGCAGCGCCGGGCAGCATCGCGCAGAAGTTCTCTTCTCCCCCGCCGATCGAGGCGTAGGCGACCGTCTGCGCGCCCAGGCGTTCGATGACCGTCGGCACGAGGTCGAGGCGCAGATCTCCCTCGCCGGTCCCCACATCCTCCGGTCGCACGCCCAGCGTCATCGCCTGACCCTCGACGGCGGCATGGGGCCGCACGGGCACGAGAAGTCGCTGGCCGCGGTACTCGACCTCGACGCCGCCCTCCGACACGCCCCGGCACGTGACGGGGATCGTGTTCATGCGCGGGTTGCCGATGAAGCCGGCGACAAAGAGGTTGGCGGGCTTGTGATAGAGTTCGAGCGGCGCGCCGATCTGCGAGATCTCGCCGGCGTTCAGCACCACGATCCGGTCCGCCATGGTCATGGCCTCGATCTGATCGTGGGTGACGTAGATCATGGTGGCGCGCAGCTGGCGGTGGAGCTTGGCAAGCTCGATGCGCATGTCGCCGCGCAACGCCGCATCAAGGTTCGACAGCGGCTCATCGAACAGGAAGATCTTGGGCTGGCGCACGATGGCGCGACCGATCGCGACGCGCTGGCGCTGGCCGCCCGACAAGGCGCCGGGGCGCTGCTGAAGGCGCTGGTCGAGATGGAGGATGCGCGCGGCATGGTTGACGCGCTCGGCGATCGTCTCCTCCGCCATGCCCTCGACGCGCAGGGGAAAGGCGATGTTCTCGAACACCGTCATGTGCGGGTAGAGCGCGTAGGACTGGAACACCATCGCGATGCCGCGCCGCACGGGCGGCAGGTCGTTGACGCGCTTGCCGTCGATCAGGAGGTCGCCGCTCGTGATCTCCTCGAGGCCCGCGATCATGCGCAGGAGCGTCGACTTTCCGCAGCCGGACGGTCCCACGAACACAACGAACTCGCCGTCGCGCACTTCGAGGCGCACGCCCTTGATGACCTCGAAGGTCTCGAAGCGCTTGCGAACGTCGACGAGGTTGAGCTGACCCAAGGGCTTAGAACTCCGACCGTGAAAGGAACGAGGTCCGGGGCCGCTCGACGCGGTCCCGGACCAGCAGGGGTGACCTTACTTGAAGCGCTCGATCTCGGCGGACGCGGTCTTGATCGCGTCCTCCGGCGTCGCCTGGCCGGTGACCACCGACTGGACCATCGTGATCATGGCGTTCTGAAAGCCCTTGTAGTCCGTGAACAGGGGCTCGGGACCGCCCGACTTGATGCCGTCGATGAAGGGCTTCCAGTCCGGGTTCTCGGCGACGAACTTGTCGACGTTGGCCGAGGGGCGCAGCGGCACGAGGCCGTCGTCACCGGTCAGCTCGTATTCCTCCTGCACCGCGGGCGCGGTGATGTACTTTGCGAACTCGATCGCCTTCTCCTCGACGCCCGATCCGTTGAAAACCGCCAGACTGTCGGTGATCAGCAGCGTGCCGGGGCCCTTGGCCTCGGGGCCGAGCGGGAGATTGGCGACGCCCCAGTCGATCTTCGTGCCCTTCAGGCGGGGAATGGCGCCGGTCGAGTTGTGGATCATGCCGATCTGCCCGTCGAGGAAGATCGCGCGAACCTCGTTCTGCTCGTACGCGGTCGGGCCTTCCTCGGAATAGGGCGTGATATCCTTCACGGCCTTGAGGGCCGCCAGAACCTCGGGGCTGTCGAGCGTGACGTTGCCCTCGGCGTCGGTGATGCGCCCGTTGTTGGTGTACACCCAGTGCAGGAACTGGTGCATCGTGTTGTCGAAGGTCTTGGCGACGAGACCGAAGCCGGCCTTGCCGGTCTTCTCCTTGATGGTCTTGGCCATCTCGATCTCTTCGGCCCAGGTCGTGGGCGGCTTCTCCGGGTCGAGGCCGGCCTGCTTGAAGAGGTCCTTGTTCCAGAACAGAGCCTTGGTCGAGAAGGCGATGGGAACGCCCCACTGCTTGTCCTCGAAGGTGATCGTGTCGACGATGTTGGGGAAGTAGCTCGCCTTCTCGGCATCCGTCATCGGGATCGGGACGATGAGGTCGTTCTGCGCGAACTCCTTGAGCGTGCGCGAGCCGACATAGGCCAGGCCCACCGGCGTACCGGCGGCGGCCAGCGTCGTCGCCTTGTCCTGGCACTGCTCCCAGCCCACGACCTCGGTCTTCACCTGGTCGTCCGGGTTGGCCGCGTTCCACTCGCCGATCACGCGCTGGTGGACCGGGCCGACCTTGTCGCCGCAATAGATGAAGCTGATGTCCTCGGCGCTGGCCAGAGTGGGCAGGGCGGTCGAGCCGAGAAGCGCGAACGCGCCGGCGGCCAGAAGGGAAAGGGGCGTTCTCATCGGGGCTCCCGTTGTTGGAGTTGGCGTCACGACTTCACCGCGCCGGCGGTCAGGCCCGCCACGAGGTAGCGCTGCATGAAGAAGATCAGGACCATGGCCGGGGCGATGCCCACGAAGCTGGCGGCCATGAGCTCGTTCCAGATGACCTCCTGCTTGCCGAAATAGGCGAAGAGGCCAACCGGGAGCGGCATGTATTCGGTGCGCGAGTTGAAGGTCAGCGCGTAGATGAACTGCTGGGCATAGGCGCCGATGAAGGTCGTGATGGCGACCACCGTGATGCCGGGCATGGCGATCGGCAGCACGACGCGGCGCAGCGTGTAGAGGTAGCCCGCCCCGTCCATGTAGGCCGCCTCGTGCAGCTCGCGCGGAATGCGCAGCATGTAGGTGCGCAGCAGCCAGATCGCGGAGGGGATCAGAAACGCGACCCCCGGCACGATCATGGCGAGATAGGTGTTGAGGACGCCCATCGAGCGCATCAGCCGGAACAACGGAATGATCAGCACCGCGCCCGAGAACATGTTCACCGCCAGGAAGGCGGCGAGCGTGATGCCCGCCCCCCGGAACTCGAAGCGCGCAAAGGCGTAGGCGGCCGGCACGACCAGAACCAGCACCACCGCCGTCACGCTGAACGAGATCAGGAAGGAGTTGAAGATGTACCAGCCGAAGCCCGGCACGCTGGTCCACATGGTGCGATAGGCGTCGAGCGATCCGTTCTCCGGCCAGAAGGAATAGGGCGTCGAGAACAGGAGGGAGAGAGGCTTCAGGGAAACCAGGAAGCCTTCCACGAACGGCGCGAGCACGAAGCTCAGGAAGACGGCGATGCCGCAATAGATCAGCACCACCTCCCACCAGCGGTAGCGCGAGATCATCGCCGAGCGCGTCGTCATCGCACCATCCCCTTCGACAAGCGGCTCGTGACGCGGAAGTAGAGAAGCGAGAAGACCGACAGGAACAGGCAGATCAGGACCGCGCGCGCGGCGCCCTCGCCGTAGCGCTTCGAGCCGATCGCCGTGTTGTAGGTATCGATGATCATGGTCGTGGTCTGCCCGCTCGGGCCGCCGCGCGTCAGGATCCAGATGATGTCGAAGGAGTTGAAGGTCGCGATCAGCGACAGCATCGACATGGTGATGATCGCCGGAACGATCAGCGGCAGCGTGATGCGCCGGAAGCGGTAGAAGCGCCCCGCCCCGTCGGTCCAGGCCGCCTCGTAGAGATCCTGCGGGATCGCCTGCATGGCGGCGAGCATGTAAAGGGTGACGAGAGGCACGCCGATCCAGACGTCGGTGATCACCGTCGCCCAGAAGGCGGTGCCGCCATTGGCGAGGAAGGCGACCGGACCGTCCACGAAGCCGAAGCGCTGCAGCAGGCCCGAGATCATCCCGAACTGGCCGTTGTACATCCAGCCCCACATGAAGATGCCGATCGCCATGGGCACGATCCAGGGCGGCATGGTGAGGACGCGGAACAGCGCGCGGCCGGGCACCGCGGCATTCAGCAGCGTCGCACCGAAGATGCCGATCACCATCTTCAGGGACACCGAGAAGAAGGTCCAGATAAACGTGCGCCCGATCACCTCGGCAAAGGTCGGATTGAAGATGCGCTCGTAGTTCGCCCAGCCCACCCAGTCCGAGGTGCGGCGCAGCGAGGCGTCCGTGAAGGAAAGGATCACCGTCTCGACCAACGGGTAGGCGACGATCGCGGTGACATACAGGAGAGCCGGCAGAAGCAGGGCCCAGGCGAACAGGACAGCGGTGCGCTGTGCGGTCAAGCGGATCCCTTCCCTTTACGCCGCGCGGGCCATGCGCGCCTCGTCGAAGCGATCCCAGACCGGGCGCAGATCGACCACGCTGCGCTGGGTGCGCGCCTCGTCC
Organism: Aureimonas jatrophae; assembly: GCF_900104035.1. Classification (GTDB taxonomy): domain Bacteria; phylum Pseudomonadota; class Alphaproteobacteria; order Rhizobiales; family Rhizobiaceae; genus Aureimonas; species Aureimonas jatrophae. The sequence goes on along the minus strand of NZ_FNIT01000001.1, from coordinate 196,129 downwards.
ATCGCCAGCGCCAGGATGCCGGCCTCTAGCGCGTCGCGCGTCGAGACCGGAAGCGGACGGCCGTGCCGGACATGCGCGATGATGTCGGCCGCCATCTGCTCGTCGGCGCCGTAATGCTGCGAGAGCGCCGTCTCGTTGGCATAGGTGCGATCGATGATGCGCCGGTTGCCCATGCCCTCATGGACGTGAAGGAAACCGCGTACGAAGTCCCCTTCCGCCATGCCGCGCGAGCCCATCACGCAGAAGCGGCGAAACTGGTCGGGCACGTTCAGGTTGGTATGGAAGTTCATGCCGACCCCGTTGGCGTATTCGATGATGGCGACCTGATAGTCGATGATGTCGCCGTCGCTGTCGAACACCTTGTCGGAGCCGAGCCAGCCGCTGGGCTTGCGGTGAAAGAGCTCGAGGTCGTTGACGCCGCGCTGGGCCGGATCGTTGGCGGGCACGAAGCTCTTGCGGCCACCGAAGCTCGCCACGCGCTCGGGCCGCGCACCGACCACGCCGTTGTAGAGATCGAGGTCGTGGCAGCATTTCTCCAGCATGAACGAGCCGCTGTAGCGCTCGTAGCGCCGCCAGTCGCGCATGAAGAAGGCGCCGTGATAGGGCTCGATATGCTCGGAGGCCTCGATCGACACCACGTCGCCGATCGCGCCCTCGGCCTGCGCGGCGCGCAGGTCGCGGTAGAGCGGCGAATAGCGCAGAACGAGGCCGATCATCAGCCGATCCTCGCCGAAGCGCGCCATCAGCCGGGCCAGCTCGTAGCTCTCGTCCACGGAGATCACGACCGGCTTCTCGCAGAAGACCTTGAGGCCGGCCTCGAGCCCTTCGCGAATATGGTCGAGATGCAGATGGTTGGGCGACCCGATCATCAGGAGGTCGAGCGGACCGGCGGCGATCAGTTCGGCGAGCGTCTCGTAGCGGGTGCCGGCCGAGATGCTCTTGGCCTCCAGACCCGGCAGTCCTGCCGGCGCCGGATCGACGTAGCCCACGATATCCACGTCGCCGTCGATCGCGGTGAAGACGTGTCCAAGGTAGCCGAGACGAAATCCCAACCCTACGATGCCGACGCGCATTCCGTTGTCCGATTCCGCCTGCTGCCGTAATTTATTTTCGCACGTTGGTGCAGCGACGCAAAAACGTCAATACGGCCACGCTTCGTCAGTCAGGCGATGAAATTCATTTTCATAACGCTTGCGGTTTCGCCAAAGACTGGGGCTGCCTCATATTTGTGCAGCGCAGCGTGAGGCGATGGGCGGCAACGGCCGACGGGTTCTGGCAGGGGTGTCATTCGCCGCCCGCGGCCTAGCCTTATCCCGGAATGAAATCGGGAAACAGATCGTCATGGACATCATCCGCAACGGAACGCGCCCATCCGGGCCGGGACCAACCGACTGGTTTACGGGCAGCGTGCGCGTCGATCCCTTGTTTCAGCCGAACGAGGCCCGGCGCGCCGCCGCCGCCACGGTCACCTTCGAGCCCGGAGCGCGAACCGCGTGGCATACGCATCCGCTCGGCCAAACCCTGATCGTGACGTCGGGCGTCGGGCTCGTTCAGCGCGAGGACGGTCCCGTGGAGACCGTCGGTCCCGGCGACGTCGTCTGGTTCGAGCCGGGCGAGCGCCACTGGCACGGTGCGTCGCCGACGGTCGCGATGACGCATATCGCCATTCAGGAAAGCCTGGACGGCAAGGTCGTGGACTGGATGGAAAAGGTGAGCGACGCCGCGTATGCCGCGGCACGGTCCTAGCGGCTCGCGCCGACGGTTGACGGAGCCCCCCGAACCTCGCCAATCCTGCGCAGCGACGGAAGGATGGATGCGATGGCGGATGGCGTAACGGCCGACACGAACGAAACGGTCGAGGCCCTGCCGACGGTCCGGATCGAAGCCGAGATCGAGCCGAGCCTCACCTATGCGTCGTTCCAGAACGCGGTGCCGGTTCTTCGCCGCGTTCGGCTGTCGGTCGAGGACGGAGAGACGCGCTCGTCGCTCCAACTGCACCTTCGATCCGAACCGCCCTTCCTGCGCGAGAAGATCTGGCGGATCGACAGGCTCGGCCCGGATGGGCTCGAGCTCGCGGACCGCCGCGTCGAGCTGGACCCGGCGTATCTTGCCCGTCTCGACGAGGCGGAGCGCGGCGAGGCGCAACTCGAACTGCGGACGGGCGAAACCGTGCTGGCGACCCTGCGCCACCCCGTGCGCCTCCTGGCGCGCGACGAATGGGGCGGCGCCAGCGATATGGCGCAGCTCCTGCCCGCCTTCGCGATGCCGAACGATCCCGCGGTCGCGCGGCTGCTGCGAGCGGCGGCCGAGCGCCTCGGCGAGCATGGCCATGCCACCGCTCTGGATGGCTACCAGAGCGGCGATCCCGCCCGCAGCTACATGCTGGCAGCCGCGATCTATGCCGCCATCGCCGATCTCGGTCTCCATTATGCCGAGCCGCCCAAGAGCTTCGAAACCAGCGGGCAGAAGGTGCGCCGTCCGAGCACGATCACAACCGAGGGGCTAGCGACCTGTCTCGACACGGCGCTGTTGCTGGCGGCTGCGCTGGAGGCGGTGGGCCTCAACGCCGTTCTGGTGCTGACGGACGGTCATGCGCTGGCCGGCGCCTGGCTGCGTCCCCAGACTCTGCCACGCCTGGTGGAGACCGATCGCAGCGAGGTGCGCAAGGCGCTTGCCGCACGCGAGCTGATGCTCTTCGAAACCACTGGACTGACGCATCGGCCGCCGCTCGGTGTCGAAGCGGCTCGGCAGGAGGCCGCGCGGCAGCTCGACGAGGGCGCGGCCCGTTCCTTCACAGCCGCCGTGGACATCGCTCGGGCGCGGAGCGCCGGCATCATGCCGCTGGCCTCGCACGAAAGCCGGCCCGACGGGGATGCGGCGGATGCGGAACCCGCTCTTGGCGCTCTTCCCCTGCCCCCGCTGCCCGACGCCTCGCAGCTGCCGGCCGCACAGGCCGCGGAGGCGAAACCGACGACGCCCGCGGGCCGGATCGACCGCTGGCAGAGTCGCCTGCTCGACCTGTCGCTGCGAAACCGTCTCCTGAACTTCACGCTCTCGGCCTCGACCGTTCCCTTCCTCTGCCCCGACGCGGCCTTCCTGGAGGACCGGCTTGCCGGCGGACACGGAATGCGGATCGTCTCGATTCCCGCCGAGAACCCGGTCGGGCAGCGCGACGAGACCCTGTTTCGCCAGACGCGCGGCGAGGACAGGTCCGTGCTCTTCGCCCGCGAGGCTCTCGCACGGGACGAACTGGCCTCGCCGCTCGACGGCACGGCCCTGGACGCGCGGTTGACCGCCCTCTACCGGCAGGCGCGCAACGATCTCGCCGAGGGTGGCACCAACACGCTCTTTGTGGCGGTGGGCTTCCTTCGCTGGCGCAAGCAGCCCGAGGACGAGCGGACCTATCGCGCGCCGCTTCTCCTTCTGCCGGCACGGCTCGAGCGCCGCAGCGCGAGCGCGCCCTTCCGCCTCGTTCATCACGAGGACGAGGTGCGGTTCAACGCGACGCTTCTCCAGTTCCTGGAGCGCGATTTTCGCCTCGCCGTTCCGGGCCTGTCGGGCGAACTGCCGACCGACGAGAAGGGCATCGACGTCGCGGCCGTGCTGGAGCGGATGCGGCAGGCGGTGCGCGAGGCACCGGGCTTCGAGGTCGTGGACGAGGCGGCGCTCGGCACCTTCTCCTTCGCCAAGTACCTTATGTGGAAGGACCTGACCGAGCGCACCGACGCGCTGCGGCAGAACCGCGTCGTGCGCCACCTCCTCGATACGCCCGAGCAGCCCTTCCCGGACACGGTCGCCTTCCGCGCGCCGCGCGAGGTGGATCGCGCCTTCGAGCCGGCGTCGATCGTGACGCCCCTGCCGGCCGACTCCTCGCAGATCGTCGCGAGCCTGGCGGCCGCCGAGGGCAAGGACTTCGTGATCGTCGGCCCGCCGGGCACCGGCAAGAGCCAGACCATCGCCAACATGATCGCCCACTGCTTGGCGAACCGGCGCACCGTGCTGTTCGTGGCCGAGAAGACCGCCGCGCTCGAGGTCGTCTACCGTCGTCTCTGCCAGGTGGGTCTCGGGGACCACTGCCTGGAGCTGCACTCGTCCAAGGCGGACCGCCGGCATTTCCTCCGGCAGTTGCGCAACGCCTGGGAGAATGGCGGCGAACGGGGCGGCGAGGACTGGATCGCGATCAACGGGCGACTTCGCGTCAAGCGCGACGAGCTGAACCGTTATGCCAATGCCCTGCACGCGCCGGCCGCAAACGGCCTGACGGCCTATCGCGCCATGGGCCTGACGCTGCGCGGGAGCGCCCGCCACGCGCCCGCCCTGCGCTGGGGGTCGCCCGATGCGCACGACGCCGCGGGGCTCACGGAACTCGAGGAGCTCGCAACCGTACTTGGCCGCACCTTCGCGGCGGTCGGGAGCCGCCCGGAGCTGCGTTGGGTGGAGCGGGACGACTGGAGCTCCGCTTGGCAGGAGGCGCTGCTGGCCGCAGCCAGGACCCTGCGCGAGACGACGGTCACGCTGGCCGATGCGGCCGGCGCGCTGGCCCGTGCGCTGGATGCATGGACGGAGGACGGGCTCGATTTCGAACGCATCGATCAACTGCGATCGCTGGCCGACGCCGTCGCCGGCATATCGCCCGGCGACGCCGCGCTCGCCGTCGATCGGAACCTGACGAGGTGGCGCGAGGCGGTGGAGCCGCTGGCGGCCGAGATGCGCAGTTTCCATGCGGACGAGGTGCGGCTCTCGGCGCGCTACGACCGGGACGAACTCGCGCGCGTGCCGGTGGACGATCTCGACCGCCGCTGGCGCGAAGCGAAGAGCAGCATCTGGCCGATCTCGATCCTCAGCAAACGGGGGGCCGCGCGGCTTCTTGCGACCTATGCCGCCTCCGGCACACCCGACCCCGAGGTCGACCTGCCGCTCCTGCGACGGCTCCAGGCCAGTCGCGCCCAGATCGAACGCAGTCCGCTCTCCACCCTAGCACCGGTCTTCGCGGGCCTCGACACGGATCCGGATGCCCTGCGGGCCCGGCTCGACGCGGCGCAGCGGCTTCAGGACGCCGTCGCGCGTATCGCTCCAGATGGCGGATCCGGAGCACGGCTGCGGCTCGAGCTCGCGGACGGAACGCCGTTGCGCCGGGCGGCGGCCGCCCTGGCCGTCGCCGTCGTTCGTTTCGCGGAGGCCGAGCGCCAGTTCACGGCCTGGTCGCACGGCTCGGCCCCTTCCGCCGAGCCGGGCGCGACCCCAACGTCGGTGGAAGATACGGTGCGCGCCATCGAGGAGGGCCGCGGTCGGCTGCGCGACTGGTCCACCTGGTCAGCCGTTCGCCGCCGTGCGCTGTCAAACGGACTTCAGCCGCTGGTCGAGGCGATCGAGGAGGGCTCGGTTGCCCCGGATGAGGCGGCGAGCGCGTTTCGGCTCGCCTATGCGCGCTGGTGGTTGCCGCTCGCGATCGACGCCGATGCCACGCTGCGCGACTTCCGCCGCTTCAGCCACGAGCATGCGATCGAGGACTTCCGCGCGCTCGACGATCTCGCTCGCGCGGCGGCGGGCGCCCATGTCCATGCCGCGATCCGCCATGACCTGCCCGACACGGCGGCCGTGCCGCGCAAGTCCGAGCTGGGGCTCCTGCGCCACCAGATGGAGCTGAAGCGACCCAGCCGGTCGATCCGCGAGATGATCGCCGGCATGCCCGACAGCTTTCCGCAGCTCGCCCCCTGTCTCCTGATGTCGCCGCTCTCGATCGCGCAGTACCTGCCGCCGACCCAGGCGCCGTTCGACGTCGTGATCTTCGACGAGGCGTCGCAGATCACGACCTGGGACGCGGTGGGAGCCATCGCCCGCGCGCGCCAGACCGTGATCGTCGGCGATCCGAAGCAGCTGCCGCCCACAAACTTCTTCGGACGCAACGAGGCCGAGGATGACGAGACCGCCGATCACGAGCGCGACCTCGAGAGCATCCTCGACGAAGCGCGCGCCTCGGGCCTGCCGGTGCATCACCTGCGCTGGCACTACCGCTCGCGCCACGAGTCGCTGATCGCCTTCTCGAACCATCACTACTACGAGAACCGGCTGATCACCTTCCCCTCGCCGGTGACCGAAGACCGCGCCGTTTCGCTGCGTCACCTGCCGGGCGCCGTCTACGATCGGGGGAAGAGCCGCACCAACCGCGACGAGGCACGCGCGATCGCGGCGGATCTGGCCTCGCGGCTGCGCGAAGCCCTCACGCTGCCGGACGCCAGGCGCCCGACCTTCGGCGTCATCACGTTCAACGCGCAGCAGCAGGCGCTGATCCAGGACCTCCTCGACGACGAGCGGCGGGCCGATCCGGAGATCGAATGGTTCTTCGCCGACGAGCGCTTGGAGCCCGTCTTCGTCAAGAACCTGGAGAACGTGCAGGGCGACGAGCGCGACGTCATCCTGTTCTCGATCACCTTCGGGCGCGATTCCGCCGGCAAGCTCGCCATGGACTTCGGTGCGCTGAACCGCGAGGGCGGCGAGCGCCGGCTCAACGTCGCGGTGACGCGCGCCCGAACCGAACTCCTCGCGTATTCCGCTCTCAAGGCGGACCAGATCGACCTGTCGCGCACCAAGTCGGCGGGCGTGCGCGACCTCAAGACCTTTCTCGACTACGCCGATCGGGGCGCGGCGGCGCTACCGTCGGCCGACGTGGGATCGCAGGGCGAGCCGGACTCGCCCTTCGAGGAGGCCGTGATGGCTGCCTTGCGCGATCTCGGCTGGCGCTGCGTGCCGCAGGTCGGCGTCTCGGGCTTTCGCGTCGACATCGGCATCCCGCACCCGGACCGTCCGGGCGCTTATCTCGCGGGCGTCGAGTGCGACGGGGCGACCTACCATCGCTCGGCCACGGCGCGCGACCGCGACAAGGTGCGCGAGGAGGTCCTGCGTGGGCTCGGGTGGCAGATCCTGCGCGTCTGGTCGACCGACTGGTGGTTCGATCCGGAGGGCGCGGCAAAGCGGCTGCACGGCGGCCTCGAAGCGATGCTGGCCACGGATCGCGCGCAACGGAGCGCCGACGCGACCGCGGATCAGACGTAGCGTTCGATCAACCGCCGCACGTCCACCCGTGCCCGCAGGCGCGCGGCCAGAAGATAGGTGCCGGCGAACTTGCGCTGCAGGAACAGGGCGTCGACCGGCGGCAGGCGCCAGTCGCGCCGGTCGGTCGCCATCGCCATGCCCTCGTCGCGAAGGGCTCGAGCCAAGGCCTGGTCGCCGAAATCGTAGGGTCCGTCACGGCGGAGCGGCTCGGTCGCCATGGCGAAGAGGCGGAGGATCTCGGTGCGTCGCGACTCCGGCAGCCGCTCGTCGAGAAGACCGAGGCGCAGGAGCGTGTCCTGCGCGTCGTTGCGGCTTCCCGCCAGCGCCGCTCTCGCCAGCCCCCGGCATTCCTCCGCCAGCGTCACGGGAAAGGCCCGCGTCGCTCCGAAGTCGAGAAGTACGATCCGCTGGCTCTTCAGGTCGTAGCGATAGTTGGCAAGGTTCGGATCCGTCTGCATCAGCTGGAACTCGAAGAGCTCGCGCATCGCCAGCGCCAGCAGTCGCTCGGCGGTGCGGTCGCGCTCCTCCTGCGGAGCCGTCTCCAGCGTCTCGATCGGCACACTGTCGAGATAGGTCATGGCCAAAACGTCCGGACGTGTGAGGTCGCGCTCGACGCTCGGCAGAAGGTAGGCCGGATCGTCGCCGAGCAGCGTGCGGAACCGGTCGAGGCATCCGGCCTCGCGCTCGTAGTCCGCCTCCTCGTGTAGCTGCCGCTTGGCCTCGGACAGCAGCGGCGAGATGTCGAGATGGGCGGGAAGGATGCGCGACACGCGCAGCAGCGTCGCGACGTTGTCGACGTCGCTGTCGATCGAGCGGCGCACGCCCGGATACTGGATCTTGACCGCCAGCAGCCGACCGTCGCGCGTCAGCGCCCGGTGCACCTGACCGATCGAGGCGGCTGCGACCGGGCGGAAGGGGAAGTCCTCGAACTGCGCTTCCCAGCCCCGGCCCCAGGCGGCGTCCAGGACGCCTTGAACCTGCGCGCGCGGCATCGGCTCGGCATCGGCGCGCAGGCGCGCCATGATCGAAGACAGCTCGGACGGCAGGAGGTCGCCGGCATCCATCGACAGGAGCTGGCCCATCTTCATCGCCGCGCCGCGCAGCTGCGCGAGCTGGTCGGTCACACGCGCGACATTGCCAGGCGTCAGCACGAGGTCCTCCCAGCGCGGGCGCTCGCCCGACGCAAGGCGCCGCGCGCCGTCGAGAAGCACGCCGCCCGCCAGGCCGCCGGCCATGCCGCCGAGACGCGCAAGGCGCGACAGGCGGCGGCTGGGAACGGGAGATCCGGCGGAAAAGGGTGGCTGGCGCGACATGGAACCGGACCTTGGAACACTCGAGAGACACTCCAGCCCGCAGGTAAGCCGCGGCCGGTTTCAGGCAACCGAACGATCGCGGACCGATCGTCTCAGCGCGGATGATCGTCGATCGGAGGCATCGTTACTTAGAACAATTCAAAAACACTTTTTATTGATGAGTATTTGGGAAAGGTTTATAGCGGTCGCGCCCGGTCCGGCCCGCCCGCGACCGCCTGGCGCCAGCCCTTTTCGGATGACCGGCCCCATGCTCGTTCCCTTTCTGATCATGCTGCGCGAAGGCCTCGAGGCCGCCCTCGTCGTCGGCATCGTCGCCAGCTACCTCGCGCGCACGGGTCGCGCGGCCTGGATGCCGGCGGTCTGGATCGGCATCTTCCTGGCCGCCGCGTTGTCACTCTTCGTCGGAGCGGCGCTGCAGCTGGCGAGCGCCGAATTTCCGCAGGCGACGCAGGAGCTCTTCGAGGCCTTGGTCGGCTTCGTCGCGGTCGCGATCCTGACCTCCATGGTTCTCTGGATGCGCCGGGCCGCGCGATCGATCGGCCACGAGTTGCGCACCTCGATCGACGCGGCGCTGATGCGATCGGCGACGCCCAGCCTCGCGCTGATCGGCCTCGTCTTCTTCGCCGTGGCGCGCGAGGGACTTGAGTCAGTCTTCTTCCTGCTCGCGATCTTCCAGCAGAGCCCCGGCGCGGCCGGCCCCCTCGGCGCGCTTCTCGGCATCCTCGTGTCGGGCGTCGTCGGCTACATCCTGTATCGCGGCGGCATCCGTCTCGACCTGTCGCGGTTCTTCCGCTGGACCGGCGTCTTCATCCTGTTCGTCGCGGCCGGCATCTTCGCGGGCTCGCTGCGTCACCTGCACGAGGCCGGCGTCTGGAACAGCCTGCAGGGCGTCGTCGTCGACCTCACCTCGGTGCTTCCGACCGATGGCGTCGCGGGCTCGGTTCTGTCCGGCCTGTTCGGCTACCAGGCCGATCCGACCCTCGGCGAGGTGATTCTCTATGTCGGGTACCTCGCGGTAGCGCTTTGGCTGTTCCTGCGACCGGCGGCGCCCGCCCGACCGGCGCGGCGGACGGCGGAGGCGCTGTCGTGACCGCCGCATCCGACACCGCCGCGCCGCCGCGCCATCTCTTGCGTTGGGGCGTCGCGGGCGCTGCGCTCCTGATGGTGGCGGGTGGCGGGCTCTTCACCGTCGCCTCGATGCGCGCATCCGCCGGCGCTTCGGCCGACGATGCCATCACCGTGACGCTGCGCGACGGCGCGTGCGAGCCGAACGCGATCAGCGTTCCGGCGGGCCGCTCGACCTTTCGCGTGGTCAACCGGTCGGACCGCGTCGTGGAATGGGAGATCCTCGACGGCGTGATGGTGGTCGAGGAGCGCGAGAACATCGCTCCCGGCCTGTCGCAGACCCTGTCGGCGCGCCTGCGCGAAGGCCGCTACGCGATCACCTGCGGTCTCCTGTCGAACCCGCGGGGCGTGCTCACCGTCACGCCCGCAGCGGACGGCGCCGGTCCCGCAAAGCCCGAACTGACCGCGTTCATCGGGCCGCTTGCCGAATACCAGGTGTTTCTGGCGATGCAGGGCGCGAAGATGGAGTCGGCCGCGCAGGACCTCGATCGCGCGGTTCAGTCCGGCAGCCTCGAGGAGGCTCGCGCGCGCTACGCCGCGGCCCGCCTCCCCTACCTGCGCGCCGAGGCTGTGGCTGCCCGCTTTGCCGATCTGCGCGACGCGCTCGACCCGTCCGCCGCCTATCTGGCGGGTCGCGAGGCCGACCCCGCCTTCGTCGGCTTCCACCGCATCGAGTACGGTCTCTTCCACGACGCGAGCGTTGAGGGTCTGGCGCCTGTCTCCGCCAAGCTGGCGTTGGATGCCGCCGCGCTGAAGAACCGGTTGCGCGCGGCACGGCTGGCCCCCGACGAGATGGCTCAGGGCGCGGTGCGAAGCTTGCGCGCCATGGCCGATACGCGCCTGGCGGACAGGGCGTCGAGCTACAACGGCGACGACCTTGCGGAGGTCGAGGCGGAGCTTTCCGGCATTCGCAAGGTTGCAACGCTTCTGAGGCCGGTGGCCGAGGCGAGCGCGCCCGCCGCGCTTCCCGACGTGGAAAGCCGCATGGCGCGTCTCGACGCCGACCTCGCCTCGCTCAAGCGCGCGGCTGGCTACCCGTCCTTCGAAACGGTCGATGCCGCACGACGGGCGCAACTGGCCGGCGAGGTTCGCGCGCTCGCGGACGCGCTCGACACGCTGAACGCCAAGCTCGGCCTTTCGGAGGGTGGCGCATGACGCGCTCGGCGAACGGCCCGGTCACCAACCGCCGCCGCCTTCTGCTCGGCGCGGCCGGCGGTGCCGCCGCCGCGACGCTGGCCGGTGTCGCCCGCGCGGCCGAGGGGCGACCGGGTCAGGTCGCGGATGCGCCGCGCACCGATCAGGCGCACGAGATCGTCCCGTTCCACGGCGAGCACCAGGCCGGCATCGTCACGCCTCGCCCGGCGGCGGGCATGATGGTGGCCTTCGACACGCTGGCGCAGACGCCGGACGATGTCGAGCGCTTGTTCCGCACGCTCACGGAGCGTTTCCGCTTCCTGATGGCGGGCGGCCCCGTGCCGGAGCTCGACCCCAGGCTTCCGCCGGCCGACAGCGGCATCCTCGGCCCCGTGGTCTCGCCCGACAACCTGACGCTGACGCTCTCGCTCGGCCACAGCTTCTTTGCCGATCGCCCCTGGGCGCAGCCGCTGATGCCGGCACGGCTCCAACGCATGGCGAAGTTCCGCAACGACGCGTTGAATGCCGAACTCTGCCACGGCGATCTGTCGATCCAGATCTGCGCCAACACGGCGGATGCGACGATCTATGCGTTGCGCGACATCATCAAGACGCTGCCCGACCTCCTCGTGATCCGCTGGAAGCAGGAGGGCACGGTTCCGATCCTGCCGCCGAAAGCCGACGGCTCGACCGAGAGCGCGCGCAACTTCCTGGGCTTCCGCGACGGCTCGGCCAACCCGGATTCCCGCGTCGCGCCCGAGATGGACCGCATCGTCTGGGTGGGCGGCAACGGTACCGACGAGCCCACTTGGGCGCGCGGCGGCAGCTATCAGGCCGTGCGCATCATCCGTAACTTCGTGGAGCGCTGGGACCGCACCCCGCTCGGCGAGCAGGAGCGCATCATCGGTCGCCGCAAGGCATCCGGCGCGCCCTTCGACGGGCGGACGGAAGGCGACGTGCCGGACTACGCCAAGGACCCGGACGGCGCGGTCACGCCGCTCGACGCCCATATCCGGCTGGCCAACGCGCGCACGGCGGGCACCGAGCGGAGCCTGATGCTGCGCCGCCCCTTCAACTACTCCAACGGCGTGACGAAGAACGGCCAGCTCGACCAGGGCCTCCTCTTCATCAGCTACCAGGCCGACCTCGAGCAGAGCTTCATCGCGGTCCAGCGGCGCCTCGATGGCGAGCCGCTGGAGGAATACATCAAGCCCGTTGGCGGCGGGTACTTCTTCGCCCTGCCGGGCGTACGCGACGAAGCTGACTTCCTCGGTCGCACGCTTCTCGCGGCGGCTCGCGACATCCCTTCCTGACCCACATCGGAGATGACATGACCTCGCGGATCCTTCGCGCCACGACCCTCTCGCTGCTTCTGGCAGGCCCGGCGCTCGCCGCTGTCTCGCCGCTCGACATCGTCCAGCCGGTGGCCGAGTACAAGATCTACGTGTCCGAGAAGACCGAGAAGCTCGTCGCGGACACCAAGAGCTTCACGGACGCGGTGAAGGCCGGCGACGTCGAGCGCGCCAAGTCGCTGTTCGCGCCGACGCGCATGAGCTGGGAAGCGATCGAGCCGATCGCCGAACTCTTCAGCGACCTCGACGTGTCCGTGGACTCCCGCGCCGACGACCACGAGCTCGCCGAGAAGGACCCCGCCTTCACCGGCTTCCACAAGATCGAGCACGGACTCTTCGCGGAAGGCACGACGGATGGCCTCGCCCCCATCGCCGACAAGCTGATGGCGGATGTCGAGGACCTCCGGGGCCGCATCGAGGAGATGGCGCTGCCGCCCGAGAAGGTGGTCGGCGGCGCGGCGGTCCTGATGGAGGAGGTCGCGGCCACCAAGATCTCCGGCGAGGAGGACCGCTACAGCGGCACCGACCTCTGGGACTTCAAGGCCAACACAGACGGCTCGCGCAAGATCTTCGACCTCGTGCGCCCGTTGATCGAGACCGAGGACTCCGCCTTCGTCCAGAAGGTCGACGCCAGCTTCACGACCGTCGACACAACGCTCGACAAGTACCGCAAGGGCGAGGGCTACGCCCACTATTCCGAGCTGACCGACGCGGACCGTCGCGTGCTGGCCGCCAACGTCAACACGCTGGCCGAGGACCTGTCGACGCTGCGCGGCAAGCTCGGCCTCGACTGATCGAACGCCGCACGCGCCGCCTCTTGACGGGGGCGGCGCGCAGGCAAAGGATCGGCCTCTCAGCCGGCGGTGCGCGACGAGTCACAAGCCGGCCGGAATCACGGCGCTCCATCGGGCGTCGATGCCGCGACGACGAAAACGCCGCGCGGCCTCTAGGGAGGAACGACGATGTATCAGCAAGCCATCGACCAGGTGTCGCAGCGCGTCCTGATCCGCGACCGCTACGACAACTTCATCGGCGGGAAGTGGGTCGCGCCTGTGGACGGGCGCACTTTCGACAACCCGAGCCCGGTAACCGGCAAGACCCTCTGCCACGTCGCCCGCTCGTCGGCGGCCGATATCGAGCTGGCGCTCGACGCCGCCCACAAGGCGAAGGACGGCTGGGGCCGCACGGCGCCCGCCGAGCGCTCCAAGATGCTCCTGCGCATCGCCGATAAGCTGGAGGAGAACCTCGATCTCCTCGCCATGGTCGAGACGCTCGACAACGGCAAGCCGATCCGTGAGACGACGCATGCCGACATGCCGCTGGCGGTGGATCATTTCCGCTACTTCGCCGGCGCGCTGCGGGCCCAGGAAGGATCGATCAGCGAGATCGACCACGACACGGTCGCCTACCACTTCCACGAGCCGCTCGGCGTCGTCGGGCAGATCATCCCCTGGAACTTCCCGCTCCTGATGGCGGTGTGGAAGCTCGCGCCGGCCCTTGCCGCCGGCAACTGCGTGGTGCTCAAGCCCGCCGAGCAGACGCCGCTCTCGATCCTGGTCTTCGCCGAGCTCATCGCCGACATCCTGCCGCCGGGCGTCCTCAACATCGTGAACGGCTTCGGCCTCGAGGCCGGCAAGCCGCTCGCGCAGTCCAAGCGCATCGCCAAGATCGCCTTCACCGGCGAGACGACGACCGGGCGCCTCATCATGCAGTACGCCTCCGAAAACCTCATCCCGGTGACGCTGGAGCTCGGCGGCAAGTCGCCCAACATCTTCTTTGCCGACGTCATGAACGAGGACGACGACTTCTTCGACAAGGCGCTGGAGGGCTTCGCGATGTTCGCCCTCAACCAGGGCGAGGTCTGCACCTGCCCGAGCCGCGCGCTCGTGCACGAGTCGATCTACGACCGCTTCATGGAAAGGGCCGTGGCCCGCGTGAAGGCGATCAAGCAGGGCCATCCGCTTGATCCCACCACGATGATCGGTGCGCAGGCCTCGACCGAGCAGATGGAGAAGATCCTCTCCTACTTCGACATCGGCCGCCAGGAAGGCGCCGAGGTGCTGACCGGCGGCGGCCGCGCCAAGATGGACGGCGAGCTGGCGGACGGCTTCTACGTCGAGCCGACAATCTTTGCCGGCCACAACCGGATGCGCGTCTTCCAGGAGGAGATCTTCGGACCGGTCGTCTCCGTCACGAAGTTCAAGGACGACGCCGACGCGCTCGCCATCGCCAACGATACTCTCTACGGCCTCGGCGCGGGCGTATGGACGCGCGACGGCACGCGGGCCTACCGCTTCGGCCGCGAGGTGCAGGCGGGCCGCGTCTGGACCAACTGCTACCATGCCTATCCCGCCCACGCGGCGTTCGGCGGATACAAGCAGTCGGGCATCGGGCGCGAGACGCACAAGATGATGCTCGACCACTACCAGCAGACCAAGAACATGCTGGTGAGCTACTCGCCGAAGGCTCTCGGCTTCTTCTGATCCAGCGACCTGCCGGCGCGGGGCTTTCCCGCGCCGGCGTTTCCCCGCGACGGAGGCTTTCGATGGACAAGGTGACGGCCACCCCGGAGGCGATGGCGTTCCTAGCCGAGATCAAGGCCGACCACGGCCCGGTGCTGTTCCATCAGTCCGGCGGCTGCTGCGATGGGTCCTCGCCCATGTGCTACCCGCAGGGCGAGTTCCGCATCGGCGAGAGCGACGTGCTGCTCGGCACGCTGCCCGACGGGACGCCCGTCTATATCGGCGGCGCGCAATTCGAGGTCTGGCAGCACACCGACCTCATCCTCGATGTGGTGCCGGGGCGCGGCGGCATGTTCTCGCTCGACAACGGGCGCGAGCGACGCTTCCTGACGCGCTCGACCGTCTGCGCCGTTCCGGCCTGACCCCGATCTAGGGGCGAAAGACCAGTTCCATCCGGTCCGCGGGAAAGCGCGTGCGCATGGCCTGAACCGGACGGTCCGCGGGATCGACGTCAACGGCCGTCGAGACGAGGACGAGGCTGTCGGCGGGCACCGCAAGATGTTCGGCGTCCGCCGGATGGACGCGCTCGGCCGTGATGCGCGTCTCGCGCCGCCGGTAGTCCTCGAGCCCTTCCAGCTTCAGCGCCTCGGTGATCGAGCCCGTCTCGGCATAGGCTTGCACGATGCCGGGAAAGCGCGCCGCCGAAAAGAAGCAGGTCGAGACCGAGAGCGGCAGGCCGCTCGCCACGTGCAGCGTCTCCAGGCGATGGAGCGCGGCGCCGGTCTCGCATTCGAGAAGCTTAGCGACCGCCGCATCGGCCCGCGCGGCGCTGGCCCGGATCAGGTGCCCGACCGGGCGACGTCCCGTCGCCGCGAGGTTTTCCGAGAAGCGCGTTCGCGCGCCCACGGGATAGCTGATGCGCGGGGCCGGCGCGTTGACGAACGTACCGCGCCCCCGCTCGGCCCGCACCAGCCCCTCCTCGGCGAGCGCCTGAATCGCCCGGCGCACCGTATGCCGGTTGACCCCGTAGGCGTCGGCCAGATCCATCTCGGGTGCGAGGCGCTCGGCGATCGACCCGTTCGCGATACCGGCCCGGATGCGGTCCGCCACGCGGCGCCAGCGCGTCACGCCATCGTCGTTCGAGTTCACGTCGCGTCTGCCCGCTTAGGGAAAAATGTCATCGTCTCGTCACGAGCGATCGGCTATACCAAACCCATCGGATCGTATGTCTAGACAAATAGACAAATCGATAGGGATGCGCAAGATGACCGAGCCGACAGACGCAACCGCGCACACCGGACGACGCCGCGCCGCCTCCGCCTTCGCGCTGGCGCCGGCCGCGCTTCTGGCGGAACGCTACGAGGCGCTGGATCAGCGGCCGGATGCCATGCCCGTGCGCGGTCCGGACATCGGCCTCGTCATGCTACGCGGCCGGGCCGGCGGCGGCGGCGCGGCGTTCAACCTCGGCGAGGCCAGCGTCTCGCGCGCCTCGGTGCGCCTCGTGAGCGGCGAGATCGGCCACGCGATGATCCTCGGGCGCGATGGCGAAAAGGCCCGTATGGCCGCCCATCTCGACGCCCTCTGGCAGAACCCGGACTGGCGCGAGCGCATCGAGCGCGACGTGGTGGCCCCCGTCATTGCGGCCGACGCCGACGCGCTTCGGGATAGCGCCGAGGAGACGGCGGCGACGCGTGTCGACTTCTTCACGCTCGCGCGCGGCGAGGACTGATCATGAGCCGGACGAGCTTTGCCGCCGACGCCGTCACGGGCGGCTTCGAGGATCCGGTCCACGATGCGCAGCGCGTCTTCCGCGCCGTCATGGACGCCTTCGCCCGCCCCGGCACCATCGCCGACCTCGGGCCTGTCGTCACCGTGCCCGAGGGGATCGAGCCGGCGGCGGCGGCTCTTTTGGCGACGCTCGCAGACGCCGACGCGGCGGTGTATCTCGAGGAGCGCGACGAGGCGACGGCGGCCTGGATCGCCTTTCAGACCGACGCGCCCGTGGTCTCCGATCCGGCTGACGCCGTCTTCGCGCTTCTCGCGCGCGGAAGCGACCCGGCCGTCCGGGCGGCGCTGCCCATCGGCACCGACACCTATCCCGACCGCTCCGCGACACTCATCGTGACGGTTGCGGCGCTGGAAGGCGGCGCACCACTGCGCCTTGAGGGCCCCGGCATCCAGACGAGCCGGGCGGTCGCGCCGCTCGGTCTTCCCGAGGGCTTCCTGGCCGCGCGCCGCGCCAACGCCGCCCTCTTTCCGCGGGGCCACGATCACGTGCTCGTCGCGGGCACGCGGCTTCTCGCGCTGCCGCGCACGACCCGCATCACGGAGGCCTGAGCCATGTATGTGGCCGTGAAGGGCGGCGAGGCCGCCATCCGCAACGCGCACCGCCTGCTTGCCGACCGGCGGCGCGGCGATCGTGCGCTGCCGGCTCTCACGATTGAGCAGATCGCATCGCAACTCGCGCTCGGCGTCGACCGCGTGATGGCGGAGGGCTCGCTCTACGACCCGGAGCTCGCCGCGCTGGCCGTGCGCCAATCGCGCGGCGACCTGATCGAGGCGATCTTCCTGATCCGCGCCTTTCGCACGACGCTGCCGCGCTTCCGGGCGGCCGAGCCGCTGGATACCGGCGCGATGCATCTCGAGCGCCGCGTCTCGGCGACCTACAAGGATCTGCCGGGCGGCCAGCTTCTGGGCGCGACCTTCGACTACACGCACCGCCTGCTCGATCCCTCGCTCACCGGCGACGCGCCGGTCGCCGCGCCCGAGCGTCGAGCGGCGGAGACGCTGCCGCGCACGCCCCGCGTCACCGACATCCTCGGAAGCGAGGGGCTGATCGAACCGGACGGCGATCCCTTGGGAGAGCCGGGCGACATCACGCGCGACCCGCTCGACTTTCCCGCGAACCGCGACCTTCGCCTGCAAGCTCTGGCACGCGGCGACGAGGGTTTCCTCCTCGCGCTCGGCTATTCCACGCAGCGCGGCTACGGCCGCACCCATCCCTTCGTCGGCGAGATCCGCATCGGTCTCGTCGATGTCGAGGTCGACCTGCCCGAGTTCGGCTTTCCCGTCACGATCGGCCGGGTTCGCGTTACGGAATGCCAGATGGTCGCGCAGTTCGTCGGCACGGGCGACGAGCCGGCCCGCTTCACACGCGGATACGGCCTCGTCTTCGGGCAGTCGGAGCGCAAGGCCATGGCGATGAGCCTCGTGGACCGGGCGCTGCGCGCCGACGAGTTCGGCGAGGAGCGCCGCTCGCCCGCCCAGGACGAGGAGTTCGTGCTGGAGCATTGCGACAACGTCGCCGCCACCGGCTTCGTCGAGCACCTGAAGCTACCGCACTACGTCGACTTCCAGGCCGAGCTCGACCTTCTGCGCACGATCAACGCCGAGCGCGAAGCGTCTCGTGAGCGCGAAGCGGCACATAAGGAGGCCGCCGAATGAGCGCCGCCCTTCCCGCTGTGAACTTCGCCTATCTCGACGAGGCGACCAAGCGCATGATCCGGCGCGCGATCCTGAAGGGCATCGCGATTCCCGGCTATCAGGTGCCCTTTTCCAGCCGCGAAATGCCCATGCCCTACGGCTGGGGCACGGGCGGCGTGCAGGTGACCGCCGCCATCATCGGCCGCGACGACACGCTGAAGGTGATCGACCAGGGCGCCGACGACACCACCAACGCCGTGTCGATCCGCTCCTTCTTCGAGACCGTGTCGGGCGTCGCCACCACGACGCGCACCGGCGGGGCGACGATCATCCAGACCCGCCACCGCATCCCGGAGGCGCCGCTGCGGGCCGGGCAGACCCTCGTCTACCAGGTGCCGATCCCCGAGCCGCTGCGTTTCCTCGAGCCGCGCGAGACCGAGACGCGCACGCTCCACGCGCTGGAGGAATACGGGCTGATGCATGTGAAGCTCTACGAGGATATCGCGCGCCACGGCCACATCGCGACGACCTACGCCTATCCCGTCAAGGTCGAGGGCCGCTACGTGATGGACCCCTCGCCCATCCCGAAGTTCGACAATCCGAAGATGGACGTGTCGCCGGCGCTCCAGCTCTTCGGCGCGGGCCGCGAGAAGCGCATCTACGCCTTACCGCCTTACACGCGGGTGCGCAGCCTCGACTTCGAGGACCATCCATTCGCGGTCCAGCGCTTCTCGCAGCCCTGCGCGCTGTGCGGCTCGCGCGGGGTCTATCTCGACGAGGTCGTCACCGACGACCGGGGTGGACGCATGTTCGTCTGCTCCGACACCGATCATTGCGAGACGCAGCGCGCCGGTGCGGCAGCGTTCGGGGAGGCCGCGGAATGAGCGCCGAAACCCCGCTTCTCACCGTGCGATCCCTCGAGAAGCGCTACGGCGCGCGGATCGGCTGCACCGGCATCTCCTTCGACCTCTGGCCGGGCGAGGTCCTGGCCATCGTCGGCGAGTCCGGCTCCGGCAAGACGACGCTGCTCCATTGCCTTTCGGCGCGTCTGGAGCCCTCCGCCGGCAGCGTCTCCTACCGAATGCGCGACGGCGAGACGCGCGACCTCGCCTCGTTGAGCGAGGCCGAGCGCCGCTTCCTGATGCGCACGGACTGGGGCTTCGTGCACCAGAACCCGGCCGACGGGCTTCGCATGCGCGTTTCGGCCGGCGCCAATGTCGGCGAACGCCTGATGGCGGTGGGCGAGCGGCACTACGGACGCCTGCGAGAGACGGCCGGCGACTGGCTCGGCCGCGTCGAGATCGACGCGGAGCGCATCGACGACCGGCCGAGCGAGTTCTCGGGCGGCATGCGCCAGCGACTGCAGATCGCGCGCAACCTCGTCACCCACCCGCGCCTCGTCTTCATGGACGAGCCGACCGGCGGTCTCGACGTGTCGGTCCAGGCGCGCGTGCTCGACCTCCTGCGCGGCCTCGTCGCCGATCTCGGCCTGTCGGTCGTCATCGTGACGCACGACCTCGCGGTTGCCCGGCTCCTGTCGCAGCGCATGATCGTGATGCGCGGCGGCGAGATCGTGGAAGAGGGCTTGAGCGACCGCGTCCTCGACGATCCGCACCACCCCTACACCCAGCTCCTCGTCGCCTCGATCCCGGAATCCTGACGATGTCCACGATACCCTCCCCGGCCGGCGAAGCGCTCCTCTCCGTCGACGGCGTCGCCAAATCCTTCACCATGCACCTGCGCGGGGGCTTGCGCCTGCCGGTCGTGCGGAACGTCGCCTTCTCGCTTCGAGCCGGCGAATGCGTCGTGCTCGGCGGACCATCGGGCGTCGGTAAGTCGTCGATCCTGCGCATGGTCTACGGCAACTACGCCGTGGACGAGGGCGCGATCCTCGTCCGGGATGCGGGGACGGGTGCGATGGAGGACCTTGGCGCAGGCGACCCGCGCACGGTCCTGCGCCTTCGCGAGCGCTCGATCGGCTATGTCAGCCAGTTCCTGCGCGCCGTGCCGCGCGCCTCGGCGCTGGAGGTCGTGGCCGACCCGCTGGTGCGGCTCGGCGTCGGGCGCGACGAGGCGGGGGCGCGGGCCGCTGCGATGCTGGCGCGGCTGAACCTGCCGGAAGCCCTCTTCGACCTGCCGCCCGCCACGTTCTCAGGCGGCGAGAAGCAGCGCGTCAACATCGCGCGCGGCTTCCTGACCGATCATCCGATCCTCCTGCTCGACGAGCCGACCGCCTCGCTCGACAGCGCCAACCGCGACGTCGTGGTGGCGATGATTCGCGAGAAGCTGGTGCGGGGCGTCGCGATCCTCGGCATCTTCCACGACGAGCCGGTGCGCGAGGCCGTCGCGACCCGCATCCTCGACGTCTCCCGCTTCTCCGCAAGGCTTGCCGCATGAGCCCCAAGCTCTCCGAACACACGCCCCGCATCCATCCGACGGCGGAGGTCGAGCGCTCGACGCTCGGCCGCTACACGGAGGTCGAGGCGGGCTCCGTCCTCTCCGAGACCGAGCTCGGCGACTATTCCTACGTCATGCAGGACTGCCGCATCTGGGCGACCCGCATCGGCAAGTTCTCGAACATCGCGGCCAGCGTGCGCATCAACGCGACCGACCACCCGATGGACCGCGCGACGCTCCATCACTTCACCTATCGCGCGGCTGACTACTTCGACGGCGCGGCCGACGAGGCCGACTTCTTCGCCGCACGCCGTGCCAATGCCGTCACGATCGGCCACGACACGTGGATCGGCCATGGCGCGACGATCCTCGCCGGCATCGCCGTCGGCAACGGGGCGGTGGTCGGCGCGGGCGCGGTCGTGACGCGCGACGTCGCCCCCTACACGGTGGTCGGCGGCGTGCCGGCGCGTCTCATCCGCGAGCGCTTCGCGCAGGGGCTCGGCGCGCGGATGGAGCGCTTGCGCTGGTGGGACTGGCCGCACGACCGGCTGTTCGCGGCGCTGGAGGATTTCCGGCAGCTCGACGCGGCCGCGTTCCTCGATCGATACGAGGGTGTCACGCAAGCTTCACCGAACCGTCACGGCCAGCCCACGGCGGCATGACATTGTCTGACGGATCCATGGAGCGAACCGCATGACCGCGATCTCCGTATCCCGACTATCCAAGCGCTTCGGCACCACGAAGGCCCTGTCAGACGTCTCGTTGCGGATCGGAGCGGGCGAGATGGTGGCGCTGATCGGGGCCTCCGGCTCCGGCAAGTCGACGCTCATCCGTCACCTCGCCGGCCTCGAGACCGGCGAGGGCGAGGCCTCGCGCGTCGAGATCTTCGGCACGCTGGCGCAAGGCGCGGGACGCATGGCGCCGGGTGCCCGCGAGGTGCGCGGCGACGTGTCGGTGATCTTCCAGCAGTTCAACCTCGTCTCGCGCCTGTCGGTCCTGACCAACGTCCTGATCGGAACGCTCGGCCGCATTCCGCGCTGGCGCGGCACGCTCGGTCTCTTCCGTCGGCCCGAACGGCAGGAGGCGCACGCGGCGCTTGCCCGCGTCGGCATCGGCCAGACAGGCGCCCAGCGCGCCTCGACGCTGTCGGGCGGCCAGCAGCAGCGCGCCGCGATCGCGCGCACCCTGGTGCAGCGGGCGCGCATTCTTCTGGCCGACGAGCCGATCGCCTCGCTCGACCCGGCCTCGGCGCGCCGCGTAATGGACGTCCTGTCGGAGGTCAACCGGACCGACGGCATCACGGTTCTCGTCTCGCTGCATCAGGTCGAGTACGCCCGGCGCTACTTCGCACGCACGATCGCCATGCGCGACGGGCAGATCGTCTTCGACGGCCCCTCGACGGCGCTCACCAACGACTTCCTGTCCGAGCTCTACGGTTCGGCCTCGGAGGAACTCGTCCTGCCGGATGCCCCGGCGGCACACGAAGCCGACCGGCGCGAGCCGGCGCGCCAGCCCAGGAAAGCGGCTCTCGAAGCCGTCTGAACCAACCCAACATCGGAGACTGCAATGAACGCGATCCTCAAGGGTCTGGCGGCGCTCGCGCTCGCCTCCGCGGTGGCCCTGCCCGCCATGGCCGAGACCGTCAGCTTCGGCATCATCTCGACCGAGTCGCAGCAGAACCTGCGCACGAAGTGGGAGCCGTTCCTCGCCGACATGAAGCGCGAGACCGGTCTCGACATCGAGCCCTTCTTTGCCACCGACTATGCCGGCGTCATCGAGGGCATGCGCTTCGGCAAAGTCCAGATGGGCTGGTTCGGCAACAAGTCGGCCATGGAAGCCGTCGACCGCGCCAAGGGCGAGGTCTTTGCGCAGACCGTGCCGGCCGACGGCGAGCCCGGCTACTACTCGCTGATCCTCGCCCCCAAGGACTCGCCGCTTACCAGCGTCGACGACCTCATGAAATGCGACAAGTCCGTCAACTTCGGCCTTGGCGACCCGAATTCGACCTCGGGCTATCTCGTGCCGACGACGTTCATCTTCGCGGCGCGTAACGTCGACCCGAAGACCTGCTTCCGGAACGTCACCAACGCCAATCACGAGACCAACGCGATGGGCGTGGCGAACGGCCAGCTCGACGCCGCCGCGAACAACACCGAGAATATGGCGCTGATCGAGAAGAACCAGCCCGCCGCGTTCGAGAAGATCAAGGTGATCTGGCGCTCGCCGCTGATCCCGTCCGACCCGCTGGTCTGGTCGCAGGACCTGTCTGCCGAGACGAAGAACAAGATCCGGACCTTCGTCCTCGACTACGGCACCGATCGCACCAAGGGCGACAAGGCCGAAGAGATGAAGACGCTGGCCGGCCTCGAGTGGGGTCCGTTCCGCGCCTCCAGCGACGACCAGCTCCTGCCGATCCGCGTGATGGAGCTCACCAAGTCGATCGCCCAGACGAAGGGCGACGTCAAGCTCTCCGCCGTGGCCAAGGCCGAGAAGGTCAAGGACCTCGAAGCCCGCAAGGCGACCTACGAGGCACGCCTCGCCCAGCTTCCGCAGGGCTGAAAAATCCACGCGATTCGATCGGGGCGGGGCCTGCCGTCCCGGTCGGCACCCACGGCTCATGAGACCGGAGGCCACCATGACCGCAGCCAGCACCGCCACCGACGCGCGCGACGCCGGCCGCGCACCCGCACCCCGCTGGAGCACTCTCGCAAGCCTTGCGCTTCTCGTCGGCGCCCTCGCCTGGAGCTGGGGCCCGGCCGAGATGGGCCGCTGGCCCTTTCTCTTCACCGACGCCGGCAACATGGCGGAATACGCGAGCGGTTTCCTCCGGCCCGACTTCTCCGACTGGCGCTACTACCTCTCCGAGATGATGGTGACGATCCAGATCGCCATCTGGGGTACGTTCCTCTCGGTGCTCCTTTCCATCCCGTTCGGCATCCTGTCGGCCGGCAACATGGCGCCTTGGTGGATCCACCAGCCCGCGCGCCGCCTGATGGACCTCTTCCGCGCGATCCACGAGGTCGTCTTCGCCGTGCTCTTCGTCGTGGCCGTGGGCCTCGGGCCGTTCGCGGGCGTCATGGCGCTCTTCATTCACACGACCGGCATTCTCGCCAAGCTCTTCTCGGAGGCGGTCGAGGCGATCGACCCGCGCCCCGTGGAGGCGATCCGCACGACCGGCGCCTCGCGCCTGCAGCAGGTCGTCTTCGGCGTGATCCCGCAGGTCCTGCCGCTCTGGATCTCCTTCTCGCTCTATCGCCTGGAGTCCAACGTGCGCGCCGCCACGGTTCTCGGCGTCATCGGTGCCGGCGGCATCGGGCAGGTCCTGTTCGAGACGATCCGCGGCTTCTATTATCCGCAGGCCTCCGCAATCCTGATCGTCGTTGTGCTATCGGTGAGCGTGATGGACGTGATCTCTCAGACCCTGCGCCGGCGCGTCATCTGATGCGCGCCGCCCTCTACTACGCACCGGCGCAGGACGCGCCGCTCACGCGCCTGGCCGCCGAGTGGCTCGGGCGCGACGCCTTCACCGGCGAGGCCACGCGCGCGCCCGACGAGGGCCTCGACCCGCTCGTCGCCGATCCCGCGCGCTACGGCTTCCACGCGACCGTCAAGGCGCCGTTCCGCTTGGCGGAGGGCGTCGGTCTCGACGCGCTGGATGCCGAACTCGCGCGCTTTGCGGCGACGCGCGAGGCGCCGGTGATCGCACGCCTCACCCTCAGCCGCAGCGATGGCTTCTTCGCGCTCGTGCCGGGCGACCCCGAACCCGCGCTCGACGCCATGGTCGCCGAGGCCGTGCGCCATTTCGAGCCGTTCCGCGCGCCGCTGACGCCCGCCGAGTTCGAGCGGCGCCGGCCCGACCGTCTCACCGAGCGCCAGCGGGCCTATCTCGCCGAATGGGGCTATCCCCATGTCTTCGAGGAATTCCGCTTCCACATGACCCTGACCGGGCGCACCGACGACGCCGAGGCGGCCGAGCTGGCACCGATGCTCGCGGCGCGCTTCGACAAGGCGATCGACCGGCCGCTCACCGTCGACGCTCTCGCCCTCTTCGTCGAGCGCGAGGCCGGCGGGCCCTTCACGGTCCATTCGCGCCACGCCTTCCGCCCTCCGAACGCCTCCGCATCCTGAAAGTCCAGAACGTGTCCGAACAGGTCTTCACCAACGCCGCGATCGTGCTTCCCGACGAGATCGTCCACGGCAGCCTTCTGGTGCGCGACGGGCGCATCGCCGACATCTCGGCGGGATCGACCGCGACCGGGCACGACTGCGAGGGCGACATCCTCCTGCCCGGGCTCGTCGAACTGCACACCGACCACCTGGAAGGCCACTACTCGCCCCGCCCCGGCGTCCACTGGAACATGCTCGGCGCCGTGCAGGCGCATGACGGGCAGATCGCGACATCGGGCATCACCACCGTCTTCGACTGCCTGCGCATGGGATCCGACGAGGACGGCGGCTTCGACCCGACCGAGATGCGGCGGCTGGCGGATGCGATCGAGCACGCCAATCGCGACGGACGCCTGCGGGCCGAGCATCGCCTCCACCTGCGCTGCGAGGTCTCCGCGCCCGACGTCCTCGACGCGCTCGACCAGTTCCGCGACGACCCGAACGTGTCGCTCGCCTCGCTGATGGACCACGCGCCTGGTCAGCGGCAGTTCCAGTCGATGGAGCAGTACACGCTCTACTACAAGACGAAGCGCGGCCTGTCGGACGCCGCCTTCCAGGCCTTCATCGATCGGCGCCTTCAGCAGTCCGCGACCTACTCCGCCCGCCACCGGCAGGCGATCGTCGAGCACTGCCGCGCACGCGGCATCACGCTGGCCAGCCACGACGACGCGACGCTCGCCCATGTCGAGGAGGCGGTGAGCGAGGGCGTCGCGGTGTCGGAGTTCCCGACGAGCCTCGAGGCCGCACGCGCGGCGCACGGGGCCGGCCTCAGCGTCCTGATGGGCGCGCCCAACGTGGTGCGCGGCGGCTCGCATTCCGGCAACGTCTCGGCGGCGACGCTGGTGGAGGACGGCGTCCTCGACATCCTGTCGTCGGACTACGTGCCCTTCAGCCTGATGCAGGCGATCTTCCTCCTCTCGGACCGGATCGGCCTGCCGCGCGCGGCGCGCACCGTGACGCAGACGCCCGCCCGGGCCGCGAACCTCACGGATCGCGGCGCGATCGAGCTGGGCCTGCGCGCCGATCTCGTCCACGCGCGGGCTCCCGCGCGCACCGGCGAGCCGCCGGTGGTGCGCGGCGTGTGGCGCGAGGGCCGCCGTGTCGCCTGAACGGGTCCCCTCGCCCGGCATCCTTCTTGCGGTCGTCGGCCCGAGCGGGGCGGGCAAGGACACGCTCCTGCGCATGGCGCTGGATACGATCGGCCGGGAGCCGCGCCTTCGTCTCGCGCAGCGCGTCATCACGCGACCGCCCGACGGGGCGACCGAGGACCATGCAAGCTGCAGCATAACGGCATTCGAGCAGGGCGAGCGCACGGGCGCGTTCTGTTTGACCTGGCGCGCACATGGTCTCGCCTACGGTCTGCCGTGCGAGATCGAACGTGACCTGGAGGCGGGATCGCTGGTGGTCGCCAACCTGTCGCGCCGCTCGCTGCGCGAAGCGGCGGAGCGGTTCGGCCGCCTGGCGGTCGCCGAGATCACCGCTCCCGACCACGTGCTCGTCGAACGCATCCGGCAACGCGGCCGCGAGACCGCGGAGGAGATCGCCCGTCGCCTGTCGCGGCAGGCGCCGCTCGTCCTGCCGCCCGGCACGGTCCGGTCGGTGCGGATCGATAATTCAGGTTCCGCGCAGGCGGGAGCCGAGCGTCTGGCCAGCCACATGCGCGAGCTTCTGGACCTGCTCCCGGAGACACAGCCGGCCGCCGGGGTCTAGCGGCGCGCGGCGAGCGCCCGCTCGATGACGCGACGCAGTTCGACGGGCGCGGAGGGTTTGGGGCACAGCAGCGCGTCGGGATAGCGCCCCTTGAGGTCGCGCTCGTCGACGTGGCCCGAGTGGAAGACGAGCGGCACGCCGTCGTCGCGCAGGCGGTCGGCGGCCGGAAACACCTCGCCGTCGAGCAGGCGGACATCGAGCACGGCGCAGTCGGGCTGATGCCGGTCCACGGCGCCGAGCGCCTCGGTCACGGTCTGGTAGGGACCGTCGACGTCGCAGCCGATGGCCTCCACGATGTCCTGGATGTCGAGCGCGACGAAGAGCTCGTCCTCGACGATCAGAACGGTTTTAGTCATCTGCGAACACGGTCCCGGGGAGACGAAGGGCAAGGCGATAGCGCGTGGGCTCCCCCATGCGTTCGATCGTGGCCCCTATCTGGCGCGCGGAGGTGGCTACGAGAAGGGTTCCAAAGCCACCACCGTCGGGAGAATGGTCCCGATGCGGGAATTCCTCGTCCCATTGCAACTCGCATCCGTCTCCGCGCGGGTCCCAACGCACGGCCAGCCGGCCGCCCGAACCCAGCGCACCGTACTTCACCGAGTTCGTCGCCCACTCGTGCAGGATCAGGGCGAGCGGCGAGACCGAACGCCACCGCACCAGACGCGTCTCGCCCTCGACGGCGATGGAGGCACTTTCGCGATAGGGTTGGAGCGTCGTCTCGACGAGGTTGCGCAGATTGGTCGAGTCCTGCCCGTCCAGCGGCGAGGCCAGCGAATGGGCGCGGCCGAGCGACGCGATGCGGTCGCGAAGATCGGCCGACAGGACGTCCACGTCGCGATGGGTGCGCGCGGCCGCCGAGATCATGCCGCCGATGATCGCGAAGAGGTTCTTCACGCGGTGGTTCATCTCGCGCAGCATCAGCTCGCGCGTTTCGGCCAGCGCGTATTCGCGCGTCACGTCGATCGACACGCAGACCAGCCGGCGCGGTCGGCTGCCCGCCACCATGCGGCCGAAGGAACGAATCCACCGCGTCTCGCCGGCCTCGACGCGAAAGCGCGTATCGAAGTCCTCGCTGCCCTCGGCGGTCATGCGCAGCGCCAGCTCGACCTCGCCCCGGTCTCCTTCCGCGATGCGCGACAGGAGGTTCGCCAGCGGACCGCTCTCGGTCTGGCCCATGCCCATCAGCGAGGCGGCGACCGCATCCAGGGTCACGCTGCCCTCGTCGGGCTTGAGCTCCCAGATGCCGATGCCGCCGGCCTTGATGGCGAGGTCCAGGCGGTCGCGCTCGGCGGCGAGCTCACGCTCCAGCGACAGCGCGTCGGTGATGTCGGTGAAGACCAGCGTCGCGCCGTCGGTGCTGTCGCTTTGCGTGCGGTAGGGCAGGACGCGCAGCGAGAAGGTGCGCGACCCGTCGCGCATGGCCACGCGCCGTTGAATGACGGAGCCGCCCGCCGCGACCGCGGCGGCGTCCTCGATGTGCTCGTGCCCTGGCAAGCGGCTCGACACGTCGGCGAGCGGCCGCCCCCGGTCCGCCGGCTGGAGGGGAAAGATCGAGGTCGCGGCCGCCGTGTAGCTGCGGATGCGCAGGTCGCGATCCAGCACCACGACCGCCAGGTCGGTGGAGTCGAAGAAGTTGCGCAGGTCGGAATTGGCGACCGTCAGCTGATCGACCTTGGTCTTCAGCTCGTCGTTGACGGTGGACAGCTCCTCGTTGGTCGATTGGAGCTCCTCGTTCATCGACATCATTTCTTCGTTGGAGCTCTTCAGCTCCTCGTTCGCCGTTTCCAGCTCCTCCACGGCCGAGCGCAGGCGGTGGCGGGTGTGGCGCAGTTCCTCCTCGAGAAGTTCGACGTGATCGCCCTCGGTATCCATCTCCACGAGATCGGGATCGCTGGCGGCGCGGAAGGCATCGGTATCGCGCAGCACCAGGAGCGTGGTGCCGTCCGGCAGCGGATCGCAGACGACGTCGATCGGCTGGACCCCGTATTCGGACGCCACCTCGACGTCGCGCGCCACGAGGCGCTTCTTGCCGTCGCGGCTTTGCCGCAGGAGCGGACCGATGACGTCGCGCAGCCCCGGCCGCGCGAGGTTGATCGCGCTGGATCCGCCGGTGCGCGTCACGGGGAAGTCGAAGTAGCGGCTGAGGCGGCCATAGGCGGCGATGATGGCCCCGTCCTGGTCGAGCACCATCGAGGGCGGCGCGTAGCGCTCCACGACGCGGCGAAGCGAGGTCGCCTCGTCGGTGGCCGCCTGACGGGCCGAGCGGCCATCGCCGTCGGCACGCCGCGTCTGGCCGCGCTGCAATCCGCTCGGCAGGTCGATCGGGTAGCGCGGCGAGCCGGGCGGGCGCTCGAACAACCGCGCCTGATGGTCGAGAACATGGAAGAGCTGCTCAAAGCGCCCGATGCTCTCGGAGGGACCGAGGAACAGGTAGCCGCCGGGTCGGATCGCGTAGTGGAGCAGCGGCAGCACCGACTGCTGAAGCCGGTCGTCGAAGTAGATCAGGAGGTTGCGGCAGGACACGAGATCCACGCGCGAGAACGGCGGATCCTTGACGAGGCTGTGGTTCGAGAAGCGGATCATGTCGCGGATCTCGGGCGAGATCGAGAACCGCTCGGCATGGGGAATGACGTAGCGCTCGCGGAAGGCGGGCGGGATGTCGGCCAGGGCGTTGGCCGGATAGCTCGCCTCGCGGGCGATCTGCAGCATCTGCTCGTCGATGTCGGTGGCGAAGATCTGGATGCCCTGCGTCACGCCTACGGTGCGGCAGGCCTCGGCGAAGAGCATGGCGATCGAGTAGGCTTCCTCGCCGCTCGAACAGCCCGGTATCCAGACGCGCACGTCCTCGCCGACCTCGCGCTCGCGCACCAGCGGCTCGATCACGCGCTGGCGCAGCACCTCGAAGAGTTCGGGGTCGCGGAAGAAGCGCGTCACGTTGATCAGAAGATCGCGGAACAGGGCGCTGCACTCGCCCGCATCGGTCCGGACGCGCGCGAGATAGCCCCGGCCTGTCTCGATGCCCAGAACATGCATGCGGCGCTCCACGCGCCGCACCAGCGTCGTGCGCTTGTAGCCCGAGAAGTCGTGCCCGACGGCCTGCCGCACCACGCGGCACAGCTCGTCCATGTGATCGGCGACGATCTCGGCTTCGGCCTCGCTCGGGTCCGTGCCGCGCCGGCGAAAGAAGTCGTCGAGACAAGCGACGATCTCGCCCGGCGCCTTCACGAAGTCGACCAGCCCCGTTCCGACGGCCGACAGCGGCATGCCGTCGTAGCGCGCGCTCTCGGGCTGCTGCACCACGCAGACGCCGCCATGCTCCTTGACCGCCCGCAGGCCCGTCGTGCCGTCGGCGCCGGTGCCCGACAGGATCACGCAGGCGGCGTTGGCCTGCTGGTCGACGGCGAGCGACTGGAAGAAGTCGTCGATCGGCCGGCGCAGGCCGCGAGGCTGGGCGAAGTCCCGCAGCTCCAGGACGCCCTCGCGGATGGCCAGGCCCCGCCCGGGCGGAATGATGTAGACCTTATCGGCCTCGATGCGCTCGCCGCCCTCGCACTGCAGGACCTCGAGGTCCGTGTGCCGGTCCAGGAGCTGGGCGAGCATGCTCTCGTGGTTCGGGTCGAGGTGCTGAACGACGACGAAGCTGAGGCCCGTCGGCAGCCGCGCGCCCGACAGCATCTCCCGCAACGCCTCAAGGCCGCCGGCCGACGCACCGATCCCCACCACGGGTCCGAAATCGTGGACCGGCGCCTTGGCGGGGTCGGGCATGGCGTTCGACGTGTCCACTCGGCGGTCTTTCGGGGTTCTAGGAGAGGTCCGGACCGTCGAGGTCCGACAGGGTGACCTTCGCCTGAGCGATCAGGGACGCGGCGTTGGCGATGGCCATCAGCGTACCCTCGATCACGATGCCGTTCTCGGACAGGGCGGGTGTCATGCGCGACAGCGTCCGCGCGAGTTCGGCGTCGTACTCGGCCAGGCGTTCGGGGTGCGAGCGGCTGATGTCGTATTGCGAGGCGAACAGGAAGCGCGGACGCCCCGAGCGGTCGCGCAGCTTCGACATGTAGAGGAGGTTGACGAAGGGCTCGCCGTTCTTGCGGAAGTTGATGATGGGCGTGCGCACGCTGGCCTGAGCATCGCCCTCCAGAAACGCGTGGATGCGCTCTCGCGCCTCGCGGTTCTCGACGTCCTTCTGGAGGAGGCGACAGTTGCGCCCGATCACGTCGTCGTCCGCGTAGCCCGTCAGCGAGCGGAACTTCTCGTTGACGAGAACGAGCGGGTTGTCCGGCTCCGCGGCGGCCAGAGCCAACGCGATGTTCGAGCGCTCGAAATAATCCCGCAACTCGAACGGAATCGATGGTTCTTCCACGGCCGGCCTTTCGTTGGACAGGCAATAAGTCTGGGTCGCCGCGAGCGCAAGGCACGGTTCGGACCTGCGGCACTGCGCCCGGACCGCACGTCGAGATCCCGACGCACGGGCTGGATGGCACGGCGTCCTAGCATGGAGGACCGCAGCGTGCCCATACGAGGGGAAGGGCTTCTCGCTTCGAACGTTCCCCGCCGTGGTCGAGCGCGCATGCGTTCGATGTCCACCTCGCCTAGCGGCCTCGGACGCGCGCCATCACACGATGCCATGCGCGATCCGCCTGCGGAGGATGGGGACGGATCACGACTTGTTTTTGCAACGGCGACCAGTCGCCGGCATTGGGCAATGATCGACCCCCTTCCTGGAGAGCCCTCCATCATGTCGAGCCTTCGCTCCGCCGCCTCCCTGTTCGCCGTCGCCCTGGTGATGGGACTCGCGCCCTCGATGCCGGCTGCCGCGCAGCAGTCCGCCGCTCAGCCCACCGCGCAAAGCCAGGCCGAGGCCAAGGCACCCTTCGCGCTGCCGGAACTCGGCTATGCCTACGGCGCGCTCGACCCGGTGATCGACGCGCAGACCATGGAACTCCATCATTCCAAGCACCATCAGGCCTACGTCAACAACCTCAACAAGGCGGTGGAAGGTGACAGCGCCCTCTCCGGGCTGACCCTCGAGGAGCTTGTCGCGACGGCCGGACAGCGGTCGGCCGCGATCCGCAACAATGCGGGCGGCCATTGGAACCACAGCTTCTTCTGGCGCATCATGGCACCCGAGGGCCAGCGCGGCGAGCCGTCCGGCGAACTGGCCTCGGCTATCGAGTCGAGCTTCGGCTCCATGGATGCCTTCCGCGAGGCCTTCAACAAGGCCGGCGCCGATCGGTTCGGCTCGGGATGGGCCTGGCTGATCGTGGACGAGGGCGGCAAGCTGGCGGTGACCTCGACGCCGAACCAGGACAACCCCCTGATGGACGTCGCCGAAACGAAGGGCACACCCGTGCTCGGCAACGACGTCTGGGAGCACGCCTATTACCTCAAGTACAACAATCGCCGACCGGACTACCTGAAGGCCTGGTGGGAGGCGGTGAACTGGACGCAGGTCTCGCAGAACTACGCGGCCGCCCTTCAGCGCTAAGGGCCGGTCTTTCCCGCGCCGCCGCCGCGGGGATTCAAATCAGCGCTTCGGCCATTCCCAGCGCGGCGGATCGACGTCCGGCGCGACGGTCTCGCCGAAGCGCTTCTCCAAACGGATCTCGCCTGCCTCGCCCTCGCGCCCGAGCGCGGCGATCAGCGCGGCGCTGTGACTGACCACCACGATGCGGCAGGCACGCGAGGCCTGCCACAGGAGGCGTGCGAGAGGCTGCATCAGGTCCGGGTGGAGGCTAGCCTCCGGCTCGTTCAGGACCATCAGCCCGGGCGGGCGCGGCGAAAGAAGCGCGGCGCACAGAAGCAGGAACCGGAGCGTCCCGTCGGAGAGTTCGGCCGGCCGAAGGGGGCGCAGGAGGCCGTGCTGGCGCAGCGCCAAACCGCCGTTCTCGCCCGGCTCGATCGAAAGACGCGAGCCGGGGAAGGCATCGTCCACGGCCTGCTCCAGAGCGTCCTCGTCGCCGATCGCCCGGATCGTCGCGATCGCGGCCGACAGGTCCGATCCGTCGCTCGCCAGTACAGGCGTATAGGTCATGACCTGCGGCCGGCGTGCCGGCGCCTGGGGATCGGTCCGCAGCGCGTCGTAGAAGCGCCAGTCGCGCAGGCGCTCGCGCAGAAGCAGAAGTTCGGCGCCGTGGAGCGGATCGGCGCAGTGGGTGATCATGGAGTCGAAGGGCGACAAATCGCGTGCCGCCTCGCGCCACGTGCCGTCCGCGGCGTCGCGAAGACGCACGAGACCGCCGCGGCGGTCGGCAAAGATCGAGGCGTGGGACAGGCGCCCGCCGGTCCACATGGCCTCGCGCTTGATCGCGGGGTCCAGGGGAAACGGGTTCTCGGCGCTCGGCATGCCGAGATCGAGCGCATAGCCCGCATGCTCGTCGCCGAAGCCGAGCCGCAGGCTGACGGGCCCCTTGCGAACGGTTCCTTCCACGCGATACCGCCCTTCGCGCACCCCACGCCCGATGCGCTCCGGCCCGGCCCAGAGAACCGAGGTCAGCCCGCCCTCGGCCGCGAGCGAGGCGACGAGCCGCCCTTGAGCGGTCTCGCCGAGAAGGCGCAGCGAACGATAAAGGCTCGTCTTGCCGGTTCCGTTGGCACCGGTCACGACCGTCAGTTGCTCCAGGGGAAGCACAAGGTCGCGCAAGGAGCGGTAACCGGAAACCGCCAGCGTCCGGATCATGGTTCTCGCCTCTCGCACGGAGTGTCGCCTGCCTGCCTCGGGCTCGGCCTATGAACGGCGGAGGCTTGCCGTCAAGCTTGTTGGCACTCCACCTTCCGGCAAGCCAGAGTGGACACAACGCACGGTCGCCATGAGCGAACCGACCGGCTCGCCGGCCCTGTTCGACGGGCAACGAAGCTGTTGTGGCCCAGCCGCCCGACGCATTCTAGAAACGCGGCCCCGGGGCGATGGGCTATTCGAGGTTGGCGGGCATGAAGGCATTCGTCTGGGCGGAACGCATCTCGTCGACGCCGCTGGCCGCCTGGACCCTGGCAGCCCTCGCCTTCCTGACGGCGCTCGGCGTTCGCTTCGCCTCGGACCACGTCCTGCCGGCCGGCTTTCCTTATCTGACCTTCTTTCCGGCGGTCATTCTGACGGCCTTCTTCGCGGGCCTGTGGCCGGGCGTCGCCTGCGCGGTCCTGTCGGGCTTGGCGGCATGGTACTGGTTCATCCCGCCGGTCGGCGTCTTCACCATGAACCCGTCGGTCGCGGTCGCCCTCCTGTTCTATATCGGCGTCGTCAGCGTCGATCTTCTCCTGATCCACGTCACGCATCGGGCGGTCCGAAGCCTTCGGGTCGAGCGGGCCCAGACGCGCTCGCTCCTGTCGCGGCAGAAGAGCCTTCTGGACGATCAGCAGGCCCGCGTGCGTCAGCAGGCGGTTCTGCAGCGCGAGCTCTCCCACCGCATGAAGAACACGCTCGCGATGGTCCAGGCCGTCGTGTCGCAGAGCCTGCGCAACGCGCTCGATACGCGCGACGCGTCCGAAAAAGCATCGGCGCGCATCCAGGCCCTGGCCAGTGCCCAGGACGTTCTGACCGCGACGGATTGGGCCGCCTCGGACGTTGCCGCGGTGGTCGCGGCCTCGGTCGCGCCTCACTGCGCGGACGGCGAGCGCGTGACGCTTCAGGGCCCTCCGGCGCGCGTCGAGGCGCAGCAGGCGCTGGGACTGGCGCTCGCCATCCACGAGTTGT
The DNA here is from genome assembly GCF_900104035.1 of Aureimonas jatrophae. Classification (GTDB taxonomy): domain Bacteria; phylum Pseudomonadota; class Alphaproteobacteria; order Rhizobiales; family Rhizobiaceae; genus Aureimonas; species Aureimonas jatrophae. The sequence goes on along the minus strand of NZ_FNIT01000001.1, from coordinate 162,303 downwards.
CGACCAACGCCGTGAAGTACGGCGCGCTGTCGACCGACGAGGGCCGCGTCAGCGTTCGCTGGGACGTCGGGCCGCAGGACCGCTTCGCCTTCGTCTGGGAGGAGCGCGGGGGCCCGCCCGTCGCGGCGCCCGAACGCCGGGGCTTCGGCTCGAAGCTGACCGAGCGGATCGTGCCGAGCTATTTCGGCGGATCTGCCGCAAGCGATTATGAACCCGGCGGTCTTATCTACACATTGAACGGCTCGCTGACCCCGAGCGGCCGACGCGACGAGACAGCATGACGGCCACGCCAAGACCCTTTGATCGATCCCGCATCGGCATCCTCGTCGTCGAGGATGAACCGCTGCTGCTGATGGATGCGATGGACATGATCGAGGATGCCGGGTTCACGGTCTATGGCGCGTCCCATGCCGCCCGCGCGCTCGAGCTTCTGGAACAGCACGACAACATCCGCATCCTCTTCACCGATATCGACATGCCGGGCACGATGGACGGGCTGAAGCTGGCCCATGCCGTGCGCGAGCGATGGCCGCCGGTCTCGGTCATCGTCACGTCGGGCCATGTCCGCATCGGCTCCGACCAGATGCCGGCGCACGGCGTGTTTCTCAGCAAGCCCTATCGCCCGGCCTCGCTCGTCGACGCGCTGGATGCCCTGACGCAGGTCCGATCGGACTGACGCCGGGCGTCGTAAGTTTTCCTTTCCTTCGCGGCGGCAGGGGCGCAGAAGTCGCTGCGGCCCGCCCAAGAGGCCGCAGGGAGGATCGCATCGCGCCATGACCGCGACGACATCGGACAGCGCCACCGTTTCCCGCCCCCGCCTCGTGGCGGCGATCGTGGCGGTGGCCTTCTTCATGCAGGCGCTGGACGGCACGATCATCGCGACCTCGCTGCCCGCCATGGCGGCCGACTTCCGCACCGACGTCGTCAGCCTCAACGTCGGCTTCACGGCCTATCTTCTGGCCATGGCGGTGTGCATCCCGCCGGCCGGGTGGCTCGCCGACCGCTGGGGCGCACGCAACGTCTTTCTTGGCGCGATCGTGCTTTTCACGCTGTCCTCGCTCGCCTGCGCCATGGCGGAGGGTCTCTGGTCGTTTGCCGCCGCCCGCATCGCACAGGGCGTCGGCGGCGCTCTGATGACGCCCGTGGGCCGCCAGATCGTCCTGCGCAACACGCCGAAATCCGAACTCGTCGATGCCATCGCCCTGATCACCTGGCCCGCCTTGATCGCACCGGTGATTGGCCCAGTGCTCGGCGGCTGGATCACGACCCACGCCGGCTGGCGCTGGAACTTCCTGCTCAACCTGCCGATCGGCGCGATCGGCGTCGCGCTGACGCTGGCCTTCATGGCGGGCGGCGACCGCGAGACGCCGCGTCCCTTCGACCGCCTCGGCTTCCTGTGGACGTCGGCTGCCCTCGCCCTGATCCTGGTCGGCCTGGAACTCCTGTCGCAGGACGCCGGCGTGCTGGCGGGACTGCTGACGGTCCTCGGCCTCGGCTTCGGCTGGCTGGCGGTTCGACACCTGCGCCGCGCCGCGTATCCGCTCGTGGATCTGCGCGTCCTGTCGACCCAGACCTTCGCCATCTCGTCGCTGGTGACGGGAACCGTGGCGCGCATGGTGATCAACGCGACGCCCTTTCTGCTGCCGCTTCTGTTTCAGGTGGGCATGGGTCTGAGCGCGGTGGAGACGGGCACGCTGATGCTCGTCTACTTCCTCGGCAACCTGTCCATGAAGGTCGTGACCACGCGGACGCTGCGCCACTTCGGCTTTCGCACGCTTCTCGTCGCGAACGGCATTCTCGCGTCGGCCTCGGTAGCGGCCTTTGCGTTCGTGGACACGCAGACGCCTCGCGTTCTCCTCCTCGTGCTCCTGTTCGTGGCGGGCCTGACGCGCTCGATGCAGTTCACCGCGCTCAACACCATCACCTTTGCCGATGTCGAGGCGCACGAGCGCGGCGCCGCGACGACGTTCTCGTCGATGACGCAGCAACTCTCCGTGCTTCTGGCGGTGGCCGGCGCCGCGCTCCTGATCCGCCTCAGCGTGCTGGCGGGCACGGGCACCATGGAGGCCGATGCGATGTTGCCGGACTTCCAGATCGCGATCGGCCTGATGGGCGCGATCGGCATCCTCACGTCGCTGCGGTTCCTGGTGCTGCCGCACGACGCCGGCGCCGAAGTCTCTGGTACGCTTCTGAAGGCTGTCAAGGCGGGCCAGCGCAAGTAGCGCGCGGGGCCCCATCCGGGTTGTCGCGCTCGGACCCTTTCCCCCTGGCGGACGTTGGCCTCGCCACGACCCGGCTTGCGACCGCCCGGTGCGACAGGGCGGGTCTTGGACGGCAACACGTGCGGCAAGCGCCGGCACAACAGAAGGAGAGCCCCCGGCATGAGCGAGCTACCGACGATCGTCTGCCACATGGTGACCTCGATTGACGGACGCCTGCACCCCAGCCGCTTCACCGCGAGCCCGGATGGCGTCGTGAAGGACTGGGGCCGCATGACCGAAGAACTGCACGACCGCTACGGCGGCGACGGCTGGATCGTCGGCCGCGCCACCATGCAGGAGATGGCGAAGGGCGAACCGCACCCGCCCGTCCAGTTCGAGCCACCGCCCCGCCCGCTCCGTGTCGCACAGCGCGAGGCGCCGGCGATCGCGGTCACCTTCGACCGACGCGGCCGCGTCCACTTCCGCGGCGACGCCATCGGCGGCGACCATGCGGTGGTCGTGCTCGGAAGCGCGGTCGAGGACGCGCATCTGGCGGAGCTTGCGGCCGACGGCGTGTCCTTTATCGTGTCGGAGACGCCCGACATCGACCTGCGGGCGGCGCTGGTCACGCTGAAGCGCGAGTTCGGCGTTTCCAAGCTGCTTCTGGAAGGCGGGGCCGAGATCAACGGCGCGTTTCTGGCTGCCGGTCTCGTGGCGGAATTCAGCGTCGTGATCGCGCCGGCGCTCGACGCCGACCTCGACGTTCAGGGGATCGTCGCCTTTCCGGGCGGCCTCAAGGATCGGGTGAAGTTGCGGTTGATCGGCTGCGACCGGCTCGACCACGGCGCGGTCCACCTGCGCTACGAGGTCCTGCCCGGCTGACGAGAGGCCGTGGACCAACCGGGCGCCTGTCGCCCGGCTGGTCCCGTCGGGCCTAGCGAAGGAAGGCGAGCAGATCGTCGTTCAGTCGCTCGGGCGCGGTGGCGAACAGGCCGTGCGGCTCGCCCTCGTACTCGATCAGCTTGGCGTTCGGAATCGCCTTGGCGGCGGCGCGGCCGGACGGGTCGATCGGCACGGTCTTGTCGCCCGTGCCATGGATCACGAGGGTCGGAATGGTGAAGGCCTTGAAGTCGGGCCGGAAGTCCGTCTTGCCGAAGGCGTCCACGCAATCCACCGTGGCCTTGGGGCTCGCCATGACGGCGAGAATGAAGCTCCAGTCGAGGATGCCCTGGCTGACCGGGCTGGAGATCATGCCGACGCCGTAGAAGGTCTTGGCAAAGCTCTGGAGGAAGGCGAAGCGGTCCTTGCGGATCTGCAGCTTCATGTCCTCGAAGACGCTGGCGTCGACGCCGTCCGGGTTGGTGTCGTCCTTGAGAAGGTAGCCCGCGACCGAGGCGACCAGCACCGCCTTCGAGATGCGCGACGCACCGTGGCGGCTGAGGTAGCGGGCAATCTCGCCGCCGCCCATCGAGAAGCCGACCAAGGCGACGTCGCGAAGGTCGAGACCCTCGATCACCGAGGCGAGATCGTCGGCGAACGTGTCGTAGTTGTAGCCCGTGGCCGGATGACCCGACTGGCCGAAGCCGCGCCGGTCGTAGGTGATCACGCGAAAGCCGGCCTCGAGGAGCGCCAGCGTCTGGTATTCGAACATGTCGCCGGTGAGCGGCCAGCCGTGGATCAGCAGGACCGGACGGCCCTGTCCCATATCCTTCACGTGCAGCTGGGTGCCGTCCTTGGCTTCGATATAGGCCATGCGGGGAACTCCGAAGTTGATCGTCGGGCGTCCAACTGCGGAGAATGGGCGTGGTTCCGCCGCCATGGGGCGCGCGGCTCGTGCCCCGCTTGCGGCCCGCGGCGCTGACGGCCGGTCAATCGCGGGACGCGGCGATGGCGTCGGCGTAGATGTCGAGAACGCGCTCGACGCTGGCGAGAAGCAGCGCCGACGCGCGCGGCTGAGCCGCGCCCCGTTCCACCAACGGGTAGAGCTGACCGAGATGCTGGCTCACCAGCGGCAGCGGAATGTCGGTATCGCCCAGGCGGTCGAGCAGGCGGTCCACCGCCGCCTGCGCCTCGGGTTCCGGCCAGTAGTAGCGGATGCGGTCGCTGAACGAGTAATGGCGCTGGATGCGCTGCTCGGCCTCGGTGCCCGGATAATACTTGCGCCAGTTGTCGGGGGCGCCGAGCATGACGCGCTCCATGGTTTCAGGCAGCGTCTCGCCGCCGGGCTCCGGCGCCAGGATCTCGGCCACGACCGACAGGCCGTAGAGCGCCTCGCGCAGCGCGAAGGTCAGCCAGGGCCCGACCTTCAGGATCACGAAGCCGTCGCGCACCAGCGCGGCCAGGGCCTCCACCGGCTGGTAGTCCGTGGAATGGGCCTCGAACACGAAGCCCGGCAGATCGCCAAGCACGGCCGACAGGGCCTGCGCCTTGTCCGGCTCGAACACCACGACCTCGGCGTTGCCGAACTCGACGCCCGGCTGCACCACGGCCCCCACGGCGCGGCCGAAGGCGTCCATGAGACCGGCCTTCGCGAAGGCCTCGCGATGCACCTCGATCGTGCGGCGCGCCGCATCCGGCGTGGTGACCGCAAGATGGTCGAGCGCCTCGAAGGCGCCACCCGGCACGGGAACCTCGGTGCCGACGACATAGACCGGCCGGCTCCCGGCTCGCCCCGCGACGCTCTGCTCGGCCCGTGCCGCCAGACGCGCCGCGCGCTCCGCCACGACCGCGTCGGCGAGCGCCGGCGGCTCGCCCGCGCAGCCCATCGAGGTGTCGAGGTGCAGCTTCGTGAAGCCCGCCTCCGCGAAGGCCGCGATCATGACCTCGGCCCGCTGCATCGCCACATCCGGCGCCAGCGCCTTCCAGGGGTTGGGGCCGAGATGATCGCCGCCGAGGACGAGACGATCGAGCGGAAAGCCGACCTCGGCCGCGATGCGCTCGACGAAGCGGCGGAAGTCGGCCGGCGTCATGCCGGTATAGCCGCCATCCTGGTTGACCTGGTTGCAGGTCGCCTCGATCAGGACGTCGGTTCCACGCCGGAGGCCATGGCGCAGGGCGGCCTCGATCACGACCGGATGGGCCGAGCAGACGGAGCAGATGCCGGCGGGCTCGCCGGCGCGGAAGCGCTCGGCGATGCGGGCGAAGCGGTCGGTCGCGGTGGTCATAGGCGGACCTCCTTGTGGGCAGCAATCAGGTTGTGAACGTCTCGCGTCGTGCCGGTTCCCGCCATCGGCCCCTTGGCGCCGACCGCGAGCGCGCCGCAGGCGTTGGCCTGCAACAGCGCCTCGCGCGGCGAAGCGCCCCGCAGCCAGGCGCAGACGAAGCCCGCGCCGAAGCAGTCGCCGGCGCCGGTCGGATCGACCTCGCGGACGCGGAAGGCGTCCACCGCTTCCGTCGTGTCTCGGTCGTGATAGGTGGCGCCCTCGGCACCCCGTTTCACGACGATGGCCCGGATGCCTCGCGCGAGAAGCTCGGCGACGGCCTCCGCGTCGTGGCGCGCCTTCGTGAACAGAAAGAGCTCCGAACCGCTCGGCAGGAAGAGGTCGCAGGCCTGCAGGATCTCCTGCAGCGCCTCGCGCATGCCGGGACGCTCCAGCATCTCGGGCCGGATGTTGGGATCGAAGGATACGGTGCCGCCGCGCGCCTTCACCTGCCCGATCGCCTCGCGGACCACCGCGACCACGGCGGGCGAGAACAGGGACGAGCCCATGACGTGGACGTGGTCGGCCCGGCTCAGAAGGGCCTGCCCGGCCTCGGTCAGGCGAATATGGCCCGAGGCGCTCAGCGGAATGTTGAAGACGAAGGCGCGGCTTCCGTCCGCGGCGTAGCGCACGAAGGCCGTGCCGGTCGGCACGCCCGGCAGGCGCTCGATCGCCGAGACGTCGACACCGCTCGATCGCAGGCGCTCGATGTTGAGCGTGCCGAAGTCGTCGTCGCCCACCGCCGCGATCATGCCGCAGGGCTGCCCGAGGCGCGCCGCCTGGTCGATGAAGATCGCCGGCGCACCGGAGGGAAAGGGTCCGACCAGCGGACCGGGCTCCAGAAACACCTGCCCGATCTCGGTCGCCATGATCTCGACCACGATCTCGCCGACCGTCACGAGGGTCTTGGGTGTCGGAAGCTCCATCGCGATCCACTCATGTGCCGGGACTGGGGCATCCCATGCCATGCCGACCGCCGGCCGCCTAGAGCCGATTGTCGGGCGCGCGGACCGGGACCCGGCGTCAGTCGACGAAGACGCGCGTGGTCGCCGCCGCGCCCCTGGCATCCACCACCGAGATCGTGACGAAACCCGGCTCACGCGGCCGCCAGATCGCCTCGCGGGCATAAAGGCCCGTCAGCGTCGGCCGCCCGTCGATGTACCAGGTGAAGGGCGGTCGGCCGCTTCTCAGCTTCAACGCCAGGTCGCCGTTTCCCCCGGCCAGTTCGAGATGCGCGCCGCGCGGCGGAAACACGATCTCCGGCGCGTCCGTGGATCCGCCGGCAGGACCGCTCGGCTCGATGCGACGCATGGCGGGCGGGAGACGACTGATATCGGCAAGAATGCCGGGCGGCGGCGCGGGCAGCGGTACGGGCGGGCCGATGCGCGCGAAGACGTCGCGCATCACGGGCACGGCGGCCTCCTGCCCGATCAGGCCCGGCACCGGCGCGCCGTCGGGCCGCCCGAGCCATACACCCACCACGTGGCGTCCGTCGAAGGCGAGCGTCCAGGCATCGCGATAACCGAACGAGGTCCCGGTCTTCCACGCGATCGTGCCGGGCGATGCCTTCACGGTGGATGGGGCGCCCGCCAGAATGGAGGCCAGATACCAGCTCGCCGGCTCGGACAGGATGCGCGAGCCGATCCCCTCACGCCCGGCGGGCGCAGCCCCGATGTGCAGCGGCGCGGCGACGCCGCCATGGGCGATGCCGCCGTAGATGCGCACGAGGTCTGCCAGCGACAGGCCGACGCCGCCCAGTCCGATGGCGAGACCCGGCAGCGTGCGGCTGCCGAGTTCGGGCGCGGCACCGGCACGGCGCATCCGGTCGACGAGGCGCGAGGGACCGACCGCCGACAGGAGTTCCACGGCCGGAAGGTTGCGCGAGAGTTGGAGTGCGCGACGGGCAGTCAGCGTTCCTTCGAACAGGTGATCGAAGTTGTCGGGCGTGTAGCCCGCGAACGAGCGCGGCCGGTCGTCCATCAGGGACTCGGGATGGGCGACGCCGCGCTCGAACGCGATGCCGTAGATCAAGGGCTTGAGCGTCGATCCCGGCGAGCGGGGCGCGAGCGTCAGGTCGACATGCCCGTCGCGAGCGGCATCCAGGAGGTTCGGTGAACCGACGCTCGCCAGGACCTCGCCGGTGCGATGGTCGCTGACGAGGATGGCCAGGCTTTCGGGAACGGGCAGGCCGGCGACCGTCTCGCGGGCGTAGGCTTCCAGCCGCGACTGAAGCGCGGCGTCGATCGTCAGGCGCGGCGCGCGGGTATCGTGCGCCGCCAGCGCCCGGTCGCGCGCCGCCTGCGCGGCGTGAGCCGCCAGCATCGGCATCTCGCGCCGACGCGTCGGGATCGGTTCGGCCATGCCATGGTGCGCTTCTTCGGGCGACAGGACCCGGATCTGCGCCATGCGGGCGAGCACGCGGTCGCGCGCCGCACGCGCCCGGTCCGGATGAAGGTCGGGGCGTAACCGCTCCGGGCTCTGCGGCAGGGCGACCAGCAGCGCCGCCTCGCCGGCCGTCAGCCGCCGCGGCTCGTGACCGAACCAGGCCAGACTCGCTGCCCGCACGCCCTCGATGTTGCCGCCATAGGGCGCAAGACGCAGGTAGAGGTCGAGGATCCCGTCCTTGCCGAGCGCGCGCTCCAGCGCGAGGGCGCCCAGAAACTGCTCGCCCTTGGCCCGCCAACTGCCGGTCGGCAGCCGGTCGAGGAGGCGCGCGGCCTGCATGGTCAGCGTCGAGCCTCCGGACACAAGCCGGCCGTGCCGGGCGGAACTCCAGGCCGAACGGACGAGAGCGATCGCGTCAATGCCGGCATGGGAGCGGAAGCGCTTGTCCTCCCAGCCCTCCAGCATGCGCAGGAAGCGCGCGTCGACGTCGCGCTCCGTGGCGGGCAGGCGCCACCGCCCGTCCGAGGCCGCGAAGGCGCGCAGCATCGCGCCGTCGCGTGCTTCCACCACCATGCCGGTCTCGGGCTCCCGGACGCGCTCGGCCCGGCGCGCGATCTCCCGGTCGAGGGTTCGCAAGCCTCCACCGACCAGCGCGAGCACCAGGATCGCTCCCGCCAGCGCGAACCACTGCCGCTGCCGCATCGGGGCGACCTAGCGCAGCGGCCCGACCACCGACACGCGTCCCTCGTCGGTGCGCCCGCGCCGCTCGGGCCGGTACATGTCCTCCACGACCGCCGCGGGATGCACGAACTCGCCCGGCGACAGAGCGCGCACGACATAGGCGAAGCGGAAGACGCCGGTCTCCCCTTCGGCCTTGTCGACGGCCGCAAGGAAGCGGTCGGAGCGGAACTCGGTGTGGGCCGCCTCCTCGCTGAGGTCGAGGAAGTCGAGCGCCGCGAGGTCGCCACCCTTCAGGATCGCCGGGTTGTCGATCGAGAAGCCTGCCGGAAGCGGATCGTCGATCATCAGGCGGGCCGCGGCGCGGTCCACGGGCAGGACCTCGACGACCATCACGAGACGATCGCCCTGCGCAACGGCGCCGGGGTCTGCCTCCTCGCCCTCCATCGTGTAGGCCTGCCGCGTGATCTCGTAGCCCGAGGCTTCCGCCGCGGGTGCGACCTGCGGCACGCCGGACACGGTCAGGGAGGCCGACACGGGCGCAGCGCCCCGGTTCTCGATCTGCGGTCCCCCACCGGCCAGGGCCGCCGCATCCAGCGACGTGGTGTAGTCGCCGCTGCGCTGCGTGCCGTCGATCGCAAGGTTCGGCGGCGCCCGCTCCAGGGCGGCGTGGGCGGCGAGCAGCGACCAGACATCCTCCTGCGTCGAGGTGTACCGGCGTGCCGCACGCTCCTCGCTCACGCGCCGCAGAAGCGGACGAAGATCGACCCCATCCTGCCCCGTCTCCAGCGCGAGCGTCAGGACGCCGGCCCCGTCCCGCAGGGGACTGCCGTAGTCGGAGCGCGAGGGTGCGTCCGAGCCGCCCCGCTCGGCGGCGCCGGCCGCCTGCCGCATCAGCATCTCGGCGCGCAGACGATCGCCATAGAAGCCGAGCGCGGCGGCCAGTTGGGCCTGCGCCAGCGGCGAGCGGAAGCGCGCAGCCTCGTTGTCGGCCGTGTAGCGCAGGTCGCCGATCGCCGCCCGCCCGTTTCGCGCCAGCACGTAGTAGGCGTAGGACGCGCGGTCCCAGTCGGGCGTGTCGCCGAGATAGCCGACCTGGTTCGCCAGATTGTCGAGTGCGAGCGTCAACCCTTCCGCGGGCACGTCAAAGCCGCGCTCCTTGGCGCGCGACAGGAAGTCGGTGACATAGGCGTCGAGCCACAGGTCTCCGCTGCCGGGCGCCCAGAGGCCAAAGGCGCCCGACGAGTCCTGGTTGGCCAGAACCGCCTGGATCGCCCCCGTCACGCGCGTCCGGAGATCGTCCGCTCCCGCACCCGGCAGGCCGGCGGCGAGCACCGTTTCGTCGAGGTAGAGGAGCGGCAGGGCCCGGCTCGTCAGCTGCTCGGTGCAGCCGTAGGGATAGCGGTCCAGGCTTGCGACCACACCCGCGACGTCGAAACCGGCCAGGTTCGTGACCGACACCGTCAGCCGTTCCGTTCCGGGCTGGAAGTCGGCGAGCAAAGCCGGATCGAGCGTCAGGCGGCCGCCTCCGCCTGCAATCTCGAAGCGGCTCTTGCGCAGGTCGCGCGGCTGTATCGAGCGCACCGGCAGCGCGAAGCGCTTAACGAGTTGCTCGCCGCCCGGCGTCGCGATCGCGAGTTCCATCTCGCCCGCGCCTGCCGCGACCACATCGACCGGCACGCTGATGCGCGCGTGACCGCGCTCGGAAAGGTCGAGCGTCGCCGACGCGCCCTCGCCGAGGCGAAGCGAACCATCAGTGCCGGTCAGCGTCAGCTCGACCTTGCCGGCCGGACCGTCCACATGGTCGAGGTCGATCGCGATGCGCGAGCGGTCGCCGGGACTGAGAAAGGACGGACGGCTCACCTGAGCGACGACCGGGTCGCGAACCACGACATCGCGATGGGCTTCACCGACGCCATTCTCGCTCCAGCCGATCGCCATCAGGCGCAGCGTCCCGTTGAAGTCGGGCACGTCGAAGCGCACCCGGGCGACACCGTCCGCGTCGACCGGCACGATGCCGGAGAAGAGGGCGACGAGCTGATCCATCGGCGGCGGCCGCTCGCCGAAGGCGCCGGCATCACCGCCCGAGCGCACGGCCCCCGGCGCGCCCTGCATGCGGTCGATCAGGCGCGAGTAGAGATCCCGGATCTCGACGCCGAGGCGCCGTTGTCCGAACACGAACTCGGACGGCGCCGGCGGCTGGAAGTCGGTTACGTTGAGAATGCCGACATCCACCGCCGCGAGCGTCACGAAGGCTGGCTTGCCGCGCTCGGCGTTCGCAAGGCGAACCGCGACCTCCAGCGGCTCGCGCGGTCGCGCCTGTTCGGGAGCGTCCACTTGCAGCGCGAGCTTCGCGTCGCCCGGATCGCTCGCGGCATGGGCGAGGCCGATGGCGCGGCTCGGCATCTGCCGTGCCTCGATGTCCATCGGCCGGTAGACCACGGCGGTGACGTAGGCGCTCGGTCCCCAGTCGGCCGTGACGGGCAGCTCGACATCGGTTCCGCCCACGGCAACCGGAACCTCCTGGACCGATACGAGCCGATCCGACAGGACGAGCACCTGGGCTTGGCCCGCAAAACGCGGCTCGATGTGAACGCGAGCCGTTTCGCCGACCGCGTAGCGCGGCTTGTCCAGCGTCAGAGCCAGGACGTCGGGCGTCTCGGCCGTGCGCGGCGCGCTGCCCCAGCCCGCCTCGAAGGCGACGCTGGCCGGAAGCGAGGCGCCCGCCGGGTCGGTCAGCGTCAGCTCGTAGCGGCCCCACCGAACCGGCCGCGTGATGCGAGCCGGCTCGCCGGCGGCGATGTCAACGCTTCCGTCGGCGATGCGCTCGCGGCGCTCCACGGTCTCGTAGTTCCAGCGACCGTTGGCGGAATACCATTGGTAGTCGGTCTGGATGCGATCGAGCACCCAGCGCGCCCCGGCCAGCGCTGCCCGCTCGCCGGCCGCGTCCAGCGCGACGAGGTCGAACCCCGCCTCGGAGTTCTCGCCGAGCGTGCCCTCGAAGGACGGGCGAATACCCAGACGTCCCGTGTCCACGCGAACGGGGCGCGCGGCGCTCTCCTCGACCGGGCGCCCGCCGACATCGCTGACGCGCAGCTGGATGCTCGCCTCCAGCGGCTTGGTGGTGCCGGGCAGATTGAACGACGAGAGGCGGATTTGCCCCCGCCCCTCCGCGTCGGTGGGCTCGCCCTCGAAGGGCAGGCGCGTCGCGGTCGGCTGGTCGGAGGCGAGGCCGAAGCGCGTGCCGGGATAGCGGTCGAGGCGGTCGGTCGCCGACAGGATCACCTCGCCCGAAACCGCAAGACCCGCGCCGGCCGCGCCGAACAGCGTGCGCACCTCCACGCCGAGCACGGGAGGCGCCGCCGGATCCACCGCGCCCTCCGGAACATCGAGCGAGACGCGGATGCGCTCGGGTTCGAAGTCCTCGACTCGGAAGGTCGCCGAGCCGATCGGGGGCTGCTTCGGATCGAGAAGAAGCTGCGCGGTCCAGATGCCGCGCATCGCCGCGCCGGGCAGCGTCGCGTCCCAGACGAGGCCGCCCGCCTCGCGCGAGTGAAGAACGGAGCGCCGGTCCTCGACGCCGTCCGGTCGCTTCAGGATCGCCGTCACCGGGCCGACGCCGGTTGCCGCGCGCCCGCCCGCCTCGCGCAGAAGCGCCGTCAGGTGAACCGTGTCGCCGGCGCGGTAGATGCCGCGCTCGGGGGTGAGGAAGACGTCCAGAGCGCCCGGCGCCGCGCGCCCGCCGACGCCCCGGTCGGCGAGGTCGAAAGCGGCGGCGGTCATGTCCAGGAAGGCGAAGTCGCCTCCGTTCCGCTTCGCGGTCACGAGCGCCGGACGCTGGCCGCCGGTGCCGCGCAGGAGACCGGGTGCAAGACGCGCGTGGCCGTTGCGGTCGGTCTCGACGCTTCCCAGGATCTCGTTGTTGGCGGCCACGAGCTGGAGCTGGACGCCCGCGAGCGGATCCGCCGTGCCGAGCGAGCGGGCGAAGACGTGGAAGCCGTCCGCACCCGCGAAGCTCGTGAGCCCGATATCGGTGAGGACGAACCACTGCGTGGCGGGCGTCGTGTCCTCGGCGCGGGCGTTCTTCGCCCTGGCCGACAGGATATAGACGCCGGGTTTCTGCTCCTTGAGGATCGCAGCCACCGGAATGGCGGTCACGACCTCCTCGTTGGCCTCGCGCGAGACGTCGACCGCGCCGGTCCAGACCGCCTCGCCGTCGTTGGCGACGATCTGGTCGACGTCGTAGCTTTCCAGTTGCTGGAGGAAGCGGCTCGTGCCAACCGCGCCGGCCAGAGCCCGGTCGCCGATCCGCAGGAGGCGCGCCTCCACCGTGTCGGTGTTGACGGTGGTCACCGGAATGGTCGCCTCGCCGCCGGCCGGCAGCACGTAGGCATTGCCCGACAGGCGCACCGAAGGGTCGCGGTCGCGCACGTAGATCGAGCTGTCCGCCGACTTGGCGAGCGTTTCGCCGCTCGCCGCCGGAATGCCGCGCCGCGCGACGATCCGGTAGCGCTGGCCGTGGCGCACGCCGTCGACGCAGATCTGCGAACCGCTGGCGGTCACCGGCAGGGTGTCGCCGTTCTCGACCTGCAGATAGTCGCCGGCGGCCTCTCCGGCCGTGACGGCCGGCGCGAGCGGTTCGGAAAAGTTCAGGCAAATGCGGGGCGAGCTGGCATTGTTGTCGACGGAGTTGCCGATGATGCGGAACCCGTGCTCGGCGACCGCCGCGTCGAGCCGCGATTGCGTATCGGGCCGTGCCAGCGTGGCGACCGACAGGCGGTAGGCGCGGATCGCCTCGCGCCAGTTCTCCTGCGCGGCCAGGGTGCGGCCGAGGAAGTCCAGCGCGGCGGCGCGCTCGCGCTCGTCGGCTCCGGTCAGGAAGGCGTTGACGGCGGCGGGCAGGCGCGCCTCGGTGGACAGTCCGACGGTCGCCGGATCGACGTCGTCGAGACTGGCCAGCGCAAGGCCCAGCCAGGCGCGGCTCAACGAGGCATCGCGGCGCAGCGCCTCGCGGTAAAGCTTTCCGGCGCCCGCATAGTCACGGGCGGCCAGGGCGACGTCGGCCGCCGGCCAGATCGCCTCGCCGCGCGGCGCGGAAGCATCGGCCGCCTCGTCCGCAAGTCCCAGGCGAAAGCTGCGCGCCGCATCCAGCGTCTCGCGTCCCAGAAAGGCCAGGTCGCCCTCGCGCTGCCGCAGGGTCGCCTCGTCGGCGGCCGGGGCGGCTCCTTCCGCGATGCGGCCCGAGACCGTGCCGGCGGCGGCGCGCAACTCGCCCGCCTCGTTCTTCAGGAAGCACCAGCCCTTGGCGGTGTTGAAGGTGAACGCCCGGCACTGGTTGTCGGACAGGCACGCCGTTTCGCACAGGTCCTGCGTCGCGTCCTTCAGGATGTCGTAGTCGTGGCCGTAGTAATCGCTGCCGGGCGCCGGCACGATGCGTCGCTCCGCCCCTTGCGCGAGCGCGGCGCCGGTCGCGGCCATGCCGATGAGCCAGCCCGCGAGGAGCCCCGTTCCAAGCCGACCCATGCGCCCTCTCCCCGGCCCCCGCCGCAACCCCGGATGGAAGATCGCAGGTTAAGCACCGCCGCCCCGGGCGGGCAAGCGCTGGCGTGGCTCAGTTCTCCTCGCCGACGCCGATCCAGCGCCCTTCGGCGTGCGACCGGGCCATGGCATGGATCGTTTCCTCGATCGCCAAGCCCGTCTCGAAGTCGACGATGCGTGCCTCGCGTCCCTCGATCGCCGCCAGAACCTCGCCCGCCTCGATCACCTTCAGGTCGTTGAAGCCGAGCGAATGGCCCGGCGCCGGCACGAAGCGGCCATAGGGTTCGTGCACGGGTCCCGCCAGAACGGTGCGAAAGCCCGCAAGGCGCGCCTCGCCATCGCGCTGGAAGATCTGGAACTCGTTCATGCGCTCCTGATCGAAGCCGATCGTGCCGCGCGAGCCGAAGATCTGCAGCGCGATCCGGCCCTTCCGTCCCCACGCCGCGCGGTTGACGCCGAGCGTGCCCGACGCACCGCCGCGAAGGCGCAGAAGCGCGGAGGCGATCTCGTGCGTCTCGACCGCGCGACCCTCGCGGCTGGGGTAGGGCCGGGTCTGGTCGGCCACCACGGCCTCGACCGGCCCCACCAGCCGCCACACGAGCGACAAGGGGTGCACCGCGAAGTCGTCCAGCGCGCCGTAGCCCGAAGCCGCCCCGTTCTTGAAGGCGAACGGCGCGTCCTCGTCCGCCATGAAGTCCTCGTCCATCTCGAGGCGCACGTGGTTCACCCGGCCGATCGCCCCCGCCCGGATGGCACGCTCCATCTCGCGGATCGCCGGGTTCTGGATGTAGTTGTAGCCAAGGGCCGCGACCCGGCCCGACGCGCGGGCGGCCTCCCGCATGGCGCGAGCGTCGGCGCGCGAGGTCGCCATCGGCTTCTCGCACCAGACGTGCTTGCCGGCGCTGAAGGCCGCCAGCGCCATCTCGGCATGCAACGGGTTGGGTGCGGTGATCGAGACGACGTCGACCTCCGGATCGCTCACGACGTCCCGCCAGCCGCCGGTGGCCCGCGCGAAGCCGAACTCGCCGGCCCTTTGCCGCGCCAGCGTGTTGTCGGCCTCGGCGAGGTGAACCAGGCGCGGGCGCAGGCCCGTCGCCAAGGTCGGCGCCACGGCGTTCCAGGCCAGCGCATGGCACTTGCCCATGAAGCCCGTCCCGATCAGACCGACGCCGATCGTTCGCTCGCCCGTCATTCTCCCGTCTCCCGCCCTTCGATGTCCGGTGGAAGACAAGGAATATTCCGCCTGTTTCGGCAAGACGCGGATTTCGCGTTCCACCGGGATGGTCGATAACCGACGAGACCGCGTCGCCCGTCCTGCGGCGCGAAAAGGAGGAACCGTCGCCCCATGCCCCCGGCCGAGGACCCCGATGCCGTTGCGATCGAGCCGCCGGCGAGCTTTGCCGAGCTGCGCGACCGTCTGGCCAGCGGCTCGGTGCGCCTGCCCAAGCGCTTGAAGCAGATCGCGACCTTCGCCCTCGCGCAGCCCGACGAGATCGCGCTCGGCACGGTCGCCAAGATCGCGGAAGATGCCGGCGTCCAGCCCTCGACGCTCGTGCGGTTCGGCCAGGCGCTCGGCTTCACCGGCTTCACGGACCTGCAGGCCGTGTTCCGCGAACGCCTGCGCAACCAGGTGTCGAACTACGACGAGCGCATGCTCTCGCTGCGCGCCAAGGCCGAGGGGGCGTCGAAGTCGGCGGCGTTTCTGGACGGTTTGTGCGAAAGCGCGACGCGCTCCATCAGCTCGCTGCACGACCGGGTCGACATCGAGGCGGTGGAGGAGGCGACGCGGCTTCTGGCGCGCGCCGAGACGATCTATCTCGTCGCCCAGCGCCGGTCGTTCCCAGTCACGTCCTATCTCAGCTATGCGCTCGGCAAGCTCGGCGTGCGGAACCTGCTGGTCGGCTCGGCCATGGGCACCGATCCCGAGACGCTGTCCTTCGCCACAGGTCGCGACGCGGCGCTCGCCATCTCGTTCACGCCCTACGCCTCGGCGACGGTGGATCATGCGCGGTTGCTCGCCGAGAACGGCGTGCCGCTCGTCGTGATCACCGACAGCCCCTTCAGCCCGATCGCGTCGGCGGCGCGCATCTGGTTCGAGGTCGTGGAGGCCGACTTCCAGGGTTTCCGCTCGCTGTCGGCGAGCCTGGCCCTGGCGATGACGCTGGCGCTCGGCGTCGCCGACCTACGTCGCGGGACCGCTACCGACTGAGCGCGGCGCTCTACTGGCCGGTTGCGGTCAGCACCGTTCCACCCAGGCTCCGGCCCGTGTTGCGGACCTGCTCGCCCAGACGCTCGCGCGCGGCCGGGTCCACCACGGCGGCCGGCAGGGTGAGTGTCGCGCCGACCGCCGAGCCGACCCCTTGCGCGGTGCCGATCGCGGTGGCGCCGATCGTCTCGGCGAGGCTGAGGCGCGAACCCGACACGCGGTCGCCCGCGATCAGCCGCCGGCCGATCGCCTGCACGACGACGGGGCTTTCGGCGAACTTCGTGTGGTTCAGGCTGTCGCCCGCGCGGATGTCGGACAGGTCCACGACGTTGATGCCGCGCCGCTCGAACTCGGCTTCCACCTCGGGCCGAGTCAGGTCCACGGAGCCGAGACGTTGGACGCCTCCCGACAGCCGGCGGGACACCAGTAGCGCCCGGTCAT
Organism: Aureimonas jatrophae; assembly: GCF_900104035.1. Taxonomy (GTDB): domain Bacteria; phylum Pseudomonadota; class Alphaproteobacteria; order Rhizobiales; family Rhizobiaceae; genus Aureimonas; species Aureimonas jatrophae. The sequence goes on along the minus strand of NZ_FNIT01000001.1, from coordinate 145,654 downwards.
CCTGCGACGTGAAGATGGTGATGCGGTCCCCCGCCGGGCCGATCTCGTCGAGCTGCGCCCGGAAGACGTCGATATCGAGGTCGGGAGCGGCCAGCACCACGTTGCGCAGCTTCGCCGGCAGGTCGCCATGCCGGATCGCGTATTGGCGCAGCGCCTCCATCGCCAGCCAACTGCCCATGGAGTGGGCCATGAGGGTGATCTCGCCGATGTCGGGGTCCTCGACGGCCTGCCGGATCACCTCTTCCAGCGCGTCGCGCGAGTAGTTGGCGCTTTCCCGATCGTAGAGGTAGCCGAAGATCGAGCCCTGCGAGGGCCAGGTGAACAGGACCGGCGCGGCGTCGACGCCCGTGTCGTGACTGATCTGGGCGAAGCGGAACACCGCCTCCTCGTAGGTCGAGTTGAACCCGTGAACGAAGATCAGGACGCGCCGCCGCGATCCCGACACGCGGTCGTACCAGGCTCGCGCGCCGGCGGCATCCAGCGGTGCGACCCGGAGGGCGACGAACTCGCGTGATGGGTCGCCGGGATTGCGCTTGGGATAGATCACGGCGCCGGGCTGCCGCGCGCCATCCGGCGGGATCGAGACGAGAATGTTCTCGACCGAGAGACCGGAGCCTCGCTCGCTCGCGAACACGACGCCCGGAACGCTGGAGGGCGCGCGCGTGGTCGCCACCAGCATGTCCACGAGATGGGCGCCCGGCACCGTATCGGCGACGGACAGGAGCGTCGCGTAGGGGCGCGACGCGCAGCCCGCCAGCACGATCAGAAGGGCAACCAGGAACGCGGTCGGCTTGGTCATCGGCGTCTCGCATCTCCTGACCGCGCTTGTCGGCTCGCCCATGCCGCGCGCGGGTCTGCGGTCGGCCCCGGGCCTAGCGCATGAGCCGGCTAGCGTCCAACCGTGGGACGGGACGCACGGCGGTCCCTCAGGGCTCGGGAAGCACAAGGACGGCGCGGAAGTCGTTGACGTTGGTGAGGGTCGGTCCCGTGACCACGAGGTCGCCGAGCCGCTGGAACAGCGTGTAGCTGTCGTGGGCGGAAAGGAAGGCGGCGGGGTCGAGGCCGGCCCGTCGCGCGCGCTCCAGCGTGTCGGCGGTGATCACCGCGCCGGCCGCATCCTCGGTGCCGTCGATGCCGTCCGTGTCGGCCGAGATCGCACTGATACCCCGCTCGCCCCGAAGCGCCACGGCGAGCGCCAGAAGGAACTCGGTGTTTCGCCCGCCCCGCCCCGGCTCGGCCGAGCCGATCGTCACCGTGGTCTCGCCGCCCGACAGGAGAACGGCGGGCGCTGCCGCTGGCTGCGCGTGGCGGCGCACCGAGCGCGCCATGCCGGCGAACAACGTGCCGGCCTCGCGCGCCTCGCCCTCCAGCGCATCGCCCAGAAGAATCGGCCGAAGGCCATGCCGGCGAGCGACCGCGGCCGCCGCCTCCAGCGCCATCTGCGGCGTGGCGATCATGCGCACGTCGGACGCAAACGGCGGGCGCGGCAGCGGCGTTTCGACCAGGAGCCGGCGGGCCGCCTCGGGCAAGGCCGGGCCGAGGCGCCGGGCCAGAGCCGAAAGGTCCGCCGCCGCCTCGGGGTCGTAGACGGTCGGCCCCGAGGCGATGGCGCGCGGATCGTCGCCGGGCACGTCGGAGATCACCAGCGTCGCCACACGGGCGGGATGGGCGGCCTCGGCGAGCCGTCCGCCCTTGATGGCGGACAAGCGGCGGCGAACCTGGTTCATCTCGTTGATGCCGAGGCCGGACGCGAGCAGAAGGCGGTTGACCGCGCGCTTGTCGTCGAGCGTCAGCCCTCCGGCCGGCAGCGCCATCAGCGACGAGCCGCCGCCCGAGATCAGCGCCAGCACGAGGTCCTCCGGACCCAGCCCCTGCACGGCCAAAAGAATGCGGCGCGCGGCCTGTTCGCTCGCCGCGTCCGGTACGGGATGGGCGGCTTCCAGCACCTCGATGCGGCGGGTGGGCGCGCCGTGGCCGTAGCGCGTGACCACCACGCCGGACAGATCGACGTCGGTCCAGGCCGCCTCGACGGCCTGCGCCATCACCGCCGCGGACTTGCCGGCGCCGACCACGACGCACCGGCCGCGCGGACGCTCCGGCAGGGCCGGGGCAAGGACCTGCATCGGGTCGGCGCTCGACACCGCCGCCGCGAAGAGTTCGGCGAGAATCGCTCGCGCCTGCGTATCGCCTTGGAAACGGGCGACCGGCGCTGCCGCCTGGTCGACGCGCGGTCCAGATGCCATCGATCAGTCGTCCTCGAACAGGGGATGATCCGCAGCGGAGCATCTCGTCAACGGGACTTATCATGCCCGACCGGGCCGCAGGGACAAGTCCGGATGCCGAACGGGATGCCGAGTTCTTCCCCGGACCGGCGACCGATATGGAACAAAAATTCCAACACAACAAAAAATGCAACGGTCGCTTGCATCGACCGGAGAAGGTGATATCGAATGCTCGTGCAGCTGAGAGCCCTCGAAGAGGCTCGCGGTCTCGGTGATCGATCTCGCGTTGGACGCGGATCGACAGCGACGGGAGGAAGCCGATGCTACCGATCTGGATGACGGCTCGCCTTTCGGACGGTCGGCGCGAAAGCCCGAACGTCGGTCGCGATGGGCTGCGCTGACGGCTTCCCCGAACCTTTGCGGACTGCGATGACCCAACCGTTCCAGCTCGCCGCCTGCGCCGAGATGCTGTTTCGCGAGCTTCCCGTCGCGGAGCGGATCGCGCGCCTGACACAGGCCGGCTTTCTGGTCGAGATCTGGGACTGGCGGAAGCACGACATCCCGGCGCTCGCGTCGTCCGGCGCGCGCTTCTCGTCGATGACCGGCTACGTCACGGGGACGCTGGCGGACGACGCGGGCGCCGACGAGCTGCTGCGCACCGCGCGGCAGTCGATCCCGGTGGCCCACGAGATCGGCTGCCCCCGCCTGAACCTTCACGGCACGGGCCTCGACGGCGACGGCCTGCCGGTCATGAAGTCGCACGGCACGACGCCCGCCATGTGGCTGAAGGCGGTGGACACGCTGCGGCGCATCGCCGACCTCGGCGAGGAGCATGGCGTCGTGTTCGTTCTGGAAAACCTGAACGAGGCGGTGGATCACCCGCAAACGCCGTTTGCCAAGGCCGCCGACACGATCGCGCTGGTGGAAGCGGTGAACCGACCCTCGCTGCGTCTCAACCTCGACCTCTACCACGCGCAGATCGGCGAGGGCCATCTCATCGAGCTCTGCCGCCGCGCGCTGCCGCTGATCGGCGAGATCCAGGTCGCCGACGTGCCGGGGCGCCACGAGCCGGGCACCGGCGAGATCCACTATCCCGCGATCGCCCGCGCGCTCGATGCCATGGGCTACCGCGGCGTCGTCGGGCTGGAAGCCTGGCCCGAGAGCGACTCGGAGCTTGCGCTCCAGCGCTTCCGCGACGCCTTCACCCTTTCCCACTGATCTTCGAGGATCATCTCCCATGCTCAACGTCGCGCTTCTGGGTGCGGGCCGCATCGGCCAGGTTCATGCCCGCTCGATCGCCGCCGACAAGAACTCGCGGCTCGTCGCCGTCGCCGACGTCGTGAGCGACGCGGCACGGTCGCTGGCCGAGCGCACCGGCGCCAAGGCGATGACGATCGAAGAGATTTTGGCCGACCCCGCGATCGACGCCGTGCTGATCGCGACCTCGACCGACACCCATTCGGACCTCATCGAGCGCGCAAGCGCTGCCGGCAAGGCGGTTCTGTGCGAGAAGCCGGTGGACCTGTCGCTGGAGCGGGCGTTGGCCTGCCAGAAGACGGTCGGCGGCGAGAGCGTGATGATCGGCTTCAACCGTCGCTTCGACCCGAACTTCGCGGCCCTCAAGGCCGCCTTCGACGCGGGCGAGATCGGGCGCGCCGAGCTTCTCTCGATCACCTCGTTCGATCCCGCGCCCCCGCCCGTCTCCTACGTGAAGGTCTCGGGCGGCCTGTTCCGCGACATGATGATCCACGACTTCGACATGGCCTGCTGGCTCATGGGCGGCGCTCCGGAGAAGGTGACGGCGGTCGGCTCCTCGCTCGTCGACCCCGCGATCGGCGAGGCGGGCGACGTGGATACGGCGGCGGTCACGATGACCTGGGCCGACGGACGCATCGCGGTGATCAAGAACTCGCGCCGGGCCGGCTACGGCTACGACCAGCGCGTCGAGCTGCTGGGATCCGAGGGGCTGCTCTCGGCGCGCAACGTCCTGGAGAACACGGTCGAGAAGATCACGGCCGCCGGCGCCGCATCGGCCAAGCCCGTCTACTTCTTCCTCGAGCGCTACATGCGCGCCTACGAAACGGAGTGGACGGCGTTCGTGGACGCGGTGGAGAACAAGTCCGCCTTCCCCGTGACCTTGCGCGACGGCGTGGCCGCGCTCGCCTGTGCCGAGGCCGCGACCCGCTCGTCCCAGACCGGCGAGACCGTCACGCTCACCCCGGACATGCTCGGCGCTTGACGCCTTGCGGGCGGCGCCCGTCGCCGCCCCTGCCCCCCGCCCGCCGTTTTCCAAGGAAGAAGCCATGGCCCGCCAGCTCGACGTGATCACGATCGGCCGCTCCTCGGTGGATCTCTACGGCGCGCAGGTCGGCGGGCGTCTGGAGGACATGGGATCCTTCCGCAAGTATATCGGCGGCAGCCCGACCAACATCGCCTGCGGCGCGGCGCGCCTCGGCCTCAGGAGCGCGGTGATCACCAAGGTCGGCGACGAGCACATGGGCCGCTTCATCCGCGAGCAGCTCGAGCGCGAGGGCGTCGACGTGCGCGGCGTGAAGACGGACCGGGAGCGCCTCACCGCGCTAGTGATTCTCGGCATCCGCGACGAGGACTCCTTTCCGCTGATCTTCTACCGCGAGAACTGCGCGGACATGGCACTCGCCGAGGACGACATCGACGAGGCCTTCGTCGCCGACGCGCGCGCCCTCGTCGTCACCGGCACGCACCTCTCCAACCCGCGAACCGAGGCCGCCGTCATGAAGGCGTTGCGGTTGGCCAGGGCGCACGGGCTTCGCACCGCGCTCGACATCGACTACCGGCCGAACCTCTGGGGTGTCGCCGGCCACGGCGACGGCGAGAGCCGCTTCGTCGAGAGCGCCGCGGTGACGGCCAAGCTCCAGTCGACGCTGCACCTCTTCGACCTCATCGTCGGCACGGAAGAGGAGTTCCACATCGCCGGCGGCTCGACCGACACGCTGGCGGCGCTGCGCGCCGTGCGCAAGGTTTCAAGCGCGACCCTCGTTTGCAAGCGCGGCGCCAAGGGCGCGGTCGCGATCGAGGGTGCGATCCCGGCGAGCCTCGACGAGGCGCAGTCCGGCCCCGGTTTCCCGATCGAGGTGTTCAACGTTCTGGGTGCCGGCGACGGCTTCTTTGCCGGCCTCCTGAAGGGCTGGCTCGGCGACGAGACATGGCCGAAGGCCCTCGAATACGCCAACGCCTGCGGCGCCTTCGCGGTCTCGCGCCACGGCTGCACGCCGGCCTATCCGAGCCTGACCGAACTGGACTTCTTCCTGAAGCGTGGCGTCGTCCGCCCCGACCTTCGCAACGACGCGGAGCTGGAGCAGATCCACTGGTCGACCAACCGGCACGGCGACCGGCAGACGATGCGCGTCTTCGCCTTCGACCACCGCATGCAGCTCGAGCAGATGGAGGGCTACACGCCGGAAAAGGGTGGCGCCTTCAAGGAGCTGTGCCTGCGGGCGGCCCTCGGCGTGCAGGGTGGGCAGCAAGGCTACGGCATCCTGTGCGACAACCGCATCGGTCGCCGCGCGCTCCATGCCGCGTCCGGCACGGGCCTGTGGATCGGTCGTCCGGCCGAGTGGCCGGGCTCGCGCCCGCTGACGCTCGAGCCCGAGCTCGGCCCCGACTGCGGCGGTCTGGAGGAATGGGCGCGCGAGAACGTCGTGAAGGTCTTGTGCTTCTGCCATCCCGGCGACGCGCCGGCGATGCGCGACGAGCAGGAGACGACGGTGAAGCGCCTGTTCGAGGCGTCGCGGCGCAACGGGCTGGAGTTCCTCCTGGAGATCATCCCGTCCAAGGTCGGCCCGGTCGACGACGGGACCAACGCGCAGCTGATCCGTCGCTGGTACGAGATCGGCGTTTACCCGGACTGGTGGAAGCTCGAGCCGCTGCGGACGCCGGAGGCCTGGTCGAACGCCATTCAGGCGATCGAGGCCCACGACCGTCGTACGCGCGGCATCGTGGTGTTGGGCCTCGATGCGCCGGAGGAAGAACTCGCGGCTTCGTTCCGCGTGGCGGCGGGCTTCGACCTCGTGCGCGGCTTTGCGGTCGGGCGCACGATCTTCGGCGATGCGGCGCGCCGCTGGATGACGGGCGGGATCGACGACGAGGCGGCGGTCGACGAGATGCGGCGTCGCTTCCTCAGGCTGTGCAAGCTATGGGACGAGGCGCGCGCGAGCGCTGCGGGAGGCACACGATGACGACGATCCGCCTGACGGCTGCCCAGGCCCTGGTGCGCTGGCTCTCGGTCCAGATGACCGCGGAGGGCGAGCGCTTCATCGAAGGTGTCTGGGCCATCTTCGGCCACGGCAACGTCGCCGGACTCGGCGAGGCGCTGGAGGGCATCGGCGACACGCTGCCCACCTGGCGCGGCCAGAACGAGCAGACCATGGCGCACACCGCCATCGCCTATGCCAAGGCCAAGAAGCGCCGTCGCGCCATGGCCGTCACCTCGTCGATCGGCCCCGGCGCCACCAACATGGTGACGGCCGCCGCGCTGGCCCACGTCAACCGCCTGCCGGTGCTTCTCATCCCCGGCGACGTCTTCGCCAACCGCCGGCCCGACCCGGTGCTGCAGCAGGTCGAGGACTTCGACGACGGCACGGTTTCGGCCAACGACTGCTTCCGTCCGGTGTCGCGCTACTTCGACCGCATCCAGCGCGCCGAGCAGCTTCTCACCGCCCTGCCCCGCGCGTTGCGAACGATGACCGATCCCGCGACCTGCGGTCCGGTCACGCTCGCCTTCTGCCAAGACACGCAGGCCGAGGCCTACGACTGGCCGGAAGCCTTCTTCGAGCCACGCGTCTGGCACATCCGCCGTCCCGAGCCGGACGCGCGGGAACTCGCCGAGGTGGCCGATCTTGTGCGCGCGGCCCAAAACCCTGTGATCGTCTGCGGCGGCGGCGCGATCTTCAGCGAGGCGGAAGCGACGCTGGCCGACTTCGCCACGCGCCACGCCATTCCCGTGGTGGAGACGCAGGCCGGCAAGTCCGCCCTGCCCCAGAGCCATCCCATGAACTTCGGCGCGGCCGGCGTCGACGGCTCGGCCGCCGCCAACGCCCTGTGCGAACGGGCCGATCTTGTCCTCGGCGTCGGCACGCGCTTCCAGGACTTCACCACCGGCTCGTGGTCGCTCTTCTCGGCGCCCGGCCGCCGTCTCGTCTCGCTGAACGTCCAGGCCTTCGACGCCGCCAAGCACGGCGCCGTCTCACTGGTGGCCGATGCGCGGGTCGGGCTGGAGAAGCTGTCGCAGGCGCTGGGAAGCCATCGCGCCGCCGAGCCCGATGCGGCCTCGCGCACCGACTGGCTGGCGCAGGTCGACCGGCATTGCGCGGCGCCGGCCGCCGAGCGTTCCAACGAGCTGCCGACCGATGCGCAGGTGATCGGCGCCGTGCAGCGTGTCTCGACCGAAGCGACGATCGCGCTCTGCGCCGCCGGCACCATGCCCGGCGCGCTGAAGCTCCTGTGGCAGCCGAGCCAGGGCGGCTACCATATGGAATATGGCTTCTCCTGCATGGGCTACGAGCTGGCCGGCGCGCTCGGCGCCAAGCTCGCCCTGCCCGAACGCGAGATCGTCTGCTTCGTCGGCGACGGCTCCTACATGATGGCCAACTCCGAACTCGCCACCGCCGTCATGCGGCGCGTGCCCTTCACGGTGGTACTGACCGACAACCGGGGCTACGGCTGCATCAATCGTTTGCAGAAGCATACGGGCGGCGCGCCCTTCAACAACCTCTATGTCGACTCGCGCGTCGAGGCGCAGCCCGAGATCGACTTCGTCGCCCATGCGGCGTCGATGGGTGCCCACGCGGTGAAGGCCGAGGGCATCGCCGATCTCGAGCGCCTCGTCACCGAGGCGCGAGGGCGCGACCGCCCGACCGTGGTCGTGATCGACACCGATCCCGCGCCCGGCCCCGGCGAGGCGGGCGGCGGCCACTGGTGGGACGTCGCTGTCCCCGAGGTCGGCCGCACCGACGCGATCGAGGCGGCCCGCGAGGGTTACGTCGAGAACCTGTCGCGCCAGAACCTCGTCAACTGACGCTGCCCGTCTCCACCCGCATCCGGACCCGACCGACATGATCCTCTACGGCACCAACCCGATCGCCTGGACCAACGACGACGACCACTCGATCGGCGCGCACCTGACGCTCGACGACTGCCTGACCGACTGCCGGCGCATCGGCTTCGACGGTATCGAGAAGGGGCACCTCATGCCCGACGACGGCACGGCGCTGAAGGCGGCGCTGGGAGCCTACGGGCTGCGCTTTGCCGCCGGCTGGCACTCGACCAACCTCCTCGTCAACGACGTCGAGACCGAGATCGCCGCGCTCCAGCGCTTCATCGACATGGTGCGAGATGCCGGCGGCGATCACATCAACGCCTGCGAATGCTCCAACACGGTGCACGGCAACGACGGTGTGCCGGTGAACGACCGCCCGGTCATGACGGATGCCGAGTGGGAGCGCTTCTCCCAAGGCTACGAGACGCTGTCCGCTCATGCCGCCGGCCAGGGCGTGAAGATGGGCTACCACCACCACATGGGCACGATCATCGAGTCGGCCGACGATATCCATCGCTTCATGGCGATGGCCGGCCCCCACACCCGCCTCCTTCTCGACACCGGCCACTGCACCTTCGGCGACGCCGACCCGGCCGACATCGCCGAGCGCTACATGGACCGCGTCACCCATATCCACGCCAAGAACGTGCGGCCCGCGATCGCGCGGCAGGTGCGCGAGGAGAACCTGTCGTTCCTGGAGGGCGTGCGGCGCGGCGCCTTCACGGTGCCGGGCGACGAGGAAGGCTGCGTCGACTTCGCGCCGGTTCTCGCGATCGCGGCCAAGCACGGCTACGAGGGCTGGCTGGTGATCGAGGCCGAGCAGGACAGCCTCGTGCGTGAACCCTTCCGCTATCAGAACATGGGCTTCCAGGCTCTCAAGCGCATGGCGCGCGAGACCGGCCTCGACCGCGCCGAAGCCTGAGCGCAGGAGACATCATGACCTCGCCGCTTCTCTCCAAGCCGCTTCTGCGCCGCCCGTTCGGCACCCATGGCAAGGTACACGAGATCACCGCGCAATCGGCCGGCTGGCGCTATGTCGGCTTCTCGCTCCACCGCCTGCGGGCCGGCGAGCGGGCGGGTGAAGCGACGGGCGCCAACGAGGCCATCCTCGTCGTCGTCGAGGGCAAGGCACGCTTGCAGGCGGCCGGACGCGACTGGGGGCTGCTCGGCGAGCGCATGAGCGTCTTCGAGCGCACGCCGCCGCACTGTCTCTACGTGCCGAACGAGGAAAGCTGGGAGGCGGTCGCCGAGACGGACTGCACGATCGCCGTCTGTCTGGCGCCCGGCCGGCGAGGCCACGAGGCGCGGCGCATCGGGCCGGACGGCATCACGCTCACCGAGCGCGGCCGCGGCACCAACACGCGCTACATCAACAACATCGCGATGGAGAACGAGGACTACTGCGACAGCCTCCTCGTCACCGAGGTGTTCACGCCCGCCGGCCACTGGTCGAGCTACCCCTCGCATCGGCACGACGAGGACGACTTCCCGCGCATCACCTACCTCGAGGAAACCTACTACCACCGCCTCAACCCGGCCTCGGGCTTCGGCGTCCAGCGCGTCTATACCGACGACCGCCAGCTCGACGAGACCATGGCGGTGCACGACGGCGACGTGGTGCTGGTGCCGCGCGGGCACCACCCGTGCGGCGCGCCCTACGGCTTCGAGATGTACTACCTCAACGTCATGGCGGGCCCGCGTCGCAACTGGCGCTTCGTGCCCGACTTGAACGTCGAATGGATCATGGAGCGGGATCGCTAGACCTCTTTCCCGCTAGCCTTGCGCCTGCGGGAGGGCGATGCGATACCGACCGCGGGTGCGGGTCCATGGCGGGTTCGCAGGTTTTTCTCACGCTGGTCGGGCCGCCAGCGAAGGAGATCCGTGCCCTTGCCGTCCATTCCCCTTCGACGTCCGCTTTCCGCCTTCCGTGCCCTGATCGGGGGCGAGACAGGGGGCGGCATCGTTCTGATGGCGAGCGCCGCGCTCGCGCTGATCGTCGCCAACTCGCCGGCAGCACCCGCCTACTTCGCGGCCCTCAGTACCTATCTCGGCCCGCTCAGCGTCCTGCACTGGATCAACGACGGGCTGATGGCCCTGTTCTTTCTTCTGGTCGGGTTGGAGATCAAGCGAGAGCTGCTCGACGGCCAGCTTCGGTCCTGGTCCGATCGCATTCTGCCCGGCGTCGCGGCGGTCGGCGGCATGGCCGTGCCCGCCCTCATCTTCGCGGCGGTGAACTGGTCGTCGCCCGGAACGCTTCGGGGGTGGGCCATCCCGACCGCGACCGACATCGCCTTCGCGCTGGGTGTCCTGGCGCTTCTCGGCAGCCGCGTTCCGGTCTCGCTCAAGGTGTTCCTCACCGCGCTCGCGATCCTCGACGATCTCGGCGCCGTGGTGGTGATCGCCCTGTTCTATACGGCCGACCTGTCCTGGCCGATGCTGGGCGCCGCCGCCGTGGTGGTCGCGATCCTCGTCGCGATGAACCGGGCGGGCGTGCGGCAGCTCGCGCCCTATTTGCTGCTCGGCCTTGCGCTCTGGTTCTTCGTGTTCAGCTCCGGCGTCCATGCCACCATCGCCGGCGTCGTGCTGGCGCTGACGATCCCGCTCGGCGCAAGCCCCGGCCGGCCCGACGAGGCGACCTCGCCGCTGCACCGCCTGGAGCACGGGCTCCTTCCCTGGTCGGCCTATCTCGTGCTGCCGCTGTTCGGTTTCGCCAATGCCGGCGTGTCGCTGGCCGGCTTCACGGGCTCGATGCTGCTGGCGCCGGTCACGCTCGGCGTCGCGCTGGGTCTCTTTCTCGGAAAGCAGCTCGGCGTGTTTGCGACCGTATGGCTCGCCGTGCGGCTGAAGCTCGCGCAGCGCCCCGCCGGGGCCAGCTGGATCCAGGTCTACGGCGTCGCGCTTTTGTGCGGGGTCGGTTTCACGATGAGCCTGTTCATCGGTCTCCTCGCCTTCGCGAGCCGTCCCGAACTCGAGGCCGAGACGAAGGTCGGCGTCCTCGTCGGCTCGCTTCTCAGCATGACGGTGGGCGCCATCGTCCTGCGCTGGGCGCCCCAACCGGTGCGGGCGGCAGGCAAGCGCGAAGCGCTGGGCTGATCCGCCCCGGCGGCCTCAGGCCGCCGGCAGCAGGAGACGCATGACGAGGCCGGGATGACCGTCGTCGACCACGACGCGGGCCTCGTGCAGCTCGGCGATCGAGGACACGAGCGCCAGGCCCAGCCCGTGGCCGGGGGTCGTGCGGCTTCGGTCGAGGCGATACAGCCGGCGAAAGATCTTGTCGCGCTCCTCAGCGGGAACCCCCGGTCCGTTGTCCGCCACCTCGATCACGGGGCCCTGCGCGCCGCGACGCGCGGCGAGCGCGATGCGCCCGGGCGCGGGAACGTGCGTGATCGCGTTTTCGACGAGGTTGACCAGCGCCTGCGTCAGGAGATCGGCATCGCCGACCGCCGTCAGGCCCGGCTCGATCCGGGCCGTCAGCTGGTGCCCGGCATCCACGGCCACCTCGCCGTAGGCGTCGGCGACCCGTTCGGTCAGCTCCGTGAGATCGACGGTCTGGAACCGCGCCTTGCGCGCCCCGGCATCGATCTGCGCGATGCGCAGAAGAGCGTTGAAGGTCTCGATGATGGCATCCGACTCCGCCACCGCCCCGGCGACGGCGCGTTCCAGATCGGTCCTGTCGGTCGAGCGGCCGATACCCTCCAGCCCCTGCCGCAGCCGCGCCAGCGGCGTGCGCAGGTCATGCGCGATATCGGCCGAAACCTGACGTAGGCTTTCCACCAGCGTCTCGATGCGAGCGAGCATGACGTTGATGTCGGTGGCCAGGCGATCGAGTTCGTCGCCTCGCCCCGAGACCGGCAGACGAAGGTCGAGCCGGCCCTCCACGATCGATCGGGTGGTCGCCGCGATCGCATCGACGCGCCGGCTCGGTCCGAGCCCCACCACGATGCCGCCCACGAGCGCCAGCATCACCGTCATCACCCCGCCCGTCAGGATGGCCGACAGGAGGATCGCCCGGATCTCCTCGAGGATGTCCGATCGGCGCCCCGCCATGACGCGGTATGCGCCGAGTTCGACCCCGTCGGCATACAGCGTTTGCCCCGCCTCCTCCGCCGGCGGGTCGACCGGAGATCGCGCCATGGGCTCGGCGCTCGCGCCGGCTCTCCAGGCATGGACCGGCAGGTTGCCGCCCAGCCGCTCGCCATCCGGGCCCAGAAGCAGGAAGAAGCGGTCCGCCGCGGCGCTGTCGACGCGCTCCTCGACCTCCTCGCGCAGCGCCGGCACGCCGCCCTCCCGGAAGGCCTGGACGAAGAGTTCGAGATCCTCGGCGATCGAGGCGCGCACGATGCTCTGCATCTGCGTGCTCGCCGCGACATACGTGACGCCCATGATCAGGAGCGCCGACAGGCCGAACATCAGCCCGTAGCCCACCGACAGGCGAAACGAGATCGTTCGGAAGCGGTCAGGCAGCCGCATCGAGGAGATATCCCGAGCCGCGAACCGTGCGGATCATCTCGCGCCCGAACGGCCGGTCCACCTTGCCGCGCAGACGGCTGACATGGGTCTCGACGACGTTGGTCTTGGGGTCGAAGTGGAACTGCCAGACGCGCTCCAGGAGCATGGTCCGCGTGAGGACGCGTCCGCGGTTGCGCATCAGCACCTCCAGGAGCCGGAACTCCCTCGGCTGCAGGTCGATGGAGCGGCCGGCGCGCGACACGGTTCGGGCCACCAGGTTCATCTGCAGGTCGCCGACCGTCAGAACGACCTCCTCGCGCCGCTCCGGCACGGCACGCCGGGCCAGGGCATTCAGGCGGGCCATCAGTTCCGAGAAGGCGAAGGGCTTCAGGAGATAGTCGTCGCCGCCCGCTTCCAGCCCTTCGACCCGGTCGTCGACGCCGCCCAGCGCGGTGAGGAAGATCGCGGGCACCCTTTGGCCCGCCGCCCGCATGGCCTTGAGAAGCGACAGCCCGTCGAGATCCGGCAGCATGCGGTCGATCACCGCCGTATCGTAGGAGCGCGTCAGCGCCAGTTCCAAACCCAGAGCCCCGCTCGACACGTGGTCGACCTCGTGCCCTTCCTCGCGCAGTCCCGCGCAGACATAGGCCGCGCTCGATGCGTCATCCTCGATCAGCAGGACCTTCAAGCCTTTTCCTCCCGGCAACCGATGCATCCTTATGCGATCGCGCCAGCGCTCTCACGTCGCGGACGCCGATTATACGAAACCGTATAGGAACGGACAGCCGAACCCCGAGGTGCGACGGCTAAGGCGGTGCCGCGGGCCGGGCTTGTCCGGTCCCTCGGGATCCGAACCATGCGCCTTCCCAGACCGACCATCGGCAGCGTGCCCCTCGTGGCGCTTGTCTCGGCCTACCTGATCTTCGCGACCAACGGCACGTTCTGGCGCAAGGGCTTTGCCTACTTCGGCGATCACCCGCTGCATCTCGTGGGCCTCGGGATCGGGCTCTTTCTTCTCCTGTTCGCGATCCTGACGTCGGTCTCGGTGAAGTATCTCGTCAAGCCGGTGCTGATCGCGCTCATCCTCGTATCGGCGACCGCCTCGTACTTCGTGGACAGCTACGGCATCCTGATCGACCGCGACATGATCGCGAATGTCGTGCTCACCAATCCGGCCGAGGCGAACCATCTCCTGACGTCGAGCCTGGTGTTCCACCTCCTTCTGTTCGGGCTCTTTCCCGCTTTGCTGGTCGCCGTCGTGCGCGTCCGCCACCGCCGCTTCTGGCAGAAGGCGAAGTGGAACTCGGCGGTGATCGTCCCGAGCCTTGCGGTCACCGTCGCGATCGTGCTGGCGTTCTATCCCAGCTACGCCTCGACCTTCCGCATGCACCGAGACCTGATCGCAAGCCTCAATCCGGTGGCGCCGCTGATCGCGAGCTACAAATATGCCGACCAGGAGATCGGGACCGAGACCTACGTCGCGGCGCCGCTCGGCACGGACGCCGTTGCCGGACCGCGCCTCGCGTCCGCCACCAAGCCTGTGGTGACGATCCTCGTCGTCGGCGAAACCGCGCGCAGCCAGCAGTTCGCGCTCAACGGCTACGAGCGGGACACGACCCCCGAGCTCGCCCGGCGCGGCGTCGTGTCCTTCACGAACGTATCGAGCTGCGGCACCTCGACCGCCGTGTCGGTCCCCTGCATGTTCTCGAACCTGACGCGCAAACGCTACTCGAAGGCCGCCGCCCGCTCGTCCGAGAACGTGCTGGACGTCCTGGTGCGGGCCGGGTTCGACGTTCGCTGGATCGACAACGACAGCGGCGCCTACCACGTGGCGGACCGCATCCCCTACGCCTTCCTCCCGGAGAGCAACGATCCGCGCTTCTGCAGCGGCGGGGAATGCCACGACGGCATCCTCACCGATCGCCTGCGCCGCGAGTTGACCACGATCACGCGCAACACCGTCATCGTCCTCCACCAGATCGGCAGCCATGGTCCGACCTATTTCGAACGCTATCCCGACGGCTTCGAGGTCTTCGCGCCGGCCTGCCGCACCGCCGTGTTCGCCGACTGCCAACGCGACGAGATCGTCCGTGCGTACGACAACACGATCCGCTATACCGATCACGTCCTGGCCGAGACGATCGATCTCCTGGCTTCGCGGGACGATCTCGACACCACGCTGCTCTTCGTCTCCGACCACGGGGAGTCGCTGGGTGAGAACGGCATCTACCTGCACGCCATGCCCTACCTGCTCGCGCCCGTGACACAGACCACCGTTCCGATGATCGCCTGGTTCTCGCCCCGTTTCGCGCAGCGCATGGACCTCGATACCGCCTGCCTCGACGGTCGTCGCAACGAGCCCTTGTCGCACGACAACCTCTTCCACACGCTGATCGGGCTCAACGACGTGCGCACGGCGGTCTACGACGCTTCGCTCGATGCCTTCGCCCCATGCCGCGCGCCCCTGCCCGCCGCCGCGCGTCTGACCGCCCAGTCGGAGACCACCCCATGAGCATCGAAGCGCCTGCCGATCGCCGGGCGCATGCCAAGCTGCGCGGCATCGACCATCTCCTGGCCTCGGCGCGCTACTCCGCCGCCGGCCTCCTGCGCCTCCTCGGCGAGACGGCGTTCCGGCAGGAGATCATGCTGGGGGCCGCCCTTCTGGCGCTTCTGCTGATCGCGGGCGTATCGCCGGCCATGCTCCTGATTCAGGTCGTGCTTCTGTTGATCCTGGCGGCGGCCGAGGCGCTGAACACGGCGATCGAGCTGATCGTCGACCGCGTCTCGCCCGAGATCTCGACCTTCGCGAAGCAGGCCAAGGACCTCGGCTCGTTCGCGGTGTTCTGCCTTCTGGCGGGCAATCTCGGCTTTGCCGTCGCCGCCCTGCTCCTGCGCATCTGACCCGACGCCTGCGCGCCCATGACGGGCAAGCGATTTCCTCTTGTGTGCGGGATCGAACCTTTGTAGGACACGACCCGCGCCTTCCGGGCGCCAGACCACGCAACGGCGACCCGGTCGCCGACCTCGGACGGAGAGGTGGCAGAGTGGTTGAATGCACCGCACTCGAAATGCGGCATACGGGCAACCGTATCGGGGGTTCAAATCCCTCCCTCTCCGCCATTCCTATGAGTTCCAGCGCTATTAGAGCCGTGGTCCTGCGATCAGGGGCGCGGCGTTTCCCGCGGGCATAGGCGATGGTCGGACCGAGCGCTGGTCGCCCCCGATGGACTTCGTAAGGCTGGCTCGCGATCCGCGAACGCGCGATCGTGCAAGCTGTCCCCGCCGTCGATCTTCGAGACGGTCATCCGATCCCGGCAATCCGTCCGATAGCAACCCTGCGTTCCGACAGGGCGGCGACCGAAATGTGCTGCGTTCGGGGCGTCGCTGGCCGTTGAGTCCGAGCGATGTGATCGGTCGCCGCATCGCATCGATGGCATTTGGCGAGCGGTTTTCCCGGATGCGCGAGGCGGGCGTTGGCGGGTGTCGGGTTGATGGGCCGGCGCGCATGACACGGCGCGGTTCCGGCTTGGCCGGTGCCTGCGAGGGGTTACGCCAGCGTCCGTTCCATGCCGATCTCGCCTTCGCCCACCCGTATCGCTCGACATCGGCAGCCGCGTCCCCCATCACGGACCATCTCGGGAAACAGTGGTCTTGCGTCGATGCCGAATACGAACAGCCACTCGTCTCGCCGGCGTCTTGGACGCACGCCGATGCTTCGGCGCTCGCGCGCGGTCTGGCTGTCGAAGCGTCTCTGGCGTCCGCGCCTCGTGTTCTGGTCGGGTGCGCTCGCGGTCGGCCTTGTCAGCGTCGCCTTCGCCAAGCTGGCGGACGCCGCCCAGAGCGGCTTTGCCGTCCTGCGGGGCGTGTCCACGGCCGGTCCGCTTCTGGCCCTTCTCCTGCCACCCCTCGGCTTCGCCCTGTCGAGCTATCTGGCGCTTCATTATTTTCCGAACTCGGGCGGCAGCGGCATCCCCCAGGCCATCGCGGCCCGCCATTTCGAGCGCGACGAGGATCGGGGCGTTCTCCTGTCGCTGCGCATCGCGGTGGGCAAGATCCTTCTCACCCTTCTCGGTCTCCTGTCGGGCGCTTCGATCGGGCGCGAGGGGCCGACCGTTCAGGTCGGCGCGGCGATCATGCTGGCGGCCGGACGGATCGGCGGCATGGAGCGGGCTCGCGGGCTGATCCTGGCCGGGTCGGCGGCGGGTATCGCGGCGGCCTTCAACACCCCGCTCGCGGGCATCGTCTTCGCGATCGAGGAGATGGGCCGCGCCTACGAGGCGCGCACCAACGGTCTCGTCCTGTCGGCCGTGGTGCTGGCGGGCCTCGCCTCGCTCGCGCTGACCGGCAACTACACCTATTTCGGCGAAAGTCAGGCGAGCGTCGTCTCGCTCCGTGGCTGGGTGCTGGTGGTGCTGTGCGGTGCGATGGGCGGCGCCTTCGGCGCCCTGTTCAGCGCCGGAGCCCTCACTCTCATGCGCCGCGTGCGACGCTGGACCCGGGGAAGCCGCGGGCGGATCGTCCTGGTGGCCGCCGCCTGCGGTCTCGTGGTGGCGGTTGTCGGGCTCTTGTCGGGCGGAACCACCTACGGCACGGGCTACGAGGCGGCACGATCGGCAATCGAGGGCGAAACGCTGTCGCCTCTGTTCTTTGCGGAAAAGTTCGTCGCCGGACTGGCCTCCATGGTCTCGGGCATACCCGGCGGCATCTTCGCGCCCTCGCTGGCGGTGGGCGCAGGCCTGGGCTCGACGCTCGGGCTGGTTCTGGGCGCCGCGCCGGCGCTGGCCGCCACGCTGGGAATGGCGGGCTACTTCGCGGGCGTCGTCCAGGCGCCCATGACAGCCTTCGTGATCATCCTGGAGATGACCGGCAACTCGGCCAACGTCGTGCCGGTCATGCTGGCCTCGCTGATCGGCTTCGGCACGGCCCGGCTCGTGTCCGGCGCGCCGCTCTACCACAGCCTGTCGCGCAACTACGTGGCGGACGTCCTGCGCCATCGCCGAACCGCGGAGGCGAACAAGGACGGCTGATCCGACGAGACGCGCCGGTCAGGGCTTCCGCGTACCGCTCGCCCAGGGGGGGCTTCGCTTGTCCAGAAACGCGGCGATACCAACGCGCGCCTCCTCGCTGTCCCAGGCGTCAACCAGCGCCTCGACCGAACGGTCGATCGCCGCGTCGTCGACGGGCGAGCCGAGATCGAGGGCGAGCGCCTTGGCCCGCGCCACGGCGCCGGGCGCAGCCTGGAGATAGGGCGCGACCTCGCGTTCCACCGCGGCCTCCAGCGCCGCCCGCTCGACGCATCGCGCGACGAGCCCGAGCCGGACCGCCTCGTCGGCGTCGAAGACGCGCGACGACATGAACACCTGCCGCGCCCGCCCCTCGCCGAGCCGCGCTATGACATAGGGGCCGATCGTCGCAGGGATCAGGCCGAGCCGCGTTTCGGTGAAGCCGAAGCGCGTTCCGTCGACAGCCAGCGCGACGTCGCAGACGGCAGCGAGCCCCGCCCCGCCGCCAAGCGCCGCGCCGTGGATCGCCCCGATCAACGGTGCGCGCAACTCGTTCAGCGCCCGCAGCATGGCGGCGAGCCGTCGTGCCTCGCGCCGGCGCGTTTCGCGATCGGCCTCGACCTGAGACCGCATCCATTCGAGGTCCCCGCCGGCGCAGAAGACCTCCCCCTCGCCGCGCAGAACCATCGCGCGCAGCGAACCGTCGCGGTTCGCCTCGGCCGCGAAGCTGGTGAGATCGTCGATCATTGCGACCGAGAGCGCATTGCGCTTGGCGGGCCGGTTCAGGGCCACGGTGACCACGCCGCGCGCGTCACGCTCCACCCGCAAGGTCCGGTAGCTCATGCTCGGTTCCTCAAGCTTCGAGCGAAGGCCGCCGCCTCGGCCAGGCGCGCGATATCGACGCCGGTCTCGAGACCGAGTTCCGCAAGGCGCGCGGCGAGCGCCTCGCTCGCCACGTTGCCGCTCGCGCCGGGCGCGTAGGGGCAGCCGCCCAGACCGCCGACCGAGGCGTCGAAGGTCCGCAGCCCGGCGTCCAGCGCCACCTCGACGTTCCGTAACGCCCGGCCCGACGTGTCGTGGAAGTGCCCGGCGAGGCGCTCCGCCGGCAGGTCGTCGGCGAGGCTGCGCAGAAGACATGCGATCTCGCAGGGCGCGGCGCGACCCAGCGTGTCGCCAAGGCTGATCTCGTAGCAGCCGAGCCGCAGCAGCGCGTCGGCGACGCGGCGCACGGCGTCCGGCTCGACCGCGCCGTCGAACGGGCACTGCGTAATACAGGAAACATAGCCGCGCACGGCAAGGCCTGCCGCGCGCGCGGCATCCGCCACCTCGCGGTAGCGCGCGAGGCTGTCCGCGATCGTGCAGTTGATGTTGGCCCGGCTGAAGCCCTCCGAGGCCGAGGCGAAGACGGCGACCTCGTCGGCGCGCGAGGCGATCGCATCGTCCAACCCCCGCAGGTTGGGCGTGAGCGCCGTGTACAGGACCGAGGGCGCACGCCGGATGCCCGCCATGACGACGGCTGCGTCCGCCATCTGCGGCACCCAACGCGAACTGACGAAGCTTGCGGCCTCGATCTTGGGCAGGCCGGCGCCGGACAGGAGATCAATCAGCCGGATCTTGTCGGCGGCCGGAACGGGGCGCGCCTCGTTCTGCAGGCCATCGCGCGGGCCGACCTCGAACAGCGTAACGCGGTCACCCATCGGTTGCGGGCTCCAGAAGCGCCAGGACGTCGCCGTCGTCGACGCGCCTGCCCTCGCGCACCAGGATCTCGGCGAGCCGTCCGTCGCGCGGCGCCCGCAGCGTGTGCTCCATCTTCATGGCCTCGACCACCAGCACCGGGGTGCCGGCCGCGACCTCGTCCCCCACCGAAGCCAGGAGCCTCGTGACGACGCCCGGCATGGGCGAGCGGATGCCGTCGTCGCCCGACGCCGTGCCGCCATCCCGCTCCAGGGGGTCGACCAGGCGGAAGCTCGTTGACGTCTCCGCCCCGAAGAGCGTCACCCCGCCATGGGTCGCCTCGATCGTGAAGGTCTGCCGGTGGCCCTCGCGCTCCACCGCGATGCCGCGACCGTCGCGACGGATCGCGAGGCTGGTTCCGTCGGCGAAATGGACACCCCCTTCGGTCAGCTCGAGACGCAGGTCGATCTGCTCCGTGCCGGAGACGAGCTGCGCGTGGAGGTGCGCGCGGCCCCAGCTGCGAAAGGCGCGCAGGCGCGCCCATGGATCGTCCGTCGCGGGAGCCTCAAGGAGACCGGCGAGCGCCAGAGCCGCGACGACGGCGCTCTCCGGCGAGGGCCCGGGAACCTCGGTTAGCGCGTCGAGATGTCGGGCGATCAGACCGGTGTCGAGCCGCCCGGCGGCGAAGTCCGGTTGGCGGACCAGCCGTGCGAGAAACGCGGTGTTGGTGGTGGCCCCGACGACCCGCACGCCGTCCAGCGCGTTGCTCAGGGTCGCCAGCGCGGCGGCGCGGTCGGCCCCGTGGGCGATCACCTTGGCGATCATCGGGTCGTACCAGGGCGTGATCTCGTCGCCCTCCTCCACCCCGCTGTCGATGCGCAGGGCACCGGTCGTGAAGCGCGTGGCTTCCGGAAAGCGCAGGTGCTCCAGCCGCCCGGTCGCGGGCAGGAAGCCGCGCGCCGCATCCTCGGCATACAGTCGCGCTTCCACCGCATGGCCGCCGATGCGCAGCTCTTCCTGCCGTAGCGGCAGCGGCTCGCCGCGCGCGACCCGCAGCTGCCATTCCACGAGATCGAGACCGGTGATCGCCTCGGTCACGGGATGCTCGACCTGCAACCGCGTGTTCATCTCCATGAACCAGAACCCGTCGGGCCGCAGGCCATGCGTCCCATCGGCGATGAACTCCACCGTGCCCGCCCCGCGATAGCCGACCGCGCGCGCCGCCTCGACCGCCGCATGGCCCATCGCCTCGCGCACCTCCGGCGTCATCCCGGGAGCCGGCGCCTCCTCGATCACCTTCTGGTGGCGCCGCTGGAGCGAGCAGTCGCGCTCGAAGAGATGGACGACGTTGCCATGCGCATCGGCGAAGACCTGCATCTCGACATGGCGCGGCGCGGACACGAAGCGCTCGACCAGCACCGCCGGGTCGCCGAAGCTCGCCTCGGCCTCGCGCCGGGCGCCGTCCAGCGCGGCGCGAAAATCTTCCGGCCGCTCCACGAGGCGCATGCCCTTGCCGCCGCCTCCGGCCCGTGCCTTGACGAGAACCGGGAAGCCGATGCGCTCGGCCTCCCGGGCCAGCCGCTCCGGGTCCTGATCGGCACCGTGGTAGCCCGGCACGACCGGAACGCCGCTGGCCTCCATCAGGCGCTTGGCCGCATCCTTCAGGCCCATGGCGCGGATCGCCGAAGCGGGCGGGCCGACGAAGACGAGGCCGGCGGCCTCGGCGGCCTTTACGAAGTCGGGATTCTCCGACAGGAAACCGTAGCCCGGATGCAGGGCATCGGCTCCGGTACGCCGGGCCGCGTCGAGGATCGCATCGGCGCTCAGGTAGCTTTCCGAGGCCGGGGCCGGACCGATCAGGACGGCCTCGTCGGCGATGCGAACGTGCAGGGCGTTGCGGTCGGCCTCGGAATACACGGCGACCGTGCGAAGGCCGAGCCGGCGAGCGGTGGTGGTCACGCGGACGGCGATCTCGCCGCGATTGGCGATCAGGAGCTTGCGGAACACGGCGGCCTCACATGCGAAAGACGCCGAAGCGCGTCGGCTCGATCGGGGCGTTCAGCGCCGCCGACAGCGAGAGGGCGAGAACCTCCCGGCTGCGGCGCGGGTCGACGATGCCGTCGTCCCACAGTCGGGCGGAGGCGTAGAGCGGATGCGACTGCGTCTCGAACATCTCCACCGTCGGGCGCCGGAACGCCGCCTCCTCGTCGTCGGACCAGGTCCGCCCCGCCTTCTCCAGCGCCGCGCGGCGCACGGTGGCGAGAACGCCGGCCGCCTGTTCGCCGCCCATCACCGAGATGCGGCTGTTCGGCCAGGTCCACAGGAAGCGCGGCCCGTAGGCGCGGCCGCACATGCCGTAGTTGCCCGCCCCGAACGAGCCGCCGACGATCATCGTGACCTTGGGCACGGCGCTGGTCGCGACCGCGGTCACGAGCTTGGCGCCGTCCTTGGCGATGCCGCCGGCCTCGTAGCGGCGCCCGACCATGAAGCCGGTGATGTTCTGGAGAAACACGAGCGGGATGCCGCGCTGCGAGCAGAGCTCGACGAAGTGCGCGCCCTTCAGCGCGCTCTCGGAAAACAGGACGCCATTGTTCGCGAGGATCCCCACGGGGATGCCGATGACGTGTGCGAAACCGCAGACCAGCGTCTCGCCGTAGCGGGCCTTGAACTCGTCGAAGCGCGAGCCGTCCACGAGGCGCGCGATCACCTCGCGGATGTCGTAGGGCGTGCGCAGGTCGGCGGGCACGACGCCGAGGATCTCGTCGGGATCGTAGAGCGGATCTTCCGGCGACGTCAGGGCGAGCGTGGGATGCTTCCGCCGGTTGAGCCCGGCCACGGCGCGGCGCGCGAGCGCCAGCGCATGGGCATCGTCCTCGGCGAGATAATCGGCGACGCCCGACAGGCGGGTGTGCACGTCGCCGCCCCCGAGTTCCTCGGCCGACACCACCTCGCCCGTCGCCGCCTTTACCAGAGGCGGGCCGGCCAGGAAGATCGTCCCCTGGTCGCGCACGATGATGGTGACGTCCGACATGGCCGGCACATAGGCGCCGCCCGCCGTGCAGGAGCCCATCACGACCGCGATCTGCGCGACGCCGTCGGCCGACAGCCGCGCCTGGTTGAAGAAAATCCGCCCGAAGTGGTCGCGATCGGGGAAGACCTCGTCCTGGTTCGGTAGGTTCGCGCCGCCGGAGTCCACGAGGTAGAGGCAGGGCAGCCGGTTCTCGGCCGCGATCTCCTGCGCGCGCAGGTGCTTCTTGACCGTGAGCGGGAAGTAGGTGCCGCCCTTCACGGTCGCGTCGTTGGCCAGGACCATGACCTCCTGCCCCTCGACGCGGCCGATGCCGGCGACGACCCCGGCCGCCGGCACGTCGCCGTCGTAGAGCCCGTGCGCGGCGAAGGCGCCAATCTCGAGGAAGGGCGAGCCGGGATCGAGCAGCCGCTCCACCCGGTCGCGGGCGAGGAGCTTTCCGCGCGCCTCGTGGCGCGCACGCGCCGCCGCGCCGCCGCCGGCCCGTGCGGCCTCGAAGGCGCGCTCCACCTCGGCGATCGCCTGCAGGTGCGCGGCCCGGTTGGCGGCGAATGCGGCCGAGCCCGCGACGGCGTCGGATCGAAGCGCGGCCATCAGCGCTGCGCCTCCACCAGCTCGCGCCCAATCAGCATGCGGCGGATCTCGCTCGTGCCCGCGCCGATCTCCATCAGCTTGGCGTCGCGGAACAGGCGCGACACCGGCGTCTCGTTCATGAAGCCCGCCCCGCCCATCGCCTGCACGGCCTGATGGGCGACCGTCATCGCCTCCTCCGAGGCATAGAGCACGCAGGCCGCCGCGTCCTGGCGCGTCACGCGTCCCCGATCGCACGCGCGCGCCACCTCGTAGACATAGGCCCGGGCGGAGTTCAGCTTGGTGTAGATGTCGGCGATCTTGGCCTGCATCATCTGGAACGAGCCGATCGGCTGCCCGAACTGCCGGCGCTCCGCCATGTAGGGCATGATCTCGTCGAGGCAGGCCGCCATGATGCCGAGCCCGATGCCGGACAGGACGACGCGCTCGTAGTCGAGGCCCGACATCAGGACGCGCACGCCGCGGCCCACCTCCCCCAGGACATTCTCGTCCGGCACCTCGACGTCCCGGAAGACGAGCTCCGCCGTGTTGGACCCGCGCATGCCGAGCTTGTCGAAATGGGCCGAGGCGGAAAAGCCCGGCATGTCCCGCTCGACCAGGAAGGCGGTGATTCCGCGCGACCCGGCATCCGGGTCGGTCTTGGCGTAGACCACGAGCGTCGCGGCGTCCGGCCCGTTGGTGATCCAGTACTTGGTGCCGTTCAGGACGAAGCGGTCGCCCCGGCGCTCGGCCCGCAGCGCCATCGAGACGACGTCCGATCCCGCGCCCGCCTCCGACATGGCCAGCGCACCGACGGCGTCGCCCGCCACGAGCCCTGGCAGATACCGCCTCTTCTGCGCCTCGGTGCCGTTCAGCCGGATCTGGTTGACGCACAGGTTGGAGTGGGCGCCGTAGGAGAGCGAGACCGAGGCGCTGGCGCGCGCCACCTCCTCGACCGCCACGACATGGGCGAGATAGCCGAGCCCGACGCCGCCGTAGGCTTCCTCGACCGTGATGCCGTGAAGGCCGAGATCGCCCATCTCGCGCCAGAGCTCGGCGGGAAAGCGGTTGGCGCGGTCGATCCCGGCCGCCATCGGCTTCAGACGCTCCTGCGCCCAGCCGTGCACCATCTCGCGCAGCGCGTTCACCTCCTCGCCGAGGTCGAACACCATGGAATTGCGGAACATGCCTCTTGCCCCTCCCGCGACCTACTCGGCCGCCAACGCGGCGGGCGCCGCCGTCTCGATCCCGGCGCGCAGGGCTTCCCGCCGCGCCATCGCCTTTTCGAAGCTCGCCGCCTTCACCGGCCCAAAGCCGCGGACCTCGCTCGCCAGCGACAGGAGGCTCGCCACCGCGTCCCGAGTCTCAGGGCGCAGATGCGCCTCGGCCCAGTCGAGGTCGTCCTCGAAGAGCGCGATCATCCGCCGCTCGAGCCGGCGGTCCCGGGTTCGGCCGAACGGGTCGAACGGCGTGCCCCGCAGCCGCTTGAAGCGGGCGAGAACACCGAACACGGGAAGGATCCACGATCCGAACGCGCGCTTGCGTGGCCGCCCCTGCGCATCGCGGCCCGGCAGGAAGGGGGGCGCGAGATGGAGGCGCAGCCGGCCACCGGTCTCGAACGCGCGGTCGAGGCCCTCGCGGAAGGCCGGCAAGGCGTAGAGCCGGGCGACCTCGTACTCGTCCTTGTAGGCCATGACGCGCGCGTAGCCGATCGCGGCCCGGCGCAGAAGCGTCCCGTCGCCGTCGAGCGGACGCGTCGCCTGCGCGAAACGCTGGAGGCGCCGCTCGTAGCGCTCGGCCAACGCCGCATCCTGGTAGGCCGTCAGATGCGCCCTGCGGTGCGCGAGGATCTCGTCGAGCGTCAGCGCCTCGAGCGCGCGCGATCGCGCCCCGTCGCCGCTCGTCGCCTGCTCCACGGATCCCGGATCGGCGGCCAGCATGCGACCCCAGTCGAAGGCCATGAGATTGAACGGAACGGCGACGGCGTTGAGCTCGATCGCGCGTGCGATGGACTCGCGCCGCAGCGGTATGCGACCGCGCTGCCAGGCATATCCCAGCATCAGGACGTTGGCGGCGATCTCGTCGCCGCACAAGGCGACAGCGATGCGCGAGAAGTCGCGAAAGTCCTCGCGGCCGCGCACGGCCCGCTCCACGGAGCGCTCGACGCCGGCCTGCCGGAAGTCGAAGTCGCGCTCGCGCACGAAGTCGGAAACCGGGGTGTTGTGCGTGTTGAGGACGGCATGGGTGCGGCCGGGATCGCACAGGAGGATGCTGTCCTTGGCGGCGGCCACCACGGCATCGGCGGCCAGAAGCAGGTCGGCGCCGCCCGCCGCGATGCGGGGTGCGGCGACCGGGCGGTCGGCGCGCGCGATGCGCACGTGGCTGAGAACCGCCCCGCCCTTCTGCGCCAGCCCGGCCATGTCGAGGATCATCGGGATCTTGCCCTCGATATGGGCCGCCATGCCGAGAAGCGCGCCGATCGTGAGCACGCCCGTACCGCCGACGCCCGTGACGGCGATGTTCCATGCGCGGTCGATGGCGGGCAGCGTCGGCTCGGGAAGCGCGGTGACATCCGGGCGCCCGAGCGCCGTGCGGCGCTTGGGCTCGGCGCCGAGAACCGTGACGAAGGAGGGGCAGAAGCCCTTCCCGCAGGAATAGTCCTTGTTGCAGGCCGACTGGTTGATGCGGCGCTTGCGCCCCATCTCGGTTTCCTCCGGCTCAACGGCGATGCAGTTCGACTGCACCGAGCAGTCGCCGCAGCCCTCGCACACGGCCGGGTTGATCCAGAGGCGCCGGGCCGGATCGGTGGCCTTGCCGCGCTTGCGGCGCCGGCGCTTCTCCGCCGCGCAGGTCTGCTCGTAGACGATCACCGTGACGCCCTCGACCTCGCGCAACTCGCGCATCACGGCGTCGATCTCGTCGCGGTGCCGGATCGCGGTGCCCGGCGCCAGATCGGCCCGGTCGTAGACATCTGGACGGTCCGACATGAGCACGATGCGCCGGACGCCCTCGTGGTGCATCTGGTGCGTGATCTGCGCCGGCGTGAGCACGCCGTCGACCGGCTGTCCGCCCGTCATGGCGACGGCATCGTTGTAGAGGATCTTGTAGGTGACGTTGGCGCCGGCCGCGACCGACTGGCGGATCGCAAGATGCCCGGAATGGAAGTAGGTGCCGTCGCCTAGATTCACGAAGCGATGGCGCTCACTGGTGAAGCGGCCGATCGCGGTCCAGGGCACACCCTCCGCCCCCATGTGGGTGAAGGTTTCGGTGCTGCGGTCCATCCACTGCGCCATGAAGTGGCAGCCGATCCCCGCCATGGCCTTGGAGCCTTCCGGCACGCGGGTGGACGTGTTGTGGGGACAACCGGCACAGAAATGCGGCAGGCGGATCACCGGCGCGACCTGCCCGGCGCCACGCGCCTCGGCCGCCTCGACGAAGCGCAGGCGCTCGGCGATCCGCTCGGCCAGGCCTTCCGGCAGGTCCAGCCGCATGAGGCGCGCGGCGATGGCCCGCGCGACCGTGGACACGGTCAGCCCGGCCGAGAGCGGCAGGACGGGATGGTCCTCGTGGTCGAACTTGCCGACGATGCGCGGGCGCACGTCCGCGCGCCAGTTGAAGAGCTGCTGCTTGATCTGGTTCTCGATGATCTCGCGCCGCTCCTCGACGATCAGGACCTCCTCGAGCCCTTCCGAGAAACGGCGAATACCCTGCGGCTCCAGCGGCCAGGGCATGCGCACCTTGTAGAAGCGCAGGCCGATCGCCTCCCATTCGGCAGGCCCCAGCCCCAGTTCGGCCAGCGCCTGGCGCACGTCCTCGTAGGCCTTGCCGGAGGCGACGATGCCGAAGCGCGCCCGCGCGCTGTCGACCACGACCTGGTCGACAGCGTTGGCGCGGGCGAAGCTGATCGCCGCGAAGGCCTTCACGTCCTGCAGCCGCGCGTCCTGGACGAGCGGCGGATCGGGCCAGCGCAGGTTGAGGCCGTCCGCCGGCCTCTCGAAGTCCGCCGGCAGGACGAAGCGGCGCGCCTCCTGCGCGAGATCGACCACGGTGGATGTCTCCACGGTCTCGGAGATGACCTTGAAGCCGACCCAGCAGCCGGAAAAGCGCGACATGGCGATGCCGAGCAGCCCCAGCTCCAGGAACTCGTGCACCGACGAGGGGTAGAGCACGGGCATCAGAGCCGAGATGAAGGCATGGTCCGACTGGTGCGGGATCGACGAGGACTTGCAGGTGTGATCGTCGCCCGCGATCGCCAGCACGCCGCCATGCGGCGCCGAGCCGGCGGCGTTGGCATGCTTCAAGACGTCGCCCGAGCGGTCGACGCCCGGTCCCTTGCCGTACCAGAAGCCGACGATGCCGTCCTTGCGGGCGCCGGGCGAGAGATGCAGCTGCTGGCTGCCCCATACGGCGGTCGCCGCCAGATCCTCGTTGAGGCCGGGCTGGAACACGATGTCGTGGCGGTCGAGGAAGCGCCGGGCCGCCAGGAGCTGCTGGTCGTAGGCGCCGAGCGGCGAGCCGCGATAGCCCGAGATGAACGCGCCGGTGTTCAGGCCGGCGGCGCGGTCGCGCCGCATCTGCGTCATGGGCAGGCGCACCAGCGCCTGCGTTCCGGTCAGGAAGACGGATCCCCGTTCCGCCTCGTACTTGTCGTCGAGCGTCAGCGACCCGTCCATGTTGTGCCTCCCAGCGCAACCAGAATGGCACAGGTCGGCTAGGCCAGGGTCCCTATTTCGGGTCGCCCAGCGGCACTCAGGAGGACGCTATCCTTGTGTTCCCCGCCAATTGCGGACAGCATCCTCACTGCGGCCGATACGCGATGACCACAAGTTGCAACGGACGCCGGGAGGATCGAGGATGCAGATCGACGAGGCGGATCGGCGCATCCTGCGCGTCATCCAGGAGCGCCCCGGACTGACGATGCGCGAGCTCGGCGACGAGACGGGCCTCAGCCATACGCCCTGCTGGCGCCGTCTTCAGCGCCTGCAGGAGGCGGGCATCGTCAGCGAGAAGCGGTTCATCGTCGACCCGGAGGCGGTGGGCTTCGACATCGTCGCCTTCTGCTTCGTCAAGATCGTCGAGCATCGCCGCGAGCGGCTGCAGGAGTTCGAACGGGCCGTGGCGCACGTGCCAGAGATTCTCCAGTGCTACTCGCTGAGCGGCGACCACGACTATCTGCTGCAGGTCGTCTCACGCAGCGTGCGCGACTACGAGGCGACCGTGAAGAACGCGCTCACCGAGCTGCCGAACGTTCGCTCGATCAGCACGAGCTTCACGTTGAAGCGCGTGAAGGCGACGACCACGGTTCCCGTATGAGCATCGGGACCCGCGATCCGCCCGCGCAGCGCGCGCCCCTTTCGCAGGGCTCAGGATGCGTCGACCTCGTACACGAAGATCGTGGAGCGATCGTCGTCGGGCATGAAGTAGGCCCGCAGGCCGGTCGCGGTCGCTTCCAGGAAGGTGGGGTTCTGCGTCATCGGCAGGCCGGACGGCGCCCACAGCTCCACCGGCACCTGCCAGAGGGGGCGCTGGTCGGCCAGATCGACGAGCTCGATCCCGCCCAGGCGGAAGACCGGCCCGTCGGCTGTCGCGCGATAGGCGTTGAGGCCCGCGCAGGCCATGCGCCCGCGGCCCGCGTAGTGGCAGTCCTGGTAGTCGATGTATTGGGCGGGGTTGCTGACGCGCAGCGCCATCGGGTCGGCGTCCGGGTTCGCGACCCGGCCGTCCGCGTCGAGCGGCCAGCGGTAGAAGCGGCGC
Organism: Aureimonas jatrophae; assembly: GCF_900104035.1. Taxonomy (GTDB): domain Bacteria; phylum Pseudomonadota; class Alphaproteobacteria; order Rhizobiales; family Rhizobiaceae; genus Aureimonas; species Aureimonas jatrophae. The sequence continues at coordinate 116,878 of NZ_FNIT01000001.1, read as the reverse complement.
GACCCCCAGCTCACGCCGGACAGCGTGTTGGCGTCGGTATCATGCACGAGGCCGCCGACGTGGTCCGCGAAGCGCGAAACCTCCTCCGCCCGCATCGTCGCGGGATCGACACGGTAGAAGATGGAGCGGCTGTTGGGGCGATACTCGGCCACGGGCACCCAGATCGACCGGCCGTCGTAGTCGATGCCGCCGGGATGGTAGATCGATCCCTCGCCGAGCGTCACGGAGCCGAGCAGCCGGCCGTCGGCCGATACGCGGAAGAGATGCCCCCGCCCCTCGCCCTCGTCGCGGTCGAGACCGTCGCGCGGCGTCTCGTAGCGCGTGGTGGGCTTGATGATCTCGACCGAGGAGATGAAGAACTCGTCGCCGACCCGCACCATGCCCTGCGGGTGGAAGGTCGGGAAGGCGAGAGGGATCTCGGCGGTCTTTCGCCACTTCGTGGCACGCGTGAGCTTGAGGATGCGGTCGCCGACCGTCGCATCCGCCGCGATCGACGGCCCCGCCGCCGCCATCACCGCAGCCGCAACCAGAACCGCACCCCAGACCTGCCGTTTCATGACGCTCCCCCTGTTTCGTCGCGTGGCGACATCCCAATCAGCCCATGATGACATGCGTAGAACAAACCGGTGACGGCGGCCCGCCGCCCCTCAGTTCACCGGGCCGTCGACCTTGAGGTTGCGCATCGAGCCGTCCGGCGCCTCGCCGCGCGCACGCATGATGGCGACGGTCGCGAGCCAGAGAAGCACGCCGATGCCGAGCAGGATCGCGGCGATCAGGTATTGCACGGGATCGCGGCCCGTCCACGGCCCAACCAGAAAGGCGCAGCTCGCCGCGCCCAGCACCGGCAGAACGGTCGGCGTGCGGAAGTGCTTGTGCCCCACGGGGTCGCGCCGCAGCACGAGCACCGCGACATTGACCACGGTGAAGACCGCCAGAAGCAACAGCGCCGTCGTGCCGCCGAGCGCCGGCACCTCGCCGACGAAGGTGATGAGGCCGACCGCGAGCAGCGTCGTGAACAGGATCGCGACCACGGGCGTTCGACGGCCGGGATGGACGCGCCCGAGCACGTGCGGCAGCACGCGCTCGCGGCTCATGCCGTAGACGAGCCGGCTGGCCATCAGCATGTTGATCAGCGCCGAGTTGGCGACCGCGAACATGGTGATCACGCCGAAGACGCCGATCGGGAAACCCGGTGCACCGGCCTGGACGACCTTGAGAAGCGGGGTGTCGCCCTCGCCGAGCTCGGCGGCCGGCACGAGCGTGATCGCCGACACCGAGACGAGGATGTAGATCGCGCCGGTGATCAGGAGGCCGCCGAGCAGCACCTTCGGGAAGATGCGCACGGGGTCGCGCGTTTCCTCGGCCATGTTCACCGAGTCCTCGAAGCCGACCATCGCGAAGAAGGCGAGCGTCGTCGCGGTCACGACGCTCCACACGACACCCTTGTCGCCCGCCGGCTCGAAGGTCCAGGTGCGGCTGACGTCGCCCTGCCCCCCCATGATCGCCCAGAGGCCGATCGCGATGATGATCAAAAGGCCCGTCAGCTCTACGAGGGTCAGAACGACGTTCGCCTTCACGCTCTCGCCGACGCCGCGCACGTTGACGATGGCGACCAGCGCCATGAAGCCGAGCGCGGCAAGCGTCACGCCCCATCCGCCCAGGCCGAGGTCGAAGGCCGCCGACATGTTGGAGGCGAAGGCCCGGCTCGCCGTCGAGGCCGAGGTGATGCCGGATGCCATGACCGCGAAGGCGATCAGGAACGTGACGAAGTGGATGCCGAAGGCCTTGTGGGTGTAGAGCGCGGCGCCGGCGGCCTTCGGGTACTTCGTGACGAGTTCGAGATACGAGAAGGCCGTGACGAGCGCGACGGCGAAGGCCACCAGGAACGGCAGCCACACGACGCCGCCGACCTCGGCCGCGACCTGTCCCGTCAGCGCATAGACGCCCGTACCGAGGATGTCGCCGACGATGAACAAGAGCAGGAGCTTCGGTCCCATGACCCGGTGAAGGTCGCCCTCGTCCGCCTGCGCGGCGCCGCTCCGATTTCCGCCTTCCGACATTCCCCGCCCCAGACTATATGCCGCCCTGACGGAAAAGATGTCGCCGAAGCGGCGGAAAGGAAGTGACGGGGCCTGTCGACCTTCGCGCGGCCGCGCCTGCCTTGCCGTCGTCGCGAACCGCGCAACCTCCCGCCAGCGTCCCCATCCGACGGACACGGAACCCCATGCTTCAGACCGCACCCTCCCGCGCCGGCCCGCCGCCGGCGCACGCACCGGACGCCGGGGCACCCATTCTCTCGATCCAGCGGCTCGGCAAGAGCTACGACAAGGACAAGCGCGTCCTCGACGGGATCGATCTCGACATCCGGCGCGGCGAGATCTTCGCGCTGCTAGGGCCCAACGGCGCCGGCAAGACGACCCTGATCAGCATCGTGTGCGGCATCGTCAATCCGGGCGAGGGCCGCGTCCTCGTCGACGGGCACGACATCGTGCGGGACTACCGCGCGGCGCGCTCGGTGATCGGCCTCGTGCCGCAGGAGCTGACGACCGACGCCTTCGAGACCGTGTGGGCGACGGTAAGCTACAGCCGGGGGCTGTTCGGCCATCCGCCCGACCCCGCCCATATCGAGCGCATCCTTCGACAGCTCACGCTCTGGGACAAGCGGGACGCGAAGATCATGACGCTGTCGGGCGGCATGAAGCGGCGCGTCCTGATCGCCAAGGCGCTCAGCCACGAGCCGCGCCTTCTGTTCCTCGACGAGCCGACGGCGGGCGTCGACGTGAAGCTGCGCCAGGAGATGTGGCAGGTCGTGCGCGAGCTTCGCGAGAGCGGCGTGACCGTGATCCTGACCACGCACTACATCGAGGAAGCCGAGGAGATGGCCGACCGGGTCGGCGTCATCAACGGCGGCAAGCTGCTGCTGGTGGAGGAAAAGGCCGCGCTGATGCAGAAGCTCGGGCGCAAGGAACTGGTCCTGACGCTGCAGGAGCCGGCGCGCGCGGTGCCAGCCGCCCTGGAACCCTACGATCTCGCGCTCTCGGACGACGGGTTCGAGTTGCGCTACACCTACAACACGCGCGCCGAGGAGACCGACATCGCGCGGCTCCTAGAGGCGGTCGCGGGAGCAGGCCTGCGCCTTCGCGACGTCACGACGCGCCAAAGCTCGCTGGAAGACATCTTCGTGGATCTGGTGGGAGAGCGCGCATGAACCGCCACGCGATCTGGGCGATCTACCGGTTCGAGATGGCGCGCGCCTTCCGGACGCTGCTGCAGAGCATCGTGGCCCCCGTCATCTCCACCTCGCTCTACTTCGTGGTCTTCGGCTCGGCCATCGGCTCGCGCATGACCGAGGTCGACGGCATCCCGTATGGGGCCTTCATCGTGCCGGGCCTCATCATGCTGTCGCTGCTGACCCAGAGCGTCTCGAACGCGGCCTTCGGCATCTACTTCCCGAAGTTCACGGGCACGATCTACGAGCTCCTGTCCGCGCCGATCTCCTTCTTCGAGATCACGCTCGCCTTCGTGGGGGCGGCGGCCACCAAGTCGATCCTGCTCGGCCTCATCATCCTGGCGACGGCCTCGCTGTTCGTGCCGCTCCATGTCGAGCACCCCGTCTTCATGCTGCTCTTCCTGGTCCTGACGGCGGTGACGTTCAGCCTCTTCGGCTTCATCATCGGCATCTGGGCGGAAGGGTTCGAGAAGCTTCAGATCGTCCCGCTCCTGATCGTGACGCCGCTGACGTTCCTGGGTGGAAGCTTCTACTCGATCAGCATGCTGCCGCCCTTCTGGCAGAAGGTGACGCTGTTCAATCCCGTGGTCTACCTCGTGAGCGGGTTCCGCTGGAGCTTCTACGGCACGTCCGACGTCGATGTCGGTCTTAGCCTCGCGGCGACGATCGGCTTCATGCTCCTGTGCATGGCCGGCATCTGGTGGATCTTCCGCACGGGCTGGCGCATCCGCACCTGACGATCCCGCATCGCTGGTCGCCAACCGTACCGCCGCCCACGCTCCAGCGTGGGCGGCGGTTTCATTTCGCGGCTCTGTCTAATTGATGATGTCATCATACCAGTTGACGACTCGCCAGCGGAATGGGAAGGTCGCCCTGTTTTGGGGAGATCGCCGTGCGGCGACGCGAGGTCGAAACGGCCCGCCAGCGGCGCACGGTTCGGGAGGATCGTCATGCTCAGGAAGTTCATGCTCGCGGCGATGTCGGCTGCGGTTCTGTCGTCCGCGCCGGCCTCGGCTGCGGACCTCATCGCCATCATCACGCCGAGCCACGACAACCCGTTCTTCAAGGCTGAGGCCGAAGGCGCGGCGGCCAAGGCCAAGGAGCTCGGCTTCGAGCCGCTCGTGCTCGTCCACGACGACGACGCCAACAAGCAGAACCAGCTCTTCGACACGGCGATCGCGCGCGGCGCCAAGGCCATCGTCCTCGACAACGCGGGCGCGGCGGCCACCACGGCGGCGGTGCAGAAGGCCAAGGACGCGGGCATCCCCTCCTTCCTGATCGACCGCGAAATCAACGAGACCGGCGTCGCCGTCTCGCAGATCGTCTCCAACAACTATCAGGGCGCCCAGCTCGGCGCCGAGGAGTTCGTGAAGCTGATGGGCGAGGCCGGCCCCTACGCCGAGCTTCTCGGCCGCGAGGCCGACACCAATGCCGGTATTCGCTCGGGCGGCTACCACGACGTGATCGACGAGTACCCGGACATGAAGATGGTGGCCCAGCAGTCCGCCAACTGGAGCCAGACCGAAGCCTTCGAGAAGATGCAGACGATCCTGCAGGCCAACCCCGAGATCAAGGGCGTCATCTCCGGCAACGACACGATGGCGATGGGCGCCTGGGCGGCGCTCGAGGCGGCCGGCCGCAAGGACGTGATCGTGGTGGGCTTCGACGGCTCCAACGACGTGCGCGACTCCATCAAGGCCGGCGGCATCAAGGCGACGGTCCTGCAGCCGGCCTACCGGCAGGCCCAGCTCGCGGTGGAGCAGGCCAAGACCTATCTCGCCTCCGGCAAGACCGGTGCCGAGGAGAAGCAGCTCATGGACTGCATCCTCATCAACGCCGACAACGCGGCCAAGCTCGAGACCTTCGCGCTCAAGGACTGACGGCAACGCCTTTCACGCGGGGCGCGCCCATCGCGGGCCGCCCCGCCCCGTACCGTTCCCTTCGGCCGAGTCCCGCCATGCCGCGCCTGACCGCCCTTCTTTCGCTCGCGCTGATCCTGGCCCTGCCGGGATGCAAGTTCGTGAAGACCGACGAGCTCGCCGCGCGCGCCGCCGCCGCCGCCAAGCCCGCGGCGGGCTCCGACATGGCCGCGCGCTGGGACGGCGAGATCGTGCCCTACCTTGCGGGCAAGGCGAAGCCCCTGCCCGAGATCCGCGCAGCGCTCGCCGGAGGGCTCGATGCGGCCGGCAAGGCCTACGGCTACCGCGAGGTGCAGGAGGGCGCGCCCTGGAACTTCCCGGTCACGGTCGCCGGCACGGTGGTTGCCGCCAACACGCAGTCGCGCGCCGCCACGATCGAGGTGGACACGGACGGCGACGGCCGGGGCGACGCGACCATCCAGCTCGGCCCCGTCATCAAGGGCACCGCGATCCGCGACGCCCTGCCCTTCCTGACCTTCACGAGCTACGCGAACCAGATCGAGTTCGCCGACGTCGCCAAGGCGATCAACACGCAGGCCTTCGAGCGCATCCTCAAGGACCTGCCGCGCGACAGGCTGGTCGGCGCGAAGGTCGAGGTCACCGGCGTCTTCACGCTGCGCTCGGCCGGCGACAAGGTGCTGGTCACCCCGGTCGCCCTGCGGCTCGAGGCCGGCGCATGAGCCACGAGGTCGTGCTGAGCGTGCGGGGCGCCACCAAGGTCTATCCCGGCACCAAGGCGCTGAAGGGCGTCGACTTCGACGTGCGGGCGGGCGCCGTCAACGTGCTCGTCGGCGAGAACGGCGCCGGCAAGTCGACGCTCATGAAGATCATCGCGGGCGTGGAGCAGCCGACGACCGGCGAGATCCGTCTCGACGGCAAGCCGGTCTCGCTGCCCGATACGGCGACAGCCGCCCGCCATGGCATCGGCATCGTGTTCCAGGAGCTCAACCTCTTTCCGAACATGACGATCGCCGAGAACATCTTCATCGGCCGCGAGAAGACCCGGTTCGGCATCGACATCGACGGCGGGGGGCAGGCCGAGGCGGCGCGCCGGCTTCTGGCGCGCCTGGAGCACGCCAATCCGCCCGACACGCCGGTCGGCGACCTTCGCATCGGCGAGCAGCAGATCGTCGAGATCGCCAAGGCCCTGGCGGGGGACGCGCGCATCCTGATCCTCGATGAGCCGACCTCCGCGCTTTCGGCGACCGAGGTCGAGATCCTGTTCGGCGTGATCCGCGAGCTGAAGGCCCAAGGGGTCGCGATCGTCTACATCTCGCACCGCCTGGAAGAGCTGGTGCGCATCGGCGACTACATCACGGTCCTGCGCGACGGGTCGATCACCGGCGCGCGGCCCATGACCGACGTCGACGTACCCTGGATCGTGCGCGCCATGATCGGCGCCTCCTCCAAGGACTTCGCCAAGACGCTCCACCACGACTACGGCCCCGAGGTGCTGCGCGTTGACGACATGACGCTGCCGCGCAAGGGCGGCGGCTTTGCGGTGGACCACGTCTCGCTGAGCCTGCGGGCGGGCGAGATCGTCGGCATCTACGGGCTGATGGGCGCGGGGCGCACCGAGCTCTTCGACTGCATCATGGGACGCGAGCCGGCCGCCACGGGCCGCGTCACGCTGGGCGGGCAGGACCTGTCGGGCCGCTCCGTCCACGGGCGCATCCGGCGCGGCATCGCGCTGATCCCCGAGGATCGCAAGGCGGAAGGACTGGTGCAGATCCTCTCGGTCGCCGAGAACATGTCGATGTCGAGCCTGGCGTCCTTCACGCGCCTCTTCCATCTCGACGTGCGGCGCGAGCGCGCGAGCGTCGGCGACTTCGTGCGGCGCCTCGCCGTGAAGGTGTCCGGCCTCGACAATCCCGTCTCCGCGCTGTCGGGCGGCAACCAGCAGAAGATCGTGATCGGCAAGGCGCTGATGACGGGGCCGAAGGTGCTGCTGATGGACGAGCCGAGCCGGGGCATCGACATCGGTGCCAAGGCCGAGGTCTTCCGCGTCATGCGCGAGCTGGCGGCGGGCGGGCTCGGCATCCTCTTCGTCACCTCCGACCTCGAGGAGGTCATGGAGCTGTCGGACCGCATCCTCGTCATGTCCAACGGGCGGATGACCGGCGAGCGCGAGCGCGCCGCGACCGACGAGGCCGAGATCGTTGCCCTGTCCGCGGCCGGCCACCGCCCCTCGTCCGGCCCCACGCTTCCGGAGACGCCTCGATGACCGCCGCCCATCCCACCGTGCCCGCAGGATCCGGCGACGTCTCGGTCGCCCTTCTCCTTCTGAAGGCGCGTACCTTCATCGCCCTTTTCGCGGTGATCGCCTTCTTCAGCGTGGCCGCGCCGAACTTCCTGTCGGCGGCCAATCTCGTGATCATGTCGGAGCACGTCGCGCTGAACGCGTTTCTGGCGATCGGCATGACCTTCGTGATCGTGACGGGCGGCATCGACCTGTCGGTCGGCTCGATCGTCGGCCTCTGCGGCATGGTGGCGGGCTATCTCGTCCTCAACGGCGTCGCGATCGATCCCCTCGGCTACACCGTCTTCTTCAACACGGCGGAGATCGTCGTGATCACGCTCGGCGTCGGCGTCCTCGTCGGCGTCGTCAACGGGCTCCTCGTCACCCGCCTCAACGTCGCGCCCTTCATCGCGACGCTCGGCACGCTCTATGTGGCGCGCGGCCTTGCGCTCCTGTCCTCGGACGGGGCGACCTTTCCGAACCTGCGCGGGTCGGCCGAGTGGGGCACGGCGAGCTTTCCCTTCATCGGCGCGGGCGCGGTCGCGGGCGTGCCGGTCTCGATCTGGCTTCTCGTGATCGTCGGCTGCGGGGCGGCATATCTCGCCGCGCGCACGCCGCTCGGGCGCGCCATCTACGCGGTCGGCGGCAACGAGCGGGCCGCCGCGCTCTCGGGGCTGCGCGTCAACCGGACGAAGATGTTCGTCTACATGTTCTCGGGCTTCTGCGCGGCGATCGTCGGCCTCATCGTCTCCTCGCAGCTCGTCGCCTCGCATCCCGCGACCGGCGAGACCTTCGAGCTCAACGCCATCGCCGCGGCCGTTCTCGGCGGCACATCCATGTCGGGCGGGCGCGGGCGGATCGGAGGCACGATCGTCGGCGCCTTCGTGATCGGCATCCTGTCCGACGGACTGGTGATGATGGGCGTCTCGTCCTTCTGGCAGACCGTGATCAAGGGTCTCGTGATCATCGCCGCCGTGGTGGTCGACCAGTTCCAGCAGCGCCTTCAGCAGCGCATCGCCCTTCAGCGCCAGGCGGCCCTCGGCCGCTGACCGCGCGAAACACCGAAAAAGGACCCCTCCCATGACATCGATCGCGCTGTTCGGCGCCGGCGGAAAGATGGGCTACCGCCTGGCCTCCAACTTCAAGGGCTCGCGCTTCGACGTGCGCCACGTCGAGCTGTCCGAGGCGGGCCGCGAGCGTCTGAAGAACGGCCTCGGCTTCGACTGCGTGCCGCAGGACGAGGCGCTCCGGGGAGCCGAGGTCGTGATCCTCGCCGTGCCCGACACGGCGATCGGCAAGGTGGCCGCCGGCATCGAAAAGGACCTGGCACCCGGCACGATCGTCGTGGTGCTGGACGCGGCCGCGCCGTTCGCCGGCCACCTGCCGGACCGCCCCGACCTCACCTACTTCGTCACGCACCCCTGCCACCCGCCGATCTTCAACGACGAGACCGACCCGGCCGCCAAGCGCGACTTCTTCGGCGGGGTCGCCGCCAAGCAGCACATCGTGTCCTCGCTGATGCAGGGCCCGGAGGCGCACTACGCGTTGGGCGAGGAGGTCGCCAAGGTCATCTGGGCGCCGGTCATGCGCTCGCACCGCGTCACCGTCGAGCAGATGGCGCTGCTGGAGCCCGGCCTGTCGGAGACCGTCTGCGCCAGCCTCCTCGTCGTCATGCGCGAGGCGATGGACGAGGTGGTGCGGCGCGGCGTCCCGAAGGAGGCGGCGCGCGACTTCCTGCTCGGCCACATGAACGTGCTCGGCTCGGTGATCTTCGAGGAAACGCCGGGCGTCTTCTCGGATGCGTGCAACAAGGCGATCGAGTTCGGCAAACCCATGCTGATGCGCGACGACTGGCGCCGCGTCTTCGAGCCCGACGAGCTCGCCGCCTCGATCCGTCGCATCACGTAAGGAGCCGGGGCCATGAACGAGCTGCGCGGCGCCCTGATCGGCTGCGGCTTCTTCGCGCGCAACCAGATGAACGCCTGGCGTGACCTGCCGGGCGTGCGCATCGTGGCGCTTTGCGACCGCGATGCGGGACGCCTGCAGGCCATGGGCGAGGACTTCGGCGTTCCGGCCCGCTTCACCGACGCCGAGGCCATGCTGCGCGAGACGAGGCCCGACTTCGTGGACATCGCCACCACCGCGCCGAGCCACCGCGCGCTGGTGGAACTCGCCGCCTCGCTCGGCATCCCCGCCATCTGCCAGAAGCCCTTCGCCCCCACGATGGCGGACGCGCGCGCCATGGTCGCGGCCTGCGAGCGCGCGGGCGTGCCGCTCATGGTGCACGAGAACTTCCGCTGGCAGTCACCCATCCGGCGGCTGCGAGCGGTGCTCGACGAGGGCACGATCGGCACGCCCTTCTTCGGGCGCGTGTCGTTCCGATCGGCCTTCGACGTCTATTCCGGCCAGCCGTACCTGGCAGAGGGCGAACGCTTCATCGTCGAGGATCTCGGCATCCACGCGCTCGACATCGCGCGCTTCCTGTTCGGCGACGCCACCGCGATCACCACGCGCATGGCGCGGGTCAACCCGCTGATCCGGGGCGAGGACGTGGCGACCATGCTCCTCGACCACGCGGCCGGGCTGCATTCCGTGGTCGACTGCTCCTATGCGACGCGGCTCGAGGAGGAGCTATTTCCCCAGACGCTGGTCGAGATCGACGGCGCGCTCGGCTCGATCCGGCTCGGGCCCGGCTACAGGCTGAGCGTCACCGACGCGGCGGGAACGCGGCACGAGGACCTCTCGCCCCCGCTTCTCGCCTGGGCGAGCCGCCCCTGGCACAACATCCAGGAGAGCGTCCTCCTGATCCAGCGGCACTGGCTGGAAACGTTGCGGGATGGCCGGGAGCCCGACACGTCGGGGCGCGACAACCTTCAGACGCTCGCCCTCGTCGAGGCCGCCTACCAGGGCGCGCGCACCGGCCTGCCGGTCGCGCTCGCCGACGTCTGACACGGCATGGACGATCTCCTCGCCCTCTTCGGCACCGCCGAGCCGCCCGCCCTCGCGCGAACGCTGCGCGCCGGCCCGCTCTCGGCCGATCTCGTCAGCGGCAACCTGCGCACGATCCGCTTCGGTGGGCGCGAGGTGCTGCGCGCGATCAGCTATGTCGTGCGCGATCGCGACTGGGGCACGCTCGATCCCGCCATCGCGAACCTCGTGGTCGAGGCGGAGCCCGACGGCTTCGCGGTGCGCTATGACGCGTCCTGCCATGCGCCCGACGGGACGCGCCTCGCGATGCAGGCACAGATTCGGGGAACGGCGGCGGGTTCGCTTCATTTCCGCGTCGAAGCCGTGCCGGAGGGCGACTTCGAGACCAACCGCTGCGGCTTCTGCGTGCTGCATCCGATCGAGGGCGTCGCGGGCGCGCCGGTCGAGGTGCTGCACGGCGACGGATCGCGCGAGGCGAGCCGCTTTCCCGACCTCATCGAGCCCTGGCAGCCCTTCCAGGACATCCGCGCCTTGACGCACGAGCCGGTGCCCGGCCTTCGCGCGACCTGCCGCCTGGAGGGCGACACGTTCGAGATGGAGGACCAGCGCGCCTGGTCGGATGCCTCCTTTAAGACCTACGTGCGCCCGCTCGCCCTGCCCTGGCCCTACCGGATGCCGGCGGGCGAGACCAACCGGCAGAGCGTCGCGCTTGCGATCGAGGGCGTGGCGCCGCCCCTGTCGACGGAAACGCGCGCCGGGCCGGTCGCGGTCGCGCCGGGCGACCCGACCGGCGAACCGATGCCGCGCGTCGGCGTGGCCTTGGCGCCCGACGAGTGCGCCGATACGCTGGCGCACCTGGCCGAACTTCGCGACCTGGCGCCGCGCTTCCTTCTGTTCTCGTTCGATCCGGGCGCGGGACACGACGGCCGGGCGCTGGCGAGCTTCGCGCGCATCGCCGCCGCGTGCCCCGAGGCCGAACGCGTCCTCGAATTCGCGGTGCCGACCGACCGGCCGCTGGACGCGGCCTTCGCCGCGCTTGCCGAGGGCGTGCGCGAGGCCGGCCTCGACGTCGAGACGCTGATCGCCGGGCCGGACGTCGACCGCCAGTCGACGCCGCCGGGCAGCCGCTGGCCGGACTGCCCGCCGCTGGACGCGGTCTACGCCGCCGCCCGCCGCGCCTTTCCCGCGGCGCGGCTCGGCGGCGGGATGCTGAGCTACTTCACCGAGCTCAACCGCAAGCGCGTGCCGACCGACGCCCTCGACCTCGTGACCCACGCGACCTGCCCGATCGTCCACGCCGCCGACGATCTTTCGGTGATGCAGACGCTGGAGGCCGTTCCCTTTGTCACGCGCTCGGCGCGCGCCATCATCGGCGACAAGCCCTACCGGCTCGGGCCCACCACGATCGGCATGCGGCAGAATCCCTATGGCTCGCGCACCATGCCGAACCCGGACCGCCGGCGCATCGCCATGGCGGCCGACGATCCGCGGGCGCGCGGGCTGTTCGGCGCGGCCTTTCTCGCGGGCTACGCCGCGCGGCTGGACGGCGCAGGCGTCGAGGCCTGGTGCGCGTCGAGCTTTGCGGGCCCGCGCGGCCTCTTCGACCATGCCGGACGGCCGACCGCGCTCGCCGGCGTGCTGAAGGGTCTGGCGCGGGCGTCGGGGCGCCGGCGCATCGCGCTCCGGTCGGAGGACCGCGCGCGCGTCGACGGCTTCGCGTTCATGGACCGGGACGGCCGGGCGGAGGTCTGGCTCGCGAACCTCACGGCGGAGCCGCAGGACGTCCGCCTCGAGGGTCCGTTCGAGCTGCGGGATCGATGGTGCCTGCCGGAAACGGTGCGCCTCGGCGACGGGACGCTCGAACTCGGCGCCCTCGCCGTCGCCCGGCTCGCGCGGCCCGGCCCCCGTCAGGCTCCCTGATGGACGTAGAGTGCGCGCGAACGCTCCAGGTGGCGCACCATGGCGGTCTCGGCGGCGTCGGCATCGGCGCGCGCGATCGCCTCGACGATCTCCTCGTGCTCCACCAGCGTCAGGTTCTCCTTGCCGGTCCAGATCAGCATCTCGGTATGGTACTGGCGCAGCCAGCCCAGCATGGAGCGCGCGGCGGCCGCGAAGATCGGGTTGCCCGGAATCGCCGCGATGCGGGCGTGAAGGCGCATGTCGGCGGCGATGAAGGTCTCGGCGTCGCCCAGGACCGCCCGTTGCTCGGCGAGGATCGCCCGCAGCGCCGCGATGTCGCTCGCGCCCGCCCGCTCGGCCGCCTGCCGCACGATGCCGCGCTCCAGAAAGATGCGCGCCTCCTTCAGGTGGTCGAGCGCGGCCGGCGAGGTCGACAGGAGGATCTGCGCGGCGTCGTCGACCTGGCCGAAGAGCGAGGCGGGCGTCGGCTCGGTGACGCGCGCCCGCTCGCCGTGCTGGATCGTCAGAAGGCCGAGATTGGCCAGCGCCTGCATGCCCTCGCGGATCGCCGGGCGGCCGACCCCGAAGCGCTCCATCAGCTCGCGCTCGGAGGGCATCTGGTCGCCGGGCTTCAGCGCGCCAGAGGTGATCATGGTCTTCAGCCGCTCGAAGACCTCTGTGGAGAGCTTGCGCCGGACGATGGGTTCGAGGACGCGGTCCATGGGTATGACGCTCGATGGAGAAACGGTTTTGGTATGATCACGATACCAGCTTGGGCGCGGCCGCGCGCGTTGAAAGATGAGGGATCTCTTGAACGCTGCCAATGACGAGATCGTCCTGACCTATCGGATCGAGACGCCGGGCAGCGTCGAGCGCCTGGCCGCCAAGATCGCGAGCGACCAGTCCACCGGCACCTTCACCACCCTGCCCGGCGAGACGCCCGAGCTCAAGGCGCGCGTCGCCGCGCGCGTCGTCGCGATCCGTCCTCTGGAGCCGGTGGCGGAGCCGGGCTTCGGCCGCACGCATAACGACCTTCGCAACGCCCGGCGCTTCAACCGAGGCGAGGCCGACATCGCCTTTCCGCTCGAGGCGGTCGGCACGGACCTTGCCGCCCTGATGACGATCGCCATCGGCGGCGTCTGGTCGATCAAGGGCTTCAGCGGCATCCGCGTCACGGGGCTGAGACTCCCGCCGGCCTTCGCCGAGGCGTGGCCCGGCCCCCAGTTCGGCATCGAGGGCTCGAAGCGCCTGATGGGCGTCGAGGGGCGCCCCATGATCGGCACCATCGTGAAGCCTGCGCTGGGGCTTCGCCCCGACGAGAGCGCCGCGATGACGCGCGCGCTTGCGGAGGCGGGCGTCGACTTCATCAAGGACGACGAGAAGCTGATGAGCCCGGCCTACTCGCCGCTCGCCGAGCGGGTTCGGGCCGTGATGCCTGTCGTGCTCGACCACGAGCAGCGCACCGGCAAGAAGGTCATGATCGCCTTCGGCATCTCGGCCACCGATCCCGACACGATGATGCGCAACCACGATCTGGTGGCGGCGGCCGGCGGCAACGCCGCCGTGGTCAACATCAACTCGGTCGGCATGGGGGCCATGAGCTTCTTGAGGAAGCGCTCGAGCCTTGCGCTTCACGCCCACCGCAACGGCTGGGACATCCTGACCCGCCACCCCGCGCTCGGGCTCGACTTCTCGGTCTACGAGACCTTCTGGCGCCTTCTCGGGGTCGACCAGTTCCAGATCAACGGGATCGGCGCGAAGTACTGGGAGCCCGACGACTCGTTCGTGCGCTCCTTCCGCGCCCTGGACCGGCCGCTCTTCTCGCCCGCCGACCGGCCGCTGCCGGTCGTGTGCTCGGGTCAGTGGGGCGGGCAGGCACCGGCGACCTTCGAGGCGGTGCGCACGACCGACCTCCTGTACCTGTGCGGCGGGGGCGTCGTCGGCCACCCGATGGGGCCCGCCAGCGGCGTGCGGGCCGTGCGCGACGCCTGGGAGGCCGCGGTCGCGGGCGTGCCCCTCGAGCATCACGCCCGGACCCATCCCGAGCTCGCCGCCTCGATGGCGGCCTTCGGCTCGGGAGACGGCGCATGAGCCCGCTTCTCCTCACCTACTACGGCGACGACCTGACCGGCTCCACCGACGTCATGGAGGCGCTGGCGCTGCGCGGCGTCGAGACCGCGCTGTTTCTCGACGTGCCGACGCCCGAGCGCCTTGCCGGCTTCGAGAACCTGCGCGCGATCGGCATCGCAGGCACCAGCCGCAGCCAGACGCCGGACTGGATGGACGCGAACCTGCCCCCCGTGTTCCGCTGGATGGCAGCGCAGCGCGCCGAGATCGCGCACTACAAGGTCTGCTCGACCTTCGACTCCGCGCCGGCCGTCGGCAGCATCGGCCGGGCGCTGGAGCTCGGGCGCGCGGTCTTTGCCGACACGCCGGTGCCGATCGTGGTCGGCGCGCCGCAGCTGAGGCGCTACACCGCGTTCGGCGAGCTCCATGCCGCGTTTCGGGGCGAGACGTTCCGCATCGACCGCCATCCCGTGATGAGCCGCCATCCCGTCACGCCGATGCGCGAGGCCGACCTGCGCCGACACCTCGCCGCGCAGACTAGCCTGCCGGTGGCTCTGGTGGACGCTCCGTCGCTGCTCTCGAACGGGGGCGATGCGGCCGTGGACGCCGCGCTGGCCGCCGCGCCCGGCGCGATCCTGATCGATGTCCTCGACGGCACGACGCAGGCCGAGGCCGGTCGGCAGCTCCGGCGGCTGGCGGGACGCGGCTCGCGCTTCGTGGTCGGCTCGTCGGGCGTCGAATACGCGCTCGCCGCCGCGTGGCAGTCGGCGGGGGTGATCGGCGGCACGTCGCGGTTTGCGCCGCTCGCCCCGCGCGAGCGCATCGCGGTCGTCTCGGGCAGCTGCTCGCCGACCACCGAGCGCCAGATCCGGCACGCGGAAGCGCAGGGCTTCGTCGCCCTCGCGCTCGATCCGCGCGCGCTGGCCGCCGGCGATGCGGCCGCGCTGGACGGCGTTGCGTCGCTGGCGCTGGGGCATTTGGGGGCGGGCCGCAGCGTCGTCGTGCACACCGCGCTCGGTCCCGCCGACGATATTGGCGCGGAGCTCGGCGGGCCGGATGCGCGACATGCGATCGGGCGAGGCCTCGGCCGGCTCCAGGCTCGCCTCGTGCGGGAAGCCGGCCTGGACCGGGCGGTGGTGGCAGGCGGCGACACGTCCAGCCACGCGCTGCGCGAGCTCGGCATCTTCGCCCTGACCCCCCGCCTGCCGCTGCCCGACACGCCGGGCTCGCCGGTGTGCCGCGCCCACAGCGACGAGCCGGGCTTCGATGAACTGGAGATCGCCTTCAAGGGCGGGCAGATCGGCGACGACGACTACTTCGTGCGGCTGCGCGACGGCAGCGAGGGCACTGCATCGGCGCGGATGCTGCACCGCGCATAAACCGTTGACGGACAAGACGTTGCGGGCCTGATCGGCCTCACACCGATCGTTAGCCGTCAAAAAAGTATCGGCCAGCGGAAAAGCGTGAGGTAGTGCGGGTGCTGGAACGCTCCTAGATTCGTTGCTGCAGGAACCGGACCACCGGGCCTGCGGGAGCGGGCGCCGACAGGATCCTCGATAAGGATCGGGCGCCGGGAGGCAAGCGACATGAACCCGGACCTGGAACTCGTCCAGATCAGGCAAGGTGAGTCGTTCAAGGCGTGGGTGCACGGCTACCCGTTTCACACGGTCCGCTGGCACTTCCATCCCGAATACGAGCTGCACCACGTCGTGGCGACGCGCGGCCACTACTTCGTCGGCGACTTCATCGGCGAGTTCGAGCCCGGCAACCTCGTGCTCACCGGACCCAACCTGCCCCACAACTGGGTGAGCGACGTGCCGGCGGGCGACGAGATCCCGCTGCGCTGCCGGATCGTTCAGTTCTCGGAAGGCTTCGTCGACGCGGCGACGCGCGCGCTGCCCGAGTTCTCTGCCCTCGACGAGCTTCTGGCGCTCAGCCGTCGCGGTCTCGTGTTCGGCGCGCGGACCGTGGCGCATGTGGCGCCCCTGATGGCCGAACTCGTCGACGCGCAGGGCCTTCGCCGCGTCACGCTCTTCATGGCCGTGATGGACGTGCTGGCCGCGGCCGACGATGCCGTGCCGCTGACCAGCTCGGGCTACCTGCCCGATCCGTCCGGCTTCATGCACGGGGGCGTCAACGAGGCACTCGCCTTCATCAACCGGAACCTGACGCGCGACTTCTCGGAAGGCGATCTCGCGGCGTTGTCGGGCCGCAGCCCGAGCGCGTTCTCGCGCTGCTTTCGTCGCCACACGGGCATGACGCTCGTCCAGTACGTCAACCGGCTGCGCATCAACCTTGCCTGCCAGCTCCTGACCAGCGAGCCCGAGCGCACGGTGACCGATATCTGCTTCGCGGTCGGCTACAACAACGTATCGAACTTCAACCGCCAGTTCCTCGTGCAAAAGGGCATGCCGCCCTCGCGCTTCCGCAGCCTCTCGGCGCGCAACCGGGCCATCGCCTACGCCGCGTGAGGCACCGCCGCCGCACGCGGCACCATCGAACGAATTCGGATCCGTCGGCGCGGGAGGCGCGGCCGGCGGATCCGGGACGCGGCCCGCGCGGGCCCGCACGCAAACCGCGCGTCCATGAGTCAACCCAAGGGAGAGACCGACGTCATGACACCGAAGACCCCAATGCTCCGCCGCCTGCCGCTCCTGAGCCTCGGCCTCCTGGTCGGTGCCGCCGCGCTATCGGCCACATCGGCCAGGGCCCAGGACGCGACCGTCGCCTTCCTGATGCCCGACCAGGCGTCCACGCGCTACGAGCAGCGCGACTTTCCCGGCTTCAAGCGCGAGATGGAGAAGCTCTGCGCAAGCTGCACCGTGGTCTACCAGAACGCCAACGGCGACGCCGCGCTCCAGCAGCAGCAGTTCAACTCGGTGATCGCGCAGGGCGCGACCGTGGTGGTGCTCGATCCGGTGGACTCCAGTGCCGCCGCCTCGCTCGTGCAGCAGGCCCAGTCGCAGGACGTCAAGGTCATCGCCTATGACCGTCCGATCCCCGACACTCCGGCCAACTACTACGTGTCCTTCGACAACAAGGGTATCGGCCAGGCGATCGCGCAGTCGCTGGTGGAGCACCTCAAGGCGACCGGCGTGCCGGACGGCGCGGGCGTCCTCCAGATCAACGGCTCGCCGACGGATGCCGCCGCCGGCCTCATCCGCGACGGTATCCACGCCGCGCTCCAGGCCTCGCCCTACAAGACGCTGGCCGAGTTCGACACGCCGGAATGGGCCCCGCCCCAGGCGCAGCAGTGGGCGAGCGGCCAGATCACACGCTTCGGCGCCGACATCAAGGGCGTCGTCGCGGCCAACGACGGCACCGGCGGCGGCGCGATCGCGGCCTTCAAGGCGGCGGGCGTGAACCCCGTGCCGCCCGTCACCGGCAACGACGCGACGATCGCCGCGCTGCAGCTGATCATCGCGGGCGACCAGTACAACACGATCTCCAAGCCCAGCGAGATCGTAGCGGCGGCCGCCGCCAACATCGCCTTCCAGATGATCTCCGGCCAGACGCCGAAGGCCGAGACGACGCTCTACAACACGCCGTCCCAGCTCTTCGTGCCCAAGGTCATCACCAAGGAGAACATCAAGGCGGAGATCTTCGACAAGAACATCACGCCCGTCGCCGAGGTCTGCACCGGCGACTACGCGGCCGCCTGCCAGTCGATGGGCATCCAGTGATCCGCTGAAAACCCCGGCCGGCCGTCGCGCGCCCTCACGCGGCGGCCGCCTCCCCTTCCCTCAGACCCCAGCGAGGCCGAGCCCCGTGTCCCAGACCGCCAAAGGCGCCAGCGCGCCGGTGCCGCCGCGCGGCGAGCCGGTGATCTCGCTGCGCAACGTGTCCAAGCACTTCGGCGCCGTTTCGGCGCTCACCGACATCGAGCTCGACGTCTATCCCGGTGAGGTCGTGGCGCTGGTGGGCGACAACGGCGCCGGCAAGTCGACGCTGGTCAAGGTTCTGGCCGGCGTGCACCAGCCGACATCGGGCACGATCCGCTTCGCGGGCCGCGAGGTCGCGCTCACGAGCCCTTCGGCCGCGCTCGACCTCGGCATCGCGACCGTGTTCCAGGATCTCGCGCTCTGCGAGAACCTCGACGTCGTCGCCAACATCTATCTCGGCCGCGAGGCCAACCCCTGGCACCTCGACGAGGTGGCGATGGAGGTTCGGGCCTGGACGCTCCTGAACGAGCTCGCCGCGCGCATTCCCTCGGTACGCGAGCCCGTCGCCTCGCTGTCGGGAGGACAGCGCCAGACGGTCGCCATCGCCCGCTCGCTGCTTCTGGAGCCCAAGCTCATCATGCTCGACGAGCCGACCGCCGCACTCGGCGTCGCGCAGACGGCCGAGGTCCTGAACCTTATCGAGCGCGTGCGCGACCGGGGCCTCGGCGTCATCGTCATCTCCCACAACATGGAGGATGTGCGCGCCGTCGCCGACCGGATCGTGGTGCTGCGGCTCGGGCGCAACAACGGCGTCTTCACGCCCGACGACTCCCACAACGACCTGATCGCCGCGATCACCGGCGCCACCGAGAACTCCGTGTCGCGCCGGGCGACACGCCGCGCCGCGCAAGAGGAGGCACGCCCGTGACCGTGAATCCCAACTCCGCCACCGGTCGCGCCCTCGACCGCGCCGACGCCCGCGTGCGCGAGGACGAGGGGCTGGCCGGCGCGCTGCGCGGCTTCCTCGACCGGGTGCGCTCCGGCGACCTCGGGATGATCCCGGTCGCAGTCGGCCTCGTCCTGATCTCGCTGATCTTCGCCTGGCTGAACCCGGTCTTCCTGCGGCCCGGCAACGTCTCGAACCTCCTCTACGACTGCGCCACGACCGGCGTCATCTCGCTCGGCATCGTCTGCGTCCTGATGCTCGGCGAGATCGACCTGTCGGTCGGTTCGATGTCGGGTCTCGCCTCCGCCATCCTCGGCGTCCTCTGGATCAACCAGGGCTGGCCGGTGATCGGCGCGATCCTGGTCGCGCTCCTGCTGGGCGCCGCCGTCGGTGCGCTCTACGCCGCGCTCTACAACCGGGTCGGCATGCCCTCCTTCGTGGCGACGCTGGCGGGCCTTCTCGCGCTCCTCGGACTGCAGCTTTACCTCCTGGGCAACTCCGGCTCGATCAACCTGCCGTTCAGCCTCGCGCTCGTGCGGTTCGGGCAGAACAGCTACATGCCGAACTGGCTTTCGGTCGTGCTGGCGATCGTTCCCGCCGCCGTGGTGCTCTGGTCGGGCCTGTCGGCCCGCCGGCGCCGGCAGGCGGCGGGGCTCACCGGAAACTCGCTCAGCGTCGTCCTCGCCAAGGCGATCGCGCTCGCCGTCGCGCTGGAGGCCATCGTCCTCTACCTCGCGCAGGGGCGCGGCGTGCCCTGGATGTTCGCGCTGTTCGTGCTTCTCGTCGCGCTCATGGACTACCTCTTCACGCGCACGCAGTGGGGCCGCTCGATGATGGCGGTCGGCGGCAACCGCGAGGCGGCCCGGCGCGCCGGCATCAACGTGCGCCGCATCTATCTCAGCGCCTTCGTGCTCTGCTCGACCTTTGCCGCGCTCGGCGGCATCCTGTCGGCCGCGCGCCTCGGCTCGGCCTCGCAGCAGGCCGGCACGGGCGACGTGAACCTCAACGCCATCGCGGCCGCGGTGATCGGCGGGACCTCGCTCTTCGGCGGGCGCGGCTCGGCCTATTCGGCGCTGCTCGGCATCGTCGTGATCCAGGCCATCTCCAACGGCCTGACGCTTCTGAACCTCTCGTCGAGCCTTCGCTACATGATCCTCGGCGGCGTTCTGGCGCTGGCCGTGATCGTCGACTCGCTCGCCCGCCGCTCGCGCGCCTCGCACGGCCGCGGCTGACGCCGATCCCCGCCGCGAAACAGCGGCGGGCCCTTCTTCGATCGTTTCCCAGCAGGAACCCGACCCATGAGCCAGGATCTCTCCGGCAAGGTCGCCGCCATCACGGGCGCGGCCTCCGGCATCGGCCTCGAATGCGCGCGCGCCATGCGGCGAGCGGGCGCCCGCGTCGTCCTCGTCGACTATGCCGAGGATCGTCTTCAGCATGCGGTCGCCGAGATCGGCGACGGCGCCCATGCGCTGCGGCTCGACCTCACCGACGGCCCTGCCGTCGACAGGCTGGCGGAGCGCGTCGTGGAGCTGGCCGGCGGGCTCGACATCTTCCATGCCAATGCCGGCGCCTATGTCGGCGGCCCGGTGATCGAGGGCGATCCCGACAGCTGGGACCGGATGCTGAACCTCAACGTCAACGCCGCCTTCCGCTCGATCCGGGCGGTGCTGCCGCACATGAGCGCGCAGAAGCGGGGCGACGTGATCGTCACGAGCTCGGTCGCGGGCTTCATCCCCGTGGTCTGGGAGCCGGTCTATACGGCCTCGAAGTTCGCCATCCAGGCCTTCGTCCATACCGTGCGCCGGCAGATGATCCCGCACGGGGTGCGCGTCGGCGCTGTAGCGCCGGGTCCGGTGATCACCCCGCTGATCGACGACTGGCCGAAGGCCAAGCTCGAGGAGGCGCAGCTCAACCGGAGCCTGATGGAGGCCAAGGAGGTCGCCGACGCCGTGGTCTTTATGTTGACGCGCCCGCCCGGCGTCGTCATCCGGGATCTCGTGATCCTGCCGCACGGCGTCGATCTCTAGGATCCAACCCCAGGAGCCGTTTCATGCCATCCAGCGACCTGTTTCTCGGCGTCGATGTCGGCACGGGCAGCGCGCGCGCCGGCCTGTTCGACGCGAGCGGCCGGCTCCGAGCCACCGCCAAGCGCCCGATCCGGATCTGGCGCGAAGCCGGCGAGATCGTGGAACAGTCGTCGGCCGACATCTGGCAGGCGGTGTGCGAGAGCGTGCGCGAGGCGCTGGCGCTGTCGGGTGCCGATCCGTCTCAGGTTCGCGGGATCGGCTTCGATGCGACCTGCTCGCTGGTCGTCCTCGACGCGGACGGGCGTTCGCTGGCGGTCGGCCCCTCGGAGGATCCCGCGCGCGACATCATCGTCTGGATGGACCACCGCGCGATCGCGCAGGCCGAGCGCATCAACGCGACCGGCCATCCGGTGCTGCGCTATGTCGGCGGGCGCATCTCGCCCGAGATGGAGACGCCGAAGCTCCTGTGGTTGAAGGAGAACCGGCCGGATACGTTCCGCCGCGCCGCCCATTTCTTCGACCTCGCCGACTTCCTCACCTGGCGCGCCACCGGGTCCACGGAGCGTTCGGTCTGCACGCTGACCTGTAAATGGACCTATCTCGCCCACGAGCGGTGCTGGGACGAGAGCTACTTCCGCCTCGTCGGCTTGGCAGAACTTGCCGACGAGGGGTTCGAACGCATCGGCCAGCAGGTGCTCGACGTCGCGCAACCCGTCGGCGCGGGCCTGACGGCGGAGGCCGCAAGCGCCCTCGGGCTCGAAGCCGGAACGCCGGTCGGCGCCCCGCTGATCGATGCCCACGCGGGCGGCGTCGGAACCGTGGCGGGCAGCGGGGCGGACCTCGCGCTCATCATGGGCACCTCGGCCTGCGCCATGGCGACCACGAGCGAGGCCCGCTTCGTGAACGGCGTCTGGGGCCCCTACTTCGGCGCGATGCTGCCTGGCTCGTGGCTGCTCGAGGGCGGCCAGTCCGCCTATGGCGCGGCGCTCGACCATGTCGTGAGCTCGCACCCTGCCTTCCCTGCGCTGCGGGAGGCGGCCGAACGGGCCGGCCGGGGGGTCCTCGATCACCTCGAGGCGCGCGCGGTGGAGATGGCGGGCTCGGTGGAGGCAGCGGCGCGTCTGGCAAGCGCCCTTCACGTCGTGCCCGATCACCTCGGCAACCGCGCCCCGCGCGCCGACCCGCATGCCACGGCCGTCGTCAGCGGGCTGACGCTTTCGGCCGGCGAGGACGACCTCGTCCGTCTCTTCGTCGCGACGCTGTGCGGCCTTTGCTACGGCACGCGCGATATCGTCGAGGCGATGGGGCGCGAGGGCGTCGCCTTGGAGCGCATCGTCGTCTCGGGCGGGGCCGCGCGCTCGGCCCTCCTGCGCCGCGTCCTGGCGGACGCGACGCAGCTCGCCGTCGCCCTGCCCGAGACGGCCGAGCCCGTGCTGCTCGGCAGCGCGATGCTGGGAGCCGTGGCCTCCGGGTTGTATCCCGATCTGGAAGAGGCGGCGAACCGCATGTGCCGCGTCGAGAACACCA
Source organism: Aureimonas jatrophae (assembly GCF_900104035.1). GTDB lineage: Bacteria > Pseudomonadota > Alphaproteobacteria > Rhizobiales > Rhizobiaceae > Aureimonas > Aureimonas jatrophae. The sequence goes on along the minus strand of NZ_FNIT01000001.1, from coordinate 94,435 downwards.
TCACCCCGGACGAGGGCGAGATCCGACGGTTCCACGACCGAAAGCACGAAGCCTATCGCGCGCTGCAGGCCGCCGAGGTCGCCACGCGCGAGGCCATGCGCCGGACCGCTTGAGAGCCGGGCATCCGGGGGCGGAAGGCTTGACCCGGTGGCGTCCGGCCTTTATGCAACCGCCGTTCGGCCTTGCGCCCGGCGCACGACCCGTCGTGCCCGGATGGCTCGGCCACCCCAAGAACCACAAGAAGACGGCCCTGCGCGGAGCGATCCGACCTGAGCGCCGATCCCAAGGAAGAACCTGATGTTTGCAGTGATCAAGACTGGTGGCAAGCAGTACCGCGTCGCCGCCAACGACCGCTTCGAGATCGAGCGCCTGCCGGGCAATGCCGGCGACTCCGTTTCCTTCACCGAGGTGCTGATGATCGGCACCACGATCGGCGCGCCCTTCGTGGCCGGCGCCACGGTGGTGGGCGAGATCGTCGAGCAGACGCGCGGCCCGAAGGTGATTTCCTTCAAGAAGCGCCGTCGCCAGAATTCCAAGCGCACGCGCGGCCACCGTCAGGACCTGACGATGATCCGCATCTCCGAGATCCTGACCGACGGTCAGCAGCCCTCGGCCAAGGCCAGCGAGAAGCCCGCCCAGGCGAAGGCCGCGGCTCCCGCCACCGAGGCCGTCGCCACCGCCGACGAGGCAGGCGAGGCCACCAAGAAGCCCCGCGCCTCGCGCAAGAAGACCGAGACCGTCGCCGACGAGGCGTAAGTTTCGGCAGGGCGGAACCGGTTAGCGGCTCCGCCTCGTTTCAGCAAAGATCATCGCAGGGCGCCCCGCGCGCGGCTCGTTTCCCGAGCCCCGGGATCGCCAGACACAGAACGCAAGGAGCAGTTCCATGGCACACAAAAAGGCAGGCGGTTCGTCCCGCAACGGTCGCGACTCCGAGTCCAAGCGCCTCGGCGTCAAGAAGTTCGGCGGCGAGCGCGTCATCGCCGGCAACATCCTCGTGCGTCAGCGTGGCACGCGCTGGCACCCGGGCGTGAACGTCGGCATCGGCCGCGACCACACCCTGTTTGCGACCGCCGAGGGCACCGTCGTCTTCAAGAAGACACCGAACCGGACCACCATCTCCGTCCAGCCGCAGGCCGAGGCCGCCGAGTAACAGCCGGTGCCTTCGAAGTGCCGGCGTCCCACCGACCCGGCCTTCGACCCTCGCTGACGCGGAACCAGGATCGAGACGGGAGGATGGGACGCCATCCTCCCGTCTTTTCCGTTTTTACCGCGAAAGCTTCCGGCGATGCGCTCCCTTCCCGACGATGAAGAACCGTCCTCACCCCGGCTGATCACGCGATCGCTGGCGCTGCGCAGCCTGTCCATGGCCGACGCGCCCGCGATCGCCGCGCTCCTGCAGGATCGCCGCATCGCCGAGATGACCGCGCGCATCCCCCACCCCTACACGCTGCGCGACGCCGAGACCTACGTCTCTTCGCCGCCCGACGACTGGGTGCGGGCGGTGGATCGGCTGGAGGACGGCGTGCTGGTCGGGATCGTCAGCCTGCGCTCGCTGGAACGTCGCGCACAACTGGAGATCGGCTACTGGATCGGGCGGCCGTTCTGGAACCGGGGCTACGCGACGGAGGCCGCTCAGGCGGTGATCGACCACGCCTTCGCGGGCCTGGACGCGGAGGTCGTCGAGGCGCGATGCCGGGCCGTGAACGCCGCCTCGCGGCGCGTCATCGCCAAGTGCGGCTTCGGCTACAGCGGAACGTCGCTGTCGGACTCGCTGGTCGCCGGCCGCGTGTCGAGCGAGCGCTACCGGATGGACCGGCGCACCTGGTCGGCCCTGAAGAGCTGGGGGGCCTGCGCGTGAGACGGCTGGCGACGCTTGCGCTCTGCCTTTCGCTGCTGCCGACGGCCTCCCGCGCCGCGCCGCTCGATCTGCTCGGCTTCTTCGAGGGGTCGAGCGTGAGCGCCGGCGAGACGCGGACCTTTCTGGTGTTCCGCGACCGCTTCACGGCCGCCTTCACCGGTCGGCTGCAGAACGGGACGCTGGTGCTCGACGAGCGCTTCCGCTTTCCGGAAGGTCCGCGCCTGCAGCGTTGGCGATTGCGCGACGAGGCCGGCACCATCCGGGGCACGGTGGAGACCGAAAACGAGAGCGGCCAGCTCGCGCCGCCGGTGGCCGTGACGGGCACGCGCAACGGTGACGGCGTGCGGCTCGACTACAGCGGCATCGCCCCCGGCGGTGGGCGGCGGCTCGGCTTTCGGCACGAGATCACGCCCAACGGCGACGGGACGCTGGCCAATCGCGTGAGCGTGCGGCTCTGGGGCATCCCGGTGGCGCGCTCGCGCGTCACCTTCGCCAAGAGTGACGCCGCACTCGCGGCCCACGACAATCCCGGGCGGTGACGTCCGCTCGCCTGCCAAAGCCGGTTCCCCTTTCGGAGCCTGGACGCTAAACCGGCCGCAGCCCCTCCGGCGCGCCAGAAAGATGAGGGAACACCATGAAGTTCCTCGACAAGGTCAAGGTCTATGTCCGCTCCGGCGACGGCGGTGCGGGCGCCGTCTCGTTTCGGCGCGAGAAGTTCATCGAGTTCGGCGGGCCGGACGGCGGCGACGGCGGGCGCGGCGGCGACGTGTTCATCGAGGCCGTGCAGGGCCTCAACACGCTGATCGACTACCGCTACCAGCAGCACTTCCGCGCCAAGACCGGCATGCACGGCATGGGCCGCAACCGCACCGGCGGCAAGGGTGCGGACGTGACGCTGAAAGTTCCGGTCGGCACGCAGGTCTTCGCCGAGGACGAGGAAACGCTGCTGTGCGACCTCACCGAGGTCGGGCAGGTGTTCCGCATCGCGGAGGGCGGCAACGGCGGCTTCGGCAACTGGCAGTTCAAATCCTCGATCAACCGCGCGCCGTATCGCGCCAATCCGGGCCTCGAGGGCGAGGAGCTGACGATCTGGCTTCAGCTGAAGCTGATCGCCGACGCCGGCGTCGTCGGCCTGCCCAACGCCGGAAAGTCGACCTTCCTCGCCAGCTGCACCGCCGCCCGACCGAAGATCGCGGACTATCCGTTCACGACGCTTCACCCCAACCTCGGCGTCGCGACCGTGGACGGGCAGGAGTTCGTGATCGCCGACATTCCCGGCCTGATCGAGGGCGCGCACGAGGGCGTGGGCATCGGCGACCGCTTCCTCGGCCATGTCGAGCGCACGCGCGTGCTGCTTCACCTCGTTTCGGCCGTGGAAGAGGACGTGGCGGGCGCCTACGAAACGGTACGCCGCGAGCTCGAGCTCTACGACGAGGAGCTGGCCGCCAAGCCCGAGGTCGTGGCTCTCAGCCAGATCGACACCGTGGACGACGAGACGCGGCGCGACAAGCTGGACGAGTTGGCGGCGGTGGCCGGGCGCAAGCCCTTCGCTCTCTCGGCTGTCAGCCGCAACGGGCTGAACGACGTGCTTCGCGCCTTGAAGCGCGAGATCTCGGACCTCGGCGACGAGGTGGCCGAGGACCAGGCCGCGGAGGACCGCCGCCGCTTCGGCGCGCAGCTCAACGACGAGGACTGGCGCGCGTGAGCGATCGTCTCGCCCTCTTCCGCCGGGTCGTCGTCAAGGTCGGCTCGGCGCTGCTGGTCGATCCGGCGACGGGCCTCAGGGCGGACTGGCTCCGCTCGCTGGCGGCAGACCTGGCCGAACTGTCGGCTGAAGGGCGCGAGGTGATCGTCGTGTCGTCGGGCGCGATCGCGCTCGGCCGCACCATTCTGCAGCTTCCGCCCGTCGCGCTGAAGCTGGAGGAAAGCCAGGCGGCGGCCGCCGTCGGACAGATCGCGCTCGCCAAGGCATGGAGCGAGGCCCTGGGCGAGCACGCCCTGACGGCGGGTCAGGTTCTTCTGACGCTTGGCGACACCGAGGAGCGGCGGCGCTACCTCAACGCGCGCGCGACGGTCGGAACGCTCCTGGCGCTGAAGGCGGTGCCCGTCATCAACGAGAACGACACGGTCGCCACCGCCGAGATCCGCTACGGCGACAATGATCGCCTGGCCGCGCGTGTCGCCACCATGATGTCGGCGGACCTCCTGATCCTCTTGTCCGACATCGACGGTCTCTACACCGCGCCGCCGGCCCTCGACCCGGCAGCCGCGCACATTCCGCTCGTCACCGCCGTCACGCCGCAGATCGAGGCCATGGCCGGGGGCGCCGCGAGCGCCCTGTCGCGCGGTGGCATGCGCACCAAGGTCGATGCCGCCAAGATCGCGACCGCGGCGGGTGCGGCGATGGTCATCGCGAGCGGTCAGCGCCTTCATCCGATCCGCGCCGTGCGCGAGGGCGAGCGTTCGACGCTCTTCCAGCCGGCCAGCGACCCCGTGCGTGCGCGCAAGCGTTGGATCGCCGGCTCGCTGAACGCGAGCGGCACGCTGCACGTCGACGACGGCGCGGTACGCGCGCTTTTGTCCGGAAAGAGCCTCCTGGCAGCCGGGGTCACGCGCTCGGAGGGCGATTTCCGCCGCGGCGATACGATCCGCGTAGTGGACGCGGGCGGGCAGGAACTCGCGCGCGGTCTCGTCGCCTACGATGCGGCCGAGGCCGCGATCGTGGCAGGCCTGCGCTCGGCCGAGATCCAGGCACGGCTGGGCCAGGGGGCGCGCGGCGCCATGATCCACCGCGACGACCTCGTGCTCACGCGCGGTGGCGAGAACGGCGCCGACATATCCATGGAGGAGTTGCGCGATGCGGGATGACGGCGTGAGCCTCGACGAGACGATGCGCGAGATGGGCGAGCGGGCACGCTTGGCCGCACGGCAGCTGGCGGTCGCCGAGCCAGCCGCAAAGAGCGCCGCCCTTCGCGCCATGGCGGACGCCGTCGAGCGGGACGCGGAGGCGATCCTCGACGCCAACCGGGCGGATGTCGCGGACGCGCAGGCGTCCGATGCCTCGAAGGCCATGATCGATCGCCTGACGCTGGACGCGGGTCGCGTCTCCGCCATCGCCGGCGCCCTGCGCGAGGTGGCCGACCTGCCCGATCCGGTCGGCACCGTGGCATCGGAATGGACGCGCCCGAACGGGCTGGTGATCCGCCGCGTGCGCACGCCGCTCGGCGTCGTCGGCGTGATCTACGAGAGCCGCCCGAACGTGACGGCCGATGCGGGCGCCTTGTGCCTCAAGGCCGGCAACGCCGTGATCCTGCGCGGCGGCTCGGACTCCTCGCGCTCGTCCGCCGCGATCCACGCCGCCCTCGTGCATGGGCTCGAGGCCGCCGGCCTGCCGCGCGACGCGATCCAGCTCGTGCCGACGCGCGACCGCGCGGCGGTCGGCGCCATGCTGACGGGCCTTGGCGGCTCGATCGACGTCATCGTGCCGCGCGGCGGCCGCTCGCTGGTGGAGCGGGTGCAGCGCGAGGCGCGTGTCCCGGTCTTCGCCCATCTCGAAGGGCTCTGCCACGTTTATGTCGATCGCTCGGCCGACGCCGCGATGGCACGCCGCATCGTCGTCAACGCCAAGATGCGGCGCACGGGCATCTGCGGCGCCGCCGAAACGCTGCTGATCGACCGCTCCGCGCCCGAACTCGTCGCGCCGCTCCTGTCCGACCTTGCGGCCGCAGGCTGCGAGGTGCGGGCGAGCGACGAGGTGCGGGCCCTCTTCACCCCCGCCCTTCCCGCGACCGAAGAGGACTTTCGCACCGAGTATCTCGACGCGGTGATCTCGGTCGCGCTGGTGGACGGCGTCGACGGTGCGATCGCGCATATCGAGCGCTACTCCTCGCACCACACCGAGGCGGTGATCGCCGAGGACCAGGCGGTCGCCGACCGGTTCATGCGCCACGTCGATTCGGCTATCCTCCTTCACAACGCCTCGACGCAGTTCGCCGACGGCGGCGAGTTCGGCTTCGGCGGCGAGATCGGCATCGCGACCGGCAAGATGCACGCGCGCGGGCCGGTGGGCATCGAGCAGCTGACGACGTTCAACTACCGCGTTTCCGGCACCGGCCAGACGAGGCCGTGAGACGCCCCCTCGCCCCGCTCGCCCCGGCCGCGCCCGCGACCGCCGAGGAGCTTCGCCTGCCGCCGTCCGGGCCCGGCTGGCGCGTGGGCCTCTTCGGCGGCTCGTTCGACCCGCCGCACGAGGGGCATCTCCTTGTGGCTGAGACCGTGCTGCAGCGCCTGCGGCTCGACCGGCTCTGGTGGATGGTGACGCCGGGCAATCCGCTGAAGGACCATGGCCGCCTCCGGCCGCTCGCCGAGCGGCTGCGGCTGTCGCAGGACCTGTGCGACGATCCGCGCATCGTGGTCACGGGCTTCGAGGCGTCCTGGCGCGTGCGCTACAGCGCCGACACGGTGCTGATGCTGCGTCGGCGCCGACCGACCACGCAGTTCGTCTGGGTGATGGGCGCGGACAGCCTGGCGAGCTTCCACCGCTGGCAGGACTGGCGGCGCATCGCGAGCGCCATGCCCATCGCCGTCGTGGACAGGCCGGGCTCGACGCTGTCGCTCCTGTCGTCCCCGGCGGCCCGCGCTCTCAAGCCGCACCGGCTTCTGGAACGCGACGCGGCGCGCCTCGCACAGGCCGATCCGCCGGCCTGGGTGTTTCTGCACGGTCCCCGCTCGGCCCAGTCATCCACAAGGCTGCGCGCGCTGGCGGAGCCGACGTCTTGAAACCGACACGCTCCTTTGCCACCTTTTACTCTTGCAAGGGCAAGTAACCTCTTGCCCGTCTTACCGGAAGGAACGGTTAACCTGAACGCCATCGCCGAACTGAAGGCTCACGAGCCTTCTGACGCGACCGCCAACGACGTCTCCGTCGGACGGCCCGTTATCGACCTCGTCACTGGAAGTCTCGACGACTCCAAGGCCGAGGACATCGTTTCCATCGACCTGAAGGGCAAGTCGGCGCTAGCCGATCACATGGTGATCGCATCCGGCCGCTCGCACCGTCACGTCGCCGCCGTCGCCGACCACCTGTTGCGCGACCTGAAGGAAGCCGGCCACGGCAACGCCAAGGTCGAGGGACTGCAGAACGGCGACTGGGTTCTGATCGATACGGGCGACATCATCGTCCACATCTTCCGCCCCGAGGTCCGCTCCTTCTACAATATCGAGAAGATGTGGAGCGTAGGCGAGGCCTCCGAGGCTTCGGTCCACTAAGCCACGCGCCATGAGACTGTCGATCGCCGCGGTCGGCCGCATGAAGGCCGGCCCCGAGCAGGAAATGGCCGCACGCTACCTCGATCGGCTACGCAAGGCCGGCGGCCCGCTCGGCCTCGACTTCACCGGCGTATCGGAGATCGCGGAGTCGCGCGCCTCCAGCGCCGCGGAGCGCAAGCGCGACGAGGGCGCGCGCCTGCTCGCTCTATTGCCGGAGGGCGCCAGGCTCCTGGTTCTGGACGAAACCGGTCGCACCCCGTCGTCGGACGAGTTCGCGGTCCTTCTTGCGCGTCATCGCGACGACGGCGCGCGCGATCTGGCGCTCGCGATCGGTGGGCCGGACGGCCACGGCGACGAGATGCGAACGCGGGCGAGCGGCCTCATCGCCTTCGGCCGCCTCACCTTTCCCCACCAGATCGTGCGCATCCTGCTGGCGGAACAGCTCTACCGCGCGACGACGATCCTGAGCGGACATCCCTACCATCGGGCGTGAACAAGCGGCCACGACGCCGGACGCCGGTGCACGGCCGCCCCCCAACGCGCCTTCCGCTCGGTTCTGCCTCTTTCCTGCCGCCTCGAACTGGCACAGGGTTCCGGGAGCTGACTTGAAGCTGTCCCGCGCCCCCGCTGGTTAACGCTTCCTGAAGCCATGCCGCCGCAGGCTCGCCGCATGGGGAGCGAAGTCGGACCAGGGACGTCATGACCATCGGATCGAGGATCCGCGACAGGGAACGGAAGCTGCGGCGCACGCGCTTCGCACTGGCTGCGACGCTGCTTCTGTGCGCGCCGGCGGCAGCCCGCCCCGAAGACGACCTGTCCGCGACGGCGGCACCGCCGGCATCCGCTTCCACCACCAGCGAGGCGATCACCGAGCAACGACGCCGCACGCAAGCCGAGCTCGCGCGCATCTCGGGCGATATCGCGTTGTCGCAGGACGCCGTGTCCCGCCTCGATGCGCTGGTGGCGGAGGTCGCGGCCGACCGGAGCCGCCTTCAGGGCGAGTTGATCCGCGCGGCCGCCGACCAGAAGCAGGCCTCGGCGGAGGTAACCGCCAGCGAGACGCGCATCCGCGCGCTGGCCGACGAGGAGGGCGGACTCAAGGGCTCGCTGCGCGAGCGGCGCGGTGTTCTGGCCGAGGTGCTGGCGGCGCTGCAACGGATGGGACGCAAGCCCCCGCCGGCGCTCCTGGTGAAGCCCGGAGACGCGCTCGGGTCGGTGCGCAGCGCGATCCTGCTCGGTGCCGTGGTTCCGGAGATCCGCGGCGAGACCGTCGCGCTTCTGGCCGATCTGCAACGCCTCAGCGACGTGCGCTCATCGATCGAAGGCGAGAAGGATCGCTTCGCCGCCGCCGTGTCCCGTGCCCGCGAGGAAGAGGAACGGCTCGTTCGCCTTCTGGAGGAGAAGGACAAGATCGCGGCCGAGAGCCGCAGCCGGATCGGCGACGAGAAGCGACGGGCCGCCGAACTCGCCTCGCAGGCGACGAGCCTCGAGGCGCTGATCGCCGAGCTCGACGCGGCGAGCCGCCGGGCCGAGGAGCGCGAGGCGGCGGAGCGTCTCGAAGCGGCGCGGGCCGAAGCCGAGGCTGCCGCGCGCCTGGCCAGCACCGTCCCGCCCACGGAACCGCCGGAGACGACCGCTCCCGCACCGTCCTACGACGTGGCGGCCCTACGCCGCGAGATGACCGAACTCGGTCCCTCCGCCCCATTTTCGACAATGAAAAGGAGCCTCGTGCCCCCTGTTGCAGGCGGTATCGAGCGGCGGTTCGGCGACAAGGACGAGATGGGACGTACCGTGGCGGGCGCCACGTTCCGGGCGCGTCCCGGCGACGTGGTCACCGCCCCGGCGGACGCGCAGGTTCTGTATGCGGGACCCTTTCGCTCCTACGGCCAACTCTTGATCCTGAATGCGGGCGATGGCTATCATATCGTCTTGGCCGGCATGGGCCGGATCGACGCCGAGGTCGGCCAGTTCGTGCTGTCGGGCGAGCCGTTGGCGATGATGGGATCGACCCGCGTCGCCAGCGCGTCGAGTGCTGAGATGGGCGATGGCGGCGCGTCGCTTTACGTGGAATTTCGCAAGGACGGGAAACCGGTCGACCCGGCCCCCTGGTGGGCGGATGGATCATCTGGAAGGACGAGGAATGATACGTAAGCTCTCCATTCTCTTCGCGGGAGCGCTTCTGGGTGCCACCGCGATGACGGCCTTCGTCGGCCCTCACGCGGGCGTCGCCAATGCCGCCGGGTCCGACACCTACCGCCAGCTGGCCATCTTCGGCGACGTGTTCGAGCGCGTGCGGGCCCAGTATGTCGACGTTCCCGACGACCAGAAGCTGATCGAGACCGCGATCAACGGCATGCTGACCTCGCTCGACCCGCACTCGAGCTACATGAACGCCAAGGAAACGGCGGACATGCGCACCGAGACGCGCGGCGAGTTCGGCGGCCTCGGCATCGAGGTCACCATGGAGAACGAGCTGGTCAAGGTCGTCTCGCCCTTCGACGGCACCCCGGCCGACAAGGCCGGCGTCCTGGCGGGTGACCTCATCGCCGAGATCAACGGCGAGCAGGTGCGCGGTCTGACGCTCGCCGAAGCCGTGGAGAAGATGAAGGGCGAGATCGGCTCCTCGGTCGACCTCACGATCATCCGCGACGGCGCGACCCAGCCGGTGCGCCTGTCGATCCAGCGCGCCGAGATCAAGGTCCCCTCGGTCCGCCACACGGTCGAGAACGACGTCGGCTACATCAAGCTCCTGCGCTTCAACGAGCAGACCACCTCCGGCATGGAAGAGGCGATCGCCGACATCAAGGCGAAGATCCCGGCCGACAAGCTGAAGGGCTACGTGCTGGATCTGCGCCGCAACCCGGGCGGTCTACTCGACGAGGCGGTGAGCGTCTCGGACGCCTTCCTCCAGAACGGCGAGATCGTGTCTACGCGCGGCCGCAACGCCGAAGAGACCCGCCGCTACAACGCGCGCTCGGGCGACGACATCGACGGCAAGCCGGTGGTGGTGCTCGTCAACGGCGGATCGGCCTCGGCCTCCGAGATCGTGGCCGGTGCGTTGCAGGACCAGAAGCGCGCGACGGTCGTCGGATCGCGCTCCTTCGGCAAGGGCTCCGTGCAGACCATCATCCCGCTGGGCGCCAACGGCGCGCTCCGCCTGACGACGGCTCTCTACTACACGCCGTCCGGCGCCTCGATCCAGGGACGCGGCATCGTGCCCGACATCGAGGTCGATCAGCCCCTGCCGGACGACATCAAGGCGCAGATGGGCATCAAGCCGGGCGAGGATCCGAAGTTCGGCGAAGCCTCCCTGCGCGGCCACATCAAGGGCGTTCAGGAGAACGAGGAGGGCTCCGGCTCGCTCGACTACGTGCCACCTGAAGCCAAGGACGACCTGCAGATGCAGTACGCGTTCGAGCTCCTGCGCGGCACCAAGACCAACGCCGCGTTCCCGCCGAAGCAGGACTCCGCGTCGATCGCCAACTAAGGGCGTCCGTCGTTTGATCTTTGAAAGGCCCCGGCGCCGCGCGCCAGGGCCTTTTTCGTCGGGCCGTCAAAAGCTCCGATCCAGACTGCGGTCCTAGGGTCGCGTCCCATGCGTGACGAACTCTACCGCCCCCTCGGCCAGAACCTGCAGCCCGTGCGAAACGGGCCGCGCCGCGCGCGCCGACTGCCGAAACTGGCGGCAGCCCTTGCCTGCGCGACCGTCGCGGGCGGTTCCGCCCTGGCGATCCTACAGCAGCCGGACTTCGCCCGCCCGCCCGCTCCGATCGTGGCGGATGCTTCCTCGGCGGCTGTCTCGGCGCCGGCCGGTCCCGCCGAACCCAATGTCGTGCGCATGGCCGAGACCGGCGGCGTGACCGTGACGCGCGGCAACGAGATCCTGCCGGTCTCCGGGGCGCCGGACCCGACCACAACCGGCTCCATCCGGGTCTTCGCTCCGGGTTCCCTGCGCCAGCCCGCCGCCATGGCGGCCACGCCCGACGAGGCGCTGCTGGAGCCGAGTGACATGGGCATGCTGCCGGTGCGGGCCGGCGACGGTCGCCGGCCGCTCGACGTCTATGCGGGAGCGACATCGGGCGCGCTCGGCACGCGCATCGCGATCGTGGTGGCGGGCCTCGGCATCTCGCAGACGGGAACGCAGCAAGCCGTCGAACGGCTGCCGGCCGGCGTGACGCTGGCCTTTGCGGCGGATGGCAACTCGCTCGACCGCTGGATGCGCAACGCGCGCCAGACGGGGCACGAACTGCTGCTCCAGGCCCCGCTCGAGCCCTTCGGCTATCCGGAGATCTCCCCGGCCGCCAACACGCAGACCGTGGACGACGCGGCGGCGGGGCGCTTCGATGCCCTGCACCAAGCGCTCGGCCGCATGACGAACTACGTGGGCGTGATGAACTACATGGGCGCGCGCTTCAACGCGGAGCCGACCGCTCTCGAGCCCTTCCTCGCCGAGATCTCACGACGCGGGCTTCTCTATATGGACGACGGGTCGTCGTCGCGCTCGCTGGCCCGCGACGTCGCGGTCGCCGGCCGCGTGCCGTTCGCGGCCTCGGATCTCCTGCTCGACGGCGACCGCACGCCCGATGCCATTCGCCGGCAACTCGACGCCTTGGAGCGGGTCGCGCGCGCACGAGGTACCGCCGTTGGCGTCGCAAGCGCCTTCGAGACCTCGGTGGACACGATCGCGGCCTGGACGCGGGAGGCGGAGGCGCGCGGCATCGAGATCGTCCCCGTGTCGGCCTTGGCGCTCGACCCCGAAGCGAGGGGTTAACAACTTCTTCACCCCGCTTTTCTTTTCGCACTGCATCCATCACCCATATGGCTCCGCAGCATCAGTGACGACCACCCGGAGCCGCATGATCGATCCCGCCACCCTTCCCTACCGGCCCTGCGTCGGCATCATGGTGCTGAACCGCGAGAACCGCGTCTTCGTCGGTTGTCGCGTGGTGGAACCGCGCGGCGAGATGGACGGCGCGACGCAGCTCTGGCAGATGCCGCAAGGTGGCATCGACGAAGGTGAGGACGCGCTCGAAGCCGCACGGCGCGAACTCTTCGAGGAAACCGGCATCCGGTCGGTCGAGCTCCTGGCGCAGACGCCGGACTGGCTGACCTACGAGCTTCCGCCCGAACTCGTCGGCATCGCGCTGAAGGGGCGCTTCCGCGGCCAGAAGCAGCTCTGGTTCGCCTTCCGCTTCACGGGATCCGACAGCGAGATCGCGATCGACCCGCCACCCGGCGGTCATTCCGCCGAGTTCACGGAGTACGACTGGAGGCCCATGAGCGAGGTGCTCGATCTGGTGGTGCCGTTCAAGCGCGCCGTCTACGAGCAGGTGATCGACGCCTTCCGGCATCTGGAGACGGCGTCGTGAGCGCGGAGACCGGTCTGGTTGTTCGCGAGATGCGACCCGACGAGCTTCTGTTCGTCGAGACGATCCATGCGACCGCCTTCGACGGCATCGACGAAGCCCAGCTGACCAAGGCCGTGATCGAGTCGGGACACGAGACGATCTCGGTGGTCGCGGCCCACGACGGCTTCCTGGTCGGGCATGCGTTGTTCAGCGCACTCGACGGACCGGAGCGGGGTCTGGCGTTGGGTCCCGTTGCCGTCGCGCCCGATCGTCAGGGCGCCGGCGTCGGCGCGCGGCTCATCAACTTCGGCCTGGAGCTGGCGCGCGAACGCGGTTGGCGGTCGGTCTTCGTGCTCGGCGACCCGCATTACTACGGTCGCTTCGGCTTTCGACCGGATCTGGCACGAGGGGCGGACGTGTCCTGGGCTGGGCCGGCGTTCCAGGCGCTGGAACTGGTTCCCGGCGCGCTCCAGGGCTGGCAGGGACCGCTCGTCTACCCCGAACCGTTCGCGGCGCTGCCTGAATAGCAAAAGGCCCGGCCCCTTTCGGGTGCCGGGCCTTGATCGCTGGTGACGCGGGATGCTTCAGGCGCCGAGTTCGGCGCGCGCGTTGCGCAGGTCCACGACCCGCTGATCCGCCCGTGTGCGGGCTGGGCCTTCCGCCGCGTTGGAGGCAGCAGCCTCGGCGCGGGCGATCTCGGCCTCGAGCGCTTCGGCGTTCATCTCCTCGACCGGCGTCGCGTGCTCGGCGAGCAACGTGAATCCATCGGCGTTGATGTCGGCGAACCCGCCCTGGACGAAGATGCGCGTCTCGCCGCCCGAGACGAGCGTCGCGCGCACCACGCCCGGCTTCAGCGTCGCCATGAGCGGGGCATGGTTGGCCATCACCGTGAAGTAGCCTTCGGTGCCCGGCACGATCACGGCCGTCGCCTGCTCCGACAGAAGCAGTCGCTCGGGGGACACCAGTTCGAACTTGAAGCCGTCAGCCACGATCCGTCTCACTTCGCTGCGCCACGATGCGGCGCTTCGCCTGAAGGGCAGCCTCGAAATGGTGGACCGCCAACTCGAACTTGTCGCGGCAGCCGGGATTGCAGAACCCGACCACCTCGTCTTGGTAGGTCGTCAGCGAGTCCGCCGAGATCGGCTTGCCCGACCAGGGACAGGTCTCGTTGACGGCGTCCTCGATCCGAAGGGAGGAGGACGCCTCGCTCATCAGGCTTGCGCGGCCATCTTCTGGGCCTTCTCGATCGCCATCTCGATCGAGCCGACCATGTAGAAGGCGGCTTCCGGCAGGTGGTCGTACTCGCCGTCGACCAGGCCCTTGAAGGACTTGATCGTATCCTCGAGAGGAACCAGCTGGCCGGGCGAGCCGGTGAAGACCTCGGCCACGAAGAAGGGCTGGCTGAGGAAGCGCTCGATCTTGCGGGCGCGTGCCACGGTCAGCTTGTCCTCTTCGGACAGCTCGTCCATGCCCAGGATCGCGATGATGTCCTGCAGCGACTTGTACTTCTGCAGGATCGACTGGACGCGGCGGGCCGTGTCGTAGTGCTCCTCGCCGAGGATCATCGGCGACAGCATGCGGGACGTGGAGTCCAGGGGATCCACGGCCGGGTAGATGCCCTTCTCCGAGATCGCGCGGTTGAGCACGGTCGTGGCGTCGAGGTGGGCGAACGAGGTCGCGGGCGCCGGATCGGTCAAGTCGTCGGCGGGCACGTAGATGGCCTGCACCGAGGTGATCGAACCCTTGGTCGTGGTCGTGATGCGCTCCTGCATCGCGCCCATGTCGGTGGCGAGCGTCGGCTGGTAACCCACCGCCGAGGGGATACGGCCGAGAAGCGCCGACACCTCGGAGCCCGCCTGCGTGAAGCGGAAGATGTTGTCGACGAAGAACAGAACGTCCTGGCCCTGGTCGCGGAAGTTCTCGGCGATCGTGAGACCCGTCAGCGCGACGCGGGCGCGGGCACCCGGCGGCTCGTTCATCTGGCCGTACACGAGAGCCGCCTTGGAGCCGGCGGTCGAACCACCGTTCTCGTGCGGGTCCTTGTTCACGCCGGACTCGATCATCTCGTGGTAAAGATCGTTGCCCTCGCGGGTGCGCTCGCCGACGCCGGCGAAGACGGAGTAGCCGCCATGCGCCTTGGCGACGTTGTTGATGAGCTCCTGAATCAGCACGGTCTTGCCGACGCCAGCGCCGCCAAACAGGCCGATCTTGCCGCCGCGCGCGTAGGGCGCGAGAAGGTCGATGACCTTGATGCCGGTTACGAGGATCTGCGACTCGGGGTTCTGCTCGACATAGGGAGGTGCCGGCTGGTGGATGCCGCGCTTGGCCGTGTACTCGATCGGCCCGACCTCGTCGATCGGCTCGCCGATGACGTTCATGATGCGGCCCAGCGTGCCGTCGCCCACGGGAACCTGGATCGGCGTGCCGGTGTCGGTCACGGCCTGGCCGCGGACCAAACCCTCGGTGAGATCCATGGCGATGGTGCGCACGGTGTTCTCGCCGAGATGCTGGGCGACCTCGAGGACGAGCCGGTTGCCGTTGTTGTCGGTTTCCAGCGCGTTCAGGATCTCGGGCAGATGGCCGTCGAACTCGACGTCGACGACGGCGCCGATGACCTGCGCGACGCGGCCCATGCGGCCGTTCATGTCCAATGTGTCAGCCATCCTGGCCTCCTTTAAGGGTCGGTCTCGACGCGTCCGGGCCGAACGGCCTCCCGCGCCTCGTCATGCGGTCCGGGCGGAGCGTCCGCCCGTCAGAAGTCTCAGAGCGCCTCGGCGCCCGCGATGATCTCGATGAGCTCGGTCGTGATCTGCGCCTGGCGCTGGCGATTGTAGCTGATCGACAGCTTGTTGATCATATCGCCGGCGTTGCGCGTCGCGTTGTCCATGGCGCTCATGCGGGCGCCCTGCTCCGACGCGCCGTTTTCCAGCAACGCGCGGAAGATCTGGATCTTGATGTTGCGCGGGATCAGGTCGGCGAGGATCGATTCCGGCTCCGGCTCGTACTCGTAGATCGCGGCGGCGCCGGTCGCGGCGGCCTCCACCACGGGCACCTCGGCCGGAATGATGCGCTGCGCGGTCGGGCGCTGCGTGATCACGTTCTCGAAGGCCGAGTAGAAGATCGTCGCGACATCGAACTCGCCGGCCTCGAAGCGCGCCATCACCTCGTCGGCGACGCTTTCGGCGTTCGAAAAGGCGATGCCGCGACCGGCGTTGAGATCCATCCGGGCGATGATGCGCGAGCCGAGGTCGCGGCGCATCAGGTCGGTGCCCTTCTTGCCGACCGAGATGATCTTGATCGTCTTGCCGGCCGCTTCGAGCCGACGCACGTGCTCGCGAACGAGACGCACGATCTGCCCGTTGAAGCCGCCGCACAGACCGCGATCGGACGTGAAGACGACCAAAAGGTGCGTGTCGTCCCGTCCCGTACCGGACATCAGGGGCAGCGACTGCCCCTGCTCCATGGCGCCGGCGATGTTGCCGAGCACCGAGGCCATCCGCTCCGAGTAGGGACGGGCGGCCTCGGCGGCCTCCTGCGCGCGACGCAGCTTGGCCGCCGCGACCATCTGCATGGCCTTGGTGATCTTCTGGGTCGCCTTCACCGAGGCGATGCGATTGCGCAGGTCTTTCAGCGACGGCATGGGTCGGGTCGGTCTCCGTTTCGGCCGGGCCGCAGGCTCAGCTGAAGGACTTGGCGTAGCTGTCGATCGCGCCCTTGAGCTTGGCGCGCGTGTCGTCCGACAGCTGCTTCTCGGTGGCGATCGTTTCGAGCACGCCCTTGTGCTCGGTGCGAAGCGACTGGAGGAGACCCTCCTCGAAGCGACCGACATCCGAGACCTTCAGCGTGTCGAGGTAGCCTTGCGTTCCCGCGAAGATCACCGCGACCTGCTCTTCGGTCTTGAGCGGCGAGAACTGCGGCTGCTTCAGAAGTTCGGTGAGGCGGGCGCCGCGGTTGAGGAGGCGCTGCGTCGAGGCGTCGAGATCGGAGCCGAACTGCGCGAAGGCCGCCATCTCGCGGTACTGCGCGAGCTCGCCCTTGATCGAGCCGGCGACCTGCTTCATCGCCTTGATCTGCGCGGACGAGCCGACGCGCGACACCGACAGACCGACGTTCACCGCCGGGCGGATGCCCTGGTAGAACAGGTTGGTCTCGAGGAAGATCTGGCCGTCGGTGATCGAGATCACGTTGGTCGGGATGTAGGCCGACACGTCGTTGGCCTGCGTCTCGATGACGGGCAGCGCGGTCAGCGAGCCGGCGCCCAGCTCGTCGTTGAGCTTGGCGGCGCGCTCCAGAAGGCGCGAATGGAGGTAGAACACGTCGCCGGGATAGGCTTCGCGGCCCGGCGGGCGGCGCAGCAGGAGCGACATCTGGCGATACGACACGGCCTGCTTGGACAGGTCGTCATAGGCGATCACGGCGTGCATGCCGTTGTCGCGGAAGTACTCGCCGATCGCGCAGCCCGCGAAGGGCGCGATGTACTGCATCGGCGCCGGGTCCGAGGCGGTGGCCGCGATCACGACCGAGTAGGCCATCGCGCCGCGCTCTTCGAGCGTGCGTACGAACTGGGCGACGGTCGAGCGCTTCTGACCGATCGCGACGTAGATGCAGTAGAGCTTGTCCTTCTCGGACGCGCCCGCATCGTGCGCCGGCTTCTGGTTCAGGAACGTGTCGAGCAGGATCGCGGTCTTGCCGGTCTGGCGATCGCCGATCACCAGCTCGCGCTGGCCGCGACCGACCGGGATCAGCGCGTCGATGGCCTTGATGCCCGTCGACATCGGCTCGTGAACCGACTTGCGCGGGATGATGCCCGGCGCCTTGACGTCGACACGGCGACGCTCGACCCCGTCGATCGGACCCTTGCCGTCGATCGGGTTGCCGAGGCCGTCGACCACGCGGCCGAGCAGGCCCTTGCCGACCGGCACGTCCACGATGGCGCCCGTGCGGCGAACCGTGTCGCCTTCCTTGATGTCGCGGTCCGAGCCGAAGAGCACGACGCCGACATTGTCGTTCTTGAGGTTCAGCGCCATGCCACGCACGCCGCCGGGGAACTCGACCATCTCGCCGGCCTGGCAGTTGTCGAGGCCGTAGACGCGGGCGATGCCGTCACCGACCGAGAGAACCGTGCCGACCTCGGAGACTTCCGCCTCGGATCCGAAGTTCTTGATCTGGTTCTTGAGGATTGCGGAAATTTCCGCGGCGCGGATGTCCATCAGCCGACCTCTTTCAGCGCGAGCTTAAGGGATGAGAGTTTGGTGCGAAGCGAGGTATCGATTTGACGCGAACCGATGCGCACCACGAGACCGCCGAGAATGGCCGGATCGACGCTCTCGCGCATCGAAACGGTCTTGCCGGAATAGGAGCCGAGCGAGTCGCGGAGCGCCGCGCGCTGGGAGTCGTTGAGAGGCTGGGCCGTGACGACCTCGGCCTCGACCTCGCCGCGCTGGGCCGCGGCCATCTGGCGGAAGGCCTTGACCATGGCGGGCAGCGCGAAGAGGCGGCGGTTGGCCGCGATCACGCGCAGGAAGTTGCCGGTCAGCGCCGAGGGCCGGGCGTCGTCCACCACCGCCGAGATCGCGCGCAGCTGATCGTCCGAGGTAAAGGCCGGGCTCTCGACGAGACGACGGAAGTCGGCATTCTCGTCGATCAGCTTCTGAAAGGCGACGAGTTCGCCCTCAACCGTCTCGATCGTGCCTTCGTCTCGTGCCAGCTCGAAGAGGGACTGGGCGTAGCGCTCTGCGACTCCGGAAACCGGAGAGGATGATTTTGCCACGGACGACCGCTTCTCTTCTCGTTTCGGGCGCCAGGTCCGGCGCGCAGCGAAGGGCGACGGCGAGACTCGGAGCAGATCAAAAAAAAGGCTGCGGAGAAGGGGTTAGGGCCCCATCCCGCGCCGGATCGAGGGGTCGTCTAGCATAGCGTTTTCAGGACGACAACCGGCGCAAACCCGGCGAAGCGCCATATTGCGCCGTGGTTTACGCCCCCTCCCCCAAACCCGTCAGATCAGGCCGAGAACGGGGGCGAGACACCCGGCGGCAAGGGCCAGGTTGACGAGGAGCCAGAGCCAGTTGCCCAGGGTCGAGGCGTCGTCGGAGAGAATCGACACGAGGCGTCCGAAGGCCGTCAGCAGCCAGCCCGCCCCGAGCGCCATCTGCATGAACGGCTGGTCGTAGAAGAAGAAGGTGGCCAGACCCATGCCGAGCGGGAATCCGGCCAGCGTCGCACGGATTTCCGACAGACCGGCCCGACGCGTGTTCAGCGTATCGAGCCCCGCCATGCGCAGGAAGAGACGGGGTGCGAACAGCGCGTAAAGTCCGTAGCCGACGCTGAAGCAGGCGACCAGGAACGGCAGGAGGTCGGTCGTGGTCTGGGGAAAGGTGATCTGCATCGGGTCTCCGAAAGCGGCGATTCGCGGCGGGGATGGCTTATCGGCTCGGGCCGAGGCGCCAAGCCTGTGTCACGAAATCGTGCGAGCGGCCAGACGCATCACAGGAAGCTTTGCGGATCGATATCGATCTGGACGTGTACCGAGCCGCGGGGCCGAGGCGCGCGCGCGGTCATCTCGCGCAGGTAAGCCTGAAGCGGGGCGCGCCGGGGTCCCTGAACGAGAAGACGGAAGCGGTGGCGCCCGCGCAGAAGGGCGAGCGGCGCCTCGGCGGGGCCGAGCACCTCGAGGTCGTCGTCCGGCGGCGCGGCGCGGCGCAGCTCGCGCCCATGCTCCTCGGCCTCGCGACGCGTATCCGCCGAGACGATGATCGCGGCGAGCCGGCCGAAGGGTGGCAACCCGGCGCGCTCGCGCTCGATCGTTTCGCGCTGGTAGAAGGCTTCGGGCTCGCCGGCCGCGATCGCCTGCATCACCGGGTGCTCCGGCGCGAAGGTCTGGATCAGGCCCCGGCTCTTGAGACCCGTTCGACCGGCGCGGCCGGTCACCTGATGCAGCAGTTGGAAGGTGCGCTCGGCCGCACGCGGGTCGCCGTTGGCAAGGCCGAGGTCGGCGTCCACGGCGCCCACCAGCGTCATGAGCGGGAAGTGGTGCCCCTTGGCGACCAGCTGCGTGCCGATCACGATGTCGGCCTCGCCGTCGGCCACCGCATCGAGCTCCTGGCGCAGGCGTCGCGCGCCGCCGGGCAGGTCGGACGAGAGAAGGATCGTGCGCGCGTCGGGAAAGGCCTCGACCATCTCCTCCGCCAGCCGCTCGACGCCCGGCCCGCAGGGCACGAGATGATCGAACGTGCCGCAGTGGGGGCAGGCCTCGGGCCTCCGCTCGGCATGGCCGCAGTGGTGGCACTGGAGCGTGCCGCGCAGCCGGTGCTCCACCAGCCAGCTCGAGCACTGCGGGCAGCCGAAGCGGTGGCCGCAGACGCGGCAGAGCGTGAGCGGCGCGTAGCCGCGCCGGTTGAGAAACAGGAGCGCCTGCTCACCGCGCGCCACGGTTTCCTCGATCGCCGTCAACAGGACGGGCGAGACGAAGCGCCCACGGGCCGGGGGATGGCGGCGCATGTCGACGAGTTCGAGCCGGGGCAGGACGGCGTCCGCGAAACGGCTGGCCAGAAGGTGGCGGGTATAGCGACCGGCCTCGGCATTGACGCGGCTTTCCAGCGACGGCGTCGCGGATGCCAGCACCACCGGCGCACCGCCGATCTGCCCCCGCACCACCGCCATGTCGCGCGCATGGTAGAAGGTACGGTCCTCCTGCTTGTAGGCGGGGTCGTGCTCCTCGTCGACGACGATGAGCGACAGGTTCGAAAACGGGAGAAACAAAGCCGAGCGCGCGCCCGCCACGACCCGTACGCGTCCTTCCGCCACCTGTCGCCACACGCGCTCGCGCGTGCGCGGCGCCACATCGGAATGCCACTGCGCGGGCTCGGCCCCGAAGCGCGCATGGAAGCGATCGATGAAGCTCTGGGTCAGCGCGATCTCCGGCAGGAGGATCAGGACCTGCCCACCGGCATCCAGCGCGCGCGCGACCGCCTCGAAATAGACCTCGGTCTTGCCCGATCCCGTGACGCCCTCGAGAAGGCTCACCGAAAAGCCCTGACCGATGCGTTCGGCGAGCTGTTCGGCGACGGCCCCCTGCTCGGGGTTGAGGGTGGCGCGCGCCGCGCCCGTGTCGGGCGGCGCAACAACGGGATGCGACGGTAGCCAGACCGGCTCCAGCACCCCCTGACGCATCAAGCCATCCACCACCGAGAGCGAGACGCCGGCCGCGCGTGCAAGCCCGCCGCGCGTCCACTCGCCGGGATGGGCGGCGGTCTCGATCAGGCGGGTTCGCGCAGACGTCGGACGGTCGGGCCGCGCCTGCGTCAACCGCAATCCCTCGGCGGCGGGCTCGGGATCAAAGGCGGCCGGCGCCCGCAGAACCATGCGTGCGACAAGGCCCGGCGGCGACAACGTGTAGTCCGCCACCCAGTCGACGAAGCGCCGCGTTTCCGTGCTCAGCGGCGGGCAATCGAAGCGCCGCGTGATGGGACGCAGCTTGCGCGGCTCGACCGGATCGGTCGGCGCGTCCCAGACCACACCCGCCACCTGTCGAGGTCCCAAGGGAACCTGCACGATCGTTCCCGGCTCGACCTGCATCCCCTCCGGCACGCGATAGGAATAGGGGCGCTCCGCCGGCAGCGGCACGAGCACCGGCACGACCCGTTCCTCGAGGGTGCCAAAGAGCGTGTCGGTCGGGCGGGTTTCGTTCAAGGCGGTGTCGTCGCGGCGATCGGGTTCGGGTTCGGGTATGTCCCTCATATCGTCGCTCGAACGAGGCGATGGAAGGGCCAAACGTGTCGCCTGCATCAGTCGAGAGCGTCGCCCGCGTCTTGTTTCGCAACGCCCGGCGACCTATCAGAAGGCCCATGGACGCTTGGCAGGCGGCGGACCGAGTCACGGATCGACCTTCGGCTCGCTTGGCGCCATCCCACCCTTCGACCCGAGGAGCCGATCGCATGAAATTCTTTGTCGATACCGCCGACGTCGCCGAGATTCGCGAGCTGCAGGAGGCTGGCCTCATCGACGGCGTCACCACCAACCCCTCGCTGGTGCTGAAGGCGAACCGCCCGATCAAGGAGCTCCTGAAGGAGATCTGCGACGTCACCGACGGTCCGGTGTCGGGCGAGGTCGCCTCGATCGACTTCGACGGCATGATGCGCGAGGGCAAGATCCTGTCCGAGATCGCGCCCAACATCGTCATCAAGCTGCCGCTGACGCTGGACGGCCTCAAGGCCTGCAAGAAGTTCACCGAGCAGGGCCTCAAGACCAACGTCACGCTCTGCTTCTCGGCGAACCAGGCGCTGCTCGCGGCCAAGGCCGGCGCGACCTACATCTCGCCCTTCATCGGGCGTCTCGACGACACCAACATCGACGGCATGGAGCTGATTGCCGACATCCGTCGCATCTACGACAACTACGACTTCGAGACGCAGATCCTGGCGGCCTCGATCCGCACGGCCAACCACGTGCGCGAGGCCGCGCTGCTCGGCGCCGACGTCGCGACCGTGCCGCCCGCCACGCTCAAGACCCTCGTCAAGCACCCCCTTACCGACACCGGCCTCAAGGCCTTCGTCGCCGATTGGGAGAAGACCGGCCAGTCGATCGAGTAGTCGCCGGGCGCTCAAGCGAACAACAAAAAGGGGCGTCCCGCGAGGGACGCCCCTTTTTCATGAGCGGTGCGCCGGCTCAGGCGTGCTGGAAATGGCTTTCCAGGAAGTAGAGCGAGGTCGAGAGGCCGCGGCCCACCTCGGTCAGGAGGTCGGCGGTCAGGTCGTCGCCCGCCTCGTCGGCCTCGGAGATGCCCTCGCGCACGGCGGTCGACCACTTGGCGTAGTTGTCGGCGAGGCGCTTCAGGTGGCCGTCGCTGTCGACGAGGTCCAGCGGATAGGGCTCCAGAATGGAGATTTCGGTCGCCGCCTGCACGGTGCCGCGCGCCTGACCGCCGAGGCCCGTCAGACGCTCGGCGATGAGGTCGACGTATGCCTCGGCCTGCTCGTGAAGCTCATCGAAGAGCTTATGGACGGCGATGAAGTTGAAACCCTTGACGTTCCAGTGGGCCTGCTTGGCCGCATAGGACAGGTCGATTGCGGTGCCGAGATGCTTCTGCAGAAGCTCCACCATGGAGGCCCGCAGGTTCTCGTTCATGGTGTTCTTGGTGGGGTGCAGGAAGGGCTTGGGATTCTTGGCCATCGGGGCCTCCTGGTCGAAACAGCGTTCGGGAGGCACCCGGCCTCCCGCATCGCCGCATCAACCGCGTCGCGCGCCATGGGTTCCGCGCGACGTTGCGTCGTCCACAGCCGTCAGACGCGGCGCTCCACCATCATCTTCTTGATCTCGGCGATGGCCTTGGCCGGGTTCAGGCCCTTGGGGCAGGCTTGCGTGCAGTTCATGATCGTGTGGCAGCGGTACAAGCGGAACGGGTCCTCGAGCTGGTCGAGGCGGTCGCCGGTGGCCTCGTCGCGCGAGTCGATGAGCCAGCGATAGGCCTGGAGCAGCACGGCGGGGCCGAGATAGCGGTCGCCGTTCCACCAGTAGCTCGGGCACGAGGTCTGGCAGCAGAAGCACAGGATGCACTCGTAGAGCCCGTCGAGCTTCTCGCGGTCGGCATGGCTCTGACGCCATTCCTTCTCGGGCTCGGGCGTCTCGGTCTGAAGCCAGGGCTCGATCGAGCGAAGCTGCGCATAGGGGACCGACAGGTCGGGAACGAGATCCTTGACCACCGGCATGTGCGGCAGCGGGTAGACGCGCACCGTTCCCTTCACCTCGTCCATGCCCTTGGTGCAGGCGAGCGTGTTGGAGCCGTCGATGTTCATGGCGCACGAGCCGCAGATGCCCTCGCGGCAAGAGCGGCGCAGCGTCAGCGTCGAGTCGATGTTGTTCTTGATCCAGAGCAGACCGTCGAGGACCATCGGCCCGCAGTCGTCCGTATCGACGTAGAAGGTATCCACAACGGGGTTCGCGTCGTCGTCCGGCGACCAGCGATAGATGCCGAACTCGCGGACGTTCTTGGCGCCCTCGGGCTTGGGCCAGGTCTTGCCCTTGCCGATCACCGAGTTCTTGGGAAGGGTGAGTTCGACCATGGTTGCCTGCTTTCGGATGAGCCGTTCTTTGGAATGGGGCTAAACATACCTCACGACGCGGCGCAACACGCGCGAGGTCGCAGCCCCGGCTCAAATCGATTGAGGGACGATTGCGCGCGGCCCGCTTCGCTTCAGGGCTGGACGATCACAGGGAAACGGCCGAAGCGCTCGGGCTTGCCGATCTCCGCGGCGATCTCCGCCTCGACCGCCGCGCGCGTGCCGGGCAGGATCAAACCGTTCGCCTCGGCATGCTCGGCAGCCCCCGCCAGCGTATCGCTCAACGTCGTGGGAACGCCGCGCGCCTCGATGCGCCGCAACTCCGCCTCGACCCGTCCGTCGCGCATGGCGGCCGGGCGCACGTCATGCAGGTGGACGGCGAGCACGCGGCCGGGATGGCGCTCTACGGCGGCGGCGTAGACGCTCGCATCCTTCTGCCCGGAGTCGCCGATCAGGAGGAACGGCAGGTCCGGATAGGCTTCCATGACCTGGTCGATCATCTCGTCCTTGTGGCCGCGGTGTCGGCGCAAAAGCCATCCCATCGCGTCGTCGGAGAGCGAGCGCAGGAACATCGGTCCGACCGGGATCCCGCGCAGGAGCATGAAGCGCTCGAAGATGTCGGCAAGGTTCCAGGGGCTGGAGGAGACGTAAAAGACGGGGTTCGTTTCGGGTCCGTCGATGCCCTCGCAGAGCGCCCGGTAGAAGCGCGGAACGCCGGGAAAGGGCAGCCGCGCCTCCGGCGAGTTGGCGGTGACGATGCGCCAGTGGCGCAGCATCTTGAAAGCGCCAGTGTGGATGATCGTGTCGTCGATATCCGAGATGACGCCGAAGCGGGCTCGGGGCGAGACGACCCGCGCGCGGCCCGCCGTCGTGACCGCCTCGAAGCTGTAGCCCTTGGCCTGTTCCAGCGTCACGTCGACATCAGCCCAGGGCCCCTCGCCCGGCCAGGGCACATCGATCCGGAAGTAGCCGTCGAGCTTGGAGCGCACGGTGCCCGAGACGCCTTGCCCCCGGAACCGCAGGATCGCCCCGCCGATCTCGTCGGTCTCGTAGCGCTTGAAGGTGCGCCAGAGGTTGCGCCAGACCGAGTTGGAATGGGGAACGTCGAAGACGCCTTCGTCCTCCAGAACCCGTCCGAGAAGATGGAGGCGGCCGTTCGCCACGTGACCGGGATAGACCTTGAGCGTCGGCTGATCGGCCAGCCCCAGACGCTGCTTCACGGCGAAGCGGAAAGCGCGCGAGCGACGAAGGAGGGAACGGCCGAGCGCCTGCGACGCATCCACGATCATGACGATTTCGAGATAGCGCAGGCAGCGGTGAGGGAAAAGCGGGCGCGGGATGCTTTCCCCAATGCGCGCTGCCGTCCGGCTACCGATCCTCGGGCTCGGAGTCCGGAACGGGACCGACATAGAAGTAGGTGTTGGCGAAGGACTGCCAGCCGCCGCAGCTCGGCGAGTCGACGCCTTGCCCCTTGCCATCGGTTTGCGTGATCTCGAGGAACGGCCCGAAGCGCGACGCATCCAGAAAGGCGATGGGCTCCTCCCCGTCCTGCAGACCGAGAACGCCGCTCTTCACGTACCCACGCTCGTCGAACTCGCAGGTCCAACGCGCGGCGTAGGGATCGGCGATGTTGCCGTACAGGCGGAGGCGACCCCGATCGGCCGGCCGGATCTCCACCTCCCCCTCGAGCGATCCCCACGTTCCGATGAGGCCTTTGGGGGGCGCGAGGCGGATCCGATCGAGAAACGCGGCGCGTTCGCCGAGAATGCTCCGGATCGACGCATACATCCCGGGATCGCTGCCGTCCGCCGCCGTATCCCTCAAGCGCAGAAAGGCGGCCTGATCGGCCGCGAGGCTCACGCGCTGCACGGCACCCAATCCCTTCATGAGAACGCCATAGCGACGAGCGATGCGCAGATCGTCATGCGCGAGAACCGGATCGCGGCAGATCGCGATCTCGGCCGGCGTTCGCCCCTTGCGGCAGTCGAACGAGGGCCCCTCCGCACGGGCCAGACTCGGACAAACGGCGAGGAGCAGGACGGCCGCGAGGCTCGTACGGGCGGAAGCGGACATGGAAAAAGGGCTCCGGATATGTCGGGAGCCCTTGTCCTAGTGGAGCGCGATTTCGCGCCGATGTCGCGGTTGTTTCGCGAGCCTCAGTACACGCGCTTCTTGGGCTCGATGTACTCGATCTCGTTCGACATCGTGTAGGTGTGGACCGGACGGTCCTCCAGCGTCACCGTCTTGGCGGCCGTGTCGCAGAACGACAACGTGTGCTTCATCCAGTCGCGGTCGTTGCGGTCCGGGAAGTCCTCGCGGGCATGGGCGCCGCGCGACTCGGTGCGGGCGCGGGCCGAGTCCATGGTCACGACCGCCTGTCCGATCAGGTTGTCGTATTCCAGCGACTCGATGAGGTCGGTGTTCCAGATCAGCGAGCGGTCGGTCACCCGGATGTCCTCTGAGCCGCGCCAGACCTCGTGGATCTTCTGGTGGCCCTCCTCAAGGATCTCGCCGGTACGGAACACGGCGCAGTTCGACTGCATCGTGCGCTGCATGCGGTCGCGCAGCTCGGCCGTCGGCGTGCCGCCCGACGCGTGGCGGAAGCGGTCGAGGCGGGCGAGCGAGTTGTCGCCGGCATCCGTGGGAAGCGGCGCCTGCCCCTCGCCGGCCGAAACGGTCTCGGCGCAGCGGAGCGCCGCCGCGCGGCCGAAGACCACGAGATCGATCAGCGAGTTCGAGCCGAGACGGTTCGCACCGTGGACCGACACGCAGGCCGCCTCGCCCACCGCCATCAGACCCGGCACCACCGAGTCCGGGTCGCCGTTCTTCTTGGTCAGCACCTCGCCGTGATAGTTCGTCGGGATGCCACCCATGTTGTAGTGGACGGTCGGCAGAACCGGGATCGGCTCCTTGGTCACGTCGACACCCGCGAAGATGCGCGCCGACTCCGAGATGCCCGGCAGGCGCTCGGCTAAGATCTTCGGGTCGAGGTGGTCGAGGTGCAGGAAGATGTGGTCCTTGTTCTTGCCGACGCCCCGGCCTTCGCTGATCTCCATGGTCATGGAGCGCGAAACGACGTCGCGGGAAGCCAGGTCCTTGGCGGACGGGGCGTAGCGCTCCATGAAGCGCTCCCCTTCCGAATTCGTGAGGTAGCCGCCCTCGCCGCGCGCCCCTTCCGTGATCAGGCAGCCCGCGCCGTAGATACCGGTCGGGTGGAACTGCACGAACTCCATGTCCTGCAACGGAAGGCCGGCGCGCAGCACCATGGCGTTGCCGTCGCCGGTGCAGGTGTGGGCGGAGGTCGCCGAGAAGTAGGCGCGGCCGTAGCCGCCGGTGGCGAGGATCGTCTTCTTGGCGCGGAACCGGTGAATCGAGCCGTCATCCATGCACAGGGCGACGACGCCACGGCAGGCGCCCTCCTCGTCCATGATGAGATCGATCGCGAAGTACTCGATGAAGAACTCCGATGCGTAGCGCAGAGACTGGCCGTAAAGCGTATGGAGGATCGCGTGACCGGTGCGGTCGGCGGCGGCGCAGGTGCGCTGGGCGGCGGGGCCGTTGCCGAAGTCGGTGGTCATGCCGCCGAAGGGGCGCTGGTAGATGCGCCCGTCCTCGGTGCGCGAGAAGGGCACGCCGAAGTGCTCGAGCTCGTAGACGGCGGCCGGCGCGTTGCGCACGAGGTACTCGATGGCGTCCTGGTCGCCGAGCCAGTCCGACCCCTTCACGGTGTCGTACATGTGCCAGCGCCAGTCATCCTTGCCCATGTTGCCGAGCGAGGCCGCCACGCCGCCCTGCGCGGCCACCGTGTGCGAGCGCGTCGGGAAGACCTTGGTGATGCAGGCCGTCTTGAGGCCGGCCTGCGCCGCGCCGAGCGTGGCGCGCAGACCGGCGCCGCCGGCTCCTACGACGACGACGTCGAACGTGTGGTCGACGAAGCTGTAGGCGCGGCCGTTGGCGGCGGGGGCGGCGGTGCGATGGGGCTGGGCGGTGGCCATGAGGTTCAGGCTCCGAGGCTCATCTGGACGATCGCGAACACGCTGAGCGCGGCGACGAGGATCGCGAAGAAGGTGTTGAGGAGAACGAGCGGCACGCGGGCGGCGCCGTGCACGTAGTCCTCGATAATGGTCTGCATGCCGAGCCGCATGTGGACAGCGGCCGACACCACGACAAGTGCGGTCAAAAGTCCGACGAACGGGTTGCGAAACGCGTTGCGCACGACCTCGTAGGGCTCGTCGTGCAAGGCGATTAGGAGCACCAGGAAGAACGAGATCAGGAACAGGTTGCTGACGGCGGTCAGGCGCTGGAGCCAGAAGTGGCCCGTGCCCTCGCGAGCCGAACCCAGACCCCGGACGCGACCGAGCGGCGTTCTCATGTCCATCGGGATCTTCCTTACAATACGACGACGAGGAGCCAGAGAAGCACGGTGCCCACAAGCGAGGCGACGAGCGTGCCCACGGCGAACTTGGTGGACGTTTCCTTGGAAAGACCGGCGCCCGTGTCCCAGACGAGATGGCGGATACCACCCGCCATGTGGTGCAGCAGAGTCCAGGAATAGGCGAAGAGCACCAGGCGTCCGAGGATCGAGTTGAAGAACCACGAAGCCCACGAAAAGGCCTCGGGTCCGCTGGCCGCCGCCACGAGCCACCAGACCACCAGGACGGTGCCGACATAGAGCGCGCCACCGGTGATGCGGTGGAGGATCGACATCGTCATGGTCGGGCGGAAGCGATACACCGTCAGATGCGGCGACATGGGCCGGGCGGCGGCTCCGCGAACGGTCTTGGCGTCGGACAAGCTGGGCGCTCCTGCAAAGGGCTAGTGGGTCGAGGCGATGCGGCGGCGGGCCGGAATGCTTCTAAAAGACCCTCCCCGCCCCGAAATCAAGCATTCGCGGCTGCGAAACGGGCGTCGTCCCGGGCCAAACCGATTGAAAGGCGAGAAGGTCGCATCCCTCCCGAGACCGTCGCCGTCCGGCGGCTCGCTTCAGCGGTCGCCGAAGCGGATCACGTAGCTCGACCAGTCCGCCGGTTCGGCGACCTTCTCGTAGAGGTGACGGCCCGAGCCGCCGTGGCGGGGCGCATGCAGCACGAGCCGCGACCAGCCGCGAGCGTCGCCCTCGTCGGCCAAGAGGTCGACCATGGCCTTGGCGATCCCTTTGCGGCGATGCGCGGCTTCGACATAGACATGGTCGGCGAGCCCGGCGCGCATGCCGGTCCAGGGATCAGGCAGGTCGTAGAACAGGAGAAAGCCGACCAGCGCGCCATCGAGCCGCGCGCCCAGAACCTCGCCGGTGCGGTCCTGGAGAAGCTGCTCGGCATAGAAGGCGTCGGGCGCGCCCGGGGCGCCGCGGAACATCGCCTGGTTGTAGGCCGACAGGAGCGGCGCGAGATCGCGCGCGTCGCGCAAGCGCAACTTCTCGATCTGAATATCGGGCACGGCCTGGGCAAGACTCATGGCAGCCATCTGCGCTCCGGGCCACGCCTCGTCAAGGTCTCCAGATTGCAGGAGGGACCTTGACGCAACGCGAGGTTTATCGCCAGGGTGGTAACGCCGAATCCCTAGCGACAGGACTTCATGCAAGCCGACATCCTGGCCTGGACGGTGCCGCTTGTTCTGGGCGGGTTCTCGCTCCTGTTCGTTCTCATCTACCGACGGGTCGGAACGGCGCTCCACGCAGCCGCGGGATACGGCGTTCTCGCGCTGGCCTTCGCGCTCGACATCCCCCAGTTGCCGAACCATCAGGTCGCCAAGGCGCTGGCCGGCGACGGCCTTTACATCATGGGAACCGCTCTCCTGACGGTTGCAGTCGCACGACGCTACGGCCGGCCCGCTCACGGCGTCGCGCTCACATTGTTCAGCGCCGCGTCGCTCGGTGTGGTGGCGCTGGCGCTGCTCGGTCCTCTCGGGGTGTGGGGCGAACTCCTGGTCAGCCACCTGACCTGCGGGCTCCTGCTCCTGTTCGCGGCGACCCGGGTCGACGGTCGTGTCCGCCGGCAGGGCGTCGACAGCGCCCTGTTCCTGATCATGGCGCTGAGCGCCGTGACACTCGGGCTCCTATCGCTGTCGATCGCGATGACGCCGCGCGGCGACCTGACCTTCACCTCGTGGCGCACCTCGGATGCCGCCTTCGCGTTGCAGCTCGCCTCGACGCTGCTGGGCAGCGCCTTCGCAGTCGCCTTGCTCCTGGCGGAGGGGCTCGATCTGGTGTCGAAGCTCTCGCGCGATGCGGCGAGCGATCCGTTGACGGGACTATTGAACCGGCGCGGCCTGGAAGACGCGGTGGCGGGTACGGTCCGTCTTTTGGGCGAAACGCGCGATGCCGTGCTGGTGATCGATCTCGACCACTTCAAGAGCGTCAACGACCGCTTCGGACATGCGGCGGGCGACGGCGTGCTGGCGGGGCTTGCGGAAATCCTCCGCTATTCGATCGGAGAGCGGATGGTGGCCGCCCGCCTCGGCGGCGAGGAGTTCGCGGTTCTGTGCTTCAACACGCCGCTCGGCGAGGCGACGGTGCTGGCCGAGCGGCTGCGCCGCACGATCGAGATGACGCGCTGGCCGGTACCGCTCCACGAGCAGACTTTGACCGCCAGCGTCGGCGTCGTCGAGATCCAGGAGGGCGAAGGTCTGGGCGACGCGATCCACCGGGCCGACCGGCACCTCTATGTCGCCAAGGCATCGGGACGGAACCGGGTCGTTTCGGCGCTTCGTGACGTTCCGGTCGATGCTGCGCGTCGCCGGTCGGCGCGGGTGGCCTGACGTTGGGCCACCCGCGCCGGCGCGATCAGCGCCGCCAGTCGCGGATATCGACGAAGCGCCCCTCGACCGCGGCAGCGGCAGCCATCGCCGGCGAGACGAGGTGCGTGCGGCCCTTGAAGCCCTGACGGCCCTCGAAGTTGCGGTTCGAGGTCGAAGCGCAACGCTCGAACGGCTTCAGCCGGTCCTCGTTCATGCCGAGGCACATGGAGCAGCCCGGCTCGCGCCAGTCGAAACCCGCCTCGCGGAACAGCGTGTCGAGCCCTTCGGCCTCGGCCTGCGCCTTCACGAGGCCCGAGCCCGGCACGATCATCGCCGACACGCCCGTCGCGACCTTGCGCCCTTCCACGACCTTGGCCACCTCGCGCAGGTCCTCGATGCGCCCGTTGGTGCACGAGCCGATGAAGACGCGATCGACCGTGAGGTCGGTGATCTTCGTTCCCGGCTCCAGTCCCATGTACTCCAGGGCGCGGCGCTTGGTCTGGCGCTTGGCCTCGTCGGGAATGGCATCGGGATCGGGCACCACGCCGTCCACCGAGACGACGTCCTCCGGGCTCGACCCCCAGGAGACGATCGGCGGCAGGTTGGCCGCGTCGAGGCGCACCACCTTGTCGAAGTGGGCGCCCTCGTCGGTGTGGAGCGTGCGCCAGTAGTCGACCGCCATCGCGAAGGCCTCGCCCTTGGGGGCGCGCGGCTTGTCCTCGATATAGCGGAACGTCGTGTCGTCGGGGGCGATGATGCCCGCGCGCGCGCCGCCCTCGATCGACATGTTGCAGATCGTCATGCGCCCCTCCATCGAGAGGGCGCGGATCGCCTCGCCGGCATATTCGATGACGTAGCCCGTGCCGCCGGCGGTGCCGATCTCGCCGATGATGGCGAGGATGATGTCCTTGGCGGTGACGCCGGGCGGCAGCTGCCCGTCGACCTGGACGAGCATGTTCTTGGCCTTCTGCTGGATCAGCGTCTGGGTCGCAAGAACGTGCTCGACCTCGGACGTCCCGATACCGTGGGCCAGCGCCCCGAAGGCGCCGTGCGTCGAGGTATGGCTGTCGCCGCACACGATCGTCATGCCCGGCAGCGTGAAGCCCTGCTCGGGTCCGATGATGTGGACGATGCCCTGACGGCGATCGACCTCGTTGAAGTACTCGACGCCGAACTCGGCCGCGTTCCTGGCCAAAGCCTCGACCTGGATGCGGCTCTCCTCGTTGTGGATGCCGCCGCGCCGGTCGTAGGTCGGCACATTGTGGTCGACCACGGCCAGCGTGCGCTCCGGCGAGCGCACGCGGCGTCCGGCGACGCGCAAGCCTTCGAAGGCCTGCGGGCTCGTCACCTCGTGGACGAGGTGGCGGTCGATGTAGAGGAGGCTCTCGCCGCCCTCGCCGACCGAGACGACATGGTCGTCCCAGATCTTGTCGTAGAGGGTGCGCGACTTGGCGGTATCGGTCATGGATGTCCTACGAAAGCAGCGGTCGCGGGCTGGAGAGCCGGGACCGGTGAGACGGAAATAGGAGAGCGGACGCCGCTAGGCGCCGGAACCGTCAGCGCGGAAGGTGGACGCGCGAGATCTGCCGGTAGAAGAAGCGGCCGGGCATGCGCGCGCGGTCCTCGACCGGGGAAAACCCCAGCGTGGTCGGCAGCAGACAGGGCTGTGCGGCGCTTGGCATGGTTCCAAAATACGCCCACCCAGCCGCCTTGGCAACGGTCGGCGCTATCGCCCGGCGCGCAACCGCCGCTCCAGGGCCCGCACGCCGAGCGACAGCGTCACCGTCATCAGGAGATAGAGGTAGGCGACGACCGAGTAGGTCTCCATGAAGCGGAAGGAGCCTGCCGCGAAGACCTTGCCCATCTGGGTGATGTCGGCGACGCCGAGCACCGAGACGAGCGAGGAGTCCTTCACCATCGCGACCAGATCGTTGCCGAGCGGCGGCAGGACGGTGCGGATCGCCTGGGGCAGAACCACATGGCGCATCCGTCGCCAGCGGTTGAGGCCGAGCGCCTCGGCCGCCTCGACCTGACCCCGCGGCACCGCCTCGATGCCGGCGCGCACGATCTCGGCGACAAAGGCGGAATAGGCGATCACCAGCGCGATCACCGCACGCGCCAGAAGCGACACGTCGCGCACCTGCAGCTCACCGACGAGCCCGAGCGCTCGCAACGGGCTGGTGGCGCCGTTCCAGGCCGAGACCAGCAGCGGCATCGCGGCGAACGCGATCCAGAACAGAAGCACCAGCACCGGCACGCCGCGGATGACCTCGACATAGAAGCGCGCCGCGTTGCGAAGGACGCGGTTGCGCGAACGCCCGGCGAGCGCCACGAGCAGCCCCAGCGCCAGCGCGCCCGCAAAGGCAACGGCGGTCACGACGATCGTCGTGACGACGCCGGTCGACAGGATGACGAGGATCTGCCGATAGGCAGGATCGAGAGCGATCGCGAGCGCGACGCCCACCGCCAGGCATGCGAGCGCCGCCAGCCACCACGGAAAGTCCGGTGCCCGCAAGCCATGCGCGGCGCGCCGGGCAGGAGATGCGGTCAAGCGGCTACTGGCCGAGCTTGTAGTCGAGGAACCATTTCTTCGTCAGCGCGGCGAGCGTGCCGTCGTTCTGAAGAGCCGCGATGCCGGCGTTGATCGGCGCGACGAGATCGGAGCCCTTGGGAAAGATGAAGCCGAAATCCTCGGTGCCGAGCGGCTGGCCGACGATCTTCAGCGCACCATCCGACATGCGCACGTAGCCCTCGCCGGCCGTGCCGTCGGTGAGCACGAGATCGACGTCGCCCGTGCGCAAAGCCTGCACCTGCGCGCCAAAGGTTTCGAAGAGCTTGATGCGCGGGTTCTGCTCGTTGCCGTCGAGCACCTCGTAGACCGCCGTGTAGAAAGGCGTCGTGCCGGCCTGCGCACCGACGAGGCCATCCGCAAGGCCCTTGAACGAAGCGACGTCGGTGAAGCGCGTCTCGTCGCCCCGAACGAGCATGACCATCTGCGAGCGCATATAGGGGTTCGAGAAGTCCACCTTCTCCCGCCGGTCGTCGCGAATGGTGATGCCGGTCATGCCCATGTCGAACTGGCCCGCGGAAACGGCGCCGATCATCGCATCCCACGAGGCGTTGCCGTAGACCGGCTTGAAGTTCAGCCGCTTGGCGAGTTCCGCCATGGCGTCGTACTCCCAGCCGATCGCCTGCCCGCTCGCCGGATCGACGAACTGGAGCGGGGGATAGGCATTCTCGGTGACGATCCGCACCTCGCGCCCGCCGAGATCGGGCAGCGGCGCCTGCTGCGCGAGGGCGGAACCGGCCAAACCGGCGAAGGACAACGCGAGGGCGAGGCGGAGCGTCTGGCGACGGTTCATGGGAGAAGCGCGTTCCTGATGGGTGGGAGACGCGACGAAACTCTCATGCGGGACAGCGACTTGCCAAGGCATGGACTGCCGATTCGAGGCGGTTCCTCAGACCTTCAATCCGACGGCCGCCTGTTCCTTGTTCATCGCCTCCGCAGCCGTCGTCTCGGGAACGGCGGCCGTCTGGCGCGAGTAGCGCTGGGCGAGCGTCGCGCAGGCGAAGAGCTGGATCTGGTGGAACAGCATGAGCGGCAGGACGATCAGCGCCAGCGCATGACCGGGGAACAGGATGCCCGCCATCGGAATGCCGGTCGCCATCGACTTCTTGGAGCCGCAGAAGACGATCGCGATCTCGTCGGGCTTCGTGAAGCCGAAGAGGCGCGCGGCGGCCGTCGTGAAGGCAAGCACGATCGCCAGGATCACGACGTCGAAGGCGACAACGGTGGCGAGGTCCCCGAGACCGAGCTGCGACCACACGCCCGCCACCATGCCCTCGCTGAAGGCTGCGTAGACGACGAGCAGGATCGAACCGCGATCGACGACCTGCGTCAGCTTCTTGTGGCGTCCGAGCCAGCCGCCGATCAGCGGACGGAAGAGCTGACCGAGCGCGAAGGGCACGAGGATCTGGACCGCGATCTTGGTGATGGCGTCGAACGAGAAGCCGCCGCCC
Source organism: Aureimonas jatrophae (assembly GCF_900104035.1). Lineage (GTDB taxonomy): Bacteria > Pseudomonadota > Alphaproteobacteria > Rhizobiales > Rhizobiaceae > Aureimonas > Aureimonas jatrophae. The sequence goes on along the minus strand of NZ_FNIT01000001.1, from coordinate 60,152 downwards.
TGCGCATGGGCGAGCAGCAGCACGAGCGCCGGCGTGACGAGGACGCCGAGAAGGTTCGAGACCGAGGCGCTGGTGAGCGCGGCGGGCACGTTGCCGCCCGCGATCGAGGTGAAGGCGATAGACGACTGCACCGTGGACGGCAGCAGCGTGACGAACAGGATGCCGAAGGCGAGCTCGGCCGGTAGAACGGCGTCGGCGATCGGCGAGGCGACGAGGCCGATCAGCGGGAACAGCGCAAAGGTCGACAGGAACACCAGACCCTGCAGACGCCAGTGAAGCAGGCCCGCCCAGACTGCCTGGGGCGAGATGCGCGCGCCGTAGAGGAAGAAGAGCAGCGCGATCGCGGCGAACACCACCCAGTCGAAGGCCTCCGCCACCTGTCCGCGCGCCGGCAGAAAGGCGGCGAGCGCGATGGTCGCGATCATCATCAGGAGAAAGCGATCGACGGGAAGGCGGTTGATGGCGGAGCGGATCGACATGGGAGAGCGGCCGGAAGGTTCGCGAGACTGATGGGTACGGTTCGGGGGATATACCTCCCGAGCCGCCTTGGCCACCCGCCAGCCCCGCCGTCGGGCGGGATCGGCCGTTCCGGCCCGCCGCCGCTAGCGCGGTCGGCTCGCCCCGATCGAAAAGGCGAGTGGCGGAGCCGCGATGCCGGGCGGCAGGCGGAACAGGTCCTCCCCGTCCTCGACCATGCCCTCGAAGGCCCGCCAGGCGATGCGGTCGTGCTCGTGGAGGAAGTCGAGCCGCAGCCCCGCCGCCAGAAGCGCCCCGACGATCGAACCGAGCGGGTGGATCCACTCGTAGTTGCGCGTTGCCTCCAGCTTGCGCGCGTCGCCCGTGTAGGTCTGCGCCTCGTCGAAGGCGAGCGGGTCGCGCGTGGCGCCGGTATGCGGGAACTCGAACGCAAGCCGCCCGTCGCGCAGCTCGCACTGGTTCATCTGCGGATGGCCCTCGAGGAGATAGAGGCGCCCGCCGGGCCGCAGCAGCGCCGCGACGGTCCGCGCCCAGAGCTCGATGTCGGAAAGCCAGTTGATCGCGCCCCAGGTCACGAAGGCGAGATCGAAGCATGCGCGCCCGAGAAGGTCCGGCGCGGCCTCCACCACGCCCTCCACGAAGCGCGCCTCGGTTCCGGCCCGCCGGGCGAAGTCGTTCGCCGCCGCGATCGCCACCGGCGAGAAGTCGAGCCCGGCGACCGAGCGCGCGCCCAGGTGCTTTAGCGACAGCGTGTCGAGGCCGATGTGACACTGGAGATGCACGACGTCGAGCCCGGTGATGTCGCCGATCTCACCTTCCTCGATCGCGTGAAGCGAGGACCCGCCGGCCAGCACCTTGGCGATCCGGTAGGAGCCTGTCGTGTCGGTGCTGTGCAGCGCGGCCCGCTCGTTCCAGTTCAAAAGATTGGCTTGCCTGTACGGATCCATTACGGTTTCCTCCATGCGAAAAAGGCGCCCCGATCGCTCGGAACGCCTCGTATCGCGGCCCTGCGTTGCAGGACGATGTCGTCGCCGACCTTACTCGGCGGCTTCCTTCGAGGCTGCCTTGGCGGCGTCGGCCTTGGCGCGCTCGTCGGCGGCCACCTGGCGGGCGTCGTCATTGAGCTTGCGCGAGCGGGCGTTGGTCGCCTCGACGATACGGGCCGACTTACCGCGACGGTCGCGCAGGTAGTAGAGCTTGGCGCGACGCACGCGGCCGCGGCGCACGACCTCGACCGACTCCAGCATCGGCGAGTAGACCGGGAAAACGCGCTCGACGCCCTCGCCGTAGGAGATCTTGCGAACCGTGAAGTTCTCCTGGATGCCGCCGCCCGAACGCGCGATGCAGACGCCCTCATAGGCCTGAACGCGGGTGCGCGTGCCTTCCGTAACGCGCACGTTCACGCGCAGCGTGTCGCCGGGAGAGAAGGTCGGCAGCGTGCGGATGGCCGCGATGCGCGCTTCTTCCTGCGCGTTGAGTTCGGCGATGATGTCCATGGCGTCAGCCTCGGTTCGTTGCATGCCGGCGGAGCCGGTCATGGCCGTGAAGCACGGTCAAGTTGTTTTGAGGTTCGAGGCGGCTCCCATACACGCATCGTCCCGGCTTGTCGAGACGCCGGCGCGGAAGCGCTTTCGCGTGCGCAACGCATCGCGTAAGGGCAGGTCCAGCTCCGCCCCGGAACACGGCTTCCATGACCCTCTCGATCGCGATCCTCCTGTTCCTGGCCGGCTTTCTCGGCGGCGCGATCAACGCGGTGGCGGGCGGAGGAACGTTCCTGACCTTCGGCGCCATGACGCTGGCGGGCGTGCCGCCGATTTCGGCCAACGCCACCTCCTCCGTGGTCCAGCTGCCGGGCTATGTCACCTCGACGCTGGCCTACTGGAGCGACATCCGGCGCATGTGGCGCGGGGCGCTCGTGCTGTGCGCCGCCTCGGTCCTCGGCTCGCTCGGCGGCGCCTTTCTTCTGCTCTCGCTCGACAACCCGCAATTCCAGGCCCTGGTGCCCTGGCTCCTCGTGGCGGCCACCGCGCTCTTTGCGGCCGGTCCCTGGCTGAAACCCAAGCCCCGGCATGCCGCCGAGGCGGCGCGCGGGCGTGGCCTGGCACCGGCCGTGGTGCAGCTTCCGACCGCGATCTACGGCGGCTTCTTCGGGGCCGGCATGGGCATCATGATGCTGGCGACCCTCGGCCTGACGCAGGGCGGCGACTACCACCGGCTCAACGCGCTCAAAAACATGCTGGCGACCGTGATCGCGGTGGTCGCGATCTTCGTCTTCGTATCGGGCGGCGTGGTGGCCTGGATCGAGGTTCTGGTGATGGCGCCCGGCGTCGCGGTCGGCGGCTATGCCGGGGTGTGGATCGCCAAGCGCGTGCCGCAGAACGCCGTGCGCGTCGTGGTGATCGCGGTCGGACTCCTGCTGGCGGTCTACTACTTCTGGCGCAACAGCATCGCGTGAGGCCGTTGGCATCCGCGATCCGGCCCTGCCATATGCGCCCTGAACCCACGTCCCCGGTCGCCCCATGAGCATAGACGTTCCCTTCGCCCGCATGAACGGGCTCGGCAACCAGATCCTGGTCGCGGACCTGCGCGGGCGGGCGGACCGCATCACGCCGGACGCCGCGCGCGCGCTCGACGCCGATCCCGCCACGCGCTTCGACCAGATCATGGCGATCCACGACCCGCGCCTGGAGGGCACCGTCGCCCATGTGCGCATCCTCAACAGCGACGGGTCGGAGGCGGGTGCCTGCGGCAACGGCACCCGCTGCGTCGTGCAGGCGCTCAGCTCGGAAACGGGCCTGCAGGACTTCGTGTTCGAGACGCTGGGCGGCATCGTCGAGGCGCGCGAGCGTGACGACGGCCTGATCACCGTGGACATGGGAAGCCCCCGCTTCGGCTGGGCCGACATCCCGCTCGCCGAGGAGTTTCACGACACGCGCGCCATCGAGCTGCAGATCGGACCGATCGATGCGCCGGTGCTGCACTCGCCGTCCGCCGTCTCGATGGGCAACCCGCACGCGGTGTTCTGGGTGGACGACGTCGAGGCGCACGCGCTGGATCGCTTCGGGCCGATCCTCGAGAACCATCCGATCTTCCCGGACCGCGCCAACATCACGCTCGCGCAGGTGATCAGCCGCACGCACCTGCGCATCCGCACCTGGGAGCGCGGCGCCGGCCTGACGCTTGCCTGCGGAACGGCGGCCTGCGCGGCGGCCGTGTCCGCCGCGCGCACGCGCCGCACCGAGCGCGTGTTGACCGTCACGGTGCCGGGCGGCGACCTCCAGATCGAATGGCGGGTCGAGGACGACCACGTCCTGATGACCGGACCGGCCGAGTGGGAATGGTCGGGCCGGCTCGATCCCGCCACCGGCGCGTTCACCCGCGACGAGCCCGCATGACGCGCTCTTCGCCCGTCGAGGTCCACGACTTCGGCTGCCGCCTGAACACACTCGAGGGTGAGGTCATCCGGCGCACTGCCCAAGGGGCGTCGGGCGAGCCGCTCGTGGTGGTGAACACCTGCGCGGTCACGTCCGAGGCCGTGCGACAGGCCCGGCAGAGCGTGCGCCGCCTGCGTCGCCTTCATCCCAATGCGCGTCTCGTCGTGACCGGTTGCGCTGCGCAAACCGAGGGCGCGGCCTTCGCCGCCATGCCCGAGGTCGATGCCGTGATCGGCAACGACGCCAAGCTGCGATCCGAGACCTGGGCGACGTTGTCGCACTTCGGGCCGAGCGAGAAGCTGCGCATCGACGACCTGGCCAGCGTTCGCGAGACCGCCGGCCACATGGTGGAGGCGATCGAGAACCGGGCCCGCGCCATCCTTCAGATCCAGAACGGCTGCGATCACCGCTGCACCTTCTGCATCATCCCCTTCGGGCGCGGCCCCTCGCGCTCGGTGCCGGCAGGCGAGATCGTGCGTCAGGCGCGCCGCATCGCGGAAGGCGGCGTCGCCGAGATCGTGCTGACCGGCGTCGACCTGACGAGCTGGGGTGCGGACCTGCCGGGCGCGCCGAAGCTCGGAAACCTGGTCTCCCAGATCCTGCGCCTCGTGCCGGACCTGCCGCGCCTGCGCTTGTCCTCGATCGACCAGATCGAGGCCGACCCGCTTTTGGTGGAGCTGATCTGCGGCGAGCCGCGCTTGATGCCCCACCTTCACCTCTCGCTCCAGTCAGGTGACGACATGGTGCTGAAGCGCATGAAGCGGCGGCACACGCGCGACGACGCCCTGCGCTTCTGCCGGGAGGTGCTTGATCGGCGTCCCGAGATCGTGATCGGCGCGGACCTGATCGCCGGCTTCCCGACCGAGACCGACGCCATGGCCGAGGCGACCGAGCGCTTCGTGGGCGAAGCGGGGCTGACGCGCCTGCACGTCTTCCCCTATTCCGCGCGGCCCGGTACGCCCGCGGCCAGGATGCCGCCCGTTCCAGGCCCGGTGATTCGCGAGCGGGCGATGCGGCTACGCGCGATCGGCGCGGCCGCCGAGCGTCGCCATGTGGCGAGGCTCGACGGCGCACGGCTGCCGGTGCTCGTCGAGCGCGGCGGTCGCGGGCGCTGTCCGGACTTCACGAGCGTCCAGATCGCCGCCGGCCTCCCCGGCGCGATCGTGGACGCTACCTTGAGCCTTCAAAGCGGCGGCGAGCTTCACGCCGCGCCCCTCTCGGCCGCTTCCGGCCCCCTGATCGGACCTTGACGTCATGAGCGAACAAAAGGGCTTCTTCCGTCGCATCTTCTCCTTCGGAGCGAAGGAAGAAGAGCGCGTATCGCCCGAAAGCGAACTGCCGCGCGTCAACGACACGACCGCCAAGCGCGACGGAGCCCTGGACCCCGAGATCCACCAGCCGGCAGCGGCCGCGACCAACGCCGACGCCGAGGCGGGCGCCGATGCGTCGGAGCCGGTCACCGGCGGCATCACGCCGCTCACGCCGCGGCCGCCGAGCGCCGATACGGAAAAAAAAACTCTGAACTAGGGGCACCGGCCCCCGTCGATCCGCCGAGGGACGACGATTCCACCGCCTTCCTCGATGAGCCGCTCGCACCCGAGGCCGAGCCGGCCGGGGACTTTTCGTGGCTCGAGGAGCCGGGCCTTTCGCCCGAGCGCGAGGCCGACGACCGGCCGGTGGGCGATGTCCCGGCCTTCGACATCACCCCTCTTGAGACGCCGGCGCCTGCGCTGCCCGCACAGACCGAGGTCGAACGCACGCTTGCCGAGAACGACGGCGGCGTCGCGATCGAGCCGGAGCCTGTCGCGGTCGCGACGCATCGCGACGAACCGGCGCCGGCCGACCACGACGAGTTCGCCTGGCTCGACGCGCCGCTGCCGCCCGAGGAGCCCGACGCCGCCCCGTTCGCGCCGGGATCCGATGCGCCGGACCGTGTCGACGTCGCGCTCTCGCCGGTGGCGGGCGGACCGCTCGACGGCATACCGGGCCTTGCGCCGATCCCCGCGCCGCCCTCGCGCCTGCCGGTGGACGGCGAGGGGTGGAGCCTCAAGGAAGCCCGTGTCGAGGCGGCGCTCACGGCCGAGCCCCGTCGCCCCTTCTTTCAGCGCCTGCGAGAGGGTCTGTCGCGCTCCTCGAACCAGCTTGGCAGCCAGATCACCGCGCTGTTCACCAAGCGTCGCCTCGACGAGACCACGCTGCAGGAGTTCGAGGACGTTCTGATCCAGGCCGATCTCGGCGTCGAAACGGCGCTGCGGATCACGGACCGCCTGTCGGACGGGCGCTTCGGCCGCGAGATCTCCGGCGAGGCCGTGCGCGCCATCCTCGCCGAGGAGGTCGAGAAGGCCCTTGCGCCGGTCGCCCTCCCGCTCGAGCTCGATCTGTCGGTGAAGCCGCATGTCATGCTGGTGGTGGGCGTCAACGGTACGGGCAAGACGACCACGATCGGCAAACTCGCCGCCAAGCTCCGGCGCGGCGGCCTTTCCGTCACGCTGGCGGCCGGCGACACGTTCCGCGCGGCGGCCGTCGAACAGCTCAAGATCTGGGGCGAGCGCACCGGCTCGACGGTTGTCGCCAAGGCGATCGGGGCCGATGCGGCGGGCCTCGCCTTCGAGGCCTACGACGAGGCGGTGCGCAACGGCTCCGACGTCCTGATCATCGACACGGCCGGGCGGCTGCAGAACCGCGCGGAGCTGATGGACGAGCTCGCCAAGATCGTGCGCGTCCTCCAGAAGCGCGTGCCCGACGCGCCGCACACCGTGCTCCAGACGCTCGACGCGACCACGGGCCAGAACGCGCTCAGCCAGGTGGATATCTTCCGCAACGTCGCGGGCGTCAACGGTCTCGTGATGACCAAGCTCGACGGCACGGCGCGCGGCGGCATCCTGGTCGCCATCGCCGCCAAGCACAAGCTGCCGGTCTTCTTCGTGGGCGTCGGCGAGGGTATCGACGACCTCGAGCCCTTCAAGGCGCGCGACTTCGCCGAGGCCATTGCGGGCCGCGCTGGCACCGCCTGACTTCCGCCCGCCTCATCCCTATGATGGGGCGGACCTTTCTGGAACAGACCGTCATGACCGAACGCATCATCGAGCCGGCGCCCAACGCGCCCGCCAAGCCCGAGATCAACCCGCTCCTGAAGCTGGCGCTGGAGCTCGGGCCGCTCGTCGTCTTCTTCTTCGCCAACTCCCGCGGCGAGGCGATCGTCGCGCGCTTTCCGGCTTTGGCCGAGCTCGGCGGCCCGCTCTTCGTGGCGACCGCTTTGTTCATGGCGGCGACCGTGATCGCGCTCGCCGTCTCCTACGCGCTGACGCGCACCCTGCCGATCATGCCGATCGTCTCGGGGCTCGTGGTCGTGGTCTTCGGCACACTGACGCTGTGGCTGCAGGACGAGGTCTTCATCAAGATGAAGCCGACCATCGTGAACGGCCTGTTCGCGGCGGTGCTTTTGGGCGGCCTCGCCTTCGGCAAGCCACTGCTCGGCTACGTGTTCGACCAGGCGTTCAAGCTCGACGACGAGGGATGGCGCAAGCTGACGCTGCGCTGGGGCCTGTTCTTCGTGGTGCTGGCCGTGGTCAACGAGGTCGTGTGGCGCAACTTCTCGACCGACTTCTGGGTCGCCTTCAAGGTGTGGGCGACCATGCCCATCACCATGATCTTCATGCTGACTCAGATCCCGCTCCTGAAGCGTCATTCGCTGGAGCCGCTGTTCGACAAGAAGAGTTGACCGCGCATCGTCCGGCTCGCGCCCTCGCGAGCGTTGCGCGCGGCGCGGCGGACCCCAGATGGACGGATACCCCGGCCTGATGAGGATCCGCTCATGATCGACGCCCAGAAGCTTCTCGACCAGTTCCTCGGAACGCATGGCGGCAGCCGCCGCGCGATGCCGCCGCATGGTAGTGGAGGCGGTCTTGGAGGCGATCTCGGCCGCATCGCGCAGGCGGCGCTTTCGGGGCGCAGCGGCGGCGGCACGAGCGGGCTGGGCGGACTGGTCGGACAGGTTCTCGGCGGCGGCGCGGGTTCGCGTTCGGGCGGCGGCGGCCTGGCCGGCAAGGCGATCGGCGGCGCGCTGGCCGGCGGCCTCGCCTCGCAGCTCCTGAAGGGCAGGGCCACGAAGGGCTTGGGCGGCTCCGCCCTCAAGCTCGGCGGTCTCGCGCTCGTGGCGGGCCTCGGCTACAAGGCCTGGACCAACTACCAGGCGCAGCAGGACGCGTCACGCGCTGGCCAGGGCGCCGCGCCCTTCCCCCGCCCGGTCGGTCCCTCCAGCATTCCGTCCGCCGCCGCGACGCCCTTCCAGCCCCGTGCCGAAGAGGCCGAGGAGCGAGCCCGCCTTCTCCTGTCGGCGATGATCGCGGCGGCCAAGGCCGACGGCTACATCGATCGCGACGAGGAGGCCGCCATCTTCGGGCGCATCGACGATCTCGACCTCGAGCCCGACGAGAAGGGCGCGCTCATGGACGAGCTGCGCCGACCGCTTTCGATCGACGAGCTGGTGCGCCGCACGCCGAGCCACGAGGTCGCGGTCGAGGTCTACACGGCCTCGGTGATCGCGATCGATCCCGATCATCCCGCCGAGCGCGCCTATCTCGACATGCTGGCCGCACGGCTGGACCTCGATCCCGCGCTGGTCGCGGAGATCCGCCGTACGACCGACGAGGCGCGGGAGCGCTGACGGGTTCGGTTCGGAAGCCGCTCAGTCGGAGTGCCGAAGCCCGGCTGAGCCGACCCTAGAAATCGCCGACCGGTAGCGGGCGGCCGTCCGGCATATGCGTGCCGGCCGCGCCCGCCGGGTTGCCGAACGGCACGGGGCTCGCGCCGGCCGTCGCCTCGCGTTCGTGGTTGAGCGCCCAATGGACCGACGGGAAGGCGAGTTCGTCCCATGGAATGTCGTCCCACCGAAACAGGCGCAACTCCAGGCTTTCGGGCCCGGCCTCCAGACCACGGTCCTCCAGCGTCGCGCGGAAGATGAGTTGCACCTGGCTGATGCGCGGCACCGAGTAGACCGCCAGCAGACGCTCGATGGCGATACGGGCGCCGGCCTCCTCGTGGGCCTCGCGGATCGCGCCCTCCTCCGGCGTCTCGTTCAGTTCCATGTAGCCCGCCGGGATGGTCCAGAAGCCCCGGCGCGGCTCGATCGCGCGCCGGCACAGGAGCACCGTGTCGTCGGCCCGCACCACGGAGCCGACGACGATCTTCGGGTTCTCGTAGGCGACGAAGCCGCAGTGGTCGCAGACCTTGCGCGGCAGGCCATCGCCTTCGGGTATGCGGAGGGTGAAGGAGGGCAAAAGGGGATCGCTCATGAGGCGATGAAATGGGCGGCGGCCTCCCGGCGGCGAGGCCTCGTGCGGCAAGCCGTCCAACATGCGATGATGCCGTCTTCCCAGCGGAGTCCCCATGCCGATCGAAGCACTCCACCACGTCCAGCTCGCCATGCCCGCCGGCGAGGAGGCGGCCGCGCGCCACTTCTACGGCGAGACACTGGGCATGACGGAACAACCGAAGCCCGAATCGCTGCATGGGCGTGGTGGCGTCTGGTTCGCGTCCGGCGGGGCGCATGTCCATCTGGGCGTCGAGCGCGACTTCCGGCCGGCTCGCAAGGCCCACCCGGCGTTACGGGTTTCGGACCTTGCGGTCTTGCGCGCTCGCGTTGCGGCGGCCGGGTATGTCGTGCGCGACGACGAGCCGCTGCCGGGCTTCCGGCGCTTCTACGCCGACGACCCGTTCGGCAACCGCATCGAATTTCTGGAACCGGCCTGACTCGGCAAGCGGACGGCAAGGCGTTAAGCTCCGCGTCCCGTTCCGCAGCCCGGTCGCCCGCCCATGCCCTCGCCGCCCGCCCTGTCGCGCCAAGCCGTCGTCGCGCTCCTGTGCGGCGCGACAATCGTCACGATCGCGATGGGACTGCGCCAGGGCTTCGGCCTGCTTCTGCGCCCGATCGAGGTGGACCTCGGCGTCGGTCGCGAGGCCTTCGGGCTGGCCATCGCGATCCAGAACCTGATGCTGGGCCTCGCGCAGCCCTTCGTCGGCGCGGTCGCCGACCGCTGGGGCGCGGGGCGCGTCGCGGCCGTCGGCGGCCTCGTCTACGCGGCCGCGCTCGCGCTCTCGGCAGCTGTTTCGAACGCGCTCGGCCTCCACCTGACGCTCGGCTTCCTCCTGGGCCTGGCCATGACCGGCGTGACGTTCGTGGTGGTGCTGGGGGCCGTCGGTCGGCTGGTGCCGCCGGAGCGGCGCGGCGTGGCCTTCGGCATCGTGACGGCGGGCGGCTCGTTCGGCCAGTTCCTGCTCGTGCCCGCGACGCAGCTCGGGATCGAGGCGCTGGGTTGGCGCGGCATGCTTCTGGCGGGTGCTGGGCTGGCCGCGTTGATGGTGCCGCTGGCCCGGGGCATTCGCAGCGTGCCGAGCTCGCCCGGCGCATCGCGCGCCCTGCCGGCGGGAGCCGGTACGCTCCGCGACGGATTGGCCGAGGCGGCGCGCCATCCGGGCTACTGGCTTCTGAACGCCGGCTTCTTCGTCTGCGGCTTCCACATCGCCTTTGTGTCCACGCACCTGCCCGCCTTCCTCGCCGACCAGGGGCTCGATCCGGCGGTCGGTGCCCGCGCGCTGGCGCTGGTGGGCCTCTTCAACATCATCGGGTCCTATGTCTTCGGGCTTTCGGCCGACCGGCTGCGCAAGCGCAACGTTCTGGCCGCGATCTATCTCGGCCGGGCGGTGGTCTTCGCGGTGTTCCTAGCCCTGCCCTTCACGCCCCTTTCGGCGACGCTGTTCGCCTGCGCCATGGGCTTCCTGTGGCTCGGCACGGTGCCGCTGACGAGCGGCCTCGTCGGTCAGATCTTCGGCGTGCGCCACCTGTCGACCTTGTTTGGCATCGTGTTCATGAGCCATCAGATCGGGGCCTTCTGCGGCGCGTTCGGGGCGGGCCTCGCCTACCGCGCGACCGGCTCCTACGACATCGTGTGGACGATCTCGATCGCGCTCGGCGTCCTCGCCGGTCTCGTCAACCTGCCGATCCGGGACCGGCGCATCGAGCGAGAGGCGGCCGCGGCATGACGCGCGCGGATCTCACGACGATCGCGGTGCTGGCGCTGGCGGGCGCCTCGGGGCTGGCCCTATGGAGCTTGGCGGGCCCGCGCATCTGGACCGGCATGGCCTTCGGCTTCTGCCTGTAGGCCGAGGTCAGCGGGCGGGCGCACCCAACGCCGGCAGAAGGCCGCGCCGCACGGCATCCGGCGTCAAGGGTCCGGTCTGCTTCCACAGGATCGTGCCGTCGGCTCCGACGAGAAACGTTTCCGGCACGCCGTAGACCCCCCAGTCGATCGTCGAGCGACCCGCCTGGTCGGTGCCCACCGCATCGTACGGATTGCCGAGGTCGCCGAGGAAGCCAAGCGCGTTATCCGGCGCGTCCTTGTAGTTGAGGCCCTCGATGCGCAGGCCGAGCGCTCGCAGCTGCGGGTCGCGCGCCAGGGCCAGAAGCAGCGGATGCTCCTCGCGGCAGGGGCCGCACCACGACGCGAAGACGTTGACGAGGCGCGGCCGCCCGTCGCCGCCCCGGATTGCAAGGCCCGGCACGGCGCTTCCGTCCGCCGCCCGCAGACCCTCCAGCGGCGGCAGCACGGTTTCCGGCGCGGCGCGGCCGATCAGGACGGAGGGCAGCGACTGCGGGTCGTGGCCCGAGCGCAGCTGGTAGAGAAAGAGGCCCGCCAGCGCCGTGAAGACGACGAGCGGCAGTAGCGCCACGGAAACGCGCCGACGGCGCGAGGGCGCCGTTTCGCCGGGTGCGGTCATGGCCTGCCCCGCTCGGCGTCGAGACTGGCGAGGCGACGTCGGGTGCGCACGGCATCCACCGCGATCCACAGCGCGAGCGCGCCGATGGCGAGCGCCGACATGCCGTAGGCCGCGCCGACGAACCAGACGTAGGACGCGCTCAAGCGACAGCTCCCGCCCGGCGGCGCTCGAGGCTCGCGATACGTCGGCGGCGAAGCTCGGTTCGCATCGCGGTGAGATGCAGGGCGAAGAACAGAAGCGTGAAGCCGGCCGCGCACAGGAAGAGCGGCCAGAGATAACTCGCGTCCATCGAGGGACCATCCATGCGCAGGACGCTGGCGGGCTGGTGCAGCGTGTTCCACCAGTCCACCGAGAACTTGATGATCGGGATGACGAGGAAGCCGACCAGCACGAAGACGGCGCTCATGCGGCCCGCCCGCTGCGGCTCGTCGAAGGCGCGCGTCAGAGCGATCAGGCCGAGATACATCAGGAACAGGACGAAGACCGAGGTGAGGCGCGCGTCCCAAACCCACCACGTCCCCCACATGGGCCGGCCCCAGACCGAGCCGGTGAAGAGGCACAGGAACGTGAAGACCGCACCGATCGGCGCGGCGGTGCGGATCGCGACCTCGGCGATGGGGTGGCGCCAGACGAGAAGGCCGAGCGCCGACAGGCTCATCACCGTCCAGGTCATCATGGAGAGCCAGGCAAAGGGTACATGCACGAAGAGGATGCGCACCGTGATGCCCTGCTGGTAGTCCTCGGGCGCGCGCAGCGCCATGGCGAGCCCCGCGACCAGCAGAACCGCCGCCGCGCCGTAGGCATAAGGCAGGACGCGCCCCGAGATCTCCAGGAAGCGCGTCGGATTGGCCAGAAGCGCAAAGCGCGAGGGGCGCACGGTGTCGATGCGGCTCATGGAAGGGCGAGGTCCGGGCTCCGGGGCATGCCGTTGGTTTAGAACGGTCCTACGCCTCGCGCAAACCGTCGGCCCGTCCGGGAAAGCCGTGGACCCACATCGCCATGCCGATCGAGGCCGGCATCACCGGCTCGAAGCCCTGTTTGGAGTAGAGGTGTCGCGCGTCGCCGTCGGCGATCAGGCTGACATAGGCGGTGTCCGGCGCCGTCTCGCGCAGCCAGGCGACGAGGTCGGCGAAGATGCGCTTGCCGATGCCCCGCCCCTGGTGCTCCGGCTCGACCGCCATGTCCACGATCTGGAAGTGGCAGCCGCCGTCGCCGATGACGCGGCCCATCGCGACCGTGCGACCGTCCGCCCGCGCGACCACGGCGTGGCACGTGTTGGGAAGCCCCCGCAGCGCGGCCTCCTCGCTCTTGATGCTGAGGCCCGAGATGGCCCGCAGGCGTCGGTAGTCGTCGACCGAGGGCGTTTCGGCATGGAACGTGTAGGTCATCAAGCCTCTAGTCGTTGGCGGCACGCAGCGCGGCGCTGGCGGCGATCGGGCCGATCGCTCCGTAGAGAAGCGTCAGCGCGCACAGGATCAGGAACGGTGCGCGGAAGGGCGCGACCGCGTCCACCGCGCCGAAGGTCGCCGAAACGCCAAAGATCAGCACCGGCACGCAGAGCGGCAGGGTGAGGACCGAGACGAGGACGCCGCCGCGCGGCAGCGCGCTCGCGACCGCCGCGCCGACGGCCCCGATCAGGACGATCGCGGGCGTCCCGACCAGGAGCGTCAGCGCGGAAGCAAGGAGCGCCGGCGGCTCGACGGCAAGCAGCAGGCCGAGAAGCGGGCTCGCCGCCACGAGCGGAAGGCAGCTCGCGCACCACAGCGCCGCGCATTTGGCGAGCACCACGAGCGGCAGCGGCAGCTCTCCCATCAGGTAGAGGTCGAGCGTGCCGTCCTCGCGGTCCGGCTGGAACAGGCGGTCGAGCGACAGGAGCGCGGACAAAAGCGCGCCGATCCAGAGGATCGCGGGGCCGATTCGTGACAGAAGCGCCAGGTCCGGCCCGACGCCGAAGGGAATCGTGGCGACGACGGCCAGAAAGAAGAGGATGCCGGTTGCCCCGCCGCCAGAGCCGGTGAGAAGCAGCCGAAGGTCGCGGCGGAACAGGGCGCCCATCACCAGTCGCTCCAGCCGTCCGACGGGACGGACGAGGTGATGGGCTCGCGCAGGCGCAGTTCGCGTGCGTCGAGCCCGAGCGGCAGATGGGTCGCCGCCGCGATGATCCCGCCCCGGGCCAGAAAGTCGCGACACAGCGCCGACAAGCGCGTCGTGGCATCGGCGTCGAGCGCCGCGCTCGGTTCATCCAGTAGCCAGACCGGTCGGGGCGCGACGAGAAGACGCGCGATGGCGACGCGCCGCGCCTGGCCTGCCGAGAGCGCCGCGCACGGCAGGTCGCGAACGCGCGGAACCGCGACCGCGTCCAGCGCTTCCGCCGGATCGAGGCCGCCGGTCCGATGCCAGAAGGCGAGCTCGGCGCAAACGCGGCGCGTCGGCTTCAGGGCGTTGCGGTGGCCGAGATAATGCGCGGCGCGGCTGATGCGCGCCTCTTCCTCGCCCGCGGCGTTTCGCCAGCCGTCGATCCGGGCCGCGCCCGAGACCGGCGGAAGCAGCCCGGCGAGCGTGCGCAGGAGCGTCGACTTGCCAGCCCCGTTCGGGCCGGTGACCGCGAGCGCCTCGCCGTCCGCGAGTTGCAGGTCGAGCGCCGGTGCGAGCGCCCTGCCCTCGCGGCCCCAGGTCAGTTCCAGAAGTCGAAGCGTCGGCAAGGTCGGAAGCGGCCTCGAACTCTCGGCATGGCAGGCTGGTGCCCTTGTGCGGAGCGCGCCGCCCGATGGCAAGGGCACGCGGCGCAAACCTCGCGGAAACGCTCCGCCGCAATTTTCGTCAAAGGCGCGTGTCTCGCCCTTTATAGCCGTTACAAACTTGCCTATAAGGCACCCAACCGTGCCAGCGACCGGCGCGGGCCACATAGCGCCGATCTCACGCGGCCCGCATTCCCGGCGGGGCCCGAGGCGGACGGGCGGAAATGGTCGCACCCGCATCTTCCAACGCACCCGCGCCTCGCGGGCGCGGCGGTCGTTCGCCTTTCGGACATCCAACGGTTCGACAAGGAACGAGACCTCATGGCCCATCCCGATAGCTTCAAGAGCCGCCGAACCCTCAACGTCGAGGGTCGCGAATACGTCTACTTCGATCTCAAGGCGGCGGAAGCCAACGGTCTGACGGGCGCCTCGCGCCTGCCCTACTCGCTGAAGGTCATTCTCGAGAACCTTCTGCGCAACGAGGACGACCGCACCGTCAAGGCCGACGACATCCGCGCCATGGCGCGCTGGCTGGACGACCGCGGCACGGCTGGCCACGAGATCGCCTATCGTCCGGCGCGCGTGCTGATGCAGGACTTCACCGGTGTTCCGGCCGTGGTGGATCTCGCCGCCATGCGCGACGCCACGCAGAACCTCGGTGCCGATCCCGACAAGATCAACCCGCTCGTGCCGGTCGACCTCGTGATCGACCACTCGGTCATGGTCGACTACTTCGCCCAGCCCGACGCCGCGCAGAAGAACGTCGACGTCGAGTACGACCGCAACGGCGAGCGCTACACGTTCCTGCGCTGGGGCTCGGGCGCGTTCCGCAACTTCCGCGTCGTGCCTCCGGGCACCGGCATCTGCCACCAGGTGAATCTGGAATACCTCGCCCAGACCGTCTGGACGAAGGAGGAGAACGGCGAGACCGTCGCCTATCCCGACACGCTGGTCGGCACCGACTCGCACACCACCATGGTGAACGGCCTGGCGGTGCTCGGCTGGGGCGTCGGCGGCATCGAGGCCGAGGCGGCCATGCTCGGCCAGCCCGTCTCCATGCTGATCCCGGAAGTGATCGGCTTCCGCGTCGACGGCCGTCTGCCCGAAGGCACCACCGCGACCGACCTCGTGCTCACCGTCACGCAGATGCTGCGCAAGAAGGGTGTGGTCGGCAAGTTCGTGGAGTTCTACGGCCCGGGCCTGGCCAACCTCACGCTGGAAGATCAGGCGACGATCGCCAACATGGCGCCGGAATACGGCGCGACCTGCGGCTTCTTCCCGATCGACAAGGACACGCTCGGCTACCTCGACGCGACGGGCCGCGACAAGCACCGCATCGCGCTGGTGGAAGCCTACGCCAAGGCGCAGGGCATGTTCTACGAGGCGGGCGCGGCCGAGCCGGTCTTCACCGACACGCTGGAGCTCGACCTGTCCACCGTCGTGCCCTCGCTCGCCGGCCCGAAGCGTCCGCAGGACCGCGTCGCTCTGACCGACGCCTCGGCGAAGTTCCGCGAGGCGCTCATCGAGCTGCAGGGCGGCCGCAAGAAGAGCGAGCTTCCCGACTCGGTCGGTGACTCGCGCTTCATGGACGAGGGCGCCGTGCCCCCGCACAAGACGCCCGAGACCGTGCGCCACAACGTGCAGGGCGCCACCCACGGCATCGCCGACGGCGACGTCGTGATCGCGGCGATCACCTCGTGCACCAACACCTCGAACCCGAACGTGCTGGTCGCCGCCGGCCTCGTCGCCCGCAAGGCGCATGCGCTCGGCCTCAAGGTGAAGCCCTGGGTGAAGACCTCGCTCGCACCCGGATCGCAGGTGGTGACCGAGTATCTCGAGAAGGCCGGCCTCCAGGGCGATCTGGATGCGATGGGCTTCAACCTCGTCGGCTACGGCTGCACGACCTGCATCGGCAACTCCGGCCCGCTGCCGGAGGCGATCTCCGAGGCGATCAACGAGAACGACCTCGTGGCCGTGTCGGTGCTGTCGGGCAACCGCAACTTCGAGGGCCGCGTGAACCCGGACGTGCGGGCGAACTACCTCGCCTCGCCGCCGCTGGTTGTCGCCTACGCCATCGCCGGCTCGATGTTCGTCGACATCACGCGCGACGCGCTCGGCCAGGATCAGAACGGAAACGACGTCTTCTTGCGCGACATCTGGCCTTCCACGCAGGAGATCAGCGACATCGTGCGCAAGACGGTGACGCGTGATCTCTTCGAGACCCGCTACTCCGACGTCTTCAAGGGCGACCGGCACTGGCAGCAGATCACGGTCACGGAGGGGCAGACCTACGACTGGGACGACCGTTCGACCTACGTGCAGAACCCGCCCTACTTCGAGGGCATGACGATGACGCCCAAGCCCGTCACCGACATCCACAACGCCCGCATCCTGTCGCTCTTCCTCGACTCGATCACCACCGACCACATCTCGCCGGCCGGTTCGATCAAGAAGAACGGCCCGGCGGGCGACTACCTTGTGTCGCACCAGGTCCGCCCGGTGGACTTCAACAGCTACGGCGCGCGCCGCGGCAACCACGAGGTCATGATGCGGGGCACGTTCGCCAACATCCGCATCAAGAACCAGATGGTGCCGGGCATCGAGGGCGGCATCACCAAGCACTTCCCGTCCGGAGAGCAGCTGCCGATCTACGACGCGGCGATGCGCTACCAGAACGAGGACGTTCCGACGGTCGTCTTCGCGGGCAAGGAGTACGGCACCGGCTCCAGCCGAGACTGGGCGGCCAAGGGCACCGTGCTTCTCGGCGTGCGCGCCGTGATCGCGCAGAGCTTCGAGCGCATCCACCGCTCGAACCTCGTCGGCATGGGCGTCGTGCCCTTCGTCTTCCAGGAAGGCACGAGCTGGCAGTCGCTCGGCCTGAAGGGCGACGAGACCGTCACGATCGAGGGCTTGGCCGACGTCAAGCCGCGCCAGACGGTGAACGTGCGCATCACGCGGGCCAACGGCGAGGTTCTCGACGTTCCGCTGCTCTGCCGCATCGATACGCTGGACGAGCTGGAATACTTCCGCGCCGGCGGCATCCTGCCCTACGTCCTGCGCCAGCTCGCCGCCTGAGGCGAGCTCTCTCCGCTTGCTGCGCGAACGCCGTCCCTCGGGGCGGCGTTCGTCGTTTCGGGGGGCGTCATCACCGTCCGGTCACCCACGATTGACCGGAGCGCACGGTGAGCGAGTGCCCAGGTTGCCATATGTTGACGAGGTCACCGGTCCCGTCGAAGCGCCCCGCCCATGATCCCGTCAGCTGTCCGCTTCCTCGCCTTCGTCCTCGCGGCGGCCGCCTGCCTGCCGAGCGTGGGTGTCGCGGGCGAGCGTCGCGCCAGCAGCGACACGGTGCGGGGCGTGGTGGAGTTCTTCACGAGCCAGGGCTGCGCCGATTGTGTGGCGGCCGAGACCGTGATCCGCGATCTGCGGCGAGACGCGGGGCTTGTGGTCGTCTCCTATCACGTCGACTACTGGGACTATATCGGGTGGCGCGACACGCTGGGCTCGAACCGCAACGGCGAGCGGCAGCGCGATTATGCGCGTCAGATCAAGAGCGGGCCGCTCGCGACACCCCAGGCCGTGGTCAACGGCCGGATCGCGCTGCCGGGCGGGGACGGCGCGGTTCTGCGCGCGACCCTCGCCCGCCACGACCTGCGGCAGGCCGCGGCCTCCCGCCCCCGCGTCGACCTCACGAGCGACGGCGAGACCCTGACGCTGCGGGCCGAGCCGGCCGCGGCATCGCCGAACGGCCGGGCGCCGGTCGTGATGCTCGTCACCTACGCCGCCCGCACGGTCACCCGCGTTGAGGACGGCGAGAACCGGGGGCGCGAGATGGTGGACAGCCAGGCGGTGCGGGACTGGCGCGTCGTCGGGACGCTCAAGGACGAGCCGCTCGAGGTCTCGGTTCCGCTCACGATGCTGGTGGAGGCGACGCAGGGCGCCGGCTGCGCGGTTCTGGTTCAAAGCGTCGACGAGAACGACCAGCCCTCCACGATCCTTTCGGCCGCCGCGCTCGACTTCTGAGCGCTCGAGGTTGCAACCCGCTTCGCGGCCGACCATTTCCGTGACAGGATGACAGAGCCGTGACGCGTGGTCGCGCGCCTCCCGCCAGGCGCGGCCTCCGCACGGAGCGAAGAGG
This sequence comes from Aureimonas jatrophae, assembly GCF_900104035.1. Taxonomy (GTDB): domain Bacteria; phylum Pseudomonadota; class Alphaproteobacteria; order Rhizobiales; family Rhizobiaceae; genus Aureimonas; species Aureimonas jatrophae. Next base: position 41,589 of record NZ_FNIT01000001.1, on the reverse strand, counting down.
GACGTGTGCCTGTGACCGATGCGACCGAAACCTCCGCCGCGCTGATCGACCTCGGCGCCGTGCGGGGAACGGGGCTGCCCGTGGTCAGCTTCAACCGGGTTGAACTCAGCGAGATCCTGCGCGTCTACGGGCGCATGGTGGCGGCCGGCGAATGGCGCGACTATGCGATCGACATGCTGAAGGACCGAGCGGTGTTCTCGATCTTTCGACGATCGTCGGAGATGCCGCTGTTTCGCGTCGAGAAGAACCCGAAGCTCGCGCGCCGCCAGGGCGCCTACAGCGTGGTGGCCGCGGGTGGGCTCGTGATGAAGCGCGGTCAGGACCTTGCGCAGGTCCTGAGGGTGTTCGACGGCAAACTGAAACTCGTCGAGGACTGACGAGGCGAGGAGACGGCCTCCTCCCTCCAGTTTGACCGCGACGGCTACAGGAGCGTGCCGGGATAGCGTGTCTCGTCCGGCAGCGTGGCCTTGCCGCCGTTGAGTTCGAGCTGCATCAGCACCGTGTCGATCCAGCGCCCGAACTTGAAGCCGGACCCCTCGAAGATACCGATATGGCGGAAGCCAGCGCGCTCGTGCAGCCGGATCGAGGGCTGGTGATCGGCACCACCGATCACCGCGATCATCTGACGGAAGCCGAGTTCCTGCGAGAGTTCGACGAGGCGTTCGAGCAGGATGCGCCCGAGCCCCTGCCCCTTCGCGGCCGGGTCGATGTAGATCGAGTCCTCGACCGACCAGCGATAGGCAGGGCGTGCCCGGAACGGGCCGGCATAGGCATAGGCGACGACCTCTCCCAAGGCGTCGCAGGCCACGATGTAGGGATAGCCCTGCCCCGTCAGCGTGCGCCAGCGGTTCAGCATCTCCGATGCGTCGGGCGGCACGATCTCGTAGGTCGCGGTCCCGTAGAGAACGGCGTCGGCGTAGATGCGCTGGAGCGCGGGAGCGTCGTCCTCGCGGGCATCGCGCAGCGTGAAGGCAGTCATGGATCGCAAACCTTGGGGAGCGGCAGGTGACGCGTCGGTTTTCCGTCGCGCGGTCCCCGCTCTATCCGACCCCGCGCGCACGAAAAAGGGGCGATCCTCGCGGACCGCCCCTCGCATTCCTGCCGCTGTCTTCGATCTGGCCTTAGTTGCGGTTGCCGAAGATCGAGAGAAGGAAGGTGAACATGTTGATGAAGTTCAGGTAGAGCGACAGCGCACCCATGATCGCCTTGCGGCCCGCCACCAGCGTGTCGTCGCCTTCCCAGTACATCTCCTTGATGCGCTGCGTGTCGTAGGCGGTGAGGCCCGCGAACACGAGAACGCCGATCACCGAGATCGCGAAGCCGAGCGCCGAGCTCTGCAGGAAGATGTTGACCAACATCGCGATGATGATGCCGAATAGGCCCATCACCAGGAACGAACCCATGCCCGACAGGTCACGACGCGTCGTGTAGCCGAAGAGCGAGAGCGCGCCGAACGAGGCGGCCGTGATGAAGAAGACCTGGACGATCGACTCCTGCGTGTAGACGAGGAAGATCGTCGACAGCGACACGCCGACCAGCGCGGCATATGTCCAGAAGGTCGCCTGGGCCGCCGACACGCTCATGCGGTCGATGCGGAAGCTCATGAACATCACCAGCGCGAGCGGTGCCAGCATCAGCACCCACTTCAGGGGCGACACGAAGACCGCGACGCCCAGCTGGGTCAGCATCACGTCGCGGAACTGGCCCGCGGCCAGCGACGGATCGGTGGTCGTGGCGAGGTTGAAGACGCCATAGGCCGCCACGCCCGTGATCAGCAACCCGATGGCCATCAGGTTGTAGACCTTGAGCATGTAGGACCGCAGGCCTTGGTCGATCGATGCGTCGGTCCGGCTTCCCGCAACGGGAACGCTCCGAAGACCGGCGTTCCATTTGTCAGCCATGAAAGTACCCTTTCTCGTGTCCCGTCGGGTGTCGCATCCGGTGCCCGTTCGGGCGTTCTCCGGTCGAGGCGCCGCTGGCGGGACGCACAGCAAGCCTTGTGCTGAAATATGCGGAGGCACTCGCACCGCCACAAGCCCATAACGGGCGGCAAACAGGATCCGCGCCCGTCTTTCCCGATTAAATTTGCGTTATCCGCCGGGTGTTTACCATGTTTCCCGGGCCTTGCTCACAACTCGCGGAGCACCGGTGCCGCCCGCTGGCCCAGCACCCGCCACGTGCCGGCCAGGCCGAATCCCACCGTCAGCACCAGCGCCACGACGAGCGTCGAGAGCGCGAGAGGCGCGTCGAACGCAAAGGGCAGACGCATGATGCGGGCCACGACGTACCAGGCCGCCAGCGCGCCGGCCGCGATCGCGAAGGCCGCCGTCGCCGTCCCGAGCGCCATGTACTCCGTGACATAGGCGCGGATCAGCGTGGCGCGCGTCGCGCCGAGCGTCTTCAACACGACCGCATCGTGGACGCGTGCCCGGTTGCCGGCTGCAAGCGCGCCCGAGAGCACGAGAACCGAGGCGACGAGCGCGACGGCGGCCGCCGCCCGGATTGCGAGTGCAAGCTGCGCCACGAGCGCGTTGACCGCGTCGAGCGCGTCCTTGACCCGGACGGTGGTGACCGCCGGGAAGCTGTTGCTGATCTCGCGCAGGACCGTGCGCTCGGTCTCGGCCGTCGTGTTCGGGATGTCGAGCGTGGCGAGCCAAGCATGAGGCGCGCCGGCAAAGGCGTTGGGCGAGAAGACCATCACGAAGTTGATCGACAGCGACTCCCATTCCACGACGCGGAAGTTGGCGATGCGCGCGGTGATCTCGCGGCCGAGTACGTTGACGGTGATGGTCTGCCCGACCTCGAGGCCGAGCTCCTGCCCCTCCTGTGCAGCGAACGAGACGAGCGGCTCGCCGGCATAGTCGGCCGGCCACCACTCGCCGTCCGTGAGCGAGGTGTTCTCCGGTGCGGTCGCGGCATAGGTCACGCCCCGGTCGCCGCGCAGCACCCAGGCGCCCTCGGGCGGCACGTTCACCTGCCCGACCGGCACGCCGTTGAGCTGCGTGATGCGCCCGCGCAGCATGGGCACCGCCTCCAGCGTCGAGCCCGGCGCCAGTTGCGAGATCTCCTGGCGGAACGGATCGATCTCGTTGTTCTGGATATCGACGAAGAAGAAGGCGGGGGCCCGGGCTGCAAGGCCCGTCCCGATCTCGCGGCGCAGGCCGTTGTCGATCGTGGCCAGCGCCACCAGCAGGGTCAACCCGAGCCCGAGCGACAGAACCACCGAGGCGGTGAGCGCGCCGGGACGATGGATGTTGCCGATGGCGAGGCGCAACGGCGTCGAGCGCACGCGCGGCAGGCGTCGGGCGATGCGCCGGATCGCCTCGGCGACGACCCGCAGGATCGCGAAGGCGACCGCCGTCGCGACCAGGAAGACGCCCGCCACCGTCTTGTCGCTCGCCATCAGGAAGGCGAGACCCGCGATCAGCGCCGCTAGCACCAAGGCTGTGAGCGCGTAGGACCAGCGGATGCGGCGAAGGCTCGGCTCCTCGGACGAGCGGAACAGCGCCGTCGCGGCGACGTCGCGCGTGCGGCCTAGCGGCAGGATCGCGAAGCACAGCGCGGTGAGGTAGCCGAACGCGGCGGCAAGCGCGAGCGCTCCCGGATAGATGCCGGCTTCCGCCGCCACCGGGATCTGCGCCTCCAAAAAGCGCGCGGCGCCGAACGGCGCGATCGCGCCGAGGACGAGCCCGAGCGCGACGCCGATGGTCGACAGGACGAGGATCTGGAAGAGGTAGATCGCCACCACGAAGCGGCCGCCGGCGCCCAAGCTCTTGAACGTCGCGATCACCGTGCGCTTGGCGTCGAGATAGGCGCCAACGGCGTTGGCGATGCCGACGCCGCCTACGATCAGCGCGGTCAACCCGACCAGCGTCAGGAACTGCGAGAAGCGCTCGATATTGCGCTGGAGCGAGGGCGCCGCCCGGCTGGCGTCACGGATGCTCCAGCCGGCCTGGGGGAACTGCCGGTTCGCCTCCGCCTCGACCGCAGCCGGATCGGTCGCGGGATCGGAGAAGCGCAGCTTGTAGTCGTATTCGACAAGCGATCCCGGCTGAACGAGCTGGCTGGCGGCGAGCGCCGGCAGCGAAACCATCAGGCGCGGCGCGAAGATGAAGCCGTCCGACAGGACGTCGGGCTCGCGCACGAGCCGCGCGCGCAGCTCGACCTCGATCGACCCGACCCGAACCGTGGCGCCCGGCTGGATGCCGAGCCGATCGAAGAACTCGGGCGCGGCCACCGCGCCGAAACGTCCATTCCGCTCCGCCAGAAGGTCGGCGAGCGGCGCCCCGCCGTCGGTCTCCGCCGCGCCGAAGAGCGGATAGAGTGGCCCGACCGCCTTGACCTCGGCCAGCGTCTGGTTGAGCCCGTCGGGCAGGCGCGCCATGGAGCGCAGCGAACCGATCGGCGACACCTCGCCGTAGCGGGCGAGAAAGGCTTGTTCCTCGGCGCTCGCCTCCCGCCCGTTCAGGCCGAAGCGCATGTCGCCGCCCAGAATCGTCCGCCCCTCGCGCGTGATGCCCTCGGTCATCATGGTCGAGACCGAGTTCACGGCCGCGATCGAGGCGACGCCAAGCGTCAGGCACAGAAGAAAGATCACGAAGCCGCGCAAGCCGCCGCGCATCTCGCGCAGGGCAAAGCGCCAGGCAAGCCGGAGGTCGCCGGCGCCGGACATCGGCGCGGTCGTCACGACGCGAGCTCGCGCTCGGCGACCACCGGCGGCGTCTTGCGTATCTCGCCCGAGCGCACGGCAATCTCGCGGCCGCAGCGCTTGGCGAGAGCGGGGTCGTGCGTGACCAGCACCAGCGTCATCGCACGGCGTGCCTGCTCTCGAAACAGGAGGTCGGCGACCTGACGGCCGGTTTCGCCGTCGAGGTTCCCGGTGGGCTCGTCGGCGATCAGGATAGCCGGTTCCGGCGCCAGCGCACGCGCGAGTGCCACGCGCTGCTGCTCGCCGCCCGACAACTCGCCGGGGTAGTGCGTGACGCGCTCGCCGAGCCCGACGGCCCGCAATTCGCTTTCCGCCCGGCCGAAGGCGTCCGGATGCCCTGCCAGCTCCAGCGGCACGGCGACGTTCTCGAGCGCCGTCATGTTGGGGATGAGGTGGAAGCTCTGAAAGACGATGCCGACATGCCGCCCCCGGAAGGCCGCGAGCTGGTCCTCGCTCAACGGGCCGAGATCCTGCCCGGCGATCTCGACGAGCCCCTCGTCGGCCCGTTCCAGCCCCGCCAGAATCATGAGCACCGTCGACTTGCCGGAGCCCGATGGCCCGACGATGCCTACCGACTCGCCGCGCGCTACATCCAGATCGACGCCCTTGAGGACGTGCACCGCGCCGCGACCGCGACCCAACGTCAGATGAACGTTTCGTAATCGGATCGCCGGTTCAGCCAAGGGATCGCGCTCCTATATCGGCGTTGGGGGCGCTGCGGCGTCCCGTCTTTTCGCACCGCAGGATATGGGTGGACGATGCCGCGCTTCCAATCGCTTCTCCTGATCGTGACGCTGTGTCTCGGCCTTGGTCCCGCCGTGGCGCAGGATCGGCCGGAGGTGGTGGCCTTCGGCGACTCGTTGTCGGCGGGCTACGGAGTTGGGCCGGGCGAGTCCTTTCCCGAACAGCTGCAAGCCGCGCTGGAAAAGGCCGGCACGCCCGCGACCGTGGTGAATGCCGGCGTGTCGGGCGATACGACATCGGGCGGGCTGGCGCGTCTCGACTGGTCGGTTCCTCAGACGGCGGATGTCGTGATCGTGGAGCTCGGTGCCAACGATGCCTTGCGCGGGGTCTCGCCGGCGGTGACGCGGGCCAACCTCGACCAGATCCTCCAGCGCCTCACCAGCCGTCCCCGCACCCAGGTGATCCTGGCCGGCATGATCGCACCGCCCAACATGGGCTTGGAATACGGCCGGGTCTTCGACCCGATCTATCGCGAGCTCGCCGACAAGTACGACGTGCCGCTCTACCCGTTCTTTCTGGACGGAGTGGCCGCCGTCGCCAATCTCAACCAGGCCGACAAGATGCACCCCAACAAGGCCGGTGTCGCGGTGATCGTCGAACGCATTCTTCCCAAGGTGCAGGCCGCGATCCAGCGGGTGGGTGCCGAGGGCTGAGCCTTGAGGCGCTGATCAGCTGAGCGCGGCCTCGCCTGCGCTCAGATGGCCGAGAAGGCTTTCGACGCCGCGCCTTGCTGCGGCCGCGGTGGCCTCGACCTTGCGCGGCGGGGCGACAGCCAGGGGGCGCAGCGTCACGCTCGCATGAGCCTCGCCGCCCTCGAAGCGGAGCTGCGCACCGGCCCGGCGCCCGATCGCCAGCATGGCGCGGTTCTCGGCAAGGCACTGGAAAACGAGCTCGCGCAGGCCCTTGCGTTGAGCGACGCGCTGCAGGTTTGCAAACAGGAGGCGCCCGAAACCCGCGCCACGGCAGGACGCTTCCAGACTGAACGCGACCTCAGCCCGCTCGCCACCGCGATCCAGCCCATGCAGCTCGGCGGCGCCGCGCAGCTCGCCATCGACGAACAGTCCCAGCACCGTCGCCGTTTCGAGAACCCGCACCGCATAGGCGGCAATGAAGTGCTCGTTCACGGCACCGCCGAAGCGCAGGCGACGCGCGTTCGCATCGAGGCGCAGGAGATGATCGCGAAAGCGCACCGCATCCTTCGCCGTCAGCTGGCGCTGATGAGCCCGCGAGGCGTCGAGATCGAGATCGGTTCCGGTCAGAAGATCGATAGACATGACTTCGGCAGCAAGACTTCGAGCAGCGCAAGACGTCGTCTAGGCCTGCTCTTCAGATGGTTGTGCAGCGCACAACAGTCCATCGGTTTCTGTGCATGGCACCCATGCATCCCCTTGAAGTCGCGGGGTGGTGATGAAACTCTTTCCGCAACACAGGCACACGGCCGCTCACCCCGGCGCCGGGCCAGAGCGCACGGCACGGGCGAGACGTCCCCCTTCCATGGGAAAGGACCCGTCTTCATGCCTCGCCTCTTCGCCGCCCTCGAGATTCCACGCGACGCCGCCCTGTCCCTGTCGCTCCTGCGCGGAGGCCTTCCGTCGGCCCGCTGGATCGAGCCCGAAAACTACCACCTGACGCTGCGCTTCTTCGGCGACATCGACCCACGTACCGCGGACGAACTCGTGGCCGCCCTGGACCGCGTGCGCCGTCCCGCCTTCCAGTTGACGCTGCGGGGTCTCGATGCCTTCGGCTCGCGCAAGCCGCACGCGATCTACGCACGCGCCGAGCCGCTCCAGCCGCTCGAGCTTCTGGCGGCGGAGATCGACCGTATCGCCAAGCGGCTCGGCCTGCCCGCCGATGCACGCCGCTTCACGCCGCACGTGACGCTGGCTCGCCTGCGCAACCCCAAGAGCGAGGAGGTGGCGCGATATCTGGCGGGCCGCGGCGACTTCCGCACGCCGCCCTTTGCGGTCGGTCGCTTCGTCCTGTTCTCGTCGCGCGACTCGGTGGGCGGCGGCCCCTATGTCATGGAGGAGGCCTTCTCGCTGCAGGATCGTCCAGTGGCGGTGCAGGGAGCCGGCGCTCTGGCCGACCTGCCGGCCTGACGCATCCGCCTTTGACCGCCGGGGGACCGCAGCCCATATGGGTGCGGGTCGATCGACGAGATAAGGAGCCACCGGCATGGCGACGGACGAGGAGTTCAGCGCATCGGCACCGTCCGACACCCGGCCTGCGCTGCGCGAAGGGCTGACGGGCGAGATCCTGCTTCCAGGCGATGCCGAGGAGCAGCGTCGGCAGGAAACGCGCGTGCGCCGGGGGTTCATGGGAACGCTGAAGCGGGCGTTGCGCCACATCCCCTTCATGGAGGATGTGGTCGCCTCCTACCATTGCGCGCTGGACCCGCGCACGCCCACCGCTTCGCGCGGCATCCTCCTGGCGGCGCTCGCCTACTTCGTCCTGCCCTTCGATGCGATCCCCGACATCCTGGCCGGCATCGGCTTCGCCGACGATGCGGCAGTGCTGATGGCCGCCTTCACGGCAGTTCGCTCCAACATCCGACCGGAGCATTACGAGAAGGCGCGGCGAACGCTGGAGGAAAACGTCGGCGAGGAGCCGCATTCGGCCTGAGGGTCGGGACGGGCTGACGGGGATTCCACTTCCCGCCCGCCCCACTCGCGCCCCATTCGTCCGGTTCCTCGCGTTGGTCCGTCCGGGCAAGGCTGATGGGTTCTGCACAAGCCCCGCCCCAGGCGACGAGACCGGTGCCGATGCGCCTCGAAACCCGTGCGCTCCCGCGTCCGGTCGTATTCGAGACGTCGAATTTCCGATCCGTTTACCCTGGTTTAAGGGCTCTTCGGTCAAGCTTCGGGCGCAATTCCCGCTGCGCCCGCGCCCCTGGCGCGAGCGGGCCCGATTTCGACTGACGCACGAGCTGGAGGAGACGAGCTCCCATGAAACAGGTTCTCATGATGGCGGTTGCGATGCTCGCCCTGTCCGGCGCTGCGGCGGGAGCGGCGCAGACGCCCACCCGCATGAGCCAGTACAACGACTGGGGCAGCTACTCCTACGACCAGAACGGTGCCAAGGTCTGCTACGTCCTGACCACGCCCAAGACCATGCAGCCCGCGTCGGTCGATCATGGCGACATCTTCTTCCTCGTGTCGCAGAAGCCGGGTGCCCGCTCGTCCTACGAGCCGCAGGTCGTCATGGGCTACCCCTTGCGCGAGGGTTCGAAGGTCGTGGTCGATGTCGACGGCAAGAAGTTCAACATGTTCACGCGCGGCGAAAGCGCATGGATGGAGAACGCCGCCGAAGAGCCGCAACTCGTCGCAGCGCTCAAGGCCGGCAAGGCGATGAAGGTGGATGCCACCTCGCAGCGTGGTACGGCCACCAACTACACCTATTCTCTGGCTGGCGTGACGGCGGCGCTGAACTCCATCGCGACCTGCAAGTAAGACCACCGTCGAGCGGTTCGAGGGGCGTCGGCGGCTGTCCGCCGGCGCCCCTTTTTCGTGCCCGACGCTTGCGATTCCGATCGTTTGCGCTCATGTGTCGGCGATCCTTGAGCCATTCTCGACGTTTTCATGCCGCGCGAAGCCTCGCGCCGCCCGCCCGAAGGTCATCCCGATGAGCGCCGCGATCGACCACGCCGTTCTTGCCCCTCGCCCGCCCGCCGCCGCCGCCGCCCCATCACGTCGGTCGCTGCTGGGCCTGTCGCGCGAGGCGATGGCCACGGCGCTGGTGGAAGCCGGCATCCCCGAGCGTCAGGCCAAGATGCGCGTCCAGCAGCTGTGGCACTGGCTCTACGTGCGCGGCGTCAAGGACTTCGCCGATATGCGCAACGTCTCGAAGGACCTGCGCCAACTCCTCGCCGAACATTTCGAAATCGAGCGGCCGGAGATCGTCGAGGAGCAGATCTCGGTGGACGGCACGCGCAAGTGGCTGTTCCGCTTTCCCGCGCGCGGCGCCGGCCGCCCGGTCGAGATCGAGACCGTCTATATCCCGGAAGAAGGGCGCGGCACGCTCTGCGTCTCCAGCCAGGTCGGCTGCACGCTGACCTGCACCTTCTGCCACACCGGCACGCAGCGCCTCGTGCGCAACCTCGAGCCGGGCGAGATCGTCGGCCAGCTGCTGACGGCCCGCGAACGCCTCGGCGACTTCCCGGACGCCGCCACGCCCCAGGGCGCGATCGTTCCGTCCGAGGGACGCCTCGTGTCGAACGTCGTGATGATGGGCATGGGTGAGCCCCTCTACAACTACGACAACGTCGCCCAGGCGATCGCGGTGATGTCGGACGGCGATGGCCTGGCGCTGTCGAAGCGCCGCATCACGCTGTCCACCTCGGGCGTCGTGCCGATGATCGGACGCACCGGCGAGGAGATGGGCGTGATGCTCGCGATCTCGCTTCACGCGGTGACCGACGAGCTGCGCAACGTGCTGGTGCCGATCAATAAGAAGTACCCCATCGCCGAGCTGATGGAGGCCTGCCGCAGCTATCCCGGCCTGTCCAACGCGCGGCGCATCACGTTCGAGTACGTGATGCTGAAGGGCGTCAACGATTCGCTCGACGATGCGCGCCAGCTCGTGAAGCTTCTTCGCGGCATTCCCGCCAAGATCAATCTGATCCCGTTCAACCCCTGGCCGGGCTCGCCCTACGAGTGCTCGGACTGGGACCAGATCGAGCGCTTCGCGGACCTCGTGAACCAGGCGGGCTACGCTTCCCCGATCCGCACGCCGCGGGGGCGCGACATCTTTGCGGCGTGCGGGCAGCTGAAGTCCGAGTCCGAGCGCATGAAGAAGGGCGACCGGCTGGCCCTCGCGGCCGCCGTCGCGGAGTGAAGCACCGGCTGGTCGAGCGGGGGTCGCAGCCCTACTCTGCCCGCCGATGCGCACCGTCTTCCGTTTCCTGTTCCTGATCCCGCTTGGCTTCGTGGCGGCCTGCTTCGCCGCGGGCTTCGCCTTGCTCTGGCCGTTCCTCGATCTGCCGCCCGGCTCGCTGGAGGATCCGTTCGTGATCGCCGAGCTGGCGGTGGGCTACATGACGCAATGCGCGCAGGTCGGCAGTGTCGCGCTGGTGCCCTGGGGCTTGTTCATGGTGGCGAGCGAGATCGTCGGCTGGCGCTCGCTCCTGCTTCACGCCGCCCTGGGCGCCCTGGGCGGTGTCATCGTGGGTCGGATGACCGCCGGCGCCCCCAACAGCGTCGAGACGGCCCTTGCCGTCGCGGGCCTCGCCTTCGGCCTCGTCTACTGGCTCGTGGCGGGCAACGGTGCGGGACGCTGGCGTCGGCGCGCGGTTCTGCGAAACGACGTCGCCCCGACCTGACGGATAGGCCGGGGCGACGACGATCGATCGATCGATGCGGCTGGGATCAGTCGCGAACGATGTAGACGACCTTGCGGTCGGCCTTGCTGACGATCACCGGGCGGTTGTCGCCCGCGTAGAAGTAGGCGTACTCCGGATCGCTCGGCACCGGCGTCAGCGTCACGGTCTCGGGAACCGTGTAGCCGTCCGCGATGTCGCCCTGGACGACGACCGGAGTCGTCGGGTTCTGCGTCACGTAGGTGCGGACCTCCTCGGGCGCGCTGGCGGCTGCGCCGCCGATCACCGTGCCGGCGACGCCGCCGACCACCGCACCCACCGGTCCGCCGACCAGCGCGCCGGCAACCGCGCCTGTGCCCGTGCCGGCCAGCGTGCCGGCAGCCTGCTCGCCCTCGCTCGGCTTTTGCTGCGTCGTGACGACCGTGGTCTGCGCCTGCGCAGCGCCGGCGATAAGGGCGAAGGCAGCTGCGGAAAGAAGCATCTTGCGCATGGTTTGACGTCCGTGTGTCGAAATGTCCCTGTGCCGCCCAGAACATCCGGACGCGTGTCCGGTTCCCGGCGGCTTCGCCAATAAAACAACGCGGCCTTGCCGCGGTGCCGCACGGCTCGCTACGACCGTCCCGCCATTCGTTCCCAGAAGGACATGCCATGACCCGACGCCCCACGAACCCGCGCGACGCCGCTGAAGCCGCCTTCAAGGCGGCGACCGCCAAGCCGGAACGCGTCAAGGAAACGCCGGCGATACCCGGGCGCCGCGAGCAGGTGACGTTGCGCGTCGATGCCGCCGTGGTCGAATGGTTTCAGGAAGAGGGCCCGGGCTGGCAGGACCGCATGGCGGATGCGCTCGCGCGGGCCGCCGGAAAGGCCTGACCGGCCCTCGCCGCGACCGGTCGGCGCCATACTTGGACGCCATGCTGACGATTCACCACCTAGAGAACTCGCGCTCGCAGCGCGTCCTGTGGCTTCTCGAGGAGCTCGGCCTCCCGTACGAGGTGAAACGCTACAAGCGCCAGGCCGATCTGACGGCGCCGCCGGAGCTACGCGCCGTTCATCCGCTGGGAACGTCGCCGGTTCTGGAGGAAGCGGGTCTCGTTCTCGCCGAGACCGGGGCGATCGTCACCTATATCCTTCACACGCACGGGCGAGGCCGGCTTCAACCGCCCGAGGGCTCGCCGGACGGCCTGCGCTACCAGCACTTCCTGCACTACGCGGAGGGCTCGGCCATGCCGCCGCTCTTCCTGAAGCTCGTTCTCTCGCGCATCCCGGAGAACGCGCCGATCTTCGTGCGCCCGATCCTCTCGGCGGCGATGGCGGCGGTCGACCAGCGCCTGACGAAGCCGCGTCTGGAGAGGCACTTCGATTACTGGGATTCGACGCTGCGGGAAAGCGGCTGGTTCGCGGGCCCGGAGTTCACGGCGGCCGACATCATGATGAGCTTTCCGATGGAGGCCGCCGCATCGCGCATCGGCATCGGCCTGCGCTCGCACATCCCGGACTTCCTCGCACGCATTCACGCGCGCCCCGCCTATCGCCGGGCCATCGAGCGCGGCGGCCCCTACGCCTACGCCTGACCCGTCACCGCCAGGCCACCAGGACGGCACCCGCCGCGATCAGCAGGATTCCGGCCCAGTTCGCCGCGCTCAGGCGTTCCGAAAGGAACAGGACGCCGAACACGGCGACCAGAACGACCGATAGTTTGTCGACCGGAGCGACCTGGGCCGCCTGCCCGATCTGGAGTGCGCGGTAGTAGCAAAGCCACGAGGCCCCGGTCGCCAGCCCCGACAGAAGCAGAAACAGAAGCGTGCGCCCCGGAAGCGAGCCTGGCGAGCGCCACTGGCCCGTAGCGGCCACGATGGAGCCCGCGAAGACGAGGATCACCGCCGTTCTCAGGAACGTCGCGTAGTCCGAGGGGACACCTGCGACGCCGAGCTTCCCGAAGATCGCCGTCAACGCGGCAAAGCTTGCCGAAAGAAGCGCCCAGCCCAGCCAACCCATCGCGGATCAGGCGCGCGAGAGCAGGATATGGGCCGCGAACCCCGAGAAGACGCTGGCGAAGACGTAGTCGATCATCCGCATCACGCGCGGCTGGCGCTTGAGAACCGCCGCGATCCGGTCCGCCGCCAGGATCAAGGCGATCGTGATGGGCGTCGCCACGACCAGGAAGTAGATGCCGAAGAAGAACAGCTTCGAGGCCGCGTGCGGATCGCCGGCCGCCACGAACTGCGGCAGGAAGGTCACGAAGAACAGGATGATCTTCGGGTTCAGAAGGTTGATGCCGATCCCCGTCATCCAGTGGCGCCGGAGCGGCAGGGGCGCGGCGCGCGTACGCTCCACCGAGAAGCTCGAGCCGTGTCGGATCGCACCGATCGCCAGCCAGACGAGATAGATCGCGCCCGCGAGCTTCAACGCAAGAAAGGCTTCCGGCGAGGCGTGCAGCAGCGCCGACAGGCCGAGCGCGGCCAGCGTCGTGTGGATCAGCGATCCCGTGCAGGCACCGGCATAGGCCGCAAAGCCGGCCGCCCGGCCGTGGGAAAGCGTGCGTCCGAGAAACAGCGTCATGTCCGGCCCCGGCGTGATCGTCAGGATCACCGCAGCCAGCGTGAAGGCAAGGATCGCAGGGGCGTCGGGCAGGAAATCCATGGGAAGGCGAGCCTCAAGCGGGGACCGTCCCTTGCGTAACGCGACAGACCGGACGGCGGCAAGAGTTGCGACAGGATGGCTGGGCCGCGCAACCGATCGCCGCCGCCGCGCATTGGCCCCCTGAACTTCGAACAGGGACTTCAGTCATGAGCAAGCATCTTGCGGCCGGCTCGCCCGGCGCCATCAAGCCCACCGACGACCTCGAGCGCAATCCTGGCATCGGCATGTCGCGCGGCATGACCGCGGCCGGCGCCGATCCCGAGGATATCGAGGGCGAGTCGACCTTCGAGGGCGACGTCGACAACGGCACCAACGCCAACGGCGGCGTCATGCCGAACGTCAACGCCCGTACCAACAAGTAGCAGCCTGCGCCGCGCGCGACACGCGCGCGGCGACTTTCCCGCCGCGTCGGCTTGCGCAGGAGCGGATTGGGTCTATGACGCAATGCGTCATCAACCCATCAGAGCGGATCGCAAGCACCCATGGCCCTGCCGCGCGACGTCAAGAAGGTCGTCCTCGCCTATTCCGGCGGCCTCGACACCTCGATCATCCTCAAGTGGCTCCAGACCGAACTCGGTGCGGAGGTCGTGACCTTCACGGCCGATCTCGGTCAGGGCGAGGAACTCGAGCCCGCACGCCGCAAGGCCGAGATGCTCGGCATCAAGGAAATCTTTATCGAGGACGTGCGCGAGGAGTTCGTGCGCGACTTCGTATTCCCGATGTTCCGCGCCAACGCGGTCTATGAGGGCGTCTACCTCCTGGGCACCTCGATCGCCCGCCCGCTGATCTCGAAGCACCTCATCGAGATCGCGAAGAAGACCGGCGCCGACGCCATCGCGCACGGTGCGACCGGCAAGGGCAACGACCAGGTCCGCTTCGAGCTGTCGGCCTACGCCTTGAACCCCGACATCAAGATCATCGCGCCCTGGCGCGACTGGAGCTTCAAGTCGCGCACCGACCTGCTCGACTTCGCCGAGAAGAACCAGATCCCGGTCGCCAAGGACAAGCAGGGCGAAGCGCCGTTCTCCGTGGACGCGAACTTGCTGCACTCGTCGTCCGAAGGAAAGGTGCTGGAGGACCCGAGCGTTCCGGCGCCCGAATACGTCCACATGCGCACGATCTCGCCCGAGGACGCGCCCGACAAGGCGACCACGATCACGATCGGCTTCGAGCGCGGCGATGCGGTGTCGATCAACGGCGAGCGCCTGTCGTCCGCCACCTTGCTGGCCAAGCTCAACGACTACGGCCGCGACAACGGCATCGGCCGCCTCGATCTCGTCGAGAACCGCTTCGTCGGCATGAAGTCGCGCGGCGTCTACGAGACGCCGGGCGGCACGATCCTGCTCGCCGCGCATCGCGCGATCGAGAGCATCACGCTGGATCGCGGCGCGGCGCACCTCAAGGACGAGCTCATGCCGCGCTATGCCGAGCTCATCTATTTCGGCTTCTGGTTCTCGCCGGAGCGCGAGATGCTCCAGGCTCTGATCGATCGCAGCCAGGAGCATGTCGAGGGCGAGGTCACGCTCAAGCTCTACAAGGGCAACGTGATGGTGACGGGCCGCTCGTCGCCGAAGTCGCTTTATTCCGACAAGCTCGTCACCTTCGAGGACGACCAGGGCGCCTACGACCAGAAGGACGCGGCCGGCTTCATCAAGCTGAACGCTCTGCGCCTGCGCACGCTCGCCAAGCGCGGGCGCTGAACCGCGGCCGGCGTCGATTGACGCCAGGGGGAGCCGCGTCATCTTGCGGCTCACCCTGGAGCCTTCGGAACCTGCTGCGATGACCGATGCCACCCACCCGACCCGCTCGCACGGTCGTTTCCCGTACAGCGCCCTGCCCGACCGGCCGGTCTTCGATTGGCCGGGCGGCAAGCGTCTCGCGGTCTACGTCGCGCTCAACGTCGAGTGCTTCTCGTTCGGCGAGGGCGACGGGGCGCAGCTGGCGCCCAAGGGCGGCGAGCCGGACGTCCTCAATGCCAGCTGGCGCGAATGGGGCAACCGCGTCGGCGTCTGGCGCTTGCGGGATCTCGCCGACGAACTCGACCTCCCGCTCGCCGTTCTCCTGAACTCCGCCGCCTACCACGACTGTCCGGGTCTGGCGGATGCCTTTCGGGCGCGCGGCGACGAGATCGTCGGGCACGGCCGCACCAATGCCGAGCGGCAGGGCACGCTCGGCGAGGCGGCCGAGCGGGCGCTGATCCGCGAGGCGAGCGATCTCTACCGGCACCACGAGGGACGGCTGCCCGATGGCTGGCTGGGTCCCTGGATCTCGGAAAGCGCTGTGACGCCCGACCTTCTGGTCGAGGAAGGCTACGGCTACCTTCTCGACTGGATGCACGACGACCAGCCTGTCTGGATGCGCACGCGCGGCGGCCAACCCATCCTGTCGGTGCCCTACAGCCACGAGATCAACGACATTCCGGCGGTGACGACGCGCCTCGTCTCGGGACCGGACTTCGCGCGCATGGTGAGCGACCAGTTCCACGAGATGCTGGCGGCGTCCCGACAGGCGCCGCTCGTCATGAGCATCGCTCTGCATCCCTATCTCGTCGGCCAGCCGCACCGCCTGCGGCCCCTGCGCGAGGCGCTGCGCGAGATCGCCGCGCACCGCGACGAGATCTGGCTGACGCGGCCGGGCGAGATCGCGCAAGCCTTCGGGGCGATCGCACCGTTCGAGGGTTGAACGACAATCCGCTCTTCAAACCGGCGCGCGGGACGCCCATGTTGAGGAGACGATTGAAAGGGCTGCCTTATGATTCCCTATTCCGTCCTCGACCTCTCGCCGATCCCGGAAGGGTCCACGGCCGCCGACGCGTTGCGCAACACGCTGGATCTCGCGCGCCATGCCGAAACCTTGGGTTACAACCGCTATTGGTTGGCCGAGCACCACAACATGACCGGTATCGCCTCGGCGGCGACGCCGGTGGTGATCGCTCACGTCGCAGCCGGAACCAGCCGCATCCGCGTCGGGTCGGGCGGCATCATGCTCCCGAACCACGCTCCGCTGGTGATCGCGGAAGCCTTCGGAACGTTGGCGACGCTGCATCCCGACCGGATCGACCTCGGCCTCGGCCGTGCACCGGGAACCGACATGATGACGGCGCGCGCACTCCGGCGCAGCCTCGAGAACTCCGACAACTTTCCGTCCGACGTCGTCGAGCTCATGAGCTACTTCGAGCCGGCCGGCCCCAACCAGCGCCTGCGCGCGGTGCCCGGCGAGGGCACGCGGGTTCCGGTCTGGATCCTTGGCTCCTCGCTCTACGGCGCGCAGCTCGCGGCCCATCTGGGTCTGCCCTACGCCTTCGCCTCCCACTTCGCACCCGGCGCGCTCGACGATGCCGTGGAGGTCTACCGCCAGACCTATCGCCCGTCGGAGCGCTGGCCCGAGCCCTACTTCATGCTGGCGGCCAACGTTTTCGCGGCCGAGACGCGCAGGGAAGCGCTGCGTCTGCGCTCGTCCATGGAGCAGGCCTTCGCGAACCTGCGCACGGGCCATCCCGGGCCCCTACCCCGCCCGGTGGACGATGTCGACGCCGTGTTGCCCGCAGGGGCCCGCGCGATGTTGGACGAGGCGCTGCGCGTGTCGGTGACGGGCGATCCGGCCGAGGTTCGGGAGGGACTGGCTTCGCTCGTCTCGCGCTACCGACCCGACGAGATCATCCTGACCGGCCAGATCCACGACCATGCGGCGCGCCTGCGGTCGTTCACCATCGCGGCCGAGGCGATGGCTTCGCTCGGTGAAACGCGACGCGAGGCGGCCGAATAGCCGGCCGTCAGTCGGCGCCCTTCTCTAGGGCGCTCGACGAGGCCGATTGGCTCGTCGCGACCATCGAGAAATCGTTGGCCGTGCTGATCGGCGGCTCGGTGGTCAGGTTCGAGCGCAGCTTCTGGAGCGCGTCCGACATGAGCGTCACCTCCTCGTCGCTCATCCCGCGTGTGGCTCGCTGGTAGATGTCGATGAACAGCGGGTCGAGTTCGAGCATGACGCGGCCCGCTTCCTCGGTCGGCTCGATGAGCTTCGCCCGGCGATCGGCGGCATCCACGGTGCGAACGATCAGCCCGCGCGCTTCCAGACGGTCGAGATAGGCCGACAGCGTCATCGGCTCGACGCCCATGCGCTCGGCGAGCACGGCCTGACGCGAGCCGCGGAAGCGGATCGTGAAGCCGAGCGTCCGGATCTCGCCGGGCGTCAGGCCCAGCCCGTTCTCCTGGACGGTGCGCTCGAAGAACTGCCGAAAAAGGCGGGACGTGTCGGTCAGCAGGAACCCGAACATGTTCCCGGTTGAATGTTCTGCCACGTACGCTCCACGCCCAAACACCGTGGCCCTTCAAGGGGCCGGAATGATATCGGGTTCCATGCCCGGTGCCTCGGGCCTTTGAAGGCACCGGCTTTGGCGCGGGTCGGCTCCCATTCGATCGCACGCCATCTTTATGCAAGACCGCTCGCGGAAGCGAGGGCCGAGGAACGAGGTTTGTCGTGAATCAAAAGAAAATACAGGACTGGAGCGAACTCTTCGCGCCGGGCGGACCCGCCCGGCTGCCGCGCTTTGCCGACATTGCGCCGTTCGACTTCACGCCGGCCTTCGCGGAGGCGATGGCCCGGCACCGGGCGGAGATCGACACGATCACGGCCGAGACCGCGCAGCCGACCTTCGAGAACACGGTTCTCGCGCTGGAGCGCGCCGGACATCTCCTAAGCGACGTCGCCTCGGCGTTTTTCACCCTGGCGGGCGCCCATACCAACGACGAGTTGCAGCAGGTCGAGCGCGAGGTCTCCCCGCTCCTGTCCCGTCATGGCTCGGCGATCTCGCTGGATCCCCGGCTCTTCGCGCGCATCGACGACCTGCACGCGCGCCGGACGGACCTTGGCCTTGAACCGCAGGCGCTGCGGCTGCTCGAAAAGCTGCATCGCGGATTCCTTCGCTCGGGCGCGCGGCTCGAAGGGGCGGCGCGCGAGCGCTTCGCCGACCTCAACGCCCGCCTTGCCGAACTCGGCACGCGCTTCTCGCAGAACGTCCTGGCGGACGAGCGCGCCTATGCGCGTCCGGTCTCTGCGGAGGAACTCGCGGGGCTGCCGGCCTTCCTCGTGTCGGCCATGGAGGACGCCGCCAGCGAGCGCGGACTTGCGGGCCATGTCGTCACGCTGTCGCGATCCATCGTCGTGCCCTTCCTCACCTACTACCCGAAGCGCGAACTGCGGGCGGAAGTCTTCGCCGCCTGGACCCGGCGCGGCGAGAACAAGGGCGCCCACGACAACCGGCCCGTGATCGCCGAGATCCTCCAGCTGCGCGCCGAGAAGGCACGCCTTCTCGGCTATCCGAACTTTGCGAGCTACAAGCTCGACGACACGATGGCCAAGACGCCGGAGGCCGTGCGCGACCTCCTCACGCGGGTCTGGGAACGTGCGCGCGAACGCGCCGTCTCGGACGCGGCCGTTCTGTCGCGCCTCGCGCGCGAGGACGGCGACAACGCCCCGTTCGCTCCGGCGGACTGGCGCTTTCGTGCCGAGCAGCGGCGCCGCGCGGAATTCGCGATCGATGAAACCGCGCTCAAGAGCTACTTCCAGCTGGATCCGATGATCGAGGCGTCGTTCGACGTGGCGAACCGGTTGTTCGGCCTGCGCTTCGAGCCCATCCCCGATCCGCAGGCCTGGCACCCGGACGTGCGCGCCTGGCGCGTTCTTGATCCCGACGGCACCGAGCGTGGCGTGTTTCTGGGCGACTACTTCGCGCGCTCGTCCAAGCGCTCGGGCGCCTGGATGAGCGCTCTGCGCTCGCAGAGCGGCATCGACGGCGGCGAGCGCCCCGTGATCTACAACGTCTGCAACTTCGCCAAGCCCGCGAAGGGCCAGCCCGCGCTTCTCTCGGTGGACGACGCGCGCACGCTCTTCCACGAGTTCGGCCATGCGCTGCACGGCCTTCTGTCGGACGTCACCTACCCCTCGCTCGCCGGCACCGCGGTCAGCCGCGACTTCGTGGAGCTGCCCTCGCAGCTCTACGAGCACTGGCTGATGACGCCCGAGGTCCTGGGTCGACACGCCCGCCATGCCGAGACGGGCGAGCCGTTGCCGCAGGCGCTCGCCGACAAGCTCCATGCCGCCCGGACCTTCGATGCAGGCTTCGACACGGTGGAGTTCACATCCTCGGCGCTGGTGGATCTCCTTCTCCATACGGACGGCGAGGCGCCGGCCGACCCGATGGCACGGGAACAGGCGATCCTGACCGAAATCGGCATGCCGGCGGAGATGGTCATGCGGCACCGCTCGCCGCATTTTGCGCATATCTTCTCGGGCGACGGCTACTCCTCGGGCTACTACAGCTACATGTGGTCGGAGGTGCTGGACGCCGACGCCTTCGAGGCCTTCGAGGAGACGGGCGACGTCTTCGACGCCGAGACCGCGCAGCGTCTACGCCGGAACGTGTATGCGGCCGGCAATTCCGAGGATCCGGCCGTGCTCTACGAGCGCTTCCGAGGCCGCGCGCCCGACCCCGACGCCCTGATGCGCAAGCGAGGCTTGGCGGCCTGACGGGCCGCAAGCCTTTCGCGAACGGGAAACTTGCGCTATAGCGCGCGAACGACCGCATGCCATCGAAGGCCGTCCCGTTGAATCGGGGCGTGCCTTCCTTTGCGTTCCCTCCTCTTCCGGTGACACGACATGAAGCTCCGCAACATCGCGATCATCGCGCACGTCGACCATGGCAAGACGACCCTCGTCGACAAGCTGCTCGCGCAGTCCGGCTCGTTCCGCGAGAACCAGCGCACCGAGGAGCGTGCGATGGACTCCAACGACCTGGAAAAGGAGCGCGGCATCACGATCCTTGCCAAGGCCACCTCGGTGGAATGGAAGGACACGCGCATCAACATCGTCGACACCCCGGGCCACGCCGACTTCGGCGGCGAGGTGGAGCGCATCCTCAACATGGTGGACGGCGCGGTGATCCTCGTCGACGCCTCGGAAGGGCCGATGCCGCAGACCAAGTTCGTTCTCGGCAAGGCGCTCAAGGTCGGCCTGAAGCCGATCGTGGCGATCAACAAAATCGACCGTCCCGACGAGCGCCACCAGGAGGTGCTCAACGAGATCTTCGACCTCTTCGTGAACCTCGACGCCACCGAGGAGCAGCTCGACTTCCCGGTGCTCTACGGCTCGGGCCGCGGCGGCTGGATGGCGGAAGCCCCGGACGGTCCGCAGGACAAGGGCCTCGAGCCCCTGTTCGACCTGATCCTGAAGCACGTCCCCGAGCCCGACACGGCCGGCAAGGACGAGCCCTTCAAGATGATCGGCACGATCCTCGAGGCCAACCCGTTCCTCGGCCGCCTCATCACGGGCCGCATCCAGTCGGGCTCCGTCAAGCCGAACCAGACCGTCAAGGTGCTGAACGCGCAAGGCCAGCAGCTCGAGACCGGGCGCATCTCCAAGATCCTCGCCTTCCGGGGCTTGGAGCGCACGCCGATCGAGTATGCGGAAGCCGGCGACATCGTCGCGATCGCGGGTCTGCAGAAGGGCACGGTCGCCGACACGTTCTGCGATCCGGCCGTGACGGAGCCGTTGCAGGCGCAGCCGATCGATCCGCCCACCGTGACCATGAGCTTCATCGTCAACGATAGCCCGCTGGCGGGCACCGAGGGCGACAAGGTGACGAGCCGCGTGATCCGCGACCGTCTCCTCAAGGAGGCCGAGGGCAACGTCGCGCTGAAGATCGAGGAGTCCGAGGACAAGGACTCCTACTACGTCTCGGGTCGCGGCGAGCTGCAGCTGGCCGTCCTTATCGAGACCATGCGTCGCGAGGGCTTCGAGATCGGTGTTTCGCGTCCGCGCGTCGTGATGCAGAAGGACGAGACGACGGGCGAGACGCTGGAGCCGATCGAGGAGGTCGTGATCGACGTCGACGAGGAGCACTCGGGCGTCGTCGTTCAGAAGATGAGCGAGCGCAAGGGCGAGATGGTCGAGCTGCGCCCCTCGGGCGGCGGTCGCCAGCGCCTCGTGTTCCACGCGCCGACGCGCGGCCTGATCGGCTACCAGTCGGAACTTCTCACCGACACGCGCGGCACGGCGATCATGAACCGCCTGTTCCACTCCTACCAGCCGTTCAAGGGACAGCTGGCGGGCCGTACCAACGGCGTCCTGATCTCCATGGAGGACGGCGAGTCGGTCGCCTACGCCATGTTCAACCTGGAAGACCGCGGACCCATGATCATCGATCCGGGCGTGAAGGTCTATGCGGGCATGATCATCGGCATCCACTCGCGCGACAACGACCTCGAGGTGAACGTCCTCAAGGGCAAGAAGCTCACCAACATGCGCGCGTCCGGCAAGGACGAGGCGGTGAAGCTGACGCCGCCGATCCGCATGACGCTGGATCGCGCGCTGTCCTGGATCCAGGACGACGAGCTGGTCGAGGTGACGCCCAAGACCATTCGGCTGCGCAAGCTCTATCTCGACTCCAACGAGCGCAAGCGCTTCGAAAAGAGCCGCAAGGTCGCCTGAGACCTCGCGACGAGCTGACAGATCGAAGGGCGCGGAACCGGTGGGTTCCGCGCCCTTCTTCGTAGCGGCATTCCCGTCGCGCGTTGGTTGGCCGCGACCGGGGCGCCTTGGAAAATCTCACGCGCGCTACACGTCTCCTTGATCGACCCGCCTCGCACCGCGGTTGTCAGGAGCTGTTCCATGAGTATCGCCGTCTCGCCCGACCGGACCGAAATCGTGGAGCGCACGCCGTTTCACGCGCTTCTCGTTCCGTTTCCCGCTGTCGCCTTCACCTTCGCCCTCTTCACCGACCTCGCCTACTGGCAGTCGAACGGCGAGATTCAGTGGACGAATTTCTCGGCCTGGCTCCTGTTCGCGGGTCTGGTGTTCGGCGGCCTCGCCTTGGTGATCGGCCTGCTCGGCCTTCTGTTCCGGCGGCGCCGCGCCGGTCGTGGGCCGGTCTGGTTCCGCGCCGTCGGCGGTCTTGCGGTTCTCGTTCTCGCCACCGTCAACAGCTTCGTTCATGCAGGCGACGGCTGGACCTCGGTCGTCCCCTGGGGCCTGACGCTGTCGGCCATCACGGTCGTGCTGATCGTCATCCTCGCCCTTGTGGAGCGGACGCGAACCGTCCGTCACGGAGTCGCCTCCCATGCGTAAGACCCTTCTCGCCGCCACCGGTCTTGCGACCCTTCTCCTGGCCGGCTGCTCCGACAATGGCGGCGACTTCGACATCTCGTCCCAGATCGGCCCGAACCCGGTTCTACCCGACCCCAATCCCAAGCTCGTCCCGGACCTCAAGGTTGCCGAGGTCGTGGGCTGGGGCGAGAACCAGACCCCGAAGGCGCCGGACGGCTTCACGGTCACCGCCTATGCGCGCGACCTCGCCAATCCGCGAACCGTCCATACGCTTCCCAACGGCGACGTCCTGGTGATCCAGTCCACCGGTCCCGCATCCGAGCGCACCGTGCGGCCCAAGGATGCGATCCGCGGCTGGATCATGTCGATCGCGCACGGCAGCGGCGGCGGCTCCGGCAAGCCGAGCAATCTCATCACGCTTCTGCGCGACACGAACCGCGACGGCACCGTGGACGAGCGCCACGACATCCTGACCGATCTTCACTCGCCGTTCGGCGTCGCGTGGGCGGACGACACGCTGTATGTCGCCGCCACCGATCGGATCCTAGCCTACCCCTACGCGCTCGGCTCCACCGCCGCGATCACCGCCGAGCCGCGCGTCCTGGCGGAGCTGCCGGGCGGCCCGATCAACCATCACTGGACCAAGGACCTCGCGCTGAGCCCCGACAAGCGCTTCCTGTTCGCCTCGGTCGGCTCCAACTCCAATATTGTCGAGCATGGGCTGGAGGCGGAAAAGAACCGCGCCGCGATCCTCGAGATCGACCGGCAGACCGGTGCCTCGCGCCTTTATGCGACGGGCCTGCGCAATCCGAACGGCCTGACCTTCCATCCCGAGACCGGCATGCTGTTCGCGGTCGTCAACGAACGCGACGAGCTCGGCCCCAACCTCGTGCCCGACTACATGACGTCGGTGCAGGACGGGGGCTTCTACGGCTGGCCCTGGAGCTACTACGGCAACCATGTCGACGAGCGCGTCCACCCGCCTCGCCCCGACATGGCCGAACGAGCGGTCGCGCCGGACTATGCGCTGTCGAGCCACGTGGCGGCGCTCGGGCTCACGTTCGGCAACAACTCGGCGCTTCCGGAACGCTATCGCAACGGCGCCTTCATCGGCGAGCACGGCTCGTGGAACCGCACGGCCTTCAACGGCTACAAGGTCGCCTTCGTGCCGTTCCAGAACGGCAAGCCGTCCGGCAAGGCCGAAGACTTCGTGACCGGCTTCATCGAGGGCGACCAGGCGCGCGGCCGGCCGGTCGGCGTCGGCATCGACGGAACCGGCGCGCTTCTGGTGGCGGACGATGCGGGCGGCGTCGTGTGGCGCGTGGCACCGAGCGACGGCACGGTCTCGCCGCAGCCGATCGGCACCGACGAGCGCGTGGCGCAGGCACCCGCACCGCAGCCCGCCCCGCCGCCGGCGCCGCAGCTTCAGCCCTAAGGCGACAGGGGGAGCGGCGTCGCGGCGCCGTTCCCCGCCCGCCTTGACGCACCGCACACAAACCCCCATACAGGGTGGGTCACGCCGCGACTGCGCTGCGCCCGCTTTTTGTCCCGCACCTTTGCCGGAGATCTGACGAGCGCCCGCCGGACCTGTTTCGTCCGGCCGCGGCCCGTGCCGGTGACGTCCCGCGCAAGGACGTCGCGGCCGCCTCGGGTGCTCCCACGCCCGTCCCTGCTACAAGGTTCTCCTTGACCCAAAACACCTTCCAGGCGCTCGGCCTTGCCGACGTGCTTCTGTCCGCTTTGTCCGCGATGGACATCAGCATTCCGACCCCGATCCAGGCCCAGGCCATCAAGCCCGTCATGACGGGTCGCGACGTTCTCGGCATCGCGCAGACCGGCACCGGCAAGACCGCGGCCTTCTCGCTTCCCATCATCCACCAGCTTCTCGAGACCCCCGCCCGACCGAAGTCCGGCTCGGCGCGCGTCCTGGTTCTGGCACCCACGCGCGAGCTCGCGCTGCAGATCGCGGAGAACGTGAAGGGCTTCACCGCCGGCACGCCGATCCGTCACATGACCGTCTTCGGTGGTGTGTCGATCCGCCCGCAGATCGAAACCGCCAAGCGCGGCGTCGATATCGTGATCGCAACGCCCGGCCGGCTGCTCGACCTCATCGAGCAGCGCGCGCTGACGCTGGCCGACATCCAGCACCTGGTCCTCGACGAGGCCGACCGGATGCTCGACATGGGCTTCATCCGCGACATCAACCGCATCGTGAAGATGGTGCCGGAGAAGCGCCAGTCGCTTCTGTTCTCGGCCACCATGCCGCAGAACATCGCCTCGCTCGCCGCCAAGATCCTGAAGGATCCCGTGCGCGTCGAGGTGACGCCCGAGGTCGTGACGGTCGAGAAGATCGACCAGAGCGTCTTCCTGGTGCCGCAGAAGGCCAAGAAGCACTGGCTGATCAAGCACCTGCCGGGCTTCGACAAGACCGTCGTCTTCACGCGCACCAAGCATGGCGCCAACCGTCTCGCCGAGGATCTCGGCAAGGCCGGCATCGAGGCGCTCGCGATCCATGGCAACAAGAGCCAGGGCGCGCGCCAGAAGGCGCTCGGCGAGTTCCACTCCGGCAAGCTGCGCGTCCTGGTCGCCACCGACATCGTGGCGCGCGGCATCCATGTCGACGACATCACGCATGTCGTGAACTTCGACCTGCCGGAAGAGCCGGAAAGCTACGTGCACCGCATCGGCCGCACGGCGCGCGCCGGCAAGTCGGGCGTCGCCATGACCCTTTGCGACCCGTCCGAGAAGCCGAAGCTTCGTCAGGTCGAAAAGCTGACGGGCCTGCGCTTCGACGTGCAGACCACCGAGTTCACCGACGCGTCCGGTTTTGCCGACGAGCCGGCTCGCGAGCCGCGCGGCCCGCGTCAGGGTCGCGGCGGACGCCCGGGTGGCGGCGGCGCGGGCCGGTCGGACGGCGGACGTCACGCGCCGCGCGGCGGCAAGCCCGGCGAGCGTCGCGGCAAGCCGGCCGGCGGCGGGTCCGGCGCGCCGGCGCGCGAGGAGCAGCGCAGCGGGCGCCCGGGCGGCGCGCGGCGCGGTGGTCATGGCGGCGGCGGTCGCTCGCGGCAGGCCAACAGCTGAACCGAGAAGGGGCGCCCAGCTGAACCGAGAAAGGGCGCCCTGCGGGGCGCCCTTTTTCTATGTAGTTGCGCATTCCGGTCGCGCTTCCCATCTCGGCGGGAACCGAGACCAGGAGACACGCACACGATGGCCGAGACCGTCAGGATCGACATCCCCCACAAGCTGACGCGCGAAACCGCACGCCAGCGCATCGACGAGGGGTTCGGCCGCATCCGCTCCGAGGCCACCGGCGGCATGCTGAAGTTCGAGGATCACTGGACCGGCGATCATCTCGACTTCCGGGCCCGCATGATGGGCCAGTCCATCGTCGGTCGGCTCGACATCCGGGACGATCACGTCCATGTCGAGCTCGACCTGCCCGGCTTCCTCGCCTCGCTTGCCGGCAAGCTGACCGGCAAGATCCAGCGCGAGGGTCAGGTCCTCCTGGAAAACAAGAAGGCCTGAGGACGTTACTTCGCGGCCGTCGCGGCGCTGGTCAGCGTCGCGTCCGCCGCCTTCACCGTGCCCCCGGTCGACGTCCCTTCGATGGACAGGATCTCGCCGAGGCCCGGCACCACGGTTCCGACGCGCACGCGCACGAGTTCGTCACGCGTGGCCAGCAGCGCCTCGCCCTGGAACACCATGACGATCTGGTAGTCGCTCGGCACCGGCTGGCGCACGCGCACGACGGTTTGAGCCGGCATGGCGTCGCCTGCCTCGACCGAGCCCGTCAGCGTCTGGTCGAGCTTGGGCGGCATGGCGGATAGGGCCGCCTCCTGGAAGTAGCCGGGCGACCGCACCGAGATCACGTAGGAGACCGTGAAGAAGCCGAGCGATCCCATGGCGAGGATCACGGATAGCAGGCCGACCACCCAATCGGCGCCGGACCAGTTCTCGGTGCGAAGACGCCAAAGGGCGGGGGCGGGTGGAAGGTCGTCGTCGGAAACGGCGAGGGTCATGGACGTGGTCAGCTCCTGGAGCGCGAGAGCGCCCGATGGTTCGATCGCCAGCGATGGTCGGCTCGCCGCGTTAAGGAAACCGTGCTTTTGCGGAGACGCCCCGACGCGCATTCGCAACATGGTTTCCGGTTGGTGAAGGGCGCAGTTTGCCGCTCGGCACCGTTCCGCGCTATGGCCGGTATCGCCGTGTTTCAGTGCGAAAGGACCGGGCGTGATCTTCGAGCGACGGCGGGAGCCGAGACGCCCCATGCGCCTGCGTCCAGGCAAGCTTCTGACTGAAGGCGGCCAGTTCCTGTGCGATTGCGCGGTGGTGGAGCGCTCCGAGACCGGCGCACGCATCCGCGCCTTCGCGCCCGTCGAGACGCTTCTGCCGGAGGACCTGTTTCTCTACGAGGAGGTGGAGAGCCGGCGCACGCGCGTTCGCATCGCCTGGGCGAAGGGACCCGAACTCGGTCTCACGATCACGGCGCTTGGCGAGGAGATCGGCGGCATCGAGCGCGAACGCATCGCCGGCCGCTATTACGCGGTGGGTGCCTGAGGCGCCTCGTCAGACGGTCAGGTGCGCGCGCACCGATGGATCGTCGAGATCGGCGCCGACGCCCGCAAAGACGATCTGGCCGCGATCCATCACATAGACCCGGTCCGCAAGCTCGCGGCAGAAGTCAAGATACTGCTCTACCAGAAGCACCGCGATCCCCTCCCCCCGCAGGAAGCGGATCGCACGGCCGATATCCTTGATGATCGAGGGCTGGATGCCCTCGGTCGGCTCGTCGAGCACGAGAAGCTTGGGCCGCGTCACGAGCGCCCGGCCGATGGCGAGCTGCTGCTGCTGGCCGCCCGACAGGTCACCGCCGCGACGCCCAAGCATGGACTTGAGGATCGGAAACAGCTCGAAGACATGCGCTGGGATCGAGCGCTCGGAGCGCTTCAGGGGCGCGTAGCCGGTCTCAAGGTTCTCGCGCACGGTGAGGAGCGGAAAGACCTCGCGCCCCTGCGGCACGAAGCCGATACCCGAACGCGCCCGCCGATAAGGCGCGGAGCTACCGAGGTCGCGTCCTTCCAGCGCAATGCGACCGCGCCGCACGGGCTGCTGGCCGACCACGGCGCGCATCAGGCTCGTCTTTCCGACGCCGTTGCGCCCGAGGACGCAGGTGATCTCGCCCGCCCTCGCCTCCAGCGACACGCCCCGCAGCGCCTGCGCCGCGCCGTAGAAGAGATCGACGTCGTTGACCTGCAGCATGGCTCAGCGCCCCAAATAGACTTCGACGACGCGCGGATCGGCCGAGACCTGATCGAGCGGTCCCTCCGCTAGGACATGCCCCTCGTGAAGGCAGGTGACCTTGACGTCGAGCATACGCACGAAGTGCATGTCGTGCTCCACGACGACGACCGAGCGCGTCCGCGCGATCTCCTTGAGGAGGCGCGCGGTTTCCTCGGTCTCGGCGTCGGTCATGCCGGCCACCGGTTCGTCGACGAGCAGGAGTTCGGGGTCCTGGGCCAGGAGCATGCCGATCTCGAGCCACTGCTTCTGCCCGTGGCTGAGGTCGGCCGCGAGACGCGCGCGGTGGTCGCCGAGCCGCGTCAGCGCGAACACCTCGTCGATGCGCGCGCGCTCCGCCGGCGCGAACGGGTCGAGAAGCGCGCGGAACACGCCGCGCTCGCCAGACAGGGCAAGCCGCAGGTTGTCCTCCACCGTGTGGCTCTCGAAGACGGTCGGCTTCTGGAACTTGCGGCCGATGCCGAGCCGCGCGATGGACGCCTCGTCGTGGCGTGTGAGGTCGATGTCACCGCGAAAGTACACGGCGCCCGAATCGGGACGCGTCTTGCCCGTCACGATGTCCATCATCGTGGTCTTGCCGGCGCCGTTCGGACCGATGATGGCCCGCATCTCGCCGCGCGCGACGACCAGCGACAGGTCGTTGATTGCCCGGAAGCCGTCGAAGCTCTTGTTGACGGCATCGAGGTAGAGAAGCGTGTCGCCGCCGCGCGGGCCGAGGTTCGCGGCCTCCAGCGCACGCTGCGTGGCGTAGGGGTGGGGCGAGACGAGCGGACGCTCGGCGGGTTCGATCATGTCCATTCCGCCTACTCCGCCGGGTTCGCGAGCGGGACCGCGACGCCGCGCTCGGCTTCGGCCGAGCGGCGCCGCGCCCGCAGCGCGCGCCAGCCGTGGTCGATGGTGCCGACGATTCCGCGCGGCAGGAACAGGGTGACCACGACGAAGAGACCCCCGAGGATGAAGAGCCAGAACTCGGGCGCGGCGGCGGTGAACACGCTTTTCGCGCCGTTGACGAGGATGGCGCCGACCACCGGCCCGAGGATCGTGCCGCGCCCGCCGACCGCCGCCCAGACCACCACCTCGATCGAGTTGAGCGGGGCGAACTCGCCGGGATTGATGATGCCGACCTGCGGTACGTAGAGCGCGCCGGCGACGCCTGCGATCATGGCCGAGAGCGTGAAGGCGAAAAGCTTCACGTATTCCGGCCGCCAGCCGAGAAAGCGCGTACGGCTCTCGGCATCGCGCACAGCCACCATGAGGAGCCCGAGCTTCGAGCGCGTGATCCAACCGACGAGCAGCACAGCAAGCGCTAGGAGGAGCGCGGTGGCGGCGAACAGGCTTGCCCGCGTCGCACCCGCCTGGATGGGGTAGCTGAGAATGTCCTTGAAGTCGGTCAGCCCGTTGTTGCCGCCGAACCCCATGTCGTTGCGGAAGAAGGCGAGCATCAGCGCGTAGGTGAGCGCCTGCGTGATGATCGAGAGGTAGACGCCGGTGACGCGCGAGCGAAAGGCGAGGAAGCCGAACAGGAATGCGAGAAACGCCGGCGCGACGAGCGCCACCAGCATCGCGAACGGAAAGCTGTCGAAGCCCAGCCAGAACCAGGGCAACTCGCGATACTGAAGGAAAACCATGAAGTCCGGGAGGACGGGATGGCCGTAGACGCCCCGGCTGCCGATCTGGCGCATGAGATACATGCCCATCGCATAGCCGCCGATCGCGAAGAAGGCGCCGTGGCCGAGCGAGAGGATGCCGCAGTATCCCCAGACGAGGTCGAGCGCGAGCGCGAGCATCGCGTAGGCGAGATACTTGCCGAGGAGCGGCACGAGGTAGTCGGGCACGTGCAACGCGTGTCCGGCTGGCACGAGGAGGTTGAGGGCGGGAACCAGGATGGCGGCGAGGACGAGCGCTGCCGCCAGCCAGATCGCGCGGTGTCCAAGGCGAGCGGCGATCATGCGTCGACGAAGCGTCCCTTGAGGGCGAAGAGGCCGCGCGGCCGCTTCTGGATGAAGAGGATGATGAGGACGAGGACGGCGACCTTGCCCAGCACGGCGCCGGCATAAGGCTCCAGGAACTTGTTGAGGACGCCGAGCGTGACCGCCCCGACCAGGGTGCCCCAGAGGTTTCCGACCCCGCCGAAGACGACCACCATGAAGCTGTCGATGATGTAGCCCTGGCCAAGGTCCGGCGAGACGTTGTCGATCTGCGAGAGCGCCACGCCCGCCATGCCGGCGATGCCCGAGCCGAGCGCGAAGGTCAGAGCGTCCACCATGGGTGTGCGGATGCCCATGGCGGCGGCCATGCGCCGGTTCTGCGTGACGGCGCGCATCTTCAGGCCGGCCGCCGTGCGGTTCAGCGCGACAAGAAGCGCGGCGAACACCACGGCGGCGAAGACGATGATCCAGAGGCGGTTCCAGGTCACGGCCATCAGCCCGACCTCGAAGGAACCCGACATCCAGGAGGGATTGGCGACCTCGCGGTTGGTCGGCCCGAAGATCGTGCGCACGAGTTGCTGGAGCATCAGCGAGACGCCGAACGTGGCAAGCAGCGTCTCCAGCGGTCGCCCGTAGAGGAAGCGGATCAGGCAACGCTCCATCAGGAAGCCGACGAGCCCGGCGGCGAGAAAGGCGAGCGGCAGGGCAATCGCCAGCGACCAGTCGCCCATGGCCGGCGCGTAGGCCCGCAAGGCCTGCTGCACGACGAAGGTCGTGTAGGCGCCGATCATCACCATCTCGCCATGCGCCATGTTGATGACGCCCATGACGCCGAAGGTGATGGCCAGGCCGATCGCGGCGAGCAGCAGCACCGAGCCGAGCGAAAGACCGTACCAGACGTTCTGAAGCTGCGCCCAAAGAGCGATGTCGGCGCGGATCGCATCGGCCGCGCGCGAGGCCGCCTCGGCCACGGCGGGATCGCGATCGCCCTCCACGGAGCCGAGGACGTTGAGCGCGGGACGGTCGGCGCGGCGCTCGACGGTTCCGACCGCGTCGAGGCGAAGGTTGGGATCGGCCGCGGCATCGCGCAGGGTCGCGACGGCACGCGCTTCCTCGAGCGCGGCGCGCACGCCGGGATCGTCTTCGCGCGCGAGCGCGGCATCGAGCGTTGCGGTGTCGGCGGGCTCGGCCCGCTCGAACAGGCCGCGCGCCGCACGCAGGCGCTGCGCCGGGTCGCTCGACCCCAGCGTCAGCGCGCCGAGCGCCTCGCCGACGAGGGTGCGGATGGAATTCTTGACGCGCACCTTCTCCAAGGCGGCCTTCGGGAACGCGCCTAGCGCCTCGCCGCTGAGCGGGTCGGCGCCCAGGATCTGCGATCCCTGCGCGGCGCCGATCAGGACGCGTCCGTCGGTCTTTCCGTAGTAGAGGTTGCCATCGGCCAGCGCTCGCAGCGCCGGCTCGGCGGCGGGATCGCCCAGCGCGCCCAGCGCCCGCACGGTCGCCTCGGTCTCGTCGAAGGAGCGCTTGCCGCCCAAGGACTGGATCAATGTCGATGCGGTGGGCGCATCCTGCGCGGCCGCCTCGCGCGGCCAGGCCGCCAGCACTAGCGCGACAAGAGCCAGAACGAGCGCGGGGCGAAGGCCGAGCCTTCCGAAAACCGTGGTCATGGGCACCGGATCCAAAGGAAGCTGGGGAGCCAGGAGCGGTGGAGAGGACCGTCCCGGCTCCTTGAAGCCAGGCCGCAGGGAGCACGGCCGGCTTGGGGGAGGTTCAGCGCGAGCGGATCAGTTCGCGGCGGCCTGCTGTCCTGCGCCACCGCACTTGCCGGTGTCGGTGTTGAAGTTTCCGCAGTTCATCGGCTTGCGCCAGTCGGCGATCAGCGGCTTCGACTCGGGCAGGTAGTCCGACCACTCGTCGCCGAGCACGAGGCCCGGGGTCTCGTCGACCACCTCGAACTGGCCGTCGCCCTGGATCTCACCGATCAGCACCGGCTTGGTGATGTGGTGGTTGGCGCCCATCGCCGAGACGCCGCCCGACAGGTTGGGCACGGCCACGCCGACCATGGCATCGACCACCGCATCGGTATCGGTCGTGCCGGCGGCTTCCACGGCCTTCACCCACATGTTGAAGCCGATGTAGTGGGCTTCCATCGGATCGTTGGTGACGCGGTTGTCGTTCTTGGTGAACGCCTTCCAGGTCTTGATGAACTCCTCGTTCTCGGGCGTATCGACGCTCTGGAAGTAGTTCCAGGCGGCGAGGTGTCCGACGAGTGGCCCGGTGTCGATACCGGCCAGTTCCTCCTCGCCGACCGAGAAGGCCATGACGGGGATGTCGGAAGCCGAGACGCCCTGGTTGGCGAGCTCCTTGTAGAAGGGCACGTTGGCGTCGCCGTTCACAGTGGAGACGACGGCCGTCTTCTTGCCGCCCGAGCCGAACTCCTTAATCGCGGCGACCTCGGTCTGCCAGTCGGAGAAGCCGAAGGGCGTGTAGTTGATCTTGATGTCGTCGGCCGCGACGCCCTTGGACTTCAGGTAGGCCTCGAGGATCTTGTTGGTGGTGCGGGGATAGACGTAGTCCGTGCCTTCTAGGACCCAGCGCTCGACGCCTTCGTTCATGAGGTAGTCGACGGCGGGAATGGCCTGCTGGTTGGGTGCGGCGCCCGTATAGAAGACGTTGCGCTCGGACTCCTCGCCCTCGTACTGCACGGGATAGAAGAGGATCGAGTTCAGCTCCTTGAAGACCGGCAGAACGGACTTGCGCGACACCGAGGTCCAGCAGCCGAACACGGCGGCGACCTTGTCCTGCGCGATGAGACCGCGCGCGCGCTCGGCAAACAGAGGCCAATCGGAGGCGGGATCGACGACCACGGCCTCCAGCGGCCGGCCGAGCAGGCCGCCCTTCTTGTTCTGCTCGTCGATGAGCATGAGCATGGCGTCCTTCAGGGTCGTCTCCGAGATCGCCATCGTGCCCGACAGCGAATGAAGGATGCCGACCTTGATGGGCTCGCCGGTGGGCGCGGCCTGCGCAAAAGCGGCCGAGCCGGCGGCGCCGGCGATGCCGACGGCGGCAAGTGCGGAAAGAAGCCGGGAGGCAGCTGTCATGAACGAGGTTCCCCTGAAGGCTCGGCCGTCCCCCTGACGGCGTCACATTCCTGTCATGGCAAGCTTCATGCCAGTTTCGAAAACCCGCCGGTCCGGCTTGCTGTCCCAGTCCAACACTCCGCAGACGCTCAGCGTGCGGGCTTGTTGAACGTTTTTTAAGCATGCTCTGGTCAAGGCAGACATCGCACGCGCAAATTCGTCGCTCCTCACCGGGGTGGCGTTCCCGCCGGCCTGAGGCATGTTGCCGATGGAAGAGTTCGAGTTCGGCATGCCATGCGTCGTCTGACTGTCGCCATCAGCCTCCCACTCCTGCTTCTGGGCGGGTTCCTTCTCTATGCGCTGTCACCACGGGAGATCGATGCGATCGCGCCGCCCGACCGCACCAGCTTCTCGCCGATCGCGGTGGAACGCGGACAGCGCCTGGCGCTCCTGGGCAACTGCAACACCTGCCACACGAGCGAGGGCGGTCGACCCTACGCCGGCGGATACGGGGTCGAGACGCCGTTCGGCACGATCTACGGCACCAACATCACGCCCGACCCGGAGACCGGCATCGGCGCGTGGAGCCTCGAAGCCTTCGACCGATCCATGCGGCAGGGCATCGACCGGGAGGGACGCCATCTCTATCCCGCGTTTCCCTACGACCACTTCACGACGATCTCGGACGGCGACGTCGGCGCGCTCTATGCCTTCC
This sequence comes from Aureimonas jatrophae, assembly GCF_900104035.1. GTDB lineage: Bacteria > Pseudomonadota > Alphaproteobacteria > Rhizobiales > Rhizobiaceae > Aureimonas > Aureimonas jatrophae. Next base: position 8,063 of record NZ_FNIT01000001.1, on the reverse strand, counting down.
TGATGACCCGCGAGCCAGTGCGCCAGCCGACCCGCGAGAACGATCTGCCGCTTCCCTTGCGCTTCCGCCCGCTGCTCGCGGGCTGGAAGCTCCTGGCCTTTCGCGAAGGACGGTTCGAGCCGGATGCGGACGTCACGCGCGAGGTCGACTACGGACGCTACCTCGTGGAGGGGCTGGGGCACTGCGGCGCCTGCCATACGCCCCGCAACCTGATCCAGGGCGAGCGGCGGGACGCCCCCTTGCGCGGCGGCCTGTCGGCGGGATGGACGGCGCCGGCGATCGCCGGCGAGGCGGCGGCCGTCGTGCCCTGGACGCAGGACACGCTCGAGACCTACCTGCGCGACGGCTTCGATCCCGAGCATGGTGCGGGCTCGGGCCCGATGCAGCCGGTCGGCGTCAATCTCGCCCGCACGCCCCGCGAGGATGCCCGCGCCATGGCGGCCTACCTGATGACCGTGCTCGAGCCGCGTCCCGCGTTGCCTCCGCCGGCTCCGAACCCGGCGGTGGACGCCTCGACCGCCGCGCTGTTTGCCGGCGCCTGCCTGTCCTGCCACGATGGCTCGCTCGGCGGGGGTGCGCGCGGCATGCCGCTCGATACCAGCACCGCCGTCCACGCGAACGATCCGCGCAACCTCGCCAACATCGTCATGATGGGGCGGCAGCCGCTCCCCGGCACGGTTGGCAGTTATATGCCCGGCTTCGCCGACCTTCTGGTCGACCAGCAGATCGAGGATCTGATCGCCTATGTCCGGGCCCGGTACTCGGGTCTTCCACCCTTCGGTGACGTGTCGTCCGCGGTCCGCGACGCCCGCGAAGCCACGCGATAGAACAGCCGGAGCCATTCCATGCTGCGCATCAACGTCAACGGTCGCTGGCACGAGACCGATGCCGATCCGGCCACGCCGCTGCTTTACCTGCTGCGCGGCGAGCTCGGGCTGAACGGGGCGAAATACGGCTGCGGCCTCGGCCAGTGCGGATCCTGCGCGGTTCTCTACGAGAACAAGCGCGCCTTCTCCTGCCTGCTGCCGATCGCGGCGATCGAGGGGCGCGAGATCGTCACGCTGGAGGGTCTTGGAACGGTGGATGCGCCCGGCCGGGTGCAGGCCGCCTTTCTGAACGAGCAGGCCGCCCAGTGCGGCTACTGCATTCCCGGCATGATCGTCGCGGTGGAGGGCCTGCTGCGAGCTGATCCCGATCCCGACGAGGCGGCGATCCGGCGGGCGCTGGAGCCCCATCTCTGCCGCTGCGGCACGCACGAGCGCATCCTGCGGGCCGCCCGCCGCGCTGCGGGCCGGCCGGAGCAGACCCTCGCCCAGCAGGACACGCCGTGATGCGGCGTCGCGATGTGCTGAAGGGCGGCGCCCTCCTCCTCGCCTTTTCGCTCGCCCCGCAGGTCGGCGCGAAGGCGCAAGGGGATCCGGGCGGCGAAGGCGAGGCGGCGGGCGGCGCTCGTCCGGGTAGTCTGTCCCAGACCCCGCGGCTCGACAGCTGGATTCGTGTGGAAGCCGATGGCCGGATCACCGTGTTCACCGGCAAGGCGGAGCTCGGCCAGGGGATCCGCACCGCGCTTTGGCAGGTCGCGGTGGAGGAACTGCACGCCGATCCCGCGCTCGTCACGCTGCAGACCGCCGACACGAGCCTCACGCCCGACGAGGGCTACACGGCCGGGAGCCAATCCATGGCGGAGAGCGGTACCGCGATCCGGCACGCGGGCGCACAGGTCCGCGAACTTCTGGTGGCGGCGGCGTCGCGGCGGCTCGGTCTCGACGCCGGCCTGCTCCGGGCCGAGTACGGTCGCATCCTGGCGCCCGACGGGCGCAGTCTCGGCTTCGGCGACGTTGCGGGCGACGCGAACACGGCGCAGCCGGCCGCGCCCCGGTCCCGGCTGACGGATCCCGCCGCGTTCCGGATCATCGGCCAAAGCGTTCCGCGTCGCGACCTTCCCGCCAAGCTCGCGGGTGCGCCGGCCTATGTGCAGGACCTGCGCCTGCCCGGCATGCTCCACGCGCGTCTCGTGCGCCCGCCCCAGCCCCGGTGTCGCCTCCTCGGCGTCGACGTCGCCGCGACCGAGCGAATGCCCGGGATCGAGGCCGTGGTCCGGGAGGGATCCTTTCTGGCGGTGGTGGCGCGCAGCGAGTACGAGGCGATCCGCGGCCGGGAGCAGCTGGCGCACGATGCCCGCTGGAGCGACGCGCCGTTGCTTCCCGACCCCGGGCGCATCCACGACTGGCTGCGTCAGACCGATGCCGACGTCTCTGTGATCCACGACGAGACGGGTCTGGAAGCGCCCGCCGGCGAGTGGATCGCGGCGACGTTCCGCCGTCCCTACCAGATGCACGGATCGATCGGCCCCTCCTGCGCGGTCGCCCATCTTGAGAACGGCTCGCTCACGGTCTGGAGCCACACGCAGGGCGTCTCGCCCGACCGTGCGGCGATCGCGGAACTCGTCGGCCTCGACCCGTCGCAGGTCCGTGTCATCCATCAGGACGGATCCGGCTGCTATGGGCACAACGGGGCGGACGACGCCGCCGGCGACGCCGCGCTGATCGCGAGCCGCCTTTCGGGTCGCCCGGTCCGCGTCCAGTGGATGCGCGAGGACGAGCACGTGTTCGAGCCCTACGGCTCGGCCATGGTCGGGCAGGTCGGCGCACGCCTGTCGTCGGACGGCCGGATCACGCAATGGCGCTACGATGTCTGGTCGACACCCCACTCGACGCGGCCGGGCACGGCCGGCAATCTTCTGGCGGGCCGCCTTCTGGATCCGCCTCGCGCGCCGGAGCCACCGGCCGATATCCCGCAGCCGACCGGCGGGGGCGACCGTAACGCGATCCCCGGCTATGCGCTGCCAAACCTGCGGGTCGTCAAGCACTTCGTGCCGCAGATGCCGCTGCGTGTCTCAGCGATGCGTGGGCTCGGGGCCTTTCACAACGTCTTCTCGATCGAGAGTTTCATGGACGAGCTGGCGTTGCGCGCGGAGGCCGACCCGGTCGCCTTTCGCTTGGCCCATCTCCAGGACCCCCGCGCGCGCGCCGTCGTGGAACGAGCGGCCGGCGAATTCGGCTGGACGGCTTGGCGCGCGGACGCGCCGATGCGGGGGCGCGGCTTCGCCTATGCCCGCTACAAGCTTCTGGAAGCCTATTGCGCCGTCGCCCTGGAGGTCGAGGTCGAGCGCGACACCGGCGAGATCCGGATCGGACGGGTCGTGGCGGCGGTGGATGCGGGTGAGCCCGTCAATCCGGACGGCATCCGCAACCAGATCGAAGGCGGCATCGTCCAGTCCGCCAGCTGGACGCTCCTCGAATCGGTGCGTTTCAGTGCGGACGGACTCGCCTCGCGCGATTGGGCCACCTATCCCATCCTGCGTTTCGGCCAGGCACCGGCGTCGATCGCGGTTCATGTGGTCGACCGGCCGGGCGATCCGTTTCTGGGCACCGGGGAGGCAGCACAGGGACCGGCGGCCGCGGCCATCGCCAACGCCGTGGCCGACGCAAGCGGCGCCCGCATTCGGGACCTGCCGCTGCGGGCCGACCGGATCACCGCCGCGCTGGCGGGGTGACCCGGCGGGCGGCGTCAGCGCGCGGCGGAGCGGATCGCCTCGATCACCTTGCCGAGGGCGTCCTCGCCCTTGTCGGTCAGCGTGCCGCGCTCGCCGTCGGGTGACAGGAGGCCCGCCTCCTCCATCTCGCTCACACCCTGGCTATCGGCCTTGTGACCCTTGCCGTCATCGAGAACGACGCGCGTCACGGTCTCGCCGCTGACAAGCGAGTGGTAGGCGGCAAAGGTGAGGATCGACAGGGCCTTATCGCTGAGCGCGGTCTGGGACATGGACGGGGGGACCTTCTCGGACGTCATCGGTTGGGTCCCGGAAACGCACGACGCGCCGATGCGATCCCGTGACCGCAAAGTGACGGCGATCGCCCTCTTCTCCTCCTCGACAGCGCCCCAATGTCCCGCTAACTCACCCGCCGCGAAGATCCGAAAGTGCCGAGACGATGACTGCCCCTGTGGATCCCGAGATCAGCGCCCTGATCGGCGAAGTGATCGCGGCCGATCTCCTGAAGCCCAACTCTCCCGAACTCGCCGTCGCCCGCCTCGTCGCCACCAAGGGCCAAGGCGCTCTCGACGCGCAGGAACGCGATATCTTCGAGCGGCTCGTGTTGCCGATCCTCGCCAAGCCGCTGCGCGACCAGGTCGCCATCGCCTCGATCCTTCGGCGCGGCGGCTACGTTCCGCGCAAGATCCAGTACTGATCCGCTCTCACGCGCCCGTGAACGGGAACGCGGAAGCCCTCACGATGATTTCGAAGAGGCGCCGCTGGAACGGGGCGACCCTCGGTCGCACATCTCCGGACGGCGCGCCGGAAACGAGGCTTTGAGCTTCCGGCCGGCGCAGCGTAACGCGAGGTCCTGGAAGGAACCGTCATGGACTCCAACGAGCAGCAGATGATCCGCGGCCTGTTCGGTCGCCTGGGTGAAGCCGAGCGCGCAGCGCCGCCGCGCGATCCCGAGGCGGAGCAACTCATCCGCCGGGCCGTGGAGTCCCAGCCGGCCGCACCCTACTACATGGCCCAGACCATGATCGTGCAGGAGGAAGCGCTGAAGGCGGCCAATGCCCGCATCGAAGAGCTGGAAGCGCAGGTCCGCGAGCGTCCCTCCGGCTCGTCGGGCGGCTTCCTGGGCGGCCTGTTCGGCGGCGGCTCCTCGTCGCGCGAGCCTGCGCGGCCGCAGAGCGGCGGTTACGGTCAGCCGGCTGGCTACGCGCAGGGAGGCGGCTACCCGCAGGGTCAGCGCGGCGGTCCCTGGGGCGGCGCGCAGCAGGCGGCGCCCTATGGGGCGGCCCCCGGTGGATACGGAGCGCCCATGGGCGGCGGAATGATGGGCGGGCGCGGCGGCGGCTTCCTTGCCGGTGCCGCCCAGACGGCGGTCGGCGTGGCCGGCGGCGTGATGCTCGGGTCCATGCTGGGCAACCTGTTCGCGGGAGACCACCCGTTCGGGGGCGAACAGGTGACCGAGAACGTCACCAACGAGACCGTCAACGAGACCGTGAACAACGACGGCGCGGAGCCGGCGGTGGACTCGGGCGGCGACTACGACCGCGCGGCCTACGAGGACGGCGGCGTCCAGGACGCGTCCTACGACGACTACGACGCCGGCGGCGACTTCGAGGAGATCTGAGCGTTAACCGCGCCGGGATGGCGACAGGACGTTGATCGCCTCGCCGATCTGGTCGAGGCGGTCGATCACGTGGCCTGCCCCCATCGCCTCGACCGACACGCGGGAATATCCGCCGCGCACGGCCACGACCGGCATAGCGGCGGCCAGCGCGGCGTCCACGTCGTTCTCGGAATCGCCGACGAACAGCGCCTCTCCCGCCTCGATCCCGAGACGGGTGCAGGCCAGCAGCAACAGGTCCGGCGCCGGCTTCTTGCGGGGTCCCGCGTCGCCGCCGACCACGACCGCCATCAACTCGTCCAGCCCGAAATGGGCGAGAACGGCATGCGTCTCGGCCTCCGGCTTGTTGGTGACGACGCCGAGGCGAAGACCTTTCGCATGGAGCGCGCGCACCGTCAGGCTCGCGCCGGCGTTCAACGTCGTGAGTTCGGTCGAGCAAGCCGCGTAGATCGCGAGATAGCGCTGCGCGATCTTGGCGGCTGTTGCCGGATCGATCTCCTTGTCGAGCGCCTCGAACGCCCGCTGGATCAGGACCTCGACGCCCCCGCCCACCATGCGCGCCACGGCTTCCTGCGTGAAAGGCGGTTCGCCGAGGCTGGCGAGCGTCTCGTTCATCGCCGCATGAATGTCGGGCAACGAGTCGATCAGCGTACCGTCGAGATCGAAGAGCACGGCCTTGGGCCAGGCAGTCGCGTCTTGGTCGGCCATGGACGTTTCCTTCTCAGCTGGCGAGAGGGTCGAGAACGGCGAGCGTGATCCAGCGGGCCGTCAGCGCCGGCTTGGGCGCACCCTCGATCTCCACCGCCGCGTCCCAGCTCGATTGGAGACTGACCGCGCGCTCCGTGATGGCACGCAGCGTGAAGCGGCCGCGCACACGCGCGCCGGTTTTCACGGGGGTGAGGAAGCGGACCTCGTCGAAGCCGTAGTTGATGCCCATGCGGGTGCGCTCGACGCCCGGCAGCGCCTCGAAGGCGAGCGTCGACAGGAGCGAAAGCGTCAAGAAACCGTGCGCGATCGTTCCGCCGAAGGGCGTTTCGGCGCGGGCACGCTTGGGATCGACGTGGATGAACTGGTGGTCGCGCGTGGCGTCCGCGAACGTATCGATCATCGGCTGATCCACGGTCAGCCAGTCCGACACGAACGGGTCTGCGTCGACATAGGTCCGGTAGGTCTCGATCGCGACGAGGCGCTGGCGCAGGGCCGCCTCGGCAGCGGTGGAATCGGTCATCGGGCGGTCCGGTCGCATCGATCGACGGAAAACGCCGTCGCGTGGCTTCGCTCATACGATGCGGATACGGGGGCGCCAAGCGATCGGCCGGATTAAGGCGCAGCTAACGATGCCGTGCGAATCGCCCCGCGGTTCCGGCGGGTCCCAACGATTGCGCAAGATGATCGGCGCAAGTGTGTCTCTGCGGGTCGAACGACCAGCCGGCTTCCACCTCCCGAGTTGCGGCCGTGTTCTCGTTGGGGATTCGTCATGCTGTCGAAGTTTCGCTTGTCGCTGCGTTTGAAGATCACGCTTCTGGCGCTGTTCAGTCTGGTCGCCTTGTCGGCGGTCAACCTGTGGCAGGTCCGTCAAACGATGCGGGCCGATGCCATCCAGAAAGGCATGGCGCAGCAGGACGCCAACATGCGCACAGCCTGGGAGGTAATGGGCAAGTACGGCAACCAGTTCCGTCTGGTGGACGGCACGCTGAGCCTGGGCGTGCGCAAGCTCAACGACTTCGTCGAGCCGGTGGACCGCATCAAGGAACTCGTGGGCGGGGTGGCGACGATCTTCGCCGGCGACACGCGGGTGACCACCAACGTCCTCAAGCCGGACGGCTCGCGGGCGGTCGGCACTAAGCTGACCTCTCCCGCCGTTCTGGAAACGGTTCTGAGCAAGGGCCAACCCTATCGCGGCGCGGCGGACATTCTGGGCGAGCGTCATCTCGTCGCCTATGATCCGATCAAGGACGCGGCGAACCGGACGGTCGGCGTCCTGTTCGTCGGCATGCCGGAAAGCACCTACATCAACGCCGTGGACGCGCTGGTCGTCCAGATGGCGATCACCAACCTCGTCGTGCTGGCGATTGTCGCGACCTTCGCGCTTCTGGCCTCCGGCTGGATGCTGCGCCCGCTGTCCTCGCTGCGCGAGACGGTCGGCCGCATCGCGGGCGGTGATCTCAGCGATACGGGTCCCGTCCGTGGACGCGACGAGATCGCCGATCTTCAGCGCGCCGTGAACGCGATGACCAGCGAATTCCGTCGGATCGTGGACGGCGTCCGCCATTCCTCCGCCCGCGTCGCCACCGGATCGTCGCGCTCGGCCGAAACCGCCGTGCGGCTTTCGGCCGGCGCCACGCAGCAGGCGGCCGCCTCCGAGGAGGCTTCGGCCGCGATGGAAGAGATGACGGCGAACGTTCGCCAGAACGCGGACAACGCGCAGCAGACCGAGGCGGTGGCGGCCAAGGCGCGGGTGAGCGCGGAGGCGACCGGCACGGCGGTGCAGTCCTCGGTGGAGGCCATGCGCACGATCGCCCAGAAGATCTCGGTGATCCAGGAGATCGCCCGCCAGACCGACCTTCTGGCCTTGAACGCGGCGATCGAGGCGGCGCGCGCGGGCTCGCACGGCAAGGGCTTTGCGGTGGTGGCGAGCGAGGTGCGAAAGCTGGCCGAGCGCAGCCAGGGGGCGGCGGCCGAGATCGGGCTCCTGTCGGCCGAGACGCTGCGCGCGTCCGAGCTGGCGGGCGAGCGCCTCGAGCAGCTTGTGCCCGATATCCGGCGCACGGCGGAGCTGGTGTCGGAGATCACGGCGGCGTGCCGCGAGCAGTCGGTGGGCATCGAGCAGATCAACCAGGCCATCGTCCAGCTCGACCAGGTCACGCAGGCCAACGCCGGCGCCGCCAGCGA
>NZ_FNIT01000019.1 GCF_900104035.1 Aureimonas jatrophae | reverse complement strand
CCTGCACCACATGCAGGCCGACGGCATGCAGTTCTCGGACGTCGACGACGTCGTGGTGGACGGCAACCACCTGCACGACTTCCTGGGATCGGCCTGGTCGATCAACCACAACGACATGATCCAGTTCTTCACCAGCGGCACCACCTCGCCCTCGCAGAACGTGGTGGTGCGCAACAACGTCCTGGACAGCGGACAGGGCCACTGGACCCAGGCCATCTTCTTCGGCAACGAGGCGGTGAACGCGGGCGCGGGCAACGCCATGCGCTACAAGAACGTCCTGATCGAGAACAACACCGTCTACAACAACACCTTCCACGGCATCACGGTGGACAAGGCCGAGGGGCTGACGATCCGCAACAACACGGTGCTGCGCAACACCGAGACCGCGATGGGCGAGGTGCGCAACGACGGCATCTACATCATGGTCAAGCCCGGCTCGGCCAACGTCTCGGTCAGCGGCAACGTGGCCGAGCGCATCCTGGTCGAGTCCCCCGCCACGCAGACCGCCAACCTGACGCTGGACTACAAGAACCCCAACGCCGCCAACTACGTCGGAAACCTGCTCGATACCTCCCAGCAACTCGATAAAGCCCACGTCACAGGCGTGAAGCTCCTGGATGGATCCGCCATCCTCAAGAGCCTTCTCCTGGCGAACGGCGTGCTCGGCTCGCTGCTCACGGCTCCTGCCGCGGCTGCGCCGGCACTGCCCCAGCCCGAGGGCCCCCGTACGCAGATCGGCACCGACAATGCCGACAAGCTCGTGGGTCACGCCGGAAGCGATGTGATTCATGGCGGTGCCGGACACGATCTCATCCAGGGCCTCGACGGCCACGATGAACTCTACGGAGACGCGGGTAACGATACGCTGGAAGGCGGACTAGGAAACGACACCCTGATCGGCGGCGACGGCAATGACCGTCTGCATGGCGGCTTCGGCCAAGACCTGATCCATGGCGGCGAAGGAAACGACTCGATCTACGGCGATGACGGAGACGATACGCTCTTCGGCGAGGGCGGTGCCGACTGGCTGGAGGGTGGTGCCGGAAACGACACGCTCGACGGCGGCGACGGCAACGACAGGCTGCTCGGCGGCGATGGCAACGACCTGTTGCATGGCGGTGCAGGCAACGACAACCTCGAGGGCGGCGTCGGAAACGACACCCTGTTCGGAGGCGAGGGCAACGACAAGCTGCTCGGTGGCGACGGCCATGACGTCCTTCTCGGACAGGATGGTGACGATCACCTCTACGGAGAAGGCGGAAACGACACTATATTCGGCGGCGCTGGCTCGGACATGCTGTGGGGCGGCGACGGCGACGATGTTCTGGATGGCGGACTGGGACGCGACAACTACTACGGCGGCGCCGGCCGGGATACATTCATCCTCCGCAAGGGCGAAATCGACGACGACCGCATCAACGACTACTCCGGCCAGGAGGATAAAGTCGTACTCTCCGGCTTCGGTCCTGGAGCCCACGTCGAGAAGGTCTGGGGCAGCGTCTATGCCGTTCACGACGCGGACGGCTCCGTCGCGCAGTTCCGCGTCGGCGTGACGGATGGTCAGCCGATCAACTGGGTCTTTTCCTGATCGACCGAGCGCTTTCACCGAACCCAAGGAGTGGCCGGGCGCATCGCTCGGCCACCTCTGCATGACCTTATGCTCGATATTGCGTTGCAATATGGTAGGCGCAGTATAGAAGATGCGGCACGGGGACCCGGTCGTCGCATAAGGAATGAGCCTTGCAGCTGTCGCGTCTTGCCAAGCCGCTGGGTTTCGTGGCGATCGCTGCCCTTCCCGCCGGATCGAACCTCCTGATGACACTCGTCCTCGTACGAGGCTTGGGCATCGAGGCGTTCGGCCTATGGGCGCTGATCGAGCCTCTCCTTCTGATCTTCGGCACGGTCGGCGCACTCGGAATACAGTACGGCGTGCTCTTCACGACGGCGAGCCAGGCGAGTGATCCGCGTCGGAATCTCAGTGCGGCCTTTGTCGTCGCTCTTCCCGTGTCCTTCGGCTTGGCAAGCGTCGCGTGGCTCTTGGCCCGGGATTGGCTACCGGGCGTTGGTTACGCCAATCTCGTCCTGCCGTTGGTCGCGGAGACGCTGGCGCTCCTGATCATATCCAGTTTGCGAGGGCAGCGTCGCCTGGGCGCCTGGATCACCTTCGAGGCGATCCGCTCGCTGGGCCTTGTGCTGGTCGCGGGCCTGGCGCTCCAGCTGGGCCTTGCCTGGGTCCGAAGCATCAACGAACTGCTCGTGCTTCGCGGCGTCTTCACGGTCTCCGCCGTCCTGTTTGTCGCGCTTCGACTGGGGGTCCGCCCAGTCTGGGACCGGACGCTGGTTTGGCGGATGGTCCGCTACGGCCTGCCGATTGCCGGATCAGCCCTTGTCGGAATGCTGACGTCCAGCGGTGATCGCTTCCTGCTGGCGACGTTCCAAACGGACCTGAGCGTCGTCGCGTCCTATGCGGCGCACCAGCGCCTGACGGGGATCCTGGCGGTCTTGACCGTCACGCCGCTGAACTTGTGGTTCGCGGTGGAAGCGATGCGCCGGGACACGGCCGCGGAAGCCCAGTTCTTTCAGGGCGTCGTGTCCTTGCTGCTGATCGCCTTGTCTCTGCTCCTTCTGGTGACGTTCGCCGCAACGCCGCTTCTATGGCCGTATCTGTTCCCCGGTTTGGAGTTCCACCCGGCGGTGTTCTTCGTCCTGACGATCGCGATCGTCCCTCAGACACTCGCGATCGTGCTGAACATTGGCGGTCTGCGTGAGAAGAAGACCCATCTCAATGCCCTGATCGTCGCGTGCGGTAGTGCGGCACTCCTGCTGGTCGGCATTCCCCTCGTCCAGATGATCGCGGCGACCGGCGCAGCGATCGCGCGGTTGGCCGTCTTCGTGACCAATGCAACGATCGCCCGCCTGGTCTCACAACGCATCGCGCCGGTGCCCCATTCCGTCCGCAGGATGGTCCCGGTCTTGGCGGCTATTGCATTGGCAAGCGCGTCCCTCTTCCACGCTGAACTCGGACTACCGGTCTGGGTCCTCCCGCTTCTGTCGTTGGGACTGGCGCTCTGGGGATTGAAGCGGGAGGCTGCGGTGCTCGCCGTATTGCTCGGCCTGAAGCAGAAGGCAGCGGTCGACCGGGTTGCGGCCGCACGTCCATGACCGCGACGCAATGCGAGCGACGAACGGACAACCAACGCTTCATCCCTTTTCACCTTGACGTGCGAACTGGGATGCAGCCGTAAGCAAACCTCGTCATACAGAGGTTGAGAGTGATGTGATGGTAGGGAGTTGGCGACGTTGAAAAGTCAGTTGATCAAGGGCGCGCTGATCTCCCTTCTTCCCACGAACGGCCTGCGTCGTTGGTTCTACTCTCGCGTGATGGGGTATCGGATCGATCCGACAGCCCGGATCGGGTGGCTTACGGTCTTCGCGGTCAAGACCCTGGAGATCGGACCGCGGGCGCAGATTGGCCGCGCGAACCTCTTCAAGGGGCCGATCCGGACCAGCATTGGCGGCGAAACGCGCATCGGCCGCAAGAACGTCTTCACGGCGGCATGGGGCAAGGACAAGCCACGCTTCGCCTCGATGAACTACGCCCTGGAACTGGCGATCGGTGAGCGGTGCCTCGTTCTGAACGACCATTATTTCGATGTCTATGGTCGTTTCGAACTCGGGGACGGCAGTTGGATCGCTGGTGTCGGCAGCCAGTTCTGGACGCATGGTGTCAGCGCCATGGAGCGGAACATCATCATCGGTAAGGGTAACTACATCGGGTCGGCCGTCCGCTTTGCGCCGGGTGCCTCGATCGGCGACGATAATCTCGTCGCGATCGGTTCGGTGGTTCTCGGGAAGGTCGAAGCCGACGGGCACCTCATATCCGGCTTCCCGGCCAAGCCGATCAAGTCGATCGTCGAGGCGAAGGCGCAGGGACGGTATCGGTTCACGTTTGACGATTGGGTTGATTGAGCGTCAGCCGGAAAGGATCTCACATGGCCGACACCGCAAGCCCCGCTACGGCTTCCTCAAACACCATTCGTTCGATCGCAGTGTGCATAGCGGCATTCAATCGCCGCGAAACGACGCTGAATTGCCTTCGCCACCTCCAGGCATCCGAACTGCAAGCGGGTGAGAGCCTGCACGTCTACCTGCTCGACGATGCCAGCACCGATGGCACGGCGGACGCTGTTCGCAGCGAGTTTCCGGACGTCCACGTGTTCTCGAGCCCCGGCGACCTCTGGTGGGCCGGTGGGATGCGTGTCGCGTTCGGCGAGGCGCTCAAGAGCCGGCACGACTTCTACATCTGGATGAATGACGACGTGACGCCCCGCGCCAACGCCGTTCGTATCCTGGTCGACACATCGCTCGAACTCACCGCACGGCTAGGCGGACACCATCTCGTCAGCGGCGCGATGATCGATCCGGAAAGCGGGCGATACAGCTACGGTGCGTTCCGCCTGAAGCGGCAATGGCTGCCCAAGCCGTTCTCATTGATCCTGCCGGACCCCACGGAACCGCTCGCCTGCGACCTGGTCAACGCCAACATGCTGTTGATCCCCGGCCCCATCGCCCATGCGATCGGCAACATTCCGGATATCTACGTTCACACGCTGGGCGACTGGGACTATGGCCTGACCGCTCGAAAGGCAGGTGCCGGCCTCTGGTTGGCCCCCGGCTCCGTCGGCACCTGTAAAGCCAATGTCCCGAACCGGATGCGGTGGGGAGGCGACGGGCTCAGTCTTTGGCAGCGTTATCGGAAGATGCAGCACCCTCTCGCCGCTCCCTTCGGGTCGCGAGCGGGTTTCATGCTCCGTCACTTTCCATGGGTCGCCGCGTTCTTTATTCCCGGACCTTATCTGAAGCTTCCGATCGACCATCTGCGCTGGCAGATGCGAGCCCGTCGGCGCTGAACGCAGCGACGCGGCGGGGCGCTGCGACTGACCAGAAGCAACAGGGCCGTCCTCGTATGGACGGCCCTTGTCTTTGTTGAGCAGGGCCTTGCTAGTCGCGAATCGCCCGGGTCGCGTCGCGGGTCAGAACAACGTCCGCGGTGCTGCCCGAAACGGTCTGGGTCGTCGAGGAGATGATGTTCAGCACCTTCAGGAGCTCGACGCTGTCCGCGTTCGAAACGTACAGGATATCCTTGTCTTCCATGGCGAAGCGCTGCGCGAGGAAGTAGGTCGACGGATCGCGCAGGTTGGCCCGGAAGATAACCGGAAAGCCCTTCCCGGCCTTGGCTGTCACGGGTGCGCCCATGCGAGCCAGAATCTCCGGGTCGACAAGACGATACAGGAAGATTTGACCCGGGTCCGCCGCCGCGTCGAGCAGACCGCCGGCCTTTCCGACCGCCTCGGCGAGCGTCAGGTTGGACTCCTCGAAGTCGATACGGCCGTTCAGGCCGGATGCGCCGAACGCAAGATAGGTCCGCCGCTCCCGGTTCGCGAAGATCGTATCGCCGGGATACACGTAGATGTTCTCGCTCGGCCGCTCGAGCAGCGTGTCGAACAGCACCGTTGCCGACGTGTTGTTGCGTTGAAGCGAGATGTAGGTCTCGGCACCTGATGCGCTGATGCCGCCGGCGCGCGAGATCACATCGAGAATGCGATCGCCCCCCGGCGTCACCTCGAACTTGGCAGGTGCATTCACGTCGCCCAGCACAGAAACCTGGCTGGACCGGCTCTCGATCAGATTGATGACGACCTGCGGCTCAATGGCGCGATCGGCGAGACGCTGCTCGATTTCGGCCTGAACCGCCGTCGGCGTACGACCTGAGGCTCGTACGCGCCCTGCATAGGGTACGGACAAGGTTCCATCGGTATCGATGGTCTGCCTGGGGAGGGTCACGAAGTTGCCGGGCCGGCTACCGGCATCCGCGGGAACGAACAGGCCACCCTGCGCCGACTCGAAGATGCTGACCTCGACGATATCGCCGATACCGAGCGGCAGGGATGGCGGCCCGCGCCGGGACGCGCCGAAGCCAGCGGCCAGCGTCTGGCGCGGCTTCTGCTCGAAATAGCTGATCGCGTCCGGGGTCAGGTCGATCAACATATAGTCGAGCAACGGCTTCTCGGATTTCGGCGCCGCGAAATAGAGCGTGGCGTTCTCGCGGATCGCCTTGTCGTCCGGTCCCGAACGCGGCAGCGTGTTGCATGCGGACAGCCCGAGCGCGACCGCAATGAGCCCGCTGCAACGCCATCCTGTTCCCAGCGCCATTCCGAAGATATCCTATAACCCCTGACTTGCGCATGACACCTAGCTCACCCGAACGGGGGAGGCGATGCAGCAGAGGGGACGGACGAATTAAATCCCCAGCGTTGTTGCCGAATTGCCGTTCCGGCACCTTGAGCGCGGCAGCCGTCTGCGGCACCGATGCGCTGGACGGGGCAGGAAGGCTCGGCTAGGGACGGCTTTATCGCAGCGCAACAGGACGCGACAAAGAACCGATGGCTCTTCGACACGTGCTCTTCACGCGCTTCAACGTCGCCTCTCCTGGAAAAGAGGCGGAGATCCGCCTTCGCCCCGGTTGGCTCGATGTGCGTTTCGAACTCTTCGAACGGTACTGTCTGCCGAGTGTCGCCGCTCAGTCCCGGCGCGACTTCGAATGGATCATCTTCTTCGACGAGAAGACGCCGTCTCCGTATCTCGATCGCATCGAGGCGTTGCGTGCGGTCTTCCCGTTTCGACCCCACTACACGGCCCTGTTCTGGCTCGGCGACATGACCCCGGACCTCGCAGGCGACGGTCGTGCCGACTGGATCTTGACGACCCGTCTCGACAGTGACGATCTCCTGGCCGTCGACTTCATGCAGCGACTGCGAGAGGAGACCGAGGTCCCCTCGCCGCAAGTCGTCAACTTCGACAACGGCGTGATCCTCGCGCCTACCGCACCGGTTCCGGCCCTTTACGCGCGACGCGACACCAGCAATCCCTTCTCATCGCTTCTGGAGCGAGCGGACGGCCCGATCCGAACGATCTACGGCGTCACGCATCGGGAGATCGGTCAGTTTGGGCGCATCAACGCCATACAGGGAGCTCCGGCCTGGATGCAGGTCGTCCATGGCGGTAACGTCTCCAACGAGATCCGGGGACGTCGGATCTCGGTCCGAACCGTCGACCGGCTCTTCCCCCACATGGCACTGGGAGCTCAAGCGGCGCAGGAGCCGCCGCTCGCGCTCGCTGTCGACAATATCGTTCAACGGCCCGTTCGTACGGCTCGAAGGCTCGGCCGTCGTGTTCTCGCACGTCTCGGCGTTCGGTAGTGCGACTGTAGCAATCCGAACACGCGCTCGCGGCGACGTTCGCGACTGCGGAAAAATTGTCGCGAAAAACAGTTGCAAGCTTTGTATCTCGCGCGACTTAGCTTTCGAGTTCGCCAGGTCGCCGTGCTGGGCGTCGGCCTCCACAGAATAGACAGATGACGTCGCGATGGTTTCGGCATGACGGTCGATGCGGTGACCTACAGCATCCTGATCGCGAGCATCGGGCGGCGCACGCTTTTGCGCACCGTCGAGAGTGCGCGGCGTGCCGGCTTGGCGTCCGGCGCATCATTCGAGATCGTCGTTGCGGACGACAGCGCTGATCGCGCGGCTGCGCAGCTTTTGGCGTCCATCCCGCCAATCCCCGAACTCGTGATCGTCATCTCGGCGACGCGCAACATCTCCAAGGCGCGCAATGCGGCCGTGGAGGCGGCGCGGGGCGACTATCTGGCTTTTGTCGACGACGACGAGTGGGTGCCCGACGATTGGTTGTTGGCGCATCGATCGGTGATGGACCACTCCGGGGCCGATGCGACGTTCGGCTCGGTACAGGCCCATTATCCAGTCGGCGCACCCGCTTGGCTACGTTGGAGCGACCCCCTCTCCAAATGGCCAGGACCGAGCCTTTGGAACGTCAAGCGTTTGTCGACGTGCAACTGCCTCGTTCGCCGTTCGGCCTTCTTCGATCACGGCCTTCGCTTCGATCCCGCTCTCGGCCGTTCCGGGGGTGAGGATGCCGACCTCTTCAGTCGCCTGCGTGCAAGCGGCGGCCGTTTGGCGAGCGCGCCCGAGGCGCGTATCGACGAGGAGATCATGATCGAGCGCTGCAACGCTCGGGATATCTGGCGTCGGGCGCTCCGCATGGGTCAGACCTATGGCTTGCGGGAGATCGCCGAAGCCCCCTACCGCCAGAAGCTTTCCTTCTTCCTATCGTCGCTGGTGCGCACCTGCGCGAGCATCGCCATGTCGATTGGCTATCTGGTGATAGGCAAGAAGCGCGGTGTCGCGCTGATCCTCGTGGCCGGCATGAACGTCGGAAAGATGCGGGCCGTCCTCGGGCTACCGGTCGCCCAATACTACTGACCGCAGTTCCGACCCCTTTCAGGCTTCCAGAAAGCTGATCTTGCGCCGCCATAGCCGCGCGGCGGTGAGCGGTCCGTTCATATAAGCGCCGGTGTCGATGCCGAGGCGCCGGTTCGCAAAGGTCGGCTGGCGCGACGGGGTATGGCCATGGATCACAAGCTTCGGCAGACGCTCGTCGCTCTCCAGGAAATCCTTCCGGATCCAGAGGAGATCGCGTTCAGCCTGGGCCTCGAGTTCCACGCCTGGTCGCACGCCGGCGTGGACGAAGTAGCAGGAGGGCGTGGACAGTGCGACCGGCAGCTTCCGCAGGAACGAGACGTGTTCGCTCGGCATGACCGACAAGACGTCCTGCGCGCTGACAGCTCGCGACTTGCGTCCTCTTCCGTCGCGAGCGGCTCGATCGAGACCGTAGGACAGGAGCGTCTCCTCCGCGCCGAACTCGATCCACGTTTCGAAGGGGACCATTCCCTGAAGGAAGTGGACGAAGACGTCCTCGTGATTGCCGCACAGACAGACGCGGAAGAAGCCGTCCGGGGCGGGACGCAACAGGTGTTCGATGACGCCGGCGCTATCCGGCCCACGATCGACGTAGTCGCCCAGCATGACGATCACTTTGATACCGTCGAACGCTGCAGCGTCCTCGACGATCTTTTGCTCCAGTCGCAGGAGCTTCGGCAAACATCCGTGGACATCGCCGACCGCGTAGATCAGCTCGGGGTCGGCGGGAAGCACCAGGCGATCGCGTGCAGGCGCGGCCTCGGATGGCGGTCGCGGGCGGCCGAGGATACGCCGAACACCCTTCGCGATACTGGGAACCACACGGCCTCCGCTTCGACTGGCAACGGTTTGCGCTTTCTCCGTGAACGCTTGAAGGAACGTCCCGAACACGCAAGCACGGCGAAAGTGATGGCCGTTGATCACCGCAAGATATGAGGCAGGGAAACGGGGCACACAAGGCGGCGAGATCGACCGTCCACGATGGTTTCGCTCGCACATGGACACGGAACAGAGCCTCCACTAAGAATCCGTCGGGTTTGGAGGCATCGTGTCGCTACGTTTGTTGATTGCAGCTTTGCTGGCGCTTCAGGGCATCTCCAGCCTGACGGTGGCGACCGCCGCGTCCGCGCGTTGCGCTTCCTACGACACGTCGTGCCGCACGCATCCTCGCTCGTCGTCGGCGACCCGAGGCGACTTCTCCGATGTGTCGCGCGAGCGACTGCGGCAACGCAATCACGCCTGGTACGATCGGCAGCAGGGTACATTGTCCGGCAACAGACTGCCCTCCTCTCGCGATCTGCGTCCCTGTCAGACGCGACCGGTTGTGTCCGGCGAGCGAACGCGGGTCGTACCGACCTGCTGAGGTGGGCCGGTACCCCATGAGAACGCTGTCGTTTTCCAACGTACTGACGCGTACGCTGCGTGTCACGCTCATGGGCGCGGTCATGATGACGCTCGTTCCGAAAGGCGCAACGGGCGGTCTTCCGCTTTTCACTGCCTGCATGGTCGCTGGCGCGACGTTCCTGGGCGCCGCGCGGCGTCCGCCAACCGGGCAGGCCGGCCACCTCTACGGACAAGGGCTCCTCATCTGTCTGGCGGTCGCGATCCTTGCTGCCTGTCAGGCCGTATCGATCCCCGATAACCCGTTTGCCCATCCCGTCTGGGTGGAATTGCGGGACGGCCTGGGCGGCGAGGCGTCGACAAAGGCATCGATCTCGATTGCGCCCGGGGCGACGCTGATTGCCAGCTTGAGCGTCCTGCTCCCGTTGATCGTCTTCCTGGCCGGCGTGGCGCTCTTCGATACGGATCGAGCCGCCCTGGCGCTGTGGCGTTTCGCGGCTGGGGTCGGTTTCCTGTTCGCCGTGTTGGGAATCGTCGAGCTCCAGATCGCGCCCGACCGCTTCCTGTTCCTGCTCCCGAAGGAATACTACGTCGGCAGTCTCACCTCGCTGCTGGTGAACCGCAACACCGCCGGAACGCTTCTCGGGGTCGCTTGTCTGACGTTGGCTGCATTAATTCTGGCACGACGCCTGCCGGGTGAGCGTCGGACGCACGAGGCGACAGGTCGTGCGCGCCTTGTCATGTTGGTGGCAGCCTACGGGACGACCCTTGTTGGTCTGTTTCTGACCCGCTCGCGAGGCGCCCTTCTGGCGACGCTCATCGCTCATGCCCTGTTTGCCATTCTCCTCGTCCGAACGGATGTCCTGACCGAAGGACGTCGCAAGCTGGCGCTGATCGCCGCGTGTCTGGCCGCCTTGGTCCTTGTCGTGCTGGCATTCGGAGCCCAGACGATCTGGCGCATGGAGGTGCAAGGCGTCGATCCGGAGCGCCTCTGCGTCTACCGGTCGACCTGGAGAGCCTTCCAAGACAATTGGATTTTCGGCACTGGTTTGGGGACGTTCACGGACGTCTTCCCGGCCTACCGCGATCCGGACTGTGTGGGTGTCCGGTCATTGTGGAACCGCGCCCACAATACATGGCTGGAGGGCCTGATGACGATGGGTGTCGTCTTTGTCCCCTTGGCGGCCTTCTCGGTCGTCCGGTTGACCGGCGTATTCCGGACAGGGTTACGCACGCGTCGACGAATGAGGCCGTTCGCGGCAGCTGGTGCGGCTGTGCTGTGTCTGGTCGCAGTTCATGGTATGGTCGATTTCTCGCTCCAGATACCGGGGCTCGCCGTCTACGTTGCGATCGTCCTGGCCGCGGCGACGACGCTTTGCCTGCAGCGAGCTTGAACGGACACGGTTTCGTCGATGACATTGCGGCGCACGCGCTCCTCGTCCCCTTCCCTGTTCGAGCGTTGCGCCGTCGCCGGCCTGCCCTTGCTGGTGCTGGCTTACCCCATGCTCCTGCAGCCGCTGCTGAACTGGCAGCCGCCGTCCGCCTACATGGCGCTGAACGACCTTGCGAATGCGAACGCAGCCGACTCCAATGTCGTCAATCAGTTGTACTGGCTGACGATCCTCGCCACGATCCTTCTCTTCTTTCGCAAGCGTCTCGAGTTCATGCGCGATGCCCCGCGGTCTGCAGCGCTGGTGCTCGTCGGGCTGTATCTCGCCTGGTCTTGCCTCAGCATAGCCTGGTCGCCGGTCCCGGGCATCGCGTTTCGGCGCGTCGTGCTTCAGATCGTCGTGGTCGTGGCCGTCATCGTACCCGTTTGGCTGAGCAACAAACGTGAGACGATACTGACCGGCGTCGCTTGGCTCACCCTTGCCGTGACCTTCGTCAATCTCCTCTTTGTCGCCGCCAACCCGCCAGGGCGGCTCGGCTATCTCGGCATCTACTCCAACAAGAACATCCTCGGATTGGTGGGCTCTCTCTGCCTGCTGATTCAGTGCTATGCTGTCATCGCTCAGCGGGGCATCCTACGCCTGCCGTTCGCCGGTGCGGCGGTCATTTCGCTGGCGCTGGTCGTCATGAGCCAGTCCAAGACCTCGCTGGGGTTGGCAGTCCTGGCGCCCATGATCGCAGGTGCGCTGATCGCAGCGCAGAGCCGGGTCCGTGCACCGATGCTCGCGGTCATTCTCATTCCCGGCATCGTGTTCGCCCTATCCGCCACGCTTGCGGCGCAAATCAGCCGGTTTGGCTTCGACGATCTGTCGCTTCTGCTCTTCGGCGACGACACGTTTACGGGCCGCACCCAGATCTGGGACTTCGCACTCGGTATCTACGAGCGCTCGCCGATCGTTGGGCAGGGCTACGGATCGTTCTGGGGTGCGGGCCTTTCGTCCATCGCCTTTCTCGAAGCGCCCGGCTTCATTGGAGGCCTCCTGCAGGCGCACAACGGGTACCTCGATGTCATGCTGGAAACGGGTGCGATCGGCTTCGCGATCCTGCTGTTGATGATCCTGTCAGCTTTGAACCAAAGCGGACGCAGCGATGCCGGCGACCCTGCGAAGCGCTGGCTCGCCCTCGCCCTGATGCTCTTCGTCATCCTTCACAATCTGCTGGAAAGCAGCTGGTTTCGAGGTTTCGGATCGCAATGGGTCGCCTTCCTGTTTGCGATCGCCCTGACCTTGCCGGATCCGATCAAGGCCAGAGTCCCGCAACGGCGGACGGCGGCGCTGCGCTTCGCGACACGTTAGCGACCTAAAGCTGCGGGCCTTCCCGCAACCGACGTCTCCACCAAAACAAAACGGGCGAACGCGCCGTTGTGCTGCACGTTCGCCCGGTGATGTCATGAACTCGTTACGCGCGGCGCCTATCGCGACGCTCGCGCTGAGTTACGGAGCCGGAGCCTCAAGCCGCTTCGCGAGGTTGCGCATTCCAGTACCGGTCGACGAGTTCCCGCGTGTTGCGAATGTTGCCGCGGCTGGAGGCCCCGAAGCAGATCGCCTGCACGTTGGGTTGCTCGCAGACCCACTCGATCGCTTCGCGCGCCGGGATGGCCCCGGATGCGAAGACCGACATCGCGATCGACCGGAAACGCTTCGTCTTGAGCGCGTCGTCGTAGGCTTCCAGTCCGCCACTCATGCGGAACCCGATCTTGTTGATGTTGGCACAGACGATCGGGTTCTCGACGCCCACATCCTCCAACGCTTGGAGCAGCATCGGCATGTTCATCGTGATGAAGCCGGGCTCGGCGTTGTAGCGGCTCCGCACATGGTCGGCGAAGATGCGGAACGCGTCCTTGAACCCCATGCCGAGCAGGAGATCGACCACGACGTTCTGGAGGAAGATGACGGGCGTCTGGAGTCCACGGAACATCTTCATCTCGGCATCGATCAGAAGCGTCGCGAGCCCGTCGACGTCCTTGCGGGCGAGAGACATGCCGCCGCGCAACGCCGCGTTCAACAGTCCCTCATCGGGCAGGAAGTGCTTGGCCGCCCCCATCATGCCGTATTCAGTGACCGCGTTGGCGTACTTGTGGGCATAGGGCATGCAAGGGAAGAACTTGAAGTCGGCGTACTTCGCCGGGTTCTTGCGCACGTGTTCCGCAATGATCTCGATGCGGTCGTGCGTCGTGCACATGAAGGTGCGCACACCTTCTTCGTAGGCTGCGTCCAGAACGTCGATGATCGCCTGAATGTCCTGAAAGCGCATCGACTGGGCGCGCGCCTTCTCCTCCGACATATGGTTCACGCCGAAGAACTGGTTGTCTCCGAGCAGCAGTCTGTCCATCAGATATCTCCGCAGTCTCAGCGACCGAACAGCGAGAAGCGCTTGCGAGGCGCCGTCGTGACCTGACGCGCAACCGGGCGCGCCTCGTCTTCGCTGACCCCCTTGGAGTCCGCGATCATGCGCGACATGACGCGATCGGTTTCCGCCGCGCTCCGGAACGAGTTGAGCCCGTCGCCCTTCTTCGCCTCCACGGCGCGCACGAAGGCGTCGATCTGCGCCGAGTATTCTTCGCCGCGCAGATAGAACCAGACTTCCTCGGTCAGTTCGGTCGTGTACTTGACCGTCCAGCCCTTCTCGTAGCCCGGCAGAGCAGCGCTCTCCTCGCGCAGGAACACCTGGCATTCCTGCCGATCGGCGTAGATGCGCCCCTTCGTGCCCATGAGCGTCAGCTTCGTGGACATCTTGCGCTGCGACTCGTCACTCCAGTTGACCGAAACGTGCGCGCTCATGCCGTTCGGATAGCTGAAGGTCGAGTAGACCTCGTCGTCGGTGTCGGTCGAGAAGATCGGGTTCAGGATCGTTCCCGAAACCGAGGCCGGCGACCCGAAACACCAGTTGAGCAAGTTGATGGGATGAGCCGCGTAATCGTAGAGGCAGCCGCCACCTTCGGCGCTCTGCGTGCGCCAGGTCGAGCCCTTGGGGCGAAGCACGACGGGGCCATAAGCCTCCGCCAGCGCGTGCGTCACCTCGCCGATCGCACCCGATTCCAGAACACGCTTCATCTCGCGGAACGCGCCGACATAGCGGTAATGGTAGCCGACCTGGTTGACCAGACCCTTGCTCTCGGCGAGCTGCGCCAGTTCCTCGGACTCGCGCCAGTCGAGGCAGAATGGCTTCTCGCAGAAGACGTGGACACCACGCTTAAGCGCCGCGCGTACCATCGGCCCGTGGAACCGGGACGGCGTCGCGATGATCACAGCGTCGAGGTTGGGGCGCTCGAGCAGTTTGTCGAAATCGGCATAGGTATCCACGCCGGTGTATTTCTTGACGACATCCAGCACGTAGCCGGTCGCGTCGCATACCGAGACGCGCGTCTGCGGATGGGCGTTCGCGATCGCGAAGTGCGATATGCCCATCTTTCCAAGGCCCACAAGGCCAAGCTCGATCATTGTGCGCCTCAACGCTTGTTGCTGACGAGGAAGCCGCGAATGCGGCTGATGAACTCCGGCGGTGCCGTCCGCACCAGGGCATCGGTCGGACCTTCCGGGTTCGACAGCCAACGCTCCACGGTGCTGTAGAGGGCCTCCTGGCTTTCGACGACGCGAATTCCCGGTCGGTCGCGAAGCCAGTTCGCCGTATCGATCTGATGATCGGTCGTATGTTCCCCCAGCTCCCGCAAACGCGGCAGGATGATGATCGGCTTCTGGAATTCGGCCGCTTGAATTACGCTGCCCATGCCGGCATGCGCGACGATGAAGTCCGCATCGTTCATGACCCGATCGAAGTCGCGCTGGGCGAGCTTGCGATCGAACGGCATGTGCTTGGGCTCGTACTCGCCGTCGCCGATCTGAGCGCGGAGTTCGACGTCCGGATGGGTCAGCGCCCATTCGTCCATGTAGCGAATCATCCGATCGAACGGGAACATCGATCCGATCGTGACGAAGATCATAAGACGGAACCCCAATAGTGCGGCCCGTCGGGAGCGGAGAGCTCGGGCCATTGCGTGAGCCACACATCGGCCACCCGGCCGGCCTGCTGGCCGGACGAGGACAGGACGCGGACGTTGGCAATGCTGTCGATCCACATCGCTTCGGCGCGAAACAGGACCTTGGCAAGGCAGATCGCGACAAAGGCCGGCGCCGACCCAGTCGTGATGATCTTGGTCGGACGCTCCTTCAAGAGGATACGCAAGAGTTGCGCCGTCAGGACCATGAAACCGAGGCTGTCGCGCCGGCTGACATCGCGGATCGAGTAATAGCGATGGTCGGGCACATCCTCTGCCGCAGACGGCGCAATGCTGACGAAGAACACGTCCAAGCCTTCGAACGCCGGCATGAGACGACGCAACTCGATCCAGTGCCCGCCGCCCGATGCGATCGCCATGATCCGTTGAGCGCGCAAGTCGCCAAATCTCCCAAAGCGGACCGAAGCCCGAAGACCACATCCCATCGATCGGCGCGCAGCGATGCTGCGGACCGGCTCTCTTCATGTCGCAACCGAGGTGATCCGATTATTCGACTCAAGCGTGCAGTACCTATGACGAAGTGATCTCTCTTGAAGACGTATCGCGCACCAAAATGGTTTGCGTGACCTTTTCTACACAACGCCGAACCACAGGCGCCTTCGACCGCCGGAAGCACTGCTGCTCAGAACACCGATCCCCAATGCTCCGGCCCCTGGCGCTCGGAAAGGTGCGGCCATTGCGTCAGCCAAACGTCCGCGACACGGCGCGCCTGGCGACCCGACGACGACATCACGCGGACGTTGGCGATGCTGTCGATCCACATGGTGCGGGCGCGCAGCAGCGTCTTGGCGAGACCGAACGCGATCAGTGCCGGCGCGGACCCGGTGCTGATCACGACGCTGGGACGCTCCTTGAGGAGGATGCGGGTCAACTGCCAGATCAGCACCGCAAGACCCATGCGATCGCGTCGGCTGACGTCGCGGATCGCATAGTAGCGGCGCCCGGGAACATCGTCCGCGGAAGACGGCGAAACGCTGACGAAGAAGACGTCGAGCCCTTCGAAGGCCGGCAGAAGGCGACGCATCTGGATCCAGTGTCCGCCGCCCGACGCGATCGCCATGATCTTCTCACTCATCTCGGTCGCTCCGCTGAGTCGATGGGCGCTTCTACCAACAGAGACCCTGATAGGCCCCGTCGGAGACGCGATCGGCCGACACGCGGACGAGATCGATGACCTCGACCCCCCGTTCCGTCAGCTTTGCGACGACCGGCTCCGCTTCCTTCCGGTTGCCGATCACCACCACGTCGCTCTCATCAACGAGCGCATGGACATCGTCCATCAGGATATCGTTGATGTGAGGCAGTTGCTCCGAGAGATAGGCCTTGTTGGAGCCCGTCAGCCGCGCCGGCTGAACGATCGGATCGAAGATGCGCACCTTGTAGCCGCGCCCGATCAGCCGTTCGGCCAGTTCCACGAAGGGACTGTATCGCAGATCGTCTGTTTCCGGCTTGAAGCTCAGTCCGATGAGTCCGATTCGGCGATGGCCCGACGCCGTCGCCATGCGGAACGCCTTTCGGATCTGGTTCTCGTTCGCCTCCAGAATGCCGTCTAGGATCGGCGTATCGACATCCTGCCGACCGGCGCGATAGCGAAGCGCCTTCACATCCTTCGGCAGACACGAACCGCCGAACGCATAGCCCGGCTTGAGATAAGCCGGTGAAATGTTCAGCTTGGTATCGGACACCAAGACGTTCATGACCTCGTGGCTGTCGACGTCGAGCGACTTGCAGATCAAGCCAATCTCGTTCGCGAAACTAATCTTGAGCGCGTGCCAGGCGTTGTTGGTGTACTTGATCGCCTCGGCTGCCTTCAGCGACAGAACCTGCGGCTGCACGGGGAACTGTTTGTGCAGGTCGAGGAGGCGGTCCAGCGTCGTCTGGTCGCGGCGACCGAAGACGATGGCGCCAGGCTTGTCGTAGTCCGCGATCGCGGAACCCTCGCGCAGAAACTCCGGATAGTACGCGATGCCGAAGTCCTCGCCGGCGCGCCGGCCCGATGCGGCCTCGAGCCGCGGAATGACGATCGAATCCATCGTGTTTGGAAGGATGGTCGAGCGGACAACCACCGAATGGAAGCCGGAGCGCTCCGCAAGAGCCCGCCCGATATCCTCGCAGACGCGCTCGACATAGGACGTATCGAGCGAGCCGTTCGCACGCGCCGGTGTTCCGACGCAGACAAACGACATGTCGCAACTGTCGATGGCGTCCTTGGCGCTCGTCGTTCCGCGCAGACGTCCCTCGTCGACCGCGCTTGCGATCAGCGTGTCGAGCTGCGGTTCGACGATCGGCGATTGCTTGGCAAGCAGGGCGTCGACCTTCGCCTGATTGACGTCGACCGCCACGACATCGTGCCCGTCGCGCGCCAGGCAGGCGGCTGCGACGGCACCGACATAGCCGATACCGAATACGGCAATCCTCATGAGGTCATCCTGAATCGTGAACAGGTTATGTTGCAGCGCAACCTATCCATCCTTCTTCGCTTTGGCCAGCGGGGGCGTGGGGATATGGTTGCCAGTCGACGTAGGCGCTCGGCCCGGATCGGTTCTAGGTCACGGTTCGCGCATGCACAGAGGCGCCACAACGGCCTGTTCGCATCCGGTAGCGGACAAAACGACCTGAACCCATTGTAGGATCGGTCGAGATATTGCCTTACTCTTGTGACGCTTATCGAATAGAGGTATCCGCCCTCTATAGTCGTCTCGTGTGTTCAACGAAAGGCTTGTCCATGCGTGCTCGTCTCGCCTGCGCCCTCCTCGGCAGCGCTATCACTCTGGGTGGATCCGCTTGGGCGCAGTCTCCCGCGGCGCAGCAAGACGCAACTCCGCCTGCCGTCGTCACCGATCCCGCAACGGCCACGCCCGAGACTGCGACGCTCCCGCCATCCTACCTTCCGGATGACCGCCGCCTGCCCGCCAGCGTCGTGGACGCGTTTCTTGCCGCCCCGCAGCCGGTCCTCGACCTTTTGTCGCCGGGTCGCGAACGACAGGGTCGAATCTCGGTTCTGGCGAGCTCGGACCTGCGCACCGTGAAGGCCCTCGTCGAATACGCACGCACGGCCCCGGTCGATACGGTGATGGACATCGGCGCCGGACTGCAGCGGGCCGCGCGCGAGGCCGACCGCGCCGGACGTCCGGCCTATGGTCTTGCGATCCAGGAGATCGTCGCCGAGAACGACGTCGCTAGCCTCAATCGCGCCTACGCGATGGCGGAGCGCGGTGCGGGCGACGTGCCCCAAACGGCTGCCTTGGGCGGCGCCGGTGGCGGCGCGACGGGAGGCCAGAGCAGTGGCACCGTCTCGGGCTCCAATTTCGGGGCGGCCGGCGGTACGGGCGGCGCCAACGGAGACAGCACCGTGGAAACGCGCCTCGGTTCCTATCCCGTCTACAGCAGTTCGATTTCCGCCTATCGCACGAGCGATGGCGGGGGTGGCACATCGCAGTTGCTCATTCTCGGCGGAACGGGTGGCGGCATTCCCGCCAGTCCGGCTGACTGATCCGGCAAGCGGAGGTTCGGGGAGAAGCCTCCGCCTTGTTGAGCGCGACGATCAGGGACCTTGTCGGTCTTGCACCGATATAAAAAAGCCGAACGGGTCGATCGCCCGTTCGGCACCTTCAGTTTGCTCGCCTCTTCGTGCGGGCCGTTTCCCTCCCATGACGGGCGAGACCTGACTCCATGTTGCATGTGACCGATCAGCATTTTCCGCACGACGACCATGCGACGGGCGGCGGTTCGGAACTCGGCTCCGCTCTTCCCAGCCTGGAACAGATCGTCGGAGCGATCCGCCGACAGATGTGGGTGCTGGCGGCCGGCGCCGTGATCGGTATCGCGGTCGGTCTGGCCTATGTGCTCACCGCCGTCCCGCTCTACACGTCATCGACCGACATTCTGATCGACAAGGGTCAGACCCAGGCGGTCGAGGGCGTCGAGGCGGCAACGACCGGCGTCTTCAAGGACGATGCCGAGATGCTGAGCCAGGTGGAATTGCTGCGCTCGGAACACCTGGCGCGCGCGGTCGTCGACAAGCTCGACCTGACCAACAATCCCGTCTTCACCGCCGAAGCGGGTATGTCGCCGGTCGCCGCGGTGAAGGCCTTCGTGAAGCAGATCATCACCGTCTTCGGCGGCGAGGAGGTCGAGGTTGCGCCCGATCGCGAGACGATCCTCCAGGAGACCGCGGAAGCGCTGCAGGACAACATCGAGGTTCAGCGTATCGGTCTGACCTACGCGCTGCGCCTGAGCTACACCTCGCCGGACCGCCAACTGTCGGCCCAGGTCGCCCGGGCCTATGCGGACGTCTATATCGAGGATCAGCTCAACGCGAAGTTCGATGCCACGCGGCGCGCCAGCGGCTGGCTGCAGGACCGTATCGCCGAGCTGCGCTCCCAGGCCTTCGACGCCGATCTGGCCGTTCAGAAGTTCCGCGCCGACAACAACCTGATCGCCGCCAGCGGCACGCTGGTGTCCGACCAGCAGTTGGCCGAGATCAACTCACAGTTGGTGACCGCCCAGGCCAGCACCGCCGAGGCCAAGGCGCGCTACGATCAGATCGAGGCGATCATCGCCAGCGGGCGGACCGATGCGGTCGTCAACGATGCTCTTGCCAGCACGACCATCAACCAGCTGCGCGAACGCTACCTCGACGCGTCCCGTCGCGAGGCGGATATCGCGCGCCGTCTGGGCGTCGACCACATCCAGGCAGAGCGTCTTCGCGGGGAGATGGCCGAATACGAGCGGCTGATCTTCCAGGAGCTGAAGCGCATCGGCGACAGCTACAACAACGCCTACCAGGTCGCGCTGACCCGCCAGCAATCGCTGGAGGAAAGCCTGCGACAGGCGCTGACCGTCACCGCCAACGCCGGCTCGACACAGGTTCGCCTGCGCGAACTCGAGCGGCAGGCCGAGACGTTCAAGTCGCTCTACGACAACTTCCTTCAGCGCTACCAGGAAACCGTCCAGCAGCAGTCCTTCCCCTCGATCAACGCGCGCGTCATCTCGCCGGGATCACCGGCCGAGTTCCCGAGCTATCCGAAGAAGCCGCTGATCATGGCGCTCTTTACAATGATGGGTCTGGCGGTCGCGGGCGGCGTGGCGGGTTTCCGTGAGTATCGCGATCGCTTCTTCCGGACCGGCGACCAGGTCCGCACGGAGCTGGGCGTCGAGTTCCTGGGCTATACGCCGGAGTTGAAGGCCGCGGACATGAAGAACGCGCCGGCCAGCGGGTCGCTTCGCCCCAGCCATCTCTTCCGGACGAATTCCGCCGCGCTCTACGTCTCGAAGAACCCCATGTCGCCCTTCGCCGAGACGCTTCGGAACGCGAAGGTTGCGGCCGACATGTCGCTGACCGAAAAGCGGTCCAAGGTGATCGGCGTCGTGTCGTGCCTCCCGTCCGAGGGGAAGTCGACCATCTCCGTGAACCTCGCGCAGCTGATGGCGCAACAGGGTTCGAGCACGCTTCTGGTCGACGCGGATCTGCGCAACCCCGGTCTGAGCCGTCTCCTGGCAGAGAAGCCGCAGTCGGGCTTCGTCGAGGCGTTCCGCGATCCGTCGAAGCTCGAAGCCAGCATCATGCGCGACACGGCAGAGGATCTGTCGGTGCTTCCGGTGGTCCTGCGTCAGCGCATCTTCCACTCCAGCGACATGCTCGCTTCGGCGCGCATGGAAACCCTGCTCAACGATTTTCGCTCGCACTACGACTACGTCATCCTGGACCTGCCGCCGCTTGGTCCGGTCGTCGATGCCAAGGCGATCGCCTCGCGGGTCGATGCGTTCCTGTTCGTGGTTCACTGGGGGCGGACGTCCCGCCAGCTGGCACGCAGCGTGCTGGCCTCAAACCCGGCCATCCGCAACAAGTGCATCGGCGTCATTCTCAACCGGTCCGACGAAAAGAAGCTGAAGCTCTACCGAACCTACGGCTCCTCCGAATTCTACCATCAGGAATACAGCCAGTATTTCGGCCGATAGCGTCATGCGCAGCGGACCGGCAGCACGCTTCGCCGGCATGGCGTTGGGTCTTGCCTTCTTCTGTGCCGCGACGTTCGTGACCTACCGCGAACTGACGGCACTGCCCTTGATGCGAGCCGCCTCGTCGATCGAGCGATCCGGCCGCCTTCCCGCGGCCAGCGATCGCATTCGGGCTCGGCTCGGACGGCAGGTCGCCGCGCCCTCCCCCTGCTGGGAAAAGCGCGGACCGGCACGGGTCACCGCGGCTCTCTTCCTTCTGCGTCTCGCCGACGCAGACGGCGGTGAAGCGGATACTCTGCGGGCGACGGAGATCGCTCGGGCCGTCGTCGGGCAAGCTCTGGCCTGCACGCCGCTCGACGGCCACCTTTGGGCGGTCGCGGCAGATCTCTCGAGGCGTGCCGGTGAGGATCCGCGCCTTCTACGAACGCAACTGGCGAGTTCGATCCGCTCGTCGCCGTTTGAAGGATCGTCGCTCGCGAGTCGGGCCGCGATCATCATCAGCAGTCACGAGCGCCTCGACCCCAGCCAGGACCTGATCCTTCGCAGCGACTTGCAGGTCGCCGCGCGCTACCTGCTCCCGCTTCAGGCCGCTGGCATCCTGACAGACCTTGGGTCTAACGGCGAACGCCCGCTGGCCGATCAGATCTATGCCGGACTGTCGGCCGACCGGCGGACAGAGATCGAGAATGCGGTCGAGATCGAGAATCGGAAGCAGCAGCGCCTGCGAGAGATCGAGACCCATCCGTCCCTTCGCACCGACGATCGCTGAACCGGCGCGAGCCGCAGCGAAACCGTTCCTAGGAAAGTTCGCGTCTTGAACAAAGCCGTCGCCGCCATTCGCCGCGTCCGCTCGTCGGGTCTGGCGCGCAATACGTTTTTCTATTCCATCAACTTCGCGGCTCAGATCGGCGTCCAGCTCGGCTACTTCATTCTGATCAGCAGTTCGCTGGGCCCGTCCGGCTACGGCGTCTTCGCGAGCGTGACCGCCGTTGCTCTGTTCGTGGGTGTGTTCATCGGTTGGGGCAGCGAGAGAGTGCTGATTCAACGCGTGACCGTCGACCACGCGGCGTTCCCGCGCGAACTCGGTCATACGCTGATCCTCAACGGCCTCACGCTAATCCCGTTTGCGGCCATCACCGCAGGTATCTTCACGATCCTGGATACGCATGGCCTGTCCTGGACCGGTCTCAGCCTGATCCTGCTGGCGGACCTGCTATTTCGAAAATTGAATGCGATCGCACTGTTCTCGTTCATGGCCTTCGACCGCGCGGGACAGCAGACCGTGCTCGATATCACCAGCCAGTTGCTCCGGTTGGCAGCCGCGGCCTTCGCGTTCCTTCTGATCCCGGATCTGACGCTCGATGTCTGGGCGATCTTCTATGTCTGCGGTTCGATCATCGCGGCCGCCTTCAGCTGGTTCTTCGTGCTGCGCGAACTCGGTCGCCCCCATTGGTGCCTGCAGCGGGGCTCGCTGTGGCTGGGCTTTCTCTACAGTCTGGAATTCGCCTCGCTCAACGGCGTCAAGGACCTCGACAAGCCGGTCGTCGTTCAGTCGCTCGGACCCGACGCCGGCGGCATCTACACGGCCGCCTTCCGCATCGTCGACGCCGCCTCGGCGCCGATCCGCGCGCTGCTCTATGCGACCTACACGCGCTACTTCCGGGAGGCGGCGAGCGACAGCAAGAAGGGCATCGCCTTTGGCGTTCGCATGCTGCCCTTCGCCGCCTTGTTCTCGGCTGGCGTCGGCGTCGCACTGTTGATCGGCGCGCCCTTCGTTCCGTTGCTCATCGGCGAGGATTACGCACCGATCGTGCCGCTCCTGCGTTGGCTCGCCGTCTACCCGATCCTGACCGCCTTGATGGGTATCGGCGCCGATATCCTTCGGGCAATCGGGCGGCAGGGATTGCGCGTCCTGATCATGGCTGCCTCCACGGTCGCCATCGTGCCGTTCTGCTGGCTCGGAGCCCGGTACGGCGGCATGGACGGTGCCGTGTGGTCGCGCATCGCGGTGCAACTCCTCCTGGCTGCCGCGAGCTGGTTTGCCGTGCGGGTGACCGGTCCCCGCTGAAGTCGCTTCCCCGCAGTGCCGGACCTATTATATTGCACAGCAACAAATCCGCGCGCCGCTGCCCGGACCCCACTGAGAAGGCGATAGCATGAGTGACATCACAGCCGATGACGTCAGCGTCGCGAAGGTCCCCAGCAACGATCGCGCCGAGGACGCCAAGAAGCTGCGGCATCTGTACGTCGCATGGGTGCGCTTTCAGCGTCGTCCCGAGTCGATGCGCAACTTCGTCGGATACGACCTCGCCTACTTCCCGCCGCCCTATACCGCCAAGTGGGCGAAGCCCTTCGGCTACCTGCACCAGGCGATCTCGACGATCGCCGCGATCCGCCGCCATCGCCCGGATGTGCTCTGGTTCCAATCGCCTCCGACCTTCATCGCCCATCTGCTGGTCGCCTATCGCGCCGTCTTTGACCGGCGTCTGAAGCTGGTCGCCGACTGCCACAACATGGCGCTCGATCCGGCCGTACCGGGCAATAGCTGGACGAAGCTGCCCGGCGCTCTGACCATTCTCAACCGAATCGACGTCGCTCTCGCGCACAACCACGCGGTCCGCGAGAAGGCGTTGGGGCTGGGTGTGTCTCCCGAGAAGCTGCTCGTCCTCGAGACCCGTCCGGCGCCCCTGCCCTTGCGCGACGAATCGCAGGAGTCTTCCGATCGCGACGTCATCCTCGTTCCGTGCTCGTACCATGACGACGAGCCGATCGAGATGCTGTTGGAAACGGCGCGCAACGTGCCGGAAGCGACGTTCATGCTCACGGGCAACCTCGCCCGCGCCCAGTCGAAGCGTTACCCCGATCGCGCACCCGAGAACGTTCGCTTCACCGGCTACCTGACGGCAGAGGCCTATACGGAGCTTCTGACGACCTGTTCGTTGGTGATTGGCCTGACGACCGGAGAAGGCATCCAGCTGTCCGGCGCGAACGAAGCGGTCGGCGCAGGGCGACCGATGGTGCTCAGCGATACCAAGCTCCTGCGCGCCCTGTTCGGCGACGCCGCGCTGTTTGCCCAGAACGAAACCGCGGCAATGACCGCAGCGGTCCGTCAGGCTCTCGGAAGCAAGCAGGAGTTGCGAGCCGCCAGCCGCCGCCTCAAGGCGACGCGCGAGGCGCGGTGGCAGGGACAAGCCAACGCCTGTCTGGAACGCTTGGTCGGATAACAGGTCGGGAGACCCGCGCACTCGTTGCGGCGGGTATGGAGCAACCGTCGCCCCCGAACTGTCTCGAAATCGGAAGCCTCGGCCGAGTCCTCCTCAGGCGAGGTTGCTTCTTCCCTGAAGAGGTATGGCCATCCCGTTATGGGATCGTACCGGCGGGCGGCCCACTCGGGTGGAACGGCTATAGGGTAGCGCGAAGATCACGCCCATCGCGAAGCCGTTGAGTCCTCGCCATTCGTAGCTGAAGCCAAGAACCAGCACGAGCATAGAAAGGCAGAGGCGCAGCTCTGGCGAGAAGCGAGACCGGCGGGGCGAGTAGGTCACGTAGCCGATGTAGGCGACGAGCGTACGCCAGATGTAGATCGAGAACAGGATGATGCTGCCGATCAGGCCCGCATTCACGATCGTTCCGAGATAGGCGCTGTGGATCGAGCCGCCCCACAGTCGCGTGTGGGTGGATGTGAACAGGTAGTAGGATGGACGCACACCGACTGGCATGCCGAACAGATAATCGAACGTCGACCAGGTCGAGATGTTCTCGAGAAGTCCCGTCCAGATCAGCGTGCGGTAGGTGAAGGTACCGCCCTTGCCGTATTGCGCGGCGGCTCCCTCGATCAACGAGGCATCGATCGGCGTGCGCGTCAGAGCAAGGGTCAGGAACGTTCCGACGATCAGCGGGACGACGACGTAGGTCAGCCCGCGATAACGATTGCAGAGCATGAAGCCAAGCGCCAAGGCCAAGCCGATCGACGCGGTTCGCTGCCCCGACAGCAGGAGTGCCAGAACAAAAAGGGTCGAGATCGCGTCGAAGCGGAAGCGATGCTCACCGGGCGGCTGGGTCTCGATGCGCACGCAGATGCGCAGGACGACCGCAATCGACAGCAGAAGCACCGAGAAGGCGTTCACCGTTCGACCGTCGTTGTAGAGAACGCCGGGAATCGTCGTCCACTCGGTCGCGGCGAAGAGTTCGAAACCGAACACGTTGCGCAAAAGCGAGAGCGCGCAGACGGCCATTCCGAAGCCCGTGAAGATCTGGACGACGCGGCGATAGCCGAGCCTCTCGATGCCGCCCGTCATGACCGACAGCATCAACGCGAAAAAGACGGTGTCGAGCCTGAAGCCGAGAAAGGTCTTGAGCGGGTCGATCGCCAGTCCTCGCAGGAGGGCGATCGCGTAGATGCCCATGAACAGGGAGATCGCCAGAGGCAACCGGTTCCGGGCTCCGAGGCAGAAGACGATAAGCGGTCCCAGCCCGAGCGTCACAAGGTCGTCGGCCCAGATCGCCGTCGAGCCCAGCGAGGCGATCTCGGCCGTGCCGCGCAGGTCGAAGAAGAACGTCGCGAACAGCGAGGTGACGAGGATGTAGCCGTCAAGATACGTCCGCAGGACATGGGTCGTATCGGCGGGACGTTGCAGCCGGCTGGAACGAGGAGCATGCCGGATCGCTAAGCTCATCGTGTTCGCAACCGTCGCATGAGACGGGTCTCCTGTTGCCGAGGCCGTCCATACACCAAGACGCCAGAAACAGCCGCCGGTGCATTGCAGTCCGCAGGACGTATGTTGCACTGCATAACAAAACTGAGTTTAAGTCGCGGCCGCCGTTCCAGGCAAGCACGGACAGCGGAATCGCTACAGCCGAGGGGTATCATGACGGAACGCAAGGTCGCCCTGATCACGGGAGCCACGGGTCAGGACGGTGCCTATCTGGCAGAGCTCCTCCTGTCCAAGGGATATGTCGTCCACGGGCTGAAGCGGCGTTCGTCGTCGTTCAACACGGGGCGTGTCGAGCACCTGTATCAGGACCCGCACGAGGACGATCCGCGCTTCATTCTGCACTACGGCGACATGACGGATTCGACCAATCTGATCCGCATCGTGCAGCAGACCCGCCCCGACGAGATCTACAATCTGGCCGCCCAAAGCCATGTGCAGGTCAGTTTCGAGACGCCGGAATACACCGCCAACGCGGACGCGATCGGCACGTTGCGGTTGCTGGAAGCGATCCGCCTCCTCGACCTCACCAACAAGACGCGATTCTACCAGGCGTCGACGTCGGAACTCTATGGTCTCGTCCAAGAAGTTCCGCAGAGCGAAAAGACGCCCTTCTATCCGCGCAGCCCGTATGCGGCCGCCAAGCTCTACGGCTACTGGATCGTGGTGAATTACCGCGAGGCCTACGGCATGCACGCCTCGAACGGGATCCTGTTCAATCACGAGAGTCCCCTGCGCGGTGAGACCTTCGTCACGCGCAAGATCACGCGCGCCGTCGCCGCGATCCGCCACGACCGCCAGGATCGCCTGTATCTCGGCAACCTCGATGCGCAGCGCGACTGGGGTCATGCCCGTGAATACGTGCGGGGCATGTGGCTGATGATGCAGCAGGAGAAGGCGGACGACTACGTTCTGGCGACCGGCGAGACGACGCGGGTCCGCCAGTTCGTGGAATGGGCCTTCGCCGATGTCGGCATGGACATCGAATGGCGTGGAACGGGCGTCGACGAGAAGGGCTACCTGCGCGGTACCGATCGCTGCGTCGTCGAGGTCGACCCGCGCTACTTCCGTCCCACCGAGGTCGATCTCCTGCTCGGCGATCCGACGAAAGCCCAGACCGTGCTCGGCTGGAAGCATGAGACCGGCGTCCGCGAGCTCGTGTCGGAGATGGTACGCGAAGACATGAAGCTCATGGCAAATGCACCGGTCATCGCCAATGCCTGACACATTCGAACTGTCGGGGCGTCGCGTCTATGTCGCGGGCCATCGTGGCATGGTCGGGTCGGCGCTGGTGCGCCGCCTCGAACGCGAAGGCGCCGAGGTCCTGACGGCGGGGCGCGACCGTGCCGATCTCAAGCGTCAGACCGAGGTCGAGGCGCTCCTCGACGACCTGCGGCCGGATGTGGTCTTCATGGCGGCGGCCAAGGTCGGCGGGATCCTGGCCAACGACACCTACCCGGCCGACTTTCTCTACGACAACCTCATGATCGCGGCGAACGTTGCCGAGGCCGCCCGCCGCGCCGGCGCTGCGAAGTTCCTGTTTCTGGGATCGAGCTGCATCTATCCGAAGTTCGCGCCGCAGCCGATCCCCGAGGACGCCCTCCTCACGGGTCCGCTGGAGCCGACCAACGAATGGTATGCGATCGCCAAGATCGCCGGCATCAAACTCGGGCAGGCCTACCGGCGGCAGCACGGCTGGGACTACATCTCCGGCATGCCGACCAATCTCTATGGCCCCGGCGACAACTTCGATCTCACGTCGAGCCACGTCATGCCCGCGTTGATCCGGAAGGCCCATCAGGCGAAACTCTCAGAGGCTCCGGCGATCACCGTCTGGGGTACCGGCACGCCTCGTCGCGAGTTTTTGCACGTCGACGACTGCGCGGATGCTGCCGTCTTCTTGATGCGCAACTACTCCGGTGAGGAGCATGTGAACATCGGATCGGGTGAGGATCTGACAATCCTGGACCTCACTCGTCTCGTGTGCTCGGTCGTCGGATATGAGGGCGAAATCGTCCACGACCTGACGAAGCCGGACGGGACGCCCCGCAAGCTGATGAGCGCGGACAAACTCCGTGGCATGGGTTGGTCACCCTCGGTCAACCTGGAGTCGGGCGTACGCGAGACCTACCGCTGGTTCCTCGAACACCACGCCTAGGAGCCGCCGCATGGGCGGCTCCTAGGCACGGGCGCATCAAGCTGCCCGGAGTTGCGGCAGGGCGAGGCGAACCGTGCCGCTCGCCACCTGCCCCGGCAGACCACGCACGGTGATCCAGAACGGACGCAATTGCGTGGCGCCC
Organism: Aureimonas jatrophae; assembly: GCF_900104035.1. Taxonomy (GTDB): domain Bacteria; phylum Pseudomonadota; class Alphaproteobacteria; order Rhizobiales; family Rhizobiaceae; genus Aureimonas; species Aureimonas jatrophae. Next base: position 5,560 of record NZ_FNIT01000019.1, on the reverse strand, counting down.
GTCAGATCGCCGGGGGGCGGCCGCAGGAGCCCGTCGATCGCATCCGGCGGCAAGGCGCCGCTGATGCCCTCGAGGCTGGTGCCCATGTCGAGACCGTCCGTCGCCGGTTCGCCGGATGCGGCTTGCAGCCTTTGTCCTGACTGCCGGCGCAGTTCCATCGCCACGAGGCTGAGATTTTGCGAGCCGGCGTCCAGCCGATACCGGATCTGCGCTTCCGCCAGGGTCTGCCCGGCGACGAGCCCGCCAGGAATGGTTGTCGCCGTCACGTAGGCCGAGCTCTGCAGCCCGGTGATGCCGCTGAAGCTCATGACCAGCCAGTTCAGTCCGTCCGCCGCCTCCATTCGCGTCGCAATGCCGGTCCCGGTCGGTACGGTCCACCCCTCAGGACCGGCGCCGGCCGTCACGAAGTTGCCGCCGAGCAGGACGCCGGGCCGGGTTGCCGGGTCGAACGTCGTCGTGACGCGCTGCAAGGCAGCCCAGATCTCGCGCCCGACGGAGAAGGCGCCACGCTTCGCCATATGGATCCCATCGCGATACGCCCAGCTTTGCGGCTGGGCGTCGTCCGAAGCGAGTGCCAGCGCATTCCAGGACGGCACGACAACGATGCCCGCCGCCGGATCATGCAACGCGCGAATGCCGTCGCGTACGGCTAGATGCTGCTCGGGCTTCTGAAGCCCGCTGACCGGCAACTCGTCCAGCAAAAGGCACACGCGCCCCGGATCCGATGCAACGAAGTCGCGCGCCATTGCAGTCAGGTTGCTGATCGTATCGGCGCTACCGAGTGAACCGGTGTTCGCGTCGTTGACCCCGGCCAGAAGCACCAGCACCGACGCGTCCGACGCCAGCGCCTGCGGAAACTGCTGGGCGCGGATCGCGGCGGTCGTCGCGCCGCCAACGCCGTTGTTAGATAGCTTCCCATAGGTGATCCGGCCCAGCGAGAGCTGCCGTGCCCAAACCATCGGACCCACCGTCGTCAGCCCGCCGGAACGCATGTTGTCGAGCGTCCGGCTATCGCCAAGAGCGTAGACCCGATTGGTTGCCGCCAATCGACGCGATACGGCGACGTGGAAGAGTTTCGCGCCGGATCGAACCGGGAGGTCGGCCACGGCCTCGATCCGGTTCGAGCCCGCAAGCTCGCCGAGATCCAGCGACCAACTGCCATCGGCTGAACTCAGCACGCTTCCAGCCGGCTTCGCATTTACGAGAACCTGCACGCTTCGTTGCGCGACAGGCACCTGCCCGTCCCGCAACATTCCAGACGCCACCGTTCGACCGTTCGCAACGGTCAAAAGCAGCGGCAAGCGAACCGATGGGGCACCCATGCGCCCCGAACCCGACAGTCCCAGCATCGCCATGCTCCCGGTCAGCGATCGATCACGGCGAGACGATCGCCATGCCGCACCGCGAAGTCGCGGGTTTGGCCGTCGAGGATGAGGAAGCCGTTCGTCCTGGCATCGGACGCCGCAGCGACCGGTAACGCGCCGGCCGTGACAAAGACGGCATTGCCTTCCACCGTCACGGACACGAAGCCGAAGCCCTCAGGAGCCGCGCTCGCCAGCGTGCCGCTGATGGACGCCCCGCCGCTTTCCAGAACTTCGGTCTCGCATCCCGCCATGCAGGGAACCGGCATCGACCCGCCCTCCTGCGAGCGATTGCCGACCATGCAGAACGTCATCGTCACCTTCGCCATCCGTCACTCCTTCCTCGGTTGGACGGATCCTAGGCGCCGGCGGGGCCGAGGGGGAAAGCGTCGGCCATGATTTCCCGTTTCGAGCGCGTGTCAGCGCTCGCGCATGGAGTGGGCGAAGGCGTCGGTCAACGGTTTCGTGAGGAAGCTCGCAACGGTGCGCTCGGCGGTCGGGATCACGATCTCGGCCTCGATGCCCGGCCTGATGCGCGAAGCCAGCTCGATCGGCGCGCTGCCGAGATCCAGGCGGATCTCGCCGTTCACGATGGTCCGGCGGCCCTGTTCGTCGGGAACGGCATCCGGGGAGATACGCTCGACGGTTCCGTCCATTTGCATCGTATGGAACGATTGCAGGCTGGAGAAGCGCAGGTTGGCGGCCATGCCGGGCGAGACCTGATCCGCGAAGTTCACGGGCAGTTGCATGTTGATCACCAGATCATCGGCCACAGGCACCAGCTCCATGATCGGATTGCCGGGAACGACGACCGCTCCGGCGGAGCGGACGCGCAGGTTCTGAACCACGCCGGCTTGCGGGGCGCGGATCTCGTTACGGCTGAGAAGCTGGCGCTGCGTCTCGAGCTGCACCGCGAGCGAGACGACGTCCGCTCGTGTGTCCGCGAGTTCCTTGCCGATCTCCTCTTGGCGCGCCTGGTCCGCCTTCAGGCGTTCCAGTTCCACCGCGTCCGCGGCGCTGCGGGCGGTATCGCGCTGAAGCGCGATCGACGCCCGGCTGTCCTCGAGTTCGCCGAGATCGTTCTGCTTTTCGACTAGGTTTCCCTTTGCGACGAAGCCGCCGTCGGTCAGCTTGCGCAACTGCTCGAGGCGCTCGCCCGTATCCCGGATCTGCGCATCAAGCTTGCCGAGCCGCGCTTCGTGGCTCTCGGCTTGGGAGAGATACTGGCTCCGCTGGTTGCGGAAAATCTCGATCTGGCGATCATTCGTCGCCTTGCGGGCGAGAAAGATCGCATGCTCCGCCGCCAGAGCGCGCTCCACCGCTGACGGATCGGCATCGCCGACCCGAGAGAGAACCAGTGCGCCGCTGATATCCATGTCCGACGATCCGCCGGCCTCGGCATCGAAGCGACGCTCCTTCGCCATCGCGGCGACGAGCCGGGTGCGGAGGATGTCGATCTGCGCCAGCGTTTCCGTGGCATCGAGGGTCAGCAGCCGTTGACCGGCCTTCACCATCTCGCCCTCGCGCACATCGACCGTCGAGACCGTGCCGCCTGACGCGTGCTCGATCGACTTGCGCGAGGAGGCGACGGACACGGTGCCCTTCGCGATCACAGCGCTCGCGACCTGGGCCGTCATGGCCCAGCCGACGAAGGTGCCGATGCCGAGAACGGCGGTCGCATATCCCAGATGCGACAGGCGGCGGATACTGCGGGCGTAGCGCGCTTCGTTCGTCATGTTCGGATCCTCAGGACGCGAGCTGCTGGACGGCGACATTGAGAAGGTCTTGCGGGTTGCGTGCGGCGGTCGCAGCCGTGGCGACGTTCGGCGCAACCGTCGGTCGCATCTTCCCGGTTCCTACGACCTGACCGTCGGCGAGGGTCACGACGCTGTCGGCGATTGCGAGGATCCGGGTCTTGTGTGCGGAGAAGAGGACTGCGGCCCCCCGCTCGCGGGCACTGTTGATCGCGCGGATCAGGCACAGTTCGCCCTGGGCATCGAGATGCGCGTTGGGTTCGTCGAGGATCAGGAGGCACGGATCGCCGTAGAGCGCCCTCGCCAGCGCGACGCGTTGCCGGATGCCACCCGAGAGCGCCACGTCGTCACCGCCGATCCGCGTGGCGTACCCGTCCGGCAGGCGCTGGATCAGCTCATGCAGGCCGGCATGCTCGGCGGCTTCGATGACCTTCGTCATGTCGACCTCGCCCATGCGCGCGATGTTGTCGGCGACGCTGCCGGGATACAGCACGATCTCCTGTGCCACGTAGCCGACACGGCGTCCGAGCTGGTCGGGGTTCCACTGGTCGACCGCGTAGCCGTCGACCCGCACGGTCCCGCCATCCGTGCCGATCGCACCGACGATGGCGCGGATCAGGGTCGTCTTGCCGGCGCCCGAGTGGCCCGCAAGACCGAGAACGGTACCGGGGGACAGCTCGAACGAGACGTTCTGCAGGAGAAGGCGGCCGGACTTGCGGTCGCGAACCGTGACGCGCTCCACCGCCAGCGCTCCCTTCGGTGCGGGAAGATCGAGCGCTGCAGGACGATCGGGCATCGCGTCGAAGAGCTGGACCAGACGGCGATGGGCGGCGCGCGCCTCCAGGAAGGGCTTCCAGTTGGCCACGGCCTGCTCGACCGGCCCCAGCGCACGACCCATGAGCAGAGACGCCGCGAACATCGAGCCGCCCGAGATCTCACCGTGCATCGTCAGGTAGGCGCCGACGCTGATGAGAGCGAGCTGAAGCGCCATGCGGACGAACTTGGAAAGGGCCAGAAGGGCGCCCGAGATGTCGTTCGCCCGGGTCTGCGCCTCCAGCGTCTCGTCGCGCGACGCCTTCCACCGATCCGTCATCACACCGCTCATGCCGAGCGGACGCAGCGTCGCCACCGTGTCGAGGATCGTCGCAGCCTGCGAGTACGAGGCGCCCGACAGCTGGTTCGCCGCGCTCACGTGCTTGCGCGTCAGCCGCTCGTTGACGATCGCGATCCCGAGCACGCCAATCGCTCCGACCAGCGCCGTCATGCCCAGCCCGGGATGCAGCATCCAGCATAGGAGAATGAAAAGCGGCGCCCAGGGCGCGTCGAGGAACATGACGAGTCCGTTTCCGGTCAGGAACTCGCGCACGTGATCGGCGTCGCGCAGGTGACGAATCTTGCCGTCGCGCTTGGGATCGCGCCTCGCGTCGGTCAGCCGCGCGAAGAGCGGACGGGCGAGCATCTCGTCGAAGCGAAGCCCGGCACGCACCAGAAGCCTCGCGCGAAGGAATTCGAAGATGCCCAGGAACAGGAGAAGCGTGACCGTGATCGCGGCGATGGTGACGAGGGTCGGCACGCTCTTCGAGAACAGGACCCGGTCATAGACCTGGATCATGTAGATCGGCATGGCGAACGCCAATAGATTGCAGACGGTCGAGAAGATCGCGACCGGAACAAGAACATGACGAAAGGAACGAAGGGCGGGACCCAAGGGTCCTCGAGGCGACGACATCGGCGTTCGACCTTGCAGGGATGAAGTCCGAAGCTGGGTGCTTCGATCTGATCCGAGATGCTAAGGCAGCCGCGTGAAGTCTTGGCTAAGTGCGATGGTGAACTTTCTCGCACCGCATCGTTGCGAATTGAATCGAATGAGCGGCGACCAAGAGGTCCGAGTACCGACACACCATAATCGAATGTCGCGAATTGGTGCGCTTCGATGGATCGGCAAGTCCCGCCAACGCATAGCTGGTACCCACCGTAGCGGAGCCCGCGTCGCGTTGAGCTTGATTGGTTAATAATCTACATCATGTAGGCGACCCGAAGGGACCTCTATAGGGCATATCGCATGTCGGACGCGAAGCTCATGTCGCCGGATCTGACCTCTTCCGCTGTGCGGAATTCGGTGCGGTCTTCGGCGACATTCGGTATGGGCGTGAACAGGCCCCTCGTTGAAACCACGGTGAGCGACGCCGTTTCGCCGCCTCTGGTGCGTTCGGACGACGTCCCGGTCGGGGGCGTATCGAAGCGCGTTCTCGACGTCGTTCTGGCGGGCGGTGCGCTTCTGGCGCTGGCGCCGCTTCTGGTGCTGATCGTGGCGCTCATGAAGCTCTCGGACCCCGGCCCGGTCCTGTTCGGCCACCGGCGCATCGGCTTCGGCGGGCGCTACTTCCTGTGCTACAAGTTCCGCTCCATGGCCACCAACTCGGCCGAGCTCCTGCAGGAACTCCT
>NZ_FNIT01000018.1 GCF_900104035.1 Aureimonas jatrophae | reverse complement strand
AGGCCAACCACAAGCTGCGCAACGACCCGCGCGTCACGCGCCTTGGACGTTTCCTGCGCGAAACCAGCCTCGACGAGCTGCCCCAGCTCTTCAACGTCCTGCGCGGCGAGATGAGCCTGGTCGGCCCGCGGCCCATCGTCGACGAGGAAGCGCACCGCTACGCCCACCGCTTCTCGACCTACAAGCGCGCCCGGCCGGGCCTCACCGGCATGTGGCAGGTCAACGGTCGCTCCGACACCAGCTACGCCACGCGCGTCAAGTACGACAGCTACTACGTGCGCAACGCCTCCACCCTCCTCGACCTGCGCATCATGGCTAAAACCGTCAAGGTCGTCGTCGCACGCGACGGAAGCTGCTGATAGGGGCAAGCCTTAGGCTTGTTGGGACGGCCCGTCTGTTCGGCGGGCCGTTTTCGTGTTCGGGGGCCGTAGCTCCTTGCCTTGCGGTCCCGCTTCAGCCTCCATGGCCAGATCGAGGTGCCGCCCGGCGCGGTTCGAGGAGGCCTGCCGCATGCCCCGCTACGCTCTGGATGGCGTCCAGCCCGCCCTGGCGGCCGACGATCCGGCCTTTATCGCCCCCGGCGCCCATGTCATCGGCGCAGTCGAGCTCGGCGCGGGATCGAGCGTCTGGTTCGGAGCCGTGATCCGGGGCGACAACGAGCCGGTCCGCATCGGCGCTGGAACCAACGTGCAGGACGGCGCGGTGCTGCATTCCGATCCCGGCTCGCCGCTCGCGATCGGCGAGAACTGCACGATCGGGCACCGCGCCGTCGTGCACGGATGCACGGTGGGCGACAACACGCTGATCGGCATGGGCGCGGTGGTGCTGAACGGGGCCCGGATCGGCCGCAACTCATTGGTCGGGGCCGGCGCGCTCGTCACCGAGAACAAGGTCTTCCCCGACAACTCGCTGATCGTCGGCTCGCCCGCCAAGGCCGTGCGCACCCTGGACGAGGCGGCCGTCGAGGGTCTCAGGCGCTCGGCGGAAACCTATCGGCGCCATGCCCGGCGCTTTCGCGTCGGGCTCGAGCCGCTGGCCAAGGGCTGAGCCCCTTCGCATCCGTCTCGCCGGCTGCTAGGCGAGTCATGAGCCATCCTTGCAACCGGATCCGCCCGCATGACCGCCGAACCCACCTTGATGAGCCTGGAACTGCGCCAGACGCCGGCCGTGGTCGCCGAGATGCTCCAGCGCGAGGCCGGGGCCCTGGCTGCGCTCGGCCGCTCCCTGCGCGAGCGCGGCCCGGCCTTCGTGGTCACCTCGGCGCGCGGCTCGTCCGACAACGCGGTCGGCTTCTTCAAGTATCTGGTGGAGATCCTGGTCGGCCTGCCGGTCGCCTCCATGGGGCCCTCGGTCGCCTCGATCTACGAGGCGAACCTGCGCGTGCGCGGGGCGCTCGTCCTGTCGGTCTCCCAGTCGGGCGGCAGCCCGGACATCGTGGCGCTTCAGCGTGCGGCGCGCGACGGCGGTGCGCTGGCGGTCGCCGTCGTCAACGATGCCGCCTCGCCGCTGGCGCGCGAGGCCGACACGGTCCTGCCGATCGGAGCGGGCGAGGAGCGCAGCGTCGCCGCGACCAAGACCTGCCTCGCCTCCGCCGTGATGCTGGCGGCGCTTGCCGCCGAATGGGCCGACGACGAGGGCCTGCGCCAGGGTCTGAAGCGGCTGCCCGACGCCTTCTCGCGGGCGCTCGAGACGAACTGGGACGCGGCGCTGGACCTCCTGGTTCCGGCGCGCTCCTGCTACCTCGTGGGTCGCGGTCCCGCCTTTCCGGTGGCGGTCGAGGCGGCGCTGAAGCTCAAGGAAACCGCGGTGCTTCATGCCGAGGCCTTCTCGGCGGCCGAGGTCATGCATGGACCGTTGCAGCTCCTGACGCCGGACTTTCCGGTGATCGCCTTCCGACCGCGCGATGCCGCCTTCGGTGCGACGGGCCAGGCGGTGGAGCGCCTGCGCCAGGCCGGCGGCCGCGTGCTGGTGGCCGAGGGCGGCGAGGGGCGCGACACGCTGCCGGTCGCCAGCAGCGCCCACCCCCTTCTCGATCCGCTCGTCATGCTGCTCAGCTTCTACGATCTGGCCGAGCGCGTTTCGCGTGCGCGCGGACACGACCCCGATCGGCCGGCGCATCTGGCCAAGGTGACGCGAACCGTCTGACGCGGCTTTCGCGCTGCAGCACAGGAAGCGCTTGCGACACGGCGCGATCCGGGAAAGGGATGCTCCGTCATCTCGCCTGATCGATGGAGCCGCCATGTCCCCCTCTCTATCCGCCGCGTGGAACGAGGGCGGCCCGCTGCCCGAGGATGCGAGCGAGGCGCGCCTCGTCGGCCGGGTCTTCGATCCGGCGCTCGGCGGCCCGGTGCTGGTGGAACTGCGTGGCGACCGCCTGGTGGATGTGTCGAGCCGCGAGGCACCGACGCTCAGCGCCCTTCTGGAGCTTGCGGATCCGATCTCCCATCTCGACCGGCAGGGCGGCGAGCGTTCCTACGCGCTGGCCGACGTCCTGGCCGCGGGCGAGACCGCCGGCGCGGCGCGCGACGAGGCCCCGACCCTCCTCGCCCCGTGCGACCTCCAGGCCGTGAAGGCCTGCGGCGTCACCTTCGCCCGCTCCATGGTGGAACGCGTCATCGAGGAGCGCGCCAAGGGCGACTTCGCGCGAGCGGCCGCGATCCGCGAGGAGATCGGCCAGGCGATCGGCGCGACGCTGCAGGATATCGAGGCCGGCTCGCCGGCAGCCGCCGAGGCCAAGCGCATCCTGCAGGAGCGGGGCTACTGGTCGCAGTATCTCGAGGTCGGCATCGGGCCGGATGCCGAGGTCTTCACCAAGGCGCCCGTCCTGTCCTCGGTCGGATACGGCGCCGAGATCGGCATCCTGCCCTCGTCGGAGTGGAACAATCCGGAGCCCGAAGTGGTGCTGGCCGTCAACTCGCGCGGCGAGATCCGCGGCGCCACGCTCGGCAACGACGTCAATCTGCGCGACGTCGAGGGCCGCTCGGCCCTTCTCCTCGGCAAGGCGAAGGACAACAACGCGTCCTCCGCGATCGGCCCCTTCGTGCGCCTCTTCGACGCTCGGTTCACGCTGGACGACGTGCGGCAGGCCGAGCTGACGCTGACAGTCGAGGGCACCGATGGCTACCGGCTCGACGGCCGGTCCTCGATGCACGAGATCAGCCGCGATCCGGCCGAGCTCGCGCGCCAGGCCTCGGGCGAGCATCATCAGTATCCCGACGGCTTCATGCTCTATCTCGGCACGTTGTTTGCGCCCACCGAGGACCGCGACGTGAAGGACAAGGGCTTCACCCACAAGCTCGGCGACGTCGTCAGCGTGCGCTCGCCGCGCCTCGGCGGCCTGCGCAACACCGTGACCCACACGAACCGCGCCGCCCCTTGGCGCTTCGGCATCGGCGCCTTGATGCGGAACCTGGCGGCGCGCGGCCTTCTCTGAGGCAAGCGGCGACCACGGTCGGGCGGCCGAGCGTCGGGCCGCCCGACCGCTCTGTTGAAACGCCGCGTCGAGCGCGAACGCGCGCGACGGATGCCGGCTTGCCGTCGCCGGCATCCCGTTCCGCACAACCGACGGTCTCGACCCTTCGACCGGCTGACGCCGCAGGTTGGCGCGCCAGACCGAGCACGACGGCCGGATCCCATTGATCGGAAAACCGTCTTTCGGGACCGACTAGGTAGAAGTACGATATCCTCCACCCTTCATCCTCCAGTTTTGCACACGCCCTGCGCGTGACACTTGTCTCGTAGACACACTTCACGAGCGAACAGATGTCACGCATGAGACAGGCCTTCTGGCTGACCACGGCCCTTGCCGGCGGATCGTTCCCGGCCAGCGCCCAGGCGGTCACCAACACGGTGACCTTCAACGGCACGGTCACGACGAACTGCACCATCGCCGTCGTCAACGGCACCGGCGTGATGACCACCAACGGCACGCTCAGCAATCTCAGTTCCAAGAACGCCGGCGGCTCTCCCGCCAAGGTCACCGTCACCACGACAGGCGGCGTGCGCGTCAGCCTCGACGCCGTCAGCGCGGCCACCGCCCCGGTCGCCGACACGGGACCGACGACCTGGACGCCGGTCTATTCCCTGAGCGGCGCCCAGAGCGTTGCCGAGACCGGGTCGTCGACGCTGATGACCGGCTCGGGCACGAGCAACATGGATATCAACCTGACCGGCACGAAACCTAGCACGGATTCGTTCCGGGGCGGCAACTACTCGGCGACGGTGACGGTGCGATGCGAGTGAAGCCCGCCGCCGTCCCCCTGATCATCGCGCTCGCGGTGGCGCTGGGAACGGGCGCGTCTCGCGCGCAGTCCCTGACCCCGATGCGCGGCGAGGTCCGCAGCGTCAGCGACGCCTTCGCGGTCCGGGTCTTTCCCTCCAATCCCTACGACCGTCCGATCCGCGTCGAGGTCCATGTCTACGATCAGGACTTCGCGCCGGTCCCCGGAGCCCGCGTCTCGGCCAGTCCGCTGATGCTCGCGCCGGAGGGCTCGCGTCCCGTGATCGTCACGATCCCGTTTGCGGGAGAAGCCGTTCGCAAGGTGCGCGTCTGCGCCGAAAGCATTCCGTTTCCCAACTCGCAAACCCAGGTGAGGGCTCAGATATGCGGCAAGTTCCTCGGCAAGCGCTTGTCCTGACGGGGGCCGGGCTGGCGGCGCTCGCGCTTGCGGCCGCCCTTCCCACGCCGTTGCGGGCGGAAGACCGGTACTACCTCAGTCAGAGTCAGAGCGGCTTCAACCTGCCGGGCGTCTCGCTGCCGCAGGGCCAGGACGAGGTGCGCGCGGCCGACGGGACGACCTGCCGCTCGGCGGTGGGCGGATCGGGCGCCTATCTCGATGTCGGCGCCATCAACGGCAGCGGCAACGGCAACAGCTACGACAACGGCAACATCGCGACCTATGGCCGTGTGGTGATCCCGCTGAGCCAAGGCGGCAAGCGCCTCAACTGCACGGAACTCTATGATCTGGAGATCGCGCGCCTGCGCGCCGAGCTGAAGCTCCTGCAGATGGGACTGACCTCCGGCCCTGGCGACGTCGCAGCCTCGACGAACGGTCGTGCGCCCGCCGACGATCCGAACAGCAAGGAAGCCAACTGGGCGAACACGGGTTGGAGCGATGGCACGTCCAAGCCCAAGCGCAAGTAGCCGCTGGCTGGGGGGCGCGTTGAAGCGTCTGGCATGCGCGGCGATGCTGACGGCCGCCATGGTCGGTCCCGCAATCGCCCTAGTAGATGCCACGATCGGCACGTGCACGATCGTCGTGGTCTCGCCGGGAACCCTCACGGCCTCCACGGACCTCAGGTCGCTGTCCTCGACCAACGCCGGCGGCCAAGCGGCCCGCGTCAGCGTCACCACGCTTCTGAACGGCGGCGTGCCGCAAGCGACCTGCAGCCTCGCCGTTCAGGTCAACTGCTTCCGCGTGACGTTCGTTCCGCCGACGAGTTTCGCGTTCGCCCCCGCGGGCGCCGATGCGAGCGTCCAGTTCGCCGGGCGCATACAGCCCCAGGGCGGCACGGCGCTTCTCGACCTCCTGTCGGCCGTGGTCCTGATGGGAACGCAGACCATCGACCTCAGCCTCAGCGCCACCAAGACGGCGGGCGTCTTCACGGCCGGAACCTACCAGGCCCAGCCGACGATCCGCTGCGAGTAGGCGACGCGAGACGAAGCGATGCGTCAGCGGGCGATGGCGTAGGCCTGCATCAGGCGGGGCGTCGCGGCGGCATGGAGCAGGCCGTCGGCATCGCGCGCAGCCGCCACGAGGCGCCCGACCGTCCAGGCCGGGGCGCGCTCGACGTCATGGCCGCGCCGAGCCAGGTCGGCCAGCACCTCCTCGCCGAAGCTCTCCTCGATCGTGAGGTTCCCCGGCCGGCGCTCGCGTGGGTAGAACGAGCTCGGGAAGTGCCCGGTATGCGACATCGGGTGGTCGATCGCCTCCTGCAGGTTCAGGCCGTGATGGGCGTGACGCAGGAAGAGAAGGAGCTGCCACTGCTCCTGCTGGTCGCCGCCCGGCGAGCCGAACACCATGTACGGCTTTCCGTCCTTCTCGGCGAGCGTCGGGGTGAGCGTCGTGCGCGGGCGCTTGCCGGGCGCGAGCGAGGTCGGCAGCCCCTCCTCCAGCCAGAACATCTGGGCGCGAGAATTCAGCTGGAAGCCGAGCTCCGGGATCACCGGCGAGGACTGGAACCAGCCGCCGGACGGCATCGCCGCCATCATGTTGCCGTGCCGGTCGACCGCGTCGATATGCACGGTGTCGCCGCGCCGGGCCGAGCGCATCTCGGCGGTGGTCGGCTCGTTGGCGGCGGATGCCGCGCCGATACGCGAAAGGCGATCCAGCGCCGCCATCTGGCGCGCCACCTGCGCCTCGAAGCCCGGCACCGTGCCGGGGCGCAGCTCGCGCGAGGCCTCCGCGCCGATCAAACGGCGCCGCTCGGCATTGTAGCCCTCCGACAGGAGGTGCTCGACCGGCACGTCCACGAAGCGCGGGTCGCCGTAGTAGACCTCGCGGTCGGCGAAGGCGAGCTTCATCGCCTCGGTGAGCGTGTGGACGAAGTCGGCCGAGGCAGGGCCCATCGCGCCGAGGTCGAAGCCCTTCAGCAGCGCCAGCGTCTGGAGGAAGACCGGCCCCTGCCCCCAGGGCCCGATCTTGTGGACGCGAAAGTCGCCGTAGTCGTAGGCGAGGCTCGGCTCGTAGTCGGCGCGCCAGTTCGCCATGTCGTCGGCGGTGATCACGCCGCGATGGCGCCTGCCGCTCTGGTCCATGGCTTCCGTGTTTCGGGCGAAGCGCTCGACGCTTTCTGCCACGAAGCCGCGATAGAACGTGTCGCGCGCGCGCTCGATCTGCGCCTGGCGGTCGGCGCCTGCGCTCTCGGCCTCGCGCAGGACACGCTCCCAGGTGTCGGCGAGCGGTGTGTTGCGAAAAAGCTTGCGCGCCTGCGGCACCGCGCCGTTCGGAAGATACAGCGCGGCCGAGGTCGGCCATTCCCGTTGAAAGAACTCGGCGAGCCCGCCGATCGTGTCGGACACGCGCGGCAGGAGCGGATGGCCGTGGCGCGCATAGTGGATCGCGGGCTCGAGCACGGTGCGCAGCTGGAGCTCGCCATGGTCGCGCAGGAGCAGCATCCAGGCGTCGAACGAGCCGGGAATGACGGTGGCGAGCAACCCGTTGCCGGGGATGAGCTCCAGGCCCTCGCGCTTGTAATGCTCGATCGTCGCGCCCGCCGGCGCAGGCGCCTGGCCGCAGATCACCTCGGTGCGGCCGGTCCGGGCCGAATGGAAGACGATCGGCACGTCGCCGCCGGGCCCGACGAGATGCGGCTCCACGACCTGCAGCACGAAGGCCGAGGCCGCGCCCGCGTCGAAGGCGTTGCCGCCGAGCTCCATCATGCGCATGCCGGCGGCCGACGCCAGCCAGTGCGTGGTGGCGACGGCGCCGAACGTGCCGAGAAGCTCGGGGCGGGTGGTGAACATGGATGGCACTCCCAATGCGTTTTTCGACGGCCGCGCCGTGTGGCGCGGGCCGCGTCAGTGTTCGCGCGGATCCAGCGCGTCGCGCAGGCCGTCGCCGAGCAGGTTGAAGCCGAGCACGACCAGGAAGATCGCGGCCCCCGGAAAGACCGACATCCAGGGCGCCTGGCTCATGAAGTTCTTGGCCGTGTTCAGCATCGAGCCCCAGGACGGGTTGGGCGGCTGCTGGCCGAGGCCGAGGAAGGAGAGCGAGGCTTCCGCGATGATCGCCGCGGCGATCGTCAACGTCGCCTGGACGATGATCGGCGGCAGCGTGTTGGGGAAGATGTAGCGGGCAAGGATCCAGCGGTGGGGCAGGCCGATGGCCCGCGCCCCTTCCACGTAGTCCTCGGCCGAGACGGTGAGGGTCTGGGCGCGCGCCAGGCGGATGAAGACCGGCACGGCCGACAGGCCGATCGCGATCATCGCGTTCTGAAGCGAGGGGCCGAGAAAGGCGGCGAGCGCGATCGCGAGGATCAGGAAGGGGATGGCGAGCAGCGCCTCGGTGACGCGCGAGATCGCCGCGTCGATCCAGCCGCCGAAGTAGCCCGCGAGCAACCCGAAGGGCACGCCGACCACCACCGCGATCGCGACCGACACGACGCCCGCCATGAGCGAGGCGCGCGCGCCATAGGCGAGGCGCGTGAAGACGTCGCGACCGAGCTCGTCCGTGCCGAGCCAGTTCAGCGCGGAGGGCGCCTTGCGGATCGCGCGGAAGCTGGTCGCGGCCGGATCGAACGAGGTGACGAGCGGGGCGAAGATCGCCAAGAGCGCGAAGAAGAGGACGATCACGCCGCCGACGATCGCGGCGCGGTTGCGCAGGAACTTGCGGAGCGCGCGGCTGGGCGCGCGCCGGGGCGTGCCCACGACGGCTCCGGGGTTGGCTTGAACGACGGTGCTCACGAGGCATGCCTCAGGCGCGGGTTGATCAGGACGTAGAGGACGTCGGCGAGAAGGTTCATCGCGATGAAGCCGATCGCGGTGCACAGCACCACGCCCTGCACCACGGCGTAGTCGCGGGTGAAGACCGCATCCACCATCAGCTTGCCGAAGCCAGGAATCGTGAAGATCTGCTCGGTCAGGACCGCGCCCGCGATCAGCTCGCCGAAGAGCAGCGTGAGCAGCGTGACGATCGGAACCAGCGCGTTGCGCAGCGCGTGCTTGAGCACCACGACCTTCGGCAAAAGGCCCTTGGCGCGGGCCGTGCGCACGTAGTCGGCGCGCAGGACGCCCAGCATGGCCGAGCGGGTGTGGCGCATCAGCGAGCCGGCGAGCCCCGTGCCGAGCACGAAGGCGGGCATCAGCATGGTGCGCAGCGACTGCCAGAGATCCTCCGTGGGCGGCACGTAGCCTGATGCCGGCAGCCATTGCAGCTGCACCGAGACGAGGAAGATCAGAAGGATGCCGAGCCAGAAGTTCGGGATCGACAGGCCCGACAGGGCGAAGACGTTGGCGGCGTAGTCCATCCAGGTGCCCTTGCGCACCGCCGCCAGGATGCCCGCCGGAATGCCGATCAGGACCGCGAAGACCATGGCCATGGCGGCGAGCTGCAACGTGACGGGCAGCTTCTGGAGGACGAGCGTGGCGACCGGCACGTCGGTGCGCAGCGAGACTCCGAAGTCGCCCTGCAGCACCTGCCCGACCCAGGCGAAGTACTGGACGTAGATGGGATCGTCGAGCCGGTACTGCTCGCGCAGGAAGGCCAGAACGGCCGGATCGCGCTCCTCGCCCGCCAGCGTCAGGACCGGATCGCCCGGCAGGATCTTCTGCAGCGCGAAGACGAGCAGCGAGACGATCACCAGCGTCGGGATCGCGACCAGCGCGCGGCGGGCGATGATGGAGAGCATGGGCGTTGCCTCTCAGCCTTGCGTTCGCCTCAGTTCGCCAGCGCCACGTCGCGCAGGCGGATGATCCCGTCGGGATAGGGCACGAAGCCCGTCAGGCGGGCGGAATGGGCGAAGGGGTAGGACTGGTAGTAGGTGTAGACGATCGGCAGCTCGTCCTGAAGGATCGCCTGCGCCTGGTCGTAGAGTGCGAGGCGGGCGGCCGGGTCGGTCGCGCGACGCGCCTCGTTCAGGAGCCGGTCGACCTCCTTGTTGCAGTAGCGCATGTCGTTGAGGCCGCCCTCGCAGGATACGTACTGGTGGATGTTGCCGTCGGGATCGACGCGGCCCGACCAGCCCACCTGCGAGACCTGGAAGTTGCCGGCCGGCATCTCCTGTTGCATGGCGGCGAACTCGATCGGCCGGAGCGTCACGTCGAAGCCCGCCTCCGCCGCCATGGCCTGGATCAGCTCGCCGACCTGCTGACCGGTGCTGGAGCTGGCGACCAGCATCTCGAAGGCGACGCGCTCCTGCCCGGCCTCGGCCAGAAGCGCCTTGGCGCGCTCGACGTCGCGCGCCGGCGCGGGGAAGCGCGGGCTATGGTAGGGGCTGGAGGGCGGAAAGGGCTGTCCCGCCGGCGCCCAGATGCCGCCGCCGACCACCTCGTTGATGACGTCGCGATCGAGCGCGAGGTTGAGCGCCTGGCGGATGCGCTTGTCCTCGCCCAACGGCGTCTTCGCCCGCTCGCCGTTGGCGACGTTGACAGTGAGGCTCTGGTAGCCGAGCCCCGCTCCCACGGCGAGCTTCAGCGTGCCGCTCGCCTCCACCGCCGGTGCGTCCGAGGGCGCCATGCGCTCGATCAGGTCGAGATCGCCCGACTGGAGGTTGGCAAGGCGCACCGTCGTGTCGGGGATCGGCAGGAAGACGACCTGGTCGAACCGGTAGCGCGCGGCGTCGTAGTGGTCCGGAAACTTCGCGAGGACGATGCGGTCGTTCTGCGTGCGACTTTCGAAACGGTAGGGACCCGAGCACACGGGCTCGCGGCTCAAGGTGTCGTTCTCGCCGAAGGCGGCGGGCGAAAGCATCATGCCGGCGCGGTCGGAAAGCTGGGCGAGGATCGTGGCGTTGGGCTCCGACAGCGTCAGTCGCACCGTGAACTCGTCCACGACGTCGACGCTCGAGACGGACGAGATCTCGCTCTTGCGCAGGGAGTCGGGCAGCGTGCGGGCGCGATCGAGGTTCGCCTTCACGGCGGCCGCGTCGACGCGCGTCCCGTCGTGGAACTTGGCGTCGCGTCGCAGCTCCAGCGTGAGCTGGGTCGAGTCGGCGTTCCAGCTCCACGTCGTCGCCAGCGCGGGCGTGAACTCGAGCGTCGGCGTGATGTCGACCAGCTTGTCGCACAACGAGCCGAACACGATGCGGCCGACAAAGGAGCGCGACCGGTGCGGGTCGAGGACGTCGGGGTCCTCGTTCAAACCGATGCGGAGCACGCCTTGCGCATGGCTCGGCACGGCGATGCCGCACAGGAGAAGCGCGCCGAGAACGAGAAGGCCGGTGGATCGCATGGGGCTGGAATTCCCTTGGAGGAGCCGGGCGGCGCGAGCGCCGCCCGGGACTGGAGGCATCAGGGCTTGAGCGTCACGCCCCGGAGGCGGATCATGCCGTCGGGATGGGCGGTGAAGCCCTCGATCGAGGCGCGCAGCGCAAAAGCGCGCGGCTGGTAGTAGATGTCCATCGAGGGCATCTCGTCCTGCGTGATGGCCTGCACCTGGTCGTAGAGCGCCTTGCGAGCGGTCTGGTCGGTGACCGTGCGCGCCTCGTTGAGGAGGCGGTCCACCTCGGGGTTGCAGTACTTGCCGTCGTTCAGCGAGCCCTTGCAGGTCACGAACTGGTGGATGTTGCCGTCCGGGTCGATGCGGCCCGACCAGCCGATCTGCGCCATCTGGAAGTTGCCGCTCTGCATCTCCTGCTGCATGGCGGCGAACTCGGTCGGGCGGAGCGTCACGTCGAAGCCGGCCTCGGCCGCCATGGCCTGGACCAGCTCGGCGATCTGCTGCGAGGTGGTGGAGTTGCCGAAGGCCATCTCCACCGACACGCGCTCGTGGCCGGCCTCCTTCAGGAGCGCCTTGGCCTTTTCGACGTCGCGCTGCACGACCGGAATGGCCTGGTTGTAGTAGGGGCTCGCCGGCGGGAAGGGCTGCTGGGCGGGCTCGAACGTGCCGAAGCCCACGACCTCGTTGATGACGTTGCGGTCGATGCTCAGCTGGAACGCCTGGCGGATGCGCTTGTCGGAGCCGAAGGGCTCCTTGGCCCGCTCACCGTTGGCGACGTTGAAGCGGAACTCCACGAAGCCCGTGCCCGCCGCCTGGAGGAACCGGAGGTTCGAGTCGCCCTCGACCGCCGCGATGTCGTTGGGCGCGAGGCGCTCCAGCATGTCGATGTCGCCCGACTGGAGGTTGGCGAGGCGCACCGTCGTGTCGGGGATGGGCAGGAAGACGAGTTCGTCGAAGTGGTAGTTCGCCGCGTCGTAGTGCGCCGGGTTCTTCCGAAGGACGATGCGGTCGTTCTGCGTGCGGCTGACAAAGGAATAAGGACCCGAGCAGACCGGCTTGTCGGCAAAGGTCTCGAAGGCCGAGGGGGCCAGGATCATGCCCGCACGGTCCGAAAGCTGGGCGAGCAGCGTCGCGTCCGGCTTCGACAGGTTCATTACCACGGTCTGCGCGTCGGGGGCCTCGACGGAGGCCACCGAGGTCAGCTCGCTCTTGCGCAGGCTGTCGGGCAGCGACTTGGCACGCTCGATATTGGCCTTCACGCTCGCCGCGTCGACCTTGGTGCCGTCCTGGAAGGTGGCGTCGGGCCGCAGCTTGAAGGTGAGCTTGGTGCCCGCCTCGTCGAAGCTCCACTCGGTGGCGAGCTGCGGCACGATCGTGAGGTCGGGCGCCACGTCCACCAGCTTGTCGCAGAGCGAGGTGAAAATCATGCGCCCGACGAAGGTACGGGCCCGGTGCGGGTCGAGGACGTCCGGGTCCTCCTGGAGGCCGATGCGCAGCGTCCCGTCCGCCAGAGCGGGAGCGGAGACGCCCACGAGCAGCGCGGTGCTCCCGAGAAGCAGCGTGGCGAGAAGGGTTCTGCGCATCGGGCGGTCTCCGTTGGGGATGAAGGTGTTGAACTCAGTTCGCGAGGCGGACGCCGCGCAGACGGATCATGCCGTCGGGGTAGCCGACGAAGCCTTGAAGCGCCTTCTTGTGGGCGAAGGGATAGGGCAGGAAGTAGAGGTAGGAGACCGGCTTGTCGGCCTCGAGCAGCGCGTTGGCTTGGCGGTAGAGTTCGACGCGCTTGGCCTGATCGCCCGTGGAGCGCGCCTCGTTCAGGAGCTTGTCCACGGCCTCGTTGCAGTAGTGCCCGTCGTTCAGGCCCGCGCCGCAGGTGACGTGCTGGTGGATGTTGCCGTCCGGGTCGACGCGGCCCGACCAGCCGGACTGGCCGGCCTGGAAGTCGCCGCTCTTCAGCGTCGACTGGAGGGCTGCGAACTCGGTCGGCTGCAGCGTGATGTCGAAGCCGACCTCCGCGCCCATCGCCTGGATCAGCTCGTAGACCTGCTGCGAGGTCGTGTTGTTGCCGTAGGTGATGGTCAGCGGCACGCGCTCGACGCCGGCCTCCTTCAGGAGCGCCTTGGCGCCCTCCACGTCGGCCGTGGTGACCGCATCCTTCGGCGCGGCGAACGAGGCGGGCGGGAAGGGCTGGGTCGCCGGCGTGAACGAGCCGAGGCCCACCACGTCGTTGATCACCGAGCGATCGATCATCTTGTCGAAGGCGCGGCGCAGGCGCGCGTCGCTGGCGAGCGGGTTCGCCGCGCCCGCCCCGTTCGCGAGGTTGAAGGCGATCGCCTGGTAGCCGAGGCCCGTGACCGGCACTACCGTCAGGTCCGAATTGCCCTCGGCCGCCGCCATATCGGTCGGCGCGATGCGCTCGATGATGTCGAGATCGCCCGACTGGAGGTTGGCGAAGCGGACCGTCGTGTCGGGGATCGGGCGGTAGACGACGGTCTTGGTCGGATAGTTCGCAGCATCCCAGTAGCCGTCGTACTTCTCCAGCGTGATGCGGTCGTTCTGGACGCGATCCACGAACCGGTAGGGACCCGAGCAGACGGGCTGGGTGCCCATCGTGTCGAAGGCGGCGGGCGACATGATCATGCCGGCGCGGTCGGACAGCTGCGACAGGAGGGCGGCGTCGGGCCGCGATAGGTTGAGTTGAATCGTATCGGCGTCCACCACGTCGACGCTCGCGATCGAGGCGATCTCGCTCTTGCGCAGCGAGTCCGGCAGCTCGCGCGCCCGGTCGAGATTGGCCTTCACCGCCGCCGCGTCGATCTTGCTGCCGTCGTGGAAGGTGGCGTCGGTGCGCAGGTCCATGGTGACGCGCAACCCGTCGGCGCTGGTCTCCCAGCGCGTGGCGAGCTGGGGCACGATCGACAAGTCGGGCGTGATGTCGACGAGCTTGTCGCACAGCGCGGTGAAGACGATGCGTCCGACGAAGGTGCGCGCGCGATGCGGATCGAGAAGGTCGGGGTCGTCCTGCAGGCCGATGTTGAGCGTCTGCGCGAAGGCGCCGCCTGCGGGAAGAAGAACGGCGGTCGCGAGCAGCGCGGCCTTCAGGGTACGGGTCATGGGGCTAAGGGTCCTCGGGATGCTGGGGGTCCGGTTCTCATGCCGGGATTTCGGCGGCGGGCTTTTGGGCCTGCCACTGGCGGTAGAGCGCAAGGCGCCGGTCGAGCCGCTCGTTGGCGGGCGGCAGCGGCAAGGAGGCGGACGTGCCGGCCGCCTGGATCTCGCGCCAGAAGTGGCAGGCGACGCGTCGGCCCGACGCGTCCGCCGTCTCCAGCGCGGGTCGCTCCGCCGAGCAGCGGGGCTTGGCATGCGGGCAGCGCGTGTGGAACTTGCAGCCGGACGGTGGCTGGACGGGGTTCGGAACGTCGCCCTCCAGGAGATGGCGCTCGCGCTTGAGAAGCGGCGAGGGCTGCGGAATCGCCTCCATCAGGGCCATCGTATAGGGATGGAGCGGCTGGTCGAAGAGCGGCTCGGTCGGCGCCTCCTCCACGATCTCGCCGAGATACATGACCGCGACGCGATCGCTCATGTGGCGGATCACGGCCAGATCGTGCGCGACCACGACGAGCGTCAGCCCGAGGCGCTCCTTCAGCTCTTCCAGAAGGTTCACGATCTGCGCCTGGATCGAGACGTCGAGCGCCGAGACCGGCTCGTCGCCCAGCAGCAGCGTCGGCTCGCAGGCGAGCGCGCGGGCGATGCCGATGCGCTGGCGCTGGCCGCCGGAGAACTCGTGCGGGAAGCGGTCCATCATGGCGGGGCGAAGGCCGACCGTGCGGAAGAGCTCCGCCACGCGCTCGCGCCGCTCGCTCGCCGGGCGCAGCCCGTGCAGCCAGATCGGCTCGCCCACCACCTCGCCCGCGCTCATGCGCGGGTTGATTGAGGCGAACGGGTCCTGAAACACGATCTGCAGCTCGCGCCGCAGCTTCAGGGCGTCCGCGCCCTTGGCGCCGGAGATCGAACGACCCTCGAAGCGCACCTCGCCGGAGGTCGGCGAGATCAGGTCGAGCAGGACGCGGCCGAGCGTCGACTTCCCGCAGCCGGACTCGCCCACCACCGCGAAGACCTCGCCGCGCTGGACCTTGAGCGACACGTCGTTCAGCGCGTGGACCGCCGGACGGCGCGCGAGGAAGCCGCCGCCGCCGAAACGCTTCACGAGGTTGCGGCCCTCGAGGATCGGCTCGGCCACGGGCGCGGACGCGACGGCGCTCATGCGGCGGCCCTCCGGGTATCGCTGGCGGGCAGCTTCTCCTCGAGCGGGGCATACCAGCAGGCCGCGCTGTGATGTGCGGCGACCTCGCGCAGCGGCGGATCCTCGGCGCGGCAGTTGTCCTGCGCGAAGGGGCAGCGCGGCGCGAAGCGGCAGCCGTCCGGCATGTCGTCGGCGGGCGGCACGGTGCCGGGAATCGTGGACAGCGAGCCCTGGCGGGCGCCGAGCGAGGGCATCGCGCCCATCAGGCCGATCGTATAGGGGTGCTGCGGGTCGGTGAAGATCGCCTCGACCGGGCCCGCCTCGACCACGCGCCCCGCATACATGACGGCGACATGCGTCGCGACCTCCGCCACGACGCCGAGGTCGTGCGTGATCAGGATCATCGCCGTGCCGGTCTCGCGCTGGAGCTGGGCGATCAGCGCCAGGACCTGCGCCTGGATGGTGACGTCGAGCGCCGTGGTCGGCTCGTCGGCGATCAGGAGGCGCGGCTGGTTGACCAGCGCCATCGCGATCATGACGCGCTGGCGCATGCCGCCGGAGAGCTGGTGCGGGTAGCTGTCGAGGCGCTTTTCGGGCGCGGGAATGCGCACGCGCTTCAGGATGTCGAGCGCGATGGCCCGGGCCTGAGCCTTCGAGACCTGGCGGTGGCGCATCACGCCTTCCGCGATCTGCTGGCCCACCGTGAAGGCGGGGTTCAGCGAGGTCATCGGTTCCTGGAAGATCATGCCCATGGCCGAGCCGCGCAAGTCGGCGCGCTCGCGCTCGGTGAGCTGGAAGAGGTCGCGTCCCTCGAAGATCGCCTCGCCGCCGGTGATGCGCGCCGGCGGCGTCGGCAGAAGACCCATGAGAGCGAGCGCCGTCACGCTCTTGCCGCAGCCGGACTCCCCCACCACGCAGAGCGTCTCGCCCCGCCCGACGGTCAGCGAAACGCCGGCGACAAGATCGGCGCCGCCGTGCCCGAAGCGCAGCCGCAGGTCGCGCAGGCGCAGAACCGGCTCGGCCGTCGCACTCGGCCCCGGGTCGGCGGTCTCGTGGTTCGCAAGCATCGTCATGCGCCGAATGAACCGGAAAGCGAACCAAGGCGCAATCCTCACCCGACAAGGTTTGCGCACAAATTTTGGGCGGACGCTGCCTATGCCTCGCTCGTCACGAGCGCCTGTCGGGCAAGCCGGCCGGATGCGTCCGTCGCCCAGGACACGCGCAATCCCCTTCAGCTGGCCCTTTTGGATCTTTGCTATTGCATGGAAGCGACGGGAACGCGCGCCTCACAGGCGGTCGACGATACCGACCCAACCATCGGTCGCCCATCGCAGGACGATTGTTTGGGGCGATACATTCGGCTAGCCTTTTCCAAACCAATGCGAACCAAGGCGCATTGGTGTGGACGGAGCGCGGCATGCAGGATCACGCAAAAGCCGTTGGCCCTCACGGATCGGACACGGGTCCGCACCCTGAGAGCGAGGACGAGGTCGTGGGCGGTGAGCGTTCCCGCATCGAGCACGATCTGCGCCGGCGCATCGCGGCGGACAGCTTTCCGGGCGGGCGGCTCCCGCCGGAACGCCTTCTGGCGGAGGAGCTCGGCGTCGGTCGGCGGGCCCTGCGCGAGGCCCTGGGCGTTCTCGAGGGCGAGGGTCGCATCTGGCGACGCCAGGGGCTCGGCACCTTTGCGGGCGCCCCGCCCGCGCCGATCGAACCGCCGATACCGCGGGCGGACGAGCTCGGCCGCCTCGCCAGTCCGGTCGCCGTGATGGAGGCGCGGCTGGCGGTCGAGCCGGTCGCCGCGCGCCTGGCCGCCATGCGCGCCACCCAGGCCCAGCTCGACCAGCTCCAGCGCGCCGCCCAGCGAACCTTCTCGGCCCGCTCGGCGCAGGACTACGAGGATCTCGACAGCCATCTCCACCGCACGATCGCCGAGGTCGCGGGCAACGTGCTTCTCCTGTCGATGCTCGATCTTCTGTCACGCGTGCGCCGCGAGGCGCGCTGGGGACAGATGCGCGCGGCAAGCTTCTCGCCCAGCCGCCTGGAGCGGCTCGGGGCCGAGCACACCGCGATCCTCGAGGCGATCACCGACCGCGACCCGGCCCGCGCCGAGACCGAGATGCGCCGACACCTGCGCGCCGTCGCCGTGCGCCTCGTCGGCATGGATCCGCTGCCGCTCCTGCCCCCGCCCGAGGGCGGCGAGAGCTGAGGCGCGCCTCAGGCGGCCAGCGACCGGCGGCCCGCCGCGGCCAGCACCGTGCGCAAACCCTCCACGACATGAAAGGGCCGGCACGGCTTGCGGCAGACTGGCGCGCGCGGAAAGCGCGAGCGCAGCGCGCTGCGCTCGCCCAGCCCCGTATGAAACAGGAAGGGAACGCCCGCCGCCTGCAGCGTGTCGGCGAGCGGCAGCGCGTCGCGGTCCTCGTCAAGGCCGATGTCGATCACGGCCGCCTGGAAGCGCTGGCGCTCCACCGCCTGCCGTCCCTCTTCGAAGGTGCGCGCGAGCGTCACCGCGATGCCGCGTTCCTCCAGGGCTTCAAGCGTGTCGCCCGCGATCAGCGGGTCGTCCTCGACCAGGAGAACGGCAAGGCCGGATAGGTGGGGGGACTCGATCATGGCGGACATGGCTCCTTCGCACCTGCGAAAAGCTTGGCCGGCTCAGCGGTTCCCGCGCCGCAACGTCTCACCTCGGCCCACCCCGGCCCGACACGGAACGGCGCCGGACTTGCGCGCGCCGCATTTTGCGGTCAGTGGGAAAGACTGCGCCGTGTTCCGCGCCCCGTGTCCGCTGCCGAGGATCGCACGCTCCGATGACCGTCCCCAGTCCGTCCCCTTCGGAACCCAGCCAGACCCGCCGGCTGCTGGAGTCCTTCGACTGGTCCGCGACGCCGCTGGGGCCGCGCGAAAGCTGGTCTCCGGTTCTGAGAACCGTGGCCGACGCCGTGGTGGATGCGCCCCTGCCCCAGGTCCTGATGTGGGGTCCCGCCCATGTCATGATCTACAACGACGGCTACATCGACATCGCCGGCGCCAAGCACCCGCAGGCCTTCGGCGGCCTCGTGCCGGAAATCTGGCCCGAGATCTGGGACTGGAACCGCGAGCGCCTGGCCGAAGGGCTGGCGGGCCGTCGCCATGCGTTCCGCGACCAGGAGATGGTGCTTCATCGCAACGGCTCCCCGGAAACGGTGACCTTCGATCTCTTCTACACGCCGGTGCGCGAGGGAGACGGCTTCGGCGGCGTCCTGTGCAAAGTGGTGGAGAACACGGGCCGAGCGGCGGCCGAGCGCGCGCTCCACGTCTCCAACGAGCGCTTCCGGGCCGCGGTGGAGGCCATCCACGGTACGCTCTGGACCAACTCGGCGGATGGCCGCATGGAAGGTCCCCAGCCCGGCTGGGAGGCGCTGACCGGTCAGAACGAGGCCGAATATCGCGGCTTCGGTTGGGCCAAGGCGGTTCATCCCGAGGACGCCGACGCCACCGTGGTGGCCTGGAACGAGGCCGTCGCCGAGCGGGGCACGTTCATCCACGAGCACCGGGTGCGCACGCGCTCGGGCGAGTGGCGCACCTTTGCGATCCGCGGCGTCCCGATCCTCGACCGGGACGGCACGCTGCGCGAATGGGTCGGCATCCACACCGACGTCACCGAGGAACGGCTGAGCGCCGAGCGTCTGGCCGAGCACGCCGCGATGCTGGAGCGCCAGGTGCGCCACCGCCAGCGCGCCGAGGACCAGCTGCGCCAGCTCAACGAGACGCTGGAATCGCGCATCGCGGCCGAGATCCACGAGCGTCGCCAGGCCGAGATCGCGCTCGCCCGCTCGCAGAAGCTCGAGACCGTCGGCAAGCTGACGGGGGGCGTGGCGCACGACTTCAACAACCTCCTGCAGGTCGTCTCGGGCAACCTGCAGCTTCTCCTGCGCGACGTGGCGGGAATGGAGCGCGCCGAGCGACGCGTCGAGAACGCCATGGCCGGCGTCCAGCGCGGCGCCAAGCTCGCCGCCCAGCTCCTCGCCTTCGGCCGCCGGCAGGCGCTGGAGCCCAAGGTCGTCAACGTCACGCGCTTCGTGCAGGGCATGGACGACATGCTGCGCCGCGCGATCGGCGAGGGCGTCGAGGTCGAGACCGTGGTGGGCGGGGGCCTGTGGAACACGTTCATCGATCCGACCCAGATCGAGAACGCGCTCCTGAATCTCGCGATCAACGCGCGCGACGCGATGGACGGCCAGGGCAAGCTGACGATCGAGCTCGGCAACAGCCATCTCGACGACGCCTACGTGCGTCACCATCCCGACGTCGAGCCCGGCCAGTACGTGATGCTCGCGGTCTCGGACACCGGCACCGGCATGAGCCCGGAGGTGATGGAGAAGGTGTTCGAGCCCTTCTTCTCGACCAAGGCGGAGGGCAAGGGCTCGGGTCTCGGCTTGTCCATGGTCTACGGCTTCGTGAAGCAGTCCGGCGGCCACGTGAAAATCTATTCGGAGGTCGGCCACGGCACCACGATCAAGCTCTACCTGCCGCGCGCCCTCCAGGCCGAGGACATGGCGGTGGAGGTCGATGCCGGACCCGTCGCGGGCGGCACAGAGACGATCCTCGTGGTGGAGGACGACGAGGCGGTGCGCGCGACCGTGGTCGAGATGCTGACCGACCTCGGCTACCGCGTCCTCAAGGCGGTGGACGCGCAGTCGGCGCTCAACGTCGTGGAAAGCGGCATCCCGATCGATGTCCTGTTCACCGACGTCGTCATGCCCGGCACGATGAAGAGCCCGGAGATGGCGCGCAAAGCCGTCGAGCGCCTGCCCGACCTCGCGGTGCTCTTCACCTCGGGCTACACCGAGAACTCGATCGTCCACGGCGGGCGGCTGGACGCGGGCGTGCGCCTCCTGTCCAAGCCCTACACGCGTGAGGCGCTGGCGCGGAAGATCCGCCACACCATCGCCAACCAGCAGCAGATCAACCAGGCCCGCCGCGCCGGTGCGGGAATGCCCGCCCGCCCGGCCACGACACCGGTCCCCGCCCCCGCGCCGAAGGCGCCCGCCCTGTCGCGCGCGCCTCTTCCGGCCGTCGAGGCCCCGCGCCTCGCCCAGGCAACGGTTCTCCTTGTCGAGGACGACGCCCTGATCCGCCTGAACACCGCGGACATGCTGAAGGACCTCGGCCACGTCGTGGTGGAGGCGGGTCGGGCCGAGGACGCGCTGACCGCGATCCAGACCGTGCCCTTCGACGTGCTCGTGACCGACGTCAACCTGCCGGGCATGTCGGGTCCCGCCCTCGCGCGCGAGGCGCTGGAGGTGAAGCCGGGCGTCGGCATCGTCTTCGCCACCGGCGACCGGCACGTGGACGGCTTCGACATGGCCGCCTCGCACGTCGCGCTCCTGCCCAAGCCCTACGGGCCGGACGAGCTGGAAGCGGCGATCGCCGGCGTCCTCGCCGCCCTTCCGCAAAAGCCGCTGCCCGCCGCAAAGGACACGGCCGCCAAGGTCTGAGGCGGGCCTCCTGCCGGCCGAAAGCCTTCGCTTCGGCTGGATGAAGACCCGTCGAAGCCGCTCCGCTCGGTTGCACCGGAAGCCGGCATACGGACACGACACGTCGAACCGTCGCGATCGCGACAGGAAGCGGGACCGGCATGGCAGCTGACGAAAGGAGAACGCGGCCGGTCACCCGTTTCTCTGCGCTGCGGTATCGATCGATCTGCTGTGTGCTGTCGCTTGTCGCCGCCGCGCTGCTCTTCGGAGCAGCCACGATTGGGAAGCCCTTCGCCCTTGCCCTGATCGGACCCGGCAGCCTGCTCGGTCTGGGCGCGATGATGGTGATCGGGAGATTGGGCCTGCTTCCATGGCTCGAGGACCTGTCGGGTTTGGAGGGGCCCTCGATCTATGGGCTCGTCAGCATGCTGATGGGTGTCGTATTCTGGTGGGGGCTCATCCTGTTTGCGATGTTGCGGCGTCGGCGTCGGCTGCTGCTGACGCCAGCCGCGTCGGCGGGACAAGCGTGACGGGCGACGACACCAGGCCACCCTGGCTGACGCCGTTCTGCGAAGCGGACGCAGCCAGCCTTGCAACCGATCCCTGGGGTCGACGGTGACGTGAAACGCCTGGCCACCATCCTCCTCCGGTTTACCCCGATGACGTCTCACATCATTGGGGCGTGCCGGGTCGGGGTGCCGGCGAGGGCGGTCCTCCTCGCCGTCGCGATCTCGACGGTTGCCCATTCCTCCAAAAGCGACGAAGCGCCCATGAACCCTGACTGGTCGGTTGAGGCACATGTCGGGGTCGGGCGACTGCGGTTCGGCCTGACGCCGGAGGCCGTATCCGCGACGGCAAGCGTCTACGGCTCGCCCACGCCCATGATCAAGGGATCGGACGCGGCCAGCGACGTGGCGGCCCTCATGGCCGACATGCCCGAACTCGGCCTATCCCTGTCGGTGGACGAGCTTGCGGCGCTGCAACAGTCCACTGCTGAACAAGCGAACCTGGATCGACAGAACCTTGAGAAGGATCGAACGGCCGTTCTTCTCGAATATCGCGATGGACGGCTGGACGGCGTCACGGTCGAGGCCCGCCATGCCGAGACGGCGTTCGAAGGCCGGCGCGTCTTCGCGATGGATCCGATCGAGGTCCTGCGCCTCTTCGAGCGAGCCAACGGCGAACCAGGACGGTATCGCCACAACGAGGCGGCCTTTGATCGCCTCGCGGTTTCGCTTTTCGCCTTCAGTCATGCCCGCGCCGACGGCCACGTGCGGCCCGCAACGAAAGGCGATCGCGACTTCCGCGCCCGATCCCTGACCTTGCGACGTCAGCCCTACAAACCGGCTGGCGAGCTGGATCAGTTCGTCACCGCGTCCTTCGAATAGCCATCGTTCGCCGTTTGCCGGCGTTCCCGCAGGTCGGCACCGAGGCCGTCCGCTTGCCGACCGTATCAGGCTCCTCCGCTGGCGCGGGTCGAGCAGGCCATCTCCATCGCCCAAATCCGCCTGCCTTCCGGATCGCCGGGCGAATAGGGCGCCGGAACGCGGCGCCGTTCAAGCCGGATCGGCCACGGTCGAAAGAGCGTGGTTGAATTCGAACTCGTCGTCCTGCCCTAGGGTCGCAAAGCTCGGCATCACCCTCTTGGTGAGCGGAAGGTGCGGATCACACGCGATGCCGACGTCGAACGCCGGTGCGCCGGCGTCCGAAGGGAAAGGCTGCGCGAGGGCGACCGTGCCCCCTCCCTGCCGGCCGCGACCGGAAATGCCGAAGCCGGCGAGACCAGGCGACGGACGCGAACCCTTGGGTCGCGCGGTCACCTGTCCGGCGAAGCCCTGTCACGGGTGCCCGGGAAACGGCGACCGTGGTTGGCGTCCGGCGACCCGTCACCGGGAACCGGGCGGGTTGCACTCGTCCGTCTGGATGGTCCGCCTTCCTTGCCTGGAGACTCTTGGGTCCGCCAGCCGCGAACCGTTCGTCCGCGCTGCGGCGCCGGACCGTTTCCGGCGATCGCGGGTCGCTCCTGGCATCGGTCTCATGGTGAAGGCCCCTTGTCAGAACCGCCGCCACACCGCCAGCAGCAAGCCGCGTTCGGCGAGGCGGTCGCGGGCGGCAAGGGTCGCGAAACCGCCGAACTGCACCGACACGGCCGGGGTCACGTCGCGCACCGCGCTCAGCTGCAGCTTGTGGTCGCTGCCGGCCGGCACGCCGTCCTCGCCCATGATGCCGAAGGCCGAGAAGACCTGCGCGAGAAGAAGCGTGCGCGGGACGGGCCGCACACCCAGCGTCAGGTCGAGCCGCAGCTCGTCGGGCCGTGAGGCACGGAAGCGATAGGCGAGTTCGCCCGCGGCAAACGCGTCCCGTCCGCGCAGCTGGAAGCCGTAGCCCGCCAGACCGCGCGCCTCCGCCTCGAAGCGAAAGCCGCCGGTGGCCTCCGGCCCCTCGACCGCCCGCGCCTCGGCACCGCGCAGATTGCCCTCCGCCGAGAGAACCAGCGAGCCGCGCTGCAAAAGGCGTGCGCGCACGCCCACCTCGGTGAAGCCGAGGCCGGTGTCGTCCGCCGAGGGACGGTCCTCGAAGCGCAGCGCCCGTGCCTCGGTGCGCCCGCGCAACGTGAAGCGGTCCGTGATGCCGTACTCGGCGAGCACTTGGATCTCGGCCTTGCGGAAGCGAGGAGTCGCCCCCAACGCGCCCGCTCCGTCGAAGCGCTGGTCGGCCTGCGAGCCGAACAGCGTCGCGATCGCGATGCCTCGGCCCTCGGGCAGCGTCCAGGGACCGGCCAGGGCCGGCCCGGCAGCGGCCCAAACGCAGACAACCGCCGCGACCGCGTGCGCCCAACCTCGTGATCCCATGGGTTCGCCCCCGCCCGGCGCCTGCGATTCGTTGTACAACCCATGATAGAAGATATCCCGATCGATACGCCAGCCACGCGGGGCGTCATCAACAGATCCTTCACCATGAGCGTCCTGCTCTCGCCTGCGGGGCGCGGACTTGTTAGAGGACGCGCCGAAACCCATCGGCCGACCCCGGGAGCGTTCATGACCACCACGAGCGAGATGCAGGCGAGTCTCCTGGCCGAGGCCCTGCCCTTCATGCAGGCCTACGAGCACAAGACCGTGGTGGTGAAGTACGGCGGCCACGCCATGGGCGATCCCTCGCTCGGCCAGGCCTTCGCGCGTGACATCGCGCTGCTGAAGCAGTCGGGCATCAACCCGATCGTGGTGCATGGCGGCGGCCCGCAGATCGGCGCCATGCTCAAGCAGATGGGCATCGAGTCCCGCTTCGAGGGCGGCCTGCGCGTCACCGACGAGGCGACCGTCCGGATCGTCGAGATGGTTCTCGCCGGCTCCATCAACAAGGAGATCGTCGCGCTGATCAACGCGGAAGGCGAGTGGGCGATCGGCCTGTGCGGCAAGGACGGCAACATGGTCTTCGCCCGCAAGGCGGAGAAGCGCGTGCGCGACCCCGACAGCAACATCGAGCGCGTGCTCGATCTTGGCTTCGTGGGCGAGCCGGCCGAGGTCGACCGCACGCTTCTCGACCTTCTCGCCCGCTCCGAGATGATCCCGGTGATCGCCCCGGTCGCGCCGGGACGCGACGGCCACACCTACAACATCAACGCCGACACGTTCGCCGGGGCGATCGCCGGCGCGCTGGAGGCCTCGCGCCTCCTGTTCCTCACCGACGTGCCGGGCGTCCTCGACCGCAATGGCGAGCTGATCAAGGAGCTTTCGGTCACCCAGGCCCGCGCGCTGATCGCCGACGGCACGATCTCGGGCGGCATGATCCCGAAGGTCGAGACCTGCATCGAGGCGATCGAGCGCGGGGTGGCGGGCGTCGTGATCCTGAACGGCAAGACGCGCCACGCGGTGCTGCTCGAGCTTCTGACCGAGCACGGCGCGGGAACGCTGATCGTTCCCTGAGGCATCAACACTGCGCGAAACCGACGAGCCGTCGCACGGCTGTGCCCCGGCGGCACTAGCCTGGGGATCGGTCTTGGCCGATGTCGGCTGGGCCGATTCGTCACGACCAGGCTTTCGAGGTTTTCGCCATGCGCATGACGACGTTTCTGGCGGCCACGCTGCTGGCCGCCTCGCCCACGTTGGCGCAAGGGTTGCCCGAGGATCCGAGCGAGCCGCAGACCGAGGGCGCCGGCGCGCCCGATCCGCTGCGCTACGGCGACGACCAGCGCTTCGTTTCCGTGGAGCCCTTTCTGCAGGTGGACGGCGGCTACGCCGACTCGCGCCCGCGCTCGGTGCTGGGCGATGAGGACGAGCGGGAATGGTCGGGCGTCGTGCGCCGCGCGCGCATCTACACCGACTTCGGCTACGACGACGTCGGCGGCCGCGTCACGATCGATTTTGCGAACCTCGCCAGCGAGGCGATCACCTACGCCTATCTGAACTACGCCGTCTCCGACCGGCTGACGATCCAGGGTGGCCAGCAGACGCTTCTCTTCTCGCTGGAGGACCTGATCGGCTCGCGCGGCTCGGTCTTTGCCGAGGACGGGCTGAACAGCGCCCTCGTGCCGGCCAAGAGCGTCGGCCTCGCCGCGCTGTATGGCACGGATCGTCTCTCGCTCTCGGGCGGCGTCTTTGGCGGGAGCCTCAACGAGCGCGCCTTCGACGACGGCTCGACCCTGACGGCGCGCGGCACGTTCGCGCCCTATCACAAGGACGGCGACGCGCTTCATCTCGGCCTCGGCCTCCTTCAGCGCCGCGATCCGCGCCTGCCCTTGTCCTTCTCGGGCGACGCGGGCCTCTCTCTGGCCGACGTGTCGCTGGTATCGACCGGCGACTACGAGGACGTTTCACGCTACCGCGCGGCCAATCTCGAGGTCGGCGGCACGTTCGGCCGCTTCTTCTTCCAGGGCGAGCTGACGCTGGCCGAGGTGCGCGACCGCGACCGCGGTTCGGCGAACCTCCAGGGAGGCTATCTCTATGCGGGCCTCTTCCTGACCGACGACCACCGCGGCTACGAGGCCGAGACCGGCCTCTTCGAGCAGATCAAGCCGGCGCGCGGTCTCGACGAGGGCGGCCCGGGCGCCGTGCAGATCGGCGCGCGCCTCGGCTTCCTCGATCTCGACGACGCGCTTCTGGAGGACGAGGAGGCGGGCTCGCAGGTCCAGGCCACGGCGGTCGCGAACTGGTTCGTGACCGAGCGCTTCCGCGTCTCGGCCGACTACACCTACACGCATGTGCGCTCGGGCGAGTTGGCCGGAGCCGACACGCATGCGGGCCTTGCGCGCTTCTGGTTCATCTACTGAACGCCCGGTTTCATTGACGAGGGGCGACCACGCTCCACATGCGAGCCTCCGCCGCCGCACCGGTCCGGGGTTCGACGGAAGGCTTCGAGAATGAGCGACACCACAGCCGAGATCGGCCGCACCCGCGACGTGACGCCGGCGGACTTCGCCCATGTTCGCGACTGGGTGTTCGACCTCGACAACACGCTCTACCCGCGCCGCACCGACCTGTTCGCCCAGATCGACAAGCGCATGACGTCCTATGTGTCGGAGCTGCTCCAGGTCTCGGCCGAGGAAGCCAAGGTGGTGCAGAAGGAACTCTACCGCGAATACGGCACGACGCTGCGCGGTCTCATGGAGCGCCACCGGATCGACCCGGACGGCTTCCTCTCCTTCGTCCACGACATCGACTACTCGTTTCTGGCGCCCGATCCGGCGCTGGGCGCCGAGATCGAGCGCCTGCCGGGGCGCAAGTTCATCTTCACCAACGGCGACCGGGGACATGCCGAGCGGACGGCCCGCGCGCTCGGCATCCTCGAGCATTTCGAGGACGTGTTCGACATCGTGGCGGCAGGCCTCGTGCCCAAGCCGGCGGCCGAGACCTACGACAAGTTCATGGGCCTCCATCGCATCGACACGGAGCGCGCCGCGATGTTCGAGGACCTCGCACGCAACCTCGAGGTGCCCAAGGCACGCGGCATGCGCACCGTGCTCGTCGTGCCGGAAAACTTCGAAACCACGATCGGCGACGTGTGGGAGCACGAGGGCCGCGACGGCGAGCACATCGACTTCGTCACCGACGACCTGACGCGCTTCCTGCGCCGTCTGCGGGGCGAGGCGCGGGACGCCGCCTGACGCGGCGCCCCGGTCCGGCGATCAGTCGCCGAGCAGCGAGCGGCCGGGATGGGCCAGCGACACGCCGCCGGTCGCGGCATCGGTCACCTGGTCGGCCTCCGCCGCGCCGACCCGGCGCTGGTTCCGTGCGAACACCGCGTCCTGCTGCGTGTTGACGCGCGTGACCTCGTCGGCCTTGGCCGCCTCGCGGGCGGCCCGACTCTCGGGATCGGTGTCGCTGGCTCCGCGCGCCGCATGCGTCTCGTCGGGCGCGAGGCGCTCGCGCACGTCCATCGCCTGTTGCTGGCGCATCATCTCGGAATCGGTGTCGAGATCGCCCATGGCGTCCTCCTGTTCTGAACTCGGGAGGCCAACGGGAGCGCCGCCGTCACGGTTCCCCCCGGTCCGCCGCGCCGCTCAGAACCCGTAGGCGGCCCGGATCACCGCCCACCCCTCCTCCGCCGTGTCGGCGAAATGGAAGAGGTCGAGGTCGTCGGGGGCGATCGTGCCCTCCTCCGCCAGGAAGCCGAAGTCCACGGCGCGGCGCCAGAACTCGGTTCCGAACAGCACCACGGGAATGCGCGCCATGCGTCCCGTCTGGATCAGGGTCAGCGCCTCGAACAGCTCGTCCATCGTGCCGAAGCCGCCGGGAAAGATCGCCATCGCCTTGGCGCGCAGCAGGAAGTGCATCTTGCGCAGGGCGAAGTAGTGGAAGTTGAAGCACAGCTCGGGCGTGACGAAGCGGTTGGGCGCCTGCTCGTGCGGCAGCGTGATGTTGAGGGCGATCGACACCGCCCCGACATCCGCCGCGCCGCGATTGCCCGCTTCCATGACGCCCGGCCCGCCGCCCGTCACGATCACGAACTCCTTGCCCCCCGACGAGTTGGCCGAGTGCTGCGAGGCGAGCTGCGCGAAGCGCCGCGCTTCCTCGTAGAAGCGGCTGTTGGCCGAAAGCCGCGCCGCCTGGGCCGCGTTGCGCGCAGCCCAGGGCGCCTCCCCCGGCGCGGGAATGCGCGCGCCGCCGAACAGGACGACGGTCGACAGGATGCCCGCCTCGCGCAAGGCCATCTCCGGCTTCATCAGCTCCAGCTGCAGGCGCACGCCACGCATGGCGTCCGAGTTCATGAAGTCGTGGTCGTCGTAGGCGAGGCGGTAGGTCGGCGAGCGGGTCTGGGGCGTGTCAGGCTTGACGGCTTGCTGCGCGCGGTCGTGGCCGGACGAGGGAAAGGGCTTGAACGTGCCCACCGGCTCGCCGTCCGGCTTCACGGGAACGTCGGCTTGCGTCTTCGCGCTGTCGTCGGTCATCGGTCCTGCCTTTCGATTGACCCCCTGCCGGGGGTCCCCTAGAGCGTCGGGCATCCATACGCCACCGGGGAAGAAATCGCGATGCTGGACGCCGCCAAGCTGGAAACCACGATCGAGAGCGCCTTCGAGGGGCGCGACGGCATCGACGCCTCGACACGGGGCGAGGTCCGCGAGGCCGTGGACGCCGCGCTGGACAGCCTCGACCGCGGCGAGCTCAAGGTCGCGACGCGCGGCGACGACGGCAGCTGGACCGTTCACCAGTGGCTGAAGAAGGCCGTGCTCCTGTCGTTCCGCCTGAACGACATGGAGATCATCGAGGGGGGACCCGGCCGGGCGACCTGGTGGGACAAGGTCCCATCGAAGTTCGACGGCTGGGGCGAGAACCGCTTTCGCGAGGCGGGCTTTCGCGCCGTGCCCGGCGCCATCGTGCGCCGTTCCGCCCATATCGGGCGCGGCGCGATCCTGATGCCCTCCTTCGTGAACCTCGGGGCCAGCGTCGGCGAGGGCACGATGGTGGACACCTGGGCCACCGTCGGCTCCTGCGCCCAGATCGGCCGCAACGTCCACCTGTCGGGGGGCGTCGGCATCGGCGGCGTCCTGGAGCCGTTGCAGGCGGGCCCGACCATCATCGAGGACAACTGCTTCGTCGGGGCGCGCTCCGAGGTGGTCGAGGGCTGCATCGTGCGCGAGGGCTCGGTGCTCGGCATGGGCGTCTTCATCGGCCAGTCCACCAAGATCGTCGACCGCGAGACCGGCGCCATCACCTATGGCGAGGTGCCGCCCTATTCCGTGGTCGTCGCCGGCTCGCTGCCGAGCAAGCCGATGGGCAACGGCGAGGCGGGCCCCGCGCTCTACTGCGCGGTGATCGTCAAGCGCGTCGACGAGCGCACGCGCTCCAAGACCTCGATCAACGAGCTCCTGCGCAGCTAGCGCGCTCCCGGCCGGCGCCGGCGCGGCCCCAGCGTCGCACACGGCGCCGGGCCAGGGAGCCCTTGGGGACCGTCCCGTGGACCGCCGTTCGGCGGACCGGGACCGGACCGTTCGGGACGTTCCTACAGAAAAGGCCGGGCGATGCGCCCGGCCTTTTCTGTTGCAGCCATGGATTGCGGATCAGTTGAAGCCGAGGCCGCCGGCCGATGCAGCGCCGGTCGAGGGGCCGGAGGCGTCGAACGACCCGCCGAAGCGGCTGGCGTCGGGCTCGGCCACGGGCGCGGTGCGCACCACGCGTCCGCCCGTGCTGCCGCCCTTGGCGGCGCGTTCCAGAAGCGGCACGGGGCGGTTTTCCGCAAGCTTCACGATCGGCGTCGCAGGCGCCGCAGCGGTCTCGGCCGGGCGCGGCGCGCTGTCGGGCTGGGCGACGCGGGCGATGGTGCCCGGCGTCGCCGCCGGCATGGCGGGGGCGGCGGTCGGGGCGACGAGCGCGGCGGCCGAGACGCCGGGAAGCTGGGAGGGCGTCGCCGCGGCGGTGGCGATGCTGCGGGCGATCAGGCCCTTGCGCGGCGTCGGCTCGACGGCCGCCACCAGGATGCGGTCGGAGCCCATGGCCGGCGTCTTGCGGGCGCGGATCGAGGCCATGTGGCGCTTGACGTTGGAGCAGTACACGCTGGCGGACTTGCTCATCACCGTGGTGCGATGGCCGCCCTTGTACTTCATGGCGGTCCGGCAGACGTCGCCGTTGCCCTGCTCCCAGGCACCCTTCAGGTATCGCATGCCGTAGCGAAGGTTGGTCTCGGGATCGAGAAGGTCCTCGGCCGAACCCGAGAAGCCGAGCCCGCGCGCGGTGGCGGGCTTGATCTGCGACAGGCCGTAGACGCCCGAGCCCTTGGCGCGCGGATTGTAGTGGCTCTCGACGCGCACCACCGCATAGGCGAGCTCGCGCGGAATGTCGTTCTCGTCAGCCGCCGCCTCGATCATGCGGTCGATCTTCGGGTCGCCGGTGATCGTGTCCGACACGGCCTGCGCGACGTTCTGGACCGTGGCGACCGAGACGCTGGCGACGCGGGCGGCGCCGGAGCCGACCTTGGCGGCACCCGCCACCACGGTGTCCTTGGCGGCGATCGCGGTGAGCGCGGCGGCGTCCTTGGCGGCCGAAGCCGTGTCGAGCGCGCGGCCGGCGATGGAGCGGGCGGCGGGCGCACGGGCGACGCGCTCGCCCCGTTCGGCGGGCTGGGTCGCGGCCGCGACCTGGACCGGCGCGGCCGACGGGCGGCTTTGCGGCACGATCACCCGGGTCGGTCCGCCGTCGGCGCTGGCGATCTCGACGGGCTTGGAGGCTTCGGCCACCTGCGTGGCGGCCGGCGTCTGGCCGGGTGTCGCGGTGGGGGTGAGATCGGCGGTGCCGGTCAGGGTGTCCTTGTGGGACACGCATCCCGACAGGATCAGCGGTGCGAGGACGGCGAAGGTCGCCACGTGCTTGAAATGTCCGGCGCGCAAACGAGCGAACCGGGCTTCCTCAGCCCGCTGATAGGTCATGCATGGCCCCCATGGCAGTTTCCCCTGCGGCTCGACCTCGCCCCCGAACCCGGCCAAAACGTGGCGAAGCTGGGGCGAAGGTTACGAACCGTTCACGAACGTAGCGCAGCGTGGCGCGAAAGCACCAGTCTTGATTTTTCCATGCATAGGCCAAGGGTGGCCCCGCTGGGTGACGCGATCCACACGGAACGTTAAGGGATGGCCCATGACCGAGCCTGTTCTGGACCCTGCCCGCAACCTCGAGACGCTTCTGCGCTGCCCGTCGGTCACGCCCGCTGAGGGCGGCGCGCTGGAGGCGCTGCAGCGGATGCTGGAGCCGCTCGGCTTCGAGGTCCAGCGTCCCGTGTTCCATGAAGGCGGCGAGGCCAGCGTCGAGAACCTTCTCGCCACGCGCGGGGCGGCAGGGCCTCACCTCTGCTTTGCCGGCCATACCGACGTCGTGCCGCCGGGACCCGAGGAAAGCTGGCGCCACCCGCCCTTTTCCGCCGCGGTCGAGAACGGCGAGATGTGGGGGCGCGGCGCGGTCGACATGAAGGGCGGCATCGCCTGCTTCGTGGCGGCGCTCGCGCGCCTCGTCGCCCGTGGCGCGCTTCCCGAAGCGGGCCGCGTGTCGTTTCTCGTGACCGGCGACGAGGAAGGGCCCGCCGTCAACGGCACGGTGAAGCTTCTGCGCCATGCCGAGGCACAAGGACTGCGCTTCGATGCCTGCCTCGTCGGCGAGCCCACCAATCCGGACGCGCTCGGCGACATGATCAAGATCGGGCGGCGCGGCTCGCTCTCGGGCGAGCTGACGCTTCTGGGCCGTCAGGGCCACGTCGCCTATCCCGACCGGGCGGACAATCCGCTCCACCGCCTCGGGCCGGTGCTGCAGGCGCTGCTGCATCCGCTTCTCGACGGCGGCACGAGCCGGTTCCAGCCCTCGAACCTGGAGGTCACCTCGGTGGACACGGGCAACCCGAGCACCAACGTCGTGCCCGCCAGCGCCACGGTGCGGTTCAACGTGCGGTTCAACGACTGCTGGACGGGCGACACGCTGCGCGCCGAACTCCAGCGCCGCATCGAGGCGGGGCTCGCAGCCTGCCCGCGCGGGCCCGGCGCATACGCGCTCCGCTGGCGCGAGCCGGTCTCCGACTGCTTCGTGACGGCGCCGGGCGCTTTGACGCAGACGCTCGGCGAAGCGGTCGAGGCGATCACCGGCCGCGTCCCGGAACTCTCGACGTCGGGCGGCACGTCCGACGCGCGCTTCATCAAGAACCATTGCGCGGTGGTGGAGTTCGGGCTTGTCGGGCGCACCATGCATATGGCTGATGAGCGGGTCGCCCTGTCGGACCTCGAGACGTTGACGCGCATCTATGAGACCTTCATTGCCCGCTGGTTCGCCGCCCACGCCTGATTTCCTGCCCTCGCTGGGGGAGATCCTGCGCTACTTCTCGGGCGCGGCGCGCCTGATGGGGGGCCAATCAGACGGCCTGCACCGGCTCGACCTGTCGGCCGACGGCTTCTGGCGGTCCTTCGCCGCGCTTCTCGTCGCCCTGCCGCCCTCGATCCTGTCGTGGATCGAGTTCGAGCGCATCGAGCGGGCCGGCGGCGAGGCGGGCACCGCGCTCGACTATCTCGCCCACGCCACGGCCGACGCGACCGCCTGGCTGGTGCCTATCCTGATCATGATGTCGGTCGCGCGCCATATCGGCTTCACGCGCAAGATCGTGCCCTTCGTGGTGGCGCTGAACTGGGGCGGCGCCCTGATGGCCTGGATCTTCTCGCCCTTCTTTCTCCTGGTGCTCGTGATAGGCTCGAGCGACGGGACGCAGGCGCTCGGTCTCGTGGTCGCCGCGCTGTCCATCGTCCTGACGGTGCGCCTCGTCAGCCACTCGACCCAGTCCGACCTGCCGCTGTCGATCGCGATCGTCACGATGATGGTGATCGTGGCGCTGATGAGCTACGCGGCGGTTTCCGACCTGTTCGGCATCCGCATCGCGTAGCAGGGCGCCGCGGCAGTGCCCGGCGACGGGCGAGCCGCCTACCCCTTGCCTTCCGCGCCCTGGCGGGGCTCCGCCGCGGACGCGGCCCGCGCCTTCAGTTCCGCCAGATAGCGGCGCAGAAGCGGGGCGCGTCGGGGCCGGAAGCTCGACTCGGCCAGGGAGACGGTCCGGAGACGGTCGGCGCGAAACATGCGGAAATCCTCGCGCAGGCAGCACCACGCCAGCACGGTCTGCGTCCGGTCGGTGTAGACGACGGCGAGCGGCAGGATGCTGCGCGTGCTGACGGCGCCGTTCTGGTCGACGTAGCCGATCTCAAGCGCCTCCTCCCGCCAGCAGGCGCCGCGCACGGTCTCCATGTGCGGCGTCGCCCCGTAGCGCGGCGTCGGCCGGAAGACCTGCGAGATCGCGTGCAGGAGATACTGCTCGCGGTCGTCGGGCAGCGTGGCGGCGACCTTGGCCAGGACCGATGCCGCCGCCTCGGCCAGAACCGGGTCCCCCAAGCTGGCGACCTCTGCCATCCCGAGCGCGATCGCCTCGATCTCGGGGCGCTCGAACGTCTGGGGCGGCAGCGCGTAGTCCTCGATCAGCCGGTAGCCGTAGCCCCGCTCGCCCTCGATCCGTGCCCCGGCCGCGCGAAGCGCGTCGATGTCGCGGTAGAGCGATCGCTGCGAGACCTCGGTCGCTTCCGCCAGCCGCGCCGCGGTGATCGGGGCGGACATGGTGCGCATGGCATGGAGAAGACGGAACAACCGATCCGACCGCGCCATGCCATCGCCCCTTCGCCAACTGCCGCAAACTGTCAGTTGGGTCGGTCTAACGTGTTTCCTGTCAGACACGAAGAGGCAACCGCCATGACCATCCAGACCGTCACCCACCTGAACTTCCGCGCGCAGGCCCGTGCGGCGCTCGCCTTCTACCAGTCCGTGTTCGGCGGGCGGCTGACGCTCGTCACCTTCGCCGACGCGGGGGCCGTCACCGATGCGGCCGAGGCCGACCAGGTGATCTGGGGCGAGGTCTCCTCCGAGGACGGCTTCCACGTCATGGCGATGGACGTGCCGGCCGCGCGGGACTGGAACCCCGGAACGATCCCCGTCTTCGTGTCGGTGCGCGGCACCGACGCCGATCAGATCACTCGCTACTGGAACGGGCTCGGGGAGGGCGGGACGATCATCCAGCCGCTGGGTCCGGCCGGCTTCTCGCCGCTCTACGGCATGGTGCGCGACCGCTTCGGCGTCACCTGGGTGCTGGACGTGCAGGTCGCGCGCGCGCCGGGCTGAAAGTCAGCGCCCGGCACGGCGAAGGGAGCGGGTCCCGCGCCGCCGCCGCGGCCCGTTGCCTCGATCGGTTGTTTCGCTGCCTAACCCTCGTAATCCACCTGCGTGAGGTAGAGGCCGTCCGGCGGGGCGACGGGGCCGCAGCGCGTGCGGTCGGCAGAAGCGAGGACGGCTTCCACGTCGTCCGCGCTCCAGCGTCCCTCGCCGACCAGCTTCAGCGTACCGGCAAAGGACCGGATCTGGTTGTGGAGAAAGCTCTGGGCCGAGGCGTGGATATGGATCTCGGCACCCTCGCGGCGGACATCGAGCCGTTCCAGCGTTCGGATCGAGCTCTTCGCCTGGCAGTTCACGGACCGGAAGGCGTTGAAGTCGTGCGTGCCGAGCAGCCGCTGCGCCGCGCCGTGCATCGCCTCGACGTCGAGAGGCCGCCAGACCCACCAGACATGGCCCTTGAGGACCGTCGGCGGCGGCCGGCGGTCGAGGATGCGGTAGAGGTAGTGCCGCTTCCTCGCCGAGAAGCGAGCGTCGAACGTGTCCGGCACCTCGTCGGCGGCGAGCACGGAAACGCCGCCCGCCTCGCGCAGCGCGGCGTTCAGGGCGTCGCGCACCGTATCGGCCCGCCACGCGCGTGTGAGGTCCACATGCGCCACCTGTCCGAGCGCATGAACGCCGGCATCCGTGCGCCCCGCCCCGAACACGGTCACCTCCTCGCGCGCGAACTCCGAGATCGTGCGCTCCAGCACCTCCTGCACCGACAGACCGTTCTTCTGCCGCTGCCAGCCGACGTAGGGAGTGCCGTCGTATTCGATGGTGAGCTTGTATCGGGGCACGAGGGCTAGAGCCCGAGCCGCGTGCCGGCCGGCACCGGCGCGCCGCGCAGCATGTCGGAGGCGGGACCGGCCTTGGCGCCGGCGCGCTGCACCTCGAGAAGGCGCACGGCCCGACCGTCGCCGGCCGCGACCAGAAGCGCGTCGTCGAGCGCGGCGCCCGGCTCGCCTCTCCCCTCCCCGGCCTCCGCGCGCAGGAGCCGCAGACGCTCGCCGCGCAAGAGCGTCCACGCGCCGGGCGCGGGCGAGAAGGCGTTGATGCGGCGCGCGATCGCATCGGCCGGCTGACGCCAGTCGATCTCGGCCTCGCGCTTGTCGATCTTGGCGGCGTAGAGCGTCTCGCGACCCGTCCGCGCGGCGATCGCGTCCTGCGTCTCGAAGCGGAGCGCTCCCTGCTCCAGCTGCCGCATCGCTTCCGCCATCAGGTCGGCGCAGGCGGCCGACAGGCGGGCCGACAGGTCGCCCGCTGTGTCGCGCGGGCCGATCGGCTCCTCGTGCGTCAGCGCCACGGGTCCCGTGTCGAGCCCCGCCTCCATGCCCATCACCATCAGGCCGGTCACAGCGTCGCCCGCCTCGATCGCGCGCTGGATGGGCGCGGCACCTCGCCAGCGCGGCAGAAGCGAGCCGTGGCCGTTCAGCGCCCCGAAGCGCGGCGCGTCGAGCACGGCCTGCGGCAGGAGAAGCCCGTAGGCCACCACCACCGCGACATCGGCGCCGATCGCGCGGAACGCCTCGCGCTCCGCCTCGCCCTTCAACGAGACCGGCGTGCGAACCTCGAGCCCGAGGCGCTCGGCCTCGACGGCCACGGGCGCGGAAACGAGCTGCAGGCCGCGCCGGCCGGCGGGCCGGGGCGGCTGCGCGTAGACCGCCGCGATCGCGTGGCCCTCGGTGTGAAGGCGCGTCAGCGTCGGCACGGCGAAGACGGGCGTGCCCATGAAGACGATGCGGAGGGTCATGCGGCGACGGTCCGTCTGTGCGTGTCCGGAGCGGGCTGCAAAAGCGCCCGGCCGGCCTCAGGCCGACTTGCGCGCGGCCTTGGTGAAGCGCTTGATCACCATGTCGCGCTTGAGCTTCGAGATGTGGTCGATGAACAGGACGCCGTTCAGGTGGTCGATCTCGTGCTGCAGGCAGGTGGCGAGCAGCCCGTCGACCTCCTCTTCGTGGCTCTGGCCGTCCAGGCCCAGCCAGCGCACCGTGACGCGCGCGGGCCGCTCCACCTCGGCATAGTAGTCCGGGATCGACAGGCATCCTTCCTCGTAGGACGAGCGCTCGTCCGAGCCGGCGAGGATCTCCGGGTTCAGGAACACCTGCGGCGCCTTTTCCGGATCGTCCTCCTTGGAGAGGTCGATGGTCACGATGCGCAGCGGCTCGCCCACCTGGATTCCGGCGAGCCCGATGCCGGGCGCGTCGTACATCGTCTCCAGCATGTCGTCGGCGAGACGACGCACGGCATCGTCCACCCGCAGCACGGGATCGGAAACGCGGCGCAGGATGGGATCGGGCAGGATCACAAGGGGCTTGACGGTCATGGGCGTCAGGTAATCGCAAGCCCGGGAGCGGTCAACCGAGACGCCCGCGTTCCCGGTTTGATCTGGCTTCGGTCGCAGCGAGACGATAGGGTCCCGGTTCATGGACTTCGCCTCGCTCGCCCCGCTTCTCGACCGGCCGCTCTTCGCGCTCGGCTCGCATCTCGTGAGCGCTGGCGAGCTCCTGCTTCTTCTGCTGGCGTTCGCGCTCTCGTGGCGGCTCCTCCGGCGGCGGCATCCCGGCGGGTACGAGGGCGAGGGTCTGGACGCGGTGCTGCGCGCGCAGGCCGAGCTGTCGGGCCGCGTCCAGTCCATGGGCGAGCTTCTCGCCCAGCGCCAGGGCGAGGTCGGCCGCACGCTGCATCGCCAGCTCGCCGACCAGGCGGAGCGCTCCGGCGAGACGCTGGCCCGCCTGCAGGAGCGCCTCGCCCTGATCGACCGGGCGCAGGGCGACATCCGCAGCCTCGCCGGCGAGATGGTGCGGCTGCAGGACATCCTCGCCGACAAGCAGGCGCGCGGCGCCTTCGGCCAGGCGCGCATGGAGGCGATCGTGCGCGACGCGCTGCCGCCGGGCGGCTACGCCTTTCAGGCGACGCTTTCCAACGGCAAGCGGCCGGACTGCGTGATCCCCATGCCGAACGGCGCGCCCGCGCTCGTGGTGGACGCGAAGTTTCCGCTGGAAAG
Organism: Aureimonas jatrophae; assembly: GCF_900104035.1. GTDB lineage: Bacteria > Pseudomonadota > Alphaproteobacteria > Rhizobiales > Rhizobiaceae > Aureimonas > Aureimonas jatrophae. Next base: position 12,827 of record NZ_FNIT01000018.1, on the reverse strand, counting down.
CTGGACCGCGTTTCGCGAGGCGCCGGACGAGGGCACGCGCCAGTCCGCCGCCTCGCGGCTTCGCCGCGACATGGACGTTCATGTGCGGGCGATCTCCGAGAAGTACCTCCTGCCCGGAGAGACGCAGGACACGGCCTTCCTGTTCGTGCCGTCGGAGTCGATCTTCGCGGATCTCGGCGAGCACTTCCCCGATGTCCTCCAGCGCGCCCGGCGCGCGCGCGTCGTGGTGGTCTCGCCGACCCTCTTGATGCTCTCGATCGAGGTGGTGCGCGCGCTTCTGAAGGACGGGCGCATGCGCGAGGAGGCCGGCCGCATCCAGCGCGAGGTCATGCTTCTGGCCGAGGACATGGCGCGGCTTCAAGCGCGCGCGGAAGCGCTGCGCACGCACTTCGGGCAGGCGGGGCGCGACGTCGACCAGATCCTGGTGTCCACCGCCAAGCTGATGCGCCGCGCGGGGCGAATCAGCGAGATCGAGATGCAGTCCGACGACGAGGCGGACGCGCGGTAGCCGCGTTTCGGTCGCTCTCGCAGGCCGCGACGAAACGTATTTGAAAGGTTTTCCACACGCCCGAGCAATGATAGAGAAAAACTCAAGGCCTAAAGCTTGACAAAACATTAATCCGCCGGGATCGAAAACGCCTCTCTTGCGTTTATCCCCCGGACTGATTTGGGGCTTGGGGATAACACGATGCGCGCATCCATCACCGCGATGTTGACCGGCCTTGTCCTGTGCGCGTCGCCTTTGGCCCTGCCCGCCCACGCCTCGCCCGCGAGCGAGCTGGCGGCCGCCTACAACCAGAACACCGACATCGCCTTCCGAAAGGGCCTGCAGACGCGCCTGGCGTGGAGCGGCGACTACCAGGGCACGTTCGACGGCGAGGTCGGACCGCAGACCCTGCGGGCCGTGCGCGACTTCCAGGCGCGCCACGGCATGGTGGCCGACGGCGTGATGGACGAGCGCTTCCTGCGCGCGCTGATCACCGCGAGCGACAAGACGCGCGACGCGGTCGGCTTCACCTTCGCCGACGACACCGCCACCGGCGCGCGCGTGGCCCTGCCCGGCGCGCTGGTCGAGCCGGCCGGCGACACCGAGATCGGCCGCATGTGGCGCTCGGCCGACAGCCGCATCGAGATCGAGACCGTCCGCTTCAACGACGGCCACACGCTGGACCGCGTCTTCGACGTCCTGTCCGCCAACGGACCCGACCGCCGCGTCGCGACCGCCGAGCGCAAGGGCGACGGCTTCACGATCCGCGGCATCGAGGAAGGTCGCGACTTCCTGATCCGCTTCCAGGGTCGCGGAACCGACCTGCGCGGCTTCTCGGTCGCCTGGAGCGATCAGGACGCGCTCGTGCGCCCCTATGCGCAGGTCGCGGCCGAGAGCTTCCAGCCCTTCGCCCGCGAGCCCGCGGCCGAACTCGGCCCAATGGCGAAGCTCTTCGAGTCGGGCCGCGCCGCCGGCGTCGCCTTCGGCGAGGAGGCGGCGACCGCCCCCACCAAGCCCTCGGCGCCGGGCGGCGGAACCTCGGGTCCGGGCTTCGACTCCTCGGGCACCGGCTTCGTGGTGTCGAACGACGGCTGGCTCCTGACCAACGCCCATGTCGCCAAGAGCTGCAAGACCGTTCTGGTCGGCGATCTCGGCGCGGCCTCGCAGGTCGTGGTCGACGAGGATCACGACCTCGCGCTGGTGAAGATGGACAAGCCGCTCGGCAAGCCGCTCGCGATCGTCGGCGGCAAGCCGCGCCTCGGCGAGGACGTCCTGGCGCTCGGCTTCCCTCTGCGCTCGATCCTGGCCGACAGCCTGAACGTGACGCGCGGCAACGTGTCCTCGCTCATGGGCCTGATGAACGACGCCAACTACCTGCAGATCTCGGCACCGGTGCAGCCCGGCAACTCCGGCGGCCCGTTGGTTGATCTCGCGGGCCGCGTGGTCGGCGTCGTCACCGCCAAGCTCAATGCGGTGGCGGTTGCCGATCTCACCGGCGACATCCCGCAGTCCATCAACTTCGCGATCCGCCCCGACGCGGCCACCCGCTTCCTCGAGACGCACAACGTCCGCTACGAGACGGCGGATGCCTCGGCGGCGCTGGAGAGCGTTCCGGATGCGACCGCGAAGGTGCAGGAGTCGGTCTATCCGGTTCTATGCCTCGGTTCGAAGTAAGCCGGCTCATCACCAAAGCTTGATACGAAAAATCGAAGGGGCGCTTCCCGGCGGAAGCGCCCCTTCTCGCTGTCGGTAGACCTGTCAGTTCGCGGTGGCGCGCTCGAAGGTCGAGGACACGGTGACGCGCTCGCCCGCAACGCTGGCGCCCGCCGCCGGCAGACGCAGCGTGCGGCCCCCGTGCTCCACCACAAGTACTCCGCCGTCGCTCGTGTCGCTGGCCATCTCGGCCTCACGGATCGGACCGATCTCGCGCCCGTCGGCGCTCATCGCCACGCGGCCGACGAAGCTTTGCGGATCGGTCGCGCCGACGCCCGAGTCCACCTCCTCGCCGGAGTTGAGGGCCGGAACGGCGGGCTGCGTGGCCGTGCCCGGGGCGGGCTGCGACAGAACGGGAGAGGCCAGCGACGCGGCAAGCGCGACGGCGATCAGAAGAGGCTTCATCAGGGGACCTTTCGGCGGGATCGACAGGATCAAGGGCGACGGTCCCGGGAGGATGGCCGAGCCGTCTGCCGACGAGGTGACGTCGCATCCCCGCCCGCCGTTCCCGTGTCATGGAAACTTCATCCAAACCCTTGGTTTAGGCGCAACGCACGGCGGCCAGCCGACCGGCAGGACGTCGCCATCCGCGACCTCTGTCATCGAACTGTGACGTTCGCCCCCTAGGGCGGTTCTGGAACGTTTCCAGAAACGCGATCCCAGGATTTTGTGATGACCGACCACGCAGCCCGTCAGGCCGCCTTTCCCACCAGCCGCCTCGAGGAAGCCGACGGCGAGGGTCTGAACCCGACCGCCAACACGACCATGGGCGAGATCATCGCGCGCCGCTTCTCGCGCCGCGACATCCTGCGCGGCTCGTTGGCCGCGGCCGCGATCGCCGCGACGGTCAGCCCGGCGGCGCTTCTGGTCGCCGACGAGGCCCGGGCCCAGGGCTCGGCCGGCAATGGTTCGCGCTTCACGTTCCCGGAGGTCGAGGCCGGCATCGACGAGCGTCACCACGTGGCCGAAGGCTATGACGCGGACGTTCTGCTGCGCTGGGGCGACCCGCTGTTTGCCGACAGCCCCGTCTTCGATCCGACCCGGCAGACGCCCGAGGCGCAGCGTCGCCAGTTCGGCTACAACAACGATTACGTCGGCTTCATTCCGCTGGACGGCTCCTCCGAGCACGGCCTCTTGGTGGTGAACCACGAGTACACCAACGAGCACCTGATGTTCCCGGGCATCGTCCAGGTGGTCGAGGAGGCGGACGCGAAGGATCCCGCCAAGAAGGTCGCCAAGCTCAAGATCGCGGATGCCGACCAGAACCGCGTCGACGTCGAGATGGCGGCCCATGGCGGCACGATCGTCGAGATCCGCAAGACAGACGGCAAGTGGCAGGTCGTGCGCGACGGCGCCATGAACCGGCGCATCACGGCCGATACCGAGATGATGCTGACCGGCCCCGCCGCCGGATCGAACCGCCTCAAGACGTCGGCCGACGCGAGCGGCACCAGGGTCCTCGGCACGATCAACAACTGCGCCGGCGGCGTCACGCCTTGGGGCACCTACATCATGGCCGAGGAGAACATCCACGGCTACTTCACCGGTAAGCTGCCGGAGAACCATCCCGAGGCCGCCAACTTCAAGCGCCTCGGCATTCCCGAGGGCACCTACAGCTGGGGCCGGTTCCACGATCGCTTCGACGTCGCCAAGGAGCCCAACGAGGCCAATCGCTTCGGCTGGATCGTCGAGGTCGACGCGATGGACCCGACCTCGGTGCCCCGTAAGCGCACCGCGCTCGGTCGCTTCAAGCACGAGGGCGCCGACAACGTCGTCAACAAGGACGGACGCGTCGTCTTCTATCTCGGCGACGACGAGCGCTTCGACTACGTCTACAAGTTCGTGACGAAGGGCCGCTACAATCCCGACGACCGCGCCGCCAACATGAACCTTCTCGACGAGGGCACGCTGTACGTCGCCCGGTTCGCGGACGATGGTGTCATGACCTGGATGCCGATGGTGTTCGGCGAGGGTCCGCTCACCGCCGAGAACGGCTTCCAGAACCAGGGCGACGTCCTGATCGAGACGCGCCGCGCCGCCGACCTTCTGGGCGCGACGCCGATGGACCGGCCCGAGGACATCGGCCCGAACGCCGAGAACGGCCGCGTCTACGTGATGCTGACCAACAACACGCGCCGCAAGGACACCCAGGTCGACGGCGCCAACCCGCGCGCCAACAACGCCTTCGGGCACATCATCGAGATCGCGGAAGAGGGCGGGGACTTCGCCGCCACGACGGGTCGCTGGGAGGTTCTCCTGAAGTGCGGCGATCCCGCCGTCGCCGAGGTCGGTGCGACCTTCTCGACCGAGACCACGCGGAACGGCTGGTTCGGCATGCCGGACAACTGCCACGTCGACACCGACGGCCGTCTCTGGGTCTCCACCGACGGCAACTCGCCAAAGGCCACCGGACGCACCGACGGTCTCTGGGCGGTGGACACCGACGGTCCGGCGCGCGGCACCTCGAAGCTGTTCTTCCGCGTGCCGGTCGGCGGCGAGATGTGCGGCCCGCTTCTTCTGCCGGACATGCAGACGGCCTTCGTCGCCGTGCAGCATCCGGCCGACGGCGGCGAGGATTGGGACGGCTTCGGCCGCCTCTCCTACTACGAGGACCTTTCCACCCGCTGGCCCGACTTCCAGCCGGACATGCCGACACGCCCCTCGGTCGTCGCCATCACCAAGCAGGGCGGCGGCCGCATCGCCTGAACGCGTGCGCTCGGGGGCCGAGGCGAAGCTACCGCCCCGGTCCCCGTCCGGGAATGACGTCCCGGACCCTTCCTTTTATGGAACTGTCTTTTCCATGCCAAAAGGAGGCCGCTGGCCCCCGTTGGTAGGAAACACTCTTCAAGGAAAGGGGGGTAGGGAAACCATTCCCGTCCTTGAGACGGGCGAGACCCGTGGCTCGCCCGGGCCCCGTCGAGGGCGGATTCCCGTCTGGGGAGACCCTGAACGCGCGCGCTACCCGGCGATGCGCACGGTCTCGCGCGTCGGCCAGCAGGTGGCGGGCCGGCCGGCCGCCTCCTCGGCGGCGCCGAGCGAGCGGCGGGTCTTGAAGCCGGCGAGACCGTCGGTTCCCCCGACATCCATGCCCTTGGCCTCGAGACGCTGCTGAAGGCGGGAGACCTCGCCCCGGGTCAGGCCCTTGGGCGCGGACCACGGCGTCTGGAAGGCGCCCTCCGCGCCCGCGATGCGGTCGGCGAGGTGGCCGATGAAGAGGGCGTAGAGGTCGGAGTTGTTGTAGCTCTTGATCGTATAGAAGTTGGGTGTCGCCACGAAGGCGGGGCCGAAGCGGCCGGCCGGCATGAGAAGCGTGCCGGGCTGCCGCGCCTCGGCGGCGGGAAACGGCTTGCCGGAGATGCGCGTGATGCCGGCACCGGCCAGGTCGGCGACGGGGCGCATGCGATCGGGGCCCTCGATCGTGCAGGAGACCGTGGCGGGCACGCGCGCCTCGAAGCCCCAAGGGCGGCCCGCGACCCAGCCGGCATCCTGAAGGTAGACCGCGATCGACAGGAGCGTATCGGGCACCGAGTTCCAGATGTCGCGGCGGCCGTCGCCGTCGCCGTCGCGGGCGAGTTCGCGGAACTTGGTGGGCATGAACTGCGGCTGTCCGAGCGCGCCGGCCCAAGACGAACGCATGTCGGCGACCTCTCGGTCGCCGTCCTGGACGATGCGCAGAGCGGCGATCAGTTCCTCGCGGAACATGGCCTTGCGACGGGCGAGATAGGCCTTGGTGCCGAGAACCTCGAAGGCGTTGTGCGGGATCTTCGCGGTGCCGTAGCCGGACTCCCGGCCCCAGATCGCGACGACGATCGGGCCCGGCACACCGGTCTGGCGCTCGATGCGGCGCAGGAGGTCGGCATGGGTGCGCAGGAGCGCCCGGCCTCGCGTCACGGTGCCGGCCATGCGCTTCTCGTCGAAGTAGCCGGCGGGACTCGAGAACTCGGCCTGCCGGTTCACCTCCTCGACCGGCGCCGTTTCACCGGGCAGGACGAGGTCCGGCAGGTCGAGGTTCGGATGGACGGCGCCGAGCGCCCGGTCGAACACGGCGCGCGACACGCCGTTGGCCCGGGCCTCCGGCCAGATCTCGCGCTCCAGGAACTGCCGGAAGCCGCGCTCGATCTCGGGCGGCGCGGCCTGCACGCTGCCGGCCATGAGAAGCAGAACGGCCGTCGCCGCACCCTGGATCGCTCGGCGCATAACGCCTCCGTTTCACGTGAAACACTCTCGGCTTCGGTTACAGCCCGGGACTTGTGTCGGCCTCGTGGCGTTGCCTATTCGCCTCACGCGACCTTGTCCTGCACCAGGGAGCGCCGGCGACCGTTGACAGGGCCGGCCACTGCTCGCCAAGAAGAACGAACCCGATACGTTTGGACGGTCTGAGACACTCCGCTTGATCCCGCTTCGTCCCGAATCCGATCCCGAGACGTTCGAGGACTACCTGCGCAAGCAGGGTTGGATCGGTGCGGCGATCCTCGGCAAGACCTGGGCCGAGACCTCGCTCGGACCGATCGCCGGCTGGCCGCAGGCGTTGAAGGCGACGATCCGGCTGGCCCTGGGGTCGCGCCAGCACATGGTCTTCTTCTGGGGACCCGATCTCCTTCAGTTCTTCAACGAGGCCTATTCGCCGACCATCGTCGGCATGCCGCCGGACCCGATCGGTGCGCCCTTCGAGGTGTACTGGGCCGAGGTTCTGGAGGGCGTTCGCCCCTTTGCGGAACAGGCGTTGTCGGGCCATGGAACCTGGTACGAGGACCTTCCTCTCCGTTTGACGCGCGGCGGGGTGACCAAGGACACCTACTGGACCTTTTCCTATTCCCCGCTCTACGACGACGCGGGCCGCATCAGCGGCTTCATGAACGTCGTCAACGAGACCACGAGGACGGTCGAGGCCCGCAACGCGCTGGCGGGCGCCAACGCACTGGTCGCCAGCGAATACGAGAAGACGCGGCAAGCGTTGACGAGCCAGCGCGAGGCCGAGAAGCGACAGCGTCTCCTGCAGCGCGAACTGGCCCATCGCATGAAGAACACGCTGGCCATGGTGCAGGCCGTGGTCACCCAGAGCCTGCGCCACGCGCCGAGCCTGGACGAGGCGGCGGAGGTCGTGTCGGCCCGCATCCAGGCGCTGGGTCGCGCGCAGGAGATGCTGACCGAGGCGAACTGGGAAGCCTCCGACATCCGCGAGGTTCTGGAGACGGCGCTCGAGCCCCACAAGGACGGCGACGATCGCTTTCGGTTCCAGGGGCCCGCGGTCGGCTTGTCCAGCCAGCAGGCGATGGGCCTGGCGCTCGCGGTCCACGAACTGGCCACCAACGCCGCGAAATACGGCGCGCTGGCGCAGGAGACGGGTCGCATCGAGGTGTCCTGGACCGCGCAGGACGACCGGTCCTTTCTGTTCAGCTGGAGCGAGAGCGGCGGTCCGCCCGTCGCGGCCCCCGACCGCAAGGGGTTCGGCAGTCGTCTGGTGGAGCGCGTCGTGCCCGGCTACTTCGTCGGGCGCGGCGAGTTGCGCTACCGGCCCGATGGCTTGGCCTACAGGCTGAACGGGTCGCTCGACCCCGAAGCCTGACCGCCGGCCCCATGGGCGGCACGACGCCGCGTCTCGGCTCGCTTGGCTTGACTCGAACAGATTCGGCTCGACATGCGCCTGACCCGCCGCCGATCCGCGGTGCGGGGCAGCGATGTCATGCCGAGAGCCGCCCGTGTCCGATCTTCTTGCGCCCGTGCGCGCCCAAACCCGTCCGGACGATCGACCCGGCGAGTCCCTTCAGGTGTCGGGCCTGGCGAAATCGGTGCCGGGCGGACGCCAGCTGTTTGATGGGCTCTCGCTTTCGGTCGCGGGCGGCGAGATCGTCGCCATTCTCGGCGAGTCCGGCGTCGGCAAGTCGACGCTTCTCAACATCCTGGCCGGTCTCGACGAGCCGGACCAAGGCGAGGTGCGGGTCGGCGGCGAGCGGATCGGGCCGCTCGACGAGGCGGGTCGAACGCGGTTGCGGCGCGAGCGGATCGGCTTCGTGTTTCAGGCCTTCCATATCCTTCCCTATCTGACGCTCGGCCAGAATGTCGGCCTGCCGCTCGCCCTGGTGCGCAGCGACGCGCGCGCGATCGGCGAGCGGGCACGGGCGATGCTGGAAGCGGTCGGCCTGGGTGGCCGAGCGGAGGATTACGCGCGCGATCTCTCCGGCGGCGAGCTGCAGCGCGTCGCGATCGCACGGGCGCTGATCCACGAGCCGGCGTTGATCCTGGCCGACGAGCCCACCGGCAATCTCGATCCCGACACGGCGGCCCGGGTCCTCGATCTTCTGGCCGCCGCGGTGCGGCGGACCGGGGCGGCGGCCGTGATCGTCACGCATTCGCGCGCCACCGCTCGCATCGCGGATCGCGTGCTGACGCTGACCGCCTCGGGCCTGCGCGACGATACAGCGAAGGAGGTCTTGGCGGATGGCCGCTGAGGCGGGACTGGCGAGCGCTCGCCTCGCGCTCGGGTGGCTGGTGCGCGGCGAAACGCGGGCCCATCCCACGCGCTTCCTGCTGACGGCGCTCGCGATCGCGGTGGGCGTCGCGCTGGGCTTTGCGGTTCATCTCGTCAACGCCTCGGCGCTGCAGGCCTTTGACGGTGCGGTGCGTGGCGTCAACGGGGCGGCGGACCTTGCGGTCCGCGCTTCGAGCCCGCTCGGGTTCGACGAGGCTCTGTACCCGGTCATCGCGCAAACCGAGGGCGTCGCGGGCGCCAGTCCCGTGGTCAGCCTCGACGCCACGATCGGTGCCACGCGCGTGACGCTTTTGGGTCTGGATGCCTTCCGTGCGATGGCCGTGACGCCCAGCCTCGTTGGCGTCGCCGACGATATCGACACGCGCTCCGAGAGCCCGTTCGCCCCGGATGCCCTGTATCTGTCGCGGGCGGTCCTGTCGGACCTCGGCACGGGGGTTGGCGAGCGCGTCACCGTCGATGCCAACGGACGCCAGGTGGAAATGCGCGTGCGGGGCGTGCTGCCGGGCGTTGCGGAGGGCCAGCGCATCGGCACGCTCGACATCGCGGCTGCGCAATGGCTCTTCGACCGCCTCGGCCGTCTCGATCGCATCGACCTGCGGCTCGGCAACGATCCGAACGGCACGCGCGACCGCATCGCTGCGCAACTGCCCGGTGACGCGTCGCTCGGCGGCGCCGACGAGGAGGCGGCCCAGGGCAATGCCCTGTCGCGCGCCTACCGCGTCAACCTCGACATGCTGGCGCTCGTGGCGCTCGTGACCGGCGGCTTCCTGGTCTTTTCGGCTCAATCCCTGTCGGTGGCGCGTCGCCTGCGCGTGTTCGCGCTGATCCGAACCCTTGGCCTGCCGCGCGGGGGCGTGATCGCGGCAGTGGCCGCGGAGGGTCTCGTGATCGGCCTTGTGGGCTCCCTGGTGGGTCTGCTGGGGGGATGGGGTCTGGCGGTTGCGCTTCTGCGCTGGTTCGGCGGCGATCTGGGCGCCGGCTACTTTCGCGACGGCGCGGCGGGCGTCGCCTTCCAGCCGGCCGCGGCGCTGGTGTTCCTGCTGCTGGGTCTGGCCGCCGCCCTTCTCGGCAGCATCCTGCCCGCGCGGGCCGCCAGCCGCGCGGCGCCCGCGGCCGCCCTCAAGAACACGGGCGACGCGCTGGATCCGCGCCGCTCGCCGCCGCTGGCACCCGCGCTCTGGCTTCTCGGAGGCGGCACGGCGCTGGCCTTTCTTCCGGCCGTCAACGGCCTGCCGATCTTCGGATTTGCGGCGATGGCGCTGATCCTGGCGGGCGGGGTCGCCGGGGTACCCTGGCTTCTGCGTCGCCTTCTGGCCCCTCTGCTGCGGCGACCGCCGCGCGCGGCGCCTGCGCTCCTCGCCCTGCGCCATGTTCATGGCGCCCCGGGCGAGGCGGCGACCGCGCTGTGCGGCATCGTGGCGAGCACGGCCTTGATGATCGCGATGGCGACCATGGTGACGAGCTTTCGCGTGGCGGTGGACGACTGGCTCGGCGACGTTCTGCGTGCCGATCTGTATCTGCGCGTGGAGTCGGGCGCGGGCTTCGATTCCGCCCTTCAGGCGCGCCTGCGCGCTGTTCCGGGCGTTGCGGCGATCGACTTCAGCCGTCAGCTTCCGCTGTCCATCCGTCCGGGACAGCCGCCCGTCGTCCTGATCGCGCGGCCGGTCGCCAGCGAGCCCGCCACCTCCCTCGCCCTGATCAGCGAAGCGCCTGCAACCGGCGACGCGACTCCGATCTGGGTTTCGGAGCCCGCCAGCCGAATCTACGATTGGAAACTCGGGCAGCGCATCACGTTGCCGATCGGCGGAGCGACGGCGTTCACGGTCGCCGGCGTCTGGCGCGACTATGCCCGCCAGCAGGGCGCGATCGCCGTGCGGATCGAGGACTACGAGCGCCTGTCGGGTGACGGGCGGCGGGACGAGGCGGCGGTGACACTCCAGGTCGGCGCCGACGTGGGCCGAACCGGCGACGCGCTGCGCGGTGCGCTGGGACCCGAACTCGCCCGCTCCGTCTCGATCGCCGAGCCGGCCACGCTGCGCCGCTTCGCGCTGGATCTCTTTGATCGCTCCTTTGCGGTCACCTATCTCTTGGAAGCGGTCGCGATCCTCGTCGGTTTGGCGGGCGTCGCCGCGACGGTCTCGTCGCAGACCGTGGCCCGCATCCGCGAGTTCGGCATGCTGCGCCATATCGGCGTCGCGCCACGCCAGATCGTGGCGATGCTGGGCTTGGAGGGCGCGCTGCTCGGGCTCGTCGGGGCGCTGGCGGGCGTTCTCCTCGGTCTCGGTCTGTCGCAGGTGCTGATTCATGTGGTGAACCCGCAGTCCTTCAACTGGACGATGACGACGCGCGTGCCCATCGGCACGATCGTTGCGGTGGTCGCGGCGCTTGCACTGGCGGCGACCGTGACCGCGATGGTGGCGGCACGACGGGCCACCGCCCGCGACGCGGTGCTGGCCGTGCGCGAGGATTGGTGATGGGTAGACGCGCAAGCCATCCTCGGGCCGGCGGCCTCGCTCCTTTGTTGTCCCTCGTGCCGGCAGGGATCGTTCGATGAGATATCCTGCGCTTTCGCGGCGACGTCTCCTGACATGGATGGGCGGTGGTGCGCTGGGTCTGGTCGCTGCAGCGCCTGTCCGGTCCCGTGCGGCGACGCCCTATCCGGTGGTGCGGCCCGGTGTCCCCCTGGTGTTCCCCGAGGACCACGGAGCGCATCCCGCCTTCCGAACGGAATGGTGGTACGTCACCGGCTCTTTGACGCTTCCGGACGGCGACGAGGTGGGATTTCAGGTCACCTTCTTCCGCACCCGTCCTCCCGGCGGCGAAGGGGACAATCCCAGTCGCTTCGCACCAGACCAGATCTTGTTCGCGCATGCGGGCTTGTCGGACCCCAAGGTCGGCCGCATCCAGACGACGGAGCGGGCGGGGCGCGAGGGTTTCGGGCTGGCTTTTGCGGCAACCGGCGACGCAAACGTCGCGATCAGCGATTGGTTCTTTCGAAGAACAGCCGAGGGCCGCTTCGAGACGCGGGTGGGCGACGAGGCATTCGAGTTCGAGTTGCTTCTCGAGCCGACCACGCCTCCCCTGCTGCAAGGCGAGAACGGATACAGCCGCAAGGGGCCGGCCAGCGAGAACGCCAGCTACTACTACTCGCTCCCGCAACTGCGCGTCTCGGGGCGCGTGAGGGAACGGGCGCGCGGAGACGTGGCGGTGACCGTCACAGGACGCGCCTGGCTCGATCGCGAATGGTCCTCCGACTACATAGCGGGGGGAGCCGTCGGTTGGGACTGGACCGGCTTGAACTTCGACGATGGGTCGGCCCTCACCGCGTTCCGCTTGCGAGCTGCGGACGGCGGGACCTCCTATGCGGGCGGCTCGTTCCGCGATCCGTCGGGTGCGGTCGAGATCCTGGCGCCTGCGGCGGTCTCGTTTACGACGCGATCCACCTGGCGCTCGCCCCGATCGGGTGGCGTCTATCCGATTGATCCGATCGTCGAGATCCAGTTACGCGAGCGTCGCCTTCGGCTTGAGCTCGTCCCGGTGATGGCGGACCAGGAGGTCGACAGTACGCTGGGCTTGCCGATCTACTGGGAAGGGCTCGTGCGCGCATCGGGCTGCGCGGGCTATCTCGAGCTGGTCGGCTATGGAAGCCAGGCGCGGTTCTAGGCGGACGGCGCAGTCGACAACCGAGGCATTCGGTCGTGCGAGCGACGCGTCTGCGCTCGTTTCGAGCGCGGTGCTTTGCGGCTGGTGTGAGTTCCGCGATCGCCGTCGCGGCCGTCGTTTTGGGTAGTGGGGTGAGCGCCGTCTTGTGACGGGTTTACGTTTGTCGCTGGTGACGGGTTTGGGACTGGGAGCGATTGGTTCGACGGTGGGTTCGCGGACGCTGGGGGAGGTGATTGTGGCGGGTTTGCTATCGGGCAATGCGGCGTTTGTGTTGGAGGGTGCGGTGTTGATCGGGCTTTTGGCGCTGGTGGTATCGGGTGCGATGGAGGGAGTAGGGAGATGGGTGGGCGCGGGGCGACGATAGGGGGTATTGCGCGCTGTGTTGCGCGCCGATCGGTTGCCGGCGCACAGCAAAGCGCCCGCCCGAGTTTCCCCGGGCGGGCGCTTTGGTGATGAGGTGAGAGAGGATGCGAT
>NZ_FNIT01000009.1 GCF_900104035.1 Aureimonas jatrophae | reverse complement strand
ATGCATCTTGGGATCATCGGGGACGACTTCACGGGGTCGTCGGATGCGGCGAACACGCTGGCGCGGGGTGGCTTGCGGGTCGTGCAGTATGCGGGGGTTCCGTCGGGTCCGGCGGAGCGGGGTGTCGAGGCGGGCGTGGTGGCGCTGAAGTCGCGCACGATCGCGGCCAGTGAGGCGGTGGCCTTGTCGCTGGGTGCGCTGGACTGGCTCCTGGCGCAAGGCTGCCGGCAGATCCTGTTCAAGGTGTGCTCGACGTTCGACTCGACGCGGAGCGGCAACATCGGCCCGGTGGCCGAGGCGCTGCGGGCGGCGCTGGCGGCGCGGCTGGGTGCGGGAGCGGCGGCGATGGGCCCGGTCCTGGTGTGCCCGGCCTTTCCGCGCGCGGGGCGCTCGCTCTACCAGGGGCACCTGTTTGTCGCCGACGCGCTCCTGTCGGAGTCGGGCATGCGCGACCACCCGCTCACCCCCATGCGCGATCCCGACATCCGGCGCTGGTTGGGCTACCAGACACAGCTCGGTGTCGGGCACGTGGCGGCGTCCACGGTGTTTGCCGGGGCGGACGCGATCCGCGAAGGCGCGCTAGCGGAAGCCGCGGCGAACCGCCCGCTGGTGGTGGTGGACGCGATCCGCGACGAGGACCTGCACGCGATCGGGCAGGCGGCCGCCGACTGGCCGCTTCTGGTGGGGGGCTCAGGGATCGCGCTGGGCCTGCCGGAGAACCTGCGCCGGGAGGGGCTGGTCCCGGTGCGCGGCCCCGACGCGGACGCCTGGGCGGGCTCGCGCGGTCGGGCGGCGATCCTGTCGGGCTCGTGCTCGGTGATGACGCGCGCGCAGGTGCGCCGCCATCTGGCGGACGGCGCGCCGGGGCTGGAGGTCTCGGCCGACGAGATCGTGGCCGACGGGGCGGGGGCGGTCGGGCGCGCGCTGCGCTTTGTGGACGATCACCCGGGGCCGGGCGAGGGCGGCGAGGGAGGCAACGGGGCGGGCGGCGCGGCGGCGGGCGCTCCGCTGGTCTACACCTCGGCCGATCCGAGCGTCGTGCGGGAGGCGCAGGCGCGCTTTGGACAGGAGCGCGTGGCAGGCGCGGTGGAGGGCTTCTTTGCCGAGCTGGCGCGCCGGCTGGTGGCGGGGGGCGTCACGCGCCTCGTGACGGCGGGCGGCGAGACGTCCGGGGCGGTGGTGGAGGGCCTGGGCCTAGCCTCGCTGGCCATCGGCCCCGAGATCGCGGCCGGCGTGCCGGCGGTGCGCGCGGACGGGGTGGGGGAAGCCGGGGGCGCCGGCGGCGGGCGCCCGCTCTGGCTGGCGCTGAAGTCGGGCAACTTCGGCGACGAGCGCTTCTTCGCGCAGGCGCTCGACGTGCTCGGGCAGACCGTCCCGGAAGCGGGGCGACCGGAAGCGCGACGACCGTGAGCGGGGTGATCGCAAGCGACGCCCGCGCCGAGAGCCAGCTTCGCGAAGACGTCTGCCGGCTGGCCGCCAGCCTGTTCGACCGCGGGCTGACGCAAGGGGCGTCCGGCAACGTCTCGGTGCGCCTGCCCGATGGTGGGCTGCTCGTCACCCCGACCGGCCGCTCGCTCGGCCGCCTCGACCCCGGGCGCCTGGCCAGGCTGGGCGCCGATGGGCAGCTCGTGTCGGGCGATGCGCCCACCAAGGAGGTGCCGCTTCACGCCGCCTTCTACCAGACGCGCGGAACGGCGGGGGCGGTGGTGCATCTGCATTCCGCCCATGCGGTGGCCTGGTCGACGCTGCCCGAGGTGGACCCCGAGAACGCGCTGCCCGCGATCACCCCGTATGCCGTGATGCTGCTCGGGCGCGTCAAGCTTCTGCCCTTCTTCGTGCCGGGCGACCCCCTCACCGGCGAGGCGATCCGGGGCTTGGGGGGCCGGCGCTCGGCGGTGCTTCTCGCCAACCACGGGCCGGTCGTGGCCAGCCGCGACCTCGAGGCGGCGGTCAACGCCATGGAGGAGCTGGAGGCCACCGCGCGCCTGGCGCTGCTCACGCGCGGCCACCATCCGCGCCTTCTGTCGGAGGGCGAGGTCGCGCGCGTGGTGAAGCGCTTCGACGTGGAATGGGACGGGTGAGGGAGGCGAACATGATCGAGCTGTCGGCCAATCTGGGCTTCCTGTGGAGCGAGCTGTCGCTGCCGGACGCCATCCGGCGCGCCGGGGCGGCGGGCTTTGCGGCGGTGGAATGCCACTGGCCATACGAGACGGATGCAGGCGCGGTGGCCGACGCGCTTGCCGAGACCGGCCTGCCGATGCTCTCGCTCAACACCCGTCGCGGCCAGCCCGGCGAGAACGGGCTCGCCGCCCTGCCCGGGCGCGAGGGCGAGGCGCGCGAGGCCATCGGGCAAGCCTTCGAGTACGGGGCGCGGATCGGGGCGCGCTGCGTGCACGTCATGGCGGGCGCGGCGCGCGGGCAGGCGGGGGCCGAGGCGACGTTCCTCGCCAACCTCGCCTATGCCGCCGATCTCGCCTGCGACACCGGCATGGGCGTCCTGGTCGAGCCGCTGAACCGGCGCGATGCGCCCGGCTACCTCCACGCCACGGTGGAGGAGGCGGCCGCGCTCGTGCGCCAGCTGGCGCGCCCCGAAGTCCGGATCCTGTTCGACTGCTACCACCAGCAGATCATGGGCGGCGACCTCGTCACGCGCTTTGCCGCGCACAAGGACCTTGTCGGCCACGTCCAGTTCGCAGCCGTCCCCACCCGCGCCGAGCCTGACCGGGGCGAGGTCGACTACCCCTGGCTCCTGCCCGCCCTCCAGGCCGCCGGATACGCAGGACCCTTCGGCGCCGAGTACAAGCCAACGGGCGCAACCGACGACGGACTGGCCTGGATGAGGGCGTTCACAGCATAAGGCGAACGAGCGTCCGCATTCCGTCAAGGTGCATGCACTTCGACGGGGTAACTGTACGAACCGCTTGCGATACGGCGCTTGGGTGCTGCTGGGATAAGCTGGTATGGAAGACGCGTCCTGTCCCGCGTCTTTCCAGGAAATCGTCTCCCGCATGGATGCCTCCGACCGCGCCGCCGCCATCTGCCGGGCCATCCGACGCGCCATCCTCGAACAGGCGCTCAGCCCCGGCGACAAGCTGCCCGAGGACACGCTCGGCGAGCGCTTCGGCGTCAGCCGCACGATCGCCCGGCACGCGCTCGGACAGCTCGCCTCGGAAGGCTTGGTCGAGCTGCGCCGCAACCGTATCGCGCTGGTCGCGACACCCTCCTTCGATGAGGCGCGCGACGAATTCGACATCCGGCGCGAGCTGGAGCGCCTCGTCGTGCGGGCGCTGGCCGGCAACCTGACCGCCGAGCAGGTCGCGGAGCTCCGAGCCCATGTGGCGGAGGAGGCGGCCGCGCGCGGCGGACCGGACGCCAACTCCATTCGGTTGGCCACCGAGTTCCACGTCAAGCTCGCCGAGATGGCCGCCAAGCCGACGCTCCTGCGCTACGTTCGGGAGATCGCCTACCGCTCGTCCTTGTCGCTCGCGACCTTCGGGCGCCCCCATTCCCCGGAATGCGCGATCAACGAGCATGGCGCTGTGATCGACGCCCTAGAGGCGGGCGACCCCGAGCGGGCGGCCGACCGCATGGCCCACCATCTCGATCAAGTGGCCGAGCGCGCCTTTCTGCGCGCGGCGCCCGCGCGCGGCGACCTGATGGAGATCCTCGGTCCCTATGCCGAAGCCGAGCGCGGTCGCTCGCACGCTCGCACAGCCTGAGGCGACGTATCTTTTTGCTTGGCGACGGCATAGATCGAGCATACGGTCTGACTGCTGAAGTGCATGCAAGAAAAGTGATCGATCGTTGAGCATCTCCTGCACGGCTTGTGTGCAGACCGCTCGTTTCCCCGTCAGCCTCCCTCAAGCAGGAGCCGCCATGATCCGCAGGACCCTTGCCGCCGCCCTCGTCGCCGCCCTCGCCCTGACCGGCGCGGCTTCCGCCAAGACCCTCACGGTCGGCGCCAACATCGGAAACGTGCCCTGGGAGTTCCAGGACGCCTCGGGCCAGACCGTCGGCTTCGAGGTCGAACTCGTTCGCGAGGTCGCCAAGCGCATGGGCTACGACGACGTCTCGTTCGAGAACATCCCCTTCAACGGCCTCTTCTCGGCCGTGCAGTCGGGCCGCATCGACGCGGCGATCTCCTCGATCACCATTACCAAGAAGCGCCTGGAGTCGGTCTCCTTCGCGCAGCCCTACTACGACAGCGACCAGTCGCTCTCGGTCCTGAAGTCGTCGGGCATCGAAAATCTCGCTGGCCTCAAGGGCAAGGTGGTCGGCGTCGACACGGGCTCGACCGGCGACATCTGGGCGACCCAGCACCAGGGCGAGTACGGCATCTCCGACATCCGCCGCTTCGAGGGCCTGTCGCCCGCGATGCTGGATCTGGCCGCCGGCCGCATCGACGGCTACGTCTCCGACATCCCGGCGGTCGCCTACTACATCAAGGACAAGTCGCAATACGCCGTCGTGGAGCGCATCCCGACCGGCGAGCAGTACTCGATCATGTTCGCCAAAGATTCGCCGCTGGCGGCCGAAGCCTCCAAGGCGATCGGCGAGCTGAAGAAGGACGGGACGATCGCCAAGCTGCACGAGACCTGGTTCGGCAGCGCGCCCGACGCATCGACCTCGACCGCCCGCGAGGCGGAGATGCCCAAGCTCTGATCTCATCGTTTTACGGACCCGCCCCTTGAGCGGGCGGGTCCCTTCCGGCCGCGCAAACCCGAGATCCGATGGACATCGTCTCCACCTTCTTCAACGTCGACGTCCTGTGGAACGCGTTTCCGCTGCTGCTCAGCGGCCTGGGACGGACGGTGCTGCTCGGCTTCCTGTCGATCGCGCTCGGCCTTGTCGGCGGCCTCGGCCTCGCGCTCGCCCGCCTTTACGGGGCGAAGCCCGTGCGCTGGCTGGCGATCGCCTATATCGACGTCTTCCGGGCGCTGCCGGTTCTGGTGTGGCTGGTCGTCGTCTACTACGCGCTGCCCTTCGTCGGCATCCGCTTCTCGCCCTTCTTTGCTGCGACCTTCGCGCTCGCCACCGTGTCGAGCGCCTATGCGGCCGAGATCTTCCGGGCCGGCATCGAGGCCATCCCGCGCGGCCAGTTCGAGGCGGCCGACGCGCTCGGCCTTCATGCCTGGGCGAAGATGCGCCGCGTGATCCTGCCCCAGGCGATCCGCATCGTGATCCCGCCGCTCACCAACAACTCGATCAACGTCCTGAAGGACACCGCGCTCGCCTCGGTCGTGGCGCTGCCCGACCTTCTGAAGCAGGCGACGCAGGCCCAGGCGCTCGCCGCCAACCCCTCGCCGCTGATCGGGGCCGCGATCCTCTACCTCCTCATCCTCCTGCCGCTCGTGCGCCTCGTCTCGCGCTTCGAGCAGCACTCGGCCCGCCAGCAGGCGCGCTGACCCCGGTCCCATGAAAGCCATGCCCATGTCGCTCGATCTCGACTTCGTCCGCTCGCAGTTTCCCGCGCTCGGGAGCGACTGGGTCTTCATGGACAATGCCGGCGGCAGCCAGGTGCTGCGCGACGTGGCGGCCCGCGTGTCGGACTACCTCCTGACGACGAACGTCCAGACCGGCGCGACCTACGAGCCGAGCCGCGTGTCGACGCAGCGCGTCGCCGAGACGCGGCAGGCCTTCGCCCGCTTCATGAACTGCGACGCGAGCGAGATCGTCGAGGGGCCCAGCACCACGATCCTTCTGCGCTTCCTGTCGGAGGCGATGACGGGACGGCTCCAGCCGGGCGACGAGATCATCCTGACCAATGTCGACCACGAGGCCCATATCGGCCCCTGGCTGCGCCATGCCGAGCGCGGCGTCACGATCAAGTGGTGGCGCTGCGACCCCGAGAGCTTCGAGCTCGACCTCGACGACCTTCGCGCGCTGATGACCGATCGCACCAGGCTCGTCTGCGTCACGCACGCTTCCAACATCCTCGGCACGATCAACCCGATCGCTGAGATCGCCGACATCGTGCACGAGGCGGGGGCGGAACTGGCCGTCGACGCCGTCGCCTACGCCCCGCACCGCGCGATCGACGTCCAGGCGCTCAAGGCCGACTACTACGTCTTCAGCGTCTACAAGGTGTTCGGACCGCACCATGCGGTGATGTACGGCCGACGCGACAAGCTCGAAGCGCTCGACAACATCTACCACTACTTCTTCGACAAGAGCCGCGTGCCCCACAAGCTGGAGCCCGGCAACATCAACTACGAGGCGGCCTGGGGATCGGTCGGCTCGGTCGACTACGTCGCCGAACTCGGACGGCAGGCCGACGGCTCGACGGGCCGCGCGGCGATCGAGGCGGGCTTTGCCGCCATCGCGGAGCAGGAGCGCGTCGTCACCGAGCGGCTGATGGACTTCCTGACCTCGCGCAACTCGGTGCGCGTCATCGGGCGTCGCTCCACCGCGATCGAGGACCGAGTCTCGACGGTCTCCTTCACGGTGGGCGACGAGAACTCCAAGCGCATCGTCGAGGCCGTCGATCGCGCCCATGTCGGCATCCGCCACGGCGACTTCTATGCCCGCCGCATCGTCGAGGAACACGGTCTGCTCGATCGCGGCGGCGTCGTGCGCGTCTCGATGATCCACTACAACACGGTGGACGAGGTGGACCGGCTGATCGCCGCGCTGGAGCCCGAGCTGTGACGCTGGATCTGGCGATCCGCGGCGGTACGATCGCCACGGCCTCCGACGTCTTCCGGGCCGATGTCGGCATTCGCGAGGGGCGCATCGTCGAGATCGCGGAGGGCGTCGGCGCGGCACGAGAGACCCTGGACGCCGCGGGCCGCCTCGTCCTGCCGGGCGGCATCGACAGCCATGTCCACATCTCGCAGCCGTCGGGCGCGGGCATCCGCATGGCGGACGACTTCGAGAGCGGCACGCGCTCGGCGCTGATGGGCGGCAACACGACCGTCCTGCCCTTCTGCCTGCAGGGCAAGGGCCAGTCGCTGCGCGAGGCGCTCCAAGGCTACCATGCCCTGGCGGAGGGCCAGTGCTACACCGACCATTCGTTCCATCTGATCGTCTCGGACGCGACCCCGTCGGTGCTCGGCCAGGAGCTGCCGGCGCTGGTGGCCGACGGCTACACGTCCTTCAAGGTCTTCATGACCTACGAGGACCTGCGGCTGAACGATGCCGAGATCCTCGCCACCATGGACACCGCGCGCCGAACCGGTGCGCTGGTCATGGTCCACTGCGAGAACGAGGATGCGATCCGCTACCTCGTCGGCCAGCACGAGGCGCGCGGCGACGTCGCGCCCCGCGCCCATGCCACGACGCGGCCGGTCGCCGTCGAGCGCGAGGCGACGCATCGGGCCGTCAGCCTCGCCGAGGTCGTCGACGTGCCGGTGGTGATCGTCCACGTCTCCAACGGCGCGGCGCTCAGTGAGATCCGCGCGGCGCGGGCGCGCGGCCGGCGCGTCGTCGCCGAGACCTGCCCGCAATATCTCGTGCTGACCGCCGCCGACCTCGAGGGCATGGACTGGGAGGGCGCGAAGTTCGTGTGCTCGCCGCCGCCGCGCGACGCAGCCGAGCAGGTGGCCTGCTGGACCGGTCTTGAGACCGGCGACTTCGACCTCTTCTCCTCCGACCATTGCCCGTTCCGCTACGACGACGCGGAGGGCAAGCTGAACCCGCGCGGGCGAACGAGCTTCCGCCACGTGCCGAACGGCATTCCCGGCGTCGAGACGCGCCTGCCGATCCTCTTTTCCGAAGGCGTGACGAAGGGGCGGATCGACCTGTCCCGCTTCGTCGCGCTGACGGCCACCAACCACGCACGGATCTACGGCCTGGAGCGAAAGGGCTCGATCGCGATCGGCATGGACGCCGACATCGCGATCTGGAACCCCGAGGCCCGCCGCACGATCCGTCATGCGGACCTTCATGACGGCGCCGACTACACGCCCTACGAGGGTCTGGAGGTCGTCGGCTGGCCCGAGGACGTGATCCTCGGCGGGCGCCTCATGGTGCGTGGCGGCGTCCTGGTCGGCCAAAAGGGGGCCGGCACCTACCGACCGCGTGTACTGTCGAGCCTGGCGCGGGTTGCCTGAGCCGCATTGCGCGGCGCATACGGGAGGCCGTGGACCCTCGGCTCGCACAGCCGGACCGGCTGCCACCCGCGACACGGATCGCTGTTTCGTAAGACCCGGCCGGACGCGACGCGGACCCTGATCGCCATGAGGGGCCGCCACGGCCGCGCCAGCTTTGTTTGGATGGTCGCATCGCAGCATCCGAACCGGTTCAGCGATCGCCCGGTATGCGGCTTGCCATAACGAACCGAAGTTCTAGGCGTCGCCAGGCTCGCCTGACTGTAGTTTCTCAGATGAAGAGATTTTAGCCAGCGAATAAAATTAAATATTGTTCGTTAGGTCTGCAAATATGACCTGACTAAGCAATAGTTATGGACGTTGATCGGAACGGATAGTCTGCGGTGGCCTTCCTCGACCTCACAGGAAGGGACGACCTTATGTTCTATACGGATGGAAAGCTGCAGTTCCCGGTTCGCGTCGAACGGCCGAACCCGGTCTTCGCCAAGGCGTTGCAGCAGGCGATCGGCGGCGTGGAAGGCGAGATCCGTGTCGCCATGCAGTACATGTTCCAGGCCTTCGGCGCGCGGGGCCCGGCCAAGTATCGCGACATGTTGCTCAACACGGCGACCGAGGAGCTCGGCCATATCGAGATGCTGGCGACGGCGGTCGCGCTGAACCTCGAGGGCGCGCCGCTGTCCTTGAAGGAGGAAGTCTCGGCGGACGTCGCCGGCGGTGCCGTTCTGAACGGCATGGACATGCGCCACATCCTGTCGGTCGGACTGGCGGCGATGCCGGTCGACGCCAACGGCGTTCCGTTCGACATGAGCCATGTCTACGCATCCGGCAATATCGCTGCCGACATGTACGCCAACGTCACCGCCGAAAGCAGCGGCCGCGTCCTGGCCGTCCGTCTCTACAACATGACCGACGATCCCGGCATGAAGGAGATGCTGGCCTTCATGATCGCCCGCGACACGATGCACCAGCAGCAGTGGCTGGCCGCGCTCGAGGACATGGGCGGCGAGACGGCCAACCTGCCGATCCCGAACTCGTTCCCGCAGTCGCAGGAGAACCAGAAATACTCCTACGCCTATTTCGGGCACATGACCGACGGTTCGATCCCGGAAGGGCGCTGGACCGCGGGTCCCGCCATGGACGGCAAGGGTGAGTTCGTCGCGATGCAGTCGCAGCCGATGGGCGGGAAGCCCTCGCTCGCTCCCGCGCGGCCCGATGGCGGGGCGCAGACCGGACAAACGTCGAAGTCCGGTTCGGAGGGCCTGCTCGGGCGCATCGAGGGCGCGATCGAGCGAAACATCTAAAGGCACGCGGCCGGGCCCAGCTCGGCGCCGACACGCCATCTTCACCGAACTTGCAAGGATACACCCGTGAACAGACGTCATGTCATGACATCCCTGGTCGGCGCGGCCGCCGTCTCGGTGCTGCCGCTGGGGGCGGCCGCCGTGGCCCAGCCGGCCGGCGTCGAAGCCGCCAAGCTTCCGGCGCTGCAGGGCGGCGACTTCTCGACCGCGACCAGCGAACTGGCCCGGCGCAAGGCGACAAACGCCGCGGTCAAGGAGTTCGCCCGTCTGGAGATCGCCGAACAGGCGGCGGTCGCCAAGGCGTTCGGCTCCGAGCCGGGTGCAGCCGGCATCCCGCAGCCCAAGGCCGCCATGCTCGAGAAGCTGCAGGCGGCCGACGGGGCGACCTTCGACATGATGTATGTCGACGGCCAGATCGCGGAGCATCGCGAGCTTCTGAAGATCCACCAGCGCTACGCCCGAAGCGGGCAGGATCCGATGGCTCGGGGCGCCTCCTTGGTCGGCGTGACCGGGATCGAGACGCACTTGTTCCTGCTGCAGAACATCAAGCGCCAGCTCTAGGCGCGGCGGCCGGCACCGGGCGGGGGCGCGTCGAGCGGCCCCGTCCAGCGACGGCGAGGAATGGGGCCGGAGGCGACCCCGTCGCCGGTGGCTTCCGCGCGATGCGGACATCCGTGCGGCGGGCAAGGCCGGGACCTCCCTGCGTCGCGGACGCTGTTTCCGACGCGAGCCGTGGCGCGGATCGTCACAGCGGCCGGGCGCTCATCTCCAGCCAGTCGAGCTCCTCCTCGACGCGGCGGTAGGCCTCGTCGCCGATCGTGCCGTTGTCGCGAAGCGCACCGATCTCGCGGCGTGCGGCATCCACCATGCGCAGGCGGACGTGGTTCTCCGGACGCTCGCGCAGGTCCGCGCCCTCCATCGCGTGGGAGAGCGCCTCGGCATACTCGTCCGCGATGCGGCGGGCCGCGGGCGACGTGTCGCCGTCGAGTTCGGCGAGCCCCGCCTTGATCACCGTCTTGCGCGCGCGGCGCAGCTCGTTGTCCACGGTCCGGTCCTCGGGCAGGCGCAGGAGGCGCAGGAGCGGTCCCAGCGTCAGCCCCTGGATCAGCAGCGTGCCGAGCACCACCACGAAGGCCGCGAGCTGCATGAAGTCGCGATACGGAAAGTCCGCCGGCAGGGCGATCGCCGCGGCCAGGGTGACGATGCCCCGCATGCCCGACCAGCCCACCACCAGCGAGGCGCCGACGCCGACGCGCGTCTCGTCCGCGGCGGCCGGGCGCAGCTGGCGCAACCCGTGATGGGCCACCACCCAGGCGAGGCGCACGAGGATCACCACCACAAGCAGGAGGAGCGACAGGCCGATGTAGCGCTCCTGCTCGGCGCTCGTCAGCGTCTCCAGGATCGGACGCAGCTCCAACCCGATCAGCGTGAAGGCCAGGACGTTGAGCACCACGGTCACGGTCTCCCAGACCGCGAAGGATGCGACGCGCAGACGCGCGCGCATGGCGTATTGCGTGCCCCGCGCTGCCGTGATCGCGAAGACCACCACCGTGACGACGCCCGACAGGCCGAGCCGCTCGGCCCCGAGCCAGGCGCCGAACGTCACCACGAACTGGAAGATCGTGGCGCTCGGCCCGTCGGTCATGCGCCCGATCAGGCGGCGCGTGACCTGTGCGAACAGGAAGCCCGCCACGGCGCTGCCCACGAACACCAGTGCGAAGGCCGGGAGCGCCTCGCCCCAGCTGAAGCTTCCCGCCGCCACCGCACCGATTCCGAGCCGGTAGATCAGAAGCGACGAGGCGTCGTTGAGGAGGCTTTCGCCCTCCAGGATCACGCGCAGGCGATAGGGCGGCGCGACGGCGCGCAGGATCGCGAGCGCCGCGACCGCATCCGGCGGGGCGAGCAAGGCGCCGAGCGCGATCGCCGCGCCCCAGGGCATGTCGGGCAGGGCGATGCGCACGACCAGCGCCACGACGAGGGTCGTCAGGCCGACCGCGACGAGCACCAGCGAGGAGACCTCCACCCAGTTGCGCTTCAGGTCGCGCAACGAGGAATCGTAGGCCGCATCCGACAGGACCGGCGCCACGAACAGGGCGAGGATGAGGTCCGGCGGCAGTTCCAGGCGCGGTCCGCTCGGCAGGAAGGCGAGCAGCGCGCCGCCGAGCGCGAGCAGCGTCGGGTAGGGCACATGCAGGCGCCGCGCGAGCATCGACAGGAGCGTCGCGCCGAACAGGAGCGCCAGAAGCGACTCGAAGACATGCATGACGGCCTCCGGAATGCGGATGGTGCCGGTGTGCGGCGGTCCGCCTCCGTTTAGCCGCTCCGGGCCGGCGCGATCAACGCACCGTGAGCCTGGCTTGACCGGTCAGCGGCTGTCCGGACGGAAGCCGAGGACGAAGGCGACCACGGTTTCCGCCGGCATCTCGCAGGGCAGGAGGCGCAGGCCGTCGTGGAGACGGTAGATGTTGGCGCTGACCCGATCCGGTCCGCCGAGTTCCTCGCCCCAGAGCCAGCGCCGGCGACCGTCCGGCGACTGGTTCAGCGTGACGCCCCAGCGCCGGCCCGCGAACGCACCCTCCCGATAGCCGTCCGGCAACTGGTCGAGGGCGCGGGCAAAGGCGGCAAGGTCAAGACTCATGCCCCCTCAACGACGCGGCGCGCAGGGCGGTTCGTTTCGGGGGCCTTTGCAATAAAACCTCCGCATTTGCCCGGCAAAGCGCCCCCCACGTCCCGTCCCGGGGGAGGGGCGCGCCGTCATCATGGGGATACCTGACGCCTTGCCGAACCGCCTTGCCGCCTTCTTCGCGCTGATCGCCCTTCTCGTCCCGCTCGTGTTCTCGCCCGCGCGCGCCCAGGACGTGCCGGATGCGGCGAAGGCGCCGATCGCGACGCTGGACCAGCAGGCGGGCGAGCTGGCCGCCATCCAGGCCGCGGCCAACGGCGCGGGCGCGGATACGGACGCCAAGGCGGAACTGCGCGACCGGGCGATGGCGGTCGGCACGGCCGCCAACGACGCGGCGGCGCTGCTGGTCCCCGAGCTCGAGGCCGCCAACGCGCGCCTGACGGAACTCGGGGAGCCGAGCGAGGGCGAGGCGCCCGACGTGCAGGAGCAGCGCACGCGCCTCACCGCGCAGCGCGATGCCGTGGACTCGGCGATCAAGCGCGGACGGTTGCTCGCCGCCGACGCCAAGGACACGATCGACCGGCTGATCCGCGAGATCAACGAGGCCTTCAACCGCGATACGTTCCGCAAGGTGGCCTCGCCGCTGTCGCCGCTTCTGTGGCAGACGGTGGCGCGCAACCTGCCCGACGACATGGCGCGGCTGCGCGACTTCGCCCACGACAACGTCGTGCAACTCCTCGAGACGCGCACCACCTCGCGTCTCGCCGTGGTGCTGGGCGGCCTGGGGCTCGCGCTCCTGATCCTCGTGCCGATCCGGCGCTGGCTGCGCGATGCGGGCCGCAACTTCGCGGTGCGCCAGGTGCCGGCAACGCGCGCCCGGCGCTCGGGCCTGGCGCTCTGGTTCGTTCTGGTCGGCACGCTGATCTCGACGCTCGGCGTCTCGGCGCTGTTTCTCGCGCTCTACTGGGCGGACATGCTGACCAATGCTACGCGTCCGCTGGCGGAGATCTTGAGCGTGACCGCCGGGGTCGGCGGCTTCGTGGTAGCGCTCGGCGCCGGCCTGCTCCTTGTCGGAAAATCCTCCTGGCGCCTCCTGCCGATCTCCGAGGAGACGGCCGAGAGCCTGCGCTTCTTGCCGCTCGCGACCGCCCTCGTCTCGTTCTTCGCCGTCTTTCTGATCGAGGGAGGCAACGCGGTCGGCGTCAGCCGCTCGGCCGTGGTGCTCCTCAACGCGATCGCCGCGCTCGCCTATGTCGCGCTGATCGTGACCGTCCTCGTCACGCTCGGGCGCGTCCGGCGCCGCCAGGGCGAGGAGGTGCGCGAGCCGGGGGGAGCGACGACCTGGGTGACGCTCGCCACCGTCGCGGCCTGGATCTGCGTGGCGATCAGCCTCGTCGCCGCACTCCAGGGCTATGCGAACCTCGCGCTCTTCGTCAGCCGTCAGACGATCTGGACTGCCGTGGTCGCGGCCGCGACCTATCTTCTGCTGGTCGTGGCGGACGACCTCTGCACCACGCTGTTCGCGCCCGAAAGCCGGCTCGGCCGCTCGCTCCATGCAAGTCTCGGCCTGCGCAAGTCGCAGGTGCGCCAGCTGGGCGTCGTCCTGTCGGCGCTCCTGCGCATCGCGATCCTGGTGCTGGCGGCCCTTCTCCTGTCCGGGCCGCTGGGCCCCGGCGCCTCGTCGATCTTCTACCAGTTCGGCTCGTCGGCCGAGATCCGCATCGGCGGCTTCACGATCGTGCCGGGCGCGATCCTCAAGGCGGCGATCGCGCTCGCCATCGGCATCACGCTGATGCGCGGCGTCCGTCGCTGGCTGGACGAGCGCTACCTGCCGGCCACCGACCTCGATCCCGGCGCGCGCAACTCGGTGTCGACCATCGTCGGCTATGCCGGCATCATCCTGGCTAGCTTCTGGGCGCTGACCTCGCTCGGCATCGGCATGGAGCGCATCGCGCTTGTGGTCTCGGCCCTGTCGGTCGGTATCGGCTTCGGCCTGCAGGCGATCACGCAGAACTTCGTGTCGGGCCTGATCCTTCTCGCCGAGCGGCCGGTGAAGATCGGCGACACGGTGCGCATCGGCACCGACGAGGGGGACGTGAAGCGCATCTCGGTGCGCTCCACCGAGATCCAGATCGCCGACCGCTCGACGCTGATCGTGCCGAACTCTGAACTCATCACCAAGCCGGTCCGCAACATGACCATGGCGAACCCGCTCGGGCGCATCCAGGTCGCCTTCTCCGCCCCGCTCGACGTCGATGCCGAGGCGGTGCGCCGCACCGTGCTGGCGATCTTCGAGGCCCACGAGGCGGTGCTGGCCGAGCCGGCGCCCAGCCTGTTCATCGACGGGATCGAGAGCGGTCAGGTCCAGTTCAAGGCGTTCGCCTTCGTGTCCGGGCCGCGCCTCGTTTATTCCACGCGCTCGGCGCTCCTGTTCTCGATCCTCGGGCGCTTCCGCGAGGAAGGCATTCCGATCGTGAAGCCGGCCTGAGACGCCGCTTCGCGGTCTCGCCGAGGACATCAGGGAAACCGACCGAAGCCTGCCGCTTTGGCCACGCCCGCGGGGAGGGGGCGTTCGAGAACGCGTGACGGCCAAGGCTCCGGGCGTAGCGAGCATCCTTGCGGCGCGCCTTCGAGCAGAGGGCCGAACGCGTCCGGTCGATTCACGCTCCTCATGCGTCACCCACGGCACCGCATCGACCCGGAGAAAGGCCGGTGGGAGGACGGCGCGACCCGGGCAGCGGTCGCCCCTTCCCAGCGGGTGTCTCGTCGCCGCCCGTCATCCTGGCCTGACCGATCGGCGTCAAATCCCGAGTTTGAACTCTTGTCGTCGATGGAAGACAAATGTATCTAGGTGGTGTGGAGGACAACCGATGAGCATTCTGCAGGTGGGCCTGGCGGCCGAGCTTCAGGCGTATGCCGACCGGTACGGTCCCGTGACGGTGGGCCTGGCCGGTTCGGGCCAGATGGGCACCGACATGGTGGTGCAGCTGACCTTGATGCCGGGCGTGCGTCTGGGCGCCCTGTCGGAGCTCAACATCGCCGGAGCGGAAAGCGCGCTGCGCATGGCGGGGTCCGAGTTCGCGCGCGCCTCGAGCGCGGTCGACGTCGACCGCGCCATCGAAGGCGGGCGCGTGGCGCTTACCGAGGACTACAAGGCGCTGTGCGCGTCCGGCCGGATCGACGTCGTCATCGACGCCACCGGCAATCCCAACGTCGGCACGCTGATCGCGCTGGAAGCCTTCCGCAACGGCAAGCACGTCGTGATGCTGAACGTCGAGGCCGACATCACGATCGGCCGCTTCCTGCGCGAGGAGGCCGCCAAGGCCGGCGTCGTCTATACCGGCGCGGCCGGCGACGAGCCGGCAGCCACCGTCGAGATCATCGGCTTCGCGCAGTCGCTTGGCTTCGACATCGTGTGCGCTGGCAAGGGCAAGAACAATCCCCTGCGCTTCGACGCGACCCCCGACGCCTACGAGGAGGAGGCGCGCCGGCGCAACATGAACGCGCGCATGCTGGTGGAGTTCGTGGACGGCTCCAAGACCATGATCGAGATGGTCGCCGTCGCCAACGCGACTGGCCTCGAACCCGACGTGCCCGGCATGCACGGCCCCGCCGCCACGCGCGACGAGCTCGCCTCCGTGCTCTGCACGAACGAGGACGGCGGCGTCCTGTCGGGTCCCGGCAAGGTCGACTACTCCATCGGCAAGGGCGTCGCGCCCGGCGTCTTCTGCGTCGTGAAGCCCCGCCACGATCGCGTGCTGGAGCGCATGAGCGATCTCAAGATGGGCCCCGGGCCGAACTACACGATCTTCCGACCCTATCACCTGACCTCGCTCGAGGTGCCGCTGTCGGCCGTGCGTGCGGTGGTGAAGGGCGCGCCGGACCTCATCCCCGCCGACCGTCCGGTCGCCGAGTGCGTGACGCTCGCCAAGCGCGATCTGAACCCCGGCGATACGCTCGGCAAGATCGGCGAGTACGACTATCGCGGCTTCGCGATGACCTGGGAGGGCGCGCGCAACGAGGGCGCCCTGCCGCTCGGCCTTGCGGAGGGAGCCCGCGTCATCCAGCCGATCCGGGCCGGCGAGAAGCTGACCTACGCCAACTGCGCGCCCGACGACAGCCTCGTGATCACCCAGATCCGCCGTCGTCTCGACCAGGCCGACGGGCGCTTCGCCACGCAGGCCGCGTAGCGAAGACATCATCCGCTAGGAGCCGTTCCATGTCCGCCATCCCGCGCAGCTCCGAGGTCGCCGACGCCGCCCCTCCGGGCGCTGCCGCGCGAAACGGCGACAACCGGCCCTTCGCGTTCCGGCACTTCGAGCCGGCCGTCCTGAAGGATGCGCTGCGCCAGATGCATCTCATCCGCCGCTTCGAGGAAGGGGCGGAGGAGAGCTACATGCGCGGCCTCATCCACGGCACCATGCATCTCTCGATCGGCCAGGAAGCCTCGGCGGTGGGCATCTGCTTGACCCTGACCGATACCGACCAGATCACCTCCACCCATCGCGGCCACGGCCACTGCATCGCCAAGGGCGCGGAGGTCGGGCGCATGTTCGCCGAGTTCTTCGGCAAGGAGACCGGCTACTGCCGGGGCAGGGGCGGCTCGATGCACATCGCCGATGTCACCAAGGGCAATCTGGGCGCCAACGGCATCGTGGCGGGCGGCATACCGATCGCGGTGGGCGCCGCGCTTTCCATGAAGATGCAGCGCCGCCCCGACGTCGTCGTCTCCTTCTTCGGCGACGGCGCCAACAACGAGGGCGCCTTCCACGAGGCGCTGAACATGGCCTCGATCTGGAAGCTGCCGGTCGTGTTCGTGTGCGAGAACAACAAGTACGGCATGTCGGTCTCGACCGAGCGCTCCACCGCCGTGCGCAACGTCGCCGAGCGCGCGGCGGCCTATGCGATGCCGGGCGTCACCGTCGACGGCAACTCGCTGTCGGAGGTGTCGGAAGCCTCCGTCGCCGCCGTGGAGCGCGCGCGTCGCGGCGAGGGGCCGACACTGATCGAGTGCAAGACCTACCGCCACCGCGGCCACTCCAAGAGCGATCGCAACCGCTACCGCACCAAGGAGGAGATCGACGATTGGATCGCCAAGGATCCGATCGGACGCTTCGAGGCGGAGATGCTGGAATACGGCGTGGTGAACGCGGCCGAGATCGACGAGATCCGCGCCGGCGTCGAGCGCGAGATCGCGGACGGCATCGAGTTCGCCAAGAACTCGCCCGCGCCCGACGTCAGCCAGGCCACGCGCTTCGTCTACACGGTCTAGAAGGGCCGCAGACAGGGAACCGAACGGATGAGCGAGACCATCGACGTGGCCGCCGGTCGCGAGCTGTCCTATGCCCAGGCCATCCAGGAAGCGATCAGCATCGCCATGGAGGAGGACAGCCGCGTCTTCATCATGGGCGAGGACATCGGCGTCTACGGCGGCGCGTTCCAGGTGACGGGCGACCTCGTGCACCGCTTCGGCACTGAGCGCGTGATCGACACGCCGATCGCCGAGCTCGGCGGGGCGGGGGTCGCGGTGGGTGCCGCGCTCACCGGCATGAAGCCGATCTACGAGTTCCAGTTCTCCGATTTCGCGACGCTCGCGATGGAGCAGATCGTGAATCAGGCGGCCAAGCTCCGCTTCATGCTCGGCGGCAACGTGTCGGTGCCGCTCGTCATGCGCTTTCCCGCGGGCTCGGGCACGGGCGCGGCAGCCCAGCACTCCCAGAGCCTGGAAGCCTGGCTCGGCCACGTACCCGGCCTCAAGGTCCTGCAGCCCTCGACGCCGCACGACGCCAAGGGCATGCTGCTCGCCGCGATCGACGATCCTGATCCGGTGATGATCTTCGAGCACAAGATCCTCTACAAGATGAAGGGGATCGTGCCGGAAGGGCGCTACACCGTGCCGATCGGCCAGGCCGCCGTGGTGCGCGAGGGGCGGGACCTGACGATCGTGGCCAGCGCCATCATGGTCCACAAGGCGCTGACGGCCGCCGAGGAACTGGCGCGAGACGGCATCGACGTCGAGGTCGTGGACCTCAGGACGATCCGCCCGATGGACCGCGAGACCATCACCCGCAGCGTCATGAAGACCGGCCGCCTCGTCTGCGTCTACGAGGGCGTGAAGACGCTGGGTGTCGGCGCCGAGATCGCGGCCATGGTGGCCGAGAGCGAGGCCTTCGACTATCTCGACGCGCCGATCCTGCGCCTCGGCGGCGCCGAGTCGCCCATTCCCTACAACCCCGAGCTGGAAAAGGCGGTGGTGCCGCAGGTTCCCGACATCGTCGCGGCCGTGCGACAGCTGTACAGGCGGGAGCGCTGAGCCATGCCGACCGAGGTGATCCTGCCCAAGGTCGACATGGACATGGCGACCGGCCAGATCTCGCGCTGGTTCCGCAAGGAGGGCGACCAGATCCGGAAGGGCGAGCCGCTCTTCGAGATCGAGACCGACAAGGCGGCCATGGAGGTCGACGCGCCTGCCTCCGGCACGCTGCGCAACGTGACCGGGGCCGAGGGCGTCGACATCGCGGTGGGCGCTCCGGTCGCCTGGATCTACGCCGAGGGCGAGCGCTTCGAGGCCGCCGCGCCCACGGCCGATGCCGGCCGGCCGGACGTCGAGGTGGATTCGGGATCCGTTACGCCGAACGACGCGGCGATGCTCGCCGGCCGTGCCGAGGACATCCTGCAAGAGACACCGGTTGTTGCCGGTGGCGAGCGTCGCGGCGTTCGCGCCACGCCGCTCGCCCGGCGCCTCGCCCGCGAGGCCGGGCTCGACCTGTCGACCCTGACCGGCCGCGGCCCGTGCGGCCGCATCGGGCGCGAGGAGGTCGAGGAGGCGGTTGCCTCGGCGCGCCGGGGTGCCGCTGCGCCGAAGCCGGAAGCCGCGGCCAAACCCGCTCTGGCCGCGGCCCTCCCGGCGCCCGCGTCCGTCCCGGCCGGCCTGGC
This sequence comes from Aureimonas jatrophae, assembly GCF_900104035.1. Lineage (GTDB taxonomy): Bacteria > Pseudomonadota > Alphaproteobacteria > Rhizobiales > Rhizobiaceae > Aureimonas > Aureimonas jatrophae. The sequence continues at coordinate 106,856 of NZ_FNIT01000009.1, read as the reverse complement.
CGAGCAGCCGAGCACAGCATCCGCACCCCGCACCGTTCCCACCGATGCCCCGCTCCACGCCGCATGGCTGCGCGAGGGGGCGGGAACGCCGGTGATCCTGATCCACGGCTTCGGCTCGGAGCTCGCGAGCTGGCGTCCGATGCTCGCCGAGATCGCGGAGGCCATGCCGGTCCTTGGCCTCGATCTGCCGGGCCACGGCGGCTCGGTGGACCGAGTGGCATCGGGCTTCGACGATCTCGTCGCAGCGGTCGAGGAGACGATCCGCGCCCACGGCATCGCATCGGCCCATCTCGTCGGGCACTCGCTCGGCGGCGCGGTGGCGGCGGCGGTGGCCTCCGGCATCACGCTCGACGCCCGCTCGCTGCTTCTGGTCGCGCCCGGCGGCTTCGGACCCGACATCGACACCGGCTTCACCGACGGCTTTGCCCGCGCGACGCAAGAGCCGGCGGTGCGCGCCTGGCTCCACCATCTCGTTGCCGATCCCGCCGCGCTCTCGGACGGTTTCGTGCGCGCCACTGCCCGGGCGCGCGCCGACGGGCGGCAGGCGAGCGCGCAGACGGATCTGGGGCACCGGCTCTTCTCGAACGGCACGCAGCACTTCGACGTGCGCCGGCTCGTGGGCGAGCTGTCGATCCCGGTGAAGATCGTGGTCGGCGCCGAGGATCGCGTCGTGTCAGCGCGCCACTTCGCCGGACTGCCCGGCCGCATCGCCTTGCACATCTTCGCCCGCACCGGCCATATGCCGCAGATCGAACAGCGGGCCGAGGTCGCCCGGCTCCTGCGCGAGCTCGTTCGCTAGACCGACGCCGTCCGGCCCGATCGGACGGCACGACAACCGAAAGACGCGGCATGGCGCAGTTCGACCTCATCATCTTCGACTGCGACGGGGTGCTCGTCGACTCGGAGATCCTGGCGCGCCGCGCGGTGCAGTCCGTGTTCCGGCAGGCCGGTATCGAGATCACCGCCGAGATGGTGGATGCCGTGGTCGGCATGAAGTTCGCCGACCTTCTGGCGGGTCTCGAGGCGCGCACGGGCCGCAGGCTGTCGGAGGACTACCATCCGCGCTTCTGGACCGAGACCAAGGCGATCTTCTCGACCGAGCTACTGCCGGTGCCGGGCGTGGTGGACTTCCTGGAGCGCTCGGACCTGCCGCGGTGCGTCGCCTCCTCGTCGGATCACAACCGTATCCGCCACAGTCTCAGCGTCACGAAGCTCGACCGCTTCTTTCCGCGCGACGCGATCTTCTCCTCGCACGACGTCCAGCGCGGCAAGCCCGAGCCCGACCTCGTGCTCTATGCGGCCGCCCGCATGGGGGCAGACCCCGCACGCTGCCTCGTGATCGAGGACTCGCGCTTCGGCATCCAGGGCGCCAAGAGCGCCGGCATGACCGCTTACGGCTTCCTGGGCGGCGCGCATCTCCTGGCCAACACGGGCGAGACCTTGCGGGCGGCGGGCGCCGACTTCGTTGCCCGCACCTGGGACGACATCTCGGCCGAGATGCGCCGCTGACGACCTGTCGAGCGCACCTCACCGGTTCAGCGAGGCCATGGTCGAACGAGGCAGGGCGTTCGACGGCTGCCGGTTGCTCTCGACCCGAAGACGACCCATCCCCGGTCCCTTAGGACCACCTCGCAAAACCCGGCAGCGGACGGTGTCGCACCCGGCTTGCCGACGGGGCTGCCATCACGGCGGCGCACGCTTGCGCCGCTCTCGTCGCGGATCGCACGGTCGCATGGAGCATTGCATCGGCCTGGCGCAGGCGCGTGTCACGATCGTCCTTCGCATCGCCCGATCCAGCGATGTTGACCGGCGGTCTCGCTGGACGTCAACGGAGTTCCCGGCGCGACCCGCCTCTGCTCCAGCCGGAGCGGCCGAGCTCCAGCAAAGCGGTCATGGGAACTCGCTCATCAGGCGCAGCGCGAGTTCCGTCTGCCCATGTGTGCCGGTCTTGGCGAACAGGGCCTTGAGGTGGGAGCGCGCCGTCTCGCGGGTGATACCCAGACGCTGGGCCGCTTCCGGAAGGGAGAGGGGTTCGAGCAGGAGAAGGGCCAACCGCGCCTCGGCTGCTGTCAGGCCCCAGGCCTGGCGAAGCCGAGCGGGATCGCGAGGGGAGAGCACCGGCAGGTGCAGAAGCAGAATGGCCGAGCCGTGCCGGTTCGGACCGAACCTGGCCCGGTGCGCTCCGACGCGGAGGCCTTCGACATGGAGCGACGGGCGCCCGGGTGCGCGCCGCAGGGCGATCTCGGTCCGGTCTGCGGACAGAACGGGGTCCTGCTTCAGAAGGCCGTCGACGAACCGCTGGAAGACCGACTGGTCGGCGGGCACGAGCGCTTCCAGTCGGCCGCCGCGCAGAACGAGCCCGTCCCGGTCCGCAAGACAGGCGTCCGCCGCGGCATTGCAGTCCGTCACCCGTCCGTCCGCCGCCAGGACGATGACGCCGACACCCTGCATTCCCAATTGCGCAGCGGCTGCCGAGAAGGCGGTCTCGGCGGTATGGAGGCGCTCCGCGACTTGAATGGCTCGATCGGTTGCGCGCGAAACCCGATTGAAGAGCTGCTTCTCGCCCTCACTAAATCGTCCCACGTCACTCCCGCGCCACGTGACGAGGAAGAGAGCGCCCGCCGCCCGTTGGTTCAGGATCTGTCCCATGACATGACGCACACCCTGCGGCCGCACCCAATCTTCCATGTACTCCCTCTCTTCACCAGACAGGTCGCTCGGCAGCCAGTCGTCAGTGACGATCTGGTTTGGTACTGCGAGTTCCGGTCGACGGTGATAGGGATTGAGGGCGTAGTAGTGGCTCGCGTAGCTATCGATCGTGCTGCTGTCGTAGCCATCGGTGACGGCGGTCTCGACCCGTTCCAGCCGTCCGGATCTTTGGCGTGCGTCCTGGAAGTAAAGCGAGACGGTCTTGGCCCGAAAGAGCCGAGCGAGAGCATTCGGGACCTTGTCCCACAAGTCGTCCCGCAGCGCTGCCTCGGCGATCAGCTCGAGCGCGTCATCAAGGTCCCGTCCCAGTTTGCCATGCTCCATGAACAGGCTCCACGTCCCGGCAAGTTTGCATCGAGTCATGTGTCGTTGGCAAAGCAATGTCTCACATTGCGAAGCAGAACGGCGATCGCCTGCGCCGAGAGTTTCTTTGGGAGTTAATATCGATAATTCGTCTGGAGCGTCCGGCGATCGCCCGCCGGTCCCCTGTGTTGTCCTGACGCCGCGGTCGAACCCATGGGATTTGGCATGATCCCGGCGGCTTCGTGCAGGTCGAGGCTCCCATCTTGCCGGGCCGGGTCCACGATCTGACCGCAGGTAACGGGTCGTGGACGCTTCGGTTGGCCGGCAGGACGTCATCATCGTGCCGGCCGCGGCGAGACCCGGTTCTCGGGCAGCGACGTCGTCTGACGACGAAGGGCCACGGAAAGCCCATCGTCGCATCGGAAAACAATGCCCGCTTCACGCCATCTCGGCCGAAGGCGGACGGAGCGCACACCGCTCGGAACGGCCTCGACCGTCCCTATCTCCTAGAGCTCCGTCACGCAGCGCTTGGCGCGGCCGATCGAGGCCGGGCTCATGGAGAGTTCGGTGATGCCGTTTTCCACGAAGAAGGGGATGAGGTCGGCGCGGGCCGCCGCCTCGCCGCATACGCCGATCCAGATATTCGCCTCGCGCGCGGCACGGGCCGCCATGCGGATGGCCTCGAGCACCGCCGGGTGCTCGGTGCGGTTGAGCTTGGCGACGCGCGGGTTCAGGCGGTCGGCGGCCATGACGTACTGCGTCAGGTCGTTGGTGCCGACCGAGAAGAAGTCGACCTCGCGCGCGATCGCCGGTGCCAGGAACACGGCGGCTGGCGTCTCGATCATGACGCCGAGCTCGAAGGGTCCGTGGCCCCGTCCTTCGGCGTCGAGCTCGGCGCGGCATTCGTCGAGCAGCGCCCGCACGGCCCGCACCTCGGCGACGTCGGCGATCATGGGCAGCAGGATCTTCACGTTGCCGACCACGCTGGCGCGCAGAAGCGCGCGCAGCTGCGGCTTGAAGACGTCGGGCCGCTCCAGGCACATGCGCACCCCGCGCCAGCCGAGAAACGGGTTGTCCTCGTGCTCGAAGTCGATGCCGGCCACCGGCTTGTCGCCACCGATGTCGAGCGTGCGGATCACCACCGGATGGGGCGCGAAGGCGTCCGCCAGCGCGCGGTAGGTCTCGGCCTGCTCGTCCTCGCCCGGCAACGTGCGCCGCTCCATGAACAGGAACTCGGTGCGGAACAGGCCGACGCCCATCGCGCCCGCCTCGATCGCGCCCTCGATCTCGCCGAGCGAACCGAGGTTCGCCGCGATCTCGATGCGGCGTCCGTCGCGCGTCGTCGGCTCCACCGTGCGGTAGGCGATGAGGCTTTCGCGCTCCGTGCGCTCGCGCGCGATGGCCTCGCGCAGCCGTGCCTCGTCGGCGGCGCCGGGATCGATCACGACCTCGCCGCTCGCGCCATCGAGCCCGACGACGCGGGCGGCCCGCAGCGCGTCTTCCGACACGGGCGCGCCGAGCACGGCCGGAATGCCGTGCGCGCGGGCCATGATCGCGACGTGGCTGGTGGCCGCGCCCTTGCGGCAGACGATGCCGGCCATGTCCTTGAGCGTCGCCTTCGCAAGGTCGAGCGCGGCGATCTCGTCGGCGACCACCACGGAGCCCGGCGGCATGTCGGCGAGCGAGGCGTCGCGCTGCCCGAGAAGCGCCAGCGCCACCGATCGCGTGACCGAGCGGATGTCCTCGGCGCGCGCCCGCAGATACGGGTCGCTCATCGCCTCGAAGCTTCCCGCGATCTCGGTGCCCGCCTGCATGACGGCGGCCGGTGCGTTGTGGCCCTCGTGGATCGCGCGCTCGACGTCGGCGATGAAGTCGGCGTCCTCGGCGACGTCCACCAGAGCGTCGATGATCGCCGCGTCGTCGCGCTTCAAGCCGGGTCGCGCCTTGGCCTCGCGAAAGCTCTGCGTCGTCGCGGCCAGGGCTGCGCGGTAGCGCGCGACCTCGACGTCCCGATCGGCCGGCTCGATGCGATCGGATGAGAGCTGGAGCGCAGCCGGAAAGAAGTGGAAGGCCGGGCCGATCGCCGTGCCTTCGCTGGCGGCAACGCCGCGCGACGGGGGCGCGACGCTGGAAAGGGGAAGGGGCGCCAGGCTTGCGGCGGCCGCGACGTCGCCGGCTGCGGAGGTCGCGGTGCCGGGAGCGGGGGGCGCCAGCTCCACGTCGCCCGCGCCCGGAGTCTGGAGAAAGGTCGCGAGCGCCGAGACCGCCTCGGCCGCGTCCTCGCCCTCGGCGCGCAGCACCGCCTCGTCGTGTTCCTTGACGCCGAGCAGCATGAGCTTGACCGCGCTCTTGGCGCTGGCGCCGCGCCCGTTGCAGCGAATCTCGACGTCGCTCGAGAAGCTCTTGGCGAGTTTCACGAACTGGGTGGCCGGGCGGGCATGCAGCCCTTCGTGCACGCGCACGACGACGGAACGCTCGATCATGGGAAGTCCGGTCCGTTGGAAGGAAGCGTCAGCCGCCGATCACGATCTCGGCGCCGCTTCGCAGGGCGGCGGCCAGCTCGTCGCCGGAAACGGCGGTCGCGGTCATCTCGCCCGGCCGCGCCGGCTCCGCCTCGCCGTTGAAGTTGATCACGACGTGACCGATGTCGCGCACCTTGGCCCAGGCGAGCGGGCCGATGCCGGTAAGGCTGCCGAGCACCGGGCCGATGCGGATCGGCGTGCCGATGGCGGGCGGCTCGTCGCTCGGCCCCTCCACGACGCTATGCAGCACCGAGACCTCGGCGAGCTCGGGCGGGGCCCCGTCCGCGAACAGGATCAGGACGCCACCCTCCAGAAGGTCCGGCACGTCGGGGCCGACCGCGGTGACGGTGGTGCGAAGATGGGCGGCCATGGGCACGGGTCTCCTGCGGCGCCGGGCGGGTGCGGCTCCGGTAGCGGGAAGAAAGGGGACCGCCGCCTTCGGCCGCGGCGGCCCGGGTGTGCGTCAACGCACGATGCGGGCGAACGCTGCCGTGCCCGCGTCGTGCTCGCGGATCACAGGAGGAAGCTCGCGCCCCAGGCGATCAGCACCGAGACCGGACCCATGACCTGGCGGCTGATCAGCACCGCCGGCACGCCGATCTCGATGGTCTTGGGCTTGGCCTCACCGAGCGCCAGGCCCACCGGCACGAAGTCGCAGCCGACCTGCGTGTTGTAGGCGAACAGGGCGGGCAGGGCCATGGCGGGGGCGATCGTGCCGTTGGCGATCTGCGGGCCGATGATGGCGACGCCGATCACCTGCGCGATCACCGCGCCAGGGCCGAGGATCGGCGACAGGAACGGCAGCCCGCAGATCGCGGACAGCACGATCAGGCCGATGATGTTGTTGGCGAGCGGGCCCATCGGGGCCGCCAGGAGGTCGCCGACGCCGGTATAGAGGATGATGCCGATCAGCATGGTCACGAAGGCCATGAACGGCAGGACGTTGCGGATCACCATGTCGATGGTGCGCCGCCCGGCGTTGAAGAAGATGCCGACCGCGCGGCCCATGACGCGGCCGACGCTCGTGATCGCGCCGATCAGGCCGCCCTTGTCGGTGGCCGGCATCGCGTGGCCGAGCGCGGCGGTGGCCTCCGCCGCCGAGGAGAAGGAGCGCGGCGCGGCGGTCGGCTGGCCCATGGCGGCGGGCGAGGCGGCGCTCTGGCCGCTTGCGGCCCCGGCGGGCGCGGCCGAGCCGTCGGCCGGAGCCATGTCGTCCACGGTCACGCCGGACACGTAGATGTCCTCGGTGATGAACTGGGCGAGCGGTCCGGACTGCCCGACCGGCATGATGTTGACGGTCGGGATGCGCTTGCGCGCATAGACGCCGCAGCGCGCCGTGCCGCCGCAGTCGATCACGACGGCGGCCATCTCCGACTCCAGCGGCGGGTTGCGGAACCCGTCCACCACGGTGGCGCCGGTCAGCTCGGCCAGGCGCTGGGCGACCGCGGGGATGCCACCGCCCGTCACCGCCACGATCTTGTCGCGCTCCGGCGTCGGCTGGATCACCAGCGGGCCGCCCCAGCCGCCCTTGCCCTGCGAGACGCGGATCGCCTTGAAGGTCTTGTTCATGTGCGTGTCCTCCCCAGGCCGATCGTCAGAGCGTCACCCCCTCGCGCGCGGCGAGGAAGCGGGTGATGCGCTCGGTGACGATGCCCTTCAGGAGGATCACGACGACGCCGACGATGAAGTAGTAGATCGCGAGGTTGATGTGGTAGCCGGCCGGCACCACGCCCCGGTTCTCCAGCTCCAGGAGCGCGACCAGAACCCCGCCCCAGACGAAGTATTCGCCGGCGTTGGCGTGCGGAAAGAGCCCGAGGATCGGGTGGCAGAAGGAGACCGCCGAGTCGTAGAAGGCGGGCTTGTGCTTCTCCTCGAGGAAGGTCCCGAACGTATAGGCCATCGGGTTGGTGAGGAAGAACATGGCGAGCACGGGCAGCACTGTGTAGCGCGTGAGCGCGTAGCGGCCGGCGCGCCGCGCCAGGCCGTGGACGCGCTCCTCGCCGATCATTCCGGTCAGCGCGTAGAAGGCGGTCATCAGGACGACCAGCGTCGGGATGATGCCGGTGACGAAGCCGAGGAAGACCTCGCCGCCCTTCTGGAAGACGCCGATGAAGTGGCGCCCGATCGTGGCGAGCCAGCCGAGCTGCTCCTCCTGGTTGGCGCCGGTGGAAAGCTGCTGGACGCGCCGGGCGTATTCCTCGGCCGAGATCGCGCCGCCGCCGGTCGCGGGCGCGGTCGCCTGGGCGGTGCCGGCCGCCCCGGGCTCGGCGGCCTGGGCGAGAAGCGTCGCGCTGTGGTGGCCCGCATCCGCGAGCGTGCCCGCATGGTGGCCCGCCATGTCGGCGAGCGGCGCGGCCAGAGCCGGGTCGCCCCAGGCCTGGGCGTAGGCGGCGCCGTGGGCGGCGATATCAGCCGCTCCCTGCGCCATCAGCATCGTCAGCATCATGGGCCCCTCCCGGCCTGTCGAATGGGATCGATTCCTGTTGTGCGGCCGGAAGCGCCTAGGCCGGCGCGTCCGCCCAGTTCTCGCTGTGGGAGACGTGCGCGCTCGTTTCGGCGCGTGCCTCCTGGGCGGCTCGTACGGTTGCGATCTGGTCGAGCGCCGACAACAGCGCCGCCTGAACGGCGTCTCTCGGCGCCTGCCCGGCGGTCTCGCGCAGCGTCGCGGTGGTCATGCCCTCCAGGTGCGACAGGCGCTCGGCCCGGGCGAAGACGGTGCGGCCCCGGATCGTGACCGCACGGCGAACGCGCTCGTCGGGCCCCACCACCACCATGGCCAGTGCCGCGCCCCGCCAGGCGCTGCCGCCCTTGCCGGCACCCATCCACCCGTCCGACCAACCGTTCGACAGCTCGCGGAACGCGTCCCTGTAGCGGCGGACCTGAACCAGCGTGCCGGCGCACTGAAGCGTCCACGCGATTGCCAGAAGCGCCAGGATGCCTTGCCAACTCCCCATCGGACGCACCTCCCGTCGGCACCCATCCCGTGCCGGCTTCCTTTAAGGAACATTTGACTGTCACTGTGTCAATATGTTCAGTCTCGATCGTCGGCTGTCGCCTCGTCGCTTAAGAGGTGCGTGGCGCTGCGCTCGTCGGTGATCAGGACCGTGGGCTGCACGAAGCGGATCGCGGCGCGCAGGACCGCCACCTTCTCCGGGCCTCCGGAGGCGACGACGCGGGTGGGGGCGCGGCGGATCGCGGCGATGTCCGCCGACATGATGCGCGAGTTGATGGGATGATCGATCAGGGCGCCGCGACGGTCCATGAAGTGGAACAGGAGGTCGCCCACCGCGCCCGCCCGTTCCAACGAGTGCCGATCGTCTTCCGCGATGAAGCCGGTGCGGTAGGTCGTAGCGTTGGCGGCGATGCCGCCGACCGAAAGCACCACGAGATCCAGCGCTTCGGCCATGTCGAGCACGGGCTTGAGGCCGCAGCGTTCCACCAGCGCGCGCTTGGTCTCGACGCTGTCGACGATCGCGGGTGCCGCCAGCAGAAACGCGTCGCCGTTGAAGATCTGCGCGAAGCGCCAGGCGAACTCGGCCGGGTTGAAGCGGTGGGCCTCTGCGATGCCGCCGAGCAGCGAGACGACGCGCAGGTCGTCCAGCGCCCGCGCCTCGATGAAGGGCAGGGAGTCGAGAAGCGTGCGGCCCCAGCCGAGACCCACCGTCATGCCCGAGCGCACGGCTTCCGACAGGTAGGCGCCGATCGCCGCGCTGATCACGGGAGCGGGGTCCTCGCCCGACCCGGGGGCCGGCACCACGATCGCCCGCTGCAGGCCGTGCCGTCGTTCCAGCTCGCGCTCGATGCCGACGAGTTCGGCAAGCGGCCCCGTCACCGAGATGCGGACCTCGGCTCGCGCTCGCGCCTCGGCCAAAAGACGCACCACGCTGACCCGGCCGATGCCGAGCGCGGCGGCGATGTCGTTCTGGGTCATCTCCTCGACGTAGTACATCCAAGCCGCCCGAACCCGCAGGCGCTCGCTGCGCGAGCCGGATTCCGCGGCGGCCGGCTCGCTGGCGGCGGGCCGGGCGGTTCGCGTCACCGGCATGCGATGCCCCCCATCGTCGGCACGTCGACGGGGGAGGGGCGTGGCACCGGTCCCGTCCCGTCGCGGCGTCTCGTAGCCAGAACCGGGATCATCGATACCCTCATGATTCGGATCAGAACATGCTAGGGTCGAACGCAACCACCGGACAAGGTCCGGCATTCCCGCGCATCGGCCCAAACGGCCGGGTCGGGAAACGGAGGAGAGACCCCATGCTGCCCCATCCCGAGGGCCTGACGCTGCCGCTCAAGGAAGGAATGCGCGACCTGCGGTCCTCGATCCGGCTGGAAGCGCGCTCGGGGCTCGTGTCGAGCCATCTGTTCGGTACGGCGGAGCCCGTTCGCCACCTGGCGCGGCTTGCCGATGGGGTGCTCACGCGAGCCGAGCGGGCGGCCAGCCGCGTGCGCCCGCGCGAGGACCGCGATCTCGGCCACCGGCTCGACCGGATGGCGCAGGCGCTTGGCGGGTCGGGCTTCGAGCCGGGCGCCGACGACCTCTATGCCGTTTGCCGCGAGGTTCTGGAGCGCGAGGGGCGCGGCGGCGTTCTCGTGTCGGAACTTGCGCTGGCGACCGCGGACGCGCGGCGTGGGCGATGGCTGGACGGCGACGACGCGCTTCGCGCGGCACGGGCAGCCTGGCGTCTCCTGGCAACGGGCGCGATACGCCCCTGCCTGTCCACGGTTCTTCTTCCCGCCGAACGGGACGCCGTCGCGGAGGTGGGAGCGCGCGTTGCGCTGGGGTGCTGGCTGGCGGTGCTGGTGCGTCATGCGAGCCGTCGGCCGGGCGCCGAGGTGCTGGATGCCGTGGCGCTCGCTCTCGAGGCGGAAGGCGACGAATGGGCTCGTCTGCTGCGCGGGGAGCAACTGGACGCGCTGGCGGCAAGTTGGCGTCGCACCGTTCCCTACCTGCCCTGACGAACCGGAGACGGCGACCCATGACCGAGGCCGCGACCGACGCGCTGAACCTGCCGCTGCCGGGCGCATCCCAGTGGAAGCGTTCGATCCGTCGCCTCGGCGACTTCTCGCGCAGTGTCGAGTTCGCGCTCGCCGAGTTCAACCGGCGCTACGGCACGCAGCTGGAGCTATCGCGCCGCGACCTGACGCGCGCCTTCCTGGAATGGGTGCGCCGCTTCGATGCCCAGCGCGAGTTGGCGGTGCGGAACCCGCGCGACTTCAGCCATTTCTCGGCCGGGCTGCTTCTGGGAAGCCTCGTGCGCAACCGCCCCGCGCGCCAGCGTGCGGACGTGCGCTCCCTGGCCGCCGCATCCTCCACGGGACCGGAGGAACGGCTCGTCGCCTTCTGGCCGGAGGGCGTCTTCTACTTCGAGTTCTGCATCACGGTTCTCGACCGGGTCCTGGCCGAGCAGCGGTTGGAGGGCATCCATCTGGCCCCGGAAGCGCTGGAGCTGCGCAGCTGGTGGTCGTTCCGCGAGAACGTCGCCAACGATCCCGACCAGGCCGTGGCCTTTCTCGACCTCTTTCTCCAGGGCGATCCGGTCTGGGACATGCCGACCGCCGCTCGCTTCCGCCGGGCGATGCGCGACCACCTGCTCCAGTCGGACCGGCAACTGGCCAGAGGCTGAGACGTCTCAGGCCTCCGCCTGCCGGCGCCACGCCTGCGCGTAGCGGCGCAGCACGGGCCCGTCGAGGCCCGACACGTCGCCTGCCGCGGCATGGGCGGGAACGGGCGGCGGGGCTTGCGTGCCCAGCGCCAGAAGCGCCGCGCCCGCCGTCGTGCCGGTCGCCCCTTGCGAGGCAAGCACGGGGCGCGCGGTCAGCGCCTGCAGGGCTGCGAGATAAAGCGGGTTGCGCGCGAAAGGTCCCTCGACGATCGAGGGGCCGCCGGCCCCGATCAGGGCGAGCACCCGCTCCGTCATCAACGCGGCGTAGAGGCTGGCGACCGTGGTCCGCTCTTGCGGGCTCAGCGTCTCCGGAGCCACGCTCCAGCGGCCCTGTGCGCCGGGGAAGGGTCCCGTGCCGGGCGCAAAGCTCGGAACGGCCATGACCTCATTTTCGAGAACACGGGCCAGGTCGGTCGCGCTCGGCTCGGCCGGGGCGTTCTCCGTCAACCGGTCGAACTCGCGCCCGCCCATGAAGCGCCCCGACGGTACCGGTCGGCCGAGCGCGTCGACGTTGGCGAGCGTGTCGCGCGCGGGATCGAGCCCGTCGAGCCGCCCGCCGACCGCCATCGCAACCGTCCAGGTGCCGGTGGACAGGACCGTGAACGGCGCGGGACGCGACAGGAGGTGGGGCAGGAGCGAGGCGTTGGAGTCGTGCAGCCCGCAAAAGACGGGGATCGGCTCCGCGAGCCCGACCTGCGCCGCAAGCTCCGGCCGCAGCGGTCCGAGCGTGTCGAAGGCGGAGCGGAGCGACGGCAGGAGCCGATCCCAGCCGCGCTCGCGCGCAAGCCGCGACGGGCGGCCTGTGCCAGGCTCCCAGAGGTCGGTGTGGCAGCCGAGCGAGGTGACCTCGGCCGCCGCCGTGCCCGTCAGGCGCCAGGCCCAGTATTGCGGATAGGGGAGGAGGTGACGGGCGCGCGCGAACGCCTCGGGAAAGCGAGCCTCCAGCCAGAAGAGCTGCGCCCCGACGTTGAGCCCGCCCGGCAGGCGCGGCGAGGCCGTCTCGGCGAAGGGCGGGCGCGCACGATCGTAGTCGCCCGCCAACTCGTCCGGCAGCGGGCTCTCGTAGTCGAGGATCGGCAGCACGAGGTCGTCGGCGTCGACCAGCGCCGCGCAGGCGCCGTGCGTCGTCACCGACAGGGCGTCGACGGCATGCAGGCCGGCGCATTCGGCAAGCGCCTCGAGCAGGAAGCGCCAGAGACGGTCGACGTCGAAATGGGGATAGGGCGGCGCTGCGAGAACCGTGTTGGGCAGGGTGCGCACGAAGAGGTCGCGGCCCTCGACGAGGTCGTGCAGCGCGAGCTTGGCGTTGGTCTTGCCGATGTCGACCACCGCGATGCGGCGGGGCGCAGCATGGCTCATGCGAGGTGGAACACGGTCTCGAGCGGCCGGACCACCGGCTCGTTGCCCGGGCCCACCTCCATCAGGTCGGCCATCATGTCCCACCAACGGCGCATCACGGGATGGGCGGGCAGCGCGTCCATGTCGTGGTCGACCGGGCGCCACAGGACCGCGAACAGGTGATGCGTCTCGCTGTCGAGATGGATCGAGTAGTCGCGCACGCCCACCTCGCGCAGGAGCGCGACGAGCTCCGGCCAGATCGCATCATGGCGCCGCCGGTAGTCCTCGGCCATGCCCGGCTTCAGGATCATGCGGAAGGCGATCTTCTCCAGCGCGCTCATGCTTGTCTCCCCAACCCGTCGGCCGACCTCAGGCGGTGGCGGCCTGCGACCCCGCGCCCGGCGCCCGTGCCACCACGAGGCGCACGCCGGCATTCTCGACCATCTGCGCGGCGGCGTCCTCGATCCCCTCGTCGGTGACGATCGCCGAAACGCGCTCGAGCCGCGCCACCACGAGCGAGGAGCGGGCGCGGAACTTGGTGGAATCGGCCAGGACCACCAGCTCGTCCGCCTGGCGCATCAGGCGCTGCTCGCTCTGGACGATCAGCGGGTCACCTTCCGCGATGCCGAGCGCGGAGATGGCCTGGGCGCCCATGAACATGCGCTGGGCGGCGAAATGGGCGATGCCGTCGGCCTCGAAGGGGCTGAGGACGAGCCCCTGCTCGCGGTAGACCGCGCCGGCCGGGAGGAGCACCGTGCACCGGGAATGCTTCACGAGGTGCTCGGCGACGAGAAAGGAGTTGGTGAAGACCTGGATCTGCCGCTCGCCCAGGGCATGCACCATCTGGAAGGTCGTGGTGCCGCCGTTGATGATGATCGAGTCGCCCTCAACGCACATCTGCGCCGCGGCCTGGGCGATAGCGCGCTTCTCGCTGCGGCGCCGCGCTTCGCTGGCCAGGATCGAGGGGCCGCCGATGCGCCCGTAGGGCGAGGCGTTCAGCGCCTCGGCCCCGCCGCGCACCCGCCTCAGGCGCTTGGTGAGCGCGAGCGCGGCGATGTCGCGCCGGATCGTCGCCTCCGAAGCGCCGGTCATTTCGACGAGCTCGGGCACGGCCACGACCGAGCGGCCCTGGACGGCGCTCAGGATCAGGCGATGACGCTCCAGTTCGTGCATTCCGGCTCCTCCAACCGCAGCTTCGCCGGTGCCGAGCACCCTTGTCAATCATTGCCGATCATATCCGATCATCCGATGGCACCAAGAGAGCGGTCCTGATCGGAATCGTTGACGGACAGCGCGGTTTGGTTCATCCAGAGGACCGTCGGCGCCGCGCATTCCGGGCGCCCATCCTGGGGAGGACGTGCGATGGCCGAACAGGGCGAGACGCGCCTGCGCAACCTGTGGGACGAGGCTCGTGCGAGCGGCCTGGACGAGCCCGGCAAGCTTCTCTACCGCTCCAACCTTCTCGGCTCCGACAAGCGCATCACGAACTACGGCGGCGGCAACACGTCCGCCAAGGTCGAGGAGCGCGATCCGCTCACCGGCGAGAGCGTCACGGTGCTCTGGGTGAAGGGCTCGGGCGGCGACGTCGGCTCGATCAAGCTCGACGGCTTCGCGACGCTCTACCAGCGCAAGCTTGAGCAGCTGCGCCAGATCTACCGGGGCGAGGCGCACGAGGACGAGATGGTGGGCTACCTTCCCCACTGCACCTTCAACCTCAACCCGCGCGCCGCCTCGATCGACACGCCGCTCCACGCCTATCTGCCCTACGCCCACGTCGACCACATGCATCCCGATGCGGTGATCGCGATCGCCGCCACGCGGAACGGACGCGAGATCACGGCAAAGGTCTACGGCGACGAGATCGGCTGGCTGGAATGGCGCCGCCCGGGCTTCGAGCTCGGCCTTGAGCTCTCGCGCTTCGCCGCCGAGCATCCGCAGGCCAAGGGCGTGGTGCTCGGCAGTCACGGCCTCTTCACCTGGGGCGACACGGCGGAGGACTGCTACGCCACGACGCTGCGCATCATCAACCGCGCGATCGAATGGTTCGAGGGCGCGCTTGCCGGCCAGCCGGCCTTCGGCGGCGAGGCGGTCGCGCCTCTGGATGCGGCCGCGCGCCGCGAGGCGGCGGCCCGGCTCATGCCTGCGATCCGCGCCCGCATCGGGCGCGACGAGGCCAAGATCGGCCACTTCGACGACTCCGACGCCGTGCTCGAATTCGTCGGCTCGCGCGATCTCGAATCGCTGGCCGCGCTCGGCACGAGTTGCCCCGACCATTTCCTGCGTACCAAGATCCGCCCGCTCGTCCTCGCCTTCGATCCCGCCACCGGCCTCGAGCCGGTGATCGAGGGGCTGGACGCCGCGATCGAGCGCTACCGCGCGGACTATGCCGGCTACTACGAGCGCTGTCGGCATCCCGACTCGCCGGCCATGCGCGACCCGAACGCCGTGATCTACCTCGTGCCCGGCGTCGGCATGATCGCGTTCGCCAAGGACAAGGCAACCGCGCGCATCGCGGGCGAGTTCTATCGCAACGCCATCAACGTCATGCGCGGCGCATCGGGCGTCGACACCTACCAGGGCCTGCCCGAGCAGGAGGCCTTCGACATCGAGTACTGGCTTCTGGAAGAGGCCAAGCTCCAGCGCATGCCCAAGGCCAAGCCGCTTCAGGGCCGCGTCACGCTGGTGACGGGCGGGGCGGGCGGCATCGGCCGCGCGATCGCCGCGCGCCTCCTTTCGGAGGGCGCCTGCGTGGTGCTGGCCGATATCGACGAGGGCGCGCTTGGGGGAGCGATGGCCGACTTTGCCAAGGGCTTCGGCGCCGACCCCGTGCGCTCGACCCGCATGAACGTCACCAGCGAGACCGATGTCGCGCAGAGCTTTCGCGACGCGGTGGTGGAATACGGCGGGCTCGACATCCTCGTCTCCAACGCCGGCATCGCGTCGGCGGCGCCCGTCGAGGATACGACGCTGGAGGTCTGGGACCGCAACATCTCGATCCTCGCCACCGGCTACTTCCTGGTGTCGCGCGAGGCCTTCCGCCTGTTCCGCCGCCAGGAGCTCGGCGGCTCGGTGATCTTCATCTCGTCCAAGAACGGCCTGGCGGCGTCCGCCGGGGCGTCCGCCTACTGCACCGCCAAGGCGGCCGAGATCCATCTCGCCCGCTGCCTGGCGCTGGAGGGCGCGGAGGCCGGCATCCGCGTCAACACGGTGAACCCCGACGCGGTGCTGCGCGGCTCGAAGATTTGGTCGGGCGAGTGGCGCGAGCAGCGCGCGGCCGCCTCGCGCATCGGCGAGGACGAGCTGGAGGCGCACTACCGCAACCGCTCGCTCCTGAAGCGCTCGGTCTACCCGGAGGACATTGCGGAGGCCGTGTACTTCTTCGCCTCAGACCAGTCCGCCAAGTCCACCGGCAACATCGTCAACGTCGACGCCGGCAACGCGATCAGCTTCACGCGCTGACCGGCGTCTTGCGCCGAAACGAGCCTTGGGAGGGGCCCGCATCATGACATCGCCCATCGAAGCCGGCGTGATCGAGCGCCACAACGCGAGCCTTCGCGCCGACCACGAGGCCGACTTCCACTCGCTCGGTGAGCGCCTGGCGCGGCGGGGCCTCGATGCCGACGCGCTGGTCGACAAGGTCGCCCGCTTCACGGTCGCCGTTCCCTCTTGGGGCACGGGGACCGGGGGCACGCGCTTTGCCCGCTTTCCAGGTCCCGGCGAGCCGCGCGGCATCTTCGAGAAGCTCGACGACTGCGCGGTGATCCAGGCGCTGGGGCGCGCCAGTCCCGCCGTTTCGCTCCACATTCCCTGGGACAAGGCCGACCCGGCCGAGCTCAAGGAGCGGGCGGACGCGCTGGGCCTGCGCTTCGACGCGATGAACTCCAACACCTTTCAGGACCATCCCGGCGACCCGAACCAGCCGCTGTCCTACAAGTTCGGCTCGCTGAGCCACGCCGACCCGGCGGTGCGCGACCAGGCCGTCCGGCACAACGTCGAGACGATCCGCATCGGCGAGGCGATCGGCTCCCGGGCGCTGACCGTCTGGATCGGCGACGGCTCGAACTTCGCGGGACAGAGCGACCTGTCGCGCGCCTTCGACCGATACATCGAGAGCATGAAGCGGATCGTCGAGGCGTTGCCCGAGGGCTGGCGCGTCTTCTCCGAGCACAAGATGTACGAGCCGGCCTTCTACTCCACCGTGGTGTCGGACTGGGGCACGAGCCTGATGGCCGCGCAGGAACTCGGGACCAAGGCCTTCTGCCTCGTCGACCTCGGTCACCACGCGCCCAACACCAACATCGAGCAGATCGTCGCGCGCCTGATCCGGGCCGAGAAGCTCGGCGGCTTCCACTTCAACGACTCGCGCTACGGCGACGACGACCTCGACGCCGGCTCGATCGACCCGTTCCGCCTGTTCCTGGTCTTCAACGAGCTGGTGGAGGCGGGCGAGCGGCTGGATCGGCTTGAGCCCGCCCACATGATCGATCAGTCGCACAACGTCACCGACCCGATCGAGAGCCTGATCCGCTCCGGCGCCGAGATCCGCCGCGCCTATGCGCAGGCGCTGCTCGTCGACCGCGCCGAGCTTCGCGGCCTGCAGGACGAGGGCGACGCGCTTCTCGCCTCGGATCGGCTGAAGGCGGCCTTCCGCACCGATGTCGAGCCGTTGCTCGCCGAGGCGCGCCGTCGCGCGGGCGGGGCGATCGATCCGATCCGGGCCTATCGCGCGAGCGGCTACCGCGCGCGTGTCGCGGCCGAGCGTCCTGCGGTTGCGGGTTCGGGCGGCGGCATCGTCTGACGCCGGCGCCACTGGCGCCCGGACGCCGTGACCCCTACACAGCAGGGACGGCTGCGAACCGGGCTGCGACGGGACACCACGATGAGCGATACAGCGGACCGCGTCCTCGAGGAGCGACGGCGCGGCTCGGGCGCGAAGATGGTCTACGATCTCCTGCGCGACGAGATCCTCAGTCTCGGGCTGGCACCCGGCAGTCCGATCGACGAGGTGCATCTGGCCGAGCGCTTCGGCATGTCGCGCACGCCGATCCGCGAGGCGCTGGTGCGCCTCAGCGGCGAAGGTCTTGTGCAGACCCTGCCGAATCGCTCGACGCTGGTCTCTCCGATCGACGCGATGAATCTCGGACCCTACTTCGACGCGCTCGTTCTCATGTATCGCGTGACGACCCGTCTGGCCGCCGAGCACCATCGCGAAAGCGACCTGCCGGCCATTCGCCGTCACCAGGCGGCCTTCGGCCGGGCGGTCGAGGCGCAGGACGCCTTCGCCATGATCGCCACCAATGCCGCCTTCCATTCCGCGATCGCGGAAGCGGGGCGCAACCCCTACTTCCATGCGCTCTTCGGGCGCCTTCTCGACGAGGGTCGGCGGATCCTGCGCTTGTATTACGACAGCTACGACGACCGCCTGCCGCAACGCTTCGTGGACGAGCACGAGGCGTTGATCCGGGCCGTGGAGGAGCGGGACCTCGAACGGGCGGATCGACTGGCGCGCGAGCACGGCGAGCAGATCGCCGACCAGGTTCGCGGCTTCCTGATGCGACGTTCCGCGCTCGCCATCGATTTTGATGTCGACAAATAAAATACAAGATGCGATAGGTGAGGCGATCGAGGCCTGCGGCGCTGGATCCGCATGAGCCCGACGGCCGAGCCGTAGGAGCCCGCCATGACCGCATCCATCTTTTCCGGCGTCATCCCGGCGCTGATGACGCCCTGCCGCGCCGATCGCACGCCGGACTTCGACGCCTTGGTCGCCAAGGCGCGCGAGCTGATCGCCGCCGGCATGTCGGCCGTCGTGTATTGCGGCTCGATGGGCGACTGGCCGCTGCTCACCGATGCGCAGCGCATGGAGGGCGTCGAGCGCCTCGCCAAGGCCGGCATTCCGGTGATCGTCGGCACGGGCGCGGTGAACACCGCCTCGGCCGTGGCGCATGCGAGCCACGCCGCGCGCGTCGGCGCCAAGGGCCTGATGGTGATCCCGCGCGTCCTGTCGCGCGGCTCGTCGGGAGAGGCCCAGCGCAACCACTTCAAGGCGATCCTGGCCGCCGCCCCCGAGCTTCCGGCCGTCATCTACAACAGCCCCTACTACGGCTTCGCGACGCGCGCCGACCTGTTCTTCGCTCTGCGCGCGGAGCACCCGAACCTCGTCGGCTTCAAGGAGTTCGGCGGCAAGGCGGACCTGCGCTATGCCGCCGAGACCATCACCAGCCGCGACGACGAGGTCACGCTGATGGTGGGCGTCGACACGGCGGTCGTGCATGGCTTCGTCAACTGCGGCGCCAAGGGCGCCATCACCGGCATCGGCAACGTCCTGCCGCGCGAGGTCCTTCATCTGTGCCGACTGGCGGAAGCGGCGGCGGCGGGCGATGCCACGGCGCGCCGGCAGGCGGGCGAGCTGGAGGAGGCGCTGGGCGTCCTGTCCTCGTTCGACGAGGGCGCCGACCTCGTCCTATTCTACAAGCACCTCATGGTGGAGAAGGGCGACCGGGCCTACGAGCTCCACTTCAACGAGACCGACGCTCTCAGCGCGTCGCAGCGCGGCTACGCCACCGCGCAGCTCAAGCTCTTCGATGCTTGGTATCGCGACTGGAGCCGCGACAACGCCGACACGCACCGGGCTCGCGCCCAGGCGGCCTGACGACGGGACGTGCGCGGGGGCTCTTAGCCCTCGCGCACGATCCGCCGCTCGAAGCGGTCTCCGAGCGAGGTCAGGATCTCGTAGGAGATCATGCCGGCAAGCTCGGCCACCGCGTCCAGCGTCTGGTGCGGACCGATGAGGTCCACGAGCGCGCCGGGCTGCGGCATCGCGGTGAGGTCCGTGACGTCGAGGATCGTCGAGTCCATCGAGACGCGGCCCGCGATCGGCAGGCGATGGTCGCCGAGATACGCCGCCGCCCGGTTCGAGAGCGCGCGCGGCCATCCGTCGGCATAGCCGACGCCGACCGTCGCTAGGCGCATCGGACGATCCGCCACGCGACTGAAGCCGTAGCCGATCCCCGCGCCCGCCGGCACGTCGCGCGTCTGGACGACGCGCGCCTGGAGGCGGACGACGGGCTGCATCGGGTTGGCGCGACCGTCCGCCACCGGGTTTCCGCCGTAGAGCGCGATGCCGGGGCGCGCGAGGTCGAAGCCGTAGTCCGGGCCGAGGAACAGGCCGGCGGAGTTGGCGAGCGACAGGCGCGTGTGCGGCAGCCGGGCGACAAGCTCTCGGAAGGCTGCTCGCTGGTGGGCGCTGGCCGGGTGCGCCGGCTCGTCGGCGCAGGCGAGGTGACTCATCACGAGAACGGTCCGGATACCCGCCAAACGCGCGGGCTCGGCGGCGATCGCCTCGACCTCGGCCGGCGACAGGCCGAGGCGCGACATGCCGGAATCCACCTGAAGCGCGGCGGGAAGCACCGCGCCGCGCCGCGCCGCCTCGGCGCCCCAGCGCCGGATCTGGTCGAGCGAGTTGAGAACGGGAACCGCGCCGATCGCGGCGCAAGGCCCTTCCGCGCCTGGCGACAGGCCGTTCAGAACGAAGAGTTCGGCATCGGGCGGCAGGAGCGATCGGAGCGCGGTGGCCTCGCCAAGCTGCGCCACGAAGAAGCTTCGGCAGCCCTCCGTCAGAAGTGCCGGGACGACCACGGCCGCGCCGAGCCCGTAGGCGTCGGCCTTCACCACGCCCGCGACCGCCGCGCCGCCGGCCAACGCCCGCAGTTGCCGGTAGTTGGCACGCAGCGCGCTGAGCGAGATCTGCAGGACGCCGCCGGCGGGCGCCTCGGCGTCGAGGGTTTCGTCCGACGACGCCATCGAGGTTCGATCCACCAACAAGCCTCCGGTTCGGCCCGGTCGGCACCAGGTCGCCGGCGCCGGGTTCGCCTCAGGGCTTAGGATATGGCGCGGCGGGCAGCAACTCCCCGCGACAGGGGGCGAAAGACGCAGAATCCCATCCGGTTGGCCGGACGCGCTCCTGCGTCTGGCGTCGTCCTATGCCAAGGCCGGTCGGGCTTTGGCCGGAAAGCGCTCTAGCGACCGCCCTCCATCTTGCGGTGGCGCTGGGCGATGCCGGCCCGGCCGTAGGGATAGTCCGGCATCTGGCGCGCGCTGGCCCCGTCGAGCCGTTCGGTCTCCTCGAGGGAGAGGACGAGGTCGGCTGCGCCCATGTTGTCGTCGAGCTGGCGCGTGTTGCGCGCGCCGAGGATCACCGAGGTGACGGCGGGCCGGGCGGCGAGCCAGGCGAGCGCGACCTGCGCCATGGTGACGCCGCGCGCCTCGGCGATGGACCGCACGGCCTCGATCGCCGTCCAGGTCGCCTCCTCGCTGTTGCGCGGGCCGAAGGCCTCCATGCCGCGTTCGGGATTCTCGCCGAGCCGGGTCGAACCCGTGGGCCGCTCGTCGCGGCGATACTTGCCGGTGAGCCAGCCGCCGGCCAGCGGCGACCAAGGCAGGAGGCCGATCCCGGCATCCAGGCAGGCGGGCACGATCTCGTGCTCGATGTCGCGCACAAGG
Source organism: Aureimonas jatrophae (assembly GCF_900104035.1). Lineage (GTDB taxonomy): Bacteria > Pseudomonadota > Alphaproteobacteria > Rhizobiales > Rhizobiaceae > Aureimonas > Aureimonas jatrophae. Next base: position 85,819 of record NZ_FNIT01000009.1, on the reverse strand, counting down.
AGGTTGTACTGCGGCTGGAGCGTCGCGGGCGCGGCGAAGCCGTGGGCGCGCGCCACGTGCACCGCCTTGGTCAACTGCCAGCCGAGAAAGTTCGAGAAGCCCCAATAGGCGATCTTGCCTGCGCTCACCGCGTCGTCGAGAAAGCGCAGCGTCTCCTCGATCGGCGTCAGCGCGTCGAAGGCGTGGAGCTGGTAGAGATCGACGCGCTCCAGCTGGAGGCGGCGCAGCGAAGCGTCGAGTGCCCGGCCGAGGTGGCGGCGCGACAGGCCGAGGTCGTTCGGCCCCGCGCCCATGGGGAAGCGCCCCTTGGTGGCGACCACCATGCGGTCGGCCTCGTCCGGGTTGGCGCGCAGCCAGCGGCCGACGATCTCCTCCGAGACGCCTCGGCTGTAGACGTCGGCCGTGTCCAGGAACGTGCCGCCGGCTTGCGCGAAGCGGCCCATCATGGCGTGCGAGGCGGCCTCGTCGGCCTCGGCGCCGAAGGTCATCGTGCCTAGGCACAGGTTCGAGACCACGGTACCCGTGGTGCCCAGCGTCCGGTATTGCATGGCATGTCCTCCCAGCGGTCGCCGCAAGGCCCGACCGTCGGACCTCATCTGTCGGTCGGGCGGCGATCCGCAAGGGGTGCTGACATATGGGCGGCTACCGGCCGCCCGGCGGCTGCGAGGCGTACCACAGGGCAAGCGAGTCGATCTGCTCGGTGGTGAGGTTGATCGCGATCGGCTCCATCAGGTGGTTGAAGGGGGTGCCGCCGCGCTTGTGGTCGCGCCAGAGTTGGAGCTGCGCCGCGATGTACCATTCCGGCAGTCCGGCGAGGCGCGGGTAGTTGGCGCTGTCGGCGGCGCGGTTCGCGCCGTGGCAAGTGTCGCACGCGGCGAGCTTGCGCGCCGGCAGCCCCTCCTGCGCGATGCGCCGTCCGAGGTCCAGAAGGCCCGGCGGGCTGACCGGGGCACCGTGCGCGGCGGCCGGGTCCACCGCAGCCGCCGGTCCTTGCGGCGTTGGCTCGGCGGCGGGGGCGTCGGCGTCGAGAGAGTTGCGCGGCAGACGCGCGGCGCCCTCGTAGCCGATCGTGGCACCGGCTGCCGGTTGGGCGGGACCGGTGGGGGCGGGCGCGCCGGCGGGATCTTGCTCGGCGTAGTGGGCGGCAAGGCGACGCAGCGTGGCGTCGTCGTGGATGCCGGCGGCCGGCGTCATGATGCCGCTCTCGCGCTCGTTCGAGGCAAAGGCCGCGAGCGTCGCGTAGAGATAGGCTTCCGGCTGACCGGCGATCACCGGAAAGGCCCCGGTCGGCCCGCGTCCGCGCCCGTCATAGCCATGGCAGCGCGCGCAGTCGGCGAGCGCCGGATCGGCAGCCTGGCCGAGCCCTTCGAGCGCCAGCGCCGGCGCGGCCGGCGGTCCGCCCGACGTGTCGAGCGCGAGCTCGCGATAGGCCTCCGGCGTCAAGTCGGGCAGCCTGCGCAGGAAGGCGACCATCGCCCAGACCTCGTCGGGCCGCGTTTGCGTGGTCCAGGCCGGCATGCCGGAATATTTCACGCCGTGCAGGCCGATCCAGTAGAGCTCGCGGTCGCGCCAGTCGCCGACGTTCTCCTCCAGCCGGGGCGGCCAAGGCATCATGGCCTGCGTGACGGGCGACTGCTTCTGCCCCGGCGCGCCGTGGCAGGGCGCGCAGCCGCTGGCGAAGTGGCCCGCCGCGCGCTGAACGAGGAGCGGGTCGGCCAGGTCGACGCCCTCGGGCACCGAGATCGGCATGGACTGCGTCTCCACGGCGTTGATGAAGGTCCAGTGCAGGAACCATTCCACGACCTTGAAGTGGCCCGAGGAGGCGGCGATCGACACGAGGCCCGACCAGCCGACGAAGAGCGCGAGCGCCAGGCCGGCGACCGGAAGCAGCGCCAGGCGGCGCCAGGTGATCGTGATGGTCCGCTTCATGCCCGCGCCTCCGACGCGTCGAGCTTCAGGACCCCGTACAGAAGCACGAGGCCCCCGACGAGGTAGGTCGAGCCACCGACGATCAGCATGATCGTGCCGCCGAGCTGCTGATCCTCCAGCGGCGTCAGCGTGCTGAGGGGCGAGCAGAGGTCGCCGCAGGCGTAGAGCGGCCGGGGGGCGAGGAGAAGCAGCGCGCCGAGCAGCGTCATGTGCATCGAGGTGACGAGAAGGCCGGCGGCGCCCGCGGCCCGCGTGGCCATGCCGCCCGGCTTCAGCGTGCCGAGCGCCGTCGTCCAGAGAAGAAGGCCCGCCAGCAGGAACGAGCCCTGTTCGAGCACGAGAAGGGCCAGGCTTTGCCGCGCGGCGTCGTGAAGCGCCGGCGCGTGCCAGCCCCAGATCAGAAGGAACTCGGCCAGCGCGGCCAGAAGTACGAACCGGCCCGAGCCGCCGCGTGGCAGGAGGTCCGCGCGCGACAGGCCGAACGCGAGGAGCGGCGTCGCAAAGGCGACAACGCCCATGTGCATCACCATGTGGGCGGCGAACGAGGTCTCGGCGCGCGTAGGCAACGGCCCGGCCCACAGGACCGCCAGAAGCAGGAGGCCGAGCGCGAGCGGCGCGTAGCGGCGCCAGCCGGGTTCCAGGGTGGAAGAGGGGATCGCGCTCACCGGCAGTCCCACACGAGCAGCACCGGCAGGGCGGTGAAGACGATGGCGAGGAACGACAGGCCCGACAGGAGCACGGAGGCCAGCTCCATCTGGCGCTCGCGGTCGTGGTCGGTCGGCTGGTCGTGCGGTGGCTCGCCGCCGGCCTCGCGCCATTCGCGCCAGGCGCGAAGCCCTGCGAAGAAGCAGAAGGCGAGCGCGAGGACGGTCGCGACCGCGACCCCGATACGGGCCGGGGTGATGGACTTGAAGACGTCCTGGTTGGGTGCGCAGGCGCTCGCCACCCAGATGTAGCAAAGGAGGAAGTGCAGCGCCCAGACCGTGGGCGTCGCAATCATGGTGATGAGACTGTCGCGCGTGCCGCGCCGCAGACCGAGCATGGCGGGATCAGCCTCCGGCGACCAGCGGGAACCAGCCGATCGTCAGGACGGTGACGAGGCCGGTGGCCGCCGCGAAATGGGTGTAGAGCGCGACGTTCGAGAGATCGATGTCGTAGCGCGGCGTCAGGTGCCCGGCGAGCGAGCGCACGAGGCAGTAGGCGAGCATGAGGGCACCGACGCCGGCATGGATCGCGGTCCAGATCGCGATGATCCAGACGATGGCCGGGTAGGCGTGGACGGTCGGCTGGAGGCCGGTCGCGTGCGGACCCCACAGGAGGGCCGCGCCCGCCGCAAGAAAGGCGACCAGCGCGCCCGCCATGAGGAGTTGCGCTCCCCGGACGTTGCCGCCCTTCAGAACGCGGTGCGACAGGAGCGTGCCGCCCCAGGCGAGCGCGAAGAGAGCCAGCGACGCCGTCGGCCAGAACTGGCCCGGCCCCGCGGTTCCGGCGGGCGGGAAGTCGGCATGGATCGTGAAGAAGAAGTAGTAGCCGAAGACGAGGCTGAGGAACGCGGTGGCATCGCCGATCATGGTGATGAACATCGCCCACCACGAGACCGAGTGCGGTCCCGAGACGTAGGTCGGCAGCGTCAGGCCGAGGCCGACATACTTCTCGTCCTTCTCCGGAATCACGGCGGTGGCGCGCCAGAGCCAGAACATGATCACGAACACGGCGACCGCGAGCGAGGCGAGCGTCAGCGTCCAGTAGTGGAAGGTCGCGGCGATGAAGCAGGCGCCCAGGAACACCGCCGCGATCATCGGCACGAAGGAGGGGCCGGGCACGCGCAGGCACTGCACGGGCTCGGCGTCGAGCACGCTCGTCACCAGCGTCTCGCGCTTCCCCTCCTGCGCGTCCGGCAGGTAGAAGCGGCCCTTGTCCAGGTCGTCCAGGAAGTTCGGCTGGTCCCAGATCGGGTAGCGCGAGCGGATGATCGGGATGGATCGCACGCCCCAGGGCTGGTCCGGCACCTCGCCCGACCATTCCAGCGTGCCGGCGTTCCAGACGTTGCGGCTGGCGTAGGGGTCCTTGCGCGGCCGCAGCATGTCGGCGACGACGATCAGGAAGCCGCTCGCGAAGATAAAGGCGCCGACCGTGGAGACGAGGTTCGGCAGCTCCAGCCCGAGCGCCGCCGGGTAGGTCCAGACGCGCCGCGGCATGCCGATCATGCCGGAATAGTGCATCGGGAAGAAGCCGATGTTGAAGCCGGCGAACATCAGCCAGAAGGCCCACTTGCCGGCCCGGTCCGACAGCTTCCGCGAGGAAACGATCGGCCAGTAGTAGTAGAGGCCCGCCACGATCGGAAACAGGACGCCGCCGATAATGACGTAGTGGAGGTGGGCCACCACGAAGTAGGTGTCGTGGACCTGCCAGTCGAAGGGCGCGAGCGCCACCATGACGCCGGTGAGGCCGCCGAGCACGAAGATGCCGAGCGAGCCCGACACAAAGAGCATGGGAACGGAGAAGATGACGCGGCCCGCCAGGCAGGTGGCCAGGAACACGAAGATCTGGACGCCGGTCGGGATGGCGACCGCCTCGGAGGCGGCCGAGAAGAAGCCAAGCGACATGGCCGGCAGGCCCGTCGCGAACATGTGGTGGACCCACAGGCCGAAGGAGAGGAAGCCGGTGCCGACCGCCGCCAGCACGATCCAGGAGTAGCCGATGAGCGGGCGGCGCGCGAAGGTCGGGATGATCATCGCGAACAGCGCGATGGTCGGCAGGAAGATGATGTAGACCTCCGGATGGCCGAAGATCCAGAACAGGTGCTGCCACAGCATCGGGTCGCCGCCGCGCGTGGGATCGAAGAACGGCCAGTCGAACAGCCGCTCCATCTCGAACAGGACGTCGCCGGCGATCAGCGGCGGGAAGGCGAACAGGATCATCGCCGCGACCACCAGGACGTACCAGGCGTAGAGCGGCATGAGGTTGAGGCGCATGCCGGGCGGCCGGCACTTCAGCGTGCCCACGATGAGCTCGACGGCGGCCGCGATCGAGGCGACCTCGATGAAGGATAGGCCGAGCAGCCAGATATCGGCGCCGTAGCCGGGGGTGAAGCGCTCCTGCGTGGTGAGCGGCGGGTACATGAACCAGCCGCTGTCGGGCGCCTGCCCGAAGAAGATCGAGCCGCACACGAAGATGCCGCCGATCAGGAAGCACCAGTAGCCGAAGGCCGACAGGCGCGGGAAGGGCAGGTCGCGCGCGCCGAGCATCTGCGGCAGGAGGATGACCGCCACCGCCTCGAAGATCGGGACGGCGAACAGGAACATCATCACCGTTCCATGCAGCGTGTACACCTGGTTGTACATCGTCGCTGTCAGGAAGTCGTTGTCGGGCGCGGAGAGCTGCACGCGGATCAGGAGTCCGAGCACGCCCGCAAACAGCATGAAGGCGAAGGCGGTCGCGGTGTACCAGACGCCGACCGTGGTGTTGTTGACGTCACTCCAGTAGCGCCAGCCCTTGGGGCTGTCCCAGACCGCGATCAGGCGCTCGGCCTGCGCCTTTCGGACGGCCTCGTCGTTCTGGTCCGGATCGCCCGGGCGGCGCAGGGCGTCGAGTTCGGCGGCCATGCTCATCGCAGCGCTCCCAGCCAGGCGGCGATGGTCTCGAGTTCGGCGGGCGGCAGCATGCTGTAGGCTGGCATCTGGACGCCCGGCTTCTCGTGCTCGGTGAGCGCGACGAAGCGCGCGATGTTGTCGGGGGTGACCGGGAGGATGCCGGCGCCCAGCGTCTGGCGGCTTGCCAGATGCGTGAGGTCCGGACCGACGAGACCGTTCGACCCCGTGCCGCGCACCGCGTGGCAGGCGCCGCAGCCGGCCTGTTCGAAACTCGCCCGCCCCGGATGGTCGAGCACGGCGGCATCGGAGGCTTCCAGCGCCACCCGTGCGTCGTAGTCGGCTTGGCTGACGACGCGCACGCGAAAGCCCATCTGGGCGTGGGCGGTGCCGCAGAATTCAGCGCAGATGCCGTTGTACGTGCCCAGCCTCGTCGGCTCCAGCACGAGCCGGTTGATGCGCCCGGGAATGGTGTCGGTCTTGCCCGCGATATTGGGCACCCAGAAGGAATGGATGACGTCCGGGCTTCCTAGAAGGATCTCGGACCGTCGGCCAACCGGCAGCCAGACCTCGTTGGCCGAGGGCGTGCCCTCCATCGAGAGGGCCTTGGCGACGCCGGGCGTGTCGGGCGTGTCGTAGTGGATGCGCCACCAAAAGCGCTCGCCGGAAACCGCGATGCGCGGGCCGTCGGCGGGCGCGCGGAACCCTGGCATCAGGCGCAGGCCGAAGACGAGCAGCGCGGTCAGCACCACGACCGGGAAGACCACGCCGCCCCAGAAGATGAAGCGATTGCCGGTGCGCTCGCTATGGGCGCCCGGCTGGACGCGTGTGGCATAGATCGAGATGCCCATGACGAAGAGCCAGATCAGCGTGGCGCCCACCGTCATGACCCAGAACAGATCGATGACGCTGGCCGCCTCGGTGCCCGCCGGGTCGAAGGTCGACTGCGGCCCGCGGCAACCGGCCAGGGCGACAACGGCAGCCAGGGGCGCGAGACGCGCCAAACGGGCGCGCCGACGCCCGTGGCGCCCGACGGTCGCCGCGATTTCCCCTTGCATGGTCCCCATTCGCATCCCGTATCGGCACCGGTCGCCCCGGTTCCATGATCCCCATCAAGATATTAGCGCACAAACTTTCCGCGGCGATGGGCGAGAGTAACGAAGCGGGCCGTGGTGCCAGCTAAGTGAAAAGGTCGGAACGGCACCGGCGAGCCTTCCCTTTCCCCAACCTGTTCAACCCAACGGAGAGACCCCATGGTCACCACGGTCGGAACCGAGACGACGTTCGAGAAGCTCGTCCAGAACCTTCTCATCCTGGAGCACGACGCCATCGCCGCCTATGACGCGACGATCGAGCGGCTGGACGACCCCGGGCACAAGCAGCGGATCGCCGAGTTCAAGCGCGACCACGAGAGCCACGTGGCGGAGTTGACGCGCATGGCGGGAGCGAGCGGGACCGAGGCGCCCCAGGAAGGCGACGTCAAGCAGTACCTCACCACCGGCAAGGTGGCACTCGCCTCGATTGTGGGCGACCGGACGATCCTGAAGGCCATGTCGACCAACGAGATCGAGACCAAGATGGCCTACGATCAGGCCTCCCGGAACGGCGTCGCCACCGGCGAGGCGCGCGCCTTCTTCCAGAAGGCCTTTGTGGACGAGTCGCGCCACAAGGACTGGATGGACGCCACCGCCGCCGCGTGACGGATATCCGCGCGCCGGACGCTCCGAAATCCGGCGCGCGGCCTGACGGTCGGGCCAGGGGGCAGGCGGCGCGGCGACGGGCCGCGTCCTCGTCCCCGTCCCGCCAACGGAAGGATCACCCATGGACAGCATCAAGCCGGGCGACGGTCCGGGCATGGCGCTTTGGAAACGCCTCTTTGGCGGTACGCAGATCGAGGGGCGGCTCAAGCTGACGCTGTTTCTCGCCGCCTATCTCCTGATCGGCGGTTTGACGCTCGCCCAATGGGCATGAGGCGGATCGAGCGGCCCGAAACAGAAACGCCCCCGCCGGGGGAGGACCGGCGGGGGCGTATGGGTGGCCTCAGGTGGGAGGAACCTTCGGCCGATCCACTGCGACGTCTGGGAGGAGTTGTCGCAGCGAAACCGTGAAACTGTTAGCGCGAGGCCTGACGGGCGACGGCCGGGATGTCGGCGCGGCTGATGCCGAGATCGGCGAGCTCGCGGTTCGACAAGCGGTTCAGCTCGTTCGAGGTCTGGCGGTAGGAGCGGTAGGCGCGGAAAGCGGAGGTGATACCCATCGGTCTGGTCCTTGGTAGTTCGAAGCGGCCTCTCGTCGGTGGTGGCCGCTGGCGTCTGGTTTCTTTCGACACCCGGAAGATAGGCGATCGAACCGATTTAAAGGAGCGCAAAACCTGCAAGGGAGCCTTGCATCCGGCGCGGCCCTGGTTAATGCCGAAGGGCGTCCAGCCGGAGGTGCGAGGGGCCGATGTCCAGAACGACCCGGGCGACACAGGCCTTGGAGAAGGCCGGCATCGCCTTCACCGTCCACGCCTATCTCTACGATCCGGAGGCCGCCTCGATCGGTCTCCAGGCCGCCGAAGCCCTCGGCGAGCCGCCGGAGCGTGTCCTGAAGACGCTCATGGTGCTGGCCGACAACCGTCCGGCCTGCGTGATCCTGCCGTCCGATCGCGAATTGTCCATGAAGCGGGTGGCCGCCGCGCTGCATGCCAAGAGCGCGCACATGATGCCGCCGGCCGACGCCGAGCGCCTCACGGGCTACAAGGTCGGCGGGATCAGTCCGTTCGGGCAGAAACGCCGCGTGCCGGTTCTCATGGAGGCGGCCGCGTTGCGGCATGAGCTCGTCTTCATCAACGGTGGTCAGCGGGGCCTTCAGGTTCGCCTGTCGCCGGGCGATGCCGCGACCTTTCTGGACGCGCTCGCCGAGCCGGTTGTCGCCTGACGGGGGGCATCGCCGCCGCCTCGCGCGAGAGCCGCAAGACGCCCGCATCGTGAGCCGTGTGTCGGGAAGGCGAGGGGGACGCTGCGGCCGAACCCGCTCGGCCGAGTGCCGGCTTCCGGTGCGGGCGAGCCTTGCGCTATCGTCGCGGCGCCCGGTGCCACGAAGCGGACCCGGGCGCACCCGGGGCGGGTGGAGCGGGGAGATGCGATGCGCACGCTGCAGTTCTTTATCGACGGGGCCTGGGTCGATCCTGCCGGTCCGATCCGGCGCCTGCCCGTGGTCGATCCCGCAACCGAGGAACCCTTCGCGGAGATCGCGCTCGGCGACGCGGCCGATGTGGATCGCGCCGTGCGTGCCGCGCGCCGTGCGTTTGAGACGTTCTCGCTCGTGTCGCGCGAGGAGCGCCTCGATCTGCTTCGCCGGATCCTGGTCGTTTATCGCCGGCGCATCAACGAGATGGGCGAGGCGATCAGCCGGGAGATGGGCGCCCCGCTTCCCTTCGCCGTCTCGAACCAGGCCGGCAGCGGAGCGGCCCACCTGCAGACGATGATCCGAACGCTGGAGCATTTCGCCTTCGAGGAGTTGCGCGGCTCGACGCTCGTGACGCGCGAGCCGATCGGGGTCGTGGCGATGATCACGCCCTGGAACTGGCCGATGAACCAGATCGTGTGCAAGGTCGCGCCGGCACTGGCCGCCGGCTGCACCATGGTCCTGAAACCCTCCGAGATCGCGCCGATGAGCGCGCTGCTGTTTGCCGAGATCCTGCAGGAGGCCGGCGTGCCCGCCGGTGTCTTCAACCTCGTGAACGGGGACGGGCCGACCGTCGGCGAGGCGCTGGCGCGGCACGAGGGCGTCGACATGGTGAGCTTCACCGGCTCGACGCGGGCGGGTGTCGCCGTCGCGAAGGCCGCCGCCGACACGATCAAGCGCGTCCACCAGGAGCTCGGCGGCAAGTCCGCCAACATCCTCCTGCCCGACGTCGACCTCACGGAGGCGGTCACGCGCGGCGTCGCCGAGTGCTTCGGCAACACGGGACAAAGCTGCAACGCGCCGACGCGCATGTTCGTGCCGGCCGAGCGCGAGGACGAGGCCGCCGCCATCGCGGCACGCGCCGCCGCCCGCTTTCGCGTCGGCGCCGCGCCCGGCGAGGGCCCGGTTCTCGGTCCGGTCGTGAGCGAGGCGCAGTTCGGCAAGATCCAGGATCTGATCGAGTCGGGTCTTCGCGAGGGCGCCGAACTGGTGGCCGGCGGCCCCGGACGCCCGGACGGGCTCAACCGAGGCTGGTTCGTGCGTCCCACGGTCTTCGCCAAGGTCTCGCCCGAGATGCGCATTGCGCGCGAGGAGATCTTCGGGCCGGTCCTGTCGATCGTCTCCTACGAGAACGAAGACGAGGCGGTGCGGCTCGCCAACGATACGGTCTACGGCTTGGCCGCCTACGTCCAGTCGGCCGATCTCGATCGGGCGCGGGCGCTGTCGCGGCGCCTGCGGGCCGGCAACGTCTACCTCAACGACCCGGCCTGGGACACCGGAGCCCCGTTTGGCGGTTACAAGCAGAGCGGCAACGGTCGCGAGTACGCCGAGTTCGGTCTGGCGGAATTCCTCGAGATCAAGGGTATCGTGGGCTGGGGGGCGGCGCCCTAAGCCCTCAGCTCGGGTTGCCGGGCGGTACCGTGGTGCCGGGGGCCATCTCCGTCCCCATCAGCCCGAACCAGTCCGACCAGAGGCCGATCAGAAGCAACGCCACGACGATGGCGCCGATCACGATGAACGTGGCGGCGGAGCGGTTCTTGGCTTTTTCCTGCATGGCGGGTCCTCGCAGCATCCCATGATGCGGGGGCAACGGGCGGAACAGGACCAAGGTTTCGCGCTTCCTCATGCGACCAAGCGACTTTTCAGCGCTCGAGGCTCGCGAGGTAGGGGCGCACGGTCTCGGCGGTCGGGCGGGGTCTGGAGGGGATGCGGATCACGCGGTAGCGGCCCTGCGCGAGCAGCCTGTCGCGCGCCGCGTCGCGCCGCGCATCGTGCGTCGAGTCGTCGAGCTCGATCAACGCCTCCACGAAGCCGGTCGCCGGGTCGATCACCGCGAAGTCCACGACCTTCTGGCTGATCTTGTTGCGCGCGAGCGAGGCCGCCCGTCGGTTGATGCCGCGCCGGGGCTGGAGAAGGGCGCCCATCGAGACCTGACAGCCGATCAGGCGAGAGGGCAGGGCGGCGCGCAGGATCGCCAGTAGCTCGAGTTCCGCCTTTGTCAGAAGCGGCCGGCGCTCCAGGCGCACGCGCGAACGCCACCACCGCCGAAGCACCAGCACGATCGCGAGCAGCACGAGCAGCCCGCCGCCGAGCGGCACGAAGCGCGAGGGATCGCTGCTGATCGATGCGAACCATGATCCCATGCGGCAGGCCTTTCGTTCGAGCCGGAGCGCGGCGCCGTTCGGCAGTGTCCCGACAGGAAACGGCCCCCCCGCGCAGCGTCAAGCCGCCGCGGCCTCGCCGAAAAGCGTCCGGCCCTGCAACTCCCGGGCCTGCCCCGCCTTCTCCCGACCAACAAGGCCGGCGTCCGCCGGCGCTTCCACAGGCATATAATCGGAACAACCGGCATGAAACGTTTCACAGGCAAGGTCGTCATCGTGACGGGCGCGGGATCGGGCATCGGCGAAGGTGCGGCCAGGCGCTTTGCGGCGGAGGGCGCCTATCTGGTCCTCAACGACAAGGACGGGGACGGCCTCAGGACCGTGGCCTCGTCGCTCGGGGGCGGCGAGGGCCGGATCGAGACACAGGTCTGCGACGTCAGTCGCCGCGAGGACTGCGAGGCGCTGGTGCGTCTCGCGCTGGAACGCTTCGGCCGGATCGACGTCCTCGTCAACAACGCCGGCGTCGATCATCTCGGCCGGATCGACGAGGGTGACTTCTCGGAGTTCACGAAGGTCATCGAAACCGATCTCTACGGTGTCGTTCAGCTGAGCCGGGCCGCGATCGCGGCGCTGCGGCAGTCCAGGGGCTCGATCGTCAACGTTTCCTCGGTGTCGGGTCTGGGCGGCGACTGGAACCACAGCTTCTACTGCGCGGCCAAGGGCGCGGTGACGAACTTCACCCGTGCGCTCGCCCTCGACGAGGCGCAGAACGGGGTGCGCGTCAACGCCGTGAACCCGTCGCTCGTTTACACGAAGCTGACCGCCGGCATGCAGGACCAGCCGGATCTCATCCGGGAGTTCGAGGAGCGCATTCCGATGGGCCGCGGTGCCAAGCCCGATGACGTGTCGGGCGTGATCGCCTTTCTGGCCAGCGAGGACGCCCATTTCGTCACGGGCGTGAACCTGGCGGTGGACGGCGGCCTTTCCGCCTCGAACGGGCAGCCCCGCCTGCGGTGACGAAGGCTTGTGGCGCCCGGACAAGGGTTCGGGCGCCGCCCTGTCTTCAAGCGAACGGGTCGGTGCGCCGCCGCCGCCGGGCGGCGAGCGCGCCCACCAGCGCGGCTCCCAGGAGAACGGTGAGTCCGGGGCGCTTCTGCATCTCGGTGTAAGGGCTGAACGGCAGGCCCGGCGCATGGGCGTAGTGGACCCGCGCCTCGCCCGTCGGCGTATCGAGATTGTCGTTCGCCGTGCGTGGGTTGCCGGATTTCGACAGGGGTGGAACCGCTGCGGCAAGCAGACGATCCATGAGGCGCGGGAACACCGCCAGCGGCACGGCCAAGGCGGGGCCGACCGCGCCTACCACGATCTCGCGACGGGGATGACGGACCGCATCGAGGATCGCATCCGCGACGATCTCCGGTGCATAGAGCGGCGGCACGACGCGCGGCTCCTCCCGAAGATGGTTGCGGGCATGTTGGGGAAAGCCGGTCGCGATGCCGGACGGCTTGATCAACGTGACGGTGATCGCGGGATCGGAGGCGAGGAGCTCGCGTCGCAGCGCGTCCGTGAAGCCCTTCACCGCGTGTTTCGAGGCCGAGTAGGCGCTCAGCAGCGGAATCGCGACATCCGAGTTCACCGAGCCGATGTTGACGAGCCGTCCCCCGCCCGGTCGCGAGCGGAAATGCCGGATCGCCGCAAGCGACCCGTGGACGAGACCCCAGTAGTTCGTCTCGAAGATGCGCCGGTGCTCGTCGAGCGGCAGCGCGTCGAGGGTCGAATAGGCGGCAACGCCCGCGTTGTTGACGAAGGCGTCGACCCGGCCGAAGCGCGCGACGGCCTTGTGGATGAGAGCCTCGACCTCGGCTTCCACGGAAACATCCGTCGCGACAGCCAAGGCCCGGCCGCCGTCGGTCTCGATCTCGCGAGCCAGACGCTCGAGGAGCGGGCCGTCGCGCGAGGCGAGAACGACGCTGGCGCCAGCGCGCGCGGCGCGCCGCGCGGTCGCAAGGCCGATGCCGGAACTGGCACCCGTGATGACGATGACTTGGCCCGCGACTGACGGCATGGCGGCATGGCGCTCCGGTTGATGTCTTCGGAGCGCAAGTTCCCGAGGCGCCGGATCGTTCGCATCGTTGCGCCGGCTAACGGAAGATGTCGGGTTTCAGCCCGCGACCCAGGCCCAGAACGCCTGAAGAACGGTGACGCCCGCGAGCGGGGCCACGAACAACGCCACGACGTTCAGCCCGATCGCCCACAGCAGCACCTTTTCCTGGCGTCGCGTGAGCTTCGGGGGAAGGGGCCGTTCCGGCAGCGGCTCGGGCGGGCGCCAGTTGCGATAATCCACGAACATCGATCTCGGCTCCGTGCCGGGGAGGGGCGACGCCGCCCCGCTTCGATTCTAGCTGTCGCAACGCCGTCGTGTCGGAAAGAGGGCGTGCGCCCATCGTCGCACCCGAAGCGGCACGATGGACCACACGCGATCCGAACAGCGGGCAACCGATGGGTTTCCGTTACCGCGCGCCTGTCCGCCCCGCTGGGATCTGCGGCATCAAGGGAACCGTGGCCTCGTCCTCGAACCGCCGCCGTCGTCGCGCCGGGAAACGGGGTGATCCGCCGTCCGGGGTCCTGGCCGCTCCGGTCAGGTCCCGGACGGCAGCTTGACGTTGGCCAGGTCCGCCAGGAGGCGCGCGACCGAGGCGTCGTCGTCGCGGCCCATGCCGGCGGCGCTGGTCATCACGAACATCTGCATCGCGAGGGCGGCCAGCGGCGTCGGGAAGCGGCTCGCCCGGCCCATGTCGGTGACGATGCCCAGGTCCTTGACGAAGATGTCCACCGCGCTGCGCGGCGCGTAGTCGCCGTCCAGGATGTGCGGCACCCGGTTCTCGAACATCCAGGACGTGCCGGCCGAGACGCGGATCACGTCGTAGACCGTTTGAAGGTCGAGCCCGAGCCGGGCGGCCAGCGCCACCGCCTCGCAGGCCGCCGCGATGTGGACGCCGGCCAGAAGCTGGTTGACCATCTTGAAGGCCGATCCGATTCCCGCCTCGTCGCCCAGCCGGTGCAGCGTCGCCGCCATCGCATTCAGCGCCGGCTCGGCCCGCGTGAACGCGTCCGGGTGGCCCGAGGCCATGAAGGACAACTCGCCCGAGGCCGCCCGTCCCGTCCCCCCGCTCATCGGCGCGTCGACATAAAGAAGGCCGTGCTCGCGCGCCCTGGCCTCGAGACGCCGCGCGTCGTCGGGCGCCATGGTCGCACACGACACGACCACCGCGCCGGGCGCCAGGCGCGCGGCCGTACCATCCGGCCCGAACAGGATGTCCTCGGTCTGCTGCGCGTTCACCACCACCATGACCAGGATCGCGGCGTCCTGCGCCGCCTCGCCGGCACTGGACGCGGGCGTCCCGCCGAGCGCGGCCAGGTTCTGGCGCGCCGTTGGCGACAGGTCGAAGCCGCGCACCGCGAGCCCGGCCGCCAGAAGGGCGCGCGCCATGCCGCTGCCCATCGCTCCCAGCCCGATGATGCCGACCGTTGTCCGGTCCCGTTCGGTCATGCGCTTCCTCCCATCCCGCACAGGTCCCCGACACGTCCCGCGCCGTCCCGCAAGGCCGGCCGGGTCGCCCGCTTAAACCATTGACCGCGCAAGCGTAGACGCGTTCCGGCGACGCCGACAGTGCGGTGTCTGACGGAGCCGGTGATCCGAGATACCCGGATCGAAGATTCCGGATCCTGCGAGCGACCCGACGATCGCAAGGCCGGAACGCGATCCGACAGCCGCCACGATCGCCCCGACCTTTCTGGAGACAGGCTCGAAGAACCGAGCGTCGTCGCACGCTGTCCGGCGACAAGCCGCCGACGCGCTTCGATCGCAGGGTTCCGGCGAACCGATCGCGCGAAGGCGATGCAGTGGCCAACGGGCCGTACGCACCGCCTTCCGGTCGACCGCCGAGCCTACTTCTGGATGCAGGTGTCGACGGTTTCCTTCGTGCACTCGTCCAGTCCGGTGAAGACGGGATCCGCGACCGGCTTGCCCTCGATGAGATCGATCATGACGCTGGGGGCCTTGTAGCCCATCTCGAACGGGCGCTGGCCGACGAGCACGTTCACGAGACCTTCCCGGGCGATCGCGACCTCGTCGCCGATCGTGTCGGCGGCCGCGACAACGAAGTCACCCGTGGCGATGCGGTCGGCCAGCGGCTTGAAGAGGTTGCGATAGGGCTGCGGGGCACCGAAGAGGGGCCATCCCCCCTCGATCGCGAAGGCGTCGAGATCGGGATTGGCGGCCAGGATGTCGGTCATCGCCTGAACGCCGACGGCGCCGTCGTCGTTGGTGAAGACGGGGCAACCCGCCACTTCGGTCCATCCGCCTTCGCCTGCCAGGGCCGCGTTGCCCTTCTGCCCGCTGAGCGCGTCGCGCGTTCCCTGCGCGCGGCGCAGGATGTTGTCGGCTCCCGGATTGCCCTGGATCGTGCAGATCTTGCCGCCGTTCGGCTTGGCCTTCTTGATGTACTCGCCCAGCTTCTGGCCGAGCAGGTAGTTGTCGGTGCCGAGATAGGTCTTGCGCAGCATCGCGTCGTCGGTCGCCAGATCGGCGTCCAGCGTCATGATCGGGATCGTCGGCGCAGCGGTCTTCAGGGTCTGGGCGATCAGCTTGGCGTTGGAGGGCGAGATCGCCATCGCGACCGTATCGGCCCTGCCGAGCAGATCCTGGACGATCTGCGCCTCGCCGGCCTCGTCCGAGGTCGAGGCGGGACCGGTGTAGAAGCATTCGTACTCGGACGAGGCGTTTTCCGAGTTCCACTTCTCGCAACCCTGATGGATCGCCTCGAAGAAGGGGTTGTCGAGCCCCTTCACCACGATCACGAGTTGCTTCTTGGCGAAGGCAGGGCCGGCACCGAGCGCCAGCACGGCGGCCGTCAAGAGAAGCGCGAGTTTGTTCATGATGGTCCTCCCAGACATGCGGCGGCCCGGATGAGCCGCTCGTCGCGAACCGGCCCGTTAGCCCGTGGCCCGTTCTGAGGAGCCTTGCGGTTGGGCCGGATGGTCGGATGCAAGGAGGGCGCATCGTGCGCGATCCCCATCCCCATTCGTTGGATCGTTTCGAAGGAGGCAGCCGAGGCGGCAAACCCGCGTTTTGGCCGGCGCCGGAGCGTTTCCGGTACCAATCTGATGCGGTCTGCTGGATCCGCGTTCCATCGTTGCGTTTCGAAGCGGAAGCTAAGCCGGGCCGCTTCGGGCGGTCAATATTCTTGCGGGTACCCGCAAGAAATTTGGAAGATCGGCCGGATTGACGGTCTTCCCGCCGTTTGCACAAATGAGCGAAAGACCCGGACATCAACCGGGATGGGAGGAACCGCTCGAACTCCGTTCAACGCCGGCCCCTGTAGCCTCAGGCGTTGAAGCGCGTCGCGCGGGTGGGAGGCGTGCGGCTTTGGCGGTTCTTGAGCTCGACCGGGTGTCCAAGCACTTCGGTGCCATCCAGGCGTTGAACGACGTGTCCTTCTCACTGGAAGCGGGCGAGGTCGTTGGATTGATGGGCGACAACGGCGCGGGCAAGTCGACGCTGGCCAAGATGATCGCCGGCAACTTCCGGCCGAGCGAAGGCTCGCTCCGCATGGACGGGAAGGATCTCGTCATGACGCGGCCCGTGGATGCGCGTCGGCACGGGATCGAGATCGTCCATCAGGATCTGGCGCTCTGCAACAATCTGAGCGCCGCCGCCAACGTCTTTCTGGGTCGCGAGCTGCGGCGCGGGATCTTTCCGTTCAGCGTCCTCGACTACGGCCGCATGTACCGCCGGGCGGGCGAACTCTTTGCCGAACTGAAGTCGGAAACGCGACCGCGCGATCTGGTGCGTCAGATGTCGGGCGGGCAGCGGCAGGCGGTCGCGATCGCGCGAACGCGCCTGTCCGACGCCAAGATCGTGCTCATGGACGAGCCGACGGCGGCCATCTCCGTGCGGCAGGTCGCGGAGGTTCTCAACCTCATCCGGCGCCTGCGCGACCAGGGCATCACTGTCGTCCTGATCAGCCATCGCATGCCCGACGTGTTCGACGTCGCCGACCGCGTGATCGTGATGCGGCGCGGCCGCAAGGTCGCGGATAAGCGGATCGCCTCGAGCTCGCCCGAGGAGGTCACCGGCCTCATCACGGGCGCGATCCAGGAAGCCTGAAACCGGCCGTCCCGACCGCGCGGCAAACCTTCAAGGGCGTCAAGCATGGCCATCACCCTCGACCAGACCATCCAGCAACGCGAACGGAGCTGGCTGTCCCAGCAGATCGGAAGCCAGACCTTCTGGGTGCTGCTCGCCGTGATCGGCGCTTGCCTCTTCCTGTCGTTCGCGACCGATAGCTTCGCCACCACGAAGAACCTCTACAACATCACCCGCAACGTGACCTTCGTGGCGATCGTGGCGCTCGGGATGACGCTGGTGATCATCTCCGGCGGCATCGACCTGTCGGTCGGCTCGACGCTGTGCCTGGCCTCGATGGTGCTCGCCGTCACGATGCACGCGGGATACGGGATCGGCACGGGCATCGCCGCCTCGCTGGCGACGGCGCTTGCCATCGGGGCCTTCAACGGCATCCTGATCGCCTATCTAGGGTTTCCGCCCTTCGTGGTCACGCTCGGCATGCTGTCCGTGGCGCGGAGCCTGGCGATGGTGGCATCCAACAACACCGTCGTGTTCGAGTTCGGGCCGGACCACCAGACGCTGCTGTCACTGGGTGGCGGAGCCTACGTCTTCGGCATCGCCAATCCCGTGATCTACATGATCGTCCTGGCGCTGATCACGGGCTACGTCCTGCGCTGGACGCGCTTCGGGCGATACGTCTACGCGATCGGCGGCAACGAGCACGCCGCAACCCTCACCGGCGTGCCGGTGAAGCCCATCAAGGTTGCCGTGTACATGATCTCGGCACTGGCCGCCGGTATCGCGGGCATCATCCAGACCGGTTGGCTCGGCGCCGTCACGACCAATATCGGCGCCGGCATGGAGCTTCAGGTCATCGCGGCCGCGGTGATCGGCGGCGCCAATCTGGCCGGCGGCATCGGCACGGCCGCCGGTGCGCTCGTCGGCGCGGCGCTGATCGAGGTCATCCGCAACAGCCTCGGGCTGCTCGGCATCAACGCCTTCTGGCAGGGAACCTTCATCGGCGGGGCGATCATCCTCGCGGTGCTGTTCGACCGCATCCGCACGCTGCGCCTGAAGAACTGACCGATCGAGGCGCTTCGACGCCGGCTGGCGGCGGAGTTTCCGGAGCTCAACGTCTTTTTCAACAATGCCGGCATCTCGCGTCCGGAGACGCTGACGCCCGGCGAGCGGAATTCCCCTGTCTGGCGCTCGATCCTCGCGACGAATGTCGCGAGCGTGCTTCACCTCAACGAGGTCGTGCTGCCGACGCTCGCGCAAAACTCGAGCGCCACGATTGTCGTCACGACGTCGGGCCTCGTCTTCGTGCCGCGCCACACCTTCCCGACCTACTGCGCCACGAAGGCATTCCTGCATGCCTGGGCTCAGTCCTTGTGCTTCCAGCTGCGGGCCGTTGGCATCGAGGTGCTGGAACTCGTGCCTCCCTACGTGCAGACCGAGCTCGGCGGTGGGCGGCCGCTTTCGGACCCCGACGCCATGCCGCTCGCCGACTATGTCGACGAGGTCATGGGTATCTTGGAACGGGGCGAGACGCCGGAGGGAGAGATCCTGGTCGAGCGTGTGAAGGCGCTGCGCTTTGCGGATCAAACGGGTACCTACGCCCAGACCCATGCCCTTTTGAACCCGAACTGACGGAGCGCGACATGACCGGCTTCGTCCCGATCCCGCGGAACGGAGCGCCCGAAAGCCCCGATCCGTCCTGGATATCGGATCTGCGAGACGCCGAGCGCAGCGGTTTCCAACTGCAGCTCAAGGTCCGAGCTACGGTTCTTGCGCTTCTGACCGGCGTGTTCGTCCTGACCACGACGCTCGAACGGGCCCTGACCTATGCGGCATTCTTCGCAGCCCTTGTGCTGGTGGGCTGGATCGTGGACCGTCTCGTGTCGCGCCTGCCCGCAACCCTCTGGCGTGTGCCAGCCGCCATTCTCATCGTCCTCGACGTCGTCGTCCTCAGCGTGACCCTGGCATCGCCGAACCTGCTGCCGGACTACGAATGGCCGCCGCAGGTGGCGCTGCGGTTCTCCAGCTTCCTGTATCTGCCGCTCTATGTCATGGGATCGGCGCTGACGACGTCGCCGTTGCTGGTGCTCTGGACGGGTATGAGCGCAGCGTTCGCATGGAGCGTCTGCGTCTGGTGGACCGTCCGGCTGCCGGACACCGTCACGGTTGGTAGCGCCCGCATCGTCGACACCGATCTCGCGCCAGCGGACCAGTTGCGGATCTGGCTCGATCCTCATTTCGTGAGCGAGGTCGGCTACCAATCGCAGGTGCTGGACCTGCTCGTCAGCGAGGCCGTGTTTCTTGCCGCGCAAGCGCAGGGCGTCCCACGCGAGACACTCGAAAGGTTCGCCCCGCCCCGCGCCGTGCCCATCCGTGGGCGCTTGGGCAGCATCTCCGTATGCGCCCTGCGATCCTCGGACGGGTCGCCGGATCGTCCATAGGACGATTGCCAGGCCTCATCGGGCGACGATACGGGGCGGCCCTGCTGAACGAGTTGCCTATGGCACCATGGCGGCCAGCTGCTCGCGGCGCCGACGCCGACGGGGCCCAGGACGGAGATCGCGCAGCGCGGCCGTCGAACGCGACGAGCGACGCTGCAAGCACTGCAACCGCATCGCGATCACGGTCGGGAGTTTGAACGGCCGACGACGGGCGACCACTCGGCTCACGCTCGACGCCCAGCCGTCTTCCTCTGCGCCATCGCCCTCGCAGCCACCGTCCTCTTCTGACTTTGAGCGGCGAGTTCGGAGCCTGGGGTGGCGCTCAACCCACGTGGTCGGCGCTCGGGCAGATGTCGCGCACAACGCAGGCTCCGCAGCGCGGCGCGCGATGGTGGCAGACGCGCTGCCCGTGCAGCATCAGGATCTCGTGGTTGTCGTAGAGCGTCTGCGCGTCCCAGTCCCCGGGAAGCTGGGCGCGCAGGACCGTGTGGCTGGGACCGACCGCCACCTTGGCGCCGATCAGTCCGAGCCGCTGCGCGACGCGGTGATGATGACTGTCGACCGGTAGCGCCGGCATGCGGAGGCGCGAGAAGGACAGAACGGCCGCGCTGGTCTTGGGACCGATGCCGGAGAGTTCCTCCAGCCACGCGCGCGCCCGATCCACCCCCATCTCGGCCA
Source organism: Aureimonas jatrophae (assembly GCF_900104035.1). GTDB lineage: Bacteria > Pseudomonadota > Alphaproteobacteria > Rhizobiales > Rhizobiaceae > Aureimonas > Aureimonas jatrophae. The sequence continues at coordinate 65,763 of NZ_FNIT01000009.1, read as the reverse complement.
GGAAGTCGAGATCGAGGTCGCCGACGCGCGCGAGCACCTGGGCCAGGATCTCCTGAATGCGCGGCGCCTTGAGTTCGGGCCAGCGCACCCCGTGGATGGCTTCCTCCACCTCGGCCGTGGGCGCCTCGATCACGTCCTCCCAAGTGGGAAACCGCTCGCGCAGCCGCTTGAAGGCCGCGCCCGAGTCCGCGTTGCGCGTGCGGTGCGACAGAAGCGAGGAGACGAGTTCGCTCACCGGGTCGAGGTTGTGGAAGTAGCTGATCGGACAATGGTACTCGGCGCACAGGCGCTTGTGCACCAGAAGCGCCTTGGCGCGGACTGCGGCCTCCGGATCGCCGGCGGGCTCTGCTGCGGGGCGAGCGGGCTCGCGCGTGCGCGCCTTGCGCCGGGACGGTGCGGACGAGGGAGCAAGGGGTGCGGCGAGGCCGCCGAGCGGAAGCTGGGCCATGAGGCTGCCAATCGTTAACGAATTTCTCCGGTTCCATCGTTGGCGCTGCCTGCGGCGATTTGGTGCCGCCCGGATCGCCACCCATATGCGGAAGACACCTGCGGCCTTGACTTCGCCAGTCCCGCGACACGAAGGTGACCGCGCGCCCGGCCGGGGGAGGATCCGGCTTTTCGCCAGAAAGTGCCTGCGATGCTGACCCGACCCGACGCCGCCCCCGTGATCGTGCTCAACCCCGACGATGACGTGGCCGTCGCGCGCCGCGCGGTCGCGCCCGGCGAGCCGCTCGGCGTCGAGGCGATCGCGGCGCGAATGGAGATTCCGAGCGGCCACAAGGTCGCGATCCGGGCGGTGCCCGCCGGCGGCCGGGTTCTGAAATACGGTCAGGTGATCGGTCTGGCGACCGCGGACATCGCACCCGGCGACCATGTCCACCTTCACAACCTCGCCATGCAGGACAGTGCGGTCCGGCACGAGTTCTGCGCCGACGCACGTCCGACCCCGCTCCTGCCGGAGGCCGAGCGCCGCACCTTCCAGGGCTTTGCGCGCGCCGACGGACAGGTCGGCACGCGCAACTACATCGGCATCGTGTCCTCGGTGAACTGCTCGGCCACGGTCGCCAAGGCCGTCGCCGACCACTTCAACAACAAGGGCGGCCTGGAGGGATTTGCGAACGTCGACGGCGTGGTGGCGCTGACCCACGGGCAGGGCTGCGCGCTCTCGGTGAAGTCGGAGGCCTACGACTACCTGACGCGCACGCTGTCCGGCTACGCACGCCATCCGAACTTCGCGGGCATCCTGATGATCGGGCTCGGCTGCGAGTCGAACCAGATCTCCTTCATCCAGAGCCGCTACGGGCTGGAAGAGAGCGCACGCCTGCGCACGATGACGATCCAGGATCGCGGCGGCACCCGGCGTACGATCGAGGAGGCCGTCGCCATCATTCGTGGCATGCTGCCCGAGGCCAACGCCGCCCAGCGCACCGCCCAGCCGCTGTCGGGGCTGAAGCTCGCGCTCGAATGCGGCGGCTCGGACGGCTATTCCGGCATCTCGGCCAATCCGGCGCTTGGCTACGCCTCGGATCTTCTGGTGCGCCATGGCGGCACGACGTGCCTCGCCGAGACGCCGGAAATCTATGGCGCCGAGCATCTGCTGACGCGCCGCGCCGCGACGCCGGCCGTCGCCCGGAAGCTCATGGACCGCATCGAATGGTGGCAGTCCTACACCGAGCGCCATGGGGCGGAGCTGAACAACAACCCCTCGCACGGCAACAAGGCCGGCGGGCTGACGACGATCCTCGAGAAGTCGCTCGGCGCCGTGGCCAAGGGCGGCTCGATGCCGCTGGAGGCCGTCTACGAGTATGCCGAGACGATCGACCGGCCCGGCTTCGTGTTCATGGACACGCCGGGCTACGACCCGGTGGCGGTGACGGGGCAGGTGGCCGGCGGCTGCAACATGCTCGTCTTCACGACCGGCCGCGGCTCGGTCTCGGGCTGGAAGCCGGTGCCCACCATCAAGGTCGCGACCAACACGCCCATGTTCGAGCACATGAGCGAGGACATGGACTTCGACTGCGGCGGCATTGTCACCGGTGCCGAGACGATCGAGGCGGCGGGCCGGCGCATGTTCGAGCAGATTCTGGCCACCGCCTCGGGCGAGCGCACCCGAAGCGAGATCTATGACTACGGCGACAACGAGTTCGTGCCCTGGCAGCTCGGCGCGATCACGTAAGCATCGCGCCGGCCGCGGGGCGGGGGAGGGCTCAGCCCTCCTCGCCGTCGTCCTTGATGTAGGGCTCGACGGGGCCGCGCAGCTTCAGGAGGAGCGGCTTGCCGTGACGGTCGCGCGCCGTGCCGGCCGCAACCCGGATCCAGCCCTCGCTGACACAGTATTCCTCGACGTTGGTCTTCTCCGCACCCTTGAAGCGGATGCCGATGCCGCGCTGGAGGAGCTCGGCATCGTGGTAAGGGCTGTCGGGATCGATCGCGAGGCGATCGGGCAGCGTGACGGACTTCGGATCGCTCACGGGCGGGCTCCTCTTGTGTTTGGAGCCCCCTCTAGCGGAACCGGAGCCGCCCTGCCAACGGCCTCAGCGAACGCGGCGTCGCTCGGAAGCCGGCTGGAAGGCCAGGCGCGCGTGGTAGGCGCAATAGGGCGAAGCATCGCGCGAGTGGTTGCCGCAGAAGCGGAACTCGTCGCTGAGCGGATCGCCGAGCGGCCACTTGCAGGTGCGCTCCGACAGCTGGATCAGCGTCAGGTTGCGCGTCGCGGGCGCGGCCTCCACGACGCCGGCGGACGCTTGCACCTCCGCGACGGCACCGAGCGCGGAGCCGTCCGGCTCGGGCATCTCGATCGCGGGGGCGACGAAGCGGGGCAGGGGGGCGGGAGCCGCCGGGGCCGGCGTCGAGACCACGAGGCGCGGCAGCGGCGGCGGGGCGGGAGGCGCGACCTCGGCTGCCGCCACGGCCTGCATCGCGGCGCCCTCCAGAAGCGCCTCGCGCTTCAGGGTTTCGACGGGCGGCTTGATGCGGCTTTCGAGCTTCAGGCGGTGCACCTTGCCGATCACCGCGTTGCGGCTGACGCCGCCGAGCTGCGAGGCGATCTGGCTGGCACTCAGCCCGTCGCCCCACAGGCGCTTCAGGGAATCGATCCGTTCGTCGGTCCAACTCATGCGGTCGAACACTCCTTGCAACTGCCGGGCACGTGGGAGCGGCCCGAAAAGGAATGCGGGCGTCGGAAGCGTCGGGGACGGCGATGTCCCCCGCCCGGCTCGGCCTTGAAACGCAAGGCCGTTCGCCACGCCCGCCGGGTGTTGCTCAGTCTGTTAGCGTGCTGACGCTTCGCAAGGCAAGGTTGCGGCCAGTTTCGCGCCTCCGCGCGCTCGCTTATCAACAGGACAGAGAAGGCCCCGGACGTAGGCCCGGCGGCCGCTCTTGATTGACAATGCGCGGTCCGGCCATGGTATAGCCGGGTCTCGCGCTCCGTTGAGGCCTCGTTCTTTCGCTCGATCCGCCACCACGGCCGCGAGCCTCGCCCCTCCCGTTCCTCCACAAGCCGAAGCCCGTCATGCACCAGGCCGACGATCCGCTGTTTTCGACCTTTGCCCGAGCGAACCTCAGCGTCGAGCGAGGCGAGGGCGTCTGGCTGATCGACACCGAGGGGCGACGCTACCTGGACCTGACCGGCGGCATCGCGGTGAACTCGCTCGGCCACGCGCATCCGCACCTGGCCCAGGCCCTGGCGAACCAGGCCGGCAAGCTGTGGCACGTCTCGAACCTCTTCGAGATCCCCGACCAGCGGCGCCTCGGCCAGCGGCTGGTGGACGCGACCTTCGCCGACAAGGCCTTCTTCACCAACTCCGGCGCGGAAGCGCTGGAATGCGCGATCAAGACCGCGCGGCGCTACCACTACGTCTCGGGGCAGCCCGAGCGCTTTCGCGTCGTGACCTTTACCGGTGCCTTCCACGGCCGCACGCTCGCCACCATCGCGGCCGGCGGGCAGGCCAAGTATCTCGAGGGTTTCGGCCCCAAGGTCGAAGGCTTCGACCAGGTTCCCTTCGGCGATCACGACGCCCTGCGCGCCGCGATCACGCCCGAGACCGCCGCGGTCCTCGTCGAGCCGATCCAGGGCGAGGGGGGTATCCGCGCGGTGCCCGACGTGTGCCTCAAGGGCCTGCGCGAGCTGTGCGACCGCGAGGGCATCCTCCTGATCTACGACGAGGTGCAGACCGGCGTCGGGCGTACCGGCACCTTCTTCGCCTATGAGCGCTCCGGCGCCGCGCCCGACGTCCTGGCCTCGGCCAAGGGCATCGGCGGCGGCTTCCCGATGGGCGTGTGCCTCGCCACCGCCGAGGCGGCCAAGGGCATGACGCCCGGCACGCATGGCACGACCTTCGGCGGCAACCCGCTCGCTATGGCGGTCGGCAATGCGGTGCTCGACGTGGTGCTGGCCGAGGGCTTCCTGGAGGAGGTGCGCCGCACCGCCTCGCTCTTCCGCCAGGGCCTCGCCTCGCTGCAGGATCGCTACCCCGACATGGTGGAGGCGGTGCGTGGCGAGGGACTGCTGATCGGCCTCAAACCGACGGTTCCGAACGGCGAGCTGATCACGGCGCTGCGCGAGGAGAGCGTTCTCGCCGCGCCCGCCGGCGACAACGTGGTGCGCTTCCTGCCGCCCCTCACGATCACGGCCGACGAGGTGCGCGAAGGCGTCTCTCGCATCGACGACGCTCTGGCCGCGCTGCGCGCCAAGAGGCAGGGAGCGGCGGCATGAGCGCGCTGGAGAAGACCCGGCAGGCCGGGACGGACGCGCCGCGCCACTTCCTCGACCTGTCGGCGGTCTCGGCCGGCGACCTTCGCGCCATCCTCGACGACGCCGGCGCGCGCAAGCGCCAGGGCCGCTCAGGCCCGCGTCCGCTCGAGGGGCGCACGCTCGCCATGATCTTCGAGAAGCCGTCCACGCGCACCCGCGTCTCGTTCGACGTGGCCATGCGCCAGCTCGGCGGCGAGACGCTGTTCCTGTCGGGTTCCGAGATGCAGCTCGGCCGCGCCGAGACGATCGCCGATACGGCGCGCGTCCTGTCGCGCTACGTCGACGCCATCATGATCCGCACCACCGATCACGCGCGCCTCATCGAGATGGCCGAAAGCGCCACCGTGCCGGTGATCAACGCGTTGACCGACGACACCCATCCCTGCCAGATCATGGCCGACATCCTCACCTTCGAGGAGCATCGCGGTCCGGTGAAGGGGCGCACCTTCGCCTGGACCGGCGACGGCAACAATGTCCTGAACTCCCTGATCGAGGCGGCGGGCCGCTTCGACTTCACGCTGCGCATCGCGACCCCCGAGGGCTCGGACCCCGACCCGCGCTTCGTCGAGCGCGCCCGGGCGGCCGGCACGCGCCTCCATCTCACGCGCGACGCCGCCGAGGCGGTCGCGGGTGCGGACTGCGTGGTCACCGATACCTGGGTCTCGATGGGCCGCGAGGACCAGGCGCGCGGCCACAACGTGTTCCAGCCCTACCAGGTCAACGAGCGTCTCATGTCCCAGGCCGCGCCGGACGCGCTCTTCATGCACTGCCTGCCGGCCCATCGCGGCGAGGAGGTCACCGACGCGGTGATCGACGGGCCGCAGTCCGTGGTCTTCGACGAGGCCGAGAACCGCCTCCATGCCCAGAAGTCGATCCTGGCCTGGGCCTTCGGCGAGGTCGCGGCGCGTGGCTGAGGGCGGCGTGCGCGAACTGGGCGAATTCGGTTTCGCCGGCGACGATGCGGTGGTGCCCTACGCCGTGGAGGCGCTGGACGCGCGCGGGCGCGCCGTGCAGCTCGGCGAGATGGTGGATGCCATCCTGGCGCGCCACGCCTATCCCGCGTCTGTCTCGCAGCTCCTCGCCGAGATGGTGGTGCTGACGGTCCTGCTGGGGACGTCGCTGAAGTTCAGCGGCAAGTTCTCCGCCCAGACGCAGACCGACGGTCCCGTCGACCTCCTGGTCGTGGACTTCACGACGCCCTCCTCGGTGCGCGCCTACGCGCGCTTCGACCCCGAGCTCCTGGCCGCTGCCGAGGCGCAAGGGCGCACGCAGGCGCCCGACCTTCTCGGGCGCGGTGTCATGGCGCTCACGATCGACCAGGGACCGCACACCCAACGCTACCAGGGCATCGTCGAGCTCGACGGCGCGACGCTGGAGCAGGTCGCCGAGACCTACTTCCGGCAGAGCGAGCAGATCCCGACCGTGGTGCGCCTGGCGGTCGCGCGCATCGCGCGCCGCATCGAGGGCGAGGGCTTTCGCGAGACGTGGCGGGCCGGCGGCCTGATCGCCCAGTTCCTGCCCGAGGCGCCCGAGCGCCTGCGCGTGATCGACCTTCCTGGCGGCGACGCGCCGGAGGGTACCGAGATCGCCGCTCCGCCCGAGGACGACAGCTGGACCGAGGTCCAGGCGCTGGTCGGCACGGTGGAGCCCTCCGAGCTGGCCGACCCCGAGGTCGGCGTGGAGCGCCTCCTGTTCCGCCTCTTCCACGAGCGCGGCGTGCGCGTCTTCGAGCCGATCCCCGTGCGCGACGACTGCTCCTGCACGCGCGAGAAGATCCGTGGCGTCCTGTCGAACTTCTCCGCCGAGGAGATCGCGGAGAGCGTCGAGGACGGGCGCATCAGCGTCCAGTGCGAGTTCTGCGGCGAGCGCTACGATTTCGCGCCCGAGGAGTTCGAGCCGAAGGCCTGACGGGCTCGAGGCTCGAGACCGGACGCGGTGAGACACGAGGGCGGGCCGTTGGCCATCGGCGCGGCGCTGGGCACCGGCGCGCTCCTCACCGTCATGGTGCAGCTCAACGGCGCGCTCGGGGCGGCGGCGGGACCGGTCTTCTCGTCCTGGGCGGCGCACGGCACGGGAACGCTCGCGGCGATCCTCTTTCTCGTCCTGCTGCGCGGCCGACGCGCGGCGACCCCACAGGGCGACGCCGCACGACCGCGGGCCCGCGCGCCCCTGTGGGCCTACGCCGGCGGCCTGTCGGGCGCGCTCACCGTGATCATCACCTCACAGGCCGTCAACAGCGGGCTCGGCCTGGCCGGAACGCTGGCGCTCGGGCTCCTCGGCCAGGTCGTCTTCGCGCTCCTGGCCGACCGCTTCGGCTGGTTCGGCCTGCCCGCGCGTCGGCCCGACCGTCGCGACGGCGCGGCGCTCCTCCTGATCCTGTCGGGCAGTGCCCTGATCATCCTGTTTGCCGGCGCCGAGCCGTGACGTTCCTTGTTCTCGCCACGCTCGCCGGCATCCTGGTCGGGCTCAGCCGACAGCTGAACGGTCGCCTCAGCCTGTCGACCTCGCCGCTCGAGGCCTCGTTCTGGAACCATGCGGTCGGCTTCGCGGCGTTGACGCTCGGCGGCCTGGTGGCGGGCGGCCTCCTCGTGCCGGAGGCGCGCCTGGCACCCTGGTGGAGCTATCTCGGCGGCCCGGTCGGCGTCGTGTTCGTGGCGGCGGGAAGCTGGGTGATCGCCCGGCTCGGCGCCGCGCGCACCGCGCTCCTGATGATCGCGGGGCAGATGGTGTCGGGCGTCGCGCTCGACTGGACGCTCGGCCGCCCCTTGCGCCTGTGGGCGGCGCTGCTCGGCATCGCCTTGATCCTGGCCGGCGCCGCGCTGACGCGCCGCCCTCAGCCCTCGACGAGCGCGGCTCCGCGCGACGCCTGAGCCGTTGTCAGTTCAGGGTGCGCGGTCGGTCGCTGGGGGCATCCAGCGAGAAGGCCGGTACCTCGATCTCGAAGTAGGTGCCGTCGACGCCCTGCATGCGGAAGCGCCCGCGCATGATGCCGGACGACGTGCCGAGCGGGCAGCCCGACGTGTAGGTGAAGCTGTCGCCGGGCGACAGGATCGGCTCCTCGCCGACGACGCCCGGTCCCCGCACCTCCTCGACATGGCCGTGCGCGTCGGTGATGTGCCAGTAGCGCGAGCGCAGCTGCACGGTCTCGCGCGAGCCGTTCTCGATCTCGATCCGGTAGGCGAAGACCCAGCGGTTCTCGTCGGGCTCCGACTGCTCGGGCAGGTAGGTCGGGGTCACGCTGACGGTGATGTGGCGCGTGGTGGCCGTGTACATCGCTTCTCGGGTCTTCGGCAGGCGCGCCCGGGAACAAAGGGCGTCCAGGCGCTTGTCGCCCGGACGCCCCGAAAGGTCAAATCGCAAGGTGCGGTCGGGACCCTCAGGCGAGGCGCAGCGCCCGCTCGAAGTCCTCCAGAAGATCGTCGCCGTCCTCGATGCCCGCCGACAGGCGCAGGAGGCCCGGCCCGATGCCGAGCTCGGCGCGCGCCTCTTCGGTGAGGCTCTTGTGCGTGGTGGTGGCGGGATGGGTGATCAGGCTCTTGGCGTCGCCCAGATTGTTGGAGATCTTGACGATGCGCAGCGCGTTGGAGACGCGGAACGCCGCCTCCTTGCCGCCCGCGAGCTCGAAGGCCACCAGCGTCGAGCCGCCCTTCATCTGGCGCGCGATGATCGCGGCATCGGGATGGTCGGCCCGTCCGGGGTAGAGCACGCGGCTGACCTTCGGCGAGCCGGCCAGAAAGTCGGCGAGCTTGGCGGCGTTCGCACTCTGCTGCGCGACGCGCAGCGGCAGCGTCTCCAGGCCCTTGAGCAGCGTCCAGGCGTTGAACGGCGAGAGCGAGGGACCGGTGTGACGGAAGAAGTCCTGCAGCGTCTCGTCGATCCACTGCTGGTTCGACAGGATCACGCCTCCTAGGCACCGCCCTTGGCCATCAATGTGCTTGGTGGCGGAATAGATGACGACGTCGGCCCCGAGCTCCAGCGGCTTCTGCTGGAGCGGTGTCGCAAACACGTTGTCGACGATCAGGATCGCGCCCGCGGCGTGGGCAATCTCGGCCACCGCGGCGATGTCCACCACCTCCAGCGTCGGATTGGTGGGCGACTCCAGGAAGAACACCTTGGTCTCCGGCCGCACGGCGGCGCGCCACTGGTCGAGGTCGCGCCCGTCCACCAAGGTCGACGCCACGCCCGCGCGGCCGAGCACCGTCTCGATGATGTAGCGACACGAGCCGAACAGGGCGCGCGCGGCCACCACGTGGTCGCCGGCCTTCACCGAGCACTGCAGCGCCGAGGAGACGGCGGCCATGCCGCTGGCGGTGGCGCGCGCGTCTTCGGCGCCCTCCAGCGCGATCATGCGCTCCTCGAACATGCGCGTCGTCGGGTTGGCGTAGCGCGAGTAGACGAAGCCGGGCTCCTCGCCCTTGAAGCGGCGCTCGGCCGCCTCGGCCGTGTCGTAGACGAAGCCCTGCGTCAGGAAGAGCGCCTCGGAGGTCTCGCCGAAGGGCGAGCGCATGGTGCCGCTGTGGACGAGGCTGGTCGCAGGCCGCAAGGGGCGGTGTTCGGCGTTGGTGGTCAGCATGACGGCTACTCCGAGGCCGGCTTCGAGGATCGAGAACTCGAGGGACAGCGCGCGCGATCGGGCGGAAAGCGGCTCTTAGCGAGTTGTTTTACGTGGCTGCAAGCCGGCCGGCCAAAATCACCACGGGATGGCGACGAGCCATAGTCCTCCGCCGGGCCAATGGCAACCGGCGCGCGGCCGCTTTAACCTTGCGGAAGTCAGGCTTGTGGGAGAAGGAGTGTCATGACCGCCGGCATCCTTCCCGACCGCGAGATCGCGCGCCTTCATCAGTCCGGCGCGATCGCGAGCGCGCGCCCGCTCGATCCCGACCAGATCCAGCCGGCGAGCCTCGATCTGCGCCTGGGCCCCAAGGCCTACCGGGTGCGCGCGAGCTTCCTGCCGGGGCGCGGGCGCACGGTCGCCGAGAAGCTCGAGCGCTTCTCCATGCACGAGATCGATCTGACGGTCGGCGCGGTTCTCGAAACCGGCTGCGTCTACGTCGTGCCGATTCTGGAAAGCCTAGCGTTGCCGGCGGACCTTCGCGCGGCCACCAACCCCAAGAGCTCCACCGGCCGGCTCGACATCTTCACGCGCGTCCTCACCGACGGGGCGCCGGAGTTCGACAAGGTCGCCGCCGGCTACCACGGGCCGCTCTTCATCGAGATCTCGCCGCGCACCTTCCCGATCGTCGCGCGCGAGGGGTCGCGCCTCAGCCAGATCCGCTTCCGCACAGGAGATGCCGTGCTTGGCGGCGAGGCGCTCGAGGCGCTTCATGCGGCCGAGCAACTCACCAGCGCCGCGCGGCCCGACATCTCCAACATGGGCATCGCCGTTTCGATCGATCTCAAGGGCGATGCGAGCGGGCTCGTCGGCTATCGTGGCAAGCGCCACACGGGCGTCGTCGACGTCGACCGGCGCGCCGCGCACGACGTTCTCGACTACTGGGAGCCGATCCGGCGCTCGGGCACGGGCGAACTCGTGCTCGACCCCGACGAGTTCTACATCCTCGTGTCGGAGGAGGCGGTCCACGTGCCGCCGGACTACGCGGCCGAGATGACGCCGTTCGACCCGCTGGTCGGCGAGTTCCGCGTCCACTATGCCGGCTTCTTCGATCCCGGCTTCGGCCACGGCCGGGCCGGGGGCACCGGCAGCCGCGCCGTGCTGGAGGTGCGCTCGCACGACGTGCCCTTCATCCTGGAGCACGGTCAGACGGTCGGTCGCCTCGTCTACGAGCCGATGGCGAGCCGCCCCGACCGGCTCTACGGCCTCGACCTCGCCTCGAACTACCAGGCGCAGGGGTTGAAGCTGTCGAAGCACTTCCGCTAGGCGCTTGCGGCTCCGACCTCCACCGCTACTTGCCGCGACGCCCCTCTCGCACTTCGACGGGCGACGGGACAACAACTTCACGCTGATCCGTCTCGTGTTCTCGCTCGCGGTCCTGTGGGGGCATGCCTGGCCACTGACGGGATCGGGCTTCGATCCCGTATCGCGCATGATGATGCCGGGGACCTGGATCGGCGCGATTGCGGTGACCGGCTTCTTCGCGATCAGCGGGTTCCTGGTGACCGCGAGCTTCGAGAACCGTCCCTGGCGCGACTTCGTTCTCAGCCGCGTCCTGCGGCTGTATCCGGCGGCGCTCGCCTTCTTTGCGCTGATGATCCTGGTTCTGGGCCCCATGCTCTCGACGCTCGGCACGGGCGAGTTCTTCCACTCGCCGCAGACGTGGTCCTTCGCCTTGGGGGCCCTGCTTCTCGATCTGCGAACCCAGCTTCCCGGCGTGTTTGCGGACCGACCCTTCGGCGACAGCGTCAACGGCTCGCTGTGGACCGTCATTCTGGAGCTTCGATGCTACGGGGCCGTGCTGGTTTTCGGGCTCGCGGGCGGCTTTCGCCGGCGCGCCGTCGCCAACGCGGTTCTGGGGGCGGTTCTGATCGGCGGCTATTGGCTGCAGCCCTACCTGCCGGCGATCGGCGTCGCGCCCCATCACAACCGGCAGTTCGCCTACTTCGTGATCGGGTCGCTGTTCTGGATCAACCGGGACCATGTGCCCTTGAACGGCCCGGCCGCGGTTGCGGCGGTTCTCCTGCCCTGGCTCGTCTGGGGAACACCGTTGTTCCCGATCGTCCTGGCGTTCGGCCTCGTCTACGCGATCTTCGTTGCCGCCTATCTCGCGCCGCATGTCGATCTCGACCGGATCGGCGACTTCTCCTACGGGATCTACATCTATGCCTGGCCGATCCAACAGGCGGTCTGGCGTCCGACGCAGTCACCGTGGGAGAATGGTCTCCTGGCATCGGCGATCGTCGTGCCCCTCAGCATTGCCTCCTGGTACGGCATCGAGAAGCCGGCGCTGGCCTGGCGCCGGCGCCGGCGATGACGTCACAAGAACGCTAGATCAACAACCAGAGCACGAGCAGGACCAGCCACAGGACGCCGGACAGCATCAGTCCGAGGATCAGTCCGGAAGCCGGTTGCAGCGCCTCGGGCGTCCTGCGCGGCGGCGGGGCGACCCGGCGCGCCGCGATGGGTTCTCCTGCTTGTCTCCCCGCATCTGCCGTCATGGAGGCGGCCTCCCGTCCGCACAACCGAAGATAGCGGCTGGCGAACCGTTCGTCAGGGCGGCAAACGATCGCTCACGAAGGCGTGAGGGAAGATTTCCGGCCTGCCCTCAGAGCGGGACCACCATCGGCGTGCCGGTCACGGGATCGGGCAGGACGCGCGATGCGAGGTTGAACGCCCGGCGAAGGTTTTCCTCGGTGAGGACCTGTTCCGGCGCTCCGGTGGCCACGAGGCCATCATCCCCCAGAAGAACCAGGTAATCGAAGAAGCGCGCGGCTAGGTTGAGGTCGTGGAGAACGCTGATCACGGTCGTGCCCGCGCTTCGGTTGCGTGCCTGCAGGAGCTTGAGAACCTCCAGCTGGTGCGGCAGGTCGAGCCAGGTGGTCGGTTCGTCGAGAAGCAGGATCGGCGTATCCTGTGCGAGCACCAGAGCCAGCCAGACGCGCTGGCGCTGGCCGCCCGACAGCTCGTCCACGCGCCGGTCGGCCTGCTGGGTCATCGAAACCGCATCGAGCGCCCGTCGCACCGCCTCGTTGTCGGACTCGCTCCAAGGGGCCAGCAGCGCGCGCCAGGGCGCGCGGCCCCGTCCGACCAGTTCCGCGACGGTGATGCCGCTCGGGGCCAGCGGCGCCTGCGGCAGGATCGCCAGCTGGCGCGCCAGCTGGCGCGTGTTCTCGCGGCCGAGATCCGCGCCGTCCAGCGTCACGCGCCCCGCCAGGGGCTCGATCAGGCGCGCCAGCGCGCGCAAAAGCGTGGACTTGCCGCAGCCGTTCGGGCCGAGGATCGCGGTCATGCGACCAGGCGGCAGGTCGAGCGACAGGTTCTCGACGACGCGGCGCCCGCCGTAGCCGAGCGATACGCCCTCCGCGCGCAAGATCATCCCGCTCAAAGCTCCCCCCGGTCCATCTCGCGCGCCAGGCGCCATAAAAGATAGGGGGCGCCCAGCGCCCCGGTCGTCACGCCCACCGGAAGCTGGACGCCCGGCAGCGCCACGCGACCTGCGAGATCGGCCAAGACCATGACGAGCGCACCGCCGCCGGCCGCCGATAGGAGGCGCCCCGAGGTGCCGCGCGCGCCGGTGATGCGCCGGCCGAGCGGCATCGCCATCAAGGCCACAAAGGCGACGGGACCCGCCACCGCCACACCCGCGGCCGCGAGCAGCACCGCGGTGCCGACAAGCGCGAGGCGGGCCGCCTCCACCCGAAGGCCGAGACCGCGCGCCAGCTCCGGCCCGAGCTCCAGAAGCTGGAGCGAGCCGACCTGCAGCGCGAGAAGCAGCGCCAGCGCGAGCCCGGGCAGCCAGACCTGCAGCGCGTGGCCCCAGTTGCGCGCGGCCAGCGATCCGGTGACCCAGCGCTGCGCCTCCGCGGCCTCCGTCGACGGCAGGCGCAGCGACAGGAGATTTGTGAGCGCCGCCAGCGTGAAGCCGACGCCCAGACCCACCAGAACAAGCACCAGCGTCGCGTCGCTCCGGCCCGGACGGTGGGCGAGCGCCGCCACCAGCAGCGCGCTCGCGATGCCGCCGAGCGCCGCGACGAGCGGCGGTGGCAGCGTCCAGCCGAGCGTGATCGCGGCGACCACGGCCAGACCCGCGCCGGCGTTGAAGCCGAGGATGTCGGGCGAGGCGAGGGGATTGCGCAACAGCGTCTGGAGAACGGCGCCCGACAGGCCCAGCGCCGCGCCCGCCCCGAGCGCGGTGGCCAGGCGCGGGCCCCGGATGACCCGGATCGCGAGCGCGCCCGGTCCCTCGCCAAACAGGAGCCCGCGCCCGAGCGCGCCCAGGCCGATCAGCGTCTCGCCCATCGCAAGCGACACCAGAACCGCGACCAGAAGCAGCGCGAGAAGCCGGATCGAGCCGCTCACGCGCGGGATCCAAGCGGGAGGCGACGCACGAGAAGCACGAAGATCGGTCCTCCCACCAAGGCGCTCATCAGCCCGACGCGCAGCTCGGCCGGGGCGATCACGAGGCGGCCGAGCGTATCGGCCAGAAGAAGAAGCGCCGCGCCCAGAAGCGCCGATGCGACGAGCTCGGCGCGCAGCGCGTGGCCTGCGAGGCGGCGGGCGAGCGGGGGAACCATCAACCCCAGAAAGGCGACCGGGCCCGCCACGGCCACGGAGGCCCCTGTCAGGAGCGTGACCACGAGAAGCGCGATGCCCTGCGCGCGCAAGAGACGGGTGCCGAGCCCCCGGGCCATCGTGTTGCCGAGCGACAGCGTTTCCAGGACCGGCGCGGCCGCGAAGGCGAGAAGCGACCCGGCGAGCGCCACCAGCGCCATGGATGCGAGCGGGCGCTCGCCGGCTTGGGCCAGCGAGCCGTTGACCCAGAAGCGGAAGACCTCGAGCGAGTCGGAGCGCGTCAGCACCACGGCCGAGACGAGCGACAGAAGCAGCGCGTTGAGCGCCGCGCCGGCGAGAACCAGGCGGACCGGCCCGGCATCGCCCCGCAGCGCACCGCCCAGCGCGAACACGGCGACCGCGGCCAGCGCCGCACCCGGAAAGGCCAGAAACGCCAGCGATCCGCTGTCGGCGCGCGCCAGAAACAGCGAGCCCAGCACGACCGCCAGCGCCGAGCCGGCGCTGACGCCGAGAATGCCGGGATCGGCGAGCGGATTGCGCGTCAGCCCCTGCATCACCGAGCCGGCGATGCCGAGGCCCGCGCCCGCGATCAACCCGGCCACGACGCGTGGAAGGCGCACGAGGCGCACCGCGACGTGGTCGGGGTTTCGGGGATCAAAGGCCGCGATGGCGTGCCAAACCTCCGCCAGGCCCAGCGGTCGCACGCCGAGCGACAGCGCCAGGAGCGCCGCCACGACGAGAAGCGCAGCGGCGAGCGCGAGCCTCAAGGCGCCAGGCCCGCCCGGTCGGCCGAGGAAACCCGCGTCGAGGGATCGCCGTCGAGCGCCAGGGCGATGTCGCTTTCCAGCTGCGACAGCGCGAAGGGAAGGGACAGGACGCTGCCGAACGACAGGGCACCGGCCGTGAGCGCGCCCGCAAAAACCTCGCGTCCCTGCGCGTGCGCCCGAAGGAGACGCCGCATGGGCAGGGCCGCCAGGTCCGGAACCGCATCCAGCGACGAGACCCAGACCAGGAGATCCACATCCAGCGGCGACAGGTCCTCGGGCGACAGTCCCGCATAGAAGTTGCCGCCGCCCAGGCGGGTGATGGCTTCCGGCGTCCGGAAGCCGAGCTCGGTCAGGAAGCGGCCGCGCGTATCCTCTGCCGTGAAGGCACCGGTCTCTCCGCCGAAGTGGTAGGCGGCGATGGCGCTGCGACCTTCCCAGTCGGGATGGCGAGCGCGCGCTTCCGCAAAGAGCTGGCGTGTCTGCGCCACACGCTCCTCGGCCAGCGTCTCGCGGCCGAGCGCACGGCCCAGAAGACGCGTCGTCTCGTCCCAGGGCAGCGCATAGGTCGCTGCGCCCGGCGGCTGCATCAGGGTCGGCGCGATCTGCGAGAGGATCGCGTATTCGTCCTGCGTGATGCCGGATCCGATCGCGACGATCAGGTCGGGCTGGAGCGAGGCGACGGTTTCCATCGCCACCTCGCCGGCGATCACGGTGGGCGTCGCCCCGTCTAGGAACGGCTGGGCCCAGGGCCAGATCGAGTTCGGCTGGTCGCCGAACCAGGCGCGCACCGCGACCGGCGGGACGCCCAGCGCCAGAAGCGGATCCTGCGTCGTGAAGCCGAGCGAAACCACACGCGTGGCGGGCCGGGCCAGAACGGTCTCGCCGAATACGTGCTCGAAGCGGATGTCCGCCGCGCGGGCGGGTGCGGCGACCAGCGCGGCGGCGAGGCCGCCGAGAACGGCACGGCGCGTGGGGCCGCGATCGTCGCTGGCCGAAGGGGTGCGCGCCGTAGGCCGGCCATGGGAAAAAAACGGGGTCATCAAGCGCAACTCGCGGCGGCCGGCGGATCGGCCCGACGTCGCAAACTTGACGGCGGTAGTCAACTAAACGCCCCTCGCGCCGCCGGACGACGAGGCATGCGGGCAGCCCGCGCAGATGCCGCGGATACCCGCCCGCTGGCGCCGTCGCCATGTTTCCCGTAAAGCCGGACCCTTCCCATCCCGTGGGGCCTCGCGTCCCGCCCGATCCTGAGAGCCAGGAGCCGCCATGCCCGCCGGGCCCCGACCCTTTTCGAACCCGCCAGGACCTGTCGCGGCGGAGCAGGCCGCATGAACGAGGCGACACCGGATACGGCGGCGGCCGCCGAAGCCGCCCGGCTGGAATCGGCGCGTCTCTTCTTTGCCAAACCCTGGGTGTTCATCCGGGGCGTGCCGTCCATGAAGTTCCTGCCGCCCGAGGGGCCGCCGGAGGTGGCGTTCGCGGGACGCTCCAACGTCGGCAAGTCGTCGCTGATCAACGGGCTGGTGGGTCAGAAGGGCCTGGCGCGCACGTCCAACACGCCGGGGCGCACGCAGGAGCTCAACTACTTCGTGCCGGACGGCTATTCCGGCGAGGGGAGCGACCTGCCGCCGCTCGCGCTCGTCGACATGCCGGGCTACGGCTATGCCAAGGCGCCCAAGGACCAGGTCGACGCCTGGACGAAGCTGGTCTTCGACTACCTGCGGGGACGCGCGACGCTGAAGCGCGTGTTCGTGCTGATCGATGCGCGCCACGGCATCAAGGGCAACGACATCGAGGTTCTCCAGCTCCTCGACAAGGCTGCCGTGTCCTATCAGATCGTGCTGACCAAGGCCGACAAGATCTCGAACCTCGCCCTGCCCAAGCTGGAGGCCGCGACGCGCGAGCTGATCCGCAAGCGGCCCGCCGCCTATCCCGCGATCCTGTCGACCTCGTCCGAGAAGGGCTGGGGCATGGCCGAGGTCCAGGCGGCGATCGCGGATTTCGCCACGCCCGGACGCTGACGCGCACGGGCCGGAGGCCTCAGTCCCGCCGGTCGGGTCCGTAGGCCGCCATGAACACGCGCACCGCCGAATCGACGATGCGGTCGCGCTCGGCCAGCGACAGGGGCGGTGCCTGGTCGTCGAAGAAGCGGCGCCGCAAGACGCCGGCGGTCGCCAGCTCGATGAACTGGGAGGCCGCTAGGTCGGGATCCTCGGCCCGCAGCGAACCCAGCTCGCAAGCCCGCCGGACGTAGTCCGACACCAGCGCCAGGCCGCGCATCGGCCCGCGCCGATAGAACTCGCGTCCGAGCTCGGGCATGCGGCTCGCCACCGCGATCACCGTGCGCTTGGCGGTCATCGCCTCGGGCGACAACATCAGGTCGAAGAGCCGCCGTGCGAAGCGCCCGAGCGTCACGGCCGGTGCCTCGGCGTCCAGAAGAAGCTCCTCGATATCCGCGAAATATGCTTCGCGCTCCTCCGCGATCAGCGCGTGGAAGAGTTCCTCCTTGGAGCGGAAATACACGTAGAGGGTCGACTTCGAGACGCCGCTCTCGCGCGTGATGTCGTTCATCGAGGCGGCGTCGAAGCCGGTCGAGACGAAAACGCGCTTCGCGCCTTCCAGGATCTGGCGGCGCTTGGCCGGATCCTCGCCGGCTGCGCTGCGACCTTCGCCAAGGCCGATCCGCGCCAAGGTCTCGCTCAAGGACAGCTCCGTTCAAACGATCTTCACGGTAAGGTGAACTTTCTTTTTGCAGTGCACCTCGACCCGCTTGAAATGCTCGCGCGAGCGCGTTACGTCAAGATCGAACTGAACGGTTCGGTTCGATTTTCCCCGAGGTTGTCATGTCCCAGTCCGTCACCGAGAAGGTCGGAGAGCCCGGCGAACGCGCGCAGCCCCGTCTTGAGGTCGTCGGCCGCAAGACGTCCGAGACCGCGCCCGTTTCCGCGCCGGCACAGGCTGCGGCGCCGCAGAAACGCAAGGGCGGGGGCTTGCGCAAGCTGGTCCTGTCCGGCGTGCTTCTGGCGGCGGTGGCAGGCGGCGCCTGGTTCGGACACCAGTGGTGGATCGACGGTCGCTTCATGGTGACGACCGACGATGCCTATGTCTCGGCCGACATGGCGATCATGACGCCGAAGATCACCGGCTACATCGCCAGCGTTCCCGTGGTCGAGAACCAGACCGTGAAGGCCGGCGATCCGATCGTCGAGATCGATCCGGGCGACTACCGGCTGGCCTTGCGCTCGGCCGAGGCCAAGCTTGCCACCCAGAACGCCACGATCGATAGCGTGCGCGCCCAGCGCGAGGCCGCCGAGCGCCAGGTCGGCGAGGCGCAGGCCAACCGCACCGCGCTCCAGAGCACGGCGGATCAGGCCGCGCTCGACCTCCAGCGCGCCCAGCGCCTCGTCCAGTCGGGCGCGGGCACGCAGGTCGTGCTCGACCAGGCCCGTTCCGCCAAGGCGGCGGCCGACGCCCGGCTTGCGGGCGCCGACGCCACGATCAGCGCCGCACAGGCGCAGGTCGGCGTGCTCGATGCACAGATCAAGGAAGGCGAGAGCAAGACCGGCGAGCTCGAGGTCGACCGCGACCAGGCGGCGCGTGACCTGTCCTTCACGACGCTGCGCGCGCCCTACGACGGCATCGTCGGCAACCTGGCGGCGCAGCCGGGCGACCTCGTGTCGCCAAGCCGGCGGCTCGCCGCGATCGTCCCGCTCGACAAGGTCTTCGTCGACGCGAACTTCAAGGAAACGCAGCTCGGCGAAATCGTCGCCGGCGAGCGGGCCCGCATCGAGGTCGATGCGCTGCCGGGCGTCGAGGTGACGGGTACGGTGGAGTCGGTCTCGCCGGCCTCGGGCTCGGTCTTCTCCCTGCTGCCGGCCGACAACGCGACCGGCAACTTCACCAAGATCGTGCAGCGCGTGCCGGTGCGCATCGCGATCGACCCTGCAGACGCCCATTCCGG
Organism: Aureimonas jatrophae; assembly: GCF_900104035.1. GTDB lineage: Bacteria > Pseudomonadota > Alphaproteobacteria > Rhizobiales > Rhizobiaceae > Aureimonas > Aureimonas jatrophae. Next base: position 47,095 of record NZ_FNIT01000009.1, on the reverse strand, counting down.
CAAGCTGCGGCCGGGCCTTTCGGTCACCGTGTCGGTGGACCGGCGCACCGCGCCGGGCGCCACCGAGACCCAGGCCGCCGCCCACTGACGACGCCGCGCGCAAGACGCTCTTTGAGCGTCCTGCGCGCGTGTCCCGCGCCACCCTTCTCGCGAAAGGCGGGATGCCATGTCCTCCACGACCCTCACAGCCGGCGGCCCCCCGCGCGCCGCAGCGCCTCCCGCCGCGCCCGATGCCGTGCCGCTGCGCCGGATGCTCGCCTTCATGGCGATGGTGTTCGGCATGTTCATGGCGATCCTCGATATCCAGATCGTGTCGGCCTCGCTCGCCGAGATCCAGGCGGGCCTGTCGGCCTCGACCGACGAGATCGCGTGGGTCCAGACGGCCTACCTGATCGCCGAGGTAATCATGATCCCGTTGTCCGGGTTTCTGGCCCGGATGCTGTCGACGCGCGTCCTGTTCACGCTGGCGGCGGCCGGCTTCACGGCGTCGTCCGCGCTCTGCGCGACCGCCACCAACATCGACCAGATGATCTTCTACCGCGCGCTGCAGGGCTTCATCGGCGGCGGCATGATCCCGAGCGTGTTCGCGGCCGCCTTCACGATCTTCCCGCCCTCCAAGCGCGCCGTGGTGTCGCCGATGATCGGCCTCGTGGCCACGCTCGCGCCCACGATCGGCCCGACCGTGGGAGGCTATCTCAGCCATGCCCTGTCCTGGCACTGGCTGTTCCTGGTCAACGTGCCGTTCGGCATCGTGGTCGCGATCGCGGTCTGGAACCTCGTCGACTTCGATAAGCCCAATCTCGGGCTCTTCAAGGACTTCGACTGGTTCGGCCTTCTCGGCATGGCGGCCTTCCTCGGCTCGCTGGAATACGTTCTCGAGGAGGGGCCACTCGACGACTGGTTCGACGACGACGTGATCGTCGTCATGACCGTGATCCTGGTGATCGGCGCGCTTCTGTTCCTGTACCGCGCCTTTACGGCCAAGCAGCCGATCGTCGACCTCACGGCCTTCACCAACCGCAACTTCGCCTTTGGCTCGCTCTTCTCGTTCATCATGGGCGTCGGGCTCTACGGCCTGACCTACCTCTACCCCGTCTATCTCGGCCGCATCCGGGGCTACGATTCGCTGATGATCGGCGAGACCATGTTCGTGTCGGGCCTGGCCATGTTCGCGACGGCGCCGATCTCGGGCAAGCTGTCCACCAAGCTCGACCCGCGCGTCATGATGCTGATGGGTTTCACCTCGTTCGCGCTGGGCACGTGGCTGATGAGCGGCATCACCCACGACTGGGACTTCCGCGAGCTCTTCGTGCCCCAGATCCTGCGCGGCTTCGGCCTCATGATGGCGATGGTGCCGATCAACAACGTGGCGCTCGGCACGCTGACCCCCGACAAGATGAAGGGGGCGTCCGGCCTCTACAACCTGACGCGCAACCTCGGGGGCGCGGTAGGGCTCGCAATCATCAACACGATGATCAACGACCGCACGGCGCTGCACTACGACCGTCTGGCCGAGCGCGTGCGCTGGGGTTCGCAGATCGCCGAGGATCGCCTGTCGCAGATGGCCGCCAGCCTCTCGGCCGGCGGGCTGGATGGCTCGAACGCCGCGATCGGCCAGCTCACCAGCCTCGTGCGGCGCGAGGCGAGCGTCATGGCGTTTTCGGACGTGTTCCTGTTTCTGACCGCGCTGTTTGCGGGCCTGTGCGTCATGACGGTCTTCATCGCCAAGCCGAAGTCCGCCGTGAAGGCCGACGCCCACTGACGGGCGACCGACGCTAGGGGCGCTCGCCGAACTCGGCGAGCCGCCGACGCATGCGCCGGTAGAGGTCGCGGTAGGCGTCGAGGATCTGGTCCCGGCTGCCGTTCACGACGGAGGGGTCGGGCATCGGCCAGAACTCCACCGCCGTGGCGTCGGCGCCGGTCGCGTCCATCACCGCATGGTGCGCTTCCGGCGAGAGCGTCACCACGAGGTCGAAATAGCCGTCCGCCAGATCCTCGACGGTCTGGGGCTTGCGGTCGCCGAGCGACAGGCCCTCTTCCGCCAGCACCACGTCCACGAAGGGGTCGCGCTCGCCTCCCTTCACGCCCGCCGAGGCGACGTAGGTACCCGGCAGCACGGCGCGTGCGATGGCCTCGGCCATGGGCGAGCGGATCGAGTTCTGCCCGCACACGAACAGGATCGAGCCGGGCGCGCCTGCCGGGGTCTCGCTCATCTCGCCGCTGCCTCGTGCATGCGCGTCCCCATCCCTCATGAGCGCCGATGCAGCACGCAGATCAGCGTGAACAGGCGCCGCGCCGTGTCCTTGTCGAGCGCGATCTTGCCCTCGAGCCGCTCGCGCAGGAGGTCGGACCCGTCGTTGTGGATGCCGCGCCGGCCCATGTCGATCGCCTCGATCTGCGAGGGCGTGGCGGTGCGGATCGCCTCCTGGTAGCTGTCGCAGATCAGGAAATAGTCGCGGATCACGCGCCGGAAGGGCGTGAGCGACAGGATGTGGGTCACGAGCACCTGATCGCCGTCCGAGCGGATGTCGAAGACGAGGCGCCGGTCGGCCAGCGAGAGCCGCAGCCGCAGGGGACCCTCGGGGGCGCCCGCCGGCTCGAAGCGGTTCTCCTCCAGAAGGTCGACGATCGCCACGCGCCGCTCGTGCTCGACGTCGGGCGAGGCGCGCCCCACCGAGGCGTCGAGCTCCACCGCGACGAGGCGACCCGTGCCCATCGCGTCAGGCGCCGGGATTGAGGCGGATGGCGACCGAACGCGCGTGGGCGTCGAGCCCTTCCACGCGCGCCAGCTCGATCGCGGCCGGCGCGAGCGCGCGCAGCGTATCGGCCGACAGGCGCAGGATCGAGGTGCGCTTCACGAAGTCGAGCACCGACAGGCCCGACGAGAAGCGCGCCGAGCGCGCGGTCGGCAGGACGTGGTTGGAGCCGCCCACATAGTCGCCGATCACCTCGGGCGTATGGCGGCCGAGAAAGGCGGCACCCGCGTTGCGGATGCGCGAGAACACGGCGTCCGGGTCGTCGGTCGCGATCTCGAGATGCTCGGCCGCGATGCGGTCGGCGAGCGCCGGCGCTTCGGCGAGAAGATCGCGCACCACGATCACGGCGCCGAAGGTCTCCCAGCTCTCGCGCGCCGTCGCCGAGCGCGACAGCGTGGCGAGCTGGCGTTCCACCGCCCGCTCGACGGCATCGGCGAGCTCGGCGCTGTCGGTGAGAAGGATCGATTGGGCCGCCGCGTCGTGCTCGGCCTGCGCCAGAAGGTCGGCGGCCAGCCAGTCCGGGTCGTTCTCGCCGTCGGCGATCACCAGCACCTCGGAGGGGCCGGCCACCATGTCGATGCCGACGCTCCCGAAGACCTGCCGCTTGGCGCTTGCGACATAGGCGTTGCCGGGGCCGACGATCTTGGCGACGGCGGGAATCGTCTCGGTGCCGTAGGCGAGCGCCGCGATCGCTTGCGCTCCGCCCACCCGGTAGATCTCGGTGACGCCCGCGACCGCGGCGGCGGCCAGAACCAGCGGGTTCAGCGCGCCCCGCATGGCCGGCACCACCATGGCGATGCGCTCGACGCCCGCGACCTGGGCCGGAACGGCGTTCATCAGGACGGACGAGGGGTAGCTCGCGGCTCCCCCCGGCACGTAGAGGCCGACCGACTCCACCGCCGTCCAGCGATGGCCGAGTTCGGCGCCGAGCGCGTCGGTGTAGCGCTCGTCGCTCGGACGCTGGCGGGCGTGGTGGCTGCGGATGCGCTCGTGCGCGAAGCGCAGCGCCTCCATGGTCTCGGGCGGCGTCGCCTCGGTCGCCGCCGCGATCTCCGCCGCCGACACGCGCAACGTCTCGGGCGTGAGTGTCAGCGCGTCGAAGCGCTGCGTGTATTCGATCAACGCCGCGTCGCCCCGCGCGCGCACGTCGTCGAGGATCGCGCGCACCGCCGCCTCGACATCCACCGAGGCTTCGCGCTTGGCGGCCAGCAGATCGCGGAAGTGCCGCTCGAAGTCGGTGTCGGCGCTGTGGAGCCGTTGGGGCAAGACGGGACGGACCTTATGGACGGATGGCCCGCCGCGCTCAGCCCCGGTCGTGGTCGGGACGCGCCAGCGTGTCCCAGGCCGGGCCGAGGTCGGCGAGCTGGGCCTCGATGCACTCGACGTCGAGCCTTATCGCGCCCTGGCCGGCGAACACAAGCTCCACCGTGCCGGACGGGGCCTCGCCGGCGTGCCAGCGGATGGCCAGGAGCGCCAGGACGGCGTCGGGATCGGCCGGCAGGTTCTGGCGCCGCACGGCGAGCACGCGGTCGAAGTGAAGCGCGGAGCGCCGCCGCTCGAAGGCGACGGGCCGCCCGAACCAGCGCCGGCGCGGGGCGGCGCGCTCCCAGACGAAGCGGTTGAAGCCGACCGCGAACCGTTCCTCGCCCGGCAGGTAGACGAGGTCGCCCATCCGCGCCACCCCGTCCTGCGCATGGGCCGAGAGGATGGCGAGATCCTCGTCGTCGAGCGCCATCAGGCGGAGAAGGTTCATGCGCAGCCTCGCGGGGGTCGGGCGTGTCCGGTCGCCCGCCAACTAGGGCGCTCCCGGCGCCCGTGCCATCCGTCAGTTGCGCTCGGGCTGGCGGTACTGCTCGCCCACCCGCCCGAATTCGGCCTGGAAGCGGCCGAGCGCGACCTGAAGGGGATACAGCGCGGCCACCGGTGAGCGCAGGCGCCACCCGAGGCGCAGGCCACGCGCCGGCGCCGAGGCGAGCAGCGCCGCGCTCTTCAAAAGGGTCCGCGCGCGCCCGGCCGCGTCCGGCCGACGCCGGTGCTCGATCAGCGACGAGATCGCACCGTTGCGCAAGGAGCGGGCGTTCACCCAGTCGAAGCGCGTCCGCCGTTCCGGCACGGTCTCGAACACCGGTGCCTCCTCGCACCAGCCGAAGCGGAAGCCGCGCTCGCGCATGCGGGAGTAGAAGTCGCTGTCGCCGCCGCCGATGAAGTTGAACGCCGTGTCCAGAACCGGGTCGCCGGCCGCTTCCAGGACCGTGCGCGAGATCAGGACGTTGCCCGACGAATACAGGATCGGAACCGGGCCGGAGCGATCGTAGTGCTGCCGGAAGACGGGATGGCGCTCGAAGCGTCCGTTGCCGCCGCGCTCGAACACGGGCATCTGCGGCCCGCCGACGATGTCGACGCCGCTGCGCTCGGCTTCCGCGGTCATCCGCTCGATCCAGTCCGCGCCGGCGAGTTCGTCGTCGTCGATCACGAGGCAGCGGCGCATGCGGGGAAACTCGGCGAGCGCCGCGCGAAAACCCGCATTGTAGGCGGAGCAGTTGCCCCGCTCCCGCGCCACAAGCGCCATGCCCGGCACCTCGTCCGACAGGAGGAGGGGACGCACGGCCTCCAGGCCCTCGCGCGCGTCGTCGTCGTTGTCCATCACGATCACCGCCGCCCGGTGCCGGTGGAGCTGCGCCGCAAGCGAGCGCAGCGTGGCCACGACCTGGGCAGGCCGACGGAAGGTCGGCAGTACGACCACCGTCTCGCAAGCGTCGGCCTCGAGGCAGGGCGCGCGGAACTCGATCGGATCGGGAAGGGAAGCGGAGCGGGTCATGCGGGCGACTGTGGCGCACGAGCGGTGAAGGATCGGTCAAGCCGGGCGGTGAAGCGAAGGTGTTGGACAGACGGGGCCTTTGGGCCGGCCGTTTGACTCTTTTGTAACCCACGACGGCTAACCTAACGGTATCCTTGGGAAAGTCCGTCCATGCGTGCTCTCTTTGTTTCCTCCTGGCTGCCGGAGGCCCAGACCGCAACCGGGTTCGAGATCGCCAACCGTGCGATCGCGCGGGGGTTCGAGGACTGCGGCGTCGAACTGGTGCCGGTGGGTTTCCGCCGGCCCGGCGCCGAGCCGCCCGAGGGCCTGCATGTGGATCTCGGACCGCTTGCGATCGAGAACAGCAGCGCCTCGCGCTCGCAAAAGGTCGCCTGGGTGCTGCGCGCGCTGCGACAGGGCCTGACGGTCTCGTCCGCCAAGCTGCGCGTGATGAGCGACGCGGCGCTCCGGCACCGGCTGGAGGCCGCGGGACCGGTGGATGCCGTGATCCTGTCCTCGGTCCAGATGCCGATCGCCTATCGCGTTCTGACGCAGCTCGCCCCGACGATCTTCATCGCCCACAATGTCGAGCACCTGACGGCGCGCGAGAACGCCGCCCATGCGCGCTCGCCCGTGGCACGCCGCCTCTACGCCCGCGAGGCGCGTCTCCTGGAGCGCGGCGAGACGCGCCTGTGCCGCGAAGCCGCCGTGGTGCACACGCTCGCTCACGACGACGCGCGGCGCCTGGGGCTGGAGGGCGATCCGCGGAGCGTGACGTTGAGCCTGGCCACCGGGCGCGAGCGCCGATCCGCCGAGGACAACCGGGAACCCGCCTTCGACGTCGCGATGATCGGCACCTGGAGCTGGGCGCCGAACCGCGTCGGCATCGACTGGTTCCTGGAGACCGTCGTGCCGCACCTGCCCGCCGACATCACGGTTGAGATCGCCGGCGTGTTCGACGGCCCGCCGCCGGCCGCACCGAAGCAGGTCCGCTTCCGGGGCCGCGTGCCGGACGCCACGGACTTCGTTCGTTCGGGCCGCGTGGTCGCGATCGCCACGCGGGGGGGCACCGGCGTGCAGCTGAAGACCATCGAGACGCTGGAGGAGGGCATGCCGGCGGTCGCCACCCCGGCGGCGCTGCGCGGCATCGGCGCGGTGCTGCCCGCCAACGTGCGCATGGCCGACGATCCGGCCGCCTTTGCCCATGCGCTCGCGTCGCTGGTTGCAGCTGTCCGGGCGGGGGAGGTGTCGCGTCTCGACGGAGGCGCGTTCGCCCGGCGGCAGCGCGAGGGACTGCTGGCCGGCCTGGCTGCGGGACTGTCCCGCCTGGCGCCCGAGGCGGGCGCGGGCGAATGGGACGGGCGCGAGCGCCGGCGCGGCGGCGTGGCCGCATGACGGGCGCCCTGGTCAACGCGCGCGTCGCCCCGCCCCGGGCGACGGAGGGCAGCCGGGAGCATCCGGACCTGTCGCGCTTCGTGCTGCGCCGGATCGGCGCGCTGTCCGTGGCGGCGGTGGACGGAAACACGGCGGTCGCCGCGATCCAGGAAGCCATGCGCACGCGCATGGGCCTGTGCGTGACCTTCGCCAACGCCCATTGCGTCAACGTCTCGCTGGAGGACGCGACCTATCGCGAGGCGATGGAGGGCACGCTCTGCCTTCCGGACGGCATCGGGGTCGATCTCGGCTCGCGCCTCCTGTTCGGCGAGCCGTTTCCCGAGAACCTCAACGGGACGGACTTCGTGCCGCGCCTCCTGGATGCGACCGCCGAGCCGCTGCGCGTGGCGCTGGTGGGCGGCGAGCCCGGCGTGGCCGAGCAGGCCGCGATCCGCTTCGGCGAGCGCTTCGCGCAGCACCGCTTCACGGCGGTCTCGCACGGCTACTTCGACGGGGACGACCAGGCCGAGGGCGTAGCCGCGCTTCTGCGCGCGCTGAGCCCCGATCTCCTGCTGGTGGGCCTCGGCGTGCCGCGCCAGGAGTTGTTTCTGCGCCGTCATGTCGGCGCGCGCGAGGCCTCGGTGGCCATGGGCGTCGGCGCGCTTCTGGACTTCACGGCCGGAAAGGTCGTGCGCGCGCCCCCGCTGATGCGCCGCCTTCGTGTGGAATGGGTCTGGCGCCTGATGCAGGAGCCGCGCCGACTGGCCCGGCGCTACCTGCGCGGCAATCCCGCCTTTCTCCTGCGCGTCGCCCGGCAGAAGATCATGCGCCGAACCAGCCCTTGATGCGCGTTGCCCTCGTCACCTCGAGCTATCGCGGCGACTTCGAGCGCTGCCGACTCCTGTGCGACTCGATCGACCGCTTCGTCACGGGCCACGCGGTCCATCTGATCCTGGTCGCGCGGCGCGATGTCGCCCTGTTCCGGGCCCTGGAAGGACCGGGGCGCCGGATCGTCTGCGAGGACGAGATCCTGCCCGCCTGGCTGCGGCCCGTCCCCACGGTCCTGGGCCGGCCGCGCCGTTCGCTCTGGTTGACGCCCTTCGGCCCGCCCCTTCGCGGCTGGCACGTCCAGCAGCTGCGTCGCATCGCCATGGCCGCCGCGCTGGACGAGGACGTCCTGGTGTCGCTGGACTCCGACGTCCTGTTCGTGCGTCCCTTCGCGGTCGGCGCCCTGATCCGCGGCGAGCGGGTCGCCTTCTATCGTCGCCCCGACGCGATGCGCTCGGTCGTGACCGACGCCCTGCGGATCGAGCACGAGGCCTGGTCCCGGCGCGCCGGCGCGCTGCTCGGTATCGCGGCGCCCGCGCAGACCGAGACCGGCTATATCGCGACGCTGATCGCCTGGCGGGCCGACACGGTGCGCGACATGCTGGCGCGGATCGCGAAGGCCACCAGCCGAGCGCCCCTGCGCGCCCTGGTCGGATCGGCCGCCCTGTCGGAGTGCACGATCTACGGTCGCTTCGTCGACGAATGCGAGAACCGGCCCGATCGGCACGAGCCGACCGACCGCATGCTCTGCGCCGTCTACTGGATCGGACCGCCGCTCGACGAGCGCGGCGTGCGCGCCTTTCTGGACGGGTTGGAGCCCGATCAGGTGGCGATCGGCCTCCAGTCCTTCACGGGCACCAGTCCCGACCTGATCCGCTCGGTGATCGGCCTCTAGCGGCTCGGCGGCGGCGAGGCCTCGACCGCCGGGGCGGCCGGGAGGGGGAGCGTCAGGCGGTGCGCAGGCGGGCGGGTCGCCGGCGTGTTTCCGACAAGGCCGCATAGGTCGAAACGAAGGACAGGCCCCAAAGCAGCGCGAAGACCGCGTTCAGGCCGCCGACCCAGGTCGTGGAGCCGTCGCCCGCATCGCGCAGGAGCCAGGTCAGGAGCGCCGCCTTGGCCGCGCCCAGCAGCGCCAGGAGCCCCGCACGGATCGTGGTGCGGCCGCCGGCATACAGGAGCTCGCTCTCGTACTCCACGAGGTTGCGGAACGCCGGCACCAGGATCACGAGCGGCATCAGCGGCACGGCCTGCGCGACGTTGCCGCCCAAGAGGCCCGGCGCGAACAGGAGAACCAGCGCGAGCGCGCCCGCGCCCGCCGCCGAGACCAGCGCGATGCCGCCTTCGAGGCCGAGCCGCATGCGCCACGAGGCGAGCCAGTCGGGCGTGCGCATCAGCTTCTGGACCACCATCATGTTGAACGAGCGCACCGGCAGCGCGGTAAGGTCGATCAGGCGCATCAGAAGGGCGTAGACGCCCGCGGTCTGGGGGCCGCCCACCGAGAGCACCAGGAGCTTGTCGAGCTCGGACTGGAGGTAGAACAGGATCTCCGCGCCCGCCACCGCGAGGCTGTCCTGCAGGCGCCGGCGGTACAGGCGCAGGTCGACCCGCAGGCGCTGGCGCGGGTAGAGGAGGGCTATGCCGACCATCGCCGACAGCGTGTTGGCGCACAGATACAGAAGGCCCCAGAGCCAAAGGCCGCCGTCCCGGCCGGCGAGCGCCAGGAACAGAAGCGCCGCCAGGGCCTTCGCGAGCGTTCCCCCCACAACCAGGAGCGACGAGCGGCCGAAGCGGCCGAGACCGTTGTTGACGATGCATACGACCTCGAGCGTGCGCCAGGCCAGAACCTCGGCGGCCACGATCAGCGCGAAGGGGCCGGGACCGACGTCGCCCCGGAACACCGCGAGGTAGAAGGCGACGGCCGCCAGCACGACGAGCGGCAGCGAGACGGCGGCGGCCAGGAGAAGGCCCGCCGTGTAGACCCCGATCAGCCGGGGCCGCGCCGCGGAGGTGCGATAAAGCGGCGACACGAAGCCGAGACCGAAGATGCGCGACAGGACGATGCCGGTCGCCGACGCAGTGGCGAAGAGGCCGTAGTCCGCGACGCTGAGGGCGTTGGCGATCGCGGCGAAGTAGGCGAGCGACAGGACGAGGCGGCCGCCCGAGCCGCCGAGCAGCTTGGCGTAGTCGAGGGCGAGCTTCAGCTTCCCTTCAAGTGTTGGGTTCATCATCGAGCCCATGGATGCCAGCTCTTTTCTGATCCGAGCCCCGAGGAGCGTTCCGCATGATGCCCCAGACCCGTTCCGCCCACCGGTCGCACCGCTCCTCTTCTAGCAGGACGGACTTAACGCGCCGTTCGCTTCTGGCAGGCGGCGCGGCGACCCTGGGCGCCTCGGCTCTGCCGCCCGGCGCGCGCGCGGCGGCGCCGGTTCCCTTCGGAGCGGCGATCCAGTTCAACCTGTTCGAGAGCGACCCGGACTACCGGCAGAGCTTTCTCGACCGGTGCGACCTCATCCTGCCGATGAACGAGCTGAAGTTCCCGATGCTGCGCCCGACGCGCGACAGCTTCGAGTTCGGACCGGCCGACCAGCTGGTGGACTGGGCCCGGGCGAACGGTCGGACCTCGCGCGGTCACACCTTCGTCTGGCACGACGGCAATCCGGACTGGCTGGAGCGGATCAGCGACCCGGTCGAGGCCGAGATGGTGTTGCGCGAGCATATCCAGCGCACCGCCGGCCATTTTCGGGGGCGGCTCCAAAGCTGGGACGTGGTGAACGAGGTGATCGCGCACGAGCCGCGCGAAAGCGGCGGTCCGTTGCGCGACACGTGGTGGCGGCGCACGCTCGGGCCGCGCCATATCCCGATCGCCTTCGCGGAAGCCGCCCGCGCCGATCCCGACGCGCGGCTCGTCCTCAACGACTACGACCTCGAGTTCCGGGGCGCGCGCTACGACGCGCGGCGCCGCGTGGCCCTGGACCTCGTGCGACAGCTTCAGGACGGCGGCCTGCGGATCGACGCGGTCGGCATCCAGGGGCATCTCTACTCGCATTTCGAGATCGACCCCGAGGCGATGGCGCGTTTCGGACGCGACCTCAAGGCGCTCGGCGTCGGGCTTCTTGCCACCGAGATCGACGTCATCGACTTCCAGGTTCCCGGCGGGCCGGAGGAGATCGACCGGGCGGCGGAGACGGTCGTCGGCGACTTCCTGGACGGGCTCTTCGCGGGCCAGCGCCCCGAAGCCGTGATCACTTGGGGCCTGACCGACCGCTACAGCTGGGTGGGCGATACGATGCCGCGCACCGACGGGACCCCGGTGCGCCCCCTTCCGCTGGATGCGGCCTACCGCCCCAAACGCTGGTACGACCTCCTGCGCCAGCGGCTGTCCCAGGCCTGACGCGACCGGGCGCGGGGGCGGCTCGGGGGTGCTCTGCAGGAGGATGCGTTAACCCTTTCTTTGCCATGATGACGCAAGGTCATCGCGGGAGCCCAGCCGGGGCTCGACATCCTGTCACGAAGGCCTGTCCATGTTCTACGAGAGCCGCAGTCCGGCGCAACCGGCCGCCGTCTCGCCGGCGGGCGAGAGGATGTCGGGCGGCCTCTTCGACCCCGTGATGCTGTTCTCCTCGGTGTGGCGCGCGCGCTGGCTGATCGTGCTCTTCGCCCTGGCCGGCGCGGGACTGGCGCTCGCCAGCGCCCTGTCGACGCCCAAGCAGTTCACCGCCGTCAGCCGCCTCGTGCTCGATCCGCGCGACCTCAACATCGTCCAGAACGACGTCACGGTGACGCCGGCGGGCCTGTCCACCGATGCGACCCTGGCGCTCGTGGAAAGCCAGATCGCGGTGATGACCTCGGACCGCGTGCTCGGCCGCGTCATTTCGGAGGCGACGCTCACCGCCGACCCCGAGTTCAACGGCACGCGCACGAGCCTTCTGGGCAACCTGTCCGCCATGCTCTCGGTGTTCGGCTCCGACGATGCCGAAGCGCTGGTGCGCGACCGCGAACTGGTCACGCTCACCGAGTTTCAGAAGCATGTCGCGGCCGCACGCCAGCCGAACAGCTTCGTGATCGACCTGGCCGTGCGCTCAGAGGACGCGCAAAAGGCCGCGCGTCTCGCCAACCTCGTTACCGAAACCTTTATCGCCGAACAGGGGCGCGCCCAGGCCGAGATCGCCCGGCGCGCGACGCAGGCCCTGTCCTCGCGTCTGGCGGAGCTGCGCCAGCGCGTCGTCGACACCGAGGAGGCCGTCGAGACCTACAAGGCCGAGAACCGCCTGGTGGGCGTCGGCGGCCGGTTGATCGACGACGAGTACATCACGCGCATCAACAACCAGCTCGCCGACGTGCGCGCCCAGATCACGGCGCTCAACGTGCGCGCCGAGTCGCTGCGCCGCGCGAGCGTCGACGACGTCGTGGAGGGATCGTTCCCGGAAGGGCTGAACTCGGAGTCGCTCCAGCGCCTGCGCCAGACCTACGCGGAAGCCGCCCAGAACGAGGCGCTGCTGGCCTCGCGCCTCGGACCCCGCCATCCCCAGCGCATCGCTTCCGAAGGCGCGCTCGCCTCGGCCCGCCGCGCGATCCAGACCGAGCTGTCGCGCATCGTCGCCTCGGCCCAGACCGAACTCGCCCGCGCCCAGGCGACCGAGCGCGACCTGAGCGCGCAGATCGATACGCTGCGCTCGCGCCAGATCGAGACCAGCGGTTCGTTCGTGCGCCTGCGCGAGCTGGAGCGTGAGGTGGACGCCTCGCGCGCCGTCTACGAGGCGTATCTCCTGCGCGCCCGCCAGACCAGCGAGCAGGAGTCGCTCAACACCACCAACGTGCGCGTCATCTCCGACGCCACCGTGCCGCTCCATCCCTCCAGCCTGTCGCGCAAGGTCGTGGTCGTGGCGGGCGGCATCGCCGGCGCGGGCCTCGGCGTGGCGATCGTTCTTCTGGCCGCGATCGTACGGGCCCTGCGGGGCGTGCGTGCGCCGGGCGAGGCCGCGAGCGAGGCGCCGGTGCGGGACGTGGCCGCCGCGCGGCTGGCGCGCGAGGTGCTGGACCAGGACCGCGCCGAGACCGTCGCCGAGCGCGAACCGTCCGGCGATGTCGACGCCGCGCCGTTCGGCACGGGTTGGCAGCTGCGCGGCGCCAGCACCGGGGAACACGACGAGCCGGACGAGGCCGCGCCGGATACCGCGCCGCGCGACCTACCGGCGCCTGCGACCGACCCGGCGTCCGAGCGCGCGCACGACGCGGACCTGCCGCAACCGGAATGGACGGTGGCGCAGGCAACCGGCGAGCCGGCCGACGGTCGCGACGCGCCCGAGACGGCGGACGATCTGGAGCAGCGGCGCGACGCCCTGCGCGAGCGGATCCGGGCCCTTGGCGCCGCCCGCCGCGCGCCCCTCGCCGGGCAGCCCGAGGCCGATGGCGAGGAGGCCCCGCCGGTGGTCGAGGCGTCGACGCAGGACGCGGCGCGCGAGCGCGTCAGCCTGCGCCTGGCGGCCCTGCGTCGGCGTCGCATGGACACGGCCGGTCTCTGACGGCCCTTATGATCGGTGCGGCCGGCAGGCGTCCTGCCGGTGCCTCCCGTTCCCTGCGCCTCGTGGCGTGCCGCGCTTGTGAGACGACTTGCGTCTTGCGTCCCGGTTCCTGAACCGCTTCACTCGCCCTAGATCCACGGCATCGGACCGTTGCTCGCCCCGCCGATCCGGCCGGGGAGGGTGGCGGTCCGGGCCGGGCCGACCCCGGCAAACGGGGCGACGACAAGGGGAGGATACATGACGACCAGCAACGTGCGCCGGTTCGCGGCGGTTCTGGCGACGGGACTCGCGCTGGCCGGCACGCCGGCCATGGCCGAGGAGCTGTCGATCGTGCTCGGCTCGATCGGCAAGGACGTCGAGGAGATGCGCGCGCAGCTCGACGCCTTCCAGAAGGCGAGCGGTCATACCGTCAAGATCGTCACCATGCCGGCCTCGACCTCGGACCAGTTCGGTCAGTACCGCCTCTGGCTCTCGGCCGGCAACAAGGACATCGACGTCTATCGCACCGACGTCATCTGGGCACCGCAGCTGGCCACCAACTTCATGGACCTCACCGAGGCGATGAAGGACGTGGTGGGGCAGCACAACCCCTCGGTGGTCGCCTCGCAGACGGTGGACGGCAAGCTCGTCGCCATGCCGCTCTACGCCGACGCGCCCGCCCTCTACTACCGCAAGGACCTCCTGGAGAAGTACGGCAAGCCCGTGCCCCAGACCTGGACCGAGCTGACCGAGACCGCCAAGGCCGTTCAGGACGGCGAGCGCCAGGCCGGCAACGCGCAGATGAACGGCTTCGTGTTCCAGGGCGCGGCCTACGAGGGCCTGACCTGCGACGCGCTGGAATGGGTCGCCTCCAACGGCGGCGGCCAGATCGTGGACGCCGACGGCAACATCACCATCAACAACCCCAAGGCCGCCGAGGCGCTCGACATGGCCAAGGGCTGGGTCGGCACGATCGCCCCTCCGGGCGTGCTCGGCTACATGGAGGAAGAGTCGCGCGGCGTCTGGCAGACCGGCAATGCCGTGTTCATGCGCAACTGGCCCTATGCCTACCCGCTGGCCAACGGAGATGACTCGCCGATCAAGGGCAAGTTCGACGCCGCACCCCTGCCGGCGGGTGCGGGCGGCAACTCCGCCGCCTGCCTCGGCGGCTGGAACCTGGCGGTCTCGAACTTCTCGGAGCACAAGGAGGCGGCGGTGGAACTCGTGCGCTTCCTGTCCTCGGCCGAGTCGCAGAAGGCGCGCGCGCTCGGCACCGCCCGCCTGCCGACCATTGTCTCGCTCTACGAGGATCCCGAGATCGTCGAGAAGCAGCCGCTGGTCGCCAAGTGGAAGACCGTGTTCGAGAACGCCACGGCCCGTCCCTCCGCTCCCACCAAGGGCAAGTACAACGAGGTCTCGCAGCAGTTCTGGACGGCCGCCAACAAGACCCTGTCGGGGCAGGGCACGGCGGCCGACAACCTCGATGCGCTGGAGAAGCAGCTGCGCCGGCTGAAGCGCAGCGAGTGGTGAGACCCGCGGGGCCGCGCTGAGCGGCCCCGGACCCGCCCCCGAAGGCCGGCGACCCTCGCCCGGCCGCCCGCTCTCCCGAGGCAGTCCATGGCCAACGTCTCGCTCGGCGTTCCGCCGACCCAGTCCGCCCTCGAGGCCGAGGCGCCCGCACCCGTGCGCTCGGCGCTGAACCGGCAGCGCCGCCGTGCCGCCTGGCTCTTTCTTCTGCCCATGCTCGCCGTTCTGGCGCTGGTGGCCGCCTGGCCGCTCGCCCAGACGATCCGCTTCTCGCTGACCGACGCGACCTTGAGCGATCTGGCGGGCGCCGAATTCGTGGGCCTGCGCAACTACTACGAATGGGTGGACTACGGCGACGGGGAGGGCGAGGCCTTCGGCCTGCTCGTCGACCCCGTCTGGTGGCAGGCCGTGTGGAACACGGTGCGCTACACGCTGATCTCGGTGTCGATCGAAACCGTCCTCGGCCTCGTCTTCGCGCTCGTGCTGAACGCCGAGTTCCGCGGCCGCGCGATCGTGCGCGCCGCCGTCCTCATCCCCTGGGCCATTCCTACCATCGTCTCGGCCAAGATGTGGGCCTGGATGATGAACGACCAGTTCGGCATCCTCAACGACATGCTCCTGCGCGTGGGGCTGATCTCGGCCCCGATCGCCTGGACCGCCTCGCCCGATACGGCGATGATCGCCGTGATCATCGTGGACGTCTGGAAGACGACCCCCTTCATGGCGCTCCTGATCCTGGCGGGCCTCCAGATGGTGCCGGGCGACGTCTACGAGGCGGCCAAGATCGACGGCGTGAACCCGGTCAAGGTCTTCTTCCGCGTGACGCTGCCCTTGATCCGCCCGGCGATCCTGGTGGCGGTGATCTTCCGCGCGCTGGATGCCCTGCGCGTCTTCGACCTCATCTACGTGCTGACGCCCAACAACGCGCAGACCAAGACCATGAGCGTCTACGCCCAGGAGAACCTTTTCCAGTTCGACAACTTCGCCCAAGGCTCGGCGGCGTCGACGATGCTCTTTCTCGTGATCGCGATGATCACACTCCTCTACATCAAGACCGCCCGGCTCAACCTCGAAGGGGGAGAGGGGCGATGACCGCCCGCACGCTCCAGCGCACGGCCGGCAACATCGGCTTCTACGCCCTCGTCGTCGCCATCGTCCTGTTCTCGGTGTTCCCGTTCTACTACGCGATCCTGACCTCGCTGAAGTCGGGCACGGACCTCTTCCGCATCGACTACCTCCCGCGGGTCTTCAGCCTCGTGAACTACGAGACCGTGCTGACGTCCGGCACCTTCCTGCGCAACGTCCTGAATTCGGTGATCGTCGCCTTCTCGGTGGTCGCCATCTCGCTGTTCCTGGCGGTGACGGCGTCCTACGCCCTGTCGCGCGTGTCGTTCCGGGGGCGGGGGCTGCTGCTGCTCACGATCCTGGCGGTCTCGATGTTCCCGCAGATCGCGGTGCTGGCCGGCCTCTTCGAGATGATCCGCTCGCTCGGGCTCTACAACACGCTGTTCTCGCTGATCTTCGCCTACATGATCTTCACGCTGCCCTTCACGGTCTGGGTGCTCACCACCTTCATGCGCGACCTGCCGGTGGAGATCGAGGAGGCGGCGATCGTGGACGGCGCCTCGCCCTTCACGATCATCCGCCGCGTCTTCCTGCCGCTCATGTGGCCGGCGCTGGTGACGACGGGGCTTCTCGCCTTCATCGCGGCCTGGAACGAGTTCCTGTTCGCGCTCACCTTCGTCGCCAACAACGAGACGCGCACCGTGCCGGTCGCGATCGCGCTCCTGTCGGGCGCCTCGGAGCAGGAGACGCCCTGGGGCACGATCATGGCCGCGTCCGTCGTGGTCACCGTGCCGCTGATCGTCCTGGTCCTGATCTTCCAGCGCAAGATCATCTCGGGCCTCACCGCCGGCGGCGTGAAGGGCTGAGCGCCCGGTACCGCCGATCCCCTCGCGTCCTCCAAGGAGTCGACCCATGGCCAACCTGAAGCTGACCGGCGTGCGCAAGAGCTACGGGGCGGTGGACGTCCTGCACGGCATCGACCTCGACATCCGCTCGGGCGAGTTCGTGGTCTTCGTCGGGCCGTCGGGCTGCGGCAAGTCCACGCTCCTGCGCGTGATCGCGGGACTGGAGGAGATCACCGGCGGCACGATGACGATCGACGGGCGCGTGGTGAACGCCGAGAGCCCCAAGCAGCGGGGCATCGCCATGGTGTTCCAGAGCTATGCGCTCTACCCGCACATGACGGTCTACGACAACATGGCCTTCGGCCTCAGCCTCGAGAAGGGGACGCCGAAGTCCGAGATCGACCGCCGCGTGCGCCACGCCGCCTCGATCCTCCAGCTCGAGCCCTACCTGGAGCGCCTGCCCAAGGCGCTCTCGGGCGGCCAGCGCCAGCGCGTGGCGATCGGGCGCGCCATCACGCGCGACCCGAAGATCTTCCTGTTCGACGAGCCCCTGTCGAACCTCGACGCCGCGCTGCGCGTCCAGACCCGCATCGAGATCGCGCGCCTGCACGAGCGGATGCACGGCACGACCATGATCTACGTCACGCACGACCAGGTGGAGGCGATGACGCTCGCCGACCGGATCGTGGTGCTGAACGGGGGCCGCGTCGAGCAGGTCGGGCGTCCGCTCGACCTCTACGCCGACCCCGACAACCTCTTCGTCGCCCGCTTCATCGGCTCGCCCGCCATGAACATCCTCTCGGCGCAGGGCGAGGCGGCGGGTCGCCTGCGGCTCGGGTCCGCCGGCTCGATCGCCATGCCGGTGGCGGGCGCCGCAGTCGCGCCGGGTGCCAAGCTCCATCTTGGCGTCCGGCCCGAGGACATGCGCCTTACCGACGATGCCTCGCAGGCGCTGGTCTCCGGCAAGGTCACGCTGGTGGAGCCGCTCGGCGAGGTGACCCTGGTCTATGTCGATCTCGGCCACGAGGGCGAGCCGCTCGTCGCCAAGCTGCCGGGCGCCGTGCATCTGGAGCGCGGCACGGTGGTGCACCTCGCCGCAGATCCGGCCTCGCTGCGCGTCTTCGACGAGGCGGGCCGCGCCGTGCGGGCCGAGCGCCGCGCGGCGGCCTGATCGCGCTCAGCCCTCCGGCGGGGCGATGAGGCGGGGCGTGGCGCCGGTCTGGCCGATCAGCGCCGGCTCGCGGCGCGAGCGCGCGAATTCCGGCACGATATGGGCGAGGAGTTCCACCGCTCGGTCGCCGTCGCCCTCGCTCAAGCCTTGCGCCAGCGCCTCGAAGTTGCGCCGGAGGAAGCCGAGGTCGGAGACGCGCGAGCGCGCGATGCGCAAGCCCGCACGGCCCGTCGGCTCGACGCTCTCGCCCTCGCCGAACAGCTCCTCGAACAGCTTCTCGCCGGGACGAAGCCCCGTGTACTCGATCGCGATGTCCTCGTGCGGGCGCAGGCCCGCCAGCTGGATCAGCCGCTCGGCGAGCTCGCGGATCGCGATCGGCTCGCCCATGTCGAGAACGAAGATCTGCCCGCGCGCGGCCTGCGTGCCGAGCCCGTGGCCCGCCGCATGGAGGATGAGGCGCGAGGCCTCGGGGATCGTCATGAAGAAGCGCGTGATGTCGGGATGGGTGACGGTGAGCGGCCCGCCGCGCTCCAGCTGCGAGCGGAACAGCGGAATCACCGAGCCCGCCGAGCCCATGACGTTGCCGAAGCGCACCGTCATGAAGCGCGTCGCCTCCTGCGACAGGTCGAGGGCCTGGCAGTAGGCCTCCGCCGCGCGCTTGGTCGCGCCCATCACGTTGGTCGGGTTCACGGCCTTGTCGGTCGACACCATGACCATTGCCGCCGCGCCGCAGGCTAGCGCCGCGTCCGCCACGTTGCGCGAGCCGATCACGTTGGTCTCGATGCCCTCGATCGGGTTCTCCTCCACGATCGGCACGTGCTTGAGCGCGGCGGCGTGGAAGACGACCTCGGGGCGGAACGCGGCGAAGAGACGGGCGACGCGCTCGCCGCGCCGCACGTCGAGGATGCGCTCCTCGCGCGGCACATGGGGGTGCTGGTCGCCCATGCGGCGGCCGATCGAGTAGAGGTTGAACTCCGAGGCGTCGATCAGGAGCATGCGCTCGGGCGCGAAGCTCGCGATCTGGTTCACGAGCTCGGAGCCGATCGAGCCGCCAGCCCCCGTCACCGCGATGCGCCGGCCACGGATGAGGCGCGCGACCTCGTCGACGTCGAGCGCGATCTCGGTGCGCCCGAGGAGGTCCTCCAGCGAGACCGGCAGCGTCTCGATCGGCCGGTCGCCGTCGACGCCGTCGGCGCGCGAGATGTCAGGCAGGCGCTTCACCGCGATCTTGAGGGGGGCCGCGGCCTCCACGATCTCGGCGAGCTCGCGCGGGGACAGGTGCGTCTCGGTCACGATGAGCTGGGTGACCGGCGTCGCCCCGTGCTCGGCCTGGCGCGCGACGGCGGGAAGGTCGGCGAGCGAGCCGAGGACGCGCAGCCCATGGAGCTGGCGTCGGCGGTTCTTGGCGCGGCGGTCGATCAGTCCGAGGATGTGGACGGGCGTATGCGAGCGCCGCGCGTTGCGGATGAAGAGGTCGGCGTTGTCGTTGAACCCGTAGAGCACGACATGCTCGCCGCGTCCGCCCTTGAGGCCCGACGCCAGCCCGTCCGACAGGCCACGCTCCTTGTAGAGGCGGTAGGCGAGGCGCGGACCGCCGAGCGCCACGATCATGATGAACCACGTCATCACGACGGCCGAGCGCGGCAGGTACTCGCCCCGGAACAGGATGAAGTTGGCGATCAGGAAGACGACGTTGACGGCGGTCACCGCCTTCACGATGGACACGACGTCGAGCAGCGAGGCGTAGCGCCACGCGCCGCTGTTCAGCGAGAACATCGGAAAGATCAGCGCCGACAGAAGCGTGAAGGCGCCGATCAGCGCGAGCGGCTGCCAGGAATAGGTGAGCGGCGCGAAGCCAAAGGCGAGACCGAGCGAGAGCGTGATGGCGAGCGCGGCGACGAGGACGTCGTGGACGATGCCGAAGGAGCGCAGCGATCCGCGCGGCAGGCGGGGAAGACGGGACACGCGCGGCACTCTCCAAAAGGCGACGGGCCGGTTGCGCGTGGCAACCAGCCCGTCCGGTTCTATCCCAGGCGTGCCGGAGGCGTCAAAAGACGCTGGCGCCCGCGTCCGCCGTGCCCACCATGCGGCGGAACACCGAGAAGAGCTCGCGCCCCGTGCCGGCCTCGTTGGCCGAGAGGTCGGCGGTGGCGGGCGGCCGGGCGGTGAGCTCGGCCTCGTCCACGAGGATCTCCAGACGCCCCGTGTCGCCGTCGACGCGGATCATGTCGCCCTCGCGGATGCGCGCGATCGTGCCGCCGTCCACGGCCTCAGGCGTCACGTGGATCGCGGCCGGGATCTTGCCGGACGCCCCCGACATGCGCCCGTCGGTGACGAGCGCGACGCGCTGGCCGCGGTCCTGCAGGACGCCGAGCGTGGGAGTGAGCTTGTGCAACTCCGGCATGCCGTTGGAGCGCGGCCCCTGGAAGCGCACGACGGCCACGAAGTCGCCGACAAGCTCGCCCGCCTTGAAGGCGGCCTGGAGCGCGTCCTGGCTCTCGAAGACGCGGGCCGGCGCCTCCACGACGCGGCGCTCGGGCTTCACGGCCGAGACCTTGATCACGGCGCGGCCCATGTTGCCCTCCAGGACGCGCAAGCCCCCCTCGGTCGAGAAGGGCGCGTCGGCGGTGGCGAGCACGCGCGGATCGCCGCTGACCTCCGGCGCCGGCACGCGCTCGACGCCGAGACCGTCCGCCGACAGCCGCGCCTCCACCGTGTAGCCGCGCAGGCCCGTGCCCCAGCTCGTGCGCACGTCGTCGTGGAGCAGGCCACGGTCGAGAAGCTCGCGGATCAGGAAGCCCATGCCGCCGGCGGCGTGGAAGTGGTTCACGTCGGCGAGGCCGTTCGGATAGACGCGGGCGAGAAGCGGCGTCGTGTCGGACAGGTCCGAGATGTCCTGCCAGGTGAGCTGGATGCCGGCCGCCGCCGCCATCGCGACGAGATGCAGCGTGTGGTTGGTGGAGCCGCCCGTGGCGTGGAGGCCGACGACGCCGTTGACCACGGCCCGCTCGTCCACCACGAGGCCGACCGGCGTGTACTCGTTGCCCTGCGCGGTGATGGCGAGCGCGCGGCGCGTCGCCTCGCGCGTCAGCGCGTCGCGCAGCGGCGTGCCGGGGTTCACGAACGAGGAGCCGGGCGTATGGAGGCCCATGATCTCCATCAGCATCTGGTTGGAGTTGGCGGTGCCGTAGAAGGTGCAGGTGCCGGGGCCGTGGTAGCTCTTGGACTCGGCCTCGAGCAACTCGGCGCGCCCGACCTTGCCTTCGGCGTAGAGCTGGCGCACGCGCGCCTTTTCGTCGTTCGGCAGACCGCTCGTCATCGGCCCGGCCGGCACGAAGATCGCCGGCAGGTGGCCGAAGGCGAGCGCGCCGATCACGAGGCCCGGCACGATCTTGTCGCAGACGCCGAGGTAGAGCGCGGCGTCGAACATGTCGTGGCTGAGGCCGACCGCGGTCGCCATGGCGATGACGTCGCGCGAGAAGAGCGACAGCTCCATGCCGGTCTGGCCTTGCGTCACGCCATCGCACATGGCCGGCACGCCGCCCGCGACCTGCGCGGTCGCGCCCATCTCGCGCGCCACCTGCCGGATCATCTCGGGATAGGTCTCGAACGGCTGGTGGGCCGAGAGCATGTCGTTATAGGCGGTGATGATGCCCAGATTCAGCGTCCGGTCGCCGGTCAGCCGCTCCTTGTCCACCGGGCCGCAGGCGGCGAACCCGTGCGCGAGGTTGCCGCAGTTGAGGCGCGCGCGCTGCGGACCCTTCGAGGCGTTCGCCGCCTGGAGACGGGCGAGATAGGGCTCGCGGGTCGGGCGCGAGCGCTCGCGGATGCGGTCGGTGATGTCCTCGATGCGGCGGTCGGCGGTCATGGGTCGGCGTCCTTCAAGGGGCTGCAGGCACCATCAGGCGTGCCCGCGGCATCGGCCGGGCGTCAGGGGGCCCAGAAGAGTTCGATCGGCGTCTCGCGCTCGAGCCCGAACACGGCGCGCACCGGCATCTCCGCCGTGTCCGTGCCGCCGAGCGCCCGCTCCAGCGTCGCGCGCTTGTTCTCGCCCTCGATATGGACGGCGAGAAGGCGGGCGTCGGCAAGGCGCGAAAGCGTGAGCGTGACGCGCGGCTCGGTCGCGCCGGGCGCGCGCATCGGCACGACCGCGGCCGGGTTGGCCGGGTCGATCGCCTCCGGCAAGCGGTCGCCGCCCGGGAAGAACGAGGCGGTGTGGCCGTCGTCGCCCATGCCGAGAACGACCACGTCGAGCGGACGGGGGAGGGCGGCGAAGCGGCGCGACAGCGAGGCTTCGGCCTCTTCCGCGCTCTCGCCTTCCTGAAAGAAGAGCTCGGTGCGTGCGGCCCCGGCCGGCCCTTGCAGGAGGTTCTCGCGCAGGAGCCGGGCGTTGGAGCGATCGCTCGTCTCGGGAACCCAGCGCTCGTCGACGAGGAGAACCGTGACGCGGCTCCAGTCGATCTCGGTTCTGGAGAGATGCTGGAAGAAGAGCTTCGGCGTCGAGCCGCCGGAGACGGCGAGCACCGCCTCCCCGCGCGTTGCGATGCCGCCGGCCAGCACCGCGGCGACGCCCGCCGAAAGAGCCTCCGCCAGCGCCTCGCGCGTCTCGTATTCGTGCCGCTTCAGCATCCGCTCCCCCTTCAGTCCGGCTCGTGCCAGGTGCGGCCGTCGCGCTCGATCAGGGCGATCGAGGAGGACGGGCCCCAGGTGCCGGACGTGTAACCCTGCGGGCGCACCCCGATCTCCTCCCAGCTCTTCAAGATCGGGTCGACCCATTCCCAGGCGGCCTCGACCTCGTCGCGGCGCATGAACAGGGTCTGGTTGCCGCGGATCACGTCCATCAGGAGGCGCTCGTAGGCATCGGGATTACGCACGCCGAAGCTCTCGGCAAAGCTCATGTCGAGCGGCACGTGGCGCAGGCGCATGCCGCCGGGACCAGGGTCCTTGATCATCAGCCACTGCTTCACGCCCTCGTCGGGCTGCAGGCGCACGACGAGCTGGTTGGCCGCGATATGGCCGGCGGTGCCGCCGAAGATCGAATGCGGGATCGGGCGGAAGGTGACCACGATCTCGCTGACCCGCTCGGCCAGACGCTTGCCGGTGCGGATGTAGAAGGGCACGCCGGCCCAGCGCCAGTTGTCGATCTCGGCCTTGATGGCGACAAAGGTCTCGGTGTCGCTCGTTCCGTCGTTCAGGTCGTCGATATAGCCCTTCACGGCTCCGCCGTTGGAGGCGCCGGCCTTGTACTGGCCGCGCACCGTGACCTGCTCGACATTAGCCGTGGTGATGGGTTTCAGCGAGCGCAGGATCTTCAGCTTCTCGTCGCGCAGCGCGTCGGCGCTCAGCGAGGACGGGGGCTCCAGCGCCACCAGGGTCATCAGCTGCAGGATGTGGTTCTGCACCATGTCGCGCAGGGCGCCGGCCTTGTCGTAGTAGCCGGCGCGGCCCTCGAGGCCGACGCTCTCGGCGACCGTGATCTGGACGTGGTCCACGAAGGCCGAGTTCCAGAGCGGCTCGTAGAGCATGTTGGCAAAGCGCAGAGCCATGAGGTTCTGCACGGTCTCCTTGCCGAGATAGTGGTCGATGCGGAAGACCTGACTTTCCTCGAAATGCTCGCCGATCAGGGCATTGAGCGCGCGTGCCGAGGCCAGGTCGCGCCCGACCGGCTTCTCCACCACGAGGCGCGTCTTCTCGTTGGCAAGGCCGAGCGTGCGGATGCGCGTGGCCAGATCGCCGAACAGCGCGGGGCCGACCGCGAGGTAAAAGGCGCGAATGCGGTTGTCGCCGGCCTCCTCGAGAAGGCTCTTCAAGGCCTCCCATCCGTCGTCGGAGCGCGCATCCACGGCGCGGTAGGACAGGCGGGCGAGGAAACGGTCGACCGCGGCGGGCTCGCGGTCCTTCTCGGCCACGAAGTTCTCGAGCGCCTCGCGGGCGAAGGCACGGTACTCGTCGTCGGTCAGCGCCGTGCGCGAGGCGCCGATGATGCGCGAGCCTTCCGGGATCTGCCCGTCGTGGTCGCGGTGGTAGAGGGCGGGTAGGAGCTTGCGCTCGGCCAGGTCGCCGTTGCCGCCGAAGACGACGTAGTCGAAGAGTTCAACCGGTATGATCTGACTGGACACGGGCTTTCCTCTGCCACCTCAGGCTCACCGGGCTCGACGCACGGCGGGGAGGCGCCGTCCGGCCCGGTATAATTCAATCGATTGAAATGGGGAAGACGGACCGTTGCCGACCCGTCCAGCCCCATTCCGGCTCAGTCCGACGATCGCTTCGCGACCGCGCGGGCGATGGCGCCCACGAGCTGGTCGTTGGCGAACGGCTTCTTGATGGCGCTGGCCTCCTCGGCGTCGGGCGGCAGCTCCACGTGCTCGCCGTAGCCGGTCACGAAGACGAAGGGGATGCCGCGCTGGTTGAGGTTTCCCACCAGCGGGAAGCTCGTCTCGGTGCCGAGATTGACATCGAGAAGCGCGACGTCGATCGGCTGCGTCTCGATGATGCGCCGCGCCTCGGCGACGCTCGCGGCGATGTGGACCTCCGCCATGCCGTTGTCGATCATCAGCTGCTCGGCATCGAGCGAGATGATCATGTTGTCCTCCACGATCAGGCCGCGCAGGCCCTTGAGCGACGCGGGAACGGGGGCAGGGGGCATATCGGACGTGTCCTTGGGACCGGTCTGAGCGCCGGCGGGCCTGGGGGGCTGGAGGTGGAACACCTGCTGGGGAAGCGTGAAGCGCGCGATCAGGCCGGCGAGCCGGTAGTCGAGCGTCGCCTCGCCGCCGAGGTCGTGCGGGATCGAGCGCTCGATGATGGTGGAGCCGAAGCCGCGCCGCGAGGGCGGGGCGACCGGCGGTCCGCCGCTCTCGGTCCAGGTGATCCGGCAGCTGTCGTCGTCGGGATCGATATGCCAGCGCACATCGATCGAGCCCGAGGAGTCCGACAGGGCGCCGTACTTGGCCGAGTTCGTGACGAGCTCGTGGAACACGAGGGCGAGCGTCGAGAACCCGACGGCCTCCACGAAGATGTCGGGCCCGTCCATGTGGACGCGCTGGATCTTCGAGCCGATATAGGCCGAGACCTCGGTCTGGATGATGCTCGCGAGCGAGGTGGCCTTGAACTCCGCGCCGGTGATCTGGTCGTGGGCACGGGCCAGCGCCTGGATGCGGCCGCCGATGATGCGGGCGAACTCGTCGACGTCGGTTGCACCAGGCTTGGATTGGGCCACGAGCGCGCGGATCAGCGACAGGATGTTGCGGACGCGGTGGTTGAGCTCCGCGATCAGGAGTTCCTGGCGCTGGGTGGCCAGGTTCGCCTGGCGCTCGGACTCCTCGTTGAAGCGCAGGAGCACCTCGAGGATCGACACGCGCAAGGCCTCCGCGGACTTGCGCTCGGAATCGGTCCAAGGCAGCGAGCGACCGTGCACGGTCTCCTTCCAGGCCTCGAAGCTCTTGCGCGGCGTCAGGCGCACGCCGTGCGGCCCGATCATGCGCTCCTTGGTCTTGGGGTCGCCCGCCCAGGTCACGGTCTGGACGATCTCGCGGCGGAAGAAAAGGATGTAGTCGCGCGGAGCCCGCGAGATGGGAATGGCGAGGACGCCCGCCGCGCGGTCCATGAAGTCGGCCGCCGGCGGATGGAGTGCGGAGATCTCGTCGGTCGCATAGACGCGGCTCGACCCGGCGCGGTTCAGGAAGCGGGCCAGGCCCGGCAGCTCGTCGGGCGAGGGCGTCGAGCCGAAGCAGCGCCCCTCGCCCTTGGCCCAGACCGCGAAGCCGTCGCACGGGATGATCTCGCGCAGCTCGTCGGCGAATTCGACGATGGATTCCAGCGTCGTCGCGACCGAGGCCATCTTGGCCACGAACTTGTCGTGCAACGCGCGCGCAGCCTCCTCGACGCTCTGACGCTCCTTGTAGAGCCGGCCCTCGACGATCAGCGACACCATCTGCCCGAAGAGCTCGGTGGCGTTGCGAATCTCCATGGGCAGATGGCGCGGCGCGTAGTGATGCAGCGCGAACAGGCCCCAGAGCTGACCGTCGATCACGATCGACACCGACATGGACGCCGAGACACCCATGTTGCGCAGGTACTCGAGGTGGATCGGAGAGACCGAGCGAAGGGTCGAAAGCGACAGGTCGAGCGGTCGGCCGTGCGGGTCGAGCTCGGGAAAGACGCCGACCGTCGGTGCGTTGACGTCGGCGATGATGCGGATCTGGTTGCGCACGTAGAGCGCGCGCGCCTGGGAGGGGATGTCGGTCGCCGGGTAGTTGAGACCGAGAAACGCGCCAAGCCCCGAGCGGACCGACTCGGCGATCACCGAGCCCGCGCCCGACGAGGCGAAGCGATACAGCATCACGCGGTCGAAGCCCGTGATGCCGCGCAACTGGCGCACGCATTCGCGAAACAGCGTATCCAGACCGTCGGTCTTCTGAACGCGCGAGATCATGCTCTTGACCAGCGCGCCGGGATTGATGTTCGGCCGCTCGGAGGCGAGCTCGGCCTCGATCACGATGGAATGACCCGACACGTGGACCGCGACGTCGAAGCGCCCGCCGTTGTTGAACAGGTCGAAGCCGAAGATGCGCTCGGCGCCCTCGTTGGCCGACAACACCTGGAGACGGCCGCGGATCGCATGAACCGCCGACTCGGGCAGGATCTTGAGGACAGGCTCGCCCGGAAGGTCGTGCACGTCGCAGCTGACGTAGTCGGCCAGGTTCTCCGACACGCGCTCGATCAGCCAGTCCATCGAGACCGCGATCAGAATGCCGAAGTTCTGGATCTGCCCCAGGAACTGGATCGGCTCGCGGTCGCAGTTGGTGAGATCGACGTCCGAGCCGTGGGAGGGAGGGCTAATGTTCAAGAGCCAAGCGTTCCTGCGGTCTCGTGTTCATCGGCCAGGCGTCCGAAGAAGCGGAATGTGTGGCGAGCGACTTCGGTGGACCGCGAGAACTCGGCCGGCGAGAAGCTCTCTCGCGCCATGTCTCGCATCAGCCCGGTGAAGGGGCCGGCATCGCTCGACACTTCTAGATAATGCGTCGGAAGGGGATTGCGAGCGGGCGCACGCGCCAGCGCGCGCAGGAGATACTTGGCGCCGAGCCGCGAGCCCTCCAGGACATAGGCAAGGCCGAACGCGGCCGCGCGCGAGCCGGCGTCGAGCCCGAAGCGCGGCGGCTCGGCCCGCTCCTCGCCGAGCCCGAGCACCTGGCAGTCGCGCCGCGCGGCCTCGAGGCGCCCCGTTGCCTGCCACGCGCCCGCCAGCGGTCCTGCCGCCAGAAGCGGCTCGATGGCGGCATGGGCATCGCGGTTCATCACGAGAAACAAGGCGTAGCGGTTCGTGTCGCCCGCCATCATCGTGGCGAACCGGGCGTCCAGCGCCTCGTGGGCCTCGCGCGTGTCGGCCCGCAACCGGTCGCGCAGCGTCTCGCCGGCGGCGGCCGGATCTGCGCCGGGCGAGGTCAAAGCATGGTTCACGTCGACAAGCCTCCGTCGCGCGGGGTCACGAGGCCCGCCCGGCTGCCGGATGCAGCCGTATTGAGGGCTTAACGATCTGATCGCGCGAGACAAGAGGGTAGGCCCTGCAACCGTCGCCTACAAACGATCGCGCAGGGCAAACCAAGTCATGGCTAGGAAAAGCAGCGGCGCGCGCAGACGGTCGCCGCCGGGAAAGGCGGGAACGCGTAAGGACTCGAGCTCGGCGAGCCGGTCGCGGTTGCCGAGCACCCGCTCGGCGTAGAGCCGTCCGCTGAAGTGGGACAGCATGACGCCGTGGCCGGAATAACCACCGATCGCCGTGATGCCGGGTTCGGGCGTGTCGACATAGGGCATGCGCGTCGTCGTCACGGCCACGGAGCCGCCCCAGGCATGGGTGATCGCGACGTCCGCCAGATGCGGGTACACGTCGGCGATCTGCCGGCGGATCGCGCCCGCGATGTCGCCGGTGCTCGAGCCATAAGCCTCGCGTCCACCGAACAGGAGCCGGTGGTCGGCGCTCTTGCGGAAGTAGCGCACCACGAAGCGCGAGTCGTCGGCCGCCTCGTCGCCGGGCAGGACACGGTGCGGCTCGGCGAGCGGAGCGGTGGCGGCGATAAAGGAGCGGATCGGCATGACATGGGCGGCGTTGCGCCGCTCCAGCCGACCGCCGTGGGCGTTGGTGGCGAGCAACAAGCGGTCGGCGCGCACCGTGCCTCGCGCCGTTTCGATCTCGACGCGCCCGTCGCGCCGTCCGATCCGCCGGGCCGGCGTGCCCTCGAACAGGAGCGCGCCGGCCCGCGCGGCCGCGCGAGCGGTGCCGACCAGGAGCTTCATGGGGTGGATATGGCCGGTGCCCGTATCGAGCAGCGAGGCGCGGTAGGTGCGCGAACCGGTCCGCTCGAACGTGTCCTCGGCTTCCAGAAAACGGATCGAGGTGTAGCCGAAGCGCTCTCGCATCATGTCCGCGTGGCGTCGGAAGGGCTCGTGAAAGCGCCTGCGGTGGGCGAGCGAGATCTGGCCCGGCCGGTAGTCCGCCTCGATCGCGTGGGTCGCCATGAGGTCCATCAGGTGGCTCTTGGCGTCCTCGGCGAGCGCGAAGAGGGCGCGCGCGCGCTCCAGCCCGAAGGCCGCCTCGAGCTCTTCCGGCCACAGCCGGTGGCCCGTGCCCAGCTGCCCGCCGTTGCGGCCCGACGCGCCGTCGCCGAAGCGCGCCGCCTCCAGGACGCAGACCCGGGCGCCCCGTTCGGCCAGGTGCAGCGCCGCCGAAAGTCCCGTGAAGCCGCCGCCCACCACCGCCACGTCCGCCTCGAGCGAGCCGTCGAGCGCAGGGTAGCGCGGGCGGTCCGGTACGGAGTCCTCGTACCAGGAACGGCCCGGCGAGATGGGCGACTGGTAGGGAGCGGCGTCCATCCCCGCGTTCGGTTCCGCTAGACGTTGAGGAGCAGGAACTCCCGCTCCCAGGGGCTGATCACCTGCATGAAGGTTTCGAACTCGCCCCGCTTGATGCCGGCATAGGTGCCCACGAACTCCCGGCTGAGAACGTCCTGGAAGGCCTCCTCCGCCTCGAAGGCGGCGACCGCCTCCAGAAGGCCGCGCGGCAGCGAGATCGCGCCGTCCTCGTTGGCGGTCTTGTCGGTGGGCTGGTCGGGCTGCGCCTCGTTGACCATGCCGAGCCAGCCGCAGGCGAGCGAGGCGGCGAGCGCGAGATAGGGATTGGCGTCCGAGGAGGGCAGGCGGTTCTCGACGCGCCGCCCGGCCGCATCCGAGGTCGGCACGCGAAAGGCCGTGGTGCGGTTGTCGTAGCCCCAGGCGTTGTTGGTGGGCGCCGACATGCCGTAGGTCAGGCGCCGGTAGGAGTTGACGTAAGGCGCCATCATCACGAGCGCCGCCGGAACGTAGCGCTGCATGCCGCCGATGAAGTGGAAGAAGAGCGGCGAGGGGGAGCCGTCCGGCAGGGAGAAGACGTTGCGTCCCCGCACGTCGACCACGGACTGGTGTATGTGGAGCGCCGAGCCCGGCTGGCCCTGGATGGGCTTGGCCATGAAGGTCGCGTAGATGTCGTGCTTGAGCGCCGCCTCGCGGATCGTGCGCTTGAACATGAAGACCTGGTCGGCGAGCTGGATGGGGTCGCCGTGGCGCAGGTTGATCTCGAGCTGCGCCGCGCCGTCCTCGTGGATCAGCGTGTCGATCTCCAGCCCCTGCGCGTCCGAGAAGTGGTAGATGTCGTCGATCAGCTCGTCGAACTCGTTGACGCCGCCGATGGAATAGGCCTGGCCGCCCGAGATCTGACGGCCCGAACGCCCGACCGGGGGCGTCAGGGGGTAGTCGGGGTCGACGTTCTTGGACACAAGATAGAACTCGATCTCGGGCGCCACGATCGGCTGCCAGCCGCGCTCCTCGTAGAGCGACACGACACGCTTCAGGACGTTGCGCGGCGTGTAGCCCACCGCCTGCCCGCTCGTGTCCACGAGGTCGCAGATAACCTGCGCGGTAGGATCGGTCTCCCAGGGCACCTCGGCCAGCGTCGAGAGATCGGGCACGAGCTTGAGGTCGCCGTCGTTGGGCGAGTAGCGGAACGTGCCGGTCTCGTCGGGATACTCGCCCGAGATCGTGTGCATGAAGAGGGCCGAGGGCAGGGCCAGCGACGTGTTGCCGGTGAACTTCTTGGCCGGCATCATCTTGCCGCGCGCCACGCCGGCCAGATCCGGCGTGATGCACTCGATGTCCTCGATCCGCCGAGCCTGCAGCCATTGCGCCGCCTCGCCCATGGTGGCGACGCCGCGCCGCGCGTCCAGAAAGGCGCGGCGGCCCGCCTCGCGCGGCTGCGCGAACCGTCCGGTTGCCGGGCTCCCGGCGCCTCCGGGTTCGGTGCTCGCACGCTTCTTGGGCTTGTCTCGTCGGATCTTCGCCAGCGAGGCGTTGTCCGGCTTGGGCGGTCTGGCTCGTTCCGACATGCGGTCCTAGGCTTGGCGCAGCTTCCTGGGATCGACCATAGCCCGGCCGCACGCGGGGCGGAAGGCGGCTACGGAACCGCGATCGGCCCGCGTCGCGATGGGTGTTGACGAGAACAGGCTTGTCATCGAAACGCCGCGATCAAGGTTCGGTGAACCTCCAAAGCTCGGGTGACGATCATCGGCCCGAGAGTCCAGGATTCATGACATGGCGCAGGCGGAACAGAAGACCAAGACGACGGGGCTCGAGGACACGATGAGCCGGCAGGGAGCCGTCGCGCGCGGCGTCCAGCGCCTCGTGGACGGGGCCGAGCGGCTGAACCTGCGCTATGCGGCGGACGGCAACCTGCCGGTCTACCCGACCGATGCCTTCCCTTGGGCGCGCGAGGTGGAAAGCGAATGGCGCCTGATCCGCGCCGAGCTCGACAAGGTCCTGGTGCGCAAGGGCGACCTTCCGGCCTTCCACGAGATCTCCTCGGAGGTGCGCTCGATCTCGTCGGACCAGAACTGGAAGACCTTCTTCTTGTGCGGCTACGGCATCAAGTCGGAGGAGGCCATTCGCCAGTGTCCCGAGACCTGGCGCATCCTCCAGAAGATCCCAGGCCTGAAGTCGGCGATGTTCTCGATCTTCGAGCCGGGCAAGCACCTGCCGCCCCATCGCGGTCCCTATAACGGCGTCCTGCGCTTCCACCTCGGCCTCGTGGTGCCGGACCAGCCCGACCGGATCGGCATCCGCGTCGCCGACCAGACCTGCCACTGGGAGGAGGGCAAGGCGCTGATCTTCGACGACGCCTACGAACACGAGGCCTGGAACCACTCCGACCAGGTGCGCGTGGTCCTGTTCGTGGACTTCGAGAAGCCGCTGCGCTTTCCAGCCTCCCTCACCAACAAGGCAGTGCTCAACATGGCTGTCTTCACGCCCTTCGTGCGCGAGGGCTACAAGGCTCACAAGGCCTGGGAGCGCATGTTCTACGGCGCGGGCCAGAAGCACCGGTGAGCGCCGCGCCCGGTCCGGACAGCTGGCGGCCGATGCGCGCCGCCGACGTTCCGGCCGTGATGCGCCTGGCCGACATCGTTCACCCGAGCTTCTTCGAGGGCGCGAGCGTGTTCCACGACCGCCTCGCGCTGTTTCCGGAGGGCCAGTGGGTCCTGCCGGGCGGCCCCGGTCTCGATCTCGCCGGGTATGCGGTGAGCTATCCCGCGCGCCTCGGCGCGCCGCCGCCGCTCGATACCGTGCTCGGTGCGCTGCCGCGCGATGCCGACAGCCTCTACATTCACGACGTCGCGCTCGCCCCCGCCTTCCGCGGCCGTCGCCTCGCCGAGCCGGTGATCCGCCGCCTCCTGGCCCTGGCGGGCCCTCGGCCCGCGATGCTCGTTTCCGTCTACGGGACGGCGCCCTTCTGGGAACGCTTCGGGTTTGGCGAGCGCCAGGACCCGAGCCTGCGCGCCAAGATCGCATCCTATGGCGCGGACGCGGTGTTCATGACGCGCGGCTCTGGCCAGGAAAAGATGGCGCGGGACTAGGCGGACGCGAAAGCCTGCGCATAATGAGCGCAGAAACGAACCCTTCCTCCCCAGGGCCCGTCCGTGCGAGCGGTCGGGCCACTCGCCCGTCGCACGACGACGCGATCCCACGAAGGACGACGCCGATGCGCTCCACCTCCCTGCTTCTCGCCGGCGGGCTCGCCCTCCTGACCGTTGCCGCATCCGCGCAGGAACGCGTCGTCAACGTCTTCAACTGGTCGGACTACATCGACGCCTCGCTGATCGACCAGTTCACGAAGGAGACCGGGATCCGGGTCGTCTACGACACCTACGACTCCAACGAGATCCTGGAAACGCGCCTTCTGGCCGGCGGCAGCGGCTACGATGTCGTGGTGCCCTCGGCCGAGTACCTGTCGCGCCAGATCGAGGCGGGCGTCTTCCAGAAGCTCGACGCCTCGAAGCTGCCGAACTCGAAGAACATGTGGCCGCTCGTGAGCGAGCGCGTCGCCGCCTACGATCCCGGCAACAGCTACTCGCGCAACTACATGTGGGGCACCACCGGCGTCGGCTACAATTCCAAGAAGGTGGCCGAGCTCCTGCCGAATGCCCCGCTCGACAGCTGGGCGCTGGTGTTCGACCCCAAGAACGCCGAGGCCCTGTCGAAGTGCGGCATCGACATGCTGGACGCGCCGGGCGAGATCGTGCCGGCCGCGTTGCGCTATCTCGGCCTCGACCCCAACTCGTCGGCGCCCGAGGACCTGAAGCGCGTCGAGGACATGCTCGTCTCGATCCGCCCGTTCGTGCGCAAGTTCCATTCCTCGGAATACATCAACGCGCTCGCCAACGGCGACATCTGCGTGGCGGTGGGCTTCTCGGGCGACGTCTTCCAGGCGCGCGACCGCGCGAGCGAGGCGCAGAACGGGATCGAGGTCGCCTACGCCATCCCCAAGGAGGGCGCCATGATGTGGTTCGACCAGATGGCGATCCCCGCCGATGCGCCGCACGTGGCGGAGGCGCATGAGTTCATCAACTTCATGATGCGGCCCGAGGTCATCGCCAAGGCATCCGACGTCACGAGCTACGCCAACGGCAACCTCGCGTCGCAGCCCCTGATCAACAAGGAGATCCTGGAGGATCCCGCGATCTACCCGAACGAGCAGACGCTGGCCGTTCTCTTCACCAAGGCCCCCTACGACAGCCGCGCCCAGCGGCTCGTGACGCGGCTGTTCACCACGGTGAAGACCGGCCAGTAGACGGCATGGCGACCGCAGCCTCCGCCACCAAGTCCCTCGGCAACATCCGCCGCGCCTTCGAGCCCTGGAACGATCCGTCCGCCCGTCCGCTGATCGAGTTCGACCGCGTCACCAAGCGCTTCGGCACCGCCACCGCGGTCGATGACCTGTCGCTCGGCATTTATCCGCGCGAGTTCTTCGCGCTGCTCGGGGCATCCGGCTGCGGGAAGTCGACGCTCCTGCGCATGCTGGCCGGCTTCGAGGAGCCGACCGCGGGCGACATCCGCTTGGGGGGCGAGAGCCTTCGCGGCGTGCCGCCCTACCGGCGACCGCTCAACATGATGTTCCAGAGCTACGCGCTGTTTCCGCACATGAGCGTGGAGCGCAACGTCGCCTTCGGTCTGCGCCAGGACGGCATGGCGCGCTCCGAGATCCGCGACCGCGTGGCCGAGATGCTCAAGCTCGTGAAACTCGAGCCCTACGCCAAGCGACGGCCGCAGCAGCTGTCGGGCGGCCAGCAGCAGCGCGTCGCGCTCGCCCGCTCGCTCGCCAAGCGCCCGAAGGTCCTGCTTCTCGACGAGCCGCTCGGCGCGCTCGACAAGAAGCTGCGCGAGGAAACGCAGTTCGAACTGATGGACCTCCAGCAGGAACTCGGCCTCACCTTCGTCGTGGTGACCCACGACCAGGAGGAGGCGATGACCATGTCGGACCGCATCGCGGTCATGCGCGAGGGACGCATCCTGCAGGTGGCGGCGCCCGCCGTCGTCTACGAGGCGCCCACCAGCCGCTATGTCGCGGACTTCGTGGGCAACGTCACAATTCTCGAGGGCGACGTCGAGACCGCGGCGAACGGTGTCGTGCGCCTGCGCACGGCGGCCGGCCTTGTCGAGACGCGCTCGGGCGCGGCGCTCGCGCCGGGCGAGCGCGCGAGCTTCGCGATCCGTCCCGAGAAGCTCGAGCTCTCGCGCCGGGCGCCCCTCGATCCCTCGGTCAACGCCTTCCGGGGCCTGGTCTGGGACATCGCCTATCTCGGCGACGTCACGCTCTTCAACGTGCGCCTGCCCGCCGGCGAGACGGTGCGTTCGACCGTGGTCAACCGGCAGCGCGAGAAGAGCGAGCAGATCGGCTGGGAGGAGGAGGTCTGGCTGACCTTCGACCGCGAGGCGGGCGTGATCCTGGAAGGGGACGCCCGATGAGCGCCGGGCGCGTGCGACGCGGCTTCGACGCGTGGCGCGCGACGGTGATCGGCATTCCGTATCTCTGGCTCCTCGCGCTCTTC
This sequence comes from Aureimonas jatrophae, assembly GCF_900104035.1. Classification (GTDB taxonomy): domain Bacteria; phylum Pseudomonadota; class Alphaproteobacteria; order Rhizobiales; family Rhizobiaceae; genus Aureimonas; species Aureimonas jatrophae. The sequence goes on along the minus strand of NZ_FNIT01000009.1, from coordinate 12,825 downwards.
CTGGTTCCCTTCCTGATCGTGCTCAAGATCTCGTTCTCCGAGAGCGCGATCGCGATGCCGCCCTACCTGCCGGTCTTCGACCTGGGCAGTGGGGTCGGATCCGTCGCCGCGTCGGCCCGCGAGCTCGGCGTCCAGAGCTACACGTGGCTCGCGGGCGACCCGCTCTACCTCAACGCCTACCTGTCGAGCCTGCGCATCGCGGCGATCTCGACCGCGCTGACGCTGCTGGTCGCCTATCCGCTCGCCTACGGCATGGCGCGCTGCGGACCCTCGACACGTCTCGTCCTCGTGATGCTCACGGTCCTGCCCTTCTGGACGAGCTTCCTGATCCGCGTTTACGCCTGGATCGGTATCCTGAGGCCCGAGGGCTATCTCAACCAGGCGCTCCTGGGTCTCGGGCTCGTCGATCAGCCGCTTCAGCTCCTCAACACCGAGACCGCCGTCTTCATCGGCATCGTGTACTCCTACCTGCCGTTCATGGTGCTGCCGATCTACGCCTCGCTGGAGCGGCTCGACGGACGGCTCCTGGAGGCTGCGGCCGATCTCGGCTGCCCGCCGCTGCGAGCCTTCTGGAGCATCACCTTCCCGCTCTCGCTGCCGGGCGTCGTCGCGGGCTCGTTTCTCGTCTTCATCCCGGCGGTCGGCGAGTTCGTGATCCCGGATCTTCTCGGCGGCTCGCAGACGCTGATGATCGGCAAGACGCTCTGGGACGAATTCTTCGCCAACCGCGACTGGCCCGTGGCCTCGGCGGTGGCGATCCTGCTCCTGCTCGTGCTGGTGATCCCGATCATGCTGTTCCAGCGCCTCCAGGCGAGGAACGCGGCATGAACGGGCGCGGTCCCTCTGTCTTCAACCTCGTCTCGCTGGCGCTGGGCTTCGCGTTCCTCTACCTGCCGATCCTGATCCTCGTGGTCTACTCGTTCAACGCCTCGCAGCTCGTCACGGTCTGGGGCGGGTTCTCGACGCGCTGGTACGGGGCGGTGTTCCGGAACCAGCAATTCCTGGACGCCGCCTGGGTCACCCTGCGCGTCGCCGTCCTGTCGGCGAGCGCGGCCACCGTTCTCGGCACGCTCGCGGCGCTGGCGCTCGCCCGCTACAACCGCTTTCCGGGTCGCACGCTGTTTTCGGGCATGGTCGCGGCGCCCCTCGTCATGCCCGAGGTGATCACCGGGCTTTCCCTGCTGCTCCTGTTCGTGGCGGTCGGCTTCGATCGCGGCTTCTGGACGCTGACGATCGCCCACACGACGCTGACGCTCTCGTTCGTCGCGGTGGTCGTGCAGTCGCGTCTCGTTTCGGTGGACCCGCGCCTGGAGGAGGCGGCCCAGGACCTCGGCTGCACGCCGGCCCGCGCCTTTTTGCTCGTCACCCTCCCGGTGATCTGGCCGGCGGTCGCGGCGGGCTGGATGCTGGCCTTCACGCTCTCGCTCGACGACCTCGTAATCGCGAGCTTCACCTCGGGGCCGGGCGCCAATACGCTGCCGATGCGCATCTATAGCCAGGTCCGCCTCGGCGTGACGCCCGAGATCAACGCTGTCTCCACCATGCTGATCTCGGTGGTCGCGCTCGGCGTCATCGCGGGCGCGGTGGTCACGCGCCGGCGCGAGCGCCGACGGATCGCCGACGAGCGGCTGGCCGCCGGCGCCTGAGGCATCAGGGCGCTAGGCGCCCGCTCTCCTCGCGCGCCGTCTCGATCGCCCGGAACACCGCCTCGAAGGCCGCCGGCAGCGGGTCGGCCGGCTCGGCGGCGGCCAGCCGAAGCGTGTCCAGCACCTCCAGGCTCGACAGCGCGGCCACGAGGTCGGACCGCAGGAGGCCGTCCGTCCGCAGCGACGGCGATCCGGCCACCGCATCGCGCAGGACCAGCAGGCGCGCGGGAACGGCACGCTCGGGCGCCGCCGCGGTCGTGATCGCGCCCGTGGTGATCGTGTCGGCCCCGCCCGCCTCCTCCGGTGCCAGCAGGCCCGCAACGCGTGCCTCGTCGGCCAAGCGGTCGATCGCGGCCAGGATGTCGCCTTCGGACTCCAGACGCCATTCCGGCTTGTGGCCGAGCGGCGGCAGATCCGTGTCGAAATCGCCTTCCGAGATGCGGGTCGCGCCATGGCTCGCGGCGACCAGCATCGAGGGCGCTGGCGGCCCCACGGATTCGGCCTCCATCCCCACGCTCCGGCGCAGCGCCTCGCCGCTCGCCACGGCCGGCATCTCGCGCTCCGGGGCGGCGGTGGGGACGGGCGCGGGCTCCATCAGGCGGCTGGCCTGGGCGACAAGGCGCCGAGCCGCCTCACGCTGGACCAGGAGATCGTCGCCGCGGCGATCGCCCGAGGGACCGATGCGCTCGGCCTGGCGCCGGAGGATCGCAAGGTACTCGGCCGTGCCGGAACAGAGATAGGTCGTCTGCGACTGCGTGAGGAAGTCGGCGAGGTCCTCGCGCAGCCGCGCGGCGACCCAGCGGCCATCGCTGGTCAGGGGCATCGGAGCCGCGCCCGGGCCGCGCCGGAGAAACGCGGCCGCCGAACGAAGCGCGCGCGTTTCCGCTTCGGTGCGGGGCCGCGACGAGGGAGGAAACAGGAAGGTCGTGTCGACCATCGCGGGCGAGGCGGCGTCGGCGAGCGGCGCGCCGAGCGCCTTGAGCGCGGCGTAGGGTCCCTCCCGCACCGCCTTGAGGCGCTCGTGGAAGGCGGCGGCGCATTGCTGGGGATCGCTGGCTCGCGGCGCGGCCACGGCCGGCTGCGCCCGGCTGACCGATCCGCCGCCCTTCGAGGCGCCCTGCACGATCACCGATCCGGCCGCCAGCGCGGTGCCCGGCAGAGCCGCCGCCGACAGAAGAAGGGCAACCAGAAGGAGGCTTGGCCGGGATCGGGCGGGTTGCATCGGCGTGGCTCCGTTCGCGCGGAAACATGGGAAGCGACCCGGGAGCGGGCGCACCGTCAGATCGGCCGGCCGGGAGGACCGACGGTCATCTCCGGGCTGGGCCATTCGCCGCCGATCCTGAACGGTATGGGTTGCGAAGGGATGAACGCATCGCCCCGACCCGACGCTTCGACCTGCACCGGATCGAAGAGACCCGTCGCCTCGACATCGGCCGTGCGCAGGTCGTAGCGGCCCGACAGGGTGGTCGCGCCCTCCTGCGTTTCGATCCGGGCCGCGTCGAGGCGCAACGTACCGCCCGTGCCGTCCAGCCGGGCCGACAGCGTGCGGAAGCCGGCACCGGCCTCGGCGGCGGACAGCGTGTGGGGGCCCCCGTCGCGCAGGAGGCGCAGGTCGAGACCCGCCAGCGTCCCGTCGCGCGCGTTCAGCTCGATGCGCGTCCGGTTGGCGAGCGCCACGTCGCCCCAGTTGCCGGCGGGCGTGTCGACCTCAAGCTCGAGGTTTGCCGTGCCGGAGTTCACGGGCAGGAGCATCAGGGTCGTTTCGCGCAGCGCCGAAAGATCGATGCCGCGCAGGCTGGCCGAGCCCGACAGGCGGCTCGGCGGCCGGGCGTCGAGCGACAGGCGCATCTGCCCCCGGCCGCCCAGGATCGCCATGTCGCCGACATCGAACACGGCGCGCCCGTCGGTCACCTTCACGGCGGCGGCGAGTTCCCCGAGGCGCAGCCGGTCGAGCGTGGCGCGCGCGGCCGACAAGCGCAGGTCGATGTCGATGTCGCGCAGGAAATCCGTGCGCAAGGGGCGCTGGAAGTCGATGATGGTGCGCGGCGGCGGGGCCATGGCGCCGCCGAACGCGGCGAGATCGATCGTGTCGAAGGCGAGCGTACCCGAAACGGCGGGGCGGCCCCGGTCGTCGCGCGCCGCTTCCAGCGCGCCGCGCGCCTGGTTGCCGCCGAGGTTGATCTCCAGTGCGCCGAGGCTGGCCCGCTGGCCGAACACCTTGAGCTGCGTGTCGAAGGCGAGCGCCCCGAAATCGGGCAGGGTCAGCGACCGCTCGCCCAGCCAGCGCACGGTGCGCGACAGCGAGGGCGTGGACAGCTGAAGGCGGCCCGCCAGCTGCAGCCGGTCGCCGGCCGAGCCCTCGCCCGAGAACAGGACGGCGAGTGGGGGAGCGTTCAGAGTGACGCTGAGTGGCGAGGCCGTACCCGCCAGAAAGGGTCGGGGCCGTTCCACGACGAGGCTGATCTGGGTCGGCTCGCCGTTCCAGACATAGGAGCCCGACAGCGTGGCCGCCTCGTCCTCGCCGGGCCAGCGGAACACGAGATTGGCGTTGCTGAAGCCGCCGGCCTGCCCGGGGATGCGCAGAAGTCCGTCTCGCACGCGGATCTCGTTGATGCCGGAGAAGCGCAGGAGAAGATCGTCCAGGCGGCGAGAGGCCTCCGGGGTCTGCGCCGCGAACGGGATCGGAAGGGTCGGGGAAGCGGGACCCGGTTCGGGCTCGGGGGGCAACGCCACCGCATCCGTCGTGATCTCGGGACGCAGAAGCGTGACGCGCTTGATGGCGACCCGGCCCAACAAGGCCGCCACCACGTCGAAGTCGGCATCCACCTGGTCGACGTCGACGGCGACGGGGTCCTCGCCCGGCCGTGCCGCCAGGATGCGCACGTCCCGCAGGCTGGCGCGCGGCAGGGGAAGCAGCGAGAAGCTGGCCTGCCCGTCGACATGGACCGGCCCGTCAAGCAGGCGCGACAGGCGGGTCTCGACCTCGCGCCGCGCGTCGGGCAGCGCCAGCGCGATCTGCGAGACCACGAGCGCGATCGCCGCGCCCGTCACCGCCAGCCCGGCCAGCGCACCGAGCATCCGACGGCGCGGACGCGCGCCGCCCCCGCCGGCGAACCGGCGCGAGGCCCAAGCGGCGACCGGGCGGAGAGGGTTCGGCAACGCAGATCCTTCGGGCCGAACGGCCGGTTGGGAATCGGGCAGGGCCCAAAGGGGATATCGTGTCACGCGGCCTGTCGCAGGACAATGCGTCCGCTGCAAGGCGCGCGGCGTCGATCAGTGGGCGAGAACGCGCTGGGCCGGAAAGACGATCTCTACGAGCGTTCCCTCGCCGGGTGTCGAGGAGATCGTGAAGACCGCCTGGTTCGCCTCCGCCATGGCCTTGGTGATGGGCAGGCCGAGACCGGTTCCCTCGCCCCGGCCGCCGCTCTTGACCTGCTGGAAGGGGGTGAGGGCGATGGCGATCTCATGCTCGCTCATGCCGATCCCGGAGTCGCGGAAGCGCAGCGCGACCTCGCCGGCCTCGCCGTAGGCCGTGGAGGCGATGATCTGGCCGCCGGGCGGCGTGAAGCGCACGGCATTGGCGAGAAGGTTCAGCGCGATCTGCCGAACCGAGCGCCGATCGGCCACCACGGGCGGCACATCCGGCGGCAGAACCGAGCGCACGATCACGCGCTCGCGGTTGGCCTGGGGCTGCATCAGCGCCACCACCTCGGCCACGATCTCGTCGAGCGCCACCGCCTCGAAGCTCAGCTCCATCTTGCCGGCCTCGATCTTCGAGATGTCGAGAAGATCGTTGACGAGGTCGAGCACGTGGTGGCCCGAACGCTTGATGTCGCCGAGATACTCCAGGTAGCGCTCGTGACCGATCGGCCCGAAGCATTCCGAGGCCATGACGTCCGCAAAGCCGATAATGGCGTTGAGCGGCGTGCGCAGCTCATGGCTGATGTTGGCGAGGAAGCGGCTCTTGTGGAACGAGGCGTCCTCGGCCTGGCGACGGGCGGCCACCAGATCGCGCTCGACCCCCTTCCAGTGGGTGAGGTCGCGCACCACCACGCACCAGCCGCGCCGACCCGCAAGCGCACCGAGCGTGACGAAGAGGGGGGTGGTCGCCGCGCCTCCATCCACCAGCGCCTCGACCTCGCGCCCGTCGTTGAGCACGGCCGCCATGCCCTCGTCGCGCAGCGTCTCGATGTATCCCTTGGCGAGCGCGCGGCTCGCGGGCGCCAGGAGTTCCGTGAAGGGCAGGTTCAGGTAGCGGTCGGGCTCCAGGCCGAACAGCGCCTCCGCAGACCCGTTCATGCGGCGCACGCGCGCGCCCTCGTCCAGAAGCAGGATGCCGTCGGTGGCCGTGTCGAGCACGGTCTGCAACTCGGCGACCTCGACTTCCAGCTCGCGCGCCTGGGCGCGTTCGCCTTCCCGCGCGGCGGGGTCGTCGGCCAGCGGTGGGAACGACAGGAGGAGACAGTTATGGGCGGCGAGCGTGATGCGCTGAAGGTGGAGCCCGGTCTCGACGATCGAGCCGTCGGCCCGGCACAGGCGACTTTCCTCGCTATCGGATCCGCCGCAGGAAACGACCAGCCGGTCGAGGCCGCCCGCCGCCTCCAGATCCGCGACGCTCTCGTAGCCCGTCACGGCGAAGAAGCGGTGGTTGGCATAAACGAGACTGTCGTCATGGAGCGCCACGACCGCGAGCGGCAGGGCATCGAACACGGCGGCCAGGGCGGACGCCGGCGAGCCCGCCGCCGCTTCGGAGACAACCGGAACCGCTGCGGGGCGGGGTGCGAGTTCGGCGCCGATTGCGCGAAACGCGGCTTCCTCGGCGCTGGACAGAACCTGCTCGCGCAGGCGCCGACGCTCTTCGAGGGCGACAACACCACCGGACGCGGGCGACGTGCGCTCCGGCGCGCCTGTTCGCCGGCCGAAGGGGCGGCTGGGTGGCGGTTCGTCCGCCAGCGTCGCGGTCGGCGATCCGTCGGGCTCGGATTCCGGCGTGGAGTCGGGCGAGAGGGTGGAAAGGCGCGGCTCGGGCGCCGACAAGGCGAGGCCGATCGCATCGGGGTCGGCGACGCTTTCGGCGGGGCGCACGACGCCGAAGCCCCGGAAGCCCTCGAACCGGCGCTCGCGGCTGAACACGGGCAAGGCCGCCAGATCCACCGGTGCGCGCCGGTCGGTCCCCTCCACGGGCCACAGGACGGAGCGCCCGCTCCAAGTGTCGCGCCGCTCCAGGAGGCGTTCGATCTCGTGGCCCGTGTCGAAGCCGAATACTGCGGCAACATCCGAGAAAGCCCGGCCGATCACGTCGGCCGCATGCGGGCCAACCACGGCCGCAAATTCCGGCGAGAGCTGCGAGAAGCGGCCGTCCGCGTCGATCTGCCAGACGAAGCGGACCGGGTCGGCGTCGAGTCGCGCCCGGAACGGCTCCTGTAACGGGGCCACGACGGGCTCGGGCTCAACCACGCTGTCGGTCGCCGCCGGCACGCCCTCGGGGCGTTCGGCGTCCGCAGTCGCTTCCGCGTCGGGCGCCGGCTCGCCGTCGGCGATCGGCTCGGGTTCGGCCGCCACCGTCTCCGCCTCCGCGACCGCCGCGTCCGCTTCCCCGTCCGCATCGCCCGGTACCGCCGTTGGATCGGGCATGCGATCGCATAGGTGGACGAGCACGAGGTCGTCGGCGACGCGCGCGAACACCAGCGACCCCGCCTCGTCCTCGATCGTCAGATGGTCCTCGTCGGATTGCAGGAACTCCGCGCCCTGCAGGCCGAGAAGGCTGCGCTCGGCGGCGGGCAGGGATGGGGTGCCTGCCAGAAAACCGTCCGCCGAAGCGATGCAGGCTTGCGAGTCCTCGACGCCCGCGTCCGCGAGGAGGCGCGCGGCGCGCTGCTCCACCGTCTCGTCCGCCGCACCGAGGCGCGCGGTCAGGAGGACGCCCAAGGCCTCGTCGCGCTCGAGGCGAACCAGCAGGGCGCGGCCGAGCGTCGAGTCCGCCGGACGCAGGAGCAGCTGGGTGCGGCCACGCTCGGCCAGCGCCGCGGTTGCGGCCTGGAGACTGCGCAGGTGCAGCGAATCATCTCCCAGAAGCCGCCGGCCCGCCCGGTTCGCCCAGACGATGCCGCCCAGATCCGCCGACAGGACGGCCAGCGCCGTGTCGGCGCCGTTGAGGCGCCGAACCGTGTTCCGGCTCATGATGTCGAGAATGGAAGCCAAGAAAGAAACGTCGCGGGCACGAGGACAAGGTTACCGCGACGTTAATAAGGGCTGAAGCGGACCAAATCCAGAACAGGAGGGTCCAGCTCCACGATCAGCCGTTGGGACGGTTAACGGGCCCGCCCCGCAAACGCAACCGGGACGGGGGGTGTCGTGTTGTCGGGGTGCCGGATGCAACGCGCCAGGGAGGACAGTCATGAGCGACGCCAACACGCCATCGGGAGACGCGCCGCGCGATCCCTTCGAGGAAACCCGCCGCGCCTTCGATGCGATGCCCGGCGCCGATGCCATGCGGGGGGCGCAAGCCGCCATGGGCCTTGATCCGGCGCGCCTCGGCGAAGCGTTCCGCACCATGACGCATTCGTCGCTGGAACAGTCGCGGGAGGCCTATGGCCGCATGCGCAGCGCAGCCGACGAGGCGACGCGAACGCTGGAGGCGACGATCGACCAGGCTCACAGCGGATCGCTGAACCTGTCGAAGCGCGCCATCGAGGGCTTGCGCGCGCAGGCCGAGATGAACTTCGAGCATCTGCAGAAGCTGTCGACCGTCAGCTCCTTCTCGGAGTTCATGGAGATCCAGACCCGCTACCTGCGCCGCCAGATCGAGCTGGCGACCGACCAGGCCCGCGCCATGCAGGAGATGACGCGCTCGGCAGGCGAGGACCTGATGCGGCCGGCGCGCGATGCGGCGAAGCGTTCGGACGGTGGCGAGAACCCCTAGAGCTCCAACGGAAGGCCGCCGGTGGCGGTGGCTTTCCGCTTCGTGGCCCTTGCAAAGGGTTGCGCGACACGGCGAATGCCTTTACTACGCATCGACCACGCTCGGCGCGATGCCGGGTTGGTTTTCGTGCGGTTGTAGCTCAGCTGGTTAGAGCGTCGGATTGTGGCTCCGAAGGTCGGCGGTTCGAACCCGCCCAACCGTACCACCCATTCTTCCAATGATAACAGCGACATAAGCCCGAAAGGGTAGGGGCGTTCAGCCTCAACCATGTCGCGTCCGTGTTGCAGCTATTTCCCCTGGTTTGCAGGGGTTTCCTGTCAGCCCCGGCTACTCCGTGCGACATGGAATGCAACATGGCAGACGTGTCGCAGCGGCTTCAGCTGCCACCGAATTAACCCGGCCCAAAACGAAACACCCCCCGGACCTTTCGATCCGAGGGGCGCCTCCCCGTATGGGTGTCCCGCGAGGCGGACCTCGCGGGGATTGCCGTTCCGCTTACGAGCGGAAGAGCGACAGGACGTTCTGCGCCGACTGGTTGGCGATCGAGAGCGCCTGCACGCCGAGCTGCTGCTTGACCTGCAGAGCCTGGAGCTTGGTCGACTCTTCGTTCATGTCCGCATCGACGAGGCCGGAAATGCCCTTCTCGATTGTGTCCATGAGCGTGCCGACGAAGGTCTTCTGCAGATCGATGCGGGCAGAGATGCCACCCAGCGTCGCTGCTGCGGAGGTAACTTGCTTCGAGGCAGCGTTGACTGCTTCCGTCAGCGAGCTGAGTTCCTCGCTCGTCGCGTTCGTGATGTTGAACGTAAGGAGGTTCGTACCCTGGCTGGCGTTGACATTCGACACAGCAATCGAGGCCTTGCCCGCCTGCAGCGTGATCGAGTCGGTATCGTCACCAACCACCACGTTCTGCAAACCTGCGTTCTTCAACGCCTCACCAAGTACCAGCTTGTAGTCGCTCGTAGAAGCGATCTTCCCATCGCTCTTACCAAGCACGCTGTCGACCAGCGTCTTGGTGATCGTCACCCGGGTCGCAGCACCCGAGTCGATCGTGACGTCAAACGAGAAGGTATCGTTGGCGTCCAGAGTGAGGGCATTGGCCGTCGCGAAATCCGTGCCGGCAGTGAACTTGGCGTTGACGCCGTCAGTCTTCGTGCTGGTTGCAATAGTGTTCGCGGTGGTCGTGCTCGCGCTCGTATCGGTGTACGAGAGGCTGACGAGTTCGATGGTGCTGCTTGCACCCTTCGTGTCCGAGGTGAAGGTGAACTTGTCAGTGGTGAAGCTGACGTCTGCCAGAGCGGCAAAGTTCGCATCAGCAAGAAGTCGGTTTTTTACAGCAGCGCCATACTCGGCGAGCGTCGACGTTCCAGAGAACGTTTCCCCGGTGAACAGGCTGGAGAAGGTCTTGGTAACACCGTCGATCTTGAAGACGGCGGTAAAGCCGTCGGCTGCGACAACACCAGTACCCGGGTTGGTTACAGCACCGGTGACGTAGGTGCCGCTCGTAGCAGAACCAGTTCCCGACGAAGGGCTGGTGCCGGCGGCGATACCGCCGGTATTTGTGTTACCCGAAACGCCGCCATCGAGGATACCCTCAGTGCCGGTCTTGGCATCGATCAACACCATTGCCGATGTATCGACCGAAATCGTGCCGATGGAAACGGCACCAGTTGCCGAACGGGTGTACGAGGAAACGATCTCCTTGACAGCCGAGTAAGCAGAGGAGGAAGAGTTGACCGAGAGCCAATTCTCGCCCGAGAAAGCTGCAGAGTTGGCAATCGAGCTAAGCTGCTTCTGAAGCTCGGAGATTTCGCTCTGGATCGCCTTCTTATCAACGCCGTCCTGGGTCGCAGCAACCAGTTTGGTCTTGATCTGATCCAGAACGTCGAGGGTCGAGTTCATCGCTTGATAAGCGACGTCCACGGTCGCGGCGCCTAGACCCAGCGCGTCCTTGACGGTCGACAAGGACTTGTTGTCGGACTTCATCGTGGTCGAGATCGACCAATACGCAGCGTTGTCCTTGGCTTCACCGATCTTCAGGCCCGTAGAGATACGGTTCTGCGTGGCATCGAGCGAAGAGTTCGTGTTCTGCAGCGTACGAAGAGCGCTCGTCGCGGCGGCATTGTAGTTCACAGAGGTCATTGGGTTCGTCCCGTACAATAGATACAAGGGGACATGACAAATTTAATTGTCGTACAGTACAGTCCGGCGTCATGCCGCCAACGTTGTTGTCGTCGCTGTCTGCAAGACGAAAACTAGACCGATCTCGTTGAAAGATCGCTAACGCCAGCGCTTCGCGTCGATCGTTTTTCGCAGATCGTCTAGGCCGCTGGCCCATGCCTCCATGACAGCGATATGCGCAACGTCGGGAGCGACTTTGGAAAGGCCAACCACCCAACTGGCGATCGGCCGCAACGGCTCGCCCTGAGCGCCCGCGCTAGTCGAGAAGGCGAAGGCGCCGATCATCCGAAGCTTGCGCATACCGAGTTCTAAAGTGCGACTGCTTGGCGTTGGATGTCTGCGAGGGGCTTCGTCGATGTATCGGCGTTTCAATCCATCTTGCGACGGATCACATGATGGCCGGACGCCGATATCACTTCTGAAACTTGCTAATCCGTGCAGGACGGAGCGACCGATTTATCGTCCGGTAGCCATACAGCCAGACGTAGAGATCGAACCGTCGACGACAACTTGCCGACTTTGATGGCCGGCGACTACGGTCACTTCATTGCGGCGACTCACGCCGCGTAGGGGATGACGATGTCGTTGGATGCGCATGAACGTTTGATCATTGAGACACGCGTCGGAAACGACGGCCCGAGCGTGATGCTCGCCTACTTCCTTTGGTTCTTTGTCGGCATCCTTTCGGCCCACCGATTCTACCTTGGCAAGCCGGTCTCCGCGATCCTGCAGATCCTGTCCTACGTGATCCTGGTTGGGTTCATTTGGCTGTTGGTGGACGCGTTCCTGATCCCAGGAATGGTGCGAGCGAAGCAGGAGAAGATCCGCCGCGATCTGACGTTGGACGCGATCTCGAACGGCCGGTCTCTGCCGGCTATGCAGATGGCCTGAACAAGCTCAGTGGCGCGTCTGAATTTGCAGGCGCGTCACATCCGACTCCTATGCTGGCACTCGCCGCTCCTAGGCGACGCGTTTGAGCCGGAGTGGTAGCGGTCGAGTATCTGGCCAAGGGTGACGATGGGCGTAAGCTGTGTTCATCCCACCTTTGTCGCTGGGGCAGTCAGCAGATGGAATCTGGATTCACTCTTGGGTTCATCCTTGTCATCCTCGGCGCGTTCGTAGCGGTCGCTGTCGCCGTGCGGCTGGTTCTCGGCCCAGGAAAACCTCGAAAGACCGGGTATGGCGACGATTGGCGAGGTCCTGCCATGCCCGATCATCCGCCACCGCCGCCTCCACCACCCATCAGTCACACCTTCGACTGACGCCACTATCTTGTGATGCGTCTGGCAGACGGACGCTAATTGCGACCTCCAACACGTCGATAGATCAATAGTGGGGTAAGACTGTAGGCGGAATGCGGACGACCGGCCTGCTCCCGTACCAAAGGGTATCACGAGTGGGATGACCGCTCGCATTCCCAAACTCGCGCCAGGTATCGGCCTGCCCCCGTTAGGTGACCCGTTTCGAATCTAATGCATGATGGTTTTGTCGGCGACGTTTGAGATGGCCGGCGGAGCGGGGCGGGGGCGGCGCAGCCGGCCACGGCACGGCAGCCGGTGCCGGTGGACGGTAGCCCAGGCTCGAGTGGGGTCGCTTGGTGTTGTAGTGCTGACGCCCGCTCTCGATGACGATTCGTGCCCTGGCCAAGGCTGTAGAAGATCTCGCCGTTCACGAGTTCGTCCCTGAGCTTTGAGTTAAAGCTCTCGCAGTACCCGTTCTCCCATAGGCTGCCGGTTCCGATGTACGTGGTCTACCCCCTGAAAAGTGGTCCTCCCTGAAGTAGGCTTTCGAGCCGATGGAGGATGCCCAAATGGGACAGAAGAAGCACAAGCCGGAAGAGATCGTTGCCAAGCTGAGGCAGGTGGACGTTCTGCTGTCTCAGGGCCGCCCGGTAGCCGAGGCGATCCGCACGATCAGCGTGACGCCTTTCACGTATTATCGGTGGCGCAAGGAGTTTGGCGGGCTGAAGTCGGACCAGGTGAAGCGTCTGAGGGACCTGGAGAAGGAGAACGAGCGCCTGCGCAAGGCGGTCTCGGATCTAACGCTGGAGAAGCTGATCCTGAAAGAAGCTGCATC
>NZ_FNIT01000015.1 GCF_900104035.1 Aureimonas jatrophae | reverse complement strand
CCCATCGTCGACGAGGAAGCGCACCGCTACGCCCACCGCTTCTCGACCTACAAGCGCGCCCGGCCGGGCCTCACCGGCATGTGGCAGGTCAACGGTCGCTCCGACACCAGCTACGCCACGCGCGTCAAGTACGACAGCTACTACGTGCGCAACGCCTCCACCCTCCTCGACCTGCGCATCATGGCCAAAACCGTCAAGGTCGTCGTCGCACGCGACGGAAGCTGCTGACAGGGACGAGGGGTCCTATTCATCCGGTAGACATGCCGGAATTAAGCATGTCGGCGCCTCATGCTGCACTGCCTTCAAGCTTTCAGCTCACCATGATAGAGGCCTTCCGTTGATGGTTCGCCATAGCGGATAGTGTGAGGTGCGTCCTATGGAGCATGAAGCGATCGTTCCGGTCATCCTGTGCGGCGGATCGGGAACGCGGCTCTGGCCGGTATCGCGAGACTCGATGCCCAAGCAATTCGTGTCCCTGACGGGAACCGGGCGGTCGACCTTCCAGGACACGGTACTCCGGGTTCGCGGCCATGGCTTCATGAAGCCGGTCGTTCTCACGCATGGCGACTTCCGCTTCATTGTTCTGGAGCAGCTGCGTGAGATTGGGGTCGAGGCCGACATCGTGCTCGAGCCGGAGCGTCGCGACTCCGCGCCCGCCGTCGCCGTGGCAGCACTCGTGGCGCAGCAGCGGGGTGCGATCGCCTTGGTCGTCGCGGCTGACCATGTGGTGGATGATGCTGATGCCTTCCGCCGCGACTGTCAGGCCGCCGTGCCGGCAGCTCGTTCCGGCGCCCTTGGCGACGGTCGGATCATGCTGCTCGGCATCGCGCCGGATCATCCCTCCACGGCCTACGGTTACATCGCCGTCGGCGAGCCGATCGGACCCGACCGGGCCGCCGGCAGTTTCGAGGTTGCCCGTTTCATCGAGAAGCCTGACGCGGCACGAGCTGCGGAACTGATCGAAGAAGGCTGCGTCTGGAACAGCGGCAACTTCCTGTTCGACCCGGCCGTGATGATCGAGGAACTCGAGCAGGGCGCGGCGAGCGTGCTGGATGGCGCCCGGGGTGCGCTGGAAGGCGCGATGCGCGATCTTGATTTCCTCCGCCTCGACGCCGCGAGCTTCGGGAAGGCGCCGCGTATCTCGATCGACTATGCGGTCATGGAAAAGACGCGCCGGGCCGGCGTCGTACGCGCACGGTTCGGCTGGTCCGATATCGGGGCTTGGAACGCGCTCTATGACGTTCTACCGCGCGATGCGTCGGGCAACGTGGTGGAAGGACCGGTATCGCTGGCGGGAACCAAGGGAAGCCTGGTTCGTGCGGATGGTATCCTGACGGCCGTCGTCGGCATCAGCGACGCCGTCGTCGTCGCGACGCCCGATGCGGTCCTTGTCACGACGCGCGAGCGCGCAGGGGAGGTCAAGGGTCTCGTCGCGCAGCTCCATTCCGAGGGACGCGAAGAGGCCGGCCAGCACCGGCGAATCCATCGGCCGTGGGGATGGTACCAGCGCATCGACATCGGAACGCGCTTCCAGGTGAAGCAGATCTGCGTTCACCCAGGGGCCCGCCTCAGCCTGCAGAAGCACTTCCACCGGGCCGAGCATTGGATCGTCGTCCAGGGAACGGCCGAGGTCACGATCGACGCGACGGTCAAGCTCGTTCACGAGAACGAAGCGGCCTACCTGCCCATCGGCTGCACGCATCGCCTGCACAATCCCGGCAAGATCGAGCTGCGGTTGATCGAGGTGCAGGTCGGCTCCTACACGGGCGAAGACGATATCGTACGCGTCGAGGACGTGTACGCGCGAACATGAGCCCGTCGAGCCTGAAATTCGGCACGAGCGGCCTGCGCGGTCTGGTCGTCGATCTGGAGGGTGAGCCGACCCGTCTCTGGGTCGGACGTTTCCTGCGCCATCTCGAGGCCCGCGGACAGACGGGCGACCGCACGCTTCTGGTCGGCCGCGACCTACGCTCCTCGTCCCCCCGCATCTCGACGGACGTGATAGAGGCCGCGCGCAGACTGGGATGGCAGGCCATTGATGGCGGCGCCCTGCCGACCCCGGCCCTGGCGCTGGAGAGCCTGCGACGCGCCGTCCCGGCCGTCATGGTCACGGGCAGCCACATCCCCGACGATCGAAACGGCCTGAAGTTCTACCGGCCGGATGGCGAGATCGAAAAGGCCGACGAAGCCGCGATCCTCGAGATCACGGATCCGTTCGGCGATGCGGAGCGGCAAGCCGGTCCTGCTCCCGTAGCGGATGACACGCTGACGGAGCGCTACGTCGCGCGGTACACCGCGTTCTTCAAACCGGCCGCACTGAACGGTGCTCGCATCGGCGTCTATCAGCACAGCACGGTCGCTCGCGACGTTCTTGTCGACGTGCTCAAGCGGCTCGGCGCAAGCGTTGAGCCGCTGGGTCGCTCCGACGCCTTTCTGCCGGTGGACACCGAAGCGCATCGTCCCGAGGATGTCGCGGCGCTGCGCGCATGGGGTTCGAGCGGACGCTTCGATGCGATCGTGTCGGCGGATGGCGATGCCGATCGCCCGCTCGTGGCCGACGAGACCGGGTCGATCCTGCGCGGCGACATCCTCGGCCTGCTCACCGCGCAGTATCTCGGACTGACCACGGTCGTGACGCCGGTCACCTCCTCCTCGGCGATGGAGAAGGCGCCGTTCCTGCGGAGCGTCCGGCGGACGCGGGTGGGTTCTCCCTTCGTGATCGCAGGCATGACGGACGCTCTCGCCGACGGCGAAGAGGTCATCGGCTTCGAGGCCAACGGAGGGGTGCTGCTCGGATCCCCAGTGGAGCGGGACGGACGCCATATCGAGGCGCTCCAAACGCGGGATGCCCTCCTCCCGATCCTGTCGCTCCTGGCATATGGGAGGGAAAGGTCACTTCCCGTGTCCCGACTCGTCGCGGACCTGAAGCCCGGGGCCGCAGCCTCCGATCGCCTTGCGGAGGTGGACATGGTTGCCGCTCGGCGCTTCATCGCACAGCTGGAAACCGATGCCGCCTATCGTGATCGGGTGCTGGCATTCGAGGGAGGCGTCGAGGCGCTCGATACGGCGGACGGTGTCCGCATGACGACCGGAAACGGCAGCACTGTTCATTACCGCCCGTCCGGGAATGCGCCGGAGCTGCGTTGCTACGTCGAAGCCGCCAGTCCCGAGCACGCCGTCGCGCTTCTCGCCGCCGGGCTCGATGCGGCGCGACGCGAACTTCAGGCGCTGGCGCGGTGATCGGGTAACAAGTGCACGCGCCGCCCGCCAACGGCGCGGCGAGCGATGATCGAAAAGAAAGGGCCGGTCCCGCTTGCGCAGGACCGGCCCTCTTCATTCCAACGTCCGCGAGAGCGGACGAAAAGCTTACTTGCCGGGGTTCAGCGAGTCCTTGAGACCCTTGCCCGGCGCGAACTTCGCGACGTTACGGGCCGGGATATCGACCTCGGCGCCCGTCGAAGGGTTGCGGCCCTTCGAGGCGGCGCGGTGCGACACGGAGAACGTGCCGAAACCGACGAGACGAATGTCGTCGCCCTTCGCCATGGCCTCCTGCATCGCCTCGAAGACGGCGTCCACCGCGCCGACGGCGTCCTGCTTGGAGAGGCTCGCCTTTTCGGCGACGGCGGCGACGAGTTCGTTCTTGTTCATTCCAATGACTCCGGGTTCGCTAAGGGCTGACCGACTCAGGTGCGCCACGATGCTCAAAAGGCCACCATGTCGCAACCCTGTTTCGCGGCAAATAGCCCGTTTGCAGGAGTTTCCACACGAAAATGCCGCCCCGAAGGGCGGCATTCCGATGGGCACAGGCGCCGAAGGGTCAGTGAGCGACGGCGGCGCCGCTCTCGTCACCTGCCGCCGGCACCGCCAGCGGCTCGTCGGCCTCGTTCCATTCGACCGGGGTCGGCTGGCGGACGAGCGCATGCTGAAGCACCTCGCCCATCCGCGAGACCGGCACGATCTCCAGTTCGTTCTTCACGTTGTCCGGGATATCCACGAGGTCCTTGGCGTTCTCCTCGGGGATCAGAACCTTCTTGATGCCGCCTCGCAGCGCCGCCAGAAGCTTCTCCTTGAGACCGCCGATCGGAAGCACCCGGCCGCGCAACGTGATCTCACCGGTCATGGCGATATCGCGCCGCACAGGGATGCCCGTCATCACCGAAACGATGGCGGTCGCCATCGCGGTTCCAGCCGACGGTCCATCCTTCGGGGTTGCCCCTTCCGGCACGTGGACGTGGATGTCGCGCTTGTCGAAGATCGGCGGCTTGATGCCGTAGTCCAGCGCCCGCGAACGGACATAGCTGGCGGCCGCCGAGATCGACTCCTTCATGACGTCCTTCAGGTTGCCCGTGACCGTCATGCGGCCCTTGCCGGGCATCATGACACCTTCGATCGTGAGCAGCTCGCCCCCGACCTCGGTCCAAGCCAGACCCGTGACCACGCCGACCTGATCCTCCGCGTCGATCTCGCCGAAACGGTAGCGGGGAACGCCGAGGTAGTCCGCCAGGTTCGCCGCCGTCACGTCGACAGTCTTGGTCTCGCCCTTGAGGATCTGCGTGACGGCCTTGCGGGCAAGCTTCATCAACTCACGCTCGTAGGACCGCACGCCCGCCTCGCGGGTGTAGCGCTGCGCGATCGCCTGAAGGGCGTCGTGCGAGACCGAGAACTCGCCCGGCTGAAGCGCATGGTCGCGGATCGCCTTGGGCAGGAGGTGCCGCTTCGCGATCTCGATCTTCTCGTCCTCGGTGTAACCCGCGATCCGAATGATCTCCATGCGGTCCATGAGGGGACCGGGAATGTTCAGCGTATTGGCGGTTGTCACGAACATCGTGGACGAGAGGTCGTACTCGACCTCCAGGTAGTGGTCCATGAAGGTCGCGTTCTGCTCGGGGTCGAGCACCTCCAGGAGCGCCGAGGACGGATCGCCCCGGAAGTCCTGGCCCATCTTGTCGATCTCGTCGAGCAGGAAGAGCGGATTGTTGCGCTTCGCCTTCTTGAGCGACTGGATCACCTTGCCCGGCATGGAGCCGATGTAGGTGCGCCGGTGACCGCGGATCTCCGCCTCGTCGCGAACGCCGCCGAGCGCCATACGCACGTACTCGCGGCCCGTCGCACGCGCGATGGACTTAGCGAGCGACGTCTTGCCGACGCCCGGAGGACCGACGAGGCACAGGATCGGACCCTTCAGCTTGTTCTGGCGGCTCTGCACGGCGAGATACTCGACGATGCGTTCCTTGACCTTGTCGAGGCCGTAGTGCTCCTCGTCGAGAATCGCCTCGGCCTTCTTGAGATCGATGCGAACCTTGGACGCCTTGCCCCATGGCAGGCCAAGCAGCCAGTCGAGGTAGTTGCGCACCACAGTCGCTTCGGCCGACATCGGGCTCATCTGCTTCAGCTTCTTCAGCTCGGCAGACGCCTTCTCCTTGGCTTCCTTCGACAGCTTTGTCTTCTTGATGCGCTCCTCGATCTCGGCAACCTCGTCGCGGCCTTCCTCGCCGTCGCCGAGTTCCTTCTGGATCGCCTTCATCTGCTCGTTCAGGTAGTACTCGCGCTGCGTCTTCTCCATCTGGCGCTTGACGCGCGAGCGGATGCGCTTCTCCACCTGGAGAACCGAGATCTCGGCTTCCATGAAGCCAAGCGCCTTCTCCAGACGCTCGCGCACCGAGATGATGCCGAGCATCTCCTGCTTCTCGGGAATCTTGATCGCGAGGTGGGACGCGACCGTATCGGCAAGCTTGGAGTAATCGTCGATCTGCCCTGCGGCGCCAACGACTTCCGGGCTGATCTTCTTGTTCAGCTTGACGTAGTTTTCGAACTCCGCGATCACCGAGCGCGCCAGCGCCTCGATCTCGACCGGGTCCTCGTCGACCTCCGGCACGACCGTAGCAACGGCCTCGTGCCATTCGGCGCGATCCGTGAAGCTCTCGACACGCGCGCGAGCGACGCCCTCGACCAGAACCTTCACGGTGCCGTCGGGAAGCTTCAGAAGCTGCAGGACGTTGGCCAGCGTTCCCAGCTCGTAGATCGCGTCGGGAGCGGGATCTTCGTCGCTCGCGTTACGCTGGGTCGCAAGCAAGATCTGCTTGTCGGCGCCCATGACTTCTTCGAGCGCCTTGATCGACTTTTCGCGCCCGACAAAGAGGGGCACGATCATGTGCGGGAAGACGACGATGTCGCGCAGTGGGAGAACCGGAAACGGTCCGGCCTGCGGAGTGGTCTTCGAAGTCGGCATGACAGTCCTTTCTGCGGCAGTTGCCGCCGATGGCCTCGCCCCGATCGGCCCATGATCGGCACCGGTCGGACGAGCCTCTCGTCCTCGAATATGTGGTCGCGCGAGCGCGGGACTTCAACGCGTTCCCGCAGCGCAATGCGACAGGCTTGTGAACAGTGCGAACGCGGATCGCGGACGGTCCGCCTCAGCAAAAGGCCCGTCCCGGCTGAACCGGAACGGGCCTCATCAGAAATCTAGCGAAGCGTCCGTGCGGAGCAGGCGTCAGGCACTGACGTTCTCCTTCTCGTCCTTGCGCTCGGCGTAGATGTAGAGGGGCCGCGCATTGCCGTCGATCACGTCCTCGGAGATGACGACCTCCTGCACGCCTTCGAGCGTCGGCAGGTCGAACATCGTGTCAAGGAGCATGGACTCCATGATGGAGCGAAGTCCGCGTGCTCCGGTCTTGCGCTCGATGGCCTTGCGGGCGATCGCCTTGAGAGCGTCCTCGTGGAAGGACAGCTCGACGTTCTCCATCTCGAACAGGCGCTGGTACTGCTTGACCAAGGCGTTCTTCGGCTCGACCAGGATCTGCACGAGCGCCGGCTCGTCGAGGTCCTCCAAGGTCGCCAGAACCGGAAGACGGCCGACGAACTCGGGAATGAGGCCGAACTTCAGGAGATCCTCGGGCTCGACCTTGCGGAAGAGCTCGCCGGTACGGCGATCCTCGGGGCTCTCGACGTTGGCCGCGAAGCCGATCGAGGTCTTGCGACCGCGATCCGAGATGATGCGGTCGAGACCGGCAAAGGCGCCGCCGCAGATGAACAGGATGTTGGCCGTGTCCACCTGCAGGAACTCCTGCTGCGGATGCTTGCGACCGCCCTGAGGAGGCACGGAGGCGACGGTGCCTTCCATGATCTTCAGGAGCGCCTGCTGCACGCCCTCGCCCGACACGTCGCGGGTGATCGACGGGTTGTCGGACTTGCGCGAGATCTTGTCGATCTCGTCGATGTAGACGATGCCGCGTTGCGCGCGCTCGACATTGTAGTCGGCCGACTGGAGCAGCTTGAGGATGATGTTTTCGACATCCTCGCCCACGTAGCCGGCCTCGGTCAGCGTGGTGGCGTCCGACATCGTGAAGGGCACGTCGAGGATACGGGCGAGCGTCTGAGCCAGAAGGGTCTTGCCGCAACCGGTCGGGCCGATCAGCAGGATGTTGGACTTGGCCAGCTCGACGTCGTTGTTCTTCTGCGCGTGCGCCAGCCGCTTGTAGTGGTTGTGGACCGCGACCGAGAGGACCTTCTTGGCGAAGCCCTGACCGATGACGTAGTCGTCAAGAACCGCGATGATCTCCTGCGGTGTCGGCACGCCCTCGCGCGACTTCACCATGGAGGACTTGTTCTCCTCCCGGATGATGTCCATGCAGAGTTCGACGCACTCGTCGCAGATGAAGACCGTCGGGCCGGCGATCAGCTTGCGGACTTCGTGTTGGCTCTTTCCGCAGAAAGAGCAGTAGAGCGTGTTCTTGCTGTCGCCGCCGCTCACTTTGCTCATCGTTCTTCCCTTCGGTTCCGCGCCCCTCGACCAAGGCACGGCGACGGGTCACCAGGCGACCCTTCCACAATCCTATGCTGCGACGCGCCGGTGGCAACCGCCGGATGCGAAGGTCAAATCCGCCCATGTGACGGATTTGCGCATCCAAGTTAGCGGATCCATCCTTGATCGCAGCTTAACGCGCCCAACTGGCCGGCGAACGTCGCAGGCTACGGGGCGCGTATGGCCAGATCAAGGACGGGAGCGCGTCGTCAGCTTCCGCTCGCGACCGTCGCCTCGAGCGCCTCGCGCGACGAATAGACCTTGTCGATCAGGCCGAATGCCTTGGCCTCGTCCGCCGTCATGAAATGGTCGCGGTCGAGGGTCCGTTCAATGGTCTCGTAGTCCTGGCCGGTATGCTCGACATAGACCTCGTTGAGACGGCGCTTCAGCTTGATGATGTCCTGGGCATGGCGCTCGATGTCCGAGGCCTGACCCGAGAAGCCGCCGGACGGCTGGTGCACCATGATGCGTGCGTTCGGCGTGGCGAAACGCATGTCCTTGTGCCCGGCGCACAGGAGCAGCGAACCCATCGAGGCCGCCTGTCCGATGCACAGCGTCGAGACCGCCGGCTTGATGAACTGCATGGTGTCGTAGATCGCCATGCCGCTGGTCACCACGCCACCGGGCGAGTTGATGTAGAGATTGATCTCCTTCTTGGGGTTCTCCGCCTCCAGGAACAGCAGCTGCGCGCAGACCAGCGTCGCCATGCCGTCCTCGATCGGTCCCGTGATGAAGATCACGCGCTCCTTCAGAAGGCGCGAGAAGATGTCGTAGGCCCGCTCGCCCCGGTTCGTCTGCTCGACCACCATGGGGACAAGGTTCATGGCCGTTTCGATCGGGTGTCTCATGGATCGTCTTTCAAGATGGTCGTTCGAAGAAGGCGGGGACCGCGCCGAATCAACGTGGCCCGGTCGGCTCTCGACAGATAGGGCGCGGGACCGCGCCTTCGCAAGGCACGCGACGTGCGCTCAGCGCTGTGGCCCATCGTCCACGTCATCCTCGCGCGAGCTTGGCGGAATCAGCGTTCCGTCCGGGTTGCGCTCGAGCGTATGGAGGGAGGCATCCCGGCGGCGTTCGTCCGCCCTCGGAGCCGGTTCGCTCGCCGGATCGGGTGCCGGCTGTGCAATGCGCAGAGGCGCCGCCTCATGGTTCTTGTTCTCGCCGAACCACACCGTCGTTTGCGGGAACGGAATCTCGATGCCGCGCTCGTCCAGCAGCGTCTTGATGACCTGCCGGTAGATCCGTCCGACCGGCCATTGCTTGCCGGGCAGCGTCCGAATGCGGCCGCGCACCGTGACTGCGTTGTCGCCCAGCATCTCGACGCCAAGCATCTCGAAGTCGGCGATGATGTTGATGCCCTGCTCGCCGGACCGCACCCGATCGAACGCCTCCTGCATCGCCGCCTTCACCTCCTCGACATCCTCGCGATACGCGACGGCGACGTCCGCGACGAAGTTCGAGAAGTCCTTCGTCATGTTGGAGACCTGATCCACCGAGGAGAATGGGATCAGGTGATAGGTGCCGTCGAGCGAGCGCAGCGAAACGGAGCGGATCGTCAGCTTCTCGACCACGCCCGACACCGAGCCGAGCTGCACGACGTCGCCCTCGTTCAACGCGTTCTCGATCTGGATGAACGCGCCGGTGATGATGTCCTGCACCAGCTTCTGCGCGCCGAACCCGATCGCCAGACCGACGACGCCGGCACCCGCCAGAAGCGGCGCGATATCGATGCCAAGCTGCGAGAGCACGAGCATCATGACGATCACCGCCAGCGCGACCGTGAAGGCATTGCGGAACAGCGCGAGCAGGGTGCGCTCGCGCGAGGTCGGAACCGATCCGTAGTTGGGGTTCAAACGGTACTCGACCCATGACGAGACAACGAGATAGGCGACGAACCCAAGAAAGAGGATGAGCAGCGCGCCCAACGTCCCACGCATGGCCCGACCCGTCAGGTCGCTTTGCAGGACGTTCGCGAAGTCCAGGATCGACCAAGCGTCGAGGATGACGCCCAGCACGATCAGGATCACCAGCACGCGGAGCACCAGAAGAAGCCGCGGAATGAAGCTGTTGATCCGGCGCTCGAGAAGCGGGAAACGAGCCTTGGTTCCCTCCGGGATGCGGAAGCCCTGCACGATGAAACGACTGAGGATCGTCACGATCAGGCCACCGATCGCCATGGCCGCAACGGACCGAAGCGAGGCGCTCAGCATGAACTGGAAGCCGGAACGCGGGCTCGACAACCAGACCGCGTAAAGGGCGAAGATGAAGGAGATCGCCGGCAGGTACCAGATCGTCCCCAGGAACGCGTAGAACCGCGCCTGAAACGAATGGTCACCGTTCCGGTAGGCCCGTTGCAGTCGCCCGCCGACGTGGTGCGTGTTCACGACGATCAGCGTCAGCATCGAGACGAAGACCAGCGTGACGGCGATGAAGCGAACGGCGTTCGATGCGGCGATCGACGAGTTGGTCTGCACGATCGGTGCGACGAACAGAAAGGTGTAGCCGAGAAGCGAAACCAGAAGCGCAAGGCGCCGATACCAGTAGGCCGCCTGCCCATCGCTGAAGGGCGTGAGCCGTAGCGGACGGTGTCGAGGAACCACGAACGCAGCCAGTCCCAGCCGGATCATTTCCGTCAACACGAACGCGTTCAGGAAGAGCGCCTGGTTGAAGGTCGGCGGCCCGCCTTGCTGCCAGAGTGCGGCCAGATGCCCGCAGGCGGCTGCCAGAACGATCGTCGCGCCATCCACGATCGTGGCGAGCGCCAGAAGGAGCAGTCGACGCAGCGGCGAGCGACGGTCGTCGCGGGACACGATCCATCGCTCGATCGGACGTGCGGCGAAGCGCAGGGCCAAGCGGGTGGCGATCACGACCACGATCACGATCAGGATCGGTTGCAGGGCCAGCCAGATGCGCGGGAGGTCGATCCATTGGGCACCCGCCAGGAAGTTCGCGCCCTGGCCCGCGATCTCGCCGAACTGGACGACGGTCTCGCGCACCGCTTCCACCGACCCGCGGACAGTATCGGCCAGATAGGCCGGGACGCTGTCGACGATGGTTTCATCGCCCGCTTCTGCGCCGGCCTGCGTGCTGCCGGAAGACTGTCCGTCCGCCGGACGATAGGCGGATGCTTTCAGCGACTCGATGAGACGGTTGCGGGTCGCCTCGTTTTCCAGAATGCCGATCAGGTCATCGAGACTTTGACGATCCTCGGCCGATCGATCGGCAGCTGGCGCAGAGCCCGTCGTGCCGCTCAAGCCCGGCAGGGTGGGTAGCTGGGCTGCAGCCGGCAGAACAGTCAAAAGGACGAGCACAAACGCCCAGGCAGCGCGTCGGATCATGAATGGTCCGTTCGGTCTATGGGTCGGAGAGGGCCCACAGCTATGGCAGCGCAGCATGGCGAAAAGGGGTTGTCCCAGTCGGGCTCCCCCGCTGAAACGAAAAAGGGCCCGGCGTAGCCGAGCCCTTCCATGTTTAAAAGCGTATGACGATCAGGCGGCTACCGCCGTTTCCTCATCGTCTTCCTTCAGGAGCTCTTCCTTGGAGACCGTCTTGTCGGTCACGTCGACCGTCGCGAGCAGATGGTCCACCACCTTCTCCTCGTAGATCGGCGCACGCAGGCTCTGAACCGCTTCCGGCGTCTTGCGGAAGTAGTCGTAAACCTGCTGCTCCTGACCGGGGTACTGACGGACCTGCTCGATCACCGCGCGCTGCAACTCCTCGTCGGAGACGGTCACGCCGGCCTTCTCGCCGATCTCGGACAGGACGAGACCGAGGCGCACACGGCGCTCCGCGAGCTTGCGATACTCCTCGCGAGCCTTCTCCTCGGTGGTGTCCTCATCCTCGAACGACTTGCCGCTGGTCTCGAGCTCGCGCGTGACCTGCGTCCAGATGTTGTTGAACTCGGCGTCCACCAGCTTCTGCGGCAGCTCGAACGCGTAGTCCGCGTCGAGCTGGTCGAGGAGCTGACGCTTCACCTTCTGGCGCGTCGCCTGACCGAACTGCGACTCGATCTGGCCACGCACGATCTCGCGCAGGCGTGCAATCGACTCTAGCCCCATCTTCTTGGCGAGCTCGTCGTCGAGCTCCATCGCATCGGGCGCCGCGACGGCCTTCACGGTGACATCGAACACCGCGTCCTTGCCGGCGAGATGCGAGGCCCCGTAATCCTCAGGGAACTTGACCTCGACCGTCTTCTCGTCACCGGCCTTCACGCCGACGAGCTGGTCCTCGAAGCCGGGAATGAACTGACCGGAACCGAGCACGAGGTTCGAGTCGGTGGCCGTGCCACCCTGGAAAGCCTCGCCGTCGACCTTGCCGACGAAGTCCATCGTCACGCGGTCGCCATTCTCGGCCGCGCCATCCTTCGGCTGGAAGGTGCGCGCGTTCTCGGCGATGCGCTTGACCTGCTCCTCGACCTCGTCCTCGGCGATCTCGACGACCGGACGCTCGATCTTGATATTGCCGGTCTCCTTCAGATCGAAGGTCGGCAGGGTCTCGTAGGCGACGGTGAAGCGGAAATCGCTCTCGCCGCGCAGGACCTTCTCGGCCTCGCCCTCGTCCTCGGTCATCTGGATCTCGGGCTGCATCGCCGAGCGCTCCTTGCGGTCGGCGATCACCGACCGGGGCGTCTCGTTCAGAATCTCGTTGACGATCTCGGCCATCATCGAGCGGCCGTAGGTCTTGCGCATGTGCGCCATCGGGACCTTGCCGGGGCGGAAACCCTTGAGCTGCACCCGGTCCTTCGCCTCGTAGAGGCGGGTCTGCAGCCGCGCCTCAAGGTCCGCAGCCGGCACGACGACCTCGATCTCGCGCTTCAGGCCTTCGGCCTTGGTTTCCGTCACCTGCATCGTCTACCTCGCTTTGACGCCCGGCGCCCTCGCCTTTTCGCGAGCGCCGGGGCGGTCTCGTGTTCTCGTTGTCTACCGGAGTGTGGTGCGGGTGGAGGGACTCGAACCCCCACGCTTTCGGCGCCAGAACCTAAATCTGGTGCGTCTACCAATTCCGCCACACCCGCACGGCAGCCGCGAACGCTTTGGTCGCGCGGCGCGCCTCTATAGCATTGGTGTCCCAGGCGTCAAAGTTGAAAGCGGGGCCCCGCGTCATCTATATCGCGCAACCCACAACCCTGCCCCGCTATGCGTGGTGTGTCGAGCTACCCTATCTGCTGGCCTGTGCAGTAGCCCATCGCAAGCCTTAGCCCGTCCAGCGAAACGCATACCTGCAAAGGGCTCGACGACGCATGCTGCGATGCACAAACCGCATTGCTGCCATGCGAGGCTGGTTCTGGTGGAGCCCATGCCATGCGCCTAGCTTCTAGCCAACGACGAACCGAACGGGTTCGCCTCCGGTTTCAAACGATTCGATCATTGGTCCAGCTCGGGGTCTGTGATGAACATTCTTCGCTCCTACAGCAGCTGGCGGCGCTACCGCGAGACCTGCAGCGAGTTGGGACGGCTGTCCCATCGTGAACTCTCGGACCTTGGCATCGACCGGGCCGAGATCCCGCAGATCGCTCGTCGAGCGACCCGCTGACCCATTCGCAAGGGCCCAACCTCCTCCCAACGGGCCCGAGCGACCAGAGCCTGCGAACCCTCCTCCCATCGCAGGCTTCCAAACAGCACCCGCCGGTCCTCCCCCGGCGGGTGTTGTCGTTTCCAGGGTCCGCCGAGGCGAACGGCGCGGTCCATGAGGACGAGACGACTTGCCAGTGTGCGCTGCAGCACCTAAGCCCCGACGCGGCGACTTCAGCTCATGAGGAATGATGCATGACCAGTGCGGTCGTTTTCGGAGGGGCCGGCTTCATCGGAACCCATCTCCTTCGTGACCTGAAGGCGCGCGGCTACGACCCGCTCGTCAGTGTGGACATCGCAGCCCCGAAGCAGCCGGTCGATGGCGTCGAATACCGGCTTCACGACCTGACGCAGCCGCTCCACGCGGCCGCGTATCCGCGCTTCGACGAGGCCTACAATCTCGCTGCCGTGCACCGCACACCCGGGCACGAGCCGCACGAATACTATCTCGCCAACGTCGGAGGCGCGACGAATGTCGTCCGCTTCTGCCGCGAGGCCGGGATCGAGCGCATCGTCTTCACGTCCTCGATCGCGGTGTACGGTCCCGGCGAGGATCTCAAGGACGAAACGACCACCCCGACGCCGACGTCGGACTACGGCCGATCGAAGCTCCTGGCGGAAGGCGTGCATCGCGAGTGGCAGGCGGCGGAAACCGGGCGGCGCCTCGTGATCGTCCGGCCGGCGGTGGTCTTCGGCGCAGGCGAAGGCGGTAACTACACACGTCTTGCCCAGGCCCTTCGACGGGGCATCTTCGTTTATCCGGGCCGACGCGACACGATCAAAAGCGGCGGTTATGTCGGCGAGTTGGTGCGCACGATGCGCTTCGCGCTCGACCGCGACGAGCCCGTCATCCTCTATAACTTCTGCTATCCCGACGCCTACACGATCGAGGACATCTGCCGGACGTTCGAGTCGGTCGCCGGCTTCAAGCCGCCGCGCGCGCTCGTACCGCTTGCCGCGATGAACGCGGCCGCCCTGCCGTTCGAGGTTCTGAACAAGGTCGGCTTGCGCAACGGGATCGACCGCGAGCGCATCGCAAAGCTCGTGTTCTCCACCCGGATCCATCCCGGTTGGCTGACCGAGAGCGGCTACCGGTTCCAGTCCGATCTGCGCAGCGCCTTGACGGACTGGCGCGAACAGTCGGCGGGCAGCTTCCTGTAAGCCGGCCTCCGCGCTTTCGCCCGACGCTGGCGACTGATAAAATGATGGGATGACCCAGACACCCATCCATATCATCGGCGGCGGCCTCGCCGGTTCCGAGGCCGCATGGCAGATCGCGCAGGCGGGCGTTCCCGTCGTGCTCCACGAGATGCGCGGGACGCGCGGGACCGACGCCCACAAGACCGATCATCTGGCCGAACTCGTCTGCTCGAACTCATTCCGCTCCGACGATGCGCAGTCGAATGCGGTCGGCGTGCTACATGCCGAGATGCGTCTTGCCGGCTCGCTGATCATGCGCTGCGCCGATGCCCATCAGGTTCCGGCGGGCGGCGCGCTGGCGGTGGACCGGGACGGGTTCGCCGAACGCGTGACGGCGGAGATCGACGCGCATCCGTTGATCGAGGTGCGTCGTGAAGAGATCGGTGGCTTGCCGCCGGCCGAATGGGGTCCGACGATCGTGGCCACCGGTCCTCTGACGGCACCGGCGCTCGCGGAGGCGATCCGTTCGCAGACCGGCTCGGATGCCCTCGCCTTCTTCGACGCGATCGCGCCGATCGTTCACTTCGACACGATCGACATGACGAAGGCTTGGTTCCAGTCGCGCTACGACAAGGTCGGTCCGGGCGGCACGGGCAAGGACTATGTCAACTGCCCCATGAGCCGGGAACAGTACGAGGGTTTCATCGCCGCCCTTTTGGCTGGCGAGAAGACCGAGTTCCGCGAATGGGAAGGCACGCCCTACTTCGACGGCTGCCTCCCGATCGAGGTCATGGCCGAGCGCGGACCCGAGACGCTGCGCTGGGGGCCCATGAAGCCGATGGGTCTGACCAACGCTCATGACCCGGCTACCAAACCCCATGCCGTCGTGCAGCTGCGTCAGGACAATGCGCTGGGCACGCTCTACAACATGGTCGGCTTTCAAACGAAGCTGCGCTACGCCGATCAGGTGCGCGTCTTCCGGACCATTCCGGGACTGGAGAACGCGGAGTTCGCCCGGCTCGGCGGCCTCCATCGCAACACCTATCTCAACTCGCCGACGCTGCTCGACGCAACGCTTCGCCTGAAGAGCCGCCCTGCGCTACGTTTTGCCGGGCAGATCACCGGTTGCGAAGGCTATGTCGAGTCCGCCTCGGTCGGGCTCATGGCCGGACGCTTCGCCGCAGCCGAGGCCCTGGGTCAGACCGCCTCACCCCCTCCGCCCACGACGGCGATGGGCGCCCTTCTCGCTCACATCACGGGCGGTCACCTCACCAGCGAGGAAGAAGGCGGGAAGCGCTCGTTTCAACCGATGAACGTCAACTTCGGCTTGTTTCCGCCGGTCGAGGTCCCGCGGGAGGCGGGAAAGCGGCTGCGCGGCAAGGAGAAGACGGTCGCCAAAAAGCATGCGCTCTCGGCCCGTGCTCTCGCCGACTGTCGGTCGTGGCTCGGTCTTGGAGCCGTCGACGCTATCGCGGCGGAGTAGGCGTGAGCCATTCGGCTTCGTTCCATAGGTACGTCGCCGACAGGACGACAAGCCGGTCATCCGATTGCAGCTCCGCTTGGTCGACCTGGATCCGCAAACGGCGACCCACAACGGTCGTCAAATCCACAACGACCGGCAGTGATGTCGCGATCGTCGCGTTATCCGCCCACGGCACAAGGGCCAGAAGCGGGCCGAGCTCGACGGCATCGGTGACGGTGCCGACCCGAACGCTCAGCTGCGAGGGCGCAGTCGCGGTCAACTGGACGTCGAATGGGGCGGACGGACGGCGCGTCTCTCCGGCCCGCAACGACGCGGCGGTGTCATAGCCGCGGAGGTCGAGAGGCTCGCCGGTCCGAGCGACGAAGTATTGAATGGGTGCCGTTTGCGACGCCGCCGGCGCGAAGCCGAGAATGGCAACGACCGCACCGACGTCGAGGTCTGACCGGGACCACACAGGGTCGGTTTGGCGTTCGTCCGGGAGCAGCGTGGACACCTGCCGCAGCGTTCCGACGCTCGCCAAGGCGTTCAAACGGGAGCGGACCGCGTCCGCCACCTCATCGGGGACCGGCGTTCGCGAGCCGCTCGCCTTGAGATCCTCCCGGATCAGTTGAAGTTGGCTGTGCGTGACGACGGCCGCGACGCCCCAAGGTCCGAACGTCGACAGGAGCAATAGGATGAGGGGGATGGCGGATAGAACGCGGATATCCCCGCGCCATCGGGGTATCGCCTGCGCCAGCAGCATCAGCGTTCCCGCCAACCACCAGAGGCCGAGGAAGTAGCGGCTATCGGTGACGCCCTGGCTTGCGACGCGCAGCCACAGCGCACAGCCGAGGAGCGCAAGCGGGACGACGAGAAGCCAAGCCCACGCGCGGCGAAAGACACGAGCGGGGGCAGCTTCCTCCGCGTCAAAGGGATCGATGGCCAGGCGAAGCGCGAAAACCGCCAGCAGGTAGACCGACACGATCCAGCCGACCTGGCCTCTCGGAACCTCGCCGGTCACCAGAATGCGTCCGGCATACAGGTGGATCACCACGGCCGCCGCCAGAACAAGCGGTGCCAGCACCCAATCCGTGAGCGGCCGAACCGTACGGGCGAACCGATCCTGCGGGTTGAACGCGATGTCGGGACCGCCGGTGTGCGGCACCCGGCCCAACGCGACCAGCGGCCCGACCCATGTGATGGCGGCGACCCATACGGCGGACTCGACGCGATAGAAGCGCGGAACGTCCAACAGATATTCGAGCATCTGAAGGATCGCATACACGCCGATCGAAAAGACCAGGACGGCCAAAAAGGCGAGTGCGATCCCGGCCGTGGTCCAGAGCACGAAACTCCAGTAGTCGGCCGCCGTACCCCGTCCGGCCATCCCGAGCACCGGCACCGCCCCAACGCATGTGGCGATCAGAATCGGCCCGTAGAGCGCGAACGGTTCCGCGATCCAAAGCGCGCATCCGGCCACCGCGGCGCAGGCCGCCGCGACCAGTGAACGCCCCACCGCGCCTGCCCATCGCCCTTCCACCAGAAGATGGCCGGCCAGCGAGGCGGCCGCCGCACCGCTCAAAACCGCCAGAAGGCGGGCGGTCGGCACGGCAGCAGGCGTTGCGCTGAGTTCTTCGATGACGGCAAGCAGCCCGAAAGCGGTGATCAGAAGCGTCGTGATCGGAAAGCGAGCGGTCGCTTGCTGCAAAGCCCGCACCGACGCGCGTGCGAGGTTGGCGATACGTCCCGTGCCTGCGCCACGCAGCGCTGCGGTCAACCGCGCATGCTCCGCCAGTAGAACCAGAGACGGTCGACCGGACCGACAGGGCCCGATGCACCACCCTGCAACTTGGCGAGATGCCGGGCCGTGAGCAAGGCCGGCAGGAAGGCCGGACGGAACTGACGTGGCACGGACTGCAACTGCCTCCGAGCCTTTTCGAGGTGATCGGACGCCATCGCCATCATCGCCGCCTCCGCTCGCTTCGCAGCAACGCCACCCTCGAGCCAACCGGCCGGATCGGTCCCCGCCGCTTCCAGCAGGTCAAGTGGCACGAAGACCTGGTTGCGACGACGGTGCAGCGGTGCCAGTCGCAGGACGCCGACCGCGAGCTGGGCGACGCCGGCGTGCCCAGCTGCTTCCGTAACGCGGTGAGCGTCGTCCCGGCCGAGAATCATCGACGACAGAACGATTAGCGTCGATGCGGTGTGTCCGGCATAGGCCTCGAAATCCACGACCGAGGGCATCGGGTCATCATAGAGATCGAAGATGCGCGCTTCCAGGAACCGATCAAAGGCGTCGACCGGAAGATCGTGCTGCCGGATCGTCTCGACGAGCGCGGCTGCCACCGGAGATCCCTGCCCCGGATTCTCGGAGCCTCTTTCGGCCTCGATGCGATCGCGCCACCACTGCAACCGGATCTCGCCGGGCAACGGTTGGCTGACATGATCGCGGACGCGCGCCGTTTCGAGATTGAAGGCATAGAGCGCGTTGAGCGCGTCCCGTCGGTCCGCCGGCGCAAAGCCGACCGATACCGCCCGGTCCGGATCGCCGTCCGCCACAAGCCGCGCACACTCCGCGAAGCCGTCCAGCGCAACGGCATGACCAGCGGAACTCACGGGCTCAGTCCACCGCGATCAGGGCAGCGCCGACCGGCCGCCCCTCGGCCAGCATGATGTTGTAGGTCCGCACGGCTGCACCGGTCGACATCGGATCGACCGAAATGCCGGCCGAACGGAACCGGTCCGTCAGCGCCGCAGGCAGGCGACGAATGTCCCGACCGGTTCCGTAGAGAAAAAACCGGATCTCGTCGCGTTCCTCGAAGACCTTCAGGAGACGCTCGCCGCCGAACGCAGCCTCCGCGGTCGCGTCCCAACCCCAGATGCCGGACGGCAGACACAGCACGGAGCCGCGATGCGACATGTCGGCAAATCGGAAACCGCCCGACCCGTAAGCGTCGATCGGTGCGCGACGCGGGTAATGCGCCTCGCGGATGACCTGTTCGCTGGCCATACCCGATCAGACCTTGCCGGCCGTCGCGCCACCCGATGGCGGGGCCGCCGCCCCCTCGTCCGCGGTACCGCCCTTGATGCTGTCGGGCCGCAGCCGGAAGTAGATAAGGACCGGCGCCGCGATGAAGATCGACGAGTAGACGCCGACCAGGACGCCCACGAGCATCGGCGCGACGAAGACCCGGATAACGTCCCCGCCGAAGCCGTAGAGCGCGACCAGCGCCAGCACGAGCGTGACGGCCGTCAGCATCGTGCGGGATAGCGTCTCGTTCAATGACAGGTCGATGATGTCCGAGATCGGCATCTTCTTGTACTTGCGGAGGTTCTCGCGGATGCGATCGAACACGACCACGGTGTCGTTCAACGAGTAGCCGACGATCGTCAGCAGCGCTGCGATGGTCGATAGGTTGAACTCCAGTTGCGAGACGACAAGGAATCCCATCGCCATCGCTACGTCATGCGCGGTCGCCAGCAACGCACCAATCGCGAAGTGCCATTCGAAGCGAAGCCAGACGTAGACGGCAATGGCAAGCATCGCCGCTCCGACACCGAAGATCGCGGCCCAAGCGAGCTCGCCGGACACGGTCGGACCGACCACCTCGACGCGTTGGAAATCGTAGTCCTGAGCCAAGGCGCCACGAACGGCGTTGACGCTGGCCTGAGGGGTGGTCGCATCCTGTGGCTGCACCGCGAAGCGAATCAGAACGTCGCGTGGGCTGCCGAACTCCTGAACCTGGATGTCGCCCTCGACGATCGGCGACAGGTCGTCGCGGATCTTCCCGACATCCGCCGCCTCGCCCTTGGCGCGCAGTTCGAGAACGGTGCCGCCCGTGAAGTCGATACCGAAGTTAAGGCCGCCGACGAAGACGCTGGCAATGGCCAGAATCGACAGGCTCAGCGTTGTGGCGAAGGCCCATTTGCGGATCGCCATGAACCGGATCTTCGTTCCATGCGGAATGAAGTTGTAGCCGCGCGGCACCTCCTTCGGACGGCGACGGCGAACCCAGAAGGCCACCATCCAGCGCGTCAGGGTCAGCGCGGTGAAGATCGTCGTGAAGATGCCGAGCGCCAGCGTCACGGCGAAGCCGCGCACGGGACCGGAACCCAGGAAGAAGAGAACGGCAGCCGCGATCAGCGTCGTGATGTTCGCGTCCATGATCGTGCCGAGGGCCTTGTGGAAGCCAGCGTCGATCGACTGGACGACGGACCGACCCTGTCGCCGCTCTTCCAGGATGCGCTCGTAGATCAGAACGTTGGAGTCGACCGCCATGCCCATGGTGAGCACGATGCCGGCGATACCGGGAAGCGTCAGCGTCGAACCGAGAACCGACAGGACCGCCACGAGAAGAATGACGTTCACAATCAACGCGATGTTCGCGATGATGCCGAGGAACCCGTAGGCGATCAGCATGAAGGCGATCACGAAGACGCCGCCGATGATGCCGGCGTTCTGGCCGGCGGCGATCGAGTCCGCGCCGAGGCCGGGACCGACCGTCCGCTCCTCGATGATATCGAGTGTCGCGGGCAAGGCACCGGCACGAAGCAGCACCGCCAGATCGTTGGCGGTTTGGACCGTGAAGTTGCCGGAGATCTGAGCCTGCCCACCGAGGATGGGCTCGCGGATATTGGGAGCGGACAGGACCTTGTCGTCGAGAACGATCGCGAAGGGCCGGTTCACGTTGTCGCGTGTCACCTGTCCGAAGCGCTGGGCACCGACGGAGTTGAAGCGGATGTTGACCACCGGCTGATTGGTCTGCTGGTCGAACCCTGCCTGCGCGTCGGTCAGGTTGTCGCCGGCGATCATCACCTGGCGCTGCACCAGGATCGGAGCGGGCGGGTTGTCGGTGGTCTGCAGCAACTCGGATCCGGCCGGTGCCGGTTGCTGACCGGCCGCAACGGCCTGTGCGGAGTTGTTGACGTCCACCAAGCGGAAGGTCAGGCGAGCGGTCTGATTCAGAAGATTCTTGAGGCGATCGGGATCCTGCAAGCCCGGCACCTGCACCATGATGCGATCAAGGCCCTGGCGCTGGATCACCGGCTCGGTGGTGCCAAGCTCGTCGACGCGGCGGCGCACGACCTCGATCGACTGCGATACCGCCGTGGACAGCCGGTAGTTGATGCCGGCGTCGGTCAGCGTCAGCCGGTAGGTGTTCGGCTGGATCTCGGCGAGTTCCGTCTCCGTCACGGAGCCGCCCGCCAGGAGGCTGGTGGAGATCGGGGACGTCAGGCCCTGCAGCGCGGTGCGCGCCGCGTCGCCCTGCGTCGGATCGCGAAGCGTGAACTGAACGCCGCCATTCTGCTCGGTGACGCTGTTGAAGCCGACATTCGCGCCACGCAGACTGACCTGCACGTCGTCGCGGAGGCTTTGTAGTCGATCGTTGACGAGCGAGGCGCGATCGACCTCCAGCAGGACGTAGGATCCGCCCTGAAGGTCGAGACCCAACGTCATCGGCCGATCGGGCAGGAAACCGGGAAGACTGGCGCGCTGGCTCTCGGTCAGAACATTCGGCAGCGCGAACAGGATACCCGCCAGGACGGCCAGCCAGATGAGAATGGTCTTCCAGCGCGCGAAATACAGCATCGGTATCCTGAACGTCGAACGGGATCCCAGGCGCCGCGGCACCGAGATCCCCTTTGAATGCCTCTCGGCAAAGAGCGGCCAGTCCGGCTACGACGCCGGACCCAGGCCAGTTGCGCGCCGCTTGCGGCTATTTCGTGTTGGCCGCGGTAGGTTCGCCCTTCACGCGGACGTCGGCGACCATGCCCTGGAGCACCCGGATCTTGGTCTGCTCGGAAATCTGAACTTCGAGTTCGCCGTTGTCCATCACCTTCGTGACCTTCGCCACGATGCCGCCGCCGGTGATGATCGTGTCGCCGCGACGGATATTCTTGAGCATCTCGTCACGCCGCTTGGCAGCGGCACGCTGCGGACGAATGATCAGGAAGTACATGATCGCGAAGACGGCGATGAACGGCAGGACGCTGATCAGAATGCTCTCCGGCCCTCCCGCAGCGGTGCCGGTCTGGGCGAAAGCCGGGGTGACGAACATTCAGATTTCCTCGCGAAACAACGGCGGACGGCCAAAAAGGGCCTGTCCAAGTCGCGCGAAATATACGAACGGTCGCCCCGAATGCAACACAAGTCCGTCCGGATCGCCTCACGATCGGGCGAAGCGGATCGGGACATGGACACACACATCCTCTCGGCTCTGGAACGCATCGCCAGTGCGCTGGAGCGACTGGCGCCGCCGGTCCCTGCCCCACTCGACCTGTCGGTTGCGGATTGCTTCGTCTTCGCACCGCCCGCGGGACTGACGCCGGTGCCGCGCGTCAATCGTGTGCCCGTCGCGCTTCTCAAGGGGATCGACCGTGCGCGCGACATCCTGCTCGAGAACACGCGTCGTTTCGCCAAGGGTCTTCCAGCCAACAATGCGCTCCTATGGGGCGCGCGCGGCATGGGGAAGTCCTCGCTGGTGAAAGCCGCACAGCACACGGTCAACACGGAGCGCGACGCGGGCACGCCGGCGCTGAAGCTGATCGAGATCCACCGCGAGGATATCGACTCCCTGCCCGAACTCATGGGGAAGCTGAGGGAAGCGCCGTTTCCGATCCTTCTGTTCTGCGACGACCTCTCGTTCGATCATGACGACACGTCCTACAAGTCGCTGAAGGCCGCGCTGGATGGCGGCGTCGAAGGACGGCCCGACAACGTCCTGTTCTACGCCACGTCGAACCGGCGACATCTCCTGCCGCGGGACATGATGGAGAACGAGCGCTCGACGGCGATCAACCCGGGCGAGGCCGTCGAGGAAAAGGTGTCTCTGTCCGACCGGTTCGGCCTGTGGCTCGGCTTCCACAAATGTTCGCAGGACGAGTATCTCGCGATGGTGGACGGCTATCTCGCCGCCGCCGGCATCGAGACCGAGCCGGACGCGGTCCGTGGGGAAGCGCTGGAATGGTCGACGACGCGCGGCAGCCGCTCGGGCCGCGTCGCGTTTCAGTTCGTCCAGGATCTGGCAGGGCGCCTTGGACGGCGGGTCGATATCGCCTGACGCATGACAGGGGCCCGGCGTCGCCGGGCCCCTGTCGGATACGCGTCTCGAATGGTCCTACTGGAGGTAGGTCATCGGATTGACCGGCGACGAGTCCTTGCGCACCTCGAAGTGCAGCATCGGCGTCTCGGTATCGCCGGTCATGCCGGCCTTCGCGATCTCCTGACCACGCTTCACGGTCGCGCCGCGCTGCACGAGGATGTCGTCGGCGTGGCCGTAGACCGTGACGAGGCCGTTGTCGTGCTTCACGAGAACGGTCTTGCCGAACTCCTTCAAGCCGTCGCCGGCATAGATCACGACACCGTTCTCCGCGGCCTTGACCGGCGTGCCGCGCGGCACGGAGATATTGAGGCCCTCGTTGCGGCGAGAGCCGACCTTGTCGCCGAAGTTCTTCACGACGCGTCCCTGAACCGGCCAGCGGAACTGGTCGATACCGGTCGAGGCCGGAGCGAGCGAGGCGACCTCGCGGGTTTCCTCCTTCTCGACGGTCGTGGCCGGTGCGGCCGGAGCCGAGGCGACGCTCGTCGCTGCAACGGGAGCCGCCGCAGCCGGTGCGGCCGCCATGGCAGGCGCCGGCTCGGTGGGCTTGCTGACCGGCGTTTCCGTCTTGGCGGTCTTGTGCGGCGTATTGGCGACGGGAACCGGCGTGGTCGCTGCGGCAGCAGGCGCTGCAGCGCTGCGAACAGGTGCCGAGCGAGGCACCGCGATCGCTGCCGCCTGGGCCTGCAGGGTCGTGGGAGGCGCGCCGAGCGAGGCGACACGCGTGTTGGCGGCCGGTGCGCTGTTGGCGGCCGTTGCCTGCCCGCTCGCCCCGTTCGGCAGGCGTAGAACCTGACCGATACGGATGTTGTCGTCGCTCAGATTGTTGGCGGCGCGCAGGTCCGCCGCCCGGACGCCGGCGCGGCGGGCAATGCCGAGAACCGAGTCGCCCGACGTGACGGTCCACATGCCGCCGGCTCCCGTCGCACCCCGCGACGGGCTGTCCATGGCTTGCGCAGCTTGCGTCTGTCCAATCTCGCGGCTGGCGATCGGTGCGTTCGACGTCGGTGCGGCGGATGGCGCCATCGGCGCGTAGGTCGAGCCGCCCCCGTTGTACGACGCCGCCGGCGGAGGCGGCAGCGACGAGCGCGTGACCGGGGGCGTCGCCGCCGCATAGGTCTGCGAGGTTCCGGTCGTTCCCATGCCCATCGAGGCGTTGGGCTGCGCAACGGGCGCCGCCGCGACCTGGTTCGGGACCGAAGCCTTCGGGATCGCCCCCGTATAGAACCCGTCCTGCAGACGCGTCGCGTCCGCACTGCAGCCCGCCAGAGCCGCCACTGTCACGAGAGCCGCGGACCGGACCAGCCGAAGCCTCGTGATTCTCACCTTGTCCGCACGCATCGCAGTCCCCATGCCGACGCCCCTATCCTGAGCCGCATTAGAGCGCGTTAATGTTACCCGTGGGTTAAGCGAGACTGGCTTTGGTGGCAGGAGCTTAAAGAAAGCTCGCGACGCCGCTCTCGAGCGGTTGCAGCCGCGCGGGAAAGACGACGTCCTCCTCGAAGCGCGAACCGAACTTCTGAAACCGCGTGATGCGCTGCTCCCCTTCGGCCGGACCGATGGCGGCCATCAGGATCCCGTGGGATGCGAGTTGATCGAGCAAGGACCGGGGAACCGTCTCGAACGATCCATGCACGACGATCCGATCGAACGGTCCCATCTCGGCGTAACCGTTTCGCCCGTCCTCCTGGACGAACGTCGTGTTGGTCAGCGCCGTCGCCTTCAGGCGATCCGACGCGGCCGCGACCAGCGACTTGTATCGCTCCAGCGTCGTGACATGCAGACCGAGGCGTGCAAGGAGCGCCGTCACGTAGCCGCTGCCCGTACCGATTTCGAGGATGCGGCTTTCGGGTTGGACCTTGAGCGCCGCAACGAGGCGGATCGCATGGCGTGCGCTCGGCATGGTCTGTCCACATGCGATCGGAACCGCGTGATCCTCATAGGGGTCGGCAATCTCGTCGGGCATGAAGCGGCGACGCGGAATGGCTTCCACCGCCGCCATCAGACGTCCTGCCACGCCCTCGACGGAACGCAGCGTCATCAGGAACGAGGCCAGTCGTTCGCGGTCGCCTTGGCTGTTCGGCATCGGCTGCGACTACCGGAGCGTCGCGCGCAGCGATTCGAGCAGATCGTGGTGGGTCAGATCGAGCTGCAGCGGCGTGACCGAAATCGCGCCGGCGCGTAAAGCCTCCATATCCGACCCGTCCATCCGCTCGCCCGCCTGGCGGCCGAACTTCAGCCAGTAGTAGGGGAAGCCGCGTCCGTCCTGCCGCTCCTCGATACCGAGCGCATAGTCGAGCTTGCCCTGGCGCGTCACCTCGAGGCCAGTGACCGCATCCGGATCGACCGCAGGGAAGTTCACGTTCAGAAGCGATCCGCGCGGCAGGTTCGCATCCAGAAGACGACGAATGGTCGGGGCGCCGTGCAGCTCGGCCACTTTCCAGGTCGCTTCGCGATCCTGACCCGGTAGGAAGGCCTGGCTGAGGGCGATCGAGCGCAAACCGAGCATCGTGCCCTCGATCGCGCCGGCAACCGTACCCGAGTAGGTGACGTCGTCGCAGATGTTCTGGCCGGCGTTCACACCCGACAACACCAGATCCGGCGGCTCGGGCATCAGGCGCTTCACGGCCATGATCACGCAATCGGTCGGCGTGCCGGTCACGGCGAACCGCCGCTCGCCTTCCTGCCGCACGCGCAGCGGCGACGATAGCGTCAGCGAGTGCGAAAGCCCGCTCTGATCGGTTTCCGGCGCGACGGTCCAGACCTCGTCGGACAGCTCCGCCGCGATGCGCTCCAGCACCTTCAGCCCGTGCGCATGGATGCCGTCGTCGTTGGTCAGGAGGATCCGCATCAGCCGATCCTCTCCAGACCGTTCATGTAGGGCCGCAGGACATCCGGCACGGTGACCGATCCATCTGCGTTCTGATAGTTCTCGACCACGGCGATGAGGGCTCGCCCAACGGCGGTTCCCGAGCCGTTCAGCGTGTTGACGAAGCGGGGCGCCTGCTTCTCGCCGGCCGGACGATAGCGCGCGTTCATGCGGCGCGCCTGGAAGTCACCGCAGACCGAGCAGGAGGAAATCTCACGGAACGCGTCCTGTCCGGGAAGCCAGACCTCGATGTCGTAGGTTTTTCGGGATGCAAAACCCATATCGCCCGTGCAGAGAACGACGGTTCGGAAATGAAGGCCGAGCCGCTCCAGAACCGTTTCGGCCGCGCGCGTCATACGCTCGTGTTCTTCCAGCGCCGTCTCCGCTGTCGTGACGGAGACGAGTTCGGCCTTATAGAACTGGTGTTGGCGCAGCATGCCTCGCGTGTCGCGCCCGGCTGAACCCGCTTCGGAACGGAACGACGGCGTCAGCGCGGTGAAACGCAGAGGCAGCTTCGCCTCCTCCGTGATCTCCTCACGGACGAGATTGGTCAGCGAGATCTCGGCAGTCGGGATCAGCCAGCGTCCGTCGGTCGTCTGGAACAGATCCTCGGCGAACTTCGGCAGATTGCCCGTACCAAAGGCCGCGTCCTCTCGCACGAGAAGAGGCGGAGACACCTCCTCGTAGCCGAACTCGCGCGTATGGATGTCGATCATGAACTGACCGAGGGCGCGCTCGAGGCGCGCCATCGCGCCACGCAGCACCGTGAAGCGCGACCCGGCGATCTTGGCGGCCCGATCGAAGTCCATCAGGCCGAGCGCTTCGCCGATCTCGAAGTGCTCCTTCGGCTTGAAATCGAAGCTCGGCTTCGTGCCGACCCGGCGTACCTCGACGTTATCGGTCTCATCGGCGCCAACCGGCACCTCGTCGAAGGGAATGTTCGGGACAGCCGCAAGGAAGATCGCGATTCGGGCGTCGAGGTCG
The DNA here is from genome assembly GCF_900104035.1 of Aureimonas jatrophae. Classification (GTDB taxonomy): domain Bacteria; phylum Pseudomonadota; class Alphaproteobacteria; order Rhizobiales; family Rhizobiaceae; genus Aureimonas; species Aureimonas jatrophae. The sequence continues at coordinate 44,245 of NZ_FNIT01000015.1, read as the reverse complement.
CGCTCGCGGGCCTCGCCGTCTTGGATACGGGATTTCAGATCGGCGACCCGCGCCATGACCTCGTCGGCCTTGGCGGCATCACCGGAGGCCTTGGCGCGACCGATCTCCTTGGAGGCGTCGTTGCGCTGGCTCTGGAGGTCCTGGAGCGACTTCAGATGCGAGCGTCGCTCTTCATCGAGACGAAGGAGCGCCTCCGCACGCACGGTCGAGTTGCGCTGGCCCATCGCCTCATCGAAGCGTTGAGCGTTCTCGCGTATCCATTTGAGATCCAGCATGCTTCCCCAGTCCGCATCTGGCGGCCGTGGGAAGGCGGCACCTCTAGTCGGCGCTCGCCTCGGTCTGCGCCAGCCGCTCGGCCCGCTTCTTCTCGATGATCCGGGCCACGATGATCGAGACCTCGTAGAGAAGGATCGCCGGGATCGCAAGACCGATCTGGGACAGCGGATCGGGCGGAGTGAGGACGGCTGCGACGATGAACGACAGGACGATCGCCCACTTGCGCTTTCCAGCCAGCGAGTCCGCAGTGACCATGCCGGTCCGCACGAGGAGCGAGCAGATCACCGGCAGCTGGAACACGAGGCCGAACGACACGATCAGCGTCATGATCAGCGACAGGTATTCCGACACCCGCGGCAGTAGCAGGATCGCGGCGTCGGTGCCCTCGCCCGGCTGCTGCATCGAGAGGAAGAACCACATCACCATGGGGGTGAAGAAGTAGTAGACGAGCAGCGCGCCCAGCAGGAATAGGAGAGGCGTCGCGACAAGGAACGGGAGGAAGGCTTCCCGCTCGTCGCGATAGAGACCGGGCGCCACGAACTTGTAGACCTGGATGGCGATCAGCGGAAAGGCCAGAAAGAAGCCACCAAACGCCGCCACCTTCACCTGCGTGAAGAAATACTCCTGCGGCGCGGTGTAGATCAGCTCGACGCTGGCCGGATCGAGACCGGCCCAGGACGAGGCGATCTGATATGGGACGACCAGGACGTTGAAGATCTGCTTGGCGAAGAAGAAGCAGATCAGGAACATGCCGAAGAAGCCGAGGATCGCCCAGATCAGTCGGCGACGCAGTTCGATCAGATGCTCGATGAGCGGCGCGGAAGACGCTTCGATCTCGGACTCGGATCGGCTCACGTGTTGCTCCTGCTGCCACCGCCCTGCGGCGTCTCGGCCGGCAACGGATGACCGCTGCCGTTCATGTGGATGGGTTTGGAATCGGCCGCATCAGCCGGCTCGGGCGACGGCATCGGTGCCGCCGCCGCATCCGGGCGCGCCACGGTCGGTTCGGGCGCGACCGTGGCGGCCTTGAGAGAAGACCGGATCTCGTCGCCGACGGCACGGATCGGGTTCATTGCCTTGCGAATGTCCTCGCGCGGGTCGAGCGACTTCACGTCGTTGACCGTGTTGCGCAGTTCATCCATCTCCGCTTCGCGCAGGGCGTCGTCGAACTGGCGCCGGAAGTCGCCAGCCATGCGTCGCATCTGCCCGGTTACACGGCCGAAGGTCCGCAACATGCGTGGCAGGTCCTTGGGACCCACCACAACGATCATCACGACGGCAATGACCAGAAGCTCTAGCCCACCGATATCGAACATAATTGACGCCTCCTGCCGGCTCCGACGTCCAACGGCGTCTGCGGATCAATCAGATCCGGGTCTTCTCGACGGTGGTGTCGTGAGCCAGCGGGTCCACCTTGCCGCTTTCGAGCGAGCGACGCTCCTGCGCGGCGGTCGTCTCGTCGTCGGCCATGCCCTTCTTGAAGTTCTTGATGCCCTTGGCGACGTCGCCCATCAGCTCCGGAATCTTGCCGCGGCCGAACAGCAGCAGCACGACGGCCAGAACGATGAGCCAATGCCAGATGCTGAAGCTACCCATCTCATGCCTCCGTTGCGTCCCGCATGCGAGTCGCGGGCCAGAAAACCTGTCGTTCGTGCCTTCAAACACGAAAACATTCGCAGGATCAACGGATAGCGCCCCATCCATGACCCGGTGCCGCGCGTTCGCGGTCACCTTTCCGTTGCCATGAGTTACCAGACAAGCAGGGAGGTCGGCGGCACGAGCGCGGCAGTCACGACGCTAGGCCGGGATCGTGGCGAGTCTGCGACAGGTCCGGTCTTGCGACCTGATACGTCGATCCGTCGATGGTTCAGGCCAATCGCGACAGGAGCTGGTCGAACTCGGCTCGCCAGACGCTCGCGTCGCCCGTTTCGGTCGGACCGGCACGGATCACGTCGAGCGCCCGCTCCGCTCGCCGAAGGGCGGATCCCGTCAGCTCGGGGACCATCGCTGCGATCGACCGCATCTCCGCCATGTCGCCGTTGCAATGGAGTGCCAGATCGCAGCCGGCGTCGATCGCGCGGGCTGCCAGATCGCCGATGTCGCCCTGAAGCGCCTTCATCGACATATCGTCGGTCATGAGAAGGCCGCCAAAGCCGATCTCACCACGAATGATATCTCCGATCACCGTCGGCGAGAGCGTTGCCGGCCGATCCGGATCGATCGCTTCGAACAGGAGATGGGCGGTCATTCCGGCCGGAAGGTCGCGATGAGCTTGGAACGGGATGAAGTCGTCGCGCCGTAGCGCTTCAAGCGGCGCGGACACGCGAGGCAGTTCGAGATGGCTGTCCACCTCGCTGCGGCCGTGACCGGGCAGATGCTTCATGACCGGCAGCATTCCCCCTGCAGCCAGGCCTGCCGCGGCTGCACCGCCGAGCGCCGCGACGCTTGCACCGTCGTTGGCATAAGAGCGATCGCCGATCACCGTATGGGCGCCGGGTTGGAGGACATCGAGGCAGGGGATGCAGTCGACGTTGATCCCGAACCCACCCAGCAGTTCGGCGGCCAGAAGGCGGCCCTGCAGCCAGGCCGCCCGCAGCCCGTCCTCACGCGATACGGCGAACACGCGACCGATCTCAGCGGAAGGTGGCATGCGGGGACTGAGCGGCGGACGCAGCCGCTGGACGCGCCCGCCTTCCTGATCGATCAGAACGGGAACGGTATCGCGCCCCCCGATCTCCATCAGTTCCGCCACGAGGTCGCGCACCTGCGCGGCCTCGCCGATGTTGCGTCCGAAGAGGATGAAGCCCCAGGGGCGTTCGTCGCGAAAGAAGGCGCGCTCGTCCGGCGTCAGCGACCAGCCGCTGCAACCGGCGATCCAGCTTTTGGATGTCGTCATGATCGGCTCTCGAATGGGCGCATCGAAGGAATCGGATCGGGGAGCCGGAATCGTGCCCGCGCGAGCGAACACGGCGGCTGCACCGATCGTCAACGCGTCACGAAGCAGCTTCCGCCGGCCGACTTCAGGGTTTCGCACAGCTCGACGGCCTCGTCGCGGGATTCGGCCGCAATCCGGACCCGGTAGAAGGTTCCCTTGCCGGGGATCTCCGCGGTCCGGATCCCCACGCCCCGCGTTCCGATCTGGCTGGAGAAGCGGCGCGTCAGGCTCGACATGGAGTCGCGGGCTGCGGCTTCGTTCGGCTGCGACGAGATCTGGACGTAGAAGCCGTCGCCGACGCGTGGCGCATCCGCCAATTCACCGGCGGTGGGCGAAGCAGGAGTCGCTACAGCGGCGACCTCCTGCGCTACCGGCTCGGCGGCAGGCATCGTGGACGCGGTGGTCATGGCGGCATCATCGCCGAACGGCATGGACGGCGCGATACCGGCAACGGGATCCAGCACCGCCGCATGGGCGGTCGACGACGCAGGCAGAAGCGCGGAGGCGCCGGACGCATCAGCCGGCGCGTCGGAGGCCACGAGCGTCCCGTCGGGGCGCACCGTGAGCGTGCGAACCTTGCGCGGCTGCAACGTCTCGCTTTCCGGCTCGCGTTCAGCGACTTGGCTCGCCGCTTCGCCGGGAAGCGGAACCTCGTCGCCGACCTCGACCCCGGGCAGAGCATCGGCTGCCGGCTCGTCTTCGGCGATCTCGAGTGGCTCCTCGATCGCGGTCACCAGCTCATGCTGAGTCGGTGCGGCGATGGGGCCGCCGGCGACGCTGCCGTAGACCGCCTTGTTCTGGTTGGGAATGGAGCGTCCGCCGGGATCGGCCGGCGCGATCTTGAACGGCTCGGCGTCCGCCTTGATGAGAAGCGGTCCATCCGCGCTGCCGCCGACCGGCACTGCGCCCGACCACGCAAGAACACCGACCGCGCCGAGCACGACAACAGCCGCGACACCGCCGACCGTCATAGCAAGGCTTCGCCCGCGTACGATTCGACGCGGCGCCTCGTAGGCCTCCTCGTCGTCGTAGTCCGCGTAGTAGCCGTCGTCCTCGTCGTGGGCCGGCACGGTTCGCATCGCCGCGAGTTCGCTGGCGATCAACTCGTCGAAGTCGTCGAGCGTCCGGCCACCGGTCGGCGCGTGTTCATCGGCCTGCCGCGCCGGGGCGAAGGACTGCGTTTCCGCCGGCGCGTTGACACGCGGACGGGCCGGACTGCTGAGGCCGCGAAGAGCTTCGTCGATCTGGAGATCGGCATCCGGGCCATCGAGCCGCATCTCGCCGGACACCGAGGGAACCGCGACCGACGCCATCGAGCCGGACTGGGCCGGAGAACGACGCGGCGCACTGCCGCGATCGTAGGTGAAGCTGTCCCAGTTGGATTGAAGCGGAACCTCGACGGGTTCGAAGCCAGCGTAGATCGGCTCCGAACCGGCTACCGTTCGAGCACCGCCGCCCTCGACCGCGCGCACGAGGTCGCCGAACGGATCCTTTCGCGGCGTGCCGCCGCCCAAAGACTCGTTTGTAGGCTTCATCGCAATCGACCCCTCGCGGGACTGAACGGCCCGCCCCTTCCGAACGCCTATTATGCCGGGCGAACCTTGCGCATGGAGCAACACCGAACGGAAACGCCAACGCGTGCGTTCGGTATCGATTCGGTTCGGCTCGCCAGGTCCCCGACCTGACGAGTGGCAAGCGATGTTGTCTAAAGGATGGTTGCGCGGGTCCGCGTCAGCGCATCTCGTCCGGCGCCGAAACGCCCGTGAGCCCCAATCCCGAGGCAACGACGGTGCCGACCGCCCGCACGAGCGCAAGTCGTGCAAGGGTCAGATCGCGGGCCTCCGCACGCACGAAGCGCAGGTCCGTCTGGTCCTTGCCGCGATTGTACTGGGCGTGGAAGGCCTGCGCGAGATCATAGAGGTAGAAGGGCAGACGATGCGGCTCACGCGATGCGGCCGCTGCCTGAACCAGACGAGGGAACTCCGCGAGCTTGCGTACCAGCGCGATCTCGCCCTCGTCGGTGAGCAGATCGAGAGCCTTCGCGTCCAGCTCGGCGATGTTCCCAACGTCGATGCCCTCGCCGGTCGCCTGACGCATGATCGAGGCGGTCCGCGCGTGGGCATACTGCACGTAGAAGACGGGGTTGTCCTTGGACTGCTCCGTCACCTTGCGGAAGTCGAAGTCGAGCGGGGCGTCGCTCTTGCGGAACAGCATCATGAAGCGCACCGCGTCGCGCCCCACCTCGTCCACGACGTCGCGCAGCGTCACGAACTCGCCGGCCCGCTTGGACATCCGGACGGGCTCACCGTCGCGGAACAGCTTGACGAGCTGACACAGGATCACGTCGACCGTCGCCTTCTCGCCGGCCACCGCCTTGGCGACCGCCTCGAGGCGCTTGACGTAGCCGCCATGGTCGGCGCCCAGCACGTAGACCATCTCGTCGAAGCCGCGCGCGAACTTGTCGGCGAAATAGGCGACATCAGCCGCGAAGTAGGTATACGCGCCGTCCGACTTCACGAGAGGCCGATCGACGTCGTCACCGACATCGGTCGAGCGCAGAAGAGTCTGTTCGCGATCTTCCCAATCTTCGGGAAGCTGGCCCTTGGGCGGCGGCAGACGGCCCTCGTAGACAAAGCCACGCTCGCGCAGATCAGCGATCGCCGTTTGGATACGGCTTTCATCGCCCTCGTGCAGAGTGCGCTCCGAGAAGAAGACATCCTGCTGGATGCCGAGCGCCTTCAGGTCGTCGCGAATGCCCATCATCATCGCGGCGATCGCATACGACCGCACGATCGGAAGCCAAGCCGCCTCGTCCATGTCGAGGAGTTCGCGCTTGTAGCGAATGGCCAGCGCCGCACCGACCGTCTTGAGGTAGTCACCCGGATACAGGCCGGCCGGTATCTCACCGATCGTCTCGCCGAGCGCTTCGCGGTAGCGCAGCATGGTCGAGCGAGCGAGGACGTTCACCTGCTCGCCGGCGTCGTTGATGTAGTATTCCTTGGCGACCTCGTCGCCGGCGAAGGCCGCGAGATTGGCGATCGTGTCGCCCACGACCGCGCCGCGGCAATGCCCCACATGAAGGGGGCCGGTCGGGTTGGCCGAGACGTATTCGACGTTGAGCCGGTGTCCCGTCGGCGTGCCGCGACCATAGTCGGCTCCGAGCCGCAGGATGTCGTGGAGATGCCGGGTCCAGAAGCTCCGCTCGAGCCGCAGGTTGATGAAACCAGGTCCGGCGATCTCGACCGCCGCCACATCGCCGTCGGCACGCAATCCTTCCGCGATGCGTTCCGCCAGATCGCGCGGCTTCTGCCCCAGTGGTTTGGCCAGGACCATCGCCGCGTTCGTCGCGAGATCGCCATGCGCCGCGTCGCGCGGCGGCTCGACGGCGATACGCGACAGATCGGCTTCACCGATACCCAACCCGTCGAGCGTCGCACGCACGGTCCGCGCGACGCGCTGCTCGAAGTCGGCGAAGATGTTCATGGACGCGTTCCGGCTGTTGCGAGGGTGCGCTCCGCATGCCCACAGATTTGGGCGGCGCAGCGAAACCGGCGCGCTAGCCCAATTCGCCCGAAGCGTCAAACAGGCGGCGGTGTTCGCCCATCGCGTAGCTGTCGGTCATGCCGGACAGGTAGTCCGACACATGCCGCGCCAACCGCTCGCCCTCCAGCGGAACGGCTGCATTCCAATCGCCGCGCATGAGTTGCGGATCGGCCAGGAAAGCGTCGAACAACTCCTCAACCACGACCTCGGCTCGGTCCATCACGCTCATCACGCTGGGATCGCGATACACGCGTGCAAACAGAAAGCTCCGCGTCTGCGCGACGGCGGCACGCATGTCTGCCGAGAAGTCGAGAAGGGTTCGCCGAGCCCCTTGCACGTCCTCCCGCGATCCGACGTCATCCTCCGCCAATCGCCTCTGCGTGGCGTCGATCACGTCCTCCACCATGCGCGTGATGTGACGACGCATGATCTCGTGCGACGCGCGCACGGGATCGAGACCGGGATAGCGCGCTCGAACCTCGCGAAGGATATCGCCGGCCAGATCTAGCTCGGCCAGATCATCGAGTTGGATGAGACCGGCTCGCAGCCCATCGTCGAGATCGTGGGTGTTGTAGGCAATGTCATCAGAGATCGCAGCCGCTTGCGCTTCGAGGCTCGCAAAACGGTGGAGGTCCAGCGGGAACTCGCGATCGAAGTCGAGGATCGCTGCCGGCACGGAATCAGACACGGACGCATGGGTCCCGACCAGGGGGCCGTTGTGCTTGACCAGCCCTTCCAGGGTCTCGAAGCAGAGATTGAGGCCGTCGAACTCCGCATACCGGCGCTCAAGGGCGGTGACGATGCGCAGCGACTGCGCGTTGTGGTCGAAGCCGCCAAACCCCGCCATGCAGCGGTTCAACGCCCGCTCGCCGGCATGCCCGAACGGCGTATGACCGAAGTCATGGACCAAGGCGACCGCTTCGGTCAGGTCCTCGTCGAGACGAAGAGCGCGCGCAAAGGCGCGGGCGATCTGCGACACCTCGATCGTGTGGGTGAGCCGCGTACGAAAGTGATCGCCCTCGTAGGCGACGAAAACCTGCGTCTTGTGCTTCAATCGCCGGAACGCCGTGGAATGGACGATGCGGTCGCGATCGCGCTGGAAGGGCGTCCGCGTACGGCTCGCGGGTTCGGGAAAAAGGCGCCCGCGGCTCGTGTCCGCACGGACGGCAAAGGGCGCGAGACCATCGCGGCCGAAGCCGATCGTCGACGGGGAGAAGGCAGCCATGGTCGTGTCCGGTATCGGCGGTTCGACGGCCGTTCGAAACGGTCCATTCCCGGACCGCGACGTTGACCCTCGTCCCCCTCGTCCATACGTTAGCGGGTAGCCTCCAACAAGCAGAAGGCCGGCTCCTCCCGCCGGATCCAACGCCATGAGCGAGACGCTCGCCGCTCCGATCACCGTTTCCGATGCTGCCGCCCGCCGGATCGTCGCGATCCTGGCCAAGACCCATGATGACGACGCGCTTCGCATCTCGGTCGAGGGCGGCGGATGCTCCGGCTTTTCCTACAAGTTCGATCTCACGCACGAGCGCGAAGACGACGACGTCGTCATCGAGCATGCGGGTGCGCGTGTTCTGATCGATCCCGTCTCGGTCGGCTTCATGGACGGTGCCGTAATCGACTTCGTCGACGACCTGATGGGTCAGTCCTTCCAGATTCGGAACCCGAACGCCGTCGCTTCCTGCGGCTGCGGAACGTCGTTCGCCGTCTGAACCCGCCGAGCAGGAACGCGCATGCTTGTCGCCACCTGGAACATCAACGGCGTCAAGGCGCGTCTCGATGCCCTTCTCGCCTGGCTCGACGAGCGTCAGCCGGACGTCGTCGGTCTGCAGGAGATCAAGAGCGTCGACGAGCAGTTTCCCCGCGCCGAATTGGAAAAGCGCGGTTGGCACGTCGAGACGCACGGCCAGAAGGGCTTCAACGGTGTCGCCCTTCTGTCGAAGGAGGCCCCGATCCGCGTCGAGCGGCGCCTGCCCGGTGCACCGGAAGACGAACAGTCGCGTTTCATCGAGGCGGTGTATGCCATCGGCGACCGGCGGGTGCGTGTCGCCTGCCTCTATCTACCGAACGGCAACCCGTTGGGGACCGAGAAATTCTCCTACAAGCTCGACTGGATGGCACGGCTTGAGCAGCATGCGCGCACGCGTCTGGGCGAAGAGCTGCCATTCGTCCTGATGGGCGACTACAACGTCATCCCGCAACCCGATGATGTCCGCGATCCATCCGCCTGGGTGAACGACGCCTTGTATCAACCGGAAAGCCGGGCCGCTTATCGTCGGCTGCTGCACCTCGGCCTGACGGACGCCGTGCGCGCCGCCAGCGATGCGCCGGAAACCTATACGTTCTGGGACTATCAGGCCGGTTCCTGGCCGAAGAACAACGGTATCCGCATCGACCACGTCCTTCTGTCGCCGGAAGCGGCGATCCTTCTGCAGGGCGTGTCGATCGACCGTCACGTACGGGGCTGGGAGAAGCCGTCGGATCACGTGCCGGTCGTCGTCGACCTCAGATCGTAAGCCTCAAGCGGTAAGCGCCAGCCGAAACCCGACGAGGCGTCAGCGTGACGCTTCGCCGTCCGATAGGGCGAGCCGGCGATCGTCTTCCGTGGACAACGAGAAGGCTTCTTCCTGCAAGGGTCGGATCCATTCCCGATCCTTCACGGAGGCCAGCTTGAGAGCTCTCGTCAGCATCGCGAGACCGCGCGCGGGATCGGCCCGCATGGAAATGGCTTCCCCGTCGAAGAGAAGGTATCCGAGCAAGGCTTCGGCCTTCGCATAGCCCTTCGCCGCGGCCAGCTTCAGCCACCGAGCCGCCTGACGCGGATTGCTTTTTCCGCCCTCGCCGGCCAGCAGCATACGCCCCAGCTCGAACTGCGCTTCGGCATCGCCGAAGTAGGTCGCGGCATGGGAGTAAAGTTGCCGGGCCTGGCCCGGATCAGCGGCGACCGGGCTGTTCGGTATACCGTCGCGCATGTAGGTCGCCAGAGAGACAATCGCGCTCGCGACATAGGCCGCATTCGGAGACGAGGCCGTGTCGTCCTCCTGGTCGCGCACAATGTCTTCGAACATCTGGAAGGCTTGGTAGTCGTCTTCCTTCACGCCATCGCCGGCGGCGTACATCATGCCGAGCTTCCAGCGAGCACCGGGATGCCCACGCTCCGCAGCCTGTTGCAGCGCCTCGATGGCCTCGGCCTTCTCGCCGCGCTTATAGGCCGCAAAACCCATCGACAGCATCTCGCGCGGCGACGGGGACGGCGGCGTCGCTGCGAGCACAGCCGGGTCGAGCGCAAAGACCGGCGTGGCGCTCAGAACCAACGCCGAGACGACGCCTGCCGCAAGTATCCGGCTAATGCGCATGGGCACCCATCTGGCCAACAGACGAACGCGACATGGAACGAAGGAACGGAACGGGCCCGCTCGCGATCGTTCGCACAATCTGGTTGGTAGCGTTCATCGTCCCTCGCCCGAGCCGCGAAACGTTCGGGCCCGTACCGCTGACGGCGCAGCTCTTGCCCGCCGTTCGTCTTACCCTACGGCGTGCCCCGGCTTTATGGCGGGACCACGGCGTCGAATACGACTTCACGATCATAGGCGATGCAACGTCGCCATACTGTTGCAGCTTTCCAACATCCCCGGACCGCGATGGAAGTTCGCGGCTGAAGTGCCTGTTTCCAAAGCAAAAAGGCGCCCCATACGGAGCGCCTTCGGTGTGTGGATCGCGGGGATAAGACTCAAAAGGTCAGCTTCAGCGAGGCAGACGCCGCGTAAACCCAATCGTCACCGACCGTACCGTTATAGATGGCGCCCCTGTCGATGCTCTGGCTGCCATCGGTCCAGTAGCCGATCAGGCCGCCGACTCGGAGTTCCGCCCAGGTATCCTTGAGCGAGAGACCGCCCGACAGCGTGTAGAGATCAGTGTAGGTCGTCTCGGCGCCGGTCGAGACGCCCGTGTCGTATCCGATCGAGACGGATCCCGAGATCCGCTCGTTGAAAGCCCGGCCGATACCGATCGAGGCCGTATATCCGTCGTCCCAGTAATAGGGGCTCACGCTCGATGCACCCGCGGTGGTCGTGACGACGGCACGGTTGGTGCTCCAGTCGGTCCAGCGGAACGAAGCGAGAAGCAGCGTGCCCTCGGCGATGCCCGTCTGCGCATTGACGTAGAGGCTTTGCGGACTGGTTGCCGTGTTCTGGAACGCCGGCAGGCCGGACGCGAGCACCGTGCCGGGCGCCGGAAGGGCTCCCAGCAGCGCCGGCGGCGCCGTGATGCCGAGCGCGCCAAGCGCGGTCGGGACGGACACTTCCCGGCCATTCGCGAGCCGAACGAAGGCCGACCCAGTGGACGCGACGTTTCCGGTTCCGGTGATGCTGTCGTGCTCGACCTCGGACCGGTACAGGACCTGCGCCCGGACCGCGTATTCCGGGATCTCGAACGCCGCGCCGATCCGGTAGCCGACGGTCATGTCGTCGCTTGTGTCGACGCTGACCGAGACCGGAAGGAGGAGTTGCGCGTTGGCCCGCGTCAGAGCGCCCTGCAGCGCGACCGGAAGCGTCGCACCGATGTTGCGCGTGGCCAGGCTCTCGCCCTGGAAATCGAAGTCCTCCCCGTAGATGCCGCCCAGGAGGCTGAAGCGCATGCCGTTGGCGGAGTAGCTGACGCGGCAGGTCGCGCTCACCTCGTTGGACTGGAACTCGAGGTTGCGCACACGCGACCCGCCACCGATCGGCGCCGGCTGGGCCCCGCCCGGCAAGCCCGAGTAGTCGCCTTCTGCAGCAAAGGACTCGGTATAGTTCCCGACGCATGCGCCCATGTCGCCGCCATACTTCAGGGCAACGCTCGGGATGCGGTACGTACCGGTGTAGTCGCCGAAGTCACCCGAGACGCCATTGACGCTGGTGAAGCCACGCTCCGGCGAGACGTAGGTGAAGCCCAGTCGGGTGACGAATTCGCCCGGCTCGTAGAGGGTGTCGGTATCGGCTACGCCACGCTGGAAGCCGCCGGCCAACGCCGTGCCGCTTCCCAAGCCGAAGGCCAGTGCGGTTCCCGCCAGCCAACGTCCCCAATGTGCCATGATCGTTCCCCCGATTGCCGTCCCGCGGGAACTCTAAGGTCCCCATCTGGAACAAACCTGTCATGTCGGGTACGCGATGGGAATATGGCAATCCTGCGCTGTGCACCGCCTCGCAGGCTGACTCGACATTCAGGAATCAGGCGAAAACCGGCCGCGAAAACCCTGTCACAATTGGGAATTCGGACACCCGCGCTGGCTTACGGCAAGGCTGGTCGACGTGTCGCCAAACCGCCACAAACTCTTCCGTTAACGGAAGAGTTCGAGACAGTTGCCGGTAGGAGACAGAATCTGACGCCGACCGCTAGCCCAACATGGCGATCGCGGCTTCGAGCTTCTCGACTTCCGCGACGTAGTCGCGCCGCTTCTCGCGTTCCTGCTCGACGATCTCGTCGGGCGCACTCGCGACGAACCGTTCGTTGGCCAGCTTGCGGTCGATTCGCTCAACCTCGCCTCGTGCCTTCGTGGCGGCCTTCCCGAGACGGGTCTTCTCCGCGGCGATATCGATCATGCCGGCCAGTGGGAGAGCGTAGGTTTCTCCGCCCAGGACGAACTGTGCGGCTTGCTCGGGCGCCGTGGAGGCAACCGAGACGGAACTCACGCGACCCAGTCGCCCGAGTGCCGCCTTGTGGCGATCCAGCCGTTCGACCGCCATCGGGGTAGCACCGACGGCCACCAACGGGGCCTCGGCACCCGGCGGAACGTTCATCTGCGAGCGGACCGAGCGAATCGTTCCCACCATCTCGACGAGCCAGTTGAGATCTTCGGCTGCCTCCTCGTCGCGGTAGTCGAGTGCCGGCCATGGCGCGTGGCACAGAAGCGTCGAGCGTGGCGAGCCGGCTGGCGCTGTCACAGCCCAAAGCTCTTCCGTGAGGAACGGCATCATCGGGTGCAGCAGCGCATACAACTGGTCGAGGATGAAGCCCGTGACGCGGCGCGTCTCCTCCTTCGCGGCCTCGTCCGCACCGAGGAAGATCGGCTTCGTCAGCTCAACATACCAGTCGCAAACGACGTTCCAGGCGAAACGATAAACGGCGCTGGCAGCATCGTTGAAGCGGTAAGCCGCCAATGCGTCGTCGACCTCGCGAATCGCCAGCGATAGCTCGCTGAGCGCCCAGCGGTTCACGGGTTCGCTCAACGCGCCGGGATCGACGACCGCGCCGTGGACCGCCCCGTTCATCTCGGCAAAGCGGGTCGCGTTCCAGATCTTCGTGCCGAAGTTGCGATAGCCCGCGATCCGTTGCGGATCGAGTTTCACGTCGCGACCTTGCGCGGCGAGGATCGTCAGCGTGAACCGCAAGGCATCGGCGCCGAACTCGTCCACGAGATCGAGCGGATCGATGACGTTTCCCTTGGACTTCGACATCTTCGCGCCGTTCTTGTCGCGAACGAGCGCATGCATGTAGACCGTGCGGAACGGCACCTCGTCCGTCACGTACAAGCCCATCATCATCATCCGGGCGACCCAGAAGAAGATGATGTCGAAACCGGACACCACGACATTGGTCGGGTAGTAGGTCTTCAGCTCCGGGGTTTCGTCAGGCCAGCCCAGCGTCGAGAAGGGCCACAGTCCGGACGAGAACCAGGTGTCGAGCACATCCTCGTCACGCGTCAGGAACGTCGCCCGCTCGTCGGCGTTCTCGGCGAGTTCCCGAGCGCGGGCGTCGGTGATCGTACCGTTGGTCACATAGTGAGCGAGCGCCGCGGCCGCGGCCGCGTCTTCATCCTCGTCCACGAAGACCGTTCCGTCCGGTCCATACCACGCCGGAATCTGGTGACCCCACCAGAGCTGGCGCGAGATGCACCAGGGCTCGATGTTCTCCATCCAGTCGAAGTAGGTCTTCTCCCAGTTTCGCGGCACGAAGGTGGTCTGTCCTTCGCGCACCGCCGCGATCGCCGGGCGCGCCAGGGTCGCAGCGTCGACGTACCATTGGTCGGTCAGGAAGGGCTCCAGCGGAACACCGCCGCGATCGCCATGCGGGACCATGTGGACATGGTCGTCGACCCTGGCGAGATAGCCTTCCTCCGACATCCACTCCACGAGAAGCTTACGGGCCGCGAAGCGGTCGAGGCCCTCGAACATGCCGATCGCCCGCTCGGCATCGTCCGTAAACAGACCCTCCGCGAAGTCCGGATTGTCCCGGATCGCGATACGCGCGTCCGGCGACAGGACGTTGATGCGCGGCAGGTCGTGGCGCTTGCCGACCTCGAAATCGTTGAAGTCGTGGGCCGGCGTGATCTTGACCGCGCCCGACCCGGCCTCGGGGTCGGCATAGTCATCGGCCACGATCGGAATGACACGGCCGATCAACGGCAGACGCACATGGCGCCCGACGAGATCGCGGTAGCGGTCATCGTCCGGGTTCACGGCCACGGCCGTGTCGCCCAGCACCGTCTCGGGCCGTGTGGTTGCGACCGTGATGAAGGTGTTGGCGTTCTCGGGATCGTAGTTCCGGCCCTCGACGGGATAACGGAAATGCCAGAGCGAGCCCTTCACCTCGCGCTGCTCGACCTCGATGTCCGAGATGGCCGTGCGCAGCTTCGGATCCCAGTTGACGAGCCGCCGGTCCTTGTAGATGAGGCCGTCGCGATAGAGCTGGACGAAGACGCGCCGCACCGCGCGCGACAGCCCGTCATCCATCGTGAACCGCTCGCGCGACCAGTCGCACGATGCGCCGAGGCGCCGCAACTGGCGCAGGATCGCACCGCCCGACTCGCCCTTCCAGGCCCAGACGCGCTCCACGAAGGCGTCACGCCCCATCTCGCGTCGATGCGGTTCCCCCCGCTCCGCCAGCTGTCGCTCGACCACCATCTGCGTCGCGATGCCGGCGTGGTCGAGTCCGGGTTGCCAAAGAACGTTGTCGCCCAGCATGCGGCGATGCCGGACGAGGACGTCCTGCAGCGTGTTGTTGAGCGCATGCCCGATATGAAGCGAGCCCGTGACGTTGGGCGGCGGGATCACGATCGAGAAGGCCGGTGCACCCGGGCGTGCGCCCGCACCGGCACGGAAGGCGTCCGCCGCCTCCCACCGCTCCGCGATGCGCGGTTCCACGGCGGCGGCGTCGAAGGTCTTGTCGATCATGGGATTATCCGAGTTGGCACAAGCCGCCCCGGTTAACGCGAACAGGGGCTGGAATCAACGAAACCGGCCCCTGTGCATCTGCTAACTTCGGATCGCCGCGTTTACCGGCGGCCGCCGCGCGACATGCGTTCGATCTCCTCACGGACCAGACGCTCGACCATGCGAGGAAGGTTATCGTCCAGCCATTCCTGCAGCATCGGCCGAAGCATCTCCTGCGCCATGGCTTCGATGGACCGCAGCTCACCGGACCGGATCGCTTGCGCGAGGTCGCTGAACGAAGCGGCGACGAGCGTGCTGGTCGTCTCCGACGTCAAAGGCAGCGTGACCGCCTCGTAGCGCTCCTCGCTCGATGCCAGCGGGCGGTCGCTGTTGGCCGGGCTGAAACCGCCGCGGTCGACCGGAGCCGGTTCGGGTCGCGTTTCGGCTGCTGGCGAGGATGGCGGGTCGTTTCGACGGTCGAAGGACGGTAGGTCGGACATGGTTTGGGGGCCTTCCGTTGGCGACGGGAGTTCCGGCGGGATGGTGACGTCCGGTTCGGGCTGACGTTCGGCCTCGGTTGCCGGCTGCCCCCAGGACGCGGCCAGCTCCTGTTCGAGATCGGCCGTCAGGCGTGCCTCGTCATCGAGTTCCGTTGCAGATGCGCTCGATTCGGAAAGCGACTTCGCCTCTGGTACGGACGCCGTGATGCGGCTCGATACGTCGGAGGCGGCGGCCGCGAGAACTGGGTTGGGGGCTCGGCGACTACCCGACAGGTCCCGTGCGTCGAAGCGGTCCGGAAGGCGCGCAGAAGAAGGCACCGGCCGCTCGGGCGGCGTATCGGCTGCCGGTTCCTCCGGACGAGGCGCCAAGCTTGTGCGATCCTCTCCGGTCTCGATGATCCGGCGGATCGATGCCAGGATCTCATCCATGGATGGTTCCTGCGCGACGGTGGATTTACTCATGACGTTACCGCATCCGCCCTAGCCGGCGCCCTGCCCGCGCCGATTCCTCATCGGATCAAGCTAGCGCCGATGAGCGGGGATTTGAATGCGCGAGCGAGAGGAAATGCGTTCGCAACCGGATTTTGACGCCGGGTTCAGCGCCCGTCCGGCGTGCGAAGCCCGTACCACTTGTCCTGAACCTGCTGGTAATGCTCTTCCGGCTCATAGGCTTCGACGTTCAACGCCAAGCGTTGCGGCGACAAACGGCCGATGGCCGAAGCCAGCTGGTAGGCGGCGACCACGGCGTCGCGCTGCGCACCCGCGAGAAGGATCTGCGCCGTGATCACGTCGGACTGCGCGTTCAGGACGTCGAGAGTCGTTCGCTGCCCGACGTTGCGCTCCTCGACGACGCCGTTGAGCGCCAACTGCGCGGCGGAAACCTGGGCGGTATAGCCCTGAACGTTGGCAACGGCGGCCTGCCGTTGAGCCCAGGCGGTGGCCACCGCGGAGCGGACCTGATCGCGGATCCCGTCGACCTCGATGCGCCGCTGGCTTACGACTTCCTTGGCCTGCCGAACCTGCGACGACACCAATCCACCTTGGTAGATCGGAACCGTCAACCGGGCCGTCACCGTGCCCGAGATCTCGTTCTGCGTGTTGACGACGCCGGGCAACTGATTGCTGTCCGGATCGGACTCCGAGAGCGCGTAGGTGTTGTTGACCGATCCCTGAACCGCGACGGTCGGCAGGAGCCGTCCCTCGGCCGCCTTGACGAGGAAGGAGGCGGCATCGACGGCGAACTGGTTCGCCAGGATCGCCGGATGCTCCTGCTGCGAGATGTCGAGCGCACGGGCCACGCTGGGCGGGATGATCGCGGACGGCGGCAGGTTGCCGGCCTCGAGACGCGTCGGGGGATCGCCGACGACGTCGAGATACTGTGCCTCGCTCGAGGCGACCTGCGCGAGCGCGGTGTTGAGAAGCGCCGTCGCAAGAGCCTGCTCGGCCTGCGCCTGCGCCACGTCCGTGCGCGTGCCCTCGCCGACCTGGAAGCGGGCATCGGCCGCTCGGACCTGCTCGTTCAGGAAGTTGAGGTTCTGCTGGCGGAACGCCGCGATCTCCCGGTCGCGACGAACGTTCATGTAGACCTGGACGGTGCTCAGAAGCGTGTTCTGGACCGTGTTGACGAGATTCTCCTGCGCGGCCCTCACCTGCGCCTGCTGCGCATTGACGTTGTTGGGCGTCTGGAACCCGTCGAAGATGGTCTGGTTGATCTGGATGCCGCCGACCAGCGCCTCGGAGCGACCGTCCGAACTGCGGATGCGGTCGCCGAACGTCGTGCGCGAGCGCGAAGCCTGCGCGTCGGCGGTCGCGGCGACCGTGGGCCGAAGGCCGGCACGAGCCTGCGTGACATTCTCGTCGGTCGCGCGGAGCTGCGCGCGAGCCGAGTTCAGGTCTTGGTTATTCGTATAGGCCTTCGCCAGCGCACCCCGAAGGGTTTCTGCGCTTGCGCCCGGCGCTGTTCCGACGAGAAGAGCCGAGGAGACGGCTGCCAGGATCCAGGAACGCTTGCGCAAATGCTTACTCCGAGTTCTCCCGTCGCAAGCCGATACGAGACCCCGCATCCGCGACAACGGAAAACGGGACGGGCGAACAGGATATGCTTCCCCACCGACATGAACCGCACGCTGGCAAAACGCCAGCGTGGAGTTGCGAAGTACACCGGAATCGCGACCGAGTGTGACCCGTCTAAAACACAAACCGTACGTAAAGCTTGCGTCGCACCGATACCGGCTAGAAGACGAAGCCGCGCTCGCGACGGAAGCCGGGAAGCGGCTTCAGACTGCAGTTGAAGCCGAACCGATCGGAGACGATGCCGTCCTCCTTCGTGTAGAGCTTCGCCATGGCGGATAGGCCCGAGCCGACGACGGTCACCAGGCGACCGCGATCGCGCAGTTGCTCGAAGAAGACGTCGGGCACCTCATCGACCGCCCCTTCGAGAACGATGACGTCATACGGCGCACCTGCGGCATGACCGGTCGTGAGCGGGCCTGTCACGACCTCCGCGTTGGCGACGCCGATCTCCTGCAGAGCGGAACGAGCCGCTTCGGCGAGGGCCTCGTCCTCTTCGAGGGCAACCACATGCGAGCCGACCTGCGCCATCACCGCCGCGCCGTAGCCAGTGCCGCAACCGACGTCGAGCACCGTATCGTCTGGCAGGATCGCGGCCATCTGCAGCAGCTTGGCCAACGGCGAGGGCTCCATGAGGTAGCGACCGGCGACGCCGAGCGGGAGATCCTCGTCGATATAGGCCAGCGATTTGCGGGCATCGGGCACGAAGCGCTCCCGCGCGACGGTCAGAAAGGCGCGCAGCAGTTCGTGGGACGTGACGTCCGTCGTGCGGATCTGGTTATCGACCATCTTCACGCGGGCGGCAGCGAAGTCCATGTCAGGTTCCGGCGTCGTTGGGTTCGGGTGCCGTTCCTTAGGCGTCGGAACCCATGCTGGCAAGCACGGCAAAACGCTCATCCGGAAACAGCCGGTGAGCGTCGAGGGCAGCTGTTGAATTAAGGAAGTCGGCGAGGTCTGCCGAAGAAGGCTGGTGCGGTCGAGAAGACTCGAACTTCCACGGGTTGCCCCACAGCGACCTCAACGCTGCGCGTCTACCAATTCCGCCACGACCGCACGCCGTGTTCCCGCGCCATCCGGTGCGGTGGCGGCGATGTAACAAACGCTTATCGGGGGCACAAGCCCCAAAAGCCGGTTGGTCGTGCGAAAGACGGGAGCGGGGCTGGCGCGAAACTGGATCGCCCGAGCACGAAACGTTAGAACCCTTCCATGGACATCCCCGCTCCTTCCCGCCTGCAAGTCGAGACCGCCACGCTCCCTCGCGACGACAACGCGGCCGTGGAATGGATCGTGCTCGACGAGCTGGTACCCTACGAGACCGCGCTCGCCTTCATGGAAACGCGGGCGGCGGCGATTGCGGCGGGCGAGGCGAACGAGGTGGTCGTGCTTCTGGAGCACCCGCCGATCTACACGGCCGGCACAAGCGCCCGCGCGAGCGACCTTCTCGACGCCGCCCGCTTCCCCGTGTTCCAGACCGGACGCGGCGGCGAGTACACCTATCACGGTCCCGGCCAGCGGGTTGCCTACGTGCTGCTCGACCTGCGGCGGCGCGGTTCCGACGTACGGCGGTTCGTTGCGGCGCTGGAACATTGGATCGTCGATACGCTGGCGCATTATCAGATACGGGGCGAGCGACGCGAGGATCGGGTCGGTGTCTGGGTGCGCCGGCCGGAGCGTGCGCCCCTCGCCGATGGCTCGCCGGCCGAGGACAAGATCGCGGCGATCGGCATTCGCGTTCGCCGCTGGGTCAGTTTCCATGGCATCAGCCTGAACGTCGATCCCGACTTGTCCCACTTTGGCGGCATCGTGCCCTGCGGCATTCAGGGATACGGCGTCACGAGCCTCATCGATCTCGGCGTTCCTGTCTCGATGCCGGAGGTCGATATGGTGCTGCGCGGCAGCTTCGAGAAAGTGTTCGGTCCGTCACAGGCCGCTTCGGGACGACCGACGTGACGGTCTCGGCGCTGCGGGTGCTGGTGGATGCCGACGCCTGTCCCGTGAAGGACGAGGCTCTCGAGATCGCCCGTCGCTTCGAGGCTGAACTCGTGCTGGTCTCGAACGGCGGTATGCGCCCCTCCCGCTATCCCGGAGCCCGCATCGTTGTCGTGTCGGCTGGCGCGGACGCGGCGGATGACTGGATTGCGGCGGAAGCGGGCGACAAAGACGTCGTGGTCACGGCCGATATTCCGCTGGCGGCTCGTGCCCTCGAGCGAGGGGCGGCGGTGATCAACCCCAACGGGCGTCCCTTCACCGCGGAGTCGATCGGTACGGCCCTCTCGATGCGAGCGTTCAACCAGCATCTGCGAGAAACCGGTGAGAGCCGCGGCTTGAATGCAGCCTTCACCGGCGCGGATCGGGCCCGGTTCCGCGGGCAGCTCGATCTCGCGCTGCGACGCTTGGCACAGGTGACCTAGCCCGCGGGATCGTGCCGAAACCATCGGCGACGACCCAACGTATCTTCCGTTCATTCCGACCCGGATGTTCGCCATGAAGCTGATTGCTCCACGAGACGGCCCCGTTGTCCGACGACAATCGGTCTGGACGCGCGCAACGCACTGGCTCTGGGCCATTGCGCTGTTTTTCCTGCTGCTGTCGGGCCTCCAGATCTTCATGGCTCGCCCCGACCTCTACATCGGGACGCAATCGGGCTTTGCGTTCGACAACAGCATCTTCTCGATCGGTGCCGTGGTCGAAAACGGCGTCTTGCGCGGCGTCACGGATCTTTTCGGTCACCGCTTCGACACGACGGGATGGCTCGGCGCGGTATGGCAGAACGGCCAACTCGTTCCGCAGTCATTTCCCGGATGGATGGTGATCCCGACCTATCGGGATCTCGCCTCGGGCCGTGTCGTCCACTTCTTCTTCGCCTGGGTTCTGGGCGCGACGCTTCTGGTGTGGCTGATCAGCAGTCTCGTCAACCGCCACCTCGTGCGCGATGTCCTTCCTCGCGGTCGCGACCTCAAGGCTCTGCCACGCGATGTCGCCGATCACGTACGGCTTCGGTTGCACCACGGCCGCTCCTACAATCCGCTGCAGAAGGTCTCCTACTTCGCAGTCCTCTTCGTCGCGCTACCGCTGATGATCCTGACGGGCCTGACGATGTCGCCGGGTTTCAACGCGCTTGCACCCTGGACGTTGGATCTGTTCGGCGGCCGGCAGACGGCGCGCACCATCCACTTCGTCGTGATGCTGTCGCTGGTGGCCTTCTTCGTCGTCCACATCGCGATGGTCGTCCTCGCCGGCCCCTTCAACGAGCTGCGATCGATGATCACGGGCCGCATGCGAATCGATCCCGAGGAGACCCAACCGTGACCTTGCGCCTCGACCGCCGCCGCTTCCTGACGGGACTCGGACTCGCATCCGCGCTGCCGCTGTCGGGTTGTTTCGATCCGCTCGTCGCGAGCGACTCGACAGCGCGCAACGTTCTCGAAAAGGCAAACGATCTCACCTATCGCGCGCAACGTCTCCTCCTGCGATCGGACCAGCTCGCGCCGGAGTTCGCGGCCAGCGAGATCCGCCAGCCGATGCGTCCGAACGGCACGGTCAGCCCACAGGACGCGGACTACATGGTTCTCGTCCGGGAGAACTTCGCTTCCTGGCGGTTCACGATCGACGGCATGGTCGAGCGTCCGATGCGCGTCTCGCTGGACGAACTGCGCGCGATGCCCTCCCGCACGCAGATCACGCGGCACGATTGCGTGGAGGGCTGGAGTTGCGTCGCCAAGTGGACGGGGACGCCCCTTGCCGGGCTTCTGGATCAGGCGGGCGTCAAGGCGCAGGCGCGCTACGTCGTCTTCAACTGCCTCGATACCATGGAGAACGGCTTCCTGGGTCCGGTGCGGTACTACGAGTCGATCGACCTTGTGGATGCACGCCATCCGCAGACCATCCTGGCCTATGGACTGAACGATGCTGCGTTGCCGGTCGCCAACGGGGCGCCGTTGCGCGTGCGGGTCGAGCGGCAGCTCGGCTACAAGATGGCGAAGTTCCTGAGCGGAATCACCCTGACCGACAGTCTGCAGGCGTTCGGTGACGGCAGCGGCGGCTACTGGGAAGATCGCGGCTACGAATGGTTCGCCGGGATCTAGCCATGGGCTTGATGCTCGGGCGGCAAGGCGCCCGTCTTCTGCACCAGGTTGGTTGAACCAGGAAACGGGCCGCTATTCGTTCAAGGTAGGCCTTGGCTCAGTTCCTGCCGAGGAGAAGCGCCGCCGCGCGCATATCGGCGAAGCGCGCGGTTCGACGCGCGTTCGCTTCCTCGTCCTCGCCCCACTGCTCGATGTTCCAGTCCTCGTCGATATGCGCCAAGGACCATGCCGTGGCCGCATCGAGCCGTCCGGCCGCCAGAGCCAACGCGAGCATCAGCGATCCCGTAAGCGTTGTCGCCTGATGGAGAGCGCCAAGGCGGAACGGGTCCGTCTCCCGCTCCAAACGAACGCGCAGAGCGGCAACCGTTTCGGCGGGCTGCGCGACATAGATTACGCCCTGCCCGACCGCAAACAGAGCGGCGATTTCCTCCTCCACCCAACGTACGACGGGATCCCAGCGCTCGGCCTGACGCTGCACCAGACGATCCGGTCCATCGGCACGGTAGGCCAACAGGTCCGTCTCGGCATAGCGAGCCAGATCCTGCCGGATGGGTTCGGGATTGGGCGTAATCCCATCGATGATCGTATTGCTCAGCCGGGTGAGCGGCATCGTCGCCGGATCAATCACATCACGCTGGCTCCGCCATTCATCGGCGACACCCTCTGCAGACAACCGGGTGGGAAGCGTGAGGGGCGAACGGGCGGGCGTGCGCACGGGCCGGCCGTCGAGGCGTACGGCAAAGCCGTTCGGCTCGTCGGCGATGTCGACACTTGCGTAGAAGCGCTTCGGAAGTTCCGGGCGAGCCGGCACGTTGGACATGGCAGTCCTAATCCAGAACGGGTTGCATCATCGATGATGGCGACTCGAGGAACGATCCAAGAGCAACCTCGAGGGCCGCTGGATCGGGAACGACGTCGTCGGCTCCTGCCGCCACCAGCGTTGCCGGCTCGCACGCCCCCCAAGCAACGCCGATCGCTCGCGCACCCGCCGAGACCGCCATCTGCATGTCGTAAATGGCATCACCCACGACCACCGTTTGAGACGGCTCGATCCCAAGCTCGGCGCAGCATTCCAGAACCATCGCCGGGTGAGGCTTGGAGGGGCAATCGTCGGCCGTTCGAACAGCGAGAAACATGCCGTCGAGCTGATGAGCCGCTACGACGTTGGCGACGCCCCGACGCGACTTACCGGTCACCATGCCGAGCACCACGTCATCGCGACACGCAAGCCGGCGGAGCATCGGCTCGATGCCCGCGAACAGCGCTTCACGGAAGGCCGGCTCGATCTTCGCCGCCATGAACTCCTGGCGGTAGATCGCGACGAGGCTCGGCAACTCGTCCTCGCGCACCGTCGGCGCCAGCCGATGAATGGCCAGGTCGAGCGACAGACCGATGATGCCTTCGATCGCTCGACGTTCCGGCACCGGCAACCCAGCGGTCGCAAAGCAGCGCCGCATCGTCTCGCAAATCAGGCCGAAGCTGTCGGCGAGCGTGCCGTCGCAGTCGAAAAGGATCGCCTTCATGCCGCTCAGTCGTTCTCCGCCGCCTCGTCGAAACCGAAGAGGTTCCATGTCTGAACCATATGCGGCGGTAGCGGCGCGATCTGGTCGATCATACGGCCACCGCCGTCGGGATGCGGGATGACGATTCGTCGGGCATGAAGATGCAGGCGATTCTGAACGCCGCCCGGGAAGTCCCAGTTCGTATCGGCCTCGAAATACTTCGGATCGCCGAGAATCGGATGTCCGATATGAGCGGCGTGAACGCGCAGCTGATGGGTCCGTCCGGTATGGGGCTCCATCTCCAGCCAGGCGTAGTTCTGGGCGACCTGGTCGATGACGCGGTAGTGCGAGAGCGCGTGGTCCGCCCCCTCGTCGCCATGCCGAGCCACCCGCATCCTGTCGCCGTCCGGCGTTTGTTCCTTGACGAGATAGGTCGAGATGCGACCCTCATGCGGCGCCGGCACGCCCTTCACCAGAGCCCAATACGTCTTGCGCGTGTCGCGCTCGCGAAACGCCTTGGTCAACGCCACCGCCGCGCCTCGGGTCCGCGCGACGACCAGAATGCCCGTCGTGTCGCGATCGATGCGATGGACCAGCCGTGGCTTCTCGCCCTTCCGGTTCCGCCAGGCCTCAAGCATCATGTCGACGTGACGCGAGACGCCGGATCCCCCCTGCACCGCCAGACCCGCGGGCTTGTTGAACACGTAGACCTTCTCGTCCTCGTAGATCAGCATCTGGCTGAGCACGTCGGCATCGTTGCGGTCGCGCATCGTGTTGGCCGTCAGCGGAGCGACCTTCAAACGCGCGGCGTCCGCGCCCATGGGCGGGATGCGGATGACCTGTCCGGGCGCGATGCGCGTATCGGTCTTGGCGCGCCCTCCGTCCACGCGTACCTGACCGGAGCGAAGAAGCTTCTGCAGATGACCGAAGCCAAGGCCGGGATAGTGCAGCTTGAACCAGCGATCGAGGCGTAGACCCGCCTCGTCGGGCTCGACTCTGATCTGTTCAACGGACGACATACCGGCTCCTATAAGCGTTCAGCGCCGCAATAGCCTATCCGGAACGAAACCGAAACGGTGTCGCCGCTGACCTCAGAGCATGTGGCGAGCGAGCGCCAGCCCTGCAAACAGCGCGACCAGGCCCAAGCCGACGCTGCCCAGGACGTAGACGAGGCTCGCCAGCGTGTCGCCGCGCTCCCACAGGACGGCTGCATCGAGGGAGAACGACGAGAATGTCGTGTACCCCCCAAGGAAGCCGGTCGTGAGGAGTAGCCTCAACTCGCCGGAGCCGCCGAAGCGCCGGGTGATCATCTCGACCGCGACGCCCATTAGGAGAGAGCCGCTGACGTTCACGAAAACTGTCCCCGAAGGCCAGTCGGGACCCAGCCAGCGCGTACCGGCGAGCGTCACAAGATAGCGGAGCACGGAACCGCACGCGCCGCCGACCGCGACAAGCAGGACATTCAGCAACAAGCTCGATCTCCGGGCAAAAGCCTCTCAGTCACGCGAGCGATCGTCCCGCTCGCGACGCCGGGCATCCCAGTGCTGCAATCGCCGCCCGATCTCCCGTTCCGCGCCGCGGTCCGTCGGTTCGTAGAAGGTTCGCCGACCCAGCCGCTCCGGAAAGTAATCCTGTCCGGAGAAGGCACCCGGCGCGTCATGGTCGTATTCGTAGCCCTGGCCGTAGCCTTCGCTCTTCATCAGCTTCGTGGGTGCGTTGAGTATGTGCGCCGGCGGCGGAAGCGAACCATTCTGCTTCGCCGTGCGAACCGCGGACTTATAGGCGACATAGACGGCGTTCGACTTCGGGGCGCTCGCGAGATAGATGGCGGCCTGCGCCAGCGCGAGTTCGCCCTCCGGACTACCGAGAAAATCGTAGGCATCCTTCGCCGCGTTGCAGACGACCAGCGCCTGGGGGTCCGCAAGGCCGATATCCTCGACCGCCATGCGCACGAGGCGGCGAGCCAGAAACAGCGGGTCCTCACCGGCGTCGAGCATCCGGCAAAGATAGTAAAGCGCTGCATCCGGATCCGACCCGCGCACCGACTTGTGCAGGGCCGAGATGAGATTGTAGTGCCCATCCTGCGACTTGTCGTAGATCGGAGCCCGGCGCTGGAGAACGCGCTGCAACGCGGCCTCGTCCAGGCGTTCACCGGGTCGCGCTGCTCTCCAGGCTTCTTCCGCGAGCGTGAGCACCGCGCGTCCATCGCCGTCCGCCATGCGGAGAAGGGAGAGCCGAGCGGTCTCGTCCAGCGGCAGCTCTCGCCCCTCCGCCTGTTCCGCGCGTTCCAGCAGTTGCGCCAGGCTGGCCTGCGTGTGGGGATGAAGGACGAGAACCCGGGCCCGCGACAGGAGCGCCGCGTTCAGCTCGAAGCTCGGGTTTTCGGTGGTCGCGCCGACCAGCACGACGGTACCATCCTCGAGAACCGGCAGGAAGCTGTCTTGCTGAGCTCGGTTGAAGCGGTGGATTTCGTCCACGAAAAGCAGCGTCCGCCGCCCGCTCCGACGGCGCATACGCGCTGCCTCGAAGACCTTCTTCAAGTCCGCAACGCCCGAGAAGATCGCCGAAATCTGCTCGAACGCGAACTCGGTCTCGTTCGCGAGAAGTCGCGCCAGCGTCGTCTTGCCGGTGCCGGGCGGCCCCCAGAGGATCAGCGATCCCAGCGTGCCACTTGCCAGCATGCGGGAGAGAACACCGTCTGGCCCCGTGAGATGCTCCTGACCGACAACCTCGCTCAAGACGCGCGGACGCAGACGATCGGCAAGCGGGCGCCCTACCCAATCGTCGTCCACGACACGGCGCGCACCGTGGTCCGGTTCGGTGGAGCCGAAAAGATCGGCCATGCTGCCTCGCTCCGCGCCTTAACGCACCCGTTGCACCAGGGTCTTGCCGTCGCGCTCGACCTCGATCTCCCATCCTCGCCGCCCATCCTCGGCACGCCGCTCCAGATCGGCGGACGAATCGATCTTTCGGCCATTCAGTGCGAGGATGACGTCCTTCGGTTGAAAGCCCAGACGAGCCGCCGGGGTGCCGGGCTCGACCTCCATGACCACGACGCCTTGGCGCGTGTCGGGCATGTCGAGTTCCTCCGCCAGACGGGGGGACAGGTTAGCCACGCTCGCGCCGGCAAAGGGCGTCTCCCCCTCGATGCGGCGCTCGTCACGGGCGGGCGTTTCCGGAGCCGCCTGCAAGGCAAGTCGCAGTGTCTCTTCGCCTCCGCTCCCCTCGACCCGCAACTCGGCATCGCGCCCGATCCCGGCCGTGGCTAGTCGGTAGCCCAGCGTATCAGGGTTATCGATGGTGAAGCCGTTCATGGCGAGAACGACGTCCCCTTCCCGCAACCCGGCGTCTTCGGCCGGACCACCGGGTCGGACGGTCTGTACGAGGGCACCGTTTGGCCGAGGCAGGCCAAGCGCTTCCGCGATCTCGGCGGTTACGGGCGTGAACACAGCACCGATGTAGGGACGCTCGAACCGCGTCCCTCGCTCCGCCGCCTCGACGAACGCCCGGACCATGTTGGACGGAATCGCGAAGCCGATCCCGTTCGACCCCCCGGAGCGCGAGAAGATCGCCGTGTTGATGCCGACCAGTTGGCCTCGCATATCGATCAACGCGCCACCCGAGTTGCCGGGATTGATCGCGGCATCGGTTTGAATGAAGTAGCCGAAATCGTTGACGCCGACATGCGTGCGCGCGAGCGCGGACACGATACCGTTGGTCACGGTCTGACCGATACCGAACGGGTTGCCGATGGCCAGCACCAGATCACCGATCTGCGCCGCGTCCGAGTCGGCGATCGGAACGACCGGGAACGGTTCGTCGCCTTCGATCTTCAAGACGGCCAGATCGGTCCGTGCGTCCTTGAGGAGTAACTTCGCGGCAAACTCGCGCCCGTCGGCCAAGGCCACGCGAATCTCGTCCGCATTCTCGATGACGTGGTTGTTGGTCACCAGAACGCCTGAGGATTCGACCAGCACGCCGGAACCCAGCGACGACTCCATCCGGGGACGCGATGGCTGTCGCCCGAAAAACTGTTCGAAGAACGGGTCTCCGGCGAACGGGCTCCGGTTCGCCACGGCCCGCGCCGCGTAGACGTTGACGACCGCTGGCGCACTCGTCTTCACCAGAGGCGCAAAGCTCAGCTTGATCTCGGCTTGGCTCGTCGGGGCGCGAGCCCCCGATGTGATCGGTTGCGACGCGACCGGTGCCGTCGCTTCTTGCGCATGGACCGCTGCTGCTGGCGAGAAGCCGAGCATCACCGCAGAGGCCATCAGTACCGAGAGCGATCGTCCCATGATTCACCTGCCAGCTGCCTAAGTGCGCCTTGGCACGTGGTCGGAATAGGACAGGAACCGGCACGAAAAAAGGGCCCCAAGGGCCCTTTCACATCGAAGTCGAGGATCGCCGCGAGATCAGCGCGACTGCATCCCCATTTCGATGGCAGCCGGGGTCTCCGGCAGTTCAGCGGTTGCGTAGCTGGCGGTCAGTACGCCAAACGCAAAGAACGCACCGAGAAGCGTAAGGACCGTGCGACGCATCGAGAACCCGCTCGTGTTGTTGAGAGCCCCGGTATCTTCCATAGTATTCGTTTAATCCGTGTAAACTCGCCGCGACTTTGGCAGCGTCATGTCCCCATTCGACAAGGAAATGGATCTAACGCAGCTTGGTTGCGTCATGATTTCATTTTGGGGAGCATCAGGCGGTGCGAGTCCCGTATCGCACGGGTTTGCCCATTCAGCTATCACCCAACTGCAACATCTCCTGTCTTATGCAGGATGCGGGGAACCGAACGCTGACAGGGGTTTGGTAACGATCTCGGCCATCCGTGCGTTCAAACATGGTACAGACGGCATCGCGTGCGAGACATGTCCATTCCCGGGACCGCAACCAACGCCTTTAGGTTTCGACGACAGTATCAAGACCGTCCATACTGCATGATACTCTCAACGAGATCCTGCACCGCGACTTCCGGCGACCGTGGAGTTATTCCCAACAGTTCGCGAAGCGGGGTCGTATCCAACGACTTGATACGATCGACTTCTTCCGCCAGCATCGCCAATGGTGGCACGACACGCGCTCCGGCTCGCACCAAGCCGGATGGGATCGGCAACGGCGCAAACCCCAACGCTCCCGGATTGGCGGCTCGAGCCGTTGCGGCGACCGAGCGGAGCGTTCGCTCGCCTCCGCTGACGATGAACCGACGTCGGGCCGCCTCGGGATGAGGCATCGCTCTCACATGCGCGGTCGCCACATCACGGACATCCGCGATGCCGAAGGTCACGTCCGGCAGGAAGGGGATACGACGACGCGCCATCCAGTCGACAAGCATCGCCGACGTACCCAGCACGCTGTCGAGCGCCGGTCCGAAGACGAGTGCCGGGTTGACCGTAGCCAGGGATAGACCGTGCTCGCGGCTGAAGGCCCAGGCCGCTTCCTCGGCAACGGTCTTCGAGACCGCATAAGGCGAAATCGCGTCGCTCTCGATTCGCGAGACGTCCTGTTCCCCGAAGACCCGTGCGTCGTCTCGGGGGTAACCATAGAAGACCGCGGCCACCGAAGAGGTCACGACAACCCGTTCACATCCGGCTTCGCGAGCGGCCTTGAGCGCTCGCAGGGTTCCGTCGCGTGCAGCCGGCACGAGGGCGAACTTGCCGCGTGGCTGACGACCCGGGAACGGCGATGCCGTGTGCAGCACATAGCGGCAATCCCGCGCAGCGATTTGCCAGCCTGCCTCCTGCGCCAGATCGAGTTCGATCGGTTCGAACAACTCGGGATCACATCCGTGGCGACGCAGTACGGCACGAACCTCGTCCGCCTTCGATGCGCTTCGAACCGATCCACGAACGGCGACACCATCGCGCACGAGCTGCAGCACGATGTGCTTCGCGATGAAACCGGACGCTCCGGTGACGAGGACGCGGTCCGTCATATCGATCCTCCGTTGGGTCCTGAACGAACGATCGGAAACGAAAAAGGGGCCCAGCGGGCCCCTTCACATTCGGTTACGATCGAGGATCGATCAGGCGGCATCCTGCTCGCCGGCCGCCTCGGTACGGGCGCGATCGACCGCGCCACGCGCGTCGACATCGCGGTCCACGAACTCGATCACCGCCAGCGGAGCGTTGTCACCACGACGGAAGCCGGCCTTCAGAACGCGCGTGTAGCCGCCGTTGCGGCCGGCGTAGCGCGGCGCAAGCGTATCGAAGAGCTTCTTGATGACCGTCTCGTCCCGCACGCGGCTGATGGCCTCGCGACGTGCATGGAGGTCACCGCGCTTGCCAAGCGTGATCATCTTCTCGACGATCGGACGCAGGTCCTTCGCCTTCGGCAACGTTGTGACGATCTGCTCGTGCTCGATGAGCGAGGCGACCATATTGGCGAACATTGCCTTGCGGTGCTCGTGGGTGCGGTTGAGCTTACGACCGCGATTTCCGTGACGCATGGGTCTTCTCCTTGAAAAGGTCCGGCCGGGGCCGGGGACGGCATCCTCGCAATCCCGCAAACACGGGCGCATGTGCCTTTGAATCTTATGGGGCAGTCTTGCTGCCCGGCGGCTCGTCGCCGTCGGGCAGCCCGTCGAATGGGATCAGTACTGATCCTCGTAGCGCTTGGCCAGATCGTCGATGTTCTCCGGCGGCCAGGCGCTGACCTCCATGCCGAGGTGCAGACCCATGGAGGCCAGAACCTCCTTGATCTCGTTCAGCGACTTGCGCCCGAAGTTCGGGGTGCGCAGCATCTCCGCCTCGGTCTTCTGGATCAGATCGCCGATATAAACGATGTTGTCGTTCTTCAGGCAGTTGGCCGAACGCACCGAAAGCTCGAGCTCGTCGACCTTCTTGAGCAGCGCCGGATTGAACGCGAGTTCGGCGATGTGCTCCTCGGCGCCACGCGTCTCACGCTGCGGCTCCTCGAAGTTCACGAACACCGACAGCTGGTCCTGCAGGATGCGCGCAGCGTAGGCCACAGCATCCTCGCCGGTGATGGAGCCGTCGGTGACGATCTCCATGGTCAGCTTGTCCTTGTTGAGGTCCTGGCCCTCGCGCGTGTTCTCGACGCGATAGGAGACCTTCTTGACCGGCGAAAAGAGCGCATCGACCGGGATCAGGCCGATCGGTGCATCCTCGGCCCGGCTTTGGTCCGCGGGCACATAGCCCTTACCGGTGTTGACCGTGAACTCCATGCGGATCTCGGCACCGTCGTCCAACGTGCAGATCTCATGGTCCGGATTCAGGATCTCGATGTCGCCGACGGTCTGGATGTCACCAGCCGTGACGACCCCCGGGCCGGACTTGCGCAGGACCATCCGCTTCGGGCCTTCGCCCTGCATGCCGATGGCGATTTCCTTGATGTTGAGGACGATGTCGGTCACGTCCTCGCGCACGCCGGCGATCGAGGAGAACTCATGCAGCACGCCGTCGATCTGAACGGCCGTCACCGCCGCACCCTGCAGCGAGGAGAGAAGGACGCGGCGTAGCGCGTTGCCGAGCGTCAGGCCGAAGCCGCGCTCCAGTGGCTCGGCGACCAGCGACGCCTTGGTACGGCTTCCACCGCTCTTGAAAACGACCTGGTTGGGCTTGGTCAGGTCCTGCCAGTTGCTCGCGATCATCGCGCTTGCCTTTCAGCTGCCTCGCCACCATCCAATCGTGGCGATAGGTCTGAGGGAAGAATCGGCTTCCCGAACTACGGCGAAAGCCGCGCTGCCCGATCGGGGCAGCGCGGCCAAAGGTCATGCGGCCCGAAAGCCGGCGTCAGACGCGGCGCTTCTTGCGCGGGCGAACGCCGTTGTGCGGGATCGGGGTGACGTCGCGGATCGACGTGATCGTGAAGCCCGCAGCCTGCAACGCGCGCAGAGCAGACTCACGTCCCGACCCGGGGCCCGACACCTCGACCTCGAGCGTGCGCATGCCGTGCTCCTGCGCCTTCTTGGCCGCATCCTCGGCCGCGATCTGAGCGGCGAAGGGTGTCGACTTGCGCGAGCCCTTGAAGCCCTGCGCGCCCGCCGACGACCAGGCGATGGCATTGCCCTGCGCATCAGTGATCGTGATCAGCGTGTTGTTGAAGGAGGAGTTCACGTGGGCGACGCCGGACGTGATGTTCTTGCGCTCGCGACGGCGAACGCGCTGGGCTTCCTTGGCCATGTTCTATCCTGTTCGATCTCGACACCGCCGTAATTCCGGCGGCTCCACCAGCCCGGACCGCGGCCCGGGCTTACATACGACAGCCGCCTCGCAGCTGCCGGACTTACTTCTTCTTGCCGGCGATCGCCTTGGCCGGACCCTTGCGGGTACGAGCGTTCGTGTGCGTGCGCTGACCGCGGACCGGCAGGCCGCGACGGTGACGCAGGCCACGGTAGCAACCGAGATCCATCAGCCGCTTGATGTTCATCGAGGTTTCGCGACGCAGGTCGCCCTCGACCCGGTAGTCGCGGTCGATAATCTCGCGGATCTGCAGGACTTCGGCGTCCGACAAATCGTTGACGCGACGCTCGGCGGACAGGCGAACCTTGTCCATGATCTCCTGCGCGAAGCGCGGGCCGATGCCGTGAATGTACTGCAGCGCGACGACGACGCGCTTGTTGGTTGGAATATTGACGCCAGCGATACGGGCCAAGTTCGTTCTCCTCTGGTCGTGGATCCGCCACGACGCATTCTTGCGGGAGCTGGTCGAGCAAGACCGCTCCCTGAAACGACGGAGGGCCGGCGCCAGACGCACCCAATGGCACGCCCGCCAACCCATCCGCCATGACGCGATTTGGAACGCTCCTTATAGGAGTCGCACTCTATCCGTCAATCCCGCCGCCAGATCCGCTCAGACGCGAACGTCGATGGCCAAGGCAGACTCGATCTGCCGGGTGACGTCGTCGATCGGGGCCATCCCGTCGATCGCATGCGAGAGCCCGCGTTGCCGATAGTAGGGAACGACGGCGGCGGTCAGTTGCCGAAACTCCTGCAGGCGACGCCGGAAGACATCCGGGGTGTCGTCCTTCCGGACAGGCTTCCCCGCCGCCAGCGTTTCCGCCGCTCGCTTCTCGATCCGGGAAACAAGAGCGTCCTCGTCGACCTGGAATTCCAGAACGGCATCGATCTTCAGTCCCTTGCGGGACAGGAGATCGTCCAAGGCCTCGGCCTGCGGCACCGTGCGAGGAAACCCATCCAGAATGAATCCGCCCTTCGCATCGTTCTCGGCGATGCGATCGGCGACGATGCCGATGACGACCTCGTCCGGTACCAGCTGTCCCGCATCCATGATCGCCTGCGCGCGGCGTCCGATATCGGTCTGACGCGCAACCGCCTCGCGCAACATGTCGCCGGTCGAGAGCTGCGGTATCCCGTGCCGATCGATCAGCCGTTGGGCCTGGGTCCCCTTCCCCGCACCCGGCGGGCCCAGAAGTATCAGTCTCATCTCACTCCCCGTCTGCCGCCGCGCAGCTTGGCCTTCTTCACGAGGCCCTCGTACTGATGGGCCAACAGGTGACCCTGAATCTGCGCCACCGTGTCCATCGTGACCGAAACCACGATCAGAAGCGAGGTGCCACCGAGATAGAATGGAATACCAGCGGCCGAAATCAGGATTTCGGGCAGGAGGCAGATGACCACAAGGTAGATCGCGCCGACGACCGTGATGCGCGTCAGGACATAATCGATGTAGTCGGCGGTGCGCTCACCAGGCCGGATGCCGGGAATGAAGCCACCATGCTTCTTCAGGTTGTCGGCCGTATCCTTCGGGTTGAACACAATGGCCGTGTAGAAGAAGGCGAAGAAAGCGATCATCGCCGCGTACAGGATCATATACAACGGCTGGCCATGACCCAGCGACGCGATGATGGCGGTCGCCCAGCCCGGGAGATTGCTGGTGTCCGAGAAGTTCGCGACCGTCACCGGCAGCAGCAGGAGCGAGGACGCGAAGATCGGGGGGATCACGCCCGCCGTGTTGAGCTTGAGCGGCAGGTGCGAGGTGTCGCCCTGGAACATACGGTTGCCGACTTGGCGCTTCGGGTACTGGATCAGAAGCTTTCGCTGCGCGCGTTCGAAGAAGACGACGCCCGCGATACACGCGACCACAACGACGATCACCAGGAGGATGATGGCCGTGGACAGCGCGCCGGTTCTTCCAAGTTCGAGGAGTTGCGCAATCGCCGCCGGAAGGTTCGCCGCGATGCCGGCGAAGATGATCAGCGAGATACCGTTGCCGATGCCGCGCGCCGTGATCTGCTCGCCCAGCCACATCAGGAACATCGTCCCGCCGACCAGCGTGATGACGCTTGAGATGATGAAGAATGTGCCGGGGTTGGTCACGATGTTGCTGGCGGACTGAAGCCCGGCCGCAATGCCGTAGGCCTGGACCGTTGCGAGCAGCACCGTGCCGTAGCGCGTGTACTGGTTGATGACCTTGCGTCCCTGCTCACCCTCCTTCTTCAAGGTCTCAAGCGACGGGATCACCGACGTCATCAGCTGAATGATGATCGAAGCGGAGATGTAGGGCATGATTCCGAGAGCGAAGATCGCCAAGCGACCGACCGCACCGCCGGAGAACATGTTGAACAGGCCGAGGATACCAGTCGACTGCTGCTGGAACGCTTGGGCCAGCGCTTGCGGATCGATACCGGGCATCGGCACGTAGGTACCGAGGCGGTAGACCAGAAGCGCGCCTAGCGTGAACCAGATGCGCTTCTTGAGGTCCTCGGCCTTCGAGAAGGCCGCGAAGTTGAGGTTCGCGGCAAGTTGTTCCGCTGCCGATGCCATGGTCGAAATCTCTCCGGGTTGCCCCTCAAGCGCGTCGGCGCACGCCGTCCGTCCAGGACATGCGGGCACGAGTCAACGACGCGCAGCGTAGCTACTCTAGAACGTCCTGCCGGGACGAAACACAAGCAAAATCGCGATTGACGGCCGAGAAGGCCGACCGCATCGAACACGAAAAAGGCCGCTCGACCGTTTCCGGTGAGCGGCCTGTCATCTTCAACCGAAGCCGATGGGCCGATCAGGCCTCATCCGCACTCGTGGTCGCGGGAACCGTCAGCGTTCCACCCGCCTTCTCGACCTTCTCGATAGCGGCGCGCGAGGCACCCTCGACCGAGATGGTCAGCTTGCGCGACACGTCGCCATCCGACAGCACGCGGACGCCGTCGCGCGCGCGCCGGATGATGCCCGCGGCCTTCAGCGCAGCGCCGTCGATCGTCGCGTTTGCGTCCAGCTTCCCGGCCGCTACGGCTTCCTCGATACGCGCCAGCGACACGATGTTGTAGTCCTTCGCGAACGTGTTCACGAAGCCACGCTTGGGCAGACGCCGGTAGAGCGGCATCTGACCGCCCTCGAAACCGTTGATGGCAACGCCCGAGCGCGCCTTCTGACCCTTCACACCGCGTCCGCCGGTCTTGCCGGAACCCGAACCGATGCCGCGCCCCAAGCGCTTGCGCGAGTGGGTGGCGCCCGCCTTGTCGGCGATCTCGTTGAGCTTCATCTGATGTCTCCCGGTTTACTGGCCGTCGACGACGCGCACGAGGTGGCTGACCTTGCGGATCATGCCACGCACGGCCGGCGTGTCTTCCAGCGTGCGAACGCGGTGCAACTTGTTGAGACCGAGACCAACCAGCGTCTGACGCTGATCGGCAGGGCGGCGAAGTGGGCTACCGATCTGCTCGACGGTGACGGTCTTGCCCGTGGGGTGATTGTCGGCCATGGCGCGACTCCTGATCCTCTAGTTCCTACGCGAGGCGAGCGGGCGGGACCCATGCCCCACCCTGCTGCAAACCTCAGTCCTCGGCGCCAACCAGGTCGCGACGACGCGCCTGAAGGGTCGAGTACTTGATGCCGCGACGAGCCGCGACGTCCTTGGGGTGCATCTGACCCTTCAGAGCGTCGAACGTGGCGCGCACCATGTTGTAGGGGTTGGAGGAGCCAAGCGACTTGGCGACGACATCGTGCATGCCGACCGCCTCGAAGACGGCGCGCATCGGACCACCGGCGATGATACCGGTACCGGCCTCCGCCGTGCGCAGGATCACCTTGCCCGCGCCGTGACGACCGTGCACATCGTGATGAAGCGTACGCCCATCGCGCAGCGGCACGAAGATCAGGTCCCGCTTGGCAGCTTCGGTCGCCTTGCGGATCGCTTCCGGCACTTCGCGAGCCTTGCCGTGGCCGAAGCCGACGCGGCCCTTCAGGTCGCCGACGACGACGAGCGCGGCGAAGCCGAAGCGACGTCCGCCCTTCACGACCTTCGCGACGCGGTTGATGTGAACGAGCTTGTCGACGAAGCCGTCGTCGCGCTCTTCGCGGTCATTGCGTTCGTTACGAGGCGCCATATCCTATCCTTGTTCTTTTCCGGTGGCGTCTGGGAATGCCGAGCGTCTCGTTGGACGCGGCGGCGCGCTTAAAGCACAAAAGGCGGAGCAGGTGAACCCGCTTCGCCGATTTCGCGCCGATCGATCTCCGGGACGCCGCAGCGCCCCAGCAGATCAGAAGTTGAGGCCGCCCTCGCGAGCCGCCTCGGCAACCGCCTTGATGCGGCCGTGGTAGATGAAGGCGCCGCGATCGAACACGACGTCGGTCACCCCGGCTTCCCTGGCGCGCTCCGCGAGGAGCTTGCCAACCGCCGACGCGGCGCCGACGTCGGCGCCCGTCTTGAGGCTCGTACGCAGAGAGGCGTCGAGCGTCGAAGCGGCCGCGAGCGTGCGGCCTTCGGCGTCGTCGATGACCTGCGCGTAAATGTTCTTCGACGAGCGGTGCACCGACAGGCGCGGACGCCCGTTCGCGACTGCCTTGAGTGAACGGCGAACGCGGTTGGCGCGGCGCCGGGTGAGTTCCTTCTGGGTAGCCATCGCCGTCGCCTTACTTCTTCTTGCCTTCCTTACGGACGATCTTCTCGCCCGCGTACTTCACACCCTTGCCCTTGTAGGGCTCGGGACCGCGATACTCGCGGATTTCGGCTGCCACCTGCCCGACCTGCTGCTTATCGATGCCGGTGATGACGATCTCGGTCGGACGCGGAACGGTGATCTGGATACCGTCCGGGATCGGGTAGAGGACGTCGTGGCTGAAGCCGAGAGCGAGCTGCAGGTTCTTCCCCTGCATGGCCGCACGATAACCGACGCCGCTGATCTCGAGACGCTTCTCGAAACCGTCCTTCACACCCAACAGGATGTTGACGATCATCGTGCGACTCATGCCCCACTTCGAGCGAGCGTCCTTCGAGTCGTCGCGAGGATCGACCTTGATCGATCCCTCTTCCATCTTCACCAGGACTTCATCGTTCACAACGAACGACAGCTCGCCCTTGGGACCCTTCGCCTTGACCGTCTGACCGTCGACTGAGGCGGTCACGCCCGCCGGCACGCTGACCGGCTTCTTACCAATACGAGACATGGGAAACCTGCTTCTGTTCGCTAGAGATCAGTACCGCGTCAGAAGACGCGGCACAGGATCTCGCCGCCGACGTTCTGCTCACGCGCGGCATGATCGGCCATCACGCCCTTCGGCGTAGACAGAACCGAGATGCCGAGGCCGTTGGCGACGTGCGGAATGGTCTTGGCCGAGACATAGACGCGGCGACCTGGCTTGGAGACGCGGCTGATCTCGCGGATCACCGAGGCGCCTTCGTAGTACTTGAGCTCAATCGAGAACTCGGCGGTGCCGTTCTCGAACTTCGTCTCCGTGTAACCACGAATGTAGCCCTCGTCCTTCAGGACGTCGAGCACGCGAGCCCGCAACTTCGAAGCAGGAGTCGCAACGGTGTTCTTGTTGCGCTGCATCGCATTGCGGATGCGGGTCAGCATATCGCCGAGAGGATCGGACAGTGCCATGTGCGTGTCTCCTTACCAGCTCGACTTGACGATGCCGGGGATCTGCCCGGTGTTGCCGAGGTCGCGCAGGGCGATACGGCTCATCTTCAGCTTGCGGTAGTAGGCGCGCGGACGGCCCGTCACTTCGCAGCGGTTACGAACACGCACCGCTGCGGAGTTGCGGGGCAACTCGGCGAGCTGAAGCTGAGCGCGGAAGCGCTCCTCCATCGTCGCGTCCTGGTTCGTCGTCACCGCCTTCAGCGCCTCGCGCTTGGCAGCGTACTTCGCCACCAGCTTCTGGCGACGCTTGTTCTTCTCGATGGCGCTCTTCTTGGCCATAACGTTTCCTTTCGCCTGCCGTTACTGGCGGAACGGGAAGTTCAGCGCCTTGAGCAGTGCTCGCGCCTCATCGTCCGTCTGTGCCGTCGTACACACGATGATGTCCATGCCCCACATCTGATCAACCTTGTCGTAGTTGATCTCGGGGAACACAATGTGCTCCTTGATGCCCATGGCGAAGTTGCCACGGCCGTCAAAGCTCTTGGGGTTCAAGCCGCGGAAGTCGCGAACGCGCGGCAGCGCGATCTGAACCAGGCGATCGACGAACTCCCACATCCGATCCTTGCGAAGGGTGACCTTCGCGCCGATCGGCATGTTCTCGCGGACCTTGAAGCCAGCGATCGAGTTGCGCGCGCGGGTGATGACCGGCTTCTGGCCGGCGATTCGCGCGAGGTCTTCGGCTGCGACGGTCGGCTTCTTGGAGTCGCCGGTGGCCTCACCGACGCCCATGTTGATGACGACCTTATCGAGGCGCGGCACCTGCATCTCGTTGGAGTACTTGAACTCCTCGAGCAGCTTGGCGCGGATCTCGCTGTTGTAGACCGCCTTTAGACGCGGCGTGTAGGTAGCGGCTTCAGCCATCGATCTGTTCTCCGGAACGCTTGGCGAAGCGAACCTTCTTCGCGTTCTCGCCCTCGCCGACGACCTTGAACCCGACGCGGGTCGGCTTCCCGTCCTTCGGGTCGGCGACCGAAAGGTTCGACAGATGGATCGGCGCCTCCTTCGAGACGATACCGGCCTCCTGGCTGGCGGTCTGGCGCTGGTGCTTCTTCACCAGGTTGACGCCCTGAACGACAGCCTTGTCCTCCTTCGGCATCACCTGGAGAACCTTGCCCGACTGGCCCTTGTCCTTGCCGGCGAGTACGACGACGTTGTCGCCCTTCTTGATCTTCTGCATCCGTCCGGCTCCTTACAGCACTTCCGGGGCCAGCGAAATGATCTTCATGTGGTTCCGGCCGCGCAGTTCGCGCGGAACGGGTCCGAAGATACGTGTGCCGACCGGCTCCTTCTTGTTGTCGATCAGCACGGCCGCATTACGGTCGAAGCGGATCACCGAGCCATCGGGCCGACGGATGTCCTTGGCGGTACGAACCACCACGGCCTTCATCACGTCACCCTTCTTCACGCGGCCGCGCGGAATAGCCTCCTTGATCGAGACGACGATGATGTCGCCGACCGAGGCATACTTCCGCTTCGAGCCGCCCAGCACCTTGATGCACATGACACGACGTGCACCGGAATTATCCGCCACATCGAGGTTTGTTTGCATCTGAATCATGTCAGGCCGCCTTCAAATCACGAGCCGCCAGGGGGCGCGATCGTCCGCGCCGCACCCGGCTGTTGGTTCTATTGAGCCGCTGCCTGAGCAGCGACGACGATCCAGGTCTTATCCTTCGAGATCGGCTTCGTCTCCTCGATGGAGACGGCGTCGCCGACCTTGTACTGGTTGGTCTCGTCGTGCGCCTTGTACTTCTTGGACCGACGAACGGTCTTCTTGAAGAGAGGATGCGTGAAGCGACGCTCCACGAGCACGACGACCGTCTTGTCATTCTTATCGGAGACCACAGTCCCCTGCAAAACGCGTTTCGGCATAGTTGTCTCTTACCTTCAGGCCTTGGTTGCCGTCGCCTTCTGGCGGGCGACCGTCTTGATCCGGGCGATATCACGGCGGATCTCGCGAACACGCGACGTGTTCTCGAGCTGGCCGGTGGCGCCCTGGAAGCGAAGGTTGAACTGCTCCTTCTTGAGCTTCGTCAGCTCGGCGGTCAGTTCGTCCTGGGACTTCGTGGTGAGATCGGAGGCTTTCATCGTCTCGTCTCCTTACTCGGCGATGCGCGCGATGAAGCGCGTGCGGATCGGCAGCTTGGCGGCACCCAGACGAAGCGCCTCGCGGGCGACGTCCTCGGCCACGCCGTCGATCTCGAACATGATACGACCGGGGGCGACACGGGCCGCCCAGTACTCGATCGCGCCCTTGCCCTTACCCATGCGGACTTCGGTGGGCTTGGCGGTGACCGGGAGATCCGGGAAGATCCGGATCCACACGCGGCCCTGACGCTTCATCTGGCGAGTGATCGCGCGGCGAGCCGCCTCGATCTGACGAGCGGTGACCCGCTCGGGCTCCAGAGCCTTCAAACCGAAGGTCCCGTAGCTGAGAACCGCACCGGCCTTCGTCGCTCCGTGGATACGCCCCTTGAACGCCTTGCGGAACTTGGTGCGCTTTGGCTGCAACATCTCGTTCTACCTCAATCCCGCCCGATCAGGCGTGCTCACGCTCGCGTTCGCGACGACGGTTGTTGCCGCCACCCGACGCATCGCCCTCAACCGCGCGGCGCTCGGACGCCATCGGGTCATGCTCCAGGATCTCGCCCTTGAAGATCCACACCTTGACGCCGCAGACGCCATAAGCGGTGTGGGCCTCGGCCGTACCGTAATCCACGTCCGCGCGCAACGTGTGAAGCGGAACGCGACCCTCGCGATACCACTCCATGCGAGCGATTTCCGCTCCACCGAGACGACCACCGCAGTTGATCCGGATGCCCTCAGCTCCCAGACGCATCGCCGACTGAACCGAACGCTTCATCGCGCGGCGGAACGCAATACGGCGCTCGAGCTGCTGCGCGATTGACTGCGCGACCAGCGTGGCGTCCGTCTCGGGCTTGCGGACCTCGACGATGTTGATGTGCGTCTCTGCCTTGGTCATCGCGGACAGCTTCTTGCGAAGCTTCTCGATGTCGGCACCCTTCTTGCCGATCACGATGCCCGGGCGCGCCGAGTGGATCGTGATGCGGCACTTCTTGTGGGGGCGCTCGATGACGATCTTGGAGACCGCAGCCTGCTTCAGCTCCGCGAGCAGGTACTTGCGGATCGCAAGGTCCTCATGGAGCAGCTGACCGTACTCGCCCGTGTTGGCGAACCAGCGGGAGTCCCACGTCCGGTTGATGCCAAGACGAAGGCCGATCGGATTGACTTTCTGACCCATTACGCGGCCTCCTCTTCAGCCTTCTCGCGGACGATGATCGTCAGGTGCGAGAAGGGCTTCTCGACCCGGCTCGCGCGACCACGGCCCCGGGCGTGGAAACGCTTCATGGTGATCGACTTGCCGACGAAGGCCTCGGCGACGACGAGTGCGTCGACGTCGAGGTCATGATTGTTCTCGGCGTTGGCGATCGCGCTCTCCAACGTCTTCTTCACCGTCTCGGCGATGCGCTTGCGCGAGAATGTCAGATCGGCCAGAGCGCGATCGACCTTCTTGCCGCGGATCAGCTGCGCGACGAGGTTCAGTTTCTGCGGGCTGACGCGGATCGTACGGGCGACTGCCTTCGCCTCGTTGTCCTTCAGTACGCGCTCGGCCTTCGCCTTGCCCATGATTACTTCCTCTTCGCCTTCTTGTCGGCGCCGTGGCCGTAATAAGTGCGGGTGGGCGAGAACTCGCCGAACTTGTGTCCGACCATGTCCTCGTTCACCGAGACCGGGATGTGCTTGTTGCCGTTGTAGACGCCGAACGTCAAACCGACGAACTGCGGCAGGATGGTGGAGCGACGGCTCCAGATCTTGATCACCTCGTTGCGGCCACCCGAGCGGACCTTCTCTGCCTTCTTCAGCAGGTAGCCATCAACGAACGGACCCTTCCAGACGGAACGTGTCATGGTGGTTCTCCTTACTTCTTACGCTGATGGCGCGAGCGGGCGATGAACTTGTCGGTCGACTTGTTCTGACGCGTGCGCTTGCCCTTCGTCGGCTTGCCCCAAGGCGTGACCGGGTGACGGCCACCCGAGGTGCGACCTTCACCGCCACCGTGCGGGTGGTCGACCGGGTTCATCGCGACGCCGCGAACGTGCGGGCGACGACCGAGCCAGACCGAGCGACCGGCCTTGCCGAGGTTGATGTTGCCATGGTCAGGGTTCGACACGGCACCGACGGTGGCCAGGCACGAGCTCGGCACGAGGCGCTGCTCGCCCGAGTTCAGTCGCAGGATCGCCATCCCGCTATCGCGACCGACGAGCTGCGCGTAGGCACCGGCCGAACGAGCGATCTGTCCACCCTTCATCGGCTTCATCTCCACATTGTGGATGATGGTGCCGACCGGCATGGTCGAGAGCGGCATCGCGTTGCCAGGCTTCACGTCGATACCCGACAGTCCCGACACGACCTTGTCTCCAGCCGCCAGGCGCTGCGGCGCCAGGATGTAGGCGAGTTCGCCGTCCTCGTAGCGGATAAGCGCGATGAAGGCGGTGCGGTTCGGGTCGTACTCGAGCCGCTCCACCGTGCCGACCGCGTCGAACTTACGACGCTTGAAGTCGATCACGCGGTACGTGCGCTTGTGACCGCCACCCTGGTAGCGGGCCGTGATGCGACCGGTATTGTTGCGACCGCCCTTCTGCGTCAGACCCTCGGTCAACTGCTTGACCGGCTTGCCCTTCCACAGACCCGAGCGATCGACGAGCACGAGCTGGCGCGTGCTCGGGGTGATCGGGTTGAAACTCTTCAGTGCCATGATCTTCTATCCTCGCGGCGCTGCGGTCAGAGACCGGTCGAGACGTCGATGGACTGGCCCTCGGCCAGCGTCACGATCGCCTTCTTCTGGTCGCTCTGGCGCCCGAGACGCCCCTTGAAGCGCTTGAGCTTACCCTTGCGGATCAGCGTGTTCACGCCGGTCACCTTTACACCGAACAGAGCCTCGACGGCCGCCTTGATCTGCGGCTTGGTCGCGGTCTTCGGAACGTTGAAGACGACCTGATTGTGCTCGGAGACCAGCGTCGACTTTTCAGTGATGACCGGACTCGTGATGACGTCGTAATGGCGAAGGTCGCTCACTTGAACCGCTCCTCGAGGGCGTCGACCGCCGCCTTCGACAGAACGAGCGTCTGGCGACGGAGGATGTCGTAAACGTTGATGCCCTGGATCGGCAGGACGTCGATATTCGGGATGTTGCGCGCGGAACGGGCGAAGTTCTCGTTCACCTCGGCACCGCCGATGATCAGCGCATTGGTGAGGCCCAGTCCCGTGAACTGCGACAGCGTCGCCTTGGTCTTGCCCTCAGCCGACGTCAGGTCGTCGATCACAAGGATCGCACCGGACTTCGCCTTGGCCGACAGGGCATGTCGCAGAGCGAGCGCACGAACCTTCTTGGGCAGGTCATGCGCATGGCTGCGCGAAACCGGACCATGGGCCTTGCCGCCGCCGCGGAACTGCGGGGCGCGGGCCGAACCGTGACGAGCGCGACCGGTGCCCTTCTGTTTGTAGAGCTTGGCACCCGTGCGGGCGATCTCGGCGCGGCCGAGCGTCTGATGCGTGCCCTGCTGTCGCTTGGCCAACTGGTAGCGGACCATACGCTGAAGGATATCCTCGCGCGGCTCCAAACCGAAGATGGCGTCGTTCAGCGTGACCGAACCGGCTTCACCGCCGGAAAGCGTCTTGATGGTGATGTCCATTACTCGGCTCCCTCGGCGGCGGCGGAGGCATTGGCCGCCTGGCGCAGGGCGGCAGGCTTCGGCGCGTTGTCGGGAAGCTTCGCCTTCACGGCGTCGCGAACGTAGATCCAGCCGCCCTTCGACCCCGGGACGGCGCCGCGGATGAGGATGAGACCCTTCTCGGCATCCGTGCGGACGACTTCCAGGTTCTGGGTCGTGACGCGGGTCTGACCCATGTGACCGGCCATCTTCTTGTTCTTGAAGACCTTGCCGGGATCCTGGCGCTGACCGGTCGAACCGTGCGAGCGGTGCGAGACAGATACGCCGTGCGTGGCCCGCAGACCACCGAAGTTGTGGCGCTTGATCGCACCGGCGAAGCCCTTACCGATCGTCGTGCCGGTGACGTCCACCAGCTGGCCAGCGACGAAGTGCTCGGCCGTGATCTCGGCGCCGACGTCCACGAGGTTGTCCTCGGTGACGCGGAACTCGGCGACCTTGCGCTTGGGCTCGACCGAGGCCTGCGCGAAGACGCCGCGCATGGACTTGGTCGTGTTCTTGACCTTGGCGAGGCCGACGCCGAGCTGCAGCGCCGTGTAACCGTTCTTTTCCTCGGTCCGCTGACCGACGACCTGGAGGTTCTCGATCTTGAGAACCGTGACCGGCACGTGCTCACCCGCATCGTTGTAGATGCGAGTCATGCCGACCTTCTGTGCAATGACACCTGAACGCATATGTCGTTCTTCCTTCAGAGGAACCTTAAGAGCCCTTACGGGTCCGTTCGGTTCATGTCGCTCCTTAGAGCTTGATCTCGACATCGACGCCTGCGGCGAGGTCGAGCTTCATCAGAGCGTCGACCGTCTGCGGGGTCGGGTCGACGATGTCGAGAAGGCGCTTGTGGGTGCGCATCTCGAACTGCTCACGCGACTTCTTGTCGACGTGGGGCGAGCGGTTCACGGTGAACTTCTCGATGCGCGTCGGCAGCGGGATCGGCCCGCGCACGTTGGCGCCGGTCCGCTTCGCCGTGGAAACGATTTCGCGCGTGGAAGCGTCGAGAACCCGGTGGTCGAACGCCTTCAGGCGGATGCGGATATTCTGGCCGTTCATTGCGTACGTCCTCTCGTCGGAGATCTACCGGATGGCCGGTGCTTTCCGAGCGCTTGAAACTTGTCTCAGCCGACTCAAACGGGCCGCTGAGGAAGCGACCCAACCGCCCTCGACTTGGAGGGCAAGATTGGCGCGACACGAGTGTGTCGCGCCAAGCCAGCAATTTACTCGACGATGCTCGCGACGATACCGGCGCCGACGGTGCGACCGCCCTCGCGGATGGCGAAGCGCAGCTTTTCCTCCATCGCGATCGGAACGATCAGCTTGACGTCCATCGTCACGTTGTCGCCCGGCATCACCATCTCGGTGCCCTCGGGCAGCGTGACCACGCCCGTCACGTCCGTCGTGCGGAAGTAGAACTGCGGACGGTAGTTCGTGAAGAACGGCGTGTGGCGGCCGCCCTCCTCCTTGGTCAGGATGTAGGCCTCGGCCATGAAGCGCGTGTGCGGCTTCACCGAACCCGGCTTGCACAGAACCTGGCCGCGCTCCACGCCCTCGCGGTCCACGCCGCGAACGAGAGCCCCGATGTTGTCGCCCGCCTGGCCCTGGTCCAGCAGCTTGCGGAACATCT
>NZ_FNIT01000014.1 GCF_900104035.1 Aureimonas jatrophae | reverse complement strand
GGCGTCGGGCCGTAGACGGCCGCGTTGTTTACAAGAATGTCGAGCGAGCCGTAGGCGGCTATCGCCCGTGCGAACAGGCGCTTTACATCCTCGCCATTCGCAACGCTGGCCCGCACGGCGATCGCCTCGCCGCCACCGGCCGTGATCTCGGCCACGACGTCGTCGGCACCTTGGCGGCTGGAAGCGTAG
This sequence comes from Aureimonas jatrophae, assembly GCF_900104035.1. Classification (GTDB taxonomy): domain Bacteria; phylum Pseudomonadota; class Alphaproteobacteria; order Rhizobiales; family Rhizobiaceae; genus Aureimonas; species Aureimonas jatrophae. The sequence goes on along the minus strand of NZ_FNIT01000014.1, from coordinate 79,269 downwards.
TTCACGACCACGCGGGCGCCCCGCGCTGCCAGCTCTTTGGCGATTGCAGCACCGATCCCCTTGGAGGCGCCGGTCACGACGGCGGTCTTGCCTTCGAGGTTCTTCATGACGTTCCCCCTCATAGCTGCGTCATGCCGCCGTCGACGACGAGATCCGTTCCCGTCGAGAAGCTGCTTTCGTCGGAGGCCAGGAACAGCGCCGCGGCAGCGAGTTCCTCCGGGCGACCGATGCGGCCGAGCGGGACATGCGAGGCCGCCTGCCTGCGGAACTCGGCGGCCGCTTCCAATGATCCGACCTGCCCCTCGATGATGGGCGTGTCGACAGGGCCGGGGCTCAGCGTGTTCACCCGTATGCCCCGTGCCACGAGTTCGGCCGCGGCGGTACGCACGAGCGACCGGACCGCTGCCTTTGTGGCGTTGTAGACGCTGTGGCCGGCCATGCCCTTGGCGGAAAGGCAGGACGACACGAGAATGATCGAGCCGCCATCCCGCATGAGCGGCAGCGCCTTCTGCAACGTGAAGTACGTGCCCTTCACGTTGATATCGAACATGCGGTCGAAGTGCTCTTCCGAGGCGGTCTCGATCGGGCTGGATGCGATCACCCCGGCGTTGGCGACCAGGACGTCGAGCCGTCCCTCCGCCTGCCGGACCGTCTCGAACAAGCGGTCGAGGCTATTAAGGTCCGCGACGTCGCCCTGAACGACCTTCGCCTTCTCGCCGAGCTGCGTGCCCGCCGCCTCGAGTTCGGCCTGTCGGCGTCCGGTGATGTAGACGGTTGCCCCTTCCGCGATGAACCGTTCGGCGATCGCGAGGCCGATGCCACTGGAGCCTCCCGTCACGATGGCGATCTTGCGGTCGAGCTTGCCCATAGGCTTTCCCCGTCTGTTTGTCCCAGTGCCGAGCGCCGTGCGATACTGCACCTCGGACACTCGCTGGCGCGGTGTGGCGGAAACCGGATCGAAGTAGAACTGGCGCAAAACGCACCTGTCTCGTGAGAAAACGCACCATGGATCATTGGGACGAGCTTCGCATGTTCCTGGCCGTCGCCGAGGGCGGCACCGTGCGGGCGGCCGCCGATGCGCTCGACGTCAACCACGCCACCATCATCCGCGGCATCGGCCGTCTGGAGGACCGGCTCGAGACCAAGCTCTTCGACAAGCCGTCGACCGGATACAGGCTGACGGATGCGGGTGCCGATGTCGTCGATCTGGCCCGGCAGATGTCGACGGCGTCGTCGCAGTTGGAGGCCCGGATCTTCGGGCGGGACCAGAGCGTGTCCGGCCCTCTGCGACTGACGCTGCCGATCTCGTTTGCGACCGACTTGCTGATGCCGACGCTGGCTGCATTCCGCGCAGCCTATCCCGAGATCGCGCTGGAGATCATCGGCTCAGGTGCAGTCGCAAACCTCGGCAACCGGGAGGCGGACGTCGCCCTGCGCGTCGTCGTTGGCGGCAAGTCTCCGCCCGACAACCTCTACGGCACGCGGCTCGGCGCCTTCCATACAGGCTACTACGTCCATCGCAGCCTGTTGGCGGACGGTGCATCTGCATCCGCTGCCGCGTGGCTGCTCGGAGCCGATGAGACCGTGCCCACGACTTGGCAACCCGGGGGAGGGCTGCGGATGGCATCGACGCCGATCCGTTTTGCCGAGATGCGTTCGCAGTTCGAAGCGGCGCGTGCGGGCATGGGGATCACGCATCTGCCGTGCTTCCTCGGCGATGCCGATCCGGATCTTGTCCGCGTCCCGGCAGGTCCGATCAGCCACGTCGGCGACATATGGCTTCTGACCCATGCCGACACGCGGCAGACAAAGCGGGTGCGTCTTCTGTGCGACCATATCCGCAGTGCGATGCGCGGCCTTGCCGGACGGCTGGCAGGACAGGGTCAGGGCGAGGGCGGCAACGTCGGGGCCGGCTGAAGGGCCCCGAGGGCTGGCTCCTGCGCAGAACATCGCTTGTCGAGTGGCCGAGAAGCGAGATCCGGAGCGGGTGGGGCAGGGCGCGCACACACGGTCGAATTTGGGGGTTCGTTCATCCCACACTCGACCTAGTTCGTTATGGGCAGACACGAACAGGGTCGCTGGGCATGCCGCAAACGCCATCCGTTATCGTCTTCGACGTCAACGAGACGCTGCTCGACATCACTGTACTGGAGCCGCTGTTCGCACGGCTCTTCTCCGACGCCTCGGTCATGCGGCAGTGGTTCGCCGAACTCATCCTCCAGTCGGAGGCGCTGACGCTCTCCGGATTGTACGTCCGCTTCGACGAACTGACCGCGGGAGTCCTGCGGATGGTCGGTGACGTGCGGCGGGTCTCCGTTCAGAGGAGCGACGTCGAGGAGTTGGGCACCCTCCTTCGCACCATGCCGGCGCATCCGGACGCCGCACCCGCCCTGGCCATGCTAAAGCAGAGTGGGTTCCGGCTTGTCACCCTGACGAACTCGCCTCCGCCCGCGGCCCCGAGCCCGCTCGAGCGGGCCGGCCTCGCCTCGTTCTTCGACCGGACCTACAGCGTCGATCAGGTCCGCAGGTTCAAGCCGGCGCCAGAGACCTACCGGATGGTGGCGGAGGGCGAGGGCGTGTTGCCGGCCGATCTCTGCCTCGTCGCCTGCCATGTTTGGGACACCGTCGGCGCTCAAGCGGCCGGGTGCGTTACAGGATTGGTCGAACGATCCGGGAACGCGGCGCTGCGTGCCGAAGGTGTGCCGTTCCCTGACATCGTCGCTGCGGACCTTCAGACCCTTGCGACCGAGCTCGTTCACCGATGGGGACGGTCCGCACTCGATAGATAGCCGATTGGCTGTTCGTTCGATCGGCGCGCTTGAGTTGTTTTCGGACGGTCCGGTTGCGGTTCCACAAAATCAGACCCTGCCTGTCAACCGTACGGTTTACGATCGCGGACGATCCCGCCGTCTGAGGCCGTGTCAGAACTGATGGTCCGCAGCCATTACGGCCACGTTGAAACATTCTGAACCGCCACTTCGTTCGCGCCGCGAAAGCTTCGGCGGAGAATCCGTCAGCGGCTGCGCGAACTTGTTCCAGGCTTGCAACGAGAGGTGTTCTTGCGATCCGACGACGTCGGTGCGCTGGAACAAGCGATGGAGCGAGGACCCAGCGGCCGGCATTATCTCGGCCGCCAACCCCATCCGCTTCTGGTGCGGGACGAAAAAGGGCTGCGATGACGTCTTTTGCGGGAGGACGTCAGTGAGGTGCACGACGTGGGGCTTCCGAATGATCGAGAGATGACCCTCGGTCGGGTCGAAGTACAGACTTCCGATTACATCCTTCCAGTCTGGCCTGACTCACGTCTGCGCCGACGCCTCACCAGAAGCTCGGGGCACGCTCCGGCGTTTCTGCCAACGAGTGGGCGACAAACGTCAGGACCTTTCGCAGATCCTCTTGCCTGATCGGGCCGCCCAAGCACAGACGGACCGTTTCGGGCGGCGCCACGCCATCCACGACGAACGCGTCGCTGGCAACGACCCCGACGCCGGTGCCGCGCATCTGCCCTGCGAAAGAGGACCGCGTCCAACCTCTGGGAAGGGGCATCCAAACGTTGAACGCGAGCGGATCACCTTGAAACGATCCCTCGTTCAGGATCTCCCGCGCCATTCGTTGACGAGTTCTCGCCTCCGAGCGGATGAAGGACAGGATCGCGTCGGCGGTGCCGTCCTCGATCCATCGCGTCGCGATGGCGGCCGTCACCGGCGATGCCATGACATTGGCCGCCGACATCGCGGCGACGAACGGCCAAGCGGACCTTGCGTCGGGTGCGACGACGTAGGCAACGCGTAGCCCTGCCCCGATGCATTTCGCAAGACCTGCGATATGCCACGTGAGGTCGGGAGCGACCGCGGCGAACGGCGGCTCTCCGTGGTTCGGGACGAACCCATAAGCATCATCCTCGATGATCGGCACCCCGAAATCCCGTGCCACCTTGGCGATTGCGGCCCGCCGCGCTGCGGGGACCGTCAGGGTGGTAGGGTTGTGGAGCGTGGGATTGAGGTAGAGCGCCTTCGGTTCGAGCGTCCGGCAAGCGGCGCGAAACGCGTCGGGAAGGATTCCGTCCCGGTCCATCGCCAGACCGACCAGCCGCAAGTCCTTCTGCGCCGCGATGGCGCGGATCCCCGGATACGTAATGGCCTCACACAGGACGACATCTCCGGGCGAGCACAGGAGGCGGAGGATGCCGAGCAGAGCGGCATGGGCCCCGGGGGTGACGAACAGCCGATCCTGAGAGGGGACGAGGGCGCGGCGGCCGAGCCAGTTCGAGGCGGCGTCTTTGTCCCCGGGCGCCCCGCCGAACCCCTGGTATCGAAGAAGGGTCTTCATGCTGCCCGCGACGGCAGAGAAGCCAGCCTCCATGCGCGCGAGAAGGTCCGTGTCCTCCGGCTCCGGCGGCAGGTTCATGGTGAAATCGATACGAGAGGCAGCCGTCGGCCGGGCAAAGGAACTCGGCGCCGGCCGTTCCCGCCGCAGCCGTTCGAGCGCCCCCGCAGCGACGAAGCTGCCGCGTCCGACATGACTGACGAGGAGCCCGCGCTTCTGCGCCTCCACGTAGCCTCTGGCTACAGTCGTGAAATCGATCCGGAGCCGGTAGGCGAGACGGCGCTGGGGCGGAAGGCGGGTGCCAGGATGCAGGAGGCCGTCCAGGATGTCCGCTGCGATCGCGTCGGCGAGGGCCATGTAGCGTGGCTTGTCGCTGCGCGAGAGGTCCGGCTCCCAATCGTCCATGTCGTCGGCATTCCCTAACAGATCAGCCGACTGGAATGACCACATATTGACTGCATCATCAAGCCTTTCACAAGAGCGGGATTCCTGATGTTCTTTCTGGTCAGAAGCGACGATATTTAGTGCAGGTTTCTGCCTAAAAAGTCAGTCGACTGGCGCGTGAACACTCAAAAACTCCAGACATCCTGAGAATATTGGATGCAAAATTGACTGTAATATATAACGTTACTTGACCGGATATGCTTGGGGCTCCGAATGTCCCCTTGTTGCAACGCGAACTCCCACCAGCAGCCACGAGAGGGATAGCCATGCCGACCGTTGAGAAAGAGGCCCACAAGAAGGGCGACTACTTCGTCGACTACGAGGAGAAGGTCTTCGAGGACGTGAAGGCCGATTCGGGCGAGCGTGCCCTCGTCACCTTCCACACGGTCGCCTTCGAGGGCTCGATCGGCTTCGTCAACCTGCTCCAGGCCACGCGCCTGCTACGCAAGGGCTTCGAGACGAGCGTCCTGCTTTACGGCCCCGGCGTTACGCTCGGCATCCAGCGCGGCTTCCCGAAGATTGGTGACGAGGCCTTCCCCGGCCACCAAAACATGAACAACCAGCTCGTGAAGTTCATGGAGGAAGGCGGCAAGGTCTACGCCTGCCGCTTCGCGCTTCAGGCCCTCTACGGCCACGGCGAGCCCTCGCTGATCCCCGGCATCCGCCCGATCGCGCCGACCGATGTGCTGGACCTCATCCTCCTGCACCGTAAGGACGCCTTCATGGTCCACACCTGGACCGTCTGACGGGACGCAAGCGGAAGGAGACGGCCATGGCCGAAAAGCGGATCGTCAGGGTGGCGGCGGTGCAGATCGCGCCAGACCTCTCCTCGCGAGAGGGCACGGTGGAGCGCGTCGTGAACGCCATCACCGAGGCTGCGGGGAAAGGGGCCAAGCTCGTGGTGTTCCCCGAAACCTTCGTGCCCTGGTACCCCTACTTCTCCTTCTGCTTCCCGCCGATGGCGACCGGGGCCGAGCACCTGCGCCTGTACGAGAACGCGGTCGCGGTGCCGAGCCCGGCAACCGAGGCCGTTTCTGCGGCGGCTCGCCGGCACGGCGTCGTGGTCGCGCTCGGCGTCAACGAGCGGGACCACGGGACGCTCTACAACACCCAGCTCCTCTTCGACGCCGACGGCTCGCTCAAGCTCCGGCGCCGCAAGATCACACCGACCTTCCACGAGCGGATGATTTGGGGGCAGGGCGACGGCTCGGGCCTGACCGTGGTCGACACCGCGGTGGGCCGGGTCGGAGCGCTCGCCTGCTGGGAGCACTACAACCCGCTCGCCCGCTACGCCCTCATGGCGCAGCACGAGGAGATCCACGTGGCACAGTTCCCCGGCTCCCTGGTCGGCCCGATCTTCGCCGACCAGATCGAGGTGACGATCCGCCATCACGCACTGGAGTCCGGCTCTTTCGTCGTCAATGCCACGGGCTGGCTGACTGAGGAGCAGATCGCATCGATCCAGCCCGACGAGAAGCTGCAACGCGGCCTGCGCGGCGGGTGCATGACCGCGATCGTCTCGCCCGAAGGCGCACATGTCGTGCCGCCGCTGACCGAGGGCGAGGGCATCCTCGTCGCCGATCTCGACATGGGCCTCGTCCTCAAGCGCAAGCGGATGATGGACTCGGTCGGCCATTACGCCCGCCCCGAGCTCCTCTCGCTCCAACTCGACAACCGCCGCCAGGCGCCGATGCGCAGTCTGGCCGATCCCGCCGACCTGTCCTTCGGAGACGAACGCGATGAAGCCGATGCTGCCGACCGCGATGGAGACCGCGGAACTGATCAACGAGTTGCAGTCCTTCGGCGCGCGCCTCGTTGATCCGAAAGCCGGCGCGGATTCGCGCCGGGGCGGGGCGGGTCCTTCCGATCACAAGGCGATGACCATCGATGGGATGACCGTGATGGTTCCCGTCCACACCGCGCCGGCCTTCGAGAGCCCCTATCTCGTCGAGAAGCCCGACGCCTTCGGCCGCTCGCGCGTGCTGCGCGACGGCCTCGCCATCGGCAATATCTCGTTTCCGCTGCGCCCGAAGTTCTACGACCTCGAGACGGCGGACGGCATTCCCTATTCAAAGATCGCGGTGCTGCACGGGCGCGATGTCCTGGCCACCACGGTCCTCCAGACCTGCATCCGTTACCAGAGCCGCACCAAGACGTGCCAGTTCTGCGCGATCGGGCAATCGTTGGCCGCCGGCCGCACGATCGAGCGCAAGACCCCGGCCCAGCTCGGCGAAGTCGCCAGGGCGGCGGTAGAGCTCGACGGCGTGAAGCATATGGTCATGACCACGGGCACGCCGCCGGGGCGTGATCGGGGCGCGGCGATCCTGTGCGAGAGCGCGGCCGGCGTGAAGGCGGCGGTGGACCTGCCGATCCAGGTCCAGTGCGAGCCGCCGGACGAGGACGCCTGGTTCGCCCGAATGCGCGACTGCGGAGCCGATGCGCTCGGCATGCATCTCGAGGCCGTCACCGAACCCGTGCGTCGACGCATCATGCCGGGCAAGGCGCAGGTGTCGGTGGAGCGCTACTTCTCGGCCTTTGAGGCGGCCGTGCCCGTCTTCGGCCGGGGCCAGGTCTCGACCTACATCCTCGCCGGGCTCGGCGACACGCGCGAGGAGATCCTCGGGGTCTGCGAGCGTCTCGTCGGGATCGGTGTCTATCCGTTCGTGGTGCCCTTCGTGCCGATCTCGGGCACGCCGCTCGAGAGCCACCCGACGCCCGAGCCGGCCTTTATGAATTCCATCCTGCGCCCGCTCGCCCGGATGCTGGTGGATGGCGGTCTGAAGTCGGTCGACGTCAAGGCGGGCTGCGCGAAGTGCGGCGCTTGTTCGGCGCTTTCGACCTTCGAGCGGGGCCAAGGCGCTGCCCAAGGGTGCGCCGCGTGATGTTCGAGCCTGTCAAGCACTTCACCGCGCCGAGCTTCCAGATCAAGCATGCCGTCGACCCATGGGAGAAGGCGGGCGCCGCCGCCCTGCGCCGCCGCGTCTTCTGCCGCGAGCAGGGCCTGTTCGGCGAGGACGACCGCGACGCGATCGACGAGGTGGCGATACCGATCGTCGCGCTGGCCCTCTGGGGCGTCTATGCCGACGCCGTGGTTGGCACGGTGCGCATCCACGAGGATGCGCCGGGCCTCTGGTGGGGTTCGCGCCTCGCCGTCTGCGAGGAGCATCGCCGCGTCGGTGCGCTCGGTTCCGCCCTGATCCGCCTGGCGGTCTCCTCGGCCCATGCGCGCGGCTGCACGCGCTTCCTGGCGCACGTGCAGAGCCAGAACGTCCTCCTGTTCCGCCGCCTCCATTGGGAGACTGTCGGTGAGGTCGAGCTCCATGGCCGCCTCCACCACCGCATGGAGGCCGATCTCGCCCACTATCCGCCCTTCCACGCGCCGCAGACGGGCTTCCTGGCGCTGAGGTCGGCGGCATGAGCGGCGACCTCGACCTCGGAGCGCTCGCCGATGCGCTGCGGCGCAGTCCCGGCATCGCGGCGAAGGCGGACATCGCGGATGCCACGATCGGTCTCGGGCTGTCAGGCTCGGGCACCGTCCCGGTCGGCGACGACTGTGCGGCCATCCCGGACGGCGAGGGCTGGCAGCTCCTCGCCATCGAAGGCTTCATGAACGAGTTCGTGGCGCGCGATCCCTGGTTCGCCGGCTGGTGCGGCGTGATGGTCAACGTGTCCGACGTCGCGGCCATGGGCGGGCACCCGGTGGCGGTGGTCGATGCCCTCTGGGCGGAAGGAAGCGAACACGCCGCAGAGGTACTCGCGGGCATGAGGGCCGCCTCGGAACGCTTTGGCGTGCCGATCGTCGGCGGCCACACGAATCTGAAGACCGACCGCGGCCAGCTCTCGGTCGCGATCCTCGGACGCGCCAAGCGACTGCTGACGAGCTTCGACGCTAAGCCAGGCGACCGGCTCCTCGCCGCGATCGATCTGCGCGGCCGCTACCGCGAGCCCTTCTCGAACTGGGAGGCCGCTACCGACGCACCGGGCGAGCGGCTGCGCGGCGACATCGCGCTCCTGCCGCGGATCGCCGAGGAGGGCCTCGCCCGGGCCGCCAAGGACATCAGCCAGGGCGGCGTCGTCGGAACGGCTGCGATGTTCGCGGAGTGCTCCGGGGTGGCGATCTCGATCGAGGTGGACGCCGTGCCGCGGCCGGACGGCGTGCCCCTGGAGAGATGGCTCACGACCTTCCCGAGCTTCGGCTACCTCCTCGCCGTCCGACCCGAACACCTCGACATGGTTCTCGGCCTCTTCCAGGGCCGTGGCATCGCCGCGGCCGAGATTGGCAGCGTTGCCGAGGGCACCGCCGTGTCGATCGCGCGAGGCGACCGTGTGGAGGTCGTCCGCGACCTTGCCCGCTCGCCGCTCCTGCTGCCGCGTACCCTGGAGAAGGCGGCATGAGGGTCGCGCTCCTCACCCACTCCACCAACCCGCGCGGCGGCGTCGCGCATGCGCTCGCGGTGGGAGAGGCGCTGAACCGCCTCGGTCAGGAGGCGGTCGTCCACGCCCCTGCCGGCCCCGGAGCGAGCTTCTACCGAGCGGCCTGGTGCGAGACGCGCGGCGTGGCGACCGTGCCGGCGGAGCGAGGCTTCGCACCTTTCGTCAAAGGGCGGATCGCCGACTACGTCCGTCATTTCGAGGATCCGACGCGGCGGCGGTTCGATGTCTTCCATGCCGGCGACGGCATCTCGGCGAACGCGCTCGCAACGCTGCGCGACCGCGGCATGATCTCGGCCTTCGCCTACACGGTCCATCACCTCGACAGCTTCGGCGACGCCGATGTCGACGCGCTCCAGGGACGGGCGCTTCTGGCGGCCGACGCGCATCTCACCGTCAGCCATCTGTGGCAGGACAAGCTGCGGCACGAGCACGGGATCTCCGCGACGCTGGTCGGCAATGGCGTCGACCGTTCGATCTTCCGCCCCGACGGGGATGGGCGCGAGGCCGCGCTGCGGAAGCGCCTCGGCATCGGGCCGGGACCCGTCTTCCTAGCGGTCGGAGGCGTCGAGGCGCGCAAGAATACGGTCGCGATCGTCGAGGCTTTCGCCAACGTCCTGCACGTTCATCCCGATGCCTGGCTGGTCGTCGCCGGAGGGGCCTCGCTCCTTGATCACGGCGCCTACCGCGCACAGTTCGACGCCGCCCTCGGCCAGCTCGGCGCCGCAGGCGCGCGCGTCGTCCTCAGCGGGCCGGTCGGGCAGGACGACATGCCGGCGCTCTACCGCGCCGCCGACGCGCTCGTCTTTCCCTCGCTGATTGAGGGGTTCGGATTGGTGGCGCTGGAAGCCATCGCCTGCGGCACGCCCGCCGTCGTCTCGGCGCTGCAACCCTTCACAGAACACTTCGGAGCCGACGACGTCCTCTGGTGCGACCCGAAACGTCCCTTGACGATCGCCGACGCCATGGTGCTCGCGCTGCATGCACCGGTCCGGGCCCGGCTCGCGGCCCGCACCGAAGCGGTGCTCGGCCTTCACGACTGGACGGACGTCGCCGCCCGGCACCTTTCCGTCTACGAACGCCTCCGCGAAACCGTCCATGCCTGAGATGCGCTTCACCATTCGCTGGCCCGACGGCGGCACCGAGGACTGCTATTCGCCATCCTTGGTGATCAAGGATCATCTCGAACCTGGGCGATCCTATCCCCTTGCCGAGTTCCGCGATCGCAGTCGCGCGGCGCTATCGATCGCGAGCGACCGCGTCCTCGCCAAGTACGGGTTCCCGTGCTCGCGCGCCCTCGCGCAAATCGGGCGGATCGACGCCGGATGCCGCCAATTTGAAGACACGCCCGACCCGCAAGTCGGCGTCCTCTCGTTCCAGGAGTGAGCCATGTCCGCACCGCTTCCGACCTTCGTGCCCGTTGCCGTCGTTGGCGGCGGACAGGCGGGCTTGTCCCTCAGCGCGCACCTCAAAACGCGCGGCATCGAGCACCTCGTTCTCGAGAAATCGACGGCGATGCATGTCTGGGCCGATCGGCGCTGGGACAATTTTTGCCTCGTCACGCCCAACTGGCAATGCGACCTGCCGGGCCATCCCTATGAGGGGCCGGACCCCGACGGCTTCATGCGCAAGCCCGAAATCCTCGCCTACCTCGCGGCCTTCCGCGAAAAGGTCGACCCGCCGCTTCTCGAGGGGACCGCGGTGACGCACGTCTTCCCCCATCCCCTGGGCGGCTTCACGGTGGAGACCTCGGCGGGCACGCTCCGCGCGGATCAGGTCGTGGGGGCGTCGGGCGGCTATACCGTGCCGATCATGCCCTCCTATGCCGGAGACCTGCCGGCGTCGATCGCGCAGATTCATTCCGAGGAGTACCGCAACGCGGCGCAACTCCCGCCGGGGCCCGTGCTCGTCGTCGGCTCCGGACAGTCCGGTGCCCAGATCGCGGAGGACCTGCACCTCGCGGGACGACAGGTGCACCTCGCCGTCGGCAACGCGCCGCGCTGTGCCCGCTTCTACCGCGGCCGAGACGTCGTCACCTGGCTCGCCGACATGAACTACTACGACATGCCTGTGGACATGCACCCGCTGCGCGAGGGCGTGCGCGACAACACGAACCACTACGTGACCGGCCGGGACGGGGGGCGCGACATCGATCTCCGCCGCTTCGCGACGGAGGGCATGCGCCTCTACGGCCAACTCGACGGTTACGAGCAGGGAACGCTGCGCTTCCTGCCGACGCTCGGCAAAAGCCTCGACGAGGCCGACCGCGTCTACAACGGCATCAACGCCTCGATCGATCGCTTCATCGACGAAATGGGCATCGAGGCACCGCCGCCCAGCGCCTACGAGCCCGTCTGGAAGCCCGACGCGGAGCCGCTCAGGCTCGACCTTGCTGCCGAGGGCATCGCGGCGATCGTCTGGTGCATCGGCTTCCGACCGGACTTCGGATGGCTCCAGGCCCCGGTCTTCACGAGCCAGGGGCATCCGCTCCACAAGCGGGGCGTGACCGAGGTGCCGGGCCTTTACTTCCTCGGCCTGCCGTGGCTCCACACCTGGGGCTCGGGACGCTTTTCCAGCGTCGGCCGGGACGCCGCCCACCTCGCGGAGCGCATCGAAGAAGCTCTCAGCGTTGCGCGGAGCCCGGCGCGCCTTGCTGCCGTGGGCTGATGCCGATGAACGTCATATCTCCGCTTCGTCTCGCCGGAACTCCGGTCCGCCTCGCAGTGACCCCGCGGGACCGCGAGGACGCCATCCGTCTCGGCATGCCTCACCTGTCCGGCTGTGGGATTTCAGAGAACTGGCTCCTTAAGGAACTCGGCCACCGCCACTGGATGATGCTGGCCGGGCAGGCCGGCATGAACGGACCGGACTTCCGAGACGATGAAGGCCGGCAAGTCTATGCCGCCTTCTGTGCGGTTCGGCTCACGGATGCGCGACTCGATCTCGGCGTCGAGAACGGCGCCCTCGCCATCCGCTCGACCATGCGCCGGGTGTCCCGCACCCAGGTCGAGAGCCGTCACGAACTGCGCATCGACGGTGTGGCCGCAGGCCTCGTCAAAATGGTCTCCACGTTCATTAGGCGGACGGGCCGAGGCAACCACTCCGTCGCGCGGGTCGCCCTCGACGACTTGGTTCCGGTCGATCCTTTGCCCTCGGACCTAGCCTCACTGGCAGCCACGCTCCGCGCGCGGCGGCGCCCGCACCATTTCGGGATCAACCTCTCGGCTGTCAGCACTGAAATCGCGGCGTTCGAGTTCGACCCGTGCCCGGAGCTGGACTTCAACGGGGCGGGCTTCCTGTACTTCCCAAGCTTCCTTGCCTTCGTGGACAGGGCCGAATGGCAGCTCAGCCGTAGGCGGTCGGCACTGGCACGACGCGATGCCTTCTACCACGGCAATGTCGATCCCGGCGTGCCGATCCGCGTGGTCCTCGTCGCAGAGGAGCCTGTCCGCTCGACCCGCTGGTGGCGTCTCGAACGGACGGATGAACGGGCCATCCTCGCGGATGTATTCACGCAGCGTCTCCAAACGGCGGTCAATGCGTACACCGCGATCTGAGGCGTCCGCCGAGGGTGGAAAGCTTCCGGTCCGCTTACGGACAAGGATTGGCCGGAGCGGACATCGGCGATTGTTGGTCGATCCAGCAAAATAGGGTGCCGAACGCCAGCGTGTGAATGAGGATTGAGGCGTCCATCCTAGGCGTGACGTCGATCGTGTTGGCTTCGAAGATCGAGTCCATGAACGCGGGCCACGGCTTCCGCCAAGCAAAGACACGGTGATCAGTTGCAACGTCCGCTTGATGGAGGAAATTTTCTCCGATAACAATAATATGAAAATAATCTACATGAGGCGTGTGATGGAGCGAGCGACGACCACCGACGCGGAGCGGATCGGATGGCTGATGCGCATGGCCTTCGGCATGACAGAGGCGCGCACCCGCGAGTATCTCGACCATATCGGGACCGACAGCTTCCTTGTTCTCCGCTCCGGAAAGGAAGTATCGGCCTGTGCCGCTCTCCTCCCGACACGCCATCGGTTTGGCGGCGGTTGGGTGCGGGCCGCCAACATTGCCCATGTCGCCATCGCGCCGGAAGCCCGCGGAGGAGGTCTTGCCAGGCCGTTGGTGAACGGCTTGGCCAATGTCGCCCGGGAGAACGGTGCAGCGATGGTGACGCTGTTCGCCTCCGCGCGTCCGGTCTATCGCAAATGCGGCTTCGAGCTGGCCGGAAGTGAGATCGTCTACGAGGCGGAAACACAGGCACTGCCGCTGCGGACCGATCTGGCGTTCGCATCCGTCGCGCTCGATGATCCGAGATTACGCGAGGCGTACGATGCCAAGACGATCAGCGAGGCCGGCCTGCTCGATCGAACGCAGGCGCACTGGCATGAGATCATCCGGGAGCCGCGCGACGGCCTATCCGCATTTGTCATAGGGGAGGGGCCACTCTCCGCCTACGTGATCCTCGATGCCTCGGATCCAGGTCTGCTGACGGTACGCGACTGGTGCGCCAGCACCGGCCGGGAGGCCGCAGCCCTCCTGGCGTTCCTCGGACGCTTTCGTTCCGTCTATCCCCTCGTGAGATGGCACGGCGGGCCACACGACGACCTGGTGGCCGCCATGCCCGACAAGGGGTGGCGGCTTGCGCACCAGGAGGACTGGCTTGCCCGGATCCTCGACCCGAAGGCAGCGCTGGAAGCGCGTGGCTACCTCGTGCGCGAAGCGGTCCTGAACCTGCACATTGCGGACGAAGCCGGGGACAATTCCGCGATCGCCCTTGAGATCGCAGGGGAAAAAGCCCGGGTCCGGAACGGATCATTGTCCGGCGCCCCGTCGCTGACGATCACGTTGCCTTTCTTCGCTTCGCTCTTCACCGGCTATCGATCCGCATCGCACCTTCGCCGGCAGGGGCATCTCGAAACGGACGAGGAAGGGGCCCGCCTTGCCGATCTCGTCTTCGCCGGTCCTCCTCCATGGCTCGCGGAGCACGTATAGGGTCGCTTCAACGACCATTGGAGACGCATGGTATGTCGCAGGCCCTTCTCGCGAAGCTGAGGTCGCTCTCGAGCGACATGACACCCGCCCTCGCACGCGTGGCGGACGCTGTGCTCGCCCAACCGGAGACGACCCTCTACCAAAGCATCACGGAGCTGGCGGAGACCTCCAACTCTTCCGAAGCCAGCGTCATGCGCTTCTGTCGCGACCAAGGCTTTTCCGGCTTCCAGGACTTCAAGCTCGCGCTCGCCAAGGAACTGGCGACCGATAACCGGGCAGCAGGTGCCGGGGAGCCGACCGACGACATCCAACGCCTTGTCGAGACCGCGGTTGTGGCCCTGCGCGAGACCGAGCAGTTGATCGTGCGGGCCGACGTCGCAACTGCGGCAGAACGCCTCCTGCGGGCGAGCCTAGTCGAGAGCTTCGGGGTCGCCGCCTCCGCGATCACGGCCCAGTACCTGGCCTACAAGATGTCGCGCGTCGGTCGCGTCTGCCGGTCACACTGCGATGCCTCGCTCGCCATCATGGCGGCCGGCACGGCGCCCGCGGATACAGTGCAGGTCGTCGTGTCCAGTTCGGGATCGACGATCGACGCGGTACGCGTCGCCGAGGTCGCGCGGTCTAGCGGCGCCTTCGTGATCGGCATCACCAATCGGGCGAAGAGCCCGCTGGTCGCGGCGTGCGACCTGACCCTTGTGGCGTCCTGGCCCGAGACGCCGCTCACCGGCGGGGCCTTCCCGTCGAAGATCAGCCAACTGCTCATCGTCGATGCCCTGATCGGGGAAATGGGTCGCCAAGACCCTCATTGCCTCGCCACGGCCGAGAGAACCGCGGAAGTCGTCAGTGACCGAAGTTTCTAGCCTGCCCGTCCGGGCCGTCGACATAGGTGGCACCAAGATCGCGCTCGCCACCGTCGAGGGAACGAGCGTCTCGGACCGACACCAGTTCGCGACGCCGCGCACCGGGCGGGGACTGGATCTCGTCGCATCGATCGCCGACGCCCTCCGCCGCATGCCCGGAGACGGTCCGGTGGCGGTTGCCACGACGGGAATGGTGGACGAAGGCCGGCTCACGGCGCTCAACCCGACCACCCTGCCGATCGAGAACGGCTTCCCGCTTGTGGAGACGCTCGCCGAGGCCATCGGAACCGTTCCGCTCCTCCTCAACGACGCCCAAGCCGCGGCCTGGGGCGAGTATCGCTACGGTGCCGGTCGCGGTTGTGCCAACTTCACGTTCATGACCGTCTCCACGGGTATCGGGGCCGGCATCGTGGTGAACGGACAACTCCTCGTCGGACGGCGCGGGCTCGCCGGTCATCTTGGGCACGTCGTTGCCGACCCCAATGGCCCGCACTGTGGTTGCGGGCGGCGGGGCTGCTTGGAGACGATGGCTTCCGGGACGGCGCTGGCACGCCTGGGCAGCGACGCACTCGGAAAACCGATGGGCGCTCCGGAACTCTTCGCCATCGCGGCTGGCGGAAACGAGAACGCTAAGACGGTCATCCGGACTGCAGCCCGTCGTGTCGCCAGCTCGCTCGGGGACTTGTCCGCGGTTTGCGACGTCGAACGCGTCGCGCTCGGTGGCGGAGTGGGTCTTGCGCCGGGCTTCCTTGAGCTGGTGCTTGAAGCCGTCAACGACCTTCCGCCGACCTTCCAGCGCGAAGTCGTCAGGGCGGAGGCGGGACCCGATGCAGGTCTCATCGGAGTTGCCGCGCTTGCCGTGACGTCGATATGAAGGAAATTTTCTTCGCAGAAAAAATGTTGACGGAATTCTCCCTTTAGCCTTAGCTGTGCTTAGCATCGGCGGAGTTGATCCGCACAAGCGCACCAAGGCTCCTCGTGACCCCGACACAATTCACCGAACTCACGAACACGCTCGTCGTGTCCTGCCAGGCGGAGCCCGGTCTCCCGCTCGACGCACCGATACATATCGAGGCACTGGCCCGTTCCGCCGTGATCGGCGGCGCTTCCGGACTGCGTATCCAAGGCATCGCCAACATCCGTGCGGTTCGTGCCGCAACTGACCTCCCGCTGATCGGCCTCCTGAAGGTCGATCGGCCCGGAACCGACGTCTACATCACGCCGACCGTTGCCGACGTCGAAGCGGTCATCGAGGCTGGGGCCGACATCGTTGCCTTTGACGCCACTGACCGCGTTCGTCCCGATACGGTCGCCACTCTCTGCGAGACGGTGCGACAGGCCGGTCGCCTTTCCATGGCCGACATCAGCACCGCGGCCGAGGGCGTGGCAGCCATGAGGGTGGGGGCGGACATCGTGAGCACGACGATGTCGGGCTACACGCCGCACTCACGCAAGCTCCCGGGACCTGACTTCGAGTTGATGCACGAGCTTGCCGTCGCGGGTGTGCCCTTCGCAGCCGAAGGACGGATCTGGACGGGCGAGGAAGCACGTCGCGCCTTCGAGCTCGGTGCCCGCTTCGTCGTGGTCGGCAGCGCGATCACCCGGCCCGACATGATCACGCGGCGCTTCATCGACGAGGCGCTGCGCAACCCCTCCCGGACGTTCCAAGGACAAGCCGCAGAATGAGCGACACCAAACGCATCGCCGTCATCGGCGCAGGCTTCATGGGCTCGATGCACGCCTCGATCTTCGCCCGACTGAGAGGCTGCGAGCTTGCTGCCATCGTCGATCCGAACACGGCCCTGGCGACCGGCGTCGCCGATAAGCTTGGCGGAGCGAAGGTTTACGCGTCGCATGACGAGCTTCTCGCGAACGAACGGCTCGACCTGATCAGCATCTGCACGCCTGACAACCTTCACCTCGCACCCGCACTCGCCGCGGCTGAGAAGGGCGTGAACCTTTTCATCGAGAAGCCCATCGCGTCCTCGCTGGACGAGGCGAGACAGATCGTCGACGCCTGCCGCAAGGCCGGCACGAAGCTCGGCATCGGCTACCTCCTGCGCTTCGATCCCCGCTACGCCCATGCCAAGGAGCTGATCGCGACGGGGCGCACGGGCGCGCCAATCCACCTCTACGCCCGCCGTAACAGCGCCCGGACGGAGGGGCCGAAGCGCTACGCCGGCAAGCTTCCGCTCGCCCTGCACGTCACCGTGCACGACGTGGACCTGGCCCTCTGGATGCTCGAGGGTCAGAAGCCCGTCACCGTCTACGCTCAGGAGACAGACCGCCTTCTCGGACCCATCGGGACGCAGGACACGATCGCCGCCATCGTCCGCTTCTCCGACGGAACGGTGGTGAACTTCGAGAGCGCCTGGTCACTGCCTTCGGGCGCGCGGCACATGATCGACGCCCGTCTTGAGTTCATTGGCACGGAAGGATCTTTCGAGATCCAGTGCGGCGACAGCGGCCTCTACTTCGCCGACAACGAACGCTCCCAGGAGATCGATACCCAGCACTGGCCGATCGTCGGCGGCAGGGTCGAGGGAGACCTGAAGCGCGAGCTCGAGGGGGTCATCGACTGGCTCGATGGCGGCAATTCCCCGGTCGCGACGGGAGAGGAGGCCATAGCCTCGCTCGAATTGACGTTGGCCATGATCCGGTCGGCCGAGACGGATGAGGTCGTCCGTCTCTCGTAAGCGCAGTCCAGCCACGGGTGGCAGTGCCACTTTCAAGAGGAGTTGAAGCATGATCAGCAGGCGTAACCTTTTGGCGGCCACCGCGGCGGTCGGCATCCTTGCGGCGTTCCCGCGGGCGTCCGTGGCGCAGGACAAGCCGTTCGACGGCGTGCAGCTCTCGGTGCTGATGGAAGGCCATCCGACCACCGACGCCATCGGCAAGATGCTACCGGAGTTCAAGGAGGCCACGGGCATCGACGTCGCTCTCGAGGTGGTGCCTGAGCAGGACATCACGGCGAAGACCCTTCTCGAGTTCTCCTCGCGTTCTGGCCGCTATGACGTCGTCCAGAACAACATCATCTACGTTCCGGGATTCGTCGCTTCGAAATACATCGTCCCCATGGACGAGACGCTGGCAAAATATCCGCAGTATTTCGACAAGGCCGACTTCGTTCCCGGCTACTTCAACACCAATGTCGTCGATGGGAAGACGTACGGGCTTCCCGTGTATGGCGAGAGCACCTTCCTGATGTATCGGAAGGACCTCTTCCAGGAATACGGACTGTCCGAGCCCAAGAGCTTCGAGGACATCGAGACCGCGGCCAAGACGGTCTCCGAAAAGACAAACAAGCAGATCGCCGGCATCACCATGCGCGGCCAGCAGGGCATCCAGGGCGTCTATGTCTGGGCAGCCTACCTTTGGGGTTTCGGCGGCTCGTTCCTCGACGCTTCGGGCAAGTCCGCGCTCGCGACGCCCGAGGGGACCGCGGCGCTCGAAGCCTTCACCAAGGTCCTGCGCGACTACGGTCCGGTGGGCGTCGCCAACTTCGGCTGGGAGGAGAACCGCCTCCTGTTCCAGCAGGGCAAGGCCGCGATGACGCTCGACGCCACCGTGAACGGCGCATTCAACGAGGATCCCGCCGTGTCGACCGTCGCTGGCAAGGTTGGATACGTTCCCGTACCGATGAAGTCGTCGTCGCCGAAGGGCGGCTCCTCCTCGCTCGCAGTCCATAGCCTCTTCGTCAACGCCGACTCGCAGAACCAGGAAGCCGCCGCCGTCTTCGCGGCCTGGGCGACCGCGAAGGAGCAGCAGCTCAAGTCGCTTGAGACTGATCCGAACTCCGGCGTCACGTCGCTGGCCGCGCTCAACGGCGAGTCCTTCGGCAAGCGCTACGGAGCCTTCAAGGACGCGATGCTCGCCGCGATCGACCAGGGCAACCCGCAGTACCTCCCGACGATCGATAAGGCCAACGAGGTGATCAACAACACCGGCATCGCGGTCTCGAAGGCCCTTGCCGGCGCCGAGAGCGCGTCCGATGCCCTCAAGGAAGCCGATACGGCCAACAACGCCGCGCTCGCCCGCTGATCCCGGATCGACGGGGACCGGGACAGCTTCGTCCCGGTTTCCCTCGTCAACGCAAGGTGCCTCCCTTGACGACACTCGCCGATCCGACCCGATACTTCCACCGGCCGATCGTCGCCGCTCTCGGCGTCGTGTCCGTGATCCTGACCGCTTACGTTGTCTGGCTGACGCTCCGCGACGTCTCGCTGTTGCGAGCGGGGCAGGACGCCTTCGTGGGCACGGCCAACTACGTCCGACTGTGGAACGATCCGCGTGCCATATCAGCCTTGGTCCGAACCGTCTTTTTCATGATGCTGGCCACCGGCATTGAGGTTGCACTCGGCTTGGCGATCGTTCTCTTCCTGGATCGCAACTTCGCATTCAAACGCCTCGTCCGGGCTCTCTTGCTCGTTCCGATCATCATGACCCCGGTCGTGGTCGGCCTGACGTGGCGGTTTATCTTCGATCCCGCGACGGGCATGGCGAACTACTCGCTGTCGCTTTTGGGGCTGGGGCCGGTCGACTGGCTCGGCAGCACCGACGTCGCCCTTTTCTCGGTCCTCATCGCCGACGTCTGGCAGTGGACGCCCTTTGTGGTCCTCCTGGTCATGGCTGGCCTCGAATCCGCTCCCACCGACCCGATGGACGCGGCGCGCGTCGACGGTGCCCGGGAGTGGCAGGTGACCTGGTACATCCTCCTGCCGATGCTGCGCAGGGTGCTCGCGGTCGTCGCGCTGATCCGGGCGATCGACTCGATCAAGGCCTTCGACCTCTTCTACATCATGACCCGCGGCGGACCGGCGCTCTCGACGGAGACGCTGAACTACTACGGCTACGTCGCCGCCTTCACGAACTTCGACATCTCCTACGCCCTGACCATCGCCTTGGTGCTGACGGTGTTCACCAACGTCGCGCTCCTCACGATGTATGGCGTCCTCTTTCCCAAGTCCGGAGAGCGCTGATGCTGAAGCGCATCCTCTTCTACGTCGCACTCGCCCTCCTGATGGCGGCCGTCTTGTTCCCGCTCTACTGGGTGGTCGTTACTTCGTTCAAGACGAACCGCGACGCCTTCGCGATCCCGCCCGTCTGGTTCTTCGAACCGACCATGGACAACTACCGAAAGATCCTCGCCAATCGGGGCTTCCTGACGGCCTTCGCCAACAGCTTCGTGGTCTCGATCGTTTCCAGCGCCATCGCTGTGGCTATCGGCGCGGTGGCAGCCTACGGCCTCGCATCACAGGACGCGCCGTACCGACGTTCCCAGGAGAAGTTTATCCTGACGCTTCGCATCGCGCCGGCGCTTCTCTTCGTGATCCCGGTCTACTTCCTCGCCACCCGGATCGGCGCGCTCAACACGCATTGGCTTCTGATCGCTGTCTACGCCTTCATCAACGTACCCTTCGCGATCTCACTGCTCCTGACCTTCTTCGCCGACGTCCCGAAGGAGCTGCGGGATGCTGCCCGAGTTGACGGGGCCCGTGAGTTCACGGTGTTCGCCCGCGTGTTTCTTCCGGCGGCCAAGGGCGGCATCGTCGCCACGATGATCCTGTGCGTCCTGTTCACCTGGAACGAGTTCTTCATCGCCCTCGTCCTGTCTGGACGCAGCACCCAGACGCTGCCTGTCAGCATCACGTCTTTCCTCACGTTCCAAGGCATCCAATGGGGGGCGCTGACTGCTGCCGGCAGCCTCATCATGCTGCCGATGATCGTTCTCGGGCTCCTTGTCCAAGGCCAGATCGTCCGCGGCTTGACCCTCGGCAGCGTCAAAGGTTGACGGAACCCATCATGGCCAAGCTCTCGATCCAGTCCGCCCGCAAGTCCTACGGCGAGATGCCGGTCCTTCAGGACGTTTCCATCGATGTCGATGAGGGCGCGTTCGTCGTCCTGCTCGGACCTTCGGGGTGTGGGAAGTCCACGCTGCTCCATGCCATTGCCGGCCTGCATCCGATCGACTCCGGGCGCATCCTGATCGGCGACAACGATGTGACGCAGCTCGCCGCCCGCGACCGCGACGTAGCGATGGTGTTCCAGTCCTATGCGCTCTATCCGACCATGACGGTGGCGGACAACATCGGCTTCCCGCTCAAGATGCGGGGCACGAACAAGGTCGAGGCCCGCCGCCAGGTCGACGAGGTCGCCCGGCTCCTCCAGATCGAGCCATTGCTCGCCCGCTACCCCCGCGAACTCTCGGGCGGTCAGCGCCAGCGCGTGGCGATCGGTCGGGCGCTCGTGCGCGACCCCAAGCTTTTCCTGTTCGACGAACCCCTGTCGAACCTGGACGCGGCACTTCGCACGGACCTGCGGGCCGAGATCAAGCGGCTGCACCAGACGATCCGGCGTACGATGGTCTACGTGACCCACGATCAGATCGAGGCGATGACCCTCGCGACCAAGATCGTGATCATGAGCAAGGGTGTCGTCCAGCAGGCTGGCACGCCCGCCGAGATCTACCACGAGCCGGTCAACCTCTTTGTCGCCCGCTTCATCGGATCCCCGGCCATGACGCTTCTGAAGGGGCGCATCGAGCCGCTGACAAGCGGATACGGCTTCCGCATCGCGAACGGTGACGGCGACGCTTTGTCTGACGCGATCCATCTCCCGAACTCCGATGTGCTACGAGCACTTCAGGGACGCGAGCTTCTCGTCGGCGCCCGTCCCGAGAACGTCGACGTCTCCGCGTCGTCCTCGGCAGGTCCGACCGCAGTGGTCGATCTCGTCGAGCCGACGGGTCCCGATGATATCGTAACCCTCAAGATCGGGAGCCAGACTTCGATCGTCCGGCGCCCGGCCGGGGCGGTGTCGCAGGGACAGATGGTCCGCGTCCATTTTCCCGCAGACAAGGTCATGCTGTTCGACCCGGCATCCGGTCAGCGTCTGCTCTGAGGACGCACCCATCGAACATGCCCGACGCGTGGGCGGTGCCTTTCCCAGGTCGACGAACGAAGGAATTCCCATGCAGACGCCGACCTTCATGCAGCGCGAGGTCGAGGAGACGCCGGAGGCCATCGCGAGGTTGCTGGCGCAGTCCGGCGAGCAGTTGCGGGAAGCCGGAAGGCTCCTCCGCGATCTCGACCCTCGGAGTCTCGCGACGATCGCACGCGGCTCGTCCGACCACGCCGCGACCTTCTTCAAGTACGCGACCGAGATCACGATCGGGCTGCCCGTCGCCTCGCTCGGTCCTTCGCTCGCATCGGTCTACGGCACGCCTCTACGGCTTGCGGGTGTTGCGGCCGTCGCGATCTCGCAGTCGGGTCGCAGCCCCGATATCGTCGCCCTTCTTGAGGCGGCCCGGGCGGGGGGCGCCCGGACGTTCGCCCTGGTGAACGTGTCGGACTCGCCCCTGTCCAAGGCGGCCGATCTCGAGATTCCGCTGCGGGTCGGACCGGAGCTGAGCGTCGCGGCAACCAAGAGCTTCGTCGCATCGGCCGTCGCGGCGGTCGCGCTTCTGGCCCATTGGCGCGAGGACGCAGCTCTCCTGGCGGCGATCGAGGCGTTGCCCGATCGACTGGCAGAGGCCCTCGACATGGACTGGTCCGCAGCCATCGGGCCCTGCCGGACCGCTACCTCGCTCTACACGACCGGACGAGGTCCGGGCTTCGCGATCGCCTCCGAGGCGGCGCTGAAGATGAAGGAGACCTCGATCCTTCATGCTGAGTGCTTCTCGGGCGCCGAGATCGTCCACGGGCCGGTCTCCCTGGTCGGGGAGGGCTTCCCGGCCTTCACCTTCCTTGTGGACGACGCCTCCCGGCCCGGCATGCAGGACCTCTGCCGCCGGCTCGACGGGGCAGGCGCCCGTCTTTTCGCGATCGGCGAGAGCCCGGTCGGGACGAGGTTGCCGCATGCCGAGACAGGCCATCCCCTGACCGAACCCCTGTCAATGATCCTGTCCTTCTACCGCTTCGCCGAGTCACTCTCACGGGCCCGGGGGCATGATCCCGACAACCCGCGTGGTCTGCGGAAGGTGACGGAGACGGTCTGATGGATCGCTTCGCCCTGGTCGGGGCTGCGGTGTTCGACGGAAAGGCGACCCGCGACGAGGTGGCCGTCGTCGTCGGGAACGGTCTCGTCGAGACGGTCCGTCCCGTCGCCGATCTTCCCGGTGACCTACGCCGCGTCGAGCTGGACGGCGGCCTGCTCGTCCCCGGCTTCGTCGACATCCAAGTCAACGGCGGTGGCGGTGTCCTTCTGAACGAAACTCCGACCGTCGAGGGCGTTCGTGCGATCTGCGAGGCCCACCGACACTTCGGCTCGACGGCCCTCCTGCCGACCGTGATCACCGATCGTCCCGAGGTCACCTTTGCCGCGATCGAGGCGGTCGGCGCCGCAATGGAAGCGGCTGTACCTGGTTGCGTCGGCATCCACGTGGAGGGTCCCTTCATCTCGGTCGCCCGCAAGGGCGCCCACGATCCCGCCCTGATCCGGGCGATGACGGACGCGGACGTCGACCGCCTCGTGGCGACGACCGTTCGACCACTGCTCTTGACGGTCGCGCCTGAGAGCGTCTCGAACGAGCGGATCGCCCGGCTCGTCGCAGCGGGCATCCTGGTCTCGCTTGGTCACAGCGACGCGGACTTCGCGAAGGCGACGTCCGCCTTCGAGGCCGGTGCCCGTTGCGGCACCCATCTGTTCAACGCGATGAGCCAGCTCGCGCATCGCGAGCCCGGGCTCGTTGGGGCGGTCCTGGATCGGGACGACGTTTGGTGCGGGATCATCGCCGACGGGCACCACGTCCATCCGTCCGCCATCGGGGCTGCCCTGCGTGCCAAGCGCGGCGTCGGTCGTGTCCTGGCGATCACGGACGCGATGCCGACGGTCGGCGTGGCTGACGACGTGTTCTGGCTTAACGGGCGTCGGGCGACGCGTCGCGACGGGAAGCTGACGCTCGACGACGGAACGCTCGCAGGTTCGGACCTCACGATGATCGGCGCCGTGCGCTACCTGACCGACGTCGTCGGCGTTCCCTTTGAAGAGTCGCTGCGCATGGCATCAACCTATCCCGCCCAGTTCCTGCAAGACCGTGCGCGCGGCCGTATCGAAACAGATCGTCGCGCTGATTTTGTCTGGTTGGATGGCAACGGCGAAGTCGGGGGGACCTGGATCGGAGGCGGAGTTCGTCGGGTTTCTGCCTCGTGAGGGCGTAGGCTTCACCATCGAATGCATGAGGCATTCGGATCGGTCCAAAGCGGAAGGATCGCTTCCGAGCGTCCGCTTCGTCGAAAAGGATCGGCGCGACCCGGCTACAGCATGTTCGCCATCGAACTGAACGGGGATGCCGTAGTCGCGCGGTTGGGCGATCGACAAACGATGCCTCGTTGCTGTCTTCGGCTACGTCGTCATGCTGATGGCGGCGGCAGTGCCGCTCGCGCTGGTCGGCATCCTGTTGATCGGCTGCGGCGTCTCGAACGCCGTCACCTTCCTGTTCCGCCGGGCCGTCACGCAGACCGCGATGCCCGCCGGCCTTTCAATCGTTGCCGTCACGACGATCGGCTATGAACGCATACTCGTCGGACCCGCCGGAATGGACTTCGTCGCCAGGGGGATCGGGCTCGCTGCGACCTTCTGGTTGCTGGCAGCTCTTCTCTGCCTGATGCCGCTGTGCGCGCGGACCGCAACATCCTTTGGAGCGAAACGATGAACCTGCGCGATGCCGACTTCCTCCACCGCTTGGCCGACATCGCCGACGCCGAGACGTTGCCGCGCTATCGCACCGATCTCATCGTCGATACAAAACCCAAGGAGGGCTACACCTTCGATCCCGTCACTGAGGCGGACCGCGAGGCGGAGATCGCGATCCGGGCGGCGATTGGTGATCGGTTTCCCGACCACGCCATCCTGGGCGAGGAGATGGGTCTGACGGGCAGCGGACGCTATCGCTGGGTGCTCGATCCCGTCGACGGCACGCGCCCGTTCATCTGCGGCCTGCCGGTGTGGGGCACGCTGATCGGGCTGACGATCGATGGCCGTGCCGAGTTGGGGATGATGAGCCAACCGTTTACCCGTGAGCGGTTCTGGGCCGATCACGACGGTGCCTGGACGCAGCGTGACGGTGTGCGCCAGCGGCTCGCCACTCGCGACGTCGGCAGTCTGGATCGTGCGATCCTCCACACCACCTCGCCGGACCATTTCGGCGACGAGCTGGCCACAGGCTTCAAACGGCTGTCGGCGGCGGTCCGAATGACCCGATACGGCGGCGAGTGCTATGCGATGGCTATGATCGCGGCGGGACGGATCGACCTGGCGTTCGAGCCCTCGCTCCAGCCCTACGACATCGTCGCGCTGATCCCGATCATTGAGCGCGCTGGCGGTGTCGTCACGCGGCTGGATGGTGCACGGGCCGAGGAGGGTGGTCCCGTGCTGGTCGCTGCCACGCCGGCGCTCCATTCGGCAGCCCTGCGGGAGTTGCGTGAGGCGATATCCTGACTGCTCTTTGCCCGACCCGCCAGGGAGGTCGGAGCATGCCGTTCCGTATCGACCTCAATCGGCCAAGCTCCTGCCGTCTCAATATCCGTCGCGAATGACTGCTTCAGGAAAGGCGATTAGAGCGTCGGAAGGGCGATAAGGGGTCGAAAACGGATGGACGGCTTTCGGGTGTCCGCTTCCTCAATGCCGATCGGCACGCCCGGGTGGAAACCTGCCAGTCTGCTTTGAGTTGGCTTACCTTCTCTAGCGAACATTGCAGCTAGAGCGATCACGTATGCGTCAGCGCGGCGATCGGAAGAGGCATGTTGTGTAGGGGAAGCCCTAGACGGGCGCACCCTCGACGATCCCGGAAAGGCCAGCTTGGAGGCAGTATCGCAACCCCATCGGCCTGTAGTCCGTCGTCGCCGTGCCGTTCAACTCCAACGGCAGGGCACGTTCCAAGACCCTCGATCCAAAGCCCCGCCGCATTGGAGCGGCGACCGCCGGTCCATCGCTCTCTTCCCAGCACAGCTCGAACCTGTCGTTCAACGCCCCATCGATCTTCCACATGATCGAGACAGACCCGTCCTTGGTCGAGAGCGCACCGTACTTGGCCGCATTGGTCGCAAGTTCGTAGATCGCGAGCGTCACCGTGGTCGCAACCCGAGACCGGAGACGGATCGACGGGCCGGTTACGCTGATCCGCCCATCCCCTGCCATCAGAAACGGCTTGAGGGCGTTCGCGATGAGCTGATGAAGGTCCGCCGACGTCACGGCATCGCTCAGAAGCACCTCGTGGGCCGATGCGAGAGCCTGAATGCGACTGCTCAGGATCTTGGCCGCTTCCTCGAGGGATGGGGCGGACTGCAAGGTTTGGCTGATGATGGATTGGACGTTCGCCAACGTGTTCTTCACGCGGTGATCGAGTTCCCCCGCCAGCAGCTCGCGGTGTTCGTCGGATCGCTTTCGGGCGGTGATGTCGATCGACACGCCAGCCATACCGATCGGTACGCTGTCGACATCGCGGTTCACCTGACCGCGCACCTCCACCCACCGAACCTGACCGTCCGGTGCCACAGCCCGGTACTCGATGCCGAACTCCCCTCCGTCGTCGGTGATCGCAGCGTTGAGCGCTTCCTGCCATCGTAGAAGGTCGCCCGGGTGGATCGACGAGACGAGGTCGTCGTAGGTGAACGTGTCGGTCGGCCCGCGACCAAAGTTCTCCTTGCATCGTGCCGACGAGACGAGGCGGCGGTCCTTCAGGTCGAGCGTCCACGCTCCGAGGCGGCCCGCTCCCAACGTGAACCTCAGCCGATCCTCGGTGCGCGCCAGATCGTTGATACGCCGCTCGATCTCGTGCTCTAGGTTGGCTCGGTCCTGTTGAACCTCCGCCAGTCGGTTGCGCTCGGGCGTCACGTCGAACTGCGAGGCGAAGAAGAACGCCGCCACGCCGTCGTCGTCGAACACGGGCGAGATCAGGACGTGGTTCCAGAACGTGGACCCGTCCTTCCGGTAGTTCAGGATCTCGGTCTCGACCGTCGTTCGGTTCGCGATCGCTTCGCGGAGTTTGGCGACGTCGTCGGGGTTCGTGCCCGGTCCTTGCAGGAAGCGGCAGTTCCGGCCGACGCACTCTTCGCGGGTGTAGCCGGTCAGCCGCTCGAACGACGCGTTCACGAAGACGATCGGGTTGTCGTGCTTCAACGGGTCGGTGATGACCATCGGCATGCGGGTGGCACGAACAGCCGCCGCGAACGGGTCTCTGGAGGCCGACGAGCGACCGATCTCGCCTTGAATGCGATCCTGTTCGAACCTGTCCGGCACGTGTTTCCGTTTGCTCCCCAAATCCGAACCGCAGGCATACCCGACACCGTTCTCTCGCGCACCAGGTTTTGGCTCAAACCCAGAACGGATGGGCGATCCTTGCGCTCACCGCCTTGCATGTCGCCGGCGCGCTCAACCACCAGTTCATCCGGCGCGATGGCCTTCTGAATCGCATGTGGGTGTGGTGAAGCAAGGCGCCTTCCGATGAGAGTTACGCCCTCGACGAAGGCACCGACGAGCCTCCTGTATACGCTTTCGTATAGGGGCAACCCGGTCGGCGCTGGGATGCTTGTGAGGGCATCCTCTTAAGCCAAGGCGATATCATGCGCACGACGCTCCTGACCGCATCTCTGCTACTGGCCTGCCTATCGGGCGCCGCCTATCCGGCGCTTGCCCAGACTCCACCGCCGCCCGCTCCGCCCAAGCCGTCGCCAAACCAAAGCGCTCCTGCCAACCAGAGTTCGTCCCCAAGTCAGGCCTCGTCCGGCGACAGCGCATCGTCCGGGAAGGAGGCGATTGAGGCGGCAACCTCTTCGCAAGGGCGCGACCTAGCCCCTGCCTTGCGGCGCGTCGGCGCGGACGGGTCCAGCTCGCCGGACGCCTCGCTCGCCTTGCCGCAGGACCAGGCGCCGTTTCCCAACAATCAGGTGAGCTCGGCCCCGTACATATCGCCCAACGGCGGGGAGGAAGGACTGAAGGCCTCGGTCCGCTCGCTTCAGAACACCCTGACCGAGCTCCAGACGTTGCAGCTCCAGACCAAGCAAGCCCATTGGAACGTCAGCGGTCCGTTCTTCTATCCCCTGCATGAGCAGTTGCAGGAGCAGTACGAGACCTGGAGCAAGCTCGCCGACACGGTGGCCGAGCGGCTGCTCGCCATCGGCGTCTCGTCGGACGGACGAGCGACCACGATCGTTCAGACCTCATCGCTGCCGGAGTTCCCGGGTGGTTTCGTGGACGACGCCGAGGTCGTGCGCTGGTTCACGCTGGCCTACAAGCAGGTCGGCGAAGAGGTGCGCGGTGGCATCCTGGCGTCCGAGGAGAACGATCCCGAGACCTCCAACATCCTTCAAGAGGTCGAGGGCAGCCTCGGAAAGTACCAGTGGATGATGCGCTCCTACGTCCAGTCGACGCCGACCGACCAGCGCAACGGCGAGATCCTGAACCAGGGTAAGGCGATCGACATTCCCGCCAACACCGCGCCGACACAGCTCAACATACCGACCGCGCAGTAGGCTCAGCGTAGGGCAAACCATACGAAGGCTTCCCCGGACTCCAACGTCCGGGGCGGCATCTGCCGCGGACGGCAGGGTCGCCCCTTCCCAACACAAAGGGTCGGCAGTCTCAAGCCTGGGTGGTCCTCACCCCGGCCTGCTCTAGTGCGGGGGAGCATAAACACCCGCTGCGCTTCCGCGACGTCCGCTTTCGGCGTCGCGCGCCAACGTGCTGGACGTCTTGGAAGGGTCGAAGGTGGCGGTATCAACTCCGGACGTCTGAGTGTTGGAGAGGGTTGCCAATCCCACCTATGAGTACGTGGCGGCGGGAGGGTGCCGCGGCTTCGACATTCTGATCGCGCCAAGCGGCAGATTCCGAATACTCCATACGCAGGTCATGCCGAACTCCAGCGCCTCGGTTGGTTCCGCTCGCAATGCGGGTGCCACACGCTGAGAGAAGACCTTATCAGGCTGATCGACTCTTCCGGAACTCAGCAATCTCAGCTTGACCCGCTGAATTTCCGAAAAGCCGTTCGATTGAGCGGCCGATCGCAGCGAAAGGAAGGCGGAGTTTCCAGATGGGGAGTCGCCGTGGGCGGCGCCTTCAGTCCTTTGGTGCCTCACCCTCAGGCTCGCCAAGCGAAAGCATCAGTCGGTTGGCCCAGTTGAAGAAGGCGCTCGCGAAGATAAGGTCGGCTACTTCGTCGTCGCGCAATCCGACCTGCCGCAAGCTGACAACCGCATCGGTGCCGAAATCGGTCGGCGTCCGCGTCAGGTGATCGGCCGCGGCGATGACCGCATTCCATCGTGGATCGAGGTCCACCGACACCCCTTGCTCGAGCAACCGGTCGACGTCCTCGCGCCGGCCCGAGTGCCGGGTCGCGAAGCGGGCGTGGACGGAGGCGCAGAAGATGCAGCCGTTGACGCGCGAGACGGCGGTTGCGGCCAGTTCCCGTTCGGCACGCGGCAGGCCACCGTCCGCGTTGTAGAAGATGTCCTTGTCGGTGCGGGTGCGCGCGCCCAGCACCTCGGGATCGCGCGCGAGCAGCCGAAAGTAGGGGGACTGGGCCCGGCTTTTCTCGGTCAGGCCTTCGTAGTGCCGCTCGGTCAACTCATCGAGCTTGAGGGGCGCGAGGGCCGGCAGCCAGTTCAATTCGTCCTGCGTGAAGCGGCTCGGTTCGCGATTGTCCGGATGGCTGACAAGAACGGAGGCATCCGAAGCGGCGACGGGAGCGTTCATGCGGCTTCTCCGGCTTGGACCAGCGCGCGCAGTCCGATCGCAGCGCGGATCTGAAAGGCAAGAAACGAGACGAGTTGCGACAGGGTGACGATCCCGTCCGCACTCCAGCCCGCGGCGACCAGGCGGCCCAGCGCCTCGCCCCTGGCGTCACGCGGGTGGAAGACCAGAAGATGCGCGTGCTCCAGCGCGGCAGCGAGACGAGTGCCGAGGCGTGCCCGTGCGTCCTCGCCCACGTGATAGACCGGCCCGTCCTGATCCTCGCCGCTCAACGGGCCCGGCGGGTAGTTGCCATAGGGACCTTCGGCTGATGCCTCCTGCACCTCCGCTTCGAGCGCGCGTCTCAGGTCGGGCGCACCAAGGAGGTCGACGTAATGCCGGGCGATAGGGTCGTCCCGATGGAGAAGCGCGACGAAGGCGGCCACGGCACGGCGCTCCTCGAGGCTCACGTCGCTCGGATCGGCGGGATGAAGCAGAAGCTCGTAGCTCCGCTGCGCATTCTCGCGTGCGACGGATCGCTTGGCTCGGATGGCGTCCAGCGCGGAGCCGGCGCGAACGCCCGCTAAGGTGTCGATGATGTCGGCGGATGGTTGGCTCATGGGTATCTCGTGATGGTTCGAATGTCAGACCGCGCGAGCCAGGACCGGACGCGGCCTGTCCCGCCAGCCGAGAGCGGGGGCGACCTCCGCGGCGAAGAGCTCGATCGAGCGCAGGATCGAGGCGTGCGGCGGATCGATCGAATGGACCTGAACCGATACCTCGGTCGCATGCGTGAGCGTCGCATCGCGCGACAGGCTTTCCGCCACCTCGTCCGGCGTGCCGACATGGCTGTCGAAGGTGCGCAGGAGATCGTCGAGACCGTCGCCGAGCAGCACGTGTCCGTGAGCCGCGAAGTGAGCCGCGACCCGCCGCAGGCCGATCTCGGCCAGACGCTGCGCCTCGTCGCGCCGGTCAGCGACGAAGACACTGCGCGAGGCGAGGATACGCGGCGCGACGCCCGGCGGGAGCGCGGCGTGGTAGGCCTCGACGATCGGAAGCTGAAGTTCGGCCAACGCCAGATCCGGTCGGCCCTTGGGGCGCGGCTGCGTGCGCGACAGGAGCAGCCCGTCGCCGGCCTCGCCCGCGCGCTGGCCGCCCGACGCGGAGAAGGTCGCCTGCCAGACGCGCCGGTCGAGGTCGCCGGCCGAGGGGTAGAGCCGGTTATCGCCGCCCAGCGCTTCGCCGCGCAGCGCCCGGCGAAGCGTCTCGACCTTGCGCCCGAAGATCGCGCCCCGCTCCGCGCTGTCGAGATCGAAAGCGGCGAACGAGGAGGCGGTCCCCCCGGAGCCAAGGCCCAGTTCCAGCCGACCGTCGGACAGCGCGTCCAGCACGGCGGCATCCTCGGCGACGCGAACCGGCTCGTCGAGCGGCAGCGTCACGATGCCGGTTCCCAACCGGATCCGGGAGGTCACCGCGGCGACGTTGGCCAGGAACACGAAGGGCGAGGGCTGGCCGCCCTCGTCGCGGTTGAAGTGGTGCTGGGCGATCCAGACCGTGTCGAAGCCGAGACGCTCGGCATAGACGATCTGCTCGCGGGCCAGCCGATACCGTTCTGCCGGCTCTGCGTCGTCGAGAATGCGGGTAAAGAACCCAATGCGCTTGGTCATGTGGATGCGACCTCGTGGAAGGATGTCGGTCGGGGGCGACCCGGGATGGCGTCGACGAGCTCGCGCGTGTAGGCGGCGGATGGACGGGCGAAGACGTCCTCGACACACCCTTCCTCGACGACCTTTCCCGCCCGAAGGACGCTGACGGTATCGGCGATCGCCCTCACGACGGCGAGGTCGTGCGAGATGAAGAGGTAGGTGAGCCCAAGCTCGCGCTGCAACTCGTCGAGGAGGTGCAGGATTTGCGCCTGGACGGTGACGTCGAGCGCCGACACCGCCTCGTCGAGCACTAGGACGCGGGGCTGGAGGATCAGCGCGCGGGCGATCGCCACCCGCTGGCGCTGGCCACCGGACAGGGCGGCGGGACGCCGTTCGGCGAGATCGGCGGGCAGGTGAACGCGTTCGAGGATGGCACTCACCCGACTGCGGCGTTCCTCTCGAGAAACGGGCTCGAAGTTGAGAAGCGGCTCCTCCACGATCTCGCGCACGCTCTGGCGCGGATCGAGCGAAGCGAAGGGGTTCTGGTAGACGAGCTGGATCGTCCGCCGGTAGCTGCGCAAAGCCGCCCCCTTCAGCTTCGCGACGTCCTGGCCGGCGACCGTGACGCGACCCGCGGTCGGCTGGAGGAGGCCGAGCACGGCGCGGCCCGTCGTAGTCTTGCCAGAGCCGGACTCGCCGACGAGAGCGTGGGTCGTACCGGATGCGATGCGAAACCCGATGCCGTCGACAGCGCGGGACCGGCCCCGGCCGGCGGGGAAGTCCTGCACCAGCCCTTCCACCTCGATGATCGGCGGCGCGTCGATCGGCGCGGTTGTCTGCCGCGCGGGTGCAGCAAAGGCCGGCGCATCGCTCAAGAGGCGCTGTGTATAGCTCTCGCGCGGTGCCGAGAGCAGCGTGGACGCGTCCCCCTGTTCGACGATCCGGCCGCCGCGCATCACCACAATGCGGTCGGCCCGGTCGGCCGCGACCGCCAGATCATGCGTGACGAGAAGGACGGCCGTCCCGTGCTCGCGGCGTAGCTCGTCGATGAGGTCCAGGATGCGGCGCTGGACCGTGACGTCGAGCGCAGAGGTCGGCTCGTCGGCGATCACGAGGCGCGGCTTCAGGGCCAGCGCGATGGCGATCAGCACGCGCTGCTTCATGCCGCCCGACAGCTCGTGCGGGTACTGTGCGAACCGCAGTTCCGGCTCGGATAGGCCGACGCGTCGAAGAAGGTCGAGCACCTCGGCGCGGATGGTGCGTCTGTCGCGATGTCCGTGGAGGCGGAAGACCTCCCCGAGTTGCGTTCCGATCGTCTGCACGGGATCGAGCGAGGAGCCGGGGTCCTGAGGGATCAGGCTGACGACCCGGCCGCGAAGGGCGGACAGGCGGCGGTCCGACCAGCCGGACACATCCTCGCCGCCGAGCAGGACGCGGCCGCTTTCGACGCGCCCGTTGGCCGGCAGGAGGCCGATGAGGGCCTGGGCGGTCGTGGTCTTGCCGGATCCCGACTCGCCGACCAACGCTACGACCTCGCCCGGCCGGACCGCGAAGTCGACGCCTTGGACCACCGCGCGGCCGTCGTAGCTCACGTTCAGGCCCTCGATGCGAAGGGGCGGGACGCTTGCGTGTGCGGCGCTCATCGGCCGTGTCCCGACAGGGCGCGGCCGACGCGGTTGGCGGCGAGCACGACGACGATGGTGGCGAGACCCGGGAAGACCGTGAGCCACCACGCGCGGGCCATGTAGTTGCGTCCCTCCGCGATCATGAGGCCCCATTCGGGCGTTGGCGGCGGCGCGCCGTATCCAAGGAAACCGAGTGCCGAGATCTGGAGGATCGCCCAGCCGAGCTGAAGGGCGGCATAGGCCAGAACCGTCGTCATCGAGTTCGGCAGGACGTGGCGCCAAAGCACCGCGGCAAAGGTGCCCCCCGAACCGAAGGCGGCCTCCACGTAGTCGGACCGGCGGACCGTCATCACCTCGGAGCGCACGAGGCGCGCGAAGCTCGCCACGGAGGTGATACCGACCGCGACCGCGACCTGCACATGACCGAAGCCGAGGATGACGATGAAGGCGAGCGACAGGAGCAAGGTCGGGATTGCCAGCATGACATCGACGAGACGCATCAGCACGCCGTCGGTCCGGCCGCCGAGCGCACCGGCCAGAAGGCCGACCAGCGTTCCGAGACCGAGGCCGATCCCGACCGCGATCGCGGCGCCGGACAAGGAATAGCGAGCGCCGTGCACGATCCGGGCATAGACATCGCGGCCGAGTTCGTCGGTTCCGAGCCAATGGGCGATCGATGGCGGCTTCAACTGCTGCCCGGCCAGTCCGGCGATCGCGCTGTGCCCGCTGAAGAGCGAGGGCGCGACGGCGAATAGAAGCGCGAGCGCCAGCACGGCCGTGGACAGCGCGAGGACGAACGGCGGGTGCCGAAGGCGGCCCGGCCGGAAGGTGCGGGACGTCGCGTCCGGGAGCGGTGCGATGGAGGACACGGTGCTCATGCCGTCACCTCGGCAGTTCGACAAAGGCGGGGATCGACCAGGGGGTAGAGGAGATCGACGAGGAGGTTGACGGCGACGAAGCCGAACGCCGCGACCACGACGATCGCTTGGAGGACGGCGGCATCCTGGTTGCGCACGGAACGCTCGGCTAGACGGCCGATGCCGTTGAGGCCGAACACGGTCTCGGTCACGACCGCGCCCGCCAGAAGCTCGCCGAACAGGAGGCCGGCGATGGTGAGGACAGGCAGGAGCGCGTTGCGCAGCGTATGGCGCAGGAGGACCTGGCCCCGCGTCGCGCCCTTGGCGCGGGCGACGGTGACGAAGCCCTGCGTCGACAGGGCATCGAGATTGCGCAGGAGGATCTGCGCGATCGGCGCGGAGATGGGAACCGCGATGGCCGCGACCGGAAGGATCAGGCGCTCCCAGGGTCCCGGGGCGATCACCGACACGAGGCCGAGGCGGAAGGACACGATCTGCACGAGCACAATGCCAAGCCAGAAGACCGGGATCGAGACGAGCAGACCCGGCAGCGCCGCGAAGGTCTCACGCAGGAGGCGGAAGGGCGGCAGCGTCGCGAGGAGCGTGACGGCCAGCGCCAGGGCGATCGCTGCGACGAAGGCCAGACCCGAAAGCCAGAGCGTTGCGGGAAGGTTGGCCGCGATCTCGCCGGCGACCGAGGCGCCCGAGGCGATCGAGAAGCCGAAGTCGCCTCCGAGGAAGCCGACGAGCGTGCGCAGATATTGGGTCCATACCGGATCGTCCGCGCCGTAGAAGGCGCGGATGTTCGCCACCGCCTCCGGGCTCAGCCCCATGTCGCCGCCGACGAAGCGGATCAACACCGCGTCGCCCGGCATGAGCTGGAGCAGCACGAAAGAGGCCGTGAAGGCCGCCCAGAGGACGAAGGCCGCCTGTGCAAGGCGACCCAAGACGAGACGTCCGGTCATTTATCGAGCCAGACGCCGTAGAAGCTCGGGCGCCCGACGGCCTCGAAGGCAAGACCCTTCACGTAGGGTGCCGAGCCGTAGACTTGCGGCTCCTCAAAGATCGGGATCGCGTAGGCCTCGTCTACGACGTAGCGCTGGACGTCGCCCGCCAGCGCCAAACGCTTCTCCGGATCGGTCTCCGCCGCGATGCCCTCTAGCAGTCCGTTCAGCTTGTCGTCCCGGAAGCTCTTCACCTTGCCGCTGACGCCGCCGGTCTGGAGGAGGACGTTTCGGTTCTTGGGGTAGTACTGACTTTTCAGGACGTCGGGATCGGCGCGGCCCACCATGGCCGGCGAGACGGCGGTCTTGGCGGGATCGAGGTTGTCGGCGACCGCCGAGCCCGCGTCGCCGCCGAGCACGTTCAACTTCACGCCAAGCGTCCCCCATTGTTGCGCGACGAGCTGGAGGGCCGCCTTGTTCTGCGGCTGCGGCAGGGACTCGTAGGCGGTGAGTTCCAGACGCTGTCCGTCCCTCTCGCGCAGACCGGACGCACCGACCTTCCAGCCGGCCTCGTCGAGAAGGGAAGCGGCCTTGGCCGCATCGAAGCCAAGCTTGTCGGAAAGGTCAACGTAGCCGAGCGCGGTCGAGGCGATCACCGAGGTCGCCAAAGGATAGTTCTTCGAGAACAGGGTCTGGACGATGGCTTGGCGGTCGGTCCCGTGCAGCAGCGCCCGGCGAACCTTCGCGTCTGCCACCAGCGGGTTGTCCGGCCGGAAGACGATGGAATTGTTGACGCCGCGCGTCGAGGGGGCGGCGATCGTGAATCCCTGCGAGGTCAGCCCATCCTCGTCATAGGCCTGGATTTGCCGCACGACATCGCCCTGTCCCGCGGTGAGGGCACCGATCCGCACCCCGTCCTCGGGTACGATCACGTAGCGGATCGCGTCGAGGAAGGGGCGGCCCTGATGCCCAAGCTTCGCGGGGCCCCAGGCGTAGTCCTCGCGTGCCTTGAGGGCGAGCTCGGTGCCGAGCGTCTCGCTCTCCACGACGAAGGGACCGGACCCGATGATCAGCTTGGCGTCGCCCAGCTCGGCGAAATTGCGCTTCAGGGTGGCGGGCGCGACGAGGCCGGAGCCGATCACGGAGGTGCCCTGGAGGAAGCCGGGGCTCGGCGCCTTGAAGCGGAAGCGTACGGTGAGCGGGTCGAGCACCTCGGAGCGCTCGTAGTTGTTCACTACTTCCGAAACCGGAAAGTTGCGCTCCTTGTTGCCGAGGCCGAACGTGTCGAAGTTCAAGGCAACGGCCGCGGCATCAAGCGGCGTGCCATCGGAGAAGGTGACGCCGGGTCGCAAATGGAACGTGTACTGCGTGGAATCCGTGTTCACCTCCCAACGCTCGGCGATCCACGGTTCGATCTCCAGCGTCTTCGGGTTTTGGTAGGTCAGTTTGTCGGTGATCTGATTGAGGATGCCGCCGTTCGGATAGAAGCCACCGGCCGGAGGGTAGAGGACGGTGTGGGGTTGCTGCTCGAGATAGATCAGCGTCCCGCCGGTCTTCGGGGTCTCCTGCGCGAGGGCCGTGGACGCGGCGAGCGTCAAGGCCATCGCCATCATGCCGAAGCCACGGCGGGTCAGGGCGGGGAAGGGGCTTCGGATCATGTCGGCGTTCCTTCGAAGAGGCTGTCACTCGGGGCGTCGGCACCGCCGACCCGGAGCCAAATGTCTATCTTTTTTGTAGATTGAAAAAGCACGTCGATGCTGACGTCGCCGCAAGACAGGAAAAGACATTCCAGTTTTCTGTTCCGCAACATCGGAGCCGGCGGCTGGCCGAACGTCCTCGCGATCGGTCAAACCGACGCGCCGTTCCGGGGACGACCCTGCTCGCCGTCAAGA
This sequence comes from Aureimonas jatrophae, assembly GCF_900104035.1. Classification (GTDB taxonomy): domain Bacteria; phylum Pseudomonadota; class Alphaproteobacteria; order Rhizobiales; family Rhizobiaceae; genus Aureimonas; species Aureimonas jatrophae. Next base: position 42,588 of record NZ_FNIT01000014.1, on the reverse strand, counting down.
TCCGCGTTCGGTTGCGATCACACGCGTCACGGGCGCCCTAGCCGGTGCCGCGCAAAGATAGGGTCGAACCCGGTAGGGTCGCGTCAGGCGGAAGGCCGTCGATTCCGACGTTTCAGGCCTCAGCCTGCGAGGGAAGGGAACGGTTTTCAGTTCTGAAGAGCAAGGCCGCGGTCCGTTCCGGGCACCAATGTCTCACTGCCGCGCCCGCACCTTCACGGCAGAGGTTAGCTGAAGTCCTCGATCACGCGTTGGAAGAAGGGTTCGCCGCTGACCGAGACCGGCTCGTTCTCACGCCTTCCACGAACGTCGCGGCAAGCTTCCCGCACTGGACGCGGATGTCGGGGACCGCCGTGATCTCCCAGAAGCGCGCCCGCGTCACCGGCCCGACGGCGAACAGGCGTGACGAGGGCGTGCCTGCATAATCGAGAACCGAACCGTCCTCGTGCACATCGATCCCGATGCCGAGCGGGTCGAGGCGAGCGCGACCTTCCTGGATCAGCTCGGCAACGAGATGGCCGCTGCTGGTGGTGGGATCGCGAAGGATACCGGTGCAGTCGATGATGCGATCCGCCGGAAACGTTCGCGTTTCTCCTCCGCGCTCGGTCAACGTGACGCGGGATCCATGTCCTGCAAGCGACCCGGGATGGATGCGACCTGCCACCACCCGCAACTGCCCCGATGCCATGGCATCGCGGATCATGCGAGCGGCCTGCGGCGCCATCCGATGGCGGTGGACTTCCCAGAACGTGCGGCCGTGGCGCAGAAAGCGGCGTCTCGTTTCGACCGGCATGGACTGCCAGAGAGCGCCCATGTGGGGGCGCAGCGCGTCCACGATGCCGCGCCAGTCGCCGCCGTGTTCGGACGCGGACCGGGCTGCGTGTCGCAGCCAACGCGTCAGCTCCGAGAGCCGGGCGCCGAAGGGGACGTCGGCGACCTCGATCTGGATCGTCGCCGTCAATGCGTGAACACGGGGTAGAAGGCCCCGGCGCGATACTGCGGTGATCGGCCCGCGATGGCCTCGGTTTCTCAGAAGCGCGACGTTGTCGACCATCGACAGTCCGGTGCCGAGTATGAGAACTGCATCGTCAGGAGCGATCGACAGTTCGTCCGCGCTGCACCAAGGACCCGAGATGCGGGCGCCGGATGCATGCTGGGGCTCGGCATGTCCCGTCGCGAGCACGGCTACGTCGGCTTCCTCCACGCTCCCGTCCGCAAGGATCGCGCGGATCGCTCTAGGCGTGTTCTCCAATCGGACGCACTGGCCATGTACGACGCGAAGGCGACCGTCGCTACGATTCGCCCAAGGATCCAGGAGACCGCGCAGATAGTCCCGGTAAAGGCGGCGCGGGACGAAGCCGCCGGGATCGAGAAGGTCCTGCGTATGGTCTTGGCTGTTGTCGTGAAGCCAGCGAAGGAAGTGATCCGGATCATCGGGAAAGGCACTCATGCCCGCGGTGCGGGTGTTGAGGAGATGGTCGGGATGATCGGTCGAGTAGGCGATGCCGGCGCCGATCTCGGCGCGGCGCTCGATGATCGTTACGGCAACCTTATCCGTATCAACCCGAAGGAGCTGCGCTGCCAGCAAGACGCCGCTCGCGCCCCCGCCGATGATCAGGATCCGTCCGGCCTGCATCTCGTCAGGCCTCGCCGTGCGATGCGGAGGGGACCACAACAGTCCACATGTCCGACCTCTGCATATGCCCTCGCTTGCCAATCCGGCGCTGATTCTCCCTATCTATCTATGAAAAAACTAGACTGTCGAGCTTGCAGTTCGTTGCGTTGCCCCGGACCGCGGTTGCATCGTCGTGGCGCATATCGTGAGTCGGCAATACCTTCCGACGTCGGCCCAGGATCGCTGCCAAGACCACGCGATCTCGGCTCCTTTTCCCTAGAGAACGGGCGGACCATGCATGCCGCGGGGCCGAGCATCCTTCGTGGCTCGCAACGAATGAAACGCGTCGTACGGTCTGATCGGGAAGCGCGAGATCAAACAGGCATCCCCGACCGCGCTAGTGCTGCGATCCCAGACCCGACAGAAGATGGCGCTTGAGTTCGACCAGTTCGGCACAGTTGCGGTCGCGGGGACGGGGCGCGTCGACGACCACCGTCTCGACGATACGTCCGGGTCGAGAGGACATGACGACCACGCGATCAGCTAGGAATAGCGCCTCCTCGATGTCGTGCGTGACGATGACGATAGAGACGGCGCGGCGTTCCCAGATCCGGAGCAGTTCCTCTTGCAGGCGGATACGGAGGAACGAGTCGAGTGCACCGAAGGGCTCGTCCATGAGGATGACGCGCGGCTCGGTCACAAGCGCTCGGGCGATTGCCGCGCGCTGGGCCATGCCGCCCGAAAGCTGGCGGGGATAGGCTCGTGCGAATTCGGCAAGGCCGACGAGGTCGAGGTGGCGCCGAACCCGTTCGCTCCGCTCCGCCGCGTCAAGGCCGAGGCTGTCCAGCGCCAGGTCGACGTTCTCGGCTGCCGTCAGCCACGGAAACAGGCGGTGGTCCTGGAACACGAGGCCGCGGTCGGTGTCGGGCCCTACGATGTCGCGTCCCTCCGCTCTCGCGCTTCCCGAATAATCGCGGTCGAGACCGGCGGCGAGTCGTAGGAGCGTGGACTTGCCGCATCCCGAAGCGCCGAGGATCGCGACGATCTCGCCCTCCTGCACGTCGAGGTTCACCCCTCTCAGCACGGGGACCGGCAGGCCATCCACCCGGTAATCCTTCGTGACGCCGCGAAGTTCGAGCGCGCTCATCGGGACGCCTCCAGCCAGGGAAACATTCGGTTGAATGCCACGCGCGACAGCGCGTGGAGCGAAACGCCCACCCCGGCCAAGACGATGACACCGACCGCGACGAGATCCATGCGGAACTGGTCGCGCGCGCTGGCAAGGAAGCTGCCGACGCCCCGTCCGTTGCCGATGGCATATTCGGCGCCCACCGTGCCGATCCAAGCCGAGATCAGCGCCACGTCGACGCCGATGCGGATGGAGGGAAGGGCGGATGGCAGGACGAGCCTGAGCAGACGGGTCCGGCGTCGGACCGCGAGCGCGTGGCCGACCTCCGCCAGCCGGGGCGGGACGTCGTGCATGCCGCGTTCGGTGGCAAGAAAGATCGGAAAGAAGCACGAAAGGGTGGTGAAGGCGATCTTCGTCGCCTCGCCGTTGCCGAACCATGCTGTCAGCAGCGGGATCCAGGCAAAGAGGGCGACCTGCCGGGCCGCGTGAAGCGGGGGCGACAGAGCCCGCCCCGCGGAGCGGGAGAGTCCGCATAGGGCGCCGGCGGCAAGACCGAGCAGGCCTCCGAGGACTCCTCCAGTCGCTACCCGTGCCAGGCTTTGAGCGAGGGCTTCCCAGGCCTGCCGTCCGTTGGGGTCGAGGAAGGGGGCCAGGGCGACGTCGACGGGCGAGACGGCCAGCGGTCCCGACCAGATGCCGGACGCGACCGCGGCAATCCAGAGAAGGATCATCGCTGCTGGAACCGCGCCGCCCCGAACGTATCGGAGCCTTGCAGTGGAGGCAGGCGTTGGCGGGGAAGCGATCTCAGACATCGGCGCCGTACCGACCCGCGACCAACCGCTCCGCATGGCGCAGGAAGGAGTCGATTGCAAAACCCGTCGCGCCGACCACGATCATCCCGGCGATCACCAGATCGAGCTGGAAGAGCGTGCGGCCCCACACCATCAGATAGCCGATGCCGTCCGTGCCGGCGAGCATCTCCACCACGACGAGCGACACGAAGGCCTGACCGACCGAGAGGCGCAGGCCGCGGAACAGGAACGGCGTGGCGGCCGGAAGCGTCAGCCGGCGGAACCGGGAGAGGGGCCGCAGGCGCATGACGTCGGCTGCCTCGGACAGCTCGCGCGGGACGGCCCGCCCGCCCTCCATGGCGGCGATCGCCATCGGAACGAAGCAGGCCTTGGCGAGGATCACGATCTTCAGCGACTCCTCGATGCCGAGGACCAGGATCAGCGCCGGAATCCACCCGAGGGACGGGACGGCGGCAAGGGCTCGAAAGGTTGGGCCGAGATAGTCCTCGAGCCGTTGCGATCGGGCCAGCGCCAAGCCAAAGGCAAGGCCGAGCGGCGCTCCGATTACGAGCCCGAAGAGGATGCGCCGCGCCGACAAGGCCAGGTTAACAGACAGGTCGCCCGCTTTCGCGAGATCGACTAGGGTCTCCCAAACCAGGGACGGCGGCGGCAGGACTTGCGACGACATGAGTCCCAGACCGCTCGCCGCCTGCCACAGGCAGAGGATCGCAACCGGACCGATGAGGGTCAGAAGCGAACGGACCGCCGCCGAGTCCTTCAGGCGCAAGGCCGGGCGCCAGCGCGCTGCCGACGCCCTTTGCCTGCGTGAGGTCGTGACCGCCTCGGTCTGGAGCGACATCGCGCCGCCTCAGTTCTGGAGGGCGGCCGGCGCCGATCGTTGCGTCCAATAGTCTTGGAGAGCGAGCGACTTCAGCGACGCGTCGAGGAAACGGGAGTCGACCCAGGCGTCGAGGTCCACGTCGGCGCGGATCAGTTTCTGCTCGCGATCGAAGGCTATGCCGCTCCGGTAGCGAGCGAGGAAGAGGTTGTCGAGGCGCGGGTCGTACTTGTCGCGGAGGGACGATCCCTCGTTCGCCTTGCGGATGATCTCGACGGGGGTTCCCGCCCGGCTCCAGATCCGGAACGCGTCCTCGCGGTTCTCGTCGTGACCCAGCCACTCGGCGGCGCGAACGAGACCGTTGACGACCTTCTGGGTCGCTTCCGGATACGCCTCGGTGAAGTCCTGCGTTCCCAGGAAGGCGCCGAAGCCGTCGCCGGAAGCGCCTTGGTCCGAGGACTTGTAGAATACCTTGGCCAGACCCTTGGCTTCGAGTGGCAGGAGAAAGTCAGCGCCGAAGGCCGCGTCGACGCTGCCGGCGCTCAACGCGGCGAGCTGGTCGGCGTTCTTCAGGTCGACGATCGTCACGTCCTTCTCGGTAAGGCCCGCGGACTTCAGAGCCGAGATCAACCCCCAATGGATGATGGTCGCCTTCTGGATGGCGACCTTGCGGCCCTTGAGATCGGCAACGCCCTTAATGTCGATGTCGGGGCGCGACACCCCGAAGATCGTCGTGCCGCCATAGGAGGCGAGGATCCGGGTCGGAAGCCCGCGCGCCTTGCCGATGATGTTGGGTACCGCGCCATAGGAGGCGAAGTCGAGCTGGCCGTTGGAAAGCGCCTCGTTGATCGCCGGCCCCGTTCCCGTGAAATAGGTCCATTCCAGCTTGACCGGCGTTCCCTTGAACTCGTCGGCGACGAAACCCTTGGCATCGGCGATGGCCTGGAGTCCCACACCGAAGGGTGTGCCGAAGCCGAAGCCGACGTCGCCCAAGCGGATCACCTGCGGCAAATCCTCGGCGGAGGCGATCGCCTGGAGCGAGGTCGAAAAAAGGGCAGCGAGCGCGAGGCTCGAAAGGATGCGACGCATGGACTGGGTCCTCCGGGATGTCTGGGACGGGGTCACGGCACGATCGTGCCAGCTTCGAAGATGCGGTAGCTGAGGTCGTCGCGGGTGCCGCGGGGCTTGGCGTTGCGCCAACCCATCTCGCGCCGGAAGCTGCCGAGCACTCCGCGCGCGACGAGGTCGGCCTCCGACACAACGTCGCGCTCGTAGGTCAGCGGCGAGACGTAGAGGGCGTCGACCGGGCAGTAGAGCTCGCAAAGGAAGCAAGTCTGGCAGTCGCCCTGCCGTGCGATGACGGGCGGGGCGTCCGGCATTGCGTCGAAGACGTTGTCGGGGCAGGCGGCGACGCAGATGTCGCACTGGATGCAGCGGTCGTGGCTGACGAGCTCGATCACGATGCCAGCCTCCGTTCCGCGCCCGGCGTCTCCCGCACCCAGGCAGCCCCGATGCCGCCGGCAAGAAGGCTGCGGGGGCTTCTCGGGTCGGCATCGGGAAAGTCGGTCCGACGCTGGAGTCCCCGGCTCTCGCGGCGGGCCAGCGCGGCCGCCGTCGCCCAGCGCGCCGTCGCCAGAAGCGCTTCGGCTTCCCGGGTCCGTCCGGGCCCTCTCCAGGATCGGTCGCGCCACAGCGTCTCGAAGATCGCGGCGCTTTCCGTCAGGCTCGCCTCGTCGCGGAAGAAGCCGCGGTCGAGCGGTTGCATCCGCTCCTTCACCGCCTCGACCACATGCGATGGGCTCTGCCGTTCGCTCCCGGCGTCTCCGCCAGCCGGCACGGCGGTCCGGGTATGCTTGCGGGCGCCGAGCGCCGACGCGAACGCCGCGGCGGCCTCTCCGGCCCAGGAGCCCGTCGCCATGGCGAAGCTCGAGTTCGGACCGCCTCCGCCGCTCACCGCGCCGGACATGCGTTCCCGCGAGCTCGCGTCGCCGACGGCATAAAGGCCTGGGACCGTCGTCTGCCCGAGGTCGTCGGCCAGGACGCCGCCGGTGCCGCGCACCGTGCCCTCGTGGCGCATCGTGACTTCGAAGCGTTGGGTGAAGGGGTCGATGCCCATCCGGTCGAAGGGCACGAAGATGTTGGGCTGGCCCTTCCGGAAGCCCTCGCGCAGGCGTGGCGAAGCCTTGTCGAGGATGGCGAAGACGGGACCGTCGAGAAGATGCCACGCGATGCCGTGGCGGTTTCCGGCAAGGTCGAGCGCTCGGCCCGACGCGTCGGAGAAGGTCGCCCAGAAGTAGACGACGCCTTTCGTAACGCCGGAATTGACTGGCGAGATGCCGTATTGCGCCGAGAACTCCATGCCGGAAAGGTGCGCCCCCGCCTCGACCCCGAGCAGGTAACCGTCGCCGGTCAGGTTGTTGGTGCCGAGCGCGCCGCTAAGAAATGCGCAGCCGCCCGTCGCGATCACCACGGCGCCCGCCCGGACCGTCCAGCGCTCGCCGGTCCGACGATCGTAGCCTGTGGCGCCGGACACGATGCCGTCAGAGACTAGAAGACCATCGGCGGGGCATTGGTCGCGCAGTGCTGCGCCGCGCTTGATCAGGCGCTGACGCAGGAAGCGCAGGTAGTCGACGCCACGCAGCATGCCGCGGTACGGCCGGCCGTCCTCGTAGGATGGGAACGGGTAACCCCAGTCGGCCAGTCGGTCGAGGTTCTCCTTCGTGCGGTCGAGGACGCGCTCGATGAACGTGGGGTCGGCAAGCCCTTGCCCCAGGCGCACGCGCTGCTCGACGGACATGCGGCGCTCGGCAGTACCCCGCGCCGTGTAGATGATCGTCGTGTTGCCGGAGGCGGTCGCACCACCCGTGCCGACGTACCCTTTCTCGACCAGCATCACCGAGGCGCCGGCTTCCAACGCCGACATGGCTGCCCAGCATCCGGCGGGGCCGCCTCCTACAACGAGAACATCAACCAGTTCCACCACGATCTACCCCTTCGAACTGCCATCAATCTACTCATCTAGTAGACAGCAATGCTAGGGATTCCCGTGTCGATCTATGCCATCGATTGAGAAGGGATTTTCGTCGATAGCTTTAGTAACGGCTCAAACGGATTGGCCGGCAGTTTCGCTCGCCGCGATCTGCTTGGCGCGTTCGATGCTCCTGCGATGGGCATCGAAGCTCTGCGCCTCGATGAACACGCGCGTCACTTCCGGGTGCGCCCGCTTGATGGCGCGCTCGATGCTGGTGACGGTCTCCTCGACCGAGGCCGCCTGCATCCGGTCGTTGAAGTCGAGGCTGAGGGCAACGAGAACGTCGCGCGGACCAAAGTGCATGGTCAGGAGCTCGTTGACCCGCTCGACGCCGGCGCCTCCCGCGGCGATCGCACGGATGCTGCGCTGGATCTCGCCGCAGTCCTCGATTGGATCAAGCGATGACAGACCCTAGTGGCGGTCACTCCTCCCGAAACTCGGCCGGCACCTCGCCGAAGCGGCTGAGCACGACCGGCTCCTCCAGCACCTCGCCCGTGTCGGTATCGACCGTGTGCTGGATCGCGACCACGCCGACCGCGGTCGTGGACGCCCGCTCGGCCCGCGCCACCGCCTCGTCGGCCGTGCGGAAGTCGAGCGCCCGGCCGCCGATCAGGCGCTTTCCACTGCGCTCGAACAGTTGCACGATGAAGAGCGTTTTGGCAGGCATCGTCGTCTCCAGGTCGGGGCAGGACGAGAGGTGTCTACGCTCCACCCTGATGGCAAGGCGGTGCGGCCGGTTACCCATATGTCGTCCACAGGCGCGCCGACACAGGTTGACCCGTACCGTTGCAAGAACAGATAGTGAACGGATCGGCTGACCGATTCGGGTCCGTCGGTGTCCAACCATCTGAACGATCCCGCGTCGTCCCATGCCGTCACCCCTGGACCAACCCCAACTGGCGGCGCTGCGCGAGCGCGTCCGATCGCTCGAGGGAACTGCCGACGCCGGCAGGATAGATCGACAATTTACTGGTCACGCCAAGTGGGCTGCCCGTCCTCGTGGAGTGCAAGCGCTGGCGAAACCCGGAAGGGCGACGGGAGGCCGTCGGACAGATCCTGGACTACGCAAAGGAGCTCAGCCGCTGGACGTCGGCCGATCTCCAACGCGAGGTCGGTCGGCGGCTCGGATCCGGCCGACACGATGGCGGTGAACTCGTCGCCGTCGATTAGCGCCAACTGGTCCGTCTCGCGGATGCCGTCCCGTAGGCGTTCGGCCGTCTGCCGCAGCACCTCGTCCCCGACGCTATGGCCGAAGCGGTCGTTGATCGACTTGAACTGGTCAAGATCGGCGAGGATAATCGAGAAAGGCCGCTGGGTAGATCCGGCCTGTCGGAGCGTCGATCGACAAGCAAACTTCATCCAAGAGGAATTCGACGAGTACCGATCAAGCGATCCGGATGTCACGCTCATCTGATAGTTCCTTCGCAACACTCTCGACTTCGGCGCGCCGCCGTTGGACATGCGCCTTCGCCTCGCGGAGGCACTTCGACAACAGTTGCTCAACCCGTCCCGCAAGGCCCAAGGCATCGTTTTCGGCAGGCGACGTACCCATCGGCACTGACGATAGCCGCTTGCCAAGACCCAGCGAGCGCTCCGCCGACTGTGCGAGCTGCGTCGCTCGAACGAGGTCCGCATCCGCCGCGCCCCCAGACCCGCTACCCCGCGACCCGAGCAGCACCTCCTCCGCCGCCACACCCGCTAGCAGCATGACGATGGTGGCCTCGACGCTCTCACGCGTCGTGTCGAACCCCTCGATGACGTTCAGCTCGGTCCGAAACTCGTCACCGCTTCGCACCCGGCGCCGGACGGTCGCCATCGTTGGCACGAAGCCTGAAACGGATGCCAGTTCACCTCCGACGACGACATGGCCCGCCTCGTGGACGCAGACGCGCCGGAAGGCCGCCTCGGACAAGAGGACGCCCTTCGGTACGGCATCAGCAAGGTCAATTTCCCGCAGGTCCCGGCCGGCCCGCCGTGCCGCGGCCCGAGCCTCGCGGACGAGTTGCGCCAGGACCGCTCCCGAAACCTCGCCGATGTCCTCGGCAAGGCTGGTCAGGTCGACTTCGACGGGCTCGCCGCGCAGGTGATGCTGTAGGATGCCAACCCGTCCCTCGGCGTCGGGAAGCTCGACCTGGATGTGCCGACCGAACCGTCCCGGCCGCAGCACTGCCGGATCGATGGCGTTCAGGTTATTGGTGGCTCCCACAACCACGACACCGGCGCGGCCGACAGTGCCGTCGAGGCATTCAAGGAACCCGTTGACGACCTGGCGCTGGTAGGAGGCGTGCTCGCCCACGGGCTCTTCACGACTGCCGACGGAGTCCAGCTCGTCGACGAAGAGGACGCACGGTGCGGCCTTCCTCGCCTCATCGAAGGCTGCCCGCATGGCCTTCAGCATGTCCCCCAAATGACCCTTGGCCTGCCAAGCGGCGACCGAGTGCGACAGGAGCGGCACGCCGCACGATCCGGGCCAACGCCTTCGCAAACAATGTCTTGCCTGTCCCCGGTGGGCCGAACAGGACAGCGCCATTCTCGATGTCGCCCCAAGTCAGCGTCTTAGCTCGGTACCGCGCGAGGTCCGCGGCCAGCGACAGGCCCCAGCTTCGTGCCTCGCCCATCCCCGGCATGTCCTCGAGGCGGTTGGGTCGGTGGTCGGCCGCGACGGCAACGGGTGTCTTAGCGGTGACCCGGCGTTCGTCCTTCGCCTTGCCCTTCCTGTCGTTGCCCATATCGATGACCCGACGCAGCCGTCTGGCGACGGTCCGCATCCGCTCCCCCGTCACGCCGGGCCGCAGCACCAGGTTGAGATGGGTCAGCGGAAGATGCGCTAGGCGCGCAACGAGCGCGTCGTCGGGACGAAAACCCGCGACCCGCTCGACGCATGCGGCGATCGGCTCCCGCCGGTCCGCGAGCGTCAGCACGGCGTCGGCAATCGTTGCGACCACGGCGGGAACCTGCGAGCGGGGACCGCAAAGGACGATCATCGGACGGGTGGCGACGCTAGCCTCGAGCACCAACCGCTCGACGTAGTTCGGTCGTTGGCTTCCGGGATCCGTCCAGTCGTAGACCTTGGCGTCGACCTGGAAGAAGTCCTCGTCGTCGCCGCCGATCAGTTGCTGAGCCGAGAGATGCAGGGCCGCCGCGTCGACCGGGCGGATGCCGTGGACGACGACAAGGCTGGCCTCCCGCTCCAGGGCCTGCGCGAAGCCGCCCCGCACGAACGTCGCGCGCAGGAGTTCATCGCACAGCCGCGCCGATGGCGTCAGCCGTCCGGCGATCGAGGCGGACGGCTCGTCGAAGTCGAGGCGCTTACGCATCGGTTGTCTCCGTCGCGGGCCTGCCGAGGCGATAGAAGCGGCTTTCCGTGCGGGCGAAGCCGTCCTCGAGCGAGATGACGCGGAGCGGCGAGGTGGCGGCGGGGCGGCGACCGGACAGACGCGGATGGCCGTGGGGCCGGCCGACGAGGCAGGCGACAGACCGGATGGCGGGCGACCAGCCGTCGAGCAGGGGCGCCCGTTCCAGGACACTGCGGGGCGGCGTGGTGTGGTCGCGCAGATGGCGAAGGTCGCGCAGGAGTTCGGCGGAGCGCTCGATCTCTTGGTCGAGCTCGTCCGACCACCCGGCGGACGGGAGGATGACGGTCATGTGCGATGGCTCTAGCTGTGGCCGCGGCATGGCGGCATGGACTGACGTTGGGGTCGGTGTCAGTCGCCTCGCCGTATCGAACTCCCCCGCGACTGGACGATCCCATTCGGCGACAGGAGGGTAGAACGGGTTTCAGTTTCCACGAACTGCCGCCCGCTAGTTGACGTGGCAGGTTCTGGGAGCGGCGAGGTTTCTGCGACGCATCGCCGGATCCGAGCCTCGAATTCGGTGGCATTCCGTTGCACGACAGCCGTTGCGATGCCGCCCGGTTCGACGTTGCCGCCTGCCTGCCGCGAGGCTCTCAAGTAGGCGGTTCTAAGGAGCCATCCCAGGCTTTGCCAAACGACGTCCGTCCCGTCTCCCTCTGCCTCCCAATCCTGAAAGTAGGCGATCCTTACCGCGTCGAGCGCCACTGCCAGAGCGGCCTTCTCTGACCCGAGGTGCGCGAGGTAGACACGGCATCGAAGGAACGCGCCTAGCAGTTCTGGGTGCTGTGTCCCTGCGTCGGGTCCAACGGCATCGGCCAGGCCTTGGACGGCCCTCGGGGTAGGGCCGTCCAGGAGCCCGACCAGCGCCGGGCGAATCCGTTCCGCGACCGAAGGGTCCTCTAGCGCCGCGCACCAAGCCAGCAGCTCCCGCGCGAACTCGGCCGAATCCTTGGCGATCTCGCCGGACGCGAACGGGAACCCGCGCAAAAGTTGCTCGACCGAAGGAAGGTGGCTCCCCTCAAGGGTCCGCCTTCGCAGTTCGGCGTCGGCGAGCCGACAGCGAGTCCTGACAGCCGGTCCGGGACCGGGCAAGCTCGTCGGGGCTTGCTGCTGCGCGTCTGTGATCATCATCGATTTGCCCTGACGTGCGGCTGGTCGCCGCTCGGGAACCGTGCGCCGGACCCGAATCAGTGTGGCCCTGCCCCGGCGGGGACATTGCCAGGATACGGTATGATAGACAACATGTAATCCTTCGGGTATGTTATTTGATACTTGTCGGCAAATTGTTGACAAGGTCGCCTGTGTCGGCACCTTGGCTCGGTGAGCGGGGACCCGAACATCCTGAGGGCTGCGAGGCTCCTCCTGTCGATCTCGCAGGAGGAACTCGCGAGGCTGTCCGGCGTCAGCACCCCGTCGATCAAGCGGATCGAGGGCGGCGACCGGCGCGTCCTGCTGTCGAATGTGGACGCGCTCAAGCGAGTCCTGGAGGAGCGCGGCGTCGTTTTCCTGGGCGCGACCGAGACGATGGGGCCGGGTTTCAGGGTGTCTCTATCGCTCGCGGACGGCTGGGAGAGCGGGGCCTCGCGCGGGGTGCCGAAGGACTGACCCTCCCTGGGCTCGCGGATCCTATGTCGATAATGACGGTTTGGTTGTAGCCGGACGTAGGTTGCGGCCTGTCACCCTCGACGGCCCATAGGATAGGTCGGTTTGCATGCAGTTTGGCGATGGCGTTCGGCCTTGGCCGTGGTCCGGGAGGTTACGGTGACAAGGGACGCGAACTCGGCGCGATGCAACGCGCGGTGTCTGGCGGCACGATCTAATCAATCATTGGAGATCGGTGCGAGCGTTCTGTGCGGTTTCTTAAGTTATTGAAAGAAATAGCTCTTTCCGATTTGAGGTCAGGCTTTTTGGATAATCGATTTCAGGATTTTGGATGGGTTGAATAGAATCAAACGGTTAGCGGCATCGCGATTGGTTGGAAACGACAATTGGCATGGTGCGGGTCAGGTGACGATGGCCCATGAGAAGAGCGGTTCGTTCGGCGTCGCCTTGATGGGCGCGGAGCCGTTCGCTGCGCGCCGTATCCGCGGCGGCCACGGCTTGGGGTGATTGGTCGCCGCTATTCTCGAGGCGACCGCAGAGAAGGACGGGTCCACGCTTCGAGTGGCGCGAAGCGTTGGTGGGATGAACGTCACGACGCCTTCGCCGGCAGATCGTCCGGGTGGACGTCCCAATATTGCGGACTGAACGGCACGGTCACTCGGATCCTTGGGGTCGGCTCGACGGCACTGCGTGCCGTGTCGGGAAGGCGTCATGGATCCCAGATCGGAACGAGCAGCAGCGCCGGGCGGGTGTCGCCGATCTGGAACGGGACGACGAAATTGCCCTGGTGAACGGAACACCCGTCACCGGGATCGCCTTTTCAGAACGTCCCAACGGATCGCTGGAATCCGAAACTGATTTCGCTGATGGTTTGCCGAACGGAATGACGTCCAGTCCTGGCACCGCCCCAACGCGGTTCGTCGTCTTGGCGGCGATAATAGCGGTCGCCGTGCCGGCCCTCGCCACAGGCGGCGCACCGGCGGCGGCCCCTGCCTGCAGGGAGGCCGACGCGACCACGAAGCCCATCCGGGAACTCGTCCTGGAGGCGGCGACGAACGGGTCAGCCGGGCGCGACATGGTTTCGGCAGTGTTCGCCGGCGATCGGGCGAGGGTGCATGCGCTGGCGCATCGGGATCCGGCCCTTCTGCTGACGCATGTACCGCCGGCTCGCTATCCCGATTTTCGCCCCGATGGCCAATGGGGCGACCTTCTGTCGATCGCCATCATACGCTGCGACGCCCCGATGCTCGAGGCATTGCTAGCGGCAAGCGCTGCGCCGGACGGCGCTGTGCCGGGGCTGCCGCTGGATACGGCCGTCGCTGCGCACGACCTCACGGCCATGCGCCTGCTTCTGGCGACGGGAGCAACTCCCGACCCGAGCGGCCCGAACGCGAGATGGCCGCTGCGTACCGCCGCGCGCGTCGCCGATCCCGCCGCGGCGAAGCTGCTGATCGCGTTTGGGGCGCGGATCGATCGTGTCGACGGGACCGACAGCACCGCCTTGCAGGATGCGGTCGACATGGATGCGATGCGGGTCGCCGAGGTGCTGGTCGAAGCCGGCGCCAATCCATGGGCCGTCGGTGCCGGTGGCGCGTTGCCGGCCTACGGGATCGGGCAGCCGCTGAGGCTGACCTCACCTGACGAGGAGGCGGCACGAATGCGCTTGGAGGCAAGTTTGCGCGCGGCTGGGACGCCGTGGCCGGCGCCGAACCCCGGCGCGGTCAAGGCGGCGATCCGCGAAGGGCGCTGGCCGCCCGAGGCCCTTGCCACGGCGGGAGCTACAGCACCGCCGCCGGCGGTTCTCCAGGCGCTGGGTGCGCCGCGTTGAACGCCCGGTCGGGCGACCGAGCGCATCGACGGGTCCAGAGTATGACGGGCGGTCACGTGCCGGGCTTCGCAGCTGGCTGAGGTGCCTGCGCTTTCTTCGACCGGATCTCTCCGTCGGCAGCGCTTCCGTTCGCGGCGCTTGCGAAGACGCAGCCGCCCGTGGTGCGTCTTGTCGCGATCGGTCTCGCGCCAGTCACGGCTTGCCAGGCGTCAGGCGATCGCACCTCCGGGACCTGACGCCTCGTGGAAGAGATCCTGCCCGGCCTGGAGGCGTCGATTGAGTTCGGTCAGCGTTCCCGCCCGGATGGCGACGCAGACAAACGTCTGGTCGCCCGAGTCGCCGTAGACGAATTCGCGCGGGTCGTCTGGCCGTGCGAAGCGGCCGAGCGCGGGAATGAGGTCGGCCGGCGGATACTTCCAGAGATATTCGCAACTCACCGTCCGGCTGGTTCCGTCGATCGAAAAGGCGATCCGGGCCGTTCCCTGCTGGCCGCCCGGCGGCAGCGTCACGGTGATGTCGCGAGGCCGCACGGCATGGTCGAGCGAGGCGAGAGCGGAGGCCGTGATCTCGGCGAGGAGGGGGGCATCGTATTCGGTATGGGCCGGCACGAACGTCATGCGTCCGATACGACGGTGCCCGGCGTCGTGGAGGGCTGCAAACGAGCCGATGGCCTCGTGGAAGCCGATCGGATGGTCGGGATCGAGTTCCCGGGCCGCCCGCCATAGCGATGTTGCGTCGATCTCGCCCCACTCCAGGCCGCCGACCGCCTCGAGCGCGCCGATCGTGGTCTCGATGATGCGGAGTTCGTCCGGCGACGGATCGCCGAGGGGAATGGCCCGGGCCGGCTCGTCGGCGATCGTCCGACGGATGTCGGGGGCGACTGTATCGTCGACGGCCTGCCGCTCGGCTTGGATGGGCCGCCTCGCAACGCCGAAGTCCGGCTTCACGAGGCCGACGCCCGCAAGGACCACGAAGGTTAGACAAGCGGCAAGGCCCGCCCACCCGACGACGTCGAACGGGCGCCGGAAGAGCACGAGCGCACCCGCCGCGAGAGCGAAGAACGCCATGCCCAACCAGAGCTCACGCTGGGACGGCATGACGATCTCCCTGCGCCGACGAGCCGAACAGAACCCGGGCGCGCCGGCCTGGGGAGGGGGTTGCCTCGGTGCGAGACCGGCGGAGATGGGGGGCGCCGAAGGCTGCGGGAGCGTTCTCACCGTCGCCGTTCCGTTGGGAATCGGTCGAGGGAGGCTGCTCGCAAGGAAGCATGGAATGGGCGTTTCCGTCGTCGTCAGGTTGCATTAGCTTCGTCCGCCGAACGAAGGAGAAGCCGATGACGTTCGATCCGCCATCCAGCCCATGTCGTCTCGCATGGCACCTCGCCGCACTTCTGGCGATGGCGGGGGGCGCGCTTGTCGCAACGGGCGCCGTCGCCGAAACCGTGACGATCGGCTCGATGAGCTTTGAAATTCCGGACGCGAGTTCGGGATGGAAGTCCCAGACGTTGAAGGACGGCTTCATCCTCCAAAAGGATTTCCCGAAAACCGAGGAGAACCGCCGCAAAGGCGCGGCCATGATCCAGGTCATCGGGCCGTTCGCCAACCTACCCGGCTCGTTCGACAAGGGCTTCGACACGGTGGTGGGCCTCATCCAGGGCATGGCGGCGGAAGATATTACCACGAAGTCGAACGGCACAACGATCAACGGGCATCGGATCCGGCAGGAGTACCGCTGCTGCGGCCGGCTGAACGAGCTGTCGGCCGGGCAACGCGTCGTCGGGGTGGCCTCTCAAGGCAAGCAGGCCTACTTCGCGCTGCTCGACATCCAGCTTCGCGGCGACGCGCAGGACAGCGCCGAGGCGGATTTCGGCGCGCTCGTCCGCTCGCTGAAGCTGGAGGGAAGCGACCGCGCCTTCGAGCTCGTCCCACGGGAGGGCGATGGCGGCCTCGACGGTGTCTACACCCATCTCGATACCGGCGTCAGACCGAACGCCTTCGGGGGCATCGACTTCTATTCCGACAGCGAACTCGCCGTGTTCGACCCTTCCGGCCTCTACGCGACCGAACTGCCCGCAGACGGGGATCTTGCGGAGCACTGCCGCAGGGAGCCCCGGACCTGCGGCTTGTACGCGCTGAAGGGTGGGGGCTTCCTGTCCCGCCAGAACGAGATCGAGATGCGAGCCGTCGACGACGACTTCGGAACGCTTGCCGCGGAAACCAAGCCGCTCCAGCAGGCCGGCGGGGACCTGATGATCGGTGAGGCCAGCTACACCCCCGTGCCGCCGCTGCCGGAGGGCACGTCATTCGAGGGGCAGTGGCGCTTCTTCTTCGCATCCTCCGGGATGACGGCCTCGAGTTCGGGCGGCGTCAGCTCGGAGCGGATCCTGCAGCTCGGGCGCGATGGGTCGTTCCGGCGGACGGGATCCACGGGCGCCATGTCGAGCCAAGAGGTCGGGGGATCGCGCGTCGGTTTCGCGTCCAGCGGCGAGCGGCCCGTCGAAAGCGGGCGCTACCGCGTCAAGGATTACACGCTGGAACTCGTCGGCGACGACGGAAGCACCGAGCGCCTCTCGATCTTCGCACCGGAGAAGGACTCGGACGATCTGCTCGTGATCGACGGGTCGAATTATCTGAAGCAGAAATAACGGCTCCGTTCAGTCTCGGACCGCGGCGCGCTTCCGCAGAGCCAGAAGCGCGGCCGCCGCGCCCCACGGGTCGTCGTCGATTTCCGGCAACTCGTCCTCGCGAAGCGGCACCGCCTCGATGAGGCTCACCGGCCCGAACGGCAGCGCTTCGATCAAACGTGGATCCATTCTCAGGGCCATCCGCGTCATCGGCAGGCAATCCTCGGCAAGACGGCAGAACAGGATCGCACCGTTGGTCTGGACGTCCCGCAGGACGCGGTAGCCGTCGGCGACGAGATCACCGACGCCGATCAGGACGTCGGACCAGAGGGCCACGGAGGCCTCGTCCGCCGCGATCGGATTGCCGGCTCCTCCGAGGCGCATGACGATCTCGCATTCGACCCCGTTCTCCGGTGTCGTGACACCCGCCCAGGGGGTCGAGAGACCATCGGTCGCCAGGACGGTCGTGTCGTCGACCGTCACCTGCAGGATGCGGCGATGGGGCTGGAACCACTTCGTCTGGCCGTGGACGTTGGGCGCCCCGCGTTCCGCGGCAAAGGCGGGCGCGACGCTTCCCACCGCGTTCCAGAAGCGGCGACGCGCATCGGCCGCGGCGGCATAGACGGGATCGCTGGGCCCGCGTGGAACCAGCGCGGCGTCGAAGGCCGTTTCCAAAACGACCTTACCGCGTTGCCAGGGCAGCTTCGCCCGGGTCCAACGGACCCTCACGAGATTGATCGGCATCCCGGCGTTCCCGCCGAGCCGCTCCACGATCGCTTCGAGCTGATCGAGCCGTGGGCCATCCGAATCTACGAGCGAGCCGTCGCGGGTTTGGTAGCCTCCGCTACAGCTGGCGTGGCCGGCCTGCATGGTCGTGAACGTCCAGTCCCCCCGGACCGCGCCTGCCGGCGCCCTATCCAGCACGGCGCCGAGATCGCGGACGGCATCGTCGGCGGAGTCGCTTGCCATCGTATCCCCCATGCTGACGACGGGGCAGGCCTAGACCATGTCATGCTGGGCCGCGGCGCGCGAGCTACCAGCGCCGCGCTCGTGCGGGCGCGACGACGGTTCGGAAGCGCTGATCGGACAGGTCGGCGACCCGCTTCAACGCTTCCTCGCCTCGATCGGCGAAGCGGCGCATGTTGCTGCCGCGCAGCCGAAATAGCTGGCCGTGGCGCCCGAACAGAAGGTCGCTGCCGTGCCAATCCGCCCAGTTGGCCTCGCGCAGCTCGAACAAGGGCTCACCCGCCCCGTCGAGGACGCGGAAGGTGAGCTCGTACCACGAACCGTTGGGGCGTGCGATGCCGTGCAGATGCTCCTCCAGCCAACACCTGCTGCGAGAGCGCTTGCGCCAGACTCGTGGCGGGTCGATGCGCCAGTAGCCGCCGTTCCGCTCGCGCTGGCGCATGGCGTGGCCGCCTTGCGCCAGCGTCCAGCCGTCGCGCCGACGCCGTTCGCCCCAGATCGGCTCGTCCTCGCCAGAGCCGGCGTCGACGCCGAAGGGCTCCACCACCATGCCCTTCCCGAGCGCGAACCCGTTCGCCAGCACCGCCTCGTCGGGTCGATGGTTGAGGCGGATGCGCGTTTCGGTCTCGAACAGACCGCCGCCGCCCCAGGTGCCGCTGGTCTTCGGCCACAGCGCAAGCGCGGTGAAGTAGGGTGGGCGCGAGACGGCGCTCCAGGCGCCGAACTGGCTCGGTTGCTTGAAGGCCAGATAGACCAGAAGCTTGCCCGACGGAGACAGGTCGCAACGGCGTTCGTAGATGCGACCCGCGAACCACTGGCCGGGCACGACCGTGTCGCTGGACAGGTCCCAGCGCAGCATCTGCACGTGATCGGAGGGACCGCGCCGGAACACCACGGCGACCGGCGCGTCCCGTGCGATGATGGCGTAGAGGCGTGTCGCGTGTTCGGTGACGTGGGCCGATCCACCTGCGTCCTGTCGGTCGGGTTCCATAGCCGATGTCCCGGTAGCGTTCCGATCCTGAGAATACCCGCTTCCGGTCCATTCCACAGTGCTTCGAGGAGGTGCCACGAGGCGATCGCGACATCGCATCGGGGCCGGGCGATCGGCTCCAAGGCCACGGACCCGCCATGGACCCGGCGCTTGCACGAGCGTTCCGATCGGTGGTCGCCGGTGGCGCCGACCGTCCGAGCGTACCGGAGCCTCGGCTGGGTCCGTTCGTCGGCTTGACCATGCCCTTCGAGCCCCGCATCAGTCGCCCCGAGGGCGATGGCACTCCCGCCGGGTGCCGCGTCCGTTCCATGGGCTGGGAGGCTGGATTTGGCGCGCAAGAATCGGGATGCCGATTGGTCTACCAACGACGCGGCCGAGAGCCGGCCTGCCGAGCCGTGTTGGCTTTGTGGACGGCCGCTGGGGAAGACGGTGGACCGCTTCCATCCCATCCCCAAGAGCCGGGGTGGTCGCGAGACCGTCGCCGTCCATCCCATCTGCCGCGAAACCATCGATGCCAACTTCACGGCCAGCGAACTGGTCCGCCATGCGGAAGCCGGGACGCCGCTGACCGACAACGAGACGGTCGCACGTTTCGTGAAGTGGGTTAGCAACAAGCCGGCCGACTTTCATTCCGCGACGAAAACAGGTCGGTAGGCAACGAGGACATCTCCCGCCCTCCTCGGGGACGAGGAGGGCGATGCCCCGATCGCCCTTGGCGACGGCCGGGCGCGACATCGAGCACGCCGTGTCGCACCTGACCCCGGGGGATGTCCTTGGGGGTCCGGTCAGACCTGCGCATGGCCACCGTCTACGAAGAACTCGACCCCGTTGGCGAAGTGCGCCTCGTCGGAGGCCAGGAACGAAACGGCATGGGCGATCTCTTCGGCCTCGCCCACTCGACTGAGGGGAATGCGCGTTCCCAGCTGATCCAGAAAACGCTGCTGCTGGGCGGCGTCCTCGCCGACAGGCGCGACGAGGCCACGTTCGCGTCGGCGAACGCTGTGACGGAGATGGCTGCCCGGACGCGTGTCGAGCGTCCGGTTCGCGATCCTGACGGTGTCCTGGAACTCCGCCAGCCGAGACGGTCAGCAGCCTATCCATTCCGCTCGACGTCTGCGGGAACACTTGGCCTCCCGTGAGCTTGGTCCTGCTTACGAGGCTCGTCGGAGGCGCAAGGGCGAATGATCCCGACCCAGGTCCACGGCGTCATCGACTACGTGTACGGCGTTCTGCTGGTCGTCGCGCCGTTTCTGATCGGCTTCGTAGCCATCCCGGTTGCGGCATGGATCCTCGTCCTGGCCGGCGTTGGCGCGATCCTCTACAGCCTCCTCACCGACTATGAGCTCGGCCTCTACAGGCTGATCCCGATGACGGTCCACCTGGCGCTGGATGTCGTCGCAGGAGTTTTTCTGGTCCTATCGCCCTGGTTGTTCGGCTTTGCGGACCGCATCTGGTGGCCCCACGTCGTCGCGGGGGCGATATCGATCGTCGTTCCGCTGTTCACGAGCCGGCTGCCCAGTTGAGCGGCACCTGAGCTTTCTGCGCAGAGGACACACCGCCACGAGCGGCGGTCGCGGCCGCATCCGTCACATCCCAGCAGCGCGATGACGGGTCGAGCCGACGGCCCCGCGTCACTCGGCCAGTATCGCCCGGACGGCTACAGCCTCGGGGCTACCGCCACCTCGCTCCAGAAACTCCGCGACCGGTGTTCGCGTGCGCGTCCCGCCGGACGCGGCATTGGCTTGGTGCACGACGGCGATCACGTCGTTGGACGAACCGCGCTCGACCATCCAGTCGTCGCCGTTGGGTGAGCGATACACGATCTGCAAGTCCGCCATGGATACCCTCGCTGAAACGATCAACGCACGACGCGCGCGCGGCGCAGATTGCAACAGGATCGACGGGGGATCGTTGCAGGCCGTCGCATGCCAGGATGAAGCCCTGCCCAAGACGCCTGAGCTTTCGATCCTGATCGGAGGCAACGCACCGAACCACTGGAACGACGGCCGGGAACGTCGCCGTGTCGGTCGTGATCGGGCCGATGGTTGGCGGCCCTGATCGAGGCTGACAGGCGGGAGGGCCGGGTTTGTCGGAGGGTCCGAGCTGCAACGCGGTTCGCCGGAAGGCGCTCGCGGAGATCGGGCGGCAACGCCAGCCCGATACGGCAGCCTATTCCAACCGAGCCGATCGTGACAGTTCAGCGTGGACGCCGGGCTCCGGCGCCGGCTGGCCATGGTTGCGTCGTCGCCGCTTTTCCCGACGGCGTGTGGGTCGTGGCGCCCGACGCCGGGCGAAGCCCGCCGCCATCGGACGGCGGGCTTGGTTGGGCTACTGGGCCTTGATCATGGTCATGACGAGCTTGTCGTCGACGCGGATCGGGCCGTCCTCCTTGGCACCCAGCGTGTATTCGAACACGCCCGTCTTGGTGCCGCCGTCCTCGGAATGAACCATCAGCATGAGCATGTCGCCCGGCTTCACGTCCTCGGTCAGGATCGCCGCGACGTCGTTCGTGGTGCCGGCGCGGATCGGGGCGTGTCCGACCACGGGACCCGGCTTCATGGCGGCGTCGGTGCGGTGGACGACCAGCCAGCCGTTCTTGGCGGCCATGACGCTATCGGCGCTGACGATACCGTTCGAAACATCCTGATCGACTGCCTTGACGCCCTGCATCGCCGACTGGGCGACGGCCGACGAGGCCGCCAGGCACAGCGCTCCGGTGACGAGGATCGCGCTCTTCTTCATGTCCCACTCCTGTGTTCGGCTTTCCAACAACCCAGATACGAAAGGCCGGCGCCTCGGCTTCAGCGATCACCACCACGTGACTGCTCGGAGTGCGGCGTCGCCGGTCCCGTCCGTCCGGGAAACAGGTGCCGGGTTGCCCAAGGGAGGCGACACGGACCGTTGTCGACCGTCGCGTCCTCAGCGGCGCCTCAGGGCGGATGGTGACGCGCCGCCGCCTCAATCGTTCGGGCACGTTGCCGTCCCGGCGGATCCGAGGCCGTTCCGGTCGCGGCGCGATCCTCGGGAGACGGCTTGCGAGACCGCCGGGTCGGCTGAAGACCGGGGGCCCGGCCATCGACCCTTCAGGCGATGACGCCGCCGCCGTCCACCCGCACGGTCGAGCCCGTGGCGAACGGCGTCCGCATCAGGAACAGCACCGCATTGGCGATGTCGTCGGGCTGTCCGACGGCCTTTGCCGGCAGGCTCGCCCTCGCCCGCTCGAACGCGGCCTCGCGTGCATCATTCGAGAGTTTCGACCACAGCGGTGTGTCGATCAGGCCGGGCGACACCGTGTTGACGCGGATTGGCGACAGTTCCAGCGCGAGACCGCGCGCCAGACCATCGAGCGCGGCGTTGATCGCCCCTTGCGTCACGGAGGCGGCCGAGGGGCGATCCGCGAGATAGCCGGTGATGAAGGTCAGCGAGCCGCGCTCCACGATCCGAGCGGCCTGTGCAACCCGGTAGGCACCCCAGAACTTGCTCTCCATCGCCTGCCGCGCGTCCTCGAGCGGCAGCTTGCGAACCGGGCCGGTCGCCGTCTGCGCGGCCGACACGACCACATGGTCGAAGGCGTCGCGTTCGGCAAAGAAGGTCTCGATCCCGGTCATGTCGCCTGTGTCGAGGACGGACGCCTCGGCAGCCGGGCCGAGAGAGGAGCGCGCCGCCTGGAGTTTGGCTTGCGAGCGGGAGGCGATCGTCACCGCCGCTCCGGCATGGTCGGCCTGCCGGGCGACGGCAAGCCCGATGCCTGAGCTTCCGCCCACCACCAGGACACGGCGTCTGTTGAGTTCCGTCATCGCTTGGTTCCTTTCCACCCGTCGATCGGCCCTGGAACGCGCCAAGGCACCGATCCGGTTCATCTGTCGTGTGGGAGAGGGGCAGCGCTCATCCGGCCGTTGCCCCCGTTTTCCTTTGGGCTCAGATCTCGGGAAAGAGGTTCCGGACCGGGCTCACGCCCTCGAGAAGCGAGGCGACATGCAGGATGGTCGACTCCGCCTGCCAGGCGCCGACGACCTGCACGTTGATCGGCAGGCCCTCCCGGCTCGTGCCGAACCGCATCGCAAGCCCGGGCAGCCCTGTGACGTTGAGCGGCACGGTCGCGCCCTGGAGATAGGTCGCATCGACCTCCTGGCCGTCGATCGTGAAGCGGTCGACCCCGTGCTTGTGCGCGGGGATCGGGAGGACATGCGTGATGAGCGCGTCGAAGCGGGTGAAGTAGTCGGCATAGCCGTCGCGCAGCCGCTCGGCGGCCTGCTCGGCATCGATGAAGTCGGCCATCGACGTGTCGGGCAAGGACAGCGTGGTCTTCGCCATCTTGTACATCTCGCCCTCGTGGCCGCGCGACGCGTCCGCAAAGGCGGGCTTCATCTCCATGACATGGAGACGGTTGAAGACGTCGAGCGCGAAATCGCGCTCCAGCGCCGGGATGCCGACCGGCTCGACATGAACGCCGAGGCCTTCGAGCGCGTCCGCGGCCGCCTTGACGGTCGCCGCGACTTCCGGGTCGACGGGCCCGAAGCCGGGGCCGACCATCCAGCCGACGCGCAGCGGATGGCCGGGCCGCGCGCCGAGCCCGGTATCGAAGCGGCCCGTGATGGTCGAGAACGCGTCCTCGCCGTCGGGTCCGGCAAGCTGCGAGAAGGCCAACGCCACGTCGCGCACCGAGCGGGCCATCGGGCCGACATGCCAGAAGCGGCGCGGGGCGCGCGGCCAGATGCCGGTCATCGGGATGCGCCCGTGCGTCGGCTTCATGGAGGTGATGCCGGTCTGGGCCGCCGGTCCGCGCACGGAGATCGCCAGGTCGGTGCCGAGGCCGAGCGGGGACATTCCGGCCGCGATGGCCGCCGACTCGCCGCCGCTGGAGCCACCCGGCGTGCGGGTGAGGTCCCACGGGTTGTTGGAGCGGCCGGAGAGGAGATTGTCGCTCTCGATCCAGTAGGAGAATTCGGGCAGGTTGGTCTTCGCCAGAAGCACGCCGCCGGCCGCCTTCATGCGGGCGACGCTGGTCGCGTCGCGATCGGGCGTGCGTCCGCGGAAGATCGGCGAGCCGCGCTGCGTCGCGACGCCCGCCGTGTCGATCGAGTCCTTCACGGTAAAAGGCACGCCGTGCAGGGGCCCGAGTTCGTCGCCGGCCATGACGGCGGCCTCGGCGGCTCTAGCCGCATCGAGCGCCCCTTCGGCGACGGTGACGATGGCGTTGACCTGTGGGTCCACGGCCTCGATGCGGTCGAGATGCGCCCGGACGACCTCGACGGGCGAGACCTCCTTGGTGCGGATAAGTTCGGCAAGCCGGGTGGCGTCGAGGCGTGTGAGGGGAGGCGTCATTAGGGCTTCCTATCTATCACTTGATAGGCAAGACCTGGAGCTTCACAAAAGAGGCGTCAATGTCTATCTATCACTTGGTAGAAAAATGTTGGAAGAGACCGACGATGGGTTCGAACGTGAGGGAAGACATTCTGGGCGCGGCCCGGCGCGCGGCGCAGGCGCACGGCTACACCGGGCTGAACTTCCGCGAGCTCGCGGCCGAGGTGGGCATCAAGAGCGCGAGCATCCACTACCACTTCCCGACCAAGGTCGACCTCGGTGCGGCGGTGGCCAAGCGCTACTGGGAGGACTCGGAGGCGGTTCTGGGCGACCTGTGGAACGGCGGGGTCGATCCCGTTGCTGCCTTGCACGCGTATCCCGATACGTTTCGCCGGTCGCTCGAGAACGGTAACCGCATCTGCCTGTGCAGCTTCATGTCGGCCGAGCACGACGACCTGCCGGACCCGGTGAAGGCGGAAGTCTCGCGCTTTGCCGAGATCAACGTGGCGTGGCTCGCCAAGGTCCTGGGCGCGGCGACCGATAGGAATGCGGCCGACTGCGAACCCCGCGCCCGCGCGATCTTCGCCGCCGTCGCCGGGGCCCAGCTCATGGCCCGCAGCCGAGCCGATGTCGCCGCGTTCGATGCCCTGATCGACGGCTATCGGGACGCTGGACTGCTGCCGGCTTGAAGGCGTCGGAGAACGCCGGGCGAGCCGGGGTTCAAGAGCCGGCTTCTGCTCTTTCGGATGCCACGAGATCGACGAACGCCCGGAGCGTCGCGGGCATGGACCGACTGGAGAAGTAGAGGCGGGGTCCCGGAAATGGCATCCACCAGTCCCGCAGGACGGGCTGGAGCTTGCCGACGGCGATAACGGGGGCAAGCCAGTTCTCGAAGGTCGCGATGAGGCCGTGTCCCTCGCAGGCGAGATCGATCGCCGAGGCGGCGCCGTCGACGCCGACGATCAGGCGCCCGGGCGGGTCGACGGCGATCGCCTCGCTCTCCGTCTCGAACTCCCAGTCCACCATCGCGCCGCTCGAGAAGCGCAGGCGGATGCAGTCGTGCCCGAGCAGCTCCGTCGGATGCCGGGGCGTGCCGCGCGCTGCAAGATAGGAGGGGGCGGCGGCCAGCGCCAAACGCTGGACGGGCGGCCCGATCGGGACCGCGATCATGTCCTGGGCCACGTGCTCGCCATAGCGGATTCCGGCGTCGCAGCCGGACGCGATCGCGTCGACCAGCCTGTCCTCCACCACGAGCTCGACGCGGACCTGCGGATGCGCCGCCAGAAAGCGGCCGATGAGGGGCGGCAGGATGTCGACCATCACCGCCCCCGTGACGTTCAGCTTCAGGAGCCCGCGCACGTCGGATCGGGAGCTCGCGGCGTCCTGGAGCGCGGCGCGCGTCTCGTTGAGAAGCGGGCGGACCCGGTCGGCCAGGCCGAGCCCGGCTTCTGTGGGTGAAACGCTGCGCGTCGTGCGCGTCAGGAGGGGAACGCCGAGGCGCTTCTCGAGGAGCGCGATCCGTTCGCTGACGCTGGCCGGCGAGAGGCCGAGCCGCTTGGCCGCGGCACGGAAACCGCGCTCGTCGCAGACCGTCACGAAGACCGTCAGATCATCCAGTGGAAGCCGCTCGGGATTGTTCGCCATGGCGATCGCCATATCCGGATCGAGAGCGATTATCAAACCATGGCGGACAGCGCATCTCTTCGCCATCGACGCAACGACAGCTGCAGGAGACGACCATGATGACCGGAAGAACAGTCCTCATCACAGGGGCTAACAAGAGTATCGGCTTCGAGACGGCACGCCAGCTCGGCCGCGCCGGCTACCGGATCTGGCTCGGTAGCCGCGACG
Organism: Aureimonas jatrophae; assembly: GCF_900104035.1. Classification (GTDB taxonomy): domain Bacteria; phylum Pseudomonadota; class Alphaproteobacteria; order Rhizobiales; family Rhizobiaceae; genus Aureimonas; species Aureimonas jatrophae. The sequence goes on along the minus strand of NZ_FNIT01000014.1, from coordinate 16,669 downwards.
ACGCGCGTGGCCGGCAGGCGACGGAGACGCTCGCCGCCGAGGGCCTCGATGTTCGCGCGCTCGCGATCGACGTGACCAGCGATAGCAGCGTCCAGGCGGCCGCCGATCAGGTCGCCCGAGCGGACGGCCGTCTCGACATCCTGATCAACAATGCCGGCATTCCCGGCGACTCCGGATCGCCGACGACGCAATCCGTCGACGATATCCGGACGGTCTATGAGACCAACGTGTTCGGCCCGATCCGGGTGACGCAGGCCTTCCTGCCCCTGTTGAGGTCCTGCGAGGCCGCCAGCGTCGTCATGGTCACGAGCGGGCTCGGCTCGCTCGCCTGGCTGTCGGATCCGGGCCATCCGTTCTACGGGGTCAACATCATCGGCTACAACTCCTCGAAGACCGCCCTCAACGCCGTGACGGTCTCGCTGGCCAAGGCGCTGCGGGACGATGGCATCCGCGTCAACGCGGCCGATCCCGGCTACACGGCAACGGACTTCAACAACCATTCCGGCTACCGCACCGTGGAGCAGGCCGCCGCCGGCATCGCCTGGCTGGCGACGCTCGGAGCCGATGGGCCGACGGGCCGGTTCTTCTTCGAGAAGACCGAGGTTCCCTGGTGACGAGGACCGTTCCCGGATCGGCCCGATGCGGCGATGGACGTCCGATCCGAGAGCTCGGTGGCGACGTCCTCGGCGGCCGTGAGGTGGCGGTCGCGGATCGACCCGTCCGGCCGTTCCCGTCCTGGTGCCGGTCGGCTCCGGGGGCCGACAGGGGGGGGGGGCGAAGGACGGTCACCTTCCGCCGCCTCGGCCCTGCGGAACCAACCGTCAGGGTGTCGCCGCTCGGATTGCATCGCTGCCTATGCAAGCTGGGGTGCCGATTCCTTCGCCCACGCGTTCCTGACGGGTGACCAGGCAGAGGACAGAACCATGAGCACGCGCAAGCCGCTCGGAACGCACCATGACGTCGAGACGACGGGCGAGCGTCTGGTGCAGGAACGCGGCAACACGCTCGGTGGCATCTGCGGTGTGATGGCCGACCGGTCGAGCGGTGCGATGCCATCGGGTTCCGGCGACGTCGGCCAGCGTCGGCGAACGCTTTGACCGGAAGGGACGTGGACCACGATCTCCCTGCAACGACGACCGTGGCGTCGCCCGATGAGGCGACGGAACTGACCGCCATTTCGCGGGCAGGCTACCGTGCCGCCTGAACCCGACGCCGGTTTGGGGAAAGGACGACCGATGCCCATCAAGGCGGTACTCTTCGATATCGACGGTACGCTGATCGACAGCAACGATCTCCATGTGCTCGCCTGGGAGGAGGCCTTTGTGGGCATGGGCGTCACGCTGCCGCGCCCCGTGATTCACGATCAGATCGGCAAGGGCGCCGACATGCTGGTTCCGTCCCTTCTGCCGGACCTCGACGAGGCATCGCAGCAGAAGCTCGGCCAAGCGCACGGGGCGATCTTCCAGGCGAGATACCTGCCCGATGCCAAACCCTTCCCTGGAGCGCGGGCGCTTCTGGCCAAGGTTCATGCGGCCGGTCAGCAGGTGGTGCTGGCATCGTCCGCATCCGCGGAGGAACTCGATCACTACCTCGGACTGCTCGAGGCCCGCGATCTCGTGGCGACCACGACCAGCAGCGAGGATGTCGCGCGCACCAAGCCCGCGGCCGACATCTTCGCAACCGCGCTCGCCCGGATGAACGGGATCGGTGTGGACGAGGCGGTCGTCGTCGGCGATACGCCCTACGACGTCGAAGCCGCGCTCAAGTCCGGCCTTCGGACGATGGCGGTCCGCTCGGGCGGTTTTTCCGATGAGGCCTTGCGGGAAGCCGGCGCGATCCGGATCTACCAGGACGTCGCGACCCTTCTGGCCGAGTACGACGCGTCCCCGCTTGCCGACCGATAGGCCGTTTCAGATGCCCGACCACCAAGCGCCACCTGCCGACCGCGAGGCTGAACCGTCCCCGGACCTGACGGCGGACGACAAGCGGGACGTGGACGAGCGCGGTTCGGGATCGGCCAAGGTCGTGCACGAGGTCGTGCGCCTGCGCGGCGACGAGGAACTCGATCGACCGGTCCGCTCGCTTCTGTTCTCCGCCTTTGCGGCAGGGGTGGCGGTCAGCACCTCGATCCTGGCGGAGGCGTTCCTTCACATGCGGCTGCCGAGCGCACCGTGGGCGGAACTGGTTGTCTCGCTCGGCTACACGGTCGGCTTCGTGATCGTGATCCTCGGCAATCTGCAGCTCTTTACCGAAAGCACCGTCACGGCCGTCCTGCCCTTGGCCACGCATCCAACGCGGCGCAATCTGGCTCGTCTGCTTCGGCTCTGGGTCGTGGTGTTTGCCGCCAACATGGCGGGCACCTTCCTGGTTGCGCTCCTGATGGCTCGCCATGTCCTCGTCGACGCGGAACCGCTGGAGGCCGCCTTGCGCGTTTCACGGACAATCCTGGCCCACGGCCCCGGCGACACGCTGCTTCGAGCCATGCCGGCGGGCTTCCTGATCGCCTCGATCGCCTGGATCCTGCCCAACGCCCGGGGCAGCGAGTTCTGGGTGGTCTTTCTAATCACCTACGTCGTCGCGATCGGCGGGTTCAGCCATGTCGTGGCCGGATCCACGGAGGCGTGGCTCCTGATGCTGTCGGGGGAGGTCGGCGTCGGGCATGCCGTGTTCGGCCTCGTACTTCCGGCGCTGGCCGGCAACATCATCGGCGGTACCGGTCTCTTCGCGGTCGTCGCCCACGGACAGGTCCGCGACGAGATCGAGACGGGATAGCCGGGAGCGAGATATCCGTTTTTTGGAAGCGGTCGATCGCCGTCGAGGAGCGAGTTCGGGTTGCGGGAGGACGGGCTAACTCCGCGCATTCGCGTCGGTTCTGTTTGTCGCTAGCGACCGCCGCAGGGTTGAACGCGATCGACCGGACCGACCTGTGCGTTCCGCTTCGTCGACCCCGGTTGGCACCGACTGGTCTGAATCCGCAGTTGCGGAAGGCGGAGCGGTTCGCAGGGTCCGGCATAGGGCGCGCTCGCTAGCCAGCCTTCGCCGGCTACGCTTATGATGCCCTTTCTGGCAGGAACCCGGTCTCGGCGCGCCGCTTTTCCCCGAGGAAGGGTAGACGCGATGCGCAATGTCGAGGTGGTATGCCGGGCCAGCGCCCTGAACGGGGAGGGACCCGTCTGGAGCGAGGCCGAGCAACGGCTCTACTGGGTCGATATCCGTGCCCCGGCGCTGCACCGCTTCGATCCCGCGACAGGCCGGAACGAGACCTGGGGCATGCCGGCCTGGATCGGTTGCTTCGCGCTGATCGAGACCGACGTCGTGGCCCTGGCGCTGCGCACCGGCCTGTTTCGCTTCGATACGAGAAGCGGGACGATGACATTCCTGGCGCCGGCGCCCTTCGATCCCCGCCGCTTCACGTTCAACGACGGAGGATGCGACCGATCCGGCCGGTTCTTCGCCGGAACGATGCTCGATCCCATCGATCCGCTCGAACCTGCCGATCTCGGCACGGATGGGAACGGCACCCCGCTTTGGCGCTACGATGGGGCCGCAGGGTGGGGCTGCGCATCACCGCCCGTTCAGACCTCCAACGGGCTGGCCTGGAGTCCGGACGGACGGACGATGTACCACAGCGACACCGCACAGAAGACCGTCTTTCGCAGCGACTACGACACCGCGACCGGCACCGCGGAGAACCGCCGCGTGTTTGCGCGCGTCGAGGAGGGGATGGGACCGGACGGCGCGGCCGTGGATGCGGACGGCTTCTATCTCTGCGCCGCGTTCGGAGCGGGCTGCCTGCTTCGCTTCGATCCCGACGGCAAGCTGGAACGGCGCATCGCGATGCCCGCACGCTTCGTCACGATGCCCGCCTTCGGCGGAGTGGACCTGTCCACGCTTTTCGTCACGTCGGCTAGCTTTCCGGTGCCCGAGAAGGACCGCGTCTCTCGGCCGATGGAAGGCTGCCTCTTCGCACTGGAGGCGCCGGCGCGTGGGCTGACACCCCATGTCCTGACCCCGGATCCGGTTGCCGCCGATAAGGAGCATCGGTCTGACAAGGCCATCGCGTAGCCGACCCCATAGACCCCTGCCCGGAGCCGCTCCGATCGACCGCGCCATTCCGCCCTCGATCGACGACCAGGGGCATTCCCCAATCCAATCTCGTGCTCGACGCGACGCTGACGATCGTCGCCGCAACGGACGCGTCTGCGAGGACGACCGATCGCATGCGGGAGGCTATCGCCGGTCGGCCTCGTTTCGAAGGGTTTCCCGAGAACCCGGACGCGGCCGGCACGGTCGAGCGAGGGCATCGGATGCGTCCCTGCGTCATGTCCGGGTGACGGGCAAGCCGCACGAGAGGATGGTGATCCCGTACGACCTTTCGCGACCGCTAAACGAGGGCGGCGTCTTCCGGCGCGACCGACCCCCGGTTCACATGTCGGTAACGGCGGTCACGGAAAGCGTTCTGCGAACCCCGGAAGCCGACGCTCGACTGCGCATCGCGCGGCATGCCGCCAATCCTGGATTGTGGGAATAGAGACCCGCTCGCGACCCCCGGCGCTGCCGTTCGATGACCGATGCGCTCCTCGGCATCAGGCCGGGCGAGGGGCTGTGCATCGCGAGGAACAAGCGGCGCCTGATCGGCGTCATGACGGCCGACCGGTTGCGAGACGCCGCACTGGCGGACGCCCTCGACGAGCCGAACCATCTGGCGCAGAAGGACGGGCTGCCGGCGGAGCGAAGCCACCGCGTCGAGAACAGCCTGCACCGTTGTGAGCACTCGCAGACCTAAGCGAGACGCCCGGCGGATCCGTCGATGAAGGCTGCGTTCGAACAGGCCACCTTGCGGATGCGGGCATGCACACCGGTGCACGAGCGCCGCTCCCGAACCCACGATCCGCTGGTTGTGGCCAGGCTTCCGACATGACGAAAGCGCCGGGTCTCCAAACGCGTTGGCGAGCCGATCGATATCAGCGAGAGGGACGTGAATCTCGCTCTGGGGCGAACAGTGTCGAGACGGCGGCAGCCCTTCGCCGATGCGGGCACATTCCCTTGCTGTTCTTCCGCGGCAACCCTAACGAGAAAACATGCGCGCTCGCGCTCGAATGGGAGCCTGACGGCTTCGTTGGCTCGCCCGACTAAGAGCGGGAGGTTTTGGCAGTGCTGGCAGCGTAGACCCGTGAACCGTCATCGTCCTCATCCATTCCTCTGTCTGCATGTCCTGCCGATCGGCGTCTCCGGGGTCGACGGCATTGGGACAGCACCGGTCAGTGCAGGCGGTTCCCTGTTCGAGGCCGTTTCACCGTCATGAGGGAGCCATGCGACGCCATTGGCGGAACAACGGGGCGCAAGAGATGCCGAGATGGAGACTTCCGGCCCAAGGCGACAGGTGTTCCACCCGTCGCGGGATGGGTGGCAGGCCTCGATACCGCGTCGATCCTCAGACACCGGGCTGGATGCACGACCTTCTCATGGAACTCGACCGAGCCGAGGTGCGCCATGCAAGACGGGTCGCGGCATTCCGCGCGGCCCAAAACCAGCGATCGACCGAACGTTCGCCAGCCGTTCTGAAGGACGCCGGCTAGCGGTTTGCGGTCGCGACCGGTCGATCATACCAGACGCAAACAAACCGATCCGCAAAGTCGCACCGGCGGTCCATAGTAGGGCGCCACTTGCCTGCGCCGAACGCGAGCCCGCGACGCGGGCCGAACGGCATGGCTGGACGGGAAGCAGTCCATCCGCTCCCCGCCCGTTGTCCTGAAAGCCGAGAAGGATGGATCATCCGTTGTCGAGGGGCCGGGCGGCGAGTGATCCGACCGAACGGCTCTCCGATCGCTCGTCGCGCACCCCGTTGGGCGGGCCTGGGTTTTGTGAGCTCTCGCTCAGGCCGCGCGCGGCCGGACGGTCTGCTGCTGCTCGCCGAGCCCTGTGATGCCGAGACGCATCGTGTCGCCCGCCTTCATGAAGACCGGCGGCTTGCGGCCGAGGCCGACGCCCGGCGGTGTGCCGGTGGTGATGATGTCGCCGGGCTCCAGCTTCATGAAGCGGCTGGCGTAGCTGACGATGTGGGCGCAGGTGAAGATCATGCGCGTCGTGGTGCCGGTCTGCTCGCGCTGCTCGTTGAGGTCGAGCCACAGGTCGAGCTGCTGCGGGTCGCCGAGCTCGTCACCCGTCACCAACCAGGGACCGCAGGGCGCGAAGGTCGGGTAGCTCTTGCCCTTCGACCACTGCCCCTCCCATTCGAGCTGGTATTCGCGCTCCGAAAGGTCGTTGAGGATCGTGTAGCCCGCGACGTAGGAAAGGGCGTCGGCCTCGTCGACATGCCAGGCGGTCCGGCCCATCACGAAGGCAAGCTCGACCTCCCAGTCAAGCTTGGTGGAGCCCGGCGGCAGAATGACGTCGTCATTGGGTCCGCTAAGCGCGCCCGTGTGCTTGTTGAAGATGATGGGCTGGGAGGGGATCGGCGCGTTGGTCTCCTCGGCGTGGTCGGTATAGTTCAGGCCGATGCACACGAGATTGCCGACGCGGGCCACAGGCACGCCGAGGCGCACGCCCTCGGGGACGAGTGGCAGCGTGGCGGGGTCGATCGCGCGCAGCCGATCCAGCCCTTCGGGCGACAGCGTCTCGCCGTCGATGTCGCGGATCGTGCCCGACAGGTCGCGCACGCGCCCGTTCGCATCCACGATGCCCGGCTTCTCGGACCCAGCGGCCCCATGGCGAACCAGTTTCATGTCGTCTCCCTAGTCTTGTTGAGATAAGCTGTGGCTCTCGCCCGGTGCGAGGCCGAGAAAGTCGACGATCGCCGCGGTCTGCGCGGCGACCATGGCAGTGCCTCCGGCATGGCGGCATCCCGCGCGCTCGGCCGCCTTCAGGAGGGCGGTCGCGGGGCGCGTCACGATGTCGACGACGGCGAGGTCTGCGCGAAGCCCGAACAACTCCACGGGCGCCGGGTCGCCCTCGCGCATGCCGACGGGCGAGGCGTTCACGAGAAGATCGAGCTGCGCGAGGTCGAGCGCGGAAACGGATGCGGCGCTTGCACCGGTTGCCGCGACGCGCCCAGCAAGGTCGGCGGCCCGGCCGGCGTCCTGATCCGCGACGCTGAGCGAGCGGACACCCTGGCCGGCCAGCGCGAAGGCGATGGCGCTCCCCGCGCCGCCCGCACCGATCAGGCCCACCCGAAGGCCGGCCGGCTGAAGGCCGAGCGAGCGCACCGCGCCGACGAGCCCGACGCCGTCGAAGATCCCGCCCTCCCAGGTGCCGTCCATTCGGCGGCGCGCCGCATTCACCGCGCCGACCTGGCGCGCCGCCTCGTCCACCCGATCGAGCATCGGCATGATCCGGGTCTTGAACGGCATGGTGACGACGATGCCGTCAAGGTTGGCCAGGCGCAGGAGCGCCGGCATGTCGGCCTCGAACCGTGCGCTGGCGACCTCGAAGGGGACCATCACCGCGTCGATGCGACGCCGCGCGAACAGAGGATTGAAGTTTTCGGGCGACTTCGCCTGCCGGATCGGGTCGCCGACCATGCCGACGAGGCGCGTCGCGCCGGTCACCGGCGGCATGGGGGTGGGGGACAGGGACATGCGGGGCTCAGCCTGCGGGATGGAGACGAGGAGAGGCCGGCCCTTCGCCGGGCGGCGGTCCCGAGGAGGCGCGCACCACGATCTCGGCCTCGCTTTCCAGCGGATAGTCGGGCTCGCGGCCGCCCACGAGATCGAGGATCAGCCGCGCGGCGCGCAAGCCGATCTCCTCGCCCGGCACGCGCACCGTCGTCACCGGCACCGGCAGATGGCTCATGATCTCGATGTCGTCGTAGCCGACGATCGACACGTCCTCGGGCACCCGGACGCCGCGCGCCGCGGCTTCCAGGATGGCACCGACGGCGAGAGGCGCGTTGCCGCACACAATGGCGGTCGGGCGCGGATCGGTGTCCATGACCTGCGCGAAGAGCTTGCGGCCTTCCTCGATCGTCCACGTGCCGATCGCCAGATGCTGGGGGCGCACGGCCAGGCCCCGCATGGCAAGCGCGTCGCGGATGCCGGCCAAGCGCGCGCCCGCGCGGTCGTTGTTCTCGGTTTCCTGCGCGATCACGGCAAAGCGCACGTGGCCGAGCTCGGCAAGGTAGTCCGTCATCCGGACCAGCGCCTTGTGGTTGTCGGGGCCGACGCAGCGGCCCGGACGGGCCGAGTCAAAGACGAAGGAGCTGATGAAGGGCAGCTTGCGCTGCTGGAGAAAGGGCACGAGGTCGGGATGGTGGGCCAGACCCACCAGGATGACGCCGTCGACGCCGCGCTCGGCGAACTTGCGGACCTGTCGGAATTCCTGCTCCGGATCGTATTCGGAACAGGCGAGGAGCAGTGTGTAGCCCTGTGCGAGAAGATGGCGCTGGATGGCGTTGGCCGCGCGCGGAAAGTCGCCGAGGCCGAGCGTCGGAAACACGGCGCCGATGGTCTGCGAGCGGCCCGTCGTCAGCGCGCGCGCCGCACCGTCCGGTATCCAGCCGAGATCGGCGATCACGGCTGCGATGCGCTCGCGCAGCTCCACCGAGACGACCTCGGGCCGGTTGATCGCCCGCGACACGGTGGCCGTCGAGACGCCCACGGCCTGCGCGACGTCGCGCAGGCCGACACCTGGAACCGCCATGCCGTTCCGGCCCGCGCCGCGCCGTGGCGCGCCGTTCGCTCCCTCACCCATGGTCTTCATGGCTCACCGTCCCCGATCGTTCCGCGCGAAGCTTTCGATCCTAGTTCGTTGCGCTCAGCTGGTCGCGTCCCAGCCCGTACTGGAGACGATAGAGACCGCGCTCGGACACCGGGCAGGACAGGCCGAGCGACCGGCAGAGCGCGTCGGCCTCCTGGTCCAGAAAGGCTTCCAGAACCGCGGCCTCAACGCCTTCCACCAGCAGAACCCAGGAGGCCGTGCGGTCAGGCGTGTCCCTGAGCGCCTTCTCCGCCGTCGCCTGACCGCCGGCCGCCTCGTCGCCGCGCAAAAGATGGACGCCGACGATGCCGTTCCGCTGATTGAGCGGCTCGAGTGTCGTCGCCAGGCTCTCAGCGTCGCGCCCGTCTCCCTCCATTCGAAGCGTCGCAAGGCAGGCTCCGTCGCCCAGTCCCTGCGAGACGACGACCCGGCAGACGGTGCGCGACGTTTCGCGGAAGTGGCGCACGACCCGCTTCGTCCAGTCCGAAGGGCGGTCCAGCCGCGCGAGATAGGCGGGTGCGGACAGATCGGCGGGCGACGTCGTCTCGTAGAAGTTGAAGTAGCGCGGGATCCCGCGCAGGGCGACGTAGCGACGCCCGCGCAGGAAGCCGGGCACAGCCACGCGCTCGGGGATATGCTCGCGCACGTGCCATGCGAGGAAGTCCGCCTCCGCTTCCTCCGCGATGCCGTTCCAGATCGCCAGAACGCCGTGTCCCGCCAAAGCCATTCAGTCCTCCCATGCAATCGGTAGACAATTCGATTGGGACGTCGTGTCGCCGTCCTAACTGCTCCCAGACGGCGGCTATCACGCGTTCTCGATGATCGGTCCTGCTTGACATGCAAGGAACCAGTTCGTTATGCAAGCGGTTACAAGAGGCCGGCAGCCGTTGTCAACGGAAAGAGAACGGCAGGGGAGGCGACATGCGGATCATCACGGCAGCCGAAGCGACCAGCATCATCCAACCGGGCGACAGCGTCCTGGTCAGCGGTTCGGGCGGCGGGCACTGCGTTCCCGAAAAGGTGCTGGAAGCGATCGAGGCGCGCTTTCTCGAGCAGGGCGAGCCGCGCGACCTGACGCTGATCCATGCGGTCGGCATCGGCGACCGTCAGCTCAAGGGCGCCGCGCGCTTCCGTCATCCCGGCATGTTGAAGCGCTCGCTCACCAGCGCGCTGATCGACTCGCCGCCTCTCATCCCGATGGCGCTGAACGAGGACTTCGCGTCCTACACCATTCCCCAGGGTGTGATTTCGCAACTGATCCGCGAGATGGCGGCGGGGCGCCCGGGCCTTGTGACCCGCACGGGCCTTCACACCTTTGTCGATCCGCGTCAGCTCGGCGGTCGCCAGAACATGGCGGCGCGCGAGGAGATCGTCGAACTCCTGCATATCGACGGCGAGGAGTGGCTGCGCTTCAAGCCCTTCCCGCTCGACGTCGTGATCCTGCGCGGCACCACGGCCGACGAGGAGGGCAACGTCTCGATGGAGGAGGAGGCGATTCCGGGCGAGATGCTGTCCTGCGCCCAGGCCGCACGGCGGCTGGGCGCGGCGGTAATCGTGCAGGTCAAGCGCGTGGCGCGGCGAGGCACGCTGCCCCAGCGCTCCGTGCGCATTCCCGGCATCCTCGTCGACTACGTCGTGGTCGATCCCGAGCAGCGCCAGACCTACGCCAGCCACTACGAGCCGAGCTATGCCGGCGAGATGCGCGTGCCGACTGAGGGGTTGCGGCGCCTGCCGTTCACCGAGCGCAAGATCATCGCGCGCCGAGCGGCGATGGAGATCGTACCGGGTGCGGTGTGCAACCTCGGCGCCGGCATCTCAACGGGCGTGTCGGCCGTGGCGGCGGAGGAGGGGATCCTTGACGCCATCACGCTCAGCAACGAGCAGGGCTTCATCGGCGGCGCGCCGCTGACCGGACCCGATTCCGGCGGCGCCCAGAACTTCGATGCCATGGTCGACCAGCCCTACCAGTTCGACTTCTACGACGGTGGCGGCCTCGACGTGGCCTTCCTGTCGTTTGCGGAGATCGACGGGGCCGGCAACGTCAATGTCAGCCGCTTCGCGGATACGATCGTGGGCGTCGGCGGCTTCATCAACATCAGCCAGAACGCGCGCAAGGTCGTCTTCAGCGGCACCTTCACGGCGGGCGGTCTCAAGGTGGAGTGCCGCGACGGAAAGCTGGCGGTGCTAGAGGAAGGCCGCCATTCCAAGTTCGTCGAGGCGGTGCGCCAGATCTGCTACAACGGCGCCTTTGCGCGGGCGGAAGGGCGCGAGGCCCTGTTCGTGACCGAGCGCGCCGTGTTCGCGGTTGGCGCGGAAGGGCTGGAACTCGTCGAGATCGCCCCGGGCGTCGATCTGGAGCGGGACGTCCTGTCCCGCATGGCCTTCCGGCCCACCGTATCACCGAAGCTTCGCCCCATGGACGCTCGGCTCTTCCGGCCCGAGCCCATGGGACTGCTTGATGAATTCGGCCGGCACGCACGCACCGCGCGTTCGCCACGCCGCACGCTATCCGACGAGGCTGCTCCCGCACCGCGTCGCGCAGCGGCTTAAGCCGCAAGCATTCCGCCAGCGAGGCCCGATCCAAGGAGGAGGGGGTCTCGCGGCGAAGAAGATGTAAGCGGATACATCAGTCCGGCGCGGAGGTTGCCGGGCGAAGAACGAGGCGGGTGGAGCCGGCTCGTTCGGGAGCGCAGGGAAGGGGTGGGCGACCGGAGTCGCCGCGCCGCACTCGGGAGGAAGGTCGATGACCACACGCAATCTGACCGGCGAAGCCACGCTCGGCCCATCTGCGGCGCGAGCCGCCGAACCCAAGCCGCATCGGGCGCCGTCGCGCGCCGTAAGGCGCCTGCGCCTCATCGCCTGGAACGCGCTACCGCCGCTCACCTTCGTGGCGATCATCGCCTTCTGGTCGCTGTCGGTGAAGCTGTTCCAGATTCCGGCCTATCTCCTGCCTGCGCCCGGCGCCGTGTTCGCGCGCGTCGTATCGGACGCGCCGATGCTCTGGTCGAACGCGCTGGTGACGCTGACCGAGATCGTGCTCGGCTTCGGTCTCACCATCCTGACCGCCATCCCGCTCGGGTTGGTGATCGCCCTGTCGCCGCTGGCGCGCCAGATCCTCTACCCCCCGATCATGCTCCTGCAGCTGGTGCCGAAGATCGCGGTCGCGCCGCTCTTCCTGGTGTGGCTCGGCTTCGGCATGGAGTCCAAGGTTCTGCTCACGGTCCTCATGACCTTCTTTCCGCTCCTGATCGCCAGCATCAGCGGCTTCCAGATCCTCGACCAGCGCCTCTTGCACCTCACGCGCTCCATGGGCGCCTCGACCTGGCAGACCTTCCGCTACCTGCGCGTGCCGGCCGCGCTGCCCGTGATCTTCTCGGGCGTGAAGACCTCCGCGACGATCGCCGCCACCGCCGCGATCGTCGCGGAGTTCGTCGGCGCCAACCAGGGGCTCGGCTACGTCCTCCTGCGCGGCACGAGCACGATGGACATCGAGCTGACCTTCGCGGTGCTGGTCGTCCTCACCGTGATCGGCATCGTCATCAACTACGTGGTCGAACTCAGCGAATGGCTGATGACCCCGTGGCAGCGGTCGGGAGCCGACTGATTCATCCGGCCCGCTCGGGAGGGCGGGCCCCAGCCCAGCGACGCATTCAACAGGGAGGAGCCATCATGATGCAGACACTCAAGGTCACGGCCGTAGCCGGCCTCTTCGCAGCCCTTGGGTTCGCAGGAAGCGCGAGCGCCCAGACGCCCGTCACCTTCCAGCTCAACTGGACGGCGGGCGGCGCCAACGCGGGTTTTGCGGCCGCCTTGCAGGAGGGCTTCTACAAGGAGGCCGGCCTCGACGTGACGATCGTCCAGGGCAACGGCTCGGGCAACACGGCCCAGCTCGTCGCCAGCGGCCAGGCGCAGCTCGCCTATGCCGACGCGGTGGCCGTCAGCCAGCTCATCGCCAAGGGCGCGCCCATGCGCGTCGTCTCGACGATCTACCAGTCCAACCCGAACGAGCTGATCGCGCTGAAGAAGACCGGCATCAAGTCCTTCGCCGACCTCAAGGGCAAGACGGTCGGCGTGCCCGCCGGCTCCTCGCAGACCACCATGCTGCCGCTGCTCCTCAAGGCCAACGGCCTGACCGAACAGGACATGCAGCTCGTCAATATGCCCATGCCCTCGATGGTGCCGAGCCTCCTGACCGGTCAGGTCGAGGCGATCCTCGGCTCGCTCGACTCCTACGCCATCCAGGTCCGCGCGCAGGGCGCCGAGATCGACGAGTTCCCCTTCGCCGACTACGGCGTGCCGACGGTCTCGACCTCGATCTTCGCGTCCAACGACTTCATCCAGAAGAATCCGGAGATCCTGCGCAACTTCGTCAGGGCGAGCCTCAAGGGCTGGAGCTTCGCGCTCGACAATCCCGAAAAGGCGGTGGCCGACGTCAAGGCGCTCTTCCCGGACGCCAACGCGGACCTCGTCACCAAGGAGCTCGCCGCGATCACGCCGCTCTTCTGCAGCGCGGACGCGAAGTTCGTCGGTCGCGCCGAACCCGCGCACTGGACCAAGACGCAGGACCTTCTCTCGCAGGTCGGGCTGTTGCCGCAGGGTCAGGACCCGGCGAGCTACTATACCAACGACTACCTGCCCGCCGAAGGCGAGATGCGCGCCTGCCCCTGAACGTTGGCGGACCTGCGGCCCGGCGCAGAAGCCGGGCCGCGATCGTCGTTACCCCCCGCCTTCAGGAACGGATCGATGAGCTATCGCTTCGAGGATCTTCACGTCGGCATGCGCTTCCGCAGCCCCGGACGCACGGTCGGCGAGGCCGACGTCATGGCCTTTGCCGGCCTGACCGGCGACTTCTCCGAACTCCACACGAGCGACGTCTACGCCGCCAGCAGCCAGTTCGGGCGGCGCGTCGCGCACGGCATGCTGGGCCTCTCCTATGCGCATGGCCTGATGTGGGCGCGCACGGGCGAGCTGCGCGAGACCGCCATCGCCTTTCTGGGCATCACGGACTGGCGCTTCGTCGGCCCGATCTTCCTCGGCGACACGATCTTCGTGAACTACGTGATCGCTGAGATCCGCGATTCCCGCTCCAAGCCGACCCAGGCGATCGCCACCTTCGACGTCGAGCTCGTCAACGAGCGCGGCGAGGTCCTCCAGCGGGGCCGCAAGGCGCTTCTCCTGTCCAAGACTCCACTCGCCGCCGTTGCGGCCTCCGTCAGCTGAACGATCCGAGGTTTGTCATGACCACCGTTCAAGGTTCCGCCGGCCGGTCCGGCGTTCCGATCTCCATCCGCAACGTCTCCAAGGTCTTCGGCGAGGACACCGAGAAGCCGTTCCGCGCGCTTTCGCCCGTCGACATCGAGATTCCCGCGGGGCAGTTCATCTCGATCGTCGGCGCGTCGGGCTGCGGCAAGAGCACGCTCATGCTGATGGTGGCGGGCCTGCTCAAGCGCTCCTCCGGCGAGATCCTCTGCGACGGGAAGCCGGTCGACCGCCCGATCACCAACGTCGGCATCGCCTTCCAGGACCATCTTCTCCTCGACTTCCGCACGGCCTTCGAGAACGTGATGCTGCATGCCGACATCCGCGGGCTCGACCGCGAGACGGTCGCGGCGCGGGCGCGCGAGCTGTTCCAGCAGCTGCGTCTCGAACATGCGATGAACAAGTATCCGCGCCAGCTCTCGGGCGGCATGCGCCAGCGCGTCTCGCTGATCCGCACGCTGGTTCACGAGCCCGACGTGATCTTGATGGACGAGCCCTTCGGTGCGCTCGACGCGCTGACGCGGCTTCAGGTGCGCACCGATCTGGAGCAGCTCTGGCTGCGCCGCCGCCCGACGGTGATCTTCATCACCCACAGCGTCGAGGAGGCGGTGGGTCTGTCGGACCGCATCATCGTCATGAGCCCGAGCCCAGGCGAGGTGGTGGACGACATCACGGTGGAACTGCCGCGCCCGCGCCCGATCGTGCTCGGCGACGCGCCGGAGTTCGCCTCCTATGTCGACCGGATCCACCAGCATTTCGAGCGCATGGGCGTCCTGCACGGTGTGACGCCGCAGACGCGAATGGCGAGCTGACGCCGTGGAAGGCACGCCCGGGGACGACGGGGCAAGGGTCTTGCTCCGGATCGAGCGGGGCCATGCCGAGATCGAGCTTGCGGCGGGCCGCCTGAACCTTGTGACGCGCGCGCTGCTGCGCGGCCTCCTGGCCGTCCTGCGGCAGATCGAGAGCGCGCCCGACATTCGCTGCGTCGTCCTGCATGGCCATGCGAAGGCCTTCTGCGCCGGCAGCGACATCGGGGAGTTCGCCTCGCTCGGCGCCGATGCCAGCGAGCGCAAGATCCTGTTCGAGGACCATGTTCTACGCTGTCTGGCCGCGCTTCCCATGCCGACGATCGCTGCGATCGACGGGGTGGCTCTGGGCGGCGGCTTCGAGCTGGCGCTCGCCTGCGACATGCGAGTCGCGGGTGCCAAGGCCAGGATCGGCCTGCCTGAAAGCCGCCTCGGCGGCCTGGCGGCGAGCGGTGCCGTTCGGCTCGCTCGACTGGTCGGCCCGGCTCGGGCCAAGGAGCTCCTGTTCACCGGGGCGATCCTTGATGCTCGCACAGCGCTCGACTGGGGTCTCGTGAACCGGCTGGGCGAGGATGCCGTGATGGAAGCCCGGCTGATGGCGAACGAGATCGCGCAACGCGGGCCGCTATCGAACCGGCTGGCCAAGCGTCTCGTGGACGCCGCGCTCGACCAGCCTTTGGACGCCGCCCTCTCGCTCGCCAATGCCGCGCAGCAGCGCATCTTCGACGGACCCGATCTGCGCGAGGGGGCAGACGCCTTCTTCGCGAAGCGGGATCCCGTCTTCCCATCCCGTTCCCCCGCTACGGAAGGCCGTTCAACGTGAAGATCCTGATTCTGGGTGCCGGCGGCATGATCGGCCGGAAGCTGACCGCGGCCCTCTTGCGCAAGGGCGATCTGTCGGGGCAGGCCATCCAGTCGATGACGCTTGCCGACGTCGTGAAGACCGACGCGCCTGCGTCGGCGATCCCGCTTCACACCGTCGCCGCCGACCTGTCGGCCCCGGGCGTCGCGGCGGAACTGATCGCCGAGCGTCCGGACGTCGTGTTCCATCTCGCCGCCATCGTGTCGGGCGAGGCGGAGGCCGACTTCGAGAAGGGCTACCGCATCAACCTCGACGGCACGCGCGAACTCTTCGAGGCGGTGCGCCGCGTTCATGGGGCAGACGGATACCGCCCGCGCGTCGTCTTCACCTCGTCGGTCGCCGTGTTCGGCCAACCCCTGCCGCCGGTTGTGCCCGAGACGCAGGTGCTCGCGCCCCTGTCGAGCTACGGCACGCAGAAGGCGATCGGCGAACTTCTTCTGGCCGACTATTCGCGCCGCGGCTTCATGGACGGCATCGGCATCCGCCTGCCGACCATCGTGATCCGCCCGGGCCAGCCGAACAAGGCGGCGTCGGGTTTCTTCTCCGGCATCCTGCGCGAACCTCTGGCCGGCCTTCCAGCGACGCTGCCCGTCGGCGACGATGTGCGCCACTGGTTCGCCAGTCCCCGCCGGGCGGTCGAGTTCGTGCTGCGCGCGGCTGAGGTCGACACCTCCGGTCTCGGCGTTCGGCGCACGCTCGACATGCCGGGACTGTCGGCGACGGTCGGCGAGGCGATCGAGGCGCTGCGCCGCGCAGCCGGCGACGAGGCCGTGGCGCTCATCCGTCGCGAGCCCGACCCGGCCGTCCAGCGCATCATCGAAAGCTGGCCGGAGGCCTTCGACCCGCAGCGCGCGCGGGCGCTTGGCTTCGAGGCGGACGCCTCGTTCGACGAGATCATCCGTCGCCATCTCGAGGACGAGGCGCCGGCCACCACCGTCCGGAGCTAGCGTTCCATGCATCTTGGGATCATCGGGGACGACTTCACGGGGTCGTCGGATGCGGCGAACACGCTGGCGCGGGGTGGCTTGCGGGTCGTGCA
The DNA here is from genome assembly GCF_900104035.1 of Aureimonas jatrophae. GTDB lineage: Bacteria > Pseudomonadota > Alphaproteobacteria > Rhizobiales > Rhizobiaceae > Aureimonas > Aureimonas jatrophae. The sequence continues at coordinate 9 of NZ_FNIT01000014.1, read as the reverse complement.
GTATGCGGG
>NZ_FNIT01000013.1 GCF_900104035.1 Aureimonas jatrophae | reverse complement strand
TTCGACTTGCATGTGTTAAGCCTGCCGCCAGCGTTCGTTCTGAGCCAGGATCAAACTCTCAGGTTTGATATAAGAGCTTGCCTGACCGTCACACTGTCTCAAAGCAAAAGACGAAGCTCTGATGAACCCAAAACCCAGACAGGATCTCTCCCAACCAGGTCCAAAGCCATCAGCTTCTTCTCTCACGAAACGTGTCCGATCCGGCTCGTTCCTCGGACGTCCAAGCCAGCAAAGGATAAGCCAGCCCTTCTCGTCCTCAGCGCAACACCGCCGTCCACGTCTCTCTTTCTTCTCACATTATGCAGTTGTCAAAGAACACGCCAGACCCAAAAAGCCCGTCGTCCGGATCACCAGCTTGCGCCAACAACCCTCAAGCATCCCTCAGGAACACTCAGATCTCGTCCGACACCAAACGCAGAAGGCGCAAAACCGAGCCGCCAGACCAACCCCGGAAGAAAACTCCCGAAACCAACCCGCAGCTCAACTTTCCGGCGAACCAAACCAGCACCTCAGTGCCTCGTCCCGTCCGCCCCGGCGCCACCGCCGTCGTCGATGAGCGGTTTATAGGGGGAACCACCCAGACGGGTCAAGCGGGTCGGGGGAAGAAAATGCATTTTTCTCATTTTCTTCGCCGAGTGCCCGCCCAAGCGCCTGTGCGGGGCTGGAAACTGTCATCCATTCGCATTCGTATCTCTGTGCAATGTCGTGCCCGTTGCGGCGTGAGATGAGGGCGAGAACGTGGGTAGATTGACGCTACAGACAGTTGCAGTCGTGACCGTCGCGATGGTGATGGGGATGTACGCGCTTCCGGCGCGGGCGGATGATGCGTCCGACACGCGAGCGGTTATCTCGGCGCAGATGCAGGCTTTTCGTCAGGGAAACGCGGACGCAGCCTACAGCTTCGCGGCGCCGGGCATTCGAGCGATCTTCCCAACACCCGAAGGCTTTCTCGCCATGGTGATGAACGGTTACGCGCCGGTCTATCAAGCGAACGACGTAACCTACGGGCCGATCGGCACTGAGGGATCGGGATTACGGCAGGAGGTGTTCATCACGGATCGCGAGGGCCGCAGCTGGATCGCGAGCTATACGCTCGAGCGGCAACCCGATGGCTCGTTGAAGATCACGAGTTGTGCGATCCGTCGCGGAACCGACGTCAGTACCTGATCGGGTTCCGCCGTCAGCCTTCCTCACCACCCGTCCAGCGCGCCGTCGTTTCAGCCCTGAACGTCTCGAAGCGCCCGGCGTCGATGGCCGCCCGGATGCCAGCCATCAGCGTCTGGTAGTAGGCGAGGTTGTGCCAGGTGAGCAGCATGGAACCCAACGTCTCCTCGGATTTGACGAGGTGGTGGAGGTAGGCTCGCGAGTAGTCGCGGCTTGCCGGACAGTCCGACGTCTCGTCCAAGGGACGGGTATCCTCGGCGTGTTTGGCGTTGCGCAAGTTGAGCCGCCCGTACGGCGTGAAAGCCTGTCCGTGACGCCCTGCCCTCGTCGGCATCACGCAGTCGAACATGTCGATGCCGCGCGCGACCGACTGGATAATGTCGTCCGGCGTACCGACCCCCATGAGGTAGCGTGGCTTCAAGCGCGGAAGCGATGGCAGCGTCTCATCGAGCGTCGCCAGCATGACGGATTGCGGTTCGCCGACGGCCAAACCGCCGACGGCGTAACCTTTGAGTTCAAGAGCGGTCAGGGCCTCCGCCGATCGAATGCGCAAGTCCGGCTGGTCGCCCCCTTGCACGATACCGAACATCGCTTTTCCCGGCTGCGTCCCAAATGCAACCGCGCAACGCTCCGCCCACCGCAGCGACAATTCCATCGCGCGTCGGATTTCCTCACGATCGGCAGGCAAGCGGATGCATTCGTCGAGTTGCATCTGTATGTCGCTGCCAAGAAGGCCCTGGATCTCGATCGAGCGCTCCGGCGTCATCTCGTGGGTAGACCCATCGATGTGAGAGCGGAACGTCACACCCTTTTCGCTCATCTGTCGCAGGGCCGAAAGCGACATGACCTGGAAGCCGCCGCTATCTGTCAGAATCGGATGCGGCCAGCGAGCAAACTCGTGTAGACCGCCGAGGCGAGCAACGCGTTCGGCACCCGGCCGCAGCATCAGGTGATAGGTGTTGCCTAGGATTATGTCGGCACCGAGTTCCCTCACCTGCCCCGGATACATCGCCTTGACGGTCGCCGCAGTCCCGACGGGCATGAAGGCGGGGGTGCGCACGGTCCCACGCGGCATACGAATCTCACCGCGACGCGCGCGCCCATCCTCAGCGATCAGGCGAAAGGAGAAATCCGCAGCAGGCGCGTCGGGCGTATGGGCGTTCACGGAAGATCCTTGCGCTCCAGAAGGCAGGCGTCGCCATAGGAGTAGAAACGATACTCGGCTCCGATCGCATGACGATAGGCGGCTTGCATGCGATCCCGCCCACGGAAAGCGGAGACCAGCATGAAGAGCGTCGAGCGCGGAAGGTGGAAGTTCGTCAGGAGTGCATCAACGGCGCGGAAACGATAGCCAGGTGTGATGAAGATGTCCGTCGCGCCGGAAAACGCCTGGATCGAGCCATCCTCCGACGCAGCGCTTTCAAGCAGTCGCAGCGACGTCGTGCCGATCGCAACGATGCGACGTCCGGCGCGGCGATAGGCCGTCAGACGAGCAGCGACGTCGGAATCGACGATCCCGATTTCGGAGTGCATCCGATGCTCGCTCGTATTGTCAGCCTTGACAGGTAGAAACGTGCCCGCGCCGACGTGCAAGGTCACGAATTCCGCGGCGATGCCCCGACCGGCCAACTCATCACGCAACGCATGCGTCATGTGGAGGCCGGCGGTCGGAGCTGCGACGGCGCCGGGTTCGCGTGCGAACGAGGTTTGATAGTCGGACGCATCGGCGGCATCGACGGGACGACGCGACGCGATGTAGGGAGGAAGCGGGAGGACGCCGACGACTGCGACCGCTGCGTCGAGGTCGGGACCGGTCCGGTCGAAGCGAAGCTCGACTTCGCCCGCCTCTCCCTTCGAACCGACATGGGCCACGAGTTGTCCGTCGCCGAACTCGACGGTCTCGCCGATGGCCAGCTTCTTCGCGGGACGGACGAAGGCCTGCCAAATGTCGGGAGCCGTGCGCATGTGAAGTGTGACATCGACCTTCGCGACCGCATCACCCCGCCGGCGCGTTCCGTGCAGCTGGGCTGGAATGACGCGCGTATCGTTGAGAACGATCACATCGTCGGGCCGCAACAAATCCGGCAGGTCCCGAACATGCCAGTCGGCAAGCGGACCGCTTGAGGGAACGAAAAGAAGCTTGGCCGACTCGCGCGGAAGAGCGGGCCGCAATGCGATCCGCTCTTCCGGAAGGTCGAAGTCGAAAAGATCGACCCGCATGATCAATGCCGGAGTCGCTCAGGCGTCCGCTGCGACACGCATCGTCGTGATGGAGTCGGGATCGCGCACGGGCTCGCCGCGCTTGATCTGATCGACGACGTCCATACCCTCGATCACCTCGCCCCAAACCGAATACTGCTTGTCGAGCCAGGGTGCCCGTTCGAAGCAAATGAAGAACTGGGAGTTCGCGGAATTCGGGTTGGCGGTGCGTGCGGCCGAAACCGTTCCGCGCTTGTGCGGCTCCGAAGAAAACTCGGCCTTCAGGTCCGGCTTGTCGGAGCCGCCAGAGCCAGTACCCGTCGGATCACCGGTTTGCGCCATGAAGCCGTCGATCACGCGGTGGAAGACGACACCGTCGTAGAAACCTTCGCGCGCCAGTTCCTTCACGCGCGACACGTGGTTCGGCGCGAGGTCGGGCCGCAGCTTGATCACGACGCGGCCCTTGGTGGTCTCGAGGACGAGCGTATCTTCGGGGTTGTCGAAGGCCATGCCCTCTCCTTTGCAACGATTGCTGGTCGTCGGGCAGCGTTGCGCCGCCCGTGCGATGCGCCTGCATGGCCGATCGGGCGGACGCTGGCAAGCACCGCTCCGATCGGCCGACTTCTTTACTTCGGGTCGGATGCGACCTTCACGCTCACCATCTTGTCGGGGTTCTGCACCGTGCCGTTGGCGTTTGCGTCACCCTTCTTGATCTTGTCGACGACATCCATACCCTTGGTCACCTTGCCGACGACGGTGTACTGACCGTCGAGGAACGGGCCGTCCGCCAGCATGATGAAGAACTGCGAGTTGGCGGAGTTGGGATTGCTCGAGCGCGCCATGCCGACCGTACCGCGCGCGAACGTCTCCTTCGAGAACTCGGCCTTCAGGTCCGGCTTGTCGGAGCCGCCCATGCCCGTGCCCGTCGGATCGCCGGTCTGGGCCATGAAGCCGTCGATGACACGATGGAACACCACGCCGTTGTAGAAACCCTCGCGAGCAAGCGCCTTGATCTGCTCGACATGCTTGGGTGCCAAGTCGGGACGTAGCGCGACGTCGATCTCGCCCTTGTCTGTCTGAATGACGAGGGTGTTCTGCGCGTCCGCGGCCTGCGCGAAGGCGGGAGCGGTGCTGATCAGCAGACCAGCGGCGAGACCAAGGGCGGCGAACAGCTTCATCGTTGACTCCAATGCGGCGTCAGCGCCGCGAGATACCGGACGTAAGGGCTTCCCGGACGAGGGGATGCACGAAGGATGACACGTCCCCGCCCATCGCGGCGATCTGGCGAACCAATGTGGCCGTTATGGGCCGCAGCTCAGGCCGAGCCGGCAAGAACACCGTTTCGATATCGGGTGCCATCGTCCCGTTCATGCCGCTCATTTGCATCTCGTAGTCGAGATCGGTGCCGTCGCGCAGCCCCCGAACCATCGCATCGGCACCTTGGCGCCGTGCTTCATCTATCGCCAGTCCATCGAAGAAGACGACGGTCATGCGCGGGTCGTCACAGCAGGCTCTGAGAAGGCGGGCACGCTCATCTGCGGAGAGGAACGGTGTCTTTCCCGGATGTACCCCAATGGCCACCACCACACGGTCGAAGAGGCGCAGCGCCGATTGCAGCACGCCGAGATGACCGAGCGTCGGCGGATCAAAAGAGCCGGTGTAGAGCGCGGTTTTCATGCATGCCTCCTTCGAGCAGGGCGGCAACGTTCGGCCATCTCGTCGCAGCATGTCGTGTCTTGCGCCGCGACGTGACAGCACCGATCTTGGTGAAGAAAATGCTGACGGAACGAAGTCCGTCGACTTGTCATTTAAGTGTCCGAAACCGGAGACGACCGATGCTGCTGTTTGCCCTTTGCCTCACCATGGTGTCGGCTCTCGTGACGGCGACCGCCATTGCCACACACAACGAGGCTCAACGCGTTCGCATTCGCGCCACGGCTCGTCGCAATCGTCTGTTCCGCTGAATGAAGGGAAGCCGCTCTCAAATGGGAGCGGCTCCATTCAATAATAATACCGGGTCAGGACAGTTGGTCTGGCTCGACGCCTGAGATCGATTCCCCTTCCACCTGGGTATCCTCGCCTCCCTGATCCGGGATGCGCTCGACCGATACGACGCGCTCACCGTCGGCCGTATTGAAGATCGTAACGCCCTTTGTGGCGCGGCCGGCGATACGGATGCCTTCGACCGGGACGCGGATCATCTGTCCACGGTCCGATATCAGCAGAATCTGATCGCCCGACTCGACCGGGAAGTTTGCGACCAATGAGCCGATCTCGCTCATCTTCGAGACGTCGGTCGCCCGGATGCCCTTCCCCCCACGTCCCGTGACGCGGAAGTCATAACTCGACGAACGCTTGCCGTAACCGAACTCACTGAGTGAGAGCACGAACTCCTCGGCAGCACTGAGGAACGCGTAACGCTCCTGGCTGAGCGAGACCTCCTCGACCACCTCGTCGTCCGCTGCATCGACGGCAGCACCCTCGCCTTCAACGGCGCGGCGCATCTTGCCATACGCCGCACGTTCGGCCGGGGTCACCTCGACGTGCCGCAGGATCGCCATCGAGATCAGGCGATCCCTATCGCCAAGCGCCATGCCACGCACGCCGACCGAGTTGCGACCCGCGAAGACCCGCACGTCCGGCACGCGGAAGCGGATACACTGTCCGCTGGCCGCGGTCAGGAGAACGTCGTCATCCTCCGAACAGGTCGCGACGGCCAAGATCTCGTCGCCGCTCTCCTCGAGCTTCATCGCGATCTTGCCGTTCCGGTTCACCTGAATGAAGTCGGACAGCTTGTTGCGACGGACCGTGCCCTTGGTTGTCGCAAACATGACGTTCAGCTCGCCGGCCGCGGTCTCGTCGTTGGGCAGAGGCAGGATCGAAGTGATACGCTCGCCCTTCTCAAGCGGGAGCATGTTGACAAGGGCCTTGCCGCGCGACTGCGGGTTGGCGAGCGGCAAGCGCCACACCTTCTCCTTGTAGACGATGCCGCGCGAGGAGAAAAAGAGAACCGGCGTGTGAGTATTGGCTACGAAGAGGCGGGTGACGGAGTCTTCCTCGCCCTTCAGCGTCATGCCCGAGCGGCCCTTCCCGCCCCGACGCTGCGCGCGGTAGATGCTGAGAGGCACGCGCTTGATGTAACCGCCATGGCTGACGGTGACGACCATATCCTCGCGCGGGATCAGGTCCTCATCCTCAAGATCGGCAGCGCCTTCGGTCAGTTCTGTGCGTCGGGGTGTCGCAAACTCCTCGCGGACGGCCAAAAGCTCTTCCTTGGCGATCTCGCGGACGCGAACGCGGGACGACAGGATCTCGAGATATTCCCGGATCTCCTGCCCGATCTTGGTCAGCTCGTCGCCGATCTCGTCGCGACCGAGAGCTGTCAGGCGTTGGAGACGCAGATCGAGGATCGCACGGGCCTGCGTTTCCGACAGGCGATAGGTGCCCGCTTCCGAGATGCGGTGGCGCGGATCATCGATCAGCCGAATCATCGGTGCGATATCCTTCGCATCCCATTCCCGCTCCATGAGTTGTTCACGGGCCGTCGTCGGATCGGGCGCATGGCGGATAAGCTTGATGACCTCGTCAATATTGGCGACCGCGATCGCCAGTCCCGCCAAGACGTGGGCACGCTCTCGCGCCTTGCGCAGGAGGTACTTCGTGCGACGCTGGATCACCTCCTCGCGGAAGGCAACGAAAGCGGACAGCATATCGAGCAGCGCCATTTGCTCGGGCTTGCCGCCATTCAACGCGACCATATTGGCGCCGAACGTCGTTTGTAGCGGCGTGAATCGGTAGAGCTGGTTCAGAACCACGTCGGCCGAAGCGTCACGCTTCAGCTCGACGACCACGCGATAGCCCTCGCGATCGCTCTCGTCCCTGATGTCGGAGATGCCCTCAATGCGCTTTTCGCGCACGAGATCGGCCATCTTCTCGATCATCGACGCCTTGTTGACCTGGTAGGGTATTTCCGTGACCACGATCTGCTCGCGGTCGCCGCGCATCTGCTCGATATGAACCTTGCCGCGCATCAGGATCGAACCGCGGCCGGTCGAGTAGGCGGACAGGATGCCGGCACGGCCGAGCACCATGGCGCCGGTCGGGAAGTCCGGGCCCGGGATGAATTCCATCAGCTCCGGCAGGGTCAGGGCCGGGTTGTCGATGAGTGCGACGCAGCCATCGATCAACTCACCGAGGTTATGCGGCGGGATATTCGTCGCCATGCCGACGGCGATGCCGCCCGAACCATTGAGTAGGAGGTTCGGGACGCGCGCAGGAAGCACAACCGGCTCCAACTCGCGGCCGTCGTAGTTCTCCTGGAAGTCGACCGTCTCCTTCTCGATGTCGGTGAGGATCGCCTCCGACACCTTCTGCAGACGGCACTCGGTGTAGCGCATGGCGGCCGGAGGATCGCCATCGATCGAGCCGAAGTTGCCCTGCCCGTTGATCAGCGGCGCGCGCAGCGAGAAGTCCTGCGCCATGCGGACGAGCGCGTCGTAGATCGAGGAGTCGCCATGGGGATGGAACTTACCCATCACCTCGCCGACGACGCCGGCCGACTTGCGGAACGGCTTGTTGTAGACGAGCCCCATCTCGTGCATCGCGTAGAGAACGCGGCGATGAACCGGCTTCAGACCGTCACGCACGTCCGGCAGCGCTCGGCTGACGATCACGCTCATCGCGTAGTCGAGATAGGAGCGCTGCATTTCCTCGATGATGGAAACGGGCTCGATGCCGCTCGGGCGCTCGGGCGGCGGGGCGTTCTCGTTGACGTCGGACAAAGGACAATCCCGATAATTTCGAGGCAGCGTAGTCTAGACCGCTGCCAAGACCGCGCAACGGTGCGACGGTCTAAGCCATGACTCTATACGGGTTATTTAATCATGATCGACGCGAATTGCACGTCGCAGCCATACCGCCCGTCCCGCGTCGGGTACTCCGTATCTTGCGATCGCAAGAGGCGTCCCGTAGTGCCGCGCAACAAGCAACCGGACACCCCATCATGATCGAGACGCTGCTGAACGGCTTCATCACGCTGTTCGTCATCATCGACCCAGTGGGTTTGGTGCCACTTTTCCTCGGCCTGACGCCGGGCCTGCCCATGGCCGAGCGTCGCCGCATCGCGCGCAACGGATGTCTGATTGCCTTCGGTATCCTCGCAGCCTTCGGTCTCGTCGGCGTCGTAGTGCTTCAAGCGCTTGGCATCTCGCTTGGCGCGTTCCGGGTCGCAGGCGGTCTCTTTCTGTTCTGGATTGCGTTCGAACTGGTGTTCGAGAAACGTCGCAAGCGCAAGGAGCACGATGCCGAAGTCGCCATGACGGAGCACGAGGCGTCCGAGATCGCGGCTGTCCCGCTCGCGATTCCTCTCATGGCGGGACCCGGCGCGATATCTGCCGTGATCCTGCTTTCGGGCGCCCTGCCCGGGCCGGCCGGGCAGTTGAGCCTGCTTATGGTGATCGCCGCGGTGATCGCAGCCACCTACGCGCTGCTCGCCGTCGCAAACCGCTTCGACCGCTTGATCGGCCAGACCGGCCGCGCGGTCGTCACGCGCCTTCTTGGCGTGCTGCTGGCAGCGTTGGCCGTCCAGTTCGTGGCGGACGGTGTCGCCGAACTCGCGCGCCAGGCGGGATACGGCGCGCCGAGCACAGCGTATCCCATGACCTTGCCGACTTAGAAGGGGATCTCGTCGTCCATGTCGTGCGACGGGCGCGGGCTGCCGCGATCGCTCGATCCACCACCGCCGTAGCCGCCACCGCTGCCGCCGCGCGAGCCACCGCCACCACCGTAGCCGCCACCACCGGCGCGGCCGCCGCCGCTGCGCTCACCGCCACCGTAGCCGCCTTCTGATCCGCCCTCGCCGCCGCGGCCGTCGAGCATCTGCAGCTCACCCCGGAAGCGCTGCAGCACGATCTCCGTGGCATAACGCTTCTGACCCGACTGGTCGTCCCAGGAGCGGGTCTGCAGCTGTCCTTCGATGTAGACCTTCGCGCCCTTCTTCAGGTACTGCTCGGCGACCTTTACGAGCCCGTCGTTGAAGATCACGACCTGGTGCCACTCGGTGCGCTCCTTGCGCTCGCCGGAGTTCTTGTCGCGCCAGGTCTCGGAGGTCGCGATGCGCAGGTTCGCCACGGCATCGCCGGAGTTCAGCCGTTTGATTTCGGGGTCCGCGCCGAGATTGCCGACCAGGATGACCTTGTTCACGCTACCGGCCATGGTGCGTCTCCTCATATGTTTCCGGGCGGGAACCGTAAGGCGAGCCGCCAGCATCCGATAGTGTCGGGCTTGCGCTGTCCCCAAGAGTTGCTGCGCCGGCGGCACATTGCGTCGGGCAGTCAGCCAGTTTAGAACAAACGCGGAACGCAATCGAGAGGGAACGCGACCGCCCTCTTCGGCTTTGAATTCATCGACCGGCTCCCGATATGGGGAGCGGCAGAGACCAGCACGAGATTGGGCCCATGAAGAACGTCATCTCGATCCGTGGCGCGCGGGAGCACAACCTCAAGAACGTCGATCTCGACATCCCGCGCGACAAGCTGATCGTGATGACCGGGCTCTCCGGCTCGGGCAAGTCGTCGCTTGCCTTCGACACGATCTATGCGGAGGGCCAGCGCCGTTACGTCGAAAGCCTTTCGGCCTACGCCCGCCAGTTCCTGGAGATGATGCAGAAGCCGGATGTCGACCAGATCGACGGTCTATCGCCCGCCATCTCGATCGAGCAGAAGACCACATCCAAGAATCCGCGCTCGACGGTCGGAACGGTCACCGAAATCTACGACTACCTTCGTCTCCTCTATGCCCGTGTCGGCATACCCTACTCGCCTGCCACGGGCCTTCCGATCGAGTCCCAGACCGTGAGCCAGATGGTGGATCGCGTTCTGGCGCTCGACGAGGGCACGCGCCTCTACCTGCTGGCGCCGACCGTCCGCGGGCGTAAGGGCGAGTTCAAGAAGGAATTGCAGGAACTTCAGAAGAAGGGCTTCCAGCGCGTCCGCATCGACGGCGAGTTCCACGACATCGCCGACGCGCCCGCACTCGACAAGAAGTTCAAGCACGACATCGACGTGGTCGTGGACCGCGTCGTCGTGCGCGGCGACATCAAGGCGCGTCTAGCCGACTCGCTGGAAACGGCATTGGCTCTGGCGGAGGGTCTCGCCGTCGCCGAGTTTGCCGACGGGCTCGACGAGAACGGCAAGCCGAAGCAACTCTTGTTCTCCGAAAAGTTCGCCTGCCCCGTGTCCGGCTTCACGATCCCCGAGATCGAGCCGCGTCTGTTCTCGTTCAACAACCCGTTCGGCGCCTGCCCGCGCTGCGACGGACTGGGCGCGCAGCAGGCGGTCGACCCAAAGCTTATCGTCCCGGACGAGGAGCGCACCTTGAAGGGCGGGGCGATCGCGCCCTGGGCGAAGTCTACGTCTCCCTACTACGGCCAGACACTGGAAGCGCTTGGCCGGGTCTACGGCTTCAAGCAGACCGACCGTTGGTCCGCTCTGTCGGCCGAGGCGCGCAACGCCATCCTGAACGGCACCGGCAAGACCAAGATCGAGTTCCGCTACAACGACGGCCTGCGCTCCTACACGACGACGAAGACCTTCGAAGGCATCGTTCCGAACCTGGATCGCCGCTACAAGGAGACCGACTCCGCCTGGTCGCGCGAGGAGATCGAGCGCTACATGTCGGCGACCCCCTGCCCGGCCTGCCACGGATCGCGCCTCAAGCCGGAGGCGCTCGCGGTCAAGGTTGCGACCTGCGACATCGCCGAGGTCACCGCGCTCTCGATCCGCGAGGCGGGACGCTGGTTCGAGACACTGCCGGAGAAGCTGTCGCAGAAGCAGAACGAGATCGCCGTCCGCATTCTGAAGGAGATTCGCGAGCGCCTGCGCTTCCTGAACGACGTCGGCCTCGAATATTTGACGCTTTCACGTTCCTCGGGCACGCTGTCGGGTGGCGAGTCGCAGCGCATTCGTCTCGCGTCGCAGATCGGCTCCGGCCTGACCGGCGTCCTCTACGTTCTCGACGAGCCGTCAATCGGCTTGCACCAGCGCGACAACGAACGCCTTCTCGTCACGCTCAAGCACCTGCGCGACATCGGCAACACGGTGATCGTCGTCGAGCACGACGAGGATGCGATCCTTCAGGCCGACTACGTCGTCGATATCGGTCCGGCAGCGGGCGTACACGGCGGACAGGTCATTGCGTCCGGCACCCCGGCCGAAATTATGGCCCATCCCGATTCGCTGACCGGCCAGTACCTATCCGGCAGCCTTGGGGTGCCTGTGCCGCGCAAGCGGCGCAAGCCGCAAAAGGGCAAGGGCATCAAGGTCGTCGGCGCGAGGGGGAACAACCTCAAGAACGTCACGGCGGAAGTACCGATGGGCGTGATGACCTGCGTCACGGGCGTTTCAGGTGGCGGAAAGTCGACCTTCCTGATCGAGACGCTGTTCAAGGCGGCAGCGCGACGCATCAACAACGCACGCGACGTTCCGGCGGACCACGACCGGGTCGAGGGTCTCGAACTTCTCGATAAGGTCATCGATATCGACCAGTCGCCGATCGGCCGAACGCCTCGCTCGAACCCAGCGACCTATACGGGCGCCTTTACGCCGATTCGCGACTGGTTCGCCGGTCTGCCGGAGGCGAAGGCGCGCGGCTATCAGGCGGGTCGCTTCTCGTTCAACGTGAAGGGCGGTCGCTGCGAAGCGTGTCAGGGCGACGGCGTCATCAAGATCGAGATGCACTTCCTGCCGGACGTCTACGTCACCTGCGACGTCTGCCACGGCAAGCGCTACAATCGCGAGACGCTGGAGGTGACGTTCAAGGAGAAGTCCATCGCGGACGTTCTCGACATGACCGTCGAGGAAGGCGTCGACTTCTTCTCCGCGGTGCCGGCCGTGCGCGACAAGCTCGCGACGCTAAAGGAGGTCGGTCTCGGCTACATCAAGGTGGGCCAACAAGCGACCACCCTTTCAGGAGGCGAAGCCCAACGCGTCAAGCTGGCCAAGGAGTTGTCGCGCCGCGCCACAGGGCGCACTCTCTACATCCTAGACGAGCCGACGACCGGTCTGCACTTCCATGACGTGGCGAAGCTCCTCGAAGTGCTGCACGAGCTCGTGGATCAGGGCAACACCGTCGTCATCATCGAGCACAATCTCGAGGTCATCAAGACGGCGGATTGGGTCATCGACATCGGGCCGGAGGGCGGCAGCGGCGGCGGCGAGATCGTCGCAACAGGCACGCCGGAGCAGATCGTGAAGGTCCCACGTTCCTGGACCGGGCGCTTCCTCAAAGACCTCCTGGAGCGAAGAGCGCCGCTCAAGGCTGAGGCTGCGGAGTAACGCGCGGGTTCCTGCCACGCGGCCCGTTCGCGATCTCAAACAAGTTCGCGAAGCACGGCGGGGAGCAAACCGGGCAGATCCTCGGCAATCAGACCGGGACCGAACAGTTCCGCCGCTCGCCCATGCATCCAAACGCCGGCACAGGCAGCCTCGAAGGCGGGAACGCCTGAGGCCAGCTGGCCCAGAATGATACCGCCGAGAACGTCGCCCGAGCCGGCGGTTGCCAGCCAGGACGTGCCCGTCGCGTTGACGGCGGCACGCCCGTCGGGGGCGGCGATCACCGTATCCGCGCCCTTCAGGACGACGACGGCTCCGGCTCTCTGAGCGGCGGCCCTCGCCTTGGCTGGCTTGGCCGCCTCGCGCGCCGCGATGTCCGGAAACAAGCGCGCGAACTCCCCCCCGTGCGGCGTCAGCACGCAGTCGCCCTTTCCTCCTAGCGCGCCGAACAGAGCCTCCGGCGACGCTTGGAAAGAGGTGAGCGCATCGGCATCCAGAACCACTTTGCGTTCAGCTCCCAGCAGGGCAAGCGCGCAGTCGCGGGCGGCGGCGCCAATTCCGAACCCCGGACCGATGGCGGCGGCGTTCAAACGATCATCGGACAGGAGCATCGTAAGTTGCTCCGCGTCGTCGCAGCGCTGGAGCATGACTGCTGTCAGATGAGCGGCGTTGACCATCATCGCAGACCCAGGGGATAGCAGCGTGACCAAGCCAGCCCCGGCTCGCAGCGCCGCCATGGCCGTCATGCGGGCTGCACCGGTATGGCTTGCCCCCCCACCCAGCACGATCGCATGCCCACGATCGAACTTGTGTCCCGACGCCGTCGGCATGCGGAGCGCGGGCGTCCAGAGGTCCGGGGTGTTGCGCCAGAGCGGCTGCTGATCCGCAAGAGCTTCAAGCAAAGCTGCGTCTGGCATACCGATGTCGGAAACCGTGACGGTACCGCAGCACTCCCGCCCAGGCATCAACAGATGGCCCGGACGCATACGCACGAACGTCAGTGTTTCGTCCGCGCGAATGGCAACGCCTCGCTCGGCCCCGGACGCGCCATCGATACCGCTGGGGAGATCGACGGACAGGATATGGCAGGACGAGGCATTCAGCCGACGAATAGCGTCCGCAACCTCACCTGTGACATCGCGCGTCAACCCGCCGCCGAACAGGGCATCGACAACAAAGTCGTAGGACTCCGGCTGAAACGATTCGATGGATGCCCAATCGACATCCGACCTACCGAACGCGAACCCGTGAACATTGGCACCGGCGCGACTCAACAGTTCCTGGACCGCGACCCCGTCGCCGCCATTGTTTCCTGGCCCAGCGAGGATGGCGATCCGAAGACCATGCGTCCGGTCGCCAATATGCTGCGTGATGGCCTGGGCAGCCCGCGATATCAGTTGAGATAACGCAATGCCCATGCGGACGGCATATGTGTCGGCGGCGGACATTACCTTCGGCTCAACGAGGCGTAGCGTCCCGATAGCTTCGTCGGTGTCGCTCATTTTCTCATCGCTCTGCTGAAAATATTTGCAGGATTTGCTGAATGGTTCCGCATTTGCCGACGTGGCGCCAGTGGTCGTGCTTTCCCCCAAACGCTACACAACGGCGGAAAGCCCAAGTGGCGCCTTGCAGTTCTTACGGCGATCCCGAACGGAACTCGAGGCGAGGATAGATGGGAGGGACGGAGCGTTGAAAAAGGTCGAGGCCATCATCAAGCCGTTCAAGCTCGATGAAGTGAAGGAAGCGCTTCAGGACGTTGGTCTCCAGGGTATTACCGTGATCGAAGCGAAGGGTTTCGGGCGGCAAAAGGGCCATACCGAACTCTATCGCGGCGCCGAATACGTCGTCGACTTTCTGCCCAAAGTGAAGCTTGAGATCGTGCTCGCGGACGAGGCTGTTCCAGCCGCGGTCGAGGCGATCCGCAAGGCCGCACAGACCGGACGCATCGGCGACGGCAAGATCTTCGTCTCCTCGATCGAGGAGGCTGTTCGCATTCGAACCGGCGAGATGGGCTCCGACGCGATCTGATCGCGCGTCCCGCCTCGCTCCCAGACCCCGCAACAGGAAGGACCCCGATGACCTCGGCCAACGACATCCTCAAGCAGATCAAGGACAACGACATCAAGTTCGTTGACCTGCGCTTCACCGACCCGAAGGGCAAGCTGCAGCACGTCACGATGGACGTTTCGATCGTCGACGAGGACATGTTCTCGGAAGGCTCGATGTTCGACGGTTCGTCGATCGCCGGCTGGAAGGCCATCAACGAGTCCGACATGACGCTCATGCCGGATCCCGAGACGGCGCACATGGACCCGTTCTTCGCGCAGTCGACCATGGTCATCTACTGCGACATCCTCGATCCGGTGTCGGGTGAGAGCTACAACCGCGACCCGCGCGGCACGGCCAAGAAGGCCGAAGCCTACCTGCAGCAGTCCGGCATCGGCGACACCGCCTTCTTCGGTCCCGAAGCCGAGTTCTTCATCTTCGATGACGTCCGCTACAAGGCCGATCCGTACAACACGGGCTTCAAGCTCGACTCGACCGAGCTGCCGTCCAACGACGACTCCGAGTACGAGACGGGCAACCTCGGCCACCGTCCGCGCGTCAAGGGTGGCTATTTCCCGGTTCCTCCGATCGACTCATGCCAGGACATGCGCTCCGAGATGCTCTCGGTCATGGCCGAGATGGGCGTCGCGGTCGAGAAGCACCACCACGAAGTGGCAGCCGCGCAGCACGAACTCGGCATCAAGTTCGACACGCTCGTCCGCAACGCGGACAAGATGCAGATCTACAAGTACGTGATCCATCAGGTCGCCAACGCCTACGGCAAGACGGCGACCTTCATGCCGAAGCCGATCTTCGGCGACAACGGCTCGGGCATGCACGTGCACCAGTCGATCTGGAAGGGCGGCAAGCCGACCTTCGCCGGCAACGAGTACGCCGGCCTCTCCGAGAACGCGCTGTTCTACATCGGCGGCATCATCAAGCATGCCAAGTCGTTGAACGCCTTCACGAACCCCTCCACCAACTCGTTCAAGCGTTTGGTGCCGGGCTACGAGGCGCCGGTGCTGCTCGCCTATTCGGCCCGCAACCGCTCGGCCTCCTGCCGTATCCCCTTCGGCCAGTCGCCGAAGTCGAAGCGCGTCGAGGTCCGCTTCCCCGATCCGACGGCAAATCCGTACCTGGCATTCTCGGCCATGCTCATGGCCGGCCTCGACGGCATCAAGAACAAGATCCACCCGGGCGCAGCCATGGACAAGGATCTCTATGACCTGCCGCCGGAAGAGCTGAAGGAGATTCCGACCGTCTGCCGTACGCTGCGCGAAGCGCTCGAGGCACTCGACAGCGATCGCGAATACCTGAAGGCCGGCGGCGTCTTCGACGACGATCAGATCGACGCGTTTATCGAACTCAAGATGGCCGAGACCCTGCGTTACGAAATGACGCCGCATCCGGTCGAGTACGACATGTACTACTCCGTCTGATCCGTCACCGATCGACAGCTTCGAGGGCCTCCGCGCGTTGCGGGGGCCTTTCTCGTTTCAGCGCTGCTGAAGCAGCCAGTTGAGCGTATCGCGCCAGTCGATCATACGAATTGGCGTGCCATGATTGCCGCCGTCGAAGGCGACGAAGCGTATGGGATAGGCCGCACGTCGGCGTACTGCGTCGTAGAACGCGTGCTGCACTGCAAGCGGGTAGACCTTATCGCGCGCCCCCTGCCCCAGCAGGAGCGGAAGCGGAGTTCCGCCGCGTGCCGCGAGAACAGGGTCGAGGTCACCGACGCGGCTATTGGCGCCGAGCAGCACGACGCCAGACACCCTTTTGGCAAGGCTAGGCCTGAGCAGAGCCTGCCAACACAGATGGCCTCCCATCGAGCCACAGGCGAGCACCAGCCGGCTTCGCGGCGATCGATCGGCGATGAATGTGACGGCGGCGGCAAATCGTTCGGCGTCCGAGGGGCCGAGCGCTCCGCCGTCGACCGTCACATAGAGACCGTTCGCCCGCACCACGAGGTTCTTCAGACGGTTGAAGTTCCCCCCGAAGGTCCAGTCGTTCATTCCTAGACGTCGGTCGCCATTGCGTCCGTGCATGAAGACAACGATGAGTTCGGCATCCCGTGTACGCCCGACGCTCGACACCCACGCCTCGCCGTCCGGCGTCGACAGCGCCTCGTCTTGGGCACGTCCCACCGCGAGGTCGACATAGGCACGCGTGACGCGTCGCTCAGGGATCTCGTCCCGCCGATCGATGTCGCGTACCTCATCGTAGGGCACGTCGAGAAACGCGCCGTTGTCGCGCGCAGCGGTCAACTCGGGATAGCGGAACAGTTCGTCCTTGAAGGGTGGTATCTTCGTCTGTGCAGCCGCTGGCGTCGCCATCAGCGCTGCGGCGAGCGCCGCAACCGCAAATCGTTCGAACATGATCACCGCCTCCTTCAGTCCGCCGCATGGGGATAGCGTGAAGCGTGCAACGCGAGCGTTGCGCCCTCGCCTCATGCGAGGGCAAATTCGGTCCGGCGAATCCGTCCTTAGCGAAGGATTAAGGAGAACGCTTGCAGAACATCGCGGCAATGGATACTCCTTTCCCATGCCTCGACAGCTTGGAACCCAGCCCCGGACCCGGACCGACGAGGGCCGCATGAACGACGATCTCTTCGCCAGCGGCGCCGTCCGAACGCGCCCCGCAGCGTCCCGCGCCTCCGCTGCACGAACCGTGCGAGCGCCGGTCGAATTGCCACGCGAACCAGCGGACTACACCGCGGCCGATATCGAGGTGCTGGAAGGCCTTGAGCCCGTCCGGCGCCGGCCTGGCATGTACATTGGCGGGACCGACGAGAAGGCCCTCCATCATCTCTTTGCCGAGGTGATCGACAACTCGATGGACGAGGCGGTCGCCGGCCATGCCAGCGTCATCGAGGTGTCGTTGGCGGCGGATGGCACCCTGTCCGTGTCAGACAACGGTCGTGGCATCCCCGTCGATCCGCATCCGAAGTATAAGGACAAGTCGGCGCTTGAAGTCATCATGACCACGCTGCACGCCGGCGGAAAGTTCGACTCGAAGGTCTACGAGACATCGGGCGGGCTCCACGGTGTTGGCGTCTCGGTCGTGAATGCGCTCTCGTCCGAACTTGAGGTCGAGGTCGCCCGTAATCGAAAGCTTTATCGGCAGACCTACGCCCGCGGCGTCGCGCAGACACCGCTTGTGGAAGTCGGTGACATCCAGAACCGTCGCGGCACCCGCGTTCGCTTCAAGCCGGACGCACAGATCTTCGGCGATGAGGCACGCTTCGATCCGGCACGCCTGTTCGCAATGGCGCGCTCCAAGGCGTACTTGTTCGGCGGCGTCGAAATCCGTTGGAGCTGCGATGCGTCGTTGCTCGCTGCCGATGGCAAGACACCCGACCGGGCGTCTTTCCACTTCCCCGGCGGATTGCGCGACTATCTCGATGCCTCACTCGGCTCCGAGCATCGCGTCACCTCGCAAATTTTCGCCGGACGCACAGAGAAGGTCTCGGGTCACGGCGCGGTCGAGTGGGCGATTTGCTGGACGGCGGCGGACGGTCATGTCCGTTCCTATTGCAACACGATTCCAACGCCCGAGGGCGGCACGCACGAAGCGGGGCTCAGGGCGGTTCTTCTTCGCGGCCTGAAGGCGTTCGCGGAGATATCCGGAAACAAGAAAGCCGCCTCCATCACCGCCGACGACGTGATGATCACGGCCTCGGCCATGCTGTCGGTTTTCATCCGAGAGCCGGAATTCGTCGGTCAGACGAAAGATCGACTGGCGACGGCAGAGGCCCAGCGCATCGTCGAGACGTCACTGCGCGATAGCTTCGACATCTGGCTCGCGTCCTCACCGCAGGACGCGGCAAGGCTGATCGAATGGGTGGTCGAGCGCGCGGACGAACGACTTCGCCGTCGCGCCGAGAAAGAGGTCAGCCGCAAGACCGCGACCCGCAAGCTCCGTCTGCCGGGCAAGCTGGCGGACTGTTCTCAGAACGGTGCCGCAGGCGCCGAGCTCTTCATTGTCGAAGGTGACTCGGCCGGTGGTTCGGCCAAGCAGGCGCGCGACCGCGCTCGCCAGGCCGTTCTCCCTCTGCGCGGCAAGATACTCAACGTCGCCTCGGCCGGTCGCGAGAAGCTGGGCGCTAACCAGCAGTTGGCCGACCTGATCCAAGCGCTCGGTTGCGACACCCGTACGAAGTACCGGGACAGCGATCTGCGCTACGAGCGCATCGTGATCATGACGGATGCGGACGTGGACGGTGCGCATATCGCCTCGCTGCTGATCACCTTCTTCTTCCAGGAGATGCCGGAACTGATCCGCCAAGGGCACCTCTTCCTTGCGGTTCCGCCACTCTACAAACTGACGCAGGGTGGAAAGACCGTCTACGCACGCGACGACCGCGATCGCGAACGCATCGTCGCGCGTGAGTTCAAGGGAAAAGGAAAGGTCGAGGTCAGTCGCTTCAAGGGCCTTGGAGAAATGCTACCCTCGCAGCTCAAGGAAACGACGATGGACCCGCGGCGCCGCACGCTTCTACGCGTCGACGCCGACGAGGCACCCGGTTCGGGTACGGCCGATACGGTGGATGCGCTGATGGGCAACAAACCGGAAGCGCGCTTCCGATTCATTCAGGAGCGTGCGGCATTCGCGGAAGATCTTGACGTCTGACGCGACGGTCGGTTTGCAAAGGGCGGTCGGGGCGATAGATCGGGTTCATCGAAGGTCTTCAGGGACACATCCCATGCGCGCCGCCATCCTCACTCTGTCGGTCTTTCTTGCTACGGCGGCGTATGCGCAAGACGTCACGCCTCCAACTCCCCCGGCCCCCTACCAGCCGCCTGCCCCAAACACGCAGGCACAGCCAGCGCCAGCCAAGGTCACCGCGCCTGCGACCGCCACTGAGGCGGCCCCTGTGGCGCCGACGGATAGCGTGGTGTTGTCGGCCATCGCGAACCTCGCGCCGATGATCGGCGACGTTCAGATCCTCGGCCCTTGGACGCAGGACGACCGCCACGGCATTTGGCGTTCGGTGATGACGCAGCCCGTCGGCGAGACGACAGGCAACCGCTTCTTCGTTCAGCAGATCGAGGAGAAGAGTGGCAACAACACCGTCATCGCCAGTACCGAGATCACCGAGATCGCAACGATCGAGGGTGCGGTCGTCGGTTACCGGGCCGACCCACCGGCGGCAGGTCAGGAAAGCAACCTGACCGTCTTTTTCGATATCGTCCCCTTGGACGGTGAAATCGCGGAAAGCTACGAACTCTTCTTGTCGCCGGGAGAGCCCTATCGGTTCGGCCCTGCGACAAACTGAGTTGGTGCCTTGTCGTTGTATGAACGGTCAGTAATCGTCACAACAGTCGGGTAACATCCCTGTCCGAGCTATGCCCGATGCTTATGTGGGCTTAAGCGGTTGACTTCGCACGACCTTGCGCCTATCGCCCGAACGAGTGGCGTCATGGCGGCCGCAGGTTGTCGACTCCGACCTCCGTTGAGAGAGAACTTGCTGGTCCATGCCATTTTCTGAACTCGGTCTAAGCCCCAAGGTCCTCGCCGCGGTCGAGGCCGCCGGATATACCGAGCCGACTCCCATCCAGGCGCAAGCCATTCCCCACGCACTCGCCAAGCGTGACGTGCTGGGCATTGCCCAGACCGGAACCGGCAAGACGGCTTCCTTCGTGCTGCCGATGCTGACGCATCTGGAGAAGGGCCGCGCGCGTGCGCGGATGCCGCGGACGCTCATCATCGAGCCGACGCGCGAACTCGCCGCTCAGGTCGAGGAGTCGTTCGTGAAGTACGGCGCGGCCCAGAAGGTCAACGTCGCGCTCCTGATCGGTGGTGTTTCCTTCGACGAACAGGAAAAGAAGCTCCAACGGGGCGTCGACGTCCTTATCGCGACGCCGGGCCGGCTTCTCGACCACTTCGAACGCGGCAAGCTGCTTCTGACGGGCGTCGAGATCCTCGTCATCGACGAGGCCGACCGCATGCTCGATATGGGTTTCATCCCGGATATCGAGCGTATCTGCAAGCTTCTCCCCTTCACGCGCCAAACGCTTTTCTTCTCGGCCACCATGCCGCCGGAGATCACGCGCCTGACCGAGCAGTTCCTGCAGAACCCGGTCCGGGTCGAGGTTGCGAAGGCCGCGTCCACGGCGACGACGGTCGAGCAGCGGCTGGTCGCGACCCGCAAGGAAGACTACGAGAAGCGAGAGACGCTGCGAGGCCTCGTGCGCGCGCAGGGCGACGATCTCACCAACGCGATCATCTTCTGCAACCGCAAGCGCGACGTCGCGACACTCTCCCGTTCGCTCGAGAAGCACGATTTTTCGGTCGGCGCTCTTCATGGCGACATGGACCAACGCGCGCGCATGGCGACGCTGCAGGCCTTTCGCGACAACAAGATCACCCTTCTTGTCGCATCCGACGTCGCGGCACGTGGGCTCGACATTCCGCTTGTGAGCCACGTCTTCAATTTCGACGTGCCAATCCATGCGGAGGACTACGTTCACCGCATCGGCCGCACCGGCCGCGCCGGCCGATCGGGCAAGGCGTTCACGCTCGTCTCCAAGGCTGACAAAAAGTATCTCGACGCGATCGAGACTTTGATCAACCAAAAGATCGAGTGGCTGCAGGGCGATCTGTCCGCCCTGCCCCAGACGGAAGCGGCGGACGACGGCGTGGAGGAGAGCCGCGGCGGCCGTCGTGGTTCGTCTCGCGGCTCCGGTCGTCGCAATGGGGAGTCGGACCGTCGACGTGGCGGACGAGGCGCGGCGCCCCAGGTTGACGTCGAGGTCGCATCTGATGTTCCCGCGATCGCGGAGAGCCTGTCGGCGCCCATCATGGATGAGCGTCCTGCACCGTCGCGGCGACCGGAGCGTCCCGATCGGACGAGCGATCGGCGTGGACGCGATCAGGGTCGCGACGAGGCATCGCCGGTCGGCTTCGGAGACGAGATCCCCGCCTTTATGCTGATCGCGACCGGCGTCTGACGGGGTTTGCAGCGGCTACCCGTGCGGCAGCCTCGCGCGCACGGGCAGCCCATATCGCCATCGCGTCCGGGTCATCGTATGCGTCCGGCGGGAAGGTGTAGTAGGGCATGGCCACCAGCCGCCCGCCGGGACGCTGATACGTCCAGCGTCGGGAGCCTGCCGCCAGGAATGCCGGTTCGGTGTCGGCATCTCCCTTGAGCATCAGTTCGCCGCTCAAGACGAGCGCAACGATCCGGCCATCCAGGTAGACGCCTTGTCCGCCGAACATGCGCCGGATCCGAACCGGTCCCTCCGAAGCGAAGATCTCACGGACGAAGTCTTCGTCCATGATGCATCAGGCATGCTGGGCGGCCGAAAGGGCGGCAAGATCGGCTTTCTTCAGCTCGACAGATTC
Organism: Aureimonas jatrophae; assembly: GCF_900104035.1. Taxonomy (GTDB): domain Bacteria; phylum Pseudomonadota; class Alphaproteobacteria; order Rhizobiales; family Rhizobiaceae; genus Aureimonas; species Aureimonas jatrophae. Next base: position 80,779 of record NZ_FNIT01000013.1, on the reverse strand, counting down.
GCCGCAGCCGCAGGCTGACGTCTGGTTCGGGTTGTTGAAGGTGAAGCCAGAGCGCAGCCGCGTCACCTCATAGTCCATCTGCGTGCCCAGCAGAAAGAGCACAGCCTCCGGCGCCACGAAGACGCGTGCGCCGTTGCGCTCCACGACGTCCTCGCCGGGCCTTCCGTCTTCGGCGAGGTCGATCGTGTACTCCATGCCGGCACATCCACCCTTCTTGATGCCGATCCTGACGCCTGCCGCATCGCCCCCACGCATCGCGACGATCTCGTTGACGCGCTCGGCGGCAGCGTCGGTCAAGCTCATCACAGAGAAACGGCTCATGGTGGGGACCTTTCGAAGCGTGTCTTCAATATGGTGGCGGCGCATGACCGGCGCAATCGCGGATCAGTACCAGCCGACCGCGACCTGCGCCTCCTCACTCATTCGCTCCGGAGTCCAGGGCGGATCGAAGACCAGTTCCACACGCACGATCTGGACGCCCTCTACGGTGCCGACCGCGTTCTCAACCCACCCCGGCATCTCGCCGGCGACGGGGCATCCGGGCGCCGTCAGGGTCATCTGAATGTCGACATTCCGGTCGTCGTCGATATCGATCTTGTAGATGAGACCCAGCTCGTAGATATCGGCGGGGATTTCCGGATCGTAGACCGTCTTCAAGGCAGCAACGATATCGTCGGTGATCCGGGTCAGCTCCTCCGCCGGAATGGCCGAAGCCGGCGCGGTACCGACATTGGCCATGGCAACGTTGGCCGTAGCCGTGTCGGCAACGGTGGACTGGTCGTCGGGCGGTAAGGTCTTGATGTCGGTATCCATAGGCTTCCCGACTCCTCTTAAGCGAAAAACTTTCGGGCCTTCTCGAGCGCTTCAGCGAGGCGATCGACTTCGGCCAATGTGTTGTACATGCCGAACGAGGCACGGCATGTCGAGGTGGCGCCGAAGCGCTTGAGAAGCGGCTGGGCGCAATGCGTGCCTGCCCGGACTGCGACACCCTCTCGATCGATGACCATCGCGACGTCGTGCGAGTGGATACCTTCCAGATCGAACGAGACGATCGCCCCCTTGTCCGGTGCGTGCCCGTAGATCCTGAGGGAGTTCACCGCGCTCAAACGCTCGTGCGCATAATCGCGCAGACGTGCCTCGTGAGCAGCGATCCGCTCGCGACCGATGCGGATCATGTAATCCAGAGACGCAGCGAGACCGATGGCCTGAACGATGGGAGGCGTTCCCGCCTCGAAGCGGTGGGGCGGCGCGTTGTAGGTGATCGCCTCTTCCGACACCTCAACGATCATCTCTCCGCCGCCGTTGAACGGGCGCATGGCCGAGAGACGATCCATCTTGCCATACAGGACGCCGATACCGGTCGGTCCGTACATCTTATGTCCCGTCAGGACATAGAAGTCGCAATCCAGGTCTTGGACGTCGACCGGCAGGTGGACGGCCCCCTGACTGCCGTCGACCAGCACTGGAACGCCATGAGCATGCGCCAGCGCGACGACGTCCTTGACGGGCGAAACGGTTCCCAGAACGTTCGACATATGCGTCAAGGCAACAAGTTTGGTCTTGGGACCGATAGCTCGCGCAAAATCCTCGACCGCGATGGAACCGTCGTCGGCGACGGGTACGAAGACCAGCTTCGCCCCATTGCGCTCTCGAAGGAAATGCCACGGGACGATGTTGGAATGGTGCTCCATGATCGTCAGGACGATCTCGTCGCCCTCGCCGATCGCCTCTGCGCCGTACCCATACGAGACGAGGTTGATGGCTTCCGTTGCGGACCGCGTGAAGACGATCTCGTCGGCACTACGGGCGTTCAGGAAGTTGCGCACTGTTTCACGGGCGGCCTCGAACTCCTCGGTCGCCTTGTTGGACAAGAAGTGTAATCCGCGATGCACGTTCGCGTAGTCCTCGGCATACGCCCGGCGGACAGCGTCGAGCATCGCCTCGGGTTTCTGCGCCGATGCTCCGTTGTCGAGGTAGACGAGCGGCTTGCCGTAGATCTCCTTCGACAGAATTGGGAAATCCCGTCGGATGGCCTCGACATCGAAGTGGTCGGCGCGCGCCAGCGTCTCTACAGTCATGGGACTGAAACTCCTGAAACAATCCGAACGGCCGGGATGAACCGACGACCTAAAAACGGACCATGAGATTATGGGGCCGGGCTCGTAGCGGAGCCGGTCGACCCGTAATCGTTAGCGCTCCGTCGCCAGCCACTCATCGATCCGCGCCTCCAACGCCTCCACTGCAGCCTCGTGCTCGATCTCCTCGACGACCTCGTCGACGAACGCCTTCACAAGAAGGGCGCGGGCCTGAGCCTGCGGAATGCCGCGACTCATGAGATAGAACAGATGGTCGGCGTTGATTTCGCCGGCCGTCGCACCGTGGCCGCACTGGACGTCGTCGGCGAAGATCTCGAGCTCCGGCTTGGCCGAGAAGTCGCCGTCATCGGCGAGGAGCAACGTATTGCAAGCAAGGCGAGCGTCGGTCTTCTGTGCGCCCTTCGCCACGCGAATGACGCCCTGGAAGACGCCGTGACCGCCCAGTACGACATTGCGGAAGATCTCCGTCGATGTCGTGTTGGCGGCGTTGTGGTTAAGCGTCGTCGTAACATCGACATGCTGGTTGTCAGCCAGGAGGTTGACGCCCCGGATCACGATCGCCGCGCCCTCGCCAGCCGTCTCGACGTGGACCTCCTGCCGGATTACCGCACCGCCCGCATTCAGGACGAACATTCGAAACTTGGCGTCGGTCGCGCAGCGCACGTTGAGTTGCGCCAAATGCGTCTCGTCGAAGCCCTTCTCCTGGACGACGATCCAGAGAATGTCGGCGCGCGCGCCGAGCTCCAGCGTATGCACTGCAGTCGACACCGCGCCCGCGCCTTCCGCCGGCGCGCGCTCGACGATAACGGCCTTGCTGTTCTCGCCCAGCACGACCGAGGATGCACCCTGCGACCCACCGGCATGCGGCAGCGAACGCAGTTCGATCGGCGTTTCGACGTCCGTATCGGCAGCAACTGTTACGGTCGACGCACCGGCACCAAGCGCCGCATTAAGGACCCGCACTGTGTCGAAGTCGCGGTCGAGGCGGTTGGCGGTCCCTTCGAGCGAGGGTTCACTGTAGCCCTGCGTGACAGAGACGCCGCGCGCGACGTCGTTGCCGGCCGCACCGCGGCCGAGGTCGACCACGACGCTATGCGGCAGGAAGGGCGACAGGAACGACGCGTCCGTACGCGCTCCCGAAGGTGCCGCCTGGCGGCCGAGCAGCGCGCGCAGGTCGGTATAATGCCACGCCTCGACGCGGCGGCTCGGCAACCCATTCTGGCGCAGCAAGTCAAGCGCCTCCTGCCGGCGCCCGTCGGCAAGCGCTCCCGCATGGTCCGCCCGCTCGATCAGCGCCAGTTCCGCCTGCGTGCGGACGGGAAGGTTCGCAACCGACATCAGGCAGCCTCGCCGATGATCTGTGCGTAGCCCTCATTCTCGAGCTGCAGCGCCAGATCCTTGTCACCGGTCTTGATGATGCGACCCTTGTAGAGGACGTGCACCTTGTCCGGCACGATGTAGTCGAGCAGGCGCTGGTAATGGGTGATGACAAGGAACGAGCGATCGGCCCCGCGCAGCGCATTCACCCCGTCCGCGACGATCTTCAGCGCGTCGATGTCGAGGCCGGAATCCGTCTCGTCGAGCACGCACAGCTTCGGCTCTAGAAGCGCCATCTGCAGAATCTCGGCACGCTTCTTCTCGCCGCCGGAGAACCCCACGTTGAGTGGACGCTTGAGCATGGCCGCGTCGATCTTGAGGTCGCCAGCGGCCTCCTTCACACGACGCATGAAGTCGGGCGTCGTCAGTTCACCCTCGCCGCGCGCCTTGCGCTGCGAGTTGAGAGCCGTCTTGAGGAACGTCATCGTCGCGACGCCCGGGATTTCCAGAGGGTACTGGAAGGCCAGGAAGACGCCCGATGCCGCACGCTCGGCAGCGTCCATCTCCAAGATCGACTCGCCGTTGTAGAGAATGTCGCCCTCGGTGACCTCGTAGTCCTCGCGGCCGGCGATGATGTAGGACAACGTCGACTTGCCCGAGCCGTTCGGTCCCATGATCGCCGCCACCTCGCCGTCCTCCACGACGAGGTCGAGCCCGTGCAGGATCTCCGTGTCGGTATCAGCGATGCGGGCGTGAAGGTTCTTGATCTCGAGCATCTGTCTTCTTTTGGGAGGAGCGAAACGAAAAAGGGATGAGGCGCCGGCGATCAGCCGACGCTGCCCTCGAGCGAGATGCCGATCAGCTTCTGCGCTTCGACGGCGAACTCCATCGGGAGCTGCTGGATGACGTCCTTGACGAAGCCGTTGACGATCAACGCGACGGCTTCCTCCTCCGGGATACCGCGCTGCATGCAGTAGAACAGCTGGTCCTCGGAGATCTTCGAGGTCGTGGCCTCGTGCTCGAACTGGGCCGAGGCGTTCTTGGCCTCGATGTACGGCACGGTGTGCGCGCCGCAGTCCTCGCCGATCAGCAGGGAGTCGCACTGCGTGAAGTTGCGCGCGTTGGCCGCCTTGCGCTGCGCGGTGACCTGACCACGGTAGGTGTTGTTCGAATGCCCGGCCGAGATACCCTTCGAGATGATGCGGCTCGACGTGTTCTTGCCGATGTGGATCATCTTGGTGCCGGAGTCGATCTGCTGCCGGCCATTGGATACCGCGATCGAATAGAACTCGCCGCGCGAGCCGTCGCCGCGCAGGATGCAGCTCGGGTACTTCCATGTGATGGCGGAGCCGGTCTCGACCTGCGTCCAGGAAATGCGCGAGTTCGCACCCCGACAGTCGCCGCGCTTGGTGACGAAGTTGTAGATACCGCCCTTGCCGTCCTTGTCGCCCGGGTACCAGTTCTGGACTGTGGAATACTTGATCTCCGCATCGTCCAACGCGACAAGCTCGACGACGGCCGCGTGCAACTGGTTCTCGTCGCGCTGGGGCGCGGTGCAGCCCTCGAGATACGAGACGTAGGAACCCTTGTCGGCGATGATCAGCGTGCGCTCGAACTGTCCGGTGTTACGCTCGTTGATACGGAAGTAGGTCGACAGCTCCATCGGGCAGCGGACGCCCGGCGGCACATAGACGAAGGACCCGTCCGTGAAGACCGCAGAGTTCATAGTCGCGAAGAAGTTGTCCGATACCGGAACGACGGTGCCAAGATACTGGCGAACGAGGTCCGGATGCTCACGGATCGCCTCGGAGATCGGCATGAAGATCACGCCGGCCTTCTGCAGCTCCTTCTTGAAGGTCGTCGCAACAGAAACGGAATCGAACACGGCGTCCACCGCGACGCGACCGCCGTAGGACCCTTCGGAGCCCGGGACACCGGAATCGTCATCCGAACCGAACTCGGACGGTTCGTCGGGCTTGCGTACGCCGGCTAGGATCTCCTGCTCCTTGAGCGGAATGCCGAGCTTCTCATACGTGCGCAGGATCTCGGGATCGACCTCGTCGAGCGACTTCGGGCCGCTCATGGACTTGGGCGCCGCGTAGTAGTGAATGTCCTGAAAGTCGATCGGTGGGTAATCGAGGCGCGCCCAGGATGGGCTCTCCATGGTCTGCCAGCGCTCGAAGGCGGCCAGCCGCCATTCCAGCATCCATTCGGGCTCGCCCTTCTTGGCCGAGATGAAGCGGATCGTGTCGGTATCGAGCCCCTTCGGGGCGACATCCATCTCGATCAGCGTCTCGAAACCGTACTTGTACTGGTCGACATCGATTCGGCGAACCTGGTCGATCGTCTCCTGAACTGCGGGCATAAGCTCGTCTCCATACGCGCCGGCTGACAACGAGGTGCGGCGGCCGAGTCTGCGGCCCAGCGTATAGCTTCTGGACGCGCGGCTAGAAATGGGGGCTCGAAGCCAAAAGTTGAAGGCCCCGGACCAGTTTACCGCAGCTGCATTCAAGCAGCGCGGTGCATGGGTTTTCGAGAGCGCTCATACAAGCCGGCAACGACCTCAATAAGACGCGACAAGTCCGCAGAGGTTGTCATCGCACCGAAGCTCATGCGGACCAGTCCGAGATCCGGATCCACCGAAGCGCCACCGGCTCGCATCGCTTCGACCGCCACGCTACGCCCGACCTTTCCGGATTGGCATGCCGATCCGGATGAAATCGCAATACCCGCGAGATCCGCAGCGATCTGCACCGTTTCGGCACGCTGGCCCGGCAGCTGGAAAGCTGTCGTCTGAGGCAGACGCGGCGCATTTCGTCCAATGATCAACGCTGATGTCCGAGCCAAGAGCGCCGCCTCGAATTCATCGCGCAACACGGCCATGCTGTCGACGCACGAGACCTCCGCCGCCGCGGCTTTGAACGCAGCGGCAAAACCTGCCGCCAACATTGGCGACGGCGTACCGGCTCGCCGCCGCGTTTCCTGAGCCCCGCCCGTCATCAAGGGCATGGGACACAGACCGTCCTCTGGAAGCACGATCGCACCGATACCCTGAGGACCGCCCACTTTATGGGACGAGAGGATCAGAGCATCCGCCGGCTTCGCAAACGCCGCCAAAGGCAAACGACCGACGATCTGTGATGCGTCGACGATCAGTCGCCCGCCTGCCGAATGAACCTGGTCGGCGACGGCTGCGACGTCCTGCGTGACGCCGGTTTCTCCGTTCGCGGCGGCGACCGCGACCAATCGGTCTCGCCCCTCCGACAACCACTCCACCAACGACGCAAGGTCGCACTGCCCGTCCGCGCTCACGGGCAGACGGTCGAACTGGTCACGGTGGAATCGGCCACCCTCCCGCAACGCGGGGTGATCGACATCGAGCACGGCCAAGCGCTCGTAGCGTACCTCGCCGGCGCTCTTCATCCAGAGAGGCATCAGGAGCGTTGCGGCTCCCTCGGTGGCACCGCTCGTCAGCACCACGCGCTCGGGCGCCACATCCAGATTGTCGGCCAGCGTCTTACGTGAGGATTCGAGCACGCTTCGCGCCGCCCTCCCCTCGCCATGCACGGACGATGGATTTCCGGTGAGGTCGGCAGCCGCAAACATGGCATCGCGTGCGCACGCGCGCAGCGGTGCGGAAGCATTGTGATCGAGATAGATGCGCGAGGCGCGATCCGTCATGATTCGAGCTTCAACCGTTGGGGTGCGCCGCAGGCAGCGCGAAAAACGTTGTATTCGCCGGGACCCACGGACTACATAGCGCGCTTGCGGGACACATGTAGTTTTTAATCATTCTAATTTGGACCTTACGGAGACGCTCCCGCTCCGTCAAGGCGCGCATCCTTCGGGGTTCGCGCCGGCTGTCGACGAGGTGAAGCCATGCCCGAAGTCATCTTCAACGGACCCGCTGGTCGTCTCGAAGGACGCTACCAGGCGGCTAAGGAGAAGAACGCTCCGATCGCGATCGTGCTGCACCCACATCCCCGCTTCGGCGGAACGATGAACAACCAGATCGTCTATCAGCTCTTCTACATGTTCGTCGAACGAGGCTTCACGACGCTTCGCTTCAACTTCCGCGGGATCGGCCGCAGTCAGGGTGAGTTCGATCACGGCTCAGGCGAGCTCTCGGACGCAGCCGCCGCGCTCGACTGGATCCAGGCGCTCCATCCCGATTCCAAGCACTGCTGGGTCGCCGGCTATTCGTTCGGCGCCTGGATCGGCATGCAGCTTCTGATGCGCCGACCGGAGATCGAGGGTTTCCTGTCGATCGCACCCCAACCGAACTCCTATGACTTCTCGTTCCTGGCGCCCTGCCCGTCGTCCGGTCTGATCATTCACGGCGACAAGGATCGCGTGGCGCCCCCCAAGGACGTTCAGGGTCTCGTGGACAAGCTGAAGACGCAGAAGGGCATCCTCATCACACAGAAGACCCTCGAAGGGGCCAATCACTTCTTCCAGGGACAGACTGACGAGTTGCTGGCGGAATGTGCCGAGTATCTCGATCGCCGCCTCGCTGGCGAGCTGACGGACGCCCGCCCCAAGCGTCTGAAGTAGCCATCGTCAGCATCCTGCCGCCGACCGAACAGCAGCGAAACGCCCCATGAGCCGATTCAAGTCCGACTTCCTGCGCGTGCTCGACGAGCGCGGCTTCATCCATCAGGTCTCCGATCCGGAGGGCCTCGATGCGCTGGCGTGCAAAGGTCCGATCACCGGCTATGTGGGTTACGACGCAACGGCGACGTCGATCCACATCGGCAACCTCATCACCGTCACCATGCTCTATTGGCTTCAGGAAACGGGTCATCAGGCGATCAGTCTGATGGGCGGCGGCACGTCGATGGTGGGCGACCCCTCGTTCCGAGACTCGCAGCGTGGGATGCTGACGCGCGGGCAGATCCAGACCAACATCGACGGCATCCAGCGCGTCTTCGGCAACATCCTGCGCTACGATGGCCCAAACCCGGCCATCATGGTGAACAATGCCGACTGGCTTCTGAAGCTGAACTACGTCGAATTCCTGCGCGACGTCGGCCGGCATTTCTCGGTCAACCGCATGCTCAGCTTTGACTCTGTGAAGCTGCGACTGGACCGGGAGCAGTCGCTCTCGTTCCTCGAATTCAACTACATGATCATGCAGGGCTACGACTTCACCGAGCTGAACCGTCGCTACGGGACGGTCCTCCAGATGGGCGGCTCCGACCAATGGGGCAACATCATCAACGGAGTCGATCTCAGCCACCGGATGGGCGGTCCGCAACTCTATGCACTGACCACTCCGCTGCTCACCAAATCGAGTGGCGAGAAGATGGGCAAGTCCGCGTCAGGCGCGGTCTGGCTGAATGGCGATCTCTTCTCGCCCTACGATTTCTGGCAGTACTGGCGGAACACGGAGGACGCCGACGTCGGGCGCTTCCTGAAGATCTTTACCCGACTGCCCTTGGATGAGATCGCCAAGCTTGCGGCTCTTGGCGGCTCCGAGATCAACGAGGCGAAGAAGATCCTCGCCACCGAAGCGACGGCCATCGTTCACGGTCGCACAGCGGCGGACGCGGCAGCCGAGACGGCGCGCACGACGTTCGAGGATGGTGCGCTCGCCCAAAGTCTTCCGACCATCGAGATCTCGCACGGTGACCTCCAGTCGGGCGTCGGTATCCTGTCGCTACTGGTGCGGGCCGGCCTGGCGTCTTCGAACGGCGAAGCGCGCCGACACGTTGCCGGCGGGGCTGTGCGGGTCAACGACCGACCGGTAACCGACGACCGGGCTCTCGTGGATTCCGATGCGCTCAGCGACGGCGTTGCCAAACTCTCGCTCGGCAAGAAGCGCCACGTCCTCCTCCGAGCGGGAGACTGACCGCGCTCCCGGCGCGACGGCCGCCCTACTGGAAGGCGAAGATCGAGCGAAAGATTCCTGGCGCGATTGCGGAGATGGGATTCACGACGAGCGTGGGAGAAGCAAAGGCCCCGCTCAGGCGATAGGTGATGCCGATCAAGCCGCCTTCGTTGCCGTTGCCGAGAATCTGGCCGATGAGGGGAATCGCACCGAAGATGCGGTTGATCCCGTAGGCCGGCATGAACGACCCCGTGATGTCGATGCGACCGCGCGGGTCGTAGAGCGTGCCCGCAAAGCTCGATCCGAAGACGGGGCCGCGAACGATCCCGTCTGCGACTTGCAGCGTCTTGTTGCCATAAGCCATTCGAGCCGAAGCCTGATCGAAGAAGGCGCGTTCGGTCCGCAACTCCTGCCCGACAGCCTCGGAAAGACTTTGCGTTCCGGGCTGAGGCGATGACCCGACGATACGCGACAACCGGGGCTCGTCGACCAAGGTGAAGTTGCGGATCTGCAAGGCGCCTTGATAGCCGGCATCGGGATCGCCAACGAGCTCCAACACGGCCTGGCCGCCTTCCATGTGCCCATAGAGGCCGGAGAAGGCGAGCATCGCACCCGTGTCGTTCGAGCTGATGCGCATCGAGCGACCGCTAGGTCGAGGCGAAAGGTCGCCACGCAGCGTACCGCCGCCATTCGTCTCGCCCGTGAATGCCAAAGCCGCCATCCGGCCTTTCGCGCTCGCATAGTTCAGCGTGAAGTTCGAGATCGAGCGACCGTTGAAGCCGGTCAGCGTTTCGACGTCCGCCGCCACGTCGAACGTGCCGCCGCCTGGCCGCTTCGTATCGTCGCCTCCGATACTGTTGCGCAACTCGGCCAGGATCGGTCGAGCATCGAACCGATCGCCCGCGACCCGTACCGCAAGGCCGCCGCGCTGACGCTCGACATCGACCGACACGTCGTCGCCGGGATTGAGGGCGACGTCCTTGAGCTTCGCCGAACGCAAGCCATCGGCGTCGACGACCGCCTCCCCGGTCGCGGAAAACCCTTCACCCGTCAAGGCGATGTTCCGCAATCGCGTCTGGTCCCCGTCTTGAGCGACCGAAAGCCTGAGACTTGCCGGAACACCGGGTCCTTTCTTCCACGCGATGGATGGCAGATCGATCCCTGCGCGCCGAAGATCGATGTCGGCGACAATCCCGTTCTGGCCGACATCGACGGCGGCCCTGAGATCACCTTCCAGGACGTCTGACAGCGCCGGTACGAGGTCCGCAACGCGCTTTGCCGGCACGGCAAGATCGAGAGCGACCTTGCGATCACCGACAGGCTGGTCGCCGAAGGGCAGATGAACCACGAGGTCGGCGGGCAGACCCGCAACGTCACCCTGCAACTTCGCATCGAGCTGTCCAGGTTTGATGTCGACCGGCCCGGTAAGATGTTCGATGCGTTGCCCTTGGATCGGCTGACCGGGACTCGCGTCCTGCAACTCGGCCGATACCGTCCAGTCGAGTACCTGATCCTTCCGCGCGACGTAGCGGCCAAGACGCAGATTGGCACCGACTTGGCCACGGCCCGACCCGGTCGCTTTCGTCGCGTCGAACTCGACCGAGCGCAGCGCGTGGATGGGTTCGGCGTTGGCGATCGTCAAAAGCTGGTTCAGTGGCCCGGATGCATCGAGTTCAAGCGCGACCATCAGATCGCGCTTGTCGCCTTCGGTCGGTTTACTCATGGTCACCCGGGAAGGCGCGATCCGTACGTCGTTGAAACCTTCGACGTCGGCTTCGCTGACATCGACCGTCGTCGTCGAACCACGGACTTGAAGACTGCCCTGCGCTCCCACGATCCGCGGCAGGCTTCCGGTCGTCGCGCTGTCGACGCTCTCTAACGAGACGTCGACGCTCAACTCACGGTCGGTCGGCTGGTTCTCGGGCTTGAAGGCGACCCCGAGCCGATCCTCCCGAACCTCGAGCGATATCGATGCATCGGGGACCGTACCATCGTCGCCGACGTGTCGCAGAACCCAATCGCGTGCACGCCCCGAGATCAGAAACGGCCAAAAGGCCTTGACGTCACGCGCGGAAAGGGACGTTCCCGCCAGCTTCAGCACGTTGAGCGCGTCGGGACCCCCGGTTGCGCGCGACGCAGATCCGGCCAGCATGCCTGATCCTGTCCGCAACACCATCTCGTTGGCCGTCGCCGCACCCGTCGACGGCGTCGCTTCGCCCGCGATCCAGAGGCTGGCCCGGCGCGCCTCTCCGCTTCCGCCGACCTTCGACAGGATTTCGTCCGAACCGATCCGTACCCCGAGCCGGTCGGGGTCGGTTTGGCCATCCGCTTCGCGAACCGGTGCGACTTCACCCTGCAGATCGAAGCTCACGTCGCGGAACCGCATCGGGCTTCGGACAATCGTCAGCCGATCCTCGCCGCCGCGATACTCCATCATCAAATCGGCCGACTCGACGCGCGTATGATTTAGGCCGACCTGAATGGCGCCCGGCCCGGAGTGGAAACCGGCGGAAAGAACCGGGACGTCGGAACGCGTGTCGCGACGTAGCGATACGTCCATCCAAACCGCGGCATCGCTTCCGAAAGGACGCTCGTCGAAGACGTCGTCCTCGGATGCCGGCGGCGCGAAATCTCCCACGGCGATCGGGCTCGAGCGTAGGGACATGGCCCGCAGCCGTTGATCGTCTGTGCCGAACAAGGCACTGCCGGCCAGATGCACGGGCAGAGCGCCCACCTGCAGATCCGTGGCCAGTTGCAGCGAACCGTCGATATCACGGTGCAGTTCGGCCGACCGCAAGCGCAAGTCACCAGGGAGACCGGAGACACCCTCGACGACGATATCGCGGAACTCCACCGTATCGAAATGGAAGGCCTGGAGGGCTTGTAGCTGCCTCTCGAATGTTCGGATCACGCTTTCCGCACTGCGTCCCACGACCGAATGGGCGGCGGCAGTGGACACCGCATCGCTGGCCCGCTCGGACGAACGTGCCGGCGGTTCACCGAACGCGGTGAGATCGATCCGCGCGCCGTCGATCTCGAGGCGACCGAACTCCAGTCGCCCTCCAGCAAGGGGCAGAAGTCGGAGGCCGACTGAGACGCGCCGGACGTCGCCGGCCCGGTTGACCTCGTCGCGCCGCTGCAGACGGACGCCCGACCAACTGATCGCCAGCGTCCCATCCTCGCGAAACTCGAAGCTTTGCTCGCCGAGAGAGGCCTCGTAAGCAGGCCCCAGCAGACGACCGAGCGCACTGATCGTCTGTTCGCGAACGAAGTCCTGGCCGGTGCTCGTGCCAAAAAGCAGGGCGACGCCGCCAGCGATCAGCACGAGGCCAAGAAACAAAAAGCTGACAATACCGCCGACGATGCGAGCAAGACGCGTCAACAAGGACGTTCCATTCCGCGGCGGCGCCCCAGCTTCATGCTTGACCTCGTTCGTCGGGTCGGCAGGCTCGCATCGCCGCTCGAACGGGATGACGCGCGCGTGTCGATGCGTGTTATGGGGTCGCCGGTCGTCGCGTCCGCCGGACGCGGTGTCTCTGCTCGAGCAATTGGCCGAAAGGATGGCTCCATGGCAACCCCAAGCGTCGGCGAACCCTGTCCCCGCTTCGACCTGCCCGATGCCGATGGCGTCCGCGTCAGCAGCGACAGCCTGCGTGGCCGGCCCTACGTTCTGTATTTCTATCCGAAGGACGACACGTCCGGCTGCACGCTGGAAGCCATCGAGTTCACCGCACTCGATCGGGAGTTCGCAACGCTCGGCGTTCCGGTGTTCGGCGTGTCTCCCGACGACGGCCGGCAGCATTGCAAGTTTCGAGACAAGCACGGACTGAAGGTCCGGTTGCTGTCGGATGTGGACAAGACGTTGCTTCAGGACTTCGGGGTCTGGGTCGAGAAGAGCATGTACGGCCGCACGTACATGGGCGTCGAGCGCACGACTGCTCTCGTGGATGCCGAAGGGCGGATTGCCCACCTGTGGCCGAAGGTGAAGGCCAACGGGCATGCCGCCGAGGTTCTCGACGTGTCCCGCCGACATCTGGGCCACGATGGCTGAGCTGACGCCCACCACGCTGCGTGGACAGGCGATCGCCGCGCTTGCCACGCCGGACCTCGCCTTAAAGCGCGATTTGACGCTTCGCGCCGGTGAACGCTGGTTTGCCAGGACGCTCGGCTTATCCAGCCCGTCCGACCCCGTTCTGCCGGATCGCCCAGGGCGACCCGATCGACCCGTGCTGGTTGCGCCGAGGCTCGTGCCGAAGCGTTCGGTGCACACACTGGATGGTCGTATCGCGATGATCCATGCGCTTGCACATATCGAGTTGAACGCGATCGACCTCGCGCTCGACATCGTTGCGCGCTTCGCCACGCAAACTGTCCCCCGCACGTTCTTCGACGGCTGGATGACGGTCGCGATGGAAGAAGCGAAGCATTTCGGCCTCTTGAGCCGACGTCTGGAAGCGCTGGGTTCGAGCTATGGCGCCATGCCGGCCCACGATGGCCTTTGGCAGGCTGTCGGCGTCACGGCGGATGACCTGACGGCGAGACTCGCAGTCGTGCCGCTCATTCTGGAAGCCCGAGGGCTGGACGTCACGCCATCGCTTCTCGTGAAGCTGCGGGATGTTGGCGATGGCGATACGGCGGCGATCCTCGAGATCATCTACGAGGACGAGAAGAAGCATGTCGCGATCGGGGCGAAATGGTTTCGCTTCCTGTGCGCCCGCGATCGAATCGATCCCGCACGCCGCTTCCAGGAACTGGTGCGACAGTGTTTTCGCGGCGAGATCAAACCGCCCTTCAACGACCGAGCACGAGCGGAGGCCGGTCTGACACCGACCTTCTACCGGTCCTTGTCACCGGTTTCATCCTGACGCGACTTCGGGTTGGCAACACGGCATTAACCTTGATCAGGCATGAATCATCCGGTCGATAGGACCGATCCTTCGGCGCCACCGGATGGTTGGAGATGGCCAAGGTGTCTCGGCAGGAGATGTTCGGGCAGCGTTCCCTGCCCCATACGATCGTCATCGCACGCGGCGAGAAGGTCCGGCATTGGACCGTCCGCCCCTGGGTCGCCCTGAGCCTGGGAACCACCGCCTTGGCCACACTCGTCGGTGCTGCCGGAGTCGGATCGATTCTTCTGATGGGCGGACCGGTCCTGGAGGCCGTGCAGACACGGGATGCCCATACGGCCTCGGCCTATGAGGAGCGGATTGCCGAACTCAGGCGGCAGCTCGATCGCCTGACCACGCGGCAAGCTGTCGACCGGACTGCGGTCGCTGAGCGGGTGGACGCTCTGCTGAAACAGCAGGCGGAGATCACAGCGCGCTTCGAGCGTCTTGGTCCGCTCCTGCAACAGGCACGGGACGCCGGCCTGGTTCCTTCGGCTATGCATCGCGACGAGGCAGTTCCGCAGCCGGAGAGGTCCACGAAGCTCCAGGACCTGAGCCAACCCTTCTCCCTGAATGTCTCGCGCGATGATCCGACGGCGATGACACATCTTTCGGACGAGCTTCTTCCGACCATACGGCAGTCGGTCGACTATTTCGCGGAACAGCAGGAGACCCAGATCGCCAGTCTGACGCGCGAGGCCGACACGAAGGCCGACCGCATCTCGGACCTCCTCGGTTCGATCGGCGTCGATGCGCCCGAGCCGTCCGAGGCAAGCGGTGGGCCGTTCGTCGGGTCGAGCGTCGAGGACACCTTCTCCCAAAGCCTCGAGGAGCTGCAGCAGTCGCTCGATCTCTTGGACAGGTTGCGGCGACGCACCGATCGCCTTCCGTTGGCGGATCCCTTGCCGGGCGCGCGGATGACGTCTGGCTTCGGTTCTCGAACGGACCCGTTCCTGCGCGAGCCGGCCTATCATACCGGAATCGACTTCGCAGCGCAGACCGGCACGGCGATCCGTCCGACCGCACCCGGGCGCGTTGTTTCAGCCGGCTACGCGGGCGGTTACGGCCTGATGGTCGAGGTGGACCACGGCGATGGCTTGTCCACGCGCTATGGGCACATGTCGAGGATCGCCGTCGCCGTCGGCGATCAGGTGACGACCACGAGCACTATCGGCGCCGTCGGCTCGACCGGCCGCAGCACCGGTGCTCACCTCCACTACGAAGTCCGCTCACACGAGGAACCGGTCAATCCGGATCGCTGGATCAAGGCGGGTCGCCGGCTGGCGGCTCTCTAGTCGGGCAGGCCAGCCGGCGGACACGCTCCGTCAATCGATATCGGCGACCTCGACCGCGCCACCGAACACACGCTGGGCCAGCGCCGCCTCGATGAACGGATCGATCTTGCCGTCGAGCACGTCGCTCGGGGTCGTCTCCTGCATGCCGGTGCGAAGGTCCTTCACCATCTGATACGGCTGCAGAACGTAGGACCGGATCTGGTGGCCCCAGCCGATGTCGGACTTGGACGCGGCCTCGGCGTTTGCCGCCGCCTCGCGTCGCTCGAGCTCAGCCTCGTAGAGCCGCGCGCGTAGCATATTCCACGCTGTCGCACGGTTTTTGTGCTGCGAACGCTCCTGCTGACAGGCCACCACGATGCCGGTCGGGATGTGCGTGATTCGCACCGCCGAGTCGGTCGTGTTGACGTGCTGGCCACCTGCGCCCGACGCACGATACGTATCGATACGGCAATCGGACTCGTTGACCTGAATGTCGATCGAGTCGTCGACGACCGGATAGACCCAGATCGAAGCGAACGAGGTGTGCCGCCGCGCCGCGCTGTCGTAGGGCGAGATGCGGACAAGCCGGTGAACGCCGGACTCGACCTTGAGCTTGCCGTAGGCGTTGTGCCCTTTGATGAGGATCGTCGCGGACTTGATGCCGGCCTCTTCGCCGGAATGCTGCTCCAGCACCTCGACCTTCATCTTCGAGCGCTCGCCCCAACGCATGTACATGCGCATGAGCATCGACGCCCAATCCTGGCTTTCGGTCCCACCGGCGCCCGAGTGAATTTCGAGGTAGGTGTCGTTGCCATCGGCCTCTCCGGACAGGAGAGCCTCGACCTGTCGTTCAGCGACCTGCGCCTTCAGTCCGCGAACCGCACGCTCGGCGTCATCGACGATCGACTGGTCGCCTTCCTCTTCGCCCATCGCGATGAGTTCGACGTTGTCAGCGAGTTGGGTCTCTAGATCGCGGATGCCTCCGATCGCGGATTCGAGGCGCTGCCGCTCCTTCATGAGCTTCTGCGCTTCGGCCGGATCGTTCCAGATCGAGGGATCTTCAGCGGCCGAGTTCAGCCGATCGAGTTCACGGACGGACTGATCCCAGTCAAAGATGCCTCCTCAGCAGGCTTACGGCCTGCTGGATCTCGTCGACGATGGATTCAATTTCGGCGCGCATGCCGTCGGCCTCGCTCGGTATCACGAAGGGTCGGGAAGATGCGGCGGACCATAGGGAGGGGCCGCCGCGCTGTAAAGCGGGCGCGGCAGCCCGAAGGACGTTCAGAAGAGTCCGCCCGCTCCGGAAACGATAGCCTCGTTGGCTTCCGGCGAGATCGCCTGGGCGGTCGCACCGCCATAGCTGTCGTCGCCGATGACCTCGTAGGTATCGGACGGACCCGTACCCGGCTTGAACGCTTCGAGGATCGACCCGTTGCCCTTGCTGGCCATGCCGGTCTTCCGATCGACCGAGATCTGCGTCATGCCCTCCGGGATGCGGAAGTCCGCGACGGGCTTGCCGGCGATCGCCTGCTGCATGAACTCGACGAAGACCGGTGCCGCGAAGCCACCGCCGGTCCGGCCGTGGCCGAGCGGCTGCGGGTTGTCGTATCCCAGGTATACGCCGGTCACGAGATCGGGCGTGTAGCCGATGAACCAGGCGTCCTTTTCATCGTTCGTCGTGCCGGTCTTGCCGGCGGTCGGCACGCCAAGCTCCTTGACGATGGTAGCCGTGCCGCGTTGCACGACACCCTCCATCATGGACGTGATCTGGTATGCGGTCATCGGGTCGAGAACTTGCTGGCGCTCGTCGACCAGCGTCGGCTCGTCCTGGTTCGACCAGCCCGTCACGTTGCAGGTCTCGCAGGCCCGGTTGTCGTGCTTGTAGACCGTCCGACCGTAGCGATCCTGGATACGATCGATCAGGGAAGGCTCGATCGAGCGACCGCCGTTGGCCATCACCGAGTACGCCGAGACCATGCGCATGACCGTCGTCTCGCCCGAGCCGAGCGACATCGGCAGGTAAGGTGCCAGCTTGTCGTAGACGCCGAAGCGCTCGGCATACTGCGCGACGAGATCCATGCCCATGTCCTTGGCGAGGCGCACGGTCATGAGGTTACGGCTCTTCTCGATGCCGAGACGAAGCGTCGACGGTCCGGCGACCTCTCCGCCGTAGTTCTTCGGCTCCCAAACGCCACCGGTGCCGTCCGGAATCGAGATCGGCGCGTCCATGATCACGGAGGCCGGCGTGTAGCCGTTGTCGAGTGCCGCCGCATAGACGATCGGCTTGAAGGATGACCCCGGCTGGCGATACGCCTGCGTCGCCCGGTTGAATTCCGACTGTGCGTAGGAAAAGCCGCCGACCAGCGCCATGACGCGGCCCGTATGCGGATCCATGGCGACCAGCGCACCCTGCACCTTCGGCGGCTGTCGTAGGCGATACCCCGAACCGTCGGTCTTCTTTTCGACATAGACGACGTCGCCGCGCTCCAGGACGCCATCGACGCCCCGCGCCGAACCCGATCGACCGGCACGAGCCTGTCGCAGGGCCCATTTCATGTCCGCGAGATCGATCGCGCTGATATCGCGATCGGCACCGAGCCGGCCCGAAGCCTCGCGGCGTGGCTGGAGGCCGATACTCGCAGAACCGCTGTCCGCCGACAGAACGATCGCCAGCCGCCATTCCGGCACGTCCGACAGCGGCGCAACCTCGCCAACCGCCTTGCCCCAGTCGCTGCCCGGATCGACCGTGGCGACAGGTCCGCGATATCCCTGGTTCTGATCGTAGCTGACCAGCGCGTGCTGCAGCGAGGAGCGCGCCTCGAGCTGCATCTTCGGATCCAGCGTCGTGCGGATCGACAGACCGCCCTCGTAGAGTTCCTTCACGCCATAACGGTTGATGATGTCGCGACGCACTTCCTCGGTGAAGTACTCGGCGGACGCGATATACGTGCCGCTCGGCCGCGGATTGACGCCAAGCGGACGCGCCTGAGCCTCCGCGGCATCGTCGTTCGAGATCACACCGTTCTCGGCCATCCGTTGGATAACCCAGTTCCGCCGGCCAATGGCCTCGTCCGGATCACGGAACGGGTTGTAGTTCTCCGGCGCCTTGGGAAGCGCGGCGAGATACGCGGCCTCGTCGATCGTCAGTTCGTTCACGGACTTGTCGAAGTAGGCGAGCGAGGCGGCTGCCACTCCGTAGGAACCAAGCCCGAGGTAGATCTCGTTCAGGTAAAGTTCGAGGATATGATCCTTGGAGTACGCCTGCTCGATGCGCAGCGACAGGATCGCTTCCTTGATCTTACGCTCCATCGAGCGCTCGTTCGTCAGGAGGAAGTTCTTGGCGACCTGTTGCGTGATCGTCGAGCCACCCTGCATGGGCCCGCCACGCGCATAAAGAAGTGCTGCACGGGCAACGCCTTCGACGTCGACGCCAGGGTGGTTGTAGAAATTCTTGTCTTCGGCGGAGAGGAAAGCGTCCTTGATGCGCTGGGGTATCGCTTGGATCGGCAGATAGAGCCGCCGCTCCTTAGCGTATTCGGCCATCAGCGAGCCATCGGACGCGTGAATGCGCGTCGTGACCGGCGGCTCGTAGTTGGCAAGGACCTGATAGTCGGGAAGATCCTGGCTCATGCTGGCCACGTACCAAGCGACGCCGCCCGCCGCGATCAGCGCGAACACCGTTCCGATTCCGAAGAGGTATCCGAGGAATCTGATCATGACGTCTCCGTAGCGGCACACGTTCTTGCGCCCTGGGCGAACGAGGAGCCGGATCGAAAGGCGCTCTCGAGCACCTGCTTGCCATGCTTTCTAAATGAGGCGGACACATGTTGCGAGGCTGAAGCGACGCGCGTTTGTTGCAACGAAGCCACGCTTCCCCGATCGGTCAGCCGCGACGCTCGCGCAACGAGTCCGTCACGGCCTTAGCCAGGATCTCGGCGAAGCGACGCTGCCAGTCCGAGGAGAGGAGTAGTTTCTCCTCATCCTTGTTCGACAGGTAGCCGATCTCGAGCAGAACCGACGGCACGTCCGGTGCACGCAGCACACGGAAGCCCGCGGACCGCTTCGGGTTGTTAATCAGGCGCACACCGGCTTTGCGCATGTCGTCCACGAGATGGGTCGCGAAGCGTTCGGTCAGATTCTCCGTTTCGCGCCGCACGAGGTCGACGAGAATGTCGTGAATTTCCGGAGCGTCCTGATCCCATTCGGATCCGGCGAAGCGGTCGGCCGCGTTCTCGGATTCCGCAATCTCGCTCGAAAGCGCGTCGGATGCCCGATCCGACAGGGTGTAGACGGTCGCCCCGCGCAGGTCCTTGTACCGAATCGAGTCCGCATGGAGCGAGATGAAAAGGTCCGCATGCGCGCGACGAGCGATAGCGCTGCGCTCGTTGAGGGGAATGAACGTATCGTCGGTTCGGGTGAGAATGGTCGTGACGTCCTTTTCGGCGCCGAGCACCTCGCGCAACGCCATCGCGAATGCGAGATTGATGGCCTTCTCCTCCGTCCCCCCTTCGCCGGTCGCGCCCCGATCGACACCCCCATGACCTGCATCGATGACAACCGTGAAGCGACGTGGCGCCACGAGGGGCGGGACCGCGGCCTGCACCGTCGGAGCCTTTCCGCCATCGCTCCACACGAAGGCGCTCTCCGGTGCAGGCGCAAGCTCAAGCTTTACGGTAGCGCGGTCGCCGTCGCGCTGCACCTCCATCCGCGGCCGCACCGAGTCCGAGAGCGAAAGAAGCAGGCGGTAGCGATCGGCACCGGCCAGACCCTGCCGTAGCGAGTTGACGATGCGGCCGGTTGGCTCGGGCAGCTTTGCAGCCGAGACGGTGTCCGCCAGATCCAGAGCGATCCGGTATGGCTTTCGCAGGAGGGTCAGATGCGGACGCGCCGGCCCGCGAGTATCGACCTCGAGGATCGCTTGCCCACCGTCGCCGTTCAAGCGGACAGCGGTCACGACGGTCGGGGTCGTCTCCTGCGCGTTCGTCGCTGCGACGAGGACGAAAAATAGCACGAACATGGCAGCGAGACGGGCGGCTGTTCGAAAAACAACCGGACCGATGATCTGCCTCATGTCGAAGCGTTGCACTTGTTTAGCGGGCTTGCACATCATAAAAGCGGAATCGAGGCACTTGCGTCGTCGCGACGCGTTCTGGCGATCCCCGGGCGGGATGCGAAAGCATCCGATCCGACAGGTTCCGCCGGTTTCGTAACGTGGCATCCTAGATCGCAGGAAACCTCGGCAGATTCCACTTCGACCGGGCCTCCGAGCGCCCGGACGGAACGCTCGCGCGATCGCTCGCTTCGTGAACGACCCGCGCGATTCCATCGGTCGTTTGAAGCGACCATCATGTGTTGCAGGTCGCCCGCGCGTGTCATCGGCATACCCTTTCCCTTCGTCAAGACTGCCACATCCGACCGGATTGCAGCTTGCGTTGAGGGAAGCCGACGACGTTTGCAGCCGGGCCACCCCTGCGGACCCGTCCATCCAGACCTTTCAGCCGACCGTCATGGTCGGACGTTCCGGAGCGGCCAGGGTCCCGGAGTTGAGATGTCATGGCAAACAAGATGCTGATCGATGCGTCGCATCCGGAGGAAACCCGGGTCGTCGTCGTCAAGGGTAACCGGGTCGAGGAGTTCGACTTCGAGTCCGAGCACAAGAAGCAGCTCAAGGGGAATATCTATCTCGCCAAGGTGATCCGCGTCGAGCCGTCGCTGCAGGCGGCGTTCGTCGAATACGGTGGCAACCGCCACGGTTTCCTGGCCTTCAGCGAGATCCATCCGGACTACTACCAGATCCCGGTGGCCGATCGGCAGGCCCTTCTCGAAGATGAGCTCGCACGGGCGCGAGAGGAGGAAGAAGACGACGAACCCAAGCCCGCACGCTCTGCCGGTCGCGGTCGCGGAGGCCGTCGCAATCGGGGTAGCGAGGCGAAGGCCGCAACGGACACGCCCGAGGACGACTCGGTTTCCGAGATCGTCGACGATGCCGACTCCGAGGACGGCGGTGCGCAGGAGATCGTCGAGGACGACGATGTCGAGGAACTGGGCGGCGCAGGTCCGGGTGACCTGGCCGACGACGGCGATGACGAGCCGGCCGCGCCAACGACGACGACGCCCGACGCCACGGATCCTGCTGTGGCCGGTGAGAGTGTCGCGGAGATCGTAGCCGCAGCGGCCGACGAAGAGGTTGCCGCCGACGAGGGCGAGGCTGCGGTCGAAGCGGTGTCGGCTGAGGGTGACGAGACGCCCGAAACGGAAGCCCGTTCGACACGCCGCTCGTCCGGCCGTCGTCGTCGGGGCGGGCGTCGCGGCGAGACGTCCGAAGCGGAGGCGACGTCGGGTGACGACGCCGAGCAGGTCGACGAGATCGGCTCCGAGGACGCGATGGAAGAGGTTCCGACCCGTCCGAGCCGTCCGCCGCGCAAGCAGTACAAGATCCAGGAGGTCATCAAGCGCCGCCAGATCCTGCTCGTGCAGGTCGTGAAGGAGGAGCGCGGCAACAAGGGTGCAGCACTCACCACCTACCTGTCGCTGGCGGGTCGCTATTCCGTCCTTATGCCGAACACGGCCCGTGGCGGCGGCATCTCGCGCAAGATCACGAACGCGGCGGACCGCAAGCGTCTCAAGGATCTCGTGCGCGACCTCGAAGTGCCGCGCGGCATGGGCATCATCCTGCGTACGGCCGGCGCCAACCGCACGAAGCCCGAGATCAAGCGCGACTACGAGTATCTGATGCGTCTGTGGGAGACGGTGCGCACGCTGACGCTCCAGTCCTCGGCACCTGCGCTCGTCTACGAGGAAGGCTCGCTCATCAAGCGCTCCATCCGCGACCTCTACAACAAGGATATCGATCAGGTCCTGGTTGCCGGTGATGGCGGCTACCGCGAGGCCAAGGACTTCATGCGGATGCTGATGCCGAGTCAGGCAAAGGTCGTCCAGCCATACCGCGAGCTCGTTCCGATCTTCGCGCGCTCGGGCATCGAGGCGCAACTCGACAAGATGGTCCAGCCGAGCGTGACGCTGAAGTCGGGCGGTTACATCATCATCAATCAGACCGAGGCGCTGGTCGCCATCGACGTCAACTCCGGACGATCGACGCGCGAGCATTCCGTGGAAGACACGGCCTACCAGACCAATCTGGAGGCAGCCGAGGAAGTGGCGCGTCAGCTTCGCCTGCGCGATCTCGCGGGTCTGATCGTGATCGACTTCATCGACATGGAGGAGAAGCGCAACAACCGGAACGTCGAGAAGCGCTTGAAGGAGTGCCTCAAGGACGACCGGGCGCGCATCCAGATCGGTCGCATTTCGCATTTCGGCCTTCTGGAGATGAGCCGTCAGCGCATCCGCGCCAGCGTCCTTGAGTCCACGATGCAGCCCTGCCCTGTTTGCGCGGGCAACGGCTACATCCGGTCGGAGTCTTCGCTGGCGCTGCACCTGCTGCGCACGCTTGAGGAGCACCTCCAGAAGCACGGCACGCACGACGTCATCGTGAAGGTTCCGACCTCGACCGCTCTCTACGTCCTGAACGAGAAGCGCGCGACGATCGACGACCTCGAGAGCCACCATGGCGTGCGCATCATCCTCCAGGCGGTGGAAGGTGTCGGCCATCAGCATATCGCGATCGAGCACGGCGCCGAGGCGGTCAAACGTCCCCGTCCCGAGCCTGTCCAGCCGATCACCGTGGTCGCGGACGAGGTCGAAGACGTCGAAGAGGCCGGCGTCGACGAAGAGAGTGCCGACGAGGCGCCCGAGGCGACCGGTACGCTGGAAGCCAACGGACGCGACGAGGGCAACGGACGCCGGCGCCGGCGGCGGCGGCGCGGCGGTCGCCGCAACGGCGACGGCGATACCGACACGGCAAGCGAAGGTGTGGAAACCGAAGCCGCCGCGGAAGCGACGGACGCGAGCGTCGAGGTTGACGGCGAAGCGGACGAGGCTGGCGGCGAAGACGCCGAGGGCCGCGATCGCAAACGGCGGCGCCGGGGACGCCGTGGTGGGCGGCGGAGCCGCGAGGATGGCGCCCACGACGCACCGGTCATGGACATCGCAGGTGGTGCCGGGGCGGACGAAGACCTGCCAGTCGTCGTCGATGACGCGATTGCGGAGGACGATGGCTCGGAGGCGGTGGCCCCCGTCGAGGTCGGCGATGTTGCCGAGCGATCGGCGGAGCCTGAGATGACCGATGCCGTTGACGCTATCGAAGGCGTGGATCTCGACGGCGCTCGCGCATCGGACCTGGAAGACGCAAGTCGGGTCGTTCCGCCGGACGAGAACGAGGTGATCGCCGATACCGCCGAAGCCGGTGCCCTGGTCGACGGCAATCCCCCCCTCGACGAGGTCTATCCGGATGTCGAGGACGCAACCAGCGTTCCGAACGAGATCGTCGAGAGCGAGATCGAAGCCGCATACGACCAAGCCGACTCCGTCACGCGAGGGCCGCGCATCACCTCGAACGGTGAGGAGCCGGAGCCTGAAGCCGATCGGCCGAAGCGGACCGGTTGGTGGGCCAAGCGCTCCTTCTTCTGAGATCAATAACGGGGCGCCCCTGGGCGCCCCGTTCGCATTCAGGCTCGGGCGAGATGGCGGCGCAACCGCTCCACGGCGGTCGCGATCTCGGTAGGGTGACCCGCGTAGGACAGTCGCACGAAACCCTCGCCGCGAGCCGGATCGAAATCCGTGCCGGGCGTGATCGCCACGTGCGTTTCGGCGAGGATGCGCCGGGCAAAGGCCGTTGCTTCCCCCTCGCCGTCCGGAACCCCTGCATACGCGTAGAAGGCTCCATCGACAGGAGCCATGTCACGGAAGCCGATCTGCGGCAGTGCCGCCTCGAGCAGACGTCGATTGGAGTCGTAGACGTCGCGAATGGCGTCGAGCTCCGCCGTTGCGTCCATCACCGCCTCTGCCGCAACCTGGCTCAGTTCCGGCGGTGAGATGTAGAGGCTCTGCGCCAGACGCTCGGCGACGCGCACGAGTTCGGGCGGCAGCGCGAGCCACCCGACACGCCATCCCGTCATACAATAGTACTTCGAGAACGAGTTGACGACGATGGCGCGGTCGGTGAACTCGAGTGCGCTCGCGGCCGGCTCGCCGAACACCAGTCCGTGGTAGATCTCGTCCGAGATGAATGTGATCTGCTCTCGTTCCGCGACTCGTATCAGGCGTTCGAACTCCGCCCGCGGCGTTACCGTACCGGTCGGGTTCGCGGGACTGGCGATGAGAACACCCTGCAGGGGTTCTCGCCGATGCTCTTTGAGTAGCCTCTCCGCCGTCAGCAGGTAGCCATCGGACGCATCGACAGGAATCTCGACCGGTCTCAGTCCGAGGGCACGCAGGATATTGCGATAGGCCGGATAACCCGGTGTCGCGATCGCCACACGGTCGGCGGCATCGAAGGCGGCGAGAAAGGCCAGATTGAAGCCGGCTGACGACCCGGTCGTGATCATGATTCGGTCGGCCGCAAGCGATACGCCATAAGCTTCATGCGCCTGCCGCGCGACGCGCTCCCGCAGGGAGGAGCGCCCCAACGCGTCCGTGTAGCCGATCTTGCCCGCATCCATGAACGCGCGCGTCGCTTCGAGGGCCCGTTCCGGGACCGATGCGGAGGGCTGTCCGACGGCCAATGATATGACCGGGAGGCCGGCCGCTCGCATCCGGTTCGCCTCGGCCATGACATCCATCGCTCGGAACGGATCGACGTTCGAACGACGCGATGCGCGAACGGAAGACGGCAGATCCATTGGGCCTCACAAACGCCGGATTGGAATGCGGCAAGCGGGTCGTACCGGCGCGCCGATCGCGGTACATAGGATCGGGTGGACTGCGAGGGGAAGACCGGAATGGCGATCGGATGGCGGGAATTGGCGCGACGCGCCTTCAGCGCCACGCTGGGCATCGTAGTCGCTCTGACGACGGCGGTACCTGTCAGCGCGCAGTCTGCTGGGCGTACGCGGCTGCCGATCGTTCGCGATGCCGAGATCGAGAGCCTGATCCGGGATTATTCGACCCCGATCCTGCGCGCGGCAGGCCTGTCCCCAAGTCGTGTCGACATCGTTCTCGTCAACGACCTCGCCTTCAACGCCTTCGTGGCGGGTCGTCGGATCTTTATCAATACGGGCACGATCCTGAACTCCGAAACGCCGAACGAGACGATCGGCGTCATCGCCCATGAGGTCGGTCACTTAGCAGGAGGCCATCAGGAGCGGTTGCGCGATCAGATCGCCCGCGCGCAGATCATCGCCGTCGTCGCCGGCCTGCTTGGAGCCGGTGTCGCGGCGGCAGGAGCGGCATCGGGATCGGGTTCGCTCGCGGGCGTGGGCGGCGGTTTGATGACGAGCGGTGGCGGCATCGCGCAGCGCAGCCTCTTCGCCTACCAGCGCACCGAAGAGGTCACGGCAGATCGCTCCGCGCTCGTTTATCTCGAGAAGACGCAGCAGTCGCCCAAGGGGCTCCTCGACAGCTTCGAGGGCTTGATGCGTCAGAACATGCTGAGCGGTGTCACGCCGAACATCTATCTGTCGTCGCATCCCGCCCCGCAGGAGCGCCTGGGCCGGCTTCAGGAAGCGGCGAAGGCCAGCCCCTATTACGGCAAGAAGGACGCGCCCGCCCTTCAGCTGCGACACGATCTCGCTCGCGCGAAGATCGCTGCCTACAATGGCGGCGCTACGCAGGTCCGCCGGGCGTTCCCACGCGACCAGCTCGGAATGGCGTCCCGCTACGGCGACGCGATCGCGACGCATCTGGCCGGCTCGCCGCGCATGGCGTTGGACAAGATCGACAGGTTGATAGCCGAGGACGGGGCCAATCCCTGGTTTCAGGAGGTTCGGGGCGAAGTCCTCATGGCGTCCGGACGATCCGAGGAGGCGGCGGCGGCCTTCTCACGTGCCGAAAAGCTCGACAGGTCCAACTCCGGCCTCCTGAAGGCCTCGGTCGGCCAGGCCATCGTGACGGGCGGCAATCCAAAACGCATGCCGGAAGCGGTCGCGCAGATCGAACGCGGCCTACAAACGGACCCGAACAACTCCACGGCCTACGAATTCCTCGCCATGGCCTACGGCAAGATGGGCGAGATCGGTGCGGCGGAGCTGGCGACCGCGGAGGGATATTGGCAGGCCGGCAACTTCCGCCAGGCAAAGATCTTCGCCGCGCGCGCACAGGGTAAGTTCCGTCCGAACTCGCCGCAATGGCTGCAGGCGCAGGACATTCTCACAACGAAGATCGCTAGGAAATGAGACCGACTATCGCCCTTGTTGCCGCAGCGCTCACGAGCGCGACGCTTCCCGCCGCGGCGTTCGACGACGCGCAGACGCGGGATATCGAGAAGATCGTCCGCGAGTACCTCGTGGCTCACCCCGAGGTGCTGCTGGAAGCCATCGATGCGCTGGAAGCCAAACGCACCGCCGAAGCTCAGGCAACGCGCGGTGCGGCCATCGCATCCGTTTCGCAGCTGCTGACGGCGACACCGGCGGGCACTGCGGTCGGCAATCCTGCAGGCGACGTCACGATCACCGAGTTCTTCGACTACAACTGCGGCTACTGCAAACGCGCTGCAGCCGACATGGAGGTTCTGCTCGCGACGGATCCCCAGCTGCGTGTCGTCTTGAAGGAAGTTCCGGTTCTCGGACCGGACTCGGAGGCGGCGACGCGCGTCAGCCTCGCCTTCCGCTCGCTCGCGCCCGACCGCTATCCCGCCTATCAAAAGATGTTGCTCGCCTCGCGGGAGCGTGTCGATCAGGAGCGCGCGCTGACTGTGGCCGCCGAGTTCGACGTGTCCCGCGAACAGTTGATGCCGCTGCTTCAGAGCGATGCGGTCACAAGCGTTCTGGCGGAGTCGGCTCAGCTTCTGGACACGCTCGGCATCAGTGGTACGCCGACCTACGTCGTCGGGGGCGAACTCGTGTCCGGTGCTGTCGGTGCGGACGCGCTCGCCAAGCGGATCGCCAACGTCCGTCAATGCGGAAAGGCGACCTGCTGAGACGCAACTCTTGCGTCTCGGGGACTTTTCGGGCAGGGCGACGCGGTCTATAGGGCAACAAGTGCGGGCGGGCGCCGTTTCCCGCGCGAACGAGGTTTGAGATGTCGCCTTTGGTGATACCAGACCGCTCCCACGTCGTCGGGCCCCCGCGCCACACATCTTCCGAAGGAACACCATGTCGCAAAAGGATACGTCCGTTGACCGCTCGCTCGTTCGAGAGCTGGCCGACATCCTCAACGATACGGACCTGACGGAGATCGAGATCGAGCAGGGCGACCTGCGTATCCGCGTCTCCCGGCAGAAGGAATACGTGGCGGCCGGCGGCTACGCGATGACCATGCCGGCTCCCCATCAGATGGCGCCCCAGGCGCCTGCCGCGGCGCAGCCGGCCGCAGCGCCGGCGCCGGTGAGCGCTGGACCGGAAGTCGGCTCCGTCCCCTCGCCCATGGTCGGTACGGTGTATCTGGCATCTGCACCGGGGGCGAAGCCGTTCATCGAGGTCGGGCAGACTGTTTCCGAGGGCGAAACGTTGCTGATCATCGAAGCGATGAAGACTATGAACCAGATCCCGGCTCCCCGCTCGGGAACCGTGAAGCGGATCTGTGTCGATAACGGCCAGCCGGTCGAGTACGGCGAGGCGCTCGTCGTCATCGGCTAACGGCGAGGGCGGATGCCGAACGCCTGACCCGAGACGTTTTTCGATACGAGGATGCCCATGTTCAACAAGGTCCTGATCGCCAACCGCGGCGAGATCGCGCTGCGCGTCCTGCGCGCCTGCAAGGAGCTGGGGATCGCGACGGTCGCCGTGCATTCCACGGCCGACAATGCCGCGATGCATGTGCGCCTTGCCGACGAGAGCGTCTGCATCGGTCCGCCACCGGCCCGCGACAGCTATCTCAACATTCCTTCGATCCTCGCGGCCTGCGAGATCTCGGGTGCGGACGCCGTCCATCCGGGCTACGGCTTCCTGTCCGAGAACGCGCGCTTCGCCGACATTCTCGACGCGCACAACATCACCTTCATCGGGCCGACTGCCGATCACATCCGCATCATGGGCGACAAGATCGAGGCGAAGCGCACCGCGCAGCGCCTCGGAATTCCGGTCGTTCCCGGATCGCCCGGTGCCGTCACCGATGACGACGAGGCGATGCGGATCGCGCGCGACATCGGCTTCCCGGTCCTCGTGAAGGCGTCCGCAGGTGGTGGCGGTCGAGGCATGAAGGTCGCTCACACCGCGGCCGACCTCTCGCTGGCCCTCGCCACGGCGCGCTCGGAAGCTGGTGCCGCCTTCGGTGACGATGCAGTCTACCTCGAGAAGTATCTGGGCAAGCCTCGCCATATCGAGGTGCAGGTGTTCGGCGACGGCATGGGCAAGGCGGTCCATCTCGGCGAGCGCGACTGCTCACTGCAGCGTCGGCACCAGAAGGTCTGGGAGGAGGCTCGCTCACCCGCCCTCGACGACGAGCAGCGGCGCCGCATCGGCGAGATCTGCGCCAATGCGATGGCGGAACTTCGCTATCGCGGAGCCGGAACGATCGAGTTCCTGTACGAAAACGGCGAGTTCTATTTCATTGAAATGAACACGCGCCTGCAGGTCGAGCATCCCGTGACCGAGGCGATCACGGGCCTCGACCTCGTTCACGAGCAGATCCGCGTCGCGGCGGGACTCGGCCTCTCCGTCACCCAATCCGATGTGCAGTTCTCGGGTCACGCGATCGAGTGCCGCATCAACGCGGAGGATCCGCGTACGTTCGCGCCCTCGCCCGGTCAGATCAGCTACTACCATGCCCCGGGTGGCCTCGGTGTGCGCGTCGACTCCGGCGTCTATCAGGGATACACGATCCCGCCATTCTACGATTCCCTGATCGGCAAGCTCATCGTCCATGGTCGCAGCCGCAACGAGTGCCTGATGCGGCTGCGGCGTGCCCTCGACGAGATCATCGTCGACGGCGTCAAGACAACCCTGCCCCTGTTCCAGGACCTCGTCGACAATCCGGACATGCAGCGCGGCGACTACGACATCCACTGGCTGGAACAGTACCTCGCGGCAGCCGCCAAGGCGGCCTGACCATGTCGAAGCGCGGCGGCGAGATCGAGATCACGCCGCAGCTTCTCCTGCGCGCCTACGCGGCCGGCATCTTCCCGATGGCCGAGAACGCGCATGACCCGTTCATCCATTGGATGGACCCGCAGCGGCGCGGCATCCTGCCTCTCGACGGACTTCACGTCCCTCGCTCGCTCGTCAAGACGATCCGGCAAGGCCGCTACGAGGTTCACGTCGATCGGGCTTTTGCGGCGGTCGTCGACGCCTGCGCCGAACCGGCTCCCGGGCGGGAGCAGACGTGGATCAACGCCGAGATCCGGCGTCTCTATCTCGGACTTTACGCGATCGGGCATGCACACAGCGTGGAGGCCTGGAACGGCGATCGCCTCGAGGGCGGCCTTTACGGTGTCAGTCTGGGTGGCGCCTTCTTTGGCGAAAGCATGTTCTCGCGCGCGACGGACGCTTCGAAAGTCGCGCTTGTCTTCCTTTGGGACCGGCTCGTACGAGGCGGCTACACGCTTCTCGACACGCAGTTCAAGAACGATCATCTCGCACGCTTCGGCGCTATTGAGATTCGCCGTGCCGACTACCGCGAGCGATTGGCACGCGCGATTGAGATACCGGCCGATTTCTACCCGGCCGGCGCCGGGACCGTCGCGTCGGTTTTGCAGTCCTTGAGCCAGACATCGTAGACCGAGTGCTCGACGGCGTTGAGGCCGGGCGAGTCCGCAAACATCCAGCCCGTGAAGATGCGCCGGATCTCACGCTGCAGCGTGATCTCGTCGACTTCCACGAACGTATCGGTCTTGGGTGCCTCGTCCTGCGTTCGCGTATAACAGGCACGCGGGGTCACCTGGAGGGCGCCGAACTGAACCGTTTCGTCGACCTGTACGTCGAATGTCGTGATCTTGCCGGTGATCTTGTCGAGGCCAGAGAAGACCGCCACGCGGTTGGCGACACGTTCGGCCGAGGCCGGCGCGCAGGCCAGAATCATCGCGGCAACGGCGATTGCCGGCAGGCGAAGCATGCTTATGGCTGCCAAGCGTCGTAGTCGCCGGTTACGCGGGGACGTTCTGCGGTGTTCAGCAGCGAGCCCTTCGGCCGATAGGCAAGACCCGTCCCGGTGAGGTTCGGCGAATGGGGCTGCTCCCACGGATGCGGCGTGTAGCCGTCCTTCGGCGGCGGCGTGTCGGTGCGATGATGCATCCAGCCGTGCCAGCCAGCACCGATCGCACTGGCCTCGGCCGGACCATTGTAGATCACCCAACGTCGCTTGCCGTCGGCCGTCTGGTAGTATCGGTTGCCGCGCTCATCCTCGCCGACCGGCTTCCCAAAGCGCCAAGTATAGAAGCGCGTCCCGATCGTCTGGCCGTTCCACCAGGTGAACACTTCCGTCAGCCAGTTCATGAGTGTCATGCGAATGCCGCTCCGTCTCGTGGGCGCTTTATCGGGCCGTGTCCGGCAAATGTCCATGGCATGCGGGTGCGGCGGTTCTACAGCCGCTTCTCCATGACGACCAGATCGATGCCGGCGGTCTCGGCCGCGGAAGCTGCGGGACCGGTCACCGCGAAACCGTTCCGCTCAAAGAAGCGGAGGGCACGGGCGTTCGCGAGTTCGATCTCCAGTCGAACACGCTCGGCATCGGGAAAGGCGTTCTGGACCTCGCGAAGGAGTTCCTGCCCGATGCCCCGCCCCTCGGCGTCCGGCAGGACGTAGAGTTGATGCAGCGATATCAGCTTACCGTCGGACGCCGCGGTCGCGGCATAGGCCATTCCAAGAAGTTGCTTGCCGTCATCCGCGACAACAAACTCGCTCGAGGGACGTGTGAGGTGAGCCGCCAATCGCGTGGGGGAGTGCCACGAGCGCGTGATCTCGGCGACGCGGTCGGCGCCGTAGATCGCGTCGTAGGTGGCGTGCCACGTGCGGGCAAGGAGGTCGCTGACCTTCGCAAGATCGCCTTTACCCGCCGTACGCAAGAAGACGGGTGTCACGGCAGGTTCAGCTTGCTCTTCACCAGCTCGTTGACACTCTGCGGATTGGCCTTGCCGCCGGTCGCCTTCATGACCTGTCCGACGAACCATCCTGCGAGCGTCGGCTTGGCTTGGGCCTGGGCCACCTTATCGGGGTTGGCGGCGATCACTTCATCGACCGCCTTCTCGATGGCACCCGTGTCCGTGACCTGGCGCAGACCACGACTCTCAACGATCTGACGTGCATCGCCACCCTCGGTCCAGAGGATCTCGAAGACGTCCTTGGCGATCTTGCCGGAGATCGTTTCCTCACGCACGAGGTCGAGAAGCGTACCGAGCTGGGCACCTGAGATCGGTGTTTCTTCGATACCCTTGCTGGACTTGTTGAGTGCGCCCAGAAGGTCATTGATGACCCAGTTGGCCGCCTGCTTGGCATCGCGACCGGCGGCGACCCCCTCGAAGAAATCCGCGATCGCCTTTTCCGAAACGAGGATCGACGCGTCGTAGGGCGACAGGCCGGACGCGATCAGCCTTTGCCGCTTGTCGTCCGGCAGTTCGGGCAGGTCCGCCGAGAGTTCAGCGACGAACGCGTCGTCGAACTCGAGCGGCAGGAGATCGGGGTCCGGGAAATAGCGATAGTCGTGCGCATCCTCCTTGGACCGCATCGCTCGCGTTTCACCCTTGGCCGGATCAAACAAACGGGTTTCCTGATCGATCGCGCCGCCGTCCTCGAGGATGGCGATCTGCCGGCGAGCCTCCGACTCGATGGCCTGTCCGACGAAACGGATCGAGTTGACGTTCTTGATCTCGCATCGCGTGCCGAAGTCGCCGCCCGGCCGGCGCACCGACACGTTCACGTCGGCCCGCATGGATCCTTCGTCCATATTGCCGTCGCAGGTGCCGAGATAGCGCAGGATCGTGCGCAACTTGGTGAGATAGGCGCGGGCCTCGTCGGCCGAACGCATGTCGGGTTTCGAAACGATCTCCATCAGCGCGACGCCGGATCGGTTCAGATCGACAAAGCTCATCGTCGCATGCTGGTCGTGCATGGACTTGCCGGCGTCCTGTTCGAGATGCAGACGCTCGATACCGACCTCGATGTCCTCGAAGCCACCTTTCTGATCCGGTCCGACCGAGACGATAACGGTCCCCTCGCCCACGATGGGATGGGCGAACTGGGAGATCTGATATCCCTGCGGCAGGTCCGGATAGAAGTAATTCTTCCGGTCGAAGACAGAACGCTTATTGATCTGCGCCTTCAGCCCGAGACCCGTTCGGACGGCCTGCCGCACGCACTCTTCGTTGATCACAGGCAGCATGCCCGGCATGGCGGCATCGACCAGGCTGACATTGTCGTTCGGCTCCGAGCCGAAGCGTGTGGAAGCGCCGGAGAAGAGCTTGGCTTCCGATAGGACCTGGGCGTGGACCTCCATGCCGATCACAATCTCCCAGTCGCCTGTCGCGCCGGGGATGAGCTTCTTCGGGTCGGGCGTACGGGTATCGACGAGCGGCATGAGTGGTCCGGCGTTCCAAGGGTTGGGACGAGGGCTAGATCAAAGACTGACGGCGTTCAAGGGCGTGCCATCAGCCACGTCTGCGTCGTCAGTGGGTCTCGCCGAGCGCCGCTGCGATGGCCCGGCGCTCCGCATCCGTATCTCCAGCTCCAACGGGACGCCCGGCACGACGATACCAGTAGGCGGCGTTACTCTCGTCACCCTCGATGCGATGAAGCAGTGCATGGACCCATGCGGCGTCGGCGGACGTGTCGTCCTGAACGAGCGCATGAGCGCCGTCCCAGTCACCAGCTGCAATGAGATTTAGGGCTTGCTGCGCAGCGCTCACCACCAACGCTCCGGCTCGAAGCGGCCGGCCGCCTGTTCGATGACGCTTGCGGTCGAGAACAACGTTTCCTCATCGAAGGGTCGGCCGATCAGTTGCAGACCCAATGGCGTTCCCTCGACCGACAAGCCGGCCGGCACGGCGATACCCGGCAGACCC
Source organism: Aureimonas jatrophae (assembly GCF_900104035.1). Taxonomy (GTDB): domain Bacteria; phylum Pseudomonadota; class Alphaproteobacteria; order Rhizobiales; family Rhizobiaceae; genus Aureimonas; species Aureimonas jatrophae. Next base: position 47,393 of record NZ_FNIT01000013.1, on the reverse strand, counting down.
GCCATGTTCACGGTGACGGTGAAGATGTCGTTCAGGTACATCGCCACCGGATCGGCGGCCAGATCCTCATCCCCGATACCGAAGGCAGCAGACGGCGTCGCGGGCGTTAGGAACGCATCGACCCCATCGGCGAACGCCGTCTCGAAATCCCGCTTGATCAGCGTGCGCACCTTCTGCGCCTGCAGATAGTAAGCGTCGTAGTAGCCCGCCGACAGCACGTAGGTGCCGATCATGATGCGCCGCTTCACCTCGCGGCCGAAGCCGCTCGCGCGCGTGTTCTCGTACATCTGCTCGACGTTACGCCCCTCGACGCGCAGGCCATAACGCACACCATCGTAGCGAGCGAGGTTAGACGACGCTTCGGCGGGAGCAACGATATAGTAGGCCGGCAGAGCATACTTCGTGTGGGGCAGCGAGACGTCGACGATTTCAGCGCCGGCGTCGCGCAGCATGGCGATGCCGCGCTGCCAGAAGGTCTCGATTTCGGGAGCCATTCCCTCGACGCGATATTCGCGCGGGATGCCGATGCGAAGGCCCTTCACGGACCGTCCGATGGCGGCCTCGTAGTCCGGAACGGGCCGGTCGACCGAAGTCGTATCCTTGGCGTCCATCGATGCCATGGACTTCAGAAGGATCGCGGCGTCGCGAACGTCGCGCGCGATCGGCCCGGCTTGATCGAGCGACGATGCGAAAGCCACCGTGCCCCAGCGCGAACAACGGCCGTAGGTGGGCTTGATGCCGACCGTGCCGGTGAAGGCCGCCGGCTGACGAATCGAGCCGCCCGTATCGGTTGCGGTCGCGCCGGCACACAGGCGTGCGGCCACCGCCGCGGCCGAGCCGCCCGACGATCCGCCCGGCACGAGCTTCATGTTGGAGTTCGTCCGGCGCCACGGGTTCACGACCGGGCCGTAGAAGCTCGTCTCGTTGGACGAGCCCATGGCGAACTCGTCCATGTTGAGCTTGCCGAGCATCACCGCGCCGTCGGCCCAAAGATTGGCGGTCACCGTCGACTCGTAGCGGGGCTCGAACTTGTCGAGAATGTGCGAGCAGGCCTGCGTGTGGACGCCTTCAGTCGCGAAAAGATCCTTGATGCCGAGCGGGATGCCTTCCAGCGGACCGGCCTGTCCAGCAGCCAACCTGGCGTCCGACGCCGTTGCCATCTCTCTGGCCTTGTCGCCGGTCACGGCGACGTAGGCGTTGAAGGTCTCGTTCGCGGCGTCGATCGCCGAGAGGTAGCCGTCGGTCAGCTCCCGCGCGGTGAACTCCTTCGCCTTAAGCTTGTCCCGGGCGTCGGCAATCGTCAGTGCGGTCAGATCGGTCATGGCGTCAGTGTCTTTTCATAGAAGCGCGAGAAGCCGGAATCAGGATAATCGAGAACGGCGCCGCAGACATGGAAGCCGCAGCGCTCGTAGAGACGCCATGCGGCTTCAAAACCGGGGGCCTCTCCCGTCTCGAGCACGAGACGTCGCACACCTCGCTCGCGCGCCAAGGTTTCCACTCGCCGAAGCAGTTGCGTGCCGATCCGTTGTCCCCGAAGCGCTGGATAGGTGAACATCCGTTTCACCTCGCCCAATTCGTCGTCGTGAATCTTGAGGGATGCCATGCCGAGAGGGGCGCCCGCTTGATCGCGCATCACGAACACGGTGACGCTCGGCTCGGCCATCTGCTCGACAGTCAGCTGAAACTGAAACTCGGGCGGCGACAAGGGACGCATCGTGTCGTTGAGCGCCGTCACCATGTCGCGCACGTCGTCCTGTAACGGCGTCTCCGCGCTGATCGAGACTGCGTCCGCCATGTTATTCGACGACCTTGGGAACCAGGAAGAAATGGTCCTCGGTCTCCGGGGCATTGGCGACGATATCATCGGCCTTGTGGCCGTCGGTGACGACGTCCTGCCGCTTTTTCATCTCCATCGGAATGACGGACGTCATCGGCTCGACGCCCGACACATCGACCTCGCCGAGCTGCTCGACGAAGCCCAAAATGGCATTGAGTTCGGCTTGCATCGTCACGACATCCTCATCCGACACCGCGATACGGGCCAGACGTGCGACGCGGCGGACTGTGGCTGGATCGACGGACATGCGGTTCCTTCGGCGTCGGCGATGATGGCCGACGCTATACCGAGGGGTCCGGACCCGCGCAACGCCGTGGGCGGCGACCGGCCCCTCGCTTCGAGGCCGTCAGATGTCGAACGGTTTCCCGACCTCGGGGATGAGGATGCGGTTGGCCTCGTCCTCCATGGCATCCTTGAACTTGTCCGGATTGGGATCGAGGATCGGAAGCGTACCGTAGTGGAGCGGGATGATCGTCTCGAAGTTGAAGTAGCGACGGCAGGCGAGCGCGGCGACCGCTGCGCCCATGGTGAGGCGGTCGCCTACGGGGACGAGGCCGATCTTGGGATGATGAAGCTCCTCGATGATCGCCATGTCGCCGAAGATGTCGGTATCGCCCATATGATAGACGCTTCCGCCCTCGGCAAAATGCAGGACGACGCCGTTGGGCATGCCCAGATAGGTGACCGTACCGTTCTCTTCGACCGAACCCGAGGAGTGAAACGCCTGGGTCAACGTGACGGAGAAGTCGTCGAACTTGACCGTTCCACCCGTATTGGCCGGCTCGATCTTCTCGACGCCCTTCTTGGACAACCACTGCACGAGCTCGAACGTCCCGACGACGCTGGCACCCGTACGCTTGGCGATGTCGACCGTGTCTCCGACGTGGTCGAAGTGTCCGTGCGTCAGGACGACGTGGGTCGCCCCCTGCGTCGCGTCCGCGACATCGCCCTCGAAGTGGGGATTACCGGTCAGAAACGGATCGATCAGGATGACGGCCGAGCCGCTTTCGATTCGAAAGGCCGAATGGCCGAAGTAGATCATCTTCATGGACGGATCCGTCTCCAAGCGTGAGGGCAGACCGCCCTGTCGCAGCCTGCGACCGGGTAAGCTAGGATCACGGGCTACCGATCAAGACGAGGCGGCTTTGGGAATCATCGATATCAGCGAGTTGCTCGCGTGCCTGCCCGCGCACACGACCCTCGCGGGTCTGGACCTGGGGACCAAGACGATCGGCGTAGCGGTGTCGGATCTGGGATTGAGCTTCGCCACGCCGCGACAGACCATTGCCCGTCGGAAGTTCACGCAGGACGCCGAAACGCTTCGGGACGTGCTCGACCAGGCGCGTGCCGGCGCGTTGGTTCTTGGCCTGCCGCTGAACATGGACGGCTCGGAGGGACCTCGCGCGCAGTCGAGTCGAGCGTTCGCCCGAAACTACGGCCGCCTCGATCCACGACCGATCGTCCTATGGGATGAGCGCCTGTCCACGGTTGCCGCCGAGCGCGGCATGATCGAGATGGATATGTCCCGCCGCCGTCGCGCCGAGCGGATCGACTCCGCTGCGGCCAGCTTCATTCTTCAGGGCGCGCTCGACAGGCTGGCCGTCTTGGCCGGACCGGATCCGCGCTGACGCTGCGCGACGAACCAAGCCGCTATCGCTCGCCGACGTCGGAACGCGAAGATCGACAGCACGATCAGCGAGTCGAGAACCAGGGCTCGCACGACAAGGGGCGGCAACGTCTCAGGCGCTACGCCAAGCGCGGCGGCGTAGAGGCCGAACACGTGGTCGTAGAGCGCTCGCGAGAAGAACAGCATCCCGAAGTTGATGTCGTTGGAAGCCAGCCCGAGCCAGAGCGCCAGGAACGACATCGGCGCGAACCACATCAGCAGGAACCAGCGCATCAACGCACCTCATCCGTGGATCTCGACAGGTCGTCACCGCGAGGTTGCCGCGGGATCGAAGCGTTGATCGCGACGAGCGCCTTGCGCAGCTCCATCTCGTCTTCAGGCTCGTCGATGCCGAACATGCACCCGTCGAACGCCAGGGCGAGTGCGGTGAGACCAAGCGACCAGAAGGCCAGATCGGGCCGCGAGACGATGCTGCTGAATGGCGCTCCGAACAGAAGCGCCGCCATGACAAATGCGAACGACAGGCCAAGGCCGACATAGGCGAGCCCCTCGCCGCGACGCACCGTCTCCTCGCGTTTGGAGTGAATGAAGACGAGAGCGGCCGCCGGGATCGTAGCGGCGACCATCGACAGCGTGATGAGCAGACCTTGCTCGGGTCCGGTTGCAGCGGGCGGATCGAGCGGCACACCATAGAGCATCTCGCGTCCTGACGACGCTGCGATCTGGGTCAAGGCCGTGACGGCGTGAAAGCCGGACCAAGCGGCCAGCGCGAAGGAGCTGGGAAGGCGAATCACAAAACCTCTCCTGGCAGCGTTAACAAGTCGTTAATGCCAACCTCACGAAAGCGCTCCCTGTAAGCAAACGATACCAATCGTTAGGGTTAACGGGCGGCGTGCGCCGTGACTGTCGCCTTGTAGATGCAGGAGGCATCGCCTATAGCCCGGCTTCAGGATGACTGACCCCGCACGCCCCGGAACCGCCCCGCGCCGACACCTGCTCGGCATCGCCGGCCTGTCGCTCCCCGATATTCACGAGCTGATGGATCGTGCCGACGCGGCCGTATCGGTCAGTCTGGGTCTCGACAAGAAGAAGACGGCACTTCGCGGTCGAACCCAGATCAACCTCTTTTTCGAGGCCTCGACGCGAACGCAGGCGTCGTTCGAACTTGCCGGCAAGCGGCTCGGCGCCGACGTCATGAACATGTCGGTCGCCAACTCGTCCGTGAAGAAGGGCGAGACGCTAATCGATACGGCTATGACGCTGAACGCGATGCGCCCCGACATCCTCGTCGTGCGTCACCATGCGGCTGGAGCCGTCGCGCTTCTGGCGCAGAAGGTCGCCTGCTCCGTCGTCAATGCCGGCGACGGTGCTCACGAGCATCCCACGCAGGCGCTGCTCGACGCGCTGACGATCCGGCGGCGCAAGGGGCGCGTTGCCCGCCTCGTCGTGACGATCTGCGGAGATGTGCTGCACAGCCGCGTCGCAAGATCCAACATCCTGCTCCTGAATGCACTCGGTGCCGAAGTGCGCGTCGTCGCACCCTCGACGCTCCTGCCATCCGGCATCGAGAACATGGGCGTTCGGGTGTTCCGGCACATGGAAGACGGCCTGTCGGGAGCTGACGTCGTGATGATGCTGCGGCTGCAACGCGAGCGGATGCAGGGCTCCTTCGTCCCGTCGGTGCGTGAATATTTCCGCTTCTTCGGCCTGGACGCGCAGAAGCTGGCGCGGGCGAAGACCGACGCGCTGGTTATGCACCCGGGCCCGATGAACCGTGGCGTCGAGATCGCTTCCGAGATTGCGGATGGGCCGCAAAGCGTCATTGAGGAGCAGGTCGAGATGGGCGTCGCCGTCCGTATGGCCGTGATGGAATGGATGATGGACACGAACGCTGCGGGACCGGGCCGGTGAGTTCGATCCGTCCGCTCGCCATCCGGAACGTCCGCATCCTCGACCCCTCGCGCCGGCTCGACGTCGTGGGTACGGTCCTTGTGCGCGACGGCCAGATTCTCGATGCATGCGCCGGCGACGCCTCTTCCCTGGATGGCGCCGAGACGATCGACGGCTCGGGGCTCGCCTGCCTTCCTGGGCTGGTGGATGCGCGCGTCTTCGTAGGCGAGCCGGGTGGCGAGCATCGGGAGACGCTCCGCTCGGCAGGACAAGCTGCCGCCGCGGGCGGTGTCACCTCGATCCTCGTGATGCCGGATACCGATCCCGTCATCGATGACGTCGCCCTTGCCGAGTTCGTCGTGCGCACGGCGCGCGAGACAGCGGCGGTGAATGTCTTCCCTGCCGCCGCGTTGACGCGCGGACTGCGTGGCGCGGAGATGACGGAGATCGGTCTTCTCTCCCAAGCCGGCGTCCGAGCCTTCACGGATGGACGGCACACGCTCGGCAACAGCGGCCTGATCCGTCGCATCATGACGTATGCGGCCGATTTCGATGCGCTCGTCATGCATGAGACGCAGGATCTGGATTTGGCAGGGTCCGGCGTGGTCACGGAAGGTCTCCTCGCCTCGTGGCTGGGATTGCCTGCGGTACCACGCGAGGCGGAGGTGATTCCGCTCGAGCGGGACCTGCGTCTCGCGGCGCTGACGGGAGCGCGTTACCATGCGGCGCAGATCTCGACGGCGCTGGCGGCCGATGTGATGCGCCGGGCCAAGCGCGACCGCGTTCGAGCGACAGCCGGCGTGTCCGCCGCGCATCTCTCGCTGAACGAGAACGATATCGGCGAGTATCGAACCTTCTTCCGCCTATCGCCACCGTTGCGCAGCGAGGATGACCGGCAGGCCATGATCGAAGCGTTGGCGGATGGCACGATCGATATCGTCTGCTCCTCGCACGATCCCCAGGATGCGGACGGAAAGCGCCGTCCGTTCAGCGAGGCGGAGAGCGGTGCGATCGGCCTCGAGACGCTTCTGCCAGCGCTCCTGCGCCTGTATCACACGGAACGTGTACCGCTCCTGCGGCTGGTGGAGTCGGTGACCTCGGCGCCGGCCGATCTGTTGCGGCTCGACCGCGGCACGCTCCAGCCCGGCCGGCCCGCCGATCTGACGCTGGTCGACCTCGACGCACCCTTCGTCTTCACGAAGGATCGCATCGCGTCGCGCTCGAAGAACACGGCCTTCGAGAATGCTCGCTTCCAGGGTGAGGTCGTCCGGACCATCGTGGCTGGCCAGACCGTGTTCGATCGCGATACGCGGAGCGTCATGGCATGATGCAGTTCGACTGGACTGGCACGCCGGTCGGTACGGTTCTTCTCGCGCTCGGTGTCGGCTACCTCTGCGGTACGATCGCCTTCGGTTTGATCCTGACAAAGCTCTTCGGCCTCGGCGACCTGCGTTCGATTGGCTCGGGTAATATCGGGGCGACCAACGTTCTGCGTACGGGCAACAAGAAGGTCGCGGCCCTGACGCTTCTCGGCGATCTTCTGAAGGCCACGGTCCCGGTGGTCCTCTTCTGGCGGTTCGGCGCGCTTGCCGCCGCCGCGGCGGGGCTGGGCGCGTTCCTCGGTCACCTGTTCCCTGTGTGGTTGGGTTTTCGCGGCGGCAAAGGGGTTGCGACCTATATCGGCGTTCTCTTAGGCTTCGCGCCGTGGGGTGTCCTCGTCTTTGCCCTGGTGTGGCTCGGCGCGGCGAAGATCTGGCGCTATTCGTCGCTGGCCGCGCTTCTTGCGACCGTCGTCGTCCCCTTCGGCTATCTCATGATGGGCGATCTCCGGGCAGCAGAACTCTCGGCCCTCCTCACGATCCTCGTGTACTGGAAGCATGCGCCCAACATTCGGCGACTGCGGGCCGGTACCGAAGGACGGATCGGAGCCAAGGGTTGAGCCCAGGGCGATCGCGGCTTGGCAATAAAGTGCTGCTGGACTGGATCCGCCTGATCCGCTCGGAAAACGTCGGGCCGATCACGTTCCGGCATCTGGTTTCCCGCTTCGGGGATCCGAGCGCCGCGTTGCAGGCGTTACCGGATCTGGCGATGCGGGGCGGTGCGAGACGACCGATCGTTCCCTATCCATCCGACGCTGCGGAAGCGGAGCTTCGTGTCGCCGAGCGAATGGGCGCCTGGTTTCTGGACCTCGACGATCCGCTCTACCCCCAAACGTTGCGCGCCGCCGATGCGGCGCCGCCCCTTCTGGCGGTGATGGGTGAGCCTGCGATCACCGCTCGCACACCGGTCGCAATCGTCGGATCGCGCAAATCGTCGGCCGCGGGTGCACGCCTGGCCGAAACCTTTGCGGCGTCCCTCGGCGCGTCCGGTTGCACGATCGTTTCCGGCTTGGCGCGAGGGATCGATACGTCCGCCCATCGCGCCAGCCTCGATACGGGAACGGTGGGTGTCTTTGCTGGCGGCTTGGACAAACCCTACCCCGACGAGAATCGGCCGCTCATGCGGGCCGTCGTCGACCATGGCGGTTGCCTCGTGACAGAGATGCCCTTCGGGTGGGAGCCGCGCGCCGTCGACTTCCCCCGGCGCAATCGTATTGTCGTCGGCTTGTCGCTCGCCGTGCTCGTGGTCGAAGCGGCGAAACGATCGGGGTCGTTGATCTCCGCGCGGCTCGCCGGCGAGATGGGGCGTCTCGTTTTCGCGGTGCCAGGTTCCCCGCTCGAACCGCGAGCCGCAGGTACCAACGCGCTTTTGAAGGATGGCGCGAGTTTCGCCTTGGAGCCCCAGGACCTTCTCGACGAGTTGGCGCCGTTGATGCGCACGCCGCTGCGGATGGCCGAACCGGAGCCGGCGGCATCGCCTGTGTTCGACGCCCCGCAGTCGGACCGGGACCGGATCGTGCAGGCGCTTGGCGTCGCACCTGCCGCGCCCGACGACATTCTCGCGCATGCGGAGGTCGACACCGCGACGCTTCAGCTCGTTCTCATCGAACTGGAACTGGCAGGTCGCCTGGAACGGCATCCCGGCGGCAACGTCTCGCTCTCTCGTTGAGCACCGGCCATTCCGCTCGGGGTTGACCGGCGTCCCGCCACTGTCCATGTGAACGAACGACATTCGAGGGGACCGCCCCCACGATCCCCTTCTCCCAGGATCCAGGCTCACATGGAACTCGTCATCGTCGAGTCGCCTGCCAAAGCGAAGACGATCAACAAGTATCTCGGCAGCAACTACAAGGTGCTGGCCTCCTTCGGTCACGTGCGCGACCTGCCGGCCAAGGACGGCTCCGTGCGTCCCGACGACGACTTCGCGATGGACTGGGCGGTGGACGGTCCCTCGTCGAAACGCTTGTCCGAGATCGCGCAAGCCATGAAGAGCGCCGATGCGCTGATCCTCGCGACCGACCCCGATCGCGAGGGCGAGGCAATTTCCTGGCACGTTCTGGACGTGTTGCGCCAGAAGAAGGTGATCAAGGACAAGCCGGTCCGCCGTGTGGCCTTCAACGCCATCACCAAGAAGGCGATCCTCGAGGCGATCGCCAATCCGCGCGAGATCGACGCACCGCTCGTTGACGCCTACCTCGCCCGTCGTGCGCTCGACTACCTCGTCGGCTTCAACCTCTCGCCGGTCCTCTGGCGCAAGCTGCCGGGCGCTCGTTCGGCGGGGCGCGTGCAATCGGTCGCCTTGCGTCTCGTCTGCGACCGCGAGGCGGAGATCGAGCGCTTCCAGACGGACGAGTACTGGCAAATCGTCGCGCGTCTGGCGACGCCACGAGGCGACCAGTTCGACGCACGCCTGACGGCGTTCGACGGCGAGAAGCTCCAGCGCCTGTCGATCGGCAACGAGGCGCGTGCCTTTGCCATGCGCGACATGCTGAACGGTGCCGCCTTCACGGTCCAAAGCGTCGAGGCCAAGCCTGCCAAGCGCAATCCGAGCCCGCCTTTCACGACCTCGACGCTTCAGCAAGCGGCCTCGGCGAAGCTCGGCTTCGGTGCGGCGCGGACGATGCAGATCGCGCAGCGCCTCTACGAAGGCATGGATGTCGGCGGCGAGACGGTCGGTCTCATCACCTATATGCGAACCGACGGCGTCCAGATGGCCGGTGAGGCGATCGACGCCGCCCGCGTGACCATCGGCGGCACCTTTGGCGCGCGTTATGTCCCTGAAAAGGCGCGCTTCTATTCCACGAAGGCGAAGAACGCCCAGGAAGCGCACGAAGCGATTCGACCGACGAGCTTCGATCGGCATCCGAAAGACATGGAGCGCTTCCTCGATCGCGATCAGGCTCGGCTCTACGATCTGATCTGGAAGCGCGCGATCGCGAGCCAGATGGCGTCCGCCGAGTTCGAGCGGACAACCGCGGAGATCCGCGCCGAGAACGCAGGGCGGACCGCTCAGCTGCGCGCGACGGGTTCTGTCGTGCGCTTCGACGGTTTCATCGCGGCGTATCAGGATCATCGCGACGACTCCAAGACGCAGGCCGATCAGGCGGAGGAAGACGAAGACTCGGCGCGTCTGCCCGAAATCCGGCGCGACGAACGCTTGGATCGCAAGGCTGTCACGACGACCCAGCATTTCACCGAGCCGCCGCCGCGCTACTCGGAAGCCTCGCTGATCAAGAAGATGGAGGAGCTCGGTATCGGACGTCCGTCTACCTATACGGCGACGGTGCAGACGCTTCAGGATCGGCAGTACATCGTGCAGGAGAACCGTAAGCTCCTGCCCGACTCCAAGGGTCGGCTGGTGACGGCGTTCCTCCACAACTTCTTCGAACGCTACGTCGAGTACGATTTCACGGCAGATCTCGAAGGCAAGCTCGACGGCATCTCGGCCGGCGAGCTCGCCTGGAAGGACGTTCTGCGCGACTTCTGGCGCGACTTCTCGGCTCAGATCGACTCAACGAAGGAGCTGCGCGTCACCGACGTACTCGACGCGTTGAACGAGGAACTGGCTCCCCTCGCCTTCCCGGACCGTGGCGACGGATCGGATCCTCGCGTCTGTCCGCGTTGCAACCAGGGACGCCTGAGCCTCAAGCTCGGCAAGTTCGGCGCCTTCGTTGGGTGTTCGAACTACCCCGAGTGCGGCTACACGCGGCAGCTCGGCACCAATCTCCAGGCCGAAGGAACGGAGGGCGACGGCGGTCTCAACGAACCGCGCGAACTCGGCGTCGACGAGGCGACCGGCGAGAGCGTCACGCTGCGTGCGGGTCGCTTCGGTCCCTACGTACAGCGTGGCGAGGGCAAGGAGGCCAAGCGTTCCTCGTTGCCCAAGGGCTGGCTCGTCGCGGATATCGATCTGGAGAAGGCGGTGCAGCTTCTGTCGCTCCCGCGCGAAGTCGGCATCCACCCCGAGTCCGGCAAGCCGATCCTGGCCGGCTTGGGGCGCTACGGACCGTTCCTCCAGCACGACGGAGCCTACGCCAATCTGGAAACGATCGAAGACGTTCTAACAATCGGTCTCAACCGCGCGGTCACGGTGATCGCCGAGAAGAAGGAGCGCGGCGGGCGCTCGCGATCGACGCCGGCTGCCATCGCGACGCTCGGCGATCATCCCGATATCGGCGGACCGATCACCGTTCGCGAAGGGCGTTTCGGTCCCTACGTCAATGCCGGCAAGGTCAACGCAACGCTCCCCAAATCCAAGGACCCGACCTCCGTGACCCTGGAGGAGGCGATCCAGCTTCTGAACGAGCGTGCGGAGAAGACCGGCAAGGCACCGAAGAAGCCTGCCAAGAAGGCATCTGCGTCGAAGACGGCGGCGCCGGACAAGAAGCCGCCCGCCAAGCGGGCGACGGCCAAGACACCAAAGGCAGAGGCGGCACCGCCTCCCCGCGCGGCTCCCAAGACCGAACTGGTCAAAGGTCCCCGCGCCAAGGCAAAGGCATCGTAGCCATGTCGAAACGAGGGACAACCCGTGACGGCGTCGATACGCTCAGCCGCGAAGCGGTCCTTCGTTTCATTGCCGATCACCCGGACCGGGCGACCAAGCGTGACCTGGCCAAGGCGTTCGGTGTAAAGGGCGACGCCCGACTGCTCCTCAAGGATATTCTCGCGGAACTCCAGGCGGAGGGTGTTCTGGCTGGAGGCCGTAAGCGCTATTCGCAGCCCGACCTCCTGCCGAGTGTCGCGGTCCTCGAGATCCGTGCACGCGACGACGAGGGCGGTCTTCTTGCCGATCCGGTCGCATGGGAGAGCGAGATCGTCGAACGCCCGCGCTTCAGGGTGCGACAGGAGACCGGTCGAACGGCAGGCGTGGGCGAGCGCGTTCTAGCGAAGCTCGACTACGAGGCGGAAGTGGGTCCGGTTGCAACCGTGATCCGGGTGCTCGAGCGTCAGCGCGCGCGGGTGATCGGCGTCTTCCGCAACCAGCCGGGCGGAGGCGGCCGGGTCGACCCCGTCGAGCGACGACAGCTGGAATACGCGGTCGGGCCAGGCGACACGATGGACGCCCAGGATGGCGATCTCGTCGAGATCGAACCGAGCACCCGCTTTCGGGCCGGCCTGCCCACGGGCTCGGTTGTCGCCGTCATCGGTTCCATGCGAACCGAGCGGGCGATCACCACGATCGCTCTGCACGCCCATTCCATCCCCCATGTATTTCCGAAATCGGTTCTGACGGAAGCCGAAGCCGCCGGCGCGGCGACGATGGACGACCGGGAGGACTGGCGGGATCTCTCACTCGTCACGATCGATCCGCGCGATGCGAAGGATCACGACGATGCCGTTCACGCGCGGCTCGACGACGATCCGGCCAATCCGGGCGGCATCGTCGCGACCGTCGCGATCGCCGATGTATCCTGGTACGTCAGACCGGGCACGGCGCTGGACCGCGAGGCGAAGCTGCGCGGAAACTCGGTGTATTTTCCGGACCGCGTCGTCCCCATGCTGCCCGAGAGGATCTCCAACGATCTTTGCTCGCTTCGGCCCGAGGTGGACCGTCCCGCGCTGGCCGTCCGCCTCGTCTTCGATGTCAGGGGCGACAAGCGCCGTCATTCCTTCCATCGCATCATGATGCGCAGCCATGCCAAGCTCGCCTACGAGCAGGCACAGGCCGCTATCGACGGGCTTCCGAACGAAGTCGATCCGAGTCTCATCGAGACGGTGCTTCGTCCTTTATGGTCGGCGTATGCCAAGCTCTCCGCCGCCCGGGAGCGTCGGCAGCCACTCGATCTCGACCTGCCTGAGCGCAAGATCATCCTGAACGAGGCGGGACGGGTCGACCGGGTCGTCGTTCCCGACCGTCTGGATGCTCATCGCCTGATCGAAGAGTTCATGATCCAGGCCAACGTTGCGGCAGCCGAGGAGCTGGAGCGGCATCGGCAAGCGCTGATCTATCGCGCCCATGACGCCCCGTCACTCGCTCGGCTCGAGGCACTTCGCGATTTCCTGCGTACGCTGGAACTGCCCCTTGCCAAGAGCGGCGCGCTCAAGCCCAGCCATTTCAACGGCCTTCTGCACACCGTGAAGGGAACAGAGCACGAGAGCCTCGTCAACGAAGTGGTTCTCCGCTCGCAGAGTCAGGCGGTTTATTCACCCGACAATATCGGGCATTTCGGGCTGAACCTGCAGCGTTACGCCCACTTCACCTCGCCGATCCGTCGCTATGCGGACCTGGTCGTACATCGGGCGCTGGTTCTGGCTCTCGAACTCGGTCCCGGCGGACTGACGCGCGAGGAAGAAGCGGTGCTCGACGAGACCGCCGAGGAGATCAGCCGAGCCGAACGGCGCGCCATGGCGGCAGAGCGCGACACGGTCGACCGCCTGATCGCCCATCACCTGGCGGATCAGATCGGAGCGGAGTTCGACGGCAAGATCCAAGGTGTCACGAAATCCGGACTGTTCGTCCAGCTGCCGGCCTTCGGCGCCGACGGATTCGTTCCGGTCTCGACGCTTGGGTCGGACTACTTTCGCTTCGACGAAGCCGGCCACGCATTGGTCGGGGAACGCTCGGGTCTCGGCTTCCGTTTGGGCGATACGGTTCGTGTGCGGCTCGTAGAAGCGCAACCCTTGGCGGGCTCGATGCGCTTCGAGATGCTGACTGAACCACGCAAGCTACCCGGCGGCAACGCGTCGTTCCACAAAAGCAACCTGCGCCGTGGACATCGTCGCGGACCGCCGAAGAACGTGGCCGGACGGGTCAGGAAGAGACGATGACGATGCAACCCAAAGGCCTCGCATTCGAAGCCTCCGACGAGACGAGTCTGCGGGACATCGCGATCCGCCCCCTCTGGCGGTCCATCGGACGGGGCCTGCTGATGCGCTGCCCGAAATGTGGCGAAGGCAAACTGTTCGCCGGATTTCTGCGGAGCGTCGATAGCTGCGCGGTGTGTGGTGAGGTCATGCAGCATCACCGAGCCGACGACCTTCCCCCTTATCTAACTGTCTTCATCGTCGGGCACCTTGTCGTGGCGCTCTTCATGGGTGTCGAGGAGGTGACATCACTTCCACTCTGGGCCCATCTGGCGATCTGGGTACCAGCGACCCTTCTTCTCTCGCTCGCTCTCCTCAGACCGCTCAAGGGCGGAACGATCGGTCTGCAATGGGCTCTGCGGATGCACGGTTTTGGCGGAAGTGAGCCGTCCCACGATCATTGATGGACTCGGCCTGACGGCGAACCTCTTGACTTCGCATGCGCTGTGAGTAGTGTCCGCGCCATGAACGGACCGGCAAAACCGGGCCGCTCGGGGCCTTTGGTCCGCTCGCCGGTTCGATGCCCGTCCCCTTTGAAACCCATTCGCCGGTGGTGCCCGCTCTTGCAGCGGTGACGCCCGACGAAATCTAGATACGAGCACGACCGATGGCCAAGGCGACCACGATCAAGATCAAGCTCCTCTCGACCGCCGACACCGGCTTCTTCTACGTGACGACAAAGAACAGCCGTACGATGACGGACAAGATGACCAAGACGAAGTACGACCCGATCGCGCGCAAGCACGTTGAGTTCAAGGAAACCAAAATCAAGTAAGTCCGGAGCCCTTCGGCCCGACAATGCGCCGCCCACCGGGCGGCGTTTTCGTTTCTTGAGGTCTATGAGCGAAGCGTCTGCGGCGTGAGATGTGGCCGGCCGGCGCTACGGTCGCGGTACGAGGACACCGCGTATGACCGCATGCCGGCCGACCGCCCCACGGGACCCAGGAGATGCGGCGGACCTGAGCACTCCATGGGGACCTCGGGACGACAGACCTAGATCCTGCCGTCGCAATCCCTCACGCCGAAAGACTTGCCGAGAATCGATTCGCAATCAACCGGTTCGCGATCTTTTATAACATGCGGGTTCACGCTTGGTTAACCCCAAGCGCCAAAAGCTACGCCGCCAAGGTGACGACGCGATTACGACCGTTGTGCTTGGCGGAATACACCGCCATGTCGGCCCTCTTCAGAAGCGTTGCGTCTGTATCGTACGGACCGAGGGTCGCGCAGCCGGCACTGATCGTCAGACGGATCCCCCCGGCTACGGCAATCGGTGTCGTCGAAACGAGAAGACGCAATCGCTCGGCGATCACGTTGGCGGACGCAGGATCCGTATCCGGTAGAACGAGAACGAACTCCTCGCCACCAAGCCGGCATGCCAGATCGCTCGCTCGCAGGCTCTCGCGCAACCGCCCGGCGAACTCGCGCAGGACCTCGTCTCCGACATCGTGGCCGAAACGGTCGTTGATATGCTTGAAGTGGTCGATGTCGACGACGAGGAGCGACAGCGCCCTGCCGTCTTGAGCCGAGCGCTCGACGGCCTTGGGAAGATGCCCCTCCAGGAACCGGCGATTATGGAGACCGGTCAGCGGATCAATCGTCGCGAGCTCGATCGTTTCCTGCAGGCTGCGGCGAAGATTTTCGCTGTAGCGACGACGCTTGATCTGCGTGCGGACGCGGGCGAGCAACTCGTTCCGATCGATCGGGCGCACGAGATAATCGTTGACGCCCAGCTCGAGCGCTCGCGCGACCCGCTTTTCCTCATCGGTCGGTGCGATCACCAGGATCGGCAGTTGCCGTGTCGCCTCGTCGGACCGCAGACGAGAGCACAGGCGCAGCGCATCGTGTCGCCGGCTCGCCAGATCGGCGATCACAAGATCGGGCTGCGACTGCGACGCCAACATTGCCGCGAGCTCCTCGAGCGACTTGACCGTCGTGACACGCTGTTCCCCGCGGAGCATGCGCGAGAGCCTGTCGCTTTCCAGCGGGTTCTCCTCGATCAGAACGACGGCCCCGTCCGTGCCGACGACGTCCGAGACGAAGCCGTCCTCGCTCAGGATCGCCAACGTCGTCTGCGCGCGTACGCGCAGTTCATCGGTCAGCATCTTCAGCCGCGTCAGCGAGCGAATGCGCGAGAACAACGGCAGATCGCGGACCGGCTTGACCAGGAAGTCGTCGGCGCCGGCTTCCAGCCCGGTTACCCGATCGGCGGCTCCATCGAGAGCCGTCACGAGAACAACCGGGATATGCTGTGTCGCGGGGTCGGATTTCAGCCGGCGACAGGTCTCGTATCCATCGATCTCCGGCATCATGACGTCCAGGAGAACGATGTCGATCGCCTCGGCCTGGCAGATCTCAATGGCCTCGCTTCCGCTGCTGGCGGTCCGGACCTCGTAGTATTCCTCCTGGAGACGGATTTCCATGAGGCGCAGATTGATCTGCACGTCGTCGACGACGAGTACCTTGGCAGTCATGGCGACTCAGCGATCCCCGAGAAAGGATTTGATGGTCTCGATGAAGCGTACGACCGAGATCGGCTTCGAGATATAGGCCTCGCATCCGCCCTGCCGAATGCGCTCCTCGTCGCCCTTCATGGCGAAGGCCGTGACCGCGATCACGGGAATGGGTTTGAGTTCGGGATCGTCCTTCAGGCGGCGCGTGACCTCCAGGCCCGAGATCTCAGGGAGCTGGATGTCCATCAGGATCAGGTTCGGACGGCTCTCGCGCGCCAACTCGACGGCGGTGAGGCCGCTGCGCGTTTGAACCGTCCGGTAACCATGCGCTTCGATCAGATCCCGGAAGAGCTTCATGTTGAGCTCGTTGTCTTCGACGATCATGACGGTCTTGGTCATACGCGATACCTCATTGCCAGACGCCACGTCGGCCGGATTTCCGGCACCTGCCCTCCAGACTTAAGCCGATTTGATTTAAGAAATTGGGAATTGACACGATCGGGAGCGGGCTCGTCCATGAACACGAAAAACGGCCGCATGGAGGACGAAGCAAACGGGAGTGCGGCGGAGCTGGCGATCGAGGCCTTGTCCTTCGTCGCCGGCGATCCGGTGATCTTCAACCGATTCCTACGCCTGACCGGACTGGAGCTCGAGAATCTGCGGACCGCGGCTGGAGAACCGGCGTTTCTGGCTAGCGTGCTCGACTTCATCCTGTCCGACGAGCGGCTTGTCGTCACCTTTGCGGATGAATCCGGCCAGCCCGCGGTTCGCATTACCGAAGCACGCCAACAGCTCGGAACGACGCTCGCCATGGGAGACGGATCTTGAACGCGTCTTCGGATACGACGGCAGGTCCCGCGATAGCGGAGCTTCCCCAGGCCCGTGACGCGCTCGTCGTTCTCGACGTGGATGAGGTGGTCCTGCATTTCATCGCGCCCTTCCAGGAACTGCTCGCGAGTTTCGGCGCCCGCCTTCACTTCGACAGCTTCAAGATGACTGGCAATGTGCGTTCGCAGTCGACGGGTGCGGCCCTTACCGGCCATGAGCTCGATCGCTCGACCGAGCAGCTCTTCCGCGAACAGGAACGGCGCCAAACGCTGGTGGCCGGCGCCCGCGATGCCATTCACCGGTTAAGCACGATCTGCGACGTGGTCTTCCTGACGGCGATGCCGCCGCAGCACTACGAGCCACGACGTCGGTTGCTGGACCGAGAGGGTCTTGCGGACCGCCCGATGATCGCGACGCTCCGTTCCAAAGGCGCCCTGATTGCGGAGATGAGACAGCGATGGAGCGGACCGATCGCGTTCGTGGACGATCTCCCATCCAATCTGGATGGCGTACGACGGTCGGTTCCGGACGTGCACCTTCTCCACCTCATGGCCGATCAGAACTTTCGACCACACCTTCCGCCGTTGCCAACGAACACATCCGAGGCCTCGGACTGGGTCGAGGCCGAACGCATTCTGAGGGACATCATCACCCTGAGGGAGACACGCACGGCGGACGTTTGACCGCACGTACGACGGTGGGAAGATAGCGCTTCCACAATGGTGCGCGGATCGCCCTCCCCGCCACGATCGGCATCGACGTTCGAGAACAGACCGTATGGGAAGCCGACCGCCGTCCGGCTCCCCATCGTCGCGTCTCTTGGCGTGACCTCAATCGCTAAACGAGCTCGACATCGACAACACCCGGCGCCGCCCGGATCGCACTCGCCATCTGCGGGGAAACGCGGAACTTGCCCGGCAGCGCGATCTCCACTTCGCCCTCGTCGCGCAGCAGGATCAGAGAGACTTCGCTTTCTCCGCCGTCGCGCAACTGCGTTCGCACCCGCTCGAAGGGCTTGGCATCGCGAAGAAAGATGCGCAGTCCGCGCTGCATGCGTTCGGCCTCGCTTTCCAGCGACTGAACGGAAGCGGCCCGAAGAGAGATGCCTTCCGGACGATCTTCGGCAGCCACCGTCACGATCACCGACGCGCCAGGTTCCAGCATGTCACGGAAGGCGACCAGGGTCTCGGTAAAGAGAACGACTTCGTACTGTCCCGTGGGGTCGGACAGTTGCACGATGCCGATCTTTCCGCCGGTTCGTGTCTTACGTTCCTGCCGCGAGGTGACGGTGCCGGCCAGACGCCCGGCTGACTGTCCCTTGCGCACGCCCGCCACGACGTCCGCGTAGGACTGGACCTTCATGCGCTTGAGCGTCGCCGCATATTCGTCGAGGGGATGGGCGGAGAGATAGAAGCCGATCGCCTGGAATTCTCGCAGCAGCTTATCAGCCGTGGTCCATCCGTCCACGACGGCCAAACGCAAGGGCTCGGGTTCGGAGCCCCCGCCGAACATGTCGTGTTGTCCCGAGGTGCGCCCCCCTGCGGCAAGTGCCGCGTAGGCAGCCAGCTTATCGAGGTTCCCGACGAGTCGTGCGCGGTCATGGCCGAAACCATCGAGCGCGCCTGCGGAGATCAAGTGTTCCAGCGTCCGCTTGTTCACGATCTTCGGATCAATGCGGGCGCAGAAATCCTCGAGGCTCTTGAAGAGACCTCCCGAAACGCGCTGCTCGACGATGTGGTCTACGGCCTGCTGGCCGACGCCCTTGATCGCCGCCAGCGCGTAGAGAATCTTGCCGTCCTCAACCTCGAAGGCGCGATGCGAGACATTAACCGAGGGCGGCACGACCTCGATGCCGAGGCGCCGGGCGTCGAGGCGGAAGTCGTTCAGCTTGTCGGTGTTGCCCATATCGAGGGTCATCGACCCCGCCAGGAACTCGACCGGATAGTTCGCCTTCAGATAGGCGGTCTGGTAGGAAACGAGCGCGTAGGCGGCCGCATGGCTCTTGTTGAAGCCGTAGTCCGCGAACTTCGCCAGAAGGTCGAAGATCGTGTTGGCTTGCGCCTTCTTGATACCGCCGCGCTCGCAGCCTTCCACGAAGCGGACGCGCTGGACGTCCATCTCGGCACGGATCTTCTTGCCCATCGCACGGCGCAGAAGATCGGCCTCACCCAGCGTGTAGCCCGACAGGACCTGGGCGATCTGCATCACCTGCTCCTGATAGACGATCACGCCCTGCGTCTCGCGCAGGATGGGCTCGATCTTGTCGTGGATGATCTCGACCTCTTCCTCGCCGTGCTTACGCGCGTTGTAGACCGGGATGTTCTCCATCGGGCCGGGGCGATAGAGGGCGACGAGGGCGATGATGTCCTCGAAGCAATCCGGACGCATGCCGATCAGCGCCTTGCGCATGCCGACCGACTCCACCTGGAACACGCCAACGGTCTCGCCGCGTGTCAGAAGATCGTAGGTCGGCCTGTCGTCGAGCGGCAGGGCCCCGAGGTCGATACTGATGCCGCGACGCGCGATCAGATCGACGGCGGTCTTCAGCGTTGTCAGCGTCTTCAGCCCGAGGAAGTCGAACTTCACCAGTCCCGCCTGCTCGACCCACTTCATGTTGAACTGGGTGACCGGCATGTCGGAGCGCGGATCGCGATACATTGGGACGAGGCGCGACAGCGGCCGGTCGCCGATCACGATGCCGGCGGCATGCGTCGAGGCGTGGCGGTAGAGACCCTCGAGCTTGAGCGAGATCGTGAGGAGGCGATCCACGACCTCTTCCTTCTCGCGCGCTTCCTGTAGCCGCGGCTCACCCTCGAGCGCCTGCGCCAGTGTTACAGGATTGGCTGGGTTGGCCGGCACCATCTTGCAAAGCTTGTCGACATGGCCGTAGCTCATTTCGAGAACGCGGCCGACGTCGCGCAGAACGGCGCGCGCCTGCATCGACCCGAAGGTGATGATCTGCGCGACCTGCTCGCGTCCGTACTTCTGCTGGACGTAACGGATCACCTCCTCGCGCCGGTCCTGACAGAAGTCGATGTCGAAGTCCGGCATCGACACGCGGTCGGGGTTGAGGAAGCGCTCGAACAGAAGGGCGAAGCGCAGGGGATCGAGGTCGGTGACGGTCAACGAGTAGGCGACGAGCGATCCAGCGCCAGACCCGCGGCCGGGCCCGACGGGGATTCCATTGGCCTTCGCCCACTTGATGAAGTCCGACACGATCAGGAAGTAGCCGGGGAACTTCATCCGCTCGATGACGGAAAGCTCGAACTCCAGCCGTTCGCGATAGATCTCGACCGTCTGGCCCGGCGCGGGACCATGCGCGGCCAGACGCCGCTCGAGCCCCTCCTCCGCCTGTCGGCGCAGCTCGCCGGCTTCCGCTCGCTCGGCTTCCTCCGCCACGGCATCGGCACCGGCGAAGCGCGGAAGAATCGGCTTGCGCGTGCGCACGCGCGTCGAGCATCGCCGTGCGATCTCGATCGTGTTCTCCAGAGCTTCGGGCAGATCGGCGAAAAGTTCCGCCATCGCGTCCTGCGACTTGAGGCAGTGGTCGCGCGTAAGGCGCCGGCGATCCTCGTGGCTGACAAGACGGTTCGAAGCGACGGCGATCAGCGCGTCGTGCGCATCGAAGTCCTCGTCGCAAAAGAAGAACGGCTCGTTCGTCGCAACGAGCGGCAGCTCCAGCTCGTAGGCGAGCGCCAGCGTTTCGAATTCCGTGCGACGGCCCCGGTTCTCGTGGCGCTGCAACTCGACGTAGCAGCGATCACCGAACAGGGCCTTGAGGCGCTCGAGACGCGATTTGGCCAGCGAGCCCTGACCGACGGCGATTGCGGTTCCAATCGGCCCGAGGGGACCGCCCGTCAGAAGGATCACACCGTCCGTGCGTCCCTCCAGCCAATCGGCCAGAATATGCGGCCGCTGGTTGCCGTCATGCGCAAGGTAAGACAGCGACACAAGCTCTACGAGGTTCTCGTAGCCCTTGTCGGTCGCCGCGATGAAGACCAGAGGCGCGGCCGGCCCAAAACCCGAACGGTCGCGCGGATTGACCTCCACATCGCGAAAGTCGACTTCCAGCTGACATCCGATGATCGGCTGAACGCCGGTCTTGGCGGCCTTTTCGGAGAACTCCAGCGCTCCGAAGAGATTGTTCGTATCCGCTATGCCGATAGCCGGCACGCCCTCGCTTTTTGCGAACTTGACGATCTGCTCGACGCGGAGCGCGCCTTCGAGAAGCGAGTAGGCGCTGTGGACGCGCAGATGGATGAACTTGAGATCCGGGGCAGGACCCGCTGGAGCGTCGACCAAGACGAAATCCTCGCTTTCGTCCCACGCATCATCGATGCCGGGATGAAGCCGCAGGTTCGCCTCGTCGTCGCCTGTCGGCGAATCGAAGTCCAACCCATCGGCGGAAGATTCCGCAGTGTTCCAATCCACGACCAGGAGTCCATCCTGAGATTTGGTGCTTCCGGGGGAGCCAACCCGTCATCCACCGTTCATTCGCATGCGATCACATCAGGTGTGCCAACATGGCCGCCGCTGCGACGAACAATGTGACCGCACTCAACGAAGCCAGTTCGCGCATGACAACCATGATGCCCTCCTTCTGTGTTCCCTTTTTGTTCGAAATCGAGCGAACCGTCAATCGAAAACAGTACGTATCGTGAACACATGGAGAACGAAGCTGGGCGGATACGATTTCGGAGACGACCCTAGACAAGACCGTCCGTCCGTCCTATATCTTTATCGCGACAAAAATTATCTTAGCATCAAAAGTTGTCTTGTCTGCGACGAGCACGATCCTGGAGGCTGTGATGGCCGTGAATGTTATCTACAAGACCACCGCCCAAGCGACTGGCGGTGGCCGAAACGGCCACGCTCGCTCGGACGATGGCTCGGTCGACGTGAACCTCGTCGTTCCCAAGGAGATGGGCGGTCCCGGGGGAGAGGGTGCAAACCCCGAGAAGCTGTTCGCTGCTGGCTACTCAGCGTGTTTCCTGGGCGCCCTGCGTGGCATTTCGCCAAAGGTTGGAGTCAAGGTGCCTGACGGCACGACGGTTCAGGCCGAAATCGGCTTCGGGCCCCGTTCCGAGGGTGGCTACGGCATCACCGCGGATCTGACGATCGACCTGCCGGGGCTCGACCGTGCGGAGGCCGAGAAGCTCGTGGCCGCCGCGCACGAGATCTGCCCCTACTCCAACGCGACGCGCAACAACCTGGACGTCGGCCTGATCATCGTTTGATGGCGTGTCATGTCCGGCGGCGACGGGACCGCCGGAAGGCGTTGCCAGGCCGCATGCGGACATGACGCCCGTGTCAATCACACCGATCTTCCGGACGCGCTCCTAGCGGCCGAGTTCACCGGCCAGCGCTTTTCCGATCGCCGCGATGGCTTCATTGCGGCGATCGAAACTCGCTTCCGTTTCCGTGATGTAGACGCTTGCTACGACTGGCTTGCGATCGATCGGCCAGATCACGGCGACGTCGCCCATCGTTCCATACGCGCCGCCACCTGTGCGGTCGCCGACGCGCCACGACGCAGGCAAGCCCGCACGAAGCTTGGCGCCTCCCGTCGTGTTGGCAACCATCCACCCCTCGAGCATCAGTCGGGTCGTCGGTTGAAGCGCGTTACCCAACAACAGGCTTTCGAGCGATCGGGTCATCGCTTCCGGCGTCGTCGTGTCGCGCGGATCACCCGGCGTCGCCTCATTGAGCTCCGTCTCGCGGCGGTCGAGCCGGGTCGTGTTGTCGCCAATGGCGCGGATGAAGGCGGTCACACTCTGAGGGCCACCGAGCGTATCGATCAGGATGTTGGCGGCGGTATTGTCGCTCATGGTAAGGGCCGCCTGCAACACTTCGGCCATGATCATCGTGTTCTCGCCGACGCGCTTTTCCGTGACAGGTGAGTAGGTCACGATGTCGTCCGGCGCGATCGAGATGCGACGCGTCAGATCTTCCTCGCCTCGCTCGACGCGCTTAAGCGTTGCAGCGCCGGCCAGTACCTTGAACGTCGAACACATCGGAAAGCGCTCGTCGGCGCGATGCCGCCACCACACGTCGTCATGCGTATCATGGATTGCGACGCCAAGCCGCGCACCGATCGCCGACTCCTCACGGCGGATAACGTCATCGAGACGATCGTCGGCCCGCGCGGAGCGGGAAGCCAAGAGGGCGAAGCCGCCGGCAAGCGTCGCGAAGCGGCGGCGGTCAAGTATCAGCATAATGCGTATTCCGAATCGATTCGACGGGACCGATCAACGGCCGGGCCGTCGATCTAATCGAGAACGAGGTCCACGATATGACCATCCCTCAGGGTAACCGCCCGATCCATGCGGCGCGCTAGATCGTGATTGTGCGTGGCGATCAGGGCCGCGACGCCTGCCTGGCGTACAAGTGCCGTCAAGGCGTCGAAGACATAGGTCGAGGTGACCGGATCGAGATTGCCCGTCGGCTCGTCGGCCAGGAGAACGTAGGGGTTGTTGGCGACAGCCCGCGCGATGGCAACCCGCTGTTGCTCGCCGCCCGACAGCTCGGCGGGACGATGGCTGGCCCTGGCGCCTAGCCGCATATAGTCGAGAAGCTCCTTGGACCGTTCCGCCGCCATGCCGCGCGACAGACCGCGGATCATCTGGGGCAACATGACGTTTTCGAGCGCGGAGAACTCCGGCAGCAGATGATGGAACTGGTAGACGAAGCCGATCGTGCCTCGGCGCATCTGCGTGCGCGCAGCGTCGTCCATCTGCCCGCAGGATACGCCGTTCACCACCACGTCGCCGCCGTCCGGTCGCTCCAGGAGTCCGGCGATATGAAGGAGCGTCGACTTGCCGGCCCCCGATGGCGCCACGAGAGCCACCATCTCCCCTGCCCGCAGAACCATGTCGGCTCCGTCGAGGATGGTCAGCGCCGTCTCGCCCTGATGGAAGCGGCGTTCGACTCGATCGAGCCGGAGGGCCGGATGAGGGTCGGTCGTTGCGGAGGACTGGGTCATTCGTAGCGAAGCGCCTCGACCGGATCGAGCTTCGACGCTCGCCACGACGGGAAGAGCGTCGCCAAAAACGACAGGCCAACGGCCATGAGAACCACGGTGACGACTTCGCTCGGATCGATTTCAGCGGGCAACCGGCTCAGGAAATAGAACTCCGGATTGAACAGCGTGGTCCCTGAGACCCATGAGAAGAACTGCCGGAGGTTCTCGATATTCAGGCAGAACAGCGTGCCAAGGACGAAGCCTGCGATGGTTCCCGCCACGCCAATCGATGCCCCCGTGATCAGAAACACTCGCATGATCGAGCCGCTGGTCGCGCCCATCGTGCGCATGATGGCGATATCGCGGCCCTTGTCCTTCACAAGCATGAACAGGCCCGAGATGATATTCAGCGCGGCCACTAGGACGATCAACGTCAGGATGATGAACATGACGTTCCGCTCGACCTCGAGCGCAGAGAAGAAGCTCTGGTTTTGCGTCTGCCAGGTCACCGTGTAGGCCGGACGGCCCGCCGCCTGCTCGATAGCACCCTGAAGATCCATGACCCTGTCCGGGTCCTGGACGAAGATCTCGATCGATTGCGCCTGGTTCTCGGCATTGAAGAACAGCTGCGCTTCGACGAGCGGCATGTAGACGTAAGCTGCGTCATACTCCGACAGTCCGATCTCGTAGATCGCAACGATCGGATAGGCTTTGACGCGGGGCGTCGTGCCGAGTGGCGTGACATCGCCGTCGGGCGATACAAGCGTGATCGAGTCGCCCAACCGCAGACCGAGATTGTCGGCGAGCCGCTGGCCGATTGCAACGCCCTGGCTCGTGTCGAAGTTCGCGAGCGTACCCTGGCGGACGTTGGACGCGATTGGCGCAAGCTTTGCCAAGTCGTCGCCGCGGACACCCTTGACGAGAGCGCCGGTGCTGGTCCCATTCGCTCCGCTGGCGAGCACCTGCCCCTGCACCAGCGGCATCGTGTAAGCGACGCCGGGTACGGTCTCGATCTTCGCGGCGACGTCCTCGAAATCCGTGAGCGGCCGATCCATCGGCTGGAGAATGACGTGACCATTGACGCCCAGAATGCGCGTCAGCAGTTCCGCACGGAAACCGTTCATCACCGACATGACGATGATGAGCGCTGCCACACCCAGCATGATGCCGACGAACGAGAACCCCGCGATGACCGAGACGCCGGCATCGCGGCGGCGGGACCGCAGGTAACGACCCGCGATCATCCACTCGAACCGCGAGAACGGCCGCGTCCCGCCGGTCGCGCGCGCCGACGCGCTGTGAGCGCCCAGGTCGGCGACGGTGGTCATGCGGCGCTCAACAGACGTACGACATCATCGATCGGCATGGTCTGCCGTTCGCCGGTCATGCGGTCCTTGATCTCTGCCTCACCGCTCTTGGCCCCACGCGGACCGATGATCACCTGCGTCGGCAGACCGATCAGGTCCATGGTCGCGAACTTCGCGCCGGCTCTCGTGTCCTCGTCGTCATAGAGCGTATCGAGGCCAGCCGCCTCGAGTTCAGCGTAGAGCCGCTCGCAAACCGCATCGCAGTCGGCATCGCCCGGCTTCATGTTGACGAGGCCGACGCGGAACGGCGCGATCGAGGCCGGCCAGCGGATGCCGTTCTCGTCATGGCTCGCCTCGATGATCGCGGCGATCAGACGGCTCGGCCCGATACCGTAGGACCCCATGAAGACCGGCGTCTCACGTCCATCCGGTCCGGTCACCGAAGCGCCCATGGGTTCCGAGTACTTCGTGCCGAAGTGGAAGATGTGACCAACCTCGATGCCGCGCGCCGCGACCCGGTCGCCTTCCGGTATTGCGTCGAAGGCCGCGGTATCATGCATCTCTTCGGTAGCCGCATAGGGTGTGGTCCAGGCCCGCACGATATCCGCAAGACCCGCACCGTCGCCGAAATCGACGCCTTCGCCGGGCACGGTCATGTCCAGGAAATCGCGGTGGCAGAACACTTCGCTCTCGCCCGTCGAAGCGAGGATGATGAACTCGTGGCTCAACTCCCCCCCGATCGGCCCCGTATCGGCGCGCATCGGGATCGCCTTCAGACCGAGCCGCTGGAAGGTCCGGAGGTAGGCGACGAACATGCGGTCATAGGCGACCTTCGCCGCCTCGTAGTCGAGATCGAAGGAGTAGGCATCCTTCATCAGGAACTCACGCGAGCGCATGACGCCGAAACGCGGACGCACCTCGTCGCGGAACTTCCACTGGATGTGATAGAGGTTGAGAGGCAGATCCTTGTAGGATCGGACATACGAGCGGAAGATGTCCGTGATCATCTCCTCGTTGGTCGGCCCGAACAGCAGATCGCGCTCGTGGCGATCTTGAATGCGCAGCATCTCCTTGCCGTAGTCGTCGTACCGTCCGGACTCGCGCCATAGGTCCGCCGACTGGATCGTGGGCATCATCATCTCGATCGCGCCGGAGCGATTCTGCTCCTCGCGGATGACGTCGCAAACCTTGTCCAAGACGCGCTTGCCGAGCGGAAGCCAGGCATAGATGCCGGCAGCCTGTTGCCGGACCATGCCCGCCCGCAACATCAGGCGATGCGAGACGATCTCGGCCTCCTTCGGCGTCTCCTTGAGGATGGGCAGGAAATAGCGGGACAGACGCATGACGACTCGCGGGAGGAAACGGTGTTGGTATGAGCCAGCGTGCCTGGCCGCAGCGGCGTTCTACCGGCTCGCCTTCCCCTTGGCAAAGCGCGAGCCACAGTCCTTCGAAAGGGCTATCGTCCCAAGCTTTCGCGAGAACGGAGACGGCTGTGCGCAAAACTTGCGCGAGCTGGTGCAAAAAATGCCGAAACTTGCGTCAGACCATATCGACAGAGCGATCAGACGCGGAGTATGTTGGTTTTGTGAAAGGCAGCGTCGCAAAGACGCACCACCACCGCCGGTCTCGTTTGGGAGGACGCGATCTTCGGCGCATGGACATGCTGCCCCGGCCAACGTCGCCGGCAGAAGATCCAGACCGGCCATTCTGAATGCGAGGCGAAAGCCTCGCATTTTTTTTGCCCTGACGCCCGCTCGGCGAAGTTCAAGTCCCCGGTATGATATGCGGGAAGCTGCCCGGACCGACGCCCCAGACCTCGGTCACGAGGTAGAACAAGCCCAGCACGATCGCCGACACGAGCGTCGTCCACAACGCCTTCCGAGCGAACGAGAAGCGGGCCGGCGCGCTGTGCGCCGTGCCGAGAATGACGTCGTCCTCGTCGATCTGCGAGCGCATTCCGATGGGTAGGATCGCGAACAGCACCGTCCACCAGATCACGAAATACAGGGCGAGCAGCGTGACGATACCCATGCGGGCTTCCTCCGGGCTCGCGCAACGCGTGCGCGAGCTTCTGGCAAGGTGCTAGCGGCGTAATCCGACGGAAACGGGGCGCCTCAGGAGCGAGACACGAAGACCGTCACCGCCGGCTTCTTGCCCCAGGCATCGTTGGCTTCCGCCCGCACGGCGCGACGAACCGCCTCGCGAACCGTCTCGAGATCCTTGCGACGACCGCGGGGAATCGACTCCACCGCGCCGCCGGCCGCATCGATCAGAGCTTCGACGATGCTTTCGCCTTCCTCGTCCTTTTCCGGCAGTCCCATGGCAACGACCTGCGGGTCGTCGACGAGCTCCAACTTCTGATCCACCTCGACCAGAACCGAGACATGCCCCGCCAGAGCCAAGCGGCGACGCTCGCCAATTCCCATCTGTTCGGCCGTACCGATCAGATAGCCGTCCTTGTACCAGCGACCGAAGGGAACCTCGTCGATGATCTCGGCCGGTCCTGGCGCGAGGCGAACCATCTTACCGTCACGCAACGACACGATCTCGCCGACGCCAAGCTCGCGTGCCAATTCCGCATGCGCGCGAAGGTGCTGTGCCTCGCCGTGCGCCGGCACCGCGATCTTCGGGCGGATCCACTCGTACATCTGCCGCAGCTCGGAGCGACGTGGATGTCCTGACACGTGTACCAATCGATCATGGTCTTCGACGACCTTGATCCCGCGTTCGATCAGGTCGTTCTTGATCTCGAGAATGGCCTTCTCGTTGCCTGGGATCGACCGGGACGAGAAGATGACGGTATCGCCGCGTGACAGCGCGACGGACGGATGCTCGTCCCGCGACAGGCGAGCCAGCGCCGCGCGCGGCTCACCCTGGCTGCCGGTCAGGATAATGACGGCCTTCTCCCGCGGGATGTAACCGAAGTCCTGTTCACTCAAGAAGGGTGGGATACCGTCGAGATAGCCGAGCTCGTTCGCGACATCGGCGACGCGCTTCATGGAACGGCCCATTAGAAGAACCTGACGGTCCGCATCGCGCGCGGCCTCGGCGATCGATCGGATACGGCCGACGTTGGATGAGAAGGTCGTGATCGCGACCCGGCCTTCCGCCTCGCGGATGATCTCGGTCAACGACTGATTGACGTCGCGCTCGGAGGGCGACACGCCCTCCCGCATCGCGTTGGTGGAGTCGCATACGATCGCCAGCACACCCTCGTCGCCGATCTGCCGCAACCGTGCTTCGTCGGTCGGATCGCCAAGCGCCGGAGTTGGGTCGATCTTCCAGTCCCCCGTGTGGAGCACGGTTCCGGCCGGCGTGCGAATGGCAAGCGCGACGGGTTCCGGAATGGAGTGGGTCACGTTGACCGCTTCGATGGAAAACGGTCCGAGATCGAAGCGATCACCGGCCTTGAACAGCGTGACGGGCACCTTCGCTGCGCCCGGTTCGCCCTCCCGCTTCGCTGCGAGAAGCGCGGCCGTGAAGGCGGTCGCGTAGACGGGAACCTTGAGGCGCGGCCACAGGTCGAGGACCGCGCCGTAGTGATCCTCGTGAGCATGCGTGATGACGAGGCCCTTCAGTTGGCCCTTGCGCGCCTCCAGAAAGGAGATATCCGGAAGAACCAGGTCGACACCCGGAAACTCAGGCCCGGCGAAGGAGACGCCGCAATCAACGGCAATCCACTCCCGCTTGTCGGCCGGACCATAGCCGTAAAGGGCGAGGTTCATACCGATCTCGCCGATGCCGCCGAGCGGCACAAATACCAATTCGTTCACTCTTGTCTCTCTTCTGCTTCGCCCGTCCGGGCTCGTCCAATTTCGTTTGGGCCATAGCCCCGTGTCATCTCGATGAGCCGTCGCGGCCTTGCGGCGCGCCAGGCAGTAGGAAAAGGTCGCCCGCGGAAAACGAGCGCAATTCGCCGTTCGGCAATTCCAGAAGCAATCGGCCGGCGGCGTCCAGATCGCGGAAGCGACCGTCGACGGTCGATCCGTCCGGCAGGTTGACGCGACACGGACCACCAACCCCACGGGCATGGGCGAGCCAGCGTTCGCGGATGGCTGCGAAGTGGCGTCCACGGTCCCAAATGTCTAGAGCCTGCGCCGTCGCGGCAGCGAGCACTTCGAACACCACATCCAACGAGGCATCGACGCCGCAGGCGCGCAGCGTCGTGACCTCGTAGGGCACGCCTTCCGGCGCGTAAGCGACGTTGACGCCGCAGCCTATCACGACGGCTTGGCGACCGTTGGACAGGCGCTCACTCTCGAGGAGGATTCCGACCGCTTTGGCACCCCGCACGAGAACGTCGTTAGGCCACTTGATCTCGACGTCCCGGGAGACAAGCCCCGGTAAACTGGCCAAGGCGTCCCGAATGCCGAGCGCCGCGACGAGCGGCAGGTTCCCGAGCGCCGCGACCGGCGCAGGGTCAATCAACAGGAGGGTCGCGTACAGATTGCCCCGCTCCGACACCCATTGCCGGCCGCGACGACCACGACCGGCCGATTGGCATTCGGCCGTGACCCAGAGGGGGCCAGGATCGCCGGACCGAGCCGCCTCCATGGCGACACTGTTCGTCGACCCGACCTCGTCGAGCGACAGACGGCGAACCGCCAAGGCAGATCGGGCCGACGGACGGTTCAGAAGAACGACTGCGCTGCCGAAGCCGCTGCGGCGAAGATGGGACCGGCCAGGACGATGTAGGCCGGGAAGACGAACAAGGTCGCCGCCCCCATCACCACCTTCAGTTCCGCGCCCATAGGTTCGAAGCCGGCGACCGGTTCGTCGAACCACATCACCTTCACGATGCGCAGATAGTAGAACAGGCCGATCGTCGACGCGATGACGCCGATCACCGCCAGCGGCACCAGGCCTGCCTGAACCGCGGCGACGAAGACGTAATACTTGCCCCAGAAGCCGAGCAACGGCGGCAGCCCTGCCAGCGAAAGCATGAGGGCCGACAGCGCGATCGCGAGGATCGGATGGGTGCGGGATAGACCGGAAAGGTCGGAGACCTCTTCGACCATGCCATCCGTGCGGCGCATCGCGAGAATGACCGCAAACGTCCCCAGCGTCATGGCGACATAGGTCACCATATAGATCAGGACGCCTTGAACCCCCTGCTCCGTTCCGGCCGCGAGACCGACCAGCACGTAGCCCATGTGGCCGATAGAGGAATAGGCCATCAGACGCTTGAGGTTTCGTTGTCCGATCGCCGCGAAGGACCCGAAGACCATCGATGCGATCGAGATGAAAACGAGAACCTGCTGCCAGTCAGGCGTCAACGGTCCGAAGCCCTGCACCGTGAAGCGCGTGAGAAGAGCGATGGCCG
Organism: Aureimonas jatrophae; assembly: GCF_900104035.1. Lineage (GTDB taxonomy): Bacteria > Pseudomonadota > Alphaproteobacteria > Rhizobiales > Rhizobiaceae > Aureimonas > Aureimonas jatrophae. Next base: position 16,984 of record NZ_FNIT01000013.1, on the reverse strand, counting down.
CGACCTTGGGTGCACCTGCCAGCAGCGCCGTCACCGGAGTCGGCGCCCCCTCATAGACGTCGGGCGTCCACATATGGAAGGGCACCGCCGACATCTTGAACGCAAGGCCAGCCAGCACGAAAACCAGACCGATCAGCAGTCCGGTGGAACGCGCGCCCTCCTGCGCGACGTGTGTCGCGATGGCCGAGAATTCGATCTGACCGGTGAACCCGTACACGAGCGATGCACCGTACAGCAGCATGCCGGACGACAGCGCCCCGAGCACGAAGTACTTCAGGCCCGCCTCGGTCGATTTCACGTGGTCGCGCGCGATCGCCGCGATAACGTAGATCGCCAGCGACTGGAGTTCGAGGCCCATGTAGAGAGCGATCAGATCCCCGGCCGACACCATCAACATCATGCCGATCGTCGACAGGACGACCAGCACCGGGAACTCGAAGCGGTCGAAGTGCTGTGCGCTTGCGATATTGACCGACATCAGCAGCGCGGCCGCCGAGCCGATCAGAACGAGCGTCTTCATAAAACGGGCGAAGGGGTCGAGAATGACCGATCCGCCGAAGGCGACACCGGTCGGCGCGACGAACATGAGCCAGACCGCAGCGAACAGGATCAAACCGACTGCAAGCGACAGGACCGTGCGCCCGGAGCGCTCACCCAGGAACGTCCCCACCATCAGAAGGCCCATCGCGCCGACGGCCATGATAAGTTCGGGCCCGACGATCGGCAGGCTGTCCGCGACGAATTGCGAGAACATGGGTATCTCCTGCCGTTCTTATTGAGCGGAAGCGACGCTGCTGGCCGCTTCGAGAGCGGCCGTGTAGCTGCTCAGGATGTTGTCCACCGACGCGGTCGTGACGTCGAAGACGGGCATCGGGTAGACCCCGAAGAACACGGTGAGGACGGCCAGCGGATAGAGCAGGAGTTTCTCGCGTGGCGAAAGGTCGAGAATGGTCCGCAGGTTCTCCTTGGTCAGCGCTCCCAGAATGACGCGGCGGAAGAGCCACAGAGCGTAGGCCGCCGACAGGATGATGCCGGTTGTCGCAAAGATGGCGACCCAGGAGTTGGCGCGAAACGCTCCCATCAGCGTGAGGAACTCGCCCACGAAACCCGACGTCCCGGGCAGGCCGACGTTGCCCATCGTGAACAGGAGCATCATCGCGGCATAGGCCGGCATGCGGTTCACGAGACCGCCATAGGCGGCGATGTCGCGCGTGTGCATCCGGTCATAGACGACACCGACGCATAGGAAGAGCGCTCCCGAGATCAGGCCGTGGCTCAGCATCTGGAAGATCGCGCCCTGAAGTCCCTGCTCGTTGGCTGCGAAGATACCCATTGTCACGAAGCCCATATGCGCCACCGACGAGTAGGCGATGAGCTTCTTGATGTCCTCCTGCATCAACGCGACCAGCGACGTATAGATGATCGCGACAACGGAAAGCGTGAACACGAACGGCGCGAACTCGGCCGATGCCAACGGGAACATCGGCAACGAGAACCGGATGAAACCGTAGCCGCCGAGCTTCAGGAGGATACCGGCCAGAATGACGGATCCGGCAGTCGGGGCTTCGACGTGCGCGTCCGGCAGCCAGGTATGAACAGGCCACATCGGCATCTTGACGGCGAAGGACGCGAAGAACGCGAGCCACAGCCAGGTCTGCATCGACGCCGGGAACTGGTAGCGCAGAAGCTCCGGGATCGAGGTCGTGCCCGCAACCGCGTACATCGACATGATGGCCACCAGCATCAGCACCGAGCCGAGGAAGGTGTAGAGGAAGAACTTGTAGGAGGCGTAGATGCGCCGCTTGCCACCCCAGACGCCGATGATCAGGAACATCGGGATCAGGGAGCCTTCGAAGAAGACGTAGAAAAGCACGATGTCGAGCGCGCAGAAGACGCCGACGACCAGCGTCTCCAGCACGAGGAAGGCGATCATGTAGGACTTCACGCGCGTCTGGATCGCCTCGCGGCTTGCGAGGATGCAGATCGGCAGAAGGAAGGTCGTCAGGATGACGAAGAGCATCGAGATGCCGTCGACGCCCATCCGATAGGCGATGCCGCCCGAGAGCCACTCCACTTCCTCGACGAACTGGAAGCCGGCGACGCCCTCGTCGAACCCGATCCAGATGAAAAGCGACAGGACGAAGGTGAAGCCCGACGTCCAGAGCGCAATGCGACGGATATTGTCCCGACCACCGGGCGCCTCTTCGTTCGCGAAGAGGATCAGGATCGCGCCGACCAGCGGAAGGAAGGTGATGGTCGATAGGATCGGCCAGCCGGACATCAGCGCATTCCCCCGAACATCATGAAGGTGACGAGCGCCGCGACGCCGATCAGCATGACGAAGGCATAGTGGTAGAGATAGCCGGTCTGCAGTTGCACGACGCGATTGGTCACGTCGAGAACGCGCGCGGACACGCCGTCCGGGCCAAGCCGGTCGATGACCGCGCCATCGCCCTTCTTCCAGAGGAAGCGTCCGAGCCACTTCGCGGAGCGCACGAACAAGAAGTCGTACAACTCGTCGAAGTACCACTTGTTGAGCAGGAACTGGTACAGTCCCGAGTTGCGCGCTGCAAGTTGAGCGGGTTTCTCAGGCGAGCGGACGTAGAAGATGTACGCGACGATAAAGCCAAGAGCCATCGCGATCGTCGGTGACCAGACGACCAGTCCCGGCACCTCGTGCGACTCATGCAGGATGTGGTTTTGCGGTCCCGAGAACAGCGCCCCGTTCCAGAACGTATCGTAGGAGCCACCCAGGAAGAACGGGTAGAAGACGATGCCGGCCAGAAGCGCACCCGCCGACAAGATATAGAGCGGCACGAGCATGACCTGGGGCGACTCGTGGACGTGGTGCATGACCTCGTGGCTCGCACGCGGCTTGCCGTGGAACGTCAGGAACACGAGGCGCCAGGAGTAGAAGCTGGTCAGCGCGGCCGCGATCACGGTCATGATGTAGCCGTACATTGCGAAAGCGTTCTCGCCGGCGAACGCACTTTCGATGATGGCGTCCTTCGAATAGTAGCCGGCCGTAAAGGGGAAGCCTGTCAGCGCCAGCGTGCCGATCATCATCGTCCAGTAGGTGACCGGGATGTGCTTCCGAAGGCCACCCATGTGCCGCATGTCCTGCTCGCCGTCCACGGCGTGAATGACCGAGCCAGCACCGAGGAACAGAAGTGCCTTGAAGAAGGCGTGCGTGAAGAGGTGGAACACAGCCGCCCCGTAGGCACCGACGCCGAGCGCCACGAACATGTAGCCGAGCTGCGAGCAGGTGGAATAGGCGATGACGCGCTTGATGTCGTTCTGCACGAGCCCGACCGTCGCCGCGAAGAAGGCGGTCGTGGCACCGATGAAGGTCACGAACGTCAACGCGGAATGGCTCAGCTCGAAGACAGGCGACATGCGTGCCAGCATAAAGACGCCAGCGGTGACCATCGTCGCCGCATGGATCAGCGCCGAGACGGGCGTGGGGCCCTCCATGGCATCGGGAAGCCAGGTATGGAGACCGATCTGGGCTGACTTGCCCATAGCACCCATGAAGAGAAGGAGACAGATCGCCGTCATCGCGCCGCTCGCCGAAAGCGAGTAGCCCGCGAACTGGAGGATGGGCTGCGCCGTGTGAGCGGCTTCGCCTGCCGCCGCCCCATGTTCGCCACCGAGCTGCGCAACCATCTGGCCGGCGCCTGCGAAGATGTCGGTGAGGTTCACCGAACCGAAGACGACGAAAAGGCCAAAGATGCCAAGAGCGAAGCCAAAGTCGCCAACCCGGTTGACGACGAAGGCCTTCATCGCCGCCGCGTTAGCCGAGGGCTTCTGGTACCAGAATCCAATCAGAAGATAGGACGCGAGGCCAACGCCTTCCCAGCCGAAGAACATCTGGACGAGGTTGTCCGCCGTCACCAGCGTGAGCATCGCGAAGGTGAAGAGCGAGAGATACGCGAAGAAGCGCGGACGCGAGTCGTCGTGGTGCATGTACCCGATCGAGTACACGTGGACGAGTGCCGAGACCGTGTTGACCACCACCAGCATAACGAGCGTTAGCCGGTCGATCCGAAGCGACCAAGAGACATCCAGGGTACCGGCCTTGATCCACTGAAGGACCTTGATGCTCTCGACGCCGTCGACGCCGATCAGGAAGGCGATCCAGGACAGAACAGCGGCGACGATCAGGAGGCCGGAGGTGACGTATTCCGAATTCTTGGCGCCGATCGCGTTGCCGAAAAGGCCGGCAACCAGGAAGCCAATGAGCGGGAGAAGGACGATCAGCGTGTACATCGCCGCGCTCAGCCTTTCATCGTGTTGACGTCGTCAACCGCAATGGACCCGCGGTTGCGGAAGAAGACCACCAAAATCGCGAGACCAATCGCGGCTTCCGCCGCCGCAACGGTCAGGATGAACAACGCAAAGACCTGGCCCGCGAGGTCGTTCAGGAAATGGGAGAACGAGACGAGGTTGAGGTTCACCGAGAGCAGGATCAACTCCACCGACATCAGGATGGTGATGATGTTCTTGCGGTTCATGAAGATGCCGAACACGCCTGTGACGAACAGGATGGCGGCAACCGTGAGATAATGTCCGAGGCCGACGGCCATGGCTTTCGTTCCTTGAACCGTTTCCTCAGATGCCCTTGCCGGTCTCGACCTTGCGGATCTCGATGGCGGTGGCGGGATCGCGTGCGACCTGGGCGGGAATGGACTGGCGCTTCGGGTTATGGCTGCGGCGCAGGGTCAGGACGATCGCACCGACCATGGCAACAAACAGAATGAGGCCAGCCATCTGGAAGAAGAAGACGTAGCGCGTGTAGAGCACCATACCGAGCGCTTCGATGTTCGACATCTGCTCCAGCGGCGGAATGGGCATGACGGTCCCGCCGGGAATGCTCGGCTGGAACGTGTTGCCCGAGAACGCAATCACGAGCTGCGCGAGCAGGATCACGCCGACGATCGCGCCGTAGGGAGCGTATTGGAGTGCCCCTTGCTTGATGCGACCGAAGTCGAGGTCCAGCATCATGACGACGAACAGGAAGAGGATCGCCACCGCGCCGACATAGACGACGATCAGGATCAACGCGAGAAACTCGGCGCCGGTCAGGAGGAACAACCCGGCGGAGGCCACGAAGGTCAGGATCAGGAAGAGCACCGAGTGGACCGGATTGCGGGCCAGGACGACCATCAGGCCGGAGCCAACCGCGACCAGCGCGAAAAGGTAGAAGAAAAAGGCCTGCAGCCCCAACATGCCGGGCTCCCCTGATCTGGGTTCAACGTCGAGCCACCGAACTCCCCTCGAGGTCGGTGGCCGCGCGTATCGATGCGATCGAGACTGGGTCGGGACTCATGCGGCCCGGCCCCCAAGGGCGACCGATTAGCGGTAAGGCGCGTCGAGCGCAATGTTGCGCGCGATCTCCCGCTCCCAGCGATCGCCGTTCGCGAGGAGCTTTTCCTTATCGTAGTAGAGTTCCTCACGGGTCTCGGTGGAGAACTCGAAGTTCGGCCCCTCGACGATCGCATCGACCGGGCAGGCCTCCTGGCAGAAGCCGCAGTAGATGCACTTCACCATATCGATGTCGTAGCGCACCGTACGGCGCGTGCCGTCGTTGCGACGCGGGCCGGCCTCGATGGTGATCGCCTGCGCCGGGCAGACCGCCTCGCAGAGCTTGCAGGCGATGCAGCGCTCCTGGCCGTTCGGATAGCGGCGCAACGCATGCTCTCCGCGGAAGCGCGGACTGACGGGGTTCTTCTCGAACGGGTAGTTTACCGTTGCCTTGGGCGCGAAGAAGTAGCGCATCGAGAGCCCGAAGGCTTTCACGAATTCAATCAAGAACAGGGAACGGATGGTCTGCGTCAGCGCGGTCATCGGGTGGCCTCTCGTCTCCGTTTCCAGAGCCAGAACAGGGTGGGCGCGGTGTAGGCAGCGCGCCCGATCAATCTTCAATCGGTTCGTTCGACCGGCAGCCGAACGACAGGTCAGGCCTCGCGGCGTCAGGAAGCGGCGGCCGCTCCCCAACCCATGATCTGCAGCACGAAGGCGACGATTACGACCATCGCAAGCGAGATCGGAAGGAACACCTTCCAGCCCAGGCGCATCAACTGGTCGTAGCGGTAGCGCGGCACGAAGGCCTTCACCATCGCGAACAGGAAGAAGCAGAACGCCACCTTCGCAAGGAACCAGATCACACCGGGAACCCAGGTGAACGGTGCGAAACCGAACGGCGGCAGCCAACCTCCGAGGAACAGGATCGTCATCAGGCAGCACATCAGCGTAATCGCCGCGTACTCACCGAGCATGAACATCATGTACGGGGTCGAGCCGTACTCGACCATGAAACCCGCGACGAGTTCGGACTCGGCTTCCGGAAGATCGAAAGGCGGCCGGTTCGTCTCGGCCAAGGCCGAGATGAAGAAGATCACGAACATCGGGAAGAGCGCGAGCCAGTGCCAGTCGAGGAAGCTCGCCGGCAGGCCGACCATGGTGCCGGGACCCGTCATCTGTGCCATGACGATGTCGGTCAGGTTGAGCGAGCCGACGCAGAGGAGAACTGTCACGATCACGAAGCCGATCGAGACCTCGTAGGACACCATCTGCGCCGCCGAACGGAGCGCACCGAGGAAGGCGTACTTCGAGTTCGACGCCCAGCCGCCCATGATCACGCCATAGACCTCGAGCGAGGAGATGGCGAAGATGTACAAGATGCCGATGTTGATGTCGGCGATCACCCAGCCATCGGCTACCGGCACGACCGCGAAGGTCGCGAGCGCCAGGGTCACGGCGACGAGCGGCGCCAGCAGGAAGACCGGCTTGTCGGCCGAGGCGGGGATCATCGGCTCCTTCAGGACGAACTTCAGGAGATCCGCAAAGGACTGGAACAGCCCGAAGGGCCCGACGACGTTCGGGCCGCGCCGCATCTGCACGGCGGCCCAGATCTTGCGGTCCGCCAGAAGGATGTAGGCGATCAGCACGAGAAGGACGACAAGGAAGAGCAGGCTCTGGCCGATGATTACCAGCGCCGGCCAGACGTAGGTCGAGAAGGCTTCCATGAACGTCGGTCCTACTCAGCGGCTTCGAGATGCTCGGCTCGCGCCAGGCGCGAGCATTCCGCCATCACCTTCGAGGCGCGGGCGATCGGGTTGGTCAGGTAGAAGTCGCCGATCCGCGAGGCAAAAACGTCGCCCGTCGGCGTGCCGGCGCGATCCGCCAGAGTCGTGATGACGCCGGCATCGGAGGCGACCGGATCGCCGGGACGGATAGCAGCAACCGCTCCGACCAGTTCGCGGCGCAATGCGCCGAGCGAGTCGTAGGGAAGCTGGCGTCCGAGAACGGCGGAAAGGGCTCGGAAGATCGCCCACTCCTCTCGCGCCTCGCCCGGCGGGAATGCCGCTCGGCTGCCAACCTGGACGCGGCCCTCGGTGTTCACCCAGGTACCCGACTTCTCGGTATAGGCGGCGCCGGGCAAGATGACGTCGGCGCGGTGCGCACCCCGGTCGCCGTGCGTGCCGAGATAGACGACGAACGGTCCCGGCGCGATCTCGATCTCGTCCGCGCCGAGATTGAACAGGACGTCGACACCGCCGGCTGCCATCTCGTGCGCCGTCTTGCCGCCCTCGCCCGGCACGAAGCCGATGTCGAGACCACCGACGCGGCTCGCCGCCGTGTGCAGGACGTTGAACCCGTTCCAGCCATCCTTGACCGCGCCGACCTCGCGTGCGAGCGCCGCGACGGCCGCCAGGATGTCGCCGCCATTGGCGCCGGCCAAAGGCCCCTGCCCCAAAATGATCATCGGCTTGGCTGCGCCGCGAAGCGCGTCGAAGAACTCGCGGTTGGCGCCCTCGATGTCGGCCAGCGTCTGAGGACCCGCACCGAGATAGGTGTAGGCATAGCGCAGATCGACGTTCTCGCCGATCATGGCGACCGGGAAGCCACCGCGACGCCAGCGCTTACGGATACGGGCATTCAGAACCGGAGCCTCGAAGCGCGGGTTCGCGCCGATGATCAGAAGCGCGTCCGCATCCTCGATCCCTGCGATCGTCGTGTTGAAGAGGTAGGAGGCGCGGCCGTCGGCGGGATCGAGCTTTGCACCGTCCTGGCGGCAGTCGATATTGGATGAGCCGAGCGCGGACAGGAGCCCCTTGGCGGCCCACATGTCCTCGACCGCCGACAGATCGCCTGCGATCGCGCCGATGCGTTCGCCAGGAACGCCCTGAAGCTTCTGCCGGATGGCTTCGAACGCTTCCGGCCACGAAACCGGCTGCAGGCGCCCATCGCGCCGCAGATACGGCCGGTCGAGACGCTGCGTGCGCAGCCCATCCCAGACGAAGCGAGTCTTGTCGGAGATCCACTCCTCGTTCACAAGGTCGTTGGTGCGCGGCAGAATGCGCATGACCTCACGGCCACGCGTGTCGACGCGGATCGACGATCCGACGGCGTCCATGACGTCGACGGACTCGGTCTTGGTAAGCTCCCAGGACCGCGCTTGGAAGGCATAGGGGCGCGACGTCAGCGCACCGACCGGGCAGAGGTCGATGACGTTGCCCTGGAGCTCCGACGTCATCGCCTGCTCGAGGTAGGTCGTGATCTCGGCGTCCTCACCACGGCCGACCAGACCGAGCTCGGAGATGCCGGCGACTTCGGTCGTGAAGCGAACGCAGCGCGTGCAATGGATGCAGCGCGTCATGATCGTCTTCACGAGCGGACCGATGTACTTGTCCTCGACCGCGCGCTTGTTCTCGGTATAGCGCGAGGAGTCGACGCCGAAGGCCATGGCCTGGTCCTGCAGATCGCACTCGCCGCCCTGGTCGCAGATCGGGCAATCCAGCGGGTGGTTGATGAGGAGAAACTCCATCACCCCCTCGCGGGCCTTCTTCACCATCGGCGTGTTGGTGAAGATCTCGGGCGCCTCGCCGTTCGGGCCCGGACGCAAGTCGCGAACGCCCATCGCGCAGGACGCAGCGGGCTTGGGCGGTCCACCCTTCACTTCAACGAGGCACATGCGGCAGTTACCCGCAACGGACAAACGCTCGTGGAAGCAGAAGCGCGGGATTTCGGCACCCGCCTCCTCCGCGGCCTGCAGCAGCGTGTAGTGATCGGGAACCTCGATCTCGCGGCCGTCGACTTTGATCTTTGCCATCTTCTTCGTCTCAGTCTGGGCGCACCAGCGAACCGCTCATCCCGTCGAGACGAGATGTGCGCGTGCGAGAAAAACCTACTCAGCCGCCTGAAGAACAGGACGACGATCATGGTCTGCGTTGCGCGAGAACTCGTCGATGCGACGCTCGATCTCAGCCCGGAAGTGGCGGACGAGACCCTGGATCGGCCAGGCTGCCGCGTCACCAAGGGCGCAGATCGTGTGACCCTCGACCTGCTTGGTCACGTCGAGAAGCATGTCGATCTCGCGCTTTTGGGCGTTGCCGACGACCATCCGCTCCATGACGCGCCACATCCAGCCGGTGCCCTCGCGGCAGGGCGTGCACTGGCCGCAGCTCTCGTGCTTGTAGAAGTAGGCAAGCCGAGCGATCGAGCGCACGATGTCGGTGGACTTGTCCATGACGATCACCGCAGCCGTACCGAACGAGGACTTCACCTCGCGCATGCCGTCAAAGTCCATTGGTGCGTCGAGGATCTGCTCGCCCGGAACGAGCGGGCAGGACGAACCGCCGGGAATGACGGCGAGGAGGTTGTCGTAGCCGCCGCGCACGCCACCGCAGTGCTTGTCGATGAGCTCACGGAACGGAATGCCCATAGCCTCCTCGACGGTGCACGGCTTGTTGACGTGACCCGAGATCGAGAACAGCTTGGTACCCGTGTTGTTGGGACGGCCGATACCGGCGAACCAAGCACCGCCACGTCGCAAGATGGTCGGCGCGACCGCGATCGACTCGACGTTGTTGACCGTCGTCGGGCAGCCGTAGAGGCCCATGTTGGCCGGGAACGGCGGCTTCAGACGCGGCTGGCCCTTCTTGCCCTCGAGACTTTCGAGGAGCGCCGTCTCTTCACCGCAGATGTAGGCTCCGGCGCCATGATGGACGAAGATGTCCATGTCCCAGCCGCACTTGTTGTCGCGACCCAGGAGACCATCCTCGTAGCATTCGTCGATCGCGCGCTGCAGCGCTTCGCGCTCGCGAATGTACTCGCCACGGACATAGATGTAGGCGGCATGTGCGCCCATCGCAAAACCGGCGATGACGCACCCCTCCACCAGCGTGAAAGGGTCGTTGCGCATGATTTCCCGGTCCTTGCAGGTGCCGGGTTCGGACTCGTCCGCGTTGACCACGAGATAATGAGGCCGCTCACCGACCTCCTTCGGCATGAAGGACCACTTCAGACCGGTCGGGAAGCCTGCTCCGCCTCGTCCGCGCAGGCCGGAGGCCTTCATCTCGTTGATGATCCAGTCGCGACCCTTGCCGATGATATCGGCGGTGCCGTCGAAGTGCCCGCGCTTCATCGCGCCCTTCAGGCTCTTGTCGCGAAGGCCGTAGATATTCGTGAAGATACGGTCCTGATCCTGCAGCATCGCTCGCCTCCTCAGTCCTTCGTATCGCGGTCGGTCTTGGGTTGAGAGCGGTTCTCGGCACCCGATGGCGACACGGCAGCGGGATTGCCCTGCGTATCGCTCGTATTCCGCCGCTGCTCCTCGAAGACGCCGGACGCGCTGGCATCCTTGTTGCCGAGATCCTCGGTCGCACTCGATGCGCGAGGGGCATCGCCGGGAACACGCTTGAAGTCCTGGACGAGGCGATCCTCCGCTGCCGCACCCTTGGCCTTCAGCGGACCGTCGGCACGGGGTTCCCCATCGCTGTTGCCCGCGGTCTCGCCGAACTCTGCGGCATCGCGTTCGACCTGTCCGGTCGGTCCCTGGCGTGTTCCGGCCTCGCGACCTGTTCCCGGGTTTTGCGCGCCCTTCGACGGATCGATGCTCGCTACATCGTCGGCGCGGTTGTCCGCTGCCGCAGCCGCTTCGGGGCTCGGTCCCTTCATCGAGCTGTCGGTCTCCGCAGCGTGGGTGTCGGCACGCGCCGCTTGAGACTCGTCGGACACGGCATATCCGGCGCCCGGACCCTGCGGAGGCGCATCGTTGGCAGCAGACGGACGCTGGGCCGAGACAGAGGCGCCCTCGTCCTCGTCACGGAACGACGTCAGCGTCGTCAGCCCACCCACCGGCACCGAAAGGTGGCGATCGATCTGCGGTCCCTTGCGGACGCTCTCGCCGCGCCCAGCTTCAAACTCGTCGATGATCTCAGCCAGTCGTTCGCCGGTCAGATCCTCGTAGGTGTCCTTGAAGATCATGACCATGGGCGCATTCACGCAGGCGCCCAGGCACTCGACCTCTTCCCAGGACAGGGTGCCGGACGCGTTCGGATGAAGCGGCTCGGGATGAATCTTCTCGCGGCATACCCGCTTCAAATCGTCGGATCCGCGCAACATGCACGGCGTCGTTCCGCAGACCTGCACGTGGGCGCGTGTGCCGACCGGCTTGAGCTGGAACTGCGTATAAAAGGTAGCGACCTCGAGAACGCGGATCATCGGCATGCTCAGCCTATCGGCTACATGCTCGATCGCCGCCTTCGTCACCCAACCGTCCTGATCCTGGGCCCGCATCAGCATGGGGATCACGGCGGACTGCTGGCGTCCCTCCGGATAGCGGCGGATCAGCGTCTCGACCCAGGCCTCGTTGTCGCTGGAGAAGGCGAAGGTCTGGGGTTGTGCGGCCTCTTCCGCAAGACGTCGGACGGACATTGGACCTCGATTTCAGAACGGTTCCAAGACACGCTCAGTGTGCGGCGCGTTCTAACACAGTATCAACAAAAGGCCAGCCGCCGGAGCCCCGGCAGCTGGATCGCGACGGCCTGTCGCGCAGAGCTCTGCGGCAGCGCTACGACAGCGCGCCGCCTCTCGAACGCTCAACCATGCAAGTTCAGCGGTCAACCTCGCCGAAGACGATGTCGCACGACCCGAGAATCGCGGACACGTCCGCGAGCATGTGGTCACGGCACAGGAAGTCCATGGCCTGGAGATGGGCGAAGCCCGGGGCCCGGATCTTGCAGCGGTAGGGCTTGTTGGTGCCGTCCGCCACGAGATAGACGCCGAACTCGCCCTTCGGCGCCTCGACCGCCGCGTAGATCTCACCTTCCGGCACGTGGAAGCCTTCGGTATAGAGCTTGAAGTGGTGAATCAGCGCTTCCATCGACCGCTTCATCGTCGACCGCTTGGGCGGCACGACCTTGCCTTCGGTCGACGCGATCGGACCAGCGCGATCACGGCCTGCCAAACGCTCGATGCACTGCTTCATGATGTAGGTCGACTGGCGCATCTCCTCCATGCGGATGAGGTAGCGGTCGTAGCAGTCACCGTTCTTCCCGATCGGGATATCGAATTCCATCTGATCGTAGCACTCGTAGGGCTGCGACTTACGCAGGTCCCATGCGGCGCCAGAGCCGCGAACCATGACGCCGGAAAAGCCAAGCGCGAACGCATCGTCGAGCGACACGACACCGATGTCGACGTTGCGCTGCTTGAAGATGCGGTTGCCGGTCAGCAGTTCGTCGATATCGGCGACCGCCTTCAAGAACGGATCGCACCACTCGCCGATGTCCTCGACGAGCTTGGGGTCGAGATCCTGATGGACGCCACCTGGCCGGAAATAGGCTGCGTGGAGGCGCGCGCCGCTCGCGCGCTCGTAAAAGCCCATCAGCTTCTCGCGCTCCTCGAAACCCCACAGCGGCGGGGTCAGGGCGCCAACGTCCATCGCCTGCGTCGTGACGTTGAGAAGATGCGAGAGGATACGCCCGATCTCGCAATACAGCACTCGAATGAGCTGCGCCTTGATCGGCACCTCGACGCCCGCCAAGCGCTCGACTGCGAGGCAGAACGCATGCTCTTGATTCATCGGCGACACGTAGTCGAGCCGGTCGAAGTACGGAATCGCCTGAAGATAGGTCTTCTGCTCGATCAGCTTTTCGGTACCACGGTGCAGCAGACCAATATGCGGGTCGACGCGCTCGACGTTCTCCCCGTCCAGCTCGAGAACGAGACGCAGAACGCCATGGGCCGCGGGGTGTTGCGGTCCGAAGTTGATGTTGAAGTTCCGGACGTCGATCATCTCGGCCATGGCGGCACCTCTGGTCAGAGCGCGGATATCGTCGCGGCCATCCGCGCCAACATCGGCAGTCTCAAGCAACGGCGGGCGCGTCGTGCGCCGCGCCCTTTTCTTGTCAATTCGCCTTCGCCTTCTCGTCGCCCGGCAGCACGTAGTCCGTGCCTTCCCAGGGAGAGAGGAAGTCGAATGAGCGCATTTCCTGACGCAGTTCGACCGGTTCGTAGACGACCTGCTTCAGATGTTCGTCGTAGTGAACCTCGACGAAGCCCGTCATCGGGAAGTCCTTGCGCAGCGGATGCCCCTCGAAGCCATAATCGGTGAGGATGCGACGCAGATCCGGATGACCGGTGAAGAGGATGCCGTAGAGGTCGTAGGCTTCGCGCTCGAACCAGTCCGCGCCCGCGTAGATGGCGGTGATCGAGGGAACCGGCTCATCCTCTTCGGTCGACACCTTCACTCGAATGCGGGTGTTGTGACGCGGCGACAGAAGGTGGGTCACCACCTCGAAGCGCTCCAAGCGATTGGGATAGTCGACGCCGCACAGATCGATGAAGCATGTGAAAAGGCAGCGCGCATCGTCGCGCAGGAAGGTGACAATCTCGGGAAGATCGCTCGGCGCAACCGTGACCGTAAGGTCGCCGAAGGCGATCTCACGGGCCAGGAGCTTGTCGCCGAAGCGCACGGCAAGATGGTCGGAGAGTTCAGCGAGGGCCATCATCAACGCTCGATCGTTCCGATGCGACGAATCTTCTTCTGAAGAAGCAGAACGCCGTAGAGCAGAGCCTCCGCCGTCGGCGGGCATCCCGGGACGTAGATGTCGACCGGAACCACACGGTCGCAGCCCCGGACCACGGAGTAGCTGTAGTGATAGTAGCCGCCGCCGTTGGCGCAGGAGCCCATGGAGATGACGTAGCGCGGCTCAGGCATCTGGTCGTAGACCTTGCGTAAGGCGGGCGCCATCTTGTTGGTCAACGTGCCGGCAACGATCATGACGTCGGACTGGCGCGGACTCGCGCGCGGCGCGAACCCGAAGCGCTCGGCATCATACCGCGGCATCGACATCTGCATCATCTCGACTGCGCAGCACGCGAGGCCGAACGTCATCCACATCAGCGAGCCCGTACGCGCCCACTGGATCAGGTCCTCGGTCGAGGTGACGATAAAGCCCTTGTCGGCGAGCTCGTTGTCGACATCGGCGACAAACGGATCAGCCGCAGGCGACACCTTTTGCAGGTCGGAACGCGCGGCGAACGGCGCGGAAGCGGGGTTCAATCCCATTCGAGGGCACCTTTCTTCCATTCATAGACGAAGCCGACCGTGAGCACGCCCAGAAACACCATCATCGACCAGAGACCGGCCCAGCCCAGCTCGCCGAACGAAGCTGCCCAGGGGAAGAGGAAGGCGACCTCGAGATCGAAGATGATGAACAGGATCGACACGAGATAGAAGCGGACGTCGAACTTCATGCGGGAGTCGTCAAACGCGTCGAAGCCACATTCGTAGGCCGACAGCTTCTCGTCGTCCGGCGCCTTGAAGGCCAGAAGGAACGGCGAGACGAGCAACGCGAGCCCTATGAAGAGCGCAACGCTCACGAATATTACGATCGGAAGATACGATCCCAGAAGCTGATTCACCGCTCGCAGACCTCGTTCGACTCGCCCAAACGGCGTTCGCCTGCACCCGGACGACCCGGTGCGACACGCATTCGGATCGTACAAGTCAGGTAAGCATCGGAAGGGCTGCCACAATGCGTCCAACGGCCACGGCCGACCCTTCGCATCTGCAGCGACGCTTAGACCCTTCCCAAACTAGGCGCAAGGCAGCGCGACGCGATGCCCTGACCGAATTTCAGAGCCTGAAAAGGAGAGTTGCAAGTCGCGGAAGACCGCGAAGGCTACTGCAAGCGGAAAGCCAACCTCGAGCCGACGATCCCAGCTGGATCGTCCTCGTCATTCGGGGTATGAACGAGACAAAATGGCGCGAGTGACGGGGCTCGAACCCGCGACCTCCGGCGTGACAGGCCGGCACTCTAACCGACTGAGCTACACCCGCGCTTGGTGCCGCTGGCGTGTTCGTCAGCGGCATGAGCGGCGGTTTACGGAAGCCGCCCTGCCCTGTCAACAGGGCTTCGTCGGTTCATGCCCCTCGTCGCGCAGATTCTTTCGAATGCCATCGGAGACCGCCGCGATGACCGTCCGGAGCTACGTCGTTTGCAGCCGACTGCTACAACATCGTCCGACTGTCTCGTTGTAGGACGAGCGGTTAGGATCGGGTTCTTGGCGGCCTCCGAAGCGAATCGAGGGAATAGGCCTCCGACCACGGCGCACGCTCCGTTTCCGGATGGACATAGCCGATACGAAACCAGTCGCCGGACAAACACCTTGCGAGCATCTCGCAGAGGTTATATCCGAAACCTCCACAAGACTGAGGGGCGATTAGCTCAGTTGGTAGAGCGCCTCGTTTACACCGAGGATGTCGGCGGTTCGAGTCCGTCATCGCCCACCATCCCGTTCCGGCCAACCGTAGGGATGTCGCCGCAACGAATGGCGACGCATGTCCCCGTATTCGGAAGAGATACTGGGACGAATAGGCGCGGTTTCCCTATCGCGCGCCTACAGCGTTGACATGGACCCGGGTCCGCCGCTCGGTTCATGAGCATTACGATGTAAAACTGCGCATTCTGCGCACATCGGCTGCGCTCCGCCGGCTTCGATTGGCCGGCGCCCCGCATCAGATGGCGAGATAAACGCTGGACGCGCAGATTTTACCGAATTTTAATATGCGCGTCCTCGATCATTCACTTGGCTCTTCTTCGACCACCCGACATACCTGCGTCGCATAACTTCCCCATAGGTCAGTTTGGGGCAGCCTTACCTGTCTAGGCTCCCATCAGCGTGCACTGTGCGCCTCGCAGGATTGGAAACAGACATGTCAAACGAGACAATCGTCGTCTCCAGTTCACAGGAGTTGGCAACCGCGCTGCGAGAGGCCTCCGGCGGCGAGACGATCCTCCTGAAGGGCGATGCTCGCTACTCCGTTTCGCTTGCGGACAAGACCTTTGCGTCGACCGTCACGATCCGCTCCCTCGACTCGCAGGACCAAGCCGTCCTGTCGTCGGTGAAGCTCGACGGGGTCGCAAACCTCAGGGTCGACGACGTGACGATCCACAGCACGTCGAGGCTGCCATGGCGGAGCGATGTCTTCGTCGAAGATTCGCGCAACATCGTCGTGTCCAACTCGACACTCACCGGCGACGCCGCCTCGTTCAATAACGGGCACGTCAAGCTTGGCGACAATGCGGTCCGGATCAAGGGGACGGATGGTTTCACGTTCACGAACAACGAGGTGTCGCACTACAACTTCGGCATCCAGGTGACGGGTTCGGACCGCGTCAGCATCCAGAACAACGACCTGCACCACATGCAGGCCGACGGCATGCAGTTCTCGGACGTCGACGACGTCGTGGTGGACGGCAACCACCTGCACGACTTCCTGGGATCGGCCTGGTCGATCAACCACAACGACATGATCCAGTTCTTCACCAGCGGCACCACCTCGCCCTCGCAGAACGTGGTGGTGCGCAACAACGTCCTGGACAGCGGACAGGGCCACTGGACCCAGGCCATCTTCTTCGGCAACGAGGCGGTGAACGCGGGCGCGAGCAACGCCATGCGCTACAAGAACGTCCTGATCGAGAACAACACCGTCTACAACAACACCTTCCACGGCATCACGGTGGACAAGGCCGAGGGGCTGACGATCCGCAACAACACGGTGCTGCGCAACACCGAGACCGCGATGGGCGAGGTGCGCAACGACGGCATCTACATCATGGTCAAGCCCGGCTCGGCCAACGTCTCGGTCAGCGGCAACGTGGCCGAGCGCATCCTGGTCGAGTCCCCC
>NZ_FNIT01000011.1 GCF_900104035.1 Aureimonas jatrophae | reverse complement strand
CCCTCATCCAGGCCAGTCCGTCGTCGGTTGCGCCCGTTGGCTTGTACTCGGCGCCGAAGGGTCCTGCGTATCCGGCGGCCTGGAGGGCGGGCAGGAGCCAGGGGTAGTCGACCTCGCCCCGGTCAGGCTCGGCGCGGGTGGGGACGGCTGCGAACTGGACGTGGCCGACAAGGTCCTTGTGCGCGGCAAAGCGCGTGACGAGGTCGCCGCCCATGATCTGCTGGTGGTAGCAGTCGAACAGGATCCGGACTTCGGGGCGCGCCAGCTGGCGCACGAGCGCGGCCGCCTCCTCCACCGTGGCGTGGAGGTAGCCGGGCGCATCGCGCCGGTTCAGCGGCTCGACCAGGACGCCCATGCCGGTGTCGCAGGCGAGATCGGCGGCATAGGCGAGGTTGGCGAGGAACGTCGCCTCGGCCCCCGCCTGCCCGCGCGCCGCGCCCGCCATGACGTGCACGCAGCGCGCCCCGATCCGCGCCCCGTACTCGAAGGCTTGCCCGATGGCCTCGCGCGCCTCGCCCTCGCGCCCGGGCAGGGCGGCGAGCCCGTTCTCGCCGGGCTGGCCGCGACGGGTGTTGAGCGAGAGCATCGGCAGGCCGGTCTCGGCAAGCGCGTCGGCCACCGCGCCTGCATCCGTCTCGTATGGCCAGTGGCATTCCACCGCCGCAAAGCCCGCCGCCCCGGCGCGCCGGATGGCGTCCGGCAGCGACAGCTCGCTCCACAGGAAGCCCAGATTGGCCGACAGCTCGATCATGTTCGCCTCCCTCACCCGTCCCATTCCACGTCGAAGCGCTTCACCACGCGCGCGACCTCGCCCTCCGACAGAAGGCGCGGATGGTGGCCGCGCGTGAGCAGCGCCAGGCGCGCGGTGGCCTCCAGCTCCTCCATGGCGTTGACCGCCGCCTCGAGGTCGCGGCTGGCCACGACCGGCCCGTGGTTGGCGAGAAGCACCGCCGAGCGCCGGCCCCCCAAGCCCCGGATCGCCTCGCCGGTGAGGGGGTCGCCCGGCACGAAGAAGGGCAGAAGCTTGACGCGCCCGAGCAGCATCACGGCATACGGGGTGATCGCGGGCAGCGCGTTCTCGGGGTCCACCTCGGGCAGCGTCGACCAGGCCACCGCATGGGCGGAATGCAGATGCACCACCGCCCCCGCCGTTCCGCGCGTCTGGTAGAAGGCGGCGTGAAGCGGCACCTCCTTGGTGGGCGCATCGCCCGACACGAGCTGCCCATCGGCGCCCAGCCTGGCCAGGCGCCCGGGGTCGAGGCGGCCGAGCGAGCGGCCGGTCGGGGTGACGAGCAGCCCACCATCGGGCAGGCGCACCGAGACGTTGCCGGACGCCCCTTGCGTCAGCCCGCGGTCGAACAGGCTGGCGGCCAGCCGGCAGACGTCTTCGCGAAGCTGGCTCTCGGCGCGGGCGTCGCTTGCGATCACCCCGCTCACGGTCGTCGCGCTTCCGGTCGCCCCGCTTCCGGGACGGTCTGCCCGAGCACGTCGAGCGCCTGCGCGAAGAAGCGCTCGTCGCCGAAGTTGCCCGACTTCAGCGCCAGCCAGAGCGGGCGCCCGCCGCCGGCGCCCCCGGCTTCCCCCACCCCGTCCGCGCGCACCGCCGGCACGCCGGCCGCGATCTCGGGGCCGATGGCCAGCGAGGCTAGGCCCAGGCCCTCCACCACCGCCCCGGACGTCTCGCCGCCCGCCGTCACGAGGCGCGTGACGCCCCCCGCCACCAGCCGGCGCGCCAGCTCGGCAAAGAAGCCCTCCACCGCGCCTGCCACGCGCTCCTGTCCAAAGCGCGCCTGCGCCTCCCGCACGACGCTCGGATCGGCCGAGGTGTAGACCAGCGGAGCGCCCGCCGCCGCGCCGCCCGCCCCGTTGCCTCCCTCGCCGCCCTCGCCCGGCCCCGGGTGATCGTCCACAAAGCGCAGCGCGCGCCCGACCGCCCCCGCCCCGTCGGCCACGATCTCGTCGGCCGAGACCTCCAGCCCCGGCGCGCCGTCCGCCAGATGGCGGCGCACCTGCGCGCGCGTCATCACCGAGCACGAGCCCGACAGGATCGCCGCCCGACCGCGCGAGCCCGCCCAGGCGTCCGCGTCGGGGCCGCGCACCGGGACCAGCCCCTCCCGGCGCAGGTTCTCCGGCAGGCCCAGCGCGATCCCTGAGCCCCCCACCAGAAGCGGCCAGTCGGCGGCCGCCTGCCCGATCGCGTGCAGGTCCTCGTCGCGGATCGCGTCCACCACCACCAGCGGGCGGTTCGCCGCGGCTTCCGCTAGCGCGCCTTCGCGGATCGCGTCCGCCCCGGCAAACACCGTGGACGCCGCCACGTGCCCGACACCGAGCTGTGTCTGGTAGCCCAACCAGCGCCGGATGTCGGGATCGCGCATGGGGGTGAGCGGGTGGTCGCGCATGCCCGACTCCGACAGGAGCGCGTCGGCGACAAACAGGTGCCCCTGGTAGAGCGAGCGCCCCGCGCGCGGAAAGGCCGGGCACACCAGGACCGGGCCCATCGCCGCCGCTCCCGCACCCAGCCGCGCCGCCAGCGCCGCCCGCAGCGCCTCGGCCACCGGGCCGATGTTGCCGCTCCGCGTCGAGTCGAACGTCGAGCACACCTTGAACAGGATCTGCCGGCAGCCTTGCGCCAGGAGCCAGTCCAGCGCACCCAGCGACAAGGCCACCGCCTCACTGGCCGCGATCGTGCGCGACTTCAGCGCCACCACGCCCGCCTCGACACCCCGCTCCGCCGGACCCGACGGAACCCCCGCATACTGCACGACCCGCAAGCCACCCCGCGCCAGCGTGTTCGCCGCATCCGACGACCCCGTGAAGTCGTCCCCGATGATCCCAAGATGCATCAGGCCGCCTCCGCCCTGGCGTCCGCGCCGAAGAAGTGCCGGTCCTGCGCGCGGCGAAGCTCCAGCATCGCGGAGCCCTCGCCGAGTTCCAGATCGCCGAGCGTCACGAAGGCGCCCTTGGCGACAGCGCGGCCGAGGCGCCGGCCGGAGATGAGGTAGTAGGGCGCCGGGCGCTCGCTCCCAAGCGGCCCGGCCTCGACCAGGGCGGGCTCCAGCCCGTCGATCGTGTGGTGGTGACCGACCGCCTCCAGGAGCGCGCCGGCGGGAAGCGCGCGCGTCGCGCGGCCGACGAGGTCGACGACGGGCTTGGGCTCGGGCGCGACCGAGCGCCCGTTCAGCACCACGTCGAGAAGGCTGATCGGGGCTTCCAGCCCGAGAATGTGGCGCGGCAACCAGAGCATGGCCGAGCGCCCGTCGCGGCTCATGGTGTGGCCCTTGGCGGCCAGGATCGGCCAGGTCTCTGCGTCCTCGCAGGCTACCACCACGAAGACGCCGCCGGCGAACGACACCTCGTCGGCCTCGCGAAGGCAGTTGAAGACGTCGAGCCGGCGCCGGCCCGACAGGAGGCCGCCAGCGGCGGCTTCCGAAAACACGTCGGCGACCTCGCCGATGCGCGCGACCGGCACGTGGAAGCCCGGCACGTCGGGCCGCAGCCCCGTCGCGTTGGCCACCACCGCCATCTCGCACAGGTCCGGCACGGTGCGCTGGGGCAGCCTGGCCGCCGCCTCGGCCCGCTTGGCGAGGACCTGGCCGATCTCGCCTTCCCCGAGCGTCCACAGCGCCTCGAAGCCCGGCACGTCGGCAGCCGCCGTCTCGTTGGCGATGCGGCCTGCGGTGCGGTCGTAGACGAAGTCGTATTCGCTCGACTTTCCGGCCGCGATGATCGGCAGACCCAGCGTCTCGGCCCAGGTCACGAGCCCGATCAGGAGCGCCGGCTGGTCGCCGTCGACCGGCGTCACGAGGCGCCCCCGCTCGCGGGCGAGATGGGCGAGCCAGGGCCCGACCACGGAGTCCGTTTCCTTGGTGACCAGCGCGACGTGCTTGTCGTGGAAGATCGCCTCATGGGCGTGGGCGGCGCCCGCCTCGGGATGGCCGCTCGCCTCCACCACGATGTCGACCGGGAGCGTCAGCACGTCGGCGAGCCGGCCGGACGCGACCGCGCGGCCCGCCTCCCAGGCGGCGCGCGCCTCATCGGTGCTCCGGCACAGCGCGATCTCGCCCTCCGGCCAGCCGACCGCGCGGAAGGCCTCCGCGGCACGCTCGGCCGTGACGTCGACGGCGACGCGCACGTTGAGGAGCGGCATGCGTCGACCCTGGCCCAGGAGCGAGCGTCCGAAGGCGCCGGCACCCACCAGCGCGACCTCGACGGGGCGGCTGCCGGGCGGAAAACGAAGATGGCTGTTCATGCGGTGTCTCCCATGCGTGGCAGCGGAACCCCGCCCTTGAGGGGACGGTAGACGCGGCGCGCGGTCTCGAAGAAGAGGTCGTGCTGGTCGGCGGCGGAGCGCGTCGCGGCGATCCGGCGGATGCCGTCGAAGATCGTCCGGTAGGAGGCGCAGAGCCCGTCCACCGGAAAGTTCGAGCCGAACATCGCGCGTCCGCCCCCGAAGAGGTCGAGGATGGTTTCGACCACCTCGCGGTTGCGCTCCACCGTCCAGGGATGGTCGCGCTCGCCGATGCCCGACACCTTCACCACGACGTTCTCGTGCCGGCTCAACGCCTCCATGCCGGCGCGCCAGCCGCGCAGCGTCTCGGGCTCGCGGTCGCCGGGCACGCCGGCGTGGTTCACGATGATGGTGGTCTCGGGGAAGTCGCGGGCGAGTTCGGCGCCCTCGGTCAAGTTCCACCAGGGCGTCTGCAGGTCGAAGTGGAGACGGTAGCGGGCGAGCTCCGCATAGCCGCGCCGCCAGCGCTCGTCGCTCATCAGCGTGCGCACGCCCGCGCGCGCTTCCTCGGGCGACCTGGCCCCTTCCGGCTTGTGGCGCACGGAGCGGACCAGCGGGAAGCTGGCCTGCTTGGCGATCACCTCGGCCGCGTCCTCGCGGTCGAGCCAGGCCTGAGCGACGATGGCGTTCGGCAGGTCGAAGTGCTTCGCCACGTCATGGACGTAGGCGGTCTCGCCGAGTGGATCGGCAGGGTCCCACTCGGCCTCCATGTAGACCGTGGCGGCCAAGGGCACGCCAGCCGCATCGGCGCGGAACTCCGGCGGTAGGTAGCGCCGCTTGATCGCCGTGTAGTCGCCGTAGCGGAACGGGATCGCCGCCTCCGGCCGCAGCCAGGGATAGGTGCCGCGCTCGGGCTCCCAGACATGGTGGTGGGCGTCGATGACGGGGCCGTCGTAGAGCGGCGCGCTCATGGAAGCACCCGCCGCTCGCGGAAGTCGATCAGGAGCGAGCCCACGAGATACACCACGGCGCAGGCCGCGAAGTAGGTGAGCACGGCGTCGAAGCCGCCGGTCCACTGCACGAGGAAGCCGATCAGGATCGGCGCGGCGATGCCCGACGAGGTGCCCGCGAAGTTCATGACGCCGCCGACGACCCCGATCCGCTCGCGCGGGGCGAGCATGGCGGGGATGGTCCAGTAGAGCGAGCCGAAGAAGTGGAACATCACGAGCACCGACAGGACCACGACGGCCGTGACGGGATCGCTGACGCGCGGCAGCAGCAGAAGTCCGCCCAGCACCACGAGGCCCGACACGCCGAACAGGATCTTGAAGGCCCAGTCGCGCGGCAGCTTTCGCTGCAGCCAGTCGGCGAGCGCGCCCGAGACGATCGCGCCGACGCCGCCCGCCATGAAGATCGCAAAGGTCGCGTAGCCCATGGACTTCAGGTCGAAGCCGCGCGCCTGCGCGAGGTAGTTCGGCCCCCAGGTCGCGAGACCGAAGAAGATCATGGTCCAGCCGATGCGCCCGACAATCATCGCGGCGAACGTGCGGCGCGACATGTAGCGCACGGGCTCGGCGATGGCTTCGGGCTGCATCCGCGCACTGATCAGCGCCCGCTCCGCCGCATTGACGCGCGGGTCCTCGTCGGGGCGCGAACGCAGGCGGACGTAGAGAAGGATGGCGTAGGCGATCGTCACCGCGCCCACCACGAAGAAGGCGATGCGCCAGGACGAGAAGAGCGCGATCAGCTCCGCCAGCACGAGGCCGCCGATCGCCGAGCCGATCGGCGCGCCGGCGTCGATCAGCGTGATCGAGCGCGAGCGCTCGCGCTCGGGAAACCAGGCAGCGGTGAACTTCGAGGCGGACGGCATCATGGGCGCCTCGAAGAGGCCGAGCCCGAGACGCGTCAGGATCAGGCTGACGCCGCCGACCGCGAGCGAGGCGAGCGCCTGGAACAAGCCCCAGAGGCCCGCGCCGAGGCTCAGAACGCGCCGCGCGCCGAAGCGGTCGACGGCCCAGCCGCCCGGCACCTGGAACAGGCAGTAGGTCCAGAAGAAGCTCGACAGGACGATGCCCTGCACGGCCGGCGAAAGCTGGAACTCCTGCCCGATCACCGGCAGGCCGACCGCGAGCGCGATGCGGTCGACGCCGTTCAGGACCGAGATGCCGAACAGAAGCGCAAGGACGCGCCAGCGCTGCCCGGTCGGCGCCGCTCCGGGGGCATGGGGAACCGGGGCGCGCGCAAGCGTGGACGGGGCGCCCGTCTGGGATGGGGTCATGGAACAAGTCCTCCCGGCCCACCGCTCCCACGGCGGACCCGTTCGGACGAGGCCGACAAGGACCCCGTCCCTGGATCGGATGCCGCGTCCATCGGGGCGCGGCACCGCTGCGAAGCCTGACGATCAGGCAGGACGGGCCGGACACGGGTTCCGGCACGAGATGGGCGGACGGCCGACCGACAGCGGCGGCGTCCGCGAAGGGCGTCAGCTCACACGAACCGCTCGACACGGTCCCAGGCATTGGCGAGATGCTGACCCAGAACGGCGGCCAGGCGCTGGCCGTCGCGCGCCTCCAGCGCGGCGATCATCGCCTCGTGCTCGGCGACGGCCGCCGCCCAGTTCTCCTCGCCCTCGTGGCCGATGAAGCGGATGCGCTTGAGCCGCATCTGCAGGCGCGCCTGCATGGCGGCGAGCGTCGCGTTGTCCGACAGTTCCGCGATCGCGGTATGGATGGCCTGGTTGAGCTTGTAGTAGCTGAGCCGGTCGCGCCGCTCGAAGCACCGAACCATCTCGTCGTGCAACGAGCGCACGTTCGCGATGGCCTCGTCGCTCGCCGCCTCGCAGGCCAGCTCGCCCGCCAACATCTCCAGCTGACGGATGACGCGCAGCATGTCGCGCACGTCCTTGGGCTCGAAACGCTTCACGGTGGCGCCGCGCGAGGGGATCAGCTCCACCAGCCCCTCGCTCGCCAGATACTTGATGGCCTCGCGCAGCGGCGTGCGCGAGATGCCGAGCCGCTCGCCGAGCTGCACCTCGTGCAGCCGCGTGCCGGGCGCCAGCTCGCCCTCGATGATCATGTCGCGCAGGCGACCGACGATCATCTCGTGCAGCGACAGGCGGCTGATCCGGTCGCCCGCGTTCGCCGTCAGGGTCTCGCTCATGGGACGCTCTCCGCTGTTCGGCGCCCGGGCGCCCTCCCCCTCGAAGACTACCGCCAGTCGCCGCGCCGCACCACGTAGAATTTTGCATACACAACACAAAAGACTTGAGACAAGCAAAAAGATCGCTTAGTCGAGAGGGATCGCAGATCTGAGGGAGAGACGGATCATGACGATCCCGAGCACCGCGTCCGCCAAGCCTGTTATCGCGCTCGCCATGGGCGACCCGGCCGGCGTCAGCCCCGAGCTCACCGCCAAGTTCCTCGACCTTCCGGAAGCGCGCGACGACGCCCGCATCGTCGTGTTCGGCGACCGCCGCATTCTGGACGGCGGAGCGCGCGACGCCGGCATCACGCTCGACATCGACACCGTGAAGACCCCGGCCGAAGCGCTTTCGCGCCCGGGCAACGTCCTCGTGGATCTCGGCAACCTCGCCCCCGAAGAGGTCGACCGCGGCGAGGCGACGCCCGCCGGCGGACGTTTCGCCACCCACAACTTCCGCGAGGCGCTCTTGATGGCCCATCGCGGCGAGGCCGACGCCGTCACGTTCACGCCCTTCAACAAGAAGGCGATGCGCTACGCCTACGAGGGCTACGACGACGAGATCCGCTTCGTGGCCGACGTCACGGGCTTTCGCGGCAAGGTTCGCGAGTTCAACGTGCTGCCGCAGATCTGGAACGCGCGCGTCACCTCGCACGTGCCGCTCAAGGACGTCTCGCAGCACCTCTCGGTGGACGCGATCCTTGCCGAGATGGACCTCACGCTGCGGTGCCTGGCCGAGTCGGGCATCGAGAACCCGCGCATCCTCGTCGCCGGCCTCAACCCGCATGCGGGCGACGGCGGCTCCTTCGGCATGGAGGAGATCGAGATCATCGAGCCGGCCGTGGCGGAAGCCAAGCGGCGCGGCCTGAACGTTGAAGGCCCCTTCCCGTCCGACACCGTCTTCCTGCGCGCCCTCAAGGAGGGCTGGCACGCGGTCCTGACCATGTATCACGACCAGGGCCAGATCGCGATGAAGATGATGGGCTTCGACAAGGGCGTGACCATGATGGGCGGCCTGCCCTTCCCGCTCTGCACGCCGGCCCACGGCACGGCCTACGATATCGCGGGCCGCGGCATCGCCGACGTCGGCGCGACGCGCGAGGCGCTGCGCCTGGCCATCCGCATGGCCCGGCAGCGCGGGCGCTTCGCCCAGGCCGCCGAGTAAGCCACATGGCCGCTTATCCCTGGACGGCGGAGACCTGGCCGATCGCCTCGGCCATGATCCACCGCCGCAACGCGCTCGGCGACGGGCGCACCGTGCAGGATCAGAGCGCCGAGGAATGGGCCGTGGCGTTGGGCGAGGTCCGCGCCGCCGGCTTCCACCATGTCGACCCGACCGACAGCTGGATCCGCCTTGCGGATCTGGAACCCGCGCGCGTCGACGAGTTCATGGCGGTCGCCCGCTCGCTCGGCCTCGGCGTTCCTGCGATCTCGACCGCGCGCCGCTCGGTGATCGACCCTGTCGAGGGCGACGCGTACCTCGCCTACGGCCATCGCCTGATCGACACGGCGGCGCGCATCGGCGCCACCGCCGTGTCTTTCGGCTTCTTCGGGCCGCTTTCGCCCGAGCAGCAGCGCGCCTTGTGGTTCTGGACCGTGCCCGGCGTCGTCAACCCCGACGAGCCGGCGACCTGGGCGAAGGCCGTGGAGCGCATCCGCGAGCTCGGCCGGCATGGCGCGGAACTCGGGATCGAGGTCGCGCTCGAGATGTACGAGGACACCTATCTTGGCACGGCGGAGAGCGCGGTGCGCTTCTGCACCGAGGTGGACCTGCCGAACGTCAAGCTCAACTGCGACATCGGCAATCTCGTGCGCCTCCATCGCCCGGTCGAGCATCCGCAGGCGATGATGGAGAAGCTGGCCCCCTTTGCCGGCTACTGGCACGCCAAGAACTACCTGCGCCTCGAGGACAGCTCCACGGGCGTGGTGATGTCCTCGCCTGCGCCCATGGAAAGCGGCGTTATCAACTATCGCGAGGCGGTTCGCCTGGCGCTCTCGCACGGCTTCCGCTCGGCCTTCCTGCTCGAGCACTACGGCGGCGACGGTCTCAGCGTCTGCGCCGCGAACCAGCAGTACCTGCGCCGCATCCTGTCCACCGCCCTGGCGACCTCGCGATGACCCGCATCTTCGACGCACCGGACCAGTTCGCCGCAACGGCTCTCGACGGCTTCTGCCGCCTCTACCCCGACCACGTGCAGCGCGTGAACGGGGGCGCGCTTCGCTCCGCCGAGACGCGCCAGCAGAAGGTCGCGCTCGTGATCGGCGGCGGTTCGGGCCACTACCCCGCCTTTCTCGGGTTTGTGGGTCCGGGCCTTGCCGACGCCTCGGTCGCGGGCGACGTCTTCGCCTCGCCGTCCACGCAGGCCGTGGCGCGCATCGGACGCCTCGCCCATCGCGGCATGGGCGTCGTGCTCGGCTTCGGCAACTATGCCGGCGACGTCCTGAACTTCGGCGCGGCGGCCGAGCGGCTGCGGGCCGAGGGCATCGATGCGCGCATCCTCGCCGTCACCGACGATGTGGCGAGCGCGGACGCGTCCGAGCAGGAGAAGCGCCGGGGCGTCGCCGGCGACGTCGTGGTGTTCAAGGTCGCGGGCGCCGCGGCTGAGCGCGGCGACGCGATGGACGAGGTCATGCGCCTCGCCGCCCATGCCAACCGGCGCACCGCCTCGTTCGGCGTCGCCTTCTCCGGCTGCACGCTGCCGGGTGCGCGCGAGCCGCTCTTCACGGTGCCCAAGGGCCGCATCGGCGTCGGCCTCGGCATCCACGGCGAGCCCGGCGTCGACGAGGTCGACGCGATGAGTGCGAGCGAGCTGGCCGCGCTCCTTGTCGACAAGCTCCTGCCCGAGGCGCCGGCCGGCTGGAACCGGCGCGCCTGCGCCATCCTCAACGGCCTCGGCTCCACCAAGTACGAGGAGCTCTTCGTTCTCTGGACGCATGTCGAGGACCGTCTCAAGGCGGCCGGCATCACGCTGGTGCGCCCCGAGGCGGGCGAGCTCGTCACCAGCCTCGACATGGCCGGCTGCTCGCTGACGCTCGGCTTTCTCGACGACGAGCTGGAGCCGCTGTGGCTGGCTCCCTGCGACACGCCCTTCCTGCGACGCGGCGCGGCGCTGGCCTCGCGTGCGGCCGCCGTGGTCGGCAACGACCCCGATCCCGCGCCGGCGGTTCCGCCGGCCTCCGACGCCTCGCGCCGGAGCGCGGCCTGCATCCTCGCCCTGCTGCGCGACACCGCCGCCTTGCTCGTCGAGAGCGAAGAGGAGCTCGGCCGCATCGACGCCTTTGCTGGCGACGGCGACCACGGCCAGGGCATGCGGCGCGGCTCGGCCGCCGCTCTCGAGGCGGCGGAAGCAGCTGCTTCGGCCGGTGCGGGTGCCCGCACGCTGCTCGGCACGGCTGCCGATGCCTGGGCCGATCGCGCGGGCGGCACGTCCGGCGCGATCTGGGGCCTCCTCCTGCGCGGCTGGAGCGACAAGCTCTCCGACGACGAGGCCGTGAGCGACGCGATGGTGGCGGCCGGCGTGCGCGAGGCCGTGGACCGCGTCATGCGCCTTGGCCGGGCGCGCCCCGGTGACAAGACGCTGGTGGACGCGCTCGTGCCCTTCGCCGATACGCTGGCTGGCGGGATCGAGGCCGGCCGGCCGCTGGCCGAGGCTTGGAAGCAGGCGGCCGAGGCCGCGACCCGCGCCGCCGAGGCGACCGCCCCCATGACACCGCGGCTCGGACGCGCCCGGCCGCTCGCCAGCCGGTCGGTCGGCCATCCCGATGCCGGCGCCGTGTCGCTCGCCATGATCGCGCGGCGCCTCGCCGAGCGCCTGCCGGACGCCGCGCGCTGAGAGTTCCGGTCCCGCTCTGGGAGGAGCGGGACCGC
The DNA here is from genome assembly GCF_900104035.1 of Aureimonas jatrophae. Taxonomy (GTDB): domain Bacteria; phylum Pseudomonadota; class Alphaproteobacteria; order Rhizobiales; family Rhizobiaceae; genus Aureimonas; species Aureimonas jatrophae. The sequence goes on along the minus strand of NZ_FNIT01000011.1, from coordinate 97,307 downwards.
CGATATCCCGCCGCGACCGTGGCGGGACGAGACGTTCCCTTCCCGCCCGGACACGCCGTGCGGCTCCACAACCATCCAGGGAGGATGACATGATGATGACCCGACTTCTCGCTGCCGGCGCCGCCCTCGCGGCCTTCGCCGCCACCGCCCCGGCGGCGCACGCCCAGTTCGCGCCGCGCAAGCCCGTGGAGATGGTGGTCTCCGGCAATGCCGGCGGCGGCTCCGACCAGTTCGCGCGCCAGATTCAGGCGGCCGTCCAGAAGCATGACCTCAACCCCACCAACATCGTGGTGGTGAACAAGGGCGGCGGCTCGGGCGCCGAGGGCTTCATCTACGGCAAGGGCTATGCCGGCGACGAGACCAAGCTCATCATCGGCACCAACAACGAGTGGATCCTGCCGATGGTCGCCAAGGTCGGCTTCACCTCCGGCGAGCTGACGCCCGTGGCGGTGATGGCGCTCGACGAGTTCATCGTCTGGGTCCAGCCCGATGCGCCCTATAAGACCATCATGGACATGGTCGAGGCGGCCAAGGCCACGCCCGGCTCGGTGCGCTTCGGCGGCTCGCAGTCCAAGGACACCGACCAGACCCTGGTGCGCCAGATCGAGAACGCGACCGGCGCCAAGTTCACCTACGTGCCCTTCAAGTCGGGTGCCGAAGCCTCGACCCAGCTTGCCGGCAAGCACATCGACGCCAACACCAACAACCCCGCCGAGATCACCGGTCAGTGGCGCGCCGGCCAGGTCCGCCCGCTCTGCGTGATGTCGGCCCAGCGCCTTGCCGACACGACCAAGGTGACCGACACCATGGCCTGGAGCGACATCCCGACCTGCAAGGAGCAGGGGCTGCCGATCGACAGCTACCAGATGCCGCGCACCGTGTTCATGCCGGGCGAGGCCGATCCCGAGGCGGTCAGCTACTACGCCGACATGCTGCGCAAGGTGTCCGAGACGCCGGAGTTCAAGGAGTATGTCAAGAACAGCTCCCAGACCGGCCGCTTCATGACCGGCGAGGAGATGAAGAGCTTCGTCGACACCAGCCGCGAGCAGCTGCGCGCGCAGTACGAGAAGGACGGCTGGCTGGTCCAGCGCTGATCCTTCGCCTGGTTCGGGACCGCCTCGGCGGCGGTCCCGCGCCCCGTCGCGGCTCGGCCGCCTCCCCTCTTCCCAGACCGGAACCCGTCGCATGATGACCCGACGTCATATGGAAGTCGGCACGGGCCTCGCGCTCGCGCTGATCGGTGCCGTCACGCTCTACGGCAGCCTGGAGAACGGCATCGGCTGGACCGAGATCGGCCCCGCCGCCGGTTACTTTCCGTTCCGCATCGGCCTCCTGATCGTGGTGCTGGGCCTGGCGATCGCCGTGCGCTACGCGCTGATCGGCCGCCAGCGGCGCCCCGCGCGCCTCGCCGCCGCCGACCCCGCCCATCCGACCGAGGCGGTGGCCGCCTTCGACGCGCGCTTCTTCGAGCCGGGCTCGTTCGGGCGCATCCTCGTGCTCTTCGTGCCGACCGCCATCGCGGCGGCCCTTATCCCCTCGCTCGGCCTCTACCTCGCCTCGGTCCTGTTCCTGGTCTTCTCGATGTGGAAGCTCGGCCAGGTCCCGGTCTGGAAGGGTCTTCTGATCTCGGTCGCCGTGATGGTGGCCTTCTACCTGATCTTCGAATTCTGGTTCCAGGTCCCGCTGGAGAAGGGCGTCGTCCTGCCCCTTCTCGGCCTCGAATAGGAGCATCCCCATGGGCGCAGACTTCGCGATGCTCCTGCACGGCTTCTCGGTCGCCTTCTCGTTCTACCACGTCGCCATCATCGTGGTGGGCGTGCTGCTCGGCATCCTGGTGGGCGTCCTGCCGGGGCTCGGCGCGCCCAACGGCGTGACGCTGCTCCTGCCGCTCACCTTCACGATGGACCCGGTCTCGGCGATCATCCTTCTGTCCTCCATGTACTGGGGGGCGCTGTTCGGCGGGTCGACGACGTCGATCCTGTTCAACATCCCGGGCGAGCCCTCCTCGGTCGCCACGACCTTCGACGGCTATCCGATGGCGCGCGCGGGACGCGCCACCGAGGCCCTATCCACCGCCTTCTTCTCGGCCGGTCTCGGCGCGCTCGTCGGCATCCTCGTGATCACGCTGCTGGCCGGCCAGATCGCCGAGTTCGCCCTGCGCTTCTCGTCTCCCGAGTTCTTCGCGATCTACCTCCTCGCCTTCTGCTCCTTCATCGGCCTGGGCGGTGCCGACCCGATGAAGACCGCCGTGTCGCTTCTGACCGGCCTGGCCTTCGCGACGGTCGGCATGGACACGGTGTCGGGCGAGCTGCGCCTCACCTTCGGCCTCACCGACCTCCTGCGCGGCGTCTCGTTCCTGGTTGCCGTGATCGGCCTCTTCGGTATCGGCGAGCTCCTGCTCACCGTGCAGGAGGAGCTGAAGTTCCGCGGCGTGTCCTCGCGCATCGAGCCGCGCGAGATCTGGGTCGCGATCCGGCGCCTGCCGACCTACTGGGCGACCTTCCTGCGCTCGGCGGTGATCGGCGTCTGGATGGGCATCACGCCGGGTGGCCCGACGGCGGCCTCCTTCATGAGCTACGGCATCGGCCGCCGCTTCGGCCGGTTCGGCTCGAACTTCGGCAAGGGGGAGCCGGAGGGCGTCGTCGCGCCCGAGACCGCCGACCATTCGGCCGGCACCTCGGCGCTCCTGCCCATGCTGGCGCTCGGCGTGCCGGGTTCGGCGACCGCCGCCGTGATGATGGGCGGCCTGATGATCTGGGGCCTTCAGCCCGGCCCCCTCCTCTTCACCGAGCAGCCGGACTTCGTCTGGGGCCTGATCGCCTCGATGTACCTGTCGAACGTGATCGCCGTGGTCCTCGTGCTCGCGACCGTGCCGATCTTCGCCTCGATCCTGCGCATCCCGTTCGCGATCATCGCGCCGATCATCATCGTGGTCTGCCTGATCGGCGCCTATACGGTGGCGGGCTCGAGCTTCGACGTATGGCTGGCCGTGGCCTTCGGCATCGTCGGCTACGTGTTCAAGCGCCTCGACTACCCGATCGCGCCCTTCGTTCTCGCGATGGTGCTGGGCGATAAGGCGGAGGACGCCTTCCGCCAGTCCATGATCCTGTCGAACGGCTCGCTCTCGATCTTCTGGTCGAACGGGCTCGTCACGACGCTGATCGTGCTCGCCGCGCTCCTCCTGTTCTGGCCGCTGGTCTCGTCGGGCCTCGCGCTCTCGCGCCGCCTCGGCACCGCCTCGGTCCGTTGACCGAAGACCCATGGGCGTCCGGTCGCGGGCGCCCATGGCTTGTTGACGTGAGCGGTCAGGATTTCCTAACCCTGCGCGGCGCCCGATCTACCCTGTTCCGGCGCGCAGGATCGACGGCATGGACCAGATCGCCACCCCGCCCCCTCTGCCGCTCTCGGCCACGACGCGCTTTCCGGTCGTCGACCCCGCCGCGCTGATCGCCGAGGCCTGCCGCCTCTACGCCGAGTTCGGCGAGGTCGCCGCGGAAGGCGGGCGGGGCCGCATCGAGACCGTGTTCGGCCGCACCCACTTCGAGACCGTGGCATCGGGCGAGCTTCTGGCGCGCGTCGAGGCGAGCGACGCCGTGAACCTCGCCTACGTGAAGATGGGCCTGGCCGAGACCGTCGCGCAGTGTCTTGCCGACGCCGCTCCCTCGATCCGCTGGGACGGGGACGACGCGGGCCTGCGCGTTCCGCCCTTCTTCCGCGAGATGCGCGTCGCCTCGGCCCGCCCGATCGCGCCCCGCATGCGCCGCATCCGCCTTGCGGGCGAAAACCTCGCGCGCTTTGGCGAGAACGGCCTCCACGTCCGCCTCCTGTTCCCCCCAGCCGGCCGCGAACCGCTCTGGCCCCATCTTCGCGAGGACGGGCGCATCGCCTGGCCGTGCGACGAGGACCGGCTGGAGACGCGCGTCTATACGATCCGCCGCATGGACGCGGCAGCCGGCTGGGTGGACGTCGATATCGTCATCCACGAGGGCGACCAGACGCCGGGCTCGGCCTTCGCGCTGGGGGCGCAGCCCGGCGACCGGGTCGGCATGACGGGTCCCGGCGGCGGCGAGGCGCCGCTGGACCGCCCACTCTTCCTGTTCGGCGACGAGACGGCGCTGCCCGCCATCGCTCGCATCCTGGAGATGCTGCCCGAGGGCGTGCCCGCGCGCGCCGTGATCGAGGTGGACGGGCCGGAGGACGAGTTGCCGCTGGCCTCGCGTCCCGGCATCGAGACGCGCTGGCTTCACCGCGCCGGCCGGCCGGCGGGAACCGCTGGGCTCCTGCCGCAGGCGGTGCGCGCGTGCGACCTCGATGCGCTGGGCGAGGACGCCTTTATCTGGGCGGCGGGCGAGTTCAGCGATTTTCGTGCGATGCGCGCCCATCTGCGCACCGAGCGCCGTTGGCCGCGCGAGCACCACCTCGTCGTCAGCTACTGGCGGCGCGGCTCCAGCGGCAACGATCCGCTGCCTACCGACTGAAGACCCTTACCGGTCCGAGTGTCCGAGCGAGCGCTCGGGATCCAGCCGGTCGCGCACGCGCCGCTTCAGCACCTTCGCCTCGGGGAAGCCCTCGTCGGCGACGCGCTCCCAGATCACCTCGCCCTCGTAGCGTACCTCGAACACGCCGCCCGTACCCGGCTCCAGCGCGACCTCGCCGAGATCGGTCCCAAACGTGTGGAGGAGTTCCTGCGCCAGCCACGCCGAGCGCAGCAACCAGCCGCATTGCGTGCAGTAGCGGATCACGATGCGGGGCGAGGACACGGGCGGGAAAACCTTTGAAACCAGGAACCGGCTTCGATCCTGAACCGGTGCGACCGGACTTGGCAACCGCGACGCGCGGTTGCAACGCGGTTCCGGCGGCTATAAATCATGCAAGCTTATCTTAAGCACCCTATCTTGATCGGTGCCGCCATGTCGTCGAACCTGTCCGAAACGCATGCCGCCTTTGCCGATACGCTCGCGCAAGCCGGTCGCCGCCTGCGCACCGCCTTCGATGCGCGCGTCTCGCAACGGGGCCTGACCTTCGGGCGGGCGCGCGCCCTCCGGATCCTCCGCGACGGGCGCCTGCGCACGCAGACCGAACTCGCCGCCGAGATGGTGCTGGAAAGCGCGACGCTCGTGCGCCTTCTCGACGGCATGGTTCGGCTCGGTCTCGTGGAGCGGATCGAGGTGCCGGGCGACCGGCGCGCACGGCATGTCGCGCTGACACCGCACGGCGTCGCGGAAGCAAACGAGGTGTCGCGCATCGCCACCGAGCTTCGGAGCGATATCTTGGCGGATGTGCCGGAGCGGGACCTCGACGTCGCGCTCGGCGTTCTGCGAACCGTCTGCCAACGCCTCGACGAGGTCTGCCGCGATGCGCGCTGAGGATCGTTCCCTGCCGGAAGAGCCGCGCGCCGCGCTCGGCGGGCCGGCGCCTGCCGACACGATGCCGGACGAGGGCCCGGCGCTTCCCGCCCAGCCCTGGTGGCGCGGCGCGCCCATGCCTGCGCCCGCGCCCTACGTGCGCAAGCCTCCGCTCATGGCCGCGCTCTACATCCTCGCCTCGACCGTGATCGCGCAGACGCAAGGCCTCGGCCTCAACCTCGTCTCGGCCAACCTCTACCAGATCCAGGGACCGCTCGGCGCCACCACCAACGAGACGACCTGGCTGATCGCCGCCTACCTCGCGCCCAACGTCAGCCTGACCCTTTTCCTCACCAAGATGCGGGCCCAGTTCGGCCTGCGGGCCTTCGCCAAGGCCGCGATCGTGCTCTTCGTCGTGGTCGCGGCGCTTCATCTCTTCGTGGACGACATCCAGTCGGCCGTCGTGGTGCGCTTCTTTGCCGGCGTGGCGGCCAGCCCCATGTCCTCGCTCGCCTTCCTCTACATGCTGGAAAGCTTTCCGCCCGAGCGCAAGATGACGATGGGCCTGTCGTTCGCGCTCACCAACATCGCGATCGCCCCCTCGATCGCGCGTCTCGTCTCGCCCTCGCTTCTCGACATCGGCGACTGGAACGGCCTGTTCCTGCTCGAGACCGCGCTCGCCATGATCAGCTTCGGTTTCATCAACCTCCTGCCGCTCAACTCGCCGCCCAAGGCGAAGGTGATCGAGCCGATGGACCTCGTCAGCTATGTCTTCATCGCGGTCGGCCTCGGCTCGCTCGCGGTCGCGCTGACGCTCGGCGCCTTCTACTGGTGGCTGGAGGTGGACTGGCTCGGTTGGATGCTGGCCGTCGGTCTCGCCAGCCTCACGGTGGCCGCCGCGATCGAGCTCAACCGCACCAACCCGTTGATCGACCTGCGCTGGATCCTGTCGCCGCAGATCTTGCATTTCGCGGGCGTCCTGTTCCTGTTCCGCCTCCTCCTGTCGGAACAGACCAGCGGCGCGAGCGGTTTCTTTCAGGTGCTCGGCCTGCGCAACGAGCAGATGACGGTGCTCTATCTCGTGATGCTGGGGTCGGGGCTGGCGGCGGGTCTCGTCTGCGCGGCGGTGATGAAGCCGGGGCGCGAGCCGGCGATCCACGCCGTCGCCCTCGGCCTGCTCGCCACCGGCTCGTTCATGGACGCGCAGGCGACCCAGCTGACGCGGCCCGAGCAGATGTATCTGAGCCAGGGCCTGATCTCGGCCGCCGGAACCCTGTTCCTGCCCCCCGCCATGTCGATCGGCTTCCTGTCGGCCATGAGCCGGGGCATGAACTACATCCTTTCCTTCCTGATCATCTTCCTGACCACGCAGTCGCTCGGCGGCGCGCTCGGCTCGGCCCTGTTCCGCACCTTCGTCACCATCCGCGAGAAGTTCCACTCCTCGCAGCTGGCCGAGAACATCGTCCTGTCGGACCCGGTGGTGGCCGCCCGCATCACCCAGCAGGGCGCGGCCTATGCCCGCACGCTCCTCGACCCCGCGCTGCGGCAGGCCGAGGGCGTGGCGCAACTCGGCGCCATCGCAACCCGCGAGAGCAACGTCCTCGCCTACAACGACGCCTTCTTCGTGATCGGCTGCCTGTCGGTCTTCGGGCTCGGCGTGCTGCTTCTTCACGTCGCCTGGCGAGCCTTGCGCGCGCGTCTTGCGCCCGAGCCCGCCCCCGCCGCCTGACCCCGTCCCCTCGCTTCGGCCCTTTGATCCATGCGCAAGCTCTTCAGCTCCTTCGCCACCTTTGTCGCCCTCACCGTCGGCTGCGCCGGCGTCGCGCTGGTTCTCTACGCCTGGCGTCTGCCGCCGTTCGCGACCACGACCGAGGTCACCAACGACGCCTATGTGCGCGGCCAGGTGACGATCATCGCCCCCCAGCTGGCCGGCTACATCGCGGCGGTCGACGTCCAGGACTACGAGGAGGTCGCGCAGGGGCAGGTGATCGCCCAGATCGACGACCGCATCTTCCAGCAGAAGCTCGCCCAGGCGCGCGCGACGCTGGACGCGCAGCGCGCCGCTCTCGAAAACGCCGCCCAGCAGCGCCGTGCCGCCGAGGCGCGCGTCAAGGCCGCCGAGGCCGCGATCGCCAGTGCCCAGTCCGCCTCCGACACCGCGCAGGCCAACTTCGAGCGCGTCCAGCCGCTCGCCCGCCAGGGCTATGTGCCGGGCAGCGACTTCGACGTCGCGACGCGCACGCGCGACCAGGCGGCCGCCGCTCTCGACCAAGCCAAGGCGTCGGCCGAGGTGTCGCGCCAGGACCTCCAGACCGTGATCGTGCAGCGCCAGTCGCTGGAGGCGGCGGTGGAGGGCGCCGAGGCCGCCGTGAAGCTTGCCGAGATCGACCTGTCCAATACGCGCGTCGTCGCGCCCAAGGCCGGGCGCCTGGGCGAGGTCGGCGTCCGGCTCGGCCAGTACGTCCAGGCCGGCACGCAGCTCACCAGCCTCGTGCCGAACCAAGTCTGGGTGGTCGCCAACTTCAAGGAAACGCAGCTGCCCGGCATGGAGGTCGGCCAGCCCGTGTCGTTCACGGTGGACGCGCTGAAGGGCCGTCGCATGACGGGCCGGATCGAGCGCTTCGCCCCGGCGACGGGCTCGGAGTTCGCGGTCCTTCGCCCCGACAACGCCACCGGCAACTTCACCAAGGTCGCCCAGCGCGTGCCGGTGCGCATCGCGATCGACGCAGGCCAGGCGGGCGTCGAGGACCTGTCGCCCGGCCTCTCGGTCGTGGTCAGCATCGACACGGCAGCGCAGGGCTCCACCGCCGCGGCATCCACAGGCACGCAGCAGCCACCTGTGGACAGCGCCTCTGCAACCCCTTGATCGCACGGCGGCTTCGTCCACATAGTTCGCTGATTGTTCCTGTGGGAAAGGTCGCGGCTCGTGACGACGATCAAGGAATTCGAGGACGCCCTGCGCCAGAGCGGCAACGAAGCGGCGCTGGAGGTGCTGGGCGAGTTGCGCAAGCGCGACAAGGCCAAGCGCTCGCTGAGCCCCGCACGCCGCGTGACGGGCCGCAAAATGACGCCGGAGCTCGCCCGCCGCATCCTGGAGCTGCACGGCGCCACGCGCATGACGCAGCAGGAGATCGCCTTCAAGCTCGGCGTCAACCAGGGCCGCGTGAACGAGGTGGTGAAGCGCGGCAAGTGGCTGACCGACGACCCCGCCGCGCCCGAGCAGGTCTCGCGCGACAAGGCGATGGAGCGCATGGCCAAGCCCCGCCCCACGCGCCGGAAGGCGAGCGTCGTGCCCGCCATGCCGAGACCGCGTGCCGACGGCCAGCTGTCGTTGCTGGGCGACTTCTGACGCGCCGACGACAAGGGCGTCGCTCGGGCGCTCAGCCGGTCCCGTAAGGCTTGCGGCCTCGGTGAGCCGGGCGGATCGATGCGATCGACGGCACGCCTGTTTCGAGGGGCGAGACATGCGCATCGCGGAATGACGGCCGCAGCTGCGCGTTCCGGTTGCGGGACATGCCGGGCGAACCCATGTGGACGCGACCACCCCGCCGCCATCCGCTGCCGCCTGTCCCCGCGCCGTCCGGGCCTGCGATGCGCCGGATTTCCTGCAAAGGACCGCCCGTGACCGCTCTCTTCCCCTTCCAGAACAGCTTCGCGCGCCTACCCGCTGGCTTCTTCGAGCCGGCCCGACCCTTCGGCGCGCCGGCGCCGACGCTCCTGCGCCTCAACCGGGCGCTTGCTGGGGAGCTGGGTCTCGATCCGGACGCGCTCGCCGCGCCCGAGGGCGTCGAGGCGCTGGCGGGCGCCCGACTTCCGGAGGGCGCCGAGCCGCTCGCCGCCGCCTATGCCGGCCACCAGTTCGGCAATTTCGTGCCGCGCCTCGGCGACGGGCGCGCGCTTCTCCTCGGCGAGGTCGTCGACCGCGCCGGGCAGCGCCGCGACATCCAGCTGAAGGGTGCGGGGCCGACCAGTTTCTCGCGCGGGGGCGACGGCTTCGCCGCGCTCGGACCGGTGCTGCGCGAGTACCTCGTCTCCGAGGCGGTGCACGCGCTCGGCATCCCGACGACGCGCGCGCTCGCCGCCACGCTGACCGGCGCCGAGGTCTATCGCGAGGTGCCGCTGCCGGGCGCGGTGCTGACGCGGGTGGCGGCCAGCCACATCCGCGTCGGCTCGTTCCAGTTCTTCGCCGCGCGCGGCGACCGCGAGGGGCTTAGCGAACTCCTGCGCTTTGCGATCCGTCGCCACGACCCTGAGGCGGAGCGCGCCGAGAACCCGGCGCTCGCCTTCCTCGAGGGCGTGATCGCGCGCCAGGCCGACCTCGTGGCGCGCTGGATGCTGGTCGGCTTCGTCCACGGCGTCATGAACACCGACAACATGACCGTCTCGGGCGAGACGATTGACTACGGCCCCTGCGCCTTTCTGGACCGCGCCGACCCGGAGGCCGTCTTCTCCTCGATCGACCGGATGGGCCGCTACGCCTTTCGCAACCAGCCCGGCATCGCGCTCTGGAACCTGACGCGGCTCGCCGAGGCGCTCCTGCCGCTTCTCGCCGACGACGAGGCGACGGCGATCAAGCGGGCGGAAACGGCGCTCGACGGCTTCGCCGCGCGCTTCCTCGACGCGCATCTGGCCGGAATGCGCGCCAAGCTCGGTCTCCTCACAGAGGAGGAGGGCGACCGCGCGCTCGCCGACGATCTCCTGAAGGCGATGGCCGAGAACGGCGCGGATCACACGCTTCTTTTCCGACGCCTTGCCGACGCGGTGACCGGCGAGGCGGAGCCGGCGCGCTCGCTCTTCATCGATCCGACGCGCTTCGACGCCTTCGCCGAGCGCTGGCGTCAGCGCCTCGCGCGCGAGCCGGAGGTGGACGCGGCCGAGCGGCGCGCCCTGATGCGCCGGGTGAGCCCCGCCGTGATCCCGCGCAACCATCGCGTCGAGGAGGCGCTGGCAGCCGCCCACCGCGGCGACATGGCGCCCTTCTCCGCGTTGGAGCGGGTGCTCGCCCACCCCTTCGACGATCCGCCCGCCGAGCTGGCCCATCTGGCCGAGGAGCCGCCCGGCGACTGGCGGGACTACCGCACCTTCTGCGGCACCTGAGGGCGGCTGCCGCGTTGCGCTGTTCCAACGGGAGGCGCGCGGCATGACGGATGGGGAACTAGGGGAGCTCTTGAGCGACTGCCCGACGCTCTACCACATGGCGGCGCGCGGCTCCTGGCCGCTGATCCAGCACCACGGGCTGCTCGGCACGCGCGCCCTTCTCGATCTCTTCGAGGTGCGGGGCGAGCGGCGCGAGGCGATCCTGGCGCAACGCCGGCCCGAGGGCGTGCGGCTCGAGCATCCCGATCTCGGCGAGGCGACCGTGCGCGACCAGAAGCCGATGAGCGACCGGGGCCTGGAGAAATGCCTCGGCGACGGGATGACGCCGGAGGCCTGGTACCGCCTCCTCAACGAGCGCGCCTTCCTGTCGCTTTCCCGCCAGCGTCTCCTGCGCCTCCTGCAGGCACGGCCCTATCGGGACGACGAGCACGACGTGATCGAGGTGGCCGCTGCGCCGCTGGTCGACGCCTATCGCGACCGCATCACGCTGGCGCCGATCAACACGGGCTTCACGGCACGCTATCCCGCCCCGCGCGGGGCGGACACGTTTCTGTCGATCGAGGACTACCCGTATGCCCATTGGCGCGGCAAGCGCGCCCGGGGCGAGCGCGTGGTGGAGCTGGCCGTCTCGCCGGGCGTCCCCGACATCGCCCGCTTCGTGCGCCGTGTCGTGCGCATGCGCCGGGACGAGGAGCTGGATCTCCTGTGGACCGGCCCGGAGGCGTGAGCGCCGGGCCGGACGGGTCGTCAGCGCGCTGGCGCGCGCAGCGAGTGGGCGACCGGGCCGACGAGGTCGTCGTAGGGGTCGCGCAGGGCTTCGGGATAGCGGATCGAGACCGAGTGGATCAGGTCGCCACGAAAGATGTAGCGCTCGTAGAAGATGCGCCCGTCCGGACGGTAGCCGGACACCACGGCCCAGTTTCCGCCGCGCTTCTGGTAGGTCACGCGGTCCACGGTGCGCCGCCATGCGACCAGCCGCGCGGGATCGTAGTTCTTGGCGTTCTCGAAGGCGTAGATCACGAGCTCCGCCCCGTCGGGCGAGCGCCAGACGCCGCCCTCGCCGCCCGGCGGGGCGGGATCGGCCTGCGGAAAGGCCGCCTCGGGAAAGCTCGCCGAGGTGCCGTAGGTCGGATTGGTGTAGGTCTTGGCCTCGGCCGGAGACTGGCCGAGGAGGGCGAGGCCGAGCGCAAGCGCCGGCGCGAGGTGGGTGTGCCGCATCCGTGTGTATCCCCGTCTGTGCCGTCCCTTGCGGGAGGGTTAATGCGGGGACGGGCCGGCGGTTTCGCCTCGCTCGCTCAGATCCGCGTGCGCGTGCGCATGGCGGCGAGAAGCGTGCCCTCGTCGAGATAGTCGAGCTCGCCCCCGACCGGCACCCCATGCGCCAGGCGCGTGATGCGCACCGGCAGGTCGGCCAGCTGGTCGATGATGTAGTGGGCCGTGGTCTGGCCCTCGACCGTGGCGTTCACCGCGATCACGAGCTCTTCGATCCCCCCTTCCGCCACGCGCTCCACGAGGCGGGCGACGGTCAGGTCGTCGGGTCCGACGCCGTCGAGCGGCGACAGGACTCCGCCGAGCACATGGTAGCGCGCGTTGAGCGCCTTGGCCCGCTCCAGCGCCCAAAGGTCCGACACGTCCTCCACCACGATCACCACGGCGGTGTCGCGATTCGGGTCGGTGCAGATCGTACAGGGGTCGCGCGTGTCGATGTTGCCGCAGTTGGAGCAAAGGCGCACCTCCTCGGCGGCCACCGTCATCGCCTCGGCGAGCGGGCGCAGCAGCTGTTCGCGCCGCTTCACGAGCTGCAGGGCGGCGCGGCGAGCCGAGCGGGGCCCCAGGCCCGGCAGGCGCGCCAGGAGCTGGATCAGCCGCTCGATCTCGGGGCCCGCGATGGGCTTGGGCACCGGCCGGCCCTCCTAGAACGGCAGCTTCATGCCGGGGGGAAGCGGAAGGCCGGCGGTGAGGGCCTGCGTCTTCTCGGCGATCGTGGCGTCGAGTCGGCGCTTGGCCTCGGCGTGGGCGGCGACCACGAGATCCTCCAGAATGTCGCCCTCGCCATCCTTCAGGAGGCTCGGGTCGATCTGGACGCCCACCATCTCGCCCGTGCCCTTCAGCGTGACCTTGACGAGGCCGCCGCCGGACTGGCCGGTCTCGGCCACTTCCGCGATCTCGGCCTGCAGACCCTGCATCTTCTCCTGCATGGCCTTGGCCTGCTTCATCATTCCCATCAGATCTTTCACGGCCGCTCCTTAGTCGTCGTCTTCGTCGGGTTGGGCGTCCTGGTCGAACAGGACGGAGTCCTCGCCATAGTCCCTATCAGCGGGATCGGCGTCGATCAGTTCCGGCAGGCCGTGCTCGCCGCCCTCTTCGGCGAGCGGCGCCAGCGCCTCGGCCTCCTCGGGCGCGGCCTCTTCCGGCTCCGGCTCGCCGCGCAGGCGCACCTCGCGCACGAAGGCGCCGGGCAGCGCTGCCAGAAGCGCGGCGACCTCGGGATCGCCCTCGGCCTCGCGGATCAGGCGGGCGCGCCGTTCGGCCGCCGCCTCGTCCAGCGTCGGCGCGCCGCCGGTCTCGACGGTGTCCACCACCCAGCGCCGACCGGTCCATTCCAGGAGGCGTTTCTGCAGGTCGCCGGCGAGCGTCGGCGGGGCGCCAGGAGCCGGCTCGAACCGGATCACGCCCGCTTCCACGTGCACGGGGCGCATGTAGCGGCGCAGGCGCGCGCGCAGGTGCGAATCACGCCGCTCCAGGATCAGCGCCTCCACCGCCTCCAGCGTGCGCGGAAGCGCGTCTTCGGCGAGCTGCGGCACCGGACGCTGGGCCAGCGCGGCGCTGGGGGCGGCCTGCATGCGCTCCGCAAGCCCGACGGAGGCCGGGGCTTGGCGGGCGGTCTCCGGGCGAACAGGCTCGAGCCGCGCGGGCGGCGCGGGCTTGGGAGCAGGCGGGGGCACGATCTCCGCGACCGGGGACGGCCGCGGCTCGGACGGCACCGGCGCCGGATCCGGCCTTGCGGCCGGCGGTGCCGCGACGACCGGCGCGGGGCGCGTCGCCGCCGGCGTCACAGGCACCGGCGCGGGGCGGGGCGGCTCGGGTCGCGGCCCGGCCGCGGCCAGGTCAAAAGGGCGGCTGGCCTCCGCCGACCTCGCGGGTTGCGCGGCGGCAGGAGCCGGAGCGGACGCCGGAACAGACCCGGGGTTCGGCGCGACGCCTCCGGGCGCCGCCCCTTGAAGCAGGCGCACGAGCTCGTCGGGACCGGGCAGCGTCGCGGCGTAGCTGATGCGGATCAGCGCCATCTCGGCCGCCTGGCGCGGCGAAGCGGCCTCGCGCGCCTCGCCGATCGCCCGCAGCAGCATCTGCCAGACCTCCGACAGCGCCTTCACGGACAGGCGCGCGGCGAAGTCGCGCCCGCGCTCCACCTCGTCGGGCGAGAGCGAGGCATCGCCCGCGGTCTCCGGCACGAAGCGCAGCGAGGTGACGAGATGGGCGAAGTCGGCGAGATCCTGCAGGACGACGACCGGATCGGCACCCGCCTGATATTGTTCCGCGAACTCGCGCAGCGCGCCCGACCCGTCGCCGCGCATCACGAGTTCGAAGAGCTGGACGACGCGCGCGCGGTCGGCCAGGCCCAGCATGTCGCGCACGGTCTGCGTGCCGACGTGGCCCGCCCCGTGCGCGATCGCCTGGTCGGTGAGCGAGAGCGCGTCGCGCACCGAGCCCTCCGAGGCGCGCGCCAGGATGCGCAAGGCATCGTCCTCGGCCTCGATGCCCTCCTGGCCCAGCACGTTGCGCAGATGCCCGATCATCGCGGCCGGGTCGACCCGGCGCAGGTCGAAGCGCTGACAGCGCGACAGGACGGTGATCGGAACCTTGCGGATCTCGGTGGTGGCGAACACGAACTTCACGTGCTCGGGCGGCTCCTCCAGCGTCTTCAGCAGGCCGTTGAAGGCCTGCGTCGAGAGCATGTGGACCTCGTCGATGATATAGACCTTGTAGCGCGCCGAGACCGGGCGGTAGCGCACCTGCGCGATGATCTCGCGGATATCGTCGATGCCGGTATGGGAGGCGGCGTCCATCTCCACGACGTCGACGTGGCGGCCCTCCATGATCGCCTGGTCGTGGACGCCGGTGTCCAGCATGTCGATCGTCGGCCGGTCCACCGTGTCGGTCTGGTAGTTCAGCGCCCGCGCCAGGATGCGCGCGGTGGTGGTCTTTCCGACGCCCCGCACGCCGGTCAACATCCAGGCCTGCGCGATGCGGTTCGCCTCGAAGGCGTTGGTCAGCGTGCGCACCATCGGCTCCTGGCCGACGAGGTCGCGGAAGGAGCGCGGGCGATACTTGCGGGCCAGCACGCGATACGGCGTGCCGGGCTGGGCGGCGGTGTCCGTTGGATCGGCCATCAGGTCGGAGATAGGAGGTCCCAGGAATGAAGGCGGAGGTCCGCCGACGGCAGCCGGACGACCCTAAAGCCTCGCGCTCGACTTGAACAGCCGCGAGACGGGAACGCACATCCCCGGCGGCGGCCGGAGCGATCCGGCTACACAGGCGGGGTGGCGAGGATTAAGGAGGGTGGGAGGCTGGCACGATGACCCGTGCCGGATTCGTTGGGGCTGCTTCCTTCCGGACCTGACCCGGTTGGCGAGCGGCTCGTCCACCACCAACCTCCCGCTCCTCATATCGGCGAGACCGCTCCCGAATGCAAGACGCTTCCCCTTCGCCCGCCCCCTTCGAGCTCGATCCGCGGCTCCACGCCGACACGCGGCTTCTCGCCGATCTCGAACTCTGCCGCCTCGTTCTCATGAACGACCGGCGCTGGCCCTGGGCGATCCTCGTGCCGCGCCGGACGGGGGTCGTCGAGATCACCGACCTGACGGCCGAGGAGCGCGCCCTTCTCGTGGAGGAGGCGGCGCGCGTCGCGGGCGCGTTGCGCGAGACCACGGGCGCCGAAAAGACCAACGTCGCGACGCTCGGCAACGCGGTGCGCCAGTTCCATCTCCATGTGGTGGCGCGGCGCGAGGGCGACCCGAACTGGCCGGGCCCCGTCTGGGGCTTCGGGCAGCGCGAACCCTGGAACGACGAGGAAGCCGGGACGTTCGCCGCCCGCCTCCTGGAACGGCTGTGACGAACGGATAAGCCCCATGCGCCTTGGATACAGCGGCAACCGCCTCGTACGCGACGGTGAGCATCGCGACGCCGATCAGGTCGAGGCGGCGGCGCGAAACGAGCGCGCGCGCATCATGCTGCGCGACGGGGACGGCGCCTGGCAGCTGCGCGACGGCGATCCGCTGTTTCGGCTCGGCGAGGCAGAGGCGGGCGAGCGGGTGCTTCTGGGCCACACGCGCGAGGGCGCGCCGCGCTGGGCGGGCGAGTTGGCAGGGCCCGCGCCCGCTGGCGCCGCGCCCGAACCTCTGCGGCGGATCGGCAGCGCCCAGCTTCTCGACGAGAACGGCGAGGGCCAGCTCGCGCAGGCGTCTCACCTTCTGAACTGGCACGCCGCCAACCGCTTCTGCGGGCGGTGCGGCTCGGCCACGGCCTCGGAGGCCGGCGGCTTCCGGCGCCGCTGCACGGCCTGCGGGCACATCCTGTTTCCCCGCACCGATCCGGTCACGATCATGCTCGTGCACGACGGACGGGGGCGCTGCCTGCTCGGACGCCAGCCGCAGTTTCCCGCGGGCATGTGGTCCTGCCTCGCCGGCTTCGTGGAGGCGGGCGAGACGGTGGAGGACGCGGTGCGCCGCGAAACGCTGGAGGAAGCGGGCATCACGGTGGGCGAGGTTCGCTATCTCCTGAGCCAGCCCTGGCCCTTTCCGGGCTCGCTGATGCTGGGCTGCGCCGGGTTGGCGCTGGACAGCGAGATCCGGCGCGACGAGACCGAGCTCGAGGACTGCCGCTGGTTCCGGCGCGACGAGGTGCGCGCCATGCTCGCCGGCACCCATGCGGACGGCATCCAGGCGCCGCAGGAATTCGCCATCGCGCACCATCTCATCCGCCGCTTCGCCGCCGATCCGGCGAGCTTCGACACAAGCGAAGAACCGGTCGAATCATGGGAGGGTTAAGGAAAGGTTTCGCAAAAATTGCGCAGGCCATGCACAGATTGCACAAGAGGCGTGCAGAACCTGCTCTCCTTCTGGGCAGGTCGAGGGTCTACATACCGGTCATCAGATTGACTGACGAACCGGACACGACCGATGCTGACCTCCCTCGCCAAGCGCTTCCAGACCATTCGCGCGCACCGCAAGACCGTTCTCGAGCTCAACCGTATGGATGACCGTATGTTGAGCGACATCGGCGTGATGCGCGGTGACATCGACCGCATGGTGCGCGTCGGCCGCTAAGCGCCGCACACCACTGCAGAAACGCAAAAACCCCGCCGCGAGGCGGGGTTTTTGCGTTTGGGACCTTGTGGGCGTTCGGGCGTGCCGTCAGTCCGTCAGCGGCCGGGTGCTCGCGAAACGGTAGACGCCGAGGATCTCGAGGTCGGTCGTGAAGTGTTCGAGTTCGGCAAGCGCGCGTGCGAGCGGCGCGTCGTCCGGATGGCCGATCACGTCGGCATAGAAGCGCGTCGCGGTGAAGCGTCCGCCGAGCTGGTAGCTCTCGAGCTTGGTCATGTTGACGCCGTTGGTCGCAAAGCCGCCCAGCGCCTTGTAGAGCGCGGCGGGAATGTTGCGCACGTCGAAGACAAAGGTCGTGACGACGCCGGGCGTCGGCGCTCCGCCTCCCGCAGCCGGCGCCCAGAGAGCGCGCTCGTCGCCCTCCGGCCGGCGCAGCACCACGAAGCGCGTCTGGTTGGTGGGATCGTCCTCGACCCGCTCGCGCAGGATGTGGAGCCCGTAGATCTCGGCCGCCCGCCGAGGCGCGAGCGCGGCCATCGACCGGTCTGCGCTGTCGCGCACGAGCCGCGCCGAGCCCGCCGTGTCGCCCTCGGTCCGACCGCGCCAGCGAGGCCGGCCGGTCGCGGGATCGGTCTCGTTCAGAAGCGCGCGGCATTGTCCGAGCGCATGGACGTGGCTGTGGATCGTGCGGACCTCCGACTCGTCCACGCCCGGCAGCGCCATGAAGTGGAAGTGGATCGGCAGGAAATGCTCGCCCACGATGCGCAGGCCGGCCTGGGGAAGGAGGTGGTGCACGTCGGCGACGCGGCCCGCCAGCGTGTTCTCGATCGGGATCATGGCCAGTTCCGCCTGGCCGTCGGCGACCGCGCGGAAGGCGTCGTCGAAGCTCGCGCAGGGCAGCGTCTCGCGGCCCGGGAACATTTCCTCGCAGGCGATGTCGGAGTTGGCGCCCGGCTCGCCCTGGAAGGCGATGCGCGCGCCGGCCCCGGCGGGCGACAGGAGCCGCCGCGCCTCGGCCAGCTGGCGCGGCGTATCGACGCCGAGCGGCACGGCGTCCACCACGCAGGCGTCGATCCGCATGCCCGCCTCCAGCGCGCGCAGCTGCTCCAGCGTCTCGCGGCGCTCCAGGGCGCCCGGCGGCAGGGCGACGAAGCGCTCCAGCGCCGCGCGGCGGTAGGCGTAGATGCCGACATGGTGGAACAGCGGCCCCTCGCCCGTGGGTGCCGTCGCCCGCGTGAAGTAGAGGGCGCGGCGCGGCGCATCGCCCTCGCCCGCGCCGGCCAGAACCGCCTTCACGACGCTCGGATCCTCGCGGTCGCGCCGGTTCTCAATCGGCACCACCACCGTGCCGATGTCGCAGGCCGGATCGGCGAGCGCGCGCAGGCTCGCGCGCACGGTCTCGGGCTCGACGGTGGGCAGGTCCCCTTGCAGGTTCACCACCGTGTCCACGAGGCCCTCGGGATCCACGAGGCGCAGCGCCTCGAAGATGCGATCCGAGCCCGACGGATGGTCGGTGCGCGTCATCACCGCCTCGAAGCCCGCCCTGCGGACCGCCTCCAGCACGTCCTGGGAATCGGTCGCCACCACGACGCGCCCGACATCGGCCTCGCGCGCGCGCTCGGCCACGTGGACGATCATCGGGCGGCCATGGATCGGGGCCAGCGGCTTGCCGGGCAGGCGCGTCGAGGCGATGCGGGCCGGCACGAGGACGAGCGTGGACATGGGCGGTTCTTCCGACGCGGGACAGGAGGGCTCGCGCGCCCGGCCCGAAACTTCTGGGGCAGGCGACGGGATTTGGCGGGGCTGTGGCGAGCGGACGCTTGATCGCAACGGATCACAATGTCAGAACGCTTCCAGCTTCGCGGGCTTATAGGTCTTGCCGCCCCCCGGCAAAAGGCCGTAACGCCCGCGCGTGTTTGTTTGAACGGCCGGCCGCCTCGGGAGGGGTTCGCAGCGGCCGCAGCGGAGCCTCCTCATCGCCATGGATTCATTCGAGGCCAACAAGATCTTCGGTGCCCTCCTGGGCACCGTGTTCGTGCTGTTCGGCGGCAGTCTGGTGGCGGAGGGGCTCTTCCATTCCGAGGCGCCCGAGCAGCCCGGTTACGCGATCCAGGCGGCCGAGCCGGCCGCCGGCGGCGCGGCGGCTCCCGCGCCCGGCAACGAGGTGACCCCGGTCGGCCAGATCATGGCGAGCGCCAACGCGGACGCGGGCGCGGGCATCTTCAAGCGCTGCCAGGCCTGCCATTCCGGCGAGAAGGGCGGCCCCAACAAGGTCGGACCCGATCTTTGGGACATCGTGAACCGACCGATCGCCAGCCACGAGGGCTTCAGCTACTCGGCCGCGATGACCGAGTTCAGCCAGGGCCAGTCGGTGGTCTGGGACTGGGATCACCTGAACCACTTCCTGCACGGCCCCAAGCAGTACATCAAGGGCACGGCCATGGGCTTCGCCGGCCTGCCCAAGGACCAGGAGCGCGCCGACCTCCTGGCCTACCTGCGCACGCTCTCCGACAACCCGCCGGCCCTGCCCGCGCCTGATGCCGGCGCGACCGCCGAAGCGGCTCCCGCGGAAGGCGCAGCGCCGGCCGAAGGCGCGGCACCGGCTGAGGGTCAGGCACCGGCCGCCGGTCAGGCACCGGCCGAAGGCAATGCCCAGGCGCCGCAGCCGACCGCGCCCGCCACCTCGACCTCGACCGCCCTGCCGGGCGACCCGGTGTCGCAGCCGCAGGGCGCCGGAACCACCGATCCCGCCACGGGCGGTGCGCCCACCGCGCCGCTGACGGGCCAGGTTCCCGCCACCGGCGACAATGCCGGCTCGGCACCCCCGCAGGCCCCCGAGCCGCCGCAGCCCGCGCAGCAGCCGGCAGCGTCCGGCGCGGCTCCCGCGCCGGCCCCGACCGGTGTCCAGCCCGATGGCGCGAACGGCAACCCCGCCGCCCAGCCCGCGCCCGCTCCGGGCGCCGCGCCCGCCGCCCCGGAAGCGACGCCGGCCGCACCCGCCGCACCGGCGACGCAGCCCGCGCAGTAAGGCGACGCACGCGACATCGCAGCATCTTGAACGGGGCCGGACAGCGATGTCCGGCCCCGTTTCGCATCAATGGTGGACAGAGGCGCCGGCGTCTTTACCTTCGGGGGGCGCCACCCCGTGCCCTTCGACCGGCCGGGGCCGCCCCATGCGTTCCGCCGGAGATCCCAGCCCTTGGACCCTCGCCCGATCCGCCTCGCCTTTGTCGCCGCGCTTCTTCTGTCCGCCGCCTCGCAGGTCGCGATGGCCCAGGAGGCGTCGGCTCCGGGGACCGCGACCGCCGCCGCGCCGGCCGCAGGCGAATGGCACACGTCCAACGGCCTGATCCGCCCGTCGCGCTATCCCGACGGCTTCTCGCATTACGACTACGTCAACCCCGACGCGCCGAAGGGTGGGACGCTGCGCCTATCGGCGCCCGGCACGTTCGACAGCTTCAACCCCTTTCCCGTGCGCGGCACGCCGGCGGCGGGCTTTGCGGCGTTCGGCGGCGGCATCGCCTACGACACGTTGCTCGAGCAATCCACCGACGAGCCGGGTGTCGCCCATGCGCTCGTGGCCGAAGCCCTGCGCTATCCCGCCGACATCTCCTCGGTCACCTTCCGCATCGATCCCGCCGCACGGTTCGGGGACGGGCAGCCGATCACGGCCGAGGACGTCGTCTGGAGCTTCCAGACCGTCACGCAGCTCTCGCCGCTCTATGCTAACTACTATCGCAGCGTGACGGCGGCCGAGGTGACGGGCAGCCAAGAGGTCACGTTCCGCTTCGACCAGACCGGCAACCGCGAGCTTCCCAACATCATGGGCGACCTCGTGGTGCTGCCCAGGCACTTCTGGGAGGGAACCGACGCGAGCGGAAAGAAGCGCGACATCACGCAGCCGACGCTGGAGATCCCGGTCGGCTCGGGACCCTACCGGGTCAAGAGCTTCCAGCCGGGATCCGTGATCGAGTGGGAGCGCGTCGCGGACTACTGGGCGGCCGACAAGGGCCCGCGCCGGGGCCGCTACAACTACGATACGATCCGCTACACCTACTTCCGCGACCAGAGCGCCTCCTGGGAGGCCTACAAGCGCGGCGGCTACCAGGACTATCGCCTCGAGAACTCGGCCGGGCGCTGGGCGACCGGCTACACCTTCCCCGCCGCCGCGGACGGCCGCGTGAAGAAGGGCGCCTTCCCGTCCGAGACCGGCGAGCCGATGCAGGGCTTCGTGCTCAACACGCGCCTCGAAAAGTTCGCCGACCCGCGCACGCGCCAGGCCATCACGCTCGCCTACAACTTCGAGGAGATGAACCGCTCGCTCTTCTACGGGCTGTACCGGCGCACGACGAGCTACTTCCAGGGCTCCGAGCTGGCCTCGTCCGGCCTGCCCGAGGGACGCGAGCTGGCGCTGCTGGAGCCGCTGCGCGACAAGCTGCCGCCGGAGGTCTTCACGACCCCCTATACGCTGCCGGACTACAGCAAGCCGGGGGCCGAGCGCGACACGCTGCGACGCAGCTTCGAACTCCTGCAGGCGGCCGGCTGGACGCGCAAGGGTTCGAGCCTCGTCGACGCGCAGGGAAGGCCCTTCACGATCGAGTTCCTTGCGGCCGACCCGTCCGCCAGCCGCGTGATCGACCCCTTCGCCAACCAGCTGCGCCGGCTCGGCATCCTCGCCACCACGCGCATCGTGGACGCCTCGCAGTATCAGGCGCTCGTCACGAATTTCGAGTTCGACGTCGTCACCGACCTCTTCGCCCAGTCGCTGTCCCCCGGCAACGAGCAGCGCGACTTCTGGTCGAGCCGCGCCGCCACCCAGCCCGGCAGCCGCAACACGCCGGGCATCCGCAACGAGGCGGTGGACGCCCTGATCGACAAGGTGATCTACGCGCCCGACCGCGACACGCTGGTCGCCGCGACCCATGCGCTCGACCGCACGCTCCTGTGGAACTGGTACGTCGTGCCGCAGTACCACAATCCCGAGATCTGGCTCTCGTGGTGGGACAAGTTCGGCATGCCCGAGAAGGGTCCGGCCTACCAGGGCATCGACCCCTATTCCTGGTGGGTGAAGGGCGAGGTCGCCGTCAACACGCCAGCGGACGCGGCGGCTGCCGGTGAGCCCGACCCGGCCAGCGCCCCGGCTGCGCGCCCGTGAGCGTCCTCTTCACCCGTCGCGGCTTCGGCCAGCTGGCGCTCAGTGCGCTGGCATCCGGCGCGCTGGCCCCCCGTGCCTTCGCGGCGCTTGCGAAGGACACGCCGCTTCATGGACTCTCGGCCTTCGGGGACCTGCGCTACGGCCCGGACTACCCGCATTTCGATTACGCGACGCCGGATGCGCCGAAGGGCGGGCGCGTCGTCTTCACCGTGCCGTCCTGGATCCTGAACCAGGCGCCGGACACGTTCGATACGTTCAACACCTTCGTCCTGCAGGGCAACGCCCCGCCGCGCATAGAATACCTCTATGACGGGCTGATGGTGGGCTCGCTGGACGAGCCGGACGGGCTCTACGGGCAGCTGGCGGACAGCGTCACGGTCTCGGGCGACGAGAACACGTTCCGCTTCCGCCTGCGGCCGCAGGCGCGCTTCTCGACCGGCGAGCCCGTCACGGCGGCCGACGTCGCCTTCTCCTACACATCCATGAAGCGGGACGGGCATCCGAGCCTTCTGGTCGCCCTGGCCGAGCTGGAGGAGGCGACGGCCGAGGACGAGCGGACCGTGGTCCTTCGGTTCTCCGGCCGGCAGACCCTGCCGACGGCGCTCGCCACGCTGTCCCTGCCCGTGGTGCCGGCGAGCTTCTTTGCGAACCGCCCGTTCACCCAAGGCGGCTTCGACCCGATCCCCGGCTCCGGCCCTTACCGGATCGGCGCCTTCATTGCCGGACGCTTCGTCGAGTACGAGCGGCGCGAGGACTACTGGGCGCGCGACATGCCGTTCCAGCGCGGGCTCGACCATTTCGGGACGATCCGCGTCGAGTTCTTCCGCGACCGGCAGACCGCGCTGGAGGCCTTCAAGAAGGGCGACACGACGCTGCGCGAGGAGTTCACCACGCGCGCCTGGGCCAACGAGTACGACTTTCCGGCCGTGCGCGAGGGGCGGGTCGTGAAGGACATCCTGCCCGAGGAGAAGTGGCCGAACTTCCAGTGCTGGGCACTGAACCAGCGCCGCGCGCGCTTTGCCGACGCACGCGTGCGCCGCGCGATCAACCTGTGCTTCGACTTCGAGTGGACCAACGCCAACCTCCTGTTCGGCCTGCGCGAGCACTCGGACTCGCCCTTCCAGCTCTCGACCTACGTGGCGGCCGGCACCCCCTCGCCCGAGGAACTCGCGATCCTGGAGCCGTTGCGCACGCAGTTGCCGCCCGAGGTCTTCGGCGAGGTGTGGCGCCAGCCCGTGTCGGACGGGTCGGGCCGTGACCGCCGGCTCCTGCAGGAGGCGTCGAAGCTTCTTGCCGAGGCCGGCTGGACGCGCTCGGGCGGCGCGCTCGTCAATGCGAGCGGCGAGCGCTTCACGCTGGAATACATGCTGAACGACCCCGAGCAGGCCCGCGTCTACGGCAAGATGGTAGAGACGATGCGGCTTCTGGGCATCGACGCCACGATGCGCGTGGTGGACGCCTCGCAGTACCAGGACCGGCTGAACCGCTTCGACTTCGACATGGTGCTGGCGCGCTTCTCCCTGAACGGCACGCCGACGCGCGAAAGCCTGTCGCTCTTCTTCGGGTCGGACACGCGCGAGCGGAACGGCTCCTACAACTATCCCGGCATGGCCGATCCCGCTGTCGACGCGCTTCTGACGAGAATTGGCGAGGCGAGGACGAGGCCCGAGCTCGACGTGGCGATGCGCTGCCTCGACCGCGTCCTGCGCTCCCGGCTCGACTGGATCCCGAACATCCATGCGCAGGGGCACGCCATGGCCTGGTGGGACATGTTCGGCCGCCCGGCCACCAAGCCCGATTACGGGTTTCCGGCGGAACGGCTCTGGTGGTACGACGAGGCGAAGGCCCGGGCGATCGGCCGGGCCTGACGGGTCCTCGCTCGCTCCGGCCCCCACACGGAACCCTCTATGGCCGCCTATATCCTTCGACGCTTGGCTTTAATGATCCCGACCCTGTTCGGCATCATGGCGGTGTCGTTCCTGGTGATCCAATTCGCGCCCGGCGGACCGGTGGAAAGCGTGGTGGCCTCGCTTCAGGGTCAGGGCGGCGCGGGCGACCGTTTGGGCGGCGGGGGCGGCGACGCGGTGGCGGCATCGGGCGAGAGTTCCAGCTACCGGGGTGCGCAGGGTCTCGACCCCGAGTTCATCAAGCGGCTCGAGCAGCAGTTCGGCTTCGACAAGCCGCCGCTGCAGCGCTTCGGCGAGATGATCTGGAATTACGCGCGCTTCGACTTCGGCACGAGCTTCTTCTCGAACGCGACCGTGGTCGACCTGATCTGGCAGAAGCTGCCGGTCTCGATCTCGCTGGGCCTCTGGATCACGCTCCTGTCCTACGCGATCTCGATTCCGCTCGGCATCCGAAAGGCGCTCCGGGAAGGCTCGCGCTTCGATACCTGGACGAGCGGCATCATCATCGTCGCCTACGCCATCCCCGGCTTCCTGTTCGCGGTGCTCCTGATCGTCCTGTTCGCGGGCGGCTCGTTCCTCGACTGGTTCCCGCTTCGCGGCCTCACCTCCGACAACTGGGCGCAGCTCTCCTGGCCCGAGCGCATCGTCGACTACTTCTGGCACCTCGCGCTGCCGCTCGTCGCGCTCTCGCTCTCGGCCTTCGCCACCACGACGCTGCTGACCAAGAACTCGTTTCTCGACGAGATCCGCAAGCAGTACGTGACCACCGCCCGCGCCAAGGGCCTGACCGAGCGGCGCGTCCTCTACGGCCACGTCTTCCGCAACGCCATGCTGATCATCGTGGCGGGCTTTCCCGGCGCCTTCATCTCGGCCTTCTTCGCTGGCTCGCTTTTGATCGAGACCATCTTCTCGCTGGACGGACTGGGCCTTCTCTCGTTCGAGAGCATCTACAAGCGCGACTATCCCGTGGTCTTCGCCACCCTCTACATCTTCTCGCTGATCGGGCTCCTGACGACGCTCCTCTCCGACCTCACCTACACCTGGATCGATCCGCGCATCGACTTCGAGCGGCGGGGTTCCTGACCATGGCGGACCGCACCCCCGACAGCCCGCGCGAGGATCGCCTGCACCACGACCGGACGCCCGAAACCGTCGTGGAGGCGCAAGCGCAGGCCGATAGCGGCGGCCTTGCGCAGATGGCGCCGCCCGCCCTCGTCACGCGGCCGCCACGCCTGTCGCCGCTCAACCAGCGGCGCTGGCGCAACTTCAAGGCGCACCGGCGCGGCTGGTGGTCGCTCTGGATCTTTCTCGCGCTCTTCGTGGTCACGCTCGGCGCCGAGTTCGTCGCCAACGACCGGCCGATCCTCGTGTCCTACAAGGGCGAGTACTATACGCCGGTCTTCCGCGACTATCCGGAAGAGGTGTTCGGCGGCTTCCTGCCGGTCACCGACTATCGCGATCCCTTCATCCAGAACGAGATCGCCGCGAACGGCTGGGCGCTCTGGCCGTTGATCCGTTACAGCTACAACAGCGTCAACAACGAGATCCCCTCGCCCGCCCCCTCGCCGCCCTCCTGGACCTTCTCCAAGGAGGAGCTCTGCGCGCGCTATCCCGGGGGCGTCGGCGATCCCAACTGCACCTTCGGCAACTACAACTGGCTCGGCACCGACGATCAGGCGCGCGACGTGCTCTCGCGCCTGATCTACGGCTTCCGCATCTCGGTGCTGTTCGGCCTGATCCTGACTGCGGCGAGCGCCGTGATCGGCGTCTTCGCGGGCGCCGTGCAGGGCTATTTCGGGGGCTGGGTCGATCTGGTCTTCCAGCGCTTCATCGAGATCTGGAGCTCGATCCCGGTTCTCTACCTCCTTCTGATCGTCGCCGCGATCCTGCCGCCCGGCTTCTGGATCCTGCTCGGCATCATGCTGCTCTTCTCATGGGTGGCGTTCGTGGGTGTGGTGCGGGCCGAGTTCCTGCGAGCGCGCAACTTCGAGTACGTCAACGCGGCCCGCGCGCTGGGCGTGGGCGACTGGACCATCATGGGCCGCCACCTCCTGCCCAACGCCATGGTCGCGACGCTGACCTTCCTGCCCTTCATCCTGAACGGCTCGATCTCGACGCTGACCTCGCTCGACTTCCTCGGCTTCGGCCTGCCGCCGGGCTCGCCCTCGCTCGGCGAACTCCTGTCGCAGGGGCGCAACAACCTCCAGGCGCCCTGGCTCGGCATCTCCGGCTTCGTGGTGCTCAGCCTGATGCTGTCGCTCCTCGTCTTCGTCGGCGAGGCGGTGCGCGACGCCTTCGACCCCCGCAAGAGCTTCGGGTGACCCCATGAGCCAGCACGACCACGCCCACGATCATTCCGGCCACGGTCACGATCACCACGATCACGCCCACGGCGCGAGCGAACGTCGGCTCCTGATCGCGGCGGGGCTCACCGGCGTCTTCATGGTGGTGGAGGCGGCGGGCGGCTGGCTGTCGGGCTCGCTGGCGCTTCTGGCCGACGCCGGCCACATGCTGGTCGACTTCGCGGGGCTGCTGCTCGCCTTGTTTGCCGCGCGCCTCGCCCGGCGGCCGGCCGACGCGCGGCGCTCGTTCGGCTACGACCGCTTCTCGGTGCTCGTCGCCTACACCAACGGGCTCGTCCTGTTCGCGATCGCCGGCTTCATCCTCTACGAGGCGTGGGAGCGGCTCGCCGATCCCGCGCCGGTCCTGGCCGGCCCCATGCTCGCGGTCGCGATTGCCGGACTCCTCGTCAACATCGGCGCCTTCTTCGCCCTGCACGGGGGCGACGCCGAGGACCTCAACCTGCGTGGCGCGCTGCTCCACGTTCTCGGCGACCTCCTCGGCTCGGTCGCGGCGATCCTGGCTGCGATCGTCATCTTCGCCACCGGCTGGACGCCGATCGACCCGATCCTCTCGGTGCTGGTCTGCCTCCTGATCCTCGGCAATGCCGCGCGGCTCGTGCGCCAGTCCGCGCACGTCCTTCTCGAGGGCGCGCCGGCCGGCGTCGACGGCCCGGCCGTGGCGCGGCATCTCGAGACGAGCGTTCCGGGCGTCGCCGACGTCCACCATGTCCATGTCTGGATGCTGACGCCCCAGCGCCGGGCCGCGACCCTTCATGCCTGCGTCGCGGACGGCGCCGCGGAGGATACGGTCGTGCGCATCAAGACCGAGCTTCGCGAGCGCTTCGCGATCGGCCACGCGACCGTGGAGATCGAGCGCGGCGCCTGTGCGGATGCGGGGAGCGACGCCTGCGCCGGCGGCACCACCCGCGCCCACGACGGGCACGATCACCATCATCACGCCGGCGGCCGTCACGACCATGACCACGAGCACGGCCATGCACACGCCGCCCCGCCCCGCTTCGCCTGAGACGTCGAGCCGCCCTTGAGCCCATCCCTCGCCTCCCCCGCCGCGCCGCCGCTCCTCAGCGTCGAGGGCCTGCAGGTCGCCTTCCGCGCGGAAGGGCGCACGAGCCTGGCCGTGAAGGGCGTGTCCTTCGCGATCCGCGAGGGCGAGACCGTGGCGCTGGTCGGCGAGTCGGGCTCCGGCAAGTCGGTCTCGGCGCTCTCGATCCTGCGGCTGCTCGCCTATCCCGCCGCGAGCCATCCGGGCGGGACGGTGCGCTTCGAGGGCACCGACCTTCTCCATGCCGACGAGGCGGCGCTGCGGCGCGTGCGCGGCAACCAGATCTCGATGATCTTCCAGGAGCCGATGAGTTCGCTCAACCCGCTCCACACGATCGAGCGGCAGATCGGCGAGGTGATGAGCGTCCATCGCGGCCTGTCGGGTTCGGCCGCGCGCGCCCGCACGCTGGAGCTTCTTCACCAGGTCGGCATCCGTGACCCGGAGAAGCGGCTCGGCGCCTATCCCCACCAGCTGTCGGGCGGCCAGCGCCAGCGCGTCATGATCGCAATGGCGCTCGCCAACGAGCCGCGCCTTCTGATCGCCGACGAGCCGACCACCGCGCTCGACGTGACGGTCCAGGCCCAGATCCTGGAGCTCCTGAAAAAGCTTCAGCGCGAGCGCCGCATGGGTCTCCTGTTCATCACCCACGACCTCGGCATCGTCCGGCGCATTGCCGACCGGGTCTGCGTGATGACGAAAGGCGAGATCGTCGAGACCGGCCCGACCGCCGAGATCTTCGCCAACCCGCAGCATCCCTACACGCGGCACCTTCTCGCGGCCGAGCCCAAGGGCCGCCCGCCCGCCGCCAACGCGAACGCGCCGGTCGTCATGGAAGGGCGCGGCGTGAAGGTCTGGTTTCCGGTGCGCACGGGGCTGCTTCGCCGCGTCACCGACCACGTGCGCGCGGTGAACGGCATCGACATCCAGGTGCGCGCCGGCCAGACCGTGGGCGTGGTCGGCGAGTCCGGCTCCGGCAAGACGACGCTCGGCCTCGCTCTCACCCGCATGATCGCGAGCGAGGGCGAGATCCTGTTCGAGGGCGAGCGGATCGACGACAAGCGCTCGGGCGATCTGCGCGCGCTGCGCGAACGCATGCAGATCGTCTTCCAGGACCCGTTCGGCTCGCTCTCGCCGCGCATGCCGGTGGGCGAGATCATCGCGGAAGGGCTGCGCGTCCACCACCGCTCGCTGTCGGCGGCGGATCGCGACCGGCGCGTCGTCGCGGCGCTGGAGGAGGTCGGGCTCGATCCCGCCACGCGCTTCCGCTACCCGCACGAGTTCTCCGGCGGCCAGCGCCAGCGGGTGGCGATCGCCCGCGCCATGGTGCTGAACCCGCGCTTCGTGATGCTGGACGAGCCGACCTCGGCGCTCGACATGAGCGTGCAGGCGCAGGTGGTCGATCTCCTGCGCGAGCTGCAGCAGAAGCACCAGCTCGCCTATCTCTTCATCAGCCACGACCTCAAGGTGGTCCGGGCTTTGGCCAACGAGGTGATCGTCATGCGCGGCGGCGAGGTGGTGGAGCGTGGCTCCGCCGAGGCGATCTTCGAGCGGCCGCAAAGCGACTACACGCGTGCCCTGATGGCGGCGGCCTTCCGCATCGAGGCGGCCTCCGCGGAAGGGATCGGCTCGTGAGCCTCTACCGGCGCCGGCTGGAGGATCAGCCGCTCGACTTCACGATCACGAACGAACCGCGCGTCTTCGACGGCTTCCGGCCGGTGGACGGGATCGAGATCCGGCACGAGCGTCTGGCCGAGGGCGAGCCGCTCGAGGTGCGGCGCGAGGTGATGCGGGGCGGTCGCGCGGCGGTGATCCTGCCCTACGACCCCGCGCTCGACGCGCTCGTCCTGATCCGCCAGTTCCGCATCGGCGCCGCGCTGGCCACCCCCCACGCGGCCCCCCTGGAGCTGCCGGCCGGGCTCGTGGACGACGGCGAGGCGACGCAGGACAGCGCCGCGCGCGAGCTGCGCGAGGAGACCGGGCTTGAGGCGCAGGCGGTCTCGGAGCTGTTTTCCATGCTCTCCTCGCCCGGCCTTACCGACGAGCGCATCACCTTCTTTCTCGCGCTGGTGGACGCATCGAACCTTGCCGGCTCGGCCGGCCTCGCCTCGGAGCACGAGGACATCCTGCCGCTTCTCGCGCCGGTCGATGCGTTGGTCGAGGCGGCCGATGCCGGAGCGATCGAGAACGGCTTTCTTCTCTGCGCGACCCACTGGTTCGCGCGCCACGGCCGCGAACGCGCGCGGCTTCTCCAGGACACGCTGACGACGCAAGGCGCAGAATGAGCATCCTTCTTTCGGTCACCGGCTTCGACCCGACGCGCTGGCGCGACGCCATGCTGCGCGCCGCACCCAGCGAGACCATCGTCCTCAGGCCCTCGTCCTCGCGCGACGAGACGATCCGCTACGCCGTGGTGTGGCGCCAGCCGCCGAGCGTCCTGTCGGAGCTGCCGAACCTCGAGGCGATCTTCTCGCTTGGGGCGGGCGTCGACCACATCCTAGCCGACCGCACCGTCCCGCCCTCCGTGCCGGTGGTGCGGATCGTCGCCCCCGACCTTACCAACCGCATGAGCGAGTACGTCGTGTGGCGCGTGCTCGACCACCTGCGGCGCGGCGCGACCTACCGCGCGCAGCAGGCCGCGCGCATCTGGAACGAGCGGCGCCAGCCGGCCGCCGCCGAGGTGACGGTGGGCGTTCTCGGCCTTGGCGAGCTCGGCCGCGACGCGGCCGCCAAGCTTCGCCTCATGGGCTTTCCCGTGATCGGCTGGAGCCGGGGGCCGCGCGAGGTGGAGGGCGTCGAGACCTTCCACGGCGAGGAGGGCCTGTCCGAGGTTCTGACGCGCTCCGATATCCTGGTCGTGCTCCTGCCCCTGACGGCCGAGACGCGCGGCCTGATCGACGACGAGTTCCTGTCGCGCCTCAAGCGCGAAACGCCGCTCGGCACGCCGATTCTCATCAACGCGGGTCGCGGCGCCCTGCAGCGCGACTCGGCGATCCTGCGCGCGCTCAACGACAACCGTCTGATGGAGGTCTCGCTCGACGTGTTCGAGCGCGAGCCCCTCCCCCAGGACAGCCCGCTCTGGCGCCACCCGCGCGTCTTCGTGACGCCGCATGCCGCCGCCTCCTCGGACCCGGCGGCGCTCGCGCCCCTGATCACCCAGCAGATCGCCGCCCACCGCCGCGGCGAGCCGCTGCGGCACGTGGTGGACCGGCGCGCGGGCTACTGAGGTCCGGCGCCCTCAGAGACGCTTAAGACCGAGGAACGCCGTGCCTTTGGCACCTGTGCGCGAGATCGCCTCGGCAAGTGGCTCGACCGCCGTCATCATGTGATGGGCGTTGGCGTGGAGCAGGCGTTCCCCGTCCAGCATCATCCCGACATGGCCCGGCCAGAAGGCGAGGTCGCCGCGTTGCAGGCGCGCTCCCTCGGGAAGCGCGGTTCCCAGGTCGCGGAACTGAAGGTCGGTATCGCGCGGCGCCTCGATGCCGGCCTGCGCCAGCGCCAGCTGGACGAGCCCGGAGCAGTCGATACCCAGCGCCGACTTGCCGCCCCAAAGATACGGCACGCCCATGAAGAGCTCGCCCACCGCCACGACGTCCGGGGCGACGGCATCCGCAGGCTCCAGATGCTGCAGCACCACCGCGCCGAACGGCTCGATCAGGGCGTAGCGCGCGTTGCGGTCCTCGGCTTCGCCCTTCACGCGGACCATGGCGCCCAGCGGCAGGTCGTGCATGGGCGGCTGCTTGATGTCGGGTCCCGGGAAGACCAGCGTGCGCGATACGCGGACGCGGTGCGTCGGCTCGGGCGAGGCGCCGTCGACGAGCGAGGCGCTCGGCATCCAGCCGACATAGCGGTCGCGCTCGAGCTGCACCCAGCTCCAGCCCTCCTCATCCTCCTCGAAGACGCGCACGGCCTCGCCGAAGAGCGCCTGCGTTTCCAGCGGCTGATCGGAGCCCGCGCGGCGGCGTAGGTCGGCGAACGGCGTGCGCACCGTGGCAACGCGCCCGTCCGCGAAATGCCGGGCCTCGATCTGCCCGCGCAGGCGCGCGTCGGCGAGGTCCGGCCGGATGGCGTTGAGGCGGGGATCGAGCGCGGTCATCGGTTGAGGGCTCCCGCTTCCGCGACGAGACGATCGGCCATGTGGCTCACGTAGAGGCTTCCCTTCACGGTTCGACGAACGAGCACGACGCGGGCATCGGCGGGGTCGCGCCGGCGCTCCAAGAGGTCCATCCGGCCCATCGTGTCGAGCGCCCGCGTGATCACGGGCTTGCGCACGCCAAGCCGCTCGGCGAGTCCGCGCACCGTGTGGGGCGGGGGCTCGAGATAGATGGTGAGGAGGATCGCGGTCTGGCGCAAGGTGAGATCCGGCCCGGCCTCGTGCGACTGCGCGAGCGCCGTGCGATGAAGGAGCCGAAGCGCCTGGGCGGGCCGGATCTCGACCACGGCGTCCCGCTAGCCTCGGGGCGCGGGATAGCGCGCGGCGAGCACCCGGAACAACGCCCGGATGCCCTGCGCCTCGCCGCCGGCAGGCCCCAGCGGCCCGGCCTGCGGCCGCCAGCCGTAGACGTCGAAATGCACCCAAGCCTTCGCCCCGCCCGCGAAGCGCTGGAGAAACAGCGCGGCGGTGACCGAGCCCGCGAAGCCGTCCGCCGTCACGTTGTTGGTATCGGCGATCTTGGAGGCGAGCGCCTTGGCGTAGGGACGCCAGAGCGGCAGGCGCCAGAGCGGATCGTGGACAGCCGCACTGGCGGCCGCGATCTCGTCGGCCAGCGCCTCGTCGTCGGTGTAGAAGGGCGGAAGCTCGGGGCCGAGCGCCACGCGCGCCGCCCCCGTCAGCGTCGCCATGTCGACGAGGATCTCGGGCTCCTCCTCGCCGGCCAGCGAGAGGGCGTCGGCCAGGATCAGGCGGCCTTCGGCGTCGGTGTTGCCGATCTCCACCGTATCGCCCTGGCGCGAGCGCAGGATGTCGCCGGGACGAAAGCTGTTGGCCGAGATGGCGTTCTCGACCGCCGGCACGAGCACGCGCAGGCGCACCGGCAGCCCGGCGGCCATCACCATGGAGGCGAGGCCGAGGACGTTGGCGGCGCCTCCCATGTCCTTCTTCATGAGAAGCATGCCGGACGCCGGCTTGATGTCGAGGCCGCCCGTGTCGAAGGCGACACCCTTGCCGACCAGCGTGACGCGCGGCGCGCCCGGCTCACCCCAACGGATGTCGATCAGGCGCGGCGCGACCGCGCTCGCGCGCCCGACGGCATGGATCAGCGGGAAGCCGGGCAGGAGCGCGTCGCCCGCCGTCACCTCGATGCCTGCTCCGTGTCGTTCGGCCAGGTCGCGCGCGGCAGCCTCGATCCCGTCCGGTCCGAGGTCGTTGGTGGGCGTGTTGACGAGGTCGCGCACGCGGACGATCGCCTCGGCGGCCTGCAGGACGGCCTCGCGCGAGGCGAGCGCGGTCACGTGGAGGCGCGGCGCCCGGTCGGGATCGGCCGGCTTCACGTAGCGCTCGAAACGGTAGCCGCCGAGAAGAAAGGCGAGCGCCGCAAGCTCGGCGTCGAGGCCCACCGTGTCCAGGCGCCAGGCTCCGGCCGGCAGCTGGGCCAGTGCGCCCGCCAGCATCGCCGTTTCGGGGCCCGCAGACCCCTGCCCGAGCCCCAGAACCGCACCGCCGGGACGCCCGTCCTCGCCCGGCAGGACGAGAAGCGCGCCGGGGCTCGCCTTGAAGCCGTTCGCCTCGGCCCAGACCCGCGCGCTCTCCGGCAGCGCCTCCAGACCGCCCTCGAAGACCGGATAAACGGGCCGCGTGTCGGACGGGTCGGACAGCAGGCGCTCGGCAATCGTCATGTTGTCTGTCCTTCAGAGGATCAAGGGCGCGTCAAGGTTGGGTTTCTAGGGTCGCCCCGATGCCGCCCGTTGACGGACCGGCCGAGAGAAGAACGAGCGATGCGAACCTTGCCCGAGACCCGCGTGACGGCCGTCCCCGCCCAGCCCGAGACGAGCGGACGACGTCGTCTGGCCTACCCCCGCTCCCCCGTGCGTGCAAGCGGTGCGGGCGCGCTGGCGGTTCTGGCCGCGGTTCTCCTGACGGGCTGCACGCAGACCTCGCGCATGACCACGGGCTCGGTGACGCCCGCCTCCGCGCCGGCCAGCCCGCCCTCCGCCGAAACCGCCTCGCTGATCGCCACCGACCCGCAAGCGGCCGAGAAGGTCTATGGCGCGGCCTACGAGAAGAATCCGAACGACCGGGGCACGGGTCTAGCCTACGCGTCGGCGCTGCAGGCGGCGGGCCGCAACGAGCAGTCGCTCGCCGTGATGCAGCAGGTCGCGATCAAGCATCCGACCGACCGCGATGTCCTGGCCGCCTACGGCAAGGCGCTGGCGGCGGCGGGCGACCTGCCCAAGGCGTTGGAAACGGTGCGGCGCGCCCAGACCCCGGACCGGCCGGACTGGCGGCTCCTGTCGGCGGAAGGCGCGATTCTCGATCAGCTGGGACGCAAGGACGCCGCCCGCGCGCAGTTCCGCCGGGCGCTGGTGATCCAGCCGGACGAACCCTCGGTCCTGTCGAACCTCGGCATGAGCTACCTCCTGTCGAACGAGCTGCCGGCCGCCGAAGACGCGCTGTCGCGCGCCGTGAAGCAGCCCGGCGCCGACGTGCGCGTGCGCCAGAACCTGGCGCTGGTGGTCGGGCTGCAGGGCCGCTTCGAGGAGGCCGAGCGCATCGCCTCGGCGGTGCTGTCGCCCGAGGAAGCCAAGGGCAACGTCGCGTATCTGCGTCAGATGCTGGGCCAGAAGAACACTTGGAGCGAGCTGCGCGCCGAGCGCGGCTGACGTTGGCCGGCGCTCCCGGTTTTCAGGGCAGCGCCATGATCTGAATGATCGCCGGGCCGATGATCACCGCGAACAGGACCGGCAGAAAGAACACGATCATCGGGACCGTGAGCTTGGGCGGCAGGGCGGCGGCCTTCTTCTCGGCGAGATTCATGCGCGTGTCGCGGCTTTCCTGGCTCATGGTGCGCAGGGCGACGCCGAGCGGCGTGCCGTAGCGCTCGGCCTGGATCAGCGCGGTACAAACGGAGCGCACGCTTTCCAGCCCGGTACGGCTCGTCAGGTTCTCGTAGGCCTGCCGGCGCTCCGGCAGGTAGGAAAGCTCGGCGCAGACCAGCACCAGCTCCTCGGCGAGCGGCACAGACTGGATGCCGATCTCGTCGGCGACGCGCCGAAAGGCGGCCTCGATCGAATTGCCCGACTCCACGCAGATCAGGAGCAGGTCCAGCGCGTCCGGCCAGGCGCGGCCGATCGACTGCGCGCGCTTGGCCGCCACGTTCCGCACATAGATGATCGGCGCGTAGAAGCCGGCATAGGCCGCAAACACGCAGACCAGCATCCGGAAGAAGAAGGGCTTCGAGGCGAGGACGCCGAGGCCGAAGATGTAGAAGACGGCCAGAAGCAGGAAGACCAGCGGCAGCGCCACGCGGCAGAACAGGAAGAGCGTGAGGGCGCGCTGGGAGCGAAAGCCCGCGACCCGCAGCTTGGTGAGCGTCGCCTCGTCCGCCAGCGCCTTGCGAAGGTCGAGCTTCTCGACGACGGTTGCGGCGAAGCCCTGGGCGGACTCCTGGCGCAGCCCGCGCCCCTTGCCGTCGCGCTCGCTCGCCATGCGCGCCCGCTCGCGGGCCCGGACCTGGTCGCGCTCCAGGGCGACGGCGCGCATACGCGTCTTGAGCTCGCGGCCCGTGAGGAGCGGCAAGGCCACGGTCACGAGCGTGGCGAAGACCGCCACCGCCACGAGAAGGCCGAGCGCCGTCTCGCCGGACACGCCCAGAAAGCGGAGCACGGCATCCATGATGAGGGCCTCTCGTGCCGATCAGAAGTCGAAGTTGATCATCTGGCGCATCACGAAGACGCCCATGCTCATCCACAGCGCGGAGCCTGCCAGGATGAAGTTGCCGGGCGTCGTCGAGAAGAGCACCGAGATGTATTCGGGCGCCGTCAGGTAGACCAGAATGCCCACGATCGGCGGCAGGGCGCCGATGATGCCGCCGGACGCCTTGGCCTCCATCGACATGGCCTGGATCTTGGCCTTCATCTTCTTGCGCTCGCGCAGCACGCGCGACAGGTTCGACAGGGCTTCCGCGAGGTTGCCGCCGGCCTGGCTCTGGATCGTGATGACGATCGCGAAGAAGTTCGTCTCGGGCAGCGGCATGTTCTGGTAGAGGCGCTCCACCGCTTCCGCGATACCCAGGCCCATCTGCTGGGCCTCGATGATGTTGCGGAACTCCGTGGAAACCGGCTCGGGTGTGTCGTTGGCGACGATGCGCAGCGTGTCGGTCAACGGAAGGCCGGAGCGGATGCCGCGCACGATCACGTCCACCGCGTTGGCGAAGTCGTCGGAGAAGCGGGCCTGGCGGCGCTTGCGGCGCATGGACAGGATCCAGCGGGGCAGGCCGAAGGCCGCCGACAGGGCGATGCCCGCGCCGATCAGAAGCCCTGCTCCCATCACGAGAGCGACCAGGAACGCCACGACGCCGAGGCCCGCGCTGCCGAGCCAGAAGCTGCGCACCGAGAAGTGGAAGCCGGCCTGCGCGATCTGGCGCTCGAGCGAGAGCTTGCGCACGTGCTTGTCGCGCTTGCGGTTCTTGGCGTCGAGCTCGTCCAGCGAGGCCTGGATGGTGCGTCGCCGCTTGGCGACCTCCTGTAGGCGGTCGCGCGCAAGCTGGCGGTTGGCCGCCTCGCCTTCGGTGACCGCAAACTGCGAGAACCGGTTGCGCTGGTGCTTTTCGGCCTGAAGGCGCGGCTCCAGCACCGCGAAGGCGAGCGCCCCGCAGGACAAGGCGACAAGGGCGACGAAGAGGATCGCGATCACGACGCGGCCGCCCGAGCGGGATCGGCGGCGTCGAGCGCGCGCGCGAGCCGCTGCTCCTCGCCGAAGTAGCGGGCGCGCTCCCAGAAGGCCGGGCGGCCGATGCCGGTGGAGCGGTGGCGTCCGATCAGGCGGCCGCGCGAGTCCTCGCCGAGGATGTCGTAGAGGAAGAGGTCCTGCGTCGTGATGACGTCGCCTTCCATGCCGATCACCTCGGTGATGTGGGTGATGCGGCGCGAGCCGTCGCGCAGGCGCGCCGCCTGCACGATCACGTCCACCGAGCCCGTGATGATCTCCTTGACCGTACGCGAGGGCAGCGTGAAGCCGCCCATGGCGATCATGGATTCCATGCGGTTCAGGCACTCGCGTGGGCTATTGGCGTGGATCGTGCCCATCGAGCCGTCGTGGCCCGTGTTCATCGCCTGAAGAAGATCGAAGACCTCGGGTCCGCGCACCTCGCCGACGATGATGCGCTCGGGTCGCATGCGCAGGCAGTTCTTGACGAGGTCGCGCATGGTGATCTCGCCCTCACCCTCGATGTTGGGCGGGCGCGTCTCGAGGCGCACGACGTGGGGCTGCTGGAGCTGGAGCTCGGCCGAGTCCTCGCAGGTGATGATGCGCTCGTCGGTGTCGATGTAGCGCGTCAGGCAGTTGAGAAGCGTCGTCTTGCCCGAGCCCGTGCCGCCCGAGATCACGACGTTGCAGCGCACGCGTCCGATGATCTGGAGGATCTCAGCCCCTTCGGGCGAGATGGCCCCGAAGTTCGTGAGCTGGTCGAGGGTGAGCTTGTCCTTCTTGAACTTTCGGATCGTGAGCGCCGCGCCGTCGATGGCGAGCGGGGGAGCGATCACGTTGACGCGCGAGCCGTCCGGCAAGCGTGCGTCGCAGATCGGCGAGGTCTCGTCGACGCGCCGGCCGACCTGGCTCACGATGCGCTGGCAGATGTTGAGGAGCTGCTGGTTGTCGCGGAAGCGGATACCCGCCTCCTGCACCTTGCCCGCGACCTCGATGAAGGTCTGGCGCGCGCCGTTCACCATGATGTCGGCGATGTCGTCGCGCGCCAAGAGCGGCTCCAGCGGCCCGTAGCCGAGCACGTCGTTGCAGATGTCGGAGAGCAGGTCCTCCTGCTCGGCGATCGTCATCGCGAAGTTCTTGATCGCGATGATGTCGTTGACGATGTCGCGGATCTCCTCGCGCGCCGCCTCGGTCTCGAGGCGGGCGAGCTGCGACAGATCGATCGTGTCGATCAGCGCGGCGAAGACCTTGCTCTTGGTGGCATAGTAGCTCTCGCCGCGCTCGCGCATGGGAGCGGGCGCTTCCACCCGCTGGTTGGGCGGGATCGGCGTATGGACGGCCGTTGGCGGCGGGGGCGCACGCTCGGGCATCGCGGCCGCGACCACGGCGGCCGGCGGCGCGCTGGCTCGGGGGGTGTCGCTTCCGCGCTTTCCGAACATGGGTCAGCTTCCTTCCGAGATGGCCGCGATCGGATCAGCGGCGCCGCATGCGGTTGAGCAGGCCGACGCGGGAGGGTTTGGCCTGCCGCTTGACGCGGTTGCGGCCGGTCAAGGCGTAGGCCATCTCGCCGAACGCGGCCGAGGCGGGATGCTTGGCGTCGGTTTCGGCGAGCATGCGGCCGGCATTGGCCGCGCTGCCGAAGGCGAGCGGATCGAAGCCGATCGTGGCCAGCGTCTCGACGCCCAGGGGCTCGGCGAACTCGGCCACCGCGATCTCGGGCCGCTTGGGCATGCCGACCTGGTTGAGGACGAGCCGGGGCGGCGGATCGTTGGGTCGCATGCGCTTCAGCGTGTCGACGAGGTTCTTGGCGTTGCGCAGGTTCGCCAGATCCGGCGAGGCCACCACGGCCACCTCGTCGGCCCGCCGCAGCACCGAGTG
This sequence comes from Aureimonas jatrophae, assembly GCF_900104035.1. Taxonomy (GTDB): domain Bacteria; phylum Pseudomonadota; class Alphaproteobacteria; order Rhizobiales; family Rhizobiaceae; genus Aureimonas; species Aureimonas jatrophae. Next base: position 59,337 of record NZ_FNIT01000011.1, on the reverse strand, counting down.
CGTCCAGTCGGTCCAGCCATGCGGCACGTCGAGCACGACCACCGGCGTTCCGCGCTGGGCCGCCTCGATCAGCGCCGAGAAGGCGTCCGCGCCGAAGTCGTAGGTGCGGTCGAGGGCGGACGGAGCGGCCAGCAGCGATAGGCGGTCGGCACAGCGGGCCAGAAGCCGGTCCAGAAACACCTCGTCCAGCCGGTCCGCCGAGAACACGGCCTCGGCGATGCCTTGAGGCGGGTCCTTGTCGAAGTTGATGTTGGCGGTGCCGAAGGGCAGGTCGAGGTCGGCCAGCACCACCTCGTTGGCGAACTCCTTGGAGATCGCCCAGGCGACGTTGTGGGCGATCGTGGACGAGCCGACGCCGCCCTTCGCGCCCATGAAGGCGATGACGCGCCCGAGCGGCGCGGTGCCCTCCGCCACGAAGAGATGCGAGATCACGGCCATGACGTCGGCCAGATGCACGGGCGCCAGGATGTATTCGGAGATGCCGCGACGCGTCAGCTCGCGATACAGCGAGACGTCGTTGGCATGGCCGATCACCACGACCTTGGAGCCGGGATCGCAGACATCGGCAAGACTCTCGAGCTCGACCAGGAGTTCGGCCGGCTCGAGGCACGATTCGAGGATCACAAGGTTGGGCGTCGGCGCACCGGCATAGTGCTCCGCGGCGGCGCGGATGCCGCCGGTCTGGACGCGCAGGTGCGCCTTGGCCATGCGCCGGTCGGCGCCCGCGGCCTCGATGGCGCGGGCCACGTCCTCGGTCTCGCAGAAGGCCTGCACGGAGATGCGCGGCAGGGGACGCAGCATGTCGAGGCGTTCGGCCATGACGCTGTCGCTCGGCCGGTATCCGCTGTCGAGTGTCTCGGGAGCGTCGCTCATCCTTGGCGTTCCTACCAGCTGTAGTCGGATTCGGTGACCGGCGCCTGCGCACCGGTCCGCTGGCCCTGGCGGTACTTGCCGATCACCGTGGTCCGGCGCTCGGCGTCGATCTCCTCCTGGCCGCGCGGCTCCAGAAGATCGCGCGGATCAGCGATCTGCGCCGCGAGGTTGGCTTGGCTGGCGCAACCGAAATTGTGGTAGTTCCGGTTCTCGTAGGTGTTGCCGAGATCCTCGGGCCACTGGCCGCAGGGACCCTCGACGCTGGCCGTCACGGCATTGAAGCTGAAGCGCAGCGGCAGGATCTCGTCTGACCCGGAGCCGTCGACGCGGGTCACCACGAGGCGCGAGCGTGGAACGCCGTTGCGCTGAAGCGCGGCGACGGCGGTGCGGGCGACGAGGTCGGCGGCCCTTGCGTTGCGTGCCCCGGCCGGCACCTCGACCCGCATCGCCGCCGCACGCGCCGCGCGGAAGCGGCGGGCGAACTCGGCGAGGCGCTTCTCGTCGGGAAGGGTCAGGCGGGTGTCCGAGGAGGCGACCAGGATTTCCAGGTCGCGCGTATCCTCGGCCACCACGATCGGATGGCGCGAGCGGTAATCGTCGGGAATGGCGCCGGTCACGAGGTCGGAGGGCCGGGCGCAGGCGCCGAGCGTCACGACGCTGCCCAGAAGAACGAGACGGAAAAAGGTCGGGGACGTCATTTGTAGATGTATCCGACGTTGCCGTGGTAGCGGCCGGGAGGAGGAGCGGCGACGGCCGTGCCGTAGACGCGGTTGATGCGACCGAGGAAGCTCGAGGCTCCGTCGCCCGAGAAGCTGAGATTGTCGTCGGGACGCTGGAGCTGCTGGCGGGCGACGGGCCGCACCAGATAAGGCGTCACGATCACCACGAGCTCGGTCTCGTAGCGCTGGAAGTCGCGCGAGCGGAACAGGGTGCCGAGAACCGGCAGCTTGGCGAGGCCCGGCAGTCCGGAGATGACCTGGCGCGTCTCGTCGCGCACGAGGCCGGCGATCACGAGGCTGCCGCCGGACGGCAGTTCCACGGTCGTGTCGGCGAGGCGCTTGCGAATGCCGATCAGGTTGAGGCCGGCCGAGATGCCCTTGGGCACGTTGAACGGCGACTCGAAGGTCGGCTCCGAGACCGAGGTGCGGATCTTCAAGGAGATGCGGCCGGGCGACAGCACCACCGGGGTGAAGTCGAGGCCGATGCCGTAGTCGATCTCGCGATGCTCGTATTGGACGCCGCCCGGCGTGACGTCGTAGCCGATCACCCCCCCGGCCGCGTTCAGGATGGGCGTGCGCTTCTCGGCCGTCTCGTCCTTGCCGCTGGCGACCGAGAACTCGCCGCCGACCTTGAAGCTCGCGCTCTCGCCCGAGATGGCGGTGAGGCTCGGCTCGGCGAGCGTGCGCATGACGCCGGCCTGCTCCAGCGCGCGCAGCTGTCCCGAAACGCCGTTGAGGTCGTCGTTGCCCGTCAGGTTGGTGAAGTCGGCGCCCGCCTCCGCGATGGACTTGCCGAGGCCGAACGGGTTGTCGGTGGCGGCCGCAAACGCGATGCCGTCGATCGAGCCCTTGACCACGCCGTCGAGACCGAGTTGCTTGACCACCGAGCGCTGGACCTCGGCCACCGTCACCTTGAGCGTGACCTGATCCTCGCCCTGGATCTGCAGCAGGTTGACGATCTGGCTGCGCTGGCGCTGCTCGTTGTTGTCGGTGCCGATCGAGACGCCGCCCGACACCGAGACCGCCGAACTCTGCGTGTACTGGTTCGTGGTCGCCTCGCCGCCCGTCACGTAGATCCGGGCTAGATCCACCGCGCGCGTGGCGTCCTGCGCGTTCTCCACGGTGCCGGTCAGGACGACGTTGTCGTTCAGCATCTCGGCGCGGATCTCGCTCGTCGGGAGATACTTGCGCAGCGTCGATTCGAGGCCGGAGATGTCGCGTTCGACACGCAGGTCGAGAACCGCGATCTCGCGGCCCGCCTGATCGAACACGAAGACGTTGGTCTGGCCGATCTGCTTGCCAAAGATGTAGATGCGGCGCGCGGTTCGCGTCACCGCGTCGGCGACGCCGGGATTGGCCACGATGATGTCGTGCGCGTCGCGCGGCAGGTCGATGACCTTGGACTTGTTGAGTCCGAGCGCGATCGACTGGTTGACGCGGTTGACCGACACGATCGCGGTTTCGGCCCGGACCGGCAGCGGCGCGAGGGTCGGGGCGAGCACCAGGGCCGAGAGACCGGCGCGCAGGGCGAGCGATTGCGGCTTGCGGAGGGACGCGGCCATGGTCAGTTCCCGGTCGTGACGTCGGAGGTCTTGCCGTAGCGCACGAGGCGGATACGGGTCGCCTCGGGGTTCTTGGCCTGTTCCAGAAGGAAGGCCGCATAGCCGGGCGAACCGGGGACCGAGTCCGACAGCGATCGCAGCGACAGGATCAGGCGGTCGGTCATGCGGGCGGCGGCGGTCAGCGCCTCGGCCTGCTTGGGGTCGACCTCCAGCGTCGCGGTGGAGCCGACCACCACGCGCTCGCCGTCCTTCTCCTCGACGTTCTGGTCGATCGCGAGGACACGCAGGTTCTTGAGCACGGTCTCGGTATCGATGCCGGCCGGCTGGGACGGCGTCGCCTCGCGCGAGCGCGTCATGATCACGTCGACATGGTCGTTGGGCAGGATGAAGCCGCCGGCGGCCGTCTCGGTGGAGATCGAGACCGCGATGGCGCGCTTGCCCTCGGGCAGGATGGCCGACAGGAAGCCGCGATCGCTCTTGATCAGCTTGGCCTCTCGGATCGGCTCGCCGGAAAAGAAGCTTTGCCGGGCGATGGAGCCCTTCAGCTCGGCGAGGGCGTCCGGGCGCCTGTCGCGGCGCAGGAGCGTGGCGGAGACGCCGTCTTCGGGCCACTTCATCCAGTCGAGCGCGTCGTCGACACGCCCGCCCATCGGGATGTCGCGGGAGGCGACCAGCACGTCCACCAGCTTGATGGGCGGCTCCACCGGCTGGGCATTGATGATCACCGGCTCTTCGGTCCGGGCCGAGAGCTTGAGGGCGACAAGGCCCGCCCCGACTGCTGCAACGGCGGCGACACCGAAGATCGCCACGCGGACCACGCTCATGTCATCCCCCGACACGCACGGCTCCCCCACGGAGCCCAGGACGGTTTATGACAGGGGAAGTCTCACCACATGGTTAACGAAGCGCGAAACCCGCAAAGGATGCGTTCACCATCCCAGGCCGAGGCCGGCGAACAGCATCGCGGCCCCCGGCAGCGAGGGCGTCACGAGAAGCCCGGCGATCCCGAGCGCGACGCCGTAGGGCGCGCCGTTGGCGGGATCCAGCAGGCGGTCGATCGAGCTGTGACCGGTCGCGGGTGCGACGAGGCGGCGCGACAGGAGCAGCGCGAGCGTCAGGACGCCGCCAAGCACGGAAGCGAGGAGAAGGTAGCGCAGGAGTTCGGGGCCGGGCCCGAGCCACAAGGCGGCGGCCGCGATCAGCTTGGCATCGCCTCCGCCCATCCAGTTCAGGGCGAAGAAGAGGATGCCGAGAATAAGAAACGCAAACCCGGCAGCCAGATGCAGGCCGATCGCGGGAAGCGGCAGGCCGAGGCCGAGCGCATAGGGAAAGAAGGCGAGCGCGAGGACGATCACCAGCGTGTTGGGGATCGTCATGCGCCAGAGATCGGTTCCCGCCGCGACGATCATCGCGGCGGGAAAGGCAAGGAGAGCCATCAGCATCGCGTGGATCTCCTCAGCTATATTGAGACAGACCGGGACCTGATTACTTCTTGGTCTCGACAGCCGTGCCGATATCGCCGAACGTCGTGCTGAGGTTCGAGCCGACGATCGTGACGGCGCCGATGATCGCGGTGCCGATCAGCGCGGCGATCAGGCCGTACTCAATGGCGGTCGCGCCCTTGGAATTCTTCTTGAAGCGATTGATGAGCTGGAACATCGGACGTCCTTCCTGGATGACCTAAAGTTTGGTGAAGCCTTTCCCGAACATCGTTCCGATGCCTCGGATGGGTTCAACCTAGCGAACCGCCGTTGCAACGCGCTTAATGGGCAGGGTTAACATCCGCTGAATGGTTCGATCTTGCTGGAATGCTGAATCAGTTCGGAATCCATTCCAGTAACCGGCCATTAGGCATCCGGCTTTAAGGATTAAGACCCGACCCTGATCCTGACGAGGACCCGCGAAGCGCATGCGTGCAGCCCTCCCCATCCTCGCCGTTCTTCTCGCCCTGCCGATGGGGGTCGCCCAGGCGGACGAGCCGGATCTGCGCGTCGCGATCGACCAGGCCCGGATCCTCAAGATCGCGCGGCCGGCCGAGACCGTCGTGATCGGCAACCCCGCGATCGCCGACGTCGCGGTGCACGACGCCCAGACGCTCGTACTCACGGGGCGCTCCTACGGGACCACCAACGTGGTGGTGTTGGGAACCGACGGCGCCGTGATCCTGGACGATCAGGTCACCGTGGGTTCCACCGAGGCGGGAACGCTGCGGATCTACCGCCAGGCCGCGCGAACGACCTATGCCTGTGCGCCGCAGTGCGAGCCGCGCGCCACGATCGGCGACACGCAGACGAGCCTGACCAGCGCCATCGGGCAGTTCACCGCTCGCGAGGGCATGGTGGGCGCCAGCGCAGGCACCACCCCGTAAACGTCCTCCGGAGCTGCGTTTACCCGCGCGCATCCGACATGGCATGATCGGGTCCCGCCGCCGTCCTGGAGCCCGTATGCCGCGCGCCGTTCTGATCGTCCTCGACTCGCTCGGCATCGGCGGAGCGCCGGATGCGGCGAGCTACGGCGACGAGGGCGCCGACACGCTCGGCCATATCGAGGCGGCGGCCGCCGCAGGCCGGGCCGACCGCGCAGGCTTGCGCTCAGGCCCCCTTCTCGCCCCACACCTCGCCCGCCTCGGCCTCTTCCACGCCGCAGGCCGGGCGCGCGGCGAGGCGACCGGCGGGCGCTTCGGCCGCGCCACGGAGCGCTCGCGCGGCAAGGACACGCCGTCCGGACATTGGGAGATCGCGGGCGTGCCGGTGCCCTTCGAGTGGGGCTACTTTCCGAGGCAGGTACCCTGCTTTCCGCCGGACCTCGTCGCGCAACTGGTGGCGGAGGCGCGTCTTCCGGGCGTTTTGGGCGAGCGCCACGCGTCCGGCACCGAGATCATCGCGGAGCTGGGCGAGGAGAGCGTGGCGACCGGCCGGCCCATCCTCTACACCTCGGCCGACAGCGTCCTCCAGATCGCCGCCCACGAGGAGAGCTTCGGCCTCGAGCGCCTTCTCGAGCTCTGCCGGATTGCACGCCGCCTCGTTGACCCCTTGCGCATCGGCCGCGTCATCGCCCGCCCGTTCACCGGCACGAGCGCGGACAACTTCCGGCGCACCGCGAACCGGCGCGACTTCGCCGTGCCGCCGCCCGAACCGACGCTGCTCGACCGCGTGTCGGCCGCCGGCGGAGCGGTCCATGCCGTCGGCAAGGTGTCCGACATCTTCGCGGGGCAGGGCGTGACGCGCGTCCTCAAGGCCGCCGACAACGGGGCGGTGATCGACGCCGCGCTGGCGGCGCTGCGCGAGGCGCGGGACGGTGACCTCGTCTTTGCCAACTGCGTCGACTTCGACATGGTGCACGGGCACCGGCGGGACACGGCGGGCTATGCCGCGGAGATCGAGCGCTTCGACGCGCGCGTGCCAGAGCTCACAGCGGCGCTGCGCCCGGGCGATCTGCTGTGCCTCACCGCCGACCACGGCTGCGACCCGACCTGGGAGGGCACCGACCACACGCGCGAGGCCGTTCCCGTGCTCTTCTGCGGGCCAGGCCTGGCGCCGGGGCCCCTCCCCCCGATGGACACGTTCGCCGATATCGGCGAGTCGATCGCGGCCCATCTCGGCCTCCCGCCGGGCCGGCACGGGCGCAGCGTCCTGTGAGCGCGCCGCTCGCCGAACTCCACTGCCACATCGAGGGCGCGATGCCGGTCGCGATGGCACGCATGCTGGCCGCGCGCGAGGGCGTGTCCGTCGAGGATGCGATCGCGGGCGAGCGCTACCGCTGGCGGGACTTCACGAGCTTTCTCCAGAGCTACGACCGGATCGCCACGCTCCTGCGCACGCCCGACGACTACCGGGCTCTGGCCGCGGGCTATCTCGCCTCGATCGCGCGGCAGGGCGCGATCTATGCCGAGCTCACGGTCTCGCCCGACCACGCGCGCTCGAGCGGTCTCGACCCGCTCGCCTACATCCGGGCCGTGGCGGCCGGCGCGCAGGAGGCCGAGCGCGCGCACGTGATCGTGGCACGCCTCGTCGTGGTGGGCGTCCGGCACTTCGGCGTGGCGTCGGTCGAGGCGGCGGCGCGTCTTGCCGCGACCTGCGCCGAGCCGCTCGTCACCGGCTTCGGACTGGCGGGCGACGAGCGCGCGGGGCGGCCCGCCGACTTCGCGCCCGCCTTCCGGATCGCGCGCGACGCCGGCCTCGGGCTGACGGCTCATGCCGGCGAGTTCGCGGGGGCCGGAGCGGTCGCCGAGACGCTGGACGCGCTCGGCGTCTCGCGCATCGGCCATGGCGTGCGCGCCGTCGAGGACCGGCGCGTCGTGGAGCGCCTGACGCGCGAGGGCGTGACGCTCGAGGTCTGCCCCGGCTCCAACCTCGCGCTCGGCGTGTTCGGATCCGACGACCATCCCCTGCGGGCGCTCAGCGAGGCGGGCGTGCGCGTTACGGTCTCGACCGACGACCCGCCCTTCTTCGGCACGGACCTGGCCGCCGAGTACCGCTTCGCCGAGACGCAAGGGCTCGACCCCGTGATGCTGACGCGCCAGGCGATCGAGGCGGCCTTCGTGGACGCCGCGACGCGGCAAAGGCTCCTGGAGAGGCTCGTCACCGCCGCGCTCCGGCTTGGCGCACCGCCCGCGACCCGCTAATCCCCTTCGGCAACCGATCACCTTTCGCGAGGCCCAGTCATGGACGGCGTCACCGTCATCGATCACCCGCTCGTCCAGCACAAGCTGACCCTGATGCGGAAGAAGGAGACCTCGACGGCGAGCTTTCGCCGCCTGCTGCGCGAGATCTCGACGTTGCTCTGCTACGAGGTGACGCGCGAGCTCGACCTCACCACCATGCGCATCGAGACGCCGATGGAGGAGATGGACGCGCCGATCCTGGAGGGCAAGAAGCTCGTCTTCGCCTCGATCCTGCGCGCCGGCAACGGGCTGCTCGAGGGCATGCTCGACCTCGTGCCGGCCGCGCGCGTCGCCCATATCGGCCTTTATCGCGACCACGAGACCCTGCAGCCGGTGGAATACTACTTCAAGGCCCCCGAAGATCTGGAGAACCGCCTGATCATCGTCGTGGACCCGATGCTGGCCACCGCCAACTCGGCCTCGGCCGCCATGACCAAGTTGAAGGAGCGGGGCGCGCGCAACATCCGCTTCCTGTGCCTTCTGGCGGCGCCTGAGGGCATTGAGCGCTTCCGCTCGGCCCATCCCGACATCCCGATCTTCACCGCCTCGATCGACGCGCGGCTGAACGAACGGGGCTACATCGTGCCGGGCCTCGGCGATGCGGGCGACCGCATGTACGGCACGAAGTAAGGTCGTCTCTCAACGCATCCTTCACCATGACGAGCCGTACCCTCGGCCCGTCAGCGTTTCCGCAAGGATGACGCGCGCAGGCTGGTCGCTCGACCCTTCGCGCGCGGCCCTGTCCATGTCCAAGCTCCTTCTCGTCATGGCGACGGGCGCCTCCGTCCTGGCGCTGGCCTTCCCATCGGCCTTCGAGCGCTACCAGGCGAGCCTTGCGCAGCCGGAGGCGATCGACCCCGCCCCGCGCCTCGTCGAGGCGTCGGTCGCCACCGCGGCGCCGGCGCGCGGCCTGCGCCTGGCGGCCGACGCCGACGGGCACTTCCGGTCCGAGGCGACCGCGAACGGCAGGCGCCTCGCGGTGCTGGTGGACACCGGCGCGACCTATGTCGCGATGAGCGAGGCGACGGCGCGACGGATCGGTGTGGCGCCGGCGCCCGCCGAGTTCCGCTACCGGGCGCGTACGGCGAACGGCGAGACGGCGGCCGCGCTCGTGCGCATCGACCGCCTCGCGCTCGGCACCCTCCCGCCGCGCCCGGCGGAGGCGATGGTGCTGCGGGGCGACGCGCTCGGCGACACGGTGCTGCTCGGCATGAGCTACCTGACGTCCCTCAAGCGCTACGGCGTCGCGGACGGCTGGCTGACGCTGGAGCCCTAGACTCCGGTCTTTGCGCGCATCATCCGATCCGGCCGATGACCGCAGGCCCCGCGGCCGTCGCCTCGCCGACATCGTAGGCCGCCCGCACCGCGGCCACGGCCGCCTCGGCCGAGGCACGGTCGCGCGCGTGGACGAGGGCGAGGGCGTCGCCGCGCTCCACGCGCTGCCCGATCGCAGCGAGATCGGTCAGCCCGACCGCCGGGTCCACCGGATCCTCGGCCCGCGTCCGGCCGCCGCCGAGCTGCACGACCGCGAGCCCGAGCGCCCGCGCATCGACCGCCCGGACCGTGCCCGCCTCGCCGGCCGAGACCGCCAGATGCACGGGCGCCTCCGGCAGATGGTGGTCGAAGCGCTCGAGATAGTCGGCAGGCCCCCCGAGCATCGCGACCATGCGCCCGAACCGCTCGGCGGCATGGCCCTCATCGAGCGCACGCGCGGCGACGGCGATGCCCGCCTCGGCCGTCTCGGCGAGCTTGGCGAGAACGAGCATCTCGCCGCACAGCGCCAGCGTCACCTCGCGCAGCCGCGCGTCCTGCCGTTCGCCGGTCAGGAAGCGGACGGCGTTCGCGACCTCCACCGCGTTGCCGGCCGCCGAGGCCAGCGGCTGGTCCATGTCGGTGACGAGGGCGGACGCCGCGAGGCCCGCCCCGCGCGCCACCTCGACCAGGGAGAGGGCCAGCGTTTCGGCATCCTCGCGCCGGCTCATGAAGGCGCCCGAACCCGTCTTTACGTCGAGCACCAGCGACCGCAGCCCGGCGGCGAGCTTCTTGGACAGGATGGACGCCGTGATGAGCGGCACCGATTCCACGGTCGCCGTCACGTCGCGCACGGCGTAGAGGCGGCCGTCGGCGGGCGCGAGGCGCGCGGTCTGGCCGACGATGGCGCAGCCCGCTTCCCGCACCGCGCGGCGGAAGGTCGCCTCGTCGGGCCGCACGTCGTAGCCGGGGATCGCCTCGAGCTTGTCGAGCGTGCCGCCCGTATGGCCGAGGCCGCGCCCGGAGATCATCGGCACAAAGAGGCCGCAGCTGGCGGCGATCGGCGCCAGCATCAGCGAGACGTTGTCGCCGACCCCGCCGGTGGAATGCTTGTCGGACGTGGGTCCCGGCAGGTCGTCCCAGCGCAGCGCGTCGCCGGAGTCGCGCATGGCGAGCGTCAGCTCCACCGTCTCGCCCGGCGTCATACCGCGCAGGAAGACCGCCATGGCGAAGGCCGCGATCTGCGCGTCGCTGACCTCGCCTCCCGTCACGCCCTCGACGAGCCGGCGGATGTCGGCCGCATCGAGGGTCGCGCCGTCGCGCTTTTGCCGGATCGCCTCCTGCGGCAGGAAGCGCGCCATCAGTAGCCCGCGACCGCGTCCGCGCGCCGCTCGCCGCCGGCCACCGCCACGAGGTCGGCGAGAACGCCCGAGGCGCCGATGCGGAAGCGCTCGGCGGTGGCCTGCCCCGCGCCCAGGATCTCTTCCGCGAGGCGATAGTAGCTGCGGGCATCCTCGAAGCGCCTGACCCCGCCCGATGCCTTGAAGCCGGCGGCGCCCCCGCGACGGGCGACGGCGTCCAGGAGAATGCGCGCGGCCTCCGGCGTCGCGCCCGTTCCGGTCTTGCCGGTGGAGGTCTTGAGGACGTCCGCGCCGCCGTCGAGAGCCGCCTCGGCCCCCGCGCGGACCAGCGCGGGATCGGCGAGGTCGCCGGTCTCGAGGATCGCCTTGACGCGGGCCGTGCCCGCGGCCTCCTTCACGGCGCGCACCTGGTCGCGGATGAGGTCCGGCCGGTCGCCCGCGCGCCGCCACGAGACCACGAGGTCGATCTCGTCGGCGCCGTCCGCCACGGCCTGCCGCGTTTCGCGGCACGTCTCGGCAACGTCCTCGCCTCCGTCTGGAAAGTTCACGACGCAGGCCAGGCGCATGTCCGCCGGCAGCCTCGCGCGGGCCTGCGCCACGAAGCGCGGCCAGATGCAGATCGCGGCCACGGCCGCGACCGGCGTCGCCGCCCGTTCGATCAGCGCGTCGACGTCGGCGGCGGTGCAACCGTCGTCGAGGTTGGTGAGGTCGAGGCGGCGGATCAGGATCGTGGCAAGCTCGGCGTCGGTCATGCGGTCTGGCTTTTCAATGGATCAGGGGAAGCGCGTGGGCGAGGATGCGCGCGAGCTTGGCGCCGCCGCGCGGAGCGACCTCCTTGGTCTCCGCGTGGCTGAGCTCGGCGCCCGTGATGCCGGCGCCCCAGTTGGTGATGACGGAGGCGGCCGCCACGCGCATTCCGAGGAAGCGGGCAAGGATGACCTCCGGCACGGTGGACATGCCGACCGCGTCGGCCCCGAGGCGCCGCGCCATGCGGATCTCAGCGGGCGTCTCGAACGAGGGGCCGGAGAACCACATGTAGACCCCGGACTGGATGGGAACGCCGATCGTCTCGGCGCTCTTGGCCAGCTGCTCGTGCAGCGTCCGGTCGTAGGCCTGCGTCATGCCGACGAAGCGCCGGTCGCTCTGCTCGCCGATCAGCGGGTTCATGCCGGAAAAGGCGATGTGATCCTCGATCAGCATGACCTCGCCCGGCTCGATCGCCGGGTTCACCGAGCCGGCGGCGTTGGTGAGAAGAAGCGTGTCGACCCCGACCGCCTGCAAGATCTCCAACGCCGGCCGCATGGCGGCCGCATCGCCTCGCTCGTAGTAGTGGACGCGGCCCGACAGCACGAGCACCTCCGCGCCGTTCAGCCGGCCGGCGACGATCTCGCCGCCATGGCCGCTGACGGCCGAGCGCGGAAAGCCGGGCACGTCGCCATAGGGGATGCGCACGGCCTCGGTCAGCTCCTGCGCAAGCGCACCGAGGCCGGAGCCGAGCACGAGGGCGATGCGCGGGCGGCGTCCTTCGAGCTTGGCGTGCAGCACCTCGCTCAACGCACCGCCTCCGTCGGGAAGGCCTTGGGAAGAAGGTCCTCCATCAGCACCGTCTCGACGACGCCCTCCGCGGCGTCGCACAGGAAGACGCGCGTGTCGGGCCGCGCGAACTCGGCGATGCGCTGGCGGCAGCCGCCGCAGGGCGAGCAGGCGCGCAGCTTCTCGGCGACCACGGCGATCTCGGCGATCACGCCGCCGCCGTCCATCACCATGTGGGCGATGGCCGTGGTCTCGGCGCACCAGCCCTCCGGGAAGCTCACGACCTCGACGTTGCATCCGGCATAGATGCGTCCGTCCTCGGTGCGCAGCGCCGCGCCCACGGGAAAGCGCGAATAGGGCGCATGGCACTTGCGCATGGCCGAGCGGGCCTTGCTGAACAGATCGTCGGACATGGGACGCCTAGCGCTCCTTCACGTAGGGGACGCCGCCCGCGCGCGGCGGCGAGGCCTTGCCGACGAAGCCGGCGAGGAGGATCACGGTCAGGATGTAGGGCAGCGCCTGGACGAACTGGGGCGGGATCTGCCCGACCAGCGGCAGCGCCGTGGTCTGGAGGCGAATCGAAAGCGCATCTAGGAAGCCGAAGAGCAGGCAGGCGAAAAGAACCGGCACCGGCTTCCAGTTGGCGAAGATCAGCGCCGCCAGCGCGATGTAGCCGCGCCCCGCCGTCATCTCGCGCGAGAAGGCGGCGGACTGGGCGATCGAGAGATAGGCGCCGGCCAGACCCGTCAGGACGCCGCAGATGATCACCGCGCGGTAGCGCAGCCAGGTGACGGAGATGCCGGCCGTGTCCACCGCGCCCGGGTTCTCGCCGACCGCCCGCAGCCGCAGCCCGAAGCGCGTGCGGTAGAGCACCCACCAGGTCAGCGGCACGGCGAGAACGGCCAGATAAAGAAGGAGGTTCTGCCCCGACACGACTTCCGCGTAGATCGGCCCGAGAACGGGGATCGCGCGTGCCGCCTCCGCGCCCGGCAGGTCGATCGGCAGGAAGCGCGCCTCGGCCGGAAGGTTCGGCGTGCCGCCGCCCAAGCCGAACCACGCGGCGCCGAGGATGATGGTGAGGCCAGAGGCCACGAAGTTCAGCGCCACGCCCGACACGATCTGGTTGCCGCGATAGGTGATCGAGGCCAGGCCGTGGATGAGCGAGAACACCACCGCGACGCCGATGCCGGCGAGAAGGGCGAGCGTGGCCGAGCCCGAGACGGCCGCGACCGCGGCGGCCGTGAAGGCCGAGGCCAGCATCTTGCCCTCCAGCCCGATGTCGAAGACGCCGGAGCGCTCGGAGTAGAGGCCGGCGAGCGCCGCGAAGACGAGCGGGGCCGACAGGCGCAGCGTCGAATCGACGAGGTTGAGAACCGCGAGCCAGTCCATCAACGTGCCTCCCCCGTCTCGACCACCCCTTGGGCGGGGCGCAGCCGCACGAACTGGAAGGCGGCGCCGATGCCGGGCCGCAGCATGTTCTCGAGCGCGCCCGCGAACAGGATCACGAGCCCCTGGATGATCACGATCATGTCGCGCGAGATCGCGGGCATGTCGAAGGCGAGCTCCGCCCCGCCCTGGTAGAGGACGCCGAACAGAAGGGCGGCCGGCAGGATGCCGGCGGGATGGCCGCGCCCCATCAGCGCCACCGCGATGCCGACGAAGCCGGCACCGGCGGGAAAGTTCAGCTGCAGGCGGTACTGGTCGCCCATCACCGAGTTCAGCGCCATCATGCCGGCGAGCCCGCCCGAGATCAGCATGATCGTGACGATGAGCCGCGACGGGCTCATGCCGGCGTAGCGCGCCGCGCGCGGCGAATGGCCGAGCGTGCGGATCTCGTAGCCGAGGCGCGTGCGCCAGATCAGGACCCAGACACCGAAGGCCGCCGCAAGCGCCACGAAGAAGGAGACGTTGAGCGGCGCGCCGCCCAGATCCATCCCGAGGGCCGAGAAGACGGCGTCGAGGCGCGGCAGGCGGCCCCCTTCCGCAAAGGCCACGGTCTCGGGCTGCATGGAGCCGACCGGACGCAGGACGTTGACGAGCAGGTACACCATCAGCGCCGAGGCGATGAAGTTGAACATGATCGTGGTGATGACGATGTGCGAGTCGCGCTTGGCCTGGAGGAGGCCGGGCAGGAAGGCCCAGGCCGCGCCGAAGGCGGCGGAGGCGATAACGGCGAGCGGTAGGTTGAGGTACCAGGGCAGGACGGCGCCGAGCGTCAGTCCGACCAGCGCCGCACCCAGGCCCCCGACATAGGCCTGTCCCTCGCCGCCGATGTTGAACAGCCCGCCGTGGAAGGCGACCGCGACGGCGAGCCCCGTGAACAGGAAGTTCGTGGCGTAGTAGAGCGTGAAGCCGAAGCCTTCGCCGTAGCCGAAAGCGCCCCGCAGCATGAGGCGGGCCGCCTCCACGGGGCTCTCGCCGACGAGGAGCACGACCAGCCCCGCCACGAGAAAGGCCACCACGACGTTGACCAGCGGGATCACCCCGTGGTCGATCCAGCCGGGCAGCTTGGCATAGGGTCGGCTCATGCGCCAAGCTCCGTGAGGTCGATGTGGCCGCGCTCGTCGAGCGGGAAGAAGGGGTTGTGGGCGAGTTCCCACAGGTGTCCGTCGGGATCGGCGAAATAGCCGGAAGTGCCGCCCCAGACGACCGTCTGCGGCGGCTTCACGGAACGGGCGCCCGCCCGCAGCGCGGCGGCGAAGACGCGGTCGACATCGGCTCGGGTCGCCAGGTTCAGGGCGAGCGACAGGCCGCGAAAGTCGGGAAGCGGCGCGGCCTCGAGCCCTGCATCACCGGCCAGATCGTCCAGGCCGAAGAGCGACAGGACGGTCCCCTCGCCCTGCAGGAAGACGACGCTCGCGTTGCCCGCCTCGGTTCGACGCCAGCTGAGCGCCTCGTAGAAGCGGCTGGAGCGGTCGAGGTCGGCGACGCCGAGCGTCACGAGCGAGACGCGCGCGTCCCTCATTCGGCGGCTTCCCGCCCCGTCTCGCCCGCCATCAGGAGGCCGAGTTCGCCCTCGCCCGCCTCGGCGCCGCGCTCGCCCACGACCCGGCCCGCGAACATCACGAGGATGCGGTCGGCGAGCGAGCGGATCTCGTCGAGCTCTACCGAGACGAGGAGGATCGCCTTGCCGCTGTCGCGCATCTCCACGATGCGCCGGTGGATGAACTCGATCGCCCCGACGTCGACGCCGCGGGTCGGCTGGCCGATCAGGAGCACGGCCGGATCGCGCTCCATCTCGCGCGCGAGCACGATCTTTTGCTGGTTTCCGCCCGAGAAGTTCGCGGTCTTGAGGTCGGCGGACGGCGGGCGGATATCATAGGCCGTGATCTTGGCCTGCGCCTCCTGCCGGATCGCGCCCCGGTCGAGGAAGGGACCACGCTGGAAGCGCGGATCGCGGTGGTAGCCGAGAACCGCGTTCTCGGCCTCGGTGAAGGGCAGGACGAGGCCGACATGGTGCCGGTCCTCCGGCACGTGGGCGAGGCCGAGATCGCGCAAGACGGCAGGGTCGGGATAGGCGGCGCCGCCCGCGCCCAGCGCCTCGCCGCGCAGCCAAACCTCGCCGCGCTCGATGGGCCTGAGGCCCGACAGCGCTTCCAGGAGTTCCGACTGCCCGTTGCCCGCGACCCCGGCGATGCCGACGATCTCACCGGCCCGCACGTCGAAGGACACGCCATCCACCATGGCGACGCCGCGCTCGTCGCGCACCGTGAGGTCCCGCACCGAGAGAAGCGGTGCGCCGGGCGCGCCCGCGCCCTTCTCGACGCGCAGGAGGACGCGACGCCCCACCATCAGCTCGGCGAGCTCGGCGGCGCTGGTTCCCGCGGTCGGGCGCGTCGCCACGATCTCGCCGCGCCGCATCACCGAGACGTTGTCGGTGACGCTCAGGATCTCGCGCAGCTTGTGGGTGATCAGGATCACCGTCACGCCCTCGGCGCGCAGCTGGCGCAGGACCGCGAAAAGCTGGTCCGCCTCGGCCGGGGTGAGGACACCCGTCGGCTCGTCGAGGATCAGGATCCGCGCACCGCGATACAGCGCCTTCAGGATCTCGACCCGCTGCTGGAGGCCGACCGGGAGGTCCTCCACCACGGCATCGGGATCGATGGCAAGGCCGTGCTCGTCGGCGAGGCGCTTCAGCTCCGCGCGCGCGCGGCGGATACCGGAGCCGAGGAGGCTCGCCCCTTCGGCGCCCAGCATGACGTTCTCGAGCACGGTGAAGTTCGGCACCAGCATGAAGTGCTGGTGGACCATGCCGATGCCCAGGCCGATCGCGGCATTCGAGTCGGCGATGCGCACGGGCTTGTTCGCGATGCGGATCTCGCCCTCGTCGGCCTGATAGAAGCCGTAGAGGATCGACATCAGCGTCGACTTGCCAGCCCCGTTCTCGCCCACGATCCCGTGGATCGTGCCCTGCGAGACGGCCAGGCGAATGTCGCGGTTGGCCTGGACGGCGCCGAAGCGCTTGGAGATGCCGACGAGCTCGATCGCGAGCGGCCGGGCGTCTGCTATCGGGACGGGCGATGGGTCGGCAGGCGTCATGGCGCGCGACACTATCGGGCGGCGCGGGGAAGCGCCAGAGCCGCCGGCCACGGCTTGATCGCACGCGCCTGCCAGCTCATGGGAGGGTTTATCGTCCTCCCGTGGAAAGCCGATCCCATGTCCGACACCTCCCGCCCCGCGCCCGGTCGGCGCCACCAGTACCGCGCGTTCGTGGACGTGCCGACGCGCTGGGCCGACAACGACATGTACGGCCACCTCAACAACGCGGCGACCTACTCGTTCTTCGACACGGCGGTGACGAGCTGGCTGATCCGGGCGAGCCTGGCCGACCATCACAACGGCTCGATGTTCTTCGTGGCCGAGACCGGCTGCCGCTACCATGCCGAGATCGGCTATCCCGACCGGATCGAGGTGGGCCTGCGCATCGACCGGCTGGGCACGTCCTCCGTGAGCTACGGGATCGCCCTGTTCCGGGAAGGCGAGGATGCGGCCGCGGCCGAGGGGATCTTCGTTCA
This sequence comes from Aureimonas jatrophae, assembly GCF_900104035.1. GTDB lineage: Bacteria > Pseudomonadota > Alphaproteobacteria > Rhizobiales > Rhizobiaceae > Aureimonas > Aureimonas jatrophae. The sequence continues at coordinate 42,360 of NZ_FNIT01000011.1, read as the reverse complement.
TGTCCACGTGGACCGAACGACGCGCCGCCCCGCGCCCCTGCCCGCTCCGGCCCGCCGGGCGATGGAAGGCATCCTCGCATGAGCGGCGCCGAGGACCGGGTGACGGAGCTGGAGATCCGTCTAGCGCATCAGGAGCGCGCGATCGAGGAGCTGTCGGGCGAGCTGGCACGCCAGGGCGCGTTGCTCGACCGGACCGAGCGGACGCTGCGCCAGCTCGCCGAGCGCTTCCTGGCGCTCGAGGAGGCGGCCGCGCCCGCTCCCGAGGCGACGCGGCCGCCGCACTACTGACGGCTCAGGGCAGGCGCGCGACGCGCTCGGCGAGAAGCGCGTAGAAGCGGTCGCTGTCGCCCGAGCGCACGAAGAAGCAGTTGTGCGCGCGGTCCGTCACGCCCCAGTAGTCCACGACCGTCATGCCGCGCGTCAGCGCGCTCGCGCACTCGATCTCGCAGTTCGCCGCCCGCCCCTCGAAGATCGTGGGTTCGAGCAGGAAGGCGGTGACGCAGGGGTCGTGCAGCGGCGCGCCGTCCCAGCCGTATTTCTGGAGGTCGTAGACTTCCGAGAAGCGCAGCATGGCCGCGACCGCCGCGCCCGTCCTGTTGCCGATCCGCTCGAAGGCCTGGATGCGCGCCTCGGTGGAGCGCATGCCGTGCGTTGCATCGAGCGGCAGGACAGTGATCGGCGCGCCCGAGCGAAAGACGACGGCAGCCGCTTCCGGATCGACATAGATGTTGAACTCGGCGGCCGGCGTGATGTTGCCGACCTCGAAATAGGCTCCGCCCATGAGCACGATGCCCTCGAGCCGCCCGGCGATGTCGGGGGCTTTCAGAAGGGCCAGCGCGACGTTGGTGAGGGGTCCGAGCGCGGCGATCGTCACGCTTCGCTCGGGCCGCGAGCGCACGGTCTCGATGATGAAGTCGGCCGCATGGCCCTCGCGGAGCGGCATCGTGGGTTCGGGCAGGTCCGGCCCGTTCAGACCGGTCGAGCCATGGACGTGCTCGGCGGTGACGAGGCCACGCGTGAAGGGACGGTCGGCGCCGGCATAGACGGGCAAGTCCGCGCGTCCGGCCAGCTCGGCGATGCGCCGGGCGTTGCGCTCGGCATGGTGGAGCGGCACGTTGCCGGCGACCGCCGAGATGCCCAGCACCTCGATCTCCCCGGGCGAGCCGAGAGCCGTCAGGATCGCAACGGCATCGTCCTGTCCGGGATCGGTGTCGAAGATGACGTGGCGCATGAGACGGTCTCCGGTTCTGGGGGTCCGGCTCCCTAGCATCTCCGGTCCCCGAAGGCGAAGCGACGCGCGCAGCCGGCCACCCCAGCGAGACGCCGGCGATCTAGCCGTGGGCGCGGCGCCGATGCGCGTCGTTGCGCGAACCGATCGGATCGAAGGATCCGGCCGACAGCGTTTGGACAGCCCGCAACCGGTCGAGAGGCCGTGAATACAGGTATCCCTGCACCTCCTCGCAGCCCATGTCGCGCAGCCATTCGGCCTGGGCCAGCGTTTCCACCCCTTCCGCGATCACCCGGAGACCCAGGCCGTCGGCCAGCGCGACAACCGACCGCAGGACGGCCTCCGAAGGGCGGCTGCCCGGAAGATCGGCCACGAAGCTCCGGTCGATCTTGATCTTGCTGATGGGAAACCGGTGCAGGTAGCCGAGCGACGAGTAGCCCGTGCCGAAATCGTCCAGCGCGAAGGTCACGCCCATCGCCAGGAGTTCGGAGAAGGTCCCGGCGAGCCGCTTGTCCTCGCCGACAAAGGCGGACTCGGTGATCTCGAGCTCCAGGCGTCTCGGATCGAGGCCGGAGCCCTCGAGCGCCGCGCGAACGGCTGCGACGAGGTCGCCGGCGACGAGCTGGATCGGCGACACGTTCACGGCGACCTTCGCGCTCGCCGGCCAGGCCTGCGCATCCCGGCAGGCGGTTCGAAGGACCCACGCCCCCAGCTCGTGGATCACGCCCATCTCCTCGGCCACGGGAATGAACTCCGCCGGCGATACGAAGCCGCGTTCGGGATGGTGCCAGCGAAGAAGCGCCTCGGCTCCGGTCCAGGTGCCGTCCGACAGGCGCGCCTGCGGTTGATAGACGAGTTCGAAGGTCTCGGCCTCGACCGCCTCGACAAGGTCCCGTTCGAGTGCCAGGCGCTGGAGGCGCGTCCCGTCCATGACGGAATCGTACCAGACGATCGAACCGGTCCCGGTCCGCTTCGCCTGATACAGGGCGACGTCGGCCTGCCGCCGCAGGACGGATGCGTCGCGGCGGGCATCGCCCGCCCCTGCAAGGCCGATACAGATGCCGATCCCGACGCGGTGCCCGTTCACGTCGAAGGGCTGGGCGATCCGCTCGACGATCCGTTCCGCGACGAGGCGTGCGGCTACCGGATCCGCGGTGCGCAGGACCGCGAGGAACTCGTCTCCTCCGAGCCGGAACAGGCGGGCATCGCCGGGCAGGACTGCGCCAACGCGTCTGGCAGCCTCCCGCAACACGGCATCTCCCGTGGCATGGCCGAGGGCGTCGTTCACGCTCTTGAACCGGTCGAGATCGAAGGCCATCAGCGTGACGGGTCCGTCGCCGCCCAGCATGAGATCGAGTTCGGTATCCAGCGCGCGCCGGTTGGGAAGATCGGTGAGACTGTCGTGCAGGGCCGCATGGCGCAGGCGCTCCTGCGCCTCCTCGCGATCCGTGACGTCGCGCAGCGTGATACTGGCGTAGCGCGTTCGCGTCGCGTCGCCGCGACGCCAGTGCGAGCGCTCCATCCAGAACGGAACGACCGCGTACTCGACGATCCGCGACGTGCCGTCGATCGGGACGCGCGTCATGCCGCGCTCGGCGATCGGGCGCTCCGCGGTCTCGTCCGCCTCGAGCGATGCGGTCCGTAGCGCCGAGCCGACCGCATCCGGCAGATCGGCCGCCATGCCGGTTTGTGTCGTTTCGGGCCAACCAAGCAGGACGCGGGCCGCCTCGTTGAAGCGGACGATGCGCTCCCCCTCCTGCACGATGACGACGGCATCGAACCCGTCGACGACGACCCGCTCCAGCAGGCGGCCGGTGTTGCGCGTCTCGATACCGGCCGCCCACAACCGGATCTTGCGCAGGTCGAACTCCCGCAGGAGACCCCAAACCGCAAGCGCCGCGAAGGTCCCAAGAAGCGCTGCGGTCTGGGCCACGACGGCGAACTCGACGTAGAACCCGATCGCCACGGCCTCGGTCGCGACCATCGCGCCCAGGAGAACCATCAGGAGGGATCGAAGCGAAACCCGCGCGACAAGCCAGCCGCCGAAGCCCATCAAGACCGCCAGAAGCGGAACGGAAGGCGTCCAGGGCGACAGGGCCCGGTCCTGCAACAGCGTTTCCGCCGCAAGGGCGATCACGGTCGACCCCGAGACGATGCCGGCGCGAGGAACCGGGAAGAGATCGTGGAGTTCGATCGCGGTGGCGCCCACGATCAGCGTCTTCCCCGCCAGCGATCCGTCCTTCAGGCGCCCGCCAAGGAGATCGGCAACCGAAAGGCGCGGGATCGAGGCGGCCTCGATCGCATGGTCGATCAGGAACTCGCCCCCATCCACCTGGCGATCGGCAAGGACCGCGGGCATGGAGCCGACCGTCTCGCCCCCGATGTCCATCGACCAAGGAAAGCGCCGGATGCGCCCGTCCGCGTCGACGGGAACGTTGATCGAGACGGGCCAGGCCGCCGACAGCAGCGGCTCGATCGGCATCGAGGCGCGGGTGCGTCCCGAAGCCGGATCGGTCTGGACGAACGCGGCCAGAAACGTTTCCAATCCCGAGGTCGCCAGGGCCTGCGCGAAGGCGGCGTCCTCGTCGGGCCTCGATGCGGCGGAGAAGTCGACGTCGAAGGCGATGCGCGCAGCCCCGGCTCGCGCCGCGGCCTGCATCAGATCGCCGTAGAGGTGGCGTGGCCAAGGCCAGATACCCACCTCGGCCAAGCTTCCGGCATCGATGTCGACCAGCACGATCTCGCCGGTCGCCGGTCGATCGAACCCGCCAAACCGGGCATCCGACAGCCGGCGGTCAAGCGACGCGATCAGCCCGGACTGACCGGCGATGCAGAGACAGATCGCCAAGCCCGCAAGCGGTGCACCATGCCGGAACCACGCAGCCGCCCTTCGTGAGACACGGGCCAAGACGTCATGGCTCAACATCTCGGCGCCGTTCCTTCCGGTGCTGCGATCCATCGCCGGCGACGGCCGTGGCCGCAGCGTCGTGTCCGGGTCGGCTCTCGACAGGACGCCGGACCAGGGGCCCGGCGCGTTCGGTTCCTGCGGGTCACTTGGTGCCGAGGCTCAAGCCCCCGCGCGAGCCGGTGTCGGAGCTGTTTCCGCGTCCCCGCCCGATACCGTCCACGACGTCGCGTCCGATGTTGACGATATCGCGCCCGATACCGCCCAGTCCGGGACGGGTCTTGTCCTTGTCCTTGTCCTTGTCCTTGTCCTTGTCCGGGCCGTGGCCTGGACCATCGCCCGCACCGCCCTTGTCGTCCGGGCCGCGCCCGTCCCCGCCGGGCCCCGGCCCCGCCGGACCCGGCCCATCGCCACCGGGACCTTTGCCGTCCGGCCCACGGCCCGGGTTGTCTGCGCCTTGGCCCTTTCCATCCGGTCCGCCGCCGGGTCCGCCGGGACCCTTGCCGTCCGGACCGCGCCCGGGACCATCACTCCCCGGGCCAACGCCGTCCGGCCCACGACCGGGTCCATCGCGATCGGGTCCCTGGCCGTTCGGGCCTCGACCCGGTCCGCCGGATCCGGGCTCCGCCCCGCCCGGCCCCACACCGCTCGGGCCACGTCCGGGGTTGCCGGTCGAGGTATCGCCCCGGTCCGGACCTCGTCCCCCGGTTCCCTGGTCGGGCCCGTTCGCGTTCGGAGAAGGAGACGTCGCCGTCTCGGCACTCCGCGTCTCCCGCTCGCTTGCCGCGGCTGCGGACGCTTCCGGGTTGGCGCCGGCATTGGCATCGCGCGCCGACCGATCTCCACCGCCGCCGTTCAGGCCGCCGCCGAAGCCACCGAAGCCGGAGGACCGGGACGAGGTCGATGACCGGTCCTCGTCCGCGGACGGCACACTCGCGGCAAAGCCGAACGAACGGGTGGCGACATCGCCGCCGACCGTCGCGTTCGTGGTTCTCGACGCCGCGACACTCGCCCTGGCCTGCTCGGCGGCCTGCGTCGTGCGGAAGCCTTGCAGGGTTTGGCCGACCGGCGCGACGCTCGGCGCGGAGGGCTTTCCGGGCGACGGCGCGGGCGCCTGCGGGCCCGCCGTCTGCAGACCGGCCGACCGGGTGGAAACGCTGGCGCGCTGCCCGGCCGCTATGCCGGCGGTCTCGCCGCTCCGCAGATCGCGCACCTGCACGAGGCCCCGGTTGACCGAGATACGCGTATCGGTCTTGGCGACGTTGACGCTGAAGGCCGTGCCCTTGACCACAACCGCCATGAACGGCGTCTGCACCGTGAAGTGCGGGCTGGCCCGCTTCTCGACGTCGAACTCGATCGTGCCGACCTGCTGCTGCACCTCGGTCTTGGAACTGAAGAAGGACTTGGGTCTGACCGCCGCGATGCTTCCCGGACCCAGGGTCATCACGTTGTTGTCGGCCGACAAGCGGATGCGCCCGTCGGCTGCGGTTGCGATGGTCAGGCCTTCCTCGACCGATGCGCCAGCCTTCAGTTCGGTGCGCTGGCTGGAGCTGCCGATCGACCACGCCGTCCCGGTCACGCGCTCCACCAGCCATTCGCGCGCCCATCCGACGTCGGCCTGGACCATTCCAACCAGGAACACGACAAGCGCGGCGAAACGGACGTCCATGCAAAACCTCCCGATAGAGCCGCAAGGCTACGCCGCGAGACGATAACGACGATCTAACGAAGCGCTTCGAAACGGATCGACCGTCGAAGATACCCGGTCACGGCAACAGGGGCCCAACCCTCCATCGGGCAACGCCTGGGGTCGCGGATCGCCCTCCTTGCACCCCTCGTTGCAGGATGACGCCGGCTTGCCGGCTCCTGCAGGGCGAACAGCTTGGCCATGACCGCAATCCGTTCGGCCCGCATCGACGCCCGGCAACCCGGACAGCCCTTGCGTTTGGGGTGGAGGACTAGCGCATCGGCCCTCGCCTCGGGCAGCCGGACGGCGATGGCGGGGGTGGGCGGAAACGAGCCGTTAACGAGAGCTACGTAGTTTTCCCATGACGCTAGGGAACGCTCTGGTATGACGCGGACGAACATACCGGCCTACCGAGCCCTGCCCGACGAGGTCGTCGCCGACCTGACGGCCCGCATGTACGAGTCGCGCACCGGCGTTCGATGGATGGTCCTCATCGCCATCGCGCCCACGGTCGCCGCCGTTCATCAGTCGCCGTCGATCAGCATGGTGCTCGGCGCGATCGCGGTCTGGCTGGCGTGCGCGGTGCGCATCGCCGTGGCGGAAGGCTATGCGCGGTTCGGGGAGCGCTCGCAGTCGCGGCGCACCCAGATCCGCTGGCAGGCCGCGTATGGTGTCGGGGGCATCGGACTGTCGCTGGCGTTCGCCGCCTTCACCTCGCTGGTTATTCTCGGCGGCGACGCGTCGATGCTGAACTGGGCGCTCGCGACCGCGGTCGGCATGGCCTACGGCCCGATCCCCTATGTCGCCCTCCAGCCCAAGATCGGCTACCTGCAGACGACGATCCCTCTCGCCATGCCCGCGGCCTTTCTGGCGATGCTGGACGACACCACCAGCACGTATCTGGCGGTCTCGATGCTCGCCGGCATCATATCGGTGCTCGGACACTGCCGCTTGCAGTACGCCCGAGCGGTCGAGGCCCTGCTCGACCGCCGTTCCGTGGAACGCCTGGCCACGACGGATCCGCTGACCGGCCTTTGGAACCGCCGCCAGCTCGAAGCGGTCGTGCGGCAGGCGCTCAACGAGAAGCTCGGCGGCCTCCACTGGCTCGGCATCGACCTCGACCGGTTCAAGTCCGTCAACGACACCTTGGGGCACGAGGCCGGCGATCTCGTCCTGTGCGCTGTCGCAAGGCGTATCGCAGCGATCGTTGGAGAGGACGCGTTCGTGTCGCGCGTCGGCGGCGACGAGTTCGTCGTGCTTCTGACCGGCGACCGCGACCGGGCTCGACGGCTCGCCGATCGGATCTCGGACGCGATCCGGCAGCCGATTCCGGTGCCGCAGGGTACGGCGCGCATCGGCGCGAGCGTCGGCACCACGGCGATCTGCTCGCACGACACGATCGATGAGATCGCGCGCCGGGCGGACGAGCGCATGTATGCGCGCAAGGCCGGAACCCGGCGCGCGGCCTGAGCCGGCGATCCGGATCCGTACCGGGGATCCGGGCTCCGTAGTTCGGCGCTTCCGGGACGGCCCCGGAGCGATGCGCGCTAGAGGGACCGCGCGACCGACGACCGCCAAACCAGCGGCGCCTCGAACACCCTGTCCGCGGGCTCCTCGACCGTCCCGCCCGCGACGACGCGCACCGTCCAGTCCGCGATCTCGGCGACGGGCTGGCCGAAGGTCGTCAGGTCGTAGGACGCCCATCCGGCCTGTTCGATGTCGTCGAACCCGATGACGCCGACGTCGTCCGGCACGCGGCGCCGGAAGCGGTGGCGCGCGGCGTCCATGACGCCGCAGGCCAGAAGATCGGTCACCGCAAAGACGGCGTCGGGCGGCTCGGCCGACGAGAACAGCGCCGTTCCGGCCTGAAGACCGCTCTCGTAGGCCGTCGCGCCGCCTTCCCAGACATGGACCTCGACGCCTGCCTCACCGGCGGTGGCAAGGAAGCAGTTCCGCCGGGCCGTGAGGCTAGGCGTCCCGACCCCCGAGGTGACGAGGGCGAGACGTCGATAGCCCGCGTGAAGGAAAAGGGTCGCGGCCGTGCGGGCGGCGCGGGCGTTGTCGACCGACAGATTGACCGTGCCGGGCAGGTGGTCGTTTCGATTCAGAAGCACCAAGCGCTGGCCGCTGTCGAGGCAACTCTGCGCGATGGAGCGATAGGGCGTGCCGGAAAGCACGACCGTCGCGTCGGCGCGGTAGTTGAGGGTCTGCCGCAGCGCCCCTTCCACGTTGCCCGACGCCCGCCCCGCGTTGAGCACCATGACGACCTTGCCCGCCTCCTGCAGCCGGCGCGACAGGTTCTCCAGAAGCCGCGAGAGGTAGGGTGTCTGGATGTCGGCGACGACGAGGCAGACGATCCCGGTCTGCTGGCGCATCAGGCCCCTGGCCAGATGGTTCACATGGTAGCCGAGTTCGGCCGCGGCCGCCTCCACCTTGGCGCGCGTGTCGGGCGCGATGCTGGCGCCGGGGGTGAAGGCCCGCGAGACGGCGGAGCGCGAGACCCCGGCCCGTCGCGCCACCTCCTGCGCGCTCGCAAAGGCGGGCCCCACCGAAGGGCGCGTCGTCTTGCTCAGGTCCCCGCCCCTTCCCTGCATGGCCGTGCATTCATCCGAGACACAGGATTGCAGGGTCATGCGCAGTTGACAATCCTCCGCCCGCAGTCGAGCTTGCACACGAGTGCAAAACGTTCACGATGCTGGGAGGCTCGATCATGCGCACCAAACTTCTCGTCACCACCATTCTGTTCGGCGCCTTGGCTGCCGCCCTGCCCGCCCGAGCGGCGGGCACGCTGAATCTTGTCTGCGCCGCCGACGTCAAATGGTGCGAGCTGATGGAGCGGGAGTTCGAGGCCAGCCACGACATCGATGTGAACATGGTCCGCATGAGCTCCGGCGAGGCCTATGCCCGCCTCCGGGCCGAAGCCCGCAACCCGAAGACCGACGTCTGGTGGGCCGGCACGGGCGATCCGCACCTGCAGGCGGCCGACGACAACCTGACGCTGGAATACAAGTCGCCCATGCTGGACCAACTGCAGCCGTGGGCCCAGAAGCAGGCCGAGGTCTCGGGCTACAAGACGGTGGGCGTTTATTCCGGTGCGCTCGGCTGGGGCTACAACACGCAGATCCTGGACAAGAAGGGCCTGGCTGCGCCCGCCTGCTGGAAGGATCTCACCGACGCGAAGTACAAGGGCGAGATCCAGATCGCCAACCCGAACTCGTCGGGTACCGCCTATACGGCGCTCGCCACGCTCGTCCAGCTCATGGGCGAGGACGAGGCCTTCGCCTACCAGAAGGCGCTGAACGGCAACGTCACGCAGTACACCAAGTCGGGCTCCGCCCCCGTGAAGGCGGCGGCGCGCGGCGAAACGGGCATCGGCATCGTCTTCATGCACGATGCGGTGGCGATGACGAAGCAGGGCTTCCCGGTGAAGACCGTCGCCCCGTGCGAGGGAACGGGCTTCGAGGTCGGCTCGATGTCGATCGTCAAGGGCGCCAAGAACCTCGAGAACGCCAAGGTCTTCTACGACTGGGCGCTGTCGCCCGAGGTTCAGTCCAAGGCCGCCGAGGCCGACAGCTTCCAGCTTCCTTCCAACAAGAGCGCCACGGTGCCACCCGAGGCGCCCAAGCTCGATCAGATCAAGCTGATCGACTACGACTTCGCGAAATACGGCAATGCGGACACGCGCAAGGCGCTTCTGGAGCGCTGGGACCGCGAGATCGGCGCCTCGGCCAACTGATCCTTCGCCGGCGGGCGCCGCTCAAGGCCCCGCCGGCCCACCTTTCGGGAGGATCCGTCGATGGATTCGCGCGCTCGCCGGCTCGATGGTGCGCTGGCCCTTGCCCTCGTCGCCTTCGCCATCCTGCCCTGGTACGGGCTGGAGGGCGGCATCTGGTCCCTCGGCTGGGCGAGCGCCTGGCCCTTCTCGGCGGACGCGGCACCGGGCCTCCTTCAGATCGGGCTGCGATCGGCCCTATGGCTGGTGCCGCTGGGCCTGGCGATCGCCGCGGGCGTCGCCCTGCGCTTCGTCGCCCCCGGCGAGCGGCGGGGACGATGGCTCGCGGCCGTCGGCGGCATCGGTCTGGCGTTCCTCGTCACGGAGGGTCTGGCGATCGGCTACGGCGGCTGGAACTGGAGCGGCTGGGAGCGTCTCTTCGGCCCCCTGGACGACGGCCAGCCGCCCTTCGGCCTCGGCGCCGTCACCCTCGCCCTCGCCTTCCTCCTGTTCCTCGCCTTCGGGTTGGCCGAGCGCGGGCGCCTGCGGGGCGATGCCTTCGTCCTGTCGGCTATCGCGCTGGTCGTCGCGCTCGTCACCGCCTTCGTCCTTTATCCGCTGGCGAGCCTGTTTGCCGGCGCCTTCCAGGCGCTCGACGGCTCCTTCGACGCCTCGAGCTTCCTGTCGAACATCCAGGACCCGTCGATCTGGTCGCTCGCCTGCCTCACCGGTTCCGGCCATTGCGGCCTCGCCTGGCGCACCGTGACGCTCGCGATCTGCACCGGTCTCGGTACGACGATCCTCGGCCTCGCCTTCGCGCTCGTTGCGACCCGCACCGCCTTTCCGTTCAAGCGGCTGCTGCGCCTTCTCACCATCCTCCCCATCATCACGCCACCCTTCGTGATCGGCCTGGCCCTGATCCTCCTGTTCGGCCGCTCGGGCGTCATCACGCAGGGCGTCCTCGCGCTGACCGGGTTAGACGGCGGACGCTGGCTCTACGGCCTGCCCGGCATCTGGATCGCGCAGATGCTGAGCTTCACGCCGATCGCCTTCATGGTGCTGATCGGCGTCATGGAGGGCATCAGCCCCGCCATGGAGGAGGCCGCGCAGACCATGCGGGCCGACCGCTGGCGCACGTTCTGGACCGTCACCTTTCCGCTGATGCGCCCGGGCCTTGCCAACGCGTTCCTCGTCGGCTTCATCGAGAGCATGGCCGACTTCGGCAATCCGCTGGTGCTCGGCGGCAGCCACGGCGTCCTGTCGACCGAGATCTTCTTTGCCGTGGTCGGCGCGCAGAACGACCCGGCCCGCGCCGCCGTGCTCGCGCTCGTCCTTCTGGGCTTCACCCTGTCGGCCTTCTTCCTGCAGCGCCTGTGGCTGCGCGGGCGCAGCTACACGACCGTGACCGGCAAGGGGGACTCGGGGCGCCACGCGCCGCTCGACCGCAGGCTGCGCGCCGTGGTGGTCGCCGTCGTCTCGGTCTGGGTGCTCTTCACGCTGACCGTCTATGCGATGATCATCGCCGGCAGCTTCGTGCGGACGCTCGGCCTCGACAACACGCTGACGCTGGACCACTACGCCAAGGCCTTCTCGGTCTCGGCTGGGGACAGCGGCCTTCTGTGGACCGGCGTCGCGTGGGATTCGTTCTGGACCACGATGGAGATCGCCCTCATCGCCGCCCCCCTCACGGCGCTGGTCGGCCTCCTTTCGGCCTACCTTCTGGTGCGGCAGCGCTTTGCCGGCCGCGAGGCGCTGGAGTTCGTGCTGATGCTCTCCTTCGCCATCCCCGGCACGGTGATCGGCGTGTCCTACGTCCTCGCCTTCAACCTGCCGCCGATCGAGATGACCGGCACCGCGCTGATCCTCGTGATCTGCTTCGTGTTTCGCAACATGCCGGTCGGCGTGCGCGGCGGCATCGCGGCCATGAGCCAGCTCGACCGCAGCCTCGACGAGGCGTCGCTGACGCTCGGCGCCAACTCCTTCACGACGCTCCGGCGCGTCGTGCTGCCGCTCCTGAAGCCGGCGATCGTCGCAGCGCTCGTCTATTCCTTCGTGCGCTCGATCACCTCGATCAGTGCCGTGATCTTCCTCGTCAGCGCCCAGTACAACATGGCCACCTCCTATATCGTCGGCCTCACCGAGAACGGCGAGTACGGCGTCGCCATCGCCTATTCCGCCGTCCTGATCGTGGTGATGGTCTGCGTGATCGGCCTGTTCCAGCTCGTGATCGGCCAGCGAACGCTGCGGCGCGAGACGCGCAACACGGCGCCGGCTGCCGCCGCACCCATTACCGCCGCCACGCTGTCCGAGGAGTCGCCCGCATGACCAGCCCAACCGCCAAGGGATCCGTGCGCTTCGAGGCCGTCGAGAAGCGGTTCGGGTCGGTCGTCGCCATCCGCCAGCTCAGCTTCGACATCGAGCCGGGCACGCTGGTCACGCTGCTCGGCCCTTCCGGCTGCGGCAAGACCACGACGCTGCGCATGCTGGCGGGCCTCGAGCAACCGACGGCGGGGCGCATCCTGATCGGCGGGCGCGACGTCACCAACCTGCCCGCCAACGAGCGCGACGTCTCGATGGTGTTCCAGTCCTATGCGCTGTTTCCCCATATGAGCGTCGGCGAGAACGTCGCCTACGGCCTACGCTCGGGCGGCAGCTCGAAGCGCCAGGCGCTGGAGCGCGCCCGTGAGGGGCTTGCCCTTGTCGGCCTCGAAGGGTTCGCCGAGCGCCTGCCGAGCGAGTTGTCGGGCGGGCAGCAGCAGCGCGTCGCGGTGGCCCGCGCACTCGTTCTCGAACCCCAGGTCCTCCTCCTCGACGAGCCGCTGTCCAACCTCGACGCCCGGCTGCGCCGGCATGTGCGCACCGAGATCCGCGAGCTCCAGCAGCGCCTCGGCTTCACCGCCGTCTACGTGACGCATGACCAGGAGGAAGCGCTGGCCGTGTCCGACCGGATCGTCGTCATGAAGAGCGGCGAGATCGCGCAGGCCGGCTCCCCACGCGAGCTCTACGAGGCGCCCGCCTCCTCCTTCATCGCCGACTTCATCGGCGAGGCGAACGTCGTTCCCTGCGAGGTGGCCCGTGCCGGGGACGGCGGGCTCGAAGCCCGTCTCGGCGGCCTGCGCCATCCCATCCGCGCACCCGCCGCGCGCGAGGGCGCCGCCCAGCTCGCCATCCGCCCGAACGCCATCACGCTCAGCGAGCCCGGCCCCGGCCGGCTCGACGGGCGCGTCGCCAGCGCCGCCTATCTCGGCGACCACATCGAATACGAGGTGGAGACGGCGCTGGGACGCCTCTTCGTCGTCGACACGGCCATCGAGACCGTGCGTCCCGTCGCCAGCGACATCGGCATCGGCCTGCACGAGCGCGGCGTCGCCCTGATCCCTGCCTGAAAGACCATCATGCCCGACACGATCGAACCCACCCGGACCGCCGTAGCCGACCGACAGAGCCTGGCCGAGACCATCGCCCGCGAGGGCGGGCGCGTCGCGCTCAGCTACTTCCGCGACCGCTCCCGCCTGACGATCGATCAGAAGATGAACGGGCAGGATGTCGTCTCCATCGCCGACAAGGAGGTCGAGACGCTGCTGCGCGAGCGCATCGCGGCGCGTTTTCCGACGGACGGCCTGCTCGGCGAGGAATACGGGCTGCAGGAGGGCACGTCCGGCTTTCGCTGGGTCATGGACCCAATCGACGGCACGAGCCCCTTCGTCTTCGGCATCCCCGCCTGGTGCGTGTCGATCGCCGTGATGGAGGGCGATCGGATCGTGGCCGGCGTGATCTACGCCCCGACCACGGACGAGCTCTACTCCGCGCGGCGCGGCGGGGGCGCGACGCTGAACGGGCAGCCGATCCGCGTCTCCGACACGGCGACGCTTCAGACCGGCGTTCTCGGCCTCGGCGCCAACCATCGCGTTCCCAGCCGTGTCGTTTCCGACGTCGTCGGGCGGCTCCTGGACGAAGGCGGCATGTTCATCCGCAACGGATCCGGCGCGCTGATGCTGGCCTATGTCGCGGCAGGGCGGCTTGCGGCCTACTGGGAGCCGCACATGAACGCCTGGGACTGCTTTGCCGGCTTCGTGCTGGTCGAGGAGGCCGGCGGCTGGATCGTCGATCCCGCCGGGTGGAGCGGCCTGATGGCCGGAGGCCCCGTGATCGCAGGGTCGCCTGGCACGAAGGCAGACCTCTTGCGCATCGTGGCAGCCGACGCGGCCTGAGGGTCCGCGCCTTCGCCGAGACGGCGCGACCCGGACGACATCCCCGAACGCTCCAACCCTAGTTCGAGACCACGCTCGACGGCAGGCCGCTCGCTCCGTGCCGGACCCGGCTCTCCACGAGAAGACCTTCGGCGTCCATGATCGGATGGGCGACCGAGGCGATATGGGCGTTGATGCGCTTGAGGTCGCGCAGGATGTCGAGATGGAGGGAGCTGGTCTCGATGCTCGCCCGCCGGTTCTCGCGCAGTCGCTGGAAGTGGCGCGCGGCGGAGGTCTTCTCGATCTGCCGGACCGTCAGCTTGGCGTCCATGAGGCGACGGGACAGGTCGAGGTCGCGGGTGACGAAGATGGTCTGCGCCATGCGCAGGTTCTCGATCGTCGTCTCCATGAAGCTGTCGAGTTCGCGAAAGCCCTCGTCGGAGAAGCGCAGATCGAAGGCCACCATCTTGCCGATCTCGGGGACCAATCCCTTCTCGATGATGTCGCCGATATGCTCGAGGTTGATCGCGTAGTCCACGATCTCGGCCGAGCGCTCGTGCGCCTTATCGGAACCCTCGTCGTGGCTGATCTGGGCAATGTAGATCTTCACCGCCTGCTGCAAACGGTCGACGTCCTTCTCCAGCGGCTCGATGCCGCGCAGGAACGTGGGGTCCCGCTGGCGAAAGGCGTCCCGGACGTCGCACAGCATCTTCTCCACGAGATCGCCGACGCCCAGAACCTCGCGCGTCGCGCTCGCCAGGGCCACGACCGGCGTCGAAAGCTCCGTCGGATCCAGAAACTTCGGCGCGTTCCGCTCCTGAGGGGTATCGGGGAGGAGGCGCCGCATCAGGCGGGCCAGCGATCCCGCAAGCGGCCAGGCCGCAAGCGCCAGCGCGAGGTTGAACAGGAGGTGGACGTCGACGGGCAGGTTCGGTCCGGCCAGGCCGAGGTTCGTGAGCGCATCGCCGAGCCGGTCCGCCAGAGGCAGCACCGCGAGGGTTCCGCAGCCTCGCACCACGAGGTTGCCGAGGACCACGCGACGGGCCGCCATGGGAGCACCCGAGGTCGCCAGTACCGGCGGGATCGCCCCGCCGAGATTGGCCCCCAGCACCAGAACGACGACCAGGCCGTCCGACAGGATCCCAGCGGCGGCGAGCGCGGTGACGAGGATGACGACCGCCAGGCTGCTCGCCGCCGCAAGGGCCAACCCGGCCGACAGCAGGAGGGCGACGGGCCAGGCGTCGTCCAGAAGGCCGATAAAAGCGGCCAGAGCCGGCGAGGCGCGCATCGGCTCCGTCGCAAGGCTCAGGAGATGCAAGGACAGGAGCAGCAGCCCGACGCCCATCAGGGCGATGCCCGCGCCTTGGCGCGGGCCCGCGCCGTTGCGGCGCAGCGCGAAGCCGAGAAGGAGCAGGACCGGCGAAAGCCACGCGATGCCGGCCGCCACGATCCAGGCCGTCAGAGCCGTGCCGATGTTGGCGCCCAGCAGGACGACCTGGGCCATGCGGGGTTCGACGAGGCCCCGCTCCACGAACGAGGCGGTCATGAGGCCGGTCGCCGTCGAGCTTTGCAGCGCGAGCGTCGCGCCCAGTCCCGACAGGAGCGCCCGCCAGGAGCGACGCGTTCCCGCCGCCAGGACGGCTCTCAGCCGCCCGCCGAAGGCCTGGAGGACGCCCTGCTTGACCTCCGCCAGCCCGAACAGGAGCAGGGCCACGGCGCCTGCAAGGTTGATCATGACGATGACGGACTGCATGGCGGCTTCACGAGGGATCGAATGCGTGAGGAAGCGGCGGGACGCGATCGGGAGGGCCAAGGCCGCCCGGCCCCGAAATTCGGGCCGAAAAGGAGCCTTTCAAAGTCGCAGATGATGGCGGGCCTGGAAAGGCGGAGCGGACGGACTGCCGGGCCGCCTCACAGCAGCGCGCGCTCGTCGCGCCCCAGAAACACGAAGGCCGCGTAGACCGCCGTGCCGCTGACCACAAGAAGGATCGTGGATAGGGCGGCCGCCGTCCCGAAGTCGCCGTCGAGGATCAGGAGGTAGATGCGCACCGGCATGGTCATGGTGCGCCCGACATAGAGCACCAGCGACGAGGACAGCTCGTTGATCGCGGTGACGAAGCTCAGCATGGCGCCCGCCACGATGCCCGGCGCGATCAGGGGCACCGTGATGCGCCGGAAGGCCTGGAACGGACTGTAGCCGAGCGAGACCGCCGCTTCCTCCAGGCTCGGGCCGATCTGGCGCAGCGCGGTCGCGGTGGTGCGCACCGTGTAGGGAAGGCGCCGCACGAAGATCGACAGGATGATGATCGCAGCCGTTCCCGTCAGCACCAGCGGCCCGGTGTTGAAGGCCGCGATATAGGCGATGCCGATCACGATGCCGGGCATGACGTAGGGGATCATCATCGCGCCATCGAGCGCGGAGGTACCGAGCGTCGTGCGCCGCGCCACGAGACAGCCGATCAGCGTGCCGGCGAGCACGATCAGCACGACGGCGATCGCCGAGAAGCTGAGCGAGTTCCACACGACGTCGCCGAGGCCGTAGACGATGCGCTCGTAGCTCTGGAGCGCGAAGCCGGACTGGAAGACCGGGCCGCTCGTGCGGCGGAACGAGTAGATCACTGCGATGATCGCGGGCAGCGCGCCCAGAAGCGCGATGACGTAGACCAGCGCGTGGACGGCGACGTTCCGCCAGCCGCTGAGCTGCCGCCGGTCCGGCTTGTTGATCATGTTGCCGTGGTAGACGTTGCGCCGCGACATGTAGCGCTGGGCGAGAACGAAGATCATCGACAGGGCGACGAGCACGACGCTGATCGTGGTCGCCATCGAAAGGTTCGAGCCGATCTCGGCGGAGTAGAGCGTGAAGGCCTCCGTGGCGAGCACGTTGAAGCCGCGCCCGAGAAGGCGCGGCGTCCCGAAGTCCGCGATGGCATGGATCAGGGCGAGAAGGCTGCCGGCCGAAAGGGCGGGCAGAACCAGCGGGAACGAGACCTTCAGGGTACGCTGCCAGGGGGTGAGGCCCAATCCCTCCGCCGCCTCCTCCAGCGAGCGGTTGACGTTGGCGAGCGCGCCGGACGTGAGAAGATAGACGTAGGGATAGAACTTCAGCGAGAAGACCGCGAGGATGCCGCTGACCCCGTAGAGGGTCGGGATCATGATCCCGACCTCGCGCAGACCGGTTCGCACCAGCCCGCCCGCGCCGAACAGGATGATCCAGGAATAGGCGCCGATGAAGGGCGGCGAGACGAGCGCCAGGATCGCGAGGAGCGAAACGAAGCGCCCGCCGCGGATATGGAAGCGCGACAGACAGAAGGCCATCGCCGCGCCCAGGAGGAGCGCGCCGATCATGCCGCCGAAGCCGACGATCAGCGTGTTCAGGAAGGCCCTGTGGAACCGCGTCTCGGTCAGGAAGGCGGCGTAGTTCGCCAGCGTCGGCTGACCGGCGCCGTCAAAGAAGCTCGACAGGAGAACCGAGCCGACCGGCACCAGGAGGAGAACGAAGAGCAGCACCCAGGCGAAGGCCAGGACGCCGTTCCAGAAGGACAACCGCGCCATCATGCCCCTCCCCGCGCCGCGACGCGCCGCCCTTCCCCATCAAATCCCATGAGAGCCTCTCGCCCGACCGCCACGGCGACCGTCGCGCCGGCGGCGGGAACGGCGACGCGCGACGGGTTCACGACATGAACGATCAGGTCGCCCGCCGGTGTTCGCAGGTGAAGGTGCGCTTCGCGGCCGAGATAGGTGCATTTCGACACGACGCCCTCGAGCGCCGCCGTATCGGCCGCGCCGGACGAGACGAGACGGATGTCCTCGGGACGGATCGTCCAGGTGACGCCGTCGCGGTCCGCAGCGCCCAGATCGAGCCGCTGCAGAAGATCGGCGAGTGCCGGTCCGCGCTCCAGCTCGTTCAGGGTTCCCACGAACCGGGCGACGAACAGGGTCTGCGGATCGCCGTAGATCGCTTCCGGCGTGCCGACCTGCTCGACATGGCCGTTGCTCATCACGCAGATCCGGTCGGAGATGGCGAGCGCCTCCTCCTGGTCGTGCGTCACGTAGATCGTCGCGATGCCGACACGCTGCTGGATATCCCGGATCTCCTCGCGCAGCTCGATGCGCAGCTTCGCGTCGAGGTTCGACAGGGGCTCGTCCATCAGGAGCAGGCGCGGGTTGATGACCATCGCGCGGGCCAGGCCGATGCGCTGCTGCTGGCCGCCCGACATGGCGGCCGGCAGCCGATCGGCGAGCGCGGCGAGCCGCACCGCCTCCAGCGCCTCCGGGACGCGGCGGGCCACCTCTGCGGGCGGAACCTTGCGCGGCTTCAGACCGAAGGCGACGTTGTCGAAGACGGAGAGGTGCGGGAAGACCGCATAGTCCTGGAAGACCATGCCGATGTCGCGCTTGTGCGGGGGCACGCTGGTCAGGTCGATGCCATCCACCGCGATGGTGCCCGACGTCAGCGGGTTGAAGCCGGCGATGGCGCGCAGAAGCGTCGTCTTTCCGCAGCCGCTGGGGCCGAGCAGCGTGAAGAACTCGCCGCGCCGAACGTCGAGCGAGACGCCGCGCAACGCCGTGGTACCGCCCGCGAAGCTCTTGGTCGCGTCCCGAACCTGCAAGTACGCCATGAGACCCACCTCTCCTCCGCAGCACCCAACATGTTCGTAACCGCCGCTTATATTTTCATGTTGCAACACGAACAGCGTTGAGACAACAATCGATGCCAAGGATATTTGACTTCGAACATTTACGGGAGGAACCATGTTTCGAAGACGTACAGTTCTGGGCGGAATCTTGGGCGTCGCGCTGTCCGGCGTCTTCGCGGCACCCGCGCTCGCGCAGGAGAAGTCGGTCGTCGTCTACACGGCCCATAAGGCCTCGATCGTCGATACGCTTCTGCCGATGTTCGAACAGGAAACCGGCATCCGCGCCGAAGTGGTGAAGCTCGGCTCGAGCGACATCGCCCGCCGCGTACGCGCCGAGGCGGGCAAGCCCGCCGCCGACGTGATCTGGAGCGTCACCGGCAGCCAGCTCACCGAGTATGCCGATCTTCTCGAGCCCTACCAGCCGAAGGAGATGGACAAGGTCGATCCGCAGTTCGTGGAAAGCCCGGCCTGGACCCCTTACACGGCCGTGGTCTACGTCCTGGCCGTCAACACCGAGCTGCAGCCCATGGACGGCGCGCCCCGGACCTGGGCGGCGCTGGCCGATCCGCAATGGAAGGGCCAGATCGCCTCGGCCCGCGCCGACGGATCCGGTTCGGCGATGCAGCAGCTGCAGACGGTGCTGACCGTGTTCGGCGACAAGGGTTGGGACGAATACGCGAAGATCGCCCGGAACTTCGTGTTCACCGACTCGTCCGGCGCGGTACCCCGCTTCGTAGCCGACGGCGAGACCAGCATGGGTCTCATGCTGGAGGACAACGCGCTGGAATACGTGCGCGGCGGCGCGCCGATGGAGATCGTCCATCTCGAGGACGGCACGGCGGCGACCCCCGACGGCATCGCCCTCGTGAAGGGCGGCCCCAACACCGACAACGGCCGCGTCTTCATCGACTGGGCCATGTCCAAGGCGACGCAGGAGCGGCTCGTCCAGGACATCGGCCGCCGCTCGGTGCGCACCGACGTCTCGGGACCCGAAGGCACGCCGCCGCTGACCGAGCTCAAGCTCGTCGAGGTCAAGCCGCTCGAGGCCTTCGGCGGCGCCGACGCGGTGCTGACCAAGTGGCGCCAGGCGATCGGCGAGTAGGCTCGTCCCGCCGCATTCCTACCGGAGCCTCCGGCGGCGCGACGCCGGAGGCTTTCGACTCGACGGCTCCTTCGACATGGCCCTGTGATGCATCTGGAAGCTTTCTCGCGCGGCAAGCGCCTCGACCATCCCGAGACCAACGAGGACAGCTTCGTGGTCGTGGAGGGTGCCGGCTACGCCGTGATCGACGGCGTGACCGACCGCAACGGGACGCGCTACGACGGCATGCTGTCGGGTCGCTTCGCATCGCGCCGCGTGAAGGCCGCGACCGAGCGCTTCCTGGTCGCCCAGCGGGATCGAAACGCCGCCCCCGAGTTGCGCTACACCGGGCCGGACAGCTTTGCGCGCTACCTGACGGCCAGCCTGCGCGCGGGCTATGTGGAAACCGGCTCGCTGGACAGGGCGACGGCCGACTGGAGCGTGCGCGCCAGTTGCACCATCATGGCCGTCATCCAGTTCGACGACCGGTTCGAGATGGTGGCGGTCGGCGACAGCGGGTTGCGGGTCAACGGCCGTGAACTCGTCCAGTCGCTCAAACCCCTCGACGACGTGACCGGCATCCTGCGGCGCGAGGCCTGGGCGCTCCTGGCGGAGCGCGGCTACGGTCGCGAGCGCTGCGCCGAGCTCTCCTCCTTTCTGACCTGGAACGGCACGCGTCCACCCTCCCCCGGTCCCTTGGGCGACGAGATCGCTCTTGTCGGCGAGATCGAGGCCCGCGCGCTGGACGCCTGCCGCGCACACCTGCCGGACGCGCCGCAATGGGAGCTGGAAGACCTCGTCCGGCGCGGCATCGCGCATGGCCAGGGCGACTTCGTGAACACGACCGAGCGTGCTCTGGGCTACGGCTGCCTCGACGGCTTCGAGATCCCGTCCGCCTTTATCGACCACCGCGTCTGGCCGGTCGAGGAGGTGGAAACGCTGGAACTGTTCTCGGACGGATACTTCAAGCCGGGCGAGGGCTTCGGCATCGCGGCATGGGAGGCGGCGTTCCGCGAGGTCGAGACCGCGGATCCCGACAAGCTCGGCCGCTTTCTCAGCACCAAGGGCACGACGGCGGGCATCATGACCGACGACCGGACCTATCTGGGCGTGCGCTTCGCATGACCGGGGCCGGCATGCCGCTCACGGAAGCCGAAGCGCGGGGCGACGACGAGCGCCTCGCCCCGCGGGCGCTCGCCCGTCAGCGCGAGATCGTGGAAGCCGTTCAACGCCGCGGCGCGGTTCCCGTCGCGGACTTGGCGGAGCGTTTCGGCGTCACGCACCAGACCATCCGCCGCGACCTTCGATCACTCGAGGAGCGGGGCGCCCTTCAGAAGGGTTTCGGGGCCGCCTTCGCGGCGCCGGGCGTCGCGCGCCATGTCCACGACGAGCGCCAAGCGACGCTGATCTCGGTCAAGCGTCGGCTGATGGAGGGACTGGAGGAGTTTCTCCAGCCCGGCTCCACCGTGTTCGTCGGCCTCGGGACCACCTTCGACGACCTGCACGAGGTGCTGTCCGGACGGCCGCGTCTCCTGATCGCAACGCCCAACCTGACGGTCGCCCATCGCTGCGCGCTCCACACCGAGGCGACGGTCTATGTCTATGGCGGCTACGTGCGCCGAAGCGACTCCTGCGTCCTGACGCTGGGCGAGGACCCGAGCCGGCATCGCTTCAAGTTCGACGTCGCGATCCTCGGCGCGAGCGCGATCGACGACGAGGGCTCGATCCTGGAATACGATCCGCTGGAAGTCGGGCTCGTCCACGATGTCCTGCGACACAGTCGCAAAAGCGTTCTCGTCGCCCATCACGAGAAGTTCGGAAACACGGCGCCTCATGTCGTGGCGGCCTTGTCGGACATGGACGCCGTTCTGACGGATCGCGACCCGCGGGACCGCCTGCAGCAGGACGTCGCCATCCGCGACCTGCGGATCGTGGCGGGAGACGAGAGCGCGCCCCGGCGGACGGGCCGGTGAGCGGGTGGGGGCACAGCGCTATTCCCACCAGGTCGCCGCCGTGCCCATTCGCCTCGACCAGGATCGGCGGGCCGAAGTCTGTCTCGTGACCTCGCGCGGCACGGGCCGGTGGATCATCCCGAAGGGCTGGCCCATGAAGGGACGGCGCGACGACGAGGCGGCCGCGATCGAGGCCGAAGAGGAAGCGGGCCTGGTCGGCTCGACCCTTCGCGTTCCGATCGGCTCCTATACCTACTGGCGTCGCACGCGCGTCGACTTCCGGCTGACGCGCGTCGACGCGTTCGCGCTGCGGGTGAAACGCCAGAAGAAGCGGTGGCGGGAGCAGGATCAGCGCCGCATCGTCTGGCTTCCGCTGCTGGAAGCTGCGGACGCCGTGCTGGAGCCGGAGCTCAGCACGCTTCTGATCGGCATCGCCGGCAACGCCAAGGCTTGCGACTTCCTGGGACGCGGCAAGGGCATCCACTTCTGACCACCATCCGTGACCGGGCCGCCGAGCCGGAAGCGGTTCCTTTCGAGCCGGTTCGCGACGCTCCTGCAGGGTGCCGGAACAGCCCCTCAAGGAAGCCCCGTCCGGGTTGGATGGCCGTCGGGATGCGGGATGCGGCTGTTCCGGTATCGCACGGTTCGCTTCCTGACCAAAGCCGCTCGCGTGCTCGCGGCAACGCGCTCCTTGCCGCGGCCGGGGCGGACATGCGGGCTCGCGACGGCGCGTCGCGATCGGGCGGGTCAACGCGCGCAAGCCGCTGGCCTTCCGGTTCGGCGAGCCGCTCGTCGAACCTCGACGCAGAACTGCGTGCCGAGTTGCGCATCGGGATCGCGTGCCTTCGTCGCCCGCTCGGCCGCGCGTTTTTCCAGCCATCCGCTGCCCGAGCGCGGCTGCGACGGCGCGTGGTTTCCAGCGGAGCCGGCTGCGCGAGGCCGTGAGCGCTGTATGTCATTGAGACGAGGCCGCAGGGCTCGTGCGCCGGCAATCCGGCATTCCACCGCCGGCGCCAGAAGGGTGGGAACCGCTTCGCCGGGCTCACGGACCGGCGGCGCATCGCAACCTGCGACGCCCCCATGTGGCCACCGCATCGTCGCGAGCCTCTGCATCGCAACGCGCGCGGTCTGCCGGGTCCGATCCAGCGGGTCCCGATCCGTGTCGACGAGATCGGCAAGCTGCGCTTTCCTTGATTGCGGCAACGCCTCGACGTACCGTCGCGACCGTGAGGTAACGTCCTCATCCCGTCGCGGGAAGCAATGTCCGGGAACGGCCCGGCCCAAAGAGGGGCCGGTGCATGGTCGGGTTGAAGACAGACGCCGCGAACAGGTCTTTCGCGTTGACGCGCTGGTTCGCCTCGGCCGCCACCCTGACCGTCCCGCAGGCCGCCGGGCCGGTGGCGTTCTCGCTTCTCGCGTTGCTGCTGACAGGCGACGCCAGCGGTGGGGCGGCCCTCATCCTCGTCATGACGCTGGCTCAGGTGGCGGGCGCGATCCCGATCACCCGTCTGGGCCGCAGGCGGCCCGCGGCCGGGTTCTTGCGCTGGTTGATCGCGATCCGCACGGCATCTCTTCTGGTGCTCGCCGTTCTGGCCACGGCGGATGTTGCCTTCGCCTGGCTCTATCCGTTGGCCGCCCTGGCCGGCTCGGTGAACGGCGCGGCCTACGGTTTCCTGCGATCCATCCTGAACCAGCTGACGCCCGCCTCCAACCTGCCGCGCGCGCTGGGCGTCTCGGCGACCCTCAACGAGGTGACCTTCGTTCTTGCCCCGGTCGCCGCATCGGGCCTCGGCACCCTTTCCCCTGTTCTCGGCATCGCCGCGCTTGCGCTCCTGGGCGCGCTCCCGGCTCTTCTCGTACCATCAACGGGACCCGTTTCGGTCGAAGACCCCTTGGACGGCGGTACCTCCGTGCTCAGTCCGTCGATTCTCCTGTGGCTGACCTGTTCGGCCGCCGGCAGCTCCGCCATCGCCGCGATCGAGATCGGAGCGGTCGCCCTGGCGCTGTCCTTCGGGTATGCGCCCGCCTCCGCCATCCTCTTCACGGTACCGCTGTGCCTGGCCTCGATTGCGGGCGGCGTCTGGGTGAGCGTGCGCAACCAAGCGCCCTCGCGCCGCGCCGTCGTGGCGTTCCTGAGCGTCATGACGCTCGGGGCGGGACTCGCCGCGCTTCATATCTCGCTGGCGGTGACGATCATGGGCGCGGTCCTGATCGGAGCGGTTCTGGCCCCGCTGGCGACCACCTACTCGCTGGTGCTCGACCGGTTGGCGACGCCGGCCCAGCGTCCGGAGGTGTTCGCCCTCTTGCGCACGTCGAATGCGACCGGAGTCATCCTGGCCAGCGCCACGCTCACCGCCACATCGCTGTCGACGGCGCTGATCGTCGTGACAGCCCTGGTGCTCGCGGTCACCCTGACCGTTGCGCTCGGCTCGGCCGACCAGCCCTGACCGATCGGTCGCTATCCTCCTGCGCGGGCCATCACGCATCCGTCTCGGGAAGCGTGCCCTTTGGGCAGGCACCACGTCGATGGTTCGAACTAGGCTTCGCGGACCCAGGCGAGAGGCCGACCTCGGATCATATCGGGCTCCTTTCGCCGTTGCCGATCCGGTCGCGGGAGAGCCTGCGATGGCGCTGCGTCCGGTTCGCCTTGGCGAAAAGCGAAGGAGCCAGCGAGGTCGGGCAGGCCAGCGTTCGTCAGACCGGTTCGTCGGCGACGTATGCCGCCAGCGCCCGGTACGACCCATTGCCTGTCAACGCAGGCTCGGGATCGTCCCGAACAGGCATCCCGGCTCCTTGGAAGGAGAGCCACCATTCTCCGTTGTCGAAGACGCGTCGCCAAGCATTGGTCGCCGAGCCTTGTATGTGCACGGCTCGCATGACCGGCCGAAGTTCGGCGATCATGCCGTGTTCGGTTCGGATCACGGCGGTTACGCCCCACCTGGCGCTTGACCCCTGAGCAGTCGATACGGCTGCCGGGTCCGAGCGTCCGCGTCGACGGGGTCCGGATATCGAGGGATCGATAGCGGACGGACCGCCGGCCTGTCGTACACACCAAGCGTCAGGCGAAGACCGGTTCGGGCTTCGTCATTGCCGGTTCCTACGCGCCAGGTCCGTCGTCAGAGTGCGGCACGGTATGGCCGACGTCTCCCGATCCGACGCGATGTCTCAAGACGGCGCCGGTTCCGGACGGGGATGAAAACGGATCGCTCCCGGCCGTTCCATCGTTGAGCACCGCAGCGGGCCACCGGCTCGTCCTGTCCAGGAGCGAACATGTTCACGCACGTCATGATCGGCAGCAACGATCTGGAACGGTCCAAGGCCTTCTATGACGCCACGTTCATCGCATTGGGCGGCCGGCCCGGAGAGACTGACGCCCGAGGCAGGCTGATCTATGGTCACGAGAACGGCCGGCTCATGATCACGACACCGATCGACGGCAAACCGGCGACCGCGGCGAACGGAGGGACGATCGGCATCCACGCTCCGACTCCCGACCACGTCCGTGCCTGGCATCAGGCCGGCACGGCGCATGGTGGGACGGCCATCGAAAGCCCGCCCGCAGAGCGCCCGAACGGAGCCTTCGTTGCCTACCTCCGCGATCCCGACGGAAACAAGCTCAGCGTGCGCACGCCCGCCACGAGGTAACCGCTCGCCCGTGACGGGATCGGACGGGATCGCAAGGGCGCGATCCCACCGAACTCGCAAGCGGGCGGACGAGGCCGCAGTTCCGTGCGCCGCTCGCGGCGAGCTTTTGATGCTAGACGTGAAGGACGAAACGGAGCGAGAGCCATCCATGAGTCCCGTCAGCAGATCGTTTGATGTTCGCACGCTCACGCTGGACGAAATCCGGGACCTGATCGGCTGGGCGAGCCAGGAGGGCTGGAACCCGGGTCTGGCCGACGCGAACGCGTTTCGTGCCGCCGACCCCGATGGCTTCGTCGGTTTGTTCGAAGGACGCGCGCTCGCAGCCGCGATCAGTGCTGTCCGCTATTCACCCGCGTTCGGGTTCATCGGGCTGTTCATCGTGCGTCCCGACCGAAGGGGTCACGGCTTGGGTCGCGCCGTCTGGCAGGCCGGGATATCGCGGCTGGCGGGTGCGACGATCGGGCTCGATGGCGTTCAGGAGCAACAGGCCAACTACCGACGACAAGGCTTCGTCCCCGCCTATCGAACGATCCGCTACGCTGGCGAGGCACCGGTCGGGCCGTTGGACCCACAGGTGCGGCCCTTGCCGGCCGAACAGGCCGCATCGGTCGCCGAGATCGATCGCCGCTGCTTTCCGGCCGAACGCGGAGCCTTCCTGGCAGATTGGCTGAAGGCCCCGCACCGCACCTTCGTGAATGCCGATGGCGCGCGGGTGAATGGCTATGCCACGCTTCGCCAGTGCCGGGACGGCTACAAGATCGGCCCGCTGTTCGCCGGCGACGTCGACGTGGCGCGGGGCCTCGTTCATGCCGCCGCAGCGACCGTTCCCGGCCAGCGGATCGCGATCGACGTTCCCGAACACAATCAACCGGCCGTCGAACTCGTTCGGGCGCTGGACTGGGTACCGATCTTCGAGACCCTGCGGATGTATCGGGGATCGGCGCCCCGTCTATCCGACGCCGAGGTGTTCGGCATCACGACCCTGGAGTTGGGCTGAATCGCAAGACGTCGACGCGGCCGGACCAGATGGGTTGCCCCACAAGGAGTTCCGGCGCGACGTTCGGCGCGACGAACGGCGATCCGTCCGGGACCGCCAGTTCGTGCCCGCCGTGGAGCCGTGCGGCGGTGTCCCGCCGCACGGCCCCTCGTTGTCAGTTCGCCGAGGGCACCGGCGTGCCGATCGGTGCGGTCGGCGCCGAGGGCAAGGTCATGTCCGGAATACGGTCGGTCAGCGGCTTGGCGGCCGCGATGCAGGCGTCCATCGGCTCGTCGCCGCAGTTGATGCGGATACCGGCATCGCGGCCGAGCCGAATTTCGACACCCTTGCCCATCGGCGGCGGGGGCGGCGGGCCGCGGTGATCGCCCGGTCGTGGTCCCTCGCCCGGAGGGGGCGGGGGCGGCCTGTCGCCGGGCATAGGACGGGCGTCGCCCCCCGGTCCCGGCATGGCGGCGGCGGCAGCGGCCGCCTGCGGCGGTGGGGCGTTCGGTGCGGGCGTCGCCTGCGCCGATGCGAACGAGGTCAACCCGACGGCCAATGCCGACGCGAGCAGAGCTGACTTGAGCATGGGATCTCGATCCTTGAACGAGAGGCCCGATCCGGCGCCTTTCGGATGGGGCGTGAGCCGTGGCGTCCCAAAGGGGTGGACGTCGAAGGGGCCCGCGATCTGTCCGGTGGTCTCACCGGACATTGGGGGATGGGATGGGTCTGGTCTTGCCGCGCGCGATGGTCAGTTCGCGTCAGCCGGAGCCTCCAACGTGGCCGGTCCGGCATCGCGGGCGCCATGGCCGGGTCCGCGATGGGGCGGGGGCGGCGGATCCAGTTCATCGATCCGCTGGTCGGCATGCCGGATGGCGCTTGCGTGGAGGAAGCCGTCGCGAAAACGGCCCTGGACCGTGATGCTCTCGCCAACGGTGACGAGCTTACCGCCTTCGCCTGCCCGTCCGGTCTCCACCAACGCCTTTGCGGCACCGTCGCTCACGACGAACTTGTTGCCGTAGATTTCGGCGACCTCTCCGGCGATGCCGACCGCGGACGCGTTCGAGAGTTGGCTGATCGGCGTGGTGGCAAGACCCGCATCGAAGGTGGCCTCGCGGTGCTGGGTCGCACTCCAGGCCGCTGCGCCGCCGGCAAAGCCGAGCGCCAGGATGCCGAGGGCGCCCGCGCCGAGGACGGCGTTGCGCCGGGACGGCCGCAGCCGGCGTCCCGCCCGTTCAGATGCCTGCAGCGTTTCGTCGGGAGCGTGGCGGGGCGTGTCGTGAAGATCGTCGGTCATCGTCGTCACCATTCGTGTTTCGGTGACGACGGTCTTAGGCGCTATCGGCCCACAGCAGCCTGAACCGATCGGTTCAGCTTCGGTTCAGCCGGATTATATCCGGCAAAGGTCGCGCCCGAGCCGCCCTCGCGCGTAGCGCGATCCGGTGTCCGGGACGCGATGGGATCTGCCGAACCGTCAATCCATGCGATCTAGCGGCACGGCACGCGATCGGGCGACGCCGTGCGGCAGCTCGAGCGTCCCGGACATCGGTTCGATCGGCGCGGCGGCGTTGCCGGATCGGCGCAAGTCCGTCGCGCTTGCCGACGCGACGACGAACCGCAACACGTCGTGGGCCACCCGACGCGTTCCCAAGCGCTCCGATCACCGGGCCGTCGCGCCATCCAGCCGGTCGCGGGCGATCTGTATCATCTCCGGTTCGGTGGCCGTGTTCTGACAGAAGGTCACCAGCGTCGGCTCATGCGCCAACACGAAATCCAGCACGCCGACGAGGAAGCCGGGCTGCCCGGCGGCCGCTCGGATCTCGTCCGCCCGCAAACCCGTCAGATCCAGGAAGCGCCCCAGCAACTCCTGGTCGCCGGCGATGAAGGCGAGGGCATCGATCGCGACGGCCTCGGCATCGATATCGGGCGCTCGTCGCAGCGTACGCAGTTCCAGCATCTCGTCGTCCTTGTCCCGGATCCTCCGATCTCAGAACAAATACAGAACGTTTATCGTCCGGCAAGCGCACAAGGGTGCAACGGTGAGACCGGCGCCATGCTTGATCCCTGGAACCACAGCGCAGGGGTTGGCGTCGAGCATCTCTTTTGCGATCTCGACGACTTCGGGCGGCGTCGGCATGGCGTGATCGAAGGCGGAAGGGTGCCAACTCGTTCGCCAAGGGGGAGGTCCAGCACGCGGGCGAGGAAGCCGGGTCGGCTTCAGCCTGCCGAAAACCGTCCGCTTCACCCCCGACAGGTCGAGAAAACGGTTCAAGGGCCTCGTGTCGAGAGCGACGACGCTCAGCGCCTTGATGGTGATCGGCTGCGGTTCGAGGCTGCCCTACGTCCCGAGTTCCATGAGCTCGAACCTGGGTCCCTCGACCGGGAAGCCATTCCTACGAAGCGGAACGAATTAGGAACAAAAGCTTCCCTGAGAGCCTTACCGGAGTCATCATCAGCCGGAGCGAATCGGAAGGGGAATGACGATGGCGACACCGGAACGGCAGTCCGTGATCGAGGAAATCGACGTGGCGGTAGCGGAGGCGATTCAAGCCTGCGGCGGCGACGTCCACGAGACGATCGCTTCCCTTATTCGGGCGCAGCGGGCTATGGATGAAGAGCGGGATGCAAAGATTTCAGCCGGTTACGAGCGGAGACGTCTGCGCGACCGCTAGCCTTTCTCAGACACATTCATGCGCTTCCGGGATCCTGGTCTGGCTCAGGTCGAGGCCATGGACCGCATGGACGGGTGGGCTCCGGATGGCGAGACGACCGGAGACCCGGAGGACATGCGACCAGATAGGCATATCGAAGCCATCGGATGCCGGCCGGCCTAGAGCGGCGTTCGGGTGCAGGACGGCGAGCTCGCGCCCGCCAAGCTCCCGCGCCGGCATGGCGTGTGCGAGCCGCGCGAAGCGGGGGCCTTGCCGCCAGCGCAGCTTCCCGGACAGTTGGGCGATGCAGCGAACGCGCCCGCGTCAGGACCGAGAACGAGCAGCGCGGCAGCGACGCAAAGATCGTTAGATCGCATGCCCCCAGCGCACGGGACAGGCTTCGGAGCCTCCGGTCGTCGGCGCGCCGGGAGCCAAAGCAGTCGGTCAGGATGCCGACGACGCATAAAGAGGACCGGACTCCGGCTCAGGATCCAGCGGCGGTATGAGGTCGTCGACCCGATACGGCGCTGTGCGTACCGCGGCTCGCGTAACTGATCGCCGATGGCTCGTTGAGCGTTCTCCATCTTCTCCGCAGCCCCATCGAGCATCGCCTTTGCGGCACCCGACTTCTCTGCGTCTTCTTGCATAAACTCCCGCATCGATCACAACCTGGGTGCGCGCACCTCGAGTGCTGCGGGATGCCAATGTGGGTATGAAGAGACGCTGCCTAACCGGCGACCGCCGGCATCGACGGACCGTGGGGTATCAAGCGACGATCGAGGAAGGGGAAATGCGACGGATGCTGGAGCACCGAGCCGCGCAATCGGTGTGCTCGGTCACCCCTTCACCGCGCCACCTCACCTTCGTCGTCGTGCCGCACAAGCGAGCCGATCCGGTGCGACCCCCTCCCCTCTACGTGCGGACCTGGCCGATGCGGGGGTCGGCGTCAGTCGCGCGGCTGCCGGACGCCAGTTGCCGGAGCAAGACCAAAAGCTCGATCAGGTGGCGTGGACGGCCATTCGCAATCCGGCCAGCATCTCCGGATCCTGACCTATGAACCGCTGTGGTTTGCTCGACAGAAGAACGAAGGGTTCGATCACCGTTTTCCGCTTTCGAGCTTACTTGGACCTCGATCGCAGCCGTTCGGCTCCGGCTCAGGTCCAACGCGACGGCGACGACCGCGCTGTACGCCCTGGCGCCGGCGCACCAACGCCGTCGGCATCGACCAGTCGCTCTTTCCACCGCGCCCAGTCGACGACGAGCGTCGCAACCCAAGCGCCGGCTCCCCTCGCGCTTGCAGGGTAGCCGAGCAATGGGCCGCGTCCGCCACTGACGTCGATCCAGTACGGGTTCTGGCCGGCGCGACGCTAACGCTGGCTTCAGCAGCCTGTCGATCGCGTTCCTTAGCGGGCTGGCACCAGATCGTGTACGCGACGTCCCACAGCGGTATGCGGGACGTCCAGTGTGCCGATACGGAGCCAGCCGGGGGCTCCTTGCGTGACAGGCGCTGTCCGCGTCGGACAACGCCTGTCTGCGTCCTTAGTAGGGACAGTTGTTGTCGGTCGTGTAGTTGTGGACCTTGGTGGTGCCCGCCACGATGTCGGCCTTGGCCTTTTCGACGGCGGCCGTCATCTCGGGGGTCAACAGCGAACGGTTGTTGTCGTCCACCGCGTAGCCGACCCCGTCCTCCTTCAGACCGAGCACCTGGGTTCCGGCCGTCCACTTGTCGCCCGCCGCATCCGCGAAGGCCTGATAGACGGCATTGTCGACGCGCTTCACCATCGAGGTGAGGACGCGGCCGGGATGCAGCATGTTCTGGTTCGAGTCGACGCCGATACCGAACTTGCCGGCATCGGCCGCGGCCTGAAGAACACCGACGCCCGTTGCGCCTGCGGCGTGGAAGATCACGTCCGCACCCTGGTCGATCTGCGCGCGCGCCAGTTCGCCGCCACGCACCGGGTCGTTCCACGCGGCCGCCGTCGTGCCGGTCATGTTCTCGAGATACTTGGCGTCCGCCTTGGCCGCCATCACGCCGCCCTTGTAGCCGCAGGCGAAGTTGCGGATCAGCGGGATGTCCATGCCGCCCACGAAGCCCACCGTGCCGGACTGCGACTTCAAGCCCGCCAGCATGCCGACCAGATAGGAGCCCTCCTCCTCGCGAAACAGGATGGAGCGCACGTTGTCGCCGGCCGCGACCGTATCGATGATCGCGAACTGAAGGTCGGGATAGTCCTTCGACACGGCCTCGACCGCCGCCTGCTGGGCGAAGCCGACGGCCACGATCGGCGTATGGCCGTCGCGCGCGAAGCGACGCAGCACCTGCTCCCGCTGCGACTCGTTCTGGATCTCGAACTCGCGGTAGCTGGTTCCGGTCTCGGTCTTGAAGCGCTCGGCTCCATTGAAGGCCGATTCGTTGAAGGACTTGTCGAACTTGCCGCCCAGATCGAAGATCACGGCGGGCTTGATCTCGGCAGCCTGGGCGTTGGCCCCGGCCAGGGAAGCGCTGGCGGCCAGAAGAGCGGCGAGGAGGTGCTTCATGAGCGTCGTCGAGGGTCCTGTGGGTTGACACGAGGGGCACGTGCAGTCCGCCGGTCCGCGAACGAATTCCGGCGAAACGTGCCGCAAACTGGCACGCCTTGCGGGCGGGTGCACCAAAAAACGTGGGCGCGCCGGCGGCCTCTACTCCGCCTTGCTGCGTCGCGGGGCATAGCTGCGGCGACCGCGACCCTGCGGGCGCCCGAGCGCAATCAGGAGGAGACCGGCAAGGCCCGCGACCACGGAAGCCGGCTGAAGGCCCAATACCGCGCTCAGTGGCGCCCCTTCGCTGGCAGCGCCGAACACGCCGGAGGCGGCCGGCCCTGCCGTGGCGGCTTCCGCTGGGTTGGCGGGCATGGCCATCGCCAGCGTCTCGTCGATCGACAGAAGCGTGAGTCGATCGGCGGCGATGGATCGGGCAGCATCGCCGACCGCGAGCACCACGCCAACGGCCAGAACGAGACACCCCAGGAGGCGCAGCGTCCAGGCGACCAATCGCATGACGGTTCTCCTTCAGGCGTTCGAGACCGCACCATGGCGGCGACAGCAGGACAGGCCTTGCACGAAACATGCCCATCATAGTGACCGCGACGCCCGATGCAAAGCGCGCCAAGACCGAGCCACGGGCGCTTGGTGCGGGCTGGACCAGGTGCGGGCGCCCGTGCGCGAATTGCGCTTGCCTTGGCCGATCACCGGATGCTAGTGCCCCCCGATCCGGACGCGGCCCGCCGCGGACCGACGCCGCTCCCAGGAGCGGCTTGGAGGGGTGGCCGAGTGGTTGAAGGCGCACGCCTGGAAAGTGTGTATACGGGAAACCGTATCGGGGGTTCGAATCCCCCTCCCTCCGCCAGTTTATTTACTCAAGTCATTGAAATTGCAGTGAAAATTCGATCGGCTCGAGACTGATCCCCACTTCTTTCCCCACTGCAATTGCCTGCTGTTCGTGCTCGTCCTTGCAACGTCCCTGCGCGTTCGCTTCGAGCTATGATGAGTCGCTGAACGGGTGTGCCGCCAGATGTAGGGCCTCACATTCGCGCTGAATGTACCCCCGCACGCCCAGCATTCCGGCACCCACGACTGACTCCCGGTTCGCTTCGAAGGTCTTCGTCCATACGACCAGGTTCGCCATCCCGTCTCATCCTCGACCGGATCCAACGGAACCACCTCCTGAACCCCGTTGCGGGGAAGGCGACCCGACGCACATCACATCCGCGGACGACGACAGCCCCAAGCGGTCAGTCCTCGGTGAAGAAGTCCTCGTCGAGGCGCTGGATGTCGATCCGGATTTGAAGCCTCGTGCCGACGCCGTGCTCGATCATGAGCGCCGTCAGGCGTTCTCCGTCGATCAGCACGACGCGCTGGAGCAAGTTGCGGACGTATTCCGTGGCGCCCTTCGTGAAGCTCGACGTCGTGACGAAGACGCCCTTGGAGGCGCCGAGACCGACGAGCGAGCCGACGAAGCTTTGCAGCTCCGGGCGCTGGATGGAATTCCCTTCCGCGTAGCGCTTGGCCTGCACGTAGATCCGATCGAGACCGAGGCGGTCCTCGCTGATAACGCCGTCGACGCCACCGTCTCCGGAGCGCCCGAGCTGCTCGGCGGCGTTCTTGTGACCACCGCCGTAGCCCATCGCCACCAGCAGATCGACGATCAGGCGCTCGAAGAAAGCGGGCGAGTTGTCACGGATGCGATCCAGCAGTTCCGCCCGAAGCGCTGCGTGCAAGGCGCGGTGGGCCGCGTCGATCTGCTCCTCGGGCGTGGCCTGCGGGTCCGCAACCGGCGAACCCGGCACCACGGCGGCCATTGCCCCTTCCGCCTCCTGCCCACCTTCCTTCTGGTACCAGGACCGGAAGGCCGGATAGGACTCCAGGAAGCGCGTATCGAGCCTTTCGGGCGGACTGGCTAGGAGCGCCCGCCCCGCATCGGTCGCAACGAAGCGCCCACGAGCCGGAAAGACGACGAGACCGGCTTTCGACAGGTAGAACTTCGACCAGTGAATGCGGTTGTGCAGCACGCGCTGGCGACCGCTCGGCAGGAGTTCGTCGCGCTCCACGTCGGACAGGCCGAACTCGTCGGCGATCTTTTCGGAGACATCCGGCACCCGCGTCTCGCCGCCGGCCGCATGGCGCAAAACGGGGAGCATGAGGGATTGGTAGTCGGGAATCGCCATGTCAGCGTCTCGAAGGGGAAGGCGATGGTCGGTTCATGTCAAAGCCCAGACACCGCGGCGGGGGCTGACGATCGTGCCGTCGCGCCGCATCGTCCAGCGGGCGAAACGCACCTCCTTTTCGAAGAGACACTCTCCGTCGTCGGTCTGCCCGGCCAAGTCGGCAGCCGGCACCGTCTCGTTGTGCCGGATCCAGTCGTAGACCTCCCGAGGGCTGGAGGGCCCGAGCGCCGTTAGCGCATGGACAATCCATCGGCGAACCGTATCCCGTGATGCTGCGGGCATGATCCTGGCTTCTCTCGTTCGTTCCCCAACGATCACCGTCACGAGACGAGCGACGGCTTGCCGCCTCGTCCACGCTTCGGCTTCGGCGCGAGCGCCTGCTCGGCGCGGATGCGTTCGAGGAGGACGCTGGCCGGCTCGTCGCTCTCGTCCTGCGGCACGAGTTCGCCGCGAAAGGCCTTTGCGAGGATCGCCTCGTCCAGCTTGCCGACGAGCGTCAACGCACGCTTGGCCTCCGTGGCAAGGCGGTCGATGCGGGCGAAGGCGGTTTCGATGCGGCGGACGATTTCGTACTGCTCTTCGAGGGGCGCCAAACAAATGTGCATGGCGCGCACTTCCGGAAAGTATATCGTCGTATGTGTGGTCCCATTTCCAAAATCTGTAATATCGTCCCCCTCTGCCATTAGCGCGTACATCAAAAATTTTGGAAGAAGCGCTTCCGTGCAGGTCCACGTAACAAAGTCCTGACTTGTCGCCATGGGTTTACCCATGATCGTCACGTAGCCTACAGATGCCGTTCTAGAGAGGCAGACGGTTCCTGCTGCAAGAAGCCGAGCCGCAGAATTGGCAAGACCTGCGTCATTCGTTTTCTGCAAGGTGTCTTCAATGATCTGGCCATGATGGAGGCCGGCATCCTTGATGCCAATCCAAGGTATATCCCCACCCCACCATTCAGGATGAGACCGGCTGGGAGTGTGTCCGGTTTCTTGTCGCGCTATTTGACCCAGTGGAACCCACTGCCAATTCGACGGTGCTGCCCGTTGAGGTTTGTTGACAGCGAGAGCGGCCTTCCCCTCAATCACCCGATCCGTTGCGTCGCGCCCCCCTCGCGCTTTGGGCGGAGCGGTTATCCGACCGATTAAATCCGAGGCCGCTTCCAGATTCGGTCTTTTGGCACGCCACTCCTCCGTCGCTTTTCCCAAGAACGATGTTCGAAGGAAATTCTGCTTGTAGCGGGAGACGAGGGTTTCGATGCGGGCGAGTTCGGTGCGGGCGCGGGCGGATTTCGCGGACAGCGCGTCCAGCTTGGCAACGATGCGCTTTTGCTCAGCGAGAGGCGGAAGGGGAATAGATACGAGGCGTGCATCCCCAAGAGTAATAAAGGGCTGCGCCCCACCTTTTTTGGGCCACCTCTTGGGGTCGTTCAAGAAGGCGAACAGGTAGTCCCTTTCAGCCAAGCACTCTGTAATCGTCATAGTGTTTTTGATCGCGGTCCATTTTCCATTCGCTCGAAAGCAGCGTCCGCAACCTGCGCCAATGGCCGAAAGTATAATTCCAAAACCGTTATGTTCTGCTGTAGATAAAAATCCATCGGGACCTGCGGCGCTAAACGCAGTGTAACCTTTATCCGTATAGGTCTTTTTTGTAAGGGTGGTATTTCCCCACCCAACTTTCGCGATTATTTCGAGTTGCGTCGCAATCCACCCCCTCGGCAGCCCACTCATTCCGCCGCCTCCGGCATGTCGATCTCGCCGCCAAGCTCCTCACTCAGCGCCTCGATCTCCACCATCGCCGCCTGCAAATGCCCGAGGATTGCCGCCGCGATGTCGTCCGGCTCGGTCAGCCCCTCTTCCGCCTCGTCCTCCGCCTCGCGCAGCCAGGAGATGTCGAGATTGTCGCCGCGGGCGGTAACGTCCTCGCGCGAGAAGCGCCGCCAGCGGCCCGCCTCGCCCTCGTCGGGGCCGCGCTCCGCGCCGTTCGAGTCCTGCCCGTAGGCTGCGACGAAGCTCTCGAAGTGGGTCGCCGTCAGATGGGTCGTCTTGCCGAACTTCGGCATCTGGGCGCGCAGGTCGTAGATCCAGGTGGCCTTCGTGTTGCCCGTCTCCGTCTTGCCGCGCGTGAGGAAGAGGACGTTGGTCTTCACCCCTTGCGCATAGAAGATGCCGGTGGGCAGGCGCAGGATCGTGTGGAGGTCGCACCAGTCCATCATCATCTTCCGCAGCGCCTTGCCACGCCCGTCCTCGAAAAGGACGTTGTCGGGCACGACGATCGCCGCCCGACCGCCGGGCTTCAGCGCGCGGATGCAGTGCTCGACGAAGGGAAGCTGGTAGGAGGAGACGGTGGCCGTGACGGAGAGATCGTCGCGCGTCGGCGCGCCGCCGGCCGGGCCGAAGGGCGGATTGGTGAGGATGAGATCGGCGCGGCCGAGCGTCTTGCCCTTGTCCGACAGCGTATCGCCGAGATCGACATGGTCGCTGTCGAGATCGTGGAGATAGAGGTTCATCAAGAGAAGGCGCAGCGTGCCCGGCACGTTCTCCATGCCGTGGAAGGCGTGGTGCTTCTGGAATGTCTGCCCTGTCTCGCCGAGGTCGAAATAGTTGTCCGTGCGCTCGCGCATGTAGCGGTCGGCCGCGATGAGGAAACCGCCCGTGCCGGCGGCCGGGTCCTGGATCACCTCGCCGGGCTGCGGCTGCATCAGCCGCACGAGCACGTCGATCAGGACGCGGGGCGTGAAATATTGGCCGGCGCCCCGCTTGGTCTCCTCGGCGTTCTTCTGAAGAAGCCCCTCGTAGAGATCGCCGAACTGGTCGCGTTCCTCAGAGAACCAGTCGAGTTCGTGGATGGCGGTGACGAGCGTCGTCAGGTTCTGGGGTTCGCGGATGAAGGTCGAAGCGTTGTCGAAGATCTCCTGCACCATCTTCGGCAGGAGCCGCGCGTCGGCATAGCGCTTTCGCTCCTCCATCGAGGCACCCTCCCCCGGCGGCGTGACCAGCGCATCGCCCTTGCCGAGGCGGGTGCTCACGGAGCCGAGCGTGACGAGGGTCCTGCGGTAGAGTTCGAGCTTCGACAGCCCGTTCGCCTGGACGAGATCGGCCCAGCGCATGCCGACGGGCAGGCTGCCCTCCTCCCGGTTGCGCTCCGCCATCATCTTGAGGAACAGGAGGTAGGTCAGCTCCGTCACGTACTGCTGGTAGGTGACGCCGTCCTTGCGAAGGACGGTGCAGAGGCGCCAGAGTTTCTGGACGATGGCGTTGGCATTCATGAGGTGTCGACACCCTATGGCGTTACAGTCGGTCGTTCGTAGGCGTCGGACCGGACGCGGGACTTACGCGGCGGCGGGTTGCCAGATCGCCTCGTTGAAGGCGTGCAGGACATCCTCCAGGGTGCCGTCGAAGTCCTGCGAGATGCGCCGGAAGCCGCCCTTGTCGGCGAATGAGCCCTGATCGAAGAGGCTGGGATCGGCGACGGGCTTATCTCTCAACGCCCGGCCAATGCGGCGCAGCCAGTCCTTCTGCTTCGGCGTCCAGGCGCGCGAGCGCTCGATCCGCTCGATCGCCCGTTCCACGCGCACGGCGTAGGGCACCAGCGGGTCGCCGAGCGCGGCCTGCCGCACGAAGCCGATGATGTGGGCGGCGATGTCGGCATTGCGGGCCCGGCCATAGGCCGCGCGCAGCATGGCCTCGGAATAGTTCTTTTCGTCGAGGAGCGCGGCAAGCGCCGTCAGCTCCTTGCGGGTCAGCTCGCGCGGCCGCTGGGTGACGGCGACGAGGGCGGGGATCTCGTTCATGTTCTCGCGCACGAAGCGCTCGAAGCCGGTGATGTAGTCCTCCGGCGTCGTGTTGCGGCCGAAGATCTCCTCGATGCGCAGAAGCTCGTCGTCATGCGTCGAGATGACGACGCCGTCGTTGGCGCGCGCCGCCCCGACGGGACGGCGCTCCAGAAGCTCGACGGCTCGCGGGTGGTCGGCCAGCCAGTCGGCCAGCTCGGTGCCGGGGCGCGTGGCAAGGCGCCCGATCGCCGCCTCGGCCGTCTCGCCCGCATGGCGCTCGAAACTCGCCCGCGTCTCCTCGTCCATTCGGCTGGCGAGCGAACGCATCCGCACGACGACCTGGCCGGCGACCCAGTTCACGTCCTCCTCGTCCTCCGCTTTGCCGAGATCGATGACGAGCTGGCCGAGCGAGATGTCGGGCTTCACGACGACGGGCCGCATGTCCGTCATCTCCTGCAACTCGGCATAGAGATCGACGGCATCGAAGATGCGGAAATTCTCCTTGCCGATCTCCGGGCAAAGCCGCGTCGCCCGGCCGATCATCTGGTCGTAGAGAATGCGGCTCCTCACCCGGCGCACGAAGACGAGATTGCAGATCGCGGGGACGTCGACGCCGGTGGTGAGAAGATCGACCGTGACGACGTATTTCGGATGGGGGTCGTTCTTGAACCGCAGGATCATCTCATCCGGCTTGTCGACGGTCCCGGTGATCTTCGCGACCATCGCGTGCGGTATGGCGTCCGCGCCGTGCTCGTCGCGCAGCGCCTCCAGCAGCAGGCGCACGAGATCGTCGGCATGGGTGTCGCGCGCCGCGAAGATCAGGGTCTTGCCGGGCCTGTCCGGCGGGATTTCGGCGGCGATCGCCTGAGCCACCACGCGGTTGAAGGCTTCTGAATAGACCCGGCGGTTGAAGTCGGCGAGATCGTAGTCGAGCGAGACGTCGTCGGGCAGCTCGAACAGGTCGATCTGCCCGGTGCGGCGATCGACGATCTCGACCTCCGCGCCGCCCTCATAGTGGATGCCGGCCTCCGACAACGCGGTGGTGATGCGCCGTGGCGGCAGATGGTCGTTGAGATAGCCTTCGACGACGGCCTGCCGGTAGCCGTAGTGGAAGACGGGGTGCCCGAAGATCTCGCGGGTATGGAGCGCCGGCGTCGCCGTCAGCGCGATCTTCACGGCGTCGAAATAGTCGAGGACCTGGCGATAGGCCGACTGGTAGTCCTCGATGTCGCGGAAGCCGATGTCGCTTTCGCGCAGTTCCGCGTCGAGCGTGTAGCCGCGGTGCGCCTCGTCCACGATGATGCAGTCGAAGGTCCCGGGTGTCGGGCGCTTGGCAGGATCGGGCTCGTTCAGGATGCGGGCGATCAACGACTGGACGGTCGCCACCTGCACCTGATCGTCTGGCTCCGGCACCTTCTGCTCGAGGCCTGCCACCTTGTAGACCTGAGCGAAGTTCAGGAAGCCCTCGATCTCCGTGGTGTCCAGCGCGTCCGACGTCTGCTTGCCGAGCGCCTTGCGATCGACGAGGAAAAGGATGCGGCGGAAGCGCTTGTGCTTTAGCAACCGGTACATGAGGGCGATCGAGGCGCGCGTCTTGCCGGTTCCCGTCGCCATGGAGATTAGGATGTCGCGCTGACCTCTCTCCAGAGCTAGCTCGACCGCCGTAATCGCGTCCTCTTGATAGGGACGGATTTTTCCTGATCCGAACGCGTCCTCGGCCAAGCCTTGTGCCGCCGAGTCGACGTCGGTCTGAAGCTTGGCCAGCAGGTCGCCCGGCGAAAACCATTCCGGCTGCGCCAGCGCGTGATTGATCGGCCGCCGGACATCACGATACCAGATGCCGGACTTGACCAGCCATTGCCGCACGAAGGGCCGGCCGTTCGTTGCGAAGACGAACGGCACGCGGAAAGGTTCATCCAAGGCATGCTGCCATGGACCACCCGAAACGCGCTCTTCCGGGTTGAGGTGGATCATCTGTGCGTAACGCTCCGCCTGCGCCAGAACAGACGGAACGTCGGCGGCCTCACGCTTGGCTTCAATGACGCCAACGCAAGTGCTTCCGCAGAAGAGAACGTAGTCGACACGCCCCTTCTCCGCCGGCCATTCGGCAATTGCGAGGTTGCGCCCCGGCTCCGGTCGGATTCCCTCGGAATGGCGCAACACCGCGCTGTCCGCCTCCCAACCCATGCCTCGCAACTGCGCATCGATCAGGAGGCGCGTCTGCTGCTCGTCGAGTTCCAAGCGCGTAGCCGCATCCCGGCCGGCTTGGCGGGTTTCACGAAGCTGCTGATCGGGCTTGGCAGCGGCCTCCGCCTGAAGGCGTGCAAGCCTTCGGTTGAGTTCCGCGTGATCGGCCTCGAGTTCGACCGCCGTCTTCTCCCATACGGCACTGTCTTCCGCCGCCTGGCGAGCCAGTTCCTCCGCTGCGGCACGAGCACGGGCCATGTCTTCCGCGGAGGCCTTCGAGGCCGCAAGTGCAGCCTCGGCCTCGATAACCGTCCGGCGCAGCGTTTCCAGTTCGGCCTGCGTAGCGGCGTCAACGTCGGCGGCTGCCTGCGGCGGGACGAAGAGTCCGGGCTGGAAGCGTGGATCGCTTCCGAAAGCTCGGCGATACCAGATGCCGAGCGATCGGCAGAACTTCAGTGCCGCCAGCGCTTCTGCTGGTGTGCCGCTTAGATCATGAGCGGCTTCATTGCCGCGCTTGCGAATGGCATGGAAGACGTCCGCAACCTCCCGAGGCAAGATTTGCGCGGCTGAAAGGCGACGCAAGAGGTCATGCGTCGTCTCGCGACGGTCCCGGTCGTAGACCCCGGACAGGGCCGCGATCTCCTTCACCATATACTCGCCGAACTGTCGGCTTTTCATCAAGGACGTGTTGGCATCGATGACGAAGAAGCGCTCCGCTAGGATGCCAAGCCGATGCAGCTCGGCGCTGAGGGGACGCAAATGATCGAAGTTCTGCGACGTCACGAATTCAGCCTGGCAATTTCATAAGCGCAGGCTACCGGAGGCAACTTCGAGGCGTAAAGAGCAGAGGGCGCATTATCGTCGCGAGTGCTACCACCCTTCGGGCATCGGGTTGCCGAAGCAACACATGAGGAACCACAACGGAATGTGGAGCGCGCTGCCCTCACTCGATTTGAGCAAACCATCTGGCAGTTGGGCGTTCACCACAGGCACTTGCGACGATAGACCGTAACATTTGGTGACGCTTCGCCCGTCTGATCAGCCCGATCGGCCCAGCCGATTTGGAAGGACGGCACATCGGTCGTGTGCCGCAACGCTGGTAGTCGCGCAGGCGCTGTGAACGAAAATAAGCAGCCGCAAATGCAGAGCGTTGGGGTGCCATTGCCGTAACAATTCGTTACGCTCGTCTGCCTACCAAATGCTTGGCACAAGACGAGTGTACGGTGGGCTTGCTGGCGAAACTTGGTAGAGCCGACAAAGCGGGTTGCCGACCTGGCATTCCAACCGCTCCAGCATTTGCACTCCAAGACGGCATGGTCGATAGCGCCGCCATCAGCTGGGGCCCACCCCTAATTCAGACAACTCTTCGCAGGATCACATTCTCCCGGGTCAGATCCAACACCATCCTGGCAAAGAGGCATTCTCCTTCTTCAAGTCCTTGATCCGACCGACCAGATCCGACTTCCATCTGCCACGCTCCTCGCGTCACGGAGGCTACGTGAACAGCGTCACCGCGAGCGGTCGGATCAGATCGACCAACGAGCGACCTCGCGTTAGCGCCCCAACCATCTGCCGTAAAACCAAGATGATCCCGATATCCCTGCATTTCTCAGCGGGACCGCAGGCAACATCCAGAGACGCAAGAACCTAACTACGAGACGACAGCTTTCGAGCGAATTCGTCGTTCGCAGCATCAACATCAGGAGCGTTTTGATCTTCGGATTTCTAAGGGTGCTGCTGTCGATCGCGGCTTGGGAAGCGGACACCGTCCGAAGGTTGGATAGATGGCGGAAAAGCCTGCGCCGTCGGCGGTCGGACAGGCCCCAAGCGTCACAATTTGTTACTCTAACCTTGGCCTTCTCGGCAATGGATCGAATGGCCCACTACGCCTCCTAGGTTTTTTTGGATTAGCATCGCTTAGCATTGTGAAGGACGGCGTTAGCGGGATCTCAGACGTTAGCCGCTTCGCGCACGCGTATCTGCCTCCGTTGGATAGGTCCGGAGCATTTTCAATAAGGTTTGAACCTATCGTATAATGATTGCCGTCACAGTCATCTGAAAGGGTGGCTGTCCCGGGCACCTTTCTCGTCAGCCGCTGCTTCGAACGACCCTTCCGCAGCTGTGCCGGCTCTTCCCTTTCACCCCCATTGAGGTTCTGGCGGCGAACGAGGACAGCTGCAGCCCATGCCTCGTTTAAGATGTAGAAGTTCGAACGCCGGTCCTTGCCTTTGCGCTGGGCAGGAGAAACGTCCCTGCCG
The DNA here is from genome assembly GCF_900104035.1 of Aureimonas jatrophae. Lineage (GTDB taxonomy): Bacteria > Pseudomonadota > Alphaproteobacteria > Rhizobiales > Rhizobiaceae > Aureimonas > Aureimonas jatrophae. Next base: position 779 of record NZ_FNIT01000011.1, on the reverse strand, counting down.
CGAACAACCGTAAGGGCTCCGACTCTTCGAAGATGGGTGATCGCCCTTGATACAGTCGTGACGTTCGACCCCAGCCATCGCGCAAGGGAGAGGCGCGAAGGCCAAGCAAGCCCCTCATTCGGATTGAACCGGCCACACAGCAGGATCGCGAGCCTGATCACACGAGGATGACGCGCCAAGCTAGGCTCGCAAGCCACTGCCTCGAGCCAATCATATTTAGTCGTCACGGTGGTTCTCATCGCCGGTCATCTGACGTCTGACGATCCGACCGTCGATCGGTCTTGCCGTCGTCGTCTAGAAACCACCATTCGTCAGTGTGTAGGCGCTTGGCAGGGCTTTCTTGCGGTTCACCGACCGGCGCTTCGCCAATAACAGGTAGACTTCTCAGCCACGCATGAGAGTCTTCGACGGTTACGACCGATCGTCGGCCAATTTTTCGCACTTTGATCCGGCCGCAATGGCCTGCCCCGGTTAGGTGGCCCGGTTTCAATCTAATGCATGGTGGGCTTGCAGGCGACGGTAGAGGTGGCCGGCGAAGCAGGTTGGGGTGGCGCAGCCGGCCACGGCACGGTGGCTGGAGCGGGTGGCCGGTAGCCGAGCGAGGAGTGCGGTCGCTTGGTGTTGTAGTGGCAGCGCCAGCTCTCGATGACGATCCGGGCTTCGGCTAGGCTGTAGAAGATCTCGCCGTTGAGGAGTTCGTCGCGGAGCTTGGAGTTGAAGCTTTCGCAATAACCGTTCTCCCAGGGGCTGCCCGGCTCGATGAACGCGGTCCTGGCCCC
>NZ_FNIT01000002.1 GCF_900104035.1 Aureimonas jatrophae | reverse complement strand
CGGTCTCATACGTTCATGTCCCAGTGACCGCTGGTTCCTCCCGCTCGCTGGTTCGCGTCCCAGGAGGGGACGTACGTGTGGACTACAGCCGCCAAAACCAATGGGCCGATCTGGTCAGCTACGATGGAATAACGCGTTACCGAAACGATGGGCAAGGGTACCAGTTGCTCCCTCCCGGAGGTATGCTTCCATCTCAATCCTACTGAAAGCGGCCTGACTGGTTTCCACCCAAATCCGACCGTCAGCTTGCAGGTGCCGATCTCAATGCCCGGCGCACCTTAGCTTCGAACCCTTTGCCGTACTTGTCGATCAGTCTCAGTTGCGCGGTCTCATGCCGTTTGATGAACGGTGCAGCGGTTCGAACAACCTGGCGCTCTAGATCAGCGCAGGTCCGCTGCGGCCTCACTCGCGACACAGCGGTCTCAATGTCGCGGGCCGTGGACAGCGCGATGCGGCGTTGATCCTTCTGAAATGTAAGAACATCCTTTTGGAGCGCCTCGTAGACGATCTTTGTCCGAGCGTCCGGACGGCCGCTTGGTCGCCATTTTGGCTGAGTGGCATCGAGCCTCAACCCTACGCTCGATGAACCGATACTACACGAACGTGGACCCGGCACGTATCGCATGTTCTTGGTGAACGACACCCTCATCGCTCCCGCTGTACGTTTCCTACCGATAGGGTTCAGCGGACCTAGGCGAGCAATATCTCGCTCTATGCCAGGGAGCGTGTGCCCTCGGATCGTGAAGTACTTCGTACTCTCGACTAACTCGACGGCGTCACTCGACGTCGGTAGGCCGATCAGAAAGATGCCTGCGAGGATGCGACGAATCCACATTTCGAAACCATCCCTTCGTAGTATGCAGAGTATGAACTACTAGACGCCAGAGTTAATCCAAGAGGATCGCCCAAAATATTTACATGATGTCGTTCTGATGTCGTAGGGTCAGGGTCATTGTCCCTTAGCCACAGGCATGGGGGGCGCGCCTGAGATGCTCATCTCACCCATCCGGCAGCGGCGACCTGACTGAAAGCGGACCGGCAGCAAACCACCCAAAACCGTCGCAGTCTGCCGAGATCGTGTGGCTTCATGTATCGTGGCCGATGCGTCGACCGTGGCTGGCGACCTGTTCCATTAGATCGGCGATCGGGTCGGCCGGATCTACCGTTAAGGCGGCCTCTACGCTCGACAGCCTTGCATGGACGAACGGCGCCGCCTTATGTGCAGCGTCCACGCGCGTCGCCGTGTCGTTTGCTTCTTCGCGCATGACGGACAGCATGTAGTCTAGTGGCGTGATCCCGCCCGCAGCAACCGCGGCCACCTGCTCGGCCGTACGTTTGTTCTGAGTACCTGCGGGCCTGCCTGCGCCTGGTCGCCGACCACCTCGCATCACGACGCCCCGCGGCCCTTGTTACGGTTTAGCTCTTCCTCGATCGCTGCCAGACGCGGCCCTAGGTCGGCCGTTTCGATCGCCTTCCGCTGCGCTTCGATGATCGCGACAAGGCTTTGCGCCTCGGCCGGGGCTATCTCACCGGATGCGGTTGCCTCGATGATGCGGGCCAGCGCCGCCTTCACGCCTTCTGCCGTGTCGGCTGGGGGAAGGTCGAGGATTACGATGCGAGGCTCGGGTGCGGGCTTTGCATGGAGATACGGTGCAGCTTTCTCGGCCGCCCACTGGCGCACCTCGGGCGTGGCAGTCTCGTCTCGTAGCTTTTCGACCATGAACTGGATCGGCGACAGGCCGTCGCCCATCGCCTCCAGCAGCTCGGCCGTGCGCTTCCCACGGCTACCCGCCGGCCGCCCCGCGCCTTCCCTGGCACCACCCGCCGCCATCAGTTGCGGCCCGATACGGAAACGAGCGTCAGGGGGCACGGGGCCGTTTCCTGTCCGGGCGGCGCCGTGATCCGGCGCAGCATCAGGAGCATGTCATCCGACTGGCGCGGCGGGAGGCCGTTCGCTTCCAGCAGCTCGTCGACTGCATCATCCGATGTCGTCGCCTCGGCATAGGCACGTACCACAATGAGGCGGGCTGGCACCCTGCCGATGATGGCCTCGGCGCGGGCAATACGGGCGGTTATGCTAGACATGAGTTCCTCCCACGCTCCAACTTTCCATAGGCGGGATGGGCCAATAGGTAGGCGCTTTGGGGTCCATGAACCCCACGAGCACGACATCAAGCGGCCCAACCGTCACGCCAGAGAGGCGCGCGGCTTCGGCGATGTCCTCCGCCTGATGCCCGTCACGGGCGTAGCAGGTCCACCATGCCTCCCCATAGGCAGGTGGACGATCTTTGATACCCGATTGCTTCTCGGCACGGACCACACGGTTGGAAAGGCTGTTCATCGCGAACGCTCCACCGTCACCTCGAGCGGCTTGCGCCGGTCGTCTTGGCTCCCCTCCACCATCGCCACGTTGCCCCCTGTAGCCACAGCGCCCGATGTGGCAACCGAACGGCGATAGACTTGGCCGAGAAGGCGCAACGTGTCCTCTTCGCTCTTTCGCGTGGTCGGCTTCGATAGAAGGATCCTGGCTCGCCCCGGGTTGAGGAGCGCATCCGCTACAAGGTCGTCCACGGTCGCAATGCCGGCGGAGCGAAGATCCGCCACCGTCTTCGCGCCTACGGCACCGGCAAAGGCTGCGAGCGGGCCACCCGCCACAAAACCACCGACACCGCCGGCCGCGGTCGGGGCGTTCGATAGAAGCCGCGCGAGGATGCTCGGCTGCCCGTCGCCCTTGCCGGCCGAATAGAGGTTCTGGGTCGTATCGGATCCGCCGGGCATCTTCACGGACGATAGCGAGCGGTTGGCCTGCTGAAGATCCGTGGCGATGGCCTGCATGGTGGCAATCTCGTCGCCGCTGAAGCCTGCCGCCTGCAGCGCCGCGGCGTTCTTGCGCATGAACGTCTGGAACTGGTCGGCCTTGATCGTTCCCAGCCCCGACGTTCCGGCTTCCGTGTTCCCGACGAGTTGGAGGCGGATGTGGTCGGCAACCGCTTGCCGAAGTCCCTTCTGCGCTTCCTCATCCGAGCCGATCGCCGCTCGAAGCTGACGCATCCGGCCTGTGGCGTCCTGCGCACCGAAGATGCTGCCCACCGTGCGCGTCACGTCGCCAGGATCTTCGACCTGGAGAAGCCGACCGAGCGCGCCTTTGCTCATCTCAGCTTGTACGGCTTTCTGGCGTTTCACCACGTTGCCCATCGCGTCTGAGATACGGCCTGCGTCGGCGAGGGTGCGGTCCAACTCGGGGAACGAGCGCAGCGCGTCCGCATGGGCACGGCGCCACCGATCGACCTTGCCGGGGTCCAGCGTGCCATCCTCGCGCATGGCGACGGCCCGCAGGCGGTCTACGGCATAGTCCTGAAGGATCGGCAGGGCTTCGCCGTCCCCGACCGCACGACGGAACTGCGCAATCGCCTCGGCGCTGTCGGCACGTGGGTAGAAAATCCGGCCGGGAACCGTGCTGTTCGCGGTCGCATAGGGGCCGGTTGCGGTCGAACGCTGGCGGATCGGGCCGAGCGTGCGATTGTCGAAGGTCTCGGCACGGTTGCGGGTGGCGTCGCGCGCTACCGTTAGGCGACCGAGGGCGGCGTCGTCGAAGTTGGGGACAAGATCATCTCGCGATAATCGCGGATCGCGCGCAACATCTCGAGGTTGGCCTCGCGTTTGGCCTTCTGCTCGAGGTGAGCCAGAAACGGCAGGCGATCGACCTCCGCCATTTCCTGCAAAACCTCGTGGACCGTCTCCCCCGGCCGCTTGGAGCTCTGCTCGCTCTGCAATCCATCGTTCCTGTTCACGACGCAGCGCAGCTGCCAACGTGTTTTCTACCCGCATCTCGCCGCGGGCAACGGCGCCCTGTTCCTGCAGCGCCTTGTTGAGCGTCACCCGCTCGAGCTGCTGCTGGATCGCGTTGTTGGCCCGCGAGAGGCGAGCATAGGCGGGCGTCTCGCCGTTCGCCAGACGCTCGGCCCGCATCTCGCTCTTGATGCGGCTCTGAAGGTCCGTGACCTCGCGGAACGGCATGACCTCGCCGTATTGCTCGATCACGTCATAGATGGCCGCCTCCTCACCGCTCGGCGGCTTGGCCGACAGGGTGAGGTTGCCGCGCTCGCGTGCGGCCTGGCTGCGAATGCCGTCCGTCCCGATGACGAGTGAGCCGTCCGGATCGACCGCCGACCACAGCGCACGTTCCTCGGCCTTGGCACGGGCTCGCGCCGCCTCGAGGGAAGCCCGCACACGCTCGCCGGATGCCTCCGGCCCCGTTCCCTGCCCGATGCTTACCGCGCGGTCCTGCGCCCCCCTGCGGGCGTCTGCAATCGCTTGCTCGGCCGTGTCGTCGATCGACCGCAGGCGCGAGCGTAGGGCCTCGGCCACCTTCTCCGGAGCGCCGCCTTGCTGGAGACCGTCCAGAGCGCCAAGGCGCGCTTCGTTCTGGTCTGCGCGCCGCTGGGCGAAGGCTTCAGGCCGCTTCACCGCCGCGCCTCGCTCAAGCGCCAGCAAGCCCATGTCGCCCGTCACCTGACCTGTGGTCGGCTGGGAGCCGGGAACGAGCTCGTCAGGCATGTCGGCGAGCTGGTCGCGCGCGCCCTCAAGGTCGGATGCGCTGCGCTGGAGCCGCTGGGCTGCCAGCCGTTCGCGGCCCGCCTGCGTGGTCGGGGCGAGGTAGTCGCCGACCGCCCGCCCCGTCGTGCGCAGAAGCCCGGGGATGCCGCCCGCGGCTGCGAGCGTGCCACCGGCTGCGATACCGCCAGCGAGGCCCGACACGGGGTCGTAGGCATCCGGCGTCGCTTCCATGGCTGCCTGAGCGCCCGCGCCGCTGCCAGCGCCGACGATGGCATTCCCCGCCACCTCGCCCACGCTGCCCGATCCACCGAGGATGCGGGTTGCCATGGCTTCCGCCTGCGGGGCCACGATGCCGGCACGAGAGGCCGCACCGAGCGCGCCGACAGGGGCAACGGCATAGCCCGCACCCTGACCGGCCGCCCGTGCCAAGCGGTCGCCTGTATCGCGCGCAACCGTGTTCTGCGGGTCCAGCTCCGGACGGATCGCCCCCAAGGTCTCGGCGATGTGGCGCGAGCCGCCAAACGACGTGTCGGGGATCTGGTCCACCTCCGACCCGGTCGCCGCGTTGTATCCGCGGATGCCGATATTCATCGCGCCGCGCATCAGGTCCACCGGAGCGCCTGCCACGGTATAAAGGGCCTCGTTTGCGCCGGCCGCCGCATTCATCGCGGCGCCGCCGAACTGGCCCGCCTCGAGTGCGCTCGGCTGCGGCTCTTGCTCACGCTTGGCCGTAACCCCGATGGATGACGCGATTTCGTCCACCGTCCGGTTTTGATCCTCGGGCGACAGTTGCAGAAAGCTGTCATCCACGCGGACGCGGCGTCCCTCGATGTTGAGAACGGGCATTAGTCCTCCATGCTCCAAGAGACGCCGGCAGAGGATTTGCCGCCGCTGCGCCGTTCGCTGGTCGGGTTCGCAGTCACGGGCACATCGCCAAGCTGCGTCGCACTGCCAAGGCCGAGTTTCAGCGCCTCGAGGGCGCGAGTGCGCGCGGCTCGCTTCTGGGCGAGCACTTCCTTGCTGTCGCCCGGCTGCGGCAGGAACATCGGGGCGTAGATTTCAAATTCCTGGTTGGTGATGGCGGCGCCCGTGTCCTTGCGTAGGATCGCCGTCAGGAACTCGCGCCCCGCCTGGTTGCCGACCTGAAACTCTGGGCTGGTCAGATAATTGCCGCCGATCGGCACGCCGTTGGCGAACCGCTGCCCCGCGCTCGACAGGGCATCCTCGTTCTGGTCGATGGTCGGAAGGGCCGCACTGCCGCGCTGGTAGTAATTCAGGTCCTTGGATTGGCCTTCCGTCAGCTTCATGCCGGCGCCACCGATCTGCACCGTCCCGTCCGGGCCGATTGTGATGCCTTGGCTGTCCTTTGCCGCCTTCGAGCCACCCACGGGCACCATGGATCCCGTCGCCGGGTCCCAATAGCCGCGGCGTTCCTGCCCAGTCTCGTCATCATAGTAGGTTTGAAGCGTTGGCGGCTTGGCACCGACGCCGATGAACTTCGCGAACTCAGGATTGCTTTGGGCAAGCTGAAAATTGCGCTGATCGGCCGTCAGGTTATCGCCGCGTCCCTTCGCCAGCCGCTCGCGCAAGGCCATCTCGCGGTCGAACTGTTGCTGTTTCATCGCCATGCCGAACGCCTCGCCCACGTCGAGACCGGCATCCACCTGGTCGGCGATGTGCGGGTAATTCTGACGTAGGAACGCCTTCGTCTTGTTCTTCTCGGCCTTGGCCTCCTGAAGGCGAGCCGCACCCGTCAGGGCCTCGCCGACGCCTTCGAAGGCCCCGCGATCCGATCGGCGCGTGCCGTTGTTCGCCAGAAGCGCGAGACCCGCTTGCGTCAGGGGGTTCATCAGGCGGTCGTTGAACGTCTGCGGCGCCTGCGGAACGGCCGGTTCCCCCGACACGGCGGGATTGCGTGCCAGCGCCGCAGGGTCGCCACCGCCGAAGCCGAGGAAGTCTTGGATGCCGTCAAAAATGCCCATGGTTTCCATTCCCTCCAATCACCAGAAACCGCCTTTGCCGCTCTTCTCGGCCTTGCCGATGGCGTCTCTCGTGCTCTTGCTGATGCTGGGGCCGTTCTCGCGACTGCGACTGGCGAGTGAGCGATCCAGATCGGCGCGTTCGCGTGCAGTTGGGGCGTTGGGGCGATCCGGCAGCGAGTTGGCGTAGCCGTTACCGGCACGGCTCTGCGGCGAAGGCCCGATGAGGCCGCGATTGATGGCCCCGTTGGCGATGGCACCGCCGAGGAGGCCACCCACAGGACCCGCCACGGCACCGCCCAGGAGGCTACCGGCGACCACTGCGGCACGCTGGCCCCACGACTTCGATGCGGGCTGCGCGGGCTCGTTATAGGTCGCAGTGGGCGCGGTCTGAGGCGCGTAGCTGGTCGGTTGCGTCGGCTGGGCCGGGCGGGCGGTCGGGGTTGCGATGGCAACACGATCCGGAACCGCGGCAACGCGGGGCGCAGGGCCGACCGTGCGAGAGACGGTGATCGGTTCGGGCCGCTGCGCAAAGGTCGGCGCCGGTACGCGGTCGGGCAGGCCGCCTGCGGGTGATAGCGGGCTGGTGGTCGGGCTCACCTTGGACGCGCCTAGAAGGCCCTCGAGGGAAGGTCGCTCGAGGCTGCGGGGCGAGCCGACGCGGCCAGCAAAGCCGGACGACACGGGCGCCGGGCCGGTCGCCGTGCTGGTCGGCATGGTGGCGGCTGCGGCAGGGGTCACGCCCAACAGGCCAGCACGGGCCGAGACGGATGGGGCAGCCGGGGCGGGACGGTTATACCGATCGGCGACACTCGGTCCCCACTGGCGCGCGGGCTCCATCGGGCCGAGACGGTCGCGCAGGTTGGCTTCCTCCTGCGGCGTCGGGGCGAGCCCGGCCGTGACGCTCTGCGGAGCCACACGGGAGCCCTTGAGGCCTGGCTGTGTCTCTGCGTAGCGATCCAGCATGGACCGGGGCGCCTGCATGGGCATATGCCCGCCGAAGCGGGAGGGATCGGGCGCAGCTCGCGCCGAGGCCACGCCGTTGGCCACACCCGGCACCAACTCGCGCGGGGCAGGCGTCGGGGTCGGAACCATGCCCGTGACACGTCCACCACGCGGCGAGGGCTGATAGTCGGCCAGGAGGCCGCCACGGGGCGCCGCGGTCGGGGTCGGGACGTTGCTACCGAGCAAGCCGCCGCGAATGGCGCGCTGGGCACCCGTCTGCTGCGGCGCTGCGGCGTAGGCGGTCGCCGTTGTCGGCGCCTGCAAGCGGGACGGATCTACACGGGCATAGCCTCGCGCCGTGCCAATCGCCCGGTTCTTCGGATCGGTGAAATACTGGTGTCCGGTCGTGGCGGCGACCTTGCTAAGGCCCTTCGGAAGGTTCCGGGTCGCGCTGGGGGTCGCGTAGAACGTGCCCCGATGGATTGGCCCCTTTTCCTGCACCTCGCGCCATGCCTGTTCGGCGAGGTCGCGATAGGCGTTGACGCCCTTCGGAAGCGCCTTGCCATAGGCGTTGAACTCGCGACGGACGCCAACGACATCCTGCGGCGTCTGGCCGGTAAGGGCTGCGCGGTTCGCGATAACGGATGCGATACCGAGGAAGTCGTCATAACGCGCTTGGCGGGTGCCGCTGACGCCTTCGCCGAGCATCACGTCGATAACGGATCGGGCGGTCATGCGCGGCCCTCCGTGTTCGTGTAGGTGCCGACCTGAGCGCATCGCTGGGCGCACAAGGCCATCGCAGCCGCCGCGCCGAACGAGGCCGCAGCCGACCACAGAAGCTCCACGCGCACCTCATAGGGGGATTGCGACAAGGCCGCTTCCATCCCCTCGAGCGAGTAGGCGAGCGCCTTATCATCGGCCTCCCGGTGGATCTCCACGAGGTCGGCCATGGCCGTAGGCGACTGCGCCGCCGCTATCATGCCATCGATGTAATCGCGGATCTCGGGCGGGAACTCGACGGGGCCGAAGACGGTCCCTGCGCCACACATCTGCGAACCATCAACCCATGGGAGCCGGACACCCAGCATCAGGCAGCGCCCGGACAGGTGTTAGACGGGCGAAAATCGCCCTTGCGGAACACGCCGGGGAAGGTGCGGCCCATGCGGTCGAGCTTCTCGGCGACCGCGATGATCGCAAACTCGCCAGGCGCCATACCAGCACGGTTGGCAGCGTCGAACAGTTCCTCGCGGAACTCGCGATCGACGTTGGCACCGTTCAAGAACAGTCGGGCCGAAGGCATGATGTGGTCCTCCATCGTTGGGAAGACCACAGCACGAACTAGCCGCCGTGGGGACTATACATGTGTGACGGCAGGTGCCTCAGCACCTTATGCTGACAGGATGGGGCGTTGAGCAGCCGTGTCTGCTTGGCCTACTTCATGTTGGCGTCGAAGATCCGGTCGAACTCCCCCGTCGCCTTCGTCAGGTGCAGCCACTGGTCGACATAGGCCTTGAACGCGGTGTCGCCGCGCGGCAGCAGAAAGCCCATCTCGCCATACTGGAGCGGCTGGTCGGGGTTTACGGCGCAAAGACCGGGATGCAGCTTTTCCTGTAACTTCACCTCAACGGACTCGGCCACCATGACGTCCGCACGCTTCTCGGCAATCTCCTGCCAGATAACCCGGTTATCGGGAAAGAGCTGGATCTGCGCGTTGGCGAGGTTAGCGCGGGCGAACTTTTCGTTGGTGCCCCCGGGGTTCACGACGACGCGCGTCGTCGGCTGGTTGATCGCCTCGGTGGTCTGGTACTTCGAGACGTCCTCGCAGCGCACGATAGGCGCTTTGCCGTTGACCAGGTAACCCTCGCTGAAGAAGGCTTCGCGCTGGCGCGGCAGTGTGACCGAGATGCCGCTCATGGCGACGTCGCACTTGGACTTGAAGTCCGCCATCAGGTCCGACCACTTGGTCTGGATGAAGACGGCCTCAGCATCGAGCGACTTGGCGAGCGACCGGCCGAGGTCGATGTCGATACCAACAAAGTCGTTCGCGCCGTCGGGGCGGTAGGAGAACGGGCGGTAATCGCCTGTCGTACAAACGTTCAGCACCTTGCGCGTAACCACGTCGTCAAGACGAGACACCGGCTCGGCTGCAGAGGCGTAGGCTGACATGCACCCGATCGACCCTGCCAAGCCATACAGGATCGTCATTCTGATGCCTGCCATGTCCGTACCTCAAATTGCGGCAGCCCTTTGCTGCGGCTTACAGGGTAACGAGAGGAAGACCTGGGTCAACGCCATGGTTTGATATCCGCTTTCGATCTGTTCGAAACACAGCAGGCTCTCACACGCCTTCTCAGAAGCGGATATGCGCTATGGCACGGTACAGCTCTCACTACCGACGGCCGCCGGGGAAGGAGCCTCGATACAGCTTGGGGGAGGACAGGCGCTTGGTGGCGGAGCGCGACTACCAGTTCAGCCTTTATGCCGTGAACGTTATAGCTTCGAACGGGTTGACCGGGCGTCACGTCCTAGCAGTTCCCGTCGCGATCAGCGCGGTGTCCGTAACCGTTGGCGTCGTGTTGACTGAGGAAGACTCCCGCAAAGCCGACCTCGGCGACTTCGAGGATATCGCTTCGCTCGCGAACGCAGTGCAAGGCGGGTTCAAACGGTTTCGCACGTTTCCAGCCAACGAGTTGGGCCGCTTCGTTCTGTAGGGACGCAACCCAAACGCTAGCCGCGTACGTCGGTGTTCCAGCAAGCGGACGTCTAAGCACTCACAATCGAACTTCCATGCGGGTCGGTCCATGCCGTCGGTTGGCCATTCACCGACAACAGGAAGGCACCTTGCGTCGGAGCGTCTGCTGCTGTGAACCCGAGATGGGGCATGACGCCAGGAGCCTCGTTGCAGATCCAAATGTCCGATAAGGTGGACGCACGGTCGGCGAAGGTCCTGCGGTCCTCGTCGGCAGTGACGTAGGCGAGAACGGCTGTATGGAAGACGACCAGCGTAGCGTCCTGTGGTGCCTGTCGGCATAGGGCCTCGAACTCGGGACCCAGCAGGTCGCCTTGGACGAGCTTCGGCTCCTCCGCAGCTACGATGTCGAGCGCGAGACGAAGTCGGTTTCGGCGCTCGATCTGTTCGGGCCAGACGAGCGTTTCGAGCCATGCCGCCTCGTCCGGATCGGCAGCATCCAGCGGGTTGAGATCAAGCCCGGCTCGCCAAACGATCTGCGGTAGCGCTTTGGGGACCTCGATCGTTTCGCCTGCCGCACATGGGAAGACGGGATAGGGTTTTGTATGTTCCGCAGGCCGGAGACTCCGCGAGGGGTAGTCGTATCCGTAGCGGTCGGGGAACAAGCAAAGCCCGGCGGACGCTCCGACCTCTAGCAGTGCTAGGGGTTGCGGTAAGCTTGCCAGTATCGGCAGAAGCACGGCGCATCGCCCCGGTTCGTTGGTTTGGGTCGACCGTTCCAGCATTACGGACCGAACCGCATCGGAGCGATCCAGAAGACCCTTGCGGAACTCAGCATAGTTCGACGGAACGCCCAGGACGTGCCGATAGGCAGCGAAGAGAAGGTTAGGTTGCTGCTTGGATGTTGGCATGCCCGCGATTAGGGAGAGGACCGTCTCGTCCATCGCCACCCCCATGGCGAGGTGCTCATACAACGGAGACCTGCCGCTTGCCTCTCGAACCGCGAAACGCTGGTAGCGCGAGGACAGCTCGCTTCGATCTGCACCAACCATCATGGTCACAGGCCTCGTGCCGATCACTGAAGACGAAGGACAGTTCTAGCATCGGAACGCGAAAAGCGGACAGGCCGGAAACCACCCGGTCGAGCCGATTGACGCGGACGGAAGCGGACGCCTAGAAGCGGTCCATCCGCTATCGACCCCTTTCCGACATCCGCATGTCGAACGGCGCTTCTCGAATACGGACATTCCCGCCTTATCGTGCCGCTACCAGCCCAGCACCCAACACCAGCAGAACGGCACCCAACAGAGGCGCGGCGACCTGTTGAAGGTTGAAGCTGGGCGCCCGGGCAAGGTCGACGGCCAAGCCTATGATAAGTTGGCTTGCCACAAGGGTTGCGATGGTCGCAGTCGGCCCTAGGCGTTGATAGCCGTGGATGCTGGCGAAGACGAAGAACGAGCCAAGCAGGCCCGGCAGGACATGGAAGGGCCGGAACGCTCCGACCGCCTCGGCGATGCCCGCGAACCCGTCGCGGACAAGGAGGAGGGTCAGGAGCGCCGACAGGCCAACCGCGGAGTTCGTCGCGAGCACGACTACGATGCTCGACGCTGATCGCACCATGTTCGCCATCAGGAGGTTCTGCGCGACGAGCGCGCCTCCCGCGATGACGAGAAGGCCTATCACCGGGTTGATCACCTTACGTCCGGCTCGCCGGACCCGAGCGTAAGCTGAAGGAAGGCCAGGTCGAGCCAACGCCCGAACTTGGTGCCGACCTGCTTCAGGTGTCCCGTCTTCTCGAAGCCGAGCCTCTCATGGAGGCGGATGGAGGCTACGTTCTCTGCCTCGATGCCGGCGACCATGACATGCTTCCCACATCCGCGAGCCCGTTCCATCAGCACCGACATCATGGCAGCACCGACGCCCTTCCCACGCTGGTCGGATCGCACATAGACCGAATGCTCGACGGTATGCCGATACCCGTCCCAGGCCCGCCAATCACCGAACGAGGCGTAACCGGCGACCGCGCCGTCTCCGTCGATCGCGACGAGGACGGGATAGCCCACCTTGTTGCGGTCGCCGAGCCAAGCCATCCGGTTGGCCTCGTCGACCTCGGCCTCGTTCCAAATCGCCGTCGTGTTGAGCACGGCGTCGTTGTAGATCCGGGTGATGCCGGGAATGTCGGCGGGGGTGGCGTCGCGAATGTCCATCTTGCTCTCCTGTCGCTATGGTGACGATTATGTCTATCATAGTGGACGGATCAAGCAAGCTCGTTCAGTCGGCTTGTCTCATTTGGTGGACAGAACCGCCACAAGGTAGGTGCAGTCGGCGTTGCTCCCGTTGACGAAGGCGCAGTCAGCGGGCGGGCCGAGTTCGAGGCAGTCACCCGCAGACATATGGTGCTGGACTGTTCCTTCCACGAAGGTCAGCTTCCCCTCGAGCACGTGAATGAGTTGCCGTAGGAAGGCAAAGGCTGACCGAGGCATCGGAACCGTCTTGCCGGGCGGCAGCGTCACTCGAACAAGCTCCAAGGGCAGGTCCGAATGTGGCGAGACATGTCGCCGAACGTATCCTGTCTCGGGGTCTGTCCAGACGGGTTGGTCTGCCACCTTCAGAAGGCGACCTGTGTTGGTTTCGGCACGGGCGATCAGGGTCGAGATGGTCAACCCGAAGGCCCCCGAGAGTTTTCCCAACAGGTTAGCTGTCGGACTGCTCTCGCCCCGCTCGATTTTATGGATCATGGCACGGGAAACAGCGGCGCGCTGGGCGAGTTCGGTCAGCGACCAGCCTCGGTTCTCGCGCTCGAGCTTAATCCGGGAGCCTAGATTGGTGTCGATGTCAGCTACGTTCATAGCGACACTATATTAGACAACTGGACACATCGCCATATTGCAGTGCGATCCGCAGCGATGGTGTCAGCTATCGACCTTACGAGCCCAGAAGCGGACTGACTGTTTTCCACCCCGTCCGGTCTTCAGAAAGCATGGAAGCGGACATCTGAAAGCAGTCGGACGGGTTTCGACCCTTGATTGCCATTCCCACATGTCTTGCGGTTTCTCAGAAGCGGACGCAAAGCTGACGGAGGTGGCAGTCGTCTCGCAGGCGACGTTGGCGCAGGCTTCGCTACCCGCGATCGCCGGGGCGATGGACATCTACGCCGCGTCCCGGCGCATCCGCGGCAGCGGACGGATCGCTTTGGCGAGAGGGCGGAACCTGGGGCCGGCTACGAACATCGGCGGGAAAGGATCGAAGAGGATTCCGTTGTGGTGGGCTTCATGCCGCCCGAGGTCCGATGTTCCAGTCGCTTTCCCTTCTGCCCCTGCTCGCCATCTTCGCAGCAGCTGCCGGCGCCATCTGGATCGCGGGCGTCCAGCTTTCCAACACGACCGACATTCTCTCGCAGCGGTTCGGCTTGGGCCAGGCGCTGGGCGGGGTGATTCTGCTGGCGATCGCCACCAACCTGCCGGAGATCGCGATCACCGCCAGCGCCGCGGCGTCCGGCAATGTCGGCGTCGCGGTCGGCAACATCCTGGGGGGCATCGCGATCCAGACGGTCGTGCTGGTCGCGTTGGACGCCTTCGGGGTGAAGGAGAAGGTGCCGCTCACCTACAAGGCGGCGAGCTTGACGCTCGTCGTCGAGGGACTGCTGGTGGTCGCCGTTCTGATCGTTTCGATCATGGGAACGCAGTTGCCCGCATCGCTCATCTACGCCCGCATCGCGCCGGACGCCTTGGTGATCGCGCTTTTGTGGATCCTCGGCGTCTGGCTGATCGGACGGGCCCACAAGGGTCTGCCCTGGCACGACAGCGCGGGCGACGCACCGGACACCCAGGACCAGCCGAAGGGCCATTCGAAGCGCAAGACCGAGCAGGATGCGACAGCCAAGGGCAAGAGTACGGCACGCACCGTTGCGGTCTTCCTGATCGCGGCGGTTGCGACGCTTGCGGCGGGCGTCGTCCTGGAGCGTGCGGGCGACGGCATCGCCGACCATATCGGCATGAGCGGGGTTCTGTTCGGCGCAACGGTGCTGGCGGCCGCAACCTCGCTGCCAGAACTCTCGACGGGGCTGACCTCGGCGCGGGCCGGCGACTACCAACTGGCGATCAGCGACATCTTCGGCGGCAACGCCTTCCTGCCCGTGCTCTTTCTGCTGGCGACATTGATCTCCGGAACGGCGGTGCTGCCCCAGGCGCAGGCGACCGACATCTATCTCGCCGGGCTCGCGGTGCTGCTCACCAGCGTTTATCTCGCCGGCCTGATCTTCCGTCCCAAGCGGCGCGTTCTGGGCATGGGCATCGACTCGCTGGCGGTTCTGGTGCTCTACACCGTCGGGATCGCCGGATTGTTCGCAATCGCACTCCTGGGCGGGCAGTCCGGCAGCTAGGCGTCGAGGCAGATGCCCCATGCCGTCGCGACGGCGTTCCGCTATCGGCCTATCCGAACCGCCTGGATCACATGCGGCTGAGTGATCCATCTGTCGTGGTCGACCGTACCGGCGCGCGCCATCGGGTCCGACTGCTAAACCGAGATATCGAAGCGACGCGCGAGGCGATGCAGTCCGAGAAGGGCGAGGATGCCAGCCAGCCCCCAGAACGCCGTGCGGTGTCGGTCCGTGAACATCTGGATGCTGCGGGGCTTGGCGCGATCGTCAAAGCGTCCGTGCGAGCCGTAGTCGCCCTTCACAGGCTCAAACAGGTTGCTCGGGGCGTCAGCGGCCTTCGGCTCCTGCGTGAGCTGTCCGGAGTAGCCGCTTCGGGCGAGGTAGCGGTCCAAAAGCCCAGGCGCGATCCGGTTGGCGAGAATGGCCTGGACGGTCGGGTAGCCGACCCAGACGTTGCGCCGGTTGTGTTCGGCGGCAAAGCGGATCGCGCGCGCCGGAACCTCGGGCTCGAAGATCGGGGGCACGGGCTGGGGGCGACGGCCCATCTTGTTCAGAGCCCAGTCGAACTGCGGCGTGTTCACGGCCGGCAGATCCACCATGGTGATCCGCACGTTCAGCTTGTCGTGGATGATCTCGGACCGAAGCGAGTCCGTAAACCCGCGGATCGCAGCCTTAGCCCCGCAATAAACCGACTGAAGCGGGACGGAGCGGTAGGCCAGTGCCGACCCAACGTTCACGATCACACCCCGGTCGCGCGTGCGCATGCGCTTGAGAGCCGACATCATACCGTGGACCTGGCCAAGATAGGTGACCCGTGTTCCGCGCTCGACCTCTTCGGGCGTCAGCTTGGCGACCGGCGAGAACACGGTCGCCATGGCGACGTTGACCCAGACGTCGATGGGTCCGAGTTCGCGTTCCGTCCGCTCGGCGGCGGTCTCGACGGCCGCCGCGTCCGCAACGTCGGTTGGGATGGCGAGAGCGCGGACACCTTGTTCCCGTGCGTAGGCGGCGGCCCGCTCGAGCCGTTCGGGATCGCGCGACAGAAGGGCGACGTCGTAGCCCGCCCGGGCGAACTCGTCGGCCGTCGCCCGCCCTACACCGGCGCCCGCGCCTGTCACCACAACGATCTTGCTCAAGGTTCCATCCCCCACACCCGAAGTCGCCGATCAACTTGCCGTTCGACCGGATGCGGCAATGGTCGGCCGTCAAATTTAATGTCGCGCCCCGGTCGCCCCCTCGTTCATCCGACTGCTCGTCAGGCTGGCCGCACTCCCTGTACGCACGTGCTAGTCACGCTTCTGTTTGAGCGCATGCGTCGGGTGCTGGTCGTCCGCTTTCCCCGCGGTTGCGCCGATGGCGGACTAGATGCTTTCCATCCGGTTAAGCCGATCGGTGCTGGGGAAGCGGAAGGCCGGAATCAGTTCATCCGCTACCGACCCTTCTCTAACGTGAGCCAAACAAATCCCAACGTACGGAAAGCTGCCGTGCGATCAAAAGATCGGACAAACCGGCCCATCAGCATGCAACATTAAATTGCGCGACAGCATCTTGTGGGCTGTCTAGATCGCCACATGTCGGCCACGTTACATTCTCGTAAGGTTGGGGACATATGGAAAGCACTGCATTGTTGATCGGCTTCATCGTGATGTCGATCGGCTCGCTCGGCATCTACGCCACTGGCTCGAAGACCAGCGCGATCCGGCATCACACCCAGATCCATTCGCTGGTCCCGTTCATCGCTGGTCTGCCCCCTGAAAAGTGGTCCTCCCTGAAGTAGGCTTTCGAGCCGATGGAGGATGCCCAAATGGGACAGAAGAAGCACAAGCCGGAAGAGATCGTTGCCAAGCTGAGGCAGGTGGACGTTCTGCTGTCTCAGGGCCGCCCGGTAGCCGAGGCGATCCGCACGATCAGCGTGACGCCTTTCACGTATTATCGGTGGCGCAAGGAGTTTGGCGGGCTGAAGTCGGACCAGGTGAAGCGTCTGAGGGACCTGGAGAAGGAGAACGAGCGCCTGCGCAAGGCGGTCTCGGATCTAACGCTGGAGAAGCTGATCCTGAAAGAAGCTGCATCGGGAAACTGGTGAGCCCCTCTCGGCGCCGTCGCTGCATCGACCACGCCGTGCGCAAGTTCGGCGTGTCGGAGCGGCTGGCCTGCCGGGTTCTGGGGCAGCATCGATCGACACAGCGCAAGGCACCCAAGGGGCGAGCCGACGATGCGGCGCTGACGGCTGACGTCATTGAGTTGGCAACGCAGTATGGGCGCTACGGGTATCGCCGGATCGCCGCCCTGCTGCGCGACGCCGGATGGCTCGTGAACGTAAAGCGCGTCGAGCGGATCTGGCGGCAGGAAGGCCTGAGGGTGCCGGCCAGGCAGCCCAAGCGCGGACGGCTCTGGCTGAACGACGGATCCTGCGTTCGGCTTCGGCCAGAGTATGCCAACCATGTTTGGTCCTACGACTTCGTCGAGGGTCGAACCCATGACGGCCGTAAGTTCCGGATGCTGAACGTGATCGACGAGTTCACCCGGGAGTGCCTGTGCATCCGGATCGACCGGAAGCTGCGATCTACCGACGTCATCGACGTTCTGTCGGACCTCTTCATCCTCCGCGGCGTGCCGGGGCATGTTCGCTCCGACAACGGTCCCGAGTTCATCGCCAAAGCCGTTCGCGAGTGGATCGCGGCGGTCGGGGCCAGGACCGCGTTCATCGAGCCGGGCAGCCCCTGGGAGAACGGTTATTGCGAAAGCTTCAACTCCAAGCTCCGCGACGAACTCCTCAACGGCGAGATCTTCTACAGCCTAGCCGAAGCCCGGATCGTCATCGAGAGCTGGCGCTGCCACTACAACACCAAGCGACCGCACTCCTCGCTCGGCTACCGGCCACCCGCTCCAGCCACCGTGCCGTGGCCGGCTGCGCCACCCCAACCTGCTTCGCCGGCCACCTCTACCGTCGCCTGCAAGCCCACCATGCATTAGATTGAAACCGGGCCACCTAACCGGGGCAGGCCAACTAGCGGGCGATGGTTGGTCGGTCATGATCAACTACTCAGGCAACGAAGCGCCAGCATCGGCGCTGGTCGACAAGATCGGCACAGCGGGTGGGCAAGCCATCGCGGTCAAAGCCGACGTCAGCCGGCCGTCCGAGGTCGGCGCGTTGTTTGACGAGACGTCTCGCGCCTTCGGCGGCGTCGATGCCATCGTCAACAACGCGGGCATCATGAAGCTTTCTCCCCTCGCTCAGACAGAGGATGATCTCTTCGACCGACATGTCGCGATTAACCTGAAGGGCGTCTTCAACTGCCTGAGGGAAGGCGCGCGTCGCATACGCGAAGGCGGACGGATCGTGTCCTTCTCGTCCAGCGTCGTCGGCCTCTACCAACCGACTTACGGCGCTTATGCTGCCACCAAGGCGGGCGTCGAGGCGATGACCCACATTCTCGCGAAGGAACTGGGTCCCAAGAAGATCACGGTCAATGCGGTTGCCCCAGGGCCGGTCGCCACGAAGCTCTTCCTGGATGACAAGACCGAGGAGCAGATCGCGACGGTAGCCAAGATGATCCCGCTTGGTCGGCTGGCGGAACCCCAAGACATCGCTGCGGCCGTCGCCATGCTTTTAGGGCCAGACAGTCACTGGATCACGGGCCAGGTCATCCGTGCCAATGGCGGCGCGATCTGAGGGGGGACGAGACATGACACTGATCGCCCTTGTCACCGGCGCATCGAGCGGCTTCGGCCAAATGATCGCGCGCGACCTCGCTCAAGCAGGCCATACCGCCTATGCCTCGATGCGCGGCACAGCCGAGAAGAACGCCGGCAAGGTGAAGGAAAATGCTGCCTTCGCTAGAGAACACGGTGTCGACCTGCGGTCGATCGAACTCGATGTGCAAGACGAGGCGTCGGTCCGGGCGGCTGTAAAGGAAATCATCGACCGGCACGGTCGCATCGACGTGCTCGTGCACAACGCCGGCCATATGATGTACGGGCCGCTCGAAGCGTTCACGCCGGATCAATTGGCACAGCAGTACGACGTCAACGTGCTCGGCACGCAGCGCTTGAACCGTGCTGCGCTCCCGCACATGCGTGCAGCCGGTTCCGGGCTGGTTGTCTGGGTGTCGAGCACCAGCGTCGCCGGGGGAGTGCCGCCGTTGCTTGGACCCTATTTTGCAGCCAAGGCAGGGATGGATGCGTTGGCGGTTTGCTATGCGAAGGAACTCGCGCCACTTGGGATTGAGACCGCCATCGTTGTGCCTGGCGCGTTCACGTCAGGCACGAACCACTTTGCGAATGCTGGTCATCCCGACGACGCGTCGGTCGCCGGCGAGTACGATGTTGCACTGCCCGAGCGCTTTGCAGAACGGATCCAAGACGGACTTGCGAACACCGTCCCCGACGACGCTGATCCAAGTGCGGTAGGTCGGGCGGTGGTCGACATCGTCGCGGCACCGCAGGGTAAGCGTCCCTTGCGCACCTATGTGGATCCTGCCGACGACGGCGCGGCGGTAACTTTCCAGGTGATGGATCGAGTTCGCGAGCAGTTCCTGCACCGGATCGGATTTGCGGAACTGCTGCACCCAACGGTCGGGTAGATTGGTCGGGATCGCAGCCAGCGACATTGCCGTCCTCAATTGTCATCGGCGGACGTCGTCATGTCCGTCGATGATGTTCACTTGCTCGGCTGCCGACCCGAGAGCGGACTGAACTGGCAACCGCCTAACCCGCATCAGCACCAGCAGCCGCCAGCATATGACCTCAACCGCTCATGCTTTGTACCGCTTGAGCCAATGCGCGTAGGGCGAAGGAAGCGTCGCCTAAGGACGCCTGCTCAATTCCGAAGGCCATGACCGCGATGCTGTTGTGGATCGCAGAAGCCTGTTCGAGACCGACATGGTCGGGCGGACGCCGCTCAAGCGGCTTGGGCAGTCCGCGGACATCGCTCGGGCGGTCGCGTTCCTCGCCTCCGACGATGCCGCTTAGATCACCGGCGACCGCTTGGCGGCTTCGGGCGGGTTCACCGGCTGAGGCTCAGTTCTGCACCATTCGCATACGGCGATGTCTGCTTTCTTCCGGACACCGTTCCGAAGCGGACTGGCAGGTTTCCACCCATTAATGACGGCGAGCGATTTGCGATATCTACGAAAGCCGGCCACCAAAATCGCAGTGACACCTATCCACGCGGGTGGTACACACGACCTTGGAAAGCAGCGTGTAAGTTGTTGTTTTTGCTGGTCGGTACTCGGAAAAGGGGCAATCCTTTCCTGGCACCAATCCTCTCTCATACGATGAGATGCAGGAGTTTCCGCAGAGACGATGGCTTCCAAGCATCTTTTGGGGGTGCGCGAGAGCCAAGCGATTTGTCTGCCGACATTTCGATAAAACATCAGCGCTTCGCGAGCATGTCGCGACTGATCTCGTCGTCTCTCGCGGCCGACGTGGCGAGAGCATGACCAGGAATGCGATCGAGGTTGATCGTCTGCCTCCGGCAGCCTTCGCTGAATCAAGCTTGTCGCTGGATCCTTTGATATCTGATCGCTGGTAAAAGGTTGTGCGGTCGTTGGTGGGCTAACCCGTCCAGCATCACTTTGGACACCGTTGGAACCGCGTCGTTGAATCCGCAGGACTGGCTTGTCGGTAGCGCGGTCGACGGTGGCGAGATGCGCCGACCTTCGGCCAGATCTCAGTCCCTCGTGATGGCGGAGAGGATAACCGAGCGCTACGCCGTCTTGGCTTCGACATTCGAAGCGGCCAATCGTTGGGCCAATCGGATTGCGGCATGGAGCGCGCCCGGATCGGCGATGCCCTGGCCTGCGATGTCGAAGGCCGTCCCATGGGCGGGCGTCGTGAACACGGTGTCGAGACCGGCCGTGACCGTGACGCCGCGATTGAACCCCTTCAGCTTCGTCGCGATCTGACCCTGGTCGTGATACAGGGACACGACCCCGTCATACGCGCCGCCGAAGGCCTTCACATAGACGGTGTCGGCCGGAAACGGTCCCTCGCAGCCGATGCCGTCCTCCCGCGCGGCGGCCTCGACGGCCGGACGGATGACCTCGATCTCCTCCCGTCCAAACAGGCCGTTCTCGCCGCCGTGCGGGTTCAACGCCGCGACCGCGATGCGGGGGCGCTCGACGCCGGCCCGGCGCATCATCCGGTCGCACAGGCGAATGGCGTCGCGGATGGCAGGCCCCGTCACGCCGTCCAGCGCCTCGCGCAGCGAGACGTGCGAGGTGACGCGCGACATCCACCAGCCTTCCAGGACGTTCATCTCGCTGAAATAGGTCGTGTGGCCGAGGAGATGGGCGAACATCTTGTGCTCGTCGGGAAAGCGCCAGCCGCCGTCGAACATCGCCCGCTTGTTGAGCGGGGCGAACGATACCGCATCGACCTCACCACCTTGGGAAAGCTCCACCGCGCGCGCCAGGGTCTCGCCGGTCAGTCGTCCCGACTCCGCCGAGGCCAGTCCCTGCGGGAACAGGGCGGGGTCGGTATTGGCGAGGTCGAGGATCGGCACCGTGTTCTCGTCCTGCCAGTTTACCGCCTTCGGCGAGGGGACCGCCTCGAGGCGGACTGAAACGCCGGTCTGCGCGAAGGCACGGTCCATGACGCGCCGGTCGCCGACGACGACGAGGCGCGGGTCGCCCGGCCCCCGCGGATGGGCCAGGACCCTGGCGAGGATCTCGGGGCCGATGCCGGTGCAGTCGCCCGGCGTCACCGCGATCACGGGTTCGGTCATGTCGGCTTCCTTCAGCTGTCGGCCAGCGCGTCGAGAACCGCCTGCCCGCAGGCGCGCGTGTCGGCCGTGCCCTTGAGGTCGGCCGTCCGGGTCGCGGGGTCGGCGAGTGTCCGCTCCACGGCCCGAACGATCGCGCCCGCCGCCTCCGCGTGTCCGAGGTGCTCCAGCATCATCGCGCCGGTCCAGATCTGCCCGATCGGGTTGGCGATGCCGCGACCCGCGATGTCAGGGGCCGAGCCGTGGACCGGCTCGAAGAGCGAGGGAAAGCGGCGTTCGGGGTTGATGTTGGCGGAGGGCGCGATGCCGATCGTGCCGGTGCAGGCGGGCCCGAGGTCCGACAGGATGTCGCCGAAGAGGTTGGAGGCGACCACCACGTCGAAGCGGTCCGGCTGCAGCACGAAGCGCGCACACAGGATGTCGATATGGTCCTTGTCCCAGCGCACGTCCGGATACTGGACTGCCATCGCCTCCACCCGCTCGTCCCAGTAGGGCATGGTGATCGAGATGCCGTTGGACTTGGTGGCCGAGGTCAGGTGCCGCTTCGGTCGCGCCCTGGCCAGCTCAAAGGCGAAGCGCAGGATGCGGTCGACGCCGATACGGCTCATCACCGTTTCCTGCAGCACGATCTCGCGCTCGGTGCCGGGGAACATGCGCCCGCCGACCGAGGAATACTCCCCTTCGGTGTTCTCGCGCACGACCATGAAGTCGATGTCGCCGGGCTCGCGTCCCGCCAGAGGCGAGGGCACGCCCGGCATGAGGCGCACCGGGCGCAGGTTCACGTACTGGTCGAACTCGCGGCGAAACTGGAGGAGCGAGCCCCAGAGCGAGACGTGGTCCGGCACCTTGGCGGGCCAGCCGACCGCGCCGAAGAAGAGGGCGTCGTGCGAGCCGATGCGGCTTTTCCAGTCAGCCGGCAGCATCTGCCCGTGCGCGAGATAGTAGTCGCAGGAGGCGAAATCGAAATGGTCGAAGGCAAGGTCCAGCCGGAAGCGCCGGGCCGCGGCTTCGAGAACCCGCACGCCCTCCGGCATGACCTCGATGCCGATCCCGTCGCCCGGTATGACCGCGATGCGCTGCGTGCTCATGCCCGCCCTCCCGTCACGCGTTGTCGCCGAGGATCGCCGCCACGGCGGCCGCCGTGACGGCGTCGGTCGTCGCCTGCCCGCCAAGGTCGGGCGTATGCAGCGCGGCATCGGCGGTGATGCGCTCCACCGCACGCATGAGGCGCGCGGCGGCAGCCCCCTCGCCGATGTGCTCCAGCATCATCGCGGCCGACCAGAAGGTACCGACGGGGTTCGCGATCCCTTTCCCGGTGATGTCGAAGGCAGAGCCATGAATCGGCTCGAACATGGACGGGCTGCGCCGCTCGGGATCGAGATTGGCTGTGGGCGCGATTCCGATCGACCCCGCGAGCGCTGCCGCCAGATCCGACAGGATGTCGGCATGCAGATTCGTCGCGACGATCGTGTCAAGGCTCTGCGGCTTCATCACCATGCGCACCGTCATGGCGTCCACCAGCATCTTGTCGTGCGTGACGTCGGGAAAGTCCCGCGCCACCTCGGCGGCGATCTCGTCCCAGAGCACCATGCCGTGGCGTTGGGCGTTCGACTTGGTGACGATGGTCAGACGCTTGCGCGGACGTGCGCGCGCCGTCTCGAAGGCGAAGCGCATGATGCGCTTGACCCCCGCCCGCGTGAAGATCGAGACGTCGGTCGCCACCTCCTCCGGCAGGCCCCTGTGAGAGCGCCCCCCCTGCCCCGCATATTCGCCTTCCGAGTTCTCGCGCACGATCACCCAGTCGAGGTCACCGGGATCGAGCGCGCCGAGCGGCGAGCGGATTCCGGGCAGGACGCGCGTCGGCCGGACGTTGGCGTACTGGTCGAGCGGCTGGCAGATGGCGAGGCGCAGACCCCAGAGCGTCAGGTGGTCGGCGATGTCGGGTGCGCCGACCGCGCCGAAGAGGATGGCATCGAAGCGGCGAAGCTGGTCGGCCCCGTCGGCGGGCATGAAGGCCCCCGTCCGGCGGTAGCGCTCCGATCCCCAGTCGAAGGGCTGAAGGTCGAGCGCGAAGCCGCCGTCGCGTTGCGCCGAGGCTTCCAGGACACGACAACCGGCGGCCACGACCTCGATGCCGATGCCGTCGCCCGGTATGACGGCGATCCGGTGTTGGCGCATGCCCCTGTCTCCCTTTTGGCGCCGCAAGGCTCGCTTGCCACGGGCTATGCTGTCAACCATTATTGTTGACAATTTACAGATAGACGATCATGCCGTTCGACGGGAGGAACGGCGATGCAGCGAACGGGAAGCGTATCGGGTGCGACGGAGGCGTTGATGCCGGGGTTCCGCGTCGAGCGGATCGATACCGGCGGAGCCCTGATCCAGACGGCGATCGGCGGCGCCGGACCGCCGCTTCTCCTGATCCACGGCAACCCGTTGACCCATGTCAGCTGGCATCGCGTGGCGCCTCGGCTGGCCGAGCGCTTCACCGTCGTCGCGCCCGACCTTCGCGGCTACGGCGACTCGTCCAAACCCGACGGCGGCGAGGACCATGCAGCCTACTCGTTCCGCGCCATGGGCGAGGACATGGTCGCGGTAATGCGGCATCTCGGCTTCCGGCGTTTCGCGGTGGCAGGGCACGACCGGGGCGCGCGCGTCGCCTTCCGGATGGCGCTGGACGGTCCGGACCGCGTCCAGCGCATGGCCGCGCTCGACATCGTGCCGACCTACGAGCTTCTCTCGGCCGTCACGCTGGGCTGGGGGCTGGAGAGCTACCACTGGTTCTTCATGGCGCAGAAGGCGCCCTTCCCCGAGAAGCTGATCGGGGCGGACCTCGACTATTACATCCACTACAAGCTGAACAAGCGCGGCGTCGGACTCTCGATCTTCGATCCGCGCGCCTTCAGCGAATACGCCCGCTGCACGACCGCGGAGCAGATCCACGCGGTCTGCGAGGACTACCGGGCGACCGTGACGCTGGACTACGCGATGGACCGGGCCGACCGGGAGGCGGGGCGACGGATCCGCTGCCCCGTGCTGGCGCTCTGGGGCTCCAACAGCCATGTCGGCCGCCATCTGAGGCCCGACGAGGCCTGGGGACGCTGGGCGGACGACTATCGCGGCTTCGCGATCCCGACCGGACACTATCCGGCCGAGGAGCGGCCGGATCTCGTCGCGCCCGCCCTTCTCGACTTCTTCTCGGGCGGCGAGCCGCGGGGCCCTTAGGCCGCGGCCAGCACCTCCGCCTCGATGGCGCCGAGGATGCCGCGCGTCATGTCGGCGGTGCCCCCGGTACCGCGAATGTCGCGGGTGCGGGTCGACGGATCGGCCAAGGCCGCCTCGATGCCGCGCCCCATCAGCCGGGCCGCCTCCACGGCTTCCGGCACGCCCCGGTCGTGGCCGAGCCATTCCACCATCATGCGGGCGGACTCGATCATCGCGTAGGGGTTGGCGATGCCGCGTCCCGCGATGTCGGGCGCCGAGCCGTGCGTCGCCTGCGCCATCGCGATCTTGCCCTCGCCGATGCACAGGCCCGGCGCCATGCCGAGCCCGCCGACCAGCCCCGCCGCCTCGTCGGTCAGGATGTCGCCGAACATGTTGGTGGTGACGATGACGTCGAAGCTCTGGGGATCGCGGATCAGGCGCATGGCCATCGTGTCGACGATCACCTCGTCGCAGCGCACGTCCGGAAACTCCTCGGCCACGCGCCGGCACTCCTCCGCGAACATGCCGCAGCCGAGCTTGAATACCGTGTTCTTGTGCACGAAGGTCAGATGCCTCGCAGGGCGCTGGCGCGCGATCTCGAACGCGGCGCGCGCGACGCGCGCGGAGCCGCGCCGCGTGATCACGCGCACCGAGATCGTCATGTCCTCCGAGGGGCGGAACTCGCCCGAGCCGGCCACGACGTTGCGGTCCGGCTGGAAGCCCTCGTTGTTCTCGCGCACGATCACGAGGTCGACGTCGTCGTAGATCGCGCCGAGACCCGGAAAGCTCCTCGTCGGCCGCACGTTGGCGAAGAGGTCGAAGTGCTTGCGCAGGATCGGATGCGGATTGATCGCCCCTTCGACCTTCGGATAGGCCTGATGCCCGATCGGGCCGAGAATGAAGCCGTCGAGCTTCGACAGCGCGTCCAAGGTGCCGTCCGGCATGGTGGAGCCGTGCGTGTCGAGGGCGCGGCGGCCGATCGGCATGGGCCGCCAGTCGATCGCCAGGCCTGTACGCGCGGCGGCGGCACGAACGACCTCGACCGCGGCCGGCACGATCTCGTGGCCGATGTCGTCGCCGTCCAGGATGCCGATCGTCAGGTGATGGTCAGCCATGTCCGCTTCTCCGTCATGCCGCGCAGAGGCGCGCGATGGCCCCGGCGTCGCCCGTCCCGGCAAGCGCCCAACCGGCCTCGATGGCGCGGGCCGCGGTATCCGCCCCAACGACCGGTTCGGCCTGTCGCCGGAACTTCTCGGTGATCGCCTCGTCCGAAAGGGGCCGTTCGAGACTGCCGATCGCGTGCTCGACGTGAAGCTCGATCCGCTCGCCGTCCTCCAGCGTGACGGCGATCCGCACGGCGTCCTCCTCGATGCCCGGCTCGACCTTGGCCTGGACGCGGTCGCGAAGGGCGATGATCTCGGGATCGCGCGCCCGCTCGTCCGTGAAGGCCGTGGGCGTGCCGTCGCCGTGAAGCAGCGCGACGGCCGCCGCGTGGTAGACGCTGAACTTCGATTCCAGGCCGGTCTGCGGGGTCCGCTTGCCCGTCAGCTCCAGCACGAGATAGTGCGTGCCGAGCTCGACCGAGCGGATCCGCGTCACCCGTTCGCCCAGGCGCTCGCGCAGCTGCGAGCAGCCGTCGATTGCGGGATGGATGACGATGCCGCAGGCATAGGGCTTGTAGCTGTTGAGCTTGGCCTCCCAGCGCGTCCCCAGATCGTCGACGATCTCGCCGTAGTCCTGCTTGGTGGACAGGACGTTGGCCCAGCCGCGCGGCGCCTCGATGGCCTGGAGCGAGGAGTCGAAGTTGGCCTTGGCGAGAAAGGCCGCCGCCGCCCCGTTCTGCGCCGCGCGCCCGGGATGGAAGCTCTTGCACATCGTGCCGAACATCTCGCGAAAGCCCGACGACTGCGTCGCGGCGATCCCGTAGGCCCAGGTCATCTGCCGCTCGTCGAGGTCGAGAAGCCGGCCGACGGCTGCCGCCGCGCCGAAGACGCCCGTGGTTCCCGTGATGTGCCAGCCCCGGTCGTAGTGCTCGGGATACACGGCGTTGCCGATCCGGCACTCGACCTCGACGCCCGCCACCAGCGCGGCGAGGAAGGCCTCGCCCGTAACGGGCCGCGCCTCCGCGACCGCCAGGATCGCGGAGGCGACCGGGCCGGCGGGATGGATGATCGTCTTCAGATGCGTGTCGTCGTAGTCGAGGACATGGGACGAGATGCCGTTCATCAGCGCGGCGTGGAGCTCGTCGAGCCGCTCGGAGCGCCCGAGGACCTGGGCCCGCGCCGGCCCCGAGAAGGGGGCGAGCGCCGCGATCGCGCGGTCCACCGTCTCGTGCCGGGCGCCGCCCAGCGCGCAGCCCAGCCAGTTGACGAAGGTGCGCACGCCCTCGCGCCGCACCGCTTCGGGAATGTCGTCCGGGCGCAGGGCTACCGTCCAGGCGGCCAGGCGCCGGGTGATGTCGGTATCGGTCATGCAGAATCCTTGAGAACATGCGCGCGGCGCCGATCCGTCGGGCCGCCGCGCCGGCTTTGGCCGAATGTCAGTTAACGGTGACGAGGCGCCGGGCGAGTTCCGAGACGTCCGGCAGGTCTTCCAGGCGCCGGACGAGATCCACGATCTCGTCGGCGCGGGCCGCGCTCATCCCGGCGAACTCGGCGTTCTCGCGGAACTTGCCCGCGACCTCGTCGTAGCTCATCGGGAAGGCAGGCGAACCCTTGCCGAAGTCGGCGCGGCCCGAGATGCGACGGCCGTCCGCCAGGTCGATATCGATGATCGTGGTCATGAGGTGGTATCCGGCCGCCTCCGCCTCGTCGTCCACCACGAAGTCGACGCGCTCGATCATGCGCTTGACGTCCTCGCGCTCCACGGCCGCGTCGGTGAACTCGTTGAGGCCCGCCCGCCCGTCGAGCAGCAGGATCGCCATGCAGAACTCCATGGAGAACTTGGCCTGGAGCTCGTCCTTCGGGCGATGGTGGATCAGCGCATTCGGCATGTTGGAGTTGGTGCCGACGCGCACGTGCGCCACGTCCTCGGCGCGGATGCCGTGCTCGCGTATCAGCCTCAGCATCTCGGTCATGCCGGGATGGGTGAGCGAGCCGGACGGGTGCGGCTTGATCGACACGCCGGGGTCGAGGAAGGTCCAGGGACTGCCGAGCTTCCCGTGGATGGCGCCAAGATCGTAGCCGCCGCCCGCCGCCGAGAAGAAGCCGCGCGGCGCCTCGAGGATGCGGCCCGTCGCGGTCCAGCCGAGCTCGGCGAACTGTGCGGCCGCCACCCCGTTCTCGGCCGCCTTGCCGGCGTGGAAGGGCTTGGTCATCGTGCCGAAGTTCTCGCGCAGGCCCGCCGACTGCGAGCCGGCGATGGAGAGCGCGCGGCGCGTCGTCTCGACATCGAAGCGCGACAGGCTGGCGGCCGCAGACGCCGCCGCGAAGGGGCCGCAGGTCGCCGTCGCATGGAAGCCGGTCTGGTAATGGCGCGGGGCTATCGCCTCGGCGATCTTGCACTCGACCTCGACGCCGAGATGGTAGGCGAGCATGAAGTCACGACCCGAGGCACCCGTCACCTCCGCCATGGCGAAGGCGGCCGGCAGGGCCGGCGCGGTCGGATGGGTGAGGAGCCCGTAGACGCGGTCCTTGGCGACGGCCAGCTGCGTGTCGTCGTAGTCGTCGGCGTGGATGCCGACGCCGTTGGCGAAGGCGGCAAAGCGCGCGGCGACGCGGCGGCCGCCGCCGATCACGGTCGCCGGGCCGTCGGCAAGGCCTAGACTGTCGAGGTGGCGACGCACGAGCTCGCCGCTCTTGGCGACCGAGCCGGACAGGGCGAGGCCGAAGCCGTCGAGGATCGACTTCTTGCCGACCGCCAGAAGGTCGGCCGGCAGCGTCTCGAAGCGGGCGCCGACGACGAACTCGGCGACGTATTTCGTGAGCTCGACGTCGACCGGCATGGTCTGGTTCATGGCCTTCCCTCCCTGTGATGACGGGAAAGCCTTGCGAAATTACCTGTCGATTGTCAACAGTCTATGATTTTACGCGGCAGGCGGTCGCCCGCGTGGGCGCCCCTTCGGCTTGGCAAGCGGCTCCGCAGCCGTGGCGTCACCCGGCTGTCCGGCCTGGCGCGTGCGCACGATGCCGTTGAGGATGTGGCCCCGGGCCGCCTTCAACGCCGCCACCGGGTCGCGCCGCTCCAGCGCAACCACGATCGCACGATGTTCCTCGTTGGAGATGTGCAGGACGTCGGGGCTGGCGAGCGCCCGGTAGCGCTGGATATGAAGCTCGCGCACGAAGCTCTGATACAGAAGCTCCAGTCGCTTGTTGCCGGCCATCTGCGCGATGCGGCGATGGAACTCGAGGTTGACGGGGTAGTAGACGTGCACGTCGCCGAGCTCGACGATCGCGTCCATGCGGTCGGTCAGCGCCCGCAACTCGGCCAGGTTCTCGTCGGTGATGCGCTCGGCCAGCATCATGGCGATGCAGCCGAAGACGCCGGCGCGCGCCTCCGACAGGTCGAGGGCCTCGTCGTTGGTGAGCGCGCGGATGAAGAAGCCGCGGTTGGGGATGATCTCGATCAGGCCGATCGCGGCGAGCGCCGAGCAGGCCTCGCGGATCGGGCCGCGGCTGACGCCCAGGCGCTGCGACAGAGCGTTCTCGTTGACCCGCTCGTTGGGCTGCAGCTCGCCATCGATGATCATACGCTCGATCTCGGCCTGGACGACGTTGGCGAGAGAGCGGGTGCGCAGGAAGTCGATCGCCGCGAGGTGGGGCTGCTGGTTCAGGCTGTCCGACATCGGGCTGGGACCTGGCTTGGGAGACGGATGGCCGACTGGCCGGCCGTCCCGCATAGCAACATTCCGCGGCGCGCGCACCTCGCCCGGCACGGCCCTTCCGGCGGGACCGCGCGTCAGGCGCGCGGCCCCACGCGCTCGCCGCCCAGCACCGGTACCCGGTTCGCGACGAAGACCACCGTGAACGAGGCGATCAGGAGGATGATGCCGAGCACGCAGATCGCCCCGAGGTCTCCGCTCTCGTTGAGATCGTAGATGATTACCGAGACGAGCTTGGTGTTGGCGGTGGTGAGGAGGATCGTCGCCGACAACTCGCGGATCGTCCCGACGAAGACGAAGCACCACGCCGCGATCACGCTGGTGCGCAGGAGCGGTGCGGTGATGTCCCACAGCGTCCTCAGGCGCGAGGCGCCCATGATCCGCCCGGCCTCCTCCAGTTCGGGATGCACGCCCTGGAAGGCCGAGGACATCTGCTGGTAGCCGGCCGGCAGCTCGATCGTCATGAAGGCGATCAGCAGGATCCAGATCGTACCGTAGAGCTGGAAGGTCGGGTTGGCGTAGGCGAGAAACAGCGCGACGCCCAGAACGATGCCGGGAATGGCGACCGGCGCCGTGGCGAGCACGCCGAGATACTGGGCCCCCGGCAGCGAGCGGCGCGTCACGAGATAGGACACCACCAGCGCGATGGCGGTCACGACGGTCGCCGTCATAAAGCCGAGCAAGAACGTGTTGCGAAGGGCCAACTGCGTGGCGGAGAACTCGAACAGGACGAAGTTCCAGTGGCGAAGCGTGAGCGTTTCGAAGTTCAGCGCGTCGCCCACCGTGCCGGTGAAGGCCGTCTTTACGATCGCCGCATAGGGCAGGAAGATCGTCAGCGACAGGATCACGATCACGAAGGCGACGGCGACCGGCTTCCAGCGGCCGAGCTGGGTGACGCGCGGCGTGCCGCTCTTGCCACCGAGCACCGTGTAGCCACGGCGCCCGAGGATCGCCTTCTGGGCCCGCAGGAGCAGGATCGTGAGAAGCAGGAGCGGAATAGCCGCGGCGGCGGCGAGCCCCGGCTTGGGCGGAAACTGGAACAGGCTCCAGATCTTGGTGGTGATGACGTGGAAGCCGGCCGGCAGCGCCAGGATCGCGGGCGAGCCGAACATGGTGAGCGCCTGGAGGATGGCAATCAGCGTGCCCGCCAGCATGGCCGGCAGAACCATGGGAATGGTGACGCGGCGCAGCGTCGTCATGGCGCGGCCCCCGAGGATCGAGGAGGCATCCTCGAGGTCGGAGGGCACGCGGTCGAGCGCGTTGGCGACCAGCGTGAAGACGAACGGGAAGGTGAAGCAGGCGATCGCGAAGACGAGGCCGGAAAACGAGTAGATGTTGACGAGATAGGCGGAGGCCTCGAGCCCGAAGAGCCAGCGGTAGACGATGTTGACGAGGCCGCTGTTGGGCGCGGCGATGATCTCGTAGGCGATCGCGCCCAGAAACGGCGGCGTCACGAACGAGGCGGTCACGAGCGGCCGGATCCAGCGCCGGCCCGGCAGATCGGTGCGCGCGACGAGCCAGGCCATGGGTGTCGCGATCAGGCAGGCCAGTATGCCGACCGCCAGCGCCATGCCGATGGCGATGGCGTAGGAGCGCAGCATGGTCGGGTCGGTGACGAGCTGCGTGTAGTTGCCGAGCGTGAAGGTCGCCCGCCGCCCGCCCGTGCGGAACGAGTACCAGACCAGCCAGAAGAGCGGCAGGATGACGAGGACGCCGAGAAGAGCGGCGAGAAAGCCGAAGGTCGGCCAGGACAGATCGATCCCGCGGCGCGGACGCTCGGCGGTTTGCGTATCGGTGAGAACAGCCATCGTGCCCCTCGGGTCCGTTCGAAGATGGAGTTGGCGAGGCCGCGCGGCTCGAACCGCGGCCCCGAAGGCCCCGCCGGGTTCGGCGGGGCCTCGGCGGCGTCGAGAGGTCAGGTTCCGAAGTAGCGCTCGTAGTTCGACTTGATCGTGTCGATCTCGGGCTCCAGCGCCTCCGGGTCGCTTTCCAGGAGCTTGATGTCCTTGAGCGGCGTGCGGCCGGCCTTCTCGACGACCTCCGGATGGAAGGAGCGCAACCCGCCGAAGTCGCTGTTCAACTGCTGCGCCTCCTTGGAGAAGAGGAAGCTGTAGAAGAGCTTGGCGGCGTTGGGATGGGGCGCTTCGGCCAGCACCGCCGCGTTGCCGACGGCCAGCGGCGTGCCCTCGGCGGGGTAGACGATCTTGATCGGCACGCCCTCTTCCTGAAGGCGGAAGACGTTGTACTCGTTGCCGTCGATCTCGAGGGCGCGCTCGCCCTGCGCGAGCTTCTTGGGCGGCTCGGTCGAGGACTGGACCTGCATGACGTTCTGCGCGCCGAGCTTCTCGAACCACTCCCAGCCGAGCGCCTGGCTGAGGGCGTAGGTCGCGGTCATCACCGTGCCGCTGTAGCCCGGATGCGCCTTGACCATCTTGTCCTTGTACTTCGGATCTAGGAGGTCGGACCAGGTCTTGGGCGCGTCGGCCTCGGGCATGAGGTCGGTGCGGTAGGCCAGAACCGAGAGATGCGCGCGATAGGCGGCGAATTGCCCGTCCGGGTCCTTCTCCTCGGCCGGCCAGGACGTGGCGACCACCTCGGGCACCATCGGCTCGAGCCAGCCTTCGCGCTTGAAGTACTGGAAGTGGACCGCGTCCGACGTCTCGATCACGTCGGCATTGTAGATGCCGCTCGTGTATTCCTGGCCGATGCGCTGGAACACGCGCTCGGAGCCCGCCCGCTCCACCTGGACCTGGATCTCGGGATACCTCTCGCGGAAGAGGCCCGCGAGGCGCTCGGCGACCGCGACGTCGGTGGCGGTGTAGAAGACCACGCGGCCCTCGCCCTTGGCGGCGGCTTCGAGCTCGGGCGTGACCGTATAGGGCTCGGGTGCCTGGGCCTGCGCCAGGGGCGCCCACCCCACGGCGGCGACGAGCCCCGCCGCCAGAAGTTTCCAGTGGTTCAGCATGGTGTTCCTCCCTCGGTGTCCTGATGGGTGGACGGGTGCGGCTCTTGGTGCCCGCTTTCCGGCCGTGACGGTCTGCTCTTTGAAACTGACTTAGCGGGCCAGGGCGCGGCAGCGCTCGGGCGGGAAACGCACCCAGACCTGGTCGCCCGGCGGAACGGCGAAGTCGACCGGCGCAAAGGCGCGCACGGTCTCGCCGTCGCCGAGCGAGACGAGGTAGTCGCGGTGCGAGCCGAGATAGATCTGGCGCACGACGGTGGCCGGCGCGGTGTTGGTCTCGATGCCGTTCGGCTTGGTCCGGGACAGATGGATGTCGTGCTGGCGCACCGACACCGCGGTCTCGCCCTCGCCCGCGACCGTCCCGCTCCGGCACTGGAGCGCCAGTCCGTCGGGCCGGACCACGGTGGCGACGTCGCCCCGGCGTCCCTTCAGGATGTTCGTGCCTCCGATGAAGCGGGCGACGAACTCGGTTTCGGGACGCTCGTAGATGTCCTCGGGCGAGCCGGCCTGTTCGATCCGGCCGTCGTTCATCACCACGATCAGGTCGGCCGTGGTCATGGCCTCCGACTGGTCGTGGGTGACGTAGACGGTGGTGTAGCGGAACTCGTCGTGAAGACGCCGAATCTCGAAGCGCATCTCCTCGCGCAGGTTGGCGTCGAGATTCGACAGGGGCTCGTCGAGAAGAAGGATTTCCGGCTTGATCACCAGCGCGCGCGCCAGCGAGACGCGCTGCTGCTGCCCGCCCGACAATTCACCGGGATACCGGTCGGCGAGCTGCGACAGACGGGTCGCGGCCAGGATCTCGTCGACGCGCCGCCGGATCTCGTTCGCAGGCAGCTTGCGCAGCTTCAGGCCATAGGCGACGTTGCCGAACACCGTCATGTGCGGCCACAGGGCGTAGGACTGGAAGATCATGGACATGTTGCGGTCTTCGGGCGGCACGGTCGCCCCGGCCGACGAGACGATCTTGCCGCCGACGCGGATCTGCCCGCCGTTGGCCGGCACGAAGCCCGCGACGAGGCGCAGCGTTGTGGTCTTGCCGCAGCCCGACGGGCCCAGGAGGCACACGAGGTGGCCCCGCTCGACCGCGAGATCGATGCCCTTCACGGCTTGAAACGAACCGTAGTTCTTGGTCAGACCGTCGAGTTCCAGAAACGCCATCGTTCCTCCCCAATGGCATCCCGCGCTTCGGCGGGCACACTCGAACGCTAGAAGCCAATCTGCAGATTGTCAACAAAATGCAATTAGGCGGCTCGTTGACGTTCCCGTGTAACGTGCCACCGGACGAGCGGCGCGACGCAGAGATTGGTGATCACGGTCCGCGATAGCTGAAAGCAGGCGATCGGGGCGGCCAGGATACCGAGCGCCCCAGCCGAGGCGACCATCTCGCCAAGCCCGCCCGGCGCAGCGCTCAGGACCGACGACAAGGGATCGAGCCCGGTTCCCCAACCGACCAGCGGGACGAACAGGAAGAAGGATACCAGGAACAGGACCGTGCCGGACACAAGGCCCCCGAGCGCGATGCGCGGCAGGCGGCCCAAGCGGTCGAGGCGCAGCCGCAGCCCGAGCGTCGCGCCGATCGCGACCTCGGCGGGGGCGAGGACGATGTCGGGCACGGGCGGAATCCGCAGTCCCGTCGCAGCCACCGCCAGCACCAGAAGCATCGGCGTCAGGACGAAGGCGTTGATGACGCCGAGCCGTGTCGCGGCCCACGCGATCGCAAGCGAGGCCCCCAGAAGCGGCAGGAGCGCCGTCAGATCCGCCGCAACGAAGGGGTGAGCGGGCGCGGTGCCGTGCGCGGGATGGCCGGTCAGCGCCAGCCAGAGCGGGATGAGGGTGATCACGATCGCGACCCGGAGCGTATGCACGAGCGTCACAGCTTGCTCGTCTGCCGCGATCTCGCGGGCCAGCGTCGCCATCTCGGCCAGACCCGCCGGCAGGCAGCACAGGAGCGCGCTCGTCCGGTCCACACCCGCCAGACGCGCGGCGGGCCGAGCGATCAGCGCGCCGGCCAGATTGGCAAGAACCGCGACAAGGATCATCGTCGGCGCCATCCGCAGCAGCACGTCCAGCACCGAGGGGTCGAGCAGCGCCCCGATCGACAGACCTACCGCCATCTGTCCGGCGCGCCGGACGAGCCGCCCGCCCGGCATGACGGCCCAAAGGTTGGCAATGAGCGCCCCACCCGCCATGCCGCCGAGGATCAGGGCGAGCGGCAGGCCGAGGGCGCGAAACAGGAGCGCGGCCAGCGCCGCAGCCGCTCCGGTGACGACGGCGAGCGCGACGGTCCGGAGCACCCTCACGCGCGTCAGACCATCAGCGCCCCGCCGTTCACGTGCAGCGTCTGTCCGGTGACGTAGCGCATGTCGGGCCGCGTCAGCGTGGCGACGGCGGCCGCGACCTCGTCGGGCGTGCCGCGCCGGCCGAGCGGGTTGGTGCGCGCCGCGTGATGGGCGGGCTCAGCGCCTGCGCGGCGCGTCTCGATCAGCCCGGGCGCGACGGTGTTGACGGTGATGCCGGCGGGGGCGAGCTCATGCGCCAGCGCCTTGGCGAAGCCGGCAAGCCCTGCCTTGGCGGCGATCACGTGGGCCCGGTGGGCCGCGCCGGTGTGGCCCGTCAGGCCGCCGATCATGACGATCGAGGCGGCCGGACTGCGCTTGAGGGCCGGCAAGGCTGCCTTCACAAGAAGAAACACGCTGTCGAGCCCGAGGGCGAGGACCTGTCGCCACTCCCCGAAGCTCATCTCCTCGATCGTGGCCTCCGGTCGAACCGCCGCGTTGGCCACGACGACGTCGAGCCGGCCGAAGCGCTCCAGCGCCTGGTTCACCATGGTCTCGGCCATCGCAGGGTCCGTCAGGTCTCCCAGGGCGACCTCGGCCCGGCGGCCCATGTCCCGGACGAGGCGAGCCGTTTCCTCGACGCTCGTTCGATCGTTTGCGGCATGAACCAGGACGTCAGCGCCGTCGCGCGCGAGGCGCTCGGCGATAGCCCGTCCGATATTGCGCGAGGCGCCGGTCACGAGGGCGGCGCGTTCGCTGGCGGGTTCGGTCATGCGGCGGATCCTTGGTCGGCACGAAGCGCGGCGATCGCGGGAGCGCCGTCGACGAGG
Organism: Aureimonas jatrophae; assembly: GCF_900104035.1. Taxonomy (GTDB): domain Bacteria; phylum Pseudomonadota; class Alphaproteobacteria; order Rhizobiales; family Rhizobiaceae; genus Aureimonas; species Aureimonas jatrophae. Next base: position 662,702 of record NZ_FNIT01000002.1, on the reverse strand, counting down.
AGGCGGCGCACGCGGTCCAGCATCCGGTCCGGCTCGGCGATCCCGCCATAGGCGGCGTTGCGCAGGAACTTGCGTTCGACATCGGCGCGCGACAACGGCGCGTCGGCTCCGCCACGCATATGGTCCTGGCGCATCTCGCGCAGCGAACCGTCGGATAGCTCCAGTTCGACATGCCCCGTGAAGCGCGCGGGATAAGGGTCGGCGGGATCGATCTCGTAGCTCACGAGCGAGGCGACCCGCAGGAGGTCGGGGTCCCGGATCGCCTCTGGCGTGAAGTCCGGAAGGTCGGCGTGTCCGCGCACGAGCCCGAGCGCGACGCCGAACGGCACGCTGAACTTGGCGGCGTAATCGGTGGGTGGGCGGCGCTTGAGGGCAAGCGGCTCCCAGAGGCGGTGCACGTAGCCGTCGGACGTCCGGCAACGGATCGCGCGCACATCCCGCCAGTCCTGCCCTTCAGCGCGCAGCCGGGCGGCACAGTCGATATAGGGCTGGACCATGGTGCCGCAGGGATACGGCTTGAAGGTGATGCGCTCCGAAACCCAGCGTGTTCCGAGGTCTCCCAGAAGCTCGCCGACCAGAGGCTCGATCGAGGGTGCGAAGGCGTGGAAGAAGCCATGCTCGCCTTCAAGGACGCGGCGCGGACCGACGAAGCCGGCGCCCGCCATTCCTGCCGCGCGCAGGCCCGACTGTGCCGCCCAGCCGGCGTGCATGCGCTTGGTCCAGCTTCCGTCGCCGAGATACTCGATGATGCCCGACGCCGTGGATCCGGCAATGCCGAGGCCGCGCGCCAAAGCGGCGGCGTCCTGGCGCAGAGCGACCCCGACCGCGAAGGCGCTGGCGAGCGCCCCGAGCACGGCGGTCGGGTGAAACCCGGCGCGATGGATGGCTTTCGGCGCCGCCAGTCCGAGCCGACAGAGAAGCTCGGTTCCCGCCGCGATGCCGAGAAGGATGCGTTCGGGCGACAGACCGTCGCGCTCGGCCACGGCCAGAACGGCCGGCACGATCACGGCGCCCGAATGAACCGGGCCACCCTCGAACGTGTCGTCGAAGTCCTCGCCGTGCGCGGCCGTGCCGTTCAGGAGAGCGGCATCGGCGGCGGTGAGGCGCTGGGCGTGGCCGATGGCCGTCGAGTGCCCCGGCTCGGACGAGCGCAGGATCGCGCCGACATAGTCGCTCTGCCGCGCGGCGAGGCACAGGCCGGTCACGTCGACCAGAAGAAGATCGGCCTTCTCGCGCACCGCCTCGGGCAGGTCCGGGACGGAGAGCGTCGCGCCCCATTCTGCGATGAGCTGCGACAGGCTGCGCGCCTCGTCGATAGGAGCGGCATGGGCCAAGGTGGACATCAGGACAAGGTCTCCGCAGAGGCAGGCATGCGACGCGCGCGCCAGCCGTCGCGCAGGTCGCGGCCCAGCGAGAAGGCGACGAAGCCGAACGCCACCAGAAGCAGTCCGATCGCGATCGGATCCTCCAGGAAGATCCCGTGATCGCCGCCCGACAGAAGAAGCGAGCGCCGGTAGGAGGACTCCACCATGTGGCCGAGAACGACACCGAGGATCAGCGGCAGGAACGGGAAACCGGCGATGCGCATGAGGTAGCCGACCGCGCCCATGGCCAGCGCGAAGCCAACGTAGAACAGCGAGTGGTCCAGCGTGTAGACGCCCGACAGGATCAGGGCGAGGATGAAGGCCGCCAGAAACGGGCGCGGCCGGTTCACGAGCCAGACGCAGGCCGGCAGCAGCAGGATGCCGAAGGCGAGCTGGGCGACGATCGCGACGAACGAGCCGAGATACAGTCCGGTGACGACGTCGCCGTTCTGCTCGAACAAGCGCGGCCCCGGTAGGAGGCCGTGGATCAGGAAGCCGCCGAGCAGCACCGCCGTCGAGTTCGAGCTCGGGATGCCGAAGCTCAGAAGCGGGATCAGCGTCGTAGAGGCCACCGTGTTGTTGGCGGTCTCGGGTGCGGCGACGCCCTCCTCCGAGCCATGGCCGAAGAGCTTCGGGGTCTTCGACCAGCGCTTGGCCTCGTTGTAGGACATGAAGGCGGCGATCGAGCCGCCGCCGCCTGGCGTCAGCCCCTCGAACAGGCCCATGATGCAGCCGATGGCCTGCGAACGCTTCAGGCGGTTCATGACGGCACGCGTGGGAAGCCGCACGCGCACCTTCTCCTTGAGCTCGCCGAGATCGGGTGCGCCGGACTGGATCATCAGTTCCGACAGGGCGAACACGCCCACCATGACGAGCACCGGCTCGATGCCGTTGAGAAGGTCCGGGATGCCGAAGGTGAAGCGGTTGACGCCGGCGATCGGGTCGGCCCCGACGGTCGCGATCATCAGCCCGACGATCGCCGCAGCCAGTCCCTTCACCAGCGAGCCGCCGGACATGGAGGCGATGACGCTGAGGCCGAGGACGCCGAGACCGAAGTAGCTCGTCGGCTTGAAGGCGAGCGCGAGCCAGGACAGGGGCTCGGTCATCGTGACGAGCATGACGAGGCCGAACATCGAGCCGAGGAAGCCCGACCAGAGCGAGATGCCGAGCGCCTCGCCGGCCCGGCCCTGCCGCTTCATCTCGTAGCCGTCGATCACGGTCGCGGCGGCCGAGTTGGTGCCCGGCGTGCGGATCAGGATGGCGGGGATCGAGCCGCCGTACTCCGCGCCGATATAGACCGAGGCGAGGAGCACGATCGCCGTCATCGGCTCCATCGTGTAGGTGAACGGCAGCAGCAGGGCCATGGTGATCGAGGCCGAGATGCCCGGCAGCGCACCGCCGAGAATGCCCCAGACGAGACCGGCGATGGCCGCCGGTATCACCAGGGTCGTGGTGGAAAGCGTGAAGATCTCGGCGATCGTGTCCATGACCGCTCCCTAGAACAGGACGCCCATCGGCTGCGCGACGCCGAGGAGCCCGTTGAACAGAAGCCAGAAGCCGAGTCCGCCGCCGATCGCGACCGCGGGAACGCGCCAGTCGCGGGCGGCGCCCTCGAACAGGGCGATGGCGGCGATCGTGACTGAGATCGCCAGCGGATAGCCGAGGATCGGCAGGAGAACGAGGTAGGCGGCCCCGATCAGAAGGAACCCGAAGGCCCGTCGGATCGAGGCCGTGTAGTCGTCGCCGGTCTCCTCCTCGTCGTTGGCCAGCGCATCCGCACGCCGCACGCGCAGGCCGACCAAAGCCCGGACGACGAGCACGAACGCCAGAAAGGCCAGAAGCGCGGCCAGGTAGACCGGCAGGCCGCGCGGGCCGAACTCGTCGTCGAGCATCGATGAGGGTATCGTCTCGGCCGCCGCGAAATACGCCGCCGCCAGCGCCAGCAGCACCAGGCCGCTGATCAGATCCGCTTTCATGGCTGTGCCTTCCGCCCGAGGGCCCCGTTACTGGATCACGCCGGAGGCGCGAAGAAAGCCCGCGGTCTCGTCGGCGAAGCCGTCGACGAACTGCGGATAGCTGTCGTGGCCGATGAAGTTCGAGATCAGGCTCTCCTCCTCGTAGGCTCGGCGATACTCCGGATCGTCGAGCGTCGCCTTGGCCGCGCGATCCCAGATCGCGGCGACGTCCTCGGAGAGGCCCTTGGGCGCGGCCAGTCCCCGGAACTTCTGGAGAACGACGTCGTAGCCGCTCTCCTTCACGGTCGGCACGTCCGGAAACGCGGGAAGGCGCTCGGGATTGAACGTGGCGAGAAGCCGGATCTGGCCGCTCTCGATCTGCGATCGCAGCTCGGGAACCTCGCCGATGCCGATGTCGAGCGTGCCGTTGAGGACGTTGATCATCATGTCGCCGCCGCCCTCGTGGCTGACCACCGCGGCCTGGACGCCGGCGGCGGCCTTGAGCTGCTCCGCCGCCTGGCGCTCCAGCGAGGCCGGGTTGGCCGCGCCCCAGCGTCCGCGCTCGGTCCGGGCGTGCTCGATCACGTCGGCCAGCGTCTGATAGGGACTGGACGCGGCCGTGTAGACGACCTCGGAGTCGGTAAAGAAGTTCACGACCGGCTGGAGGTCCCGGAAGGTCGTCGCTGACGACGACAGGAGCGACGTGTATATGTAGGTCGGCGTCGTGGCGTAGAAGACGCTGCCGTCGGGGGGCGACGACGCCAGCCGCGCCATCGCCTTGGCGCCGCTGCCGCCCTGCACGTTCTCGACCACGAAGGTCGCATCGATCTGCCGCGACAGGTACTTCACGAGCTGGCGCAGAAACACGTCGCTGCCGCCGCCGGGGCTGGAATGCGTCACCAGCGTGACCGTGCGATGCGGATAGGGTTCGGCCCGTAGCGCGACCATTCCGGCGGCCATTTGAACGGCGACCAGCGCGCCGACGATCAGTTTGCGCATGCGACCCTCCCCTGACGCGATCTGCCGTCGCGTTCGAGCGAAAATGCGCTTCGACAAAGTTTATTGTCAAGTGTCGACTATTTACAAAAAATGCAGACCGGCGCAGGCTTCCGATGCCGAGAGCGTTGCTGCCGGACACACGGCCGGGATACGCTCGCGGCATCCGGAAACTGGACGGTCGGATCGCTCGCATGAACTCTGAACATCGTCGTATTGCTCGAACGCTCACGGGGTCCCTGCTCCTGGGCGCCGCCATGCTGGCGGGCCCGGCCGAGGCGCGCATCGTCCGTTTCGAGATCCTGGAGACCGTACCGGCCTTTGGCGGGCGCTCCTTCGGCGACGTCGGTTCCTACGAGCTCGTCCGCGCCCGGGCGATCGGTGAACTCGACCCGAAGCATCCCCGCAACGCGGTGATCGCCGACCTCGATCTCGCGCCGACCGAGGGCGACGGCATGGTTGGCTATTCCACCGAGGTCGAGATCCTGAGACCGGCGGATCCGGCCAAAGGCAACCATCGTCTGTTCTTCGAGGTCCTCAACCGCGGCAACAAGCTGGCCCCCGGCAACTACAACGACGCGCCCTCCGGCAACGACATGCGCAAGCCCGAGGCCGCCGGCAACGGTTTCCTGATGGAGCGAGGCTACACGATCGCCTGGGCGGGCTGGCAGAGCGGCAAGAACGTCGCGGACGGGAACGGCCGCATGAAGGCCGCCCTGCCGGAAGCCCGCGAGACGGGCGGAGTGGTGATCGCGGCACCTGTGATCATGTCGCAGATATTCAACAAGACGGAGGGCGGCGACATCCCGCTTCTGTTCGACGTGCGCGACCCCGAGGCGAGCGACACGCGGGTTCTCGTTCACAACCACGCGGGCGAGACGCCGATGGAGGTGCCGCGCGAGGCTTGGTCCTTTGCCGGTCCCCGCACCCTGCGGATCGATCGGCGTCACGCCTCGCTCGCGCGCTTCGATGCGGGCGCGCAGTACGATGTCGTTTATACGGCCGTGAACCCCGATGTCAGCGGCATCGGCTTTGCCGCCACGCGCGATGTCGCCTCGTTCCTGCGCAACGACGGGACGGCGTCCAATCCCGTCGCCGGGACGATCCGCTACGCCCTTTCGCACGGCACCTCGCAGAGCGGGCGCATGCTGAAGGGCTTCCTGCGTCTCGGCTTCAACGAGGACGAGGACGGGCGCATCGTCTTCGAAGGCGTCAACCCCAATGTGTCGGGCGCACATGCCATCGCGCTGAACGAGCGCTTCGGCGACGCCAACGCGACGGGGCGCGCCTACGAGCGCTTCGCCAACGCGGCGATCGAGTTTCCTTTCACCTACGGGACGCTGACCGACGCCGAAACGGGCGCGACGGACGGCATCCTGAAGGTCTGCAGCGCCAACGATACCTGTCCGAAGGTCTTCCATACCGACGGCGGCAACGAGGCCTGGGGCAAGGCTGCGATGCTGGTGACCACGGACGGACGGGGGCACGACATCGAACTGCCGGAGGACGTGCGCTACTACTACTACGCCAGCGTCGAGCACGATCCCAAGACGACGATCGACCGGGGCTACTGCCAGCAGCAGACCAACCCGAACCGCTGGCAACCGCTGGCGCGCGCCCTTCTCGTGGATCTCGATCTCTGGTCGACGGCGGGCGTCGCACCACCGGACAGCGCCTACGCACGGGTCGCCGACGGAACCCTGGCACCCACGCTGCCGCGCGAGGCGATCGGCTTCCCCGCCATCCCCGGCGTCAGCTACAACGGTACGATCAACCGGATCGGCGTGCAGGACCGAACGCAGCTGCCCTACACCTATCGCGAGGGCACCGGCTACACCGTCCTAGCGCCCCGGACGGACCGCGACGGCAACGACCTCGCCGGCATCCGCAGCGTGGATATCGCGGTTCCGCTGGGCACCCATACGGGCTGGGGCCTGCGCCGCGAGGGATTTGCCGCCGGCGAGGAATGCCAGCTCAACGGCCAGTTCATTCCCTTTGCCGCAACGCGCAGCGAGAAAGAGGCCTCGGGCGATCCACGCTTGTCGATCGAAGAGCGATACGCCAGTCCCGGAGCCTATGTGCGCGCCGTCGCAGAGGCGGCCGAGGATCTCGTCGACCGTCGCTTCCTGCTGCCGGAGGATGCCGACGGCCAGGTGGCGGCAGCGGCCCAGCGCATCGGCGGCGGACAGTTGCCGCGCCAAACCAAGGTCGGCCTGGCTCCCTGATGGGGCGAGCGCCGGCATCGGCGGCCATCGTCGCACCGCCATCGTTCAACGCCGGATCGGCCTCGATCCGGTGAAAAGATGCAAGCCGACGCGAACGGCGTGTCGGATGAGCGCCGCCGCGTTCAAGCCGAACGCTCAGGCCGATCGCCCGGTTCAGGTCGAGAACCCGGTAGGGGAATCTCGGCAGGAACCGGACGGGCGATCGATTCCATCAGAACGCTGGCGCACGCTCTCGTCCGGGCGCGAGCCCTCTCGTACGCGCAGGGCCGGATCGTCGGCGCGCAACGCCGCCGAGCCTCCGAGACCCCCTCGTGTGCGCTGCGCGTGCCGGTCGTTCGGGAACCGGTCGCCTCAACCAGCCGAGCGTTCGCGTCCCGCCTCCGTGAACGTTCGTGCCGTTCCCTTGCAGCTTCGCTTTGCGGCATAGAGCGCGTCGTCTGCATGCCGCAGAAGCCTCTCCCGGTCGCCTCCCGCCTCGCTCGACCACGCGATCCCGATCGTTCCGGTGACACGGGCGATCTGCCCCGCTTCGCTCACCACGATATGCAGATCGCGCAGCAGGCGCTCGACCATCGGCATGAGGTCGGCCCGACCGACCGACTGCGGCACGATCACGGCGAACTCGTCGCCCCCGAGCCGGGCGGGTAGGCCATTGTCGTGGCCAGACTGCCGCAGCCGGTCGGCCACGCGGCGCAGCACGTCGTCGCCGGCGGCATGCCCCAGCGCATCGTTGACGCCCTTGAAGCCGTCGAGATCGATCAGGAGAACGGCGAGTTCGCCGCCTCTGTCGCGCGCCTCGCGAAGGCGCTGGTCGAGCACCCGGTGAAACTCTGCCCGGTTCGCGAGTTGGGTGAGATCGTCGGTCCGCGCCTGACGACGCAGACGCTCTTCCAGGCCGTACCGCTCGGTGATGTCCTGAAGCATCCCGATCAACGCCACCGGCTGCCCCTTCGACAGCTCGATCTCGCAGGACACGCGCACGCGGCGCGGACGGCCCTTCGCCGTCACGAAGGCGGCGTCCATCTCGAACGGCTCACCCGTGTCGAGCGTGCGCTTCACGGTTTCCAGGAACAGGCTGCGATCAGGCTCGGGAAAGAAGCTCATGATCTCCGCGTTGGGCACGCCGCCGGCTGCGGGAAGCTCGTGAATCGCGAAGATGCCGTCGGACCAGGACGTGACGTTCGCGACGATATCGTAGCGCCAGGATCCCATCTCGGCCAGGCGCTCGGCCTGCTTGAACTGCCGACGCTCGCGCTCCAGGCGCTCGTTCGCCAGCCGCCGCTCCTCGGCGGCCTGGCTGGCGCGGACGGCCACGGCGCGCGCTTCCACCAGCGCCTCGGCAACGCACGCGAGTTCCGCCAGAACATCGATGTCGGCCGGCTGCGGCACTCGGGGCCGGTCATCGAGCACGCACAACGTTCCGATCGTCACGGGTTCGCCGTCCACCTGGCGAACCCGAACGGGCACACCCGCATAGAAGCGGATATGGGGCTCGCCCACGACAAACGGGTTGCCGGCGAAGCGCGGATCGAGCCTCGCGTCCGCGATCGTCAGCGGCTGCTCGCTCTCGAAGACCACCGTGCACAGGGCCGGCCCGCGTTCGGTCCACGGGGCCAGCGGCCCGCAGCGAGCCTTGAACCATTGGCGCTCGGGGTCGATCAGGGTCACCGACGACATGCTCGTGCCCAGCAAGCGCTGCGCCAGCCTGGCGAGCGCATCGAACTCGCGTTCGGGCGGTGTGTCGAGAAGGGCGATCTCAGCAAGGGCCTTCTGGCGAAGCGCCTCGCGCTGGCTGTCGGACATGGTGGGCGATCTCTCCGGCCAACCCCAGAACCGCCGCGGCGACGCGGCTTTCATCCCGGATAGCACGCGATGCTTAACGGACCCGTGCCGCGGGACACGGGGAAGCGGTCGCATACCACCGCGCCGGAGCCTTCGGCTCGACGGGAGGAGCGTTCCACGCCATACGCTGCGGCTGCGCCATTCCTCGCGACCTCCTGCCGGAAGACAAAGACCACACCCATGACCGCCACGCTTCTGTTCGACATGGACGGCACGATCGTCGAAACCGACCATCTGCATTTCGAGGCCATGCGCAGCGTCTTCCTGCCCCACGGCATCGACCTCGACTGGGAAACCTACCGGACGCGGATCATCGGCGTCGCCAACGTGGCGACGGCGGCCAGCTTCCTGCCGGATCTGTCTCCTGCGGCCGGCGCGGCGGTGCTGGATGCCAAGGAAGCGGCCTATCGCGCGCTGGTGCAAGACCTCGAAGCCGCGTCCGGCCTTCTTGCGCTCCTGGATTGGGCGGATCGGGCCGGCATCCGCTGCGCGGTGGTGACCAATGCGCCTCGCGCCAATGCCGAACTCGTGCTGCGCGCGCTGCGTCTGGAGGACCGCTTCGCGTGCCTCGTGATCGGCGATGAACTGGCGAACGCCAAGCCGCATCCGCTGCCCTACCTGACGGCGATCGAGGCGTTGGGCGGCGATCCCGCCCGCTCGGTCGCCTTCGAGGATTCCGCCGCCGGTGCCCGTTCGGCCCATGCGGCGGGGGTCGGCGTGGTGGGCCTTCTGACCTCGGTCGAGCCCGCAACGCTCCAGGCCGCCGGCGCGCGTGTTCTGGCGCGCGACTTCAACGATCCCGAACTTCTGGCCTATGTGCGCGAGCGCACCGGCGTTCTAACCGCCTGAAGCGGCGGGCGGCGCGCGGCGGTGGGCTCGAGCGCACCGCCGCCCGCCGCGAGGTCTCCTCTTGTGCTCGCGATCAGTACATCGGCATGCCACCGGTGACCGGGATCACGGCGCCCGACAGGTAGCTGCCCTCGGCCGAGGCGAGGAGCACGTAGGAGGGCGCCAGCTCCGCCGGCTGACCGGCGCGGCCGAGCGGCGTATTGTGCCCGAGCGTTTCCAGCGTGTCGGGATCCTTCGCGATCGGCTGGATCGGCGTCCAGACGGGACCGGGCGCGACCGCGTTCACGCGGATGCCCTTGGGCGCCAGGAGGTTCGACAAACCGATCGTCAGGCTCGATACGGCACCCTTCGTCGCCGCGTAGACGATCATGCTCGGCGTCGCCACCTTCGCCTGCACGCTGGTCGAGTTCACGATCGACGAGCCCGGCTTCATGTGCGGCACGGCCGCCTTGGCCAGGCGGATCATGGCGAAGACGTTGGCCTGGAATGCGCCTTCCATCTCCCGGTCGTCGATGTCGCCGAGATCCTCGTTTGTGGTCTGGGCCGCGGCGTTGTTGACGAGGATGTCGATCGCGCCGAATTCGGCGACCGTTCGCTCGACGAGCTGTCGGCAATGCTCGCGGTCCCGGATGTCGCCGGGCAACAGAAGGCAGCGCCGTCCGGCCTTCTCCACCCAGGATCGGGTGTCGTCGGCATCGACCTGCTCGTCGGGCAGATAGGAGATCGCGACGTCGGCGCCCTCGCGCGCATAGGCGATCGCGACCGCCTTGCCGATCCCGGAGTCCCCGCCCGTGATCAGCGCGACGCGCCCGTCCAGAAGTCCCTTGCCGTGGTAGCTCTCCTCGCCATGGTCCGGCTTGGTACGCATCGCGTCCTCGAGGCCGGGGCGCGGCTGCGTCGCCTCGCCGGGAAAGCGTGTGGGATGGAGGGTACGGGGATCGTCGGTCATGGATGCCGGTCCGTTGCAGGAGGATGCCATGCGAACGGAACCGGCGGGATTTGGCTCCCGAACGACCGGACGAGCGGCTCCGCGACGACCGGACGCGCAACCGACGCGCCCGGTCGTTCAGCCGTCCGGGGGTCGGCTAGGTCAGCTGCCCGCCATCGACGTTCAGGATCGCGCCGGTGATGTGGCGGGCGGCGGGGGCCGCCAGAAACGCAACGGCCGCCGCGACGTCCTCGGGGGCTCCGAAGCGGCCGAGCGGGCTGAGGCCACGCTGGAAGTCCGCGAAGGGGCCGTCGGCGGGGTTCATCTCCGTGTCCGTGGAACCCGGCTGCACGAGGTTCGCGGTGATGCCGCGTGGTCCGAGTTCGCGGGCCAGACCCCGCGTCAGCGTCTGCAGCGCCGACTTCGTCATGAAGTAGATCGTTCCGGTGTCGCCCACGATGCGATCGGCGCCGCCGGAGCCGATCGTCACGATCCGGCCGCCGTCGGGGAGGTGCGGGATGGCGGCCTGGCTCGCGAGAATGGCGCCCCGCACGTTGACCGCGAACAACGCGTCGATCGTCGCGACGTCGACATCCGCAATCGTCGCATAGGCGGCGATCGCGGCGTTGTTGACCAGGATGTCGAGACCACCGAGCGCGCCTGCGGCCTCGTCCACCGAGCGTCGCACCGCGGCCGGATCGGCGGCGTCGGCCTGGATCGCCACGGCCTTGCGGCCCTTGGCCTCGATGGCGCGCACGACCTCGGCCGCGCGATCGGCCGATTGGCCGAAGGTGATCGCCACGTCGGCTCCGCCATCGGCCAGCGCATGGGCGATGGCCGCCCCGATACCGCGGGAGCCGCCGGTCACGAGCGCCCGCTTGCCTGTCAGCTGAGTCATCGATTCGTCTTTCTGTAGTGATCGATGCACAATTCGGTATCGAGGTTGCCGAGACGCGTCAACAGAATTAAATAACGGTCGATGCAAAAAAGCCGTGACCCCGCGACCGGATGCGATGCCGCGCCCCGCCGGCGCGGGCGCCCGCGCGCCTTCGACCGCGATGCGGCTCTCGCAAAGGCCGTACGCCTGTTCTGGACGCGGGGTTTCGAGGCGACCTCGATCGCCGACCTGACCACGGAACTGGGCATCGGATCGCCCAGCCTGTATGCGGCCTTCGGCTCGAAGGAGGCGCTCTACGCCGAGGCGCTGCAGCGCTACGTCACCGACAACGAGGACTTCGTATGGGCCGGGTTCCGTGGCGCCCCCACGACACGCGAGGCGGTTCGTGCCTTTCTTTCGGACTCGGCCGCTGCCCTGACCGGTTGCGTCGCCGACATTCCGCGCGGCTGCATGGTGACGCTCTCGCAGGTCGGCAGCGAGGGATACGACGCGCTCGGCGGCCTCGTGCGGCACGCGAGAGCCCAGACCCTCGAGCGTCTCCTGGACCGCATCGACACCGGCATGGCGGCGGGAGAGATCCCGGCCTCGGTGGATCGCCGGGGGCTCGCGCGCTTCGTCCAGACCACGCAGGCCGGCATGTCGATCCTGGCGCGCGACGGCGCGACGGGACCGGAACTTCAGGCTGTCGCCGATATCGCCATGGAGGGTTGGGACGCCCGTGTGGCGGCGGCCGAGACCCGGACCTGATGGCGCCCCGCCGCGCACCAACCCCTGAGGCTTCCCGGCTGCCGGCATACCGGCGGCGCGTTCTTCGGTGATCGTTCGGCGGCGCGAGGCCGAAACGCGCGATAGGTTTCGGCCCGGGATCGAGCCGGAACGTCCCGCCATGGGAATGGAACGCAAACCCGGCACGAGCGACCTCGCGAAGCGACGTCGGCAGGGATGCCAGCCCGGTTCAAGGTCGCGACCGATCGGTCGGATCGAGCCAACACTGTGACAGTTCGTTGCAAGGACAACAACCAATCGACCGTGCCGGGGTTGCGCGCCATTCAGGAAAGGCGCACATACGAGGCGTCGATAGACGGCCGGAACTTTTGACCCCGCGTTGCTGTGTGCAGCGCCTGCTTCCAAACTTCTTTCTGAATACTCGATCTGCAACGGACGGCAACGCGTGCCAGCCGACGAGAACTTTCTTCCGAAAGGTGTCCCATGCCAACGGGAACCGTAAAATTCTTCAACCACGGCAAGGGTTTTGGCTTCATCGCGCCGGACGACGGCAGCAAGGACGCCTTCGTGCATATCAGCGCGATCGAGCGGTCCGGGCTGACCGGTCTGCAGGAGGGCGATAAGGTCAGCTTCGAACTGGTCGCAGACCGGCGCACCGGCAAGATGGCGGCCGAAAACCTCCAGTCGCTTTCCTGACCGCCTCGCGGAGCTCCGGCTTCGAGATGGCGAACCCCGCGTCCTGTCTCTCGCACGCCGGCCACGGATGGACCGGTGGGCAGGACGGATTCAAGGCGCGGACCTGACCGACCCGAGGCCCCGTTTCCGCGAGGAAGCGGGGCCTTCTTCGTATGTTGCCGTCGCGTTCGTCGCGGCGGCTCGACAAGGAACCGACGATGGACCGTTCGACGACATCGAAAAACGAGGCCGAGCGCCTTTTCCCGTCCCACGATCACCGGTCCGAGAAGGGCTCGGCCATGCGAACCATCGCCGCACAGACGGCGGCGACGCAGAGCAAGTCGGCACGGCTGAAGGCCCTGCGTCTGGCGCGCGATGCGACGATCGTCGTCGCGCCGGACACCAAGAAGCGCGCGGCGAAGCGCAAAACCGGCGCCTGACGAAACGGGCAACTCCCGCACCGTCAGGCGAGTCTCATGCCGTTGCGTTGAGACGCTTCGGCGTCAGGACTTGCGCTGTTGCCGCGCGGCGTATCGCGCGTCGCGCTTGGCCTTCTGCGCGGCCTGGTCTGCCAGGGCCTTCGCGATCAGGCGGTCCTGCTCCGAGGCGGCCGACTGCGCCGCCAGTTCCGCGGCGGCGACGCGCTCGGCCTCCTGCTCGGCCTTGAGCCGCGCCTGCTCTTCCGCACGCTGCTGCCGCTTGGCCGCCTCGCGCTCCTCGCGGGCCGCCACGACGGCGGCGCGCTCGGCGCGGCGGGCCTGAAGGGCGGGGTCGTTCTGCTTGGCCTTCGCCTTTTCCAACAAGGCCGCCTTGGCGTCCTTTGCGGCCTGACGCCGGTCGGTAAAGTCCGTGTCGATCTTCAATTTCTCGTCCTGATGTTGAGCGGGTCCGGACGCTATCGCATCCGAACCGAGTTCGCGAAAGAGGGCTTGAGCGGGAGACCGGGGCCGCCCGCTCGCGCGTCAGGCGTTGCGCGCCGTCATGTAGGTGTCCAGCTTGCGGCGCGAGGGTCCATAGCGCTTGATGATCGTCTTCGCCTCGCCGGGCGGAATACCGTACTTCTTGGCAAAGGCTTCCGGCTCGTAGGGTTCCTCGTTCGAGGCGCCCTTGCCCGGCTTGGCCGGGTTCTTGTTCTGGTTCGACATGGCAGCGAGTGCCTTTCTCCGCGTCAGTTCGCGGAAGGGGAGGAAGGGTCCGGCAGCGCCTCTCGATCCTCGTGCTGGCCGCCGTCCGCAGCGGTCTTGGCAGCCTTGGCGGCGGCCTTCTCCGCCTTCTTGGCGGCCTTCGCCTTGTCGCGCTCCTGGCGCTCGAAGTTGTAGTTCGGCGTACGCATCTGAATCGGTCCTTTCGTGCCGGAAACTGTCATATGGGTACGATCGCGCGGCTTTGCTCGCCGACGCGCCGACTTAGTGGTCGAGGGCGTCGACGCCTCTCATGCGCAGGGTCGCCAGATGTCGGCGCGCACGGACCATCATGAGCTCGGCTTCGAGCTTGTCGGGCGCGGGATAGAACTGCTCCGCACCGTCCACGGTCACGACGACATGCCAATGGCCCGAGATGCAGCGGATCGTGGTGGCAGGAGAGACCATGCGCGTCGCCTTGTCGGTGGGATCGGGCGACGGATCGCGGGACCACCGCTCTAGCCTGCCAGGCTTGCGCCAAACGACCGGCCTTTTGGAGGCGCGGCTGGTCCGTGTTCCGCTCGCCGACCGTCTTCACGCGTCCTTCACCAAGCTCGCGATAACGTCGAGGCTTCAGCAACAGGGACGCTCCAATGCCCAGGTTCGACGTCGATGCTCTGGTTCATCCGGCGTTCTCGATCGTGCTGGGTTCCGACGGCTCCTTTGTGTTTGCCAATATCAACGAGGCACTGTGCGCCTTGACCGGCCTGACCAAGGCGATGGTCGTCGGGCGCACGGCGACGGAATTCGCCTGCGCGGAGGATGCCGCTGAGTTCGAAGACAACTACCGGCGTTGCTTCGCATCCCGAAAGGTCGAGGAATACGAGGAAACCACGCAGATGCCGCACGGCCGGCGCTGGTGGCGCACGACGCTCACACCCGTTCTCGACGAGCAGGGCCGCATGGTCGAGATCCTGGGACTGTGCACCGACATCACGGCGCGCAAGCTGGCCGAGACCGAGTTGCACTCGGCAGCCTTCTCGGATCCCCTGACCGGCGTCGGCAACCGGCGTCGCTTCGACCGCGACCTCGATCATGCGATGGGACGGGCGGCGGCGACGCGCAAGCCGTTCTCGATCATCGTGGCCGATCTCGACCGGTTCAAGTCGATCAACGATCGCTTCGGCCACGGAACCGGGGACGAGGTCCTGCGCCAGGCGGCCCAGCGCCTGCGCCAGGGGATGCGGGAGAGCGACCAGTTGGCGCGGATCGGCGGCGACGAGTTCACCGCGATCGTGTCGGCGGCCACCACGGGCGCCGTCGCGGTGACCATGGAGCGGATCCAGCGCCAGTTCAGGACGACCCTAGCCTGCGGCGGCATCGCGGTGCCGCTGACCGTCAGTCTGGGGGCCGCGACATGGGCGGCCGGAATCAGCGCGACCGAGTTGCTCGCCGCGGCGGACGGCGCGATGTATGCGAGCAAGCGGCAGGCCGCGGGGTAGCGCGGGGCGCCCTGCCGGGCACGGCCTGCGCCGCGCCGATCATGCCCCTTCGAGGGCTGGGCCCTGGCCCGCCGTCAGGCCCGCTCCCACACCTCGCGCGCCGCGGGCAGGTCGGCGAGCGGTGCCTGCGGACGCGGCCCGATCTGTCCGATGATGTGACCCGCCGCGACCGCGCCCAGGCGGGCCGATCGCGCATGATTGAGGCCGGCCGTGTAGCTGCGCAGGAAGCCGGCCGCGAACAGATCGCCCGCCCCGGTGGTGTCCACCACCGGATCCACGCGGGTGGCCGGATAGCTGACCGCCTGCCCGCCCTCGACGACCGTGCAGCCCTGGGCGCCGCGCGTGACGATCGCGATGCGGCGCGCGTCGCGCCCGATGCGCGCGACGGCGTCGTCGAAGTCCTCGGTCTCGTAAAGCGCCAACGCCTCGGCCTCGTTCGAGAACACAATATCCACGGTTCCCGAGCGCATCAGTTCGAGGAACTCGCTCCGGTAGCGGTGGACACAGAAGGCGTCGGACAGGGTCATCGCGACCTCGCGGCCGTGCGCGTGCGCGAAGCCGGCGGCGCGCAGGATCGCATCCTTGGCGCGCGGCGGATCCCAGAGATAGCCCTCGAAATAGGTCACGCGGGCGCTGGCCACCGTGGCCTCGTCGACATCCTCGGGTCCGAGCTCGGTGCACGCCCCCAGATGGGTGTTCATGGAGCGCTCGCCATCGGGCGTCACGAGGATCATCGAGCGGGCCGTAGGCGGACCGCCGGCAGGTAGCGGCGGCGTGCGGTAGCCCACGCCCAGCGATCGGATGTCGTGCGTGAAGATCTGGCCCAGCTGGTCCTCGGCGACCTTGCCGATATAGGCGCCCGTGCCGCCCAGCGAGACAAGACCCGCCACCGTGTTGCCAGCCGAGCCGCCCGACATCTCGATCGCCGGCCCCATGGCATCGTAGATCGCCGAGGCCCGGGCCGCGTCCACCAGCGTCATCGCCCCCTTCTCGATCGCGTTGTCGGCCAGGAAGCCGTCGTCGGTCCGCGCCAGGATGTCGACGATCGCGTTGCCGATCGTCAGGAGGTCGATGGTGGGGTTCAAGAGCTGTGTCCCGATGAACGGTGAGGGTCGGACCGGCCGGCGGCCTGCGATCCCATTCGCTCTACAGGAGCAGGCCTGCGCATCAAACCCGAAACGCGACCGCTTGCCGTCGGGCGGGTCGCCTCCCACCTCCCGCCGTGACGACGATCGGAGGGTTTCCGGCTCATGATCTTGACGAGTGCCCTTGGGGCTCTTCGCGACCTGTTCAGGCCCGAGTTGCGGGGC
Organism: Aureimonas jatrophae; assembly: GCF_900104035.1. Taxonomy (GTDB): domain Bacteria; phylum Pseudomonadota; class Alphaproteobacteria; order Rhizobiales; family Rhizobiaceae; genus Aureimonas; species Aureimonas jatrophae. The sequence continues at coordinate 646,311 of NZ_FNIT01000002.1, read as the reverse complement.
GTCTTCTGGAAGGCGCTCGGCCTGACGGCCCTGGTGCTCGTCGCGCTGTGGTTCGCCGTGCGCTGGCTGTTCGCCAGCGAGATCATTCCCTTCTTCGCGCGGTTTTCGCCCGACATGCCGGCATGGATCGATAATGCCGAGGGGTTTGCGGCCTTTGCGGCAGGGCTGCTTCTTGCGTTGCTTCTCGCCTTCCTGATCGCGCCGGTCAGCGCGGTGATCGCGGGACTGTTTCTCGACGACGCGGCCGACGTCGTGGAGCGCGAGGCCGGCCTGCCGCCCGGCCGGGCGCTTCCCTTCGTGCGGGGCCTCACGCTGTCGGTGCGCTTCTTCGGCATCGTGATCCTCGGCAACCTCCTGGCCTTCGCCCTGCTTCTGGTGCCGGTGGTCAACCTCGGCGCCTTCTTCGTGATCAACGGCTATCTTCTGGGTCGCGAGTATTTCGAGTTCGCGGCGCTGCGCTACCACTCCGAGGAGGCCGTGCGGGCGCTGCGGGCCCGTCATGGCCCCCGGGTCTTCCTGGCGGGGCTTCTCCTGGCCGCCTTCCTGGCGGTGCCGATCCTCAACCTTCTCACGCCGCTGTTCGCCGCCTCGCTGATGGTCCGGCTGCACGGTCGCATCGCGCGGCGCGACCGGTTGGAACTGGCGCCACCAGGCGATACGGCTGCGCTCTTGCGGTCCGCTAGCCGCCCGGACGCTTTGCGCCCGGCGGCAGGGGCTGGGGGCCCGGCGGGGCATCGGGAAGCGTGACGAGCGAGGCGGGGATCTCGCACCATCGCTCGTCCGCGCGGCACAGATCGGCGATCACGCAGGACGGGCAGTCGGGCTTGCGGGCCTTGCACACGAAGCGTCCGTGCAGGATCAGCCAATGATGGGCGTGGCGCAGGAAGCCGTCCGGAATGATGCGCAGGAACCCCTCCTCCACCTGTTCCGGCGTCTTGCCCGGGGCGAGCTTCAACCGGTTGCCGAGGCGCAGGATATGGGTGTCGACCGCCAGCGTCTCGCGGCCGAAGGCGGTGTTCAGGATGACGCTGGCCGTCTTGCGGCCCACCCCCGGCAGCGCCTCGAGGCTCGCCCGGTCCTCCGGCACCTCGCCGCCATGCTGATCCCGCAGGATCTCCGACAGGCGCTGGACGTTGCGCGCCTTGGTGCGGAAGAAGCCGACGTTGCGGATGATGTCGCGGATCGTGTCCTCGCCGAGCGCGGCCATGGCGGCGGGGTTGTCCGCCCTGCGGAAGAGCTCGCGCGTGGCGCGGTTCACCCCCATGTCCGTCATCTGCGCCGACAGCACCACGGCGACCAGCAGCGTGAACGTGTTGCTGTGCTCCAGCTCCGAGGTCGGGTTCGGACGCTGCACGGCAAGGCGCCGGAAGATCTCCGCGATCGCGTCCGCGGTGTAGGGGATCGGCGGATGGGTCCGACGCGCCCGGCTGCCCGTCGCCTTTGCGGCCCTCGTGCCCGCCTTTCGGCCGGCGGAGGTCGCCTTTGCCGGCGCCTGTGCGGTGACCGCCGGGCTGCTACCCTTGGCCGCGCGTCGTCTCGGACCCTTGCGTTCGGGATCGGGGGGCGCTTGTGTCACGAAACCGCCTCCGGTCCTGGTCTGATGGGTCGGTGGCTATGAAGCGAATCTTGGCAAACGAGGCAAGGCCCGTGAACCCCGGCTTCCCCCCATCCGAGACGGCCGACGAGACCATGGCGGCGGACCGGCCGCTGTTCGAGGCGATGCTGACGCCCTACCGCTCGCTCGGCCGGCGCGGCTTCAACACGGTGATGCTGCTCGTCGGGCTCACGAGCCTCGCGTCGGGCATCGTCTTCGTGTCCAACGGCGCCTGGCCGATCATGGGCTTCTTCGGGCTCGACGTCCTGCTTCTGTGGCTGGCCTTCCGCGCGAGCTACCGTTCGGCGCGCGCGCGCGAGGAGGTGCGCGTGTCCCGCACCGAGCTTGCGATTCGCAAGATCTCGCCTGCCGGGCAGGTCCGCGAGGCGCGCTACAATCCGTTCTGGACGCGGTTCCACGTCGACCGGCACGAGGAGATCGGCGTGACGCGGATGGCCGTCACCGGACGGGGCCGCACCACCGAGATCGGCGCTTTTCTGAACCCGGTCGATCGGGAAAGCTTCGCGGAAGCGTTCGGGCAAGCGCTGGCCGAGGCCAAGCGCAGCTGAGAGCGGCGGGCGAGGTTGCTTCCGCTCGCCTTCCCCCACCGGATCTGCCAGAAGCGGCGCCATGACCGCGCGCGCCACCTTGCCCCTCGCCCATATCCTTCTCGCGCTGGCGGTGGTGGGCATCTGGGGCACCAACTTCGTGGTGATCCGCGTCGGCCTCGACCATTGGCCGCCCTTCCTGTTCGGCGCGCTGCGCTTCACGCTCGCCGCGCTGCCGCTCGTGTTCTTCGTGCCGCGCCCGCGCGTGCCCTGGCGGGTGCTGGCGGCCTACGGCGTCCTGATCGGCTCGGGTCAGTTCGCGCTCCTGCTCTTCGCCATGCAGGGCCATATCTCGCCCGGCCTCGCCTCGCTCGTGCTCCAGTGCCAGGTCTTCTTCACGATCGGGCTGGCGCTCGCGATCTCGGGCGAGCGGGTGCGCCTCTACCAGATCGGCGCGCTGCTTCTGGCGGCGTCCGGCATCGCGGTGATCGCGCGCCACACCGACGGCGCGACCACGCCGCTCGGCCTGTCGCTGTGTGTTCTCGGCGCGTTCTGCTGGGCCTGCGGCAACATCGTGGCCAAGCAGGCCCGTATCGCGAACCTCCTCCATTTTGTGGTCTGGTCGAGCCTGTTTTCGGCGCCGCCCCTCCTTGCGCTCGCGCTCGTGTTCGAGGGCCCGCGGATCGTCGGGTCGAGCCTCGTCACCGCCGACCTCGGCGACTGGGGCACGCTTCTCTGGCAGACGGTCGGCAACACGCTCTTCGGCTATTCGGCTTGGGGCTGGCTTCTGTCGCGACATCCGGCCGCCCTGGTCACGCCCATGGCGCTGCTCGTGCCGGTCTTCGGCATGGGTGCCTCGACGCTGCTGCTCGGCGAACCGTTGCAGCCGTGGAAGCTCGCGGCCGCCGGACTCGTCATGAGCGGCCTCGTGATCGGCTTGCTTCTGCCGCGCTTCGTGCCGGCGCGCGCCTGACGGAAAACGGGTGGCGGTCCGGCCTAGCGCCCGAGCATAGTGGCGCGACACCGTTCGCACCGAGGGCCGTGACCATGACGCTCCAGTTCACCGATCCGGCTGCCGGCACGCCGTTGGAGGCGCTCGCCCCGCAAGACGACTACGAGATCGTCCGCCGCACGCTGGAATTCACGTCCGAGCGCTATCGCCGGCAGCCGACGCTCGCCGAGACCGCGCGCGCGGTGCGTGTCGGCGAGGCCCATCTCGAGGCCGTGTTCCGCCGCTGGGCGGGTCTCAGCCCGAAGGCCTTCCTGCAGGCGGTGACGATCGACCACGCGCGACGCCTGCTCGGCCAGGGCCTGCCGCTCCTCGACGCCGCGCACGAGGTCGGTCTGAGCGGCCCCTCGCGCCTTCACGATCTGTTCGTGCGCTTCGAGGCGATGAGCCCGGGCGCGCACAAGGAACGCGGCGCCGGGCTGGAGATCACCTACGGCTTCGCCGACGGTCCCTTCGGGCGCACGCTCGTCTTGTGGACGGACCGGGGCCTGGCGGGCATCGGCTTCTCGGACAGCGAGCATGGCGGCGACGAGGGAGCGCTCCGCGACATGCTCGGCCGCTGGCCGGCCGCCCGAAGCCGGCGCGACGACACGGAGGCCAGGCTCTGGGTCGCGCGGGTCTTCGAGCCCGCGGCCTGGCGCGCCGAGGCACCGCTGCGCATCGTCCTGATCGGCACGAACTTCGAGGTCCGGGTCTGGGAGCGATTGCTGGCCGTGCCGCTTGGAGAGGCCACGACCTATGGACGGCTGGCCGCCGAGATCGGCAGCCCGAAGGCGGCGCGGGCCGTCGGCGCGGCGGTCGGGCGCAACCCGATCTCGTTCGTGGTGCCCTGCCACCGCGCCATGGGATCGACCGGCGCGCTGACCGGCTATCATTGGGGACTGACGCGCAAGCGCGCCATGCTCGGATGGGAGTTCGCGCTCGCGCGGCCGGCCGCTGCGACCCGCCCCTGATGCGCTACTGGAGGTAGCGCTCCGCGAGGCGCGCCCAGAGCGCGGCGCCCACGGTCAGCGAGGCGTCGGCAAAATCGTACTTCGCGTTGTGCAGCATGGCGGAATGGACGCCGTTGCCGAGCCGCAGGAACGAGCCCGGCTTGTGCTCCAGGAAGTAGGCGAAGTCCTCGCTGCCGGGGATCAGGGCGCAGGTCGACACGCTCGCCTCCCCGACCAGTTCGGTGGCGACCTCGCGGGCAAACGCCGTCTCGGCCTCCGCGTTCACCACGACGGGATAGCCGTGCTGGTAGTCGATCTCGACGCTCGCGCCGTAGCCCGCGGCATGCGACGTGGCGAGGTCGCGTATGCGCGTTTCCAGAAGCGTGCGCACGGCGGGATCGAACGAGCGCACGCTGAGAAGGAGGCGGGCCGTGTCGGGAATGACGTTGCTGGCCTCTCCGGCATGGATCGCGCCCACCGTGACGACCGCGGTCTGCGTCGGATCGACCGAGCGCGACACCACGGTCTGCAGCGCCATGACGAGCGAGCACGCGACCATCACGGGATCGATCGAGAGGTGGGGCCGCGAGGCGTGACCGCCCTTGCCGCGCACCGTGATCGCGACTGTGTCGCCAGCGGCCATGATCGGCCCGGCGCGCGTGAGGATATGCCCCTCCGGTGCGCCGGGATGGTTGTGGAGGCCGAAGATCGCGTCGAAGGGAAAGCGCTCGAGCAGCCCGTCCTCGATCATAGCGCGGGCGCCGCTGGGGTTCCCGCCCTCCTCGGCCGGCTGGAAGATGAGGTTCACGGTTCCCGAGAAGCGCCGCGTGCGAGCCAGGTATTCGGCCGCGCCGAGCAGCATGGTCGTATGGCCGTCGTGGCCGCAGGCATGCATGCGGCCGGGAACCCGGCTCGCGTAGGGAAGCCCGGTCTCCTCGGTGATCGGCAGGGCATCCATATCAGCGCGGATGGCGATGGAACGCTCGCCCGAGCCGCTGCGGAGCCGCGCGACGACACCGTGGCCGCCGATCCCGCGCACCACCTCGTAGCCCCACGCCTCGAGCTTGCCTGCCACGAAGGCCGCCGTTTCCCGCTCGTCGTAGGACAGCTCGGGATGGGCATGCAGATGACGGCGCGTAGCGGTGAGGTCGTCGCGTGCGGCCTCGAAGTCCTTGAGGCGGGCGAAATCGTTGGATCGGGACATGAAAGGCTTTCGAGGCGACGACCCCGCCCGCATGGCGGGGCGTCGGCAGGGATCAGATGAAACGACCGAGGAAGGCGCGGGTGCGGGGGTGCTGCGGGTTGCCGAGAACGGCCTCGGGCGGTCCCTCTTCCACGATATGGCCGCCGTCCATGAACACCACGCGGTCGGCCGCCTCGCGGGCGAAGCCGATCTCGTGGGTCACCACGATCATGGTCATGCCGCGACCGGCCAGATCGCGCATGGTGGCGAGCACCTCGCCGACGAGTTCGGGATCGAGCGCCGAGGTCGGCTCGTCGAACAGCATGAGGCGCGGGCGGATGGCGAGGGCGCGAGCGATCGCGACGCGCTGCTGCTGGCCGCCGGACAGTTGCGCGGGGTAGCTGTCGGCCTTGGCGCCCAGACCGACGCGATCCAGAAGCTCGCGGGCATGCCGGACGGCCTCGGCCCGGCGCTCGCCATGGACGCCGATCGGCGCCTCGATGATGTTTTCCAGCGCCGTCATGTGCGGGTAGAGGTTGAACTGCTGGAACACCATGCCGATCCGGCGGCGCTGCAGCGTGGTCGCCCGCTCGCTGAGCGCTTCGAGCCGGCCGCGATGCCAGCGGTAGCCGATCTGCTCGCCGTCCACCTCGATCGAGCCGCGATCGATGGCTTCAAGGTGGTTGAGGCAGCGCAGGAAGGTCGACTTGCCCGATCCCGAGGGTCCGAGGATCACCACGGTCTCGCCCGGCGCGACGTCAAGGTCGATGCCTTTCAAGACCTCCAGCCGGTCGAAGGCCTTGTGGACGTTGCGCGCGCGAACCACGGGTTCGACGGCGGCGGGGGACGCGGCGAGCGCGCTCATGGGCGGGTCTCCGCGATCGCGAGGGAGGGCGTGGTGGCGCTCGGCTCCGGCGCTGCGGCGCGGCGCGCGGCGCTGCGGCCGACGCCCCGGGCGTAGTAGCGCTCGATATAGCCCTGCCCGACGTTCAGCACCGAGGTGATCAGGAGATACCAGACCACGGCGACCAAGAGCATCGGCACGATCTCGAAGGTGCGGTTGTAGATCGACTGCACGGAGTAGAGGAGATCGGCCATCGCGATCACGCTGACGAGCGAGGTTGCCTTGATCATCGAGATCAGCTGGTTGCCGGTGGGCGGCACGATGGAGCGCATCGCCTGCGGGATGATGATGCGACGCAGGGCCCGGCCCTTCGTCATGCCGAAGGCGGCCGCCGTCTCGGCCTGACCCTTGTCCACCGACAGGAGGCCGCCCCGGATGATCTCCGCCATGTAGGCCGCCTCGTTCAACGCCAGGCCGACGATCGCCGCCGTGATCGGGGTGATCAGGTCGTTGGTGTCCCACGAGGCGAAGGTCGGGCCGAACGGGATCCCGATCGAGATCGTCGGGAACAGGGTCGAGAGGTTATACCAGAAGATCAGCTGGACCAGCAGCGGCGTGCCGCGGAAGAACCAGATGAAGAGCCCCGCGAAGCCCGTCGCCAGACGGTCGCCCGACAGGCGCATGACGGCCAGCGCGAGCCCAAGCGCCACGCCGATCAGCATCGCCACCACGGTCAGCCAGAGCGTGACGCTGAGCCCCTGCATGACGGTCGGATCGAAGAACCAGTGCGCGACCACTGGCCAGCCGAAATTCTCGTTGCGGGCGACCACCACCACGGCGTTGACGGCGATCAGCAGCACGAGCGCCCAAAGGGCGAGGCGGCCGACCGGGAACGGGCGGTGGGCTTGCGAGACGTCGCGCGACGAGGGGTCGGCCAGCGGCGGGGAGGAGACGCGGCGGCTCACTTCGGCAGGTCCCCGCCAAGGTTGATGCCGGGCTCCTTGATCATGTTGTTCTCCAGGCCCCACTTGGTCATGATCGCCGCATAGGTGCCGTCGGCCATCAGGACCTTGAGGGCATCCAGAAGAAGCGGCCCGAGCGGCGAACCCTTGGCGACCACGGCGCCCTGGTAGATGTCCTCGAAGCCGTTCGAGGCGCCGACCCCCGCCAGTTCCAGCTGGCCGTTGGCCTGGGATACGAAGTAGGTGAGCGGGGCCTGCGAGGAGAAGAAGGCATCGGCGCGCTTGGAGCGGACCGCCAGGATCGAGCTCGGTTGGTCGGTGTAGGACTGCACCTCTACCGGCTCCTTGCCGCCCTCCTGGCAGATACGGCTCTGCGCCTGGATCACGCGCTCGGCCGATCCGCCCGCCATCACCGAGATGCGCTGGCCGCAGGCGGTATCGAGCGAGACGATGCCCTTCGGATTGCCTTTCTGGACGCCGAAGACCACGAACTCCTGCACCCAGTCCACGAAGTCGTTGGCAGCCTGCCGGCTCTTGTAGTCGCCGGTCGGGCCGAAGGCGAACTGGTAGCGTCCCGAGTTGACGCCCGCCAGCAGGGCCGGCAGGCCGCCCACCGTCGCGTGATCGATCCGGACGCCCAGAAGCGCGCCGAGCGCTTCGGACAGGTCGGCGCTCGCCCCGGTCATCTCGGTGCCGGTGACGATCTCGTAGGGCGGAAACGACCCGTTGTTGACCGAGATCATCTTGCCCGCCGCCCGGATCTCCTCGGGCAGGCGCGCCCGCAGGGCCTCGTCGACCTTCGGCATGGGAACGGAGGCGGCGTCCTGGGCGACCGCTTGTCCGATCCAGAGGACAGACAGGAGGGCGGCTGAGGCGGCGATATGACGTGTCATGCGCGGAGGCTCCTGGTTTGGCGACGGGATGCGCCGAAGGACGGGGTGGTCGGGATGGGGCGCGCGATCAGGCCGCGGCGCGTTGCGGGGCGATCAGCTCGTCGCCGCCCGGGAAGAGCTCGGCCGGCGACAGGAGGCGCGGCAGGATGCCCTGCGCGTGAAGCTCGGCGGCGAAGTCCGCGATCATGGGCTCGTTGGCGGCAAGACCGCTCCGGTTCCAGTCGGCCGGCAGGTCGCGCGATGAGCGGCTCAGCTCCTCGATGATCCAGGGCGTCGTGTCGGCGTACTTGCGGCGCTTGGCGAGCCACACGCGCTGGGACTCGTCGACGAGCTCGCTGAGCTCCGCCGCGACCCACGGGTGCTCGGCAAGGACCTCGGCCTTGACGCCCAGGAGATGCATGCCCGGCACGTAGCCGACATCGTGGAAGTAGTCGCGCTCGGCGGAGCGATAGTCGGCGACCACCTGCCGGAAGCCCGAATGCGGTCCAAAGAAGCCGTCCGGCATGAAGGGCGTGAACACGGCATCGAGCTCGCCTTCCGCCAGAAGCTCCATCATCGGCCGCTCGCCGGGCGCCGCTTCGATCCGTCCCGGGCGGCCGAAGCCGTCGAGGCGATCGGTGATCGGGTGGGCTTGGGTGAGCCGCCCGGCGAACCAGCGCGCGTCCTCGACACCCACGCCCTCGCGGCGAAGGGCGGCGCGGGTCCAGGTGTTGCCCGAGTCGCGCCAGCCGGTGACGCCGATGCGCTTGCCGCCGAGCTCGGCCAGCGAGCGCAACGGGCTGTGCTCGCTCGTGATCACGCAGCGGTGCCGGAAGCCGCGCATCACGAAGTTCGGCAGGCCGACGACGCTCGCATCGCCCTCGAAGCGCATCTGCGCGTAGCGGCTGAACGACATCTCGGCCGCGTCGAAGGCCGGCTCGCGGCCAAGGTGGGAGACCAGCGTTCCCACGCGCTCGACAGCTAGATCGAGGCGCGGCGAACGCACGTCACCGAGCGCCAAGGGGGTCAGATAGTCCCAGTCGCGGACGGCGAGGCGGAGCGTGACGGGCATGCGCGTTCTTTCTTCGGCAAGGTCTTTCCTCAAGGGCTAAATGTTCGGATAATCCCTATCAAATCGAATTTAGTACCTGAACATTAATTCCGGATCGTTTGATGAGCAAAACGGCATCTGCCTCGTGGTTTGCGGAAAAGATCGGCAACCGCACCATGAAGGGCATCGCGCAGGAGACCCGTTCCCTGATCCGCGTCGGCACCCTGCCGGTGGGAACCAAGCTTCCGGCGATCCGCGACCTTGCCTTCGAGCTCGGCGTCAGCCCCGCCACGATCTCGGAAGCGTGGAGCGATCTGCGACGCCAGAAGATCATCACCGGGCGGGGGCGCAACGGAACGTTCGTCAGCGCCGACAGCGTCGTGGCCAAGCCGGAGCGGCTGGCGAGCGCCGGGCACTACGGTCCGGACGTTCTGGACCTCTCGGTGGCAAGCCCCGACACGGCGCTGCTGCCGTCGCTCGCCGGCGCGCTCGCGCACGGCGCACGCGCCGAGGGCCTGAACAGCTACGAGCGCAACCGCATCCTGCCGGAGCTCGAGGAAGCCGTCCGGGAAAGCTGGCCCTACGATCCCGGCGCCTTCCTGGTGACCAATGGCGGCTACAACGCGGTCTATACGCTTCTTCACGCCCTGGTGCGGCCGGGGTCGGCGGTGGCGATCGAGGACCCGACCGCCATGCGCCTTCTCGACATCCTCGAGGATCTCGGCGTGGAAATCCTGCCCGTCGCCTGCGATGCGCAAGGTCCCCTGCCCGCCTCGCTGGCGAACGCGCTCGCCCGCAAGCCCGCCGCCTTCCTGTTTCAGCCCCGCCTTCATTCCGTAACGGGCCGCACGGTCAGCCGCGAACGCCTCGATGTCCTGGCGGGCGTTCTGGCCGGCACCAGCACGCTGATCGTCGAGGACGACGGCGTCGGCGACATCTCGACGGCTCCGCGGCAGACGCTGGGCGCGCGGTTTCCGGACCGGGTGATCCACATCCTGTCCTATTCCAAGACGCTCGGTCCCGACCTGCGGCTCGCGGTCCTGTCGAGCTCGGCGGCGATCGTCGAGGAGATCCAGTCCTACCGCTCCTTCAGCTCCGGCTGGACGAGCCGCATCCTCCAGGGCGCGACGGCTTGGCTCCTGCGCGATCCAGAAACGGAGGCGTGCCTAGCGCGGGCGCGCGCGATTTATCGGGAGCGGCGCGAGCGCGTCGCCGCGGCCCTGGAACGGGGCGGCATCCGGATCGAGCCGGCGGGAGACGGCCTTTGCGTGTGGATGCCGGTCGCATCCGAATCCTATGCGCTCGTCACGCTGGCTGCGCGCGGCATCGCAGTTCATGCGGGTGCGAAGTTCTCGGTCGCCCCGACCCCGTTCGTACGCGTCGCGACGGCCCGGCTGGCGGCGAACCATGAGAGGGTCGCCGACGCCCTGCGCACGGCCGCTCGCAGTTGAGCGGGGAGCCCGAGCGCTAGGGCGCGCCGGACCCGGCCTCGTCCTGGAACTCCAGGATCACGGCATCCACCAGAAGCGCGTCGCCGGGCGCGACGCGGATGGTGCCGACCGTCGCCGACTTCCCGGCTCGCAGGACGTTCTCCATCTTCATGGCCTCCACCGTCGCCAGCGGCTGACCTGCGGCGACCCGCTGCCCTTCCGCCACGTGAAGCGCCGTGAGCGTACCGGGCATGGGGCAGATCAGAAAACGCGAGAGATCGGGTGCCGGGCGCTGGATCATGTGGCGGCGCAGGTCCGCGACCCTCGGCTCCAGAACCGAGACGCGATGGCTGGCGCCCCCGGTCGTCAGCCGCCAACGTCCGCGCTCCCGGGCGACCCGCACCGTCGTCGTCGTGTCGCCGGTCCGGGCCATGCACAGCGCGGATCCGATCTCCCAGTCGATGCGCAGGGGCAACTCCACGCCGTCGATCCGCACGGCATCCGTGTCGACCTCGACGGCATGGGCGACATCGCCGAGCGTCACGTGCCATTGCTTCGGCGCGGCAAGGCTTGGACCCAGCTGTCCGCTGATCAGGCGATCGCGCTGGTTGAGGCGCGTCTGGAGGACGGCCGCGACGCCGGCCAGATGCCGCACGCCCTCGCGCGAGACGGGCGCGCCTGCGAAACCGTCCGGGTATTCCTCCGCAATGAAGCCGGTGGTGAGACGTCCCTCGCGGAAGCGTTCGTGCCGCATGAGAGCCGCGAGGAAATCGATGTTGTTGCCGACGCCCTCCAGCTCGAACCGGTCCAGCGCATCGGCCTGCCGGTCGATCGCCACCTGCCGCGTCGCGCCATGGGTGACGAGCTTGGCGATCATCGGATCGTAGAAGGGCGAGACCTCGCTTCCTTCCGCGACGCCGTCATCGACGCGCACGCCCGCCGCGGACGCGGGCGGACGATAGCGCGTCAGGCGGCCGGTGGACGGCAGGAAGCCGCGATAGGGATCCTCGGCATAGACACGCGTCTCGATCGCCCAGCCGTCGAGCCGCACGTCGTCCTGTCCGAACGCCAGCGTCTCGCCGGCGGCCACGCGGATCATCTGCTCCACGAGGTCGAGGCCGGTGACGAACTCGGTGACGGGATGCTCGACCTGGAGGCGCGTGTTCATTTCCAGGAAGTAGAAGCTCGCCCCCGTCGGGTCGGCGCCCGACACGATCAGCTCCACCGTTCCGGCGGAATGGTAGCCGACGGCCTTGGCGAGCGCGACCGCCTGCTCGCCCATGGCGCGGCGCATGGCCGGTGATACGAAGGGTGACGGGGCCTCCTCCACCACCTTCTGATGACGGCGCTGGATCGAGCATTCCCGCTCGCCGAGGTGGAGCACCGTGCCGTGCCGGTCGCCCAGCACCTGGATCTCGATATGGCGCGGGCTCTCGATGAAGCGCTCGATGAAGACGCGGTCGTCGCCGAAGCTCGCCTGGCCCTCGCGGCGCACGGCATCGAAGCCTTCGCGCAGCTCCGCCTCGCTCCAGGCCAGGCGCATGCCCTTGCCGCCGCCGCCCGCCGAGGCCTTCATCATCACGGGATAGCCGATCTCGCTCGCGATGCGGGCTGCCTCGTCGGTGGTCTCGATCTCGCCGAGGTGGCCCGGCACGACGTTGACGCCGGCCGCGGCCGCCAGCTTCTTGGACTGGATCTTGTCGCCCATCGCCGCGATCGCGTCCGCCGAGGGACCGACGAAGACGATGCCGGCCGCCTCGCAGGCCCGCGCGAAGCTTTCGCGCTCCGACAGGAAGCCATAGCCGGGATGGATGGCATCGGCCCCCGTCTCCTTCGCCGCGGCCAGGATGAGGTCGGCCCGCAGATAGCTGTCGGCGGCGGGCGCGGGCCCGAGGCGCACCGCCTCGTCGGCCAGGAGGACGTGGGGCGCACCCGTGTCGGCGTCGGAATAGACCGCGACCGTCGCCAGCCCCATGCGCCGGGCGGTGCGCATGATGCGGCACGCGATCTCGCCCCGATTGGCGACCAGGATCTTCTGAAACACGACTGTCTCCGGATCTATTCGGCGGCGTCCTCGCCGACGGGGGGCATGTTGTGGCCGAGAAGGCGCAGCACCTCGGCCGCCGCATCCACGAGGTTGGTGCCGGGTCCGAAGATGGCCTGGACGCCGGCGCGGCGCAGCAGGTCGTAGTCCTGCGCCGGGATGACCCCACCGGCGATCACGCGGATATCGGCGCGCCCGGCCTGCGCCAGACAGCGGACGAGTTCGGGGATCAACGTCTTGTGGCCGGCCGCGAGCGACGACACGCCCACGATGTCGACCTCGCGCTCCACCGCCGTCGCGGCGGTCTCCGCCGGCGTCTGGAACAGGGGTCCCGAGACGATCTCGAAGCCGAGGTCGCCGAAGGCCGAGGCGACGAGGTTCGCACCCCGGTCATGCCCGTCCTGACCCATCTTGGCGATCAGGATGCGCGGTCGGCGACCCAGGCGTCGCTCCGTGGCGGCGACGGCGCCGGTCAGGCGCGTCCAGCGGGCATCCTCGCCGTAGGCGCCGCCGTAGACGCCCGCGACCGGGGCCGGTCGTGTATCGTAGCGTCCGAACACGTCCTCCATCGCCGACGAGATCTCGCCGAGCGTGCAGCGCGCGCGGGCTGCCTCGACCGCGAGCTCCAGGAGATTGCCGGTGCCGCTCGCCCCCTCGCGAAGGGCATCAAGCGCCCGGTTCGCGGCTTCCGGATCGCGTGCCGCCTTCACGGCCGCGATGCGCCGCACCTGCGCCTCGCGCACCGCGACGTTGTCGACGTCGAGGATCTCGATCGGCGCCTCGCCGTTCAAGCGAAACTTGTTGACCCCGACCACGACGTCCTCGCCCCGGTCGACCCGGGCGGCCCGCGCTGCCGACGCCGCCTCGATCATCGCCTTCGGCCAGCCGTCGGCAACGGCCCGGGACATGCCGCCCTCGCGCTCGATCCGCTGGATCAGCTTCCACGCGCCGTCCACGAGCGCCTTGGTCAGGCTCTCCACGTAGTAGGAGCCGCCCAGCGGGTCGACGACGCGGGTCATGCCCGTTTCCTCCTGGAGGACGAGCTGCGTGTTGCGGGCGATGCGCGCCGAATGGTCGGTCGGCAGCGCGATCGCCTCGTCGAGCGCGTTGGTATGAAGGGACTGCGTGCCGCCGAGCATCGCCGCCATCGCCTCGATCGTGGTGCGGATGACGTTGTTGGTCGGATCCTGCTCGGTGAGCGAGACGCCGGATGTCTGGCAGTGCGTGCGCAGCATCTTGGAGCGCTCGTCGCGCGCGCCGAGCGCGGTCATCGCGCGGTGCCACAGGATGCGGGCGGCGCGGAGCTTGGCGATCTCCATGAAGAAGTTCATGCCGATCGCGAAGAAGAACGACAGGCGCGGCGCGAAGCGGTCGATGTCGAGGCCCGACGCGATGCCGGAGCGCACGTATTCCATACCGTCGGCGATCGTGAAGGCGAGTTCCTGGAGCTGCGTCGCCCCGGCCTCCTGCATGTGGTAGCCCGAGATCGAGATCGAGTTGAAGCGCGGCATCTCGGCGGCCGTGTAGCGGAAGATGTCGGAGACGATCCGCATGGAGGGTTCGGGCGGGTAGATGTAGGTGTTGCGGACCATGAACTCCTTGAGGATGTCGTTCTGGATGGTCCCCTCGAGCCGGGCGCGCGGCACGCCCTGCTCCTCGCCCGCCACGATAAAGAAGGCGAGCACCGGGATCACCGCCCCGTTCATGGTCATCGACACCGACATCTCGCCGAGCGGGATGCCGTCGAAGAGGATGCGCATGTCCTCCACCGTGTCGATCGCCACCCCCGCCTTGCCGACGTCGCCCGTCACGCGCGGATGGTCGGAATCGTAGCCCCGGTGCGTGGCGAGGTCGAAGGCGACCGACAGTCCCTTTTGCCCCGCGGCGAGGTTGCGCCGGTAGAAGGCGTTCGACTCCTCGGCCGTCGAGAAGCCCGCATATTGCCGGATCGTCCAGGGGCGCCCGGCATACATCGTGGCCTTCACGCCGCGCCCAAACGGGGCGAAGCCCGGCAGGCCGGGGTCCCACCCCGCCGTGTCCTCGGCCGAGTAGAGCGGCTTGACGGCGATGCCCTCCGGGGTGTGCCAGGTCAGGTCGCGCTCCCCTGTCTCCTTGGCCGCGAGCGCCTTCCAGTCCTCAATGTCCGGCACGGGACGCCTCCATCAGTTCCACGAGCACGCCGCCCATCTCGCGCGGGTGCAGGAAGACGACCCGCGTGCCGTGCGCGCCGAGACGTGGCTCGCCCAGGGGGCGCGCGCCCATGGATGCGGCATCGCGGATCGCCGCGTCGAGATCAGCCACCTCGAAGCAGAGATGGTGCTGACCGCCGGCCGGATTGCGGTCCAGAAAGGCGGCGATCGGCGAGGCGTCGCCGAGCGGCTCGATGAGTTCGATCTGTGTGTTAGGCGCATCGACGAAGCAGACGCGCACCCCTTGCGCGGGCAGATCGAAGCTGGCCCCCACCGCGCTCGGTCCGAACAGGCGCGCGTAGTGTTCCCGGGCGCGCGCCACCGAGGGCGTCGCCACGCCCACATGGTTCAAGCGTTCGAACATCGCAGGGCCTCCCCTCCCCAGGCGGTTCATAGCGGAATGTTGTCGTGCTTCTTCCACGGGTTCTCGAGCCGCTTGCCGCGCAGCTTGCGCAGGGCCAGCGCAATGCGTCGACGCGTGGAATGAGGCATGATCACCTCGTCGATGAAGCCCATCGAGGCCGCGACGAACGGATTGGCGAAGCGCTCCTCGTATTCGCGCGTGCGCGCGGCGATCTTGTCCGGATCGCCCGCATCCTGGCGGAAGATGATCTCCACCGCGCCCTTGGCGCCCATCACCGCGATCTCGGCGGTGGGCCAGGCGTAGTTGAGGTCGCCGCGCAGGTGCTTGGAGGCCATCACGTCGTAGGCGCCGCCATAGGCCTTGCGGGTGATGACCGTGATCTTCGGCACCGTCGCCTCGGCATAGGCGAACAGAAGCTTCGCCCCGTGCTTGATGATGCCGTTGTGCTCCTGCGCGACGCCCGGCAGGAAGCCCGGCACGTCCACGAAGGTCACGATCGGGATCTCGAAGGCATCGCAGAAGCGCACGAAGCGCGCCGCCTTCTTGGAGGCGTTGATGTCGAGAACGCCGGCCAGAACCAGAGGCTGGTTGGCGACGAAACCGACCGTGCGTCCCTCGATGCGACCGAAGCCGATCACGATATTGGCGGCGTGGTCGGGCTGCAGCTCGAAGAAGTCGCCCTCGTCCGCGACCTTCACGATCAGCTCGCGCATGTCGTAGGGCTTGTTGGAGGCCGCCGGCACCAGCGTATCGAGCGAGGGCTCCAGCCGCTCGGCAGGATCGAGCGTCGGACGCTCGGGCACGCCGGAGCGGTTGCTGGCCGGCAGGAAGTCGAAGAAGTCGCGCGTGGCGAGCAGCGCCTCCACGTCGTTCTCCAGCGCCATGTCGGCGACGCCCGAGCGCGTGGAATGGGTGCCCGCCCCGCCGAGATCCTCCTGCGAGACCTTCTCGCCCGTGACCGTCTTCACGACGTCGGGCCCGGTCACGAACATGTAGGACGAGTGCCGCACCATGAAGATGAAATCGGTCATGGCCGGCGAGTACACCGCGCCACCGGCGCAAGGGCCCATCACGAGGCTGATCTGCGGCACCACGCCCGACGCCAGCGCGTTGCGCTGGAAGACCTCGGCATAGCCCCCGAGCGAGGCGACGCCCTCCTGGATGCGGGCGCCGCCGGAATCGTTGAGACCAATGACCGGCGCCCCGACCCGCATCGCCGTGTCCATGATCTTGCAGATCTTGCCCGCGTGGCGCTCCGACAGGGAGCCGCCGAAGACCGTGAAGTCCTGGCTGAAGACGAAGACCAGCCGGCCGTTGATCGTGCCCGATCCCGTCACCACGCCGTCGCCGGGTATGCGCTGCTCGGCCATGCCGAAGTCGGCGCAGTTGTGCTCGACATACATGTCGAGCTCCTCGAAGCTGTCCTCGTCGAGCAGGATCTCGAGGCGCTCGCGAGCCGTCAACCGACCCTTCGCATGCTGCGCCTCCACACGCCGCGTCCCGCCGCCCGCCCGCGCCTCGGCGCGCTTGGCCTCGAGTTTGGCGAGGATCTCGATCATGCCCGGCTCCCGCGACGATGCTCCCGGCATGGTTCTTTCAACACGGCGGCCGATATGCAAACGCCAATTTGCGGGAGGCGGCGCCGCATGGGTCGCGGGACCTGCGAGCGCGTCGCTCGGCCGATCCTCCTCCGCTTCGGCGTCCAGGCCGGGCGGGACGCGATCCGTAGCCGCCGAAGCGATCGCCTCAACGGCAGCCCGATCGTCACACGCTTTCTTCAGTCTACGCGCGCATGGTCGTCGCGGGTGCGCGGAACGAGGCTCATGGTGAATCCGCAGAGCGGCTACGAACACGTCGTCCGGCGGGTCACGCTGCCCGCGGCCGTGCTCGTGGGGCTCGCTCTTCTGTGCCTTCTGGCCATGCTGTGGCTGGTTGCGGGTTACCAGACCGCGGTCGCCCAGCAGGAACAAGCGCTGCTCGCCAGGGGCGCGCTGACGGTCCGTGGCGAGCAGATCGAGAAGGTCGCGCTCGACTACGGCACCTGGGACGAGGCGGTGGAGAGGCTCGTCGACCGTCCCGACCCCGAATGGGCCGACGAGAACATCGGCGCCTCGACCCTCGCCACCTACGGGCTCGACATGATCCTCGTCGTGACGCCCGGCGCCGAGGCCAGCTACGCGATGGTGCGCGGTGCGCTGACGGACCAGCCGGTCAACGAGATCCTGTCGGGCGGCTTCGACAGGCTCTTGAGCCAGCAGCAGCGTCGCGGCTCGCAGGGCTCGACCGTCGGACTGGTGCTCGCCGACGCACGCCCGGCGATCGCGGCGATCGTTCCGATCCGCCCGCAGGAGCCTGGTGCCGACGATGGGACGCCGCGCCACCATCTGGTGTTCGTGGACGCCATCGACGCGGCGCTGGTGGAAACCTTTGCCCATACCTATCGCCTGCCGAGGCTGCGGATCGCGGACAAGCCGTCCGGAACGGCTTCGGTGCCGCTCGTCACCGCCGACGGCCAAGAGGTTGGCGCCCTGGCGTGGGAGGGCGCCCGTCCCGGCGACCGGCTGCTGCAGATCGCCGTGCCCGCCTGGGCCGCGGTCGCGCTCGCGGTCGGCGCGCTGGCGGCGCTGTTCCTGCGCCAGACCCGCTCGGCAGCCCGCGCCATCGCCGACAGCGAACACCGAGCCTCGCACGACGCGCTGACGGGTCTGCCGAACCGCGTTCTCCTGTTCGAACGTCTCGACCGGGCGTCCCGAAACCTGGCCGAGGGTGGCGAGGGGTTTGCGGTGGCGTATCTCGACCTCGACGGGTTCAAGGCGGTCAACGACACGCTCGGCCATGAGGCCGGCGATCGGGTTCTGCGGGAGGTCGCCGGCCGTCTTCTGGCGGGCCTGGGTGCGCGAGACTTCGCGGCTCGGCTCGGCGGCGACGAGTTCGCGGCGATCCTGCCGGGCCTCGGCCGGCCAAACGAGGCTCTCGCCTTCGGCCGCCGGATCATCCAGGCGATCGAGCAACCCATCCCGCTCGGTGCGACAGGTTCGGCGCGCATCGGCGCAACGATCGGCGTGACCTTCGCACCGGCCGACGGCGCCGATCCGTTGACGCTCCTGCGCAACGCCGACGGAGCGCTCTACGCGGGCAAGCGCCAGGCCAAGGGCGAGGTCCGCTTCCACGCCGCGACGGTTCCGGATCGACGGAGCGCATGAGGAGTCGCGCATCCACCCCTTGAAGCTTGGCGAAAGCCTCGCATAGTCGCCCGAACGCGCCGTTTCCCGGAGACCCATCGTGACCGTCACGATCTACCACAACCCCGCCTGCGGCACCTCGCGCAACACGCTGGAGATGATCCGTCGGTCCGGCGAGGACCCGCAGGTCGTCGAATACCTGAAGACGCCACCCAGCCGGGACGTGCTGGCCGAACTCCTCGACATGATGGGGCTGCGTCCGCGCGACATCCTGCGCCAGAAGGGGACGCCCTATGCCGAGCTTGGGCTGGGCGACCCGAAGCTGTCGGACGAGGAAATCCTGGCGGCGATGGTGGAGCATCCGATCCTGATCGAGCGGCCGATCGTGGTAACCGGGAAGGGCGCTGCACTGTGCCGGCCATCGGAAACGGTGCTGGGGCTTCTCGACGAGCCGGTCGCGCAGTTCCGCAAGGAGGACGGCGAGGTCGTGACAACCGCCGGCCCGAACGGTTGAGGAAACGGCTCGGACAGCCGTTCCGGCTGGCGGCGCCCGCGTGGTGACGTCGTTTCCGCGCCCGATTTCGCGGCGCAAACCAGCCTGGGGCCCTTCCCTGACGGATCAAAGTCGAACACAAGAACGCGGGCGAGCGCGGCTGTCGCGGCTGTCGCGTCGGATATCCCTCTTATGACACCCCCCTCCCCGCCCGATGCGAATCGGAATGCCGTGGTCGGTCCCGCAATCACCGACCCCGAGCGGCTCGCCGCCCTCGAGGCGCTGGACATCCTGGACACGGCGCCCGAGGAAAGCTTCGACAGCATCGCGGCGATCGCGAGCGAGGTCTGCGCGACGCCGATCGCGCTGGTCAGCCTGGTCGATCGGGACCGGCAATGGTTCAAGGCGCGGGTCGGCTTCCAGCCCGACCAGACGACGCTCGACCGTTCCGTGTGCGCCCATACGCTGAACCAGCGCGAGGTTCTGGTGATCCCGGACCTGACGCTCGACCCTCGCACCGCCGCCAATCCGCTCGTCACGGGTCCCGAGGCGATCCGCTTCTATGCGGGCGCGCCGCTCGTGACCGACGACGGCCACTCGCTGGGCGCGCTGTGCGTCATCGACACGGTGGCCCGGCCCGACGGCCTGACGGCCCAGCAGACCCACGTGCTCCACCACCTGGCCCGCCAGGTCGTGACGCAGATCGAGATGCGGCGCCTGATCTCGCAGCGCGACGATCTCGTGCGGTATCTGCGGATCGCGCGCGACGACGCCGCCGAGGGGCGTCGTCGGCTCGTGTCCCTGTTCGACAACGCGCCGAGCTTCATGGCCCTCCAGCGCGGTCCGGAGCACATCTACGAGATGGTGAACGCCGCTTACCGCGAGGCCGTGGGCGGCCGGGATCTCATCGGCCTCACGGCGCGCGAGGCCCTACCCGACGCCGCCGAACAGGGTTACGCCGACCTTCTCGACCGCGTCTACCGGACCGGCGAGGCCGTCGCCATGAAGGCGGCGCCGTTCTCGTCGCAGCCCGACCCCACCCGGCCGGCAATCGAGCACTTCCTGGACTTCGTCCACCAGCCCTTCGTCGAGGAAGGCCACGTCACGGGCATCTTCACGGTCGGATACGACGTGACCGAGCACGTCCATCAGGTCCGCCGGCAGGCCGCGCTTGCCGATCTCGGGGAGCGGCTGCGCATGCTGAGCGAGCCCGAAGAGGTCACCCACGTCGCCGCCGAGATCATGGCCCGCGCCCTGAACGCCACGCGCGCGGGCATCGGCACGGTGGATCCCGAGCGCGAGACCGTGCTCATGCACCCGAACTGGTGCCGCGAGGACGCGGTCCCGGTGGAAGGGTCGTTCCGCTTCCGCGACTACGGCTCCTTTATCGACGAGCTGAAGCGCGGCCAGACCGTGATCGTCGAGGACGTCGCCACGGATCCGCGCACGAGCGCGAGCGCCCATGCTATGGCGGCGATCGGAATCCGCGTTCTCCTGAACTTCCCGGTGATCGAGCGCGGCCGCTTCGTGCTCGTCGCCTTCGTGCATTTCGCCGAGTTGCGCGCCCTTTCGCCCGAGGACCTTCTGTTCGTGGAGCAGGTGGCCGACCGCACCCAGACCGCGTTGTCCCGCATCCAGGCCGAGCAGCAGCAGCGCACGCTCAACCAGGAACTCGCGCACCGCATGAAGAACTCGCTGGCCATGGTCCAGGCGATCAGCTCTCAAACGCTGCGCCAGGCCACCAGCGTCGAGACGGCGCGCCATGCCATCGAGAGCCGCCTGGGAGCGCTGACCCGCGCGCAGGACATCCTGACGCGAACCTCCTGGGAGGAAGCCGATGCGGCCGACGTCGTGGCGGCGGCGATCGGTCCTCACCAGGGCGAGGAAAACCGGATCTCGCTCCACGGCGCGCGCTTTCGCCTGACCTCGCAGCAGGCGCTCGGCCTGTCGCTCGCGATCCACGAACTGGCGACCAACGCCGTCAAGTACGGTGCGCTCTCGAACGAGACGGGGCGCGTATCGGTCTCGTGGGGCGCCGAGGACGGGGCCTTCGCGTTTCGGTGGGTGGAGACCGGCGGGCCGCCCGTCGTGGCGCCCGACCGGCGCGGTTTCGGATCGAAGCTCCTGGAACGGGTGGTCGCGGCCAACTTCGACGGCACCGGACGTCTGGACTTCGCCCCGTCGGGCCTTTGCTTCGAGCTGGGACGCGGCAAGGCCGGCTCGAGCAGCTGACGCGCGGCCGCTGCCGTTCGTCCGACGCGCCAGTCACGGGTCAGCCAAGACGTTGCCGCGCCGGGACGGGACCATAGATGGGCTCTTCTGAACGCATGTCGGCCTTCGGGGGGTGTCTTGTTCTGGACGGATCATCAGCTCTCGCAACTCCACTCGGTTCTGGTCGCGCGGGAACTGCGCTCCGTGCTCGGCGCCAGTGGAACGGACGAGGCCATCGACCTTCTGGGACAGTCGCTGGAGGCTTCTTGGCCCGGCGGCGGCCATGATCTCGATCTGGCCTTGTGCACGACACGCTGCGCCCGCATCGTTCGGCGCGACGGACGCAGCGAGATGGCCTCCTGCGCATCGCGCTTCGGTCTTCCCTTCGGCCTCGCGGCGCGTCTGATGACGGGATGGTACGTCAGCCTCGATCCCGATGGGCGCGGCCTGCGCTACGCACCGCTACAACCGGGTGCCTCCCCGCGGCGCTGGAAGGCGGCGGCCGCGCAGAATCGTAGACGGGCGGCGAACGAACCGGGACTGGCTCCGGCGGCGTCTCGAGCGGTCTAGGAGTTCCCCCCCAAGGTTCTCGCGGCAGATCGGGACTCCTGCGGAACGGGCGGATCGAACACGCGTCGAACCGGCGGATGCGAGCGGCGGCCGAAGCGCCGGCGTCCGGTCGAGGCTGGCGCATTTTAGATGGGGCCGCAGTGCGGGACGCACCATGGCCCCACTCGCGGATCGGGTCGGCGACGAGGGCCATGTCGTGGGCACCGACATCGGCAGCCAGGGGCTGGTGACCTAGCACGAGCGCATGCGACACCACGGCCGCCTTCCGGCATTGGGCGAGCCGGCGTCGGCCCGGCGGCCGGATCGCCTTCGCTTGCTGATGCGCCGCAAGCGGGAACGCGATGGACCATGCGCCCGTGAAGGAAGCCGGACCGGCGCCCGGGGACGCACCGCATCTCGGCTTCGCCGATCCCGGTACGATCCAGGCAACCCTGCAGGCAGCCGGCTCCCGCCGGGTCGAGATCACACCCTCGGACGCTCAGAAATCCGGCGGCGGCGCGGCGTACACGCTCGCGGTCGTCACACGCGCCGGTAGGCTCGGCTGCATCCTGCGGGATCGCCCGGACCGGCGGCGCGATGCGGACGAGCGGGTGCGCGCCATGCTTCGGAAACGCGAGGCCGAGGGTCGCGTCAGCCTCGCGGCCGCGACCTGGATCGCGACCGCCGAGACCACCCAGCGCCGGCCGGACCGGACAGGAGCTGCCTTCCCGTGTCAGGCGCCGCAGCTGACCAGCATCTCGCTCCGCTCCCAGAGCAGCCGGGCCCGCTCCGGATCGATCGCATAGGATCGCACGCCGTCCCGGATGCCCTCCCCCTCGCGCGTCGCGGCGACGTGGCAGTCCTCGCAGTAGCGGCCGCCCACCTCGTCGGCATCGGCCACTACGGCGGCCCATACCGAGGTCGCCGCCCCTTGCGGGATCGTCTTGAACGCGAAGCGCGACTGACCCGTCGCCCGCGAGGCGGCATCCAGCTGGTCCACCAGGGCCGCCATGGCCTCCGACGTCAGGTGGCGACCGAGCTCGGTCTGGATGCCGCCGGGATGCACCGCCGTCGCGCGGATGCCGCTTGCGCGATGACGCCGGTCGAATTCCACCGCGAAGAGGGCGTTGGCGGTCTTCGACCGGCCATAGGCGATCCACGGATCGTAGGGGGTCCGCTCGAAGTTCGGGTCCTCGAGATCGACGTCGCTGAAGCGGTGGCCGGCCGAGGACAGCACGACGACGCGTCCGCCCTCGCGCATCAGGGGCACGATCCGGTTCACCAGGACGAAGTGGCCGAGGTGGTTCGTGCCGAACTGCGTCTCGAAACCGTCGGCCGTGCGCCCGAACGGCGGTGCCATGACGCCCGCATTGCAGATCACCGCGTCGAAGAGATCGCCCTCGGCGAGAAGACGCCCGGCGGTTTCGCGCACGCTTCGCAGATCCGCCAGATCCAGTGCGATCAGTCGAAAGGTCCCACCCCCTCGCGCGGCTGCATCCCGGACCTCCCCGGTCGCGTGCACGGCCTTGTCGAGGTCGCGGGCGGCACCCACGACATCGGCACCGCGCAGCGCCAGCGCCCGGGCGGTTTCGATCCCGAGGCCCGCCGAGACGCCGGTGACGAGGATGCGCCGGCCGCCGAGATCCACGTCGGCCAGGACTTCGTCGGTGGTGGAGGTCGCACCAAAGGAAGGGGTGGTCATAGCGGGCTCCTTGAGATGGGACAGCGAGGCGACGACGCTCCGTCCGCCTCGTCGCCCATATGGCGAGACGAGCCGTCGGCCCCGTGCTTGATCGGATCGAACTCTTGCCTATTCCTATCAGCGGGCTTGCAGGACCGCGCCGGATCGCCGATCCTCTCGACCATGCAGGACATCCTCGACCGCCTGATCCATCGCGCGCGGCGTCACGCCGACCCCACGCGCACGCAGACCGTGCTGCCGCGCGTCGGCCTTGCCGTCCGCACCGAGCCGGGGCCTCCCTCGACCGGCCTCTACCAGCCCATGGTCTGCGTCGTGCTGCAGGGCGCCAAGGAGGTGCTGATCGGGGAAACGGTGCTGCGCTACGACGCCGCGACCTCCTTTGTCGCCTCGCTCGACCTGCCCGCCAGCGGTCGCATCGTCGAGGCGACGCCGGACAAGCCCTATATCGGCGCCGGTCTGACGCTCGACCGCGAGGCGCTGGGCGCGATGCTCGCCGAGGCGCCGTCGCTGCCTCCTTGCGACCCGGCCGCCGGCTTCGGCGTCGCTCCCATCACGCGCGAGCTTCTGGAGGCCTGGGCCCTCCTGCTGGCGCTTCTCGATACGCCGGCCGACATTCCGTTTCTCGCCGCATCGCGCGAGCGGGAGGTGCTCTACCGGCTTCTGCAGGGGCCGCACGGCGCGATGCTGCGGCAGATCGGACGCGAGGACAGCCGCCTGTCGCGCGTGCGCCGATCGATCGAGTGGATCGCGCGCCACTACGACCGGCCCTTGCGGGTCGAGGCCCTGGCCGAGATCGCGGGCATGAGCGTCCCCTCGTTCCATCGCCACTTCAAGACGGTCACCGCGATGAGTCCGCTGCAGTACCAGAAGCGCCTGCGGCTCCAGGCCGCCCGTCGTCTTCTGGTCAGCCAGGGCGAGGCCGGCCGCGCCGCCTACGCGGTCGGCTACGAGAGCGCCTCGCAGTTCAGCCGCGAGTATCGGCGCCTGTTCGGCGCGCCGCCCGCGCGCGACGCGGCCCGGCTGCTGGCGGGAGGCGGCGAGCAGCCGGGCACCGCGATCTGAGCGCGACGACGCCTACCATGTCACGAGCGGCGCCTGTCGCAGCCAGCCGTCCGTCTCGACCTGATCGAGCACGAAGCGCGCGACGTCGTCGCGCGAGACCGATCCGCCATGGACGTCCGCCAGATCGGTCAATGCGCGCACCGAGCCGCGAGCGGGCTTGTTGTTGAGGATGCTCGGGCGCACCAGAACCCAGTCGAGACCGCTCGCCCGCACGATCGCCTCCTGCCGGTCCTTGTCCCGGTAGACGCGGCGCAGGAGCAACGGGACGATCACGCGGTCGAACAGCACGCCGCCGTGCCCCCGGCTGTCGCCCGCACCAAGCCCGGTGATCGCGATGAGCCGCGAGACGCCGGTTGTGGTCATCGCCCTGGTGAGCGCGCGCGTGGCCTCCGACAGGAGCGTGACCTCCCGGAACGGGCTGGCCGGGGTTCCGAGCGCGCTGACGACGCCGTCCTGACCCTCCAGAGCCCGGACGAGCGCGGCCTCGTCGCGCGCGTCGCCGACCACGATGCGCGCGCCGCCGGCGAGGTCCGCCGCCTTCTGGGGTGAGCGCACGAGCGCGGTGACCTCGAAGCCGCGCTCGATCGCTTGCGCGACGATGCGGCGCCCGGTTCCACCGGTCGCGCCGAGAACGAGAAGCTTGGGACGCGCGAGACGGCCCGGTTGCATAGGATTGTTTGGCATGCGGATCACTCCTGTTGATGGGCGCTGGGGCTGCCCGGTTTGGGTGGGATCAAAGCCGGCCTTCGGCCAGAAGCGAGCGCGTGCGCTCCAGCGTCGACACCAGCGCGGCGCGGTAACCCCGGTCGCCGTTCAGCATGGCCTGCTCGGCCGCCTCCTCGGGACCGTTCGGCGTCCGGTCGCGCAGGCCGAGATAGCCGTAGAAGCGCAGGTGCAGCGTACCGTCCGGGTCCTCGAACAGCTCGTTGACGATCGCCCCCTCGCGCGGGCCCCCGGCCTGGAAGAAGGTGACCTTCCGGTTCGGCTCGAAGGCGATGATCTCGCGAACATCGGTGCCGGCGATGGTCGCCTCGCGAACGAGATGGGTCGCGCTTTCCTCGACGACCTCGCAGCGGGTGCAGAAGCCGTCGGGCAGAAACAGCCGCGCATCGCGGGCCTTCAGAACCAGCCCGGCCCAGGCCTGGCCGCGCGTGAGCGGCACGGCGCCTTCCGGGTTCACGGGAACGGTGGCGGTTGCGTGGATCATGGGTCTCGTCCTTTCAAGCGGGCGGCGGATGGGCCGGTCGGCCACGCTGGCTGACGGGACGAAGATGTGCGATCCACTTTCGAGCCGACAGTCGGCATTTTGGGACCAACCGTCTCACAGGTGGAACACGTGGACCTTCTCGCCCTGTCGGACTTCAACCTCGTCGCGCGTCATGGCGGGTTCGGCCGCGCCGCGCGCGCATCCGGCCGGCCGAAGGCGACGCTTTCGCGCCGCGTGGGCGAGCTGGAAGCGGCGCTGGGCCTGCGCCTTCTGGAGCGGGGCGGGCGGGTGCTGGCGCTGACCGAGGAGGGGCGCGCCCTGTTCGAGCGGACCGGCGCGCTCCTGACCGAGATCGACGAGACGGCATCGGCCATCGCCTCGGGCGCGCAGCGCCCGCGCGGACGCCTGCGCATCAGCGCACCGCTGCTCTTCTCCCAGACGGCGATGGGCCCGCTCGCCAGCGCGTTCGCGCTGAAGCATCCCGACGTGCGGCTGGAGGTGACCACCGACGACCGGGCGGTGGACATGGTCGAGGAGGGCTACGACCTCGTGATCCGGGTGGATCCGGCGAGCGATGCGGGTCTCGTCGGCCGCGTCTTCCTGCGCGACCGGCTCGTGGTCGTGGCGGCACCCAACCTCGTGCCGCCGGCCGCGAACGCCGCCATGCCGGCTGTGCTGCGCGGAACGGCCGGCGGCCCTGCCTCCTGGCCGCTCAAGGGCGCGCGCCAGGCACTCGCGATCGACCCGGTGCTCCGCTTGTCCTCGCTGGTCATGGTGCGCGATGCGGTGAGGGCGGGCGTCGGGATCGGACGGCTTCCGGTCTCGCTGGTCAGCCGCGACATCGAGACCGGGCGGCTCGCGCTCTGGGGCGAGGCCGACGCCCCGGAGATCGCGCTTTGGGCGCTTTATCCCTCGCGGCGTCTGCTGAGCGCGAAGGTCTCGGCCTTTCTCGACCACCTGCGCGACGCGTTTCCGAACGGGCGTCCCGAGGAACTGGCGGCGTTGGCGGAGAGTTGAGGCGCGGCGCTAGAGCACGGCGCGACGCGGGGCATCCGCGCCCCGGCGCTTGCAGGTGGCGCTGGCCACGCGCTGCCCGAGCGTCAGCGCGGCCGCGAGCGCCGACTCGTCCGCGCCGTCCAGACCCGCGCGATCGAGAAGGCCCTGATCGTGGAGGCCCGCCAGAAGCCCCGCCATGAAGCTGTCGCCGGCCCCCACCGTATCGACCACCGTCGTCGGAATGGCATCGATCGAAAGCCGCCGTCCGCGCGCAAAACCGGCGACGCCGCGCTCGCCGAAGGTCACGGCGACCAGCGCCGCTCCCTGACCCAGCCAGCGTTCTGCGACCGCATCCGGAGCGAGGCCGGGATGCAGCCAGTCGAGATCGGCCGCGCTGATCTTGACGATATCGGCGCGTGCGAGGATCCGGGCCATGCGGTCGCGATAGGCCGCCTCGTCGACGACGAGCGAGGGCCGTATGTTCGGATCGAACGTGACGAGCCGCGCGCCGCGCGCCTCGCGGTGCAGAAGCGTCTCGTAGGCGGCGGCGGCCGGCTCGCGGATCAGCGAGATCGAACCGAAATGAAGGCAACCGACATCACGCAGAGCCGTCTCGTCCGGCACGTTCGTCCAGGCGCGGTCCGCGGCCTGCGCGTCGTAGAAGGCGTAATCCGGCTCGGCGGTGTCGAGGCTGACGAAGCCGAGCGTCGAGGGAGCCCGGCGCCGCTCGACCCAGCGCGTGTCGACGCCGCTCTCGCGCAGGCCCTCGACCAGCGTCTCGCCGAAGAAGTCGGCGGATATGCCGCCCAGAAAGCCGGTGGGCACATCGAGGCGGCCCAGCGCCCGAGCGACGTTGTAGGGCGAGCCGCCCGGGCAGGGACGGTAGCCCGCACCCTCCTCGCGCAGCGCGACCGGCACGAAGTCGATCAGCGCTTCGCCGCAGCACAGGATGGTCTTGGTCATGGCGGGCCGGTCCGGAGAAGCGATGGGCACGGGGGAAGCGAGCGCGGCGCGCTCAGCTCATGACGTTGCCGCCGTCGACATTGTAGCACTGGGCGACGATGTAGCCGGCGTCCGGACCGGCCAGGAACGCGGCCATGGCGGCCTGTTCGGCGGGCGTGCCGAAGCGACCGGCCGGCACGGCGGCGGCGACGCGCCGCTTCACCTCGCCCGGCGCAAGCCCCTCGGCCTCGCCGAGCTTGGCGTCCACCACGTCCCACATCGGCGTATCGACGACGCCCGGCGCGATGGCGTTGACGTTGATGCCGTGGCGGATGAGATCCAGCGCGCAGCTCTGCGTGATGCTGATCACCGCCGCCTTGGTCGCGCAGTAGGCGACGGACGGCCCCTCGCCGCGACGCCCGGCCTGCGAGGCGAAGTTGACGATGCGCCCGCCCCGGCCCTGCTCCACCATGCGACGCGCCACAGTCTGCGTCATGAAGATCAGGCCTTCGACGTTCACCGCGAAGACGCGCGCGGTGCGCTCGCGCGTCATCTCGAGGATCGGCTGCGCCTCGTAGATGCCGGCGGCGTTCACGAGGATGTCGATGCCGCCTGCCCAATCCACGGTCCGCGAGACCGTCGCCTCGATGCTCTCCGCCCTTGTGACGTCGAGCGCGAGGCCGAGGCCGTCCGGCCCGAAGGCTCCCGCGACGCGCGCGCAGGCGGCCTCGTCGAGGTCGGCGACGACGACCCGCGCGCCCTCCGCCGCGAAGCGCTCGCAGACCGCCCGGCCGATGCCGCTCGCACCGCCCGTGACGATGGCGACCCGGCCCGCAAGCTTGCCGTTGGAGCCGGCGCTCATCGGGCCGCCGCCTCTTCGAAGGCGCGCGCGGCCGCTGTGGTGTCGGGGTCGGCGAACAGCCCTTCCGCCACCGCGGTTCCGAAGGTGAAGGTATCGCAGCCCGCAGCGGCCAGCCGCGCCGCGTCGTCGGCGCTGCGAAGGCTCGCCACGAGAAGGCGCGTCCCGTCGCCGGCGGTGGCGAGGATCGCGCGCATCTCGCGCATCACGGCCACGCCGTCGCGGCCCGCGTCGTTGATGCGGCCGAAATACGGGGCGACGTAGTCCGCGCCGGCGGCCGCCGCCGTCAGCGCCTGGTGCGAGGCGTAGACCGCGGTCACCGTGGTGCGGATGCCGAACGCGTGCATCTCGCACACCGCGCGCATCCCGTTCTCGGTGACCGGCACCTTCACGACGACACGGGGATCGATCGCGGCGAGCGCCCGACCCGTCTCGACGAGCGCCCTGGTCTCCGTACCCCAGGCCTGCGCCTGCACCTCCTGGACGGGATAGCGCAGCACGGTTTCCACCAGCCCGGCAAGCACCGACAGATCCGAGCGCAGGCCGGACCGCTCCAAGATGGTCGGGTTCGTGGTGACACCGTGAAAGAGGCCCGTCGGCAGCCAGCGGGCATAGGCCTCGCGATCCGCCGTATCGAGAAACAGGCGCAGCCCTGTTCGGCTGGAGGGCAGGGCGCGATGGGCCATGGCGGTGTTCCGTCCGTGAAAGGGCACGCGGTCACAGGGACCGCAGGTGTAGACATCTGCCTTTTCGAATAGGCATATGTCAATCATCCCCGAGCCGAAGGCGAACGATGGCCCGACTTCGAAAACCTGCCGTTCCGCTGATCGCGGAGGACGCCACCATCCGCCTTCGCGCGGCCTGGCTCTACTACGATCGCAAGATGACGCAGCGCGAGATCGCCGAGGAGCTCGGCGTCGGGCGCACCACGGTCACGCGCCTTCTCGACGAGGCGCTGAAGCGGGCCGAGGTCCAGGTCTGGATCAACGAGGGCGGGCGCGAACGCACCGACCTCGCGCTGGAACTCGAGCGCCGATTCCAGCTCGACGAGGCGATCGTCGTGCCCCATGCGCCGAGCGAGGCGGATGCGGCGCGCTCGGTCGGGCTCGCGCTCGGCAAGTTCCTGTCGGAGGGTCTTCTCGACGGCCAGTCGATCGGCGTCGGATGGGGGCGCACGCTGACGGCGTCGCTGGCGAGCCTCAGGCCCGCCACCAATGCGAGGTCGCGCGTCGTGTCCCTGTGCGGCGGCGTGATCGAGGCGCCGGACGACAACCCGACCGACTTTTCCTGGCGCCTGGCCAGCCGCCTCGGCGCGAGCTGTCTTCTGTATCCCGCGCCGCTTCTCGTGGATTCGCCCGCGACGCGCCGGGCGTTGCGCGAGCGTTGCGGTCTCGATCGCGCCGAGCGCATCGCAGGCTCGCTCGACGTCGCCCTGTTCAGCGTCGGCGAGGTGGGCACGGCCTCCACGGCCCTGTCGCGCGCCGTCCTGCCCGCGAGCATCTACGCCGAACTCGTTGCGGCGGGCGGGACGTGCGATCTCATGTGCAACATCCTCGACGCGGAGGGCCGCACGCTCGACCATCCCGTCATGGACTGCGTGATGTCGGTCGACCTGGAGGCTCTGGCCCGGGCGGGGCATGTGGTGATCGCGACCGGCGGGCCGGGACGCGCGCCCGCGATCCGCGCCGCGATCCGCCGCGTCGGCTGCCATACGCTGGTGACCGACGAGGGCGCGGCCCTCGCGCTCCTGCAGGCGGACTAACGGTGCCCCTCCCCGAACCGCACCGGCGCTCCAACTCCCTCGCCGGTCCGCGGTTCGAGCGCCGGACGAAGAGGAGGATCGCATGATCGATAGTCGGGACCGACGGCATCTGGAACGCTGCGTCGAGCTGGCGGCCGAGGCCCTGGCGGCCGGAAACGAACCCTTCGGCTCGATCCTGGTGTCGGAGGACGGCGAAACGCTTCTGGAGGCGATCAACGAGGTCGGCGGCGGCGACGCCACGCGCCATCCCGAGTTCGCCATCGCGCGCTGGGCGGCGGGCGAACTCTCGCCGGATGAGCGGGCACGGGCCACCGTTTATACGTCGGGCGAGCATTGCCCGATGTGCTCAGCCGCCCACGCCTGGGCGGGTCTCGGCCGCATCGTCTACGCGTCGTCGGCCGCGCAGCTCACGGATTGGCAACGCGAATTCGGTGCGGCGCCCTCGCCGGTCGCCCCGTTGCAGATCCGGGACGTCGCGCCGGGCGTACCCGTGGAGGGACCGGTCGCGGATCTGGCGGAGCGGGTGCGCGACCTGCACCGCCGTTCCAGCGAGCGGCCCTGACGCCGGCGCGGCGCGTCATCCGAAGCGTTCGAGATCGCGCGCGGCGGTTTCCAGGATTTCGTTCGCGGCGCGGCGCGCGGCCGCGCCGTCGCGCATGCGCAACGCTTCTACCAAGCGCCCGTGCACCTCGACCGTATGGAGATGCGACTCGACCGAGCGGTTGGCGCGGTCCAGCGCCCGCGTCAGCGCGGCGTCGATCACGCCCGACAGCTGGATGAAGACGCGGTTGCCGCTGGCGCCAAGAAGGATGCGGTGGAACTCGGCGTCGGCCGCCGTGAAGGCGTCGTCGTCGCCGGGCTCGGCGTCGCGCATCGCCTCCCAGGCCGCGTGAAGCGCGGCGATGTCGGACAGGCTCGCGCGCCCGGCGGCAAGCTCCGCCGCAAAGGGCTCCACCGCGCGGCGGGCCTCCAGAACCGAAGCGAGCAATTCGGCGTCCACCACCGCGTCGCCCATCCAGTCGAGAAGGTCGGCGTCGAGGAGGTTCCAGTCCGCGCGGGGCCGAACCAGCGTTCCCGTGCGCGCGCGCGACCGCACCACGCCCTTCGACTCCAGCGTCTTCAGCGCCTCGCGCACCACGGTGCGGCTGATCGAGAACGCCGTGCACAGGTCCTGCTCGCGCGGCAGGGTCGAGCCCTCCGGATACTGCCCCTCGACGATCGCGCGGGCGAGCGCCGCGACGAAGTCGCGCCCGACACGGGGCCGCGGGCGGGCGGGCACAGATGCGGCGGTGGCAGGCGTCATGCGGCGGGTCCCGTCCTTGTCCCGTCGTTGTGGCCGATTTCTCCGTATCAGACAACGCGTACGATAAGTCATACATTACGATTGACTCGTCAGACACGGTAACGCTACGACTGGGATCGCGTCGAGGGAGAACGGGCGCGAACCATCCGGGAGGCAGGCATGAAGTTCTGGAAGCAGACGTTGTTCGCGGGCGCGGCCCTTCTGGTCGCCCTCGGATCGGCCAGCGCCGCCGACGTCAAGATCGGCTTCGTCGTGAAGCAGCCCGAGGAGCCGTGGTTCCAGGACGAGTGGCGCTTCGCGCAGCAGGCCGCCAAGGAGAAGGGCTTCACGCTCGTCGAGATCGGCGCCGAGGACGGTGAGAAGGTCCAGGCCGCGATCGACAATCTCGGTGCGCAAGGAGCGCAGGGCTTCATCATCTGCACGCCCGACGTCAAGCTCGGCCCCGGCATCGTCGCCAAGGCCGCCGCCAACGATCTGAAAGTGATGACGGTCGACGACCGGCTCGTCGACAACTCGGGCCAGCCGCTCGAGGACGTGCCCCACATGGGCATCTCGGCCACCAAGATCGGCGAGACGGTCGGTCAGGCGATCGCCGACGAGGCCAAGGCGCGCGGCTGGGACATGGCGAAGGTCGGCGCGATCAAGGTCTCCTACGACCAGCTCCCGACGGCGGTGGACCGAGTGGCGGGCGCGACCTCGGTGCTGGAGAAGAACGGACTACCCGCCGGCAACATCTTCAACGCCCCCCAGGCCAAGACCGACACCGAGGCCGCGCTGAACGCGGCGACGACGGTCGTCAACGCCCATCCCGAGATCCAGCACTGGGTCGCGGTGGGCCTCAACGACGAGGCGGTTCTGGGCGCGGTGCGCGCGACCGAGAGCGTCGGCATTCCGGCCGCCAACGTGATCGGGGTCGGCATCGGCGGCGCGGACTCGGCGATCAACGAGTTCAAGAAGCCGAGCGAGACGGGCTTCTTCGGGACCGTGATCATCAGCCCGAAGCGCCACGGCTACGAGACCGCCTCCAACATGTACGAGTGGATCGCCGACGGGAAGGAGCCCGAGAAGCTCATCCTGACCAGCGGCCAGCTCGCCAAGCGCGGCGACTACCAGGCCGTGCGCAAGGAGCTCGGCATCGAGTAGCGCCAAGCGATCCCGCGCGGCGGCGGACCCACGGGCCCGCCGTCTCCTTTCACCCGGGACGGACGGGCCGGATGTCTCTCGAGTTCAACGGGCTTTCCAAGTCCTATCCCGGCGTGCGCGCGCTGAAGGGCGTCGGCTTCTCGGTTCCCGCCGGTCACGTCCACGGCCTGATGGGCGAGAACGGCGCCGGCAAGTCGACGCTGATCCGCATCCTGTCGGGCGACACGCGCGCCGACGAGGGGCAGATTCGCATCGAGGGCGCGGAGCAGCGCTTCGGCTCGGCGCGCGACGCCTTCGATGCCGGCGTCGTCGTGGTGCACCAGGAGCTCCAGCTCGTTCCCAACCTGTCGGTCGCCGAGAACCTGAGGCTCGGCCGCACGCCCTCGCGCTTCGGCGTCGTTCGCTTCCGCACCCTGTTCGAGGAGGTCGCGCGCACGCTCCGCGAGATCGGCGTCGCGATCGACCCGGCTGCCAAGGTCTCCAGCCTCTCGATCGGCGAGCGGCAGATGGTGGAGATCGCGAAGGCCGTGATGATCGACGCGCGCGTGATCGCGCTCGACGAGCCGACCTCGTCGCTCTCCTCGCGCGAGAGCGAGATCCTGTTCCGCCTGATCGACCGGCTGCGCGCGGCCGGCAAGGTCATCCTCTACGTCTCGCACCGGCTCGACGAGATCTTCCGCCTCTGCGACGGCTGCACGGTGCTGCGCGACGGCGAGCTGGCCGCCCATCACGCGACCATGGAGGGCGTGACGCGCGAGCGCCTCGTGTCCGAGATGGTCGGGCGCGAGATCAGCGACATCTGGGGCTGGCGCCCCCGGCCCGCCGGAAAGGTCCGGCTGGGCGTCGAGGGCCTGTCGGGCGAGAAGCTGCCGGAGCCGCAGCGCTTCGAGGCGCGCGCCGGCGAGATCCTCGGCTTCTTCGGCCTGGTCGGTGCGGGGCGCTCGGAGCTGATGCGCCTCGTCTACGGTGCGGACACGGCCTCGGGCGGCACCGTCACCGTCGACGGCGCGCCCCTGCCCCTGTCCGATCCCCGCGCCTCGATCCGCGCGGGTCTCGTCCTGTGCCCCGAGGACCGCAAGGCCGACGGCATCGTGCAGGGACGCTCGGTGGCCGAGAACATCGCCATCTCCTCGCGCCGCCACCACTCGCCGCTCGGCATCGTAAGCCCCGCGCGCGAGGCCGAGACGGCGGACCGCTTCATCGCGAGCCTGCGCATCCGCACGCCCTCGCGCCGCCAGGACATCGTGAACCTGTCGGGCGGCAACCAGCAGAAGGTGATCCTCGCCCGCTGGCTGTCGGAGCCCGACGTGAAGGTGCTGATCGTCGACGAGCCTACGCGCGGCATCGACGTCGGCGCGAAGTCCGAGATCTACGAGATCCTTTACGCGCTGGCCGAGCGCGGCATCGCGGTGGTGGTCGTGTCGAGCGAGCTGCCCGAGGTGATCGGCATCTGCGACCGCGTCCTCGTCATGTGCGAGCGGCGCATCGCGGCCGAGTTCCAGCGCGGCGCCCTCACCGAAGCCGCGCTGCTGGCCGCCGCCCTGCCCGACCGCGACACGCCCCGCCAAGCCCAGACGAGCTGACCCATCATGACCACGACGATCAAACGCGTCCTTCTCGGCGAGCAGGGGCTGCTCGTCCTCTTCGTCCTCGCCTTCGCGCTCGTGTCGCTGACGGTTCCCAACTTCCTGACCGAGCGCAACATCCTCGGTCTGCTTCAGTCGGTGGTGACGATCGGCATCGTCGCCTGCACGATGATGTTCTGCCTCGCCTCGCGCGACTTCGACCTCTCGGTCGGCTCCATCGTCGCCTTCTCCGGCATGGTCGCAGTGATGGTCTC
The DNA here is from genome assembly GCF_900104035.1 of Aureimonas jatrophae. Taxonomy (GTDB): domain Bacteria; phylum Pseudomonadota; class Alphaproteobacteria; order Rhizobiales; family Rhizobiaceae; genus Aureimonas; species Aureimonas jatrophae. The sequence continues at coordinate 612,038 of NZ_FNIT01000002.1, read as the reverse complement.
GAACGAGACGGGCTCGATCCCGCTCGGGCTCCTGGCCGCGCTCGCCGCCGGCGCCCTGGTCGGCCTCGTCAACGGCGTCGTGATCGCCAAGCTTCACATCAACGCGCTGATCACGACGCTCGCCACCATGCAGATCGTGCGCGGCCTAGCGCTGATCGCCTCGGACGGGCGGGCCGTCGGCATCAACGACCCCGCCTTCTACGCGCTGGCGCTGAGCCGCTTCCTGGGCGTCCCGACGCCGGTCTGGATCATGGCGATCCTGTTCGCGGTCTTCGCCTTCGTGCTCAACCGCACGGTGTTCGGGCGCAACACGCTCGCCATCGGCGGCAACCCCGAAGCCTCGCGGTTGGCGGGCGTCGACGTCGACTGGGGCCGCATCGGCATCTTCGCGCTGCAGGGCCTCGTCTGCGCGGTGGCGGGCATTCTCCTCGCCTCGCGCATCACCAGCGGTCAGCCCAACGCCGCGACGGGGCTGGAGCTCTCGGTGATCTCGGCCTGCGTGCTCGGCGGCGTGTCGCTGGCGGGCGGGCGCGCGACCATGAGCGGCGTGATCGTCGGCGTCCTGATCCTCGGCATCGCCGAGAACGTCATGAACCTCCTCAACATCCAGGCCTTCTACCAATACGTCGTGCGCGGCCTGATCCTCCTTCTGGCCGTGCTCCTCGACAACCTGCGCTCGCGCGCGCTCGGCCGGCGGTAGTCCACATGGGGACGCTCACGCTCGGTGCAGACGGGCTGGCGGCGCGTCTGTCGCCGCAAGGCGGCCGCGTCCTTTCGCTGGACTGGCACCGTGACGGACAGGCCGTTCCGCTTCTCCACCCCGATGAGCGGACCGGCCCCGGCACGCGCTCGACCTTCCCGCTCGTCCCCTTCGGCAATCGCCTTCCTGGCAACAGCTTCCGCTTCGGATCGCACGACTACACGTTCGCGCCCAACACCGAGGACCCGTCCTATCTCCACGGCGACGGATGGCTCGGCGCGTGGCAGGTCGAGGCGCTGGACGGCGCATGCGCCGAACTGGTCTTCCGGCACGACGGCTCGCCCTTTTGCTACGAGGCGCGCCAGAGCTTTCGCATCGCGGACGGCGCGTTTCACCTCGCGCTCGATGTGCGCAACACGAGCGAGCACCCGCTGCCCTTCGGCCTCGGCTGGCATCCCTTCTTTCCGCGCACGCCGGACACGCGGCTCGAGATGCGGGCGCAGGGCTTTCGCGAGGAGCGGTCCGGCCATCTGCCGGGCGATGCCGCCCCGCGGCCCGTCGACCTCGACTTCTCGGCCGCCGCGCCCTTGCCCGATCGCTGGGTCAACAACGGGCTCGAGGACTGGGACGGGCGGGCGCGCATCCTGTGGCCCGAGCGCGCGGCCGGCCTCGGTGTCGAGGCCGACCCGCTGTTTGCCCACGCTTTCCTGTTTCTCCCGGACCGGGCCCGCGCGCCGAACGCCGAGTGGTTCTGCGTGGAGCCCATGAGCCATCGCGCCGGTGCCCACCATCACGCCGACGGCGGCGGGCTCCTCACGCTCGCCCCCGGCGAAAGCCTGTCGGGCTCGATCCGCCTCTCGCCCTTCTCTCTGCCGCCGGGGAGCCCGAGCCGCCCATGAAGATCACCAAGCTTACGACCTTTATCGTTCCCCCGCGCTGGCTGTTCCTGAAGATCGAGACCGACGAGGGCATCACCGGCTGGGGCGAGCCGGTGGTGGAAGGGCGCGCGCTCACCACCGAGGCCGCCGTCCACGAGCTCGCCGACTATCTCGTCGGGCGCGACCCGATGCTGATCGAGGACCACTGGAACGTCCTCTACCGCGGCGGCTTCTATCGCGGCGGAGCGATCCACATGAGCGCTTTGGCCGGCATCGACCAGGCGCTCTGGGACATCAAGGGCAAGGCTCTCGGCCAGCCGGTCCACCAGCTTCTGGGCGGTCCGTGCCGCGACCGCATCAAGGTCTATTCCTGGGTCGGCGGCGACCGGCCGGCCGATGTCGCGCAGAACGCCCGCGAGGCGGTGGCGCGCGGCTTCAAGGCGCTGAAGATGAACGGCTGCGAGGAGCTCCAGATCGTCGACACGTTCGACAAGGTGGAGCGGGCGGTCGCGGCGGTCGCCGCCGTGCGCGAGGCGGTCGGCCCCCATATCGGCATCGGCGCGGACTTCCATGGCCGCGTCCACAAGCCGATGGCCAAGGTGCTGGCGCGCGAGCTCGAGCCCTACAGGCTGATGTTCATCGAGGAGCCGGTCCTGTCGGAGAACCGCGAGGCGCTGGCAGAGATCACCAAGCACTGCTCCGTGCCGATCGCGCTCGGCGAGCGGCTCTATTCGCGCTGGGACTTCAAGGGCGTGCTTCAGGACGGCTATGTCGACATCATCCAGCCCGACCTCAGCCATGCCGGCGGCATCACCGAGTGCCGCAAGATCGCGGCCATGGCCGAGGCCTACGACGTGGCGCTCGCGCCCCATTGCCCGCTCGGGCCGATCGCGCTCGCCGCCTGCCTCCAGATCGACGCCGTCAGCTACAACGCCTTCATCCAGGAACAGAGCCTCGGCATCCACTACAACCGGGGCAACGACCTCCTCGACTACGTCTCGAACCCGGAGGTCTTCGCCTACGAGGACGGCTTCGTCGCGATCCCGCAAGGTCCAGGCCTCGGCGTCGAGGTGAACGAGGAATACGTGGTACGGCGCGCGGCCGAGGGGCACCGCTGGCGCAACCCCGTCTGGCGTCATGCCGACGGTTCGTTCGCGGAGTGGTGATCGACATGGCGGGACGGCTTTCAGGCAAGCGCATCCTGGTGACGGGCGCTGCCCAAGGGATCGGCGCGGCGATCGCGACGGCCTTCGCGCGCGAGGGCGCGGCGCTCCTCCTCGTCGATCAGGACGAGGCGCTTCTCGCCGAGACCGCCACCGGGCTGCGGGCCGCCGGCGCCTCGCTCATCGACGTCGCGGCCGATATCACCGACGCGGACGCGATCAACCGGGCCGTGGACGAGGCGCGCGCGGCGATCGGCCCCCTCAACGCGCTCGTCAACAATGCCGGCATTAACGTCTTCGCCGAACCCCTCGCCTCCACCGACGCCGAATGGGACCGCTGCTTCGCGGTGAACCTCAAGGGCGCCTGGAACTGCTGCCGCGCCGTCCTGCCGGGCCTGATCGAGGCGGGCGGCGGCGCGATCCTCAACATTGCCTCGACGCACGCCTTCACGATCATCCCGCACACCTTCCCCTATCCGCTCGCCAAGCACGCGCTTCTGGGGATGACGAAGTCGCTCGGCCTCGAATATGCGGCACGCGGCGTGCGGGTGAACGCGCTCGCCCCCGGCTATGTCGCGACGCAGAAGGTTCTCGACTACTGGGCGTCCTTCGCCGACCCCGAGGCGGCCAGGGCGGCGACCCTCAGGCTGCATCCGGGCGGGCGCATCGCGACGCCGCAGGAGATCGCACTCGCCGCCGTGTTCATGATCTCCGACGAGTGCCCGTTCATGAACGCCACCTGCCTCACCGTCGACGGGGGTCTCAGCGTCCAGCAGCATCCCGCCTGACGTTGCGTCTTCCCGAGCGGAACGTCGTCTTAAGACTCCAGACGATACAATTCGTCGCGATTTTTGAAGACAAGCCGCCGGTCGGGACGACGTCATGAAACTCAGCATGAAGCTTATCGCCTGCGTCGGGGCGGGACTTGCGGTGACGCTGCTTCCGAGCGCCGCCTACCTGGCGAGCACCGCACGCGAGAACGCGGTGGCGAGCGCGCAGCGCACGATTCTCGGCGAGGCGACCAGCGCGGCCCGCGTCGTGGAGACCGAGCTGTATCAGTATGCCGGCGGCCTCGGCTCGGCCGCCATGCTGCTGGGCGAGCGTCACGCCGGCGGGGAGCTCGGCCGTCCCGAACTCCTCGCCTCGCTCAAGCGCAACCTCGAAGTTTTCCCGACTGCCTTCGGAAGCTGGTTCATCGAGAGCCCCAAGGCCTTCGACGGGCGCCAGGAGGACGTGCGCGACAACAAGGAACTCGGCGCCAACGCCAACGGCATCCTCGCCGCCTACTGGACGCGCGACAACGCCACGACCATGAGCTTCTCGACCTTCAAGGACGACTACCAGGCCGCGTGGTGGACGGCGTCCGCCAACTCCGGCAAGCTCGCCATCTCCCCGCCCTATGTCGAGAGCTCCACCGGACGCGGCGTCCTGATCTCGTCGCTTTCCGCGCCGCTCTCCTCGGCCGGCAAGATGATCGGCCTCATCGGGCTCGACGTCGATCTGGGTGGCCTGTCCTCGCGCCTCCTGGCGCTGAAGCCCTTCGACGTCGGCTCCGTCATGCTTCTGTCGGGCAAGGGCGACTGGATCAGCAACCCGGATGCCGGCCTTCGCGCCAAGCCCTATGGAGAGGGCCCGGGCCGTGCCGAGCTGCAGGCCGCCATCCAGTCCCGGACCGCCACCACCGCGCAAGGCTTGGTCGCCGCGGACGGGACGGTCTTCCAGCGCCTCTTCCTGCCCTTCGACATGGCCGCGCTGAACAGCAGCTGGATCATGGTCGTCGACGTACCGGAGGCGGCGATCGTCGGTCCGGCGGACCGGGAAGCCCTGACGATGTTCGCGGGCATCGCCGCCTGCCTCGTCGTGGTGGTGGCGCTTCTCGCCCTGTTCAGCCGGCGCGTGATCGCGCGGCCCTTGCGCAACGCCGTGGAGGCGGCGAACGCGATCAGCACGGGCGACCTGTCGCGCGAGATCGTGGCCAAGGGCGGCGACGAGGTGTCGGAGCTTCAGCGCGCCATGGCGTCGATGACCGCCAAGCTGCGCGAGATCGTGGCCGACGTGACCACCTCCGCCGATCTCGTGGCCTCGGGTGCCTCGCAGTCGGCCTTGACCGCCGAGCGCCTGTCGTCGGGCTCCACGGAGCAGGCGGCGGCCTCGGAACAGGCCTCCGCCGCGGTGGAGCAGATGACCGCCAACGTACGCCAGACGTCCGACAACGCGACCCAGACCGAGCGGATCGCCGGCGCGGCCTCGTTGAACGCCGAGCGTTCCGGCGAGGCCGTGGCGAAGTCGGTCGAGGCGATGCGCACAATCGCCGACAAGATCACGATCGTGCAGGAGATCGCCCGCCAGACCGACCTTCTCGCCCTGAACGCGGCGATCGAGGCGGCGCGGGCGGGTCCGCACGGCAAGGGGTTCGCCGTGGTGGCGAGCGAGGTGCGCAAGCTCGCCGAGCGCAGCCAGGCCGCGGCGAGCGAGATCGGCACCCTGTCCTCGCAGACGCTGCATGTGGCCGAAGAAGCCGGCGGACTTCTGCAGCAGCTCGTGCCCGACATCCGGCGCACGGCCGAGCTTGTGGCCGAGATCTCGGCGGCGTGCCGCGAGCAGTCGGTGGGCGCCGAGCAGATCAATCAGGCGATCCAGCAGCTCGATCAGGTGACGCAGGCCAATGCCGGCGCCGCCAACGAGATGTCGGCGACCGCCACGCAGCTCTCCGCCGAGGCGGCCCGCCTCACCGAGCGCGCGGGCTTCTTCCGGGTCGGAGCGACCGCTCGCGCCAAGCCCGTGCCGCAGGCAGCCGCGCGCGAAGCGACGGTCCGTGCGCTTCAGGACAAGGTCGCAGCCTTCGGCGAGCGGCACCGCCCGGCAGCACCGGCGCCCGCTCCGGCCGCGCCCGCCAAGGGCATTGCGCTGGACCTCGACGGGGACGGCGACTTCGAGCGGATGAGCGCCTGAGGCGGACGGGCCGGTCCGCCGCGCCCTAGTTCGCGGTCTCCCGCTCCCGCAGGAGACCTGACGCCATCAGGCGAAACGCCTCGTCGGCGCGCGGCAGGACGTCCCCAGGCTCCGGGCTCGCCGCGACCCAAAGCGCGGCGTTCAGCGCAGCGCCGTTCAGAAGCCGTGCGGCGGCCTCGACGTCGACCGGCCGCAACACCCCCTCCCCGACCAGCTTCGCCACGGCCTGCCGCGTCAGGTCGAGGCAGGTGTTCTGGCTCGGCCACTGCGAGGGATCGCCCAGAAAGGCCGGCCCGTCGAGCAGCACGATGCGCCGCACCTCGGGGTCGAGGGCCATGGCGATATAGGCCGACCCCTCCGCCAGAAGCGCCTGCCACGCATCGGGCGCCGAGACCGCCGCCTCGCGGGCCCGCGCGGCCATCTCGCCATCGATCTGGGCCACCACGGCGGCCAGCAGTCCGCGCTTGTCGCCGAAGTTGTGGTAGAGCGCGCCCCGCGTCAGCCCGGCGTCGGCCGTCAGCTCATCCATCGAGGCGGCGGCAAAGCCCCGCTCGCCGAAGGTCCGTCGCGCCGCCGCCAGAAGCCTGGCGCGGTTCGCTTCCATGGTTTCAGCACGCGGGCGCGGCGGCATGTCTTCGATCCCCATCGCATACGGACCGTATGTGAATTGACATACGGATCGTATCTGAGTAAATCACATACGTCCCGTATATCACAGTGCGGACCGATCAGAAGCACCGACGTCGCGTCGCCGCGATCCCGCCCGCACGCGACCGCTCGAAGGAGACTCCGTCATGACCCAGCGCAACGCGATCTTTCCGGCCGGCCGCCACGCTCTTTACGAAAAGCACGGCTACTCCGCCGCGATCCGCTCCGGCGATCTCCTGTTCGTCTCGGGCCAGGTCGGCAGCGGGATCGACGGCGAACCCGTCGTGGGCTTCGAGGCGCAGGTCGCACAGGCCTTTCGCAACCTCGAAGCGGTGCTCGCGGCCGCCGGCTGCAGCTTCGACGACGTGATCGACGTTTCGACCTTCCACACCGACCCGCAGACGCAGTTTCCGGCCATCATGGCCGCCAAGGGCAAGGCCTTCCCCCAGGCCCCCTACCCCACCTGGACCGCAGTCGGCGTGACCTGGCTGGCGGGCTTCGACTTCGAGATCAAGGTGATCGCCCGCATCCCCGCGACGAACTGAGCCGGGACGGCTTTTCGTCCTTACCTGAGGGCGGTCGTGTCGCACCGGGGCGGGCGGTCTTGACCGGGCCGCTCGCCGGGGTTCATCGATAGGCGGTCGCGTCCGGGAGCGGTATTCGCAAGACCTGGACGCGCGCGGTTCGGAGGGCGTCGCATGCGGGTCGTTGTCCTGGGCGCCGGCGTGATCGGCGTCACGTCGGCCTGGTATCTGTCGCGCGCGGGGCACGAGGTCGTGGTTCTCGACCGGCAGGACGGTCCCGCGCTGGAGACGAGCTTTGCCAACGCGGGCGAGGTGTCGTTCGGCTACTGCAGCCCATGGGCCGCGCCCGGCATCCCGCGCAAGGCGATCCAGTGGCTGATGATGGAGCATGCGCCGCTGGTCCTGCGGCCCAAGCTCGATCCGGCCATGCTGCGCTGGATGGCGCAGATGCTCCTCAACTGCACGGCCTCGGCCTATGCGCGCAACAAGAGCCGCATGCTGCGCCTGTCGGACTACAGCCGCCTGTGCCTCGCCGAGCTGCGACGCGACACCAACATCGTCTACGACCAGCGCATGAAGGGCACCCTTCAGCTCTTCCGCACGCAGGCGCAGCTCGACGCCTCGCTCAAGGACCAGAAGGCGCTTCGCGCCGACGGCATTCCCTTCGAAGTCCTCGACCGGGACGGCTGCATCCGCGCCGAGCCGGCGCTCGAACACACCAGCGCGACGTTCGTGGGCGGGCTCCAGACACCGCAGGACGAGACCGGCGACTGCTTCAAGTTCACCAACGCGCTGGCCGAGATGGCGCAGAACCGCGGCGTCGCCTTCCGCTGGGGGACGAGCGTGCGCCGCATCCGGGCCGAGAACGGGCGCGCGAGCGGCGTCGAGACCGAGACGGGCACGGTGGAGGCCGACGCGGTGGTGGCGGCCCTCGGTTCCCACTCGCCCCGGCTCGTCGCCGAGCACGGCGTGCGCCTGCCGGTCTACCCCGTGAAGGGCTACTCGCTGACGATCCCGATCGTGGACGAAGCGCGCGCGCCCGAGTCCACCGTGATGGACGAGACCTACAAGATCGCGATCACGCGGCTCGGCACGCGCATCCGCGTCGGGGGCATGGCGGAGATCTCGGGCTTCACCAACGACCGGCCCGAACGGCGGCGTCGCACGCTGGAGCATTCGGTCGGCGATCTGTTTCCGGGCGGCGATCTGTCCCGCGCCGCCTTCTGGTCGGGCCTTCGACCGATGACGCCGGACGGCACACCGGTGATTGGGGCGACGAAGCTCAAGGGCCTCTTCCTGAACACCGGCCACGGCACGCTCGGCTGGACCATGAGCTGCGGCTCGGGAAAGCTCCTGGCCGATCTCGTCTCGGCGCAGGCACCGGAGATCGACGCGCGCGATCTCGGCATGGCGCGCTACGCCCGCTGAAGTCGGGGCCGCGACCCGCGTCGCGGCCCCGCAGGCCTGCGCGTCAGAAGTCGAAGTTGTTGATGTCGGCCTTGGTGAAGACCTTCGGAGCGCCGAGCAGGATCTGGCTCTGATTGACGATCTGGAGGTCGCCGAGGCGGCCAGCCTTGAACGTCGTGTCGCCGGGCTTCAGCGTGCCGTCGGCCACCGCGCGCATCGCCATGCCCGCGGCGTAGCCGAGGTCCACCGTCGACCACAGGATGGTGGACTTGATGCAGCCGCCGTTGACGTAGGGCTTCATGGCGTTGGGTAGCGCCAGGCCCACGACCGAGACCTTGCCGCACAGATTGTTCTGCTGCACGGCTTCGGAGGCCGCCGGCGTCGCGACCGAGGTCATGCCGAGGATGCCCTTCAGCTCGTCGCCGTACTTGTTGATCAGGGTCTGGGACTGGTTGAAGGACAGGATGTTGTCCTCCTGCGCCTCGACCGTCTCCAGGAACTTCAGCTTGGGGTGGCACTTGGCGGCATAGCCGCTCATCTCCGAAATCCAGCGCGACTGGTTGGGCGTCGTGAAGGTGGAGGTGACGATGGCGAACGAGCCCTCCTCGCCGATCTCGGAGGCGAGCTGGTCGATCATCGCCTTGGCGACGCCGTTCGGCTCGGCCTGGTTGACGAACCACTGGCGGGCGTCGGGTTCGGCTTCCGCATCGTAGCCGACGACGTTGATGCCCGCTTCCAGCGCGCGCTTCAGCACCGGGGCGATCGCCACCGGGTCGTTGGCGGCAAACAGGATGCCGTCGACGCCGGACGTGATGTAGTTGTCGATGAAGGTGATCTGCTCGTCGATATTGGCCTTGGTCGGACCGTCGGTCGTGACGGTCATGGAGCCGATCTCCTTGGCCGCTTCCTGGATGCCGGCCGCGGTGGAGGCGAAGTAGCCGACGCCGACGAGCTTCGGGATGTCGACGACGCGCAGCGGCTTGCCCTTGCGGTCGGGCGCGTTGGTCGGCATGCCGCCGTTGTATTCGCCGGGCGAGACGGCCGCGACGGATGCGTCGCAGCTCAGCGGGTTGGCGGGCTGGTCGTCACCCCCTGTCCAGGCGGTCTGCGCCATGGCGGGTGCGGTGAGAAGGCTGGTTCCGACGAGGAATGCCAGAAGGGTGCGCATGCGGTTGTTTCCTCCCTGTTGATATGGATGGCTTCGGGCGGGCGGCCCCTTCCCAGGCCGCGCCCCGTCCTCAGTCGCTGGCGTAGCGGCTGAGGAAGTTCGAGATCAGCACGGCGGCGATCAGAACCGCGCCGATGATGACGATGGTGCCGTCGCCGCGCACGCCCGACAAGGCGAGGCCGTTCTTGAGCACCTGGACGAGACAGAGGCCGAGCAACGTGCCCACCACGAGGCCGCGCCCGCCGAAGATCGACGTGCCGCCGAGCACCACCGCCGTGATGACGTCGAGCTCGATCCCCGACCCCATGTCGGAGCGCGTGGTCGACACGCGGCTGACGAAGACGAGGGCAGCCAGCGCCGACACGAAGCCCGACGCCGAGTAGATCAGGAGCTTGGTGCGCGTGACGTCGATGCCGGAGAATTCAGCGCCCCGCTCGTTGTTGCCGATGGCGTAGGTCGCCCGGCCGAAGGCCGTGAAGCGCAGGACGAAGAAGCCGACGAGCGCGGCGACGAGAAGCAGCCAGAGCTGGGTCGGAATGCCGAGGACGCTGCCCTGCCCCAGCACGAAGAACCACGAAGGATAGCCGCGGATGGACTGCGCCTGGCTGATGCCCTCGGCCAAGCCCCGGTAGAGCGCGAGCGTCGCCAGGGTCGCGATCAGCGGCGGCACGCGAAAGCGCGTGATGATGACCCCGTTCACGAAGCCCGCCAGCGTTCCCACGACGAGGGACAGCCCCATGGCGAGCGGCAGCGGCAGGCCGAGCGTCTTCCAGAACACGCCCACCAGGATCGCGCACAGGCCGAGGATGGAGCCGACCGACAGGTCGATGCCGCCTGTCACGATGACGAAGGTCATCACCACCGCGATGAGCCCGACCTCGGTCATCAGCCGGCCTTGGTTCAAGAGGTTGGCGCCGGTGAAGAAGCGGTCGTTGTTGAAGGCGAGGATCGCGAGCGCGACCGCGAGGATGAGGGCGAGGAGCGTCTCGTGTCGCAGCATGGAGCGCAGGGTCATGGATCAGCTCCCCTTCAACCGGTGCGCCCGCGCCGCGCCATGTCGATCAGCACGGTGGCGAGGATCAGGATGCCCTGGACGGCGCGCAGCCAGTAGGCCGACACGTTGAGGAAGATCAGCGCCGAGCCGATCGCGGCGAACAGGATCGCGGCGAGCGCCGCGCCCGTCACGGTTCCGATGCCGCCCAGGATCGACACGCCGCCGACCACGGCCGCCGTGATGATCAGGAGCTCCAGCCCGTTCGGCACGGTGGACTGGATGACCTGGAGCTGCGTGGCGAAGAGGATGGCCGCGACGCCCGCGATGAGGCCGTGGATCGCGAAGACCTTCACGATCGTCCGCTTGTAGGGGATGCCCTCGGCCTCGGCCGCCTCGCCGTTGCCGCCCACCGCGTAGATCGAGCGCCCGAAGGCGGTGTTGCGCAGGAGAAAGGCGGCGATCGCCGTCATCACCACCATGAACCACACCGGCGAGGGCACGCCGAGAAGGCGGAACTGGGCAAGCTGGAACTCGGGCGGCAGGCCGGAGATCCAGGCGCCGCCGGTCGCCGTGATCAGGCCGCCGCGCAGGATCGAGAGAACGGCGAGCGTCGCGATGATCGAGGGAACCTTGAGATAGGCGATCAGCGCGCCGAGCCCGGCGTTCCAGAGCCCACCGATCAGCACCGGCAGAAGCCAGGCGACCCAGACCGGGTAGCCGTTGGTGACGAGCAGCCCCGAGATCGTGGCCAGCACGCCGATCAGCGCACCAACCGAGACGTCGATATGGCCGGAGATGATGACCATCGACATGCCGATCGCGGCCACCGCGACATAGGCGTTGCCGACGAAGATCGAAGTCAGGTTGTTGGGCGCGACGAAGCGCGGGTTGAGCCAACCGACCACGAGGAAGATCGCCAGGATCGCGAAGAGGAGCAGAAGTTCCTGTCCCGAGCCCGACAGGCGGCGCGCGAGCGTGGGCCCTCTCATGCCGCGTGCCCCGTCATCATGGCGGCGCCCACCGTCTCGGGCGTCGCCTCGGCCCGGTCGAGGACGGTCGAGACGCGCCCCCCGTTCATCACGAGCACGCGGTCGCTCATGCCGAGCACCTCGGGCAGCTCGCTCGATATCATGACGATGGCGAGCCCCTGGGCCGCGAGCTGGTTCATGAGCTTGTGGATCTCGGTCTTGGCGCCCACGTCCACGCCGCGCGTCGGCTCATCGAGAATCAGGATGCGCGGGTCGGTCGCCAGCCATTTGGCGATCACGACCTTCTGCTGGTTGCCGCCCGACAGCTGGGCGACGATCTGGCCGGGCCCGCGGGCGCGGATCGCGAAGCGGCGGATGGCGTCCTCGGCCAGTTCGCGCTCACGCGCCGTGTCCACGACGCTGCGCCGCGTGAGCCGGCCGAGGATCGCCATGGACACGTTCTCGCGGATCGATTGCGGGCGCACCAAGCCATGCTGAGCCCGATCCTCGGGCACGTAGGCGATGCGATGGTCGATCGCCTCGCGCACGCTGCCGACCGTGACAGGCTTGCCGTCGATCCGGATCTCGCCCGCGGTCGGAGGCGTCACGCCGAAGATCGTCTGCGCCAGCTCGGTGCGGCCCGAGCCGACGAGCCCGGCGATGCCGAGGATCTCGCTCGCCCGGACGCTGAACGAGACGTCGCGCACCTTGGCGCCGTGGGTCAGCCCGCGCACTTCGAGAACGGTATCGCCGACCGGCACCACCTCCTTGGGGAAGAGCTGGTCGATGTCGCGCCCGACCATCATCGACACGAGGCTCGCCTCGCTCACCTCGGCCGTCGGGCGCGTGTCGATGGTGCGCCCGTCTCGCAGCACCGTGACGCGATCCGAGATCTCGAAGATCTCGTTCATGCGGTGGCTGACATAGACGATGCCGACGCCTTGCGCGCGCAACGAGCGCACGACGTCGAGGAGGCGGCGCACGTCGGCCTCGGCGAGGGCTGCGGTCGGCTCGTCCATGATCAGGACGCGCGCGTCGCGCGACAGGGCACGCGCGATCTCGACGCGCTGCCGGTTGGCGACCGACAGGCGCGACACCGTCTCGTCGACGTCGAGGTCGGGGCAGTCGAGCCGGTCGAGAAGGGCTCTGGCGCGCCGCCGCATCTCGCTCCAGTCGAGAAGGTCGCCGGCGCGGCGCGGCGCATGGCCGAGAAAGATGTTCTCGGCCACCGTCATGGCGGGAAAGAGCAGGAGCTCCTGATGCACCACGGCGATGCCGGCCGTCTTGGCGTCGGCGGGGCTGGCGAGGCGCGTGGCCGTACCGTCGATCTCCACCGTGCCGCGGTTGGGCTGATGGGCGCCCGACATGATGCGGATCATCGTCGACTTGCCGGCGCCGTTCTCGCCCATCAAGGCATGAACCTCGCCGGGATAGAGGTCGAACTCGACGCCCTTGAGAACCGAGACGGGGCCGAAGGACTTCTCGATGCCCCGCAACGCGACCGAGGGGACGCGCTCAGACGGCAAGGAAGCCTCCGTCGATCGGCAGCGTCGTGCCCGCGATCATGGCGGCCGCATCGCTCAGAAGGAACAGGATCACCTCCGCGACATCAGCCGTCTCGGCGAAGCGGCCGACCGGCGTGCGGGCGAGCATCGGGCCGCCCTTCTCGGGCGCCTCCCAGGCGACGCGGGCGAGGTCGGTGAGCGTGATGCCGGGGGCGACCGAGTTGACGCGGATGCCGTGGGGTCCGAGCTCGTTCGCCATGACGCGCGTCAGCCCGTCCATCGCCCCCTTCGAGGCGCAGTAGGCGGCATGGTCGCGAAAGCCGAGAAACGACGAGATCGAGGAGACGTTGACGATGGCGCCCGGCTGACCGCGCCGCACGAGGTCGCGCGCGAAGACCTGCGAGACGATCGCCGCGGCGCGCACGTTCACGGCCTGGACGCGGTCGAAGCTCTCGTCGTTCATCTCGAGGAAGGGCTCGAGGATGTTGATGCCCGCGCAGTTGACGAGAAGATCGGCCGGCAGCGCCTCGCCCGCCGCGGCGCGCGTCGCGGCGGCATCGGCGAGGTCCACCGCGATGCCGCGTGCCCCGACCGCCTGCTCCAGCGCGGCAAGGTCCTCGGCCGAGCGCGACAGGGCGACGACGCGCGCCCCACGCTCAGCCAGAAGCTCGGCGGTGCGCCGGCCGATGCCCTTGCCCGCGCCCGTGACGATCGCGGTCCTGCCCTCGAAACTCATGCCATGCTCCTCCCTCGGTCGCTCCTCCCCAGAACCGTCCGCTGACGCGCGTCAGTCGGGCAGACGGTAGAAGCGCCGGGCGTTGATGCCGAAGATCTTCTCCATGGCCTCCGGCCCGAACCGGTGGCCGAGAAGCGTTCGGGCGGCGTTCGCGACCTCGCCGTAGCTTGCGGCGAGCGTCGCCACCGGCCAGTCCGAGCCGAAGAGCAGGCGATCCTCGCCAAAGCACGCCGCCACGTGGTCGACGTAAGGGGCGAGATCCTCCAGCGCCCAGTCGCCGCGCGCCTCGGTCACCATGCCCGACACCTTGCAGGAGACGTCGGGAAAGGCGGCCAGCGCGGCGATGTCGTCGCGCCAAGGATCGAGCGATCCGGTCGCGATCGCAGGCTTCGAGAGATGGTCCACCACCGCGCGCAGGCCGGGCGCTTGGCGAAGAGCCTCGGCGACGTGCGGCAGGTGGCGCGGAAAGGTCAAGATGTCGAAGGCGAGCCCGCTTTCGGCCACGCGCTTCAGGTTGTCGAGGACGCGCGGGCGCAGGATGAAGCGGTCGTCGTCGAGATCCTGCAGCATCGGCCGAAGACCGACGAAGAACGGGTTGCGACTGTAATGCGCAAGGCGCTCCGCGAAGTCGTCGGCCTCCATGTCGAGCCAGCCGACGACGCCCGCCACGAAGGGCGTTTGCGCCGCGATCTCGAGCATGAAGTCGGTCTCGGCCTCGGTGTCCGCCGCCTGCACGATGATCGTGCGCCCGATGCCGGCGCGCCGCAGGAGACGCTCGAGGTCCTCCGGCATGAAGTCGCGCAGGAGCGGCTTCACGTGGTCACCCATCCAGCCGTAGTCGCCGCGCGAAAGGCGCCAGAAGTGCTGGTGGCTGTCGATCGCGGTTGTCGGGACGGGCGTGCTCACGGGCGGCCCGCCGGCCGACTCGGGAATGCCGGCCGTCTTCCGGTCGGGGCAGACAAGAGATACGCGCGCTGCGGCATGGCATGTCCCTGGTGCGGCACCGACTCAACCCGGTGGAATGAGTCCCTCGTCCGCGAGGCTGGTCCAGAGCGCGTCCGGAATCAACTGCTCGAACCACGCGACGTTCTGCCGAACCTCCGCCGCGCTCCGGGCGCCGATCACGACGTTGGCCGCAGCCGGGTGTCGCAGCGGGAACTGGAGCGCGGCGGCGGCCAGGGGCACGACAAAGGCCGCACAGGCCCGCTCCAGCGCCTCGACTTTCGCCACGATCTCGGCGGGCGCGTCGACGTAGTTGTAGGTCCGGCGCCCCGCGGGGGAGGCGAGGATGCCGGAGTTGAAGACGCCGGCCATCACCACGGCGACGTCTCGCTCCAGCGCCTTGGGCAGGAGGGTCTTGGCGGCCGATCCGTCGAGCAGCGTGTAGCGGCCGGCGAGCAGGCAGACGTCGAGGTCGGCCTCCTCCATCGCCTCGACGATGGCTTGCGTCTCGTTGACGCCCAAACCGAAGCCCGCGATCAGGCCCGCCGCGCGCAGCTCCGCCAGCGCCCGGAAGCCGCCGCCCCGGGTGAGAGCGTTCCAGTGGTGGTCGTGAAGCGCGCCGTGGGTGACGCGGCCGATGTCGTGGACGAAGAGGATGTCGAGCCGGGACAGGCCCGTGCGCTGCCGCGAGTCGTCATAGGAGCGCAGGATCGCGTCGTAGGAGTAGTCGAAGACCTCGCGGAACGGGAGGCCGTTGTGCCAGCCGGAATCGAACTCGTTCCTGGGCGGCGGCGGCGGCAGCGTGCGCCCTGGCCGCTCGAAGGTCATCAGGCGTCCGACCTTGGTGGAGACGGCGAACGAGGACGGGTCTTCCTCGCGCAGCCGCTCGCCCGCGAGGTGCTCGCAGCGCCCGAGCCCGTACATGGGAGCGGTGTCGAAGTGGCGGATACCGGCCTCCCAAGCCGCGTCCAGCGCGGCGCACGCGTCGGCGAGCGCGACCGGAGCGTAGAGCCCGCCGAGCGGGGCGGTGCCCATGCCGAGCGCCGTCAGCTCGACGCCGGCGCGTTTCAACGGTCGCTTGTCGGATGCCTTCATCGGGTATGGCCCTGCGGATGGTGCGTTCGAACGGGAAGCCTCGGGCGATGCATCAGGCCGACTGGCGCAGAAGCTCGCGATACTCCTCGCGCGTCGGGATGCGCGGGTTGGTGCCGTGGCAATGGTCCTTCAGCGCCTCGCCCGAGACGCGGTCCATCATCGGCTCGGTGACGCCCATGGCCGAGAGGCCCGGCGGCAGGCCGATGTCGCGCGACAGATCGGCGATCACCCGGTCGGGCTCGCCGCCGAGGATTTCGGACAACACGCCCCATTTCGCGCCGATCGCCTCGCGGTTGAATCGCAGGACGGCCGGCATGAGCACGGCGTTCAGCGTGCCGTGATGAAGGTTGAGCTCACGCACCGCGCCGAGCGGATGGGTCAGCGCGTGGACGGCACCGAGCCCCTTCTGGAAGGCCATGGCGCCCTCCAGCGCGCACATCATCATCTCCCAGCGCGCCTTCGCGTTCGAGCCGTCGCGCACCGCCTCGCGGATCGCGCCGAAGCCGCGCTTCAACCCGTCGATCGCGATGGCGTCGGCCGGCGGGTTCACGGACGGCGCCATGAAGGTCTCAAGGCAGTGCGAAATGGCGTCCATTCCGGTAGCCGCCGTCAGAAAGGGCGGCAGGCCGTAGGTCAACTCGGGGTCGCAAAGCGCAACGGTGGGCAGCATGTGCGGCGAGACGATGCCGAGCTTGCGCCCTTCCGCCGTGATGATCACGGCGGCGCGCCCGACCTCCGACCCCGTACCGGACGTGGTCGGCACGGCGACGAGCGGGCATATGCGACCATGGATGCGCGCGGCGCCCCCTTCCACGGCCGTATATTGCACCAGCGGTCCCGCATGTCCGGTCAGGAGGCGAACCGCCTTGGCGAGGTCGATCGACGACCCCCCGCCCAAAGCCACGAGGCCGTCGCAGTTCTGGTCGCCATAGACGCGCAAGGCCGCTTCGGCGGCCGCCTCGGTCGGATTGGCGGGCGTCTCGGAAAACACCGCGGGGCGCCGGGTGAAGAGAGCGAGCACACGGTCCACGAGCCCGCTCGCCAAAAGGCCGCGATCGGTGACCAGGAGCGGACGCTCGACGCCGAGTCCGCCCAGGATGTCCGGCAGCTTGGCGATCGCGCCCTCGTCGAACTCGATGCGGGTCAGATAGGTGATCAGGGCCATGCAAGTACGCTTTCGGGTCATCAAGGGCACGCCCACCGGCGCAGGGCGTGCCCCTGCCGCGCCGGGGCGAGCGGGAGGAAAAGGTCGGTCGGAGGCAGGCGGCAGCGATCGCAACGAGGCGCCCGCGCGGTCGGCATTCCCAAGATTTTCGGTGATACGGCGTGCGACGGACAGGCAGCCCGATCTCGGCCTGTGTCGGCGGCCTCCCCTCCACCTCACGGCAACACGTATCGAATTGCTGGACGAATCGTCAACCGATGGATCGGTGCCCCCCCCCCAACCGGCCCGAACGCGTCGACCCCGACTCGCATCGATCGTGCAGCCATACTTGCCAGGACCAGCAGGCCAAGGAGCTTTGCCCGTTCAGCTCGAAGCCGACGCTGAGGGCCGGTGCCACGGCGTCCTGCGCACGCCGGTTCGCAAGGTCTTGGAGTAATAGGCCGATGAGAACCTCGTGGAGGCGTTTTCCAGATCGGGAGCCTGCGTTTCCCGGATCTCCCTTGAGGAGGTCGAAACGGATGGACCGATGCGGCGAGCGCCATCAACCGCCAACCCGAGGATCCGGACATCCGTGAACCTCGTCACGGCGCATCTCGACCGGATGCTGGAGTTGTCCGATCCCGCCTCCGCCGATCCGGCCGAGATGACCAGACAGGACGCCGCGTTCGTGCGCTCCGGCGCCGCCACGGCGGACAGGCGGAACGCGCCGCGACGATCCATCACGAGGCGTCGTACCCAGCAGTGAACATGACCGACGAGAAGGATGCTTCCTTGAAACGATGAGAAGGCCGGCGCCGGACCGTTCGCGGCATCCGCTCCCCAAGCCCTCTGGATGTCGGCAGGGCGAGCGATAGGCCTCGTCCGTTCGATCGGGGCCTCGCCTGCGACCCTTACGACTGCGGACACGCTCCGGGCCGGGCAGCCTCTCGGCCGCGCGACGAGCGCTCAGATCCCGTCGCCGCGATGGCGGATCGCGACGTCGATCGCCGCGTTCGGCACCTTGAGCCGTCGCCGGATCACGGCATAGGAGCATCCCTCGTCCAGCATCGAGACGATGAGATGCTGCTCGTGCGCACTGCGCCCGCCTCGCTCGCGCCGGACGCCGAACGGGCGGAGGGACAAGCCGAGGAGATGGCGGAGCATAGAGGACCTTCGTGGGTTCGCGAAGACGGCTCCATGCCTCAGGAGCATGACAGGCGGATGAAACCCCGGCCCGCTTTGGTCGCTCGGTCAGGACGCGCGCAACCGCCGCTCGCCCGCCTCCTGCAACAGGTCCGCAAGGCCGGTGCGCTGCGGATCGTGGGCGCACAGCATCAGGAGGTTCGCATGGCGGAAGCGCGGATCGCCCGTCACCTCGCGCCCCGCCCAGGGCGGCAGCGTCACGGTCTGCGTTTCGGACTGGAGTTCGACCTCCGCCCAGACCAGGCCTTCGAGTCGTCCCTGGAACACGTCCACCTCCCAGGCCTGCCCGGCATGCGGGACAAGGAAGCGGGTCTTCTCGATCACGGAGCCGCTGCAGACATGGGCAAGCATATGCTCGGCGTCGGCGACCGGGATCTCGTACTCGAATTCCGTGCGGCTGATGCCGGAGCGCGCGCCCTTGACGGTGAGCCAGGCGCGCTCGCCGTCGAGCCGTACGCGCACCTTGCCGTTGCTGCCCTGGCTGACCAGGCCGTCCCGCAAGGCCCGGCGGCCTGTCGCCCGCTCTCGCCAACCTTCGCCGGCGACCAGGAACTTGCGCTCGATTTCCAGATGCATGCCGTCTTCAATCCCGTGTCGACCGAAACGCTAGGACCGGTCCGCGTTCCTACCACGACAGCGGCCGCATGGGACCACCCTTCCCTGTGATCCCCAACCGCCCCGGCGGCAGAACGCCGGTCGCCGGGGGACGATCCCCGCACCGGACGAAAACGCTGGCCGTCATTGTGACGAAGGCGGACCGCGGATCCGGCGCGACGCTTCGGCTTGGCGACCGCGACGAAGTGGCTGAGGACATCCTTTTCTGGTTCCTCGGCGCGTTCGGCCGTCGTTCTCCGCCGTCTCCCGAGCACCCGAGCGCTGTGGCCCCCATCGCCGGACCCGGCGTCGCCGACCGATCCCGAACCTAAGGGTCGGCCGGGGAATGCCCCGCTCCGGCCGGGCGACGAAGCACGGGTTGGTGTGGCCCTCTCGGCCGGGCCGACGAGCTGGAAACCTTCACGTGTTCGTGCGCCCGTTGACAAAGGCCGATCGAATAAGACACCTTGCTAATACGTTTTAGCAATGTTGCAGCGCGACATGACCGACTTAACAACCCAGTCCGAGACGAAGCGAGCGCCCACCAGCGCCGATGTCGCTCGCCTGGCTGGCGTGTCGCAGACGACGGTCTCGCAGGTCCTGAACGGCAAGGCCGGGGTCGCCCGCATCGCCTCCGAAACGCGCGACAAGGTTCTCGAAGCCGCGCGCCAGCTCGGCTACACGCCGAACCACGCCGCCCGGTCGCTGCGCGAGCGCCGGACCAAGCTGATCGCGCTGATTCTGCCGACCATCGACAACCCCTACTTCTCGGATGTCGTGAACGCGGCGCAGGAAGCCGCCCGCGAGGCGGGATATGCCGTTGCCGTGATCCCGATCCGGGCGGGCGAGGAGTTCCGGGTCTCGACCTTTCTGCAGGGCGCGGCCTGCGACGGCATCATCGTGGCGGGCCACGACAACTGTTCCTCGCCCGAGCTCCAGATCCTGCGGGCGCGCGGTCTGGCGGTCGCCGTCCTGCAGGAGCGCAGCCCCGACCCGGCGATCAGCTCCGTCAGCGTCGATCTCGCGGAGGGCGGGTATCTCGCGACGCACCACCTGGCGGGGCTCGGCCACCGCCGCATCGGTCACATCACGGAACGGCTTCGGCCGGCGGCCGACGGGCGCAGCCGTATCGACGGCTACCGCCGCGCGCTGGCGGAGGCGGGCCTGTTCTTCGATCCGGCGCTTGTGGTGGTCACCGAAAACTCGATGGCGGGCGGGGCCGCAGGTCTCGACCGACTGCTGGAGGCGGACGGCGAGCCGGCGACGGCCGCCTTCGTGTACAACGACCAGCTTGCGGTCGGCGTCCTGGCGCGGCTGCGCGAGCGCGGCCAGCGCGTGCCGGAGGACTTCGCGGTGGTCGGCTTCGACGGCCTCGCCATCGGCGCCTTCACGGCGCCGCCCCTCACCACCGTCGACAGCCCGCGCGGCGCGCTCGGGCGCCTGGCCGCCGAGACGCTGATCCGCGCGATCGAGACCGGCGCGGACGTCGGCGAGACCCACCGACTGCCCGTGCGCCTCGAGGTGCGCGGCTCCTGCGGGGCGCGCGAACGCCCCGCGCCCTAAGGCAACAACGCACGACCCGCCGAGGGAAGCGGCGGGCCATGCCCCTTCATCTGAACGCTTCGGGAGGAAGCCCATGACCCAACGGATCGATCGACGCACCATCCTGAAATCCGGCCTCGCGCTGGGCGCGGGGTTCGCCACGGGCGGCCTGGCCCGGCCGGCCCTTGCGCAGAGCCGCGAGATGACGCTCGCGGTCTGGGGCAGCGACGCCGAGGTCGCCGCCTACAACGCGGTGATCGCCAAGTATCAGGCGGCCAACCCCGGCACGACGATCCGCCTCGACGTCATGCCCTTCGCCCAGTTCTACCAGCAGGTCGACACGCGGCTCGCGGGGCGCCAGGCGCCCGACCTCTTCCGCGTGACCTACCAGCAGGTCGGGCGCTATGCGACCGGCAAGGCCGCCGTCGACCTCAGCCCCTATCTGGACGCCAACACGGGCGATGCCTTCACGTCGGCCGTCTGGAGCGCGGTCTCGGTGGATGGAGCGCCCTTCGCGCTGCCCCACCACACCGACACGTTCGCCCTCTACTACAACGCCGACGCGCTGGATCAGGCGGGCATCGCGCTCCCGACCTCGATGGAGGACGCCTGGACTTGGGCGAAGTTCATCGAGAACGCCAAGCTCCTCAAGGAGCGGCAGGCGGGAAGCTATCCCTTCGCGATGAGCTGGCAGAACGGCGCCGTGCACCGCTGGCTGGTCTATCTCTACCAGCACGGCGGCCAGCTCCTGAACGACGACCTCTCGGCCTCCGCGATCCAGGAGGCTGCCGGCGTCGAGACGATCCGCTGGACGCAGAGCTGGTTCCAGGAGGGCCTCGTTCCGCCCTCGACGTCGCTGAAGAGCTCGGAGCGCATCCAGAACCTCTTCGTGAACGGCACCATCCCGATGATGCTGAACGGTAACTGGCAGATCCCCTTCGTCCAGCAGCAGGCGAGCCGCTTCAAGTGGGGCGTCACGTATCTTCCGCGCGACAAGGCGATGGCCGACGATCTCGGCGGCACCTGCGTCGCGGTCTCGCGCGACGCCAAGGACCCGGCGGCCGCGGCCGCCTTCCTGCGCTTCCTGACCGACGAGGCGAACATGCGCGACTTCGTGAACGAGGCGCAGTTCCTGCCGGTGCGCCGTTCGCTGGTGGATGCGGGCATCGACTACAAGCTGCGGCCCGACGAGATGCGCGTCTTCGTGGACATGACGAAGACCATTCCCGAGCATCTCGTGCGCACCGTGACGCTGCCGACCTGGGGCCGCTTCAACCCGCGCTTCGCCGACCAGCTCGACCTCGCCTTCACGTCGGGCCAGTCGCCCGAGGAGACGGCCGAGACCATCGCGGCCGACGTCGACCGCGTTCTCGTCGCCTGACGCGCCGCGCTCTCGCAACACCCCTCGGAGGCTCGTCCATGACGCAGGTCACCAGCATCGGCATGGAGCGGGCCGGGGTCCGCTCCACCGGGCGCCAGAGCGCCCGGTGGCAGCGCTTCAAGACGCGCGCGACGCCTTACGTCTTCATCGCGCCGAACCTCGTCCTGTTCAGCGTCTTCATCTTCTTTCCCCTGTTCTACGCCTTCTTCATCAGCTTCCACGAGTGGTCGCTGATCGACACGCCGCTCTACACCGGCACCGAGAACTACGAGCGGCTGCTCACCGACCGGCAGTTCTGGCAGGCGCTCGGCAACACGGTGCTCTACTCGCTCGCCACCGTGCCGACGAGCCTGGCGATCGGCCTGGCCGTGGCGATCGGGCTCAATCGCGAGCTCTTCGCCCGCACGCTTCTGCGCAGCGCCTTCTTCCTTCCGGTGGTCATCTCGAGCGTCGCGACGGCGGTGATCTCGGCCTGGCTGTTCAACGACAACTACGGCGTCATCAACGCCATCCTCGGCCATCTCGGCATCCGTCCCATCGCCTGGCTCTCCACCACGCAATGGGCCCTGCCCTCGATCATCATCACGACGCTCTGGACGCGCATCGGCTTCTGCATGGTGGTCTATCTCGCCGCGCTCCAGTCGATCTCGCCCAGCTACTACGAGGCCGCCCGCATCGACGGGGCGACGCGCTGGCAGCAGTTTCGCTACGTCACGTGGCCGCTCCTGCGCCCGACCACGTTTCTGCTCCTGATCCTCAACGTCATCCACTCCTTCCAGGTCTTCGACCTGATCTTCGTGATGACGGGCGGCGGGCCGGGTTTCTCCACGACGATGCTCGTCCAGTACATCTACCAAGCCGCCTTCGTGACCTCGGAGATGGGTTACGCCAGCGCCATGGGCGTCGTGCTCTTCGCCCTCGTGCTCGTGTTCACGCTGATCCAGTGGCGCGTGAACCGCCGCACCGAGCAGTTCATCTGAGGAGCGCGCCATGATCGTCTCGAACGCAAGTCCCCATACGCGCCGCATCGAGCGCTTCGGCCTCTGGCTCCTGCTCGCGGCCGGCGCCCTGGTCATGCTCTTCCCGGTCTACTGGATGTTCGCGACCGCGATCCGCCCGGCCGACCAGATCTTCTCGGGCGAGACCAGCCTTCTTCCCACGGGCTGGGTGTGGAGCAACTTCCGCGCCGCCCTCGACGCCATGCCCTTCCTCCACTGGGCCTGGAACTCCACCGTGATCGCGGTGGTCGCGGTCGCCATCACGGTAAGTCTCAACCTGCTGTGCGGCTACGCCTTTGCGAAGTTCCGCTTCGCGGGCCGCGACCTCCTCTTCATCGCGGTGATCAGCGCGCTGATGATCCCGATCCAGGTCATCATCGTCCCGCTCTTCCTGCTTCTGGCCGACATCAACCTCCTGAACAGCTACTGGGGCGTGATCCTGCCACGCGCGGCCGAGGCCTTCGGCATCTTCATGGTGCGCCAGTTCATGCTGGGCATTCCCGACGAGCTTCTGGAGGCGGCCCGCCTCGACGGGGCGAGCGAGTTCCAGATCTTCCGGCGCATCGTGCTGCCGCTGTCGAAGCCGATCATCGCGGTCCTGATCATCTTCACCTTCATGTGGCGCTGGAACGACTTCGTCCTGCCGCTGATCGTTCTGACCGACCAGGACATGTACACGGTGCAGCTCGGGCTGAACCTTCTCAAGGGCCAGTACAACGTCGATTGGACGAGCATCATGTCGATCGCGCTCCTCTCGCTCGTGCCCATGCTCGTGATCTTCGCCTTCTTCCAGCGCCAGCTCATCCAGGGCATCGCCGGCACCGGCCTGAAGTAACGCGTCCCCTTTTTCCGCATCGCATCCGAAGGAAATCAGCCATGTTCAAGGTCACCATGATCGGCGCCGGCAGCGTCGTCTTCGTGAAGAACCTCCTGACCGACATTCTCGACTTCGATCAGCTGCGCGAGGTCACGATCTCGCTCCACGACATCGACCCCGAGCGCCTCGAGACGGCCGGCATGATGGCGCGCTGGACCGCGGCGCAGTTCAAGGCGAACCCGCGGATCGAGCTGCATGCCGACCGGCGCGCAGCGCTGGAAGGCGCCGACTTCGTGATCAACATGGTCCAGATCGGCATGCACGAGGCGACGCTGATCGACTTCGACATCCCCCGCAAGTACGGGCTGAAGCAGACCATCGCCGACACGCTCGGCATCGGCGGCATCTTCCGCGGCCTGCGCACCATCCCCTTCATGACGGCGCTGGTGGCCGACATGCGCGAGCTTTGCCCGGATGCGCTGCTGCTCAACTACACCAACCCGATGAGCATCCTGACGCAGGCCGTCTACGAGGCGTATCCGGAGCAGAAGGTCGTCGGCCTCTGCCACAACATCCAAAACACCGCGCGCGACCTCGCCGGCTATCTCGGCGTGCCGGTGGACAGCCTCTCCTACGACTGCGCCGGCGTGAACCACATGTGCTGGTTCATGAAGCTGCGCATCGGCGCCGAGGACGCCTATCCCCGCCTGTGGGAGGCCTCGCGCGATCCCGAGATCGTGGCCAAGGACAAGGTGCGCTTCGAGCTGATGCGCGTCTTCGGGCGGTTCATCTCGGAATCCTCCGAGCACAACGCCGAATACACGCCCCACTTCCTGCGCTCGGACCGGGAGATCGAGCACTACGACGTGCCGGTGGACGAGTACGTGCGTCGCTCCGAGCGCAACCTGCGCCGCTACGCCGAGACGCGGCGCAAGCTGCTCGCCGGCGAGCCCTTCCCGATCGAGCGCTCGGTCGAGTACGGCTCGCTGATCATCCACGCCATGGTGACCGGCGAGGCGCGCGTGATCTATGGCAACGTGCGCAACACGAACCTCATCACCAACCTGCCCGAGAATGCCTGCGTCGAGGTGCCGATCCTTGTCGACCGCAACGGCCTGCGTCCGGTCCATGTCGGCGAGCTGCCGCCGGAACTGGCCGGCTACTGCGCGCCGCACGTCTTCGTGCAGGACCTCACCGTCAAGGCAGCGCTTGAGGGCGATGCCGAGCGCGTCCACCGCGCGGCCGTGCTCGATCGCAACACGGCGAGCGTCCTGTCGATCCGCGACATCCGCTCGATGGTGGACGAGATGATCGAGGCGCATGGCGATGCCATGCCCGCCGGCATCGCCCGCGCACGCCGCGCCGCGGCCGCCTGAGACGCCTCATCGACCCGGGCCGCCGCGATCGACGGCCCGGCACGGGAATCCAACGGGAGGAGAAACAACCATGGCCGACGTCGCGATCCGGGACGTGCGCAAATCCTACGGCGCGGTGGCGACGATCCACGGCGTGTCGGTCGATATCAACGACGGCGAGTTCGTGATCCTGGTGGGCCCGTCGGGCTGCGGGAAGTCGACGCTGCTGCGCATGCTGGCGGGGCTCGAGGAGATCACCGGAGGCGAGATGCGGATCGGCGGGCGCGTCGTCAACGACCTGCCGCCGAAGGACCGGGACATCGCCATGGTGTTCCAGAACTACGCGCTCTACCCGCACATGACGGTGGCCGAGAACATGGGCTTCTCGCTCATGCTGGCCAAACTCACGAAGGCGCAGATCCGCGAGAAGGTCGAGCGCGCGGCCAAGATCCTCAGCCTCGAGACGCTGCTCGACCGCTACCCCCGCCAGCTGTCCGGCGGCCAGCGCCAGCGCGTCGCCATGGGCCGGGCCATCGTGCGCGACCCGGCCGTGTTCCTGTTCGACGAGCCCCTGTCGAACCTCGACGCGAAACTTCGCGTCCAGATGCGCACCGAGATCAAGGCGCTGCACCAGACGCTCGGCACCACCACGGTCTACGTCACGCACGACCAGATCGAGGCCATGACCATGGCCGACAAGATCGTCGTGATGCGCGACGGGCGGATCGAGCAGGTCGGCGCGCCGCTCGACCTCTACGACCGCCCGGCCAACCTCTTCGTGGCCGGCTTCATCGGGTCTCCGGCCATGAATGTCGTCGAGGGACGGGTCGAGGGACCCGAGTTCGTCGCGCCCGGCCTTCGCCTCCCGCTTCCCCCACAGGCTGCAGCGCTCGGCAACCGCGAGGCGCGCTACGGCATCCGGCCCGAGCACTTCCGGCTCGCCGCCGACGGGCTGCCGGCGGAGATCGTGGTGGTGGAGCCGACGGGCTCCGAGACGCAGGTCGTGGCCAAGCTGGGCGAAGCCACCGTGTCCTGCGTCTTCCGCGAGCGCATCACGGCTCGCCCCGGCGAGCGCATCGCGATCGCGCCGGAGGTCGAGCGCGTCCACCTCTTCGACGCGGCGAACGGCGAGCGCCTCGCCGCGTGAGGCGGACCCGCTAGCGCTCGCCCCGAATGAAGGGCTGCATCAACGCCTGGGGCACACGGGCGCGGCGCGCGGTGATGCAGAGTGCGGCGATCGACAGGAGGTAGGGCATCATCAGGAAGACCTGATAGGGCACGGCCTTGCCGATCACGGTCTGCAGACGGAGCTGGTAGGCGTCGAACAGGGCGAAGAGCAGCGCGCCCAGCACCGCCCAACCCGGCCGCCAGGCCGCGAACACAACGAGCGCGATGGCGATCCAGCCGCGCCCCTGCACCATGGTCGGAAAGAAGCTGTTGAAGGCCGACAGGGTGAGGAAGGCCCCGCCCATCGCCATCAAGGCGCTGCCCACCACCACGGCGCCGATCCGAATCCCAACGGGATCGAGCCCCTGCGCCTCGGCGGCGTGCGGGTTCTCGCCGGTGAGGCGGATCGCCAGGCCGAGCGGGGTGCGCGCGAGCACCCAGGCCAGCACGAGCGCGAAAACCAGCGCCAGATAGGTCGGCGCGGTCTGCGAGAAGAGCGCGGGCCCTACGAACGGCAGGTCCGACAGGCCCGGCACGGCGATCGGCTGGAAGGGCTCGATCGTGGGCGGCGTCGCCTGCAGCGGCACGACGAGGCGGAAGACGTAGTAGCTGAGGCTGGAGGCGAACAAGGTGATGCCGAGGCCGGTGACGTGCTGCGACAGGCCGAGCGGTACGGTCATCAACGCATGCAGGAGCCCGAAGAGGGCGCCCGACAGGGCTGCGGCGAGAAGGCCGACCCACAGGTCCGCGCCGTTGAACACCGCGAGCCAGCCCACCATCGCCCCGAAGGTCATGATGCCCTCGATGCCGAGGTTGAGGACGCCCGCCCTCTCGCACAGGAGCGCGCCCAGCGTCGCGAAGACGAGCGGCGTCGCGATGCGCAGCACCGCGGCCCAGAGACCGGCCGAGGCGAGGATGTCGAGAGAAGCGCTCACCGGAGGCGGACCCGAAAGTTGACGAGAAGAAGGGCGACGAGCATGGCGAGAAGCGAGAGGGACACGGTGACGTCGGCGATGAAGCTCGGCACGCCGAGCGCCCGGCTCATGGAGTCGGCGCCGACGAACATCGCCGCCGCAAACAGCGCGGCCACGACGGCGCCGAGCGGCTGGAGATTGGCGAGCATGGCGACGACGATGCCGCTGTAGCCGTAGCCGGGCGACAGGTCGGTGGTGACGGTGCCGCGCACGCCCATCACCTCGACGGCGCCCGCCAGCCCCGCGAGCCCGCCCGACACAAGGGCGGCGAGAAGCAGCGTGCGCACGAGCGGAACGCCCGCAAAGCGCGCGGCGCCGGGGTTGAGGCCGGCGGCGCGGACCTCCAGTCCGAACACGGTCCGGCTCATCACGACGTGGACGAGGATCGCCGCCCCGAGCGCGACGACGAGGCCGAGATGGAGCCGCGAGCGGGCGAGGATCTTCGGCAGGGTGGCGTCGGCGGCCACCGGCACCGACTGCGGCCAGCCGAAGGCCATGGGATCGCGCAAGGGCCCCTCAATCAGCATGGAGACGAAGAGGATCACCACGAAGTTGAGGAGGAGCGTGGTGACGACCTCGTCGACGCCGAAGCGTAGGCGCAGGAGCAGCGGGCCGATCAGGAGCAGGGCGCCGGCCAGCGCCCCCGCCAGCATCAGCGCGGGGATCAGGACAGGCGCGGGGAGCCCGGCGAGAAGACCGCCGCTCGAGCCAAGCGCGGCGACCGCGATCGCGCCGAGATAGAGCTGCCCCTCCGCACCGATGTTCCAGATGCGCGCGCGAAACGCCACCGCGACGGCCAAACCGGTCAGGATCAGCGGGGCGGCGCGCGTCAGTGTCTCGGTCGCGGCGAGGCGCGAGCCGAAGGCGCCGAGCGCGATACGTCGATAGGCGTCGAGCACCGGCGCGCCGGCCAGCGCCAGGAGCAGGCCGGACAGGGCGAGCGCCAGGGCGACCGCGCCGATCGGGGCGAGGACGAGAAAGAGGACGGGGCGGTGTTCGCGGCGTTCGATGCGCATCAGGCCGCGCGCTCCCACTCGCCGGCCATCATGAGGCCGAGGGCGCGCGCATCCAGCGTGTCGGCCGGGACGCTGGGTCCCAAGCGTCCCTTGTGGATCGCCTGCACGCGATCGGAGAGCGCCAGCACCTCGTCGAGATCCTCGGAGATCAGGATCACGGCCGCGCCCTGTCGGCGGGCCTCCAGGATCTCGCCGTGGACGGCGGCGATCGCGCCCTCGTCGAGGCCGCGCGTCGGCTGGGCGGCGACCAGGAGGCGCGGCACCCGGTCGAGATTCCGGCCGAAGATGAGCTTCTGCATGTTGCCGCCCGACAGGAGGCGCGTGCGGCTGTCGGGCGTGCCGCCGCGCAGGTCGAAGCGCCGGATCAGTTCGTCCGCGAAACGCCGGGCGGCGCCCCGCCGCACGAAGCCAAGGCGCGAGAAGCGCGGCTCGCGCACGCGCTCCAACACCGCGTTCTCCCAGATCGGCAGGTCGCCCACCGCCCCGTCCGCGTTGCGGTCCTCCGGGATGCGGCCGACGCGGGCCTCCACCAGGGCGCGGGCACCCAGCCGTCCGGCGTCCTGCGCGAGAATGCGCAAGCTTCCCCGGTCGGGCGCGGCCAGCCCCGACAGGAGACGGGCGAGCGCCGCCTGCCCGTTGCCGGACACGCCGATGATGCCGAGCGTTTCGCCGGAGCGCACGGCGAAGGAGACGCCCGTGAGACGCCGCACGCCGCCGAGCGTCAGGTCGACGCCGCTCGCCTCGGCGACCACCGCGCCGACGTCCGCCCCCTCGCGCTTCGGCCGCGCGACGCGGCGTCCGACCATGAGCTCGGCGAGCTCATCCTTGGTGGTCTCGGCCGCACGCCGCTCGGCGACGACCCGGCCTGCCCGCAGCACGACGATGCGGTCGGCCGCGCCAAGGACCTCGCCGAGCTTGTGCGAGATGAAGATCAGCGACAGGCCCCCTGCCGCCATGCGGCGCAGCGTTGCAAAGAGCCGCTCGCCCTCGCCCTGAGTCAGGACGGCGGTCGGCTCGTCGAGGATCAGGACGCGCGCGTCGTTGTAGAGCCCTTTGAGGATCTCGACGCGCTGGCGCTCGCCCACCGAGAGGTCGGCGACGCGCGCATCGGGATCGACCGCAAGGCCGAAGCGCTCCGCCAAGTCCGCAAGCTTGCGGCGCGCCGCGCGCCGCGCGGAGCGCCAGGCAAGAAGCGGTTCGGTGCCCGCCACGACGTTTTCGAGAACCGTGAGATTGGGAGCCAGCGCGAAATGCTGATGCACCATGCCAACGCCGGCGCGGATCGCGGCGCGCGGGCGACCGGGCGGCAGTTCCTGCCCGTCCACCAGGACGCGGCCCGCATCCGGCATGTAATGGCCGAACAAGATGTTCATGAGCGTCGTCTTGCCGGCGCCGTTCTCGCCCAAGAGCGCCAGCACCTCACCTCGGCCGAGCTCGATCGAGACGTCCTCGTTGGCGAGCGTCGCGCCGAAGCGCTTGGTGATCCCTTCGAGGCGCAGGGCGGGAGTCGCGGTCATCGAAGGCTCGCCAAGGGGAAGCGGTGCGCGAAGGGCCGCTCGCGCGCAAGGGCGTCGGCCAGATCGAGAAGGCGAAGGTCGGAGCCGTTGGGGCCCATGATCTGCACGGGCAGCGGCAGACCGTCTCCGTCCGTCCCGAACGGCACCGTCGCGGCCGGCAGGCCGGCGACGTTGGCCAGCACTGCGCCCGGCGCGAAGCGCGTCATGCGGCGCCATTGCGCGTCGACGTCGGCGTCATCGGTCGGAAAGGCGCCGAGCGGCGGCGGGGCGCTCGCCAGCATCGGCAGGAGAAGCGCGTCGAAGCGCTCGAACAGGAGCGCCATGCGGCGGGCGATGCGCGCTCCGGCCTCGATCGCGCGCAGCACCTGCGCCCCGCCGATCCTGCGTCCCCGCTCGGCGGCGGCGGCCGAAAGCGGCTCGACCTCGTCTTCCCGAATGGCGAGCGCCTCGAAAAGCCCGGCGAGCGAGGCGCAGACGATGCGGTCGAAGACCGTGCCGGCCTCTCGGCTCGCCTCGTCGAGCGTCGTCGGCTCCAGCGTCTCGACCGCGTGGCCGGCGGCGAGCAGATGCCGTGCGGCCGCGTCGACGGCCGCCGCGCGCTCCGGCGCGACGCCCGGCGTCTGGACGAGTGCGATGCGCATCCGCGGCGTGGCATCCGCAAAGGCCACGTCCGGCATGGGCCCCAACGCCCGACCGCCGGCGGCCTGCAACGCGGTGCGAAGATCGCGCACGGAGCGCGCCACGACGAGCTCGGAGGCCAGGCCCGCCAGATGGTTGGCGAAATCGGGCCCTTCCGGCGTCGCGCCGCGCGAGGGCTTCAAGCCGACGAGGCCGCAGCAGGCGGCCGGCACGCGGATCGAGCCGCCCGCATCCGTCGCATGGGCGATCGGCACGATGCCGAGCGCGACGGCTGCCGCCGCACCGCCCGACGAGCCGCCAGCCGTGAGCCTCGGGTCGAGCGGGTTGCGCGCGGGCGGAAAGGCCTGCGGTTCGCTGCTCAGCGACAAGCCGAACTCGGGCACCGTGGTGCGGCCGAAGGGTACGAGGCCGGTCCCCCGCAGCCGCGCGGCGAAGTCGCTGTCCTCGGCGGATGCCGCAAGGCGCGCGGCGAGCGCGCGCGATCCCGCATGGACGGGGATGCCGGCAAACGGGCTGCCGAGGTCCTTTACGAGAAACGGTACGCCCGCGAACGGCATGGCATCGAGGGCGCTGGGGTCCTCGGCCCGCAGGCGGTCGAGCCGCTGCGCCGCCGCACGTCCCGCCGCCTCGTCAAGGAGGGTGATCGCGCCGAAGTCGGCCAGGCGCGCCGCAGCATCCAGCGCCGCCTCCATCGCCTCGACGGCCGAGATTCGTCCCTCGCGCACGGCAGACCCGAGCGCGGTGGCGTCGCCGCCGGCGAGGGACTCGTCGGCGGATAATGGCATCGCAGGAGACGGCATGGCTGGGCGGCAGGCGGTCAGCCCGGCTCGCTCATGTTCATCGGCACCTCGAACGTGCCCGCCTTGATCGCGGCGCGGCGCTCCTCCATCGGCCCGACCGCTTCGGTGGGCACCTGCGCGGTGTCGAACTGGATGTCGTTGCCGCCGGTCTTCATCAGGCTGAAGGGCGTGTAGTTCTTGCCGGTCGGCTGTCCGGCCGCCGCATCCGCGATCGCCGCGTCGAGAATCGGACGGAAGTTCCAGATGGCGTTGGCAAAGACCGTGCCGGGATAGCGCGGCGTGTAGTCGATCAGCGAGCCGACCGCCTTGACACCACGCTCCTTGGCCGCGTCCGCCGTGCCGATGCGCTCGCCGAACAGGATGTCGGCGCCGGCATCGATCTGGGCGAGGCCGGCTTCGCGCGCCTTGGGCGGGTCGAAGAAGGTGCCGATAAAGCCGACGAGATGCTTGGCGTCGGGCCGCACCGCCGTGACGCCCGCCTGGAAGCCGTTGATCAACATGTTGACCTCGGGAATCGGGATCGCGCCGACCGAGCCGAAGACGCCGCTCTGGCTCATCTTTCCGGCCAGCATGCCGGCGAGATAGGCCGCCTCGTGATTCCACGTGCCGAAGGTGCCGAAGTTCTCGCCCGCCGGCTCGCCCGACGAACCCATCAGGAACGCGGTGTCGGCGTATTCGCCCGCCACCTGGCGCGCCTCGCTCTCCACGGCATAGGACTCGCCGACGATGAGCTTGGCGCCGCCTTCGGCGTATTCGCGCATGGCACGGCCGTAGTCGGGCCCCCGCACGCCTTCCGAGAAGACGTACTCGATCTTTCCATCTTTGGCGGCGGCCAGCAGCGCCTGGTGAAGGCAGGAGTTCCAGGCGTTCTCGACCGGCGAGGCGTGGATGCCGGCAACCTTCAGCGGCGCCTGCGCGAAGGCGCGAGGCATGGCGAGCGCCAGGCCGACACCCGCCGATCCCAGAAGAAACCCGCGCCGTCCGATCGATCCCGTTGTCATCGCCATCTCAGCCCCTCGTCACACGCCCCCGGATGAAGGGCATGTGACGGATTGCCTTTAATCCTGTCAATCGGCAAGGCTGCCGGAGAAATGAACAGGAACAATCAGCCGGCGGCGTGCGGCACGTAGCTCGACGGGTCGACGACGCCCTCGCGGCCGGGGATCGACAGCCGGCTCGTCTGCGGCTCGGCGCGCGCCAGAACCTTGCCATCGCGCACAACGAGAAGGCGGCGCGCCTTGAGGCGGATCGCCTCGATCGGGTCGGCGGCCTGGAGCAGCACGAAGCTCGCCGGCGCGCCGACCGCGAGGCCGTAGCCCGCAAGGCCGATCGCACGCGCCCCGTTCACGGTCACCGCGTCGAAGGCCGCGCGAAGCCCCTCGCGCGAGGTCATCGGCGCGACGTGCACGGCCATGTGGGCGACCTCCAGCATGTCGCCGGAGCCGAGCGCGTACCAGGGGTCCATGACGCAGTCGTGCCCGAAGGCGACATTGACGCCCGCTGCCATGAGCTCGGGCACGCGCGTCATGCCGCGCCGCTTGGGGTAGGTGTCGTGGCGCCCCTGCAGCGTGATGTTGATCAAAGGGTTGGCGACGACGTGAAGCCCGGCCTCACCGATCAGCGCGATGAGCTTCGAGGCGTAGTAGTTGTCCATGGAGTGCATGGAGGTGAGGTGCGAGCCCACCACGCGCCCCTGCAGTCCGTGGCGCACGGTCTCGGCGGCAAGCGTTTCCACATGGCGCGAGAGCGGGTCGTCGCTCTCGTCGCAATGGAGGTCCACCGGCAGGCCCCGCTCGGCGGCGATCCGGCACAGCGCCTCCACGGACGCCGCGCCCTCAGTCATGGTGCGCTCGAAGTGCGGGATGCCGCCCACCACGTCGAGCCCCATGTCGAGCGAGCGCGCCAGAAGCGCCACCGCGCCGGGGCTGCGGTAGTAGCCGTCCTGCGGAAAGGCGACGAGCTGGAGGTCGAGATAGGGTCGCACGCGCTCGCGCAGCTCGATCATCGCCTCGGCCGTGCGGAGCGTCGGATCGCTGACGTCGACATGGCTGCGGATCGAGAGCAACCCTTGCGAGACCGCAAGATCGCAGTAGCGCAGCCCCCGCTCCACCATGGCCTCGACGGTGAGAAGCGGCTTCAGCTCACCCCAGAGCGCGATGCCCTCCAGAAGCGTGCCGGAGCGGTTCAGGCGCGGCAGGCCGAGCGAGAGCGTCGCGTCCATGTGGAAGTGCGGATCGACGAAGGGCGGCGACAGGAGGCGCCCCGCCGCCTCGACGCGTTCAGCCGCCTCGCCCTCGATCCGGGGCGCGATCGCCGCGATGCGCCCGCCCGATACCGCGACGTCCATGCCGGTGCGGCCATCGGGCAGCGTCGCGCCCGCAACCAGAAGATCGAACATCGCAGCCCCTTTTGCCCTCGATCGCCGTTCATCCCGATGACGGGACCGGCCTTTCCTTCGCGCGGAGGTGCACAGGACCGCGCCGGCAAGGTCAAGTCCCCTCGTCCGCCATCCCCTCAGACCACCGTTCCGTCCGGCTGATCGCAGCAACCGACGGACGCGTCGCCGTATGCCATCGGATCAAAATGTCGTGCCCGACCGTCTCGTTCGCTTCCGGACAGCCGAGAACCGGGCAATGACATTGTTCGAGCCTTGAGGGGCGCCATTCGCATACATTATAACATTGCGTGGTAGGTTTTGACGCGCCCCCCGGCGCGGGAGGAGGTGGCATGGCAGACCGCGAGTCGGACGATGACCTGTCGCCCTCGGGCGCGCTGCGCCAGCCGCTGCGTCTCGCGCTGGCCGACTCCATCGCCGACTCGATCGCCGAGGCGATCGCCACCAACAACCTGCGGCCGGGCGAGCGGATCATCGAGACGTCGTTCTCGGAGCGGCTCGGGGTCAGCCGCGTGCCGATCCGCGAGGCGCTGAAAGTGCTTCACGCGCAGGGCATCGTCACCGGGGGCAGTCATCGCGGCTACAAGGTCGCGACGTTCGACGCTCGTGTGACGCAACAGATCCTCGAGGCTCGTCTCCAGGTGGAGACGCTTCTCCTTCGCGATGCGCTCGCCAACTGGGCGGCGGGGCTGGAAGATCCGTCGGCGCTTCGAGGACCGATCGACGACATGCGGCGCGCCGCGCGCGTCGGCGACGTGCGGGCCTCGCTGCAGGCCGACCTCAACTTTCACCGCGTCTTTCGCAACGCCGCCCGCAATGCGATCGTCGGCACGCTTTGGGACACGATCGCGCGTCACGTGCTGATCGTCTTCAACTTCGAGCGCTATCGCGACAAGGATCTGCGCGCCGTGGTCCGGCAGCACGAGGCGTTTCGCGACTGGATGCTCGGGCGCATCGGCAAGCCGACCGACGAGGACGAGATCCGCAACGCGCTTGAGGACCACATGCTGATGATCGAGCGCGGCCGCCGGCGGCACGTCGCGCACTGATACCCACTCCATCCGGGCATCGAGATCGAGGGCGGACGCCTCGGCTGTTCAGCCGAGCGCCACCTCGCGCCGATGGACGCCCCCCTTCTGGGAGCGCGCGACGACGCGCACGCCCGCGCCCGGCCCCTCGGCCCGCACCAGCCATTCCATCGGCTTGGCGACGGCGCTCCACTGCTGGCCCCAGGGCGACCAGGGGTAGAGCCGCTCGTTGCGCCCGGCCAGATGCCCGAGCTCGACCTTGGCCGGGTTCATCACGACCTCGCCGCCCTCCACCTCCAGCGCCACCTCGACGGGCCTGGCCGCCTTGTTCGCGATCGCGACGTCGGACAGGTTGGTCGGCAGATAGCCGTGGTTCGCCACCACGGCGCGTATCTTGAAGAGATCGGCGCCGAGCGGCTCGACCTCCAGAGTGTCGATCTTCACGTGGGGGGCGGCGGCGGCGTGGCGCAGGTTGAACAGGGCGTTGGCCCGCGCGATGCCCTCCAGAAGCGCCGGCGGCGGGTTGCGGTAGCTCCAGATGTTGACCATGCCCCCGATCTCGATGGCCCCGAGCTGTGGATGGTGAAACGGGCGCCAGTCGCGCCAGGCCTTCTCGCCCATGTGCTCGCGCACATAAGCGTAGACCTTCTGCTGCACCTCCTCGTTGCGCGGGTAGAGGTTGTAGTAGCCGACCTTCTCGACGCCGGCCTCGCGCTCGAGGTCCCAGAGTTCGGTGCCGAACGAGATGATGCCCATCTCCTCGTAGGTCCAGTCCATCAGCCCGCCGCGCCGGACCTGGGTCTTGTCGGGCGTGAAGTCCTCGTAGATCGAGACCGTGGGATAGCCGGTTAGCTCGGTGCCGACGCGGCCGATCTCCTTGTAGAGCGTGATGTCGCGCGCGCTCATCGCACTGTCGGGCTTGGTCATCGAGGGGCGCATGATGATGCCCCCGTGCGTGTGGTAGGCGCACATCCCGCAAATGTTGGGATGATCCAGGATGAAGCGCGCCATGGCGGCCGCCTCGGGCTCCGACAGCGGATGCTCGCCCGCGCCGTATTCCTGCGGCGACCAGTTGGTCGGGAAGTTGCGGTTCATGTTGCCGTCGAACGGCTTCTCGATCGCGACGTTCGCGCCATCAAAGTCGCGGATCGTGCCTTCGGGGTAGAGGCGGAAATAGTCGCCGCCCTCCTCGCCGGGCGCGCGCTGCACCATGATGTCGGGATTGCGGGCGCTCTTCTTCCACTCGCCCTTGGGATCGGGCACGCGCATCCAGACCAGGAAGCCGTCGCCGTCGATGTCTTCCGGGATCAGCCCGGCATGGCGGTCGGCGCCCGGCATGAAGCGGCCGTTGCCGCACCAGTTGTAGTAGGGCGGCTGGAGCGAGAGCTCGGCGCCGTCCGGGTTGATGCGCGGCAGGACGTAGAAGACCTGGGTGTCGAGAAGGCGCGTGGCCTCCTCGTCCCGTCCGTAGTTCGTGAGTAGGTGCCAGATGGCGTAGAGCGCGGTCGCGCTGGTCGCGTGCTCCTCGGCGTGGATCTGGGCGTCGATGTAGTAGCCGGGCTTGTCCAGGGCGGGCCCGGTGTCGGGATTGGTCATCTCCATGACCCAGACCTCGCGCCCCCCGAACGAGCGCGCGAGCGAGCGCAGCGTCGCCAGCTTGGGGTAGCGGGCGGCCAGCGCCTGGAGACGCTCGGTCATCTCCTCGTAGCTGTAGTAGCGGTCGAAGCGGATATCGGGCTCGGCGGTCATGATGGGTCTCGGGGGCAGAGGTCAGGGGGCGGTGCGGATGCAGGCGCTGAACTGGCCTGGCGAGACGGGCCTCAGCTCCGGCACGATGCTGGCGCAGTCGGCGATCGCCTGCGGGCAGCGCGTGCGGAAGACGCAGCCCGACGGGGGCGAGATCGGGCTCGGTATGTCGCCGGTGAGGATCGTGCGCTGCGGGCGGCGGTCGGGGTCCGGCTGGGGCACGGCCGAGAGCAGCGCCTGCGTGTAGGGGTGGTTGGGCGCGGCATAGAGCGTGCGCGTCGGCGCGACCTCCATGATGCGGCCGAGATACATGACGATCACCCGGTCCGAGATGTGCTCCACGACGGCCAGATCGTGGGCGATGAAGAGCATGGTAAGGCCGAGCGCGTCCTTGAGGTCCTGCAGGAGGTTGATGACCTGCCCCTGGATCGACACGTCGAGCGCCGAGACCGGCTCGTCGGCGACGATGAAGTCGGGCTCGACGGCGAGCGCGCGCGCGATGCCGATGCGCTGGCGCTGGCCGCCGGAGAACTCGTGCGGGAAGCGGTCGAGATAGTCGGCGGATAGACCGACCTGTTCCAGGAGCTGGACGACGCGCCCCTCGCGCTCGCGCGCCGGCACGATGTCGTGAACCGAGAGCGCGTGGGCCAGCACCGTGCGGATCTTCTCTCGCGGGTTGAGGCTGGCATAGGGATCCTGGAACACGATCTGCATGCGCTTGCGCATGGCGCGCATCTGCGGCCGGCCGAGAAAGCCGAGATCGGTGCCCGCAAAGCTCACCGAGCCGGCGGTCGGCGTTTCCAGGCGCAGGATCGTGCGCCCGACCGTAGTCTTGCCGGAGCCCGACTCGCCCACGAGCCCGACGACCTCGCCCCGGTTCACCGTGAAAGACACGTCCTCCACCGCATGGACGTGGCGCTGCACCCGGTTGAGGACGCCGCCGCGGATCGGGAAGTACTTGCGCAGGCCCGCGACCACCAGAAGGGGATCGGGCGCCGCGTGCGGCGCGGGCTTCGCCAGCGCGCTCATGCTGCGGCCTCCGCCAGCTCGAGTTCGCGCCAGCGGAAGCAGCGAACGCTGCGCCCCTCCCCAGCCGCCTCCAACGGCGGCTCGCCTTCCGCGCAGCGGGCCAGGGCGTGGGCGCAGCGCGTGCGGAAGCGGCAGCCGGCCGGCAGGCGGCTCAGCGGCGGCACGTAGCCCGGAATCGTCTGGAGGCGGGAGCGCTCCGTCGACGCGCCGAGGCGCGGGATCGCGCGCATCAGGCCGGCCGTGTAGGGCATCAGGGGCCGCGAGAAGATCTCGCGCACCGAGCCGGTCTCGACCACCTGGCCCGCATACATCACCACCACGCGGTCGGCCATCTCGGCGACGACGCCGAGATCGTGCGTGATGAAGACGATCGCCATGCCGAGCCGCTCCTGCAGGCTGCGCATGAGGTCGAGGATCTGCGCCTGGATCGTCACGTCGAGGGCCGTGGTCGGCTCGTCGGCGATCAGGACGCTCGGCTCGCAGGCGAGCGCCATCGCGATCATGGCGCGCTGTCGCATGCCGCCCGACATCTCGTGAGGAAAGCTGTTCGCCCGGCGCTCGGGCTCGGGGATGCCGACGAGGCGCAGCATGTCGACGGCACGGGCGCGGGCCGCCGCGCGCGGCAGGCGCTGGTGCTCGCGCACGACCTCCGCGATCTGCTCGCCGACCGTGTGGACCGGGTTCAGCGAGGTCATCGGCTCCTGGAAGATCATGCCGATGTCGTTGCCGCGCACGCCCCGCATCTCGCGGTCGGACAGGTTCACGAGGTCGCGCCCGCGCAGGCGGATGCTGCCGCGCGAGATCCAGCCGACCTTCTTGGGCAGGAGGCGCATGATGGAAAGACTCGTCACCGACTTGCCGGAGCCCGACTCGCCGACGATCGCGACCGTCTCGCCGGCGCGAAGCGAGAAGCCGACCCCGTCCACGGCGCGGACCTCGCGCCCCTCCCCGATCGAGAAGCTGGTCTGGAGGTCGTCGACCTCGAGAAGCGGTGGCGCAAGGGCGGCGTCGGATCGGCTCAACGGAAGGCTCCCTGATGATCTGGCGTCAGATACTGGCCGCTCGCGGGAGCGGCGCATAGCTCGCCGGCGGCATAGACCGGCCGCCCGCCGAGAACGGTCGCCGCGACCCGGCCCCGAAAGCGGCGATCGGCGTAGAGGTGCGCGACGTCGCGCGCCTTGGTTCGCATCGCGCCGAGCGGGAAGCGCGTCTCGCCCGCAAGGTCCACCAGCGTCAGGTCGGCGTCGAAGCCCGGCTCGACGCGGCCCTTCGTGGGCAAGGCGAAGCGCCGGGCCGGCTCGGCACTCAAGAGCCGGGCGAGGTCGGGAAGCGAGAGCTGCCCCACGGCCACGGCGTCGAGCAGCGTCGGCACGAGGATTTCCAGGCCCGGCGTGCCCGGCGGGGCGCTGGTGAAATCGCCGTTCGCCCGTTCCTTGTCGGCGAGGCTGAAGGCGGCGTGATCGGTGGTGACGAAGCCGATCGTCCCGTCCCTCACCGCCTCCCACAGCGCCGCGCGGTCCGCGGCGGCGCGGATCGGCGGGTTGACGCGGCCGAAGACGCCGGCCCGCGCGACGTCCTCGTCGCCGGTGAACAGGAGGTAGTGCGGGCAGGTCTCGGCGGTGAAGTCCGAGGTCCCGCGAAAGGCGCGCAGGACCCGCACCGTCGCGGCCGACGTCACGTGGGCGATGTGGAGCTTTGCGCCCGCCTCCATGTTCATGGCGAGCAGCCGGGCAACGGCGACGCTCTCGCACAGCGTGGGACGCATGCGCTCGTGGGTTGCGGCGCCTCGCGGATCCAGCCCCTGCGTGGCCGCCGCGAAGTGATCCAGAAGCTGCGCGCTCTCGGCATGGACGATCACCGGCAGCCCGGTGCGCGCGCAGGCCCGCAGCGCCTCGAACTCCTCGCCCTCGTCCGGTCGGGCCAGGCCTGAGAACTCGGTCTCGCGGCCCGCCGGCATGGCGGTGGTGAAGATCTTGAAGGCGATCGCGCCGGCCTCCCGGATCGCCTCGATGCTTGCGTCGTCGAGGCGGCCGGGCGCGGCGATCATCGCGAAATGGGCGAGCGAGCGTCCCCGGAAGTGCTCGACGCGCGCCCGCACCCGCTCGCCGGAGTTGCAGCAGGGCTGCGTGATCGGCATCTCGAACAGCGCGGTGATGCCGCCCGCGACCGCGGCCGCCGTCTCGCTCTCCACCGTGCCGCGCTCGGGAAAGGCCGGCGCGCGCACGTGGACGTGGATGTCGATCGCGCCCGGCAGGACGTGGAGGCCGGCGGCATCGAGGGTCTCGCGAGCCTCCGCCGCCTCGCCCGGCGGGAGGAGCGCGGCGATGCGCCCGTCCCGGATCGCGACGTCGGCGGGCCGCACGCCCGCCTCGTCCACGACCTCGCCGCCGCGCACGAGCATGTCGAACGGCCCGCTCAATGGAGGCCGAGCTCGCGCAGGGCGGCGGCGACGCCGTCGAGATGGGTGAGGTGCATCGAGGCGAAGTTGGGCGCCAGCACCACGCCGTGGCCGCCCGCGCGATAGGTCGCGAGCACCGAGCGGTAGGCGATGTCGGGCGTGCACTGGGCGGTTTCCGCCCGCGTGCGCGGCGCGTCGACGCCGAGCCCCATATAGACCTTGGCCCGCCCCTCCACCCCGCGCAGCGCATCGGCGCACTGCCCGAAGACGTAGGTGTCGGGGTCCATGCCGGTCTCGATCAACCGCTCGAACGGAGCCTCCTGCAGTCCCAGCAGGCGGTACAGAACGGCGGTCGCCTCGCCCGGTTCGAAGTCGCGCAGGATCGTCTTGCGGAAGAAGCCGAGCTCCTTGGCAAAGACCTCGCCGGCCTGGTGCTGGTAGGTGATGGGCTTCACCCAGTCGGCGTAGAGCGTCTGCTCGGCCCAAGGCCACTGCGCCTTGCGGAAGATGTTGAAGTGGTTGCGGTTCCAGACGTTGAGCCCGAACGGCAGGGTCGGACGGCACCACTTCACGAGGCCGTAGAGTTCGCGGTCGAGGTCCTTGTTGCGCTCCAGCCAGAAGCGCTCCCAGATCAGGGCTTCGGGATGGGCGAGGAGCGTGCGCAGGAAGGTGACGAAGGTGCCGTCGGCAAAGCTCTTGCCGGCCGCCGCCTCCTGGCAGAAGTCGTAGAGGCGCAGGAGCGCCTCGCGGCAGCGTTCCGCGTCGACGCCGCGCTCCGCCGCTTCGCGCCGCGAGTGGGTGGAGAAGTCGCCCGGTGCCCCGCCCTGGATCAGCGTGTCGAGCGGCGAGTTGCGCTCGTTGCACCACATCAGGCCGTCGATCGGGTAGCGGCGCACCTGGTCCTCCACCATGGAGAGGATCCAGTTGCGGTAGCCGGGATGGCTGGTGGAGGGCTCGGCCCCGAGACGGCCGAAGAGGTCGACCTCCATCGCCTGCGGCAGGTTGGGAATGTCGACCGTGCCCGCCGAGCCGTGGCCGGAATACTTGAAGAAGGGCTCCATCAGCTCGACGAAGACCTTCATGCCGCGCCGGTGCGCCTCGGGCAGCACCATGGCGAGGATGTCGCGTCCCTCGAACTCGGGATCGCGCGTGCGGTAGTCCGCCATGAACGTGTCGCGATAATAGGCGGGATCGGGCTGGAAGTAGGCCCCGCCCCGCAGTGCGTAGGGCTCGGGCACGCCATGGTCGGGCCAGCCGTCCAGCGCGTGGCTGATCGAGCGGCCGGTCTTGAGGCCGAGCCACGATACGGTGCCCAGCATCAGGACGTTGACGCCGACGCGGGTCTGCAGCGTGTCGAGCACCGCATCCACGCCCTCGTCGAGGAACGAGATGGGGCTGACCTGGATGCCGACGAACTTCTCGGCCGGATCGGGACGCAGCGCGCTCATGCGGCCTGCGCCTTCAGGCTCTGAATGAAGTCTACCATACGCGCGATCGCCTCGCGGATGCGCTCGATCGGCTGGAGAAACGAGACGCGGACGTAGCGGTCGCTCTCGTCGCCGAAGAGCGCGCCCGGAAACAGGAGCACCCCCGTCTCGCGCAGCAGGCGCTCGCAGAAGACGGGGGCGGACAGGCCCGTCGAGGAGACGTTGGTGTAGAGGTAGAAGGCACCGCCGGGATGGCCGAACGAGAGGCCCATGCGCCGGAACGCCTCGGTCAGCGCCGCGCGCCGCTCGGCATAGGCCGCGATCATCGCCTTGATCGGCTCGGACGGACCTTGAAGGGCCGCGAGTGCGGCGTGCTGCGAGATCGTGCAGGCGTTGATCGAGAGCGTGTGGCGCGGCTCGGTCATCTTCGCGACGAAGTCGGCGGGCGCGGCAAGGTAGCCGACGCGCCAGCCCGTCATGGCATAGGTCTTCGAGAAGCCGTTCAGCGTGACCGTGCGCTCCCGCATTCCGGGCAGCGTCGCGATCGAGAGGTGCTCGTTCCCCTCGTAGATGATCTCAGCGTAGATCTCGTCGGAGACGACGATGAGGTCGTGCCGCTGCGCGATGGCGGCGATCTGCCGGATGGCGTCCGGCGGCGTCACCGCGCCGGTCGGATTGTTGGGCGAGACCAGCACGAACAGGCGGGTGCGCGGCGTGATGCGCCGCTCGATCTCGGCGGGGTCGAGCGCGAAGTCGTTCTCCTCAACGGTCGGCACCGGCACGGGCACGCCGCCCGCCAGCCGCACCGCGGTGTCGTAGGTCGTGAAGCGTGGCGAGGTGACGAGAACCTCGTCGCCCGGTGAGACGAGCCCGAGCATCAGAAGCGTGATGGACTCCTGGACGCCCGCCGTCACCACGATCTCGTC
The DNA here is from genome assembly GCF_900104035.1 of Aureimonas jatrophae. GTDB lineage: Bacteria > Pseudomonadota > Alphaproteobacteria > Rhizobiales > Rhizobiaceae > Aureimonas > Aureimonas jatrophae. Next base: position 570,262 of record NZ_FNIT01000002.1, on the reverse strand, counting down.
GGCACCGTAGCGGAGCCCGTAGAGCGTGGCCAAATGCTCGGCGATCGCCGCGCGCAACGCCGGCATCCCGGTGGGCGCGGTGTAGTGGTGCTGGTTCTCCCGAATCGCCCGGATCGCGGCCTCCGCGATATGGGGCGGGGTATGGAAGTCGGGGTCGCCCCGGCCCATGGCGATGACGTCGGGCTGCGTTGCCGCGATGGCGAGCATCTTGGTGCGGAAGGACTCGTCCTCCTCGCGGATGCGGGGAGCGATGCGGTCGAAGAGCGTGCTCATGGCGTTCAATGCATCCGCTGGCCGGCGATGAAGGTCATCGCGACGTTTCGCAAGGCGAAGAGGTCCTGGTCGGGCTTGCCCGGCACGACGATGAGGTCGGCGGCCTTGCCGGCCTCGAGCGTGCCGACCTCGTGATCCATGCGGCACACGCGCGCCCCGCGCTGCGTGATGGCGCGCAGCGCGTCCAGCGGCGAGCGGCAGACGCCGACGCGCACCATGAAGTCGAGCTCGGGCGCGATCTGGTCGTGCTCGACGGCGGGGCTTCCCGCATCCGTGCCGAAGGCGATCGGAACGCCCGCCTCGGCCGCCGCCTTGAGGCCGGCGAAGCGCTTGGGGTCGGCGACCGCCTTCTTGCGCTCATTGATCTTCCATTCGGGAATGGCGAACCGCCGCGCGATCGCCTCGTCGGCCTGCAGCACGAGGGCCGAGAAGGTGGTGACGATCGGCAGCTTGCGGTCGAGAAGCACCTGGATCGTCTCGTCCGACATGGAGCCGCCGTGCTCCACGCAGTCGATGCCGAACTCGGCGACGCGCCGGATACATGCGTCGTAGGTCGCGTGGGCGGTGATCGGCAGCTTGTTGCGGTGCGCCTCGTCGATCACCGCGTGAAGCTCCTCGTCGGTGAACTCCAGCGTGTCGTGGCAGGCCATGATCTTGATGAGGTCGGCGCCGCCGCGCACCTGCTCGCGCACGGCGCGGCGCATCTCGTCGGCGCCCGACGCCTCGCGGCAGACCCAGTAGGTATGACCGCCGGTCTGGATGATGCTGGCGCCCGACACCTTGAGCCGGGGGCCGGGCACGATGCCCTGCGCGACCGCCTGCTTGGTGAAAAGGTTGGCGTCGTGGACGCCGAGGTCGCGCACCAGCGTGACGCCCGCGCGCAAGCTCTTGATCATGTTGCCGGCCGCCTTGTAGGCGCGGATCTCCGGTGCGTCGTGCATCGACTGAAAGGACAGTTCGTGGATGCCGTCCCAGGACAGGTGGGCGTGGCTGTTCACGAGGCCCGGCATGATCGTCTGGCCGCCGGTGTCCTCGGGCTCGAGCCCGCCCGTGTCGCCGAGCCCCGAGCGCTCGCCGATCCGCGCGATGCGTCCGCCCCGGATCTCCACGAAGCCGTCCTCGATCACCGTGTCGTCGTGGCAGGGGATCACGCGTCCGAGGAGGATGCGGTCGGGCGCGTGGCGCTCGAACATCGGCTTGATGATCGTCTGGTAGTGCCAGCTGGCGGGTTCGGGCATGGGAGGGGGCCTTCGGGTTCGGATGGTACGGGATGAGAGGTCAGGCGAGCGCGACGACGCGGCGCTCGATCGGATGGGCTGCGAGGAAGCGGCTCGGCACCTCGGTGCCCGCCTCGCTCGCGATCAGCGTGTTGATGGTGCGGAAGCCGTCGCGGCCCGGCCGGTAGACGCCGGGCTCCGACGAGAAGACCATGGCGGGCTCGACCGGGGTCGGATCGCCCGGCGCGAGCCAGGGACCCTCGTGTCCCTCGACGCCCATGGCATGGCCGATGCGATGGCGGATCGCCTCGCCGAGCCCCGCCTCGCGCAAGGGCTCCATGGCGCGGCGGTTCACCTCATGGCACGGCGTTCCGGGCTTCAGCGCCTCCTGCGCGGCTCGGTCGCTTCGCTCCATGGCGTGCGCGACGCGCGCCTGCTCGGGCGTGAGATCGCCCAGAAACAGCGTCGCGCCGCTCTCGGCATGGTAGCCGCCGAGGCAGGCGCCGATCCCGGCGATCAGCGTTTCGCCGGCCTCCGGGCGCTTCAGCGAGGTGGCGCCGTGCGGCAGCGCCGCGCGCGGGCCGGAATGGACGGAGGCCGTGATCGCGAGCCGCGTCCCGGCAAAGCGCGCACCGTGCGATGCTTCCAGAGCTTGCCGCGCATGGCCCGTGCAGTCGGCGAGAAGGTCGAGTTCGGTCCCGCCGTCCCGGACGATCGCGCCGGCCTGCGCCAGAAGGCGTTCGAGGCAGAGGTCGGCAAAGCGCGCGGCCTCGCGCACCAGCGCCAGCTCCTCGGGCGTCTTGCGAGCGCGAAGGGGCGCGGCGAGGTCGACGAGGCGCAGCTCCCGCACCTCGCCCTCGCAGGCGCGCAGAAGGCTCGCATCCAGCGCGTCCACCGCGAGGCGCAGACCCGCAGCGCGCCGGCACATCCAGAGCTCGGCCGGCACCTCGCCGGGATATTCCTCGTAGGTCTCGACCCGGAAGAGCGCCGCTTGGGCCGCGTTCTCGCGCTCGAGGTCGGGCACGAGGAGTTCGCGGCGATCGGTATCCAGCCGCACGAGCACGCCCATGGGCCGCTCGTTGGCGTGGAAGTCCCAGCCCGTCAGGTAGCGCACGTTGCCGGGCCGCAGGAACAGGGCGGCGTCGAGCCGCTCGGCTGCGATGCGTGCGCGCAGGCGATCGAGAACGCCGCGCCGGAACGCATCCCCGAGCGGCTCCAGCGCAGCACTCACAGCCGCTCCTCGCGATAGGGGCCGATCTCCTCCAGTGTGGAGCCGACGCCGAGCTCGCGGCCAAGCGCCTTGAGATCGGCCAGCACCTCGTCGTCGAGCGGAACGCCGGCGCCCGACTTTCGCTCGACGCGCCGGGCCTCCTGCTCGCCCGGCAAGAGAACTTCCGTGAAGCCCGGACGCGTGGCACGGCTCTTCACCATGTCGGCGAAGCGGTCCATGCGCTCGCGAAACTCGGGCAGCGGCATGAACCATTCGATGTCGATCGCGGTGAGCGAGTGCGAGACGTCGAGGCGGCCCTGGTCGCTGTAGGGCATGAGGCCGAAGCCGCCGCCCCCGATCACGCCGGTCAGGACGTCGGTCATGAAGGCGAGGCCGTAGCCCTTGTACTCGCCGATCGCGAGGAGCGCGCCCTTCATGGCGGCGTCGGGGTCGTCGGTCTCATGGCCGTCGGGCGTCAGCGCCCAGTCGCGTGGCATGCGCTGTCCCTCGCGCGAGCGCCAGAGCATCATGCCCTTGCCCGCCGTCGTCAGCGCGAAGTCCATGACCACCGGAAAGCCGAGGCCGGTCGGGGCGGCGATGCCCCATGGATTGGTGCCGACCGCCCCCTCTCGCGCACCCCAGGGCGCCATCTCGGGCCCGGCATTGGTGATGGCGATGCCGATGCAGCCGGCTTCCTCCGCCTGGCAGGCGTGGACCGCCGACGAGCCGTAATGCGTCGAGTTGCGCACGATCACGGTGCCGATGCCGTTGGCCTTGGCCTTCCGGATTGCGAGCCGCATCGCCTTGGCGGCGGCCACGGTGCCGAGGCCGTTGTTGGCGTCGAGAAGGGCGAGCGAGGGCGCGTCCTTCACGGTGTCGAGCGGCGCGCGCGGGTTCACCAGCCCCTGGCCGATGCGCTCCTGGTAGCGGCGCAGGCGCCGGACGCCCTGCCCGTGGCCGGGATGGAAGCGCAGCTCGGAGAAGACGAGCGCGCCCGCGAAGATGGCGGCGTCCTCCGCCGTCAGGCCGAGCGCCTCGAACCCTTCTGCCATGAAGCGCTCGAGGCTCACGCGTTCGACCGTGGTCATCGTGATCGCCATGGCGGGTCAGGGCTCCAGGTCGAGAAGGGTGCTGATGTTGGTGCCGGCGGCCTCGAAGGCGCCGAGCCGCTCATTGGGGGCGGTGAGGAGGATCGTGAGGCCCGGCCCGTAGCCCGCGCGCGGTCCGTCGCCCTGCCCGACCACGCCGATGCCCATGGCGCCCCGCAGGTAGCCGTGGTTGTAGCGGCTGTCGGTGTCGGCCACCGCGACGACGTCGCCGAGCCGCAGATCGTTGAGGCCGAAGCGCTCCAGCTCCGCTTTGTCGCTCGACTGGATGTGGAGGCTTCCCCCTTCCGAGGTGAGACCCGCGCCCGCGCCGACCAGATGGGGCGGCACGATCGCCGTGACGCCGATCTCCAGCCGCCCGTCGTTGCCGACCCGCGTCGGCAGCGTCGACAGGAGGCGCGGCGACAGGCCCTTGAGCTGGATCTCCGGGTGATCGTCGAGCTTCAAGCCCGTGCCGAGCGCCCGCACCACGATCGCGTCGCCGACAGCCATCAGGAGCCGGCTCTCGCGCGGAAAATGGACGATCAGCTGCTCGGCGAAGCGGCCGGACTTGGCGGTGACGACGCCGCGCGTTCCCGCCGCCCGCCCCGTCATCACGACCGCCTCGTTGCCGACGCAGGCGAACACGTTGAGACCGCGGTTCTTCAGGTCGTCCGCGCCCCGGATCGAGACGCCGGGATGGATGCAGTCCGCCGCCCAGCCGAAGGCGCGGTCGCCCACCGACACGTTGTAGACGATGCCGCCGAAGGTCGGCAGCAGGAAGGGCCGCCCCTCGGCCGAGAGCCGGTAGGGCTCGGCCGGCAGGCCTGGAAAGCTCGGATGGACGATCTGGCCGCCCGCCGACACGCAGACGAGATCGGCCTCGTTGGTCCGCACGCTCATGCCTGTTCTCCGATGCCCAGGAGCGCGGCGATGTTGGCGCCCGGCTCGATGCGAAAATCGAGCTCGCCGCCCACCGCGCTCATCAGGGTGAGGATGCCGGGGCCATGGCCCGTCATCACCGAGTCGCCGTGGATGCAGAGCGCGATCGTGACCGCGCCCTCGCGATACGAGCGGCCGAAGCGATGGTCGGCGTGGCGGATGCCGATGAGGTCGCCGAGCCGCATCCGGTCGACGCCGAGCTCCGCCATCAGCGCGCGGTCGCCGCTCATGAGGTCCTGGTCGACATATTCGGAGTTGAGCTCGGCGCCCGAGCCCATGATGCGGATCGGCAGCTCCATGGCGACCGGCACGACCAGCGTCCCGTCGTCCCGTCGCTCCAGCCCCAACGCGTCGAGAAGGCGCGGGCTCGTCTTCTTCACGTCGATGCCCGGCAGATCGCGGAAGGCGAGGCCCCGGCCGTGGGCGCGGATCTGGATCGCGTCGCCGATGTTCAGCCGCTCCAGGACGTCGGGCTCGAAATCCACGAGAAGGCGTGCGTGTTCGCCGGTCACCGTGCCGACGGCGCCCTTGGCCAGCCCCGAGGTCACCACGGCCTCGTTGCCGATGCAGCTGAGATAATGGAGCGCGAAGTCGGCGCGCTCGTCGGGATGCGCGATCGAGACGCCGGGCTCGACGTGGTCGCCGGCCCATCCGAAGGCACGGTAGCCGACGCGGGCGTTGAAGGCGATGCCGAACATGCCGGGCAGCATCTCGCCCCGTCCGTCGGGATGATGGACGTAGCCGCCGGGCCTGAGCGAGGGCTGCGAGACGAAGCCACAGACCGCCATCTCCACCAGCGCGTCGCGGTTCGAGACAACGCCCCGCCCCGCCGTTTCGTCCGAACCACCGCTCGGAAAACTTGAGATCCCCTCGCTTGACAACGTCCCCGATCCCTCGTCACTATCACCGTCAGAATGTATACATTCAAACAGTGATCACACGCAGCCGAGGTCGTCAAGCGGTCTTGGCAAGGGATCGAAAAGGCTCCGGAAGCCCCGTGCAAGGGGCCTTCCGGGCCGGAAAAGAGCCGAGCCTTTCATGAGTTACGCCGAGCTGCTCGACACGATGGGACAGGTCAACGACCTGCTCAACGCCGAGTCCATCCTGAAGTGGGACGCCCGCACGATGATGCCGTCTGGCGGCACCGAGACGCGCGGCAAGCAGATCGCGACGCTCGCGGTCTTCGCCCGCGACCTCCTGGTCGCGGACCAGACGCGCCGGCTTCTGGACGGGGCGGAGCGCGAGACGGCGGGTGCGGGCGAGGACAGCGTCGAGCGCACGATCGTCGCCCAGGTGCGCGAGGCGGTGGACTACCATCTCGCCATTCCCGCCGACCTTCAGCGCCGCCGGGCGGAGCTTGGGACCATCGGTCAGCGCATCTGGGCGGAGGCGCGCGCCCGGTCCGACTTCCAGCTCTTCCTCCCGGTCCTGGAGGAGACGGTCGAGATCAACCGCGCCATGGCCGAGGCGATCGGCTACAGCGAGCACCCCTATGACGCGCTGATGCACCGCTTCGAGCCGGGCGAGACGGTCTCGACGCTCCGGCCGCTCTATGCGCGGTTGCGCGAGGTGCTGGTGCCGCTCGTGTCGGCGATCGCGCGCGTCGAGCCGCCGCGCTTCGACTTCCTGGAGCGTCATTATCCGGTGGAGAAGCAGCACGCCTTCGCGCTCAAGCTTGCCGAAAGCGTCGGCTACGACTTGGGGCGCGGCCGGCTCGACGAGACGGTGCATCCGTTCGAGGTGTCGTTCACGCGCAACGACGTGCGCATCACCACGCGCTTCTACCCCGACTACATGCCCGCCAGTCTCTTCGGCGCGTTGCACGAGGCGGGCCACGGCCTCTACGAGCAGGGCGTCGACGAGGCCTACACGCGCACGCCGCTCGCGACCGACCTCGTCGGCCTCTACGCGGTCGGCGGCGTCTCGTTCGGGGCGCACGAGTCGCAGTCGCGCCTGTGGGAGAACCATGTCGGGCGCTCGCGCCCCTTCTGGCAGCGCCACTTCCCGCAGGCCCAGGCGACCTATCCAGAGCAGCTCGGCGACGTGTCGGCGGAGGAGTTCTACCGCGCGGTGAACCGCTGCCGACCGGGTCTCATCCGGGTCGAGGCGGACGAGCTGACCTACGACCTCCACATCATGCTGCGCACCGAGATCGAGGCCGCGCTGATCGACGGCTCGCTGAAGCCTCGTGATCTGCCCGAAGCCTGGAACGCGGCCGTGAAGCGCGATCTCGGGCTCGACGTGCCGAGCGACCGGCTCGGCTGCCTCCAGGACGTCCACTGGTCGTCGGGCCAGATCGGCACGTTCTGCAACTACACGATCGGCAACGTCATGGCCGGCCAGCTCTTCGAGGCGGCGCAAGCGGACGGCGAGGTCGCGGCGGGTCTCGAGCGCGCCGACTACGAGCCGCTGCGCCGCTTCATGGGCGAGCACGTCCACCGGCACGGGCGGCGCTACGGGCGCGACGAGCTCCTGCGCCGCGCGACCGGCCGGGCGCTCGATCCCGAGCCGTACCTGCGGCACCTTTCCGCCAAGTATCGCGAACTCTATGCCCTGGGAGACGCCGCGTGAGCCTTGCCGACCGCCTCGCCCGCCGCGTCAAGCTGAAGGACGCCCATCTCGTCACGCGCATGGCCGACATTGCGGCCACGCTGCCCGACGTGATCCGGCTCGGCCGGGGCGACCCCGACCTCGACACGCCCGCCCATATCGTGAAGGCGGGCCAGGAGGCGCTCGGGCGCGGCGAGACGCATTATGGCCACCCGCTCGGCCTGCCACCCTTACGCGAGGCGATCGCCGACGACATCCGCCGACGCGGCGGGGCGGACTACGGCGCCGATCAGATCGTGGTGACGCCGGGCGGCCAGCACGCCATGTTCGTGATCGCCCTGGCGCTGCTCGATCCCGGCGACGAGATCGTCGTGCCCTGCCCCGGCTACAATCCCTACTCCCAGGCGGCCGAACTGGCCGATGCCACCGTCGTCTCCGTACCCATGACCATGGAGACGAACTTCACGCTGACGGCCGAGATGGTGCGCGCCCATCTGACGCCGCGCTCCAAGATCCTCGTCCTCATCAACCCCAACAACCCGACCGGCACCGTGACGCCGCCGGACGAGGTGGCCCGCATCGCGGAACTCGCGATCGAGCACGACCTCATCGTCGTCTCCGACGAAATCTACGCCCGCCTCACCTTCGGCAACCAGCGCGTCCAGCCGGTGGCGGCGCTGCCCGGCATGGCGGAGCGCACGATCACGCTGTCGGGCTTCTCGAAGGCCTATGCCATGACGGGCTGGCGCATCGGCTACTTCGCAGCGCCCCGTGCGCTCGTGCCGGCCATGAGCGAGATCAACCACGCCTTCGCGATCTCCACCGCCTCGGTCTCGCAGCACGCCGCGCTTGCCGCCCTCACCGGCCCGCAGGACTGCGTCGAGGACATGCGCCGCACCTATGACGAGCGGCGCCAGGCGCTGTGCGAGGGTCTGCGCTCGCTCGGCATCCCCTATGCCGAACCGCAGGGCGGCTTCTACGTCTATGCCGACGTGTCGGTGACGGGCCTGCCCGCCACGACCTTCTGCGAGCGGCTGCTGCGCGAGGGCCGCGTCCTGGTCTTTCCCGGCCAGATCTACGGCGACCACACCGACGACTTCGTGCGCATGTCGCTGACCCAGCCCGTGCCCCGCATCCGAGAGGCGGTCGCGCGCATGCGTGGCGTGATCGCCGCGATCCGATCCGAAACCCGAGCTCCGGCCGCCTGAAGAGGGTCCCTGAACGTGAAGTCCGACAATCCCAACGTCCGGTCGATCAAGCACATGGCGTTTGCCGTGCGCGACGCGGCCGAGGCCCTGAAGGCCTACGCGCAGTTCCTCCACGTGCCTGCCGACACGGTGCTCACGGACTACCCGAAGTCCAAGAACCGCGTCGCGCTCTTCAACCTGGGGGGCATCGAGTACCAGCTCTGCCAGTCGCTCGAGAAGGGCGGCCGCTTCGACCAGTGGATCGAGGAGCGCGGCGCGGAAGGGCTCCATCACATCTGCTACGAGGTCGATTCCATCGACGCGGCCCTCGACCATGCGCAGGCGCAAGGGGCCAGCCTTCGCCTGTGCAAGGCGTGCGGCGTGAAGGGCTCGCATCCCCATCCCGAGGGCTACGTCGCCTTTCTCGACAACGACGCCGGCGGCGTCGAGATCGAGTTCATGCAGGTCTACACCCCCGAAGAGCTCGAGAAGTACAATGCTTACAAAGGCATCTGACGCTCCCGCGCAGGCCCGCACCGTCACGGTCGGCACGGCCAGCGCCGCGCCCGGCGAGGTGGTGCGCGGCGTGATCCCCGTCACCGAGCTCGCTGGCGGCACCAAGGTCGAGATCCCGCTCGTCGTCGTCAACGGCGTGAAGCCCGGCCCCGTCTTCTGGGTCGATGGCGCGATCCATGGCGACGAGCCGGAGGGCCCGCTTGCCTGCCAGATCGCGCTTCGCGAGGTGGACCCGCAGCTGCTGGCTGGCACGCTGGTCATGGTGCCGGTGCTCAACGTTCTCGCCTTCGAGGCCGCCAACCGCGGCAACCCGGGCGACACCTTCTCCTTCGACATGAACCGCATCTATCCCGGCCGCGCCGACGGATACCTGTCGGAGCGCGTCGCCTGGGCGCATTCGCAGTGGATGAGCGAGGTCGCCGACTTCGAGATCTCGATCCACTCGGGCGGCGCCCACTCCTATCTCGCCAAGGCGATCTTCGTGGACGAGACGCCGGCCTCGGTGGAACTGGCGCTCGCCATGGGCGAGGGCTGGGGCAACATCATGTCGAACTTCCTGCCCAAGGGCTCGCCCATGGCGCAGATGAAGGCGATCGGCAAGACCGGCATCACCGTGGAGCTGGGCGGTCGCTCGGCCACCGGCCCGGAGGCCTTCGCCCATGTGGGACGCGAGCTCGCCAACTCAATCCTCAACATCCTCAGGCACTACAAGATGTATCCGGGCGAGGCCGTCTACCCCTCGCCCCGCTACAAGGGCCAGCAGGAGGCACTGCTCGCTCCCGCGTCCGGCATCTTCATCCCCGAGCCCGGCGCGAAGTTCCTGACGCTGATGAAGAAGGGCGATCCGATCGCCACGATCCGCAACGTCTTCGGCGACGAGATGGGCAAGCTCGTGGCCCCCGCCGACGGGCTGATCTTCGGCCTGCGCGCCTTGCCCAACGTCAACACGGGCGACTGGTGCTGCTTCTACTGCAAGGTCGAGGGAACGCGCGACTGATGGACGGGGCGGGCGGCACGGCACCTTCGATGCGCGACTTCGTCGGCTATGCCGACCGCCCGCCGAGCATACGTTGGCCGGGCGGGGCGGGCCTGGCCGTCAACTTCGTGCTCAACTACGAGGAGGGCGCGGAATATTCGCTCGACGACGGCGACGGTCGCTCCGAAACGGCGCTGATCGAGATCGCGCAGCCGCGCGTGCCGGTGGGCGAGCGCGATCTCGCCTCCGAGAGCATGTACGAATACGGCAGCCGCGTCGGCTTCTGGCGCCTCCACCGCATGTTCCGCGAGCGCGACCTGCCGCTCACGGTCTTCGCCGCGGCGCTCGCGCTGGAGCGCAACCCGCAGGTGGCGGCGGCGGTGCGCGAGAGCGGCTGGGACGTCGTCTGCCACGGGCGGCGGTGGATCGAGCACTATCTCATCGACGAGGCGGCCGAGCGCCGCGACATCGCCGAGGCCTTCGAGAGCGTCGCGCGCACGACCGGCCGACCGCCGGAAGGCTGGTACTGCCGCTACAGCCGCTCGCCCCGCACGCGCCGCCTCCTCGTCGAGCACGGCGGCTTCCGTTACGATTCCGACGCCTACAACGACGAGATCCCCTACTGGACCGAGGTGTCCGGCCAGCCCCACCTCGTCGTGCCCTACTCGCTTGTCACCAACGACGCGAAGTTCCTGCAAGGCGGCTGGGTGACGGGGCGCGACTACGGCGAGTTCCTGATCGAGAGCTTCGACACGCTGCTGGCCGACAGCCGCGAGGCGCCGCGCATGATGTCGGTGGGCCTCCACCCGCGTGTCGTCGGCCATCCCGGCCGCGCCTCGGGCCTGACGCTGTTTCTCGACCATGTGGCGCGCTCGCAAGGCGCCTGGGTCGCCCGGCGCGGCGAGATCGCCGCCCACTGGCGCGCCGCCGTGCCGCCTGTGCGAACAGCGGAAAGGGCCGCGTCGTGACGCGCGCCGTCGCCTGTGCGCCGCTGACGGCGGAGGCCTTCCGGCCCTTCGGCGCCCTGATCGCGCCGCCCGGCACGGTGGGCGAGCGTTGCCGCTTCGACGCGCTTCTGCATCCCGAGCCATCGGAGCAGGACCTCGCCCCCGTCTTCCATACCAACCTCGTCGCCCCGGTCGCGCTGCCGCACGAGATCGCGGTTCTGGAGCGCCACCCGCACGCGGCTCAAGGCTTCGTGCCGCTGGATGCGGGGCGCTTCCTCGTCGTGGTGGCGCCCTCGACCCCGAGCGGCAAGCCGGACCTGTCCGCCGTTCGCTCCTTCGTCGCGCCAAGCGGCGTCGGCGTCGTCTACGGACGCGGCGTCTGGCATGCCGGTGCCCGCGCCCTCGGTCGCGCGGCGAGCTTCGCCGTCCTGATGTGGCGCGGACGCGCCGACGACGACGTGTTCCTACCCGTTCCACCGATCCGCATCGAACCGGAGCCCGCCTTCGCATGAGCGGCACGCTGCTCCTCACCGGCGCGGGCGGCTTCGTCGGCGCGCATCTGGCGGAAGGTCTCGCCGCGCTCGGCTGGCGCGTGACCGCGCTCGATCGCGCCTTCGACGCCGCGACGCGTCGCCGCCTCGGCGCCGCGCGGCTCGTGGTGGGCGAGGTCTCGGCCGCCGCGATGGAGGGCGCCGGCCACGGCTTCGACGCGCTCATTCACGCCGCCGCCCTGACGACGCCCCCTGAGGCGCTCGGCCTGTCCGTCGCGGCCTTCGTTCGGCTCAACCTCGAGCCGCTCCTGTCGGCGGTCGAGTTCGCATCGCGCGGTGGAGCGCGGCGTCTCCTGTTTCTGTCGTCGTCCGGCGTCTTCGAGGCGGGAGGCGAGCCAAGCCGGCCGCTCGACGAGAGCGCGACGCCGGATGCCGCCCATCCCTACGGCGTCGCCAAGCGCATGGGCGAGCTGGCGATGGAGACGCTGCTGCCCGCCGGCGTGATGGGACTGACGCTGCGGCTCGGCCCCGTCTTCGGTCCCCACGAGGCGCCGCGCGAGAGCCGCGCGCGGCTGTCGCCGGTGACGACGTGGATCGCGGAGGCGTCCGCCGGTCGCTCCCCCTTGGTCGAGAACGCGCTGTCGCGGCGCGACTGGACGTTCGCGCCGGACCTTGCGCCCGCGATAGACCAGCTTCTCCGCGCCGAGACGACGGGCCTCCTGCACCTTACCTCGGGCGAGGCGATGGACGATGCCGCGCTCGCCGGACGCATCGCCCGCCATCACGGACTGGGCGCCCGGATCGCGGAGGCGCCACTTGCTCCTCCGCGCCGACCCATGGTCTCGCGGCGCGGCGAACTCGCGGACTTTGCCTGGACGCCGATCGAGACGGGCCTTGTCTCGCTTCTCCCGCGAAAGGCCGCCGCATGACCGGAGGGGTCCTTCGCATCGTCCTCGTCGGCCTCGGCGCGCGCTCGCGCTACTGGCTCGACGTCATCGAGGCCGACCCTGAGGCGTGCGTCGTCGCCCTGATGGACCCGGTTGCCGAGCGGCGGGAGGCGGCGGGTGCCCGCTGCCCGGGTGCTGCGCTTCTCGCCTCGCTGGACGAGATCGCCGGTATCGAGGCCGACGCGGTGCTGCTCGCGACCCCGCCCGGCGGACGCGCGGCGCAGATCGAGGCCGCCTGCCGCGCCGGTCTTGCGATCCTGGCCGAGAAGCCGCTCGCCGACACGCTGGCGGAGGCCGCGCGGCACGTGGCGACGGCCGAGGCGGCGGGCGTGCCGCTGATGGTCGGGCTGAACTTCCGCTTTCTCGCGGTGACGGAAGCCACGCGTCGGCTCTTCGCGTCCGAGGTGGGCCGGCCGGCCTTCTCGCGCTTCACCTACGAGCGCTGGCGCGACGGCCACCAGGCCCATCTCAACAAGTACCCGCTCGAGATGGCGCAGCCCATGCTGTGGGAGCAGTCGATCCACCATCTCGACCTTCTGCGCCACGTTTACGGCGCGGAGCCGGTGCGCATCTATGCCCGCACCTTCAACCCGCCCTGGTCGATGTACCGCGACGACGCCAACGTCTCGGCGCTGGTCACCTTCGGGAACGGGATCGAGGTGAACTACCAGGGCACCTGGGCCGCGAACTGGCGCCGCCCCGCCTTCGAGTGGCGCCACGAATGCGAGCGGGGCGTCGTGCTCCAGCGCGACCAGTTCGGCGAGCTCAGCTTCGCGCGGCGCGACGACGAGCGCGAAACCGCGGTTCCCCTGCCCCCCTACCGGCAGTGGATCGACGACGCGGCGGCCCTTCTCATCGCCTTTCGCCGCGCGCTCGCCGGCGAGACCGCGCTGCCCTGTTCGGGCGCCGACCACCTGCGCTCGCTGCGCATGGTGGAAGCCTGCATCCTGTCCTCGCGGAGCGGACAGGCGATCCCGATGGACGATCCCCGGCTCCTCCCGCCGGTGGCCGACCGCATGCCCCATGCCAACCCGACAGCTTGAGAAAGGACGCCGATCATGACCTCCCGCCGTCTCCTCCTGGCAGCGCTCGCTGCAGGCGCCCTGGTTGCGCCGCCGGGCGCCAGAGCCGCGCCCCCCGAAGACACGATCATCGTCGGCATCTCGGCCGACGCCTCGACCTTCGACCCGGCGGCGATCTCCTCGCGCGACAACTCCAACATCGCCAAGCACATCTTCGGGACGCTCTACGAGGTCGATCCCGAAGGCCAGATCGTGCCGCAGATGGCCGAATCCTATACCGAGGCGCCGGACGGCCTGTCCTACACCTACAAGCTGAAGTCCGGGCTCACCTGCGAGGACGGCGAGGCGCTGACGGCCGGGGATGCGGCCTATTCCTTCAACCGGGCGGCCGACCCGAAGAACGCCTTCACCGGCAACACGCCGGGCTTCGTGTTCACCTCGATCGACTTCAAGAGCGCGGAAGCGGTCTCCGACAGCGAGGTGAAGATCAACATCGGCACGAAGAACCCGGTGTCCTTCGGCCTGATCTCCGAGGTCTTCATCCACTGCAAGGATAGCTACGAGAAGATGAGTCTGGCCGACGCCGCGGCCAAGCCCGTCGCCTCCGGCCCGTATCGCCTCGCGGCCTGGGATCGCGGCAGCCAGGTGAAGCTGGAGCGCTGGAAGGACGGCGAGGCGAAGTTCAAGACCATCACCTGGCGCATCATCCCCGAAGCCTCGACCCGTTCGGCCGAGTTGATCGCCGGAAACGTCGACATCATTACCAACGTCGCGCCCGACCAGATCGGCGCCATCGACGCCTCAGGCGCCGCCGAGGTCAAGAAGGTCCAGGGCACGCGCCGCATCTATGCCGGCTTCAACCAGCGCGCCGACTTCGCCTCGACGCCGGGCGGCGCCGCCGTGCAGAAGCCGGAGGTGCGCCGCGCCCTGCAATACGCGATCGACGTGCCGGCGATCTGCCAGCAGCTTCTGAACTTCGAGTGCACGCGCGCTACCGGCCTCGTGAACCCGCCCAACGACAACAAGTCGCTGACGCCCTACCCCTACGACCCCGACACGGCCGAGAAGATGCTGGACGAGGCCGGCTATCCCAGGGGGGCCGACGGCACGCGCTTCGAGCTGAAGTTCCAGGCGCCGCGCGGCCGCTACCTCAACGACGCGAACGTCGCGCTCGCGATCGGCCAGTATCTCAGCGACATCGGCGTCAAGACCGAGGTCGAGCTCATGGAATGGGCCTCGGTCTACGTGCCTCTGATCTCCAAGCACGACGCCGGCCCGCTCTTCCTGCTCGGCTCTGGCGGTGGAACCTGGAGCCCGCTCTACGACATGACCGACCTCGCGACGCCGGAGTCGGGCACGAACTACACGAACTGGTCGGATCCGCGCTGGTACTCGGGTTGGCCCGAGATCGCCGCCGCCAAGACCGACGAGGAGCGGCGCCCGATCATCGATCGCATGCTCAAGGTCTTCTACGACGACGGCCCCTGGCTGCTTCTCTACTTCCAGCCCGACTTCTACGGCGTTTCCAAGCGCGTCGACTTCACGCCGCGGCGCGACGAGAAGCTCTACCTCTTCGACGTCGGCCTCGCGAAGTAGCCATCCTGTCCGCGCGGGGGATGGGGAGGTCCCCCGCGCGGTTCGACCAGCAGACGTCTCGACCCCTTCTGACCAAGGATTGACGACCGTGCGCAGCCTTCTTCCCGCATCCCTTCTGTTCCTCCCCCTCCTGGCGGCGCCCGTTTTCGCAGCCCCGCCCGACGACACGCTGGTGGTCGGCCTGTCGGCCGATGCCTCCTCGTTCGATCCCGCGCAGATCTCCTCGCGCGACAACGCCAACATCGCCAAGCACATCTTCGCGACGCTCTTCACCGTGAACTTCGAGGGCGAGATCAAGCCCTATCTCGCCGAGTCCACCGAGGTCAGCGCGGACGGGCGCGCCTACACGTTCACGATCAAGCCCGGCCTAACCTGCGAGGACGGCGAGCCGCTGACGGCGGACGACGTCGCCTATTCGTTCAACCGGCCGGCCGACAAGTCCAAAAACTTCACCGGCAACTCCGCCGGCTTCGTCTACACGACGCTCGGCTTCCGGTCGGCCGAGGCGCTGGACGAGCGACGCGTGCGCATCAACCTCGCCGCCAAGACGACGCTCGCGCTCGGCATGATGGCGCAGGTCTACGTCCACTGCCGCGACAGCTACGAAAAGATGACGCTCGACGAGGCGGCGATCCGCCCCGTCGCCTCGGGCTCCTATCGCCTCGCGCGCTGGGATCGCGGCTCGCAGATCGTGCTGGAGAAGCGCCAGGAGCCGGCGAACTTCTCGAAGATCGTCTGGCGCATCATCCCCGAGGCCTCGACGCGCACCGCCGAGCTGATCGCCGGCAACGTCGACCTCATCACCAACGTCGCGCCCGACCAGATCGGCGCGATCGACGGCTCGGGCACGGCGAGCGTCGCGAAGGTCAACGGCACGCGGCGCATGCAGGTCGGCTTCAACCTGTCGGAGGCGGCGAAGAGCCTGCCGGGCGGCCGGGAGATCCAGGACCCCAAGGTCCGCTGGGCCCTGCAATACGCCGTGGACGTTCCGGGCATCTGCACGCAGTTGCTCGGCACCGAGTGCCGCCGCGCGACGAGCCTCGTGAACCCGCCCAACGACGATCCGACGCTCCAGCCCGTGCCCTACGACCCGGACATGGCGGAAAAGCTCCTCGACGAGGCCGGCTATCCCAGGGGCGCCGATGGCGTGCGCTTCCGCACCACGCTTCAGGGTCCGCGCGGACGCTATCTCAACGACGCCAACGTCGTGCAGGCGATCGGCCAGTACCTCACCGACATCGGCGTCGAGACCGATGTGGAACTCCTGGAATGGGCCTCGGTCTACTCGCCCCTGCTGCGCGCCAAGAAGATGGCGCCGCTCTTCTTCCTCGGCCAGGGCGGCGTCACCTGGAACCCGCTCTACGACATGAGCCTTTTTGCGACCCCCGACGCCACGACCAACTACCAGAGCTGGAACGATCCGCGCTGGTACGCCGACTGGAAGGTCGCGCTGGAGGCCGATACGGTGGAGGCGGCGCGCCCGGCCATCAACCGCCTGCTGAAGCTCTTCTACGAGGAGGGACCCTGGCTGCAGCTCTACTTCCAGCCGGACTTCTACGGCGTGTCGCACCGCATCAGCTGGCAGCCCCGGCGCGACGAGGAGATCGACCTCTTCGAGGCGAGGCTGGCTCCGTGAGGGTCGCCCCTCGCCATGAGGGACGGGTCTGATGGGCACCTTCCTCCTTCGCCGCCTTCTCCAGAGCCTGATCGTGATCGTGGGCGTCACCGCGATCACCTTCGTGGCGCTCCAGATCGGCGGCGACCCGACCTATCTCTACGTCTCGGAGCGGGCGAGCGAGGCGGAGATCCAGCAGACCCGCGCCGCGCTCGGCTTCGACCGCCCGCTGCCCGAGCAGTACCTGTCCTTCGTCGGGCGCCTTGTGCAGGGCGACTTCGGCACCTCGCTCGCCTTCAAGCGCCCGGCGATCGAGCCGGTGCTGGAAGCGCTGCCCGCCACGATCGAGCTGACGCTCTTCGCGATGCTCTTCGCGATCGGGCTCGCCATCCCGCTCGGCGTCTTCGCCGCGCTCAATCGCGGCACCTCGGTGGACGGCTCGATCATGACGCTCGGCATGCTCGGCCAGTCCATTCCCTCCTTCTGGCTCGGCATCATGATGATCATGATCCTCGGCCTCCAGCTGCGCTGGTTCCCGATCTCGGGCCACGTGCCCTTCCTGATGCCGCTTCTGGAGGGACATGTCGTCGAGGCCTTCCGGCAGCTGCCGCAGGCGCTCTACTACCTCGTCATGCCGGGCGTGGCGGTGGGCTTCTACTCGCTGTCGCGCAACGCTCGGCTCGTTCGCTCCTCCATGCTGGAGGTGCTCGGCCAGGATTTCGTGCGTACCGCCCGCTCCAAGGGCCTCTCGGAATGGCGCGTCGTGGTGCATCACGCCTTGCGCAACGCCTGGCTGCCGGTGGTCACCATGGTGGGCCTCGAGTTCGGCTTTCTTCTCGGCGGCGTGGTCGTCGTGGAGATGGTCTTCTCCTGGCCCGGCATCGGGCGGCTCATCTTCAACGCCATCAACCAGCGCGACATTCCCGTGGTCCAGGCGGCCGTGATCGTGCTGGCCCTGGTGTTCATCACGCTGAACCTCGTGGTGGACCTCGTCTACGCCCGCATCGACCCGCGCGTGAAACTGTGAAGGGGTTCGCACCATGACCGTCGAGGCCCTTCCTCCGGCGACCATCGAGGCGCAGGCGCCCGCCCCCTCGCTCCTGCCCCCGCCGACGCGCCGGCAGGCGCTGCGGCGTGCCGTGCGCTCCATGGTCGGCGCCCGCTGGCCGCTGGTCGCCGTCGCGATCCTCGCCGTGGTGGTCTTCGCCGCCGTGTTCGGGCCGCAGGTCTCGCCCTTCGACCCGAACCGCCAGAACATCATGCTGCGCCTGGCCGACCCGATGACCGAGGCCCGGCGCGGCGGCACCTATCTCCTGGGCACCGACGGGCTCGGCCGGGATGTGCTTTCGCGGCTTCTCTACGGCGCGCGCATCTCGCTGCTGGTCGGCATCTGCGCGATCCTGGTGGGCGGCACGATCGGCACCGTCGCGGGGCTGCTGGCGGGCTATTTCGGCGGCTGGGTCGACGACGTCGTGATGCGGCTCGGCGATATCCAGCTTGCCTTTCCGTTCATCCTTCTCGCCATCATGTTCCTCGTGGTGCTGGGCCCCGGCGTCGTCAACATCATCATCGTGCTCGGCATCGGGCAGTGGGTGACCTATGCCCGCATCGTGCGGGCGCAGACGCTGTCCTTGCGCGAGAAGGAATATGTCGAGGCGGCGCGCGCGCTCGGCGACCGCACGGTCTCGGTGATCTTCCGCACGATCCTGCCCAACATCGTCGCCCCGCTCACGGTGATCGCCTCGTTCAACGTGGCAAGCGTCATCCTGTCGGAGGCCTGGCTGTCGTTTCTCGGCCTCGGCGTGCCGCCGTCGGTTCCCACCTGGGGCTCGATGCTGGCGGAAAGCCGCGACCAGCTTCTCGCCAACAAGTGGTGGCTCGCCTTCTATCCCGGCATGGCGATCGTCCTGACCGTGCTGTCCTTCAACATCCTCGGCGACTGGTTGCGGGACTTCCTCGACCCCCGCCTCAAGACCACCGGCTGACGGGAGACCCCATGCGCATCGGCATCATCGGCGCGAGCTTCGCACGCGCCGCCTATCTTCCCGCGCTCCGGCACGTCGAGGACGCCGAGATCGTCGCGATCGCGTCGGGCCGGCTGGAAAGCGCCACGGAAGCCGCCCGGGCCTTCGCGATCCCCCGCGCGACCGACGACTGGTGCGCCATGCTGGCCGAGGAGCGGCTCGACCTCGCGCTCATTGCCACGCCCGCCGACCTCCATGCGCCGATGACGCTGGAAGCGCTGGCGCGCGGCGCCCACGTCCTGTGCGAGAAGCCGACCGCACTGGACGCCGGCGAGGCCGAAGCCATGCTGGCGGCGCAGCGGGCGGCCGGGCGGCTCGGCATGATCGACCACGAGCTGCGCTTCAACCCCAACCGGCGCCACCTCGCCCGCCTCATCCGGGAGGGCGAGCTCGGCGAGATCCGTCACGTCAATATCAGCAACATCGGCTCGTCCTGGGCCGATCCCGCCAGCCGGCCGAAGAACGACTGGTGGTCGCTGAAGAGCCATGGCGGCGGCCGGCTCGGTGCCAACGGCTCCCATCAGGTCGACCTCCTGCGCTGGTGGCTCGGCCCCGTGCGCTCCGTGGTGGGCCAGGCGCTGACCGTCGTTCCCGATCGGGTCGACAAGCGGACGGGCGAGCCGTGGCGGGCCGATGCCGACGACCTCGCCCATCTCACGCTGGAAATGGCGAACGGCGCGCTCGCGCAGGTCTTCATGAGCGGCGTCGCGGCGTCCAACATGGGCAACCGGACCGAGGTCTTCGGCTCGCGCGGAACGGCGACGCTCGACAACGAGACCGAGCGCCTTCTGGTCTCGCGCGGCGGCGGGCCGTTCCAGGACGAGACGCAGGACGACCCCGACGCGGCGCTTCCCGGTCTCAACAAGGGTATCTGGAACGTGTCGGTGGTGGCGGCGCTGCGCGAGCTGACATCGGCGATCCGCGACGGCCGCCCGATGCGCGAGGGCGCGACGTTTGCGGACGGCGTGGCGAACCAGCGCGTTCTCGATGCCGTCCAGCGCTCCACCCGTGAGCGGCGATGGATCGACTTGGCCGAGGAGCCGCGATGAGCGCGACCCGACACGAGCCGCAGACGGTTCTCCTGACGGGCGCCGCACAAGGGCTGGGCGCCGCGATCGCGCGCGATCTGGCCGAAGCCGGTGCACGGCTCCTTCTGATCGACCGCGACGCGACGGGTCTCGAGACGGTCGCGCGCGACTGCGGACCCGAGACGCGCTTCGCGGTGGCCGACCTCTCGGACGCCGAGAGCACGCTGTGCGCCCTGCGCGCGTTCGGGGACGCGGTCGGCGAGATCGACACGCTGATCCACAACGCCGCGATCCTCAACCCGATCGCCTTCGAGCGTGAAACGCTGGAGGGCTTTCGGCGCACGCTCGATGTCGGCCTCCAGGCCGCCTTTCTCCTGACACAGGCCGTGTGGCCCGGCATGGCGCGGCGTGGCGGGGGCATGCTGGTCTACGTCTCGTCGCGCTCCGGCATCATGGGCTTCGGCGACGAGGCCGCCTATTGCGCCGCCAAGCACGGGTTGGAAGGCTTCTCGAAGTCGATGGCCGAGGCCGGCGCGCCGCACGGCATCGCCTCGGTCACGATCACGCCCGGAATGCCGATGCATACCCCCATGTCGGAGCGCAACTACGCGCCCGAGATGAAAGAGCGCTGGGTCGAGCCGGCGCGCCTCGTGCCGGCCTTCCGCCATCTCTCGGTTGAACGCCCGCAGGGGCTCAGCGGGCAGAGGCTCGACGCCTGGGCCATGTCGCAGGAGCTGGCGGGTGCGCCCTAGGCGCCGATCTCGGCCAGACGCCGTTCCTGCGCGGCAAGAAGGCGCTCGACGTCGGCGACGTCGGCCGTCGAGAGCGCCGGTCCAGGCGCGCGCAGCTTGGCCGAGCCGAGCACGCCGCGCTTGGCGAGCACGTACTTGCGCACGGCAAGGCCCAGCCCCTGCTGCTGCTCGTAGCGCGCGAGCGGCAGATAGGCCGCAAACAAGCGGTGCGCCGCCTCGCGCTCGCCAGCCTCGAACAGACGGCAGACGCCGACCATCATCTCCGGGAAGCAGAAGCCGGTCATCGCGCCGTCCGCGCCGCGCTCCATCTCCTCGGGCAGGAACAGGCCGCCATTGCCGCACAGGATCGAGATGCGGCGCATGCGGCCTGCATCGGAGGCGGCGCGCAGGGCGCCGATCTTGGCCAGACCCGGCCAGTCCTCGTGCTTCAGCATCACACAAGTCGGCACGTCGCGCACGATGCGCTCGATGACGCCGGGCGCGATCTGGACGTTGGTGGTGAGCGGATAGTCCTGCAGCACGAAGGGCGTGTCGCCCAGCGCCTCGCCCACCGAGCGGTAGAAGCCGTGGATCTGGTCGTCGGTGCGCAGCGTCCAGGGTGGCAGCACCATGACGCCGGCCGCGCCCGCCCCCATCACCGCGTCGGCCAGCTCGCGCATGGGGGCGAGACCCGGCGCCGACACGCCCACCACGACAGGCAGGCGACCCTGGAGGCGCTCGAGCACCCGCTCCACCACCTGGCGCGACTCGGCGGCGGTGAGCTTGGGCGCTTCGCCGAGCTGGCCGAGCACGGTCAGGCCGTCGACGCCGGCCTCCTCGTAGAAGTCCACCATCCGGTCGATCGAGGCGATGTCCACCTCGCCGGTATCGGTGAACGGCGTCACCGCGATCACGTAGACGCCCTTGGCCCGCTCGTTCAGTCCGACAGTCATTCGCCCCTCCAGTTTTATAATTGTATACAAATTACGAAGGGAGGCTCCGGTTGTCCAGCACGGATCGTCGGCGGACCGACGCCTACCAGATCCCGCCCGCATCCGGAACGGAACCGATGGCTAGGCGCGCGGGCGGGTCGGTGGATACCCGATCGAAGGCGCAGTCGAACAGCGTGTCGCTGCCGAGCGGCATGACGCGACACTGCGGACGCAGGGCCTCGGACAGGCGCGAGATGGGATCGAGCAGCAGACCGGGCGCGCCCGAGCCGATGACGATCGGCGCCACCGTGACGTGGAGCCGGTCCACCAAGCCCGCCTGAAGGAAGTGGCGGATCGTGGCCGCCCCGCCCTCGACGAGGATCGTGCGCAGCGACCGCCGGGCAAGGGCCGCCAGAAGCGCGCGCGGGCAGAGCCGGCCGTCGCCGTCGCGCGGCAGGCAGAGACTCGTTGGCTCGTCCACCGGCGTGCCCCCCTCGGCGCGCACGAGAATGGCGCCGCCCTCCCCGGACAAGCACTTGGCGCCGGGGGGAACACGTCCGCTCGGGTCGATCACGACGCGCACCGGCGAGGGTCCCTCGACCTCGCGCACGGTCAGGCGCGGATCGTCCGCCACCACGCATCCCGCGCCGACGATCACGGCGTCCGCCAGGGCGCGCAGGCGATGAAGATGGGCGAAGCCGTCCGCGCCGGAGATGGGAATGGCGTCGCCGTCCACCGTGGCCACCCGTCCGTCGAGGCTCTGGCCGACCTGCGCGACCACAAAGGAACGCCCATCCCGGCGCGCGATCGGCTCATAGAGCGTCCAGGCCGGATCCTGCCCGTGGTCGCGTTGCGGCGTCTCGCCTCGTCGAAGCGCAAGCAGGCCCCGCCATACGGCCTCGTCGACCCGGAATGAACTCGCGGTCACGAGGCGCCGTCCGCGCGCTGGCTCATCGCGCGCACGAAGCGTTCGCGAAACTCGCTCATCGGGAAGCTCGGTCCCCCGGCTTCGGGAACCATGCCGGCGCTCAGGCCCCAGCCGTCGACCCGGCGCAGCACAGCCGGGTCGGCGGACAGGATATGAAAGGGCACGTCGCGCGAGGCCCCGGGGCCCGTGACGATCTCGGCCGGCTGGTGGTCGCCGAGGACCACGGCGACGGCACCGCGACCGAAGCGCGCCATGAACGAGCCGACGGCCTCCAGCGCGTAGTCGATCGTCAGCGCGTAGTTACGACGAACCTTGGCGGGATCGCGCCACAACACATCGGGCGTCTCGCCGGAGCGGGCTTGAGCATCGAAGATGCGCCCGTCTCCGACCGCTTCCCAGGGCACCATGCGGGGGACCGGCGTCCAGGGCGCGTGGCTGGAGATCAGCGCCGCCTCGATCATCACGGGCTCGCGGGAGGCCGCCATCACGTCGCCGATCCGCCGGAGGGTGAATTGGTCGGGCATGGTCACCCAGTTGAACGGCGGTCCGCGATAGTCGAGCTCACGCGCGGCCAGAACCTCGTCGTAGCCGAACCACCGAGCCTCCGGCCACGGCATGGTGATCGCCGGCATCGCGGCGACGGTGCGCCACCCGGCAGACCGGAACAACTGGTTGAGGCTGTCGCGCCGGCTGCCGATCAAGCCGGCATAGCGGGCCTGATTGTCGACCCAAAGGCCCGACAGGAGGGTGCCGTGCGCGAGCCAGCTTTGCCCGCCTGACACGGGCGAGCTCATCCAGCCGCTGCGGGCGCCGATCCCGGCCTCTGTCAGCTCCGCCTCGACCGTCTGGAGCCGGCGCAGCGTAGGCCCGGCATAGTCCGGCGCCTCGACGACGCTGCGGCCGTAGGATTCCACGAACAGGACGAGGACGTCGTGCCCGGAAAGGGCCGAGAGCAGGCCAGCGGGTGGCCTGTCCTGAAGCGGATCGTCGCCCAGTTCATCCGCGAAGGCGGCCTGCGCGGCGAGCGAGCGGCGCACGTCGCTCGTCTTGGCGGCGAGATACGGCTCGAGAGCGGCCGAGAACGGCCATCGGGTCGCTCCCGCGGGCGCGGCGAGAAGCAGTGCCGAGGCCGCGACCCCCAGGCCGATTCCCCCGAAGCCGAGGCTCGCCCGGGTCCGCCGGCCCAGCCGGCGAAGGCCGGTCAGGCCCCAGGCGGCGAAAGCCAGCGCCAGGAGGAAGGCGAGAAGCGCCCCGCCGACCGCGAGCGCGGCCGCCGTCGGTCCGAGCGTGCCGGACAGGAGCTGCCAGCCGGCGGCCACGATCAGGCCGTCGGTGACCGGATCGAAGGGCCGCGAGAAGGCAAGAAGCGTTCCCCAATCCGCCAGCTTCAGGACCGCCACCGCAGCCGCCAGCGCGAGAAGCAGCGCCGCGAACAGCGCAAAGGCGCGACCGCGCAGGAGCGCCAGAAGACCGGCCGCCCAGAACCACTCTACCGGGACGCGTCCCCACTCCACTATGCCGGGACGCTCCGGCAAGGCCAGGGCCGCCAGAAGGATCGCCAGACCGATCAGGGCGCGGACAAGGGCTCCGGCGCTCGTGCGATGTTCCACGCCGGACGCGAACGGCATCGCGGTCTCGGCCCTCGCCTCGCGTTTCACCGCTCCGGCTCCTCCAGGCGGGCGTAGACGTCGCCCGACCGCGTGTTGCGCCCGGCCTCCTGCGCGAGCGCCGCACGAAACGCGGCCGCGGGCAGCCATTCGGCACGGCGATAGCGAAAGCTCTCGCCGACCACGAGATTGAACCGGTAGGTCCCGAGCGCGGCGAGGCGGTCGAGGCAGCGCTCGGCGATGTCGAGGGTTGCGGGCGTATACTCGAAGGCGAGCAAGCGGAGCGGGCGCGACAGGCCGGCCAGCACCTCGGCCTCATGACCCTCCACGTCGATCTTGCAGAAGGCCGGCTCGCCGTATTGCGCGATCAGCCGGTCAAGCGTCGTGACCTCCACCTCGACGCGCTCGGCCCATTCGACACCTCGAAACCCCCGGTCCTCGCCGACGCGCCGGCGCCAGTCGGCCGATAAGGTTGAGACGGTCGGATGGCGCGGCGCGATGGCGAGTTCCGCGCGTCCGGCCTCGGCCCCCACCGCGCGGCGGTCGAGCCGGATCGGACCGTTCGCGACGCGACGCTCCAGAAAGTCGGCCAAGCGCGGTTGCGGCTCAAAGGCGACGACGCGGGCACCGGCCCGCGCGAGGGCTTCGGAGCGGTTGCCCACATGGGCCCCGATGTCGAAGGCGAGGTCGCCCGGTCGCACGAGCGTGCGGCAGAAGCGCTCCAACGCGCGCCGTCTCCAGAACTGGCCGCGATAGATCAGGATCGAGCGCCAAAGGCCCAGCGTGGCCGGCCGGATGCCGAGGCGATGCAGGACGGTCGCGGTCATGCGGGCCGGCGCAGGAGCGCTGCGACGTCCACCGCAAAGGACCACGCGAGCATCGCCAGCGCGACGGCGGCCAGCGCGTTCGAGATGTCGGGGGATACGGCCGGCAGGAGCACGAGGCACAGAAGCGCGATCTGGAGAACGCAGACCGTCTTGCGCCGCAGCGACGGACCGAGCGGGCGTCGCAGCCGCGCGTCGGCGGCCGCCCACAGGCAGAAGCCGTAGCGCATCAGCCCGATCAGCATCACGAAGGCCCCGGCCTTCTCGCTCGCATAAGCCAGCGCGCAGAGAACGAGAATGAGATAGGCGTCGGTTTCCATGTCGAACCGCTCGCCGAACGACGACGCGAGGCCGGTGCGCCGGGCCAGCCAGCCATCCAGCCCGTCCAGCGACAGCGCGATCACCGTCGCGGCCGCCAGTCCCCAAAGAAGCGGCTCGCCGCCCGAGCCGTCCAGATGCTCGGACTCCCAGACGAAGGCGCCGATCAGTGCCGCCATGCCACCGCGCAGAACCGTGACCACGTTGGCCGGGCCGAAGCGGGAATGGGGATGGGCATCCAGGAAGCGCAGAACCAGAAACCCGATCGGCAGGAACAGGAACAGCGCCGCCGGCAGGAGCGGCCAGCCTGTCGCGAGGTTCGTCGCCAGCGCGGCGCTCGACAGCAAGACCAGCGCGGCGGTAGCCGACAGGGTTGCGAGCGCTCCCGCGAGCGGCGAGGCGCCGAGCCGCAGGGATGGAAGGGCAAGCGCGCCGCGTCGCACCGGCGCCTGATAAGGATCGGCGACCATGTCCCTTACCCGTGGTTGGCGGCGATGGCCGGCCAGTCGAGGAGGTGGCCGCCGCGCCGGGTCTTGGTCACGAGATAGTTCCGGTTCTCCGCCGTGATGGCACCCAGAACCGCCGTCCGGGCGCGCACCTCGATGCCGGCCGCTTCCAGGGCGGCGATCTTGGCGGGATTGTTGGTCAGCAACTCCACCGCGCCGATGCCGAGCGCGCGCAGCATGGACACCGCCGCGCCGTAGCGCCGTCCGTCCGCTTCGAAGCCGAGTTCGGCATCGGCGTCGATCGTGTCGAAACCGGCGTGCTGCAGCCCATAGGCCCGCATCTTCGCGGCCAGACCCGTCCCGCGCCCTTCCTGATCGAGATACAACAGGACGCCGCCGCCCCGCTGCGCGATGAGCTGTAGCCCCTCGCGCAACTGGTCGCCGCAGTCGCACTTCAGCGAGGCAAAGAGATCGCCGGTGATGCAGGAGGAATGGATGCGCACCGGAACGGGCCGTGAGACGTCGGGCTCGCCCACCACAATGGCGAGCTGGTCGCGCTGGGCAAGGCCGCCCCGAAAGATCACGAAGCGCGTTTCCGCGGTCACGTCGCGCAGCGGAACACGCGTGCGCGCGATCTCGCTGAAGCGGGCCTCATGTGCCATCGCCTCGCGCAACTCGTCCGCGCCGAGCGAAAGGCAGCCGGCGAAGGCCGGGTCGCCCGGCAGCGCCTGCCGGCACAGGAACGCGGGTAAGAGCAAGGCCAGGCTCGCGAGGTCGGCGAGGCACGACCATTCCGGCGCCGGCCGCCATTCGACGTCGCTCGCCGCCTTCGTGCCGTAGGCGAGGCGAGAAACGGTCTCGAAGTCCGCTGCGCCGATCGCGAGCGCCACGGGCCCCAGCGTCGACAGGCCGAGCGAGCGGGCGCGATACGCGGTCAGGTACAGGCTCACACGATCGGGGCCGGAGCCGCGAAAGCGGCGAAGGTCGTCCGGCGCAACGCAGTCCAGCGCCAGAACGGCAACGGTTCCGGTTTCGAATCGCAGGAGAACTGGCCGGCCGTATCGCAGCTCGGCGACCGCGCGCTCGCTGTTGATCTTCGCCGTCTCGCTGCGACGGTCGGCCCGGTCGAACAGGATGTCCGAACTGCCCTTCGCCATGAATCGTTACTCCTGCGACCCGAAACCCGCCGGGCCAAACCGATGGTTCGCTCAGCCAAGTTGTGACAGCTAGACGACGCAGACGGCTTATCCAGATAGCCAACTAAACGACTTCGCGAGCAGGAGACGCTCGGTCGCAGGACCGGGTCGAAAAAAGGAGCATGGGGATCACCGCCGCGCATAGCAGACACCAGGCGCCGCTGGTCGACGCCTCGGACCGGGCGACGGCGCTCTGGATCGTCGCGGCCGGACGCGCCGAGTTCCGCACCAGTGCACTCACGCCGCCCGATGCGGCGAACTGCCGGATCCGCAGCCTGTTCGGCGCGATCAGCCGGGGCACGGAACGGCTCGTCTTCGGTGGCCTCGTGCCGCCCTCGGAGCACGAGCGCATGCGTGCTCCGATGCAGGACGGAGACTTCCGGTTTCCGGTGAAATACGGCTACAGCCTCGTCGGTCGGGTGGAGACCGGCCCGGAGGCGCTGCAGGGCCGCGTGGCCTTCGTCCTGCATCCGCACCAGGATCACATCTTCGTGCCAGCCGATGCGGTGTACCTCGTGCCGGACGACGTGCCGCCCGAGCGGGCCGTGCTCGCCCCCTTCATGGAAACCGCGCTGAACACGGTATGGGACGCCCGGGTCGAGTCCGGCGACCGCGTGGCCGTGGTCGGTGCCGGGCTTGTCGGCTGCCTCGTCGCCTATCTGATGTCCCGTATTCCCGGCACTGAGGTCGCCCTCGTCGACCCGGACACGGCGCGCCGAACGCGTCTTGCCGGCTGGCCCTGCCCGGTCGAGGCGCCGGACGACTCTCCCACCGATCGCGACGTCGTGGTGCACGCGTCCGGTCACCCGTCCGGCGTCGCGGTGGCTCTGGGTTGCGCCGGCTTCGAAGCGCGGGTCGTGGAGGCGAGCTGGTTCGGCACCACGCCGGTGGAGATGTCGCTCGGCGGCGCCTTCCACGCGCGGCGCCTCAGCCTCGTCTCGTCGCAGGTCGGCCATGTCCCGGCGCACCGGCGAGCCCGATGGTCGACGCGCCGTCGCCTCGAAACGGCGCTCGCGCTTCTCGCCGATCCCGCGCTCGATCGGTTGTTCTCGGGTGAAACGATCTTCGGGCAACTCGACCGCGACTACGCCCGGATCCTCGCCGATCCGGGCACCCTGTGCCATCGCATCCGCTATCGCGCCTGACGAACGGGCCGTCGCACCCCTCCCCTCCCAGACACAAGGCCCAGAATGTACGCCGTCGAAGTTCGTGACCACATGATGATCGCCCACAGTCTGGCCCGGCCCGTCTTCGGACCAGCGCAAGGCATGCACGGGGCGACGTTCGTGGTGGATGCCGCCTTCTTCACCGCCGACGTCGACGAGGACGGCCTCGGCGTCGACATCGGCCTCGCGACGACGGTGCTGCGCGAGGTCATCGCGCCGCTGAACTACCAGAACCTCGACGAGCTTCCCGTCTTTCGGGGCCGCGTCACCACCACGGAAGTTCTGGCGCGCCATGTCTTCGACGCGCTGGCCGAGCGGATCGCGAAGGGCGACTTCGGCCCGGGCGGGCGGCGCATCGAGCGCGTGCGCGTGACCCTGCATGAGAGCCATGTTGCCCGTGCCTGGTACGAGGCTGCGCTTTGAGCCAGGGCGCGGGGCGGCGTCTCGTCTTCGCGATACCGGGCGATCTCTCGGCACCCAGCGGCGGCTACGGCTACGATCGCCGCATGATCGAGGCCCTGCGCGCGATGGGTTGGCAGGTCGATGTTCTCGGCCTTCCCGCATCGTTCCCGTTTCCGAGCGAGCAGGACCTCAGCCACAGCGCGGATCTCTTTGCCGCCTTGCCCGACGAAGCGCTTGTTCTTGCCGACGGGCTCGCCTTCGGTGCCCTCCCGGATCTCGCCGGCAAGGAGGCGCATCGCCTCCGGCTTGTCGCGCTCGTACATCATCCGCTCGCGCTCGAGGACGGGCTGCCGCCCGAGAGCGCCGGGCACCTTCGCTCGAGCGAGCGCGAGGCGCTTCGCCACGCGCGAGCCGTGGTCACCACCAGCACGACGACGGGCACGTGTCTGGTCGCCGAGTTCGGCGTTGCGGCGGACCGCATCCACGTCGCGCCGCCGGGCACGCGGGTCGCGGCAGACGGACCGTCGCGGACCGACGGCACGGCCGAGCCGCGGATCCTCTGCGTAGCGGCGCTGATCCCGCGCAAGGACCACGCCGTCTTGGTGGACGCGCTCGCCTCGCTGCGCGACCGGCCCTGGCGCTGCCGGATCGTTGGCAGCGATACGGCGGATCCGGACACCGCGCGCCGCGTGCGTGAGCGGATCGCGCAAGCTGGGCTCGCCGAGCGGATCGTCGTCGCGGGGGCGGTCGACGACATCGAGGCCGAGTACGAGAGCGCCGATGTCTTCGCGCTGCCGTCCCGCTTCGAGGGCTACGGGATGGCCTTTGCGGAAGCCATGGCCCACGGGCTTCCCGTGGTCGGCTGCGCGGGCGGCGCGGTGCCCGAGGTGGTGCCGGCCGAGGCCGGCTTCCTCGTGCCGCCGGGAGACAGGGAAGGCTTTGCGACGGTGCTGGCGCGGCTACTGGCGGATCCGTCCTTTCGCGCGCAGCGGTCGGCCGGCGCACGAGACGCCGCGCGAGCGCTGCCGACTTGGGCGGACTCCGCCGCCATTCTGTCGAGAACCCTGGAGTCGGTCCGATGAGCGGTTTCGACACGCGATGGCTGGACCTGCGCGAACCCGCCGACCACGCGGCCCGCGACCCGTTCCTGCTGGACGCGGCCGGCGCGTATCTCCTGGCGGGCGGCGAGGCACCGCTGGCGGTCGATCTCGGCTCGGGAACCGGCTCGACGCTGCGCGCCTTCGGCTCCCGCGCCAAAGCCACCCGCTGGCGCCTGGTGGACAACGATCCGCGCCTTCTGGAGGCGGCCGTCTCGCGTCTTCCCGATGGCGAAGCCGTGGAGCGCGTCGAGGCGGACCTGACGCATCTCGCCCCGGACGTGATCGACGGAGCCCGGCTGGTCACGGCCTCGGCGCTGTTCGACCTCGCCTCGCGCGGCTTCGTGAACGATCTTGCAG
The DNA here is from genome assembly GCF_900104035.1 of Aureimonas jatrophae. Classification (GTDB taxonomy): domain Bacteria; phylum Pseudomonadota; class Alphaproteobacteria; order Rhizobiales; family Rhizobiaceae; genus Aureimonas; species Aureimonas jatrophae. The sequence goes on along the minus strand of NZ_FNIT01000002.1, from coordinate 540,629 downwards.
CGCGGCTCGGCGAGCGGCGGATCGCGCTGTACGCGGCGTTGAACTACGACGGTGGCATGCGCTGGGAGCCGCCGCATCCGGTGGATCGCGAGGTCGTTGCCGCCTTCAACCGGCACCAGACCGGCGACAAGGGTTTCGGTCCGGCTCTGGGGCCAGGTGCGATGGAGGCGCTGCGCGAGGCGTTCACCGAGCAGGGTTTCGACGTGCGCGTCGCCCCGAGCCCCTGGCGTCTTGCCGCCGAAGACGAGGCGCTTCACGCGCTGTTCGTCGACGGCGTGGTGTCGGCCGTCGCGCAAACCGACGAGGTCGCGTCATCGCGCCTCGACGACTGGGCGGCCCGGCGCCGCGAAACGCCGCCGCTCTGCAAGGTCGGCCACTGGGACGTCCTGGCGTTGCCGCGCTGAGTATCAGGCCGTCGCCTCGGCCCGCCGGCTGCGCCGAAAGCCCCAGCGCAGCACGACCAGCAAGCCCGGCGCGGCCCCGACAAGCGAGGCGAGACCGTAGACGAGACTGGCCGCGACCGCCTGATCGGCCCCCAGGCCTGCCACCGGCAGGATCGCGGCGGCAGCCCCCTCGCGCACGCCCCAGCCGCCCACCGACACCGGCAGGAGCATGGACAGAAGCACGAGCGGAACCAGAAGCACGACCGCCACGGGATCGAGCGGCGCGCCGACCGCCGCCCCCGCCAGCGCAAAGGCCGCGAGATAGCCGCCGACGACGACCAGCGAGCTGGCGATCTGCAGGATGGGCGCGCCGCGGCGGAGGAAGACCGCGGCCAGGGCCGGTCCAAGGGCACGCAGGCGCTCCGCGGCGCGTCCCCTTCGCGCCGAAAAGGCCAAACCGGCCAAGATCAAGAGAAGCAGGCCGCCCGGCGCGACGAGGCCCGGCCACCCTCCCGGCAGGCTGCGCCCGTAGACGAACGGTGCCAGGACAACGCCGCCGAGCGCCGCACCCAGGAGCACGACCTGCCCCGACAACCGCTCCAGCACCACCGCCTGAAGGGCGCGGCCCGTTCGGCTCTCGTCCTCGCCCTCACCTCCATGTCGCGAGCGCAGAACGCGCACCGCATCGCCCGCGACCCCGCCCGGCAGGATCTGGTTCAGGAGGCTGGCGAGATAATATTCCGCGACCGCCCGCCCGAGCGGAAGGTGCTGGCCAAGCCGCCGCGCGGTGAAGCGCCAGCGCAGGGCCGACACGACGACCTGGACCTGGACCGCGAGCACCGCCAGCGCGAAGGCGACGGGATTGAGGGTGGACAACAGGCGTGCGACGCCGCTCGCATCGACGAAGCGAACGGTCAGGACGAGCACGAGGAGGCCCGCGCCCGCTTGCGCGAGCGGCAGAAGCGGGTGCAGGCGCCGCAGCGCGCCGGTCGGGGTCGCAACTCGATTCACGTCGTCCTCGCCGAAGGCACCGGTCCCGTGCACTCGCCCATTCTTCGCAGGGCGTTATAGAGCGGCCGGTCTCGCCGTCGCCCGTCGCCCCACCAGTCGGCGACGAAGCCCGGGCGTCGCGTCCTATCGTCCCGCCTTGCGGCTCGGCCTTCTCGGGGGGCGGCAGCGCGACAACGGTACCCCATATGGTTCGGCATGACCCAGATCACCGTCTGGCACGATGGATCGTGCCCGCTGTGCCGCCGTGAGATCGCGTGGATCCGCCGCCTCGACCGGCGCGGCGCGATCCGCTTCGTCGACGCCGCCGCGGCGGAGCCCGCTGCATGCCCGATCGACAGGGCGGAACTCCTGGCCCGCTTCCATGCCGCGGAGGATGGCCGTCTTCTCAGCGGGGCTGCGGCCTTTGCCGCCATGTGGCGCGCCGTGCCCCTCCTGCGCCCGCTCGGCCTCCTGTTCCGCGCCCGCCTGCCGCTCGCGCTCCTCGAGCACCTGTATCGCGCGTTTCTGCGCTGTCGCCCGCGGCTGCAGCGGGCCGCGCGACGCTGGGAGCAACCATGAGACCGATACCCGACGATCCGAAACCGGGCCAGGAAAGCGTCTGGCACTATCCCAGGCCCGCGATCGCCGAGCGGACCGAGGCCCATGTCGTGATCGAGCATCGCGGGCTCACCATCGCCGACAGCCACCGCACCGTCCGCACGCTCGAGACCAGCCATCCGCCGAGCTACTACATCCCGGTCGCGGATATCGCCGAGGGTGTGCTGCGACGCGCGCCCGGACGATCCCTTTGCGAATGGAAGGGAGCGGCCGTTTATTGGGACGTCCTGGCGGGCGGAGACGTCCTCGCCGGTGTCGGCTGGAGCTACCCGGAGCCGACCGCCGCGTTCCGCATCCTGCGCGACCACGTCGCCTTCTATCCGCGCCCCTTCGATCGCTGTCTGGTGGATGGCGAGGTGGTCCGGCCGCAGCCCGGCGACTTCTACGGCGGATGGATCACGAGCCGCGTGGCCGGGCCCTTCAAGGGCGCCCCCGGCACCATGGGCTGGTAGGCCGGGACGATCGGCTATCTCGCGTCCGGTCGGGAACGAACAGGCCGCGCAAGAGATTGGCGTGCGATACGTCTTCCTTATCCGGCGGCCTTCGCGCCCCGGAGGCAACCAAGGCCTTCCCATGCTCAAGCCCCCGCTCCGCTACGATCCCGCCGTCGAGGTGACGGAGGGCGACGAGGATGAGACGGCCCAGGGGCTGATCGACGCCTTTCGCGGCATCGTGACGAAAACGCACGAGGATCTCGGGACCGCCCAGCGCGGCGTGCATGCCAAGAGCCACGCCCTTCTGGAAGGCGAGCTGCGGGTCCACGACGACCTCGCCGACGAACAGGCGCAGGGCATCTTCGAGCGCGGACGGCGCTATCCCGTCCTGGTCCGCATGTCCGCCATCCCCGGCGATCCGATCCGCGACAGCGTATCCCTGCCGCGCGGCTTCTCGATCAAGATCATCGGCGTCGACGGCGAGCGCCTGCCGGGATCGGAGGGCGAGACGACGCAGGATTTCCTGATGGCCACCGGCCCGGCCTTCCAGGCCGCGCGCCCCGAAGGATTCCTTGCCAACGTGCGGCTCCTGGCCAAGACCACCGACCGTGCCGAATGGGCCAAGGAGGCGCTGTCGAAGGTGCTCCAGCCGATCGAGCGGGCTTTGGAGGCCGTCCATCTGGAAAGCGCCACGTTGAAGGGCTTCGGCGGCTATCCCGCGACCAATCCGGTCGGCGACCGCTATTATACGCAGGCCCCGCTGCGCTTCGGCGACTACATCGCCAAGTTCGACATCGTGCCGGAGTCCGACACCTTTCGCGCGCTGACCGACCAGCCGATCGACGAGAGCCGGGGGGAGAACGCCATCCGCGAGAGCCTTCTCGACGTCTTCGCGCGCGAGGGGGGCGCCTGGACGCTGCGCGCGCAGCTCTGCCGCGACGCCGAGGCGAATCCGATCGAGGACGCCTCGATCCCGTGGCCAGAGGAGGACAACCCCTATATTCCGCTCGCCACGCTCTCGGTTCCCGCGCAGACGAGCTGGTCCGAAGCGCGAGCCGAGACGATCGACGGACGTACGGCGTTCCGCCCGTGGCACGGGGTCGAGGCACATCGGCCCCTGGGCGCGGTGATGCGGGCGCGACGGATCGTGTATCCCGCCGTCCAGGACCTTCGCAGCCGCCTGAACGGCTGCCCGCTGCACGAGCCGAGCCGCCTGCCCTCGCTCGACTGACCGTTACGCCAGGGGCCGCGCCGTTGCGGCCTCGGGCGGATGACCGAGCGCGTGCAGGACGCCGCGAAGCTCGGCGAGGCCCCGCATGCGACCCGTCGCAGGGTAGCCGGGCGTGACCTCCTTCGCGAGGTCGTCCAGCATGCGGTGTCCGTGGTCGGAGCGGAACACGATCGTCTCACCGCGACCGCGCCGGCGGTCTTCCGCCACGAGCTCGCGCAGCACCGCCACCATGTCGGTGTCGCCGTCGAGATGCGCCGACTCGTGGAACGTGCGCGGGTCCGCCTCGCGCCGCGTGTTGCGCAGGTGCGCGAAGTGGATGCGGCTCGAAAAGCGCCGCGCGATCGCCGGCAGGTCGTTCTCCGGCCGTACCCCGAGGCTGCCCGTGCACAGGCACATGCCGTTGGCCGCGGAGGGAACGGCGTCGAAGAGCGCGGCGTAATCCTCGGCGGTCGAGGCGACGCGCGGCAGGCCGAAGAGCGGCCGCGGCGGATCGTCGGGATGAAGCGTCAGCTTGACGCCGAGCGCCTCGGCGGCCGGCACGACCTCCTGAAGGAATTCCACGAGATGGCGACGCAGGCGAGCGGCGTCGACGCCCTGGTACTGGGCAAGCTTGTCGCGGAAGCCGGGAAGGGTCATGGGCTCGGTGGTCGAACCCGGCAGGGCGCTCGCGATGTTGCGCGTGAGGTCGGCGATCTCGCGCTCGTCCATCGCTTCGAAGCGGGTCCGCGCCCGCGCCCGCTCTCCGTCCGTGTAGTCGCGCTCGGCGCCCGGCCGCTCGAGGATGTGGAGTTCGAAGGCCGCGAAGGTCTCGATGTCGAAGCGCATCGCCGTCGCGCCGGTGTCGATCACGTGATCGAGTTCCGTGCGGCACCAGTCCACGACCGGCATGAAGTTGTAGCAGACCACGCCGATGCCGGCCTTCGCGACGCTCTCCAGGCTCGCGATCCAGGCCTCGATCTCCCGCTTCGCTTCCCCGCCCGTTCGCTTCACCGCATCGGGAATGGGGATGCTTTCCACCACGCTCCAGCGCAGCGGCAGGCGCCCGGGCGGTGTCGTCTCGATGAGGTCGCGCCGCGCCTCGACGTCCGCCTGCGTCCAGACCGCGCCGATCGGCACCTCGTGCAGCGCCGAGACGACGTCGGTCGCGCCGACCTGTCGCACCTCGTCCAGCGTCACCGGTGCCTGCGGTCCGAACCATCTCCAGCCTTGGCGCATGCGTCGTCGTCTCCTGTCCGGCGCGCGGCGCGCGGACCGTTTCAGCAAAAATACTGGGGGAAGCGTCCCTTCAGCTCGTCGACGTCGGGAATGACGGCGTCGAGGTGATGCATCATGGCGGCGCGTGCGCCCGGCCCGTCGCCTTGGGCGATGCGGGCACGGATCACCTCGTGCTCGCTGATCACGTGGTCCATGCGGCCAAGCACCGGCAGCGTCAGGCGGCGGGCACGGTCGATCTGAACCTTGGTCTGGGCCAGCAGAACCCAGATGCCGGGGTGCCCGCTGAGATCCGCGATCGCGGCGTGGAAGCCCTCGTCGGCCTCATGGAAGCCGTCGTTGTCGCCGGCGGCGGCCGCCGCCTTCTGGCGCGCGATCGCCGCGTCGATGCGGCTCATGCGGGCCGGCGCGCCGCGCTCGGCCGCCTTCTCGACCGTCACCCCCTCCAGCGCCTTTCGCACCAGAACCGCTTCGGGGATCGCGTTCACCGGCACGCGGGACACGAAGGTCCCGCTCTGGGGCCGCACGTCCACCAGTCCGATCTCGGCCAGCCGGATCAAGGCCTCGCGGACCGGCGTGCGGCTGACGCCGAAGCGCTCCACGAGCGACCGGTCCGCGAGCGCGGTTCCGGGCGGCAGCTTGAGGGCGACGATCTCGTTGCGCAGCGCGTCGAAGATCTGCGTCGCCGACGTCACGCGCCGCAGGACGATCGGTGCGGCGGGCGCCGCATCGTCGTCGGATCGGGATGCGCTGCGCGACATGACGGGTCCGTTATCGATCCTGTTTGACATTCTAATATACCAGTTGCTACATCGTGCCAAGGTCGCAGCCCGATGGGAAGATGGGGCGCAGGTCTTCGGGGAACTTCGCATGGCGCTTCATCCAGACCGGCTCCTGCCCATCGAGCCCGAGGCGCGAGGCATCGCGCGCCGCCTCTTTGCCGAGGTCGAGACGTTGCCGATCGTCTCGCCGCACGGCCATACCGAGCCGGCCTGGTATGCCGAGAACCCCCGCTTCCCCGACCCGGCCGCGCTCTTCGTCGTGCCCGACCACTACATCTTCCGCATGCTCTACAGTCAGGGCGTGCCGCTGGAGGCGCTCGGCGTCCCGCGCGCCGACGGCGGAGCGGTGGAAACCGACGGCCGCGCCATCTGGCGGCTCTTCGCCCGGCACTACCCCTTGTTTCGCGGCACGCCCTCGCGCCTCTGGTTCGAGCATTCCATGCAGGCCGTGTTCGGGATCGAGGATCGCCTGTCGGACGCGAACGCCGACGCGCTCTACGACCGTATCGCCGAGGCGCTCGCGAGCGACGCGATGCGTCCGCGCGAACTCATGGAGCGGTTCCGCATCGAGGTGATCGCGACCACGGACGCAGCCTCCGACGACCTTCGCCATCACGATGCGATCCGCCAAAGCGGCTGGAACGGCCGCATCCTGCCGACCTATCGTCCCGATGCGGTGGTGGATCCCGACAGGCCCGGCTTTGCGCAGGCGCTGGCCGGTTTTACCGCCCTGGCCGGCGAGCCCGACACCTGGGAGGGCTATCTCGCCGCGCATCGCGCGCGCCGGGCCTATTTCCGCGAGCGCGGGGCGACCGCGACCGACCACGGCCATCCGAGCGCGCGCACCGCCGACCTCGCACCGGCCGAGGCGGCCCGCCTCTTCGACCGGGTCCGCGCGGGCGCGGCGGATGTGGGCGAGCGCGAACTGTTCCGCGCCCAGATGCTCACAGAGATGGCGCGCATGAGCCGCGACGACGGGCTCGTCATGCAGATCCATCCCGGCTCGCGGCGCAATCACAACCCGCTCGTCTTCGAGCGCTTCGGCTTCGACAAGGGCGCCGACATCCCGGGGCCGACAGACTACGTCGAGGCGCTGCGTCCGCTCCTCGCAGCGGTGGGCAACGACCCCGGCGTCACCGTGATCCTCTTCACGCTGGACGAGACGGCCTATGGTCGCGAGCTTGCCCCGCTCGCCGGTCACTACCCCGCCCTGCGGCTCGGGCCGCCCTGGTGGTTCTTCGACAGCCCCGAAGGCATGCGGCGCTTCCGCGAGGTGGCCACCGAGACGGCGGGCTTCCGCAACACGGTCGGCTTCAACGACGATACGCGCGCCTTCCTGTCGATCCCCGCGCGGCACGACATGGCGCGGCGCGTCGACTGCGCCTACCTCGCCCGCCTCGTCGCCGACGGGCGGCTCGACGAGGACGAGGCGCACGAGACCGCGCACGAGCTCGCCTACGGCCTCGCCAAGCAGGCCTACCGACTCTGACCTCAAGGGAGCCGGCCCCTTTGCCGGTGCGATCTGGGAGGATTTGCCAATGACCATCACCCGCAGGCGCTTCATGACGACGACCGCGGCGACTGCTGCCGGCGTCACCGTCTTCGGCGGCCGCGCCTTCGCGGCGCTGCAGGCGCCCTCCAGCCCCGTCACGATCACGGTCGCGGACGTGGCGGGCAACCTCGCGCTCACGCAGGCGGCGATGGAGCGCTACACGGAGGCGAAGCCCGAATGGGCGAGCCGCATCGCCTTCACCAAGGCGCCCGCGCCCGAACTGCCCGGCAAGCTGCGGGCGCAGCAGGCGGCGGGGCGCGTCGATATCGACCTCGTGCTGACCGGCACCGACGCGCTCTCGGCCGGGCTCGACCAGGGCATCTGGACGGACCTGTCGCCCTACATGGCGGACCTGCCCAACCTCGAGAGCATCTACATTCCCCAGGCCTTCAAGATGCAGGGCATGGCGAAGAACCACGGCGTGGTGGTCTCCTACTACCCGTCCGGTCCCCTGATCGAGTACATGCCCGACCGCGTGCCGACCCCGCCCAAGACCGCGGACGAGCTCCTGGCCTGGACCAAGGCGAACCCCAACAAGTTCATCTACGCCCGCCCCGCCAACTCCGGCCCGGGCCGCACCTTCCTGATGGGGCTGCCCTACCTTCTGGGCGACAGCGACCCGCGCGATCCCGAGAAGGGCTGGGACAAGACCTGGGCCTACCTCGAGGCGCTGGGCCAGAACATCGAGTACTACGCGTCGGGCACGACGCAGACCATGCGCGAGTTCGGCGAGGGGACGCGCGACATCGTTGTGTCCACCACGGGCTGGGACATCAACCCGCGCGTGCTCGGCACCGTGCCGGCCGAGGCCGAGGTCGGAACGCTGCAGGGTTTCCATTGGGTGACCGACGCCCACTACATGGTGGTGCCGAAGGGCGTCGCGCCCGAGAAGCTCGCCGTCCTCCTCGACCTCATGAACTTCATGCTGACGCCCGAAAGCCAGGCCTACGCCTATGACGAGGGCTACTTCTATCCGGGCCCGGCGGTGAAGGATGTGCCCCTGTCCATGGCGCCCGAGTCGAGCCAGGCGGCGATCCAGGAGTTCGGCCGGCCGCAATACGACGAGTGGATCGCGGGCAATCCGATGGAGATTCCGCTCGACGCCGACAAGCTCGTCGCCGCCTTCCGCATCTGGGACGAGCGGATCGGCGCCAAGAAGGGCTGACGCTCTTCCCGTATCGCGGCGGCCCGCATTGACGCCGGCCGCCGCCCTTCCATGCCCGCCGCCCGGAGGCCGTTCGCGATGAATGCCCATTCCTCACCGACCCAGCCCGCCGGGCGGACCGCCTCGCCGCATGCCGACGGCGGCCGCCTGGAGCTCGTCGGCCTGCGCCGGGCCTTCGGCTCCTATACGGCGCTCGACGGGATCGATCTTGCGGTCGAGCGCGGCGAGTTCATTGCACTTCTCGGGCCGTCGGGCTGCGGCAAGTCGACGGCGCTCAACTGCATCGCGGGCCTTCTGCCGCTGACGGGCGGCGAGATCCGTCTCGACGGACGCCCGATCCACGAGCTGGAGCCCGAAAAGCGCGGCTTCGGCATGGTGTTCCAGAGCTACGCGCTGTTTCCGCACATGACGATTCGGAAGAACGTGGGCTTCGGTCTCGCCATGCAGGGCGTGCCGCGCGCCGAGGCCGACGCGCGGGTCGATGCCGCGCTCGACCTCGTTCGCCTGCGCTCCCAGGCCGACAAGCTGCCGGGGCAGCTCTCGGGCGGCCAGCAGCAGCGCGTGGCGATCGCCCGCGCGATCGTGATCCGCCCGCCCGTCGTCCTGATGGACGAGCCGCTCTCCAACCTCGACGCCAAGCTGCGCCTGGAGATGCGCGCCGAGATCCGCGCCATCCACGAGGCCATCGGCTCCACCACGATCTACGTCACGCACGACCAGGACGAGGCGTTGTCGCTGGCCGACCGCATCGTCGTCATGGCGAACGGCGTGATCCGGCAGGTCGGCGCGCCGGAGGACCTCTACGAGCGTCCCGCCCATGGCGACGTCGCCGACTTCATGGGCTTTCGCACGCGCATTCCCGCGCGCGTCCTCGATGCGGACGGCACGGTCGAGGCGGCGGGTGCGCGGCTGACGCTGCCGCCCGCGCGCGGGCATGCGCCGGGCTCGGCCATCTCGATTTCGGTGCGCCCGGAAGATCTGGTGGCCGGCACAGCGCAGGGCCTGCCGGCCGAGGTGCGCTCGATCGAATATCGCGGCCGTGCCTGGTTCGGATCGGCGGCGCTGGCCGACGGCACGCTGGTCTTCTTCCGCTCCGAGGGGCGTCTGGCGAGCGGACAGCGCGCGTCCTTGAGCTTCGATCCCGCGCGCACCCTCGTTTTTCCCGCCGAGGCCGCATGAGCCGCGCCGTTCTCGCATCGCCGCCTACGCGCGTCGCGCGGCCCTCGCTGCGGCTGCGTCTGGCGGCCCGGGGCATCGACGGCACGACGCTTCTCGTCCTTCCCGGTCTTGCGGCGGTGCTCGCGCTCTTCGTCTACCCCTTCCTCTACGGCGTCGTGGACTCGATCACGCCGGCGCAGGGCGCCTGGTACGAGAACTACCGGCGCTTCTTCTCCGACCCGTTCCTCTACGACACGATCGCCGCCACGCTCTGGCTGGCCCTGCCGGTCACGATCGTGAACCTTGCGCTCGCGGTGCCGATCGCCTTCCGCGTCCGGCTGATGCGCCGTCAGCGCCTTCTCACCACGCTCCTCGTGCTGCCGATCACGCTCGGCACGGTGCTGGTGGCCGAAGGGCTCCTGAACTTTCTCGGTCCGCGCGGCTGGTTCAACCAGTCCCTGATGCTGATCGGGCTGATCGACGCGCCGCTGCGTCTCACCAACAACTACTGGGGCGTCTTCGCCTCGCTGCTGATCACCGGCTTTCCGTTCGCCTTCCTGCTGACGCTGTCCTACGTCTCGGGCATCGACCCCGCGATCGAGCAGGCGGCGGCCACGCTCGGCGCCAACGCACGCCGGCGCTTCACGCGCATCTTCCTGCCGCTTCTGGTGCCGGGGCTCGCGGTCACCTTCTGCCTCGCCTTCGTGCAGGCTTTCGCGGTCTTCCCTTCGGCGGTGCTTCTTGGCGCACCGGCGGGTCCCACGCGCGTCATCTCGATCGCCGCCTATTCGGCGGCCTTCGAGCAGTACGACCATTCGCTGGGCTCGGCGATCGCCATCATCATGGGCCTCGTGCAGCTCGTCGTGGTCGTGGCCGTGCTCGGCCTGCGCGGCCTGTTCTATCGCGGCCCGGCCGGCGGAACGAAGGGGTGAGGCGATGATTCGCGATCAAGGCATCGGCTCCAAGCTCTGGCGCACCGCCGTCTGGGCGATCGTCGCCCTCTTCATCCTCAATCTCGCCGGCGTCATCGCCACCGTGGTGACGAACTCGTTTGCCACGCGCTGGCTCGGCACCTGGCTGCCGGTGGACTGGACGACGCGCTGGTACTTCTCGGCCTGGCGCGAGTTCCAGCTGACGGAGGTCCTCTCGGTCACCTTCCGCATCGTCTTCCTGGTCACGCTCCTGTCGGGCCTCATCGGCATCACCACGGCCTACGCGCTGGCGCGGCGCGACTTTCCCGGCAAGCGCTTCGCAATCCTCCTGTTCCTCCTGCCGCTTCTCGTTCCCCCGCTCACCTACGGCATCCCGCTCGCCACGCTTCTCTACCAGGTCGGCCTCGGGGGCACCTTCTGGGGCGTCGTGATCATCAACCTCGTGCCCTCGATCCCCTTCGTGGTGCTGGTGATGATTCCCTTCATCGAGCAGATCGACCCGCGCATCGAGGCGGCGGCCCGCGTCTTCGGCGCGGGCACGACGAGCCTCTTCACGCGCATCCTCCTGCCGCTTCTGCTGCCGGGCATGCTGGCGGCGCTGCTTCTCGTGCTGGTGCGCACGATCGCCATGTTCGAGCTGACCTTCCTGGTCGCCGGCCCGACCAGCCAGACGCTGGTGGTCTCGCTCTACTACGCGGTCTTCGCATCGGGCGTGCGCGCTTCGCAGTCGATCGACGCGATGGCGGTGGTGTACATGATCACGACCCTGTTCTGGCTCGTCCTGGCCCTGCGCTTCGTCAACCCGACGCAGATCGTGGCACGCGCCAAGCAGTCCCAGCCCGTGCATTGAGGCCTTGATGACCCGCCTGTCGAATACGACGCTCGACCGTCTTCCCGCCAAGGTGGCCAGACCGAGCTATGATCGCGCGAGCACCCGGATCGGCATCGTCCATCTCGGCCTCGGCGCGTTCCATCGCGCCCATCAGGCGGCCTACACGGACGCGGTTCTAGCCGGCGGCGACCTGGCCTGGGGCATCTGCGGGGTGTCGCTCCGCTCGCCCGAAACGCGCGACGCGCTCCAGCCGCAGGACGGGCTCTACACGCTTGCGGTCCGCGACGGCTCCGGCGACCGGTTCCAGATCGTCGGCGCGATCCTCGAGTCGCTGGTCGCGCCCGAGGACCCGGAGACCGTGCTCAAACGCATGAGCGCGCCCGAGACCCGCATCGTCTCGCTCACGGTCACCGAGAAGGGCTACTGCCACCTGCCTGCCACGGGGGAGCTCGACGAGGCGCATCCCGACATCCGCCACGACCTCGCGCAGCCCGAGCGCCCGAAAAGCGCGGTAGGCTTCCTGGTGGAAGCGCTGGCGCGCCGCCGTCGGGCCGGCATCGCGCCCTTCACGGTCCTGTCCTGCGACAACCTTCCGGCCAACGGGCAAACGGCAGGGCGTGTCGTGGCACGCTTTGCGGCGCTGCGCGATCCCGAGCTCGGCCGCTTCGTCCAATCCGAGGTCGCCTTCCCGTCCTCCATGGTGGACCGCATCGTGCCCGCCACCACCGACGCCGACCGCGCGCTCGTCGCCGAGGCGCTTGGGCAGGAGGACCGCTGGCCCGTCATGGCCGAGCCCTTCACGCAATGGGTGGTGGAGGACCGCTTCCCCGCGGGTCGACCGGCCTGGGACGCCACCTTCGTCGAGGAGGTCGAGCCCTTCGAGCTGATGAAGCTGCGTCTTCTCAACGGCTCGCATTCGACCTTAAGCTATCTCGGCTACCTCGCGGGCCACGAAACCGTCGCGGATGCGATGCGGGCGCCGGGCTTCGAGGCGCTCCTGCGGGGCTTGATGCGCGAGGAGGCCTCGCCGACGCTGCCGCCCCTGCCCGGCTTCGATCTCGCCGCCTATCGCGACCAGCTCATCGACCGGTTTCGGAACCCGGCTCTACGCCACCGCACCTGGCAGATCGCAATGGACGGCTCGCAGAAGCTGCCGCAGCGCCTGCTCGGCACGATCCGCGACCGGCTGGCCGCCGGGCAGCCCTTCGACCGTCTGGCGCTCGGCGTCGCGGCCTGGATGGTCTACGTGCGCGGCGCCGACGAGCGCGGCGAGGCGATCGACGTGCGCGACCCCCTGGCCCGGGATCTGGCGGAGGCGACGCGCGGGTGCCGCGAGGCAGCCGATCTCCTGGCGGCGTGCCTGCGCTTCGAAACCGTGTTCGGGCGCGACCTGCCGGCTTCGCCGGAATTCCGTGCGACGGTCGAGCGGGCGCTCGACGGACTTCTGCGCGACGGCGCGGCTCGGACCGTGGAACGCTTCGGAACGGTTTGACCGATCGCCGTCATGCCGAGCTCGGGGCATTCGGACCTTCGAGACCACAAAACCGGCTTTGCAACCATGGATTGCAATTTCGGTCCGATCTATTGTAGCGCGTGGAGCACCGCGACGCGGCAAGCCTGATCGGCTCGTGCCAACGCGTCGCTCCTCGGGACCCTGCCGATGCCGCCCGCCGCGATGCCAAGACCGATCTCACCGTCCCGCAGAGCCCTGTTGGCTTGGCTGATCGTGGCATCGCCCACCACCGCGGGGGCGATGTGCCTCGAAGTGCTTCCGCCGGCTTGCGCGTCCCGCGCAACCGGATTTGCCGCTCAGTTCGAGATCGACACCTGCCGCTAGGAGGTGACCGCCTTCCAGTCCGCGACCGCCGCGCTCGCGGACTGCCTTCAGGAAGCCGCCAACGAGGCCATCAGCACGGCGAACCGCGCGACCGACCGCTCCAACCAGACCGTGAAGGCGTTCAACGAACGTTTGCAGCGCAGCCGGACCGTGCCACAGGCGGACTGAGCGTCTCGCCGATTCAATCCTCACAGGACGAGCACGCCGCCCAGCGTGACGAGCGTGATGAACACCCAGCCGACGGCGCCCAGAGCCAGCGGTCGCAGGCCCTTGGCCCGCAGCTTGCCGATGTCCGTGCTCAGACCCATCGCGGCCAGCGCCATGGCGAGCAGAAACGAGGTCGCGGGCACGATCACCTCCCGTGCGCCCGCCGGCAGCGCGAAGAGGCTGTTGGCGACCACCATCGCGATGAAGCCGAACACGAACCAGGGCATGGGCGCGCGAGCGCCCGCCCCGCCCCGTCCGCGCGCGGCCATGGTCCCGATCAGGAGGATCATCGGCGCCAGGAGAAGGACGCGGCTGAGCTTGGCGACGGTGCCGAACTGCCCGGCCTCCTCCCCGCCCTGGAAGGCGGCGCCCACGACCTGCGCCACCTCGTGCACCGAGGCGCCCACCCACAGCCCGTAATGGGCGGCGTCCAGACCGAGTGCCGAGCCGGCGAGCGGCAGGAGCAGCATGGACAGCGTCCCGAACACCGTCACGCAGGCGATCGCATAGGCGACATCCTCGTCGCGCGCCCGCGTCACCGTGTTGGTCGCGATCACGGCCGACGCTCCGCAGATCGAGGTGCCCGCCGCGATCAGCTCCGCCAGCCCCCGCTCGACGCCGAGCAGGCGCCCGGCGAGCTTGATCGCCAAGAACGTGGAGACCAGCGAGACGACGATCAGCGCGAGCGCACCGAGCCCAAGATCGCCGATCTGCCGGACGGTCAGCTGCAGGCCGAGCAGCACGATCGCAAAGCGCAGGATGCGCCGCATCGAGAAGGCGACGCCGTCGGCACTGTTGGCGATGGGACCCACGACGTTGCGCAGCGTGATGCCGATCACCATGGCCACCACGAGCGGGCTGAGCGCCGGCATCTGCAGAAGGCGGGGAACGAGGATCGCGGCGGCGGCGACCGCACCGGTGAGCGCGACGCCTGGGAGAATGCGCGAAACGGACGCAAAGGCGTCGCCGGTGTGTCCGGCATGGGTCTGGATCGACATGGAAAGCCTGCCACCGAGCGGGGGAGCGTCGCAAGGCCAACACCTGCGGCGGATGGCCGACTATCGGCTTGTCCAGCACGTTTGATCCAATTAGTTCTTCTTGTCGGAACGATTTGTTCTTCCGAACGAAGCTTCATGACATTCGAGCAGCTCCGCATCTTCGTGGCCGTGGCCGAGCGCCTCCACGTGACCCAGGCCGCCAGCCATCTCAACCTGACCCAGTCGGCGGTCAGCGCCTCGATCGCGCAGCTCGAGGCGCAGCATGACGTGCGCCTCTTCGACCGGATCGGGCGCCGTATCGAGCTGACCGATGCGGGCCGCCTCTTCGTCCCGGAAGCACGTGCGCTTCTGGAGCGCATGGCGGAGACGCGTCATATCCTCGACGAGTTGGCCGACGAGGTGCGCGGCCAGATCCGCATCCATGCCAGCCAGACGGTCGCGAGTTACTGGCTGCCGCCGCACCTCCTGGCCCTTCGCACAGCCCACCCCGCGCTCGACATCGCGCTGACGCTCGCCAACACGACCACCGTCGCGGCCGCCGTCTCGGACGGATCGGCCGATGTCGGCTTCGTGGAAGGGAGCGTGCGCGAGGACAACCTTCTGCAGCGCGTCGTCGCGCGCGACGAGCTCGTGCTGGTGACAGGTCGTGCGCACCCGTGGGCCGAGGCCTCGGCGATCGAACCCTCGCGCTATGCCTCGCAGGGCTGGATCCTGCGCGAGCCGGGTTCGGGAACGCGGGCGGAGTTCGAGACGCATGCGCAGGCCGCCGGTGTCGCGCGTGAGGACTTGCGCGTCCTTCTGGAGCTTCCCTCCAACGAGGCGGTCTTGAGCGCGGTCGCGACGGGTCTGGGCGTCAGCGTCCTGTCGCGGCGCGCGGTGGCGAGCGCGGTCGCGGCGGGCGAGGTCGCAGCTTTGCCCGTGGACCACCCGCCCCGGCCGTTCACGGCGCTGACCCATCCCGAACGCCATAGAACGCGGGCCGTCGCGACCCTTCTGTCCCTGGTTTGCGCCTGAGACGTCCGGTCTATCCCGTCTCGCCAAGGGTCAGGGACCGATCCGTGAGCTGGCGCCAGATGTCTCGTTCGAGCCCACCCGTCGCGCCCAGCAGGCGGATCACCGTCACCTCCAGATCGCACGCGGGAAGGTGGTCCGACAGGTCGGCCAGCCGCCCCTCCTCGATCGCGCGCCGGGCCAGCGACATCGGCACCCAGGCGGGCGCGACGCCGGCCAGCGCCATCTCGCAGGAGGCGAAGGTCAGCGCCGTCTCGACCCGCGCCTCGAGCCGCAGGTCGCGGCGCAGCCGTGCCAGAACCGCCCGCTCCATGACCTGCCCCAGGAAGACGTCGGCGGGATAGCTGATGAAGGGCAGCTCTCCGGCTGCCAGGCGCTCTAGGAGCCACGCGACCCGGTCCGCCGCCAGAACCGGGACGAGCCGTTCGTCGCCGATCACCGCCGCCTCGACGAAGTCCGAGCGCACGGAATGGCTCGAACCCGGCAGCCGGTAGACGACCGCGATGTCGGCCTGGCGCGAGAAGAGCTGCGTCAGGCATTCGTCGAGGTTGGCGGACCGCAGGCGGAAGGAGGCGTCGGGCGCCGTGCGCTGCGCCCGCTCGATGATCAGCGACGTCATGGTCGCCGTCAGCGCGTGCTGGCTGACGATCATGATCCGGTTGGCCGAGAGCTTGGCACCCTGCTTGAGGTCACCGACGAGCTGGCGCAGGGCGTCCGTCAGCTCCTCGATCCGCGCGCGTTGCGCCTCGGTCGTCGGGCGCAGCTGCACGGGCTTGCGCGTACGGTCGAAGAGCTCGACGCCGACATGCTCCTCGATCTGCTGGATGCGCCGCGAAAAGGCCGACTGCGTCACGAAACGGCGCTCCGCCGCCTCGCTAAACGATCCCGTCTGCGCGACCGCCAGAATATCTTCGAGCCACTCCAGCCGCACGACCGCTCAATCCCTATGCAACATGCAGATCACGCATGTTTCATCCGCAAATTCGCATTTGTCGATCCGCTTTCGATCTGAAACAGTCTCCTTGTTCAAGTTTGGGATACGCGTCGCATGAACCTTGCCCGTTTTCCTCGCATCTTCCTGGCGCACCTGCCGACACCGCTCGAACGCATGGACCGCCTGAGTGAGGCGCTGGGCGGCCCCGAGATCTGGATCAAGCGCGACGACTGCACGGGCCTGTCGACCGGCGGCAACAAGACGCGCAAGCTCGAGTTCCTGATGGCCGAGGCGGTAGCGCAAGGGGCGGATCTCGTGATCACGCAAGGCGCCACGCAAAGCAACCACGCCCGCCAGACCGCCGCCTTCGCCGCCAAGCTCGGCATGGGCTGCCACATCCTCCTGGAGGACCGCACCGGCTCCAGGGACCCCAACTACAACCGCAACGGCAACGTCCTCCTCGACCACCTGCACGGTGCGACCACCGAGACGCGTCCCGGCGGTGCCGACATGGCGGCGGAGATGGACGCGGTCGCCGAGCGGCTGCGGGGAGAGGGCCGCCGCGTCTACGTCATTCCGGGCGGCGGCTCGAACCCGACCGGTGCGCTCGGCTACGTCAACTGCGCCTTCGAGCTCGTCGGCCAGCTCAACGACCGCGCGCTGCCGGTGGACCACCTCGTGACGGCGACGGGCAGCGCCGGCACCCATGCCGGGCTGATCACGGGCCTCAAGGCCATCAACGCGCAGATCCCGCTTCTCGGCTTCGGCGTGCGCGCGCCCAAGGAGCGCCAGGAGGCCAACGTCTTCGATCTCGCATGCCGCACGGCCGAGAAGCTCGGCTGTCCCGGCGTGGTCGCGCGCGAGGACGTGGTCGCCGACTGCGACTACGTGGGCGCGGGCTACGGCGTGCCGCGCGAGGACACGATCGAGGCGATCGCCCTGTTCGCGCAGCTGGAGGGCATCCTCCTCGATCCCGTGTATTCCGCGAAGGCCGCCGCCGGGCTGATCGACTACTGTCGCAAGGGCCGTTTCGCGAAGGGCGAGCGCGTCGTCTTCCTCCACACCGGAGGCTCGGCCGCCCTGTTTGGCTACGACGGAGCGCTGGACGCCATCCGTCCCGCCGCACCGGCGGCCTGAGAGGCTCGATGACCGCGCCCGTCCGTCGACCCGTCGGCATCCTGGGGGGCATGGGCCCCGAGGCGACGGTGCTTCTGATGCAGCGGGTGATCGCGGCCGTGCCCGCGCAGGACGACGCCGACCACGTTCCGCTTCTGGTCGACCAGAACCCGCAGGTGCCCTCGCGCATCCGCCACCTGATCGAGGGAACGGGCGAGGATCCCGGACCCGTGCTGGCCGCCATGGCGGCCCGCCTGCAAGCGGCCGGCGCGCAGGCCATCGCCATGCCCTGCAACACGGCCCATCACTTCGCGCCCGCGATCCGGCAGGCGATCTCCGTACCGTTCATCGACATGGTGGCGGAGGCGACGGCGATGGCGCGCGAGATGGCGGGCGCGGGCGGTCGCGTCGGCCTTCTCGCCTCGCCGGCGGTGCGCCGCACCCAGTTGTTCGAGCCGACCTTCGCCAAGGCCGAGCTGACCCCTGTCTATCTGGCGGACGACGACGCGCTTCTCGCGGTGATCCGCCGCGTGAAGGCGGACGGGCCGAGCCGGGCGGCGCGGGACGGGCTGGCGGAGGCCTCCGCACGCCTCGCCGGTGAGGGCGCCCGCATTCAGATGATCGCCTGCACCGAGTTTTCGCTGATCGCCGACGCGGTCGCGCCGGAGGCAGAGGCCTTCGACACGCTGGACTGCCTGATCCGCGCGATCGTCGGCTTCGCCGCGCCGGATGTGCGGGTCCGTAGCCCGAGGGGAGAGCCGACGTGACGACGGACACCACCGAGACCGCGCCCTGGCTCTGGGACGAGCCGACCTGGCGCGGGAAGGTCGACAAGGTGCGCGCCGGACGCTCGCTCGCCCCCGAGCGCTGGCCGAACGGGGCGCGCATGGCGTTCGCGGTCTCGTTCGATTCCGACCACGAGACCTTCGAGCTCAAGAACGGCGGCCGCTCGATCGGGCGCATGAGCCAGGGCCAGTATGGCGCGCGTCGGGGCGTGTGGCGGATCCTGAAGGTCCTCGAGCGACACGGCGTGTCCGCCTCCTTCTTCGTTCCCGCCGTCTCGGCGCTGATCAACCCGGACGAGATCCGCGCCGCGCGCGACGGCGGCCACGAGATCGGGATCCACAGTTGGATCCACGAGATGAACTCGGGCCTCGATCACGCGACGGAGCGCGATCTTGCCCTGCGCGCGGCCGACGTCCTGGAACGGCTGTCGGGCGTGCGGCCGGTCGGCATGCGCACGGCGTCCTGGGACTTCAGCCCCCATACGCTCGCCATCGTGCGCGAGATGGGCCTTCTCTACGATTCATCGCTGATGGCCGACGACGAGCCCTACGAGCTTCTGGAGAACGGCGAGCCGACGGGCGTCGTCGAGATTCCGGTGGAGTGGATCCGCGACGACGCCCCCTACATGGCGATGGATCGCGGCGGCGGGGCGCGGCCCTATGGCGGGCCCGCCATGGTGGCCGACATCCTGCGCCGCGAGCTCGACGTCGCCCATGCCGAGGGTGGCCTGTTCCAGATGACGCTCCACCCGCACCATGTCGGCCATCGCTCCCGGATCTTCATTCTGGAGGAAACCATTCTCCACGCCCGCGAGAAGGGAGACGTCTGGTTCTGCACCCATGCGGAGCTCGCGCGCTACTGTGCTGAAGAAGGCGGGCTCGCCCTCCCCTGATGCCGCGTCGCCTCCCGGACGCATCCCATCCGCCCTCCGCTCACCAGAAAGGTCGCACCGCATGAACCGCACGACACGAGGACTGGCCTTCGCAGCCGTTGCCGTCATGGCGCTGGTCGCGACCGGCGCGCAGGCGCAGACCAAGGACACGCTGACGATCGACCTGCCCGGCGAGGCCGCGACGCTCGATCCCCACCTCCAGTGGAACACCGAGAGCTACACGATCTACCGCAACATCTTCGACAACCTCCTGACGCGCGATGCCTCGGGCGAGATCGTGCCGCAGATCGCGACCAAGTGGACCTACGACGACGACACGACGCTGACCTTCACGATCCGCGACGACGTCACCTTCCAGGACGGCTCGAAGCTGACGGCCGAGGACGTCGCCTTCTCGGTGAACCGCATCATCGATCCGGCGCTGAAGAGCCCGCAGCTCTCGCAGTTCGACCAGATCCGGTCCGCCGAGGTGGTGGACCCCACCACCGTCCGCCTCACGACGAAGACGGCCTATCCCGCGCTTCTCGCCCAGCTCGTGAAGCTTTCGATCGTGCCCAAGAGCTATGTCGAGAAGGTCGGCGACCAGGAGTTCAACCTGAAGCCGCTCGGCAGCGGGCCTTACAAGCTCACCGAATGGCGGAAGGGCGTCGAGACCGACCTTGCGGCCTACGACAACTACTGGCGCGGCAAGCCGCCCTTCCCGCGCGTCGTGTTCCGCGCCGTGCCGGACGTGTCGACGCGCATCGCCGACCTTCAGACCGGCAAGGCCGACCTCGCCCGCGAGGTTCCGCCCGACCAGGCGGCCAGCCTCCAGAACGGCGCCGACACGCAGCTTCTCTCCGCGCCCACCGAGCGCGTCGGCTACCTCTACCTCAACGCCCAGGCCGGTCCAACCAAGGACGTGCGCGTGCGCCAGGCCATCGCCTATGCGATCGACCGGCAGGGCCTCGTGGACGCGCTGCTCGAGGGCTACGGCAAGCCCGTCAACATCGTCGGGGCCGAACCCGTCTTCGGCTACACGGCCGAGGTCGAGGGCTATCCCTACGATCCCGACAAGGCGATGGAGTTGATCAAGGCGGCCGGCGCCGAGGGCGCGACGGTCGAGTTCCTGACCTCGCCGTCCTACAACCGCGCCATGGTCGAGGCCATCCAGCAGATGCTGAGCGAGGTCGGCCTCAACGTCCAGATCTCCTCCAGCGACCAGGCGACCTTCCTGAAGCGGCGGCAGGGCGAGGCCGAGAATGCCGGCGGCATGGCGTTGGGCCTGTGGTCGTGCGCCTGCCAGGACGCCGACGGCATCATCTTCCCCCTGTTCCGCAGCGGCGGCATCTGGGCGAAGTACGAGAACTCGAGCTACAACGCGCTGGTCGACGAGGCGCGCAGCATCCTCGACAAGGACAAGCGCCTCGCCCTCTACCGCCAAGCCTACGAGATCCTGCGCGAGGACGTGCCGGGCATCGGCCTCTTCCAGGTCTATGCTCTCTACGGCGCGTCCAAGAAGCTCGAGTGGCAGCCCACAGCCAACGAGGCCATGTTCGTCATGGACATGAGCTGGAAGCAGTAGGCGGCGGCGCGCGACCATGCTGAGCTACGCCGTCCAGCGACTGATACAGGCGATCATCGCGATCTTCGGCGTGCTCACGATCGTCTTCGTCGTGATGCACCTGTCGGGCGACCCGACGCTGCTTCTGGTGCCCCAGGACGCCTCGGCCGAGATGATCGCCGAGCTGCGGCGCCAGCTCGGCTTCGACCGGCCGATCTCGGTCCAGTATCTCGACTATCTCGCGGGGCTCTTCCGGCTCGACTTCGGCCTGTCGGTCGTCCAGCGCGTGCCGGCGCTCGACATCGTCCTGTCGCGCCTGCCCTACACGATCCAGCTGGCGGCTGGCGCGCTTTGCATCGCGATCGGCGTCGGCATTCCCGCCGGCATCGTCATGGCGACCCGGCGCGGCACCGCGATCGAGCGGTTCCTCACTGCGGTTGTGGTGACGGGCCAGAGCGTGCCGACCTTCCTGTCGGGCATCCTCCTGATCTTCGTGTTCGGCGTCACCTTGCGCTGGCTGCCGACGTCGGGCTCGGCGGAATGGTCGGCCATGATCATGCCCTCCGTCGCGCTGGGCGCGCTCTCCATGTCGACGTTCGCGCGCATGACCCGTATCTCGATCGTCGACGAGCTCTCGAAGGACTACGTGCGCGCCGGGCGCGCGCGCGGCCTGTCGCAGCGGCAGGTCGTCCTGCGTCATGTCCTGCGCAACGCCGCGATTCCGGTGATCACGATCGCGGCGCTCGAGATCGGCAACCTTCTGGCCGGCGCGGTGATCGTCGAGACCGTGTTCGCCTGGCCCGGCATCGGACAGCTCGCCATCCAGTCCATCCAGTCGCGCGACTTCCTGGTCGTGCAGGTGATCGTGCTCCTGATCTCCTTCGTCTACGTCATGACCAGCGTTCTCGCGGATTTTGTCTATGTCGCGGTCGACCCGCGCATCCGGCTGGCGCGGTAGGGCGCCCGCATGACCGTCCCCGCCCTTGCCCTTCGCCGCCGCGCCCGACGCGTTCCCCTTTCGGTCGTCGCGGTCCTGGCGATTCTCGCCCTGATCGTCGCGCTGACGGTGCTCGCGCCCTACGTCGCGCCCTTCGATCCCAACCGGCAGACGCTTCTCGCACGCCTGAAGCCGCCGGGCTTTTCGTATCGCGGGGCGACCTACTGGCTCGGCACCGACGATCTCGGTCGCGACCTCCTGTCGAGGACGCTCACCGGCGCCGGCGTGTCGCTCGGCGTCGCGATCCTGTCGGTGGTCGTCTCGACGCTGGTCGGCGTCGCGCTCGGCATGCTGGCCGGTTGGTTCCGCGGCTGGACCGAGACCGTGATCATGCGCCTCGTCGACATCATGATGTCGATCCCCGCGATCCTTCTCGCGGTCCTGACTGTCGCGGTGCTGGGGCCCGGCTTCCTGAAGCTCGTGCTCGTGCTCGCCCTCACACGCTGGCCGCGCTACACGCGCGTCGCCTATGCGCAGACGCTGCAGGTGGCCAACCTGCCCTTCATCAAGGCCTCGGAGCTGGCGGGCGCGGGCGCGGGCCGCATCCTCTTCCGCCACGTCCTGCCCAACATCGCCGGGCCGATCCTGATCGTGATGACGGCCGAGTTCGGCCTGATGATCCTGTTCGAGTCGGGCCTCTCCTTCCTCGGCCTCGGCATCCAGCCGCCGTCCGCTAGCTGGGGCTCGATCATGAGCGTCGGGCGCCAGTACATCGAGCGCGCGCCCTGGATCGTCGCGGTTCCCGGCGTCTGCCTCTTCCTGCTCGTGTTTTCCGTCAACGTCGTGGGCGACTGGCTGCGTGACCAGCTCGACCCGCGCTCGCGAACCCGCTGAAGGACCGCCCGATGGAGTTCCAGAACAAGACGATGGTCGTGACCGGCGCCGCCGGCATCTTCGGCGGCTGGATCGCGCGCTACTTCGCCGAGCGCGGCGCCCGGCTCTGCCTCAGCGACGTGCGCATGGACGCATTGGAGAAGCGCGCCGCCGACCTCGAACTCGACGCTGCGACGACGCTGCTGCACGCGACCGAGCTCACCGACGACAGCTCCATGCTGGCGCTGGTCGGCCTCGTGCGCGAGGCGTGGGGCGCGCCCGACATCCTCGTCAACAATGCCGGCATCTACACCCGCTTCGACCTTCTCGACATGGCGTTCGAGGACTGGGACCGCGTGATGGGCATCAATCTGCGCGCGCCCTTCGTCCTGTCGCGCGAGATGGCCAAGCTCATGATCGCCGAGAAGCGCGCCGGCTCGATCATCAACATCTCATCGGGCGCGGCGCGCAAGATGAACCTGGGCTCGGTGCCCTACTGCCTTTCCAAGACCGCGCTGGAGCGCCTGTCCAAGGGCTTCGCGCTGGAGCTCGCCCATCACGGCATCCGCGTGAACGTGGTCGAACCGGGCTTTGCGCCGGGCAGCGAGGTCTCCGCCCTGAGCGAGGCCTATGTCGCCAACATGCTCGCCAACATCCCGCTCGGCCGCGCGAGCGGGCCGCAGGATGCCCCGTCCGCGATCGCCTATCTCTGCTCGGATGCCGCCGCCTTCATCACCGGCGCGGTGCTCAGCGTCGACGGCGGCAACTCGATCGGCACCTATCGCCGGCCCGAGCCGGCCGCGGCGACCTGATGGACGCGGGCGCGCGGGCGCAGACCGATCCGCTCCTGCGGGTCGAGGATCTCACCGTCGAGATCGGCGGCGCGAGCGTCGTGGACGGCGTGAGCTTTGCGGTGGAGGGCGGTCGGGTGCTGGCGCTCGTCGGCGAGTCCGGCTGCGGCAAGTCCCTCACCTCCTTTGCCATGCTCGGCCTGCTTCCACCCGCCGCGCGCCGCACCAAGGGGCGCATCCGGCTGGAGGAGACCGACCTGTCGGCCCTGTCGGAGCGCCAGTTCCGCCGCATCCGGGGGCGCGACATCTCGATCATCTTCCAGGAGCCCAGCGCCTCGCTCGACCCGTTGAGCACGGTCGGCTCGCAGGTCGCAGAGGCCTACCGGGCCCACCACAAGGTGTCGCTCAAGGAGGCCATGGCGGCGGCCCGCAGCATGCTCGCCGATGTCGGCATCCCCGATCCCGACCGGCGCCTCCACCAGTATCCGTTCGAGCTGTCCGGCGGCATGTGCCAGCGCATCATGATCTCGATCGCGCTGATCTGCGCCCCGCGCGTCCTCGTCGCCGACGAGCCGACCACCGCGCTCGACGTCACCATCCAGGCCCAGATCCTCGACCTCATGAAGCGGCTCGTCGCCGAGCGCGGGACGGCGGTCGTGATCATCACCCACGACATGGGCGTGGTGGCCGACATCGCCGACGACGTGGCGGTGATGTATGCCGGGCGCGTCGCCGAGATCGCGCCGGTGGATCGGCTCTTCGCGCGCCCCCAGCATCCCTATACCGCGCTGCTTCTGGCCAGCGTTCCCAAGCCCGGCCACCCGCCCAAGGCCGATCTCGCCACGATCGAGGGCATGGTGCCCGCCCCGCACGAGTTCGGCGCCGGCTGCCGCTTCACCGAGCGCTGCCCGCTCGCGGACCGGCGGTGCCGCGAGGAGCAGCCCCCGCTCTTCGAGCGCGGGACCCGCCATCGATCGGCCTGCTGGCACGCCGACCGCATCGCCGAGATCCGGGACATCGCCGCATGAGCGCGGCCGGCAACGTTCTCGACATGCAGGGCGTCGAGGTCCGCTTCGGCGGGCGCGCCTCGCTCCTGGGATCGGCCGGGCCGGTGGTGCGGGCCGTGAACGGCGTCGACCTCGCCATCCGCCGGGGCGAGACGGTCGCGCTGGTGGGCGAGTCGGGCTGCGGGAAGTCGACCCTGTCCAACGCCATCGTCGGCCTCCAGCCCGCGCAGGCCGGCACGATCCGTGTCGGCGGCGAGGAGGTGGTGGGGGCCAGCGCACGCCAGCTCCACGCCATCCGCCGACGCGTCCAGATGATCTTCCAGGACCCCGCGCTCTCGCTCGACCCGCGCTCCACGATCGGCGCGACCGTCGGCGAGCCGTTGCGCGTTCGGGGCATCGCCCGGGGACAGGCGCTGCGCGAGCGCGTCGGCGCGCTTCTCTCGCAGGTCGGCCTTCGGCCCGAGCACGCCGACCGCTATCCCCACCAGTTCTCCGGCGGCCAGCGCCAGCGCGTCGTGATCGCGCGCGCCCTGGCGCTCGAACCCGACCTCGTGATCTGCGACGAGCCGGTCTCGGCGCTCGACGTCTCGGTGCGCGCGCAGATCCTCAACCTTTTTACCGCGCTGCAGGCGCGGACCGGGGTCTCCTACCTCTTCGTCTCGCATGATCTCGGCGTCGTCCGGCACATTTGCGACCGCGTCGTGGTCATGTATCTCGGGCGCTTCGTCGAGATCGCGGAGCGCGACACGTTCTTCGCCGCGCCCAAGCACCCCTATACGCGCGCGCTGATGGCGGCGGTTCCCGAGGCCGATCCGGTCGTGCAGCGCGCCAAGCCGCGCTTTGCGCTGTCGGGCGAGCTGCCGAGCCCGACCGACATCCCGTCCGGCTGCGCCTTCCGCACGCGCTGCCCGCTCGCCAGCGAGATCTGCGCCAACGTGCGGCCCGAGCTGACGCCGCGCCCCGACGGCGCGCTCGTCGCCTGCCACCATGCCTGAGACTCCGACAGCCGTGACCCGTACCACGACAGAAACCATCGCCCTTCCCGGCCTCCGCGCACCGGCCGAGATCCGCGTCGACCGCTGGGGCATTCCCCATATCCGCGCGGACAGCGAGGCCGACCTCTTCCTCGCGCAGGGCTTCAACGCGGCGCGCGACCGGCTCTGGCAGATCGACCTGTGGCGCAAGCGGGGCCTCGGGCTTCTCGCCGCCGACTTCGGCCCCGGATACCTCGCGCAGGACCACGCGGCCCGCCACTTCCTCTACCGCGGCGACATGGACGCCGAATGGCGGAGCTATGCCGACGACACGAGAGCCATCTGCACGGCCTTTGCGGCCGGCGTGAACGCCTTCGTCGCCCTGTGCGGGCGAGAACCGCATCGTCTGCCCCCGGAATTCGCCACGTTCGGCACGAGGCCGCAGCGCTGGGAGCCCGCCGATGTCGTGCGCATCCGCTCGCACGCGCTGACGCGCAACGGCGTCTCGGAAATCCTGCG
Source organism: Aureimonas jatrophae (assembly GCF_900104035.1). Taxonomy (GTDB): domain Bacteria; phylum Pseudomonadota; class Alphaproteobacteria; order Rhizobiales; family Rhizobiaceae; genus Aureimonas; species Aureimonas jatrophae. The sequence continues at coordinate 514,915 of NZ_FNIT01000002.1, read as the reverse complement.
CGCCAACGTCAGCGCGATGGCGGGTGCCGAGACCGACCTCATGCGCTTCGAGATCGACCCGCCGGTGACCCCGCGCCTTGCGGGCGGCGTGACGGCCGCCGACGTGCCGCTCGAATGCATCCGCCTGTTCAAGCTGGCGACCGCGCCCGTCACCTTCGAGCGCGAGCGCCTCGACGCCACGCTCGCCGATGCCTGGGTCTGGACCGAGGTCACGGACCTCGGCGACATCGTCCGCCGCGCCGCCGAGGAAGGGTCCAACAACTGGGCCGTCCACCCGTCCCGCACGCGGAGCGGACGGCCGATCCTTGCCAGCGATCCGCACCGCGCCCACGCCGTGCCCTCCTTGCGCTACCTCGCCCATCTGGAGGCCCCGAGCCTCAACGTGATCGGCGCGGGCGAGCCGAGCGCTCCCGGCCTCTCGATCGGCCACAACGAGACGCTGGCCTTCGGCCTGACGATCTTCGGCGCCGACCAGGAGGACGTCTGCGTCTACGAGACGAAGGACGGCGATCCCGACCTCTACCGCTACGGCGACGGCTGGGAGCCGATCCAGCGCATCCGCGAGCGCTTCGCCGTGCGCGGGTGCGACGACCAGCACCTCGCCCTGTCCTTCACGCGCCACGGGCCGGTTCTGCACGAGGACGCAGGCCGCCGCCGCGCGGTGGCGCTGCGCACCGTCTGGCTCGTGCCGGGCTCGGCCGCCTATCTCGGCAGCCTCGCCTACATGCGTGAGCCGACGACCCGGGGCTTTGCCGCTTCGCTCGGCCATTGGGGCACCCCTTCCGTCAACCATGTCGCGGCCGATACGAGCGGCGACATCGGCTGGTTCACCGCCGGCTTCACGCCGCGCCGGCGCAACTGGCACGGCCTCCTGCCGGTGCCAGGCGACGGCACGCACGAATGGGACGGCTTCCTCGCGCCGGACGAGCTTCCCCGCGCACTGAACCCCGAGCGCGGCTTCGTGTTCTCGGCCAACGAGATGAACCTCCCGCCGGACCGCCCGGCGGATGCGCCCACCATCGGTCACGAATGGGCCGACGCGAGCCGTGCGCGGCGGATCGAGAGCGTCCTGCAGGCCGATCCGAGCCACACGCTGGAAGCCTCCATGGCGCTGCAGACCGACGTGCACTCGCGGCCCGCCGCCGTGCTCGTCCCCCTCCTCCGACAGATCGACGTCTCGGGGGAAGAGGTCGCCTCGGCGATCGCGCTCCTTGCGGACTGGGACCACCGGCTCGAGGCGGACAGCGCGCCGGCTGCCCTGTTCGAGGTCTGGTGGATGAAGCATCTGCGGCCCGCCGTTCTCGCGCGCGCCGCCCCCGACCCGGCGGTGCGCAAGCTCCTTCTACCGGGCGACTTCGACCGCATCCTCACCCACCTCCAGCGCGCCGAGCCGCTCTGGACGGCGCCCGAGCGCGACGCCCTGCTCCTTGTGACCCTTGCGGAAGCCTTTGCGGAGTGCCGGCGGCGCCTTGGCCCCGACTCCTCGCTCTGGCGCTGGGGCACGCTGCATCGCGCCCTGTTCGAGCACGAGGCGAGCGGCGTGAAGCCCGGCCCCGACACCAGCTGGGACGTCGGCCCCCTGCCGCTCGGCGGCAGCCGCTCGACGCCGATGCACGCCGCCTACCGGCTCGACGACTTCGTGGTGAACGCCGGCGCCTCGGTGCGGCTCGTCATGGATGTCGGGGATTGGGATGCGTCGGTCTGCATCAACGCGCCGGGCCAGTCCGGCGACCCCGCCTCGCCGCATTACGGCGACCTCGCGCCGCTCTGGGCCGAGGGCGCGTTCGTGCCGCTTCTCTACAGCCGCGCGCGCGTCGACGAGGCGACGCGCCACCTCGTCCACCTCGTTCCCGACGATGGGGGCGGCGCATGAGCCTCTCGGTCCAGGCCGCAACCGTCGACGAGGCCCGCCTTCTCGCAGACATCCACGCCTTCGTCGGGATCGAGACGCCGAGCCGCGACGCGGCCGCCGTGAACCGGCTGGCGGATCTCGTCGCCCGCAAGGCCGAAGGCTCCGGTCTTCTCGTGGAGCGGCGGCCGGGCACGATGGGGTTCGGCGACCATCTCGTCCTGCGCACGCCCCGCCCCGCTGGCGAGCGCGCACCGCGCGTCCTGATCCTCGCCCATATCGACACGGTGCACGCGGTGGGGACGCTGGCGGAACGCCTGCCCCTGCGCCGCGATGGCGACCGGCTCTACGGCCCCGGCGTCTACGACATGAAGAGCGGCGTCGCGATGGCGATCGAGGCCATGCGCCTCGCCACGGCGCACGGCCTGCCCCATCCGGTCGATCTTCTCATCGTATCCGACGAGGAGGTGGGATCGAAGAGCTCGCGCACCGCGATCGAGGAACTGGCCCAAGGAGCGCTCGCCGCGCTCGTGGCCGAACCGGCGCGCGACGGCGGCAAGATCGTCACGGCGCGCAAGGGCGTCGGCCTGTGCGACATCACGGTTCGGGGCCGCGCCGCCCATGCCGGGGTGCGCCCCGCCGACGGGCGCTCCGCGATCCGCGCCGCCGCGCGCCTCGTCCTCGACCTGGAAGCGATGAACGACGCCGCGCGCGGCATCACCATCACGGTCGGCACGATCCGGGGCGGCACGGGGCGCAATACGGTTCCCGACGAGTGCCGGCTCGAGGTCGACCTGCGCCTGCCCGACATGGCGTCGGCCGACGCCATCCTCGAGCGCATCCGCGCCCTGAAGCCCACCGATCCCGACATCCGCTACGAGATCGCGGCCGACCTCAACCGTCCGCCCTTCGCGGCCAGCCCCGCTGGCCTGCGGGTGTTCGGCGAAGCGGCCCGTATCGCGGATGAGCTCGGCTTCCCGCTGGAAGGGGTCGCGACGGGCGGCGGTTCGGACGGCAACTTCACCGCCGCCCTCGGCATCCCGACGCTCGACGGTCTGGGCGCCGACGGCGCGGGCGCCCATACGCTGGACGAGCATATCCTCGTGTCCAGCCTCGTGCCGCGAACCGCGTTGCTCGCCAACCTTCTCCTGCGGCTGCCGGGCACGGCCTGATCGACGGCTCCGCAGAGGGTCGTCGCTTCAGTCGCGCACGGGCGCGTGCGCGGAGCCCTGCGACGTCACGGAGCGCTCGATGCGCTCGCGGTCCAGAACGCCCGAGCGGCGCAGCTCGGCCTTCAGCTTGTCGATCGGCGGCGCGTAGAGAAAGCCGAACGACACGCAGTGATCGCGTCCCTCCACCGCATGGTGCAGCCGGTGCGCCTGAACGAGGCGTTTCGCATAGCCCTTGTGGGGAACGTACCGGAACGGCCAGCGCTGATGCACCAGCCCATCATGGGCGATGAAGTAGAGGAGGCCGTAGAGCGTGATCCCCCACGCGACCGCCAGAACCACCGGCGACAGGTAGTGGCCGAGAAAGAAGAGGCCGATCGCGAACACGCTGAACACGACCGCATAGAGGTCGTTCTTCTCGAACAGGCCCTCGGTCTCCTCGTGATGGGACTGATGCCAGCCCCAGCCGCTTTGCCCGTGCATGACGAACTTGTGCATGCCCCAGGCGAACCCTTCCATCGCGACCACGGTCGCCAGAACGATCAGGGCGTAGAGGAGCATGTCGAGGGTCATGGCAGCTCTGCTGTTGGGTCGTCGATCGGGACGAGTCCCGCCGGGCCACGATATGGCAAGGCTGGGCGCCCATGCCAAGCATAGTCCGCGCGCCCGATCCGCGCACGTACGGCCTCGCCGGCATCGCCCGATCGTGACCGCGCTTTCCGCGCAGCGCCTCATGCGCAGGTCGGAAGGATCTCCGGTTCGACAGGTCGTGCACCGGAAGGAGCGGCAATCGTAGCTGGGTGCGGTTGATCCGCATTCCAAACCGGTCCCGCGTCACCTATGCCTGAACGGGACGGTCGCCGGCTTCCGGATCGTCGACGCTTGCAGGATCGCGTATTGGCCCGTATCGCCGTTGTCTGCCCCGCCTTCTTCAGCCACCTGCGCGCCTTCGAGGCGCTCGGCGAGCAACTGGAGACGCTGGGGCACCATGTGGTCTTCCTGCTTCCCGAGGGGACCGAGCCGATGGTCCACAAGCCCGGCTTCGAGGTGGCGGGCGTCCCGCTGCCGCCCGGCTACGATCCCGAGGCGACCATCCGCCGCGCGGCGCGTCCGCGAGGGTTGCCCGGCATCCTGCGCACCGTCGGCGACAGCGCCGCCGTCACCGACGCCCTGTGCCGCCATGGGCCTGCGATCCTGCGCGAACGCGGGATCGACGCGATCGTCGCCGACGAGTTGGAGCCGGCCGGCGGCCTTCTCGCCCGCCACCTGCGCCTTCCCTTCGCGTCCATGGCGGCTGCGCTCCCGATCGAGCGCGATCCGTCCATGCCGCTCCCGTTCCTCGGCTGGTCGTACGACCCCACCGAGCGCGGCCTGGCGCGCAACCGCGGAGGCGAACTCGTGGGCGGCCTGTTGCTGGGCCGTCAGCGCCGGGTCATCCGCCGCTGGGCGCAGCACTTTCAGCTCGCCGAGATCCGCGACGACAGGGACTGCCTGTCGGACCGGCTCCGTTTGGCCCAGACCGTCGCGAGCTTCGATTTTCCCAGACCCGCGGATACGCTGCTGCGGCCGGTCGGGCCGATCCGCTCCACGACGCCCTCCCCCGGTCAGGCGTTCGGTGCCCCGCGCCAGTGCGATCGCCCCTTCGTGTTCGCCTCGCTCGGCACGCTCCAGGGCCACCGCTTCGAACTCTTCCGGTTGATCGCGGCGGCCTGCCGGGACCTTGGCGCGGAGCTCCTGATCGCCCACTGCGGCGGTCTCGATCCCGCGCAGGCCGCGCGTCTCGACGCCGACCATGTCGTCGACTTCGCCGACCAGATGGCGGCGCTCCGGCAGGCCGACATCTGCATCACGCATGGCGGCCTCAACACGGTTCTGGACGCCCTGGCGACACGAACGCCGATGCTGGCGCTGCCGATCGCGTTCGATCAGCCGGGCGTGGGCGCGCGCATCCGTCATCACCGGGTCGGCGAGACCCTTCCGGCCGGCCGGGCGACGCGGGCCGGCATCCGGACCCGGCTCGAACGCCTTCTCGCGGAACACGACGGCTTCGTGGCGGCCGCCGCGCCAATGCGCGGCGACATCGCGCGCGCGAACGGCGCCCGCAACGCCGCCGTTCTCATCGATGCGCTGGTTGCGCGGCGCTCCGATGCGGTTTCAGTGCCCGGCTTGGCCGCTGCCCCGCCGGTTGGCATAACGCCGCACGGCGCTGCTCTCGGCTAGATCTTGGCGTAGGTTGGCACTCATGGTTGACATCACCGCCGTGCGCGGCTCCGAACCCGACGTGTCGCGCGAACGTGGCGCGGCGAAGCGACCGGTGCTTCGTCCGTTCCAGGCCGCGATCGGGCTCACGCTCGCCATCGGCGTCCTGGTCTCGTGGATCGCGATCCATATCGGCACAGTGTTCCTCCTCGATCTCTCGTGGACCACGGCGCCGCTCGTCCCCGTGATCGTCGCGGTTCAATGCTGGCTGACCGTCGGCCTCTTCATCGTGGCCCACGACGCCATGCATGGATCGCTCGTGCCCGGCCATCGCCGGGTGAACGCGGGCATCGGCGCGTTTATCCTGACGATCTACGCCGGCTTCGCATGGCGCAAGGTGCGCAACGCGCACATGGCGCATCACGACGCCCCCGGCACCGCGGACGACCCGGACTTCTTCGTGGACGAGCCGGAGCGCTTCTGGCCCTGGTACCGCACCTTCTTCGCGCGCTACTTCGGACGGCGCTCGATCCTATTCGTCAGCACCGTGGTGACGGTGTACATCCTCCTGCTGGGAGCCCCGATCGCCAACGTCGTCCTGTTCTACGGAATGCCGTCGCTTTTGTCCTCGCTCCAGCTCTTCTACTTCGGGACGTTCCGGCCGCATCGGCATGAGGAGAGCGGCTTTGTGGATCGGCACAACGCGCGGTCCAACGAGTTCGGCTATCTCGCCTCGCTCGCCACGTGCTTCCATTTCGGCTACCACCACGAGCATCATGACCAGCCCTGGGTGCCCTGGTGGGGCCTGCCGGCCGAATGGCGGCGGAATGCGCAAGCGGCCGCCGACCGCCGCTAGGCGCGGAGGCGATCGTATCGAGGACGCCAACCGATGCGGCCTCGCCACCGACCCGGATCTGCCGCAGCGACGACGCGGGTGGGCCTGCCCATGGGCCTCGAAGGGTCCGGAACAAGCGTTCCTTGAGATGGGTCCGCCGTAAGCGGCGCTCGCAGTCGTTTCTTCGGCGCCCCGCCGGGCGTGTTGTGGGAACCGGAGACCGGAAAAGGCGGGATCGCGACGCGAACCGTTGGCCCCGCGGCTCGATGAATGCGCCCGCTACCGTGCGGGGGCGGCTTGCCCGTCGCGGCCACCATCGTCGCCGAGGCGCGAGAAGCTGTTGGCGAGAAGCGCGCCCGAGATGTTGTGCCAGACGCTGAAGATCGCGCTGGGCACGGCGGCGAGCGGCGAGAAGTGCGCGCTGGCCAGCGCGGCCCCCAGTCCGCTGTTCTGCATGCCGACCTCGATGCTGATCGCCTTGCGCTTGGCGAGCGACAGGCCGCAGGCGCGGGCCGCCAAGAACCCCAGCGCATAACCGATCCCGTTGTGCAGGATGACGACCGCGAAGATCAGAAGGCCGGAACCGGCGATGGCGGCCTGGTTGACCGCCACCACCGCCGCAACGATCAGGACGATTCCGGCGACGCTGACGAGCGGGAGCGCCGGTTCAGCGACCCGAACCAGCGAAGGCGCCAGCTTCTGAAGCGCAAAGCCGAGGGCCAGCGGCACCAGAATGACCTTCACGATGCTGAGGAACATGCTCATGGCATCGACCGGAAGATACTGGCTCGCAAAGAGCCAGACCAGGAACGGTGTGACGAGCGGTGCGAGCAGCGTGGTGACGCTCGTGCAGGCCAGGCTGAGCGCGACGTCCCCCTTGCCGAGATAGGTCATCACGTTGCTGGAGGTGCCGCCGGGACAGCAGCCGACGAGGATGACGCCCGCCGCCACCTCGGGTGGCATCGGAATGACGCGCGTCAGGAGCACCGCCACCAACGGCATGATCAGGAACTGTCCGAGCACCCCGACACCGACATCGAAGGGGCGGCGGGCGACCTCGCGGAAGTCGTCGAGCGACAGGGTCAGCCCCATGCCGAACATGATGATGCCGAGCAGCGTCACGATATAGGGCGCGACCGGGCTGAACACGGGCGGCAGGAAAAAGCCGAGCGCTGCGAACACGATCACCCAGATCGCAAACGTTCGTCCCACGAACGCCGACACCGTACCCACAACACCCATAAGGCGACCTTTCCATTTCGTTCGGCTGCAGTACCCGCCGGTACGCCAGCATGCAAGCCGTTCATCGGAGGCGCCCGCGTCGTTCCATACCTGTGCCGACGGAAAAGGCGTGCCGTCCGGGAACCCTGCCCCATGTGATGGACGCGCACCGCGTCACCGAACGCGGCTGTCGTGATGCCGTTAAGGACTTTTGGATGTCGCAAGCCTTCGCGCAGACGCCTGCGCCCCCTGCCGCAACCGCCGACCCGGCCGCGGTGGACGCGCTGGCCGCCACCGCGCCCCAGACCGTGGACCAGGCGGTGCGCGTCGATCCCGCCTTCGTCCTGTCGAAGATCGAGACCTGGGTCGTCGGCTTTCAGCGGCTTCTGCCCAACATCGTCGTGGCGGTTCTCCTGTTCGCGGTCGCGTTCGGCGTCGCCTGGGGCGTCGAGCGCGCGTTCCGGCGCTGGGCGGACCAGCACGAGCGCTCGAATCTTGGAGCCGTGCTCGGCTCGTTCGTCAAATGGATCATCATCCTCTTCGGGGGCCTGCTGGCGCTGACCATCGTCATCCCCTCGCTGAACCCGGGCGACCTGATCGCCGGGCTCGGCATCGGATCGGTCGCGATCGGCTTCGCCTTCAAGGACATCCTTCAGAACTGGCTGGCGGGGCTCCTGATCCTGATCCAGCGCCCGTTCGGGGTCGGCGATCAGATCGTGGTCAACGGCTACGAGGGCACCGTGGAATGGATCGAGACGCGGGCCACCATCATCGCCATGTACGACGGGCGGCGTGTGATCATCCCGAACGCCAACGTCTATTCCAACGCCGTGACCGTCAACACGGCGCGCCCGACGCGCCGCTCGCAGTACGATGTCGGCATCGGCTACGGCGACGACATCGATGGCGCTCGCCGGGCGATGCTGGAAGCGATCGCGAAGGTACCGGGGCTTGAAGCCGAGCCGGCGCCGGAGGTGCTGGTCTGGGATCTGGCCGGCTCTGCCGTGAACCTGCGCGTGCGCTGGTGGACGCAGTCGAAGCGCACCAACGTGGTGCACGTCCAGGCCGCCGTTCTCGAGGCCATCAAGGCCGCCCTCGACAGCGTCGGCATCGACATGCCCTACCCGACGCAGGTCGTCCTGTTCCACGACCAGACCGAGGAGACCGACGGCGTTCGCGGCGAGCAGCGCGAGGGCTGGCCGAGGCGGCCCGGGCGCGAGCCGCCCCGGCCCGTTCGCCTGGTCCGCTCGCCGCGTGGGGGCGATCCCTCCGACGGACCCGCGCGGCAAGGCGCGGTCGACGGTGGCGGAGGCCATCCGTGACCTCTCGCTGGTTCTGGCAGCTGCGGCGCCTGTCGCGCCGCATCTGGGTGCGCGCCACCCTGTTCTCGCTGGGCGGCGTCCTGACGGCTCTCGCCGCGACCGTGCTGAGCCCCTACATCCCGAGCGACCTGCCCACCAAGATCGGCTCGGACGCGGTCGACAACATCCTCGGCATCATCGCCTCGTCGATGCTGACAGTGACAACCTTCTCGCTGTCGACCATGGTGTCGGCCTATTCGGCCGCCACCTCGAACGTGACGCCGCGCGCCACGCGCCTCGTGATCGAGGACAAGACGACCCACAACGTCCTGTCGACCTTCATCGGCTCGTTCCTGTTCAGCCTCGTCGGCATCATCGCGTTGTCGACCGGGCTCTACGGCGACCGCGGCCGCGTCGTTCTCTTCGCAGTGACAATTCTCGTGATCGCAGCGATCGTGGTGACGCTGCTGCGCTGGATCGACCATCTGTCGAGCCTCGGGCGCGTGACGCAAACGACGGAGCGCGTGGAAGCGGTGGCGCTGGAGGCGATGCGCGAGCGTGCTCGCGAACCCTATCTCGGCGGCTCGCCGCTTCGGGATGGCTCGCAGATCCCCCGCTCGGCACGGCCCGTCTTCGCCGGCGAGGTCGGATACGTCCAGCATGTCGACGTCGGCGCCCTGTCGGCGTTGGCCGAGCAGGGCTCGGGCCGGATCTTTCTGCGCGCCATCCCCGGCGACCTGGTCGATCCCACCGCACCGATCGCCCTGATCGACGGGATGCAACCGAAGGACTCGCCGGCGCACGTGCGCGGCTGCTTCACGATCGGCGACATCCGCTCCTACGACCAGGACCCGCGCTTCGGCGCCTCGGTCCTGACCGAGATCGCCAGCCGCGCCCTGTCGCCGGGCATCAACGATCCCGGCACGGCGATCGACGTCGTCGGGCGGGCGGTTCGCCTTCTGACCGTCTGGGGCGAGCCGCCCGAGAGCGAGGGCGAGGTCGCGCATCCACGTGTCTTCGTGCCCCCGATCCTGATCGGCGACCTCTTCGACGACCTGTTCACTCCGATCGCGCGGGACGGCGCGTCGACGGTCGAGATCGGGGTGCGTCTCCAGAAGGCGTTTCGAACGTTGGCCCGCTACAAGCGCGAGGGTTTTGCCGAGAACGCCCGGCGCCACTCGCGCGAGGCCTTGGAGCGTGCGGAGGCCGGGCTCGCCATCGACGCCGACAAGCGGCGTTTGAGGGCGCTGGCCGACGAGGTCGGGGTCGCATAGCGCCTCGGCCGCTGCAAACCTTTCATGATGCCCGAGACCGAAAGTCCAAGCTTGACCACCTCAACACTGAACAAGCCCGTCTTCCTGATCTCCAGCGCGACCATCGTCGGGCTGGCCCTCTTCGGCGCCCTCCTGCCGCAGGATGCGACGCGCATCTTCTCGTCCGCGCAGGGCTTCGTGCTCGAGACCTTCGGCTGGCTCTACCTGCTTGCGGTCGGCATCTTCGTGTTCGCGGTCCTGTTTCTGGCGGTCAGCCGCTACGGCAACCTGAAGCTCGGACCCGACGACGCCGAGCCGGACTACCGCTACCTGTCCTGGCTGGCGATGCTGTTTGCGGCGGGCATGGGCATCGGGCTCATGTTCTACGCCGTGGCCGAGCCGATCCTGCACTACTCCGTTCCCCCGGAGGCGGCGCCCGGAAGCTTCGACGCGGCCCGGCAGGCGATGTCGATCGTCTTCTTTCACTGGGGCATCCACGCCTGGTCGATCTACGCGGTGGTCGGCCTGTCGCTCGCCTACTTCTCGTTTCGCTACAACCTGCCGCTCACGATTCGCGCCGGCCTCTACCCATTGATCCGGGACCGCATCCGCGGACCGATCGGCGACGCCGTCGATATCTTCGCGATCTGCGGGACGATGTTCGGCATCGCGACGTCGCTCGGCCTCGGCGTCCTCCAGATCAACGCCGGATTGAACTACCTCCTGGACGTGCCGCAGACCGCTCTCGTTCAGGTCGGGCTGATCGCCGTCGTGACGGTGCTCGCGACCTTGTCCGTCGTGTCGGGCCTCGATGTCGGCATCCGTCGCCTGTCGGAGGGCAACCTCCTGATCGCGATCGCCTTGATGCTGTTCGTCCTCGTCGTGGGGCCGACGGAGTTCATCTTTCGGGCCTTCGTGCAGAACGTCGGCACCTATCTCAGCGGCTTCGTCGAGCGCACCTTCAAGCTCTATGCCTACGAGCCTCGCGACTGGGTCAGCAACTGGACGCTGTTCTACTGGGCGTGGTGGATCTCGTGGTCGCCCTTCGTCGGCATGTTCATCGCTCGCATCTCGCGCGGGCGGACCGTCCGGGAGTTCGTGGTCGGCGTCCTGTTCGTGCCGTCGGCCTTCACGTTCTTCTGGATGACGGTGTTCGGCAACACCGCGATCTCGCTCGACATGGGCGTGGCCGCGGGCGCGATCTCGCGCACGGTTGGGTCCGACATCTCGATCGCCCTGTTCCAGTTCTTCGAATACCTTCCGCTCTCGGCGATCACCTCGACCCTCGGCGTTCTGCTTGTCGCGATCTTCTTCGTCACCTCGGCCGACTCCGGCTCGATGGTGGTGGACACGATCGCCGCGGGCGGCTCCACCGACACGCCGATCTGGCAGCGGATCTACTGGTGCGCCCTCGAGGGTGCCGTCGCCGCCGCCCTGCTTCTGGCCGGCGGCCTGACCGCGCTCCAGACCATGACGCTGATCAGCGCCCTGCCGTTCACGATCGTGCTCCTTCTCCTGGTGTTCGGTCTCCTGAAGGGCATGCGGGCGGACGTCGCCCGGCGCGACGAGCACCGCTACGCGCAGCCCGCCATCGCGGTGCGCTCCGCGAACTGGCAGACGCGGCTCGCGGGCATCCTTCACCAGCCCAGCGAGCGCGACATCGCGGGGTTCATCAAGCGCACGGCGCTCCCGGCCCTGCGCGAGGTCGAGCGCGAGCTCTCGCAAGGCGGGCTTTCCTGCGGCGTCGAGACAGCCGACGACGGGTCGGCGACGCTGACGGTGCGGGCGGAGGGAACACGCAACTTCGTCTACGGCATCGCACCGGTCAGCCACCCCGCCATGGTGTTCTCCGCAACCGACGCCTCGCGTCCGGACGCACGCCGCGAGCATGTCTGGGCGGCGCGCACGGTCTTCTCGGATGGCTCTCGCGGCTACGACGTGGCCGGCTTCTCGCGCGAGGACCTGATCGCCGACGTGCTCGCACAGTTCGAGCGCTACCGCGTTCTCACCAGCGCTCCCAGCACCGCGCTCTACGTCTCGTCGCCCGATCCGCAGCCCATTGCTTGAGGGTGTCGGGCGGCGTCGCCCGGCCCCAACGCCTCCGGGAAGACACCAGACTACCGGGCGGTGCAGCGGGGCGCGAAGGTCAGGACCGGCCACCGGTTGGCGCGAACGGCCTGCTGCCGGATCCATCCCGTGAAGCTGGACACCTTGGCCCGGCACCAGTTCCCGTCGGATGCGGTGGTGCATTCGTCGACCACCACGCAGGTCCCGGCCGGGATGGTCGCCAGCACCGAAGCGTCGGGACGCGCCTCCTCGCGGGCGTTCAGATCGACCAGAACCGCGACGCGGGCCGTCTCGTCGACGCCCGTCGCGACCGGAACCTGCCGATCCTCGGATCGGGCGCAGGACGCCGTATATCCGTAGTAGACGCAAGACGCGTCCGTGGCGGTCTGGGTCGGTGCAGCTGCCGCCCTGGACGCCAGCCGCTCGAAGACGACGGTCTTGCCTCCGGCCGCGGCGGTCGTCGCGCGCAACTCGATGCGACAGGCGCCTCGTCCGGCAGCGCGGGATCGAGGGTCTGCCATGCTCCGTTAAAGGCGGCCACGAAATCGGACTCGCTTTGAGCCAGCGCGGGCGACGCGCCCAACCCCAGCGCCGTCACCACAACACTGCCCCACCCCCGACGCATGCCGTGTCCCCTATTTGATCACGAGCCAAAGAGTGAACGCGTCGCCTTTCCACCGGGCACCCCTTCACGATATCCATTTTCTCGCGAACGGCTTGTCCGCGGTGCTCCTCAGCGAATTCCTGCCGTTCGGTGTCGGGTGTGGCTTTGCATGCCCAGCAGCATGCGGGCCTGACGTGCTGATAGACGGTATGTGTCAGACACCGACGCGAGGGTTCGGAAGCGCATCGCCCATCAAACCGCGATGAGTCAGGGGTCTGCCACCTGCCCGACATCACGCATGCTGTCTCGGAGACCGAGGCGTCGCAAGCCAACGCTTCGCATCGTCGCTGGCAGGAGTTCACGGTCGACGGGTCACGGCCGAGTAGTCCCCTCCTGATGAGCCAGATCGCGACCAAGCCTGCAAATGACACAAGCCCACGCTTACCCGATGTTTGAGTGCGGGAGGTATGCTCGCTCCTGGTCCTGATTTAGCCGCGCGTGGCGCTTGCGCGGTGTTCCGTCGATGAGTTCGGGCGAGCCAACCCGCCATGACCAAACTCTCCGGGTCTGAACGAGTTTGATATCGAGCGACGCGCGATCGCGCCTCGAGCCCCTCAGGCCCGCGGCAAGACAGGCCCTCGCCCGCCGTTACTCCGCGAGGGCTTGCCGGACCGCAGCGCCTGCCAGACGGGCGGTCGCCAGAAGCTGGTCGAGTCCGTGACCGTTGCGGGCCTTCGCGGACAGGCCGAACATCGTGGTTGCGACGAAATCGGTGATCCGGTCCGCCGCCTCCGGATGACGGACGGCCACGAAGGCCCGGATCGCTGCTTCGGCCTCGATATTATAAGCGCAGGCCGCCTCGCGGGCCTGGGCGTCGCGGCAGCGCATGCCTTCCACCACCAGGCATCCGGTCGCATCTCGATCGGCGGCATAGCGGCGCGCCGCCTCCTCCAGCACGGCCTCCAGGCCTTCGGCAACGGGGCGGTCGCGCCGCAGAAGCCGCGCGAAGGGAACGGCTCCGTCGGCGGCGTAACGCTCCAGAACCCGCTCGTAGAGGCCGAACTTGCTGCCGAAGGCGGCGTAGAAACTCGGCGGCCTGATGCCCAGCGCCTCGGTCACGTCCGCGACGCCCACGGCGTCGAAACCGCGTTCGTGGAAGAGCTTCCGCGCCATCTCCACCGCCGCATCGGGCTCGAAGCGGCGAGGCCGACCTCGCGTTCTATCCTTTTTTATAGTCGACATTACAAAAACATTGACCGCTGCTCTCGTCGCCCATTATGTAGCGACCATTAATTTAAACACCAGGAGGGATCCGGTCCATGTTCCACGGTCAATCCGTACTCGTGCTCGGCGGCAGCCGTGGCATCGGCGCCGCGATCGTTCGGCGTTTTGCAAAGGACGGCGCCGCCGTCACCTTCACCTATGCCGGCTCGCGCGAGGCGGCGGAGCGGCTGGCGAGCGAGACCGGCAGCCGGGCGGTTCACACCGACAGCGCCGACCGGGATGCCGTGATCGCGACCGTCCGCGACAGCGGGCCGCTCGACGTCCTCGTGGTCAACTCGGGGTTCGCCATCTTCGGCGACGCGCTGGACCAGGATCCCGACGAGATCGACCGGCTGTTCCGCGTCAACGTTCACGCTCCCTACCACGCCTCGGTCGAGGCGGCCCGGCGCATGCCGGAGGGCGGCCGAATCATCGTGATCGGATCCGTCAACGGCGACCGCATGCCAGTATCCGGCATGGCCTCCTACGCGCTCAGCAAGTCCGCCCTTCAGGGTCTGGCACGAGGCCTTGCGCGGGACTTCGGACCGCGCGGCATCACCGTCAACGTCGTGCAACCCGGACCGATCGACACCGACGCCAATCCGGCCGACGGCCCGATGCGCGACCTCATGCACAGCTTCATGGCGATCAAGCGCCACGGTCGTCCCGAGGAGGTGGCGGGCATGGTGGCCTGGCTCGCCGGTCCCGAGGCCGGCTTCGTGACCGGCGCGATGCACACGATCGACGGCGCCTTCGGCGCCTGACCCCATAGGCGCGGCGCTCAACCCTGCGCCGCCGCCCTCATCTGCTCCCGGAACCGTTCGTGCAGCATCGCCAGAAATGCGCGCACGGCCGGATTGGTGCGGCGGCTTGCCGGCCAGAGCGCCGTGATGTTGTCGCGCAGAACCCCGAAGCGCGGCAGAACCGGCACGAGTTCGCCACGAGCGACGTAAGGAGCCGTGACGAAGGTCGCGGCCATGCCGATGCCCCCTCCCGCGGCAAGCACCGATACCAGGGCCTCGCTGGCGTCGACCGACAGGCCGCCGCTGGGCGTGCGCTCCACCACGGCGTCCCCGATCCGGAAGGGCCATCTCAGGATCTGGCCGGTACTCTGGTATCGCAGCGTCACCGTCTCGTGCCCGGCGAGCTCGTCCGGGTGCCGGGGCGTTCCGCGCGCGGCGAGATAGCCGGGCGAGGCGAAGCAGCATAGCTGGTGCGGCGCGAGCTTGCGCGACAGCAGTCTCGTGTCGTCGAGTTCGCCGATGCGCACCGCGACATCGATCCCCTCCCCGACGATGTCGACCATGCGGTCGCTCAACCGCAGCTCGATCTCGACAGCCGGATGGCTGCGGCGGAAGGCGGGCAGCGCGGGCGCGATCACATGCAGCCCGACCGGCAGGGACGCCGCGATCCGAAGGGATCCGGCCGGCTCGGCACGCGCCGCCATCGCCGCCTGCTCGATCTCCTCGGCTTCCCGCAACAATCGAACCGCCCGCTCGTGCAGGCCGCGCCCTTCCGGTGTCAGAACCAGCGAACGCGTGGTCCGCGTGAAAAGCGGAACGCCGAGATGGGCCTCCAGCCGCGCGATGCTCTTGCTGACCGCGGACGGCGAGATCGCGAGCGCATGGGCGGCGGCGGTGAAGCTGCCCAGTGAACCCGCACGGGCGAAGGCCGCGAGCCCCGCTAGACGCTCGAGAGCAATTTGTTCCTTCATGGCAGAAGTGAACCGCCATCGAACCCCATAATCAAGGGCCGACCACCGGGCTAGCTTGCGCTCGTCATCCATTCCCAAACGGAGCGATCCATGAGCGGGATCATGAAAGCCGTTCGCCTGCATGCGTTCGGCGGCCCCGAGGTGCTGCGCTACGAAGATGCGCCGATGCCGAACGTGGCCGCCGGCGAGGTTCTGGTGCGTGTCCATGCGGCGGGTCTCAATCCGCCCGACTGGTACTTGCGCGAGGGCTACCGCGCACTGCCGCCGGAGTGGCAGCCGCACCCGGACTTTCCCCTGATCCTCGGCTCCGACGTTTCGGGCATCGTCGAGGATGTTGGCGAGGGCGTGAGCGACGTCGCGGTGGGAGACGCGGTCTATGCCATGGTCCGCTTCCCGGAAGCCGCGATGCGGGGCGGCCAGGCCTATGCCGAGTATGTCAGCGTGCCGGCGAGGGAACTGGCGCACAAGCCCGCCGCCATCGGCCACTTGGAGGCGGCAGCCGCGCCCATGTCGCTTCTCACCGCCTGGCAGTTCTTGATCGACCTCGGTCACGACGCGCCGAACCCGTTTCAGGACCATCCCCACGCACCCGTACCGCTCGCCGGCCGTACGGTGCTCGTCAACGGTGCGGGAGGGGGCGTCGGGCATCTCGCCGTGCAGCTCGCCCGATGGCAGGGCGCGCGGGTCATCGCGGTCGCCTCGGCCAAGAACGAGGCGCTCATGCGCGATCTCGGTGCCGAGGCGTTCATCGATTACGGCCGGACCCCACCCGAAGACGTTGTCCGCGACGTCGATCTCGTGCTCGACGCCGTCGGCGGACGGGGCGCGGCCCGCTTCCTGAAGACGCTGAAGCGGGGCGGCGCTCTGTTTCCCGTCTTTCCGCTCGGCTTCGACGCGCAGGACGAGGCGAAGCGGCTGGGCGTCACCGTCTCGTCGACGCAGGTCCGCTCCAGCGGTCGCCAACTCGCCGAGGCCGCTCGGCTGCTCGACGACGGCACCATCCGGATCGTGATCGACAGCGCCTTCCCGCTCGCCGAAGCAGCTCGCGCGCACGAGCGTGCCGAGCGTGGCGGCATCCAGGGCAAGATCGTTCTGGCTGCGGCGTGACAGATCGAAAGCAGGCCCCCGGGAACGACGCGATACTGATCGTCATCGGATACCTGCGTGTCGCGCCGGCGGATGCGCGGGCCTTTCTCGGCGACATGGCTGCCTTCGCACGGGAGACGCGAGCCCGTGACGGCTGCCTGTTCTTCGCCCTCGCGCCGGACGGGGAAGCGGAAGGGCGCATGCTCGTGATGGAGCGCTGGCGCGACCAGGCGGCACTCTCGGCTCATCTGGCCGCCGAGGGCACCGTCGCCTTTCTCGCTCGCTGGCAATCCCGCATGACCGGCGAGGTCGAGACGTTCGACGCCGCCAACCAACGCCCGCTTCCGGCCATTTGAGGCCGTGCGGGGCGGCGACGTCGACCCGCTAGCGTGCGGCCCGGTCGAAGGCGTCGCGCGCCGCCTCGACCCGGCGCAGGTTCGCCTCCGCCCAGATCCAGACGCCGCAGAAGGCCGCGCTCAGGCTCGCTCCCAGATCCGTCAGACGATAGTCGACGCGCGGCGGAACAACGGCATGGACGGTTCTCGTCACCATCCCGTCGCGCTCCATCTGCCGCAGCGTCTGCGTCAGCATCTTCTGACTGATCGCTCCGACGTGGCGGGACAGCTGGGTGAACCGCAGCTCGCCATGCTCGGCCAGAACCTCCAAGACGATCAAGGTCCACTTGTCGGCCACGCGCCCGATCAGGTCGTTCACGAGCGCCTCCACCTTCGGATCCGTCTCGGTGGGCGGGGTGGTCTCGGCGCCCCTCGGCAACTGGTGCGCGGTCATATCGTCAGACGGAAGGCCGGACATGCCAACGCTCTCCTTTGGGTGCGTAGGGATATTTCAGGTGCCGTCTTTCTGGCAAGCGCCCGATCCGCCAGTTGAGGGGCATCGAACCGAACCACAAGGAGCGATCCATGAAGCAGACCGGAAACACCCTTCTCGTCACCGGCGGCGGCTCCGGCATCGGGGAGGCGCTGGCCCAGCGCTTCCATGACCAGGGAAACACCGTGATCGTCGCGGGGCGGCGGCGGGACGCGCTGGAGCGCGCCTGTGCCGGGCGCGAGCGCCTTCACGCGATGGAGCTGGACATCGAGAGCGCCGACGGCGTCGCCGACTTCGCCAGCCGCGTGCTCGCCGAGCATCCGTCCCTCAACGTTCTCGTCAACAATGCCGGCATCATGCGCTTCGAGAGCCTGGACCGCTCGCGCGACCTCGCCGACGCGGAGGCGACCGTCACCACCAATCTCCTGGGGCCGATCCGGCTGACGAACGCGCTGATCGACCATCTCGTGACGCAGCCCGATGCCGCCATCGTCAACGTCACCTCGGGCCTGGCCTTCGTGCCGCTGGTCGCGACGCCCACCTACAACGCGACGAAGGCCGCCATCCATTCCTATACGATCGCGATGCGCGAGGCCCTGAAGGGGCGCGTCGAGGTGATCGAACTGGCCCCGCCCGCCGTCCAGACCGCGCTGACGCCCGGCCAGGAGAGCCGCGCCGGCTACATGCCGCTCGACAGCTTCATCGACGAGGTCATGACGCTGTTCGCCCGGCAGCCGACGCCGCAGGAGATCCTGGTGGAGCGGGTGGGTTTCCAGCGCTTCGCCGAGGCCGAGGGGCGCTTCGACGAGACGCTCGCCCGGCTCAACGAGATGGCCACCAAGGCCCGCGAAGGCTGAAGCGCGAGCCGGCCCGCCGGTGCCGCGCGGTTGTTGTCCGGCGACATCGCGACGGCGCCGGCGCTCACGCCCTTCCGGCATGGCGGGCGCTATGAGCCGGTTCGGCGCGTCGGCTTGGCAACGCGCGCGGCCGCCGCCAGCCGTGCGAAGCGCCGTTGTTCGTGCGCGTCGAACGCAAGCTGCGTTTGCCGGTGAAGCCCTACGGCCCGTCGGACGCGTTGCAGGGCGATCGCCTCCAGCTGGTCGCAGGAGGGTTGGGGCGGGATCGCGAGAAGCGACGCCTCGATCGCCCGGGCGTAGGCCTCGGCGATCTCGACATGGGCTTCCTCGTGAGCTCGTGCATAGGCGGCGAACCCGCTCCATTGACGGCGCAGCTCGGCATCCTCGCTCGATGTCGCCTCGCGCCACCGCGGCAAGGTGATCGCGGCGTTGACCCCGAACCGTACGCGCCGGAAACGGCAACCGTCACCGTCGCGGCTGGGCTTGAGATCCACGGGCCGAATGCGGATCCCGGCCATCGCAACGGCTTTGCCGCCGTCGGGTCCCTTGCGGCGAAGCTCGCGGTCGAGTTCGCGCGAGGTGGAGCCGGAGATGTCGTAGTAGCGTGTCGAGACCTGCGAGGTCGTCGTGCAGCCGCTCGCGAGGAGACCCGTCGCCACAAGCGCGGCGAGACGTATCCGCAAGCGCGTTGCCTCCTGGGCGCGTGGCGCCTCGTCTCGAAGCCGTTTCATACCGAACAAGACCACGCTCCGGGTTGAGGGGAACCGGAACGCAGATTGACAGCGCAGGACGGATTTCAATCCGCCGCGTGGCGCGACGCCGGAGCCCTGTTGCCGCAGGTCGCAGGCCGGAGCCCGGTGTCCGTGCCGCACCGATGCACGCCTGCGGCCGCCGCGTCGTGAACCGGATCGGCGCGCCCGGCTCGAGGCGCGGGCGGTGCCGACCGGCGGTGTTCGCCGTTCACGGCAAGACCCCTCATCCGCCCGCCAAGCAGGTCGGGCGACCGGTGTCACGGCGCCTCGTCGGCGATCGCGCAAAAGCGATACGACCTCCCTCAATCCTGCGCGGTGGGCCGAACGACGATGCTGCCGATCTCGACATCGGCGGGTTGCTCGAGCGCGAAGGCGATCGCTCTGGCCACGGCGTCCGGCGAGATGGCGAGTTCCCGTTTGCGACGGTTGATTGCGTCCCGGACGGCGGGATCGGTGATCGAGTCGTCCACGAAGGTCGTGTCGATGAAGCCCGGCGAGACCTCGGTGACGCGAAGGCCTGGCACGCATTCCTGCCGCAAGGCCTCGGTCGCCGTGCGCAGCGCGTTCTTGGTGGCCGCGTAGACGCCCATCGTGGGCACGATCTTCAAGCCGGCCGTCGAGACGACGTTGACGACATGGCCATTCCCCTGTGTCCTGAAGAGCGGAAGCGCCGCCGCGATCCCGTAGAGCGCCCCCTTCAGGTTGATGTCGATCATGGCTTCCCAATCCTCGACCCGCAGCGCGTCGAAGCGGGAGATGGGACCAACGCCGGCATTGTTGACGATCGCGTCCAGCCGACCGAACCGGTCGCGCGCGAGGCCGACGAGACCGTCGAGATCCGCTCTCCGGGTCACGTCGACCCTTTGGAAGGCGGCGTGTCCGCCCGCAGCCTCGATCTCAGCGGCGACCGCGGCGATCTCGGTTTCGCTGCGGGCTCCCAGAACGAGGCAGACCCCGCGGGACGCCAGATGCAGCGCGGTGGCCCGGCCGATGCCGCGTCCGGCCCCGGTTACGGCGACGATCCTGTTCGCGATGGTCATGGCGGTCTCCTTCGTGGTTGCAGGGAGAAGGCTATACCAGCGGCTCTGGCGGCCCTATGTTCGAATGACCGGTTTCTTGTCGCGATCCGCCACGATGATCGATCCCTTCTCCGATATCCTGTCGCTCCTGGGCACCCGAAGCGTGCGCGGCACGAGCCTCGATGCGTCCGGCGCCTGGGCCCTGGCCTTCGATGGACGCGCACGGCTGAAGTTCGTCGCGGTGACGCGCGGCGGATGCTGGCTGCTCGTGCCCGGCCGCGAACCGGAATGGATCGGCGAAGGCGACGTCGTTCTTCTCAGCGACACGCGCTACGCGGTGGCGAGCGATCCCGATCTCGAACCGGTCGACGGCATGGAACTCTTTGCCGGTCCGGACCGAAACGCCGTTAGGTTGGGAGATGGGTCGCAGACCGAGATGATCGGCGGCGGCAGCGGTTTTGCGGAAGGCTGCGCCCCGTTCGTACTCGAGGCCCTGCCCCGGTTCCTGCGGATCGACCGGGGCTCGCCCAGCGCGCAGGCGGTTGTTCGAACCCTGGCGTCGCTTCGGGCCGCCGTGCAGGACCAGAGCCTTGGAAGTTCGTTGATCGCGGCGCGTCTCGCCGACATCCTCGTGGTGGAGGCGGTTCGCGCCTTCGTGGCGGATGGTTTTGGCAACACGATCGGGTGGATCGCCGCCTTGGCGGATCCTCGGCTGGCCAGGGCGATCGCCCTGATGCACGGCGATGTGGCCCGTCGCTGGACCTCTCCCGTTTTGGCGCGCGAGGTCGGCATGTCGCGCTCCGCCTTCACGTCCCACTTCACGCGTCGCGTCGGACGCCCGCCGATGGACTACCTCACGCACTGGCGCATGGTTCTGGCGCGGCAGAAGCTGGCGGCGGGAACCAGCGTGGCCGATGTCGCGCAGGATGTCGGCTACGCGTCCCAGAGCGCGTTCACCCAGGCCTTCAAGCGCACCGTGGGCCGAACGCCGCGATCCGGCCCCTAGGGAACCGCGGCGTTCGCGAACCTCCGCGGATCTGTCTTTGGAGCGTCAGACGTCTTCGGCAGTCGTCCACGATTGTGGGAAAGAGGGTCGCGCCGTTCGAGCCGCTTGGGCGAAGCCAGATCTTGCCGTCCCTCTTGCGTCGCGACGGCCGGGCAACCGGGCGCGAGCGGAAACGCGGAGCCCTGCATTCGGGCATCCCCATCCCCTGCCGAACAAACAATTCCCGTCCAGCGTCCACGGCAGAATAATTTGTCTATTCAGTATGTAGATTGAGTGGTCAATTGATCCGCACATCAGACCTGCGGAGCCTCGTCATGCCCAAGACAGAATCCCATCCCGTCACCCTCGGTTTCAGGGCGCCGGACTTCTCGCTCCCTGGGCCGACGGGTCAGGAGGTCGCGCTGGCGGACTTCGCCGATCGCCCGGCGCTTCTGGTCGCCTTCATCTCCAATCGCTGCCCGTTCGTGCTCCTTTTGCGCGAAGCGTTCGCCACGTTTGCGAACGAGTATGCCGAAAAGGGGCTCGCGGTGATCGCGATCAACTCCAACGATCCCGTCGCCCATCCTGAGGAGGCGCTGGAGCGCCTGGGCATCGAGGCGCAGGAGCAGGGCTACCGCTTCCCCTACCTGAAGGATGCCTCCCAAGAGGTGGCGAAGGCTTACCAGGCCGCCTGCACGCCCGACCTCTTCCTGTTCGACGGCGAGCGGCGCCTTGTCTACCACGGCCAGTTCGACGACGCGCGTCCCGGCAACGGACGGTCCGTGACGGGAGCCGACCTTCGCGCCGCCGCCGACGCGGTGCTGCGCGGCAACCCGCCGCTGGCGCATCAGGTCCCCTCGATCGGATGCAACATCAAGTGGGCGGAGAACAACGCGCCCGCCTCGATCTCCGCCGCCGCCTGACCGCCGCACCGAAGCCGGGAGGGTTCCATGGCCGCCACATCGAAGGACCGATCGCTGCCCGACGGCGAGCGCCTCGCCTGCGACGTGCTCGTCGTGGGAGGTGGTCCGGCTGCCGCATGGGCCGCGGTCTCGGCCGCCGAGGCGGGCTCCCGCGTCGTTCTGGCCGACAAGGGCTATCTCGGCACGAGCGGGGCCACCGCGCCGTCCAACACGGGTGCCTGGTGCGTGCCGCCCGGCGACGCGCGCCAGGCGGCGGTCGAGGCGCGCTGGAAGCGCACGGCCGGGCTCGGCGACCGGCGCTGGATGCTGCGCTGCGTTGACCAGAGCTACGAGAACCTCACGCGGCTCGTGGAGTGGGGCTATCCATTCCCAAGCGACGAGGCCGGCAACCTCTATGTCGCGAACCTGCGCGGCCCCGACTACATGCGCTTCATGCGGCGCGAGGTGTCGCGGCGCGGCGTGCGCATCCTCGACCATCACCCGATCCTGGAGCTTCTGGGAGACGGCCACGCGGTGGCCGGCGCGCGCGGCCTTTCGCGGCGCAGCGGGGGAAGTTTCGAGGTTCGGGCGGGGGCGGTGGTTCTCGCCAGCGGCGGTTGCGCCTTTCTGGAGCGCATCCTGGGCGGCACCGGTCTCACGGGTGACGGTCTTTTGTTCGCGGCCGAGGCGGGCGCGACGCTGTCGGGGCTGGAGTTCACGGGCAAGTACACGCTCGCCCCGCACGGCTCGTCGCTCAACAAGGGTCTGCCCTTTCGCTGGGCGAGTTTCTACAACCCGGACGGCACGCCGCTGCGCGGGCCGGACGGAGAACCCGTCACCAACGGCATCGGCGCCGCCGAGCGGATGATCGCCGATGCGCTGCTGGCCGGCGAGGTCTTCGCCTGCCTCGATCTGGCCGACCCGTCGATCGAGGAGGCGCTGCGCCGGGGTCAGCCGAACTGCTTCACCCCCTATGAGCGCAGGGGCATCGACCCGTTCCGGGACCGGTTCCGGGTCGACCTCAAGTTCGAGGGCACGGTGCGGGGAACCGGCGGCATCCGGATCGCCTCGTCGGACTGCTCGGTCGGCATTCCCGGTCTGTTTGCGGCGGGCGATGCCGCAAGCCGCGAGAACGTGACGGGCGGCGTGTCGGGCGGCGGCGCCGTCAACGCGTCCTGGGCCATGGCGAGCGGATGGTGGGCCGGCCGGGGTGCGAGCCTGTCGGCCCGTCGCCCCGCCGCGCAGGCCACGCGCAGCCTTGATCCGCTCGGGCAGGCCGGTCTTCGCCCGCTCGGCGAGGCGCGGCCGGTCGATCTCGACCGGCTGGCGCAGCGGGTGCGGGCCGAGATCGCCCCGCTCGGGCGCAACTATCGCCGCGGAGCCGCGCCGCTGGCCGAGGGAAGGCATGCGGTGGAGGCCGCCTGGCGCGAGATCGCGGAGCATCTGCGACCCGAAAGCCGCGAGCGCCTGCGCGCCCGCGAGATGGCGGCCGTAACCGCGGTCACGCGCTGGACCCTGGCGGCCGCCGAGATGCGCACCGAGAGCCGCGGCGCGCATCGCCGCAGCGACCATCCCGAGACCGACCCGGCGCTGGCCCGGCGCATCGCGGTGGGTGGCCTCGACGCGGTGCGGGCGCAATGGGAGCCGCAACCCGAGACCCGCCTGGAGGAGGCCGCGTCATGATCGAGGTCGTGTCCGAGGACCGCTGCATCCGCTGCGATATCTGCGAGCGCGTTTGTCCCGCCTTCGTGTTCGATCGCGATGCGTCCGGCCTGCCCGTCATCGCCCGGCAGGACGACTGCCAGACATGCTTCCTGTGCGAGATCTACTGCCCGACCGACGCGCTCTTCGTCGCCGAGGCCGCCGACGGTCCGACCGGGATCACCGAGGCGGAGGTCGAGAGGCGCGGCCTGTTCGGAGCCTATGCCCGCGCGCTCGGCTGGAGCCGGGGCCGCGCAGGGGGCGCAG
Source organism: Aureimonas jatrophae (assembly GCF_900104035.1). Taxonomy (GTDB): domain Bacteria; phylum Pseudomonadota; class Alphaproteobacteria; order Rhizobiales; family Rhizobiaceae; genus Aureimonas; species Aureimonas jatrophae. Next base: position 491,043 of record NZ_FNIT01000002.1, on the reverse strand, counting down.
ACCAGGACCCCACTCATCGGTTGCGCGCGGCGCAGAACTGAACCGTCAAGGACACCCGTCATGGACCGCATCGACGTCAGCGACCTTCGCAAGACCTTTCAGCTCAAGCCCGGCCAGAGCGTCACCGTGGACGGCCGGCGCAGCGATCGCGTCGATGTCCTTGGCGGCGTCGACCTCGCCATTCGCAAGGGCGAGTTCATCACGCTGGTCGGGCCGTCGGGCAGCGGCAAGTCGGTTCTGCTCGACGTGATCGCGGGCCTGACGGAAGCCTCGAGCGGTGTCGCGCGGATCGACGGCAGGGCGGTGACACGGCCCCACGCCGGAACGGCCTACGTGTTTCAGCAATATGCCCTTTTCCCGTGGCGCACGGCGATCGAGAACATCGAATACGCCATGGAGGTGCGCGGGCTCGGCCGCGTGGCGCGGCGGGACCGGGCGCGCGAGCTTCTCGACCTCTTCGGCCTCGGCGGCTTCGAGGACCGGTATCCGTCGCAGCTCTCGGGCGGGATGCAGCAGCGCGTGGCGATCGCCCGGGCGCTCGCCAACGACCCCGAAGTGCTCCTGATGGACGAGCCCTTCGCCGCGCTCGACGCCCAGACCCGCGATCTTCTCCAGGCCGAGCTCCTGCGCATCTGGGAGACGATCAAGACCACGGTCGTGTTTGTCACCCACTCCATCGACGAGGCCATCTTTCTGGCCGATCGGATCGTGGTGATGACCGCCCGGCCGGCGCGCGTGAAGGAGATCATCGAGATCGACCTGCCCCGTCCGCGCGCGATCGAGATCCGCAACGGCGACGCGTTCAACGGCTACCGCGCCCGCGTCTGGGACGCCCTGCGCGACGAGGTGCGCAAGGCGCAAGGGGACTGGTCCCTCGCCGCGCGGCTCGCGCATTGAAAGGAACCGCCTTCATGTCCCTGGTCTCGCTCAAGCCTGCCGTCTCCCCCTTTGTCGGCACGCGCCTGCGCTTTGCGCCGGCCACGTCGCGGCTGCGCCGCGCGGCGGGGCGGATCGGCCTTGGCCTACCCGCGATCGTCGCCTTCGCCCTTCTCTGGGAGGCGGCGCCACGGCTCGGCTGGATCAACGCCCTGTTCTTTCCCCCGCTCAGCCGCGTTCTGGCCGCGCTCGGCGAGATGATCGCCAACGGAACCATCGCGGAGCATATCGGCATCAGCCTTCAGCGCGCGGCGCTCGGCTTCCTGCTCGCGGTGGTCGTGGCGGTGCCGCTCGGGCTGGCGATGGGGCGCTACCAGGTCTTCGAGCGCATGAGCGACTTCCTGGTCCAGACGCTGCGCAACACCTCGCAGTTCGCCTTGATGCCGGTCTTCATCCTCGTTCTGGGCATCGGCGAGGCGTCCAAGGTCGCCATCACCTTCTATGCCGCCGTGTTCTTCCTTCTGGTCAACACGATCGTGGGCGTGAAGTCGGTGGATCCCCTGCTTCTGAAGGCCGCGCGCTCCATGGGCACGTCGGACTGGGACCTCTTCCGCAAGGTGATCCTACCCTCGGCCGTTCCCTCGATCGTGGCGGGTGCGCGGCTCGGCGTGAAGACGTCGCTGTTTTCGGTGATCGCGGCCGAGATGCTGGCCGCGCAGTCCGGCATCGGCTTCCTGATCCAGCATTCGTCGCTCATGCTGGAAACCGACCGCATGTATGCCGGCATCCTGACGCTGACGGCGACGGGCCTTGTGCTGAACTACCTCCTTGTCGCCCTCGAGGCGCGCGCCACGCGCTGGAAGAGCAGCGACGGCGCCGGTCCGGCCTGAACCGACCACGCAACATTACCCCCGCTTCCCCCTCCCCGCCCGGCCCGATGGTCCGGGCGGACCGAACCCGCACGCTCTGCAACAAGGACCCTGTGCCATGCCCATCGCATCCCTTCATCGCCGCGCCCTCCTGCGCCTGATGGCCCTGTCCCTTGCGCTCGGCGCGGCCGGCGCCGGGCCGGTCCTGGCGCAAGAAAGCAAGCCCGAGGTGATCCGCATCGGCTCCACCGCGCCCGGCCATCTCAAGTTCATCCTGTTCCGTAACCAGAAGCTCCTGGAGAAGGAGTTCGAGAAGGACGGGATCAAGGTCGAACTGACGACCTTCGACGGCGGCTCGGCGGCCTCGTTCGCGCTCGGCTCGGGTGCAATCGACGTCACCTATATCGGCAACAACCCCTCGCTGCGCCTCGGCGCGAGTGGAGCGGACGTGAAACTCGTCGGCCTGTCGAGCTGGGTTCCGTCCAACGAGACGCTGATCGTGGTGCGGCCCGACTCGACCGTCCGGACGCTCGCCGATCTCAAGGGCAAGCGCGTCGCCTACCTGTCGGGAACCGTGCGCCACTCGACCTTCGCCAAGGCCCTGGCGGCCGAAGGCGTCTCAATCAACGACGTCCAGAGCCTCAACATCGGCATCGAGAATTCCGGGCCGGCCCTGGTGCGCGGCGACGTCGACGCCGTCGTGGAAAGCACGGGACCGGCGCAGAAGCTCGTGGACGCCGGTCAGGCGCGCGTCCTCTTCGATGCCGCGACGTCAGGGAAGCCCGAGTGGGCGGTTCCGCACCTCATCAGCGTCAACGGGGCCTTCGCCCGCGCGTATCCGCGCATCGTCGAGCGGCTCCTCAAGGTCGACATCGAGGCCGCGCGCTGGGCCGACGCCCATCCCGACGAAACGGTCGCGATCTTCGTGAAGGAGACCGGCAACAGCGAGGGCGCGGTGCGCTCGACCTATGCCGAAGGCCGGTTCTATCAGAACCCTGAGATCAGTTCCCAAGCCGTCGATGCCTTGAAGGGCGAGGAGCGCTTCATGGCCGAGGCCGGCCTCCTGAAGGGCGAGGTCGACTACGACAGCTGGATCGACCGAAGCTTCTTCGAGGCGGCGAGCGCGCAGGCGACCGCGAGCAACTGACAGCCGTTCCCGGCTCCGTCGACGCGTCATAGCCGGCCCGGTCCGAACGGGCCGGCCCTGTCCACGGGGCCAAGGAAACGGTCGCGAAGCGGATAGGGGCACTGTCGCGGACCGGCGCGCGAGCGCGTCGTGCCGATTTCGTACAGGCGCGCGCAGGCGGGGCCGAAACAATGATCGGTCGCGGTCGGTTGGGCTCAAAGCCGGCACCTTTTTGAAACCGGCGAATCACCGGCGCGGCCCTGCCCTGCCGCCGCGCGGACGACCTCGCGCGTTTTTGTGTGAGGGCGCGCGAAACGCCATTCAGCTTCCGTGGGCGCGATGCTAGTTCTGGCGCGTCGGTCGGCTTCGCGGGGAGGCGAAGGCTGCCGGCGGGCAACTCCCGGATACAAGGCCACCAATGGCCGACCGGGGGCGGCGGGGCGACGCGCTCCGCCCTGCTCGGTCGAGATGCAACGGGAGGGAAACCAGGCAGCCAACCGCAGCCGTCGTCGCCGCTCTTCTTGCGGCCAGCACCCTGTCCGCCACGGCGCAGGAGGTGTCCGACGACATCGTCAAGATCGGCATCCTGAACGACCAGTCCGGCGTGTATGCCGACTTCGGCGGCCGCTGGAGCGTCGAGGCCGCCAAGATGGCGGTCGAGGACGCGGGCGGCAAGGTGCTCGGCAAGGAGGTCCAGGTCGTCTCCGCCGATCACCAGAACAAGCCGGACATCGCCTCCAACATCGCTCGGCAATGGTACGACACCGAGCAGGTCGACGCGATCATGGAACTGACCACCTCGTCGGTCGCGCTCGCGGTCCAAGGCCTGTCGCGCGAGAAGCAGAAGATCAACATCGTCACCGGCGCGGCCACCACGGACCTGACCGGCAAGCAGTGCAGCCCCTACGGCTTCCACTGGGCCTACGACACCCATGCGCTTGCGGTCGGCACGGGCGGCGCCCTGGTGAAGGCCGGCGGCGACACGTGGTTCTTTCTGACCGCAGACTACGCCTTCGGCTATTCGCTCGAGGAGCAGACGTCGAACTTTGTGAAGGCGAGCGGCGGGCAGGTGCTGGGCTCCGTCCGCCACCCGCTGTCGAACACGGACTATTCCTCGTTCCTGCTGCAGGCGCAGTCCTCGGGTGCCAAGGTGATCGGCATGGCCAACGCCGGGCTCGACACGGCGAACGCGGTGAAGCAGGCGGCCGAGTTCGGCATCGTCCAGGGCGGACAGCGCCTCGCGGCCCTCCTGTTCACGCTCGCCGAGGTTCATGGGCTCGGGCTCGAGGCCGCCCAGGGCCTGTCGCTGACGGAAGGCTTCTACTGGGATCGGGACGACGCGTCGCGCGCCTTCGCGCAGCGCTTCTTCGAGCGCACGCAGCGCATGCCGAACATGATCCAGGTCGGCACCTACTCGGCGGTCGCCCAATACCTCAAGGCGATCGAGAAGGCGGGCACCGACGCCACCGAACCGGTCGCCGCCGCGCTGCACGAGATGCCGGTCAACGACGTCCTCACCCAGAACGGGCGTGTCGGCCAGAACGGGCGCATGATCTACGACATGTACCTTCTGGAGGTGAAGAAGCCTTCCGAAAGCACCAAGCCCTGGGACTACTTCAAGGTCCTGGCCACGGTGCCGGGAGACCAAGCCTACCTGGATCCGGCGCAGAGCGGCTGTTCGTTGGTGAGCCAGTAGCCGCAGCGGTTCGCTCGGTTATGGCCATGCCGCAGACGGCAAGCCCATCCGACACCTTGGTCGCCGGCGGGATCGTTCTGTCCTGCCGGGGACTGAGGCGCGACTTCGGCGGCTTCACCGCCGTGAAGGACGTCGATCTCGACATCCGCCACGGCGAGATCCATGCGTTGATCGGCCCGAACGGCGCCGGCAAGACCACGGTCTTCAACCTCCTCACGAAGTTCCTTCAGCCGACGGCGGGTACGATCACCCTCTTGGGCCACGACATCACGCGCCTGAAGCCGGCCGCGGTCGCGCGCATGGGTCTGGTGCGCTCGTTCCAGATCTCGGCGACCTTTCCGCATCTCACGGTCTTGGAAAACGTGCGCGTCGCCCTGCAGCGGCAGGCCGGACTGGCCACCCAGTTCTGGCGTCCCGCCAGCGCACTCGACCGCCTGAATGCCCGGGCGATGGAACTGATCGGGGCGGTCGGTCTCGCCGACGCCCGGGACCAGCCGGCCGCCGATCTGTCCTATGGCCGCAAGCGCGTTTTGGAGATCGCGACGACGCTCGCCTTGGAGCCGCGCGTGCTTCTTCTCGACGAGCCGATGGCCGGCATGGGCGCCGAGGACGTCGACGTGGTCGCCGGCATCATCCGCGACGCGGCGCGCCACCATGCCGTGCTCATGGTGGAGCACAATCTCAAGGTCGTCGCCGATCTTTGCGACCGGGTGACCGTGCTTCAGCGAGGCGAGATCCTGGCGGCCGGCGACTACCGGACGGTGGCCGGCGACGAGCGCGTGCGCACCGCCTATATGGGAACCGACGCCCATGCCTGAGACCCTCGAGCCGCTGCTCCATGTGCGCGGCCTACAGGCCTGGTACGGGGAAAGCCATGCGCTGCACGGCGTCGACTTCGACGTCTTCCCCGGCGAGACCGTCACGCTGGTCGGGCGCAACGGCGTCGGAAAGACGACGACGCTGCGCGCCATCATGGGCATCCTGCGCAAGCGCACCGGCACGATCCGCTTTCGCGGCGCCGACGTGACCCGCGTTCCCCTTCACAGGATCGCCCATCACGGCATCGGCTTCGTGCCGGAAGAGCGCGGCATCTTCGCCAGCCTCTCGGTGGAGGAGAACCTCCTGCTTCCGCCGGCGGTCGCACCCGGCGGCATGACCGTGGACGAGATCTACGACCTCTTCCCCAACCTTCAGGAGCGCCGCCGCAGCGCGGGCACGCAGCTCTCGGGCGGCGAGCAGCAGATGCTGGCCATCGCGCGGGTTCTGCGCTCCGGCGTTTCCCTGCTGTTGCTCGACGAGCCGACGGAAGGGTTGGCGCCGGTGATCGTCCAGCGCATCGGCGAGGTGCTGCGGATCCTGAAGGGCCGCGGCATGACGGTTCTTCTCGTGGAGCAGAACGTCCGCTTCGCCGCCAAGGTGGCGGATCGCTTCTACCTCATGGACCACGGCCGCGTCCTGGACGGCTTCCCGGTCGCGGAACTGGCGGAGCGCAACCGGCAGATGACCGAAACGCTGGGGGTTTGACCGCGCGATGACGATGGTTTTCGGCATTCCGATCCAGGCCTTTCTCGGTCAGCTCCTCGTCGGGCTCATCAACGGCTCGTTCTATGCGATGCTCAGTCTCGGCCTCGCGGTGATCTTCGGGCTCCTGCGCATCATCAACTTCGCCCACGGCGCGCAGTACATGCTCGGGGCCTTCGCGGGCTTTCTGCTTCTGTCGGTCGCCGGCATCGGCTTCTGGCCGGCGCTGGTGCTCGCGCCGCTCCTGGTCGGCCTGCTCGGCATCGCGGTCGAGCGCCTGGCGCTGCGGCGGCTCTACGACCTCGACCCGCTCTACGGTCTCCTGTTCACCTTCGGCCTCGCGCTCGTGATCGAGGGTGGGTTCCGCTACCTCTACGGCTCGTCCGGCCAGCCCTACGCGCCGCCCCCGCAACTGGCCGGCGGCACCAACCTCGGCTTCATGTTCCTGCCGAACTACCGCGGCTTCATCGTGGTCGTCTCGCTCGTGGTCTGCCTGGGCACCTGGCTCCTGATCGAGCGCACGCGGCTCGGCGCCTATCTACGGGCCGCGACCGAGAACCCGGTCCTGGTGCGCGCCTTCGGCATCAACGTGCCGCTGCTCCTACTGCTGACCTATGGCTTCGGCTCGGCGCTGGCGGGACTGGCGGGCATCCTGGCCGCGCCGGTCTATCAGGTCAGTCCCCTGATGGGCTCCAACATCATCATCGTCGTCTTCGCCGTGGTGGTGGTCGGCGGCATGGGCTCGATCGGCGGGGCCATCGTCACCGGCTATCTCCTCGGCCTGTGCGAGGGGCTCACCAAGGTCTTCTACCCGGAAGCGTCCAGCATCGTCATCTTCGCCATCATGGCGGTGGTGGTGCTGGTGCGCCCGGCGGGTCTGTTCGGAAAGGTGGCCTGATGGTGGTCGACACCACGCTCGCTCTGCCGGCGCGTCGACCCGCTGCGGCGCTTCGAACCGTCGCGTTGCTCGCGGCGCTCGGCCTTCTCGCGGTCGCGCCGTTCGTGTTCTACCCGATCTTCCTCATGAAGATCCTGTGCTTCGCCCTGTTCGCCGCGGCGTTCAACCTTCTTCTCGGCTACACGGGTCTTCTGTCGTTCGGGCACGCGGCCTTCTTCGGGGGCGCGGCCTATGTCACGGCCCACGCGGTGAAGGTCTGGGGACTGTCGCCGGAGCTTGGCGTGCTCGCCGGCGCGCTTGCGGCCGGCGTTCTGGGCCTTGCGATGGGCTACCTCGCCATCCGGCGGCAGGGCATCTACTTCGCCATGGTCACGCTGGCCTTGTCGCAGATGGTGTTCTTCGTCTGCCTGCAGGCGCCCTTCACCGGCGGCGAGGACGGATTGCAGGGCGTGCCGCGCGGTCGCCTCTTCGGCCTCGTCGATCTCGGCGATCCCGTGGCGATGTACTTCTTCGTGCTGGCGGTTTTCCTGTTCGGGATCTTTGCGGTCTATCGCATCGTCCATTCCCCGTTCGGCACGATCCTGCGATCGATCCGCGAGAACGAGAACCGGGCGATCTCGCTCGGCTACTCGGTGGGCGCCTACAAGCTGGCCGCCTTCACTATGTCGGCGGCGCTGGCGGGACTGGCCGGCGGCACCAAGGCGCTGGTGTTCCAGTTCGCCACCCTGACCGACGTCACCTGGCAGATGTCGGGCGAGGTCATCCTGATGTCGCTGCTCGGCGGGATCGGCACGATGCTGGGACCGGTCGTCGGGGCTGGGCTCGTCGTGGTCATCCAGAACAGCTTCGCGACCTCGGCCTTTCCGATCACGGTGATCACGGGCCTGATCTTCATGGCCTGCGTCCTCCTGTTCCGGCGCGGCCTCGTCGGCGAGTTCCTGGCGTCGCGGATCGCACGCCGCCTGGGGCTCGGCCATGGCTGAGCGCTGGCACGGCGAGTACGACTTCGTCGTGGTCGGCGGCGGCACGGCCGGCTGCGCGCTCGCCAACCGCTTGTCGGCGGATCCGGCGGTGACCGTGCTGCTCCTGGAGGCCGGCCGGCGCGACAACCATCCCTGGATCCATATCCCGGTCGGATACCTGTTCTGCATCGGCAACCCGCGCACCGACTGGTGCTTCTCCACGGACGCGGAGAGCGGGCTGAACGGCCGCACGCTCAACTATCCGCGCGGCAAGGTGCTCGGCGGCTGCTCCTCGATCAACGGCATGATCTACATGCGCGGCCAGTCGGCGGACTACGACGGATGGCGGCAGATGGGCTGCACCGGCTGGGGCTGGGACGACGTCCTGCCCTTCTTCAAGCGCTCCGAGGACTACCATGCTGGCGCGGACGAGATGCACGGCGTCGGGGGCGAATGGCGGGTCGAGGCGCAGCGGTTGCACTGGGATATCCTGGATGCGTTCCGGGCCGCGGCGGAAACGGTCGGCATCCCGCGAACGCAGGACTTCAACCGGGGCGACAACGAGGGCTCGTCCTATTTCAAGGTGAACCAGCGACGGGGCGTGCGCTGGAACGCGGTGAAGGCCTTCCTGCGTCCCGTCCGCCACCGGCGGAACCTCCATGTGCGCACCGGAGCGCACGTCCGCCGTCTCGTGATCGAGGAGGGCGCGGCGGTGGGCGTCGAGTTCGAGTTGGAGGGTGCCCCCCTGCAGACCGTGCGGGCGCGCCGCGAAACGGTGCTGTGCGCGGGCGCTATCAACTCGCCCCATATCCTCGAGCTGTCCGGCATCGGACGTGGCGAGGCGCTGCACGCGGCCGGCCTGTCCGTCACGGTCGAGCGCCGCGAGGTCGGCGAGAACCTTCAGGACCACCTGCAGCTGCGCTGTGCCTACAAGGTCACCGGCGTGCGGACCCTGAACGAGCGGGCGAGTTCGCTTCTCGGCAAGTCCGCGATCGCGCTCGAATACGCCGTCCGACGATCGGGGCCGATGTCGATGGCGCCGAGCCAGCTCGGCGTGTTCACGCGATCCGACCCCTCGTTCGAGACGCCCAACCTTCAGTATCACGTCCAACCGCTCAGCCTGAACCGGTTCGGCGAGCCCGTGGACGCCTTTCCGGCCTTCACCGCCAGCGTGTGCAACCTGCGACCCGAAAGCCGCGGCAGCGTCCATGCCCGCTCGCCCGACCATCGCGCGCAGCCGGCAATCCGCCCGAACTACCTCGCAGCCGTTCGCGACCGGCAGGTCGCGGCCGATGCGATCCGCCTGACGCGCCGCATCGCGGCGGCCGAACCGCTGCGCCGCTACCAGCCCGAGGAGTTCCGGCCGGGTCCCGCCTTCCAGACGGAGGAGGAACTCGTCGAGGCGGCGGGCGCCATCGGCACCACCATCTTCCACCCGGCCGGGACCTGCCGCATGGGGGCGGACGAGGCCTCGGTCGTGGATCCGCAGCTTCGCGTGCGCGGCGTGCGCCGCCTGCGCGTGGCGGACGCCTCGGTCATGCCGCGCATCGTGTCCGGCAACACCAACTCGCCGACGCTGATGATCGCCGAAAAGGCCGCGGCGATGATCCGCCAGGCCTGGCCGTGACCGCAGCGGAAAAGGAAACAGCATCATGAAGCCGCAACGCGTCGCCCTGGTTGGTCTCGGCAACATGGGCAGGCCGATGGCCGTCAATCTGGCGAAGGCAGGCCACGACGTCATGGGATTCGACCTGTCGGATGCAGCGCGCCGGCAGGCAGCCGATGCGGGCATCGCCGTGGCCGCCTCGCTCCGCGAGGCGGGTCAGGGCGCGGAAACCCTGATCACGATGCTGCCAGCCGGCTCCCACGTCCTGTCGGTATGGCAGGACGCCTTTACCCATCTGTCACCGGGCGCCCTGATGGTGGACTGCTCGACGATCGACGTGGCCAGCGCTCGCGCCGCGCACGAGCTTGCCGCGATGCATGGGAATCCATCGCTCGACGCACCGGTTTCGGGGGGCACGAAGGGGGCGGCTGCGGCGACGCTGACCTTCATGGTGGGCGGCCGGGTTGAAGCCTTCGAGCGGGCGCGCCCGGTGCTGGACGCCCTCGGGGCACGAGCCGTCCATTGCGGCGAGGCTGGCGCGGGTCAGGTCGCCAAGATGTGCAACAACATGATCCTCGGCGTGTCCATGATCGCGGTCGCCGAAGCGTTCGTCCTGGCCGAGCAGCATGGCCTCTCGGCGCAAGCCCTGTTCGACGTGGCCGCGACCTCGTCCGGTCAGTGCTGGTCGCTGACGAGCTACTGCCCCGTGCCCGGCCCCGTACCGGCCTCGCCCGCCAACCACGCGTATCGGCCCGGCTTCGCGACGGCGCTGATGCTGAAGGATCTGCGCCTTGCCAAGGAGGCTGCCCGGACCGCCGGCGCCGCGACGCCGCTCGGCGCCCATGCCGAGGCGATCTATGCCGCCTTCGACGCCGAAGGCGGTGGCGGCGACGACTTCTCGGCGGTCATCAGGCATCTGCGGCGCCAGATGACCTGACGCGGCGCCTCCGGGCCGCGCCGTACGAGCCGGGCGTCGCCGGGTCCGGTCACGCCGTCCGCGGCGCGCCGGCGGCTTCACAACAACCTGTAGTGCGCGGCGCGCGCGATCATCTGCGCCCGGTTGCGGGCGTCGAGCTTTCGCGCCGCCGCGTTGAGATGCATCGTCACGGTCGGAACCGAGCGGTGGATGCGCGCCGAGATATCCTTGGCCGAAAGACCCTCGGCCGAGAAGCGCAGGCATTCCCGCTCGCGCGGCGTGAGGTGTACGGCGCGCGAGCGCCGCTCCGCCTCGCCGAACAGCGGCTCGATCGCCGCGTGCACGGCGTGGGCCAGCAACGTGAAGCGGGGCAGGATTTCGGCACCGTCGCGGTCGAAGTCGTCCTGCGCGTCGTAGCGGATCCCAGTGAAGGTGGCGCAATCGCCGGCCCGCAGATGGATCGGCACGGTCAGGCCGCAGGTGATCGCGGTGTCGTGGACATAGGAGACGACCGGCTCGTGGCGTGCGTCGAGCGCCCGGTTGAGCACCGTGCGGCCGTTCTTGCGGTAACTCCAGACGAAGGGACGCGGGCTGTTGAGCGCCAGATGCTGCACCGGATCGATCTGGTAGAAGCCGCTCGCCGACCAGAGATCCACCATGTCGAGCGGCACGTCGCGCATGCCGAAGAAGGAGGGTGTGATGAGCTCGCCGTCGTGCGTGTAGGCGACCGGCGCGTAGTCGTAGATCAGGGCGCCGAGGCCGAGCGCGGACATGACGGCATGCGCGACGTCGAGCTTCGCCGCGATCGTCGGCGCCTCGTCCAGCGCCGTCTCCAACTCCCAGGCATCGAAGGCCATCCGTGGCCGCCTCAATCATTGCCGAACATTGAGGCATGTTCACATCTTGTGCGGCGACGAGCAAGCGGGCAGTCTCCGACCCTATCAGTTTTGATAGCTTTCGCACGACCGAAACGGCGTCCTAGTCTCGAACAAGGGCAACCAGCGCAGGCGACGAGCGGGCATGTGGCGTGAGATCGAACCGGACGAGGTCCGGCGCGTCGAGGTCGAGGGTGGCAGCGTCGTCACCTATTCCTTCGGTTCGGGCGAGGAGACCGTTCTTCTCCTGAACGGCGGGCCGGGCCTGCCCTGCGACTACCTGCGCGATTCCCATTCCTGCCTCGTCGACCACGGTTACCGCGTGGTCGCCTTCGACCAGCTCGGAACCGGACGCTCGGACCGGCCGACCGATCCCGCGCTGTGGACCATCACCCGCTATGTCGGCGAGGTGGAGGCCGTGCGGCAGGCCCTCGATCTCGGCCCCGTCCACCTCGTCGGCCAGTCCTGGGGCGGCTGGCTCTCCGTCGAATACGCGCTGACCCACCCGGAGGCGCTGCGCACGCTGGTGCTCGAGAACACGGCGGCCGACATTCCCCATCTCGTCGCCGAACTCGGCCGCCTGCGCGAGGCGCTCGGCTCCGAGACGGTCGCCATGATGCAGCGCCACGAGGCGGAGGGGACGCTCAACCATCCCGAGTACCAGGCGGCGATCACGGTCCTGAACTACCGGCACGTCTGCCGCCTCGCCGAATGGCCAGCCCCGGTGCGCCGCTCGTTGGGCGACTGGAACATGGGTCCCTACGAGACGATCCAGGGTCCGAACGAGTTCACCTATACCGGCAACCTGAAGGACTGGAACCGCATCCCCGACATGCATCGGATCACGGTTCCCACCCTGATCACGGTCGGCCAGCACGACGAACTGACGCCGGCCTGCGCCATGCGCATGAAGCTCGCCTTGCCCGACGCCGAACTGCGTGTCTTCCCCAATTCCAGCCACATGCCCTTCTTCGAGGAGCCGGCCGCGTTCTTCCCCGTGCTGGTCGACTTCCTCGCCCGGCGCGGCGGGCGAAGCCGAGCCGCCGACCTTGCGGGAGCCACCTGAGCCCGCCCGATGCATCGCTATCGCTTCGTCCTGTCGCGCCCCTTCCAGTTGATCCCGGTCCTGATCGGCATCAGCCTCGTCACCTTCGTGCTCGTCCGCTCGATCCCCGGCGATCCGGCGCGGCTGATCCTCGGCACGCGGGCGACGCCGCAGGCGCTGGAGCGCGTGCGCGCACAGTTCGGCTTGGATGAGCCGCTCTGGCTCCAGTACCTTTATTTCCTGCGCAATCTCGGGCGCGGCGAGATGGGGCGCTCGATCCTCTACAAGGTCGACGTCCTCGGCCTGATCCTCCAGCGCATCGAGCCGACGCTGGTGCTGGTGGCGGGATCGGTGGCGCTGTCGCTCCTGATCTGCGTGCCGCTCGCCACGATCGCCGCGCGGCGGCAGGGCTCGGCCACCGACAGCGGCGTGCGGCTCGCCTCGACGCTCGGCCTCGGCCTGCCGAACTTCTGGCTGGCGATCATGCTGATCATCCTCTTCTCGGTGACGCTCGGCTGGTTTCCGGTGTCGGGCTACGGCAACACGATCGCCGAGAAGCTGCACCACATGGCCCTGCCCTGGCTCACCGTCGCGCTCTCGCTGTCGGCCGTCCTCACGCGGCAGCTGCGCGCCTCGCTGATCGCCGAGATGCGGTCCGACGTCGCGCTGGCGGCCTGCGCGCGCGGCCTGCCCGAGGCGGTGATCTTCCGGCGCCACGTCCTGCCCAACTCGATCCTACCGACGCTCAACCTCCTGGCGGTCAACATCGGCTGGCTGATCGGGGGCACCGTCGTGGTGGAGCAGGTCTTCGCCATCCCCGGCATGGGTCAGCTCCTGGTCCGGGCGATCTTCTCGCGGGACTACATGGTGGTGCAGGGCGTCGCGATGGTCTTCGCGCTGGCCACCGTCCTCGTGAACTTCCTCGCCGACGTCCTGACCGTGACGGCCGACCCGCGGGTGCGCCTGTGAGCGTCGTCCCCGTCCCGGCCCCCTTGCTCGTTCCCGCCCGGACGCGCCGCGGCGCAGGGACGCCGCTGCCGCTCGTCGCGGGCCTCGCGCTGCTGGCGGGCTTTCTTCTCCTCGCGCTCCTCGCCCCGCTCGTCGCGCCCTACGATCCGATCTTCCAGGATGCCGCCGCGCGTCTTGCCCCGCCCTCGCTCGCCCATCCCTTCGGCACCGACAACTACGGCCGCGACATCCTCTCGCGCATCATCTGGGGCACGCGGATCGACCTGCAGCTCGCCGTCTTCGGGGTGGTCTTCCCGTTCCTCATCGGCACGGTGGTCGGCACCGTGTCCGGCTATTTCGGCGGACTGGTGGACAACATCTTCATGCGCGTCGTCGACGTCGTCCTCGCCTTTCCGTTCCTCGTCCTGATGCTGTCGGTGATCACCATTCTCGGACCAGGTCTCCAGAGCTTCTTCATCGCGATGGCGCTGGTCGGCTGGGTGTCCTATGCGCGGCTCGTGCGGGCGCAGATCCTCGTCCTGAAGAGCAGCGACTTCGCGCTCGCCGCCCGCTCGCTCGGCTTCGGCCATGCCCGCATCATGTTCCGCCACCTCCTGCCCAACGCGCTGACCGCGTCGGTGGTCTTCGCCATGTCGGACTGCGTGCTCGTGCTCCTGTCAGGCGCGGCGATCAGCTATCTCGGCCTCGGCGTGCAGCCGCCCGCCGCCGAATGGGGGATCATGGTGGCCGAGGGGCAGGCCTTTCTCGCGCGCGCCTGGTGGATCTCCGCCTTTCCGGGCCTTGCGATCGTGCTTCTCGCCTTCAGCTTCAGCCTCGTCGCCGACGGGCTCGGCGACGTCCTCGGGCGGCGCGCATGAGCGGGGCGGGTTCGCATGCGCTGGAGGTCGAAGGCCTCACCGTCACCGCGTCCGGCCCGCTGGGCGAGCGCCGGATCGTCGATGACCTCTCCTTCCAGCTCGCGCGCGGCGAGATCCTCGGGCTCGTCGGCGAGAGCGGCTCGGGCAAGACGGTCGCCTGCCGCGCCCTGATGCGGCTCCTGCCGCCGGCGCTCGCCGTATCGGCCGATGCGATCCGCCTGAAGGGCCGCGAGGTCGCCAATCTGTCCGATGCGCAGTTCGCGCCGCTGCGGGGCCGCGAGATCGGCATGGTCTTCCAGAACCCGGCGAGCCACCTCGATCCGGTGATGCGGATCGGCGAGCAGATCGCCGAGACCGTGCGCCTGACGCGCGGCCTCGGCCGACGCGACGCGCGCCTGGAAAGCGTCGAACTCCTTCGGCAGGTGGGCATCCCCGACCCCGAGCAGCGCGCAGGGGCCTTCCCGCACGAGTTTTCCGGCGGCATGCGCCAGCGCGCGATGATCGCGGTCGCTCTCGCCTCGGATCCCGACATCCTTATCGCCGACGAGCCGACCACGGCGCTCGACGTGACCGTCCAGGCCCAGATCCTGCGCCTCCTTCTCGACCTTCGCGACCGGCGCGGCCTCGCGATCGTCTTCATCACCCACGATCTCGGGGTGGTGTCGCAGCTCTGCGATCGCATCGCCGTGCTCTATGCCGGCCGGCTCTGCGAGATCGGGCCGAAGCGCGACATCCTGATGCGGCCGCGCCATCCCTATACGGCCGGCCTCGTGGCGTGCCAGCCGGCGCAGAGCACCGGCGCAAGGCGACTTCGCACCATCGAGGGTCAGCCGCCGGGCGCCGGCGAGATGCCGTCCGGATGCCGGTTCCATCCCCGCTGCCCTCGCGCGGGCGAGGACTGCGGCACGCGCCAGCCGCCGCTCGTCGCCATGGGTGCGGAGCGCCGCGCGGCATGCCATCATCCCCTCGGGCACGGCATCCTGGAGGGCACGGCATGAGCCAGCCCGACATCATCCTCGAAGCCGACGATGTCGTCGTTCGCTTCCCCGGCCCCGGCGCGGGGCTCCTCGGCCTCCAGCGGCGCAGCGTCCAGGCGGTGAACGGCGTCTCGCTTCAGGTCCGGCGCGGCGAGACGATCGGGATCGTGGGCGAATCGGGATCGGGCAAGTCGACGCTCGGCCGCGCGCTTCTCGGCCTCGAGCCGATCTCGGGCGGCCACGTCCTGCTCGACGGACTGGCGGTCTCGGACGGTCGGCGGGCTGACCTGAGGATGCTGCGCCGACGCACCGCCATGGTGTTCCAGGACCCGGCGAACTCGCTCAACCCGCGGCTTACCGTCGGCGAGACGCTGGCCGAGGTCCTGCGCGTCCACGGCAAGGCGCCACGCGGCGGAACGGCGCCTCGCATCGCCGAGCTTTTAGCGATGGTCGGCCTCGATCCGGCGCTGGCAGGCCGGCGCCCGGCCGCGCTCTCGGGCGGTCAGTGCCAGCGCGTCGGCATCGCCCGGGCGCTCGCCGTCGAGCCCAGCCTCGTCGTCGCCGACGAATGCGTCGCCGCGCTCGACGTCTCGATCCAGGGACAGGTGATCAACCTCTTCCTCGACCTGAAAGAACGGATCGGGCTGACGCTGATCTTCATCGCGCATGATCTGGCCATCGTGCGCCGGCTCTGCGACCGGGTGGCTGTCATGTATCTCGGCCGGATCGTCGAGGAAGGTCCGACCGAGAGCGTGTTCCGCGAGCCGCGCCACCCTTACACGGCGGCCCTGATCGCCTCGATCCCCGAGATCGACCCCGACATCGCGCTGCCGCTGGCGCCGATGGGCGGCGAGCCGCCGAGCCCGCTCGCCCCTCCGCCCGGCTGCCCGTTCCATCCGCGCTGCCCCTATGCTGAGGATCGCTGCCGCACCGGCCCGGCGCCCGCCCTTCGCCGCGTCGACGACCACGGCTGGGCCTGCATCCTCGAGCCCGGCACCCTCCCGGCGCCGGTCCGCGAACCGCCGACCTCCCCTCCCCTAACGACCCGCGAGGCTTTTCCATGTCCCGACCCCGCATGACCCGCCTTCTGGCCGCGACGGCGCTCGCCGCCCTGTCGCTTACCGCCTCGATCGCGGAGGCCGCCGGCGTCCTCACGATCGGCCGGCGCGAGGACTCCACGACCTTCGACCCGATCGCCTCGGCGCAGAACGTCGACAACTGGGTCTATTCCAACGTCTTCGACGTGCTGGTGCGCGTCGACAAGACCGGTACCAAGCTGGAGCCGGGCCTTGCGGAAAGCTGGACCGTCTCGGACGACAAGCTGACCTACACGTTCAAGCTGCGGGACGCGAAGTTCTCGGACGGCTCGCCCGTCACCGCCGAGGACGCGGCCTTCTCGCTCTTGCGCATCCGCGACGATCCGACCTCGCTCTGGTCGTCGAGCTATTCGATCGTCGACACGGCGACGGCCAGCGACCCGCGCACGCTCGTCGTCAAGCTGAAGGAGCCGTCGGTCCCCTTCCTTGCCTCGCTGGCGCTGCCCAACGTCTCGGTCCTGCCGAAGGCCGTGGTGGAGGCCAAGGGCGAGGAGTTCGCCTCCGCGCCGATCGGGTCCGGCGCCTTCTCGGTCAAGGAGTGGGTCCGCGGCGACCGCGTGATCCTCGAGAAGAACCCGAACTACTGGGAGGCCGACAAGGTCAGCCTCGACGGCGTCGAATGGATCTCGGTGCCCGACGACAACACGCGCATGCTGAACGTGCAGGCGGGACAGCTCGACGCGGCGATCTTCGTGCCCTTCTCGCGCGTCGAGCAGCTGAAGCAGGACCCACAGCTCAAGGTCTCGCTCGACACGTCGACCCGCGAGGACGCGCTGCTCATCAACCACGAGAAGGGCAAGCTCGGCGAGATCGCGGTGCGCCAGGCGCTGGACATGGCGATCGACAAGCAGGCGATCGTCGACGCCGTCACCTTCGGCATCGGCGAGGTGGCCAATTCCTACATCCCGAAGGGCGCGCTGTACTATTACGCCGACAACCTGCGCCGCCCCTACGATCCGGAGCGCGCCAAGGCGATGCTGGCGGAGGCGGGCGCTTCCGACCTTGCCCTCGACTACAACGTCAAGGCCGGCGACGAGGTGGACGAGCAGATCGCCGTCCTGATGCAGCAGCAGCTGTCCAAGGCGGGCGTCACCGTCAACATCAACAAGGTCGACGCCGCCTCGCAGTGGGACATGTTCATCAACGGCGATTTCGACGTCGCCGTCGGCTACTGGACCAACGACGTCCTCGACCCCGACCAGAAGACCACCTTCGTGCTCGGCCACGACACGAACATGAACTACATGACGCGCTACAGGAACGACATGGTGAAGGACCTCGTCGCGAAGGCACGCACCGAAGCCGACCCCGCCAAGCGCGAGGCGATGTATGTCGAGCTGCAGAAGATCGCCAAGGACGAGGTCAACTGGATCGACCTCTACTACAGCCCCTACATCAACGTGACGCGCGCCAACATCGACGGCTTCTACCAGAACCCGCTCGGCCGCTTCTGGCTGGAGGACGTGCGCAAGAACTGAGATGATATGGCGGGCTCCGTCGGCTTCCTGTCGGCGGAGCTTGGGATGGTGTCATGACGCAGCAACCGGCGTTTCCATCGGTCACCGAACTGGGGCGCGCCCTTCGCCAGGGCACCACGACGTCGGCGGCGGTCGTGCGCGAGGCGCTCGAGCGCATCGAGGCGCTCGACGGGCGCCTCAACGCCTTCGCCGACGCGATGGCCGAGGCCGCGCTCGCCGAGGCGGAGCAACGCGATGCCGAGCGTCGAGCCGGCCGCGTCCGTGGCCCGCTTCACGGCATCCCGGTCGCGATCAAGGACATCATCGACGTCGCAGGCACGCCGACCGGTTGGGGCACGCGTGCCCACCCGCCGCGGATCGCCGCGCGCGATGCCGAGCTTGTTCGGCGCCTGCGCGAGGCGGGCGCCGTCATCCTCGGCAAGACGAACTGCCTCGAATACGCCTACGGCGTCGCCCACCCGGCGGTCGGGCAGACCAACAATCCGCTCGATCCCTCGCGCACGGCCGGCGGCTCCAGCGGCGGCTCGGCCGCGGCCGTGGCGGCGGGCATCGTGCCGCTCAGCATCGGAACCGACACGGGCGGCTCGATTCGAATTCCGGCGAGCTACTGCGGCATCGTCGGCCTGAAGCCGAGCCTCGGGCTGGTTTCGCTCGACGGCGTCTTTCCGCTCTCCCCGACGCTCGACCACGCGGGGCCGCTGGCGCGGTCGGTAGCCGATGCCGCACTCGCGCTTGCCTGCCTCACCGGCCGGCCCATCACGCTGCATCCGGTTCCCCTGCAAGGCCTGCGGATCGGCCTCGTGCGCCACCATTTCGAGGCGCCCGTGGTTTCAAGCGGTGTCCGCGCCTCCGTCGATCAAGTGCTCGCTCGTCTGGAGGAAGCCGGGGCGACCCTGACGCAGATCGACCTCCCCGGCATCCGGGAGGTCAACCAGGCACTGGTCGAGGTCCTGCTACCGGAAGCCGCGCTCGTTCATGCCGAACGGCATGCCGCCAATGCCGCAGGCTATGCGCCCGGCACGCGTGCCCAAATCGAGGCAGGATTCGCCTCGCGCGGCATCGACTACCTGCGCGCCCTGACGCTGCGCCGCGCGATCACGCTCGAGGCGGACCGCTGCTTCGACCGGGTCGATGTCCTCGTCTCGCCGAGCGTTCCCTTTGTCGCGCCTGCCGAAGACCCGCCGTTCGTCGAGGGCGAGGAAGGCGAGCTGTTGGCCAGCGGCCTGGCCAACATGACGGGCCAACCGAGCATCAGCCTTGGCTGCGGATGGAGCGAGCAGCTGCCGGTCGGGCTCCAGCTGACGGGCCGCACCGGTTGCGACGCGCGCCTTCTCTCCATCGCCTCGGCGATCGAGACCATCGGTTGAACCGGTCGGTCCCGATCGCTGCCCTCCTGTCCGCGATGACGGCTTCGGCGGCCGGCGGTTGCCGCCCTGACGCGATCCGTCACGCCATACGGTTCTGCCTCACCGATGGAGCTGCAGCACGAGGGCGTCGCGCGCGCCGACGCGCACCTGCAGTTGTGCCCCGCTACCGGCGCCGGCATGGCACGCCAGCAGCGAGGCCTGCGCCACCGGCAGCGGCCATGCGACCGTCGCCTGGCTGGCATCGACGCCGCTCAGGCAAAGTTCGGCGTCCTGTTCCTCGCGGGTGGAGTTGACGACCCATAGGAAGGACCGGCCGTCGGCGTCTCGGTGCAGTCGCGCCTGGAGCGCCGGGTTCGACGAGGCGACCTGCGGCCGGCGGCCGGCTTCCTCAAGCAGCGCGGCAAAGAAGGCCCGGTTGGCCTCGCCGCCCTGATGGAAGTAGCCGATGCCCGGGTGCGTGCCCACCAGGAGCGTGCGTCCCCGCCCGAAGCGGTTCTCGACGGCGGCGATCCGGCCATCCTCGAAGCGGCCGCGCACCGTGCCGGTGGTGGGGCGATAGCTTTGGAGGAAGCCGCCGCCCTGGATCGCGCGCCCGTCGACCTCGAGCCGGATGCGGTCGCCGATATCGGGCATGAACTCGACCTCGTCTTCCACGGCGCCGAAGACCGCGTCGAGGCCGTTATTCGGCTGGCGCGTTCCTACCTTGCCGCGATCGCCGAAATAGCCGGGCGTCGCTTCCGAGACGAGCGTGCCGCCCGCCTCGACCCAGCGCGCGAGGCGCCCGGCATGCTCGGCCGTCAGCATGATCGGATAGGGCGCATAGATGACGTCGTGGTCGTCGAGATGGTCGATATGCAGCCAGTCGGCCTGGATGTTGCTGTCGAAGAAGGCGCGATAGGCGCCCCACATGGCGTCCCGGTAGGTGCTGGGGCAGTGGTCGTGGTTGAGAAGGTAGTCCCAGGCCTGCGCCTCGGGCACGACGAGAAGACCGACGTCGCCCCGCACGGGGCGAGCCGCGAACAGGGCCCGACGCTCGGGCGCGTTGGCCCATTTCGCCAGGCTCGAGGCCATATCGGAGCGCGGCGTGCGCGAGCCGTCCATGCCGTAGGAGCCGAAGGCGCCGAAGAGCGGTCCGTCGAGCAGCGGGCGGTAGCGCAGGTTGAGGACGCCCGTGGCGCCGGCCGCGAACGAGGTCATCGTGAGAAGGCGGATGTCCTCGGGCTCCATCACCCGGCCGTCCTCCTTGTCGCGCCCCACGACCTGCGGCTGCATCCAGAGCGGTCCGCCGGGACGCTCGGCGTGCCACCAGGGCTTGCCGCGGCTGGCGGCGCGCGTGAGGTCGGGACCGAAGAAGTTCTGCCACGGCTTGAAGCCACGACGGCTCGGCACCCAGGTCAGGCCGTAGAGCTCGACCTTGGAGGCCGCAAGCCAGTCGTCGGACCCGTTGGCCGCCATGTTGGGGATGGCGCCGCCCACGCCGTGCGCCGCAATCAGACAATCCGCGTCGACGGCGCGGATCGTGTCGATCTTGAACTGCATCTGCCCGTAGTAGGTCTCGCGCTTGAAGGCGAGCCAGTCGAGGTTCTGCGGATAGGCCGCCACCTCCACAGGTGGGTCGACATCCTCCCATTCCGCATAGGAGTAGCGGTACCAGGCCTCGGCCAGCGCATCGAGCGAGCCGTATTTCGCCTCCAGCCAAAGGCGGAAGTCGGCCTTCATGGCGGGCGAATAGTCGACGTCCGAGGCGTAGTTGACCTCGTTCCAGACGTCGTATCCCAGCAGCCCGGGATGCCCCTTGTAACGGGTGGCGAGCGCATGGAGGAAGGCGCCCACCCGCTCGCGCACTTGCGCGTCGTTCATCGACAGGGCGCCCGCCCCGCCGCCGTTATTGGCAAAACCCCCGGTCGCGGCGCTGACGCCCATGTTGGACGATAGCGGGCGGCCATCGGCGCGGATTTGACGGGCATGGGCAAAGCGCCGGTAGGCCCAGTCAGGCACCGCATGGCTGATCTCGGCAATGATCGTGCGGATGCCGTGCCGGGCGGCCAGATCCATCTGCCGGTCGTAGTCGTCCCAGTCGTAGACGCCCGGCCGGCGCTCGATCGCGCTCCACATGAACCAGTGCCGGAAGACGTTCAGACCATCGGCGGCAGCCGTTGCGTAGTCGCACTCCCAGTCCTCGCGCGGCGGGTTGGACTTGCGGAAGTAGACGGCGCCGAAGGGCACCTGGGGCAGCGTGTCGAGGGGCATGGAACGGGTCCTTCGGGACAGTCGGGAGCGTTCGGGCGACGCGCGGCGGCGCCCGTCGTGGGACGATCGCAGGCACAGACGGCGGCGGAGCTAGCTGCCGGCCGGCGCCTGCAGCGTGCGGATCAGGGCGGAATGGTCCTTGTCGCCGTCGCCGCGCTCGATCGCGCTGGTCATGAGCTGCGCGGTAGAGGCGGTGTTGGGCAGAGCGATATCGAGCGCGCGAGCGCCGTCCATGGCGAGCCCCATGTCCTTGCGATGGAGCCGGATGCGAAAGCCGGGATCGAAGGTCTCCCGGATCATGCGCTCGCCATGCAGCTCCAGGACGCGCGAGGACGCAAAGCCCCCCATCAGAGCCTCGCGCACCTTGGCGGGGTCGGCCCCGGCCGCGCGCGCGAAGGTCAGCGCCTCGGCGACCGCGGCGATGTTGAGCCCGACGATGATCTGGTTGGCGACCTTGGCGGTCTGGCCGTCGCCCACGCCGCCGACATGGGTGATGGTCTTGCCCATCTGCTCGAACAGCGGACGGGCCCGCGCAAAACCCGCCTCGCTGCCGCCCGCCATGATCGTGAGCGCGGCGTTCCGGGCGCCGACCTCGCCGCCCGACACGGGCGCGTCGACATAGGTGCCGCCGCCCGCCTCGATGCGCTCGGCAAAGCCCTTGGTCGCGATCGGCGAGATCGAGCTCATGTCGATGACGAGCGCGCCGGGCTGCAGCGCGGAGGCGACGCCGTGCTCGCCGAACAGCACCGTCTCGACGTCGGGCGTGTCGGGCAGCATCAGGATCACCGCCTCGGCACCCGCAGCCGCCGCCGCCGCGCTGTCGGCGGCCCTTCCCCCGGCCTCCACCAGGAAGCGCGAGGCCTCCTTGACGCGGTGGAGCGCCAGCTCGTGTCCGGCCGCCAGGAGATGGCCCGCCATGGGGCGTCCCATGACACCGAGGCCGATAAAGGCGATCCTCATGCCGCCACTCCCTCGCGCCATGCGTTCATCCAGGACAGGCCCGCCGTGGTGGTCGTGGCCGGCTTGTATTCGCAGCCCACCCAGCCCCGGTATCCCAGCCGGTCCAGCGCGGCGAGGACGAAGGCGTAGTTGATCTCGCCCGTGCCGGGCTCGTGCCGGCCCGGATTGTCGGCGACCTGCACGTGGCCGATCCGGTCGAACAGGCGCTCGAGCGTGGCGACGAGGTCCCCCTGCATGACCTGCGTGTGGTAGACGTCGTACTGAAGGCGCAGGTTGGCCGAGCCCACCCGGTCCATGATGAGCTCGGCATGGTCGGTCGTGGACACGAAGAAGCCGGGGATGTCGCGCAGGTTGATCGGCTCCATCACCAAGGCGATGCCGGCGTCGCGAAGGCGCGGCGCGGCATAGCCGAGGTTCTCGACCAGCGTGTCTTCCAGGCGGTCGCGGTCGGCACCCGCCGGTGCGATGCCGGCGAGGCAGTTGACGGTCGGGCAGTGCAGATCGCGGGCGTAGCGGATCGCCGTGTCGACGCCTTGCCGGAACTCCTCGACCCGGTCCGGCAGGCAGCCGATGCCGCGCTCGCCGCCCGCCCAGTCGCCAGCCGGCAGGTTGAACAAGGCCTGCGTCAGCCCGTGGCGCTGCAGCCGGTCGCGGATCTCGGCGGCGGGCATTTCGTAGGGCGAGACGTATTCCACGGCGCGGAAGCCGTCGCGCGCGGCCGCCTCGAAGCGGTCCAGAAACGGCAGCTCGGCATAGAGAAAGGACAGGTTGGCGGCAAATCGGGGCATGGTTCTCGCGGTCTCAAGCGGTGAAGCGCGTGCGGTGGAGCATGCGCTTGCGGCGGGGATCGGGGCTCGGCACGGCCGAGATGAGGCTTTGCGTGTAGGGCTGACGGGGACGAGTGCAGATCTCGTCGGCGGGCCCGATCTCGACGAGCTTGCCCCGGTGCATGACGCCGACGCGGTCGCAGAAGTACCGGACCACCGAGATGTCGTGCGAGATGAAGAGGAAGGAGAGGTCGAGCCGGCGCTGGATGTCGAGAAGAAGGTCGAGGATCTGCGCGCGGATCGACACGTCAAGCGCGGCGGTCGCCTCGTCGGCGATCACGACCTTGGGCTCCAGCGCCAGCGCGCGGGCGATGCCGATGCGCTGGCGCTGGCCGCCGGAAAAGGCGTGCGGATAGCGCTCGGCCGCCGCCGGATCGAGACCGACGAGCTCCAGAAGCTCGGCGACGCGCCGCTCGATGCGCTGCCGGTCCCAGCCGCCCGCCACCCGCAACGGGTCTCCGACGATCTGGCGCACGTTCATGCGCGGGTTGAGCGAGGCGAAGGGGTCCTGGAACACGAGGCGCACGTCGCGGTGGAATCGGCGAAGCCCCCGTTTGTCGAGCGCCGTCACGTCGGTCTCGCCGCCCGCGCCGCGATAGATGACCTGCCCCGCGCTCGGCTCGGTGATGCGCAGGATCAGGCGCCCGAGCGTCGTCTTGCCCGATCCGCTCTCGCCGACGATGCCGAGATTCTCGCCCGGCATCAGGTCGAAGCTGACGTCGTCCACCGCCTTGACGGGGTTGGCTGCCGCGCTTCCCCACCAGCTCGCCGCCGCGCCATAGGACTTGCCGAGACCGCGTACCGAGAGAACCGGCTCGCGCTCCTTCGCCGGTCCGCGACGCCCGTCCACCTCACGGCTGGTCTCCAGCCGCACCGTGGCGTCGAGTAGCCGGCGCGTGTAGCTGTGCCCGGCATCGTGAAAGATGTCGTCGACGTCGCCCGTCTCGACGATCCGGCCGAAGCGCATGACCGCCACCTCGTCGGCGACTTCGGCGACCACGCCCATGTCGTGGGTGATCAGCAGCATCGCCATGCCGCGCGCGACCTGGATGCGCTTCACAAGGTCGAGGATCTCGGCCTGCGTGGTGACGTCCAGCGCCGTGGTGGGCTCGTCCGCGATCAGGACGTCGGGATCGGCAGCCAGGGCCATGGCGATCATGGCGCGCTGGCGCATGCCGCCGGAGAACTCGAACGTGTAGCGGTCGATCATGCGTCCGGGATCGGGGATCTCGACCTGGCGGAGGAGCTCGACCGCGCGCTCGCGGCCCTCGCGCTTCGACACGCGCCGATGGAGCCGCACGGCCTCCACGATCTGCGAGCCGATCGTGTGGACCGGCGAGAGCGAGCTCATCGGCTCCTGGAAGATGAGGCCGATACGTCCGCCCCGGATGGCGAGAAGCTCGGGGCTGCGCTCGGTGAGCTGCGCGATGTCGATCTCGCCCCCGCCCTGCCGGGGCAGGAGGATGCGCCCGGACGTGATCGCGGCGTTGCGGTCGAGGATGCGCAGGAGGCTGCGCGCGGTGACCGACTTGCCCGACCCGCTCTCGCCCACCAGCGCCAGCGTCTGGCCGGCGACGAGGCGGAAGCTCACGTCGCGCACGGCGTGGAGGATCTGGTTGCGCAGGCGGAAGTCGAGGCTGAGCCGTTCGACGCGCAGCACCGAGCCGTCGTCGAGAACGGGGTGACCGGTTTGCGAGGCGGCGCCTGTGATCATCATGGCCTTCACGTCTCGTAGGGATCGGCTGCGTCGCGCAGGCCGTCGCCCAGGAAGTTGTAGGACAGGACCGTCACCACGACGGCGAGCGCGGGCCAGACGAGAAGCCAAGGTGCGCCAGCGATGGTGCGCACGTTCTGTGCGTCTTGCAGAAGGACGCCCCAGGAGACCACCGGCGCCTTGAGGCCGATGCCGAGGAAGCTGAGCGCCGTTTCGGCGACGATCATGGTGGGCAGCGCGAGCGTGACGACGGCGAGGATGTGGCTCGTCAGCGAGGGGAGGATGTGGCGGAAGATGAGGCGCCGCTCGTTCGACCCGTCGAGCCGAGCGGCGACCACGAAGTCCTCGCCGCGCAGGGCGAAGAAGCGACCGCGCACCTCGCGCGCCAGACCCGTCCAGCCGAACAGGGATACGATCAGCGTGATCACGAAGTAGACGGTCAGCGGCGACCAGGTGAGCGGGATCGCGGCCGCCAGCCCCAGCCAGAGCGGGATCGTCGGCATGGACGAGATGACCTCGATCAAACGGCCGATCGCGAGATCCACCGTGCCGCCGTAGAAGCCGGCGAGCGCGCCCAGCGTGACGCCGAGAACGAGGCTGATGCACACGCCCACCACGCCGATCGACATGGACACGCGCGTTCCGTAGATCAGCCGGCTCAGGAGGTCGCGGCCGAGCTTGTCTGTGCCGAGCAGGTACATCGTGTCGGTGGAGCGCAGCGGCCCGACGAGATGCCGGTCGAGCGGGATGAGGTTCCACAGGCGGTAGGCCGGGCCCTTCACGAAGAAGCCGATCGGCACGATCTTGGCGGGGTCCGCCACGTAGGAGCGGCGCAGCGAGGCGCGGTCGACGCTCATCGTGTAGCCCGCGACGTGCGGCTGGAAGCGGCTGCCGCCATCGGGCTCGGGAACGAACCAGCCGAGCGACTGGGGCGGGGCGTTGGTGTATTGCGGCCGCGCCGTATGGGGCAGCCCCGGCGCCAGGAACTCGGCGAAGATCGCGACCAACAGCAGGAACAGGATCACGAAGCCGGCGCCGACCGCGAGGCGGTTGCGCGCGAAGCGCTGCCGGATCAGCGTCCACTGGCCGGCGACGGCCGCCTCGTCCGCGCCGCCGCGCGGCTTGATGGTGGTGACGGCGGGCGCGGTCTCGGCCGGGCCCTGAACGAAGACGTGCTCGGCCATCAGTTGAACCGGATCCGGGGGTCGAGAAGGGCGAGAAGGATGTCGGACACGAGCATGCCGACCAGCGTCAGAACGCCCATCAGGAGGATGAAGCTGCCGGCGAGGTACATGTCCTGGCTGATGAGGGCCCGCAGGAGCAGCGGTCCCGCGGTCGGCAGGTTCAGGACGATCGCGGTGATCGTGACGCCCGACACGAGCTCCGGCAGGACCCAGCCGATCGCCGACACGAACGGGTTGAGCGCGACGCGCACGGGGTATTTCAGGACGGCCCGGCGCTCGGGCAGGCCCTTGGCGCGCGCAGTCACGACATAGGGCTTGTTCAGCTCGTCGGTGAGGTTGGCTCGCAGGATGCGGATCAGCGCCGCCGTGCCGCTGGTGCCGATCACGACGATCGGAATCCACAGGTGCAGCGCGAGGTCGCCCGCCTTGGCCCAGCTCCAGGGCGCGTCGACATATTCGGGCGAGTACAGGCCGCCGACGCTCTGCCCGAAGTAGCGGTAGCTCATGTACATCAGCGTCAGGGCGAGGATGAAGTTGGGCACCGCCAGGCCGATGAAGCCGAGAAAGGTGAAGGCATAGTCGCCCACCGAATGGCGGCGCATGGCCGAATAGATGCCGATCGGCAGCGACACCGCCCAGACGAACAGGAGCGAGGCCAGCGAGATCGCGAGCGTCGAGCCCATGCGCTCCCAGATCAGGTCCGCCACCGGCCGGTTCCACTCGAACGAGAAGCCGAAGTCGCCGCGAAGCAGGATCCCCGAGATCCACTTCCAGTACTGGACGAGCACCGGATCGTTGAAGCCGTAGATCTCGCGCAGCCGGTCGACCTGCGCGGGATCGACGTTGGCGCCCGACTCCTGCATCGAGGCGATCATCGAGGTGACGTAGTCGCCCGGCGGCAGCTGGATGATCAGGAAGGCGATCACCGACATGCCGATCAGCGTCGGGATCATGTAGAGGATGCGCTTGACGACGTAGGCGCCCATGCCCGCCTCCCCTCAGGCCCAGGTCAGATGGACGGCTTCGAGTTCGCGAAAGCCCGGCACCTCGATCCGGACGCGTCCGCCCTCCGGCACGGCCTCGAGCGCCTGGCCGCCGACCAGCGCGCGGACCTCCGCCACGTGGCGACCCTCGGGCACCGCGACAGACAGCGTCTGCGGCCCGACCGGATAGGCGTGGCGGATCGGTCCCTTCATCATCATCGGGTTGGTGAGGTTGTGAAGGAGGACGAGGAGCCCGTCCGCCTCCTCGCGCACGGCGATGTCGAGCATCGCCTCGACCTCGACCTCGACGTCGCAGCGCTTGCCCAGCGCCCAGCGCACGGCATTGGCGATCAGGCGCCCATGGTCGGCGGCCAGCACCTCCCAGAAGATCGCGCCGATGTTCCAGGGGATGAAGACCGTGCGCCCGCCGCCCGGGTGGGTGCGTGCCACCACCGCCGCGCCGCGCGGCGCCTCGCGCGGGTAGACCTCCTCCATCGGCAGGTCCGGAAAGTCGGGCACGTAGAGGAACGGCGTCTCCACCCCCTCGCCCACCGGCTCGACCGCCATGAGATGCGTGCCGCCGATGATGCGCGCGGCGCCCTCGAAGCCCGCCGAGATCAGATGAGACCCGTTGATCGCGACATAGGTGTTCTTGACGGGACCGCGCGTTGTCTGCGTCCGGCGCACGCCGAGGAGCGGGCCCAGCGCCAGCTCGGCGCGCGGCTGGTTGTCGGGCGTGCGGGTTCCGCTTTCGAAGGCCGCGACGACGCTGCCGCCGCGCGCCACGTAGTCCTCCAGGAGGCGCACCTGATCGTCGCCGAGACAGGCGGCGTTGGCGAGGATCACGACGCGGAAGCGGTCGAGTTCGGCCGCCGTCATGCGCTGGTCGGAGATCATCTCGAAGGGCAGTCTGGCCTCGAACAAGGCCATGTAGACGCCGAAGTCGTCGGCCTCGGCGCTCTTGCGCGTGTCGAGGCCGTGGTGGCGCAGCGTGGTGGCCGGGTCGAGGATGGCGATCTCGGCCGTCGGCCGCATCCGCGAGGCGACCGGCTCCAGCGCGGCGTGGAGCGCGAAGCTCTGCGACACCGGCTCGATCCAGCGCGTGTCCGGCACGACGCCGTTGAACTTGGTGAACCAGGGCAGGAGCCCCTGCGTCGTGCCGTTGTCGATCCAGGCGCGCATCTCGGGCCCGGTGGTCACCGAGTCCTTCCAGCGATGCTCCTCCTCGGGACCGATCGAGGTGATCAGGACGGTGGGGCGCTCGGGAAAGGCGCCGCGGATGCGCTTGCCGTTGCGCCCCGCCATCCAGACCGGCTCGGTGCCCCGCCGCCCCTGGTCGTCGATGCACAGGAACGGGCAGTAGCGCTCGATCATGCCGAGGTCGAACTCGGTGAGCGAGACCGAGCCCATGTTGGGAATGAAGCTCGTATGGGGCTTGATCGCCTTCATGATCTCGTCCCACTCGACGACGAGGCGGCTGAGAACGCCGCGCCGCCAGCCGGTCCAGGCGAGCCAGGCGGGGTCCTCGACGCTGGTGGTCAGCGGCAGCTCGTGGCCGGTCTCCTTCCGGAAGCTCAGGCGGCAGCTGTCGCAGTAGCAGACGCCATGCCCCTGCCAGCGGTTGGCGAAGATCGCGTCGATATCGTAGCGCGCCGTGATCTCCTGGACGATCTTCGGCATGAAGACGTGGTTGTAGCCGGAATAGGCGCAGGTCACCCAGACGTCGGGATAGGCCCAGTGGCGGCGCGGACGCCCCTTCGCATCCACCGCGATCCACTCGGGATGCGCGTCGGCGGCGTCCTGGTGGATGGCGTGCGGATCGACGCGCGCCATGACGTGCATGTCGAGGCCGCGCGCCCCTTCCACCAGCGCGCCGAACGGGTCGCCGTCGCCGATGAAGCGGCTGACGTAGTGGAGCGGGATCTCGGAAGGGTAGTAGGCGATATAGCCGCCGGCCGAGAGGCAGACCGCGTTGGACTGCGTGCGCTTGAACGTCTCGATCCAGAAGGCGGGATCGAAGCGCACGGGATCGTCCTCGGCCAGCGTCAGCTGCGTCCAGCGCGTGGCGGAGCGGTACCAGTCCTTCGTGCGCAGGGTCGAGGAGGCTTGGATCCGGCTGTGCAGCATGAGGGGTCTCGCGGGATGGCGGGCAAGGTCGGGGCGTTCGCCGCAGGCAACGAGGCTTGCGGCGTGGGCGAAGGCATCGGGAAAGCCCTTGCTTCAGGCCTTGAAGAACTGCTCCGGCCGGGCCGGGCCGGGCGTCGGCCAGCCGAAGGAGTTGGGCATCTCGGGCGGCAGGTTGCGCACGTCCTTGCGCACGATGCCGTAGCCGTCGGCCGGCAGGCTGACGCCAAAGGTGAAGAACAGGTCGGCGGCGTTCTCGAGGATCTTGGCCATGATCTCGGTCTGGCGCGCGGGATCGCCCGTCGCGGTCAGGTCGCGATAGAGCTGCTGCTGCGCCTTGACCGCCTCGGGAGGCTCGACCGCGCCGTCGCTGGTGGGCTGCGTGAAGTAGAGCGACCAGCCCGGCGCGTAGAAGCAGTTGTTGTTGACGGGCACATAGAAGCGCGCGTCGAGCATGGCGGCGATACCGGAATTGGCGCCGAACTGGTGGGCCGTGGCATCATAGCTGCGGCCGCGCCGAACGCGCGTTTCCCAGAGCGAGCGGTCCATGGTGCGCATCTGCGCGTCGATGCCGACCGCCTGGAACATCGGGATCGCGAGCTCGAACATGTCGATGAAGGTCGTGCGCGTCTGGTCGATCTCGAAGATGATCGACAGGCGCCGCCCCGTCTCGTCGAGCCGGTAGTTGTCGCCGTCGCGGTTCGGGACGATCGCGTCCAGCATCGCGTTGGCCTTGTCGGGGTCGTACTGCGTCCACTGGGTCGCGAGGCGCTCGTTGTAGAGCGGGTCGCCGGGCCGGATCGAGGGTTGGGCGGGCGCGCCCTCGCCGATGAACACGGCATCGATCATCGCCTGCCGGTCGATCGCGATCGACAGGGCTTGGCGGAACTCCAGCTTGTTGAACAGGGCGTTCCGCACCGGGTCCTGGTGGTTCAGGTTGAGCTGGAAGGCCATCACGTTGGCGGCGGTCTCCTTCAGCGTATAGAGACCGTATCCCCCGCTCTCCTGCCCGTCGAAGATGACGGGCTTGTTGGCGGGCGTCGCGATGTACTGGTCCATGATGTCGATCTCGCCCTGCAGGGCCTTCAGGAGAAGGACCTCCGGGTCGGCGACCATCTGGTAGACGATGCGGTCGAAGTAGGGCAGCTGCGTGCCCGCCGTGTCGACTTTGAAGTAGAACGGGTTGCGAACCGCGACGGCCTGCTCGGTATTGGTGCCCGGCGCCTCCAGGAAGACCCAGGCGTTCAGCGTCGGCCGGTTGCCGTTCTGGTAGAAGGTGTTGTCGTCGGCCATGCCGATCTCGCGCTGGAACAGGGCGATCCAGCTCTCCAGACCCTGCTCCCGGGCGAGCTTGTCGGCGTCCGGATTGTAGCGGATGTGGAAGCGCTCGAGATAATGCTTCGGGGTCCGCGTCAGCTGGTCCTGCTGCGCCCAGGCGAGCTGCTGCACGAACAAGCCGTTGGGCGAGGCGAAGCGCACCTTGAACGTCGCCTCGTCCACGATCTCGAGCGTCGCCGGCTTACCGTCGGCAAACCACCAGGAATTGCTGCCGAGGTTGGCCTGGGGATCGGTGAAATAGGCGTCGTACCAGAAGCGCACGTCCTCGGTCGTGAAGGGCTGGCCGTCCGACCACTTGTGGCCGCGCCGCAGGTTGAACGTGTACTCGGTCGCGTCCGCATTCACGGACCAGGACTGCGCGACGTTCTCGGTGAGGCCGGACCAATCGGGGTTGAAGCGCACGAGCGGCTCGTAGCCCTGGTAGCGCACGAGCATCGAGTAGGAGCCACCGCCCACCAGCGCGTGGCGCCAGTCGCCGCCCTGGCGTCCGACCTCGCTGAGCGGGGTGATCACGAGCGGCACCTGCGGCAGGCGTTGCGCGAGCGCGGGCAACTCTCCCGACGCGATGCGCGCCTCGAGAAAGGCGGAGTCGGCGGATCCTTGCGCCCATGCGCCGCGCGGCAGGGCGATGGCCCCCGCCAGGGCCAGTCCGGACGCGATGAAGCCTCTGCGGTCGATCCCCACGGTGGCATTCCTCCCTAACAGCCTTATGGCTTCGTTATTAACAGCAAGGTTGCAACCGTCGTTTTGTTAGGTAAAGCGTTATGTTGCCGTTATGAGGATCGCGCGTTCCTGCGACTGCGGCGGGAGGCTCGACCGCATGCCGAAGATCACGCTGGGCACGATCGCCCAAGCGACCGGGCTTTCGAAATTCGCGGTCTCCCGAGCCCTGTCGGGCAAGGATGGCGTCAGCGCGGAAACGCGCCTGCGCGTGCGACGCGTGGCGGATGAGATGGGCTACGTGCAACCCGTCGCGCAGGACGAGACGCCGGTCGTCGGCGTGGTCTTCAACAATGCGGAGATCATCAACTCCGAGCTTCACCTGCGCATCCAGGGCGGCGTGCAGGCCGAGGCCGCGCGGCGGGGATACGAGGTGCGCAACTGCTGGTCCTCGGACCGGCGCGAGATCCTCGCCTTCGCGCGCAGCTGCCGGGGCATCGCGCTGGTCGGACGGCACGAGCGCGACACGATCCTGGCGGTCGGCGCCCTGGGTTTGCCGGTCGCGCGAAGCGGATGGGTGGAGCCGCTGGACCCGTTCGACGTCGTGTCGGGCACCGATCACGAGGCGGGATCGGCGGTGGCCCACTATCTCCTGGGCCTGGGGCACCGGACCATCGCCTATGTCCACGGCACGCCCGGCTACCGAGGCCGCGTGGAGCGCTTCTACGGACTTCGCGAGGTTCTGGAGCGCCATCCCGACGTCGCCTTTCGCGAGATGACGTTTCAGTCCGAGACGCGATTCCTGGAGCACCTGGAACTCGCGCATGCGGACTGCTTCTATCCGACCGCCTTCTTCTGCGCGCATGACGGCATGGCGCTCACCGTGATGTCGGAGCTTCTGCGGCTTGGCCTGCGCATCCCCGAGGACGCGTCCGTGGTCGGCTTCGGCGACTATTCCGCGGCGACCCAGATCTGGCCGCCGATGACGACGGTCCGGGTCCAGGGCTACGAGATCGGGGCCGGCCTCGTGCGCATGCTGGACGACCGCCTCAACGGGAGGCTGCCCGCCGACATCCCGTTCCGCCTGCAGGTCGCCTCGACGCTTGTGATACGCGACTCCGCAGGGCCGGCAGCCCACCGGGCGCGCGGGTAGAGCGGCCCCGCGCCATCTCTTTCCCCATCGGTCCGGGTGGCGTGCGCCCGTCCGGCAGCCCGGTGCACCATGGTTTCAACCAAGAGCTTGTGCGGTCGAGTGGGAGGCGTTCGGGGGAGCGGGTTGGGCTGGCGCCGGACGTGGTCGTGTGGCCGCCAACCCTAGGTGGCGATCGCTGCGGCAACCGCCCAGAGGCGCGCGTCTCTGGAGCCGTCTCGCTGCATCGGATCGTCCCGACCCTTCGTCCCGGAACGGTCCGGTCGCGCAGGCGCTGCTGGAGGAAGGCTCGGTGCCTCCCGTGCCGCTCAGGCCGCATTCTCCTCCTCGATCGCCAGATCGCGCAGGAGACCGTGAACCTCGTCGCCCGTGAGGTGTGCCGGGTCGAAGCCGCTGGATGCGCCGATCGCGCCGTAGCGACCGGCGTCGCGCTCCGAGGCGCCGACGAAGCCCATCGCCCAGTTCGGAAAGCTTCGCGCTTCGATCCGATCCAGCGCCAGAAGCGATACGTCGCCGTGACGCTCGTCCTGCTGGATGCGCTCGAAGGCGGCTTCGACGGCGCTCAAGGGACCCTCCAGCACCTGTGCGAAGCAGCCGGTATTGAAGAGCAGCGCGCCCGTGATCCCGTCGCGCCGGTTGTTTTCCTGACTCTTGGCCAGAATGTCGCTGATCTCCCGGTCGAGATCGGCGTCCGAGCGACCGACGTGGTTTCGGCTGTAGTAGACGAGACGGTGCAGGGCGGCGCTCATGCGGCGGTATCCTCGAGTGCGGTAACGGGATCGGGTCGCGTCAGGAAGTCGCCAATCTGCTCCGCGGCCATGGGCCGTCCGGTCAGGTATCCCTGGACATGCGTACAGCGCTCGCCGCGGATGCGGGCGAGCTGTTCGGCGGTCTCGACGCCCTCCGCCGTGATGGCCATGCCGAGGCTGGTGCCCAGTCCCGCCACCGCGCGCAGGATCGCCTCGCTGTCGGCGCTCGCGCCCGCCACGAAGGACCGGTCGATCTTGATCTTGTTGAACGGGAACTTCTGCAGGTAGCTCAGCGACGAGTAGCCCGTGCCGAAGTCGTCCATGGAGATCATCACGCCCAGGTCGCGCAGGGCGTTCAGCGTCCGGATGACGCTGTCGGTGTTGTCGAGCAGCGCGCCTTCGGTGATCTCGAGCTCCAGGCGTCGGGGCGGCAGGTTTGCCCGCTCCAGGGCCGCCTTGACGGTTTCGAGCAGCGTGTCGGCCTTGAACTGGAGCGGCGACACGTTGACCGCGACGGTTCGCTCGCCCGGCCAGGTGGCGGCCTGCAGGCAGGCCGTGCGAAGGACCCATTCGCCGATCTTGACGATCAGCCCGTTCTCTTCGGCCAGCGGAATGAAGGCGAGCGGCGGAACGTTACCGCGGACCGGGTGGCGCCAGCGCAGAAGCGCCTCGAAACCGATCACCTCGTCGCTCGCGAGATCCAGGAACGGCTGGTAGTGAAGCTCGAACTGCTTGAGTGCGAGCGCACGCCGCAGATCGATCTCCATCTCGCGGCGCTCGTGCAGAAGCGTATCCATGCCGGGCTGGAAGAGCCGGGAGCGGCCCCGTCCCGCCCGCTTGGCCTCGTAGAGCGCCAGGTCGCCGTTGCGCAGGACGTCCCGCGCCTGGCTCAGATCCCCCCGCAAGGCGGTTCCGACGCTAGCCCCGATGTTCACCGTATGGCCGTCCAGCACGTAGGTGCGACCGACGAGATCCACGAGCCGAGCCGCCAGCCTCTCGGCGTCGGCCGGCGTGCGCGCCCCGTGCTGCAGGACGACGAACTCGTCGCCGCCGAGGCGCGCCACCACGTCGCCCTTTCGGCAGGCGCTCACGATGCGATCGGCCACCTTGCGCAGGAGGCGGTCGCCGACCGCATGGCCGAGCGTGTCGTTGACGATCTTGAAGCGGTCGAGATCCAGGCAGTGGATCGCAAAGGGCGCCGCATCGGCCTCCTGCGACAGCATCGCGGTCAGGTACGTCAGGACGGTGCGGCGCTTGCTCAATCCCGTCAGGTCGTCGATGTCCGGGCGCTCGACGGCGAGAGCGTCATGCGATGCCGCCGCGCGCAGCATGACCACATATTCCCCTTCTCCCATCGGGAGAAAGCGGCTCTCGAAGGCGGTTGCGGCCTGCGTGACAAGGACCCTTGGCGTCCCGTCGCGCGTGCCGTGCTCGCCCCGCTCGCAGTCGGGAAAGAGATCGTGCAGCGCGGAACCGACGATCCCGCCACCGAAGGCGGCCTCGGCCGCTGCGTTCGCGTACAGGATCGTGCCGTCGGGCCCCAGCGACAGAACCGGATCAGCCAGAACCTGGAGGATGCGTTCGAAAGAGGGGGAGGCCGCGCCGGGCGGCGACCGAGAAGCGAGCGAGGGAAGCATCGTCGACTCACATGGAAGAGACTGACGATACTCTGGGTCCCATACGTTAATACCGCGAAACACGGACAGGAATCGTCACCACAACATCGCGGTCGCAGCCAATCATTCTCCGAGAAGCGGCGTTTGTTGGGATCAACATCAATAACGAAGCGTCAATGCGGTGAATCCAAACCGATCCGTCCCGCGACACGCGACCAACCGTAGCGGCCTATGCTTCGAT
Source organism: Aureimonas jatrophae (assembly GCF_900104035.1). Taxonomy (GTDB): domain Bacteria; phylum Pseudomonadota; class Alphaproteobacteria; order Rhizobiales; family Rhizobiaceae; genus Aureimonas; species Aureimonas jatrophae. The sequence goes on along the minus strand of NZ_FNIT01000002.1, from coordinate 456,112 downwards.
GCGCTCGCGGCAGGAACCATTGCTCGTTCGCTTCTTTCCCATGGTCTGCGAGGCGGACGGTGCGATGCGTCCGCGCACTCGGCACGTCCGAGAGATCGAGGGGCCTGATCATGAGCGAACAAACCCTGTCCCGCCGCACCGTCCTCGGCGGCGCGGTGCTGGGCGCCGCAGCGGCGACGTTGACCGGGCCGGCCACCGCGCAGTCCGCCCCGGCCGGCGCGGCCGACGGCGCCCCCCACCTCAGCGATCCGCGCTCGAAGTACACGAGCGAGCCGTTCCCCGAACAGAAGCAGCCTTGGCCGGGCCTTCAGTCGCAGATGACGCCGGTGCCGGACTGCGGCGAGACCAGCTATCGCGGCTCGGGCCGGCTTGCGGGTCGACGCGCACTGGTGACGGGCGGCGACAGCGGCATCGGCCGGGCCGCGGCGATCGCCTTCGCGCGCGAGGGCGCGGACGTCGCGATCAACTACCATCCCGACGAGGAGCCGGACGCGCAGGACGTGGTCCGTCTCATTCAGGAGGCAGGTCGAAAGGCCGTGGCCCTTCCCGCCGACATCCGCACGCTGGAAGCCTGCGAGGGCGTGGTGCACCGCGCGGTGGAGGCGCTCGGCGGCCTGGACCTCCTGGTCAACAACGCCGCCTATCAGCAGTCGAAGGAGGATATCCTCGAGATCTCCGACGAGCAGTTCGTGCGGACCTACGAGACCAACGTCTTTCACGTCTTTCGCTTCTCGAAGGCGGCCATCCCGAGCCTTCCGCCCGGCGCCTCGATCATCAACACGATCTCGGTCAACTCCTATGACCCGGGCGAGGAACTGATCGACTACGCGTCCACCAAGGCGGCGATCCTGAACCTGACCAAGGGCATGGCCAAGCAGCTCGCCAAGCGCGGCATCCGCGTCAATGCGGTCGCACCTGGCCCGGTCTGGACCCCGTTGCAGGTGGCGGGCGGACAGATCGAGGGCACGATGGGCGAGTTCGGCCAGGACACGCCGCTCGGGCGTGCCGGTCAGCCGGCCGAGCTCGCCTCGCTCTACGTCACGCTGGCGGCCGACGATGCGAGCTTCTCGACCGGCACGGTGGTGGGCGCTCATGGCGGCAAGGGAAGCCCCTGAGGTCGGATCGCACGCCGGCACCAGACCCGGGAAAGGCGGAGCGCGTTGATGAGCGGACCCGCAACCGCGAGAACGTCGTCATGTCCCGCCGCTTCTGGAAAATCGTGTTGTCCGCCGTCTTCGTCGCGGCGGCCGCCCTTTATGCCTACGGCTGGTTCACGCCGGACACGCCGACGGAACTGGCCCGTACGGGACGCTGCGAGGAGTACCGGCGAGCCGGCGAGCGGCTCGAGGCGGGCCTGGACAGCGAAACGGCGGCCGATCCGGGAGAGGTCGAGATGGTGCTGGCCGAATGCGAGCGGATGGGTCGCTGACCCGGACGCTCAACCCTTGAGCTTGCGGGCGGACCGGTCGAGCGCGGCGAGCAGTTCGAGCGTATCCTCGTCGACGAGGCCGTCGAGATGATCGAGTTCCGTGCTCGAGGCCTCGCCCGGACCGGCAATCGGCAGGCTCGAAGCAGGATCGAAGAAGTAGGCCGGCTCGACCGCGAAGAACGCGCTCAGTCGCAGAAGCACCGCCGCGGAGGGAAGCGTCTCCCCGGTCTCGATCGCGCGCAGGCTCTCCGGCGTCACTCCGATGCAGGCCGCCAGTTCTCCGCAACCCAGCGCGTGTGCCTCCCGAAGCGAGCGCAGACCGCGTGCGACCGCGCCCGGACCATTCCCCTCATTCATCGCTTTTCGATACCAGCTGAACCGTGGATCGTTCCTATCATCGCCTTGCGGCGGCTATAAGTCCGCAACGGCCTTTCCCAGACGCCGCGTCTCCGGCGCCGCGGCGAGCTTGGGCGTGAAGCCCTCGAAGTAGGTTTGCAGCTCGCCCGAGGCGCGCAGCAGGTCGACGATCTCGTCGGGATGCAACGCGGTGTTGCCGAACCAGGGATACTTCTCGCGCGAGAAGCATTCCACCAGCCAATCCACGAAGACGCGGTGCCGCGCCGTCTTGATGACCTCGGGGTGGATGGCAAGCCAGACCTCCACGCCCAACTTCATGTCGAGATTCACGGGTACCAGATCGGCCCCAATCGCGATTGCGTAGTTCGGCAGCATGCCGATCCCCGCCCCCTTGGCCACCGCCCAATAGTGCGCGCTCGAGAAGTTGGTGCGCAGCGGCACCATCTTGCGGGCGATCTCCTCGCCGAAGAGCGGCGCGAGCCGATAGCCGGCGAATTGCTCGGTTTCCTGTTCGACGACGCGATGGTTCGCCAGGTCGGCGAGCGAGGTCGGCAACCCGTGCGCCTCGACATAGGAGCGGCCGGCGAACATCGAGAGATGCACGAAGCCGAGACGCTTCTTGATGAGGTCCGGCGCGGTCGGCTCGGTGAGCTGGATCGAGATGTCGGCCTCAAGGCGCAGCACGTCGACCGAGCGCAGCGCGCATTCGAGGTTGAGGTTGATGTCGCGGCCCTCGCCCCGAAGGAAGTCCACAAGCTGCGGGATGATCCAGAACGTGCCGATCCCCTCGGTGACGGCGAGATGGATCGCGCCCGACATCGTATCGCTGGTGGACTGGGCGACGCGGCACATGTCGGCGACCGAGCGCTGCACGTCGCGCGCGGCGGCGACCAGGCGCCGCCCCTCGTTGGTGAGGCGCGTGCCCTCCGCTTCCCGGTAGAACAGGCGGAAGCCGAGCTGGTCCTCCAAACGCTCGATCGTGGCACGCAGCGTGTTGATCCCCTTGCCGAGCTCTGCGGACGCCTGCCGGAAGCTGCGGCTGTCGGCGACGGCCAGAAAGACCTTGACGCTGTCCCAGTCCACGTTCTGGGGGAGGTGTTCCATTGGCTGAACGCCCTGTGTTCGGATTGGGAAAATCCACGACGGCTTCGGTTCGATAGCTTCAACGGCGTCCAGGAAGCCAAAGGGGACGCCGATGTCGACGGTCTATCAGGAAAACTTACATTCCGATCCTTGCCACACGGTCCCGCCGGTCGCGGCGCCGCGCTTCGATACGTTCGATCCCCAGGGCGAGCGGACCGGGATTGCGGTCGTCCACGGCCTGGACGACTTCCTCAAGATCGCCGCGATCCGCTCGGCTGTTTTTCTCGGCGAACAGACCTTCCCCTTCTCGGAGCAGTTCGACGGCAACGACTTCGCCGCGACCCATCTCCTCTACAGCGTTCGGGGCGAGCCGGCCGGCTGTATGCGCATCCGCTTCTTCGGTGACTTCGCGAAGATGGAACGCCTTGCCGTGCGCAAGGAATACCGCCGCTCGACGATCGCCTTCGACCTGGTTCGCGCGAGCGTCGACCTGTGCCGGGCCAAAGGATACCGCAAGTTGTACGGCCATGCCAAGGAGGAGCTCCTGCCCTTCTGGAAGCGCTTCGGCTTCCGGATGAAGGACAACGGCGCCCCGTTCGACCTGGCAGGCTATGCCGTGCTCGAGATGATCGACGAGATCGAGCCCGCCGAGGACGCGGTCGCGATCGGGGGCGATCCGTACCTCACCGTGCGCGCCGAGGGTCAGTGGCACAAGCCCGGCGTGTTCGAGACCTCGAACGGCATGGCGCGCGCATGACCCAGTTCGAGGAACGCGAGGTCGACCGCCTGCTGGTCGCCGTTGCGGCTTGCCGAGACCAGGCGGACGAACTGCGCCTGTGCTTCGCCAAGCGCCTCCTGGACATGTGCCTTCTGGAGATCGCGATGATGGGCAACGCCCTGCCGCGCGAGAGCGAGCTGAGCCCAGCTGAGACCCTGAACGCCCTCCTTTCCACCAAGCTGCGCCTGACCTGGATCCGGGACAACAAGGCGGTGATCACGTCGTGAGCGTCTGCGCCATATCGATAACCGAAGCCGTCCGGCCGGCGGACGATCCGTTCGTGCTGGGCCTCGTGACGATCGACGCCCGCACCGGCGCGCTCGATGCCGATATGGGCTTCCTCCGCTTCTGCCACGGTTCGAACAGTGCGCGGCCCCTGAACAACGTCGACGATCTCCTGCAGATGGTGGTGCCCGAGGAACGCCTTACCGTTCAAACGCGGATGCTGGGCGCCGAACCCGGCGCTCGGGATCTCACGTGCCGCCTGCAGGGAGCACTCGGCGGCCCTGCCACGATCCGCTTCATCGTCTCGCGACGCACCGAAGCCGAGGCCTCGAACGGGACGGCGACCTATGTCGCGGTGATGATGCCGGAGCCGACCGCGACGGCCTCGCCTCTGGAGCGTATCGCGCTTCTTCTGATTGAGGCGGAGGGCTTGGCGCGAGGCATTGGAAACAGTCTCCTGTCCAAGCTCATCCGGGCCGTTCTTCTGCAGGTCGGCCTGGATGCCGGCCACGGCCTCCTGGGATCGCGCGGGGCGGCGAACGACACCGCAAAGCACTGATCGTACCGTATCGGGCTTCGCCCCGGCATCCCGTGCGGGGCCCCGGAGGAAGTCAGCGTCCGGCATCGCCATGGCTGCGCTTCGGAGGCACGGTTGACTTTTCGGTCGATCGATCCCGACAAGGGGCATCCTCCAAGAACCGGCTGCGCCGGATCGTCCCGCCCGAATGGAGCCGTCATGGCAGACCTCCGGTCCCACCGCCTCGCCCGTCGCCTCGTCCTGGGGCTCGCCGTGGTGGTGATCGCGCTCGCCGTCGTCGGCTCCGTGCTGATCGCGCTCGAGTTCCTACGCCAGCCCTGAGAGGCCTTATTGCGAGCCTTGGCCGCGCATCGATGCAGCGCACCATAGGCGATTCAGGTTTGATCAAGGCGACGGCGCGACACTTCTCCCAACAAAAACAAGGGAGAACGCACATGCTCGACACCTGTGGCGCCGGTTACTCCGAGACGATCCGCCTGACGCGCGACGAGGCGGTCCGCCTGGAAGGCCGGGAAGCAGCTCGGCGGCGCGTGAACCGACACGACAACCCTTATCGCTCGCGCAGCGCCGACGGCATCTCCTGGCACGCCGGGTACGATGCCGAGATGGCCGGCGAACGGCGCTGAGGCGCGCCGCGGGTCCTTCCGCTCAGGCGCGCTCCCCGCGCCGCCCGCCCGCCAGCGTGATGATCGCCACGATGATGATGCCGGTCAGGAGCAGGCGCAGGCCCGCGCCGACACCGAACGTGTTGAGCATGGTCACGAGCAGGTAGAGGAAGAGCGAGGCGCCCCACAAGCCCGCGACGTTGGACCGTCCGCCCGAGACCGACGAGCCGCCCACCACCACCACCGCGATCGACGCCAGGAGGTATTCCTCGCCCATGTTGAGCGAGGAGCCGCCCGAGAAGCCCGACAGGACGGCGCCGCACAACCCCGCCAGAGCCGCCGACAGGACGTAGGTGAGGAAGCGCACCCGGTCGACCCGGATGCCCGCAAGTCCCGCGGCGCGGCTGTTCTGCCCGATCGCCGAGACCGAGCGTCCGTAGACCGTCCGGTGGAGCAGCACCGCCATCAGGGCGGACAGGATGAGCGTCGCGATGGCCAGATAGGGCACGCCGAGGATCCGACCGGTCGCAAAGGCGGCAAAGCCTTCGGGCGGGCGCACGCGCAGGCCGCGCCCGTAGCTGATCGCGGTGGACTGGACGAGGAAGCTTGCCGAGAGCGTCGCGATGATCGGCGGAATCGAAAGAAGACGGATCAGGGCGTAGTTGAAGCAGCCGACGGCAACGCCGACGCCGAGCGCGCTCGCCAGACCCAGCGCGATGCGCGCATCGCTTTCGCCCATCACCACCATCGAGACCGTGCCCGCCAGCGCGATCGTGGCGGGAATCGACAGGTCGACGTTGCCGGGACCGGCGGTGATCACGAACATCTGGCCCAGGCCGACGATCACGTACATCGTCGCGAACGTCAGCGCGGTGGACAGGATCTGCCCCGCTCCGACGCCGCCCGTGAAGGTGAGCGTCGCGGCGAGGATCAGTGCGGCCCCAATGAACGAGAAGGCCCATGGGGCGGAGCCGATCGCACGCGGGCGGGCCGTGCTCATGCCATCCTCCGCTCGGTCTGGTTGACCAGCGCGCGCAAGGCCAGGACCACGATCAGGATCGCCCCCTGCGCGCCGATCTGCCAGTCCGGCGAGATGCGCAGGAACGACAGAAGCGAGCCGGCGAGCGTCAGCGTCAGCGCGCCGATCACGGCGCCGACGGGCGATACGCGCCCACCCGTGAACTCGCCGCCGCCCAGGATCACGCCTGCGATCGAGAGCAGCGTGTAGCGCAGCGCGATGTTGGCGTCGGCGGACGTCGTGAGGCCGACGAGGCAGAGACCCGACAGGACGCCGAAGAAGCCGGCGAGCGCATACATCGCGACCTTGACGCGCAGGAGCGACCAGCCTGCGCGCCGGAGCGCCTGCGGATTGCCGCCCGCCCCTCGCAGCACGACGCCCGCGGACGAGCGCACGAGAAAGAGATGAACCAGAAGCGCCAGTGCCGCGCTCGCCAGGATCGCGAAGGGCACGACGGGCGTCTTCAGCTTCACGAGGCCCGACAGCCAGGCGGGCGCCGAGCCGCCCGGCGAGGGCAGGAGGAGGACCGCCAGCCCCAGCCAGACGAAGCTCATGCCGAGCGTCACCACGATCGAGGGCAGGTCGCGCCAGTGGATCAGCGCGCCGAGCCCCGCATACACCGCTATGAGCGCGAGAAGCACGCCGGTGCCCAGCAGAGGCGTTGCGGGCAGGAGCGTCGCGCCGACGCAGGCAACCAGGCTGACAAAGGCGCCGATCGACAGGTCGAGGTCGTTCACGGTGATCACGCAGAGCTGCGCGATCGTGGCGAGCGCGATCGGCAGCGCGAGGTTGAGCATCAGGTTGAGGCCGAGATAGCTCATCGCGCGCGGCTGGATCAGGAAGATCACCGCGAGGATCAGAACCAGCGAGACTGGCGGCAGGAGCGCGCGCAGCAGACGGGGGCTCATGCGGCCTCGGCAAACGAGGACTGGAGGATGCGTTGTTCCGACAGTTCGGCGCGCGACAGGTCCGCCACGATGCGCCCCGAACGGAAGACGTAGATGTGGTCGCAGCTCTTCAGCTCGTCGAACTCCGTGGTGTACCAGATGAAGGTTCGACCCTTCTGCGCCTCGGCGCGGATCAGCGAGTAGACCTCCTGCTTGGTGCCGATGTCGACGCCGCGCATGGGGTCGTCCATCAGGACGATCTCGGCGTCCGACGCGAGGGCGCGGGCAAACAGCGCCTTCTGCTGGTTGCCGCCCGACAGGGTCAGGATGTTCTCGCCCATGGCCGGCGTGCGGATCGCGATGCGCTGGCGCCAGCTCTCCTCGAGCGCCCTCGCCTTCGCACCGTCGATGAGGCCGAAGCGCGTGAGCTGGGCGAGCGAGCGAATCGTGACGTTCTCGCCGATCGACCAGAGCGGAAAGACGCCGTCGCTCTGCCGGTCGCCGGCCACGAACGCGGTGCGGGCCGCGACGCGCGCCCAGCGGGAGCGGTGGTACGCGGCGTTCTGCAGGAGCACGAGAAGCGCCGTCTGCCCATGACCGGCCAACCCGGCCAGGCCCACGATCTCGCCGCGCCGCGCTTCGAGCCGCACCGGGCCGCCCTTGGGCGTTCCGGCCTCGGCGACGACGGGCGCGGCGCTGCGCCCGGCCGCCGACCCGGCGACCTCCTCGTCCCCGCCGCCCGCCACGTGGCCCATGCTCTCCACGAGGCTGTGGCGCGTGAAGTCGGCGGCCGCGCGTAGGTCCACCACCCGCCCGTCGCTCATCACCGCGATGCGGTCGCAGGCCGACAGGATCTCGCCCAGGATGTGCGAGATCAGGATGATCGTACCCCCGCCCTCGACGAAGCGGCGCACATAGGCGAGAAGCTGCGCGGCGACGCTCGCATCCAGCGAGGAGGTCGGCTCGTCGAGGATCACGAACCGCAGCCTTTCCCCGGCCGCAAACACGCTCGCGATCTCCACCATCTGGCGCTGACCGAGCGACAGGTCCGAGACGAGGTCGTCGGACCCGATGCCGTGGCCGGGGAAGATCGCGTCGAGACGGTCGCCGATGAGCCGCGCCGCCCGCCCCCGCCAGCCGAAGCCGCGCAGCGAGGGCTGGCGAACCCGGGTATTCTCGAGAACCGAGAGGTTCGGGCAGAGCGAGAGTTCCTGAAAGACGCAGCTGATGCCGGCCTCGCTCGCCCGCGCCACGCTGTGGCGTCCGGCCCCGTCCGCGCCGTCGATCTCGAGTTGCCCCTCGTCGGGCCGCAGGTTGCCGGCCAGAACCTGCATCAGCGTCGACTTGCCGGCTCCGTTATGGCCGGCCAGTCCGAGACACTCGCCGGCCCGAAGGTCGAGGTCGACCCCGTCCAGCGCCCGGACGGCACCGAAGCTCTTGCGCACGCCCCGAAGGCGGACGATGGGCGGCGAGGTCGCGGACATGCAAGTCGGTCTTTCAGGAAGGGGTCTTGGCGACGCCCCGGACGCCTCGTCGGCGTCCGGGGCCCATGCATCGGATCGGCGCCCTATTTCGCCGAGCCTGCGATCACCGTCTTGGCATCGTCCTGCGAGTACTCGACGTTGGCCACGCCGCCGGCCTCGGTGGTCTCGAGCGACTTCTCGAGGCCGGCCTGGTCGATCGACAGGAAGGGCACCACGAGATCCTTGGGCACCTCCTGCCCGTCGAGGATCTGCTGGGCGACCCAGAAGGCCAGCGTCGAGACGCCCGGCGCGATCGAGACCGACATGGTCTCGTAGTTCGACGCGTCCTTCTGCGCCTTCCACCAGCGCAGTTCGTCCTCGCGGTTGCCGAGGATGATGGTGGGCGTCGGGCGTCCGGCGGCCTTGAAGGCCTCGGCCGCGCCGAAGCCGTCGCCGCCCTGCGTCACGACACCGACCACCTCGGGCAGGCTCGGCAGCACGCCGGCGACCGACTTCTGCGCGACGGTCTGCGTCCAGTCGCCCTGGACCGCCGAGACGATCTTGAACTTCGGGTGCGCTTCGACGCCCTTGGCGATGCCCTCGTGAATCTCGGTATCAACCGAGGTTCCCGCCAGACCCCGAATTTCGAGAAGGTTGCCGCCGTCGGGATAGCGCCCGGCGAGGTAGTCGAGTTGTCCTTCGCCCATCTTGCGGAAGTCCACCGCCACGCGCCAAGCGCAGGGCTCGGTGACGATGCCGTCGAAGGAGACCACGACGATACCCGCGTCGCACGCCTCCTTGACCGCGCCGTTGAGGGCGGTCGGCGAGGCGGCGTTGACGACGATGGCGCTGTAGCCCTGCAGGATCATGTTCTGGATCTGCGCGGCCTGCTCGGTCGCCTGGTTCTCGGCCGTGGTGAAGGCGTCGGCGCTCTTCACCAGTCCGTCGGCCACCGCCTTGTCGGTGATCTTTTTCCAGCTCGCGAGCATGGCCTGGCGCCAGGAGTTGCCGGCGTAGTTGTTCGATAGGGCGATGGTCTTGTCGCTCGTGTCGGCCGCGGCCGGACCGGAGGCCGACAAGGCCAGCGCGGCGGCCGACAGGGTGATGGCGATGGCGGTCTTCACGGTGTTCCTCCCCAGGATGAACCGACTGCTCCAGCCGGCGGTCGCCGCAGCGATCCTCCCGCCGCGTCGACGCTCATGTGTGGCAGGTGGTTGCCCGCTGTCCAAGTCCCGATCCGCAAATCTTTGACGCGAAATCACTGATCGTGCGCCCGGCGCAATCGGTTGCCGAGAAGCGGATCGCGCGTCTCCTTGCTCACGCGCCCGCCCCGGTCACGGTGGGTCCGGACGAGAGGCCGCCGCCACGAGGCGCTTCCGGCCGCGCTCGGGAATGCTATGACCGGCGCGCCCAGAAGCGGAAGGCCCTCCGGATGAACCACCCCGCCCCGTCCACCCGCCTGCCGCTCGACGTTCTCGGCGTCACGCACGGCTTCGGCAGGACGCCCGTTCTGGTGGACGTGTCGTTTCGTGTTCGCGCCGGCGGGGTCGCCGCACTGGTCGGACATTCGGGATCCGGGAAGACGACGCTCCTGCGCATTCTGGCCGGCATCGAGCGTCCCGTGAGCGGCCGGGTGGAGGCCGGAGGCCGAATTCTGTCGGGGCCCGGTGCCTTCGTGGAGCCGGAGGACCGGGGGATCGGCTTCCTGTTCCAGGACTATGCGCTGTTTCCCCATCTTAGCGTCACCGACAACGTTCTGTTCGGCCTCCGCCGCCAGGAACAGGCGGCTGCGCGGCGCCGGGCGGGAGACATGCTGGCGCGCCTGCGCATCGAACACCTCGCGGAGCGGTTCCCGCATATGCTGTCGGGCGGCGAGCAGCAGCGCGTCGCGCTGGCCCGCGCCCTTGCGCCCCGTCCCGGCATCATGCTCCTGGACGAGCCCTTCTCGAACCTCGACCGCGCCTTGCGCGACGGTGTGCGCTCCGAAACGCTCGCGCTCCTGCGCGAACTCGGCACCACGGTCGTGATGGTGACGCACGATCCGGAGGAGGCCCTGTCGGCCGGCGAGCACGTGGTGCTGCTGCGCGCGGGACGCGTGGTCCAGGCCGGTACGCCGACGGAGCTCTTCGAGCAGCCTGTGGATGCCCATGCGGCGGAGTTCTTCGCCAGTTCCAATCGCATCCGGGGGATCAGCCGGGACGGCCGGCTCGCGACACCGCTCGGCACGTTTCCGGCGCCCGGTCTTGCCGACGGCGTGCAGGCCGTGGCCCACGTGCGGCCTCATGTGTTGCGCCTGTCCGCCTCGGGCGAAGGCGTCGAGGGACGCGTGACGGGGCGCCGGCTTCTGGGCGAGGTCGAGGAACTGAGCGTCGCGGTGCCGGGACTCGCGCCGGACCTGCGCGTTCGCTCCACGGAGCGCAGCCGACTGACCGTGGATTCCACTGTAAAGATCACGGCCTGCGTCGAACAAGTCTTCGTGTTCGCCGACGATAGCGCATCCTAGAAGCATTCCAGACAGCAACACGCCAGCAGCGACGGACCCGCAGCAAACGCTTGCCAAGCAACCTCTTTCGGTCGGGCTCGCGACCGCGGAGCCGAAACCTGCGAACATGTCGGCCGGTACTTGTGCGCCCCACGGCTTCCACTTGGTCCCGACCGATAAGTTGACCATACGCCTCATCTATGAGCATGGCGCCTGCCGATCCAGGACGCGATCGGTGAACGGAAAGGGTGGGGTTGCGATGGGCATGCAGACATACGGAAGCGCGCTGATTGGTCTGGCGCTCCTCGGGGGCGCGACGGGCGGCGCCGCAGCGGCCGAGCTCAACCTCTACACCACCCGCGAGCCGGGTCTCGTGCAGCCGTTGATCGACGCCTTCACGAAGGCAAGCGGTACCCAGGTCAACACGATCTTCCTGAAGGAGGGCCTGGCCGAGCGCGTGACCGCGGAAGGCGACCGCTCGCCGGCCGACCTTCTGATGACCGTGGACGCGGGCGTGCTCGTGGATCTCGTCGAGCGTGGCCTGACGCAGCCCGTCCGGTCCGCCACGCTGGATGCCGCCATTCCCGAGACGCTGCGCGACGACGACGGCCACTGGTACGCCCTGTCGATGCGCGCCCGCGCGCTTTATGCCGCCAAGGATCTCGACCTCGCGTCGATCACCTACGAGGATCTCGCCGATCCGAAGTGGAAGAACCGCATCTGCATCCGTTCGGGGCTGCATCCCTACAACGTCGCGCTGACGGGCTCGTTTATCGCCCATCACGGGGCGGCCGAGGCCGAGACGTGGCTGACCGGCCTCAAGGCCAACCTCGCCCGGCCGGCCGGCGGCGGCGACCGGGACGTGGCGCGCGACATCACCGGAGGCCTGTGCGACATCGGCGTCGCCAACTCCTACTATGTCGGCTTGATGCGCAGCGGCAAGGGCGGCCCCGAGCAGCAGGCATGGGCCGAGGGCATCAAGATGATCCTGCCGACGTTCCGGGACGGCGGCACGCAGGTCAACATCACGGGGGGCGCCGTCGCCCGCCATGCGCCCAACCGCGACGAAGCCGTGCGCTTTCTCGAATACCTGGTTTCCGACGAGGCGCAGGCGATCTACGCCCGCGCGAACTTCGAGTATCCCGTCAACGCCAAGGCGAGCGTCGATCCGCTGGTCGGCGAGTACGGCGTGCTGAAGCCCGACACGATCGACATCGTGGAGGGCGTCGCGTTCCGCAAGCAGGCAAGCGAGCTCACCGAGAAGGTCGGGTTCGACGGCTGATGCGGCAGGCAAGGGCCGGGACCGTGCGTCCCGGCCGCTTCGGTCGATGACCCCGTCCCGCCCCTTCGCCGTCCGGCTCTCCGGCCCGACCGGCTGGCGGCTCGCGTCGTTCCTGGTCGCGGGGCTCCTTTGCCTGCCGGTCTGCGCGCTGGCGCTCGTGGCGACCGGTGGAGGCGGCGACCTGTGGCCGCATCTCGTAAGCGCCGTCCTGCCCGGCGTCGCCTTCAAAACCCTTGCGCTCCTGGCCGGTGTGGGCGTCACCGTCGGCGTTTTGGGAACCGGAACCGCCTGGCTCGTCACGGCCTACGACTTTCCCGGTCGCCGCGTCCTGGAATGGGCGTTGCTGCTGCCGCTGGCCGTTCCGACCTATGTCGTCGCCTACAGCTATCTCGACATCCTTCACCCGGTGGGCGACGTGCAGCGCATCGTGCGCGGTCTGCTCGGCTACGGCAGCCCGCGCGAGTTCCGCCTGCCCGACATCCGCTCGCTGCCCGGTGCGGTGCTCCTGCTCGGCCTCGTGCTCTACCCCTACGTCTACCTCACGACGCGCGCGTTGTTCCTGACCCAGGCGGCCAGCCTCGTCGAGGCGTCGCGCACGCTCGGCCTGTCGCGCGGGCAGGTCTTCGGGCGTGTCGCCGTGCCGCTCGCGCGCCCAGCGATCGCGGTCGGCATGAGCCTGGCCCTGATGGAGACGCTGAACGACATCGGCGCCTCGCAGTTTCTGGGCGTCCAGACGCTGACGGTCTCCGTCTACTCCACCTGGGTGAACCGCAACGATCTGGCGGGTGCCGCTCAGCTCTCGCTCGCGATGCTGGCCGTGGTGATGCTTCTGGTATGGGCGGAGCGCCACGCGAGACGGCGGCAGCGCTTCGCCGCGGCGGCGCAGAAGCCGCGAGCGATGCAACCGGTGCGGCTCGTGGGCGCGTCGGCCGCGGGTGCGGCACTGGCCTGCGCGCTGCCGGTGCTGCTCGGCTTCGCGGCGCCGGCCGCCTATCTCCTGTCGGAAGCGGTCAAGCGCGTCCGCTTTGCGGGCGTGTCCCCCCGCATTCTGGCGGAGGTCGGGAACACGGTCGCGGTTTCGCTCGCGGCGACGCTCGCGATCGTCGGCTGCGGCCTGCTGTTCGGCTATGTGGGACGCAGTTATCCCGGGCGCCGGTCGGCTCTGGCGGCGCGTCTCGCCAGCCTGGGCTATGCCGTGCCCGGCACCATTCTGGCGATCGGCCTTCTCGTGCCGGTCGGTGCCTTCGACCGTCTGGCCGCCCGCATGGTCGAGCAGGCGACGGGGGTCTCGCCGGGCCTCGTTCTGCTCGGATCGGGAGCGGCGCTTGTTCTGGCCTACACGGTCCGCTTCGCGGCCATCGCGGTCGGCGGCATCGAGGCGGGTCTCGGACGAGTCTCGCCGTCGCTGGATGGGGCGGCACGCGTTTTGGGCCACGGTTCGGCCGCCGCCTTCCGCCGGATCCACCTGCCGCTGACCCGCACGGCGATCGCATCCGCAGGGCTGCTCGTCTTCGTCGACTGCATGAAGGAGCTGCCCGCCACGCTGCTTCTGCGTCCCCTGAACTTCGAGACGCTGGCGACCCATCTGTATGGCGAGGCGGCCCGTGGAACCTACGAGGAAGCGGCCGTCGCCGCGCTCGTGATCGTCGGGGTCGGCATGCTGCCGGTCGCCGTCCTCGCCCGGCTCGGGTCCGCACGCGCCGCACCGAAACCGACGGTTCCTTAGCGGCGACCCATAATTTTATCGCACCATATGATCTTATCGCCAAGTTTATCCCGGATAATGCCAGGGTCGACCAACTTGGAGTGGATCAGCATGAGCCTTCGCGAGATCGCGGCGGAATACGAGGCCGGACGCATCAGCGCCGAGGAAGCGCTGGAACTGGCGGGATGCGTCTCGCTGGTGGCGATGTACCAGCTTCTGGACGAGGAATCCGCTCACACAAACCAAAGCGAGCAACCGCTGGCCCGATCGGCCTGAGGGTCGATGCCTGGTGTGGGAACGGGATCTGGCGGGTGGTGGAACTAGCTGGCGGCCGCGAGCGGGCGCTGCGGCTGCTCCATATGGAGAAACGATCCGTCGAACTGGCCGAACCGGACCAGCCCGTCCCAGTCGAGGACGACGACGCGTCCCTTCTCCATCCGGATGAGGTTCTGGGCCCGCAGGGCCTGCGCCGCCTTGTTGATGCTGACGACGGTCAGACCGAGCACCTCGCCGATCAGTTCCTGCGACATCGGGAAGTCGAACCCGCCGTCGATCACGAGGTCCACTGCCGCATGCCGCAACTGCATCTCGCACAGGAAATGGGCGAGCCGGGCCTCGGCCCCCAGCTGGGCGTTGCGGAAGATCGCGGCACGGAAGAGAGCGGCGTCGATCAGGCTTTCGCGCCAGAGCGCGGCGGCCAGGTGAGCCGAGGCATCGCACAGTCGGCGCAGGTCGTCGTGGGTGACAAAGGCGATGCGCGCGGCGCTGACGGTCTCGATGTCGTGATCCATGCTCCGGATATGGAGGCTCTGCAGGTCCGGCATGTCGCCGGGAATATGCACCGACAGGATCTGACGCTGACCGTCGGCTCCGTATTGCGAGCGAACGACGATGCCGCGGACGATCAGGCAGGAGTGCGTGGGCCGGTCGCCCTCGCGGATGAACGCATGGCGGGCCGCCATCTCCTCGGTTCGCCACGGCACGCCCGTGAGGAGTTCGTGTTCGCTGCGGCCGAACGGCAGATGGGCCGACAAACGAAGCGCCAGCAGGCCTTGAGCATTGTCGTTCACAGGTTTCATGGGATGGTCCTGAGATCGCTGCCGGCCGCCGGGTTGCTTAGCCAACTCCCATTATCGGGCAACGAGCCGTTCTGTCGAGACGCCTGCCTCGAAAGGCGCATACGGCCGCAGGGGAACGGCCTTGGCAGTTGCGCGATGCGGGAACGGCCGGTCAGTCGACCGCCTCCGGCCCAATCCCGACGATCTCGGCCTCGGCGCCGTTGATCTTGAAGCGGTCGCCCTCCTCCTTGCCGATCAACTGGCGGGCGAGCGGCGAAAGATAGGAGACGAGACCGCGTGCGGGATCCGCCTCGTCGATGCCGACGATGCGATACCGCTGGATCGGACCGCCCGCTCGCCGCAGCGCGACGTCGTGGCCGAACTGAACGGTCTCGCCCTCCGGGTCGGGCGTGGCGACCTGCGCGGTGGAGCGGCGCGCACGCCAGTAGCGCAGATCGCGGTTGAGCATGGCCATCGCGATCTTGTCGCCCGCGGCACGGGCCTCCTCCAGCGCGGCCTCGTGGGTCGACAGCGCCTCCTCGATCAGGGCCAGTCCCCGTGCCGTCACGAAGTTGGGATCCGTCCCGAGGTCGCGCTCGGGCAGCGCCTCGACCTGGTCCTCGTTCGGTTCCTTCACGAAGGCTACGCTCATGGTGCCCTCCTCGCGGCACGCGGGTTCCGGGTCTTCGCCCGATGGTTCGTCATATAGGAAGCCGGACCTCGATGACCCGTTCGTCCGTCGCGGTCACGAATGCCGGAGAATCAACCAGGCCGTGCCGAGCGCGGCGCCGATCCATACCGCGACGATCGCCACGAGGCCGGCCCGGCTGCGCGGCCGCCCGTCGCGTCGCAGCGCTTCGGCTCGGAACTCGGCCATCAGCGGTTCGGGAATCAGTCGGATCGCGATGAGAATGCCGAACGGAACGATCAGGAGGTCGTCGAGAAGCCCGAGAATGGGGATAACATCCGGGATGAGATCGATCGGCGACAGCGCGTAGGCGGCGACCGAGCCGGCGACGAGTTTGGCGATCCAGGGCGTGCGGGCATCGCGCGCCGCCAACCACAAGGCGACGACGTCGCGCTTGACCTGGTGCGCCCAGAGGCGCGCTCGTGCGATCCGCTCGTTCATGTGCGCCCCCGTGGCTCGGGATCACGGCGCAGACCTTGCGGGCGTTCGCCCGGTCGGCCCGGCACCTCGTCTGCCCCGGCTACTCCTCCTCGGGGTCGCGAACCTTGGTCTCGGCACTGATGCTGAGACGCTGGTAGACGCCGAGGCCCACGATCAGCAGGCAGCCCGACACCAGGAGCATGGTTGGATAGACCATGAGGCGCGGGTCTTCCTTGCCGGCCTCGAACACGGTGACCAGCGCTTCCAGAAGCACGGCGATGATGATCGTGGAGATGAACTTCGTGAGGCTGCGACGCGCCTCGCCGGCGTTTCGCATCTCGCGTCCCCGGATCGCCTCCTCTTCGAGGAGATACTTGCCGACGTCGAACACGGCGATCGCGATCACGGTGTAGCCGACCGCCTCGAGCGCCGTCGCGCCGATGTTGCGCTCGGCGGTGCGGAAGCTGTCCCAGACGCCCGAGCCGGCATAGACGATCAGGGCACAGGCCAGGATCATCAGGACCGCGCTCGCCAGCCCGAAGGCGATCCGTGTGACGACGTCGAATGCTCGCATGCTGTTTCCCTCGCGCCCGCGCTAAGATTGCTCACCCACCGCCATACGCAAGAGGCCGCAGGACCCACGGCGGTCCTGCGGCCTCTCCTGCTCCGCGCCCTCGACGCATGGACTCCGGCGCGCGGATAGGAAGGGTTGGCTGGATGCCGCTAGCGCGCCACGCTGCGCTCGGCCTGATGCCGCTCGCAGGCCGCCCGCCGGTCGGCTTCGATCTCGTGCGAGGCCCGCGCCCAGAACTCGAACTCGCGGCCATAGGGTCGCCCGGCTTCCTCCCACAGGAAGTAGGCGCGCTCCCGGACGATCGGCGTCAGATCGCCGTCGCTCGGCTCATGCATGTGTTCTCCTCCGCAGATCGACGGTCAGGCCGATCCGCACGGCTGCCCGTCTCGATCCCGGTCCGGTCCCGACCCACGCGTCAGGCCGGAACGAAGACATAATAACCGGTCTCGCGCAGGACCTCGCGGAAGGTCGAGCGCTCGGCCGCGGGCAGAAGGTTGGCGATATCGGCGACCTTGCCGTCGAAGACCCATCCCGAGCCGTGCAGAAAGGACGGCAGGACACCGCCGTCCGGCACCGCACAGACCGAGACGATCTCGCCGCTCCGGCGAAACAGGTTCAGGATGTCGGCGCCGAACCGAACCACGTGACCCGCGCCGGCCGCCGCTAGCGCTTCACGGCGTCGCGCACCGCGTCCTTGGCCTCGCCGGCCTTGCCCTGAATCTTGCCGGCGGTCTTCTCGGCCGTGCCCTCGGCCTCCACGCGGTCGTTGCCGGTCACCTTGCCGAGCGCCTCCTTGACGGAGCCGACGACCTGCTTCTTGGCGCCTTCGATGCGGTCCTTGTCCATGCTGATCTCCCAAGCCTCAAAGGGGTTGTCCGGTCGGCTGGCCTCTGCGCGGCCCGCCCTCGCCTGCTGAAACATGTGGTGCGGGCCGGTGGCTTCCGAAGAGGCGGGTGCATCAGAACACCTGACGTGCACGCTTCTTTTTTGCGAAAAGTATCTCCGAGGTCACATTCCCTCTCGCCCTTACTTTCGGCGAGCCGGCCCACGTCGCTCGGGCTCGGTGCCCACGATGCCGCGTTCGCGCGCCCAGACGATCGCCTCGCTCCGTCGGTGGACGCCGATCTTGGCGTAGATGCGCTGGACGTGATTGCGCACCGTGTTGCGCGACAGGAAGAGCTTCTCGGAGATCTCGAAGTCGTCGAGCCCTTGCGACACGAGGCCGAGAACCTGCCGCTCCTTGGCGGTGAGGTCGACGAGACTGGAGCGGCTCTGCCCCGCCGGCTGAGGCGATCGCATGTTGGCGAGCTTTTCCATGACGCTGCGGCTCAGCCAGGACGTGTCGGCCAGGGCCTCCTCGATCGCCTTGACGAGTTCGAGTTCCGAGGTCTTGCGGACCGTGATGTCCTGGAACACGTCGAGCACGCAGACCTCGCCCCCGATCCGGACGGTCTCGGCCGATACGAGGCAGTCGATGATCGCGCCCTCCTTCGTCTTGAGCTTGGCCTCGTAGCCGCGGAAGCTGCCGGTCTCGACGAGCTCGCGCTCCTGGCGCCGCCTCGTGGCGGCCGTGTCCCAGAGTTCGATCTCGGCGGTCGAGCGTCCGACGACCTCCTCGATCGTCCAGCCCGTTTCCTTCAGGAAGGCTTCGTTGACGTCGAGAATGCGAAAGCCGTCGAGCGTCGAGATCTTCATGGGGACCGGCGCCAGGCGGAAGGTCTTGGCGAACTTCTCCTCGCTGTTGCGCAGGGCGATCTCGGCTTTCCGCCGCGGCTCGAGATCGGCGAAGGTGAACAGCATGCAGCGCTCGTCCCCCATCTCGATCGGCTGGCCGGCCGTGATCACGAGCTTGGTCTCGGCGCCCGGCAGTGCCAGGGAGGCTTCCATCTGCGGCACGGTCTCCCAAGCCGCGAGGCGCTCCTTGCCGATCTCGCGCTTGTCGGCTCCCGCCATCACGTCGAGCTCATAGACGGAGCGGCCGACCACGCCCTCGCGCGCGTAGCCCGTCATGTCGAGGAAGCCCTGGTTCACGCGGATGAAGCGCAGGTCCGAGATGCGGCAGATGAGGGCGGGCGCGGGGTTGGCGTTGAAGGCGCTCTCGAAGCGCTCGATCGCCTGCATCTCGTCGGTCGCGTCGGTGACGATCAGGACGAGGCAGTCGGGCGCCCCGTCCGCATCGGTGAGTACGAGCGAGCGCACGCGGTGCACCCATTCCGGCTCCGCGACGCCCGCGCGCGCGACCTCCACCACGACGTCGGCGAACATCTCGCCGGCCACCACGCGATCGGACGGGTAGGCGCCCTCGTCGAGCACGTGATGGTTGCGGTAGCGCAACTGGTACCGCCGGCGGTACTCGTCGACATCCCGCCCGAGGTCGGCGATCTCGCGCGCCCCGTGCATGGTGAGCGCCGCCCGGTTCGCCCAGGCGATCGTCTGGTCCGGATCGATCAGGATCACGCCCTCGGTCAGGCCGGCGATGATCTGTTGAAGCTGCTGGCGCTCGACCTTCTGTCCGGCGAGTCTGTCAGCCATTGCTTGCACTCCGTTCAGGGGTGAGCGTCACGGTTCGGGCAGGCTCTCCAAGTCGCCTCCGGTCCCGGCCAGCCGAGCACCGGACGCGAGTTCGCCGGCCTTCGCCGGGAGTTCGATCGCCCGGACGCCGTTGGCGCGGCGCCCGTCTCCGGTCACCATCACGCCGTGGCGCAGGAACGTCGCCTCCAGACTCTGCCGGTCGTCCTCCCCGATCGGCCGATCGCGCTCGAACTCGAAGATACGCGAGATCGGCACGCCGGACCGCGTGGAAAGGTATCGTGCGGTCCAGGCAAGGAAACCCCGGGCCGCCCGGCAGGTCCGGCCGTCGATCAAGACGGGTCCGCCGCCGCAGCGGAGAAAGGGTCGTAGGTGCCCCGGCCGTGTTCGGTCCAGACGGTCTGATGGTCGAAGCCGTCCATCCAATGGGTCCAGTCCTCGCTGTTGAGATCGTGCGGGTTGTCGGTGCGCGGCCGGCCCTCGCGTGCGGCCTGGGCGCCCGCACGGATCACCGGAGCGCAGGCGGGCATGGGTGCGTGATCGGTTGGAATCGTCGTCGTCATGAAAGGCCGCGCTCCTGATGAGGGTTGGGGACGGGTCCACGTTGCGTCTGCCCGATCGCAGCCAGCGCATCCCGCTCGCGATCGCCCGGCCAACGGTCCGACAGACAGCGTCCACACGGGCGCACGGCCGATCGATCGCGCACCAAATAGGCGCCCGGAAAGCGTCTGGTTAGACGCATCAGCACCAGTTCGGTTGGTGCAGAATGCTCTTTGCGGCCTCGCTTCGCGACGTCGCCGAAGCCTTGTCCCTGGAACGAACCAGGGGTCCGGTGCGGTGCCAACTCGGCATTTCCAGCGGTGGACGCGGCCCGCCTTTCCCATATGTCGCGTTTCAACCGCCCGACCGGGGCGGACGAGAACACGGGAATGATCCGATGAAAGCCATGGTAGTGCGCGCGCCCGGCGGCCTCGAGCGCATCGAGCGCGAAGACAGGCCCGACCCCGGCCAACCCGGACGCGGCGCGATCCGCGTCGCGCTGCATGGTGGTTCCATCAACTACCACGACCTGTCGGTCGCCAAGGGCCTGATGAAGGCGGACGACCGGCGCGTGCTCCTTGCCGACGGCGCGGGACTGGTGGAAGCCGTCGGCGAAGGCGTCACGGAGTTTCGGACCGGCGACATGGTGGTGTCGTGCTTCTTTCCGGACTGGCAGGCAGGTCCAGCCCGCGTCGGCGACTTCGCCCGCACGCCGGGCGACGGCATCGACGGCTTCGCGCAGGAAACCGTGGTTCTGCCCGCCACCGCCTTCACCCATGCGCCGAGGGGTTACGACGCGGTGGAGGCGGCCGCGATCACCACGGCCGGCCTCACCGCCTGGCGCGCGCTGGTGAGCGACGGCGCGCTCAAGGCTGGCGATACGGTTCTCCTACTAGGCACCGGCGGCGTATCGATCTGGGCGCTGCAGATCGCCCGCCTGTTCGGGGCGCGCGTCGCGATCACGTCATCGTCCGACGCGAAGCTGGAGCGGGCGAAGGCGATGGGCGCCGAGTTCACGCTGAACTACAAGGCCGAGCCAGAATGGGGCCGGCGCATCCGCGACTGGACGGGTGGGGCGGGCGTCGATCACGTGGTCGAGGTCGGCGGGCCAGGAACGCTTGCCCAGTCCATCGAGGCCGTGCGGATCGGCGGCCATATCTCGCTGATCGGCGTTCTCACCGGCTTCTCGGGCGAGATCCCGACCGGCGCCTTCATGACCAAGCAGGCCCGGCTTCAAGGCCTGATCGTCGGCAGCCGCCAGCAGCAGCAGGACTTCGTCAGAGCATTGGAGGCCAACGACGTTCGCCCGGTGATCGACCGCCGCTTCGCGCTCGACGATCTCGCCGACGCCTTCCGCTACGAGGAGGGCGCCGGGCATTTCGGCAAGATCGGCGTGGAGTGGTGATCCGCTCCACGCCCTGAGGCGGGTCTCAGGCGAGGCGCGCCTTCGCCCCCTCGGCCAGCGTGCCGAGGATCATGGCGCATGACGTCGCGCCGGCATCCAGAACACCGCGCGAGCGCTCGCCGAGCCGGCTCGCGCGGCCGACCTTGGCGACGAGGTCGACCGTGGAGTCGCGGCCCCGCTCGGCCGCCGCCACCAGCGCGTCGAGCGCGTCGGCGAAGGACCGGCCTTCGCCGGTCGCAGCATCGAAGGCGTCCACCGCCGGCACGAACGTGTCGAGCAGCGTCTTGTCGCCGACCTGGGCGGAGCCGATCGACTGCACGCCCTCCAGCCCCTTGTGCAGCATGGCCGAGAACAGGGCGGCATCGATCGCGTCCTGGCCCTCGATGGCTTCGGCGAACTCGGTGAAGGTCATGCCGTAGAGCGGCCCCATGGACCCGCCGATCTCGCCCATCAGGACGTCGCCGAGCTGCGCCATGGCCTGCGACAGCGTCGCGTCCTGACCGGCGAGGCGCTCGGCCGCCATGCCGAAGCCCTTGGCCATGTTCACGCCATGATCGCCGTCGCCGATCTTGCCGTCGATCTCCGAGAGATAGGCCCGGTTCTCGACGATCCGCGCGGCCATCGCCTCGACGATCGCGCCGCCCCCGGCATTGGGAAAGCTCTGCATCGGTCCCGTCTCCCTCAACCCGCGAAGCCGGGCGCGCGCGCCTCGGCGTCCAGAAGCCGCTTCAGCTCGTCGTCGAGCGCCACGACGGTGAGCGTCGCGCCGACCATCTCGAGCGAGGTGAAGTAGTTGCCGACATAGGTGCGGTGAATCGTGAGGCCGCGCGCGCGGATCTCCTCCTCGATCGTGTCGTTCAGGATGTAGAGTTCGTTCAGCGGCGTCGCGCCGAGGCCGGAGACGAGCACGGCCACCTCGGTTCCCGAGGCCAGGTCGTGGTCGTCGAGCACGATGCGCGCCATGTCGCGGGCGACCTCGGCCGCCGTCTTCAGCGGCTCCACGCGGATGCCGGGCTCGCCGTGGTGGCCGATGCCGACCTCCATCGTGCCGGGTTCGATCTGGAAGTTCGGATGACCGACGGCCGGCAGCGTGCAGGGGCCGAGACCCACCCCGATCGAGCGGCAGCTGTCGATCGCCTTCTGGGCGGTGGCGCGCACCTCCTCGAGGTTCGCCCCTTCCGCCGCCTTGGCGCCGCCGATCTTCCACATGAAGATTTCGCCCGCGACGCCCCGGCGCTTCTCGCGCTCGGCTGCGGGCGCCGAGCAGACGTCGTCGTTGGCGACTACGACCGCGACCTCGATCCCGTCCTTGGCTGCGAGCTTCTGCGCCATCTTCACGTTCATGTTGTCGCCGGCGTAGTTGCCGTAGAGGCAGACGACGCCCGCCCCGCCGCTCGCCTCCTTGATGGCGTCGTGGAAGCTTTTCGCGGTCGGCGAGGAGAAGAGCTCACCCACCGCCACCGCGTCCACCAGCCCGCGGCCGGTGTAGCCGATGAAGGCCGGCTCGTGGCCCGAGCCGCCGCCCGTCACGACGCCGACGCGTCCCGCCTTCGGCGCAGCCGTCGAGACCACGACGCGCCGGTTCCGCTCCGACAGGCGCACGAGGTCGGAATGGGCCTTCACGAAGCCGCGGACGGTGTCGTCGACCACCTGATCGGGGTCGTTGATGAAGCGCTGCATGGGACTGGGGTCCGTTCAGAAAAGGGGCTTTGGGGGGATCAGAGGATCGTGTAGCCGCCGTCGACCACGAGGTCGGCGCCGTTGATCATGGCGGCGGCGTCGGAGGCGAGGAACAGGGCCGCGGCCGCGATCTCGTTGGGGAAGGCGAAGCGGCCGGTCGGGATGCGCTTCTTGGCCGCCTCGCCCTTCTCGCCCGCCCAGGCGGCCTTGCCGAGTTCGGTGAGGACGACGGTCGGCGAGATCGTGTTGGCGGTGATGCCGTGGCGACCCCATTCGGCGGCGAGCGTCTTGGTGAGGCCGATCACGCCGAACTTCGAGGCGCAGTAGGCGACGTGCTCCTCGATCGCGACCGTGCCGGCCTGCGAGGCGAGATTGACGATGCGCCCGCCTCGACCAGCCGCGATCATGCGGCGGCCGGCGGCCTGGCTCACGAGGAAGGTGCCCTTGAGGTTGATCGCGATGGTGCGGTCCCACTGGTCGAGCGTCAGCGCCTCGGCGGGGGCCAGCGCCACGATGCCCGCGCTGTTCACCACGATGTCGAGCTGCCCGAAGGCATCCGCCGCCGCGCCGACCGCCTCCTCGACGGAAGCGGGGTCGGCGACGTCGCAGCGAAAGGCGCGCGCGTCATGCAAGGTCGCGGCGGTCGCCTCGGCGGCCTGGAGATTGTTGTCGAGCAGCGCGACGCGCGCGCCCTTGGCACTCAGCGCCTGCGCGATGGCCTGGCCGATCCCCGAGCCGCCGCCGGTCACGAGGGCGACCTTGGCTGCCAGCGAGAAGTCGAGATCGATGGAAGGGGCGGCGTCGCTCAACGGGAGGCTCCGGGCAAGAATGGGAACGGCTAAGGGGTGCGGCAGCCGGGTCGCCCGGCCGCCGCAAGGTCATGCTACTGGCGCGACTTCAGGAGTTCGTCGGCGTTGGCGGTCGTGACCGGGGTCCAGGGCACGAGGTAGGTCTTGGCCTTGCCGTCTTCCCAGCCCATCGAGGGGTACTGCTTCCAGATCGCCGACTGGGGCTGGTAGTCGGGCTTCACAGCCTTGATCGCGATGTCGAGCGCGCCTTGCGCCTGTGCGTTCGCGTCCTGCAGGATCGAGGCCATCTCGCCCGCCTTCACGGCGTTGATCGCATCCGTCACGCCGTCGACACCCGCGATCGCGAAGTCCGAGACGTTGAGGCCGGCGGCCTTGATCGCCTCGATCGCGCCCAGCGCCATCTCGTCGTTCTGGCCGATCACGCCGTTGATCTGGCCGGGATGCGAGGTCAGCCAGTTCTCCATCAGGGTCTGGGCCTCGGCGCGCGACCAGTTGCCGGTCTGCTGCTCCAGGACCTTGACGTCCGGGCAGGCGGCCAGCGCCTTCTGGTTGCCCTCGAGGCGCTGGATCTGACCGCTCTGGCCGATCGGACCCTCGATGATCACGACGTTGCCCTTGCAGCCCATCTTGTCGAGCACGGCCTTGGCCTCGAGCTCGCCCGCCTCGACGTCGTTGGAGCCGACATAGGAGGTGAGGACGTCGGAGTTGACGCGGGCGTTCGAGCCAACCACCGGGATGCCGGCGTCGACCGCCGCCTGCACGGGCGCCGCGCCCGCCTCGATGTCCATCGGCACGAAGATGATCGCGTTATACTTCTGCGTGATCATCGTGTTGAACTGCTCCTGCTGGACCAGCGCGTCGTAGCGGCCGTCGAACACGGTCACCTCGACCTCGCCGCTCTGCACGGCGGGGTGCTTCTGGAGCGCGGCGGTCCAGATCTGCATGAACTCGGCGTTGAGGCCGTAGACGGTCGCGCCGATCTTCAGCTTCTCCTGCGCGAGAACCGGCGCCGACAGCGCGGTCGCGAGCCCGAGGGCGAGCAGCAAGGTCTTCATGTGAGGTATCCTCCCTGTGGAACCGTCGGGGCGGCCCGGAATGGCGCACGCCCCCCCCTTCGGCCCGGCGGCGGCCGGGCGAAACTCTCCGATGCGTCAGGCCGCGTGGCTGCGCTTCTGGTCCAGCATCACCGCGCCCACGATCAGGGCTCCCTTCAGGATCTGCTGGTAGTAGGACTGGATGCCCATGAGATCGAGGCCGTTGTTCATGACGCCGATGATGAGGGCCCCGATCAGCGTGCCGGTGACGCGCCCGACGCCGCCCGACAGCGAGGTGCCCCCGATCACGACCGCCGCGATCGCGTCGAGCTCGTAGGCGACGCCCGCCTGCGGCAGGGCCGAGCCGGTGCGCGCCGACAGGATCATGCCGGCCAGGCCCGAGAGCGCCCCCGAGATCACGTAGACCAGGAAGCGGATGCGGGCGACGTTGATGCCGGACGTCTTGGCGGCGTGCGGGTTGCCGCCCACCGCGTAGATGTAGCGGCCGAAGCGGGTGGACGAGAGCAGCCACCAGGAGGCGGCGAAGACCACCGCCAGGATCACGACGGGCATGGGCACGCCGAGGATGTTGCCGGTGCCGATCCAGCGGAAGTCGGGGACGAGGCCCGGCACGGGCCGTCCGCCGCCGTAGATCAGGGTCATGCCGCGCGCCGCCGACAGCATGCCGAGCGTCGCCACGAAGGCGGGGACGTTGAAGCGCGAGACGATCGCGCCGACGATCGCGCCGCTGACGACGCCGACGCCGATGCCGATGGCCAGCGCCAGCACCACGGGATAGGGCCCGCCCGCCACGCTCGCGTTCGCCGTGGTGGTAACGAAGCTCGCGCTGACGATGCCCGCCAGCGCCACCACCGAGCCGACCGACAGGTCGATGCCGCGCGTCAGGATGACGAAGGTCATGCCGATGGCGAGGATGCCGTTGATCGACGTCTGCAGGAGGACGTTGGAGATGTTGCCGGCGGTCAGGAAGTAGGGGCTGGCGACCGACAGGACTCCGACCAGGATCAGGAAGGCGATGAAGATGCCGTATTCCTGGATCAGGAGGCGACGGCGCTCGGCGCCCAGCGCCGGGTCGGCGGCTTTCGCGTTGATGTCGGTCACGTGGCGGTTCCCTATTCCGGCGGGCGCGGCGCGTCGTTTGAGGTTCAGGTCGAGAGGTGGACGAGCGACTGCGCGCTCGCCTCGCCACGCGCGAGGATGCCGGCCGAGCGCCCTCCGCGCATCACCATGACGCGGTCCGACAGGCCGAGAACCTCGTCGATCTCCGAGGAGATCATGGCCACGGTTCCGCCTTCGGCGGCGAACTCGCAGATGATGCGGTAGATCTCGCGCTTGGCCCCGACATCGACGCCGCGCGTCGGCTCGTCGAGGAGGAGGACGCGAGGCTTGCGCAGGAACCACTTGCCGAGCACGACCTTCTGCTGGTTTCCGCCCGACAGGCCCGACACCGGCATCGTGTCGCGCGCCGCCTTGATGCGGAAGCGCTCGATCATGGTCCGGCTCGCCTCGGCCTCCTCGCGCCCGCGCATGGCGAAGGCGGGGCTCATCTCGGGCAGGCTTGCCAGCGCGATGTTGCCGCGCACCGTGTCGTGGAGGTTCAGCCCGCTGTTCTTGCGGTCCTCGGTGACGAAGGCGAGACCTTCCGCCATCGCGTCCGCCGGGCGGCGCACGGTGACCGGCGCGCCGTCCAGTGCGATGCGCCCCTGCGCCTTCGGGTCGAGGCCGAACAGCGCGTCGAAGATCTCGGTGCGCCCCGAACCCATCAGGCCGTAGATGCCGAAGATCTCGCCCTTGCGCACGGAAAACGAGATGTCGTCGATGCGGCCCGGGCTGCTGAGGCCGTCCACCGAGAGCCCGACGGTCTCGCTCGGCGTGTTGGTCTTGATGTACTCTTCGCCGAGCTCGCGCCCGACGATCATGCGAATGAGGCCGGGACGGTCGGTCTCGGTGAGCTTGCCGCTCGCGACATAGGCGCCATCGCGGAACACGGTGTAGCTGTCGGCGATCTGGAAGATCTCGGACAGGCGGTGCGAGACGTAGACGATCCCGCGCCCCTGCCCCTTCAGCCGCTCGATCGCGGCGAAGAGGTGCTGCGCCTCGCGCTCGCCGATGGCCGAGGTCGGCTCATCCATGAAGATGACCTCGGCGTCGTGGCTCAGCGCCTTGGCGATCTCGACGAGCTGCATCTGGGCGACCGACAGCGTCGCCATGGCTTGGCGCGGGTCGATCGCAAAGCCCAGCTCGTCGAGCAACGCCTGGGCCCGCCGGTTCATGGCCCGGAAGTCGATGCCGCCGAAACGGCGCGAGGGCTCGCGGCCGAGGAAGATGTTCTCGGCGACGCTCATGTGCGGAACCGGGCTCAGCTCCTGCTCGATGATCGCGATGCCGGCCTTCAGGGCATCGGCGGGACTGGAGAAATCGACCGGCTGGCCGTTGCGCCAGATCGTGCCGCCGTCGCGCTTCTGTATGCCCATGACGATCGTGAGGAAGGTGGACTTGCCCGCGCCGTTGCCGCCGCACAGGGCGTGCACCGAGCCGGCCTCCAGCTCGAAGCGGCCGTCGCGCAGCGCGGCGACGCCGCCGAAGGACTTGCGCAGCCCTTCCACCTTCAGAAGCGGGGTTGTCATGGCATGTCCTCCCGGAGCCCGAACCGTGAGCCCCCGCCGACTGATTCCCTCCCGGATGCCGACTTCGACAATATTCGATTGACGTCGGAATATGTCAATCGGCTAATCTGCAGCTTGAACAGATGGTCGGCGGGTGGTCCGCTTGCCGAATCGCCAGGCCGCTCCGACACTCGCGCGATGACCCGACTGACCGCCGATCTGCTCGTCGACATTCTGCGCACCGTCGCGCTGCGCCTCGACGAGGCACGCGACGCGCTCGGCGAACTCGATGGGGCGATCGGCGACGCCGATCACGGACGCACCATGTCCGAGGGCTTCGCGGCGGTTGCCCGCGACACGCAGGCCGCGGCCTCGCGCGGCGTCGCGGCGGCGGAGCTGCTGGCGATCGCCGCCCGCTCGTTTCTGGATGCGGTCGGGGCGACGGCCGGCCCGCTCTATGCCGGCGGGCTGGCGGAAGCGGGACGACGCCTGGCAGGTCGGGATGAACTCGACGACCGGGCGCTGATCGATCTGCTGGCTGGCCTGGCGGATGGCATCGCGCGGCGCGGCGGCGCAGCGCCCGGCGACAAGACCATGATGGACGCGTTCGGCCCGGCGGTGCGGGCGGCGAGCGCCGCGCTCAACGAGGGATCGGGCGTTCAGGACGCGCTGGCGGCCGCCTCGCTGGCCGCGGCGGACGGGCGCGAAGCGACGCGGGCCATGACGGCCTCGAAGGGCCGCGCGGCGCGTCTGGGCACGCGAAGCCTCGGGCACGTGGATCCGGGCGCGGCCTCCGCGGCCATCCTGGTCGAGGCGATGCGCGAGGCGCACGCGGCGATCGTCCGCCGGAGCGGGACGCGCTGATGGCCCGCCCCTCCGGACGCCCTGCGGGCGAGCAACCGGTGATCCCGCTGCGCTTCGGCGACGACGCGCTGCTGTGGGCCTCGTGGCTCTACCACGAAGAGAACATGACGCAGGGCGACATCGCCGCCGAGATGGGCATCTCGCGCGCGTCCGTGAACAGCTACCTGGCGGAAGCGCGTGCGCGCGGCCTCGTGACGGTCGAGATCGAGCCGCGCCAGTTCCGCGCGCTGACGCTGGCCGGGGCGCTGCGCGAGCGCTTCGGGCTGGAGGACTGCCTCGTCGTGCCGACCACGGGCGGCGAGCGCTCGCTGATCGCGCGCCTCGGCGCGGCCGGCGCTCAGACCCTCGCACGCCTCGTGCGCTCGGGCGACACGACCGCCGTGACCTGGGGGCGCACCGTCCTGGCGCTAGCCGAAGCGCTGCGCCTGCCGGGCCTGACCGACCTGCGCGTCGTGCAGGCGACCGGTGGCACCACCGCCAAGATCCCGTGGACGCCGGAGGCCTGCGCCTCGCGCCTGGCCGAGGCGATGGGGGCGCGCTGCATTCCGTTGTCGGCCCCGGCCATCGTGTCGAGCGCGGCCATGCGCGACATGCTGCTCGCCGAAACCGTGCTCGCCGAGCAGATGACCGTTCTGGCGGAGGCCAACCGCATCGTCTTCGGCATCTCCTCGCTGCGTCCCGAGAGCACGATCCATACGAGCGGCTTCTTCGAGGGCATCGAGCATCATCACTACGAGGAGCGGGCGATCGGCTCGATCGCGGGACGCTTCATCTCGGCCTCGGGCGACGTGGTGGGGGGTCCGCTCGACGGACGCACGATCGGCCTCGACCTCGCGGCGCTGCGCGCCATTCCCCAGCGCGTGGCCGTGGTGGGCGGGTCCGACAAGGTGCCGGCGGTGCTCGGCGCCCTGCGTGGCGGTTACGCCAGCGTTCTCGTGACCGACGCGGTGACGGGTTGGGGCGTCCTGGCCGCCGACGGCTGGACCGAGCCGCCGCGGCGCGAGGCGCTGGCCGCCGCGCCGCGTGCCCTGCCCCTTCGCACTCAGACCAAGAAGCTCCTGAACGATCCCCGTCAGGCGGTGGACGAGGCGCTCGAAGGCGCCTTCGCCGCCCACCGCGACCTGATCGCCCCGGTCCCGCGAGCGCCCCGCGCCGTGCGAGCCGTTCACGGACCGCGCCCCGGGAAGGTCGGAGTCCTGATCGGCGGCGGTGCGGGCCACGAGCCGGCCTTCTGGGGCTATGTCGGCGCGGGCCTGGCTGATGCGGCGGCGGTGGGCAACGTCTTCGCCGCCCCGCCGCCGGCCCCGATCCTGGCCGCGATGCGCGCCATCGACGGAGGCGCCGGCGTTCTGTGCGTCTACGGCAACTTCTCCGGCGACGTGATGAACTTCGACATGGCCGCCGAGGAGGCGGCCGAGGCCGGCATCGCGGTTCGCTCCGTGGTGACCACCGACGACGTCGCCTCGGCGCCCGCCGACGCGATCGGCTCGCGGCGCGGGGTCGCGGGCAACGTCTTCGTGTTCAAGGTGGCGGGCGCCGCGGCCGACCGGATGATGTCGCTCGCCGAATGCGAGGCCGTGACGCGGCGCGCGGCCGCCCGCACCGTTTCGATGGGCGTCGCGCTGGAGCGGGGCTCCATGCCCGAGACGCGGCGACCGAGCTTCGCGCTGGGCCCCGGTGACATGGAGATCGGCGTCGGCGTCCACGGCGAGCCCGGCGTCTCGCGCGAGGCGTTGGCCAGCGCCGACGCGGTCGCCGACCTTCTGGTGGACCGCCTCTTCGACGAGATGCGCCTCCGTGAGCGCGACCGGGTCGCGGTTCTCGTGAACTCGCTCGGCGGAACCCCGGCCATGGAGCTCTACGTCGTTCACCGCCGCGTCGCGCAACGCCTTCGGGCGCGCCGCGTCGAGGTCGTCTCCTCGCTTGTCGGCCCCTACTATACCTCGCTCGACATGGCCGGCGTCTCGTTGTCGTTGATTCACCTCGACGACGAGCTCGCCGACCTTCTGGCCCATCCGTGCCGGAGCGCGGCCTTGAGCGTGCCGTGAGGCGGCGCGAAAAACATGACACCCGCAATCTTGTTTGCCGCGACCGGTCACGCTAGGGAGCCGTTCGCCCGCCCACCCTCCGTTTGAGGTTCGCCCCTTGGCTTTCCCGTCGACGTTTCTGGCCGCCTCGAGCCTCGCGCTCGTCCTTCTCGCGGCGGTCCGGCCTGCCTCGGCGGAAGCGACACGCTACCCCCTGACGATCGAGAACTGCGGCATCGAGGTCACCTTCCAGAAGGCGCCGGAGCGAGCGGTCGGCCTCGGCCAGAACAGCGCCGAGATCCTGCTTCTTCTGGGCCTGGCGGACCGTATGGTGGGTACGGCCTTCTGGCCGAGCCAGGTCCTGCCCGAGCTCGCCGAGGCCAATGCGAAGGTCAAGCTCCTGACCGTCGAGTTCCCGACCTTCGAGTCGATCCTGGCGGAAAACCCGGACTTCGTGGCCGCCGCCCTGCCCACGCTGCTCGGCCCCGACAGCAAGGTCGCCAAGCGCGAGGACTTCGAGCGCGTGGGCGTGCCGACCTACCTGTCGCCCAGCACGTGTCTGGCCAAGCGGGAGGGCACCGACGCCTACGGCGCACGCGAACGGCTCTGGAACACGAGCGACCTCTACGCGGAGATCGACGAACTGGCGCGGATCTTCGACGTCCAGGATCGCGGACGCGCGTTGATCGCGGACTTCAAGTCGCGCGAGGACGCCCTGCGGGCCGCCTCGCCGGCCGGCGGCGAGAAGAAGCTCTCCTACCTGTTCTGGTTCTCCAGCCCCTCCCCGTCCGCCGATGCCTATCTCGGCGGCAAGAACGGCGCCTCGGGCTTCATCGCCGATATCCTGGGCGGCACCAATGCGATCCAGACCGAGGCGGAATGGCCGGCGCTCGGCTGGGAAAGCATCATCGCCGCCGCGCCCGACGTGATCGTCGTGGCGAGCCTCGATCGCAACCGCTGGGCGCTCGACAAGCCGGCCGCCAAGATCGAGTTCCTCAACACCGATCCCGCGACCAGCCAGATGCCGGCGGTGCGCAACAAGGCGATCGTGGTGATGGACGGGCAGGCCATGAACCCGACCGTGCGCACGATCTACGGCGCCGAGCAGGTGGCCGAGCAGTTGAAGGCGCTCGGTCTGCGCCAGTGAGCCTTGGGGCCGGCCCGCTGCGGGGCGCGGCGACGCTCGCCGGCCTCCTTCTCGTCTCGCTCGGCGCGGTCGGCCTCGTCATCGGGGTGAGCGTCGGCATCGGCGACCTGCCGATCCCGCTTTCGACGACCGGGCTCGCGGTCACCAACCGCCTCGGCTGGACCACGGCCGAGCTCAACCGTATCCACGAGACGGTGATCTGGGACTACCGCCTCAGCCGGGCGCTGGTCGCCGCCTTCTGTGGCGCGGGCCTTGCCATGTCGGGCGCGATCATGCAGGCGCTGCTGCGCAATCCGCTGGCCGAGCCCTACGTTCTCGGCATCTCGGCGGGCGCTTCGACCGGCGCGGTCGCGGTGGTGATCCTCGGGATCGGCGCGGGCGCGGTCTCGCTCTCGGCCGGGGCGTTCCTGGGCGCGTTCGCCTCGTTCTTCTTCGTGGCGCTTCTGTCGAGCGGGACGCGCGGCGGGGCGGACCGCACGATTCTGGCCGGCGTCGCCGCTTCGCAGCTCTTCAACGCCGCGACCTCCTATGTCGTCACCACCTCGGGCAACGCGCAGCAGGCCCGCGATGTCATGTTCTGGCTGCTCGGCAGCTTCGGCGGCGTGCGCTGGCCCGAGTTCGCGCTGGTCTCGGCGGTGATGGGCCTCGGCCTCGCGCTCTGCCTCTTCTTTGCCCGCGTTCTCGATGCCTTCGCCTTCGGCGACGAGGCGGCCGCCGCGCTCGGCGTCGATGTCGGACGCGCACGGCTCGGCTTCTTCGCGATCACCGCCGTGATGACCGCGACGGTGGTCAGCATGGTCGGGTCGATCGGCTTCGTCGGCCTTGTCGTGCCTCACGCCGCGCGCTTCGTCGTGGGCCCGGTCCACGGGCGCCTCCTGCCGGCCTGTGCGGTGGCGGGCGCGATCTTCATGGTTCTCGCCGACATCGCCTCGCGCGTCCTGATCCCACAGCAGGTGCTGCCCATCGGCGTCGTGACCGCGCTGGTCGGCGTGCCGGTCTTTGCCGCGATTCTCTTCCGCCTGCAGCGGGCGCCATGAGCATCCGAGCCAAAGGCATCTCGTGGCGGGCCGGAAAGCGCCAGATCCTCGATCGTGTGTCGCTCGAGGCCGAGCCCGGCCGGGTGCTCGGCCTGATCGGGCCCAACGGTTCGGGCAAGACCTCGCTCCTTCGCATCCTGGCGGGGTTGCGCCGCCCGGATGCGGGCCAAGTCGAGGTGGACGGCGAGGACCTGCGCGCGCTTGGACGGCGTCGCCTCGCCCGGCGCATCGCCTTCGTCGAGCAGCACGGGGCGACCAACGCGGACCTGCGGGTTTGCGACGTCGTGAAGCTCGGCCGCTTCCCGCATCGCTCGCCCTTTTCGGGCTGGACGGGCGCCGACGAGGCGGCGGTCGCGGACGCGCTGGCCCGCACCGGCCTGACGGACAGGCGCTTCGACCGGTGGCAGAACCTTTCGGGCGGCGAGCGGCAGCGTGTCCATATCGCGCGCGCGCTCGCCCAGACGCCGAGCGAGCTGATCCTCGACGAGCCGACGAACCACCTCGACGTCCACCACCAGATCGGCCTCCTGCAGCTCGTCGCCGGGCTCGACGTGACCTGCATCGTCTCGCTGCACGACTTGAACCATGCCGCCCTGTTCTGCGACCGGGTGGTGGTCCTGAGCCGGGGCCGGGTCGTGGCCAGCGGGCCGCCCGCCGAGACGCTGACCGAGACGCTGCTGCGCGAGGTCTTCGCGGTGGACGCCCGCGTTGCGACCTCGCCCCATCATGGGCGGCCCCACATCCATTTCCTGCCCTTCGCCAAGGGCGAGATCGAAACCTAGAGGCACCCCGATGCTGAGCTTCACCCCCCGCTTCGTGTCGTTCGACTGCTACGGGACCTTGATCCACTTCGGCATGGCGGCCCTCGCGCGCGAACTCTTCGCCGCGCGCATCCCGGCCGGGCGGATGGATCGCTTCCTTGCCGACTTCAAGGCCTTTCGCCTCGACGAGGTGTTGGGCCCCTTCAAGCCGTATCGCGAGGTGATCGGCGACGCCCTGGCGCGCACGGCACGGCTTCACGGCATCGCGACCGACGAGCACGATCTCGACGCGCTCTACCGCGCCATCCCGACCTGGGGGCCGCACCCTGACGTTGTGCCGGCGCTCGCCCGCATCGCCCAGGCGATCCCCGTTGTGGGTCTGACCAACTCGATGGCGGACCTCATTCCCCCCTCGATCGCGGCGATGCAGGCGCCCTTCCACCGCGTCGTCACGGCCGAGGAAGCCGGCGCCTACAAGCCACGCCGCCAAGCCTTCGACTACATGCTGGACACGCTCGGCGCGCGACCCGAAGAGGTGGTGCACTGTTCCTCATCGCATCGCTACGACCTGATGACGGCCTCGGATCTGCGCATGGGCGCACGCGTGCTCGTGGAGCGCGGCCATGAGCCGCCGGCCACCGGCTATGCCACCCACACGGTGAACGGCATCGACGGCCTCGCCAGACTTCTGGGTCTGGCCTGATCCGAGCGGGCGAGGATCAGCTCGCGATCCGCTCGCCCGTGCCCGTATCGAACAGAAGAATGCGCTCGCGCCGGAAGCGCAACGCGATCCGGTCGCCTGGCTGCGCGGCGACGCGGTCGCGAAAGACGCCCACCGCGTCCGCGTTGCCGAGGCGACAGAAGACCTGTGTCTCCGATCCGGTCGGCTCCACAACGGCGACCGTGGCCTCGGCATCGCCGCCGCTCCCGTCCGACAGCTCCATGTGCTCCGGGCGGATGCCGTAGGTGACGCGTCGGCCGGGCTGGAGACCGACGGCGCCCTCGGGCAGCGGCAGGCGCGTGCCGTCCGCTATGCGGAAGGCGGGTGCCCCGTCACCCGACGCCACCTCGCCGGCGAAGAGGTTCATGGCGGGCGAGCCGATGAAGCCGGCGACGAAGAGGTTGGCCGGACGGTCGTAGAGGTCGAGCGGCGCGCCGACCTGCTCGACCCGTCCGCCGTTCATCACCACGATCCGGTCGGCCATGGTCATGGCCTCGATCTGGTCGTGCGTGACGTAGACCATGGTGGTCTTGAGGCGCTGGTGGAGTGCCTTGATCTCGGTGCGCATCTGGACGCGCAGCTTGGCGTCGAGGTTCGAGAGCGGCTCGTCGAACAGGAACACGGCCGGGTCGCGCACGATGGCGCGGCCCATCGCGACGCGCTGGCGCTGGCCGCCCGAGAGCTCGCGCGGGTAGCGATCGAGCAGCGTCTCGAGGTCGAGGATCGCGGCGGCGCGCCGCACGGCCTCGTCCTTCTGCGCCTTCGCCGCGCCGGCAAGGCGCAGGGAGAAGGCCATGTTCTCGGCCACCGTCATGTGCGGGTAGAGCGCGTAGTTCTGGAACACCATGGCGATATCGCGCTCCTTGGGCGCGAGATCGTTGACCACGCGATTTCCGATCGCGATGTCGCCGTCGGTCACCTCCTCGAGCCCGGCGATCATGCGCAGCAGCGTCGACTTCCCGCAGCCCGACGGGCCGACCAGGATCACGAACTCGCCGTCGCGGATGTCGACGTTGACGTCGTGAAGGACGGGGTGGTGGCCGTAGCTCTTGCCCACATCCCGGAGCGCGATCGATGCCATCGAGGTCAACCCTTTACAGCGCCGGCGGTGAGGCCGGCGACGATGTGCTTCTGGGCGGCGAAGAAGACGATCACGGTGGGGGCGATCGTCAGCGTGATGAAGGCGAGCACGAGCTGCCAGTCGGTCGAGAACTCGCCCTGGTAGATCATGATGCCGAGCGGCCAGGGGAACTTGTCCTGGCTGTTCAGCATGATGAGCGGCATGATGTAGTTGTTCCAGCTGTTCACGAAGGAGACGATCGCGACGGTGGCCAGGATCGGGCGCGACAGCGGCAGCGTGACGAACCAGAAGAAGCGGATATAGCCCGAGCCGTCCACGAAGGCGGCGTCGAAGAGCTCGCGCGGCACGTTGCGGAAGAAGTTGCGGAACAGGAGGATGCTCATGCCGAGCCCGAAGGCGACCTGCGGCAGCACCACGCCGAGATAGGTGTCGAGAAGGCCGAGGTCGCGGATGCGGATGAAGAGCGGCAGGATGGCGGTGGCGATCGGGAACATCAGCCCGACCAGGAAGTAGTTCATCAGGAAGGCCGCCCCGAAGAAGCGGATATGGGCGAGCGCGAAGGCCGCCATGGCCGCGACCGAGACGGTGAGGACGACGGTGAGCGAGGCGATCAGGAACGAGTTGCCGAGCATGCGCCAGTAGCGACCCGAGGACAGGATGTCCCAGTAGTTCGCCCATTGCCATTCGGCCGGCAGGCCGAACGGGTTGACGCGCAGGTCGCCGAGACTCTTGAAGCCGCCGACCGCGGTGGTGAGCAGAGGCACCAGCACCACCGCCGCCATCAGGAACAGGCTGGCGTAGAGATAAAGACCGCCCACGAAGCCCGGCCGGCGCCGGCTCGCCTGATAGGTCGGTTCGGAGAGCGCGGCGTCAGTCATGGCGCATGAAGATCCGTCGGTAGCCGAAGGCGAGGGTGACACAGATCACGAAGAGCACGACGCCCACCGCGCTGCCGAAGCCGACCTGCATGCGCGTCACGCCGTAGGTGTAGAGGAAGGTGACCATGGTCTGCGTCGAGTTGGACGGGCCGCCGCCGGTAAGCGGCATGATCATGTCGAAGAGCTGCAGCGAGCCGATCACCGAGAAGAAGACCGACAGGCGGATGGTCGGCGAGAGCAGCGGCAGGGTCACGAAGCGGAAGCGCTGCCAGGGCGTCGCGCCGTCGAGGTCGGCCGCCTCGTAGAGCGACTTGTCGATCGACTGGAGCCCGGCGATGAAGAGCATCATGTGGAAGCCGAAATACTTCCACACGACCACCGCGAGCACGGCGTAGATCGCGTAGTCGCGGTCGGCGAGGACATAAGGCGTGGCAAAGCCGAGAAGGCTCGCGACCGAGGCGACGAGACCGTAGTCGCCATCGTAGATGAAGCGCCAGATGAGGCCGGCCGCCACGTCCGCGAGCACGTAAGGCAGGAAGAAGACGAGGCGGAAGGCGGTGGCGCCGGGAATGCGGTGCGACACGAGCGTCGCCAGCCACAGCGCCAGCGGCAGCTGCAGAAGAAGCGACACCACGATGATCAGGACGTTGTTGGTGATCGCGGTGCGGAAGGCACCGTTGCGCCAGAGCACCTCGAAGTTGCGGGTGCCCACGAAGTTCTCAGGCGAGCCGTAGCCACTCCAGTTGAACAGCGAGTACCAGGCCGCCTCGCCCATCGGCAGGATCACGAAGAGCGTGAACAGAAGCAGCGCCGGCGGCAGGAACAGCACCAGCACCGGCACGACGCCGCCGATGTTGCGGTAGCGCGCGCCTTTCGGGCGCCGCTTGACGGGGCTCAACGGGTTGGCCGCACGCGGCAGCGCTCCGGTCACGTCGGTCATGGCGCCTCCTGGGTGGATCCGGGATCGAAGGCGGGGACGGGCCAGCCCCTCCCCGCCGGGCAGGCTGCTACTGCAGCTCGAAGGCGTCCTGGATCTCCTGCGCGGCCTCTTCAGGTTCCATCTGGCCCGACACGACCTCGACGGTCACGTCGTTCACCACGCGCCCGACCGAGGGGCCGAGGTCCTGGTCGAGGAAGAGCTGGTGGAAGGGCGAGCGGGCGAGCTGCTCGGCGAAACCCTTGACGATCGGATCGGTGAGCGAGGCCTGGGCGCCGGCCGCGGCGGGGATCAGCATGCCGTTCTCGGCCATGGTCTTCTCGGCCGCCTCGCTCGTGAACCAGCGGGCGAAGTCGATGGCTTCCGGCTTCGCGTTGCGCGACACGGCCCAGCAGTTGACGCCGCCGAAGGTCGCCTCGGGCGCGCCGGCTCCCCCGTCCACGACGGGGAAGGCGAAGGTGCCGAGCTGGTCGCGGGGGATGCCCTTGCCGTCGGCGGCCGCCTTGGCCTGGCGGTTGGCGGAATCGTCGAAGGTCAGGAGCATGGCGGCGCGACCATCGCCGAACAGGGCGAGCGTGTCCTGCCAGCGCGTGCCGAGATACCCCGCCTGGAAGGGCTCCGCCGCGCCGAGTTCCTTCAACTTGGCGAAGGCCTGGACGAAGGGCTCGGCGGTGAAGCCACCGTTCTCGCCGGCCTTGGCCGCCGTGAAGGCGGGCTCGCCGCCGAGGCGCAGCGCGAGATAGGACCAGTAGAAGTGCAGCGGCCACTTGTCGCCACCCCCGCCCGCGATCGGCGTCACGCCGGCGGCCTTGAGCTTGCCGACCGCGCCCATGAAGTCGTCCCAGGTGCGGATCGCCGTGCCGTCGACGCCGGCCTTCTCGAACAAGGCCTTGTTGTAGAAGAAGCCGACCATGGACATCTTGAGCGGCACGCAGAGCGCCTGGTCGTCGATCGTGACGCCGTCCACCGCGGCCGGCAGATAGCTCTTGGCCCAGGCGCCCCCGTCGGCTTGCATGGGTGCTGTGAGATCCTGCACCGCGCCGGCCTCGCGCTGCGCCTTCAGGACGCCGCCGGTCCAGCTATAGAAGAGATCAGGCGCGTCGTTGCTCTGAAGAAGCGTCGGCAGCTTGGCCTTGAAGGCCTCGTTCTCCAGGAACTGCAGTTCCACCGTGACGCCGGGATGCTCGTTCTGGTACGTATCGGCGAGCTGGCGCCAGATCGCCGCATAGGCGGGGTTGGCCTCGACGTGCATGAGGCGCACCGTGGTCTGCGCCTGCGCGCCCGCCGCCAAAAGCAGCGTCGCCCCGGCAAGAGCGGTCGCGGTGAGACAGCGCGCCAAGCGCGAACGGATGCCCTTCGTCATGCCATTTCCTCCCATCGCCGGCGCGGTGTTTTTTCGCCTTGCGGATTAAATAGGGCGCGTTGAGCTACGCATGTCAAGAGCTTCCACGCCGCATGCGCCGAGGTTGAACGGTCGCCCGCACCGAAGTTTGGGCGTTGACAGGCGGGACGCGAGCCCTCTTATTTCCGCGATCCGAAATTAATCATGGTTCGGCATGAAGACCGGCGATCCCGAACTGATGCGGGAGATCAACCGCTTCCGCATCCTCGACCTCGTGCGCCGGCACGGGATGATCTCGCGCGTCGAGATCGCGGCGCGCGCCGAGCTCTCGCCCACCACCGTCTCGGCCATCACCGGCGCTCTCATCGAGGACGGCATCATCCAGCCGGTCTCGCTCGGCGGCATCCACGAGCCGGCGCGCGGCCGCCCCCGCGTCATGCTGCAGCTGAACCCGGACGCGGCGCGCGTGGTGGGTCTGGCCCTCGGGCCGCAGGGGATCGTGGCGGCGGTCACGAACTTCCGGGGCGACGTTCTCGCCAGCCTCCAGCTGCCCTTGCGCGTGCGGCGCCAGCCCGTGCCGGTCGTCGCGGACCTTGCCGAGGATGCGGTGCGCCGCGTCGTCGTGGAGGCCGGCCTGACGCTGGACGAGGTCAGCAACGTCTGCGCCACCCTGCCCGGCATCGTCGAGACCAAGACCGGGCTCGTGCGACGAACGCCGCTTTTTGCCGAGGGCGACGTCCTGTTCGGCGAGGCTCTGTCGACGCGCCTCGGCGTGCCAGTCGCGGTGGAGAGCGACGCCGCCGCGCTCGCGCTCGCCGAGCACTGGTTCGGCAACTGCCGCGAGATCGACGACTTCGCTCTGATCCTCCTCGACCAGGCGATCGGGCTCGGCATCCTCCACGACGGGCAGCTTTTCCGCGGCGCGCACGGCCTCAGCCACGACATCGGCGGCCTCGTGATCGGGACGAACCCGGGCGGCCACCTCGTGCGGCTCCTCGACGTCGCCTCGGAAGGGGCGGTGCTCGCCGAGCTCGATCTCGATCCGGCCTCGCGCGACGCCGCCCGCGCCGGCTTCGGCCTGCGCCACGTGCTCGACCGGATGGGCTGCGGCGAGGCGGGCGTCCTCGGCGCGGTGGAGCGGGCCGGACGGGCGGTCGGCATCAGCGCCGCCAACGTCGCGACGCTCTTCGCCCCGCCCCGCATCCTCCTCACCGGCTCGCTCCTGCAGCTGGGGGCGGCGCTGGAGCGCGAGATCGCCCGCACCTTCTCGGACGTCCTCGCCGAGCCGCTCGTCGGCGTCACGGAACTCGTCTTCCAGCCGCCGGGCGAGCCGGAGCGCCTCGGGCGCGGCGCGGCGGCCGTGGCGCTGCGCGACCTCTACGGCTCGCCCTTCAACACCACGGGACCGGCGCGCCCGCTCGCCCGGCCCTGACACAACGCGAAACGATCTCGGGAGGATCACCCCACCATGCGACCCGTCGGCATCGGCATCATCGGATGCGGTAACATCAGCGCGGCCTACCTGAAGGCCGCGCGCGGCTTCCCCGTCCTCGACATCCGCGCTGTAGCCGATCAGCGGCGCGAGGCGGCAGAAATGCGCGGCGCCGAGTTCGGCATTCCTGCAAGAAGCGTCGAGGACCTCCTCGCCGATCCCGCGATCGAGATCGTCCTCAACCTCACGATCCCCGCCGCGCATGTCGAGGTCGGCTTGCGGATCCTCGCCGCGGGCAAGCACGCCTACGGCGAGAAGCCGCTCGGCATCGATTATCGCGACGCCACGCGCCTGACGGCGGAGGCGGACCGTCGGGGCCTGCGCCTCGGCTCGGCGCCCGATACGTTCCTTGGCGGCGCGCACCAGGCCGCGCGGCGCTTCGTGGACGAGGGACATCTCGGCCAGATGGTCGGGGGCACGGCCTTCATGATGGGCCCGGGCCACGAGCGCTGGCACCCCGATCCCGACTTCTACTACAAGCCGGGCGGCGGGCCGATGCTGGATATGGGCCCCTACTACATCACCGACCTCGTGAACCTTCTGGGTCCCGTCTCGCGCGTCGTCGGCCTGTCGCCCGAGCCGCGCCGCGAGCGCACGATCACGAGCGAGCCGCGCCGCGGCCAGTTGATCCAGGTCGAGGTGCCCACCCACGTCGCGGGCGCGCTGCAGTTCGCGAGCGGCGCCGTGGTCACCATGGTGATGAGCTTCGACGTCGCCGGCCACAAGCATCTGCCGCTCGAGGTCTACGGTACGGAAGGCTCGCTCACCGTGCCCGATCCCAACCACTTCGGCGGCGCGCCGCTGTTCCTGCGCAAGGGCGGCGAATGGGAGGAGGTCGCGGTCACCGAGCCCTTCGCGGACGGCAACTACCGCTCGATCGGCTTGGCCGACATGGCGAGCGCGATCCGCCGAAACCGGCCGCACCGGGCGAGCGGCGCGCTGGCGCTCCACGTCCTCGAGGTCATGGAGGCCTTCGCGCGCTCTGCCGAGACGGGCGCGGCGATCACGATCGAGACACGGCCCGAACGGCCGGCGCCGCTGAGCGCCGACCCTTCGCTGACAGGCATACTGGAGGAGACAATCTGATGAAGCAGGCACTCATCGTCTGGGGCGGCTGGAGCGGGCACGAGCCCGAGCAGTGCGCGGCTGTCTTGGGCGACATGCTGCGCGAGGAGGGCTTCACGGTGTTCAGCGAGAACACGACCGAGGCCTTCGCCGATCCCTCGATCCACGACCTGTCGCTGATCGTCCCGTTGATCACCATGGCCAAGATCGAGAAGGAGGAGCTGACCAACCTCACCGCCGCCGTGCGGGGCGGGGTGGGCCTCGGCGGCTACCACGGCGGCATGGGCGACGCCTTCCGCGACCAGCCCGAATACCAGTTCATGGTGGGCGGGCAGTGGGTCGCCCATCCCGGCAACATCATCGACTACACGGTCGACGTCACGCGGCCGGACGATCCGGTGATGGAGGGGATCGCGAGCTTCCCCTACCGCTCCGAGCAGTACTACATGCATGTCGACCCCTCGAACGAGGTGCTGGCCACCACGCGCTTCACGGGCGAGCACGCCGAGTGGATCGACGGCGTGGTGATGCCGGTGGTGTGGAAGCGCCGCTACGGACAGGGGCGCGTCTTCTACTCCTCGCTCGGCCACGTCGCCTCGGAGTTCCAGGTGCCGCAGATGCGCACCATCCTGCAACGCGGACTGGTCTGGGCCGCGCGCTGACCGCAGCCGGACGGGGGTGGACCCGACCCGCCCCCGTCCGGCGTCAGCCCCGCCATTCCCTGCGAAGAAGGGCGTACTGCATCGTGTTCTCGTAGACCGGCCGCCCCTTGGCGTCGTCGACGAAGGACACGAACTCCAGAAACACGCCCTCGCGGCGCATGCAGAGCCGCTCGCACAGGCGCTGCGAGGCAACGTTGTGGTCTTCGACATAGGCGTAGAGACGCCGCGCGCCGCGCTCCTCGAACAGGTGCCGCACCAGCGCTTGGGCCGCCTCGGAGGCGTAGCCGGCCCCGGCGAAGGCGGCGTCGAAGTTCCAGCCGATGCTGAACGTGTCGGGCGGCTCGGGCACCGCGAAGAGGTCGCCGATCAGCTGGTCGGTGTCGCGCAGCGCGACAGCGATCGCCTCGTCGTTCGCCGCGCGCCGCTCCGCCTCCGCGTGCGCGGCATCAAGGTCGGGTAGGCGCAGCGAGGCGAAGCACGTCGATCGCGGCTCGCGCAGATAGGCGAGAAGCCCGGCCGCGTCCTCGCGCCGGAAGCGGCGCAGGATCAGTCGCTCCGTCCGGATCGGCTCCATTTTGCCTCGCTCCCCGTGCCTGTCGGCCGGAGCCCGTAGCGCACGTCCCCGACCGGCGACAAGCGACGGTCGCTTCATCGCTACCACGTGCCCGAGACGCGAAATTCCAGGCGCTCCTCGCGGCCCGTCGTGCCGGTGCGGCTGCGGTGTTCGATGCGCGCGGTCCAGTCCTTGGCCACATCCACCAGAAGCGCGGGCGTGACGCTGCGCGTGCGCTCCACCGCGTTCGTGCCCGGCACGCGGCGCCGCTCGCCCTCCCACCGGATCTGTGGGCGAAGGCGAAGGCCGCCGAGGTCGATGCTGCGCTCGAGGCGCAGGCCCGAGACGAGCGCGCCATAGGGGTCCCGGCCGCGCTCGCGGGTGATCTCGGCTCGTCCGTAGGGGTTCACCAGCCAACCCGAGACGCGACGCTCGACGCCGAAGCGTGCCGTGCCGAAGGCTGCGCCCCCATCCCCACCGGTCGGCGCCATCGTGCCGGCGCTGAGGTCCAGGAACGAGGACGCAAGGAGCTGGAGCGAGCCGTAGGCGGCGACCCCGGCCAAGTCGGCCTCGCGCTCGCCGAAGCGGCGCTGGTCGATGCTGGCCGCGACGCCTGCGATACGCCCGCCCCGGCCGATCCCGTCGAAGCCCGCCGTCAGCGACAGGTCGCTTTCGCCGACCCGGCCGCCCGGCGCAAGCGTGACCGAGCCGCGGCTCCAGCTGCCCTCGGCGTCCGTCGCCAAGCCATCGCTGCGCAGGTGCATCTCGCGCCGGGGCGCGGCGCGCGGATCGAAGAGGGTGCGTCCGAAGCGCTCGTCCGCCGGATCGGGCGTCAGCCTGTCCCAGCTTTCCATGCGCTGCTCGTCGTCGCCGGCCTCCAGTCGCAGGTCGATGTCGAGGCGCGGCGGATCGACTTCGGGGTCGCGGATGCGCTCCAGACGCTCGCCGAGGCGCTCGGCGGCGGCGCGCGCAGCGTCGGCGGCGGGCGAGGCGCCCGCGTCCCCGCCGAAGAGGAGGGCCGGAAGCGCAAGAACAAGCGAGCGGAACCCAAAACGGCGCCTCCCGCGCCGGGCCCGTGCTGCGGGGTGGGACAAAGGATCCCTCCATCCAGACAGAACAAGCGCTCTTTTCGCACCGCAATATGACGGGAAGCTGACCTTACGGGTTCGCCTCTGGCGCGCGTCGGCGCGAGGTTGTGCGCTCGCGCAGGGCGTCCAGCGCGTCGGCGTTGAGGCGGCCCCAGCGGTAGAGCATCTCGACCGGCTCGACGAAGCGCGTGCCCAGCGCCGTCAGCCGGTACTCGACCGCCGGCGGAACGGTGCCCGCGACGTGGCGCGTCACGAGCCCGCTCGCCTCCATCTCGCGCAGCGTCTGCGTCAGCATCTTCTTGGAGATGCCGGGCAGCGAGCGCTGCAGGACGCCGGTGCGCGCCGCGCCTGCATGCCGCGCATGGAGCGTGTGGAGCACCATGCTCGTCCACTTGGTGGCAAAGAGTTCGAGAACGCGGCGCGGCGCGCAGTCCTCGCGCCACGCCTCGTCGGGCGTTCCGGGTCGCATGCGTGGATACCTCCGGGTGCCTATGTCCCCATTCGGTTCCGTCTAGCCGCCGGCGTCCGGGCTGCCTAGCTCGGGCGGAACGCGAACCCATACACAACCGAGCCCAGACGGAGACGGACAGCATGACCAAGACAGCCCTCGTGGTGGGTGCCAGCGGCATCGTGGGCAGCGCGACCGCCGCGCTTCTCAACGAACAGGGCTGGCGGGTGCTGGGTCTGGCCCGACGCCCCGCCAGCCAGAACGGCATCCTGCCGGTGGCGGCCGACCTGCAGGATGCCGCGGCCACAACAAAGGCGCTGCGCGACGTGCGGCCCGATGCCGTGTTCATCACGACCTGGGCCCGGCAGGCGACGGAAGCCGAGAACATCCGCGTCAACGCCGGCATGGTGCGCCACCTTCTCGACGCGCTGCGGCTTGGTGGCACGACGCGCCACGTGGCGCTGGTGACGGGCCTCAAGCACTATCTCGGACCCTTCGAGGCCTACGGAAAGGGCGAGCTGCCCAAGACGCCGTTCCGCGAGACGCAGGGCCGCCTGCCGGTCGACAACTTCTACTACGCGCAGGAGGACGAGGTCTTCGCGGCAGCCACGCGCGACGGCTTCCGCTGGAGCGTCCACCGCCCACACACCGTGATCGGCCAGGCGGTCGGCAACGCCATGAACATGGGCACGACGCTGGCGGTCTACGCCACGCTCTGCCGCGAGACGGGGCGCCCGTTCCGCTTTCCGGGTTCGGAAGCGCAGTGGGAGAGCCTCACCGACATGACGGATGCGCGCCAGCTCGCCCGCCAGCTCCTGTGGGCGACGCAAACGCCGGCGGCCGCCAACGAAGCCTTCAACATCGTCAACGGCGACGTCTTCCGCTGGAACTGGATGTGGGGCCGCATCGCCGAGTGGTTCGGGATCGAGGCCGCCCCCTTCGACGGCACGGTGCGCCCGCTCGAGGACCAGATGCGGGACGACGCGCCGGTCTGGCGCCGCATCGCGACACGCGAGGGTCTGGCGGAGCCCGATCTGTCGCGCCTCGCCTCGCCCTGGCACACGGATGCCGATCTCGGCCGTCCCTTCGAGGTCGTGACCGACATGGGCAAGAGCCGCCGGCTCGGCTTTCTCGACTACCAGCCCACCGACGACAGCTTCTTCGACCTCTTCGCCAAGCTGCGCACAGACCGCCTCATCCCCTGACGGGCGAGGCACCTCACCACACAACGGGATGGGGGCGTCCCGTTCCGACGTCGACGAAGCCCTCCGGCGCGAGCGGCGAGGGTGCGACGAGCACCCAACGCCAGGGCGCGCAGGTCAGCGTCGCAAAGGCCAGGCGCTCGGGAAAGCCCGGGCTCCAGCGCGGCGAGAAGGTCGGCTCGTACATCCAGTCGATCGTCTCGGCCGCTTGGTAGAGAGCCTGCATCTCCCGGTCGAGCTCTTCCGGCGGGCGCGCCGTCATCAGGCCGCCGACCTCGTAG
Organism: Aureimonas jatrophae; assembly: GCF_900104035.1. GTDB lineage: Bacteria > Pseudomonadota > Alphaproteobacteria > Rhizobiales > Rhizobiaceae > Aureimonas > Aureimonas jatrophae. The sequence continues at coordinate 411,310 of NZ_FNIT01000002.1, read as the reverse complement.
CGCACCCGCGCCAGCACCTCGCCGTCCCGCACCAGGGCCCAGCCGCCGCCCATCTCGCGCAACGTGTTGACGGCAAGCGCCATGGCCTCGTCGCAGGAGCCGACGGTCCAGATGTTGTGCTTGTCGTGGCCCATCGAGCAGGCGAGCGCGGTGCCCGGCGTGCGCGGGCCGGTGCCGAGCCAGAACATCTTCGCGGTTCGCCCCTCGCCCGAGAAGCGGTCGACGATCGCGAACTTCGTGATGTTGCGCGCGGCGTCGCGCTGGACGTGGCCGTCGGCGACGGGCAGTTCGGCCGTGATGAACGCGTCCGACCAGTGGAAGGGCCGCAGAAGCGCGGCCTGCATCGTCGCGCGACCCGGCTCGGCGTGAATCGCGAAGTCGGCCGCCGTGATCTCGCGGTCGATGCGCACCGTCCGGCGCGTCCAGTCCGGCCACGCGATCTCGGGAACGGCCACGGTCATGCGGCCGTCCCGTGCGACCTCGCGCCCGTCCGCCCAGACCGAGGCGATGATGAAGCTTTCGACATCGGACAGAAGCACCATGTCGGCGTAGCGCCCCGGCGCGATCGCGCCGACCCAAGGGGTCAGGCGCATGTGGCGCGCCGGGTTGATCGTGACGAGCTGGACGGCGATCTCGGGCGCGAGGCCGTTCCGGATGGCGAGGCGCACGTTGTGGTCGGTCGCCCCGATGCGCATCGTGTCGGAGGCCGAGCGGTCGTCGGTGCAGAGCGCGATCTGGCTCCAGTCGGCGAGGCCGTCGGCGACGAGCGCCTGGATGATCTCGGGCAGCGAATGGGGGCGCAGCTCTAGGAACAGGCCACGCCGCAACTTGTCGCGGACCTCGTCCGGCGTCCAGGCCTCGTGGTCCGAGGCCATGCCGGCGGCCGCGAACGCGTTGATCTCGGGCGCGCCGCGCATGCCCGCGGCATGGCCCTCCACGACGCCGCGCGCCTCGAAGGTCGCCCGGATCATGCCCCAGAGCCGCTCGTGCGAGGGGTTGGCGGCGTCCCAGACGGCGGGCCAGTCCATCACCTCGTCGAGGCCGGGAACCAGCAGCGTGTCGCGCAGGAAATCGCGCTGCTCCTCGTAGCCGTAATGGCCGCCGCCCCACTCGTAGGCGGTGGGCGGCACGGCCGAGCCGGGCAGCGGGAAGATCTTGGCGGGGCTCCCGGCACGGCGCGCGGCAAGCCAGAAGTCGAGGTTGCGCGCGCCGTCGACGTTCGAGAACTCGTGGCTCGCCTCGCAGGTCCAGGTGCAGCCGAAGGGCAGGACGAGGGCCGCCTCGCGGTCGGGCGTCAGGTGGCTCGACTCGATATGCTTGTGCACCTCGCCGAAGCCCGGCACCGCATGACGGTCGGGCTCGTGGACACGCTCGGCCGCTTCGCCGGGCCAGGAGCCGGCACCGCCGACATAGGCGATGCGCCGGGCGCGGATGACGATCTCCTGGTCGGCATGCCAGCGCCGCGTGTGCACGTCGAGCAGCCGACCGACCCGCAGGACGCGGTCAGCCGGACGCTTGCCCAGCGCCACCAGCGCGAGATCCTGTCGGATGCGCACCTCGTCGGACGCGTGGATGAGGAGATCGTCGGGCAGTTCGGGCGGCTGGGTCATGGGAAAGGCTTCTAGCCGCCCCGCAACGCCGCGCACAATAACGCGACAGGCTTGTCCTTTGCGGAAAAAATACGCTAGTCCGTTCGCGGCCCTGACCGTTTCCCCACCCATTCCGGAGACCCGCCATGATCCGCACGCCCCTTCGCCTGGCCCTAGCCGCTTCCGCGGCCCTGGCGCTCACCGCCGGCGCGGCGCAGGCGAAGACGCTGACGATCTCCTGGTGGGGCTTCAACGGCGAGAAGCTGGATCAGATCGTGATCCAGCCCTTCAAACAGCAGTGCGGCTGCGACGTCGTGTTCGAGACCGGCAACAACGCCGACCGCCTTGCCAAGATCCGCATTCGCGGCGGTGCGGGCGTCGATGTCGCCTACTTCTCCGACTCCTTCTCCCAGATCGGCGTCACGGAAGGGCTGTTTCAGGAGATCGACCCCGCCAAGGTTCCCAACATCGCGGGCCTCTACGACATCGCCAAGGCGCCTCAGGGTCCCTATGGTCCGGCCTACACGATCGGGCGCGTCGGCATCGTCACCGACACGGCGCGCGTCACGACGCCGGTGACCTCGTGGGATGACCTGTGGCGCGAGGACATGGCGGCCAGCCTGACGCTGCCCGGCATCACCACGACCGCCGGCCCGATGGTGGTCCTGAAGGCAGGCGACCATGCCGGCGAGAACGCGTTCGACAATCCGGACGCCGCGTTCGAGGCGGTGGACGCACTCAAGCCCAACGTCGTGAAGACCTACAACACCGGCTCCGAGATGATCAATCTCTTCTCCACCGGCGAGGTCTCGGCCGCGGTCGCGCAGGACTTCACGCTCGGCCAGATCCAGGCCGCCGTCCCGACCGCCGCCTGGGCGGACCTCAAGGAAGGCGCGATCGCCACCGTCAACACGGTGAACATTCCCAAGGGCGCGGCCGAGCCGGAGCTCGCGCTCCAGTACATCAACTTCATCCTCTCGCCCGAGGTGCAGCAGAAGCTCGCCGAGCAGGGGGTGGACGCGCCCGCCGCCAAGGCCGTCGAGCTGACGCCGGAGCAGGCGCGCCTCTGGACCTACGGCGCCGACGTCGTCGCGAAGCTCCAGGTGCTGGACTACGCCAAGCTGAACGCGGCCAAGAACGACTGGATCGACCGCTGGAACGAGATCTTCGGCGGCTGAGACCCATTCCATGAAGCGCTTCAGCGGCTGGCTTCTCGCCTCGCCCGGAACCCTGTTTCTGGTCGCGATCCTCGTCGTCCCGGTGCTCCTGACGCTCCTTGCGACGCTGACGGGGCCGGACGGGCCGCTCGCGCCCTACCTCGCCTTCTTCTCGAGCGGCTACCGGCGGCGGGTCGTGTGGCGCACGCTGCAGGTGGCCGGCATCACCACGCTGATCTCGCTCGTGATCGGCTTCCTCGCCGCCTATGCCGTGTCGCGCTGCCCGCCCTGGCTGAAGTCGGCGCTGGTGGTGGCAGCGGTGTTTCCGCTGCTCACCGGCGTCGTCGTGCGCTCGTTCGCCTGGCTCATCATCCTCGGCAAGAACGGCATCCTGAACGACACGCTCCTGCGCCTCGGCCTCCTGGAGCGTCCGCTCAGCCTTCTCTACACGCAAGGGTCGGTGATCGCGGCGATGGTCTACCTCTTCGTGCCGCTGATGATCCTCACCATGGTGGGCGTCTTCGAGCAGATCCCCGACGACGTCGTGCAGGCTTCCGCCTCGCTCGGCGCCACGCCGCTCTCGACCTTCTTCGGGGTCACGCTGCCGCTCGCCGTGCCGGGCCTCATCGTCGGCGCCGTTCTCGTCTTCACAGGCTCCTTCACCGCCTACGCGACGCCGCAGCTGCTCGGCGGCGAGCAGCAGATGATGATGGGAACGCTGATGTACCAGCAGGCCATGGTGCGCTTCGACTGGACCGCGGCCTCGACCATCGCGGCGATCATGCTGGTGATTACGCTTCTCGCCGTTCTCCTGATGACGCGCCTGGCCCGGCGCCTTAATCCGGCGGCGGTGTGAGCCGATGACCCGCCGCGTCCACCCGGTTCTCGCCGTCTTCACGGCGCTGGTCTTCCTGTTCCTGCTCGGGCCCCTGGTCATTGTGGTGGGCGCCTCGCTCAGCGACACCACCTACCTCACCTTCCCGCCGCAGGGCCTCTCCCTGCGCTGGTTCGAGAACATCTTCGCGATCGCGGCCTTCCGGCGCACGATCGTCACCAGCCTGCAGATCGCGTTTCTCGCGACCGCCCTGGCGCTCCTGATCGGCGTGCCGGCGGCCTATGCGATGAACCGCTACCGTATCGCCCTGCCCTCGTGGCTCTCGACGCTCTTCGTCCTGCCGGTGCTCGTCCCCGAGCTCGTGCTCGGCTTCTCCCTCCTGCGCAGCCTCGCGGTGGGGCTGGAAGCGCCGATCTTCCTGTCGCTGCTTCTGGGGCACACGCTGCTCGTCCTGCCCTATATCGTGAGGATCGTGGGGGCGAGCCTTGCGTCCTTCGACTTCGCGATCGAGGAGGCGGCGATCAGCCTCGGCACGCCGCCGCTGAAGGCCTTCGGAACGATCGTCCTGCCGAACGTGCGGCCCGCCGTCATGGCGGCCTTCATCCTCGCCTTCATCACCTCGATCAACGACGTGTCGATCTCGATCTTCCTGACGGGGCCGGGCATCTCCACCCTGCCGATCCAGATCCTTGCCCATGTCGAGCAGTTCTTCGACCCGACGATCGCCTCGGTCTCGGTTCTGCTGATGGCGCTCACCGTCGCCGTCATGGCCGTGGTGGAGCGCACGCTCGGCCTCACCGTCCTCGCCAAGTAAGGGTTTTCGTCTTGGCTCAGCCGCTGTCCATCCGGAACGTCTCGGCGCGCTACGGCGCGACCACCGTCCTCAAGGACCTCTCGCTGGAGGTGGCCGAGGGCGAGCTCGTCTCGCTGCTCGGCGCCTCGGGCTGCGGCAAGACCACGACGCTGCGTCTCGTCGCGGGCTTCCTCGAGCCGAGCGCCGGCGAGATCCGGCTGGGTGCGCGCGACCTCACGCGCCTGCCCGCGCACCGGCGCGACATCGGCCTCGTGTTCCAGAACTACGCCCTGTTTCCCCATCTCGACGTCGCCTCCAACGTCAGCTACGGCCTGAAGCAGCGCGGCGTCGACAAGGCGGAGCGAGAGCGGCGCACATCGGCCATGCTGGAGCGCGTCGGCCTTTCCGCCTTTGCCGGCCGGATGCCGGCCGCCTTGTCGGGCGGTCAGAAGCAGCGCGTCGCGCTCGCCCGCGCGCTCGTGATCGAGCCGCCGCTCCTGATGTTCGACGAGCCACTCTCCAACCTCGATGCCAAGCTGCGTGTCGACATGCGCGTCGAGATCCGCGCCCTGCAGCGCGCCAACGGCACCACGGCCCTCTACGTCACGCACGACCAGGAGGAGGCCTTCTCGATTTCGGATCGCGTGGCCATCATGCGCGACGGGCGCATCCTCCAGCTCGACCGGCCGGAGGTGCTCTACAGCCGGCCGGTGGACAGCTTCGTCGCCCGCTTCGTCGGCTTCGAGAACCTCGTGCCCATGACGGTTCACGAGCGACGCGAGCGCGACGTCGTGGCCCGCACCGCCGACGGCGGCACGCTTCGTCTCGACCCCGAGCGCCTAGGCGCGATCCCGGACCGCTTCGTGCTCGCCACCCGCCCCGAAGGGCTCGGCGTCGAGACCGGCGAGGGCGAGGGCCTGCCCGCCGATCTCGGGCTGCGCACGTATCTTGGCCGCGCCTACCAGTACCAGTGCGGCACGGCGGCCGGGCCGCTGCTCGCGAACGGCGCGCTCGACCGTCCGCTCGAACCCGGCACCCGCGCCCGCCTCGTGCCGCGTCTCGAGCAGTGCGCCATCCTGCCGGCGAGCGCGTGAGCACAACGCTCCTTCACGATGCCCGCATCCTCACGATGGATGCGGCGGGCCGCGAGATCGAGCGCGGCTGGCTGCTGGTCGAGGGCGACACGATCCGCGCGCTCGGGTCCGGCGAGGCGCCGCCGCGGACGGAGGCCGAGCGCGTCGACTGCGCGGGCGATCTCGTCATGCCGGGCTTCGTCAACGCCCATGCCCATCTCGCCATGACCCTGTTCCGGGGTCTGGCCGAGGACATCGACGACCGACTCTACCGCTACATCCTGCCCCTGGAGCGCCGCTTCGTGACCGCCGAGGTGGTGCGCGCGGGAACGGCGCTGGCGGCGGCCGAGAGCATTCGGGGCGGCGTCACAACGCTCGCCGACATGTACTATTTCGAGACGCAGGTCGGACGCGTCCTCGCCCACGCCGGCCTTCGCGGCGTGGTGGGGCAGACCATCGCCGACTTCGCCGCCCCCGACCATGCCGACATGGAGGCGGGCTGGCGGCGCGTCGCCGACCTCGTCGCCGAGTTCGAAGAGCATCCGCTCGTCACCCCCTCGCTCGCCCCCCACGCGCCCTACTCCACAGGGCTTGCGACCCTGGAGCGCGTCGTGCGGTGGAGCGCCGACCATCCGGCGCTGCCCGTCCAGATGCATCTGGCCGAGAGCGATCTCGAAGTGCGCTGGGCGCGCGAGAACCACGACGCCACGCCGGTCCGGGCGATTGCGCCGACCGGCGTGCTCCGGGCCAACCTCCTCGGCGCCCACGTCATCCATGTGGACGAGCGCGACGTCGCGCTCCTGGCCGAGAACGGCGTGCGCGCGGCCACCAACCCGCGCTCCAACGGCAAGGCGGGGCGCGGCATCGCGCCGGTGGAGCGACTGCGCGCCGCCGGCATCCCGGTCGGCATCGGCACGGACGGACCGATGAGCGGCAACACGCTCGATCTCTTCGCACAGCTCGCGCCCGTCTCGATGTTCGCCAAGCTTCTGGCGGGCTCGCGCCGGCCGCTGCCGGCCCGCGACGTCGTTCGCATGGCCACCGTCGAGGGCGCCCGCGCGCTCGGACTGGAGGCGAGGATCGGCTCGCTGGAGCCGGGCAAACAGGCCGACCTCCTACGGGTCGACCTCTCGGCCGCGCGCCTCCAGCCGATCTACGACACGCACGCCGCGCTGGTCTTCGCAGCCACGCCGGCCGACATCCGCGCGACCATGGTCGCGGGCCGCTGGCTGATGCGCGACCGCGTGGTGGAAACGGTGGACGAGGCGAAGGCCGTCGCCGACGCGCGGCAGATCGCCCTCGCCTTCGGGGCCGAGATGCGGCGCATCGACGAGGGGACTGCGCCGTGACCCCCCGTCCGGTCCTCGTCGACACCGACCCCGGCCTCGACGATGCGCTGGCGATCCTTCTGGTGCTGGCCCATCCCGGCTTCGCGCTGCGCGGCGTCACCACGCTTGCCGGCAATATCGGCCTCGAGCGCACCTCGGCCAATGCCGGGGCGCTTCTGGCGCTGGCCGGCCGGCACGACGTGCCGCTCCATGCCGGCGCCGCCGCACCCTCGGTGCGGGCGGGCATCGACGAGGCGGCGATCCACGGCGCGGACGGGCTCGGGGGCGTCGCGCTGCCGGCCCCCGTTCCTGCGCGCACGGGATCGGCCGCCCGTTTCCTGGCCGAAACGCTGCGCACCGAGGCGGCGGGCACGATCGACCTTCTCTGCCTCGGGCCGCTCACCAACCTCGCACGTCTGCTCGAAGAGGCACCCGACGCCGCGCGACGCATCGGACGGGTCGTCGCCATGGGCGGGACGATCCGCGAACCCGGCAATGTCGGTCCGATGTCGGAGTTCAACCTCGCCTACGACCCGGAGGCCGCCGACGCGGTGCTGCGCGCCGGTCTCGACCTGACGCTCGTGCCGCTCGACGCCACGCGCCGCGTGCGGGCCTCGCGCGACACGGTGCGCGATCTCCTGGCGCTGTCCTCGCCGCTGGCCCGCAAGGCCGGCGAGATCGTGGAGGCCTACTTTCGCGATGCGGCGACGCGCGAAAGCCGCCCGTTGCACGACCCCTGCGTCCCGCTTCAGCTGCTGCGCCCCGACCTGTTTCCGGCGGAAACGCTGCATCTGCGCGTGGATCGTTCGGACGGGCCCGAGGCCGGTCGCCTCCACGTCGATCCGACCGGAGCACCCGCCAACGTCGCGCTCGGTGCGGACGGCGAGGCGGCGCTCGCCCTCTTCGTGCAGAGCCTTCGCTAGGCCGGCAGCTCGCGCTCCACCAGCGCGGTCCAGAAGCGCGCACCGGTGAGGAGCGCCGCGTCGTTGAAGTCGTAGGCCGAGTTGTGGTGCAGTGCCCCGTCCACCGCCGGGCCGTTGCCGAGCCAGACGTAGGCTGCGGGAACGCGGCCGAAGAAGGCGAAATCGTCGCCGGCGGTGGACGGCGGGAACGCGGTGCGCACGCGTCCGCCGGTCGCAGCCCTGGCGGCTTCCAGCGCCGATGCCGTCGCCTCGGGCTCGTTCACCACGGGCGGGATGCGGCGGATGAATCGGTAGTCGGCCGCAATGCCGAAGGTCATGGCCACGCCCTGCGCCAGTTGACCGATCTCGGCCTCCAGCTGGTCGCGAACCCCGGCCTCGTAGGCGCGCGCCGTTCCCCCGATCCGCACCTCGTCGGGAATGACGTTGAGCGCCGCGAAGTTTCCCGCCTCCAGCGCGCAGGCGCTGACCACGGCCGGCTGGAGCGGGTCGACGCGGCGCGCGACGATCGTGTGAAGGGCACTAAGGAACTGCGCGGCCGCCGTCACCGCGTCGCGCCCGAGATGGGGCTTGGCGCCATGCGTGCCGACGCCCCGGAAGGTGACGGTCCAGCTGTCGGAGGAGGCGAGCTGCGGCCCGGCCACCACCGCCATCTCGTCGGTCTCCAGACCCGGCATGTTGTGAAGGCCAAAGGCGCGCGCCACGGGAAAGCGCTTGAACAAGCCATCCTCGACCATCGCCTTGGCGCCGCCCCGTCCCTCTTCGGCGGGCTGGAACACGAAGTGCACCGTGCCGGAGAAGCGGCGCGTTCGGGCGAGATGCCGGGCGGCCGCAAGCAGCATCGCGGTATGCCCGTCGTGGCCGCAGGCATGCATGCGGTTCTCGGCGGTGGAACGCCAGGGCGGCGTGCCGACCTCGGGCATGGCGAGCGCGTCCATGTCGGCTCGCAGCATGATGGCCCGCGTCCCCTCGCCCGCCTGCAGGGTGCCGACGAGGCCGGTCCGCCCGAGGCCGCGCGTCACCGTGATCCCCGCCTCCTCCAGCTGCGCCGCGACGATCGCACTCGTGCGATGTTCCTCGAAGCCGAGCTCGGGATGGGCATGGAGATCGCGCCGGAGCGCGGTCATCGCCTCGATCTCGAAGCCGTCCCGGTCGCCGCCGTCCATCATGACTGGTTCCTTCCGCGCCTGTTCGCTAATTCCTTGCAGCCGTTCCCCAGCCGGAGAGCAAGCCCTGTCCGCACCGCCATCCATTCCCGATCCGCATGAATTCTGGCAGGAACTCCACCCGCCCGGCACGTTCGAGGCCGCGCCGTCCAGCGGCCATCGCGGCGCCTATCCCGCAAGCCTTCCCGACGGGCGGCAAATCCTCCTGCCGATCCGCGTGCTGCCGGGCGACGGCTCCAGGGCGGTCGCCTCGCTGATCGTGAACCAGGCGAGCTTCGCGGTCGAGGACGCGCTGGCGGACGCGGTGGCCGACCTTGCAAGGCCTCTTGCGCCCGAGGTCGTGGTGGGCGTTCCGACGCTCGGCCTCCCGCTGGCGAACGGGGTCGCGCGCCGGCTCGGCCACGCGCGGATGGTGGCGCTCGGGACCTCGCGCAAGTTCTGGTACGACGAGAAGCTCAGCCAGCCGCTGCGCTCGATCACCAGCCCCGGCGCCGGCAAGACGCTCTACCTCGACCCGCGTATGCTGCCGCTGATCGAGGGCCGGCGCGTCCTCCTGATCGACGACGTCCTCAGCACCGGTGCCTCGATCGGCTCGGCCCTGCGCCTTCTGGAGGCGGCGGGCTGCCGGCCGGTCGCGGTCGGGGCGGCCATGCTGCAGGGCGAGCTCTGGCGCGACGTCCTGGAAAGCGTGGCGCCCGGCCTGCGGGTGGTCGCCGCGCTGCGCTCGCCGCGCCTCGCACGCCGAACCGACGGCCGCTACGAGCCGGCAGCCTGACGGGCGGTGCGTTCCCAAGCCGATCGGGATCCCGGCTGCGCCGATGCGTCACCGGCCTTGCAGGAGAACCTTTCCCTTGCGTCCGGGCCTGCGGGTGGCCGCGAGGGCGTCGGCGTAGCGATCGAGCGGGATGATGGCCTCGACCGGAAGCGTGAGCCGGCCCTCTGACGCCTCGGCGACGAGTTCCTCCAGGAGACCGCCGATCGTCTCCGGCGACAAGCCCGACTGGGCGGCCCAGAAGCCGCGCACCGTGATCTGCTGAAAGATCGCGACCGATGGATCGAGGCGGATCGGTTCTCCGCTCAGCGCGCCGAAGATGACGATCTCGCCGCCCTCCGCGACCAGCCGCGCCAGTTGCGCCGGGCCGTCGCCACCGATCGAGTCCAGTCCCGCGCGGACCCGGCCGTCGCCGATCAGATCGCGGGCGCGGGTATCCCAGTCGGGCTACTCGGTCGACACGACACGGGTGATGCCGACGGCGGCCAGCTCATCGACCGCGGCATCGCGGCGAACGAGACCGAGAACGTTGATGCCCTGCTCTGCGGCGAAGCGCGACACGAGACGTCCCACCGCGCCGTTGGCGCTGTTCTGAACCAGCCAGTCGCCGCGCCCGAGCCCCAGTGTCGCCAGCAGCATCCGGGCGCTGAGCGGCATCGCGATGAGCTGGCAGGCGGTCTCGTCGGCGATCGCATCCGGCACGGGGCGCGCCTGCCGGGCATCCACCAGATAGCGGTCCGCCCAGGTCTGGCGCGCGCCGCCGGTGACGCGTTGGCCGACCCGAAGGTGATCCACGCCGTCGCCGAGCGCCTCCACGATGCCGAGCGCCTCGGTGCCCCCGACCGCCGGAAGCGGCGGCTTGTGACCGTAGGTCCCCGCGATCGTCATCAGGTCGTGGTTGTGGATCGGGGACAGGACCATGCGCAGCCGCGCCTCGCCCGGCCCGGGAGCCGGCGGTTCGCGCTCGGACAGGCTCAACACCTCGGCGGGGTCGCCGAAACGGTCGAAGACGAGGCTGCGCATGATGCAAGGTCCCAGTTCGGATGTGCGATGCCCCACAACTAGGTCGCAACCACCGATCGGGGATCCGCTGCCGCGACGGCACGGCTCGTGCGTGACGAAGCGGTCGGCGGAGCGGTCGCGCGCCGGACCCTGCACATGTCCTGTTCGTGCCTCGCAGGCGGGCTAGCGTACGATCTCCGGCGAGAGAGGCTCGATCCGCACCGTATCCCCCTCGCGCGAGCTCTGGAGCGCCGCGAGGCCGCAGAGCACGGACATGGCGCCCGCGCGCGAGCCCGCGCGCTGGCGGAGGCGGTCGTTGGAGCCGGGGCGGAAGATCATGTCGCGCATGCGGTTGTCGCCGCCGTAGTGCCCGCCGGGCTCATGCGGCACCCAGATGCGCTCCACCCCGCCGCCGAAGCTCTTGACGAGCAGGATCTCGTCGGCCGGCGGCTCGCTCCAGGGCTGCTTCTCGTACTGCCGCATCTCGATGCGGCCGCGATGGCCGTTGAAGGCGATATGGTGGCCCTCGATCGGCATGTAGGTGTTGAGTGAGTAGGAGACCTGGACGCCGCTGGCGTAGCGGATCGCCGCGGTCATCGTGTCGGGGATGTCGATATCCTCGCGGAAGACGCAGGCGTCGCGATGGTAGCCGTCGACGCTCGACGGGTCTTCATAGAGCGTGTCGAGGAACGGGTCGGCGGCAAGGTCCATGTAGTAGTCGCACGCGTCCTTGTGCGGGCAGGTGCGGCAGCGCTCGCCCCGGAACGGGCCGTTGCGGCCGTAATGGAGAAGCTGGCCGAAGCCCTTCACCTCGGCCGGATCGGAGTCGAGGTACCAGTTCAGAAGGTCGAAATGGTGGGTCGCCTTGTGGACGAAGAGCGAGCCCGAATGGCGCGTGAAGGCGTGCCAGCGCCGGAAGTAGTCGGCCCCGTGCCGGTTATCGAGGTACCAGTGGAAGTCCACCGAGGTGACCTCGCCGATCGCGCCCTCCTCGATCAGCTCCTTGATGCGCGCGGCGGTCGGCGAGAAGCGGTAGTTGAAGGAGACGTCGACGCGCCGGCCGGTGCGCTGCTCCGCCTCGCGGATGCGCGCGACCTTCTCGCGCGTCGTCGCCATGGGCTTCTCGGAGATGACGTCGGCTCCCGCCTCCAGTGCGCGCACCACGATATCGTCGTGCGTGTCGTCGGGCGTGCAGACGATCACGAGCTCGGGCCGCAGCTCCGAGAGCATGCGGTCGACATCGTCGTAGAGCGGCGCATCCGACCCGATCATCGCGCGCGCCCGCTCGGCGCGCATGAGGTTCAGGTCGCAGATGCCGACGAGTTCCACGAACTCGCTCCACCCGTCGAGGAGCTCGCGTCCCCACATGGTGGTGCCGCGATTGCCCGTGCCGACCAGCGCGTAGCGCGTGCGCTTCCTGCCCATGTCCATGCCCTTGCGCCCTCTCAGCAAACCGTCCGGTAACGCTCGACGCAGGTGCGCACCACCTCGCCGATCGGCCGCGTGCCCCATCGCGTCGAGAAGATCTCGACCTCCTGCGGTCCATGGAAGCCCGCCGTCTCGATCAGGGCGCGGAAGCGCCTGAGGTCGATCACCCCGTCGCCCATCATGCCGCGGTCGTTGAGCGGGTCCGTGGTGGGCACCAGCCAGTCGCAGACATGGTGGGCGAGAATGCGCCCGCCCCGGCCCGCCCGCTCGATCTGCGCTTCCAGCTCGGGGTCCCACCAGACATGGTAGACGTCGATCGCGACGCCGACGCCGCTCCCGAGCTCGTCGCACAGGTCGAGCGACTGCTTGAGCGTGTTGATGCAGGCGCGGTCCGCCGCGTAGGTGGGGTGGAGCGGCTCGATCGCCAGCGGCACGCCGGCAGCGCGCGCATAGGGCAGAAGCTCGGCCATGCCGTCCGCGACCATGGCGCGCGCGCCCGGCAGATCGCGCGAGCCCGGCGGCAGGCCGCCCACCACCATCACGAGGCACGCGGCGCCGAGCGCGGCCGCCTCGTCCACGGCGCGCCGGTTCGCCTCGAGCGCGGCAAGCCGACCCTGAGCATCGGCGGCGGGAAAGAAGCCGCCCCGGCAGTGGCCGGTGACGCGCAGCCCGTTGAGCGCGACGATGCGCGTGGCCTCCGCCAGGTCACCGACATATTCGCGCCAGGGCGAGATGGCGGTGACGCCCTCCGCAAGGCACGCGTCGACGATCGCGCCGAAGCTGCCGCCCTGGCGCAGGGTCGCGAAGTTGATGGACAGCCCCTCGACGCTCATGCGACGCCCCGCAGCTCGAGAAAGCGGCCCATGCGCCGCGCGGCGAGATCGGGCTCGGCGAGCGCGCCCGCCCGGTCGGCGAGGCGGAAGAGCTCCGAAAAGTGCAGCGTCGAGCGCGCGCTCTCCTGCCCGCCCACCATGGTGAAGTGGCTCTGCAGCCCGTTCAGCCAGGCCAGGAAGACGACGCCCGTCTTGTAGAAGCGGGTGGGCGCGCGGAAGATGTGGCGCGACAGGGCGACCGTCGGCTCCAGCGTGTCGTGAAACTCGTTGAGAGAGCCGCGGCTGAGGCTGGCCAGCGCCTGCGAGGCGGCGGGCGCGATGGCGTCGAAGATGCCGAGCAGGGCGTCGGAATGGCCCTCCTCGTCGCCCGCGATGAGCTCGGCATAGTTGAAGTCGTCGCCCGTATACATGCGCACGCCCGCCGGCAGCCGGCGGCGCATGGCGATCTCCTTGTCCTTCGACAGGAGCGAGATCTTGATGCCGTCGATCTTCGCCGCGTTCGCCTCGATCATCGCGAGGCACGTGTCCATGGCTCGGCCATGGTCGCGCGAGCCCCAGTACCCCTCCAGCGCGGGATCGAACATCTCGCCGAGCCAATGGATGATGACGGGGCTTCGCACGCCGGAGAGAACGCGGCCATAGACCTCGAGGTAGTCGTCGGGGCTCCGCGCGGCGGCCGCGAGCGCCCGGCTCGCCATCAGGATGACGCGCCCGCCCTCGCCTTCCACGAAGCCGGTCTGCGCCTCGTAGGCGGCCGCGATGTCGCCCGGCGACAGCGCGGGATCGGGCGCCAGATGGTCGGTGCCGGCCCCGCAGGCGATCAGGGCATCGTCGCGCGAGCGCGCCTCCTTGAGCGAGCGGCGGATCAGCTCCTGCGCGTCCGGCCAGGACAGACCCATGCCACGCTGGGCCGTGTCCATCGCCTCGGCGACGCCGAGGCCGAGGTCCCAGAGCCGGTGGCGGAATCGCAGCGTCGCCTCCCAGTCGATCGCCGGCTCGAGCCAGGGGTCGGAGGGCGCGAGCGGATCGGCGACGACGTGGGCGGCGGCATAGGCGACGCGGTTGAAGTCCGCGGCGCTGCGGCGCTCGAGCGGAACAGGCGTGCCGGCGAGACGGTAGGGCTCGACGCGTCCCGCGTCGGTGGGAAGGCGGATCTCGGTCACGGGAGCGCCCCTCAGGCCGCCATCTGCCGACGGGCGAGCGAGGGCACGTCGAGCCAGCGCCGCTCGCGCCAGGACCGAAGGCCCAGCTCGGCGAGCTGGACGCCCTTCACGCCTTCCATCAAGCCGTAGGACCAGGGCGCCCCTTCCGCCAAGTGGCGCACGAACATCTCCCACTGCGCCTTGAAACCGTTGTCGTAGCTGACCGTATCGGGCACCTCGTCCCAGGTCCGGTAGAAGTCGATCGTCTGCGGCTGGTCGGGATTCCAGACGGGCTTGGGCGTGTTGACGCGATGCTGGGTCCAGCACTTCGTGAGCCCCGCCACCGCCGAGCCGTGCGTGCCGTCGACCTGGAAGGTCACGAGGTCGTCGCGGCGCACGCGCACGGTCCAGGATGAGTTGATCTGGGCGATCACACCGCCTTCCAGCTCGAAGGTCGCATAGGCCGCGTCGTCGGCGTCCGCCTGGTAGCGCTGGCCGCGCTCGTCGGTGCGGCTCGGGATGTGCGTCGCGCCCAGGCAGGAGACGGCGCGCACCTCGCCGAAGAGGTTGTCGAGCACGTAGCGCCAGTGGCAGAGCATGTCGAGGATGATGCCGCCGCCGTCCTTGGCGCGGTAGTTCCAGGACGGCCGCTGGGCGGGCTGGAGGTCGCCCTCGAAGACCCAGTAGCCGAACTCGCCGCGCACCGACAGGATCTGCCCGAAGAAGCCGGCGTCGCGCAGCATGGCGAGCTTGCGCAGGCCCGGCAGGAAGAGCTTGTCCTGCACCACGCCGTGGCGCACGCCGGAACGCTCGGCGAGCTCGGCCACGGCGAGCGCCTCCTCCATCGTGTCGGCGATGGGCTTCTCGCAGTAGACGTCCTTGCCCGCCTCGATCGCCTTGGCGATGAGGCCGGCGCGCATCTGCGTCGTGCCGGCGTCGAAGAACAGCGTGTCGTCGGGGTTGCGGAGCGCGGCGTCGACGTCGGTGGTCCAGCGCTCGACGCCGTGGCGGCGCGCGATCTCCTCGATCTTCGCACCGTTGCGGCCGACCAGGATGGGATCGAGCGAGACGCGCTCGCCGGTGGATAGCTGGACGCCGCCCTGGTCGCGGATCGCGAGCACCGAGCGCACCAGATGCTGGTTGTAGCCCATGCGGCCCGTGATGCCGTGCATGATGACGCCGATGCGCTTCATCGCTGATCCTCCCTGGCGATCGATCGCCGGGATCCGACGTCGAACTTGTAACCGTTTGGTTATTTGTTGGGCGCAGGCGGGCGTCTTGTCAACCGGCCTTACGATGTCGATCGGACATGTTTGTCAGGCGCGAACCGAGGCGAGCACGGTCGCCACGATATGGTCGCCCCACCGGTCGAGCTCGCCCCTGGCCTGCAGGTCGCGCCGGAAGATGGCGGACAGCGTGTAGCGGTTGGAGCGGTGGAACCATGAGAGCGAGGCGATGGTCATGTAGACCGTGACCGGGTCGAGGTCCGGCTTGAAGACGCCGCGCTCGGCCCCGCGCGCCAGGACGCCCGCCAGTTCCGAGATGAAGTTCGAGTGCATCTCCGCGATGCCTGGCGCCTGCCGGAGATAGCGGGCGTGATTGAGATTTTCCGTCGAAAGGATGCTCAGGAATTCCGGGTGGTCGAGGTAGTAGTGCCACGTGAAGAGCGCCAGTTCGCGCAGGCCCTCCTCGGGCTCGCGGCGCGCGAGGTCCAGCCGTCGCTCGGCCTGGCGGATATGCCGGTAGGTCTCCTCCAGAACGGCGAGGTAGAGCCCGTCCTTGTCGCCGAAGTAGTGGTAGATCATCCGCTTGTTGGTCGCCGCGCGGCGCGCCACGACATCGACGCGCGCGCCCGCCAGCCCCTTCTCGGCGATCTCGCGCCGTGCCGCCTCCAGGATCGCGGCGCGGGTCTTCTCCGGATTGCGCGCGAGGCGCTGCGCGCGCGAGGCGGCGGGCGGCTTGTGGTCGAATTTCGTTTCGGCTTGATCGACGTCGCCCAACCGGCGCCCTCCTGCTTGACATCGCCTTGGATCGATGCGCACCCTTGTAACCAATCAGTTATAAGCCGGCAACAAAGCCGGTGCGCAACCAACGAAAACCGGTGCGCCGTGCCCCGCAAAGCGGGGCCGCCAAGGGAGGAATGCGATGATCCAGTCCGTGACGCGGCGTGCCCTCCTGCAGGGCGGTGCGGCTTCGCTCTCGCTCCTTGCGCTGGGTGGAGGCCGCGCGCTCGCGCAGGACAGCCGCCTGCGCTTCCTGTGGTGGGGCAGTCAGGAGCGCGCCGACCGCACGCAGGTCGCGATCGGCGCCTACAAGAGCGTCGCGCCGGGCACGCAGATCGTCGGCGAGTTCGCCGGCTGGTCGGACTACTGGCCGCGCCTCGCCACGCAGGTCGCGGGCCGCAACGCGCCCGACCTCATCCAGATGGACTACCGCTACATCTTCGAATACGCGCGGCGCGGCGCCCTGATGCCGCTGGATGAGGCGGTCGGCGGCGCGCTGGCGATCAACGACTTCGGCCAGGCCAACATCGACTCGGGCCGTGTCGACGGCAAGCTCTACGGCGTGAACCTCGGGGTCAACTCCTCCTCGATCTGCTTCAACGCCAAGATGTGGGAGGATGCCAAGGCTGAGCCGCCCGCCCCCGGCCAAACGTGGGACCAGATCACCGAGAGCGCCAAGCGCTTTGCCGCCAACCGCGCTCGACCCGGCGTCTTCGCGCTGGCCGACGGTGGCGGCACGGAGCCGGCCTTAGAGCTGTGGCTGCGCCAGCGCGGCAAGGCGCTCTACACGAACGATGCCAAGCTCGGCTACGACGCGGCCGACGCCGCGGCCTGGTTCCAGTTGTGGGCCGACCTGCGCGAGGCCAAGGCCTGCGTGCCCGCCGACGTCCAGGCGCTCGACCAGCTCAACATCGAGTCCAACGCGCTCACCACCGGCAAGGCGGCCACCGCCTTCATGCACTCCAACCAGTTCGTGGGCTACCAGAAGCTCAATAAGGCGAAGCTGACGCTCGGTCCCTATCCGCGCCTGTCGGCCGAAGCGCCGTCCGGCCACTACCTCAAGCCATCGATGCTGATCAGCCTTTCGGCCAACGCGCCCAAGGATCCGGCGCTGGCCTTCGCCAACTTCCTGGTGGCCAACCCCGAGGGCGTGAAGGCGCTCGGCGTCGAGCGCGGCGTGCCGGCCTCCGAGTCCATGCGCGCCGTCCTGACGCCGAGCCTCAGCGAGACCGACCGCGCGATGGTGGACTATATCGCGCTGATCACGCCGGAGGCGGGCCCGCTTCCGCCCTCGCCGCCGCCGGGCGCGGGCGAACTCGCCTTCGTGCTCAAGCGGCTCAACGAGGAGGTCGGCTTCGAGCGGACGGCGCCGGAGGCGGCCGGCGAGGCTCTCGTCAACGAAGCGAACGCCATCCTCCAGCGGGGCTGAGCGGTGAGCGTCCAGACCGGGGAAGCCGGCCTGCCGAGCGCATCCGTGCCCCGTGCGCCGGCGTCCGTCAGCGCGCGGGCCCGCCGGCTCTCGGGCAACGGGGCGGCCTATCTCTTTCTTCTGCCTTGGCTCGTCGGCTTCTTTGGCCTGACGCTCGGTCCGGCGCTGGCCTCGCTCTACCTCTCCTTCACCGACTACGACCTCATCCGCTCGCCCAACTGGGTGGGTGCTGCGAACTACGTGCGTATCGCGACCGCCGACCCGAAGTTCGCGGCCGCAATGCAGGTGACCTTCCTCTACGTCGCGCTGTCGGTGCCGCTGAAGCTCGTTTTCGCGCTGCTCGTCGCGATGGCCTTCAACCGGGGCCTCAAGGGCCTCACGGTCTACCGCGCGATCTTCTACCTGCCCTCGCTGCTCGGCTCTTCGGTCGCCATCGCCGTGCTGTGGCGCCAGCTCTTCGCCTCCGACGGGCTCGTGAACCTCGCGCTCTGGAAACTCTTCGGCATCGAGGGGCCAAGCTGGGTCTCGAACCCCGACTACGCCCTCTACACGCTGGTCGTGCTGGCTGTCTGGCAGTTCGGCTCGCCCATGATCATCTTCCTCGCCGGGCTTCGCCAGATCCCCGCCGACATGTACGAGGCGGCCGAGATCGACGGCGCCTCCAAGACGCGACAGTTCTTCCGCATCACGCTGCCGCTCCTGACGCCCGTGATCTTCTTCAACGCGGTGATCCAGACGATCGACGCGTTCAAGGCCTTCACGCCGGCCTTCGTGATCTCGGAAGGCACGGGCGGGCCGATCAACTCGACGCTCTTCTACACGCTCTACCTCTACCAGGAGGCCTTCGGCTTCCTGCGGATGGGCTACGCCTCGGCGCTGGCCTGGATCCTCGTCCTGATCGTCGCCCTGTTCACGGCCTTCTCGTTCCTGTCGGCTCGCTACTGGGTGCACTATGACGACTGACGCCGCCCCGCTCCGTGCCCTGCCTCCGCCCAAGCCCGTCCGCCGCCGCTTGGCGCTCCAGTCGGTTCTGATCCACGCGGCGCTGATCGCCGCCTCGCTCCTGATGCTCTATCCCATCCTGTGGATGGTGTCGGGCTCGGTGCGCCCGGCGGACGAACTCTTCGGCACCACCTCGCTCATCCCCTCGGCGGTGGACGTCTCGTCCTACGTGCGCGGCTGGACCGGGCTGCAGGTGAGCTTCGGCCGGTTCTTCTGGAACTCGCTCGTGATCTCGGTCTTCGCCACGCTCGGCAACGTGGTGGGCTGCTCGCTCGCCGCCTTTGCGTTCGCGCGGCTGCGCTTTGCGGGCCGAGACTTCTGGTTCGCGCTGATGCTGGGCACGTTGATGCTGCCCTACCACGTCGTCCTGATTCCCCAGTACATCATGTTCCTGGAGATGGGCTGGGTGAACACGGCGCTGCCGCTCATCGTGCCGAAGTACCTGGCGACCGATGCGTTCTTCATCTTCCTGATGGTGCAGTTCTTCCGCGGCATCCCGCGCGAGCTGGATGAGGCGGCGATCATGGACGGCTGCTCGCCCTGGCGGATCTACTGGCGCATCATGCTGCCGCTGTCGCTGCCCGTTCTCGCCACCGCCGCGATCTTCTCCTTCATCTGGACTTGGGACGATTTCTTCGGGCCGCTGATCTACCTCAACGACATCGACACCTACACGGTGCAGCTGGGCCTGCGCTCCTTCGTGGACTCGACCGGCGCTTCGGACTGGTCGTCGCTCTTCGCCATGTCCAACCTGTCGCTCATCCCCGTCTTCCTGTTCTTTCTCTTCTTCCAGCGCCTCTTGATCGAGGGCATCGCCACCACCGGCATGAAGCGCTGAGCCACGGGACCGCCATGACCATCCGCTTCGCCGTGATCGGCATCAACCACGACCACATCAACGGACAGGTCGGCTGCCTCCTGGCCGAGGGCGCCGAGTTCGCGGGCTTTTGCGCTGCCGAGGACGACCTCGCCGCCCCGTTCGCCGCGCGCTACGGGCAGGCACGGAGGGTGGACGACCCGCGCTGGATCCTGGACGACCCCTCGATCGACCTCGTGGTGAGTGCCGCCGTGCCGGCCGACCGCGCCGCGATCGCCGAGAGCGCGATGCGGGCCGGCAAGGACGTGATGCTCGACAAGCCGGGCATGACCACGATGGACCAGCTGGAAACGCTGCGCCGGACGCAGCGCGAGACCGGCCGCATCCTGTCGATCCTGTATTCCGAGCACTTCGAGAACCGCGCGACCGTCAAGGCGGGCGAGCTCGTGCGCGCGGGCGCGATAGGACAGGTCGTCTCCACCGCCGGCTTCGGGCCGCACCGCATGCGCCCCGCCGGCCGCCCCGGCTGGTTCTTCCAGCGCGAGCGCTACGGGGGCATCCTCGTCGACATCGCCTCGCACCAGTTCGAGCAGTTCCTGTTCTTCGCCGATGCAGAGGAGGCCGAGATCCTGTCGGCGCGCGTCGCCAACCGGGGACACCGCGAGCATCCAGGCGTGCAGGACACGGGCGACGCGCACCTGGCGACGCGCGACGTCAACGGCTTCATCCGCGTCGACTGGTTCACCCCCGAGGGCCTGCCGGTCTGGGGCGACGGGCGCCTCTTCATCACCGGCACCGAAGGCATGATCGAGCTGCGCAAGTATGTCGACGTCGCGGGGCGCCCCGGCGGGGACCACCTCTTCCTGACGGATGCCAAGGGCGTCCGGCATGTCGACTGTTCGGCCGAGCCCCTGCCCTACGGGCGCCAGCTCATCGCCGACATCCGCGACCGCACCGAGACCGCCATGCCGCAGGCGCGCTGCTTCAAGGCCATGGAGCTGGCGCTTCGGGCGCAAGCGATGGCGGAAGGAGCCCGCGCATGAGCCGGCGCTACCGGGTCGCCGTGGTCGGCTGCGGCATCGGCCGCTCGCATATCGAGGAGGGCTACCAGCCCAACGCCGCGCTGTTCGAGGTGGCCGCGCTCTGCGACCTCGACCCGGCGCGCCTCGGGTCGGTCGGCGACGCGTTCGGCGTCGAGGAGCGCGTCGCCGACTTCGACGCGCTGCTCGCGCGTCCCGACATCGACATCCTCGACATCTGCACGCCGCCCGCGCTCCACCGCGAGATGATCCTGAAGGCGCTCAATGCGGGCAAGCACGTCGTCTGCGAGAAGCCGCTGGTCGGCTCGCTCAAGGAGGTGGACGAGATCATCGAGGCCGAGACCCGCGCGCGCGGACGCCTCATGCCGATCTTCCAGTATCGCTACGGCGACGGGGCGATGCAGGCCAAGCGCATCATCGAGGCGGGCATCGCCGGCAAGCCCTATGCGGGCGTCGCCGAGACCTTCTGGCGGCGCACCGCCGAGTATTACGACAATCCCTGGCGCGGTCGCTGGCGCACCGAGCTCGGCGGCGTCCTGATGACCCACGCCATCCACATCCACGACCTCGCGACCTTCCTTCTCGGCCCGGTCGCCCGCGTCTTCGCGCGCACCGCCACGCGCGTGAACGCGATCGAGGTGGAGGACTGCGTGTCGGCCTCCTGGCTGATGGAGAACGGGGCGCTCCTCTCGGCCACCGCCACGCTCGGCAGCGTGGACGAGGTCAGCCGCCTGCGCCTCCACTTCGAGAACGTGACCTTCGAGAGCGCCCACACGGCGTATTCGCCGGGCGACGGTCCCTGGACCGTGCTTCCGGCCGACGACGAGACCGCGCGGCGGATCGAGGACGCGCTGGCGGGCTGGGAGCCGGTCGGTCGCCGCTTCCAGGGGCAGATGAAGGCCTTCCACGCCGCGCTGGACGCCGGTGGCCCGCCGCCCGTGACGAGCCTCGACGCGCGGCGCTCGCTGGAGCTCGTGACCGCGATCTACGAGTCGGCGGGAACGGGCCGCGACGTGGCGCTGCCGCTGGGAGCCGACCATCCGAAATACGCGAGCTGGCGCCCGGACGGGACTTGAGGGAGAGACACATGGCGACCAGCATCACGCTCGACCGCGTGGAGAAGAGCTTCGGCGGGCTGCAGGTCATCCACGGCATCGACCTCCAGATCGAGCCGGGCGAGTTCACGGTGTTCGTCGGACCGTCGGGCTGCGGAAAATCGACCCTTCTGCGCATGATCGCGGGGTTGGAGGAGATCACGGGCGGCGAGCTGCGGATCGACGGGACACGCATGAACGAGGTGCCGGCCTCCAAGCGCGGCATCGCCATGGTGTTCCAGAGCTACGCGCTCTACCCGCACATGAGCGTCTATAAGAACCTTGCCTTCGGGCTCGAGACGGCAGGCTACAAGAAGGCCGAGATCCGCGAACGCGTCCAGCGCGCGGCCAACATCCTGCAGATCAACCCGCTGCTGCAGCGCCGGCCGAAGGCGCTCTCGGGCGGCCAGCGCCAGCGCGTCGCCATCGGACGCGCCATCGTGCGCGAGCCCAAGATCTTCCTGTTCGACGAGCCGCTCTCGAACCTGGACGCCGAGCTGCGCGTCCAGATGCGCGTCGAGATCGCCGGCCTCCACCAGACGCTCGGCAACACGATGATCTACGTGACGCACGACCAGGTCGAGGCGATGACCATGGCCGACAAGATCGTGGTCCTGAAGGAGGGTCGCATCATGCAGGCCGGGCGTCCGCTCGACCTCTACAACCGGCCCGCCAACCGCTTCGTCGCCGGCTTCATCGGCAGCCCCAAGATGAACTTCCTGAAGGCGCGCCTGCTGCAGGACGATCCCTCGCGGCGCACGATCGACGTCTCGGGCCTCAAGCTGACGCTGGAGGCGCCGGTCGAGGCGCGGGCGGGCGAGGAGCTGACCTTCGGCGTGCGGCCGGAACACCTGCGCGCGGGCGATGGCCGGGCCGGTCTGGGTTCGGCGCGCGTCCAGCTCGTCGAGCACCTGGGCGGCTCCACTGTCGTCTATGCCGCCATGCCCAACGGCGAGACCTCGACCGTCGTCCTCGACGGCCAGCAGCCGATCCGCTCGGGCGAGACGATCCCCCTCGCCTTCGATCCGGCCAAGGCGCACCTTTTCGGCAGCGACGGTCGGCGCATCTGACGCAACCCGTCTCGTCGCCGACCGTTTGCGGGCGAAAGCCAGCAGCGGAGTGCGAGACGATGGTACCTTCGATCCTGATGGGCGTGGCGGCCGGCGCCCGCTCCCTGACGCCGTTGGCGGTCTCGGCCTGGCTCGCGCGGCGCGGCGAGCTGCCGAACCGGGGCCGGCTCGCGCGGCTTCTGGGCGGCGACGCGGCGGTCGCGGGCGCGACGCTCCTGGCGGTCGGTGAGATCCTCGGCGACAAGATGCGCACGGCGCCCGATCGCATCGTCCTGCCCGGCATGGCGGCGCGCCTCGCGACCGGTGCGGTGGCCGGCGCGGCGCTGGCGCCCCGGCGCACGCAGGATCTGGGCGCGATCCTCGGTGCCGTGACCGCGCTGGCCAGCGCCCACATCACGTTTCGGGCCCGAATGCGCGCGATGCGCGAGGTCGGGCAGCGCCCGAGCGGCGCGGCCGAGGACGCGCTGGTCCTGGCGCTGGCGCTCGGGGCGGCGGCGCTGGCGCGCCGTCGCCGCTAGCGGTCGCTCAGACCTCCATGTCGTTGCGACGCGAGGCGAAGCGCAGCGCCACCAGCGTGCAGATCGCGCCCGACAGGAGATAGGCGCCGGCCGCCAGAAGGCCGAACTGCGAGGCGAGAACGAGGCCGGCCAAAGGGGCGAGTCCCGCGCCGAAGATCCACGCGAGGTCCGAGGTGAGGGCCGAGCCGGTGTAGCGGTAGTGCGGCTGGAAGTTCGAGGCGACCGCACCCGAGGACTGGCCGAAGCTCAGGCCCAGAAGCGCGAAGCCCGACAGCATGAAGAAGGCCTCGCCCGCCAGTCCCGCGTCGAGAAGCTGCGGCGCGAAGCCGCTGAACACCGCGATCGCGACCGCGCAGACCTGCAGGAGACGCGCCCGGCCGAACCGGTCCGACAGGTTGCCCGAGACCATGATGGCGATCGTGAACACCACCGCGCCCGCGCTTTCCAGAAGCAGGAAGCGCGACGGCGCCTCGCGCGTGTAGAGGAACACCCAGGAAAGCGGGAACACGGTCACCATGTGGAACAGCGCGAAGCTGGCGAGCGGCGCGAAGGCGCCCGCCAGAACCGTGCGCCCTTGAGCGCGCAGCGTCTCGCGGATGCGCACGGGCTTCAGCTCGCGCTCGTCGTAGAGGCGCGTGTATTCCGGCGTCACCACGATGCGCAGGCGCGCGAAGAGGGCCACGACGTTGATCGCGAAGGCCACGAAGAAGGGGTAGCGCCAGCCCCAGTCGTAGAAGTCGGCCGCCGACAGGTTGCCGACGAAGAAGGCGAACAGGAGGCTCGCGACCAGGAGCCCGATCGGTGCGCCGAGCTGCGGGATCATGGCGTACCAGCCGCGCTTCTCCTTGGGCGCGTTGAGCGCGAGGAGCGGCGCTAGGCCGTCCCAGGTGCCGGCCACCGCGATGCCCTGCAGGACGCGCAAGGTGGTCAGGACCACCGCGGCCCAAAGACCGATGCGCTCGTAGCTCGGCAGGAAGCCGATCGCCACCGTCGAGGTGCCGAGCATGAACAGCGCCAGCGTGAGCTTGGCGCTGCGCCCGTAGGTCCGGTCGATGGCGTTGAAGATCGAGGTGCCGAGCGGGCGCGCGGCAAAGGCCAGGGCGAAGATCGCGAAGGAGTAGAGCGTGCCGGTGACCGGGTCGACGAACGGGAAGACCAGGCGCGGGAACACGATCACCGAGGCGATCGCGTAGACGAAGAAGTCGAAGAATTCCGACGTGCGCCCGATGATCACGCCGATCGCGATGTCGCCGGAGCGCACATCGCCGTGATGGCGTGCGTTGATGAGCCGGGCGTCCCGCTCGGCCGAAGCTTCAGTGTGCGTCATATCATCCATCGCGGTCGGAGCCCGGACGCGCCGGGTCGCGAAAAACGGTACCTTTTCCCACATAGCTTATCACGCGGGTGGATCGACCCGTGGCATTGGGCAAATTGTCCAATGTCGCAGCGCAGCAAGGAGGTTTAGCGCGCCCCCATGACCCAAGCTCGCCACAGATCCGTCTGGAAGCGCCTCGGCGCTCCTCTCGCTGGCCTTCTCCTGCTGCCGCTGGCCGGCTGCAACATGGTCGTCATGGCGCCGGCCGGTGACGTCGCCGCCCAGCAGCGCGACCTGATCCTGATCTCGACCGGCCTGATGCTCCTCGTGATCATTCCGGTCATGGTGCTGACCGTCCTGTTCGCCTGGCGCTACCGCGCCGCCAACAAGGACGCGGCCTACGATCCCGACTGGGACCACTCGACGCGCCTCGAACTGGTAATCTGGGCGATCCCGCTCCTGATCGTCATCGCGCTCGGCGCCTTCACCTGGATGGGCACCCATCTTCTCGACCCCTACCGCCCGCTCGGGCGCGTGGCGGCCGACCGGCCGATCGAGGCGAACGTCGAGCCGCTTGAGGTCGAGGTCGTGGCGCTCGACTGGAAGTGGCTCTTCATCCTGCCGCAATACGGCATCGCGACGGTCAACGACCTCGCGGCGCCGGTGGACCGGCCGATCCGCTTCAAGCTGACCGCGTCCACGGTGATGAACGCCTTCTACGTGCCGACGCTCGCCGGCATGATCTACGCCATGCCCGGCATGGAAACGACGCTGCACGGCGTGATCAACCACCCCGGCACCTATGACGGCTTCTCCTCGCACTACAGCGGGGCGGGCTTCTCGAAGATGCGCTTCAAGTTCCACGGGGTCGACCAGGCCGGCTTCGACACCTGGGTGAACGAGGCGCGCACGAGCGGCCAGACGCTCGACCGCACGACCTATCTGGAGCTCGCCGAGCCGAGCGAGGGCGTTCCGGTCATGCGCTATGCCGGTGTCGACCCCGCGCTCTTCGACGCGGTGGTCAACCTGTGCGCTGAGCCGGGTCGCATGTGCATGAGCGAGATGATGGCGATCGACGCGCGCGGCGGCCTCGGGCTTGCCAGCCTCAACGCCACGCTTCCGCTCGTCGACCGGACCGGAGCGCCGCGCGGCGCCACCGTGCTCGGTCCCGCACCCCGCTTCGTCGCCTCGATCTGCACCGAGGAAGAAGCTCTCGCCGCGCTGCGTGACCGCCCGAAGGACGAGGTGCGCGACCGCTTCACCGCGATCCTAGGCCTCGGCCTTCCCAGACCGCTCTCCGCGCTGGGCAACGAACCCGTCATCAGCCGCGCCGACGCGCCGCTCGACCTCCTCAGCTCGCTGTGATTCCCTGCCATGGCTCTTGAAACCTCCCCTCCCGTCAGCCCGATCTTCGGGCGCCTGACGCTTCAGGCCTTCCCGCTCCACGAGCCCATCGTGGTGGGCGCCTTCGCCGGCACCGCGCTGATCGGCGCCGCTGTCCTGTTCCTGATCACCAAGTACAAGCTCTGGGGCTACCTCTGGAAGGAGTGGTTCACGAGCGTCGATCACAAGAAGATCGGCATCATGTACATGGTGCTCGGCCTCGTGATGTTCCTGCGCGGCTTCTCCGACGCCATCATGATGCGCGCCCAGCAGGCGATCGCCTTCAACGGCTCGGAAGGCTACCTGAACGCCCATCACTACGACCAGATCTTCACGGCCCATGGCGTGATCATGATCTTCTTCGTGGCGATGCCTTTCGTCACGGGTCTCATGAACTACGTCGTGCCGCTGCAGATCGGCGCGCGCGACGTCTCGTTCCCGTTCCTCAACAACTTCTCGTTCTGGATGACCGCGGCGGGCGCCATCGTCATCATGATGTCGCTGTTCGTCGGCGAGTTCGCCCAGACCGGCTGGCTCGCCTTCCCGCCGCTCTCGGGCATCGAGTCCAGTCCGTATGTCGGGGTGGACTACTATCTCTGGGCGCTGCAGGTGGCGGGCGTCGGCACGACCTTGTCGGGCATCAACCTGATCTGCACGATCATCAAGATGCGCGCGCCCGGCATGACCATGATGAAGATGCCGATCTTCTGCTGGACGTCGCTGTGCACGAACATCCTGATCGTGGCGTCCTTCCCGGTCCTGACCGCCGTCCTGACCCTTCTGACGCTCGACCGCTACGTGGGAACGAACTTCTTCACGAGCGATCTGGGCGGCAACTCCATGATGTACGTGAACCTCATCTGGATCTGGGGCCACCCGGAGGTCTACATCCTGATCCTGCCGCTGTTCGGCGTCTTCTCGGAGGTCACCTCGACCTTCTCGTCCAAGCGCCTCTTCGGCTACACCTCGATGGTCTACGCCACCGTCGTGATCACGATCCTCGCCTACCTCGTGTGGCTCCACCACTTCTTCACGATGGGTTCGGGCGCGAGCGTGAACTCGTTCTTCGGCATCACGACGATGATCATCTCGATCCCGACGGGCGCCAAGATCTTCAACTGGCTGTTCACCATGTATCGCGGGCGCGTGCGCTTCGACCTGCCGATGATGTGGACCATCGCCTTTATGCTCACCTTCGTGGTGGGCGGCATGACGGGCGTTCTCCTGGCGGTGCCGCCGGCCGACTTCGTGCTGCACAACTCGCTGTTCCTGGTGGCGCACTTCCACAACGTCATCATCGGCGGCGTCCTGTTCGGCGTGTTCGCGGCGATCAACTACTGGTGGCCGAAGGCCTTCGGCTACAAGCTCGACACGTTCTGGGGACACGTCTCGTTCTGGTGCTGGACGGTCGGCTTCTGGGTCGCCTTCATGCCGCTCTACGTGCTCGGCCTGATGGGCGTGACGCGGCGCATGCGCGTCTTCGACGACCCCTCGCTCCAGATCTGGTTCGTCGTCGCGGCGGTGGGCGCGCTTCTGATCGCGGCGGGCATCGGCGCCCTTCTCGTGCAGATCGCGGTCTCGATCTGGCGCCGCGACGCGCTTCGCGACACCACGGGCGACCCGTGGGGCGGGCGCACGCTGGAATGGGCGACCTCCTCGCCGCCGCCGGACTACAACTTCGCCTTCACGCCCGTTGTGCATGACGGCGACGCCTTTGCGGACATGAAGGCTCGCGGCTACCAGCGTCCGCTGGACGGCTACCGGCCGATCCACATGCCCTCGAACACGGCCACGGGCGTCGTCCTGTCGGTGCTCAGCGTCGCCTTTGCCTTCGCCATGATCTGGTACATCTGGTGGCTGGCCGCGCTCAGCTTCGTCGCCATCGTCGGCGCGGCGATCGTCCACACGTTCAACTACCACCGGGACTACCACATCCCGGCCGACGTGGTGTCGCGCACCGAGGCGCAGCGGACCGACCTCCTGGCGGCGGGAGCGCGCGCATGAGTTCGGCGACCGTAACCACCGTCGACGCCAAGGGCGAGGTGGCCTTCCACCTCGTCGAGGAGCCGCATCACGAGGAGGGTCACTCCACGCTGCTCGGCTTCTGGATCTACCTGATGAGCGACTGCCTCATCTTCGCGATCCTGTTCGCCACCTTCGGCGTGATCGGCGGCAACTACGCCGCCGGTCCCGGCCCGAGGGATCTGTTCGATCTGGAACTCGTCGCCCTCAACACGGCGATGCTGCTCTTCTCGTCGATCACCTACGGCTTCGCGATGCTCGAGATGGCGCGCGGCCGCAAGAACGCGACGCTCGCTTGGCTGGGCATCACGGGCGTTTTCGGCGCCGCCTTCCTCGGCATCGAGCTCTACGAGTTCCACCACCTGATCGAGATCGGCGCCACGCCGCAGCGCTCGGGCTTCCTGTCGGCCTTCTTCGCGCTGGTCGGCACCCACGGCCTTCACGTGTTCTTCGGCTCGATCTGGCTGGTGACGCTGATGGTGCAGGTCTCCCGAAAGGGCCTGATCCCGGCCAACCAGCGTCGCCTCATGTGCCTGTCCATGTTCTGGCACTTCCTGGACGTCATCTGGATCGGCGTCTTCACCTTCGTTTATCTTCTGGGGATGCTGCGATGAGCGCTCCGGCCAACGACACCAAGATCGCGCAAGAGCACCGCGCCGCCAACGAGCACGACGGCGACGCCGCACACGGCTCGCTGAAGGGCTACATGACGGGCTTCGTCCTGTCGGTGCTTTTGACCGCAGTGCCCTTCTATCTCGTGATGGAGCGCCCGCTCGAGAGCACGGCCTGGATCGGCTTCCTGGTGGTGGCCTTCGCGGCCGTCCAGGTCGTGGTCCACATGATCTTCTTCCTCCACATGAACGCCCGCGCCGAGGAAGGCTGGACCTTCATGGCTCTGATGTTCACGCTGGTCGTGGTGGTGATCACGCTGAGCGGCACGTTGTGGGTCATGTACAACCTCAACACCAACATGATGCCGGGCGACATGCACGACATGAGCCAGATGCCGTGAACGGGCGGGCGGCGGGCGGCCGCGCCAAGCGGTTCGCGCTCGCCGCCCTGATGCTCGTTCTGGTCGCCGTGCTGACGGCGTTGGGCCTGTGGCAGGTCGAGCGCCGCGCCTGGAAGCTCGACCTGATCGCTCGGGTCGAGGCCCGCGTCGAGGCCGAGCCGGCCGCGCCCCCCTCGCCCGAGGCCTGGTCCACGTCCTCGCCCGCCGAGGCCGAGTACCGCAACGTCCGCCTCGAGGGTCGCTTCGAGTCGGTCCGGCCGGCGCTGGTTCAGGCGGTGACCGAGCGCGGCGGCGGCGACTGGGTCCTGGCGCCCTTCCGCACGCGCGAAGGCTTCGCGGTGCTCGTCAATCGCGGCTTCGTGCCGGTCGGCACCTCGGCCGAGGCCATCGCCCCGCCGCCGGAGGGCGACACGACGGTGACCGGCCTCCTGCGGCTGACCGAGCCCGAGGGCGGTTTCCTCCAGAGCAACGATCCGGCCGCCGACCGCTGGTACTCGCGCGACGTCGCGGCGATCGGCGCCTCGCGCGGCGTCTCGGGTCTGGCCCCCTACTTCGTGGACGCGCGCACGGGAGCCGAGGGCGTGCCGTCGGGCTCGGCCGCGGTTCGACCGGTCGGCGGCCTGACGGTCCTGCGCTTTCCCAACAACCACCTGGTCTACGCGCTGACCTGGTTCGGCATGGCGGCGCTGGCGCTGGTGGGCCTTGTTCTGGTTCTGCGCTCGGACCGCCGGACGGCGTCGGAGCCGCCAGCATGACCGCCTCCGACGCCGTTCGGGGCCGCGACGCGCCGGTGGTGGCGCCGATCCGCGAGAGCGCCAACCGACAGAACCTCCTTCTTCTCACCCAGCTGCGCTGGATCGCGGCGCTGGGTCAGGTCGCGACGATCCTCGCCGTGCGCTTCGCGATCGGCATCGACCTGCCGCTCGCCCCCATGGCCGTGGTGATCGCGACGCTGCTGCTCGTCAACGCGGCGAGCGTCCGCAGCGTGCGCGGCGGGCGACCGGTCTCGAACGGCGAACTCTTCCTGCAGCTTCTTCTCGACGTCGCGGCGCTCACGATCCAGCTGTCGCTCAGCGGGGGCGCCGACAATCCGTTCGTGATCCTGTTTCTCCTGCAGGTGATCCTGGGTGCGGTGCTGCTGGAAGCCTGGTCCGCCT
Source organism: Aureimonas jatrophae (assembly GCF_900104035.1). Classification (GTDB taxonomy): domain Bacteria; phylum Pseudomonadota; class Alphaproteobacteria; order Rhizobiales; family Rhizobiaceae; genus Aureimonas; species Aureimonas jatrophae. Next base: position 381,410 of record NZ_FNIT01000002.1, on the reverse strand, counting down.
GGACCCTCGTCGCGATCACAGGCACGGCCTTTCTCGGCCTGATGCACGACCGGATCGCTCTAGCCGCGTCGCCGGACCTCTACGCGAAGGGCATCCTCCCTTTCCATGTCCAGGGCACGTTCATCGGCTTTCTTCTCGCCGCCGGGCTGCTGGTCTTCTTCGTGGACAAGATCAACCGCAACCTGCGCCTGCGCGACCGGCGGCTCGGCGACCTCGCGCGCCAGGCGGCGGAAGAGGAGCACATCGTGCGCATGGGCCTGCTCGCGTCGGGGGCCGCGCATGAGCTCGGCACACCGCTCGCCACGCTCGCCGTGATCCTCAACGACTGGCGACACCTGCCCACCTTCCGCGACGACCCCGTGACCGCGCAGGAGATGGAGGACATGCAGGCCCAGCTCGACCGCTGCAAGTCGATCGTGACCGGCATTCTCCTGTCGGCCGGCGAGGCGCGGGGCGAGCACATCGTCTCCACCAGCGCGAGCCACTTCGTGGACGAGCTCGTCGCCGAGTGGCGCGCCTTCCGCTCGCCGCGCCGGCTCGACTATCTCAACCTCTTTCGGCCCGATGAGCGCATCCTGTCCGATCCGGCGCTGAAGCAGGTGATCGCCAGCCTCTTCGACAACGCCTTCGAGGCCTCGCCCAACTGGATGCGCGTCACCGTGCGCCGCGAGGAGGAACGACTCGTGCTCGACGTCGAGGACGCGGGTCCGGGCTTTTCCGAGACCATGCTCGCCGAGTTCGGCAAGCCCTACCGCTCCAGCAAGAACCGCGCGGGCTCGGGCCTCGGCCTGTTTCTGGTGGTCAACGTCGTGCGCAAGCTCGGCGGAACAGTGGAGGCCGGCAACCGGCCGGACGGCGGCGCGCGGGTGACGCTGGCCCTGCCCCTCGATCGGCTGCGCGCGGAGGACCCCGATGGACGACGCTAACACCTCGCTCCTGATCGTCGAGGACGACCCGACCTTCTCGCGCACGTTGAAGCGCTCCTTCGAGCGGCGCGACTACACGGTCCGCGTCTGCGCCGGCGTCGGCGAGATGCGCGCGGCGATCGAGGCCGAGACACCGGACTACGCGGTGGTGGACCTGAAGCTCGGCGACGGTTCGGGCCTCGAGTGCGTGAAAATCCTTCATGAGCACGACGCCGACATGCGCATCGTGGTGCTGACCGGCTACGCCAGCATCGCGACCGCCGTCGAGGCCGTGAAGCTCGGCGCCTGTCATTACCTCGCCAAGCCCTCCAATACCGACGACATCGAGGCCGCCTTCGCGCGCGCGGAAGGCTCGACCGACATTCCGCTCGGCACGCGCGCGACCTCGATCAAGACGCTGGAATGGGAGCGCATTCACGAGGTCCTGGCCGAGGTCGACTTCAACATCTCGGAGGCCGCGCGGCGCCTCGGCATGCACCGGCGGACCCTGGCGCGCAAACTCGGCAAGAGCCGCGTCTCCTGAGCGGTCCCACGGCTTGGGTGAGCGCTCGCCCAAGCGTCAGCGCTCGCCCAAGCGTCAGCGCTCGCCGAAGCGTCAGCGCTCGCGCAGCGACTCCTCGATGTTCCGCGTGACCGGCGCGACGAGATACTGCAGCACCGTGCGCCCCTCCGTCGGGATCACGACCTGTGCGTCCATGCCGGCGACAAGGCGCGGGCGGAGGTCGGCCGGAAGGCTGGCGGCGTCCATCGTCACCTCCACCGCATAGGCGGGCGGCTGGCTCGGATCGCTTCCCGCCACCGTGTCGCGCGACACGAAGCTCAGCCTCCCCGTCAGCTTCTCGGCGCGGTAGCGCGTCAGCGCCCCGGCATGGATCTCCACCGCCATGCCCTCGTGGATGCGGTCGATGTCGCCGGGCGTGACGCGGGCGCGGATGCGCATGTCCTCGCCCTCGGGCACGACGTCGAGGATCGGCTCGCCGCCGCGCACCACGCCGCCCACCGTGAAGACGCGGCTGCCCTGGACCGTGCCGGCCACCGGCGAGCGGATCGCCGAGCGCGCCAGCATGTCGAGCGCGACCTGCCGTTCCTGACGGAAGGCCGCGATCTGGCGCCCGACCTCGATCAGCGCGCCGGACGCCTCCTGCCGGTAGTCCTTGCGCAGGGCCTCGCGTTTCAGGGCGATCTCGGCCAGGCGGTCCTCGCCCTTGACCTTGTCGTTGCGGCTCTTGCGCACGGTCGCGTCGAACTGCGCCTTCTGGCGCTCCAGCGTCGTGACGCGGCTCAGCGCGACGAGGCCCTTCTCGTAGAGGGGCCGCACGCTCTTCAGCTCCTTGGCGAGGCTCGCCAGCTGCTCGCTCGCCCCTTGCGCGTCGAGCTGCACCTGCGCGATCTCGTTGCGCACCTGCTTGGCCTGCGCATCGAGAAGCTCGAGCGATCCCGCGAGCACCTGCCGGCGGCTTTCGAAGTCGCGATGGTTGTCGTCGATCGCGCTGCCCTCGAGGCCCCGCATCAGCGTCACGGCCTCTTCGGGAAGCACCATGTAGTCGGCCATGTCGCGCTGGGCGACGAGCCGGGCCTCGGTGGCGAGCGCACCGGCGAGCCCCTTGGCGGCGGCTGCGGCGGCCGCTTCCGAGCGCGTCGTGTCGAGCCGCAGAAGAAGCTGATCGGCCTCCACCCGGTCGCCGTCGTGCACCAGGATCTCGGCGACGATGCCGCCCTCCAGGTGCTGCACGGTCTGGCGGTGCGACTCCACCGCGAAGGTGCCGTTGGTGACCACCGCCGAGTTGATGCGCGCGAACGCGGCCCAACCGCCGCACAGGCCGACCGACAGCGAGAGCACGAGATAGCCGGCCTTGAGCGAGCGCCGCCAGTCGGCGTTGGGTGGGGGCGCAGGTGTGAAGGCGGTACCCGAAGCGGGTGCGAGCGCGGCGCTCATCCGCCCGTTCCCGTACGCGGCAGGTCGAGCACCGCGGGCTGGGGCGCTGCGGCCTCGCGCAGGCGCGGCAGGCGGCTGAAGATGCGCTCGCGCGCGCCGATCGCCTGCACGACGCCCTCGTTCAGGACGAGAAGGTCGTCGCAGTAGCCGAGCAGGCTGATGCGGTGCGAGACGACGATCACCGCCGAGCCCGCGTCGCGCATGCGCTGAAGCGTGCGGCCGAGCACCTGCTCGGCGCCGGCGTCGAGGTTGGAGTTGGGTTCGTCGAGAACGAGAAGACGTGGCGTGCCGTAGACCGCGCGGGCCAGTGCCACGCGCTGGCGCTGGCCGCCCGACAGCGTGTGGCCGCCCGGGCCGCCGAGGCGCGTCGCGTAGCCCTCGGGCAGGCCTCGCACGATGTCGTGGATACCCGCCATGTCCACGGCTGCGAGGACGCTGTCGGCGGTCGCGGCCGGGTCGAAGCGGCTGATGTTCTCGGCCAGCGTGCCCGGCAGGAACTCCACGTCCTGCGGCACGTAGCCGACATGGCGCCCGAGCTCGTCGGCGTCCCAATGCGCGAGATCCTGCTCGCCGAAGACGACCGTTCCGCGCCGGGGCCGCCAGATGCCGGTGAGAAGACGCGACAGGCAGCTCTTGCCCGCCCCGCTCGGTCCCACGATGCCCAGGATGCGGCCGGGCGCGAGCGTGAAGGACACGTCGTTGATCACCGGGCGCTCCATGCCCGGCGGGCCGCCGACGAGGCGGGTGACCGCGAGCGTCCCGGAGGGCGCAGGCAGGGACAGGGGCTTGGGCGCCGCCTCGATGCCGCGCAGAAGCGCGTCTAGCCGCCCCGCCGCCATTCGGAACGACTGGATCTGGCTCCAGTTGCCGATGAGATGCTGCAGCGGCCCCTGCGCGCGCATCATGATCATCAAGACCACGAACAGCACCGACAGGTGGATCTGGTCCACGAGAAAGAGCGTGCCGCCAAGGCCGTAGACGATGATCATCTGCCCGTTCTGGACCATGCGCGGCACGAGGCCGATCGCGCTGGCCCGCGCCTGAGCGAGCCCGCGCCATCCGAGCCCGTCGCGATGCAGGGCGTACCAGCGCTCGGTGAGGGCCGGCAGCATGCCCATGGCGCGCACGGTCTCGGCGTTGCGCGAGACGGCGAGGCCGAACTCGTTGGCCTCGAGGTCGAGGCGGCCCGCCGAGGCGAGATGCCCCGAGACCCAGTAATGCGTCGCGACCGACATGGCGGCGGAGAAGGCCAGGAGGCCGAGGATCAGGAAGCCGAAGGCGGCGTTCACGAAGAACATCGCCACCACGAAGAGCGGCGACCAGAAGGCGTCGATCGCCGCCGACAGCGAGGGTCCACCCAGGAAGCGGCGCACGGTCTGGAGGTCCTGAAGCGCCTGGGCGGAGGAGCCGCCGTCAGGCGTTCGTCCGCGATTGAACGCATCGAAGCAGGTGCGCGTCAGGCGCGCGTCGATCTCGGCGCCCATGCGCTCCAGCACCTGCGCGCGGATCGACTCCATCAGCGTGTAGGTCGCCGTCACGATCACCGCGATCGCGACCAGCGTCAGGAGCGTCGAGGCGTTGCGGCTGGTCCCGACGCGCTCGATGATGCTCATGGGGATCAGCGACATCGCCATGAACAGGAACGGCAGAAAGAAGCCGAAGGCGAGAAGGTTGAGATAGCCCGACGAGAGCGAGCGCAGGATGGCCAGAAGCGGCGACGACAGGACGGGCTTCACGCGGCACACCCCGCCCCGTCGGCGCACGGCCGGGTGCGTCGAGACCCTTCGGCCCCGCCCACCCTGCCCATCCCGGCTTTCCGGGGCTCGCGCATGCCCGCTCCTTTTTCCCGGCGGTTCCCGATCCCGAGGACGCCGCGGCTTTCGGGATCGAACCGCTGCGCCGCCTCGTTGAGGGACCGGGCCGATGCCGGTTCGAGCGGGTAAAATTGCACACGGGGAGTAAAGCTCTGTTTAAGCAGGCCGATACGCGTGCAACCGCCGCCGCGCGCCGACTGTCGCATCGCCGGACGGGTGCGATCGCCGGCGCGGCGCTTCTGGCGAGCGGGGGAGCCGGCGCGCAGGCCGGCGAGCCGGCGCTGCGGCTGACGGTGGAGCCGCAGGAGAGCGTTCTCTTCAGCCACGGGCGCGATGCCTGCGAGCCCTGGGATATTCCCGACACGCCGACCCGCGCCTTTCGCGACGCCGCCGGCACGATCCACGTCTTCCAGAGCCACCACCGGGCGCGCGCCCTGACCGGCCGGAGCTTCGGCGCGCTCGCGCATAGCTGCCGCGTGGCGTATCAGGCCGCCGGGCTCGACGACCCCGCCTCGTTCAGCAACCGGAGCTGGATCGCCGCCACCTACACGCACGACGGGCGGACCGTCCACGCCGTGCTGCACGACGAGTATCGCGGGCATCTGGCGGGGCGCTGCGATACGAGCGAGGCCGACGCCTGCTGGTACAACACGTTGACGGCGGCTGTCTCGCACGACGGAGGCGCGCGTTTCGAGCCGGCCGAGCCGCGCCTAGTCGCAGCCCTTCCCCAGCGCGCGGACGAGACGCGCGGGAGGCGCGCGGGCTTCTTCGAGCCCACCAACATCGTCCCCGTCACGGGCGGCTTCGCGATGATGGCGAACGTCGTGGCACCCGAGCCCCAGCGGTCCGGCAACTGCCTGCTGCGCACCGACGATCTCGCGGATGCCTCGCGCTGGCGCGCCTGGCACGACGGGGCGTACCGGACGCGGATCGCCGACCCGTATCGCGAGGATGCGGACCCGGCCGCCCACCTCTGCGACCCGATCGATCCCACGCACCTGCCCTGGCCGGTCACGAGCCTCGTGCGCCACGAGCGGTCGGGGCAATGGATCGCCACCATGAAGGGACGGCGCGCCGACGCGCACGGGCGCGAGCGGACCGGGGTCTTCGTGTCGACCAGCGTCGACCTTCTCCACTGGCAGGGGCCGACCCTCGTCCTCGAGGCTCCGCTCATGGGCAGCGGGCAGCCTTGCGCGCCGGACCAGCCGATCGGCTATCCCGCGCTGATCGACCCGGAGAGCGCGGACCGGAACTTCGCGACCGTCGGCGACCGGCCGATGCTCACCTTCGTGCGCAGCCGCCTCGAGGGCTGCCGGATCGGCACCGACCGCGACGTCGCGATGCGTCCCGTCCGGATCGAGCCGGCGGACTGAGCGAGACTCACATGCGGGTCTGCACGCCGTTGCGCTCGATGAAGCTCTTCATGCGGTCGTAGCGCTCGGGGAAGAGTTGCTGAAAGCGCGCGAAGCGCGCGGGCGCCAGGGCGTCGGCGAGCGTCTGGCGCTCGAACTCGGCGGGCGAGTAGATCGGCAGGTCGAAGGTCTCGGCGAGTTCGCGCGAGCGCGTGTCGTAGGAGAAGAGGACGCCCGGCACGCCGGTCGCCACCGCCGGCAGGACCGCATGGACGCGGTAGCCGAGCGCCGCGTCGAACTGCGGCGCGTAGACGTCGTAGTCGCCGGGCGCCCCGACATAATAGAGGCGGCTCTCGTAGAGCGCCTTGAGGCGCGCGCCGGTCACCTCGTCGAACCAGTTCTCGGCGACGAGCTTGGCGGTGGCGCGCTCCATGTGGCGCGGCGAGCGGAAGAAGAAAGCCTTCTCCTCGGGCTCGCCGTGGCAGGAAAGATAGAGGTCGCTCGACAGGTCGAGCTTGGCGATGATGCGCTTCTGCGTGGCGATAAAGGCGGCAGGGTCGACCGCATAGGTCGAGCCGACCTCGCGCCGCAGCGAGAAGGTGACGCGGCGCGGCCCGCCCGGCGCATGGCGCAGCGTCATGTCGCGGTCGCGCGCGCGAAAGATCGAGGGGCAGCCGACGATCTCGAGGTTGTGGATACCGTTGCGGTGGAGGGTCTCAGCCGAGAAGGCGCCGCGCACGCCGATCTGCGTGCGCTCGGCGATCATCTGCCAGAGGCGGCGCCCCTCGGGCGGCAGCGCGATCGGGCGCTCGGTCTCGGCCTGCGCGCCGACCCCGATGCACAAGACCGGCAGGTCCAACGCCTCGACCCAGGCCGGGAAATGGCCCCAGTCCATCGCCTCGTGGATGTAGTTGGAGCCGCGCAGGAGGATGAAGTCGCACCGCTCCTTGACGCGCCGGACGCCCTCCTCGGTCACCGGCTCGTCGATGTTGAGCGAGAGGCCTTCCGAATAGTCCACGACGCGCAGCGTAGAGTCGTACACGCAGATGTCGCCGGTGTTGTAGTAGTCCTCGAGCGTGCGGCTGAACGGCGTGTCGAACCAGACCGCCTCGTGGTTGTTGAGCCGCCGGCCGGAATACTTCACCAGGGCTGCGCGCATGACGAAGGCCTTCTTTGCTTGACGTTGAGGCGCGATGATCGCGCGCAATGATTAAGAACCGGGGACACGGGCGGGAGATCGCTCAGGCGACGCTCCAAAGGCCGGGCTCGGTCGCCGGCCGGCGGCGGCGGTGCGGGTCGGGCCCGTGCAGGATGCGCATCGCCTCCGGCACGCAGACCGTGGCCATGTCGTAGCGGCGCAGCACGGTCTCGCGCGCAAGACGCCCGCGCTCGGCATGGGCCGCCGGGTCGGCCAGAACGTCGGCGACGCGCCGCGCCAGCTCGTTCTTGTCGTGGAAGGGCACGAGAATGCCGTTGCGCCCGTCGATCACCTCGCGCACCGGCGGCGTGTCGGAAGCGATCACCACGCAGCCCGCCGCCATGGCCTCGAGGCACGACCAGGACAGAACAAAGGGATAGGTCAGGTAGACGTGGGCGCGCGACACGCGCAGGACGTCGAGATAGCGCGCGAACGGCAGGTGTCCGAGAAAGTGGATGCGCGACAGGTCGATCTCGCCCGCCACCTCGCGCAGGAAGATCTGGTGCCAGGTCTCGCTTCCGGGCGGCCGCTGGCCATAGGACACGCCGAAGCCGCCGACGACGAGAACGCGCGCGCCGGGGCGCCGGCGCAGGATCTCGGGCAGCGCCCGCATGAAGACGTGGTAGCCGCGCAGCGGCTCGAGGTTGCGCGCGACAAAGGTCACGGTTTCCTCGCCGGCCCGGATCGTGGTGCCGTCGTCGAGCCGCAGGACGGCCTTCGGGTCGGGCGAGACGAGCCGCGTGTCGACGCCCTCGTGAACGGTCCGGATCTTGTCGCGCCACTCGCGCGGGAAGGTCGAGCGCTGCCAGCTGGTGGGCGAGATCGCGAGGTCGCAGTCGCTGAGCGCCAGGAGGCTGGCGGCGTTTCGCGCGTGAAGCCCGACCAGTCCGTCGAGCCCGAGACCGGGGAACTCGGGATCGAAGTTCACGTCGGAATCGTGGGAGCGGTAGAAATACTCGCCGTAGGAGACAAGGCGCGCCTCGGGAAAGGCCGCCCGTAGCGGCAGGGCCTCGCCCCAGCCCGAATGGGCCACCACGACGTCGGGACTGAAGCCCGAGGCGCGCAGCATGGTGCAGACATAGAGCGTCTGCTCGGCGCGCCGCGCCTCGCCGTCGAAGCGGCGGGCGAAGGGGTGGGTCGAGGCGAGCGAGGCGGCCGGCAGCGTGTAGCGGTGCAGCGTGACGCCGGGCAAGGGGCGCGAACCCTCCGCGCCGATCGCCCGCACCTCGTTGGCCGGGTCGGAGCCCAGATGCGTCGCGACGTGCCGGAACTGGGCCGGGAAGTTGTTGTGAACGAAGAGGTACTTCATGCCGCGGCGGCCGCCGGCGCGGCCTCCTCCTCGGCGGGCGGCGACGGGGGAGCGAACTCGGTCCAGTCCGCGACCGAGGCGAGGTCGAAGAGGCCGCTTCCGTCGAGCGCGAAGTTCATGGCCGCCAGGTTCGCCAGGACGATGTCGGCCGCGGAGCCCGGCGCGGCGGCTGGTACCGCCGGAACGGCCATCCGCTCGGCCTCGACCAGCGGCAGGCGCTCGGGCGACAAGTGCCGCCGCGAGAAGAGGATCGCGCCGGCCAGATCCAGCGGCAGGAAGGAGCGGCCCGCCAGCGCCGCCACGGCGCCCTCGTCGAGCGCGGCGAGACGCGCGGCGTCGACCACGAGGTCGGGCGCAGGCCGGCCCTCGGGGTCGCGCAAGGGCACGAGGACGTTGGAGATGCGCAGGAGATCGAGAGCGGCCGACAGCTTCACCGCGCCGGCGCGCGTCATCAGAAGCGTGTTGCGCACCGCTTCCATCTCGGGCGACAGCGCGCCGGTCGCCGGGTCGGCGCAGACCGGCATGCCCCAGGGTCCGACAAGCGCCGCCTCGGCCACGAAGCTGATCGCGTCGATCGGCCGTCCGCCCTGCCGGTTCGACAGGACGAAGGGATAGGTGCGCAGGGCCAGCGGTCGGTAGCCGGCCCGCCAGCGCCCTTCCCCGTCCACCGCCGCGCGCGCGAGAAAGCCCGGATGCACCACGGCGCCGAGACGCGGCATGCCGCCGAGGAGGCGGACGGTGAGCGGCAGGTGGTGGGCTGTCAGGTGGAACTCGGTGTCGTTGACCGGAATCCAGCTCAAGCCCGCCGCGAAGCCGAAGTGCTCGGCGGGACGGAAGCGGGCCTCGGCGACCGAGGCGAGCGGCTGCAGCGTCATGGCGCTCATGCCCGCGCACTCTCGCGCGCCACCGCCTCGCGCGCGGCGGCCAGGAGCGTCGCCGCGCGAAACAAGGACAGGCGGTGGAGCGACAGGATCCGGGCGGCGGCCAGGCCGAAGCGGGCGAGAACCGGCTGAAGACGCGGCGTATCAAAGGCGGAGGCCCGGACCACCGCCAGGCCCTCGACGTCGCAGTGCCGCCCGTGGCCCAGATCGAAGCGCAGCGGCCAGGGCTCCAGCAGCCCGAGTTCGCCCAGCATGCGTCCGATCGCCGATGTGCGGCCGAGGTCGCGCTCGAAGATCGAGAGCGCCCGAAGGCGCAGTTCGGCCGCACTGGTGAGGCGACCGTCGCTCGCGGTGATCGGCGCGCCGGCGTCGCTCGGAAGGTCCGCCCCCGCAACGTCGAGAAGGCACGGATTGTCGCCGTCCAGGGCGGGAGCGGCCGGCAGCACGAAGGGATAGGCCTGAAGCAGGAGCGGCAGCACGGCCAGGCGATCCTGCGTGCCGGCCGCAAAGCCCGACCCGTCCTCCTGGAGGCTGCGCAGGCAGCTCAAACGCGGCCCCTCCTCGCCGCTCTGCCAGACCAGCGGAAAGACCGGCGCGAGGCGCTCCGCTTCGGCGAGGACAACCGGCACGAGCGCGGCGCGGCGCGGCAGGGGATAGCTGAAGGGCGAATAGATGCGCGCCGCCATGCGCTGCCCCGTCAGCGGTTCGGCACGCTCCGAGATCACGGCCGCTCCTCCGGCCGGCAGGGCACGAAGGCGGTGAAGGGCGTGGACGCGTCGCCGCCGCGAAAGCCGATCGCCGCGTCGAGATCGGCCAGCAGCAGCGTGCGGCCACCAAAGGCGTATTCGACGCCCGCTCCCGGCTCGGCCTCGCCATCCGCGAGATGCGAGCCTTCCACAAGGTCGAGGTGATGGGGACCGGGCGCCCACAGGCCGATCACGGGCGGCGAGAACGGAAAGCTCGCGCGCACCTCGCGGCGGATCGCGGCGAGATCGGCGGGCCTCACGTCCTCGCGGATCTCGCAGTCGATCGCGGTGTGAACGTGGAACTCGATGAGGTCGGCCGCCTCCAGCGCGACCTCGTCGCAGACCGAGGCGACGTCCCGCCCGCGCCGCTCGATCTGCAACTGAAGCGGATGGGCGCCGAAGCGCGCAAGGCCACGCAGCGCGTCGTGACGGCGCTGGTCGAGCCAGCCGCGCGCCAGCATCCAGGACAGGGCGGCGGGGTCGCGGCCCTGCCGGCGACGATCCGCGCCCATCGCCTCGCGCGGGCTCAGCGCGCAGGCACCCTGCTTCAGGAGAAGCGTTCCGCCCTCCAGGCGCACGTCGAGGACGCGCGGGTCCTGGTCGGAGCGCAGCGCGACCGGGAAGCCGAAGCCGACGCAGCCGTCGCCGAGACCGGCATCGGCCAGATCCTGCCGGAAGACGTCGACCCGCCCACCGCCGACACAGGTTTCGTCGTGGAAGGCCAGCACGCGCGCCCCGGCGAGCGGTACGCGGTCGCTGTGGATCCAGCCCTCGACGCGCGCGCGGGTCGCCAGATCGATATGGCCCCGAATCACTCGGCCGCCTCGAGAACGGGAGCCCGGCGCGCCGGAGCCCGAGCGAGGGCCGGCGCGCGGGCAAACGCGGCGCAATACTGGCGCGCCATCTCGGCCGCCGTGATCACGGGCGGCAAGCCGGCGCGCAGCACGGCGGCGTTGCGCGGATCGGCGGCCAGGCGCATGGCCCGCAGGAGGTCGGCCGCGTCGCCGAGGCGGAAGTGGAGGCCCGACACGCCGTCGGGCACCTTCTCGGCCATGCCGCCGATACCGGTGCAGATCACCGGCGCGCCGGCCCCGTAGGCCTCCTGAATGACGACCGGCGAGTTCTCCCACCATTTCGAGGGGATCACGACATAGTCGCACTCGCTCATCAGGCGATGGACCGAGCGGTTGTCGTAGGCCCCGGCATAGGTGAGGAAGGGATGCCGCTTGAGGCTCGCCTCGAAGCGCTCGGTGAACTCGGGCGTCTGGCCGATCAGGTTGCCGTGGATGCGCAGGCGCACGGTGGCCGAAAGCGCCTTGTCCTCGGCGATGAGGTCGGCGGCGTCGAGAAGGACGTCGACGCCCTTGAACGGGTTGATCTGCCCGAAGAAGCCGAAGGTCCAGGTCTTGCCCTGCTTGAGGGGCCGGTCGGGCGTGCCCGGCGCGAGCAGCCCGTTCTCGATCACGCTCATGCGCGCCATGTCGAGGCCGAAGGCGCGGAAGCGCTCGGCCAGGAACCGGCTCGGCGACACGAAGCCGTCGAAGTCGCCGAAGCTGTCGAGCATGGTCTCCCGGCGCATCGCGAACTGCGTGCGCATGAGCTCGGGGAAGCAGGTCCCGCAGCTCTCGTTGGAGGCGCCCTCGCACAGGATGCGGGCCTGGCGGGTGATCATCTGCCCGTGGTTGTGGCAGATGGCCAGGAACTCGTGGATCGTCAGGAAGGTGCGCATGCCCGGCATCGCCTTGACGGCGCGCAAGGCCCCCAGACCCAGATGGTAGAAGTGGTGGAAGTTGGCGAGCTCCACCCCCTCGCGGGCGAGGATCGCGACGAGCTGGTCGGCCACGCTGCGCGGCGCCAGATGGTAGAAGTGGTCGTAGCGCTCCGCGTCGTGGAAGACCGCGAACTCGTGCTCGTCGGCAAAGGCGAGGCGATGGCGCGTGGTGGAGGCGCAGGCGCCCACGTAGATCGCATCGACCCCGATCTCGCGCAGGCCCCGGAACAAGGCATAGGCGGAGATCTCGGCTCCGCCCTTCGAGAGCGAGGGATGGCTGTGCGAGATCACGGCGACCTTGGGTGCGCGCGGCGCGGGCGCCCGGTTCTGTCGTTGGCGGTCGGCGAAGATCACGGCTCCCCCCTTCCTCGCCCGGCCAGAAGGTCGCGGTCGATCAGGTCGGCCAGGCGCGAGGCGGCGGGGCGCTCCAGGCGCAGGGCGCAAGCCAACAGGGTGCGGTCGCGCGCGGGGTCGCGCGGCAGGCCGTTGTCGGCGAGAAGGCCCCGCGTCAGCGCCGGCGCATGGGCCGCGAAGGCGAGATAGCTGTCGGCGCTCCAGCCGAAGCAGGCCGCGCCCAGCGCCCCGTCCACCCGGTCCGGCCGCCCGGCGTCGTCGAGGACCTCGAGACGGTCGATGCCGTGGCCGCGACGACCAAGGCTCGACTCCGCCGCGCGCCAGCCCGCGGCGGACAGGACCAGGCCGCGCCCCACGTGAACGAAGCGCTCCGCGCCGAGCCGCGCCAGAAGAAACGGCAGTTCGGGCAGGATGTCGTGACCGTGCAGCACCGCGGCGAAGGAGAGCGGCTGCTCCACCTCGTCGCGCAGGTCCTCGAAGCGTGCGAGCGCCTCGGCTCGCGCCCGACCCGCATCCGCGACGAGGCAGACGCCGATCGCGGGATCCACGTCGGGCAGGTGCCGCGCCAGACGGTCGAAGGCGAGGTTGAGGTTGCCCGCCTCGCCCGGCAGCCGCAGGACGACGAGGCGCGGGCTCGGCGCTTCGGCCAGGAGCGCCGGCTCGCGCACGGCCGACCGCAGGTTGCGGCGCTGGGCGACGAGAAAGGCGTCCCAGAAGCTTTCGTGGCGGATCGAGGGAAAGAGGCGCAGCACCTCGTCGCCGTCCGCGACCGGGTCGAGGCGACGCAGGAGCTTGGGCTCGACGCGCAGCACCGCGCCCGCGCCGTCCTCGTGAACGACGCGCAGGAGCGGAGCACCGCTCGCATCCGCCGGCAGCGCGCCCAGGAGCGCCGCCGAGAAGCCGGCGCGCGCCGTCACACCGCCTGCGCCGAAGACCGACGCCAGGTCGGGCCGCGGCCGGAAGCTTGCGGAGGCCTCGTCGGCGGTCAGAACGCAGTCGCCGACGCGCATCTGGAAGGTCTCGATCCGCTTGGCCGGGCTCACCGCCCAGCCCTCCGCCAGACATCCGAAGCCCGGCACCATCAGGAGACGGTCGACGCCGGCTTCCACCGCCAGCCCGCTGGCGGCGGCCGCTCCGCCAATCCAGTTCGCACCCGAATGAAGGACGCTGGCGAGCGCCTCCGCCTCGCCGCCGACCGCCAGCGGCTGGGCCTGCGCGAAGGCGGCCAGAAAGGCGTCGGCGCGCAGGACGCGGGTTCCCGCCGACACGCGCAGATGAAGCTGGCCGGACGGGCCGAGATACACGAAGCCGTCGCGCAGGACCGGTGGCGGCATCCAGCCGCTATCGAGCAGTCCGACGACGCCGACACAGGTGGAGTTGAGGTCCGCCCGCTCGTAGTGCAGAACCGCGCCGCCGGCCGGCAGCTTCTCGCGGTCTACGACGACGGCGGAGAAGTCCGTCTCCGTGCGCCGCTTCATCCAGCCGACGAACCAGACCTGCCCCTCGCCGGCGGGATAGATCGCCTCGATCTGCCCGGCCTCGCCGTCCGACAGCGGTCGCAGCGGACGCTCCCGCAGGGCGAGCGCCTCGGCGCGCAGCCCCGCGAGCCGACGCAGGAGACGGTCGCCGCGCGTGCCTTCGCGCCCGGCATCGGCGGGCCGAAGCGAGCGAAGCGTCGTCTCGCGCCAGCTGTGCACCAGTTCGCCGACGGTCGGATCGCGTCCGGCGGGCGGCATGAGCCGCGTATCCGTGCCCGCGATGCGGATGCCGACGCGCAGGGAGCGGCGGCGGGCCGACAAGCGAGCGAGCCGCGCGAAGACGTCGGTGGCGAACTGGAAGCCGGCGCGCGTTTCGAAGCCCAGGCGCCGGTCGAGAACCGGATGGGGCGACGCGCTGGCCCCCAATACGAGCGCGTCGTCGCCGACCGTCAGCTCGAGCTCGGTCGCCGCGCGCGGCGCGTCCGGCGACAGGACCCAGCCGCGCATGCCCTCAACCGGATCGATCGCCTCGATGCGACCGCACCAGCGGCTCTCGCCGGCTTCGGCAAGCTCGCTGGGCGCGTAGGCTGACGGGGCGAGGACCTGGAGCATCGATGGGGTTCGGCACGCGGATCAAGGGCACCCCGGCGCGAGGCGCCGGGCCGCAGGAACTCAGGACAGGGCCGGCTCGGCCGACAGGATCTCGACCGAGGCGCCGGCGGCCATCTGCAGCTCGGCCCTGGCGCGCACGTCGAGGATCAGGAGGTGGTCGGGGGTCAGAGGGTAGTCGGTGACGGGCGCGTCGGCGACGTCCTCGACGTGGGTCCCCTCGGCCACGCGCAACGACGCGCGGGTTTCCGTGTGAAGCGCCACGACCTTCAGGACCGGACCGGCGGCGATCTCGGCCAGCGCCGTCTGGAACTCCGCCGGCGAGCGCACCGTGCGCGACGACAGGCGCACATCGGTGCCGGCATAGGATTCCAGAAGCGCGGCGGCGATCACGCCGCTCTTCTCGGCCACCACCGCTTCCTCGCCGGCATTGCGGCGCAGGAGGCCGCGCTCGTAGACACCGAACGACCAGAGAATGCGCAGGAAGTCGAAGTCGCCCTGCCCGATGCGGCCATGCTTGAGCGCCCATTTCAGGGCAGCGAGCCGCGCGCGGACCTCGGCGCGGGGCAGGCCCGCGACGCCCGTCGTCTCGCCGGCGACGCGCGCGCCGGTCTGCAGAAGCATGGCATCGCTGCCCTCGAGCTTCAGGACCACCTGCCCGACACGCTCGGGCAGCACCGAGATCGGAAAGCTGAAGCCCAGGTGTCCGTCGCCGATGCCGGCATCGGCCAGATCGCCACGAAACGTGTTCACCTTGCCGGCGCCGACGCACTGGTCGCCCTGGAAGGCCAGAAGCGTGTGCTCGCGGATACGGCCGTCCGACGTGTGGATCCATCCCTGGATCGTATCGGGGGTGGCGAGCTCGATGCTTCCGCGGATCATCTTCCCTAACCTCTCGGACGAAATTTGCATCAAGATTACGCCCGATGTCTTACACATCCGTAACGCTGCGATACGATCTCGTCATGACCACTCGCCACGCCATCGCAAGTCGGGGCGAAGCTGAGCGACGAAAGAGTTCGTTATCTTTAGCAAATCCATGCATCAACCAACGGCCTTTAAGCTGTCGTTTGCCTCGCTGCGCTCGAAATATCTCATTAACTTGAAGATCTTCCGCTCTTCGTTTCTTCTGCATGAGACGAAATGCGGGGACCATTGGGCGTGGACGCGAGCGAGCGACGTGCGATCTTGAAAGTGGAGCGGGGTCTGTCCTCGCTGACCTATCGCGCCGATGCGGGGTCGCTCGGCGACGGGCCGGTCGCGGAGGTCGTCGCGGTCTCGCCGGGTCTGCGTCTCGTGTCGGCGCCAGGCGAGCCGGACGCGCTTCTTCGCACGCCGGGGCGCGTCCTCGTGATCGCGGCCGATCAGCCGGGCACGATCGAGGTGGTCCTGCGCGCGGCGCGAGCCGGCGCCACGCTCGCCGCGACGCTGGAGCTGACGCGCATGGGCGCCGAGGCCGAGCCGTCGCCCGAGCCTCGTCTGCGGCCGAGCCTTGCGGAAGGCGGCGTCGAGTTCCTGCTTCGCGCCCACGTTTCCCTGCGCGGCGACCTGGCGGCGCCTCGCGGTCATTGGATCTGCGGTCCCGATGCGCCGGGTCGCATCGAGGGCCTGGAGATGCGGGCGGTGGGCGAGGACCTGCCGATCGAATACCAGGTGGCCGTGGCGGGACGCGGCGCGGGCTGGTCGAACTGGACGCCGGCCGGCGCCTATGCCGGCACGCGCGGCAAGGCGCTCCCGCTGATCGGCCTTCGCGCCCGGCTCACGGCGGCGGCGGCTCCCGGCCTGGCGCTCCGTGCGGACGGCGCCTTTCTGGGCGCCTCGCTCGTCACGCGGCGCGGCCGCGACGTCGAGCTCCTGGGTCCCACGCCGCTCGACCCGCTGGTCGGCCTGCGCCTCGATTTCGTCTCCGCGCTGGAGCCGGTCGCCGGATCGCCCTCGATGCCTCCGGTTCGCCAGCCGAGCCGCCTGCGCGTGTTCCGCCGGCCCCAGCCGGAGCGGGAGGCCGCCTGAGCGACCATCGGACTCCCGCGCGGCGATCTCTCCACGACCCGGCACGCCCCGAGGTCGTGAATGGCTGAGATCTATACCGCCTCGGAGTCCGCGAGCCTCGGAGCGCTCTCGCCCGAGGCGAGCGAGCATATCAACAGCGTGCTGGCCGAGCTCGGCCTCGGCGGCAGTCAGGCCGTCGCGATCCAGACCGACAGCGCGGGCCTATCGGTGGCGCCCGGCGTCGACGCGGTGGTGGCGATCCCCTCGGCCGGCGAGACCAGCGTCGTTTCGGTGAGCGACGAACCGGTGGCCGTGATCCTGGCCGGCGGCGGCTCGGCGCGCATCGAGGGCGTCGGCGACGTCACCGTCCATGCCAGCGACGCCGGCAACGCGATCGAGTTGGGCGCCGGCAACGCGACGGTCTGGGGCGGTGCGGGCGCCGACAGCCTGTCGGGCGGAACGGCGGGGGGCAACCATGCGCTGTATGCGGTCGGCGCCGGCGACACGCTGGCGGGCGGCTCGGGTTCCGACACGCTCTGGGGCAGCGAGACCGGCGGTTCGCTGCTGCTTGGCGGCGCGAACGGGGGAACGGAGATCCGCGCCGGTGCGGGCGGCGGCGACACGATCCGCTCGAGCGGCGCGCAGGACACGATCTACGGCGGCCATGCCACGATCTACGCCTCGGGTCATTCCGCGCAGGTCCATGCCGACGGCGACACCGTGCATTCCAGCGGCGACGGGACCACGATCGACGGATCGGCCTCGGCACAGGCCCTGCACGTCGACAGCGTCGGGCGCTTCGCCACGATCCTGGGCGGTGCGGGCAACGACACGATCATGCTGCACGACGCACCGGGCGCCCACGTCGCGACGGGAGCGGGCAACGACCACCTCGCCGCCTCGATGCAGGGACAGGCGACCCTCGACGGCGGCGCGGGCGACGACAGCTTCCTGCTCTACGGCGCCACGGACAGCGTGATCGGCGGCGACGGTTCGGACCATTTCGCGATCCTCGGCCATGGCACGGGCTACGACACGCTGGACGGCGGGGCCGGCGACGACACCGCCTGGTTCCGGGACCGCGACCACACCAGCGCGCAGATCAACCATTCCGGCCTGTCGACCTTCGTTTCGTTCGACGACGGCTACTCGGCCTCGCTCACCGGCATCGAGCACCTCCAGTTCCGCGACACCGTTCTGTCGTCCTGATCGCGGACGCCGGCTGCCGTCCCGCGTGGGCTCGGTGCCCGCTGCGACTTTGCGCCCGCTTAACCTTTGCGCGCCATGATCGGGGCGTCCCGTCACACCCGAGCCGCCATGTCCGCCCTGCCCGAGCCCGCCGGAACCCGCGACAGGCGCGCCGAAGCTCTGGCTGCCCGCTCGGCAGGCGACCATCTGCAGGCGCTGGCGCTGTTTCGCGAGGCCGGCGACCGCTGGAGCCGCAACGATGCGGGCCTGGAGCTTCTCGCGCTCGGGCGCGTCGACGAAGCCGAGCGCGAGGCGGTGCTGCTCCTGCGCGAGGCGGCCGACTTCGCCCCGGCGCACCGAACGCTCGCGCTCGTGGCACGGCGGCAGGGACGGCACGAGGAGGCGTTGCAGCGCTTTCGGGCCGCTGCGGTCCGCGCGCCGGACGACCTCTGGAGTCGCCAGGACGCCGCCGCAGAGCTGCGCGCGTTGGGTCGGCTCGACGAGGCGGAGGAAGCGCTGCGCGGGCTGGCGTCGGCGACGCCGCTGCCTCACGCCGTGCGCGAGCTCGGACGCGCGGCGCGCATGCGCGGCGACGGCGAGGCCGCCTTGGCGGCGTTTCGCGTCGCATCCGAGCTTCGGCCCGACGACCCCTGGTTCGAACTGGATCGCGCAGAAGCGCTGGTCGCGCTCGGTCGCGCCGACGAGGCGTGCGAAAGGCTGGCAACGCTGGCCGGGCGGCAGCCGCGCTTTGCGGGCGCGCCGCGCCTTCTGGCCCGCATCGCACGCGACAACGGCGACGGCGCGGGCGAGATCGCGTATTGGCGGCGCGCTGCCGCGATCGATCCGGCCCATTCCCTGGATCTTGCGGACGCTCTGCTTCGATCGAACGAGCTCGCGGAAGCGGTTACGCTGGCCGCGCGTCATCTCGTAGGCCATCCCCGCGCGCTGCGTGCGCTGCAGATCCTGGTGCGCGCGGCCCAAGAGGCGGGCGACCTCGACCTGGCTCTCGCCCATGCCCGAGCGGGCTGGGCCCGCGGCCATGGGCCGTTGCAGGCGGGCCTGGAACTCGCCGCCACGCTGCGCGCGGCGAGCCGCATCGCAGAAGCCGAGGCCCTGTATCTCGATCTGGCCGGGCGCGAGGACGCTCCGCCCGAGGCTTTCGTGGAACTCGCGCTCCTGGAGCGCCGCAGCCGGGGAATCGAGGCGGCGCGGACGCGACTGGCCTCGGCGCTGAAGCGGGCACCGGGCCATCCGCGCGCGCTTCTGTGCCTGGGCGACCTCCTGCGCGAGACCGGCGAGATGGCGGAGGCCGAGGAGGCCTACCGGTCGGCGCTTCTGGCGCGACCCGGTTTCGGCTGGGCGCTGGCGGGACGGGCGCAACTCGCCGAGGCGCGCGGCGATAGGGCAAACGCCGACGCGCTGTGGCGCGAGGCGATCGAGGCCGAGCCGGCGGAAAGCTGGTTCGCAGTCGCCTTCGCCGCGCGGCAGCGCGAGCGTGGCGCCTTTCGCGAGGCCCTGGCGCTTCTTGCGACAGTTCCGGACAGCTCGCCGCGCGCGCCCGAGGCGGCGCTGGGTCGAGCTCATGTCCTGCGCGCGCAAGGCGACGGACCCGGCGCGCTCCTCGCCTTCGAGGCGGCCGCGCAACGCTGGCCGCAACAGGCGGAAGCCTGGGTCGAGGCGAGCGAGGCGGCGCTGCGCCTGGGCCAGGCCGATCGCGCCCTGCACCTCCTGACGGGCGGCGAGACGGCGTGTCCGGATCACCCGGCATTCCCGGAAGCGCAGGCGCGCCACGCCGTGTCGCGTGACGATCTCGGCGCGGCCGAGCGCTACCTGGAGCGAGCCGAAGTGCTGGACGGTGGGCGGATCTGGCCGCAGATCGCGCGCGCGCGGCTGGCGGCGGCCGGGGGTCGCCCGGCCGAGGCGCGGGCGCGCTTGGCCGCGATCCGGCGCCGCTTCGGTCCGCGCGCCGAGACCGAACTCGCGCAAAGCGAGATCGAGCGCCAGTGCGGCCGTCCGGAGCGCGCGGAAGCGCGGCTGCGGGCCGCCCGGCGCCGTCATCCCGGCCACCCGCTCCTGGCGGCCCAGGCCGTGCTCACCCTGGTGGAGGCGGGCCGTCTCACCGCCGCCGCAGCCCTGTTGCCGCTGCTACCCGGCGCCACGCCGGCGGAGTGCGGGCGCCGTCACTTCGCCGCCGCGCAACTGGCCGCGGCGCATTGGGACTTTCCGCGTGCGATCAGGGAGGGCGAGGCCGCCGTGCGCCTCCTGCCCACCGACGGCTGGGTGCGAAACCGCCTCGCCCATGCCGCGCTTCTCGCGCTCGATACGGAGCGCGCGACCTCGGTCCTGGCCGACCTCGCCGCGCTGGAAGCGGGCGCCAACGCCCTGCGCGGCCAGTCCGCCAACCCGTCGCAAACCCATTACGGGCAGCTTCTCGACGAGTTCCGGCTCGATGCGGACGCGCTATCGGCCCTTCGCGACGCGCTGGTCCGGCCCGGCCAGGAACGCCTGGCCGCGATCGACGCGGTCGTCCGCGCCTTTCCCGACAGCACGGCGCCCGCCATCCTGCGCTTCATCGAGGCGCGCCGCGCCGGCGCGCTTCCGGCCATGCTCGGCTCCGGCGACGGGGGCGTGCCGCGCCGGATCCACCAGTTCTGGACCGATCCCGAACCGCCTGCGGACGTATCGGCCTACATGGAAAGCTGGCGTCGGCGAAATCCCGGCTTCAGCCACCGGCTCTGGGACGACGCTTCCGCGCGGCGCTTCATCGATCAGGAGGCTGCACCCGAGGTGGGCCTGGCTTTCGGGCGCGCACGCGAGCCCGCCATGCGGGCCGACATCTTCCGCCTCGCCCTTCTCGCACGCGAAGGCGGCGTGTGGGCGGATGCCGACGACCGGTGCCGGCGGGGCATCATGCCCCTTCTCGAGCGTGGTGCGGGTCTGATCTGCTATCAGGAGGATCTCGGCTCGCTCGGCAACAACTGGCTCGCGGCCCGGCCGAACCATCCGGTGGTCGTCGAGGCGCTCCGCGCGGCGGCCGCGGCGGTGAACCGGGGCGATAGCGACATCCTTTGGCTCGCCGCGGGCCCCGGCCTCCTAACACGCATCGCCGCCGGCGTCGTGGCCGCCGGGAACCCGGATCTGGTTGTCCTGGATCGGGCCGCGTTTCTCGACCACGTCGCGATCCATTGTCTGGCCGCCTACAAGAGCAGCGACCGGCACTGGAGCCGCACGGCGTTTGGCGGGCGTCGCCGCCCGCGGGGCTGACCTCTAGGCGGCGCGGTCGGACGCTTGCGATCCGAACAGGGCGTGGGCACGCGCTTCCAGACGCCGACGAGTGGCAAGCGGAACCTGGCGGCGCGACTTCGCACGCGGCAACGCCATCTCGGCGACCGGGGCGAAGTCTCCCGTTTCGCGCTCCGCCGCGTTGTCGAACGGCAGGTCTTGCAGGTTGTCGACGAAGCTCTCGGCCGGCACGCCCTCGGCTAGAAGCAGCGTGTGCCGGTCGAGCTCCACGTGAAGATAAAGAAGCGGATCCGGCCCCAACGGCTCGCGCAGGACGCCGACCCCGTCCACAAGGGCCGCGGCATGGATCAGCACGCCGTCGAGGCCGATCGCGTGGTGGGGCGAAACAAGAAGGTCGCGGCGCGGCAGGCTCTCGCCCAGAGTGCCGGCGCGAATGCGGATCGGTTGCACGCGCAAGGGGTCGAGGCCACGGACAGCCAGCGTTTGGCGCCCGATCCAGCGCACGCGCTCCACCGCGCCGTCCGCCGTCACGACGAGGTCGCCGGGCTCGAGATCCTCGACCGGGCGCTCGCCGCCCGGCGTTGCCAGCCGCGTGCCGGGCCGGAAGCAGACCGGCGCGGCCATCTCGATCGGGACGGGTCCGTCGGCCAGCGTGGCGACGAGGCTCGGCGCGGGCGACGAGCCGCCGACACCGAGGCCGTCACTCGTGCCGCTGACGCCTGATCCACCGCCGCCCGACCCGAACGCCGCAGGCGAGCCCGCGCCGGTGTCGCTCGCGCCCGTGGCGCTGGCGATCGCCTCGGTGGCGGCGCCGGATGGCGACGACGATGCGGACCCGGACGACGACGATTCGCCCGACGCCGTCGTGTCCGAGCTTGCCTCGCCGGACGCTTCGCCGCCGCCGCCCGATCCCTCGCCGCCGGAACCGGAGCTTGGGTTCGAAGCCGCCGCGCCCTCGCCGGACGCACCGGCCGCTTCGCCGCGCGAACCGGATGCCTCGCCGCCGCGCCCGGCCGCGGCGGCGGCACCGTTCCCGCCTGCGGCCGCGGAGCCGCCCGCCGCGGACAGCGACGCGCCGCTCGGCATCGCACCGCCAGGAGCTAAGTTGACCGCAGGGCCGGCCCCGCCCGCGCCGACAGGCCCCCCCGCGCGCAGCCCGGATACGGCCTGCGCACCGTTCGCGCCGCTTCCACCCGCTGCCGCAGAGGCCGCCTCGCCGCCAGCCGACGGGGAACCATCGCTGCTTCCGGTTTCGTTCCGCGCCTCGCCCACGCCGTCGTCGGCCCGCCCGGAGCGCGTCTCGGCGCTTGAACGCGCCGTTGCGGCGGAGGCGGCAGGCGTTGCGGCCGTGGCCGCGATGCTGCCCGACATGGCGACGCTCGCGGCCGCCGAGCCGGCGCCCGACGCGGGCGATCCCGAGGAGCCGGAACGCTCGCGCCCCGCGCCGCCCTCGTCGTGCGGGGAAATGTCCTCGTCGGGATGGCTCATGGCGGTCTCTGGGCGGCGGGCGCGAAAGCAAGGCTGCGGGACGAGCGTGGTGCAGCGCGCGTCCGTCCGCAAGCGGAAGCTCGCGACAGGGCAAGCAAAGCGTGAAGAGCAAGGCCGCCGGTCAGCCCCCCGCCAGCCGCCGATGCGATAGGTACCGCTTGCGCACGACCATGGCGCCAGACCCGAGGGAGCGGACGTTCGAAGCGGCGCTATGGATTGGACCGAACTCCTGCGCGCCGATCCGATCCTGGCCGATCCCGCGCGGCACGCCGAAGCGCTGATCCGCAACGCCTCGCGCCTCCTGCGTGAAAGCCGGCCCGATGCGGCCGCCCGCCTTCTCGACCGCCGGCTGCGCATCGCGCCGCCTCCCGCACCGGCCGAACGCGCGTTGGCCGCCTTGGCGTCGAGCCTTGCGGGCCGACGCCTCGACGCGGAACGGGCGCTCAGCGGCGCGCTGGCCGCCGACCCGCTGGACCCGGCCGTGGGCCTCGCCGCCCTGCGGCTCGCGCCGGGCGACAGCGAGCGACGCGAGGCGGCCCGCCGCCTTCTGGCGGGTCCGGCAACGCCCGACGACGCGCGCTTGGCGGCGTTGTCGGCGCTGTTTGCGACCGGTCAGGATGCCGTGGCTGAGCTTGCGCTTCGCGACGCGGAGCTGTCGGGATGGGTGGCCTGGCGCGGCGAGGCACGGCCGGTCCTCGCCCTACTCCATCAGGACGGGGAAACCCACCACCTCCTGCACGCCGAGCCGGGACCGACCTTCGCACCCGCTGGCAGCGCGTTGGCCCTTGTCGCGGGCCGCATCGGCCGGCCGCTGTCCGGCTTCGAGCTTCGGCACGGCAGGACGATCCTCGACAAGGGGACCGTCAGCGCACGAAGCCGGCACGGTGCCCCGTTGCCCGTCGCCTGTGCCCCGTCGGCCACGCCCGCGCCGCGCCCGCTGCGCATCGTGATGCCGGTCTTCGGCGACCCCGACAGCGCGGCGGACGCCCTTGGCGCGGCGATCCGCGAAGCGCGGCGTCTTGCGGACGCGGCTCTTGTCGTGGTGGACGATGCCTCGCCGGACCCGGCGCTGCGGGCGCTTGTCGAGGCGCTGGCCGAACGCGGTCTGATCGAGCTGCGGCGCACCGCCGTCAACCTCGGCTTCACGGGCGCCGTGGCGCTCGGTCTGGACGGGATCGGGGAGCGCGACGCGCTGATCCTCAACAGCGATGCGATCCTGCCGCGCGGCGCGCTGGAGAGGCTTCGAAGCGCCGTCTACGCCGCCGCCGATATCGGCAGCGCGACGCCGCTCTCCAATAACGGCGAGTGGACCAGCCTGCCGCGTCTCGGGGCGCCGGGCCCCCTTCCCGCGACGGAGGAATCAAGCCGGCTCGACGAAGCGGCACGTCGCGCGGCGACGCCGCCGGTGGACCTGCCGAACGGCATCGGCTTTGCGCTCTACCTGCGCCATGACGCGCTTCGGGCCGCCGGCGGCTTCTCCGCCGTCTACGAGCGCGGCTATTTCGAGGATGCCGAGCTGACGCTGCGCCTGCGCGCCGCCGGTTTCCGCAACGTCGCGGCGGCGGATCTCTTCGTCGCCCATCATGGCTCGCGTTCCTTCGGCGCCGACAAGGGACCGCTCGTCGCGCGCAACCTGCGGCACCTCCGGCGGCGCTTCCCGGACCTGCGCGAGGAGTCGGCCGCCTTCCGCCGAGCCGACCCGCTGGCGCCCGCGCGCGCCGCCGTCGAGCGCGAGGCGCCGCCGGGCGGTTATCCGATCCTGGTCGTGGCGCCCGCCGGCAGTGCGCTGGCCGCCGAGCGCCTGGCCCGCCACGAGGCGGCGGGGCGCGCCGCCGTTCTCCTCTCGTGGCGCCGTGTCGGTACCTTGCTGAGAGCCGAGTTGCGCGGCACCGGCCTGGCGGCGCCCCAGTCCCTCGCCTTCGAGCTGCCGCGTGAGGTCGCGGCGTTGCAGCGCTGGCTTCGCGCGCTCGATCCCGAGCGCCTGGAGCTCGGCGGTGGGCCGCCGCCCGAGCCCCTGGCGGAGACCGTGACCGCGATCCCGAGCGCCGTCACGCTTCTGGCCGGCGACCTGGTCGGCCATGGCGGAGCGGACCTGCCCCTGCTGGACGGGTTCGAGGCGTGGCACGAGCGCCTCGGCGACCGTTGGCTCGAGGTCGTCGCCTCCGATCGCGCCACGCTGGCCGCGCTGGGGCAACGGCTGCGGGGACAACCGGATGCCGCGCGCATCGAGCTCGATCTGGCCAAGGCCGTCGCGCCGCCGCGGCCAACAAGCCACCGCACGCCCCCCGTTCTGGCGCTCGTGATGGGCGTTCCCTCGCCGCGCTCGCATGCCTTCGCGCTGCGCCTGGGAGCCGCCCTGCGCCTGCGGCTGGGTTCCGCGGCGTGTTGCGCGATATTGGGACCGAGCGCCGACGACCTGGCGCTGATCCGCGCAGGCATGGATGCGCAGGGCGCGGTGACCCCGGAGGAATTCCCCGACCGCCTGCGTGCGGCGGGCGCGCGAGCGCTTCTTCTGCCGCCCGCCGACCCGTCGCTCGCCTTGTTCGATCGGCTTGCCGCCGAAACGGCGCTGCCCGCCGCGCGCCTCGACTGGAGCGAGGGCGCCGAAGTCCCGTCCGACCCATCCCTACTCGTGCCGAGGAACCAAGGTGAACCCGATATCGTCCGCGCCGTCGTCGATTGGTTCGCTGGTCGCCTCGCGCCGTAGGCGCCGGGCCGGCGGCGCGCCCGACCCCGAGTTGAGCCTGGCCGGAGACCTTCGGCTCGCGGTCGCGCGCACGGGCGAGTTCCTGATCGAGGGCCACGCCGCCGATCCGCTCGATCCCGAGCGTCGCTTCGTGGTGGAACTCGTCCTCGACGGCGTCGCAAGCACCATCGCGCGCGCCGACCTGTTCGTGCCGGGTCTGGCCTTGGCCGGCGCGGACGGTCCGGCGGTCGGCGACGGGTGCTACGGCTTCGTCTTCGCGCTGGACGGCGCGCAGCTTCCCCACGTCGCCGTCGCCGAGGTGCGCCTGGCCAACGGCGCCCCGCTGCCCGGCTCGCCGATCCGCCTCCACGAGGGTGAGCCTTTCGTTCCCGCGGATCGCCCCTGGGGCTTGGCCCGCTGGCGGGGCGGGCTTGAGATCGAGGGCTGGGTTTCCCGAGAGGCCGCGCCCTTTCCGGCGCGCGTCGAGGCACGGATCGACGACGAGACGGTGGCCGTCGCGCGCGCCGACCGATGGCGGAGTGTCGAGCGCGGCGGGGACCTTCAAGCCGAGCCGGGCTTTCGCCTGCGCCTTCCCGAGGAATGGGCCGATGGACGGCTGCACGAGGTGGAGATCCGGGTCGCCGGCCGTCCCCTGCCCGGCGCACCTCTCCCGATCCTCGCCGCTCCCGACGGCCTTGCCGCCTTCTTCGAGGGCCGAGCGGAAACCGACGCAGAGCGGCCTCGTGCCGAACGGTTCGATCGCTGGTTCCCCCGTTCGGTGCCGTTCGCGGAGTTTGCACGATGGGAGGCGCGCTTCCCGCCCGCCGTGCCGGAGCTCCCGGCACAGATGCGGATCGCGGTCGCGGTGATCGGCGAGGATGGGGCAGAGGAGACGCTTCAGGCCCCCGACCTCCTGCCGCGTGCCGACTGGATCGGCGCCGTCCTGCCCGAACGCGAGGGACGCTTCGAACCGGGCGACCTTCTTCACTTCCTGCGCGACGAGGGCGCGAACTGCGAACTCCTGGTCGTGATGCGCGCGGGAACGCTCGCGCGGCCGGGCGGAGCCGAACGCCTTCTCTCCGCCCTTGTCACGGACCCGGACGCGGCCCTCGCCTATGGCGACGCGTTTCTCGTGCTCGCCGACGGGAGCGAGGCGCCGCTGGCGCTCACCGCGCCCGACCGGGAGCGGATGCTGGAACAGGGGGCCGTGGGCAACGCGCTCGCCCTTCGCCGAGCCGGCGCCATCCAGGCGCTGGAGCAGGGCAGCGCCACGCTCGACGACCTGTTTCTGTCCCCGCTCGAGGGCGCTTCGAGCCGAAACACCCATCGGCACGTTCCCGGCTTCGGCTTCGCGCTGCCGCTCTTCGGCGCGGGGGCAGCGGATCAGCTCGCGTCGGCCGCGCGCCGCATCCTGGCGCGGGAGGACACCGCGGCCGATGTCGAGCCGCGCGCGGACACGACGCTGCCGGCGGTGCGCATCCGCCGCGCGGTCGCGATGGACGCGACCATCGTTCTCGACCTCGGCCATGGCGATGCCGCTGTGCTGGAGCGAGCGCTGGACGCGCTGGAAGCCTCGCGCCGGGTCGCGCGCGTCGCCCTGTCCGTCTCGGCCTGCGCCCTCGACGAGGCGAGCGCCCGGAGCCTGCGGCTCGGCGGCGTCGCGGTGGAATGCGCGCCGGCGGGCGTGTCGTCCGCACGCCGGCTCGCCGGCGCGCTGATGCGGGCGGAAACCGAGGCCGTGTGCCTCCTCGACGCGCGGCTGCGTCCGCTGGACGACGCGTGGCTTGCCGAGCTCCTCGGGCGTCTCGGCGACCCCGGGACCGGTCTCGTCGCCCCGCTCATCACGGACCGCGAGGGCTTCGTTCTCCAGGCCGGCCTGCGCCTGTCGCTCGGGCGTGCGCCGGAGCCGCGCGGATGGGGGTGCGGTGCGCAGGATCCGGGACCCGGCGACGTCCTGCGCGTCGCCCATCAGGTGGCGGCGATCCTGCCGGAGGCCTTTGCGACACGGCGCGCCGACTTCACGGCGCTGGGCGGGTTCGACCCGGTCCTGTTTCCGTGTCGCTTCGGCGCGGCCGACTACGCGCTGAAGCTTCAGGCCCTGGGGCGACGCATCGTCGTGTCGCCCGACGCACGGTTCTGGCGCGAGGGCGCGGGGGTGTCGCCTTCGCCGCTGGAGCGCGCGGCGCAGATGCGCGAAGCGGCGCGGCTGGAGGCGCGCTGGGCTCATGCGGCGGCGTGCGATCCGTTCTGCAACCCGCTTGTCGCGGGCGATGGCGATGCGCTGGCCTGGCCGCCCGGCGATCCGGCGCCGCGCTCGGGCGCGATGCGCCCGCCCCGGCCCGTTCCGCCGGGCTGGTGAGGCGTCACACGGCGCGCGCCGTCGGCAGACGCATGCGGCGGCGGAACTCGGCCGGCGTGCAGCCGAACTGGGCGCGGAACGAGCGGTGGAACTGCGACACCGAGCCGAAGCCCGTCTCGAAGGCGATCGCCGCCAGATCCTTCTTGGTGGACAGGACGAGGCTCTGCGCCGCCATCAGGCGGTGGCGTCCGATATAGGCCTGGATCGTCAGCCCGAGCGCGGTGCGAAAGCGCGTCATGGCGTAGTTCGGATGGAGCGCGACGGCCTCGGCGACGTCCGTCACCGAGATCGGCCGATGGGCGTTGTCGGCCACGAAGCCCATCATCTCCAGGACCTTGCGCGGCATGACGCCGGCCGCCGGCCGCGCCCGCGCATGCTCTCCCGCCAGAAGGTCGCGCCATCCCGACACGTCGAGCCAGCGCAGGATCAGGAGCACCTCGGCGGCCAGCAGCTCGCCGATGCCCGGCGGCGCCGGCGCGCGCACGCCCTCGACGAGGCGCTGGAAGCGCGATGCCTCGAAGCGCTCCGGATCGGCCGCGACCAGGAGCCCGCCGGCCAGCGCCGCCGCGCGCAGGGGCTCGGAAAGCGGCGCGGCCAGAAACATCTCCAGCGGCAGGTAGATGCAGACGTAGCGCGAGCCCGGCTCCACCGCAGTCGTGCGATGGGCGATCGCGCCCCAGAACAGGGCGAAGTCTCCGGCGCGGATCGTCGCCTCGCGTCCGCCGTGGAGGTAGGTCGCCGCCCCTTCCAGCATGAAGTTCAGCTCGATCTGGCTGTGCGCGTGCGCGGCCGACATGACGTAGACGTCCTGGCCGGTCGAGACGATGAAGTCGTGCCCGGGCACCACGAAGCTGTCGAGCGGCAGAAAGGTCGGGGCATCCGGTTCCCGCGCCGCCGCGTCGTCCCCCCTCATTCGCCATCTCCCCCGCCCGCGATCGCCGCGCACCGAAAACCTTAGGATCTGCGATATCTATCGCGTCCCTCGCGACGACAGGCAAGCTTGGGCTGCTACGATCCGGCTTCCAGGAATGCCGGACGCGACACGATCCGGCGACCGATCGGGACGGAACCCATGCGTTGCCAGGCACTTGCGGCGGCTCGCCTCGCTGCGCCCTTGCGGCCTCGCCTTCTTCCGCCCGCCAACGCGACAAGGGAGGATGACATGACGCAATCTCTGGGACCTGTCCGGCGCGCGGCCCTTGCCGGCGCCGCCCTTCTGGCGACGGCGGCCAGTCCCGCCCTCGCCCAGGCTCCTGCGGTCTCGGGAGAGATCACGATCTGGAGCTGGAACGTCGCGGCCGAGGCGCTGCGTGCCGTGGTGCCCGCCTTCAACCAGCGCTACCCCGATGTGAAGGTCACCGTCGAGGACCTCGGCAACCAGCCCGTCTACGACCGGGGCCTGGCGGCCTGCGCGGCCGGCGGCGCCGGCATGCCCGACGTCTACACGGTGGAGAACCACGAGTCCGAGGTGTTCTGGGCCCGCTTCCCGGACTGCTTCCGCGACATCAAGGCGATGGCGCCCGACCAGCCGGCGCTGCTCCAGCGCTTTCCCGCCTTCAAGCTCGCCGACCTCACGATCGGCGAGAAGGTCTATGCCGTGCCCTGGGACTCGGGGCCGACTGCCGTCTTCTACCGGCGCGACATGTACGAGAAGGCCGGCGTCGACCCGGCCGCGATCCAGACATGGGACGACTTCGTGGCAGCCGGCCAGAAGGTGGTTGCGGCCAACGGCGAGGGCGTCAAGTTCGCCTCCACCAACGCCGACTCCTCCTGGTTCCGCATGCTCGCCAACCAGAACGGCTGCGCCTACTTCGACGAGGCGGGCGAGAACGTGACCATCAACCAGCCGGGCTGCGTCAGCGCGCTGGAAACCGTCGGCAAGATAGCCAAGGCCGGCTTGTTCCAGGCCGCCGACTGGGGCGAGTCGCTCCAGGCGATCAACGGCAACAAGCTGGCGAGCGCCGTCTACGGCGGCTGGTACGAGGGCTCGGTGCGCGCCGCCGCCCCCGACCAGAGCGGCAAGTGGGGCGTCTACCTCATGCCCGCGCAGGAGCCGGGCGGCAACCGCGCCGCCAACATCGGCGGCTCCTCGCTTGCCATCCCCGCCGCCTCGAAGAACCCGGAGGCCGCGCTCGCCTTCGTGAACTTCGCGCTCGGCCAGCCCGCCGAGCAGATCGCGCAGTTGAAGAGCAGCGGCCTCGTGCCGACGCTGCCCGAGGCCGTCGACGACCCGTTCGTGAAGGAGCCCCAGCCCTACTGGGGCGGCCAGCCCATCTGGCAGACCATCATCGGCACGCTTCCCGACATCAAGCCGGCGCGCGGCACGCAGTACTTCGCCGAGGCCGACAACGTCTTCATGACGGTCTACACCGACTTCCTGAACGGCCAGGGCGAGGCCAAGGCGGTGCTCGACCAAGCCGCCGACGAGATCTCGGGCGCGACCGGCCTGCCGATCAAGGATTAGCGCTTCCGCCCGCCCGGCGTTTTCGCCGGGCGGGCCGCCTGCCCCTCGCCCGTCGTCTCTCCGCCAGGATCGGCCACAGCCCATGCGCAGCGGCACGCTCACACCCTACCAGTTCCTCGCGCCCTACCTCCTCGTCTTCGCGGTCTTCTGGTGCTGGCCGCTCGTGGAGTCGGTGATCCTGTCGTTCCAGAACACACGGGTGAACCCCTGGGTGTTCGACCTCGACATCAACTGGCGGCGCCTCTGGCTCGACCGGCAGTTCCACAACGCGCTCGGGAACACGCTCTTCGTACTCGTGGTACAGGTGCCGGTCATGCTGGCGCTGGCGACCGCCCTGGCGCTCGCGCTCGACGCGCCGTACCTGCGCGGACGCGCCCTCTTCCGCTTCGCCTTCTTCGCGCCGGTGGTGGTCAGCGAGGTCGCCTATTCCGTGGTCTTCCGCCTCCTGTTCAACGGCCAGTTCGGCGCCGTGAACGCAGGGCTGGAGGCGATCGGCCTGCCGCGCCTCGACTGGCTCTACCGCGACGGTCCGGCCATGGCGGTCGTGATCCTGGCCGTCACCTGGCGCTGGACCGGCTACAACGCGATCATCCTCCTGGCCGGCCTCCAGTCCATCCCGAAGGAGCTCTACGAGGCCGCGCGCATGGACGGGGCGAGCGCCTGGTCCCGCTTCCTCCACGTCACCCTGCCCCAGCTCGCCCCCGTGATCGTGTTCTGCCTCGTCCTGTCGGTGATCGGCACGATGCAGCTCTTCGCCGAACCCTGGCTGATCACGGGCCAGAGCAACCGGGGGCCAGGCCAGGGAACCGAGATGCTGGGAACCTATCTCTACAAGCAGGGCTTTGCGAACCTCAACTTCGGCTATGCCTCGACGATCGCCTACACGATCGCGCTGATGGCCGGACTGATCGCCGCGCTCAACATCCTCATCGTCGGAAGGCGCGCGCGATGAGCGGCGCCATCCAGGCCCGGGCCCGGCGGCGCGACGGGTGGATCTCGCTGGCGCTCCTGCCGCTGGCCCTTCTCTGGCTCGCGCCGCTTTATCTCATGGGCGTCTACGCCTCGCAGTCGGACGCCGCGATCTTCTCGGCCTCGACACCGCTCCTGCCGGGTGGCGAGCTCTTCGCCAACGTCGCGCGCGTCACGCAGATGGTCGGCTTCGACCGCGCGCTCCTGAACTCGGTGGTGGTCGCGGTGGTCTATGCCGCGCTCTCGACCCTTCTCACCGCGATGGCGGGCTACGCCTTCGCGCGCTACGACTTCGTCGGCAAGCGGCCGCTCTTCGGGCTGCTGGTGGCCACCCTCACCGTCCCCTATGCGGTAGTGATCATTCCGCAATACGTCCTGGTGGCGCGCGACCTCGGGCTCGCCAACACCTACGCGGCGGTGATCGTGCCCCCGCTCTTCAACGCGCTCGGCGTCCTGTTCATGCGGCAGACCTTCGTGTCGCTGCCGCAGGAGATCCTGGACGCGGCGCGGATGGACGGCGCGGGCGAGTTCCGCATCTTCTTCCTGGTCGCCCTGCCGCTCGTGCGCCCCTCGCTCGCCGCGCTCGTGATCATCCTCTTCCTCGCCTCGTGGAACAACTACCTCTGGCCGCTCTTGGTCGCGACCGAAGCGCAGGCGCGCACCGCGCCGGTCGCGCTCGGCGGCATCCTCTCGGCCTCGTCCGGCATCCCGCCCTGGGGCGCGATCATGGCCGGGGCGAGCGTCCTGACCCTGCCCATGATCGCCGTCTTCCTCTTCCTCCAGCGCCACTTCGTGTCCGGCATCACCGCCGGCGCCGTGAAATGACGCGCCCGAACGCCGTGGAAACCAGCCCCATGTCCGACACCGCCACGCCCCTTCGCTGGGGCATCATCGGCACGGGCGCGATCGCCAGGGTCTTCTTCGACGCGATCGAACAGAGCCGCGCCGGACAGCTCGCGGCGGTCGCGACGCGCGGCGCGCCGTCGCCGGAGATCGAGGCGCGCTTTCCCGGCGCGCGCATCGTCTCGGGATACGACGCGCTTCTCGCCGATCCCGCGATCGACGCGGTCTATATCGCAACGCCCCATCCGACCCATGTCACGCTGGCGATCCGCGCCGCGGAGACGGGCAAGCACGCGCTGGTCGAGAAGCCGCTCGGCGTGAACGCGGCCGAGGCCGAGGCGGCGATCCATGCCGCACGACGCGCCGGGACCTTTCTAGGCGAAGGCTTCATGTACCGCTTCCACCCGCAGGTGGCGCGGCTGCGCGAGCTGATCGAGCAACGCGAGGTCGGCGAGATCGGCCTGATGCGCGCAAGCTTCGGCTTTCGCGCCGAACTGCCGGAGACGCACCGGCTGCTGGCCGACCAGCATGCCGGCGGCGGCATCCTCGATGTCGGGGGCTACGCGATGTCGATGGCGCGCCTCGTCGCGGGCGCGCGGGAGGGCGCGGACTTCGCCGACCCCGTCACGGTCGCGGGCGCCGGGCGGCTCGGGCCGACGGGCGCGGACCTCGTCGCCTCGGCGAGCCTCCTGTTCGCCAACGGGCTCGTGGCGGAGGTCAGCTGCTCCGTCGCGCTCGCACAGGAGAACCGCGTCGAGCTGCAGGGCACGCACGGCCGCATCCTCCTTCTCAACCCGTGGATGGCGGGCGGCAAGTCGGCGGACGAGGCCATGATCGTGGTGGAGCCTACGGGTGGCGCGGCACGGCGCATCGTCGTGGAGCACGGGCAGAATACCTACGCGCGCGAGATCGACGCGGTGGCGGACGCCGTCCGCGCGGGCCGCTCCGAGTTCGCGTCGCCCGGACCGACCCATGCCGACACGCTCGGCAACATGCACGCGCTCGACCGCTGGCGCGCCTCGATCGGCCTCACCTATTCCTTCGAGCGCCTGGAGACGGGCCGTCCGCCCTTGTCCGGGCGTCCGCTCAAACAGGCGAGCCGCCGGTCGATGCCCGAGCGCCGGATGCCGGGCGTCGGGCGCCCCGTCTCGGCGGTCGCGCTCGGCACCGCGAGCTTCACCGGCGCGACCCAGGCCTTCGCGGTCATGGACGCGTATTTCGAGGCGGGCGGCGCGCTGTTCGACACGTCGTTCTGGTACGGCGCGAACGGCTTGGCGGACCGGCACCTCGGCGCCTGGATGGCGTCGCGCGGCGTGCGGGACGCCGTCTCGCTGATCGCCAAGGGCGCCCACACGCCGCTCTGCTACCCCGATGTGATCGGCCGCCAGCTCGACGCCTCGCTGGAGCGCCTGCGCACGGGGCGCACCGAGATCTACATGATGCATCGCGACAACGAGGACGTGCCGGTGGGCGAGTTCGTGGACGCGATCGCGCGCGAGATCGCGGCCGGGCGGATCGGAGCCTACGGCTTTTCGAACTGGAGCCTCGGCCGCTTCGACGAGGCGCGCGCCTATGCGGAGGGCAACGGCCTGCCGCTGCCGACCGCGCTCTCCAACAACTTCAGCCTCGCCGAGATGCTCCACCCCGTCTGGGCGGGCTGCGTGTCGGTTTCCGACGACGCGTCCAAGGCGTGGCTCGCCGACGGACGCGTCGGCGTCTACGCCTGGTCGAGCCAGGCGCGCGGCTTCTTCACGGAGCGCTCCGGCCCCGAGCGGCGCGACGACCCGGAGCTCGTCCGCTCCTGGTACGGGGCACGCAACTTCGAGCGCAAGCGCCGCGCCGAGGAGATCGGCCGCCGCACCGGGCGCAGCGCGACGCAGGTCGCGCTCGCCTACACGCTGCACCAGCCCTTTCCCGTCGTGCCGCTGATCGGCCCGCTCACGGTCGCCGAACTCGACGACTCGCTCCAGGCCCTCGACCTCGCGCTCACCCCCGACGACGTGCGCTGGCTCGAAGCCTGACCCGACCCATGCCCGAAAGCCTTGCCATGACGAAGCGTACCCTTGGCGTCTGCTACTATCCCGAACACTGGCCGGAAGCGTGGTGGGCCGACGACGCACGGCGCATGGCGGCGCTGGGTCTCACCTTCGTGCGGATCGGCGAATTCGCCTGGAGCCGGCTGGAGCCGCGACGCGGCACCTTCGAGTTCGACTGGCTGGAGCGGGCGATCGATACGCTTCATGCCGCCGGCCTGCGCGTCGTTCTCGGCACGCCGACCGCGACCCCGCCGAAATGGCTCGTCGACGAGATGCCGGACATGCTGCCGGTCTCGGCGGAAGGGCGTGTGCGCGGCTTCGGCTCGCGCCGGCACTACGACTTCAGCCACGCGGGCTATCGGCGCGAGTGCGCGCGCATCGTCGAGGCGCTGGCCCGGCGCTTCGGCGCGCACGAGGGCGTCGCCGCCTGGCAGACCGACAACGAATACGCCTGCCACGACACGACGCTCTCCTACTCGCAGGCCGCGCTCAACGGTTTCCGCGACTGGCTGGGCGCCCGGTACCAGTCGCCCGACGCGCTGAACCGCGCCTGGGGCAACGTCTTCTGGTCGATGGAGTATGCGAGTTTCAACGAGATCGAGCTGCCGAACGCGGCGCTGACCGAGCCTGCGCCCGCCCATGTCATGGACTTCCGGCGCTACGCCTCCGAGCAGATCGTGCGCTTTAACCGGTTGCAGGCCGATATCATCCGGCGCCACGCGCCCGGGCGCGACGTGATCCACAACTTCATGGGCCGCACGCTCGGCTTCGACCACTTCGACCTCGGCCGCGACCTCGACGTATCGAGCTGGGATTCGTACCCGCTCGGCTTTCTCGACCAGTGGGCCGACAGGCCGGCGGAGTTCAAGCGGCGCTTCCTGCGCGCGGGCGACCCCGACATCCAGGCCTTTCATCACGACCTCTACCGCGCGACGTCCGGCGGGCGCTGGTGGATCATGGAGCAGCAGCCCGGCCCCGTGAACTGGGCGCCGCACAACCCGGCCCCGCGCGAGGGCATGGTGCGTCTGTGGACGCATGAGGCCTTCGCCCACGGGGCCGAGGTCGTCAGCTACTTCCGCTGGCGGCAGGCGCCGTTCGCGCAGGAGCAGAACCACGCGGGCCTGCTTCGGCCCGACAGCGAGCCCGCGCCGGGCTTTGCGGAGGCGGAGACGGTGGCGCGCGAGATCGCCGCGCTCGATCTGCCGGAGGCGACCCAGGCCCCGGTCGCGATCGTCTTCGACTACCCCTCCGCCTGGGCCTGGGAGACGCAGCCGCAGGGGCGAAGCTTCACCTACTTCCGCCTCGTGCACGAGCTCTACCGGAGCCTGCGCCGCCTCGGCCTCTCGGTGGACTTCGTGGAGGCGGCGAACCCCGACCTGTCCGGCTACAGGCTCGTGCTGGTGCCGGGGCTCTTCTCGTGGAACGAGCGGCTGCGCGCGGCGGTCGCAAGTGCCGAGGGCGAGGTCGTCGTCGGCCCGCGCTCGGGCTCGCGCGACCCGAACTTCGCGATCCCGACGTCGCTGCCGCCCGGCCTGCCCGGCCCCCTCGCCGCCTTGAAGGTCGCGCGCGTCGAGAGCCTGCCGCCCGGCGCGAGCGTTCCCGTCGCGGGCGAGAGCGGCGCCTTCGGCACGTGGCGCGAGTTCCTGGTCGGCACCGGAGACTTCGACGTCCGCCTTCGCACGGAGGACGGCGAACCGGCGCTGGTCGGCTCGGGCACGCTCTCCTACCTCGCCGCCTGGCCGGACGCCGACCTCGCGGTCTCGATCCTACGGGGCGCGGCCGAGCGGGCCGGTCTGCCGGTGCTCGATCTGCCGCCGGGCCTGCGCGTGCGGCACTCGGGCGGGCTCGTCCATTGCTTCAACTACGACGAGGCGCCGGTCCATCTGCCGGATCACGGCCTGTCCGGCGAGCCGGTTCTCGGCACGCACGATCTGCCGCCGTCGGGCGTCGCAATCCTGCGCGAGGGGTGAGCGGCGGGCGCGCGCCGAAAGACACCTCGTCGTGAAGGCCCTTGCGCACGAGAAGCGGGGCCAACACCTCCTCCCGCATGCTCCGCATGCTCCGCACGCTCGCCCTTCTCCCGCTCCTCCTCGTCCCAGCGCTGCCGGCGCTCGCGCAGGCGCCGGCCGCTCCGCCCGCGGTGGTGCGGCCCGACGCCTTCGCGGGCGCGGTCGAGCGGGCCCGCACCCTTCCCGCGCTTCAGACGCTGCTCGTCTCGGTGAACGGGCAGACGCTGGTGGACGAGGGATTTGGCGGCGTGCGCACGGACCGCGCCCACAACATCAAGTCGGCCTCGAAGTCCGTGGTCTCGGCGCTGGTCGGCATCGCGATCGACAAGGGGCTGATCCGTGGCCCCGACCAGCCGATCGCCGACTTCCTGCGCGCCGACTTTCCCGCCGAGCCCGACCCGCGCCTCGAGCGCGTGACGGTGGGCCAGCTTCTGTCGATGCAGGCCGGGTTGGAGCGCACCTCGGGCGGCAACTACGGCGCCTGGATTTCGTCGCGCAACTGGGTCCGCGACGCGCTGGCTCGACCCTTCGTCGACGAGCCGGGCGGGCGGATGCTCTACTCCACCGGCTCGACGCACCTTCTCTCGGCGATCCTCCAGCGCGCCTCCGGTCGCTCTGCGCTGGCGCTCTCGCGCGAATGGCTCGGCCCCGCCGGGATCCGCGTCAGCGACTGGGAGCGCGATCCGCAAGGGGTCTATCTCGGCGGCAACCAGATGGCGATGGCGCCACGCTCGCTGCTCGCCTTCGGCGAACTCTACCGGCGCGGCGGCACGGCTGCGGACGGGACGCGCGTCGTCTCGCGCGACTGGATCACCGAGAGCTGGACGCCGCGCACCACCTCGGCCTTCCATTCCGGGCGCTACGGCTACGGCTGGTTCATCGACCGCTTCGCCGGCCACGAGGTGCGCTACGGCTGGGGCTACGGCGGGCAGATGATCTATGTCGTGCCCGATCTCGGCCTTACGGTCGCCGTGACCTCCGACGAGTCGGCGCCTTCTGCGCGCAACGGCTACGTCCAGGAGCTGCACCGCTTGCTTGCCGAGGCCATAATCCCCGCGGTCGCCGGTACGCCGCCGGCGGGCGGCTGAGCCGATCGACAAAACGGCGCACGCTTGGAAACAAGGTCGCACGCCACCATTTAAGGGTTTCGCAAGGAGATCCTGATGGCAACCTACAAGAAGACCCAAGAGGCCGTCGCGGCGCTGACGCCCGAGCAGTACCGGGTGACCCAGCAGAACGGCACCGAGCGTCCCGGCACCGGCCCGCTTCTCGACAACAAGGCACCGGGCATCTACGTCGACATCGTGTCGGGCGAGCCGCTGTTCGCCTCGGCCGACAAGTTCGACTCCCATTGCGGCTGGCCGAGCTTCACCAAGCCCATCGAGCCCGCCAACGTCGCCGAGCTGCGCGACACGACCTACGGCATGGTCCGCACCGAGGTGCGCTCGACGCACGGCGACAGCCATCTCGGCCACGTCTTCGACGACGGCCCGCGTGACCGCGGGGGCCTGCGCTACTGCATCAACTCCGCCTCGCTCCGCTTCGTCCCGCGCGAGCGCATGGAAGCCGAGGGTTACGGAGAATACCTGTCTCAAGTGGAGGAAGTCGCATGAGCACCGAGCGCGCCGTTCTGGCCGGAGGTTGTTTCTGGGGCATGCAGGATCTGATCCGCCGTATGCCGGGCGTCGTGTCGACGCGCGTCGGCTACTCCGGCGGCGAGGTTCCCAACGCCACCTACCGCAACCACGGCAACCATGCCGAGGCGATCGAGATCCTGTTCGATCCCGCCAAGCTCAGCTACCGCCAGCTTCTGGAGTTCTTCTTCCAGATCCACGATCCCACGACCCCCAACCGGCAGGGCAACGACCGGGGCCCGAGCTACCGCTCGGCGATCTACTTCGAGAACGACGAGCAGCGCCGGGTCGCCGAGGACACGATCGCCGACGTCAACGCCTCGGGCCTGTGGCCCGGCAAGGTCGTGACGGAGTTGGAGCCGGTCGGCGACTTCTGGGAAGCCGAGCCCGAGCACCAGGACTACCTCGAGCGCATCCCGAACGGCTACACCTGCCACTTCGTGCGGCCGAACTGGCGCCTGCCGCGCCGCGAGCAGGCGGCCTGATCCGGGCAAGCATCGCCGTTCACCCATCACCGACACCCCGCCTCGCGCGGGGTGTTTTCGTTTGCGAGGATCGCAAGCAACAAAAAGCCCGCTCGGGGGAGGACCGAGCGGGCTCAAAGGTTGCGGGTCGTTTGGGAGGAGGATGACCCGCGCCCTTTTTGTGCCACCACGCTCCTCGCCGCACCAGCACCGCGAATGCATGGCTGCCATGCGCCCCTCAAACGGCGGACGACAGGTCCGCGCGAGTCTCGCGTGATCTCGGCGGCAACCAGCCGAGCGGACAGGCCACCCGACCTGCCATGCCCGTGATGGGATCGCCGGTTCCCGGCCGGCGTTTGGGAGGGGAGATGCGCCCCCATGGCTCGCGCCATCGCAGCCGACGACGGTCCCCTGATCGAGCCGTCGTATCTGCGAGGGTGGCCACCTCGACCAGCGCGAGCGCTTCACAAACCGGCGAACGAGCGGGTTCGGCCGGCGACGAAGGTGAGGTGGACCACCAGCCGCTTCCATCGATGGCGCGGCCCGGGCACGGAGGAGACCGCGTTTCCCGGCATCCACCTCGCCTTTTGCCGGTGGGCCTTCGTTCGCCCTGGGGCCAAGACGCTTGACGTCGAAGCCGGATTGGTCGCAATCTCGCTTCCGAGCGCGGGCGTAGTTCAGCGGTAGAACGCCAGCTTCCCAAGCTGGATGTCGTGGGTTCGATCCCCATCGCCCGCTCCAATTCTCGATCGCATGACGACGCTCTTCCGCCCGCCTCCCTTCGAAGGGCGCGTCCGCTTCGCTTTCGCGTCGGGCATCTCGATGCGCCTGAACCGTCAGGCTTAAGCAATTCTTTCCAAATCTGTTGCCCGACCGGCGCGTTGGCGTAGTCTCCCAAGATGTTGCGGCGTGACCTAAGGGGAGGATGATGGCAAAGCTGACGACGTTCGAGCGTCTCTACCGTGCGGCGACCAAGTATCTTCCGCCGCGCTACGCCGCGCGGATCGATCACATGCGACCCGCCTACCGGGCGTCCTGGGGCGGCCCCTTGAACGGACAGGTCCAGCGGCAGGCACTGGTTCGACAGATCTTCCGCGTCATCGACTTCGACGAGGTCATCGAGACCGGGACCTTTCGCGGCACGACCACGGAGTTCTTCGGCTACCTGTCGGGCCTGCCGGTGCACTCGATGGAGACCGTGGAGCGGTTCCATGCCTATGCCGTCCAGCGATGCGAGACGCTGCCCAACGTTGAGATCGCGCACGAGGACTCGCGGACGGCCCTGCGCCGCCTGGCGGCCCGACCGGACAACCGGCGCACCTTTTTCTACCTCGATGCCCATTGGCAGGAGGACGTGCCGCGGCACGAGGAGCTGCGGATCATCCACGCGCGCTGGAGCGAGGCCGTGGTGATGATCGACGACTTCGAGGTTCCTGGCGACGAGGGCTATGGCGTTGCGCTTTATGGCGGACACCGGCTGACGGCGGAGTATCTGCCCGCCCTGCCGGGTTGGCGGCGCTTCTATCCCTCGACCCACTCCGACGCCGAGACCGGCGCGCGGCGCGGCTGCATCGTCCTGGCGACCGAGGCGCTCGCGCGCCGCCTCGATGCCGTCCCGCTTCTCGTGCCGGTCGACCGGCCCGCGGTCGCGGCGGCCTGACAGCAGCGCGCGGTCAGGACGCGGCGGCGAGGGTCCGCACGAAGCGGATCGTACGCGGATCGGCCGCCTGGCGGAACAAGCGGTCGGGGGAGCCCTCCTCGACGACGACGCCGTCCTGCAGGAAGGCGACATGGTGGGCCATGCGGTCGGCCAGGCGCAGGTCGTGGGTCGCGATCAGCATGGTCGTCCCCTCGCCCGCCAGCGCGCCGAGAACCTCGACGACCTCGGCGGCGAGCTCGGGGTCGAGCGCGGAGGTCGGCTCGTCGCACAGGAGAAGTTTCGGCGAGGCGGCCAGAGCGCGGGCGATCGCCACGCGCTGCTGCTGGCCGCCGGAGAGCATCGCGGGATAGCTGTCCGCCTTTTCGGCGAGCCCGACCTTGCCGAGCAGCTCGCTCGCCCGCGCCCGTGCCGTCTCCGGCGTCCATCCGAGCACGACCACCAGCCCCTCCATGACGTTGCCGAGCGCCGTGCGATGGGGAAAGAGCTGGAAGTTCTGGAACACCATGCCGGTGGAGCGCCGGATCGCCAGAACCTGACGACTGTCGAGACGGCGACCGGGCTCGAAGCGGATCGGAGGACCGTCGAGCTCCAGCTGACCCCGATCGGGAACCTCCAGGAGGTTCAGGCAGCGCAGAAGCGTCGACTTGCCCGAGCCCGACGGTCCGATCAGCGCCGTGACCGCACCCTTTCGCACTTCCAGGTCGATGCCGCGCAGGACCTCGTTCGTGCCGAAGCGCTTGTGGATACCCGAGACGCGGATCATGCGCGCGCCTCCGCGAACGCGCCGGTGCCCGAGAAGCGGCGCTCGAGGCGCGACTGAAGGGCGGACAGGACCGACGAGATGGCGAGGTAGAAGAGCGCGGCCTCGATATAGAGGATGAGCGGCTCGTAGGTCACGGCGACGATGCGCTGGGCCTGCTGGAAGAGTTCGGGCACCGTGATCGCGGCGGCGAGCGATGTGTCCTTCACGAGCGAGATGAAGGAGTTCGACAAGGGCGGGATGGCGACGCGCACGGCCTGGGGCACCACGGTGCGCCGCAACGCCTGGGCGCGCGTCATGCCGATGGCGTAGGACGCCTCCCATTGGCCCTTCGGGATCGACGACAGCGCGGCGCGGATGATCTCGGACGTGTAGGCGCCGACGCTGAGCGAGAAGCCGATCAGGGCCGCGGGAAAGGCGTCGATCAGGATGCCGGCGCTCGGCAGGCCGTAGAAGATCACGAAGAGCTGGACCAGAAGCGGCGTGCCGCGAATGAACCAGACATAGAAGCGCGCGATCGCCGCAACGGGCGCGGGCGCGAAGAGCCGCGCCACCGCCGTCAGGAAGCCGAGCGCGATGCCGCAGACGAACGACAGGATCGCCAGCGGGATGGTGAAGACGAGCCCGGCGCGCAGGAGCGGCCAGGCCGAGTTGAGCATGAGCTCCAGAAAGGGCGGCAAGGTCCGGCGTATCCCTCGGGCGGGCGACGGCTTCGGCCGCCGCCTCAAATGTTGGGTCCCGCCGCGATCAGCGCGAGACGTCGGCGCCGAAGTAGGTCTGCGAGATACGCTCGTAGGTACCGTCCGCCTTGATCTCCGCCAGGGCCTTGTTGATCGCCGCGACGAGATCGGGATTGTTCCGCTGGACGATGATGCCGGAAGCGGCCGCCTCGTCCTGCGAGGCGACCGCCTCGACCGGCGCATCGGGCTTCTGCTTGCGGAAGTCGAGGAACGACAGGTTGTCGTTGATCGTGGCATCGGCACGCCCGGTCAGCACGAGTTGGATCGACTGGTCGAAGCCATCGGTGCCCACCAGCGTGGCGCCGGCGCCTTCCGCGATGCGCCCGTAGTTCGACGTCAGCGACTGCGCCGCGCGCTTGCCCTTGAGGTCGGCGAAGTTCTTGATGTCCTCGTTGCCCTGCTTCACGATTAGCACGGCACGCGAGACGATATAGGGATCGGAGAAGTCGAAGCGCGCCTTGCGCTCCTCCGTGATGCCGACCTGGTTGATCACCGCGTCGTAGCGATCGGCGGCAAGGCCGGCGATCAGACCGTCCCACTTGCCCTCCACGAACACCGGCTCGACGCCGAGACGCTTGGCGACCTCGCGCCCGATCTCGACGTCGAAGCCGACCAGTGCGCCCGAGGCGTCGTGATAGGTGAAGGGCGCGTAGGTGCCCTCCGTGCCGATGCGCAGCGCCTTGGCCGACTGGATGTCCTGAAGGCTGCCGGCCATGGCGGGGCCCGCAAGGGTGGCAAGGGCGACGGCGGCAAGAAGGGCGAGACGCTTCATGGGAGGCTTTCCGGCTCGTTGAATGGCCGGACACTTGGGACAGCGCCCGCCGATCCTCAAGGAACGGCTTGGCGCCGAACCGCCGATGGCGGAACGTTTTTTCCCATGCCCATCCGGCGCAAGCCGCTCTCCAGCGAGACCGGCCCTCTCAAGAGCCGTCAGCAGTTGGCCGCGATGCCGGCCGCGTCGTTGGCGCCGCGCGCGGTCTGGCAGGCAGCGCCGCGTGCCAGGTCGTTGAGACCGTTGCGCGTGGCGTCGAGCGCCCGCGAGCCGGCCTCCTGGGCCCGCTCCAGCGTCGGCGCGGCGGCGTCGCGCACGTCGCGCGCGGCCGCGGACGCCGCATCGCCCACCTCGCGGCCCGCATCGCGAAGGGCCTCGCCGGCCTCGCGCGCCTCGTCGGCCGTGGTGCGCTGGACCGGGGCGGTCGTCGTCGCCGCGGTGCCGGCGGCGGGCGCGGTGCTCGTCTCGTCGGTGCAGCCTGCGAGAAGGGCGAGCGTCAGGAGAAGGGGCGCAATCGGGCGCATGGTGCGTGTCCGTTGATGGAAAGCGAAGGGTCGCCCCTAGATGGTGAGCCGTTCGGAGGTGACGAGGGGGCGGCCCGCCCGCGTCGATCACGAGGGCTTGCACGACGGCCCGCCGCATCCGCCCACCCTTCCGCGCGCCCGCAACCCGCGAAAAGGCCGAGGCAGGCGAACCCTTTTGGCTGTCGGATGTTGAGGGAGCCAACCATTCGAGGCGAGAAGGATCCGATGTCCGTGTCGAGGAATGCCCTATCGCAGACCCGGTCGATCGAGATCGTTCACGAGGGGCGCGCGCTGCGCGGCACGCGGTACGGACCCGACGAGCCCCGGGCTCACATCCTGTTCGCCCATGGCTTTTCCGCTAACCGCATGGGTTCGGGCCGGATGATCGTGGACTTCGCCCGCCGGCTCGCCGCGCGCGGCTTCGCGCTTTCGGCCTTCGACCGAGCCGGCCACGGCGAAAGCGACGGCGCCTTCTTCGATGTCGCCGTGCCCGACGAGATCGCCCAGCTGTCCGCCATGGTGGACAGCGTTCCGGGACCGTTGCATCTGGTGGGTCATTCGCTGGGCGGCATGGAACTGGCGACGCTGGCCGGCCGCAGGCCGGAGACGGTCGCGAGCCTGACGCTCTGGG
Source organism: Aureimonas jatrophae (assembly GCF_900104035.1). Taxonomy (GTDB): domain Bacteria; phylum Pseudomonadota; class Alphaproteobacteria; order Rhizobiales; family Rhizobiaceae; genus Aureimonas; species Aureimonas jatrophae. The sequence goes on along the minus strand of NZ_FNIT01000002.1, from coordinate 338,577 downwards.
CGCCGGCCGCCGCCAGCGCCGACGAGGTCGCACGGGGAGAGATCCTCGGCCGCCCCATGGGGCGAATCGATGACGACCATCCGTTCGACGTCGAGGGACAGGCGCTGGGCCCCGCCTTCGCGGCGGGCTTCCAAAACTACGATCCCTTCCAGGGCCTCGATGCGTATGCCGGGCCGGTTCACCTCCATCACGGCGAAAGCGACGCGGTGGTCCCGCCGCGCTATTCGCATCGCTATGCCGAGATCTGGCCGCAGGCCGAGCTGACGCTTTATCCCGGCGCCGATCACGGCTGGTCGCAGCTGGATACGCGCCGCGCCCTGATGGCCCACAGCGTGCGGCAGATCGAGGCGGCAACGCGCTAGCGGGTCGTGCCGGCTTCAGCGAACTCTGCGGCTCCGGCAGGTCCAGGGGGACCGGCTATGCCGTCTTTTGCCGATGCGAGCGACGGCTTGCAGAAAGGTTCGGGGGACAGCGACGGGTCGCAATCTCCTTGACGACCAGCGACCCCGCGGCACCCTGCCCCGGGTCGCCGGGCGCAGACGGTTCACCTTTCCCGCGTATGAAGAGGCCCTGCTCTCGTCCCGCCCGGGCCGGGTGCCCCGATCGCTCGGCGGAGGTCGCTTGGACTATCTCCTTCTGAAATACATCCATGTGCTGGGCGCGATCGTGATCCTGGGAACGGGAACGGGGATCGCCTTCTTCATGCTGATGGCGCACCGCACGCAGGACGCGGCCTTTGTGGCCCGGACCGCAGGCGTGGTCGTGGTGGCCGACCTCCTGTTCACGGCCAGCGCCGTCGCGATCCAGCCGGTCACCGGGTATCTTCTGGCGGACATGATGGGCGTTCCGCTTGGGAGCGGCTGGCTCGGCCTGGCGCTCGCGCTCTACGTCGTGGCCGGCGCCTTCTGGCTTCCGGTCGTCTGGATCCAGATGCGGATGCGCGATCTGGCCCGATCGGCCGCGGCCTCGGGTCAGGCGCTCCCGCAAGCCTACCATCGCCTCTACCGGATCTGGTTCCTTTGCGGCTTTCCCGGGTTCGGCTCGGTGATGGCCATCCTGTGGCTCATGATCGCGCGGCCCGCCCTATGACCGACACGGAGCGCAAACCCACGGTGGCGATCCTCGGCGCCTCGGGCCTGATCGGCGAAGCGCTTTGCGGGTTTCTGGCAGCTCAGGGCTACGCACCCATTCCGGTGGCGCGGCGCTTTACGCCCGTTCAGCAGGAGGCGTGGCGGGGCCGTCTGCTGCGCTGCCCGCTGGTGGAGGCCGACGAAACCAGCTTGCGCCGGTCGCTCGCCGCGACACGGGCGGACGTCGTCATCAATTGCGTCGGCGTCCTCCAGGACGCGCCGGGCCTGTCGGCATCCGATGCCAATCGCGGCTTCGTGGAGCGACTGGTGAACGCTCTGGCGGATTGGGACGGACCCTCTCCGCTCCTGGTGCATGTGTCGATCCCGGGTCATACCGACGAGGACCGGACGGACTTCAGTCTCGCCAAGCGGGCCGCCGAGGCGGCGATCCGACGCTCGGGCTTGTCCTATGTCATCCTGCGACCCGGTTTCGTCGTCACGGAGGCGGCCTATGGCGGCAGCGCCCTGATGCGGTCGCTGGCCGTTCTGCCGTTCGGTCTTCCCCGGAACTTGGCGGATCGCCCCTTCGCCGTCACCGACGCCCGGGATATCGGTCGGACGGCGGTCGTCCTGCTCGAGGCGTGGCGCGCAGGACGCCGCGATTGGCAGGCGAGCTGGGATGTCATGGACGACGGCGGGACCCGCGTCGGCGATGTCGTTTCCGCGCTCACGGCTCGTCTGGCCGGACCGACCCGCAGGCTCCGGGTCCCGAACGCGATGCTGACCCTGGCCGGCTTCGCCGGCGACGGAGCCGCGCGCCTGGGCTGGCGTCCGCCCGTCCGCTCCACGGCGATCGCGGAGATGCGGCGCGGCGTCGCCGGCGACGCGACCGCCTGGCGGGAGGCGACCGGCCTGACGGCAGAACCGGGCGCCGCGGTTCTGCAGGCGGTCGCGGCCACGGTGCAGGAGCGTTGGTTCGCGCGCCTCTACATGCTGAAGGCTCTCGTCCTCGGCGTTCTTGTCGTCTTCTGGATCGTGTCCGGCGCCATCGCGCTCTCGGTCGCCTTCGATGCGGCCGTGCGCATCCTCACCGACCACGGCTTCGCCGCGCCGTTCGCAAGGGCCGTCACGGTCGCGACCAGCCTCATGGACATCTCGATCGGCGTCCTGATCGCCAACCGGCGAACCTGCCGCCTCGGCCTGGCTGCCGGCATCGCGCTGTCGGTCTGCTACATGATCAGCGCCGCCGTCCTGACGCCGGACATGTGGATCGAGCCGCTTGGAGCGCTCGTGAAGACGGGACCGGCCATCGTCCTGATGATGGTGGGGCTGGCTCTTCTGGAAGACCGGTAGCCGATCGGCACGACGCACCCTTGCGAGCCGGGCGTTCGCCCGGCTGGGGGCATCGCGTTCCGGCGAGACAGCGGTCCCGCAGATCGCGACGCGATCACGAAAGGGTTCCGGCGGGTCAACGGATCGGAAACCATCGCTCCCTAGCCTCGGCGTCCATGACACGCCGCCCGACGCTTCTTCTGCCGCTTCTCGCCGTGCTCGCGCTGTCGGGATGCGCCTCGGCACCCCGCAACACGGCCAACAGCTGCGCGATCTTCGAGCAGCGCTCCGGTCTCGTGACGAACTGGCGGCGCGATGTGACGCGCGCGTCCAACGAGTTCGGCGTGCCCGTCGCGGTGCTGATGGCGACGATCCAGGCCGAGTCGAACTTCGAGCCACGCGCCCGTCCGCCGCGTCGCTGGATCCTCGGCTTCATTCCCGGCAAGCGCCCGTCCACAGCCTATGGCTTCGCTCAGGCGCTCGACGGCACCTGGGCGGAGTACCAGCGCCGGACGGGCCGCACCGGCGCACGCCGCGACCGCTTCTCCGACGCGGTTCACTTCATCGGCTGGTATCATGCCGACAGCCATCGGCGGCTCGGCATCGACCGAGGGGACGCCTACCGCCTCTACCTCGCCTACCATTCCGGCCATGCCGGCTTCGAGCGGCGGGTTTGGGAGGGGCGGCCCGAGGCGCTGCGCGGCGCCAGACGGGCCGCCGACATGGCCCGCCGCTACGCGGCGCAGTTGCCGCGCTGCTGAGCCGCGCTTGGCATTCCGGCGCACCCGGTGTTCTCTCTCCGGGAGAGCGGCCGGGCCCCGGCCCGCAGGGGAGGACGAGCATGGCCGAGACCGAGCGACGCCTGACGGCGAAGGACTTTCCGCCCGAGATTCTGGAGCTGTACGACGGCTACGCCCACGGGCGCGTCACCAAGCGCGAGTTTCTGGACCGCGCCGCCAAGTTCGCGGTGGGCGGGCTGACGGCGGCCGCGATCCTTTCCGCGATGAGCCCGAACTACGCGCTGGCGACACAGGTCGAGTTCACCGACCCCGATATCGTGCCGGAATACGTCACCTACCCCTCGTCCGACGGCCACGGCGAGGTGCGCGCCTATCAGGTTCGCCCGGCCAAGGCGGCGGGCAAGGTGCCGGGCGTCGTGGTCGTGCACGAGAACCGGGGACTCAACCCCTATATCGAGGACGTCGCGCGGCGCGTCGCCAAGGCCGGCTTCGTGGCGCTGGCCCCGGACGGCCTGTCGTCGGTGGGGGGCTATCCCGGCAACGATGAGCGGGGGCGCGAGCTGCAGTCGCAGGTCGACCCGGAGAAGCTCATGAACGACTTCCTGGCCGCGGTCGACTTTCTCGCCGCGCACGAGGCGACGACGGGCAAGGTCGGCATCACGGGCTTCTGCTACGGCGGGGGCGTCGCCAACATGGCGGCCGTCGCGCGGCCCGATCTGGCGGCGGCCGTTCCCTTCTACGGACGCCAGCCGCGCGCCGAGGACGTGCCGCGCATCCGGGCGCCGCTCCTGATCCACTATGCCGAGCTCGACACGCGCATCAACGAGGGTTGGCCGGCCTACGAGGCGGCGCTCAAGGCGAACAGCAAGACCTACGAGGCCTACGTCTATCCTGGCGTAAACCACGGCTTCCACAACGACTCGACGCCGCGCTACGACGAGGCGGCGGCGAACCTCGCCTGGGACCGCACGATCGACTGGTTCCGCCGCTACCTCGCCTGAGCGGGCATCAGACCCGCTCGATCGCCGCCGCGATGCCCTGGCCGACGCCGACGCACATGGTGGCGAGCGCGCGGCGCCGGCCCGTCAGGGCCAGTTCCAGCGCCGCCGTGCCGATGATGCGCGCGCCCGACATGCCGAGCGGATGGCCGAGCGCGATGGCCCCACCGTTCGGGTTCACGCGCGCGTCGTCGTCCGAGATCCCGAGCTCGCGCAGCGTCGCGAGGCCCTGCGATGCGAAGGCCTCGTTGAGTTCGATTACGTCGAAGTCGGCGGGCGTCAGCGCGAGCCGTCGCATGAGCTTCTGCGAGGCGGGCGCGGGGCCGATGCCCATGATGCGCGGGGGAACGCCGGCCGCCGCCCCACCCAGCACGCGGGCGATCGGCTCGAGCCCGTGCCGCCTTGCCGCCGCCTCGCTCGCCACGACGAGCGCCGCCGCTCCGTCGTTGACGCCCGACGCGTTGCCGGCCGTCACCGTGCCGCCCTCGCGGAACGGGGTGGGCAGCCTGGCCAGCGCCTCGATCGTCGTGGCGCGGGGGTGCTCGTCCGTGTCCACCACCTTCGGGTCGCCCTTGCGCTGGGGGATGACGACCGGAACGATCTCGCGGGCCAACCGCCCGTTCGCCTGGGCGGCCGCGGCCTTCTCCTGCGAGCGCAGGGCGAAGCGGTCCTGATCCTCGCGGCTGACCCGGAAGTCCTCGGCGACGTTCTCGCCGGTCTCGGGCATGGAATCCACGCCGTACTGCCGCTTCATCATGGGGTTCACGAAGCGCCAGCCGATGGTCGTGTCGTGGATCTCGGCATGGCGCGAGAAGGCGCTCTCCGCCTTCGGCATGACGAAGGGCGCGCGGCTCATCGACTCCACGCCCCCCGCGATCACGAGATCCGCCTCGCCGGCCCGGATCATGCGCGCGGCCGTCAGCACCGCGTCGAGGCCCGAGCCGCAAAGGCGGTTGATCGTGGTGCCGGGCACGCCGGCCGGCAGGCCGGCCAGAAGCAGCGACATGCGCGCGACGTTGCGGTTGTCCTCGCCCGCCTGGTTGGCGCAGCCGAAGACGACGTCGTCCACCGCCTCCCAATCCACGGAAGCGTGCCGTTCCATCAGGGCTTTCAGCGGCACGGCGCCGAGATCGTCCGCCCGGACGGCGGAGAGCGCGCCGCCGAAGCGGCCGATCGGCGTGCGCACGAAGCTGCAGAGAAAGGCATCCGCCATGGTCAGAGCTCCGGGGCGACGAGGTCGCCGATCCCGTCGGGCAGCACGAGTTCCGCGCCGGTCCGCGCCTGCAGCTCGTCCACGCCAAGCGTGGGCAGCTTCTCGCGCAAGATGAAGCGCCCGCCCTCGATATCGACGACCGCGAGGCTCGTATAGACGCGCGTGACGCAGGCGACGCCCGTCAGCGGCAGCGAGCAGCGCTTCACCAGCTTCGGCTTGCCGTCGCGCGTCACATGGTCGGTGAGGACGGCGACGCGCTTGGCGCCATGCACGAGGTCCATCGCCCCGCCGACCGCCGGAACGCCCTTCGGGCCGGTCGACCAGTTGGCGAGGTCCCCCGTCTCGGCCACCTCGTAGGCGCCGAGGATCGCCACATCGAGATGCCCGCCGCGCACCATGGCGAACGAGTCGGCATGGTGGAAGAAGGCCGTGCCGGGCTTCTCGGTGACCGCCTTCTTGCCGGCGTTGATGAGGTCCCAGTCCTCCGCGCCCTCGGGCGGCGCCTCGCCGAAGCCGAGGATGCCGTTCTCGGTATGGAAGATCGCCTCGCGGCCGGGCGGCTGGAAGCGCGCCACCATCTCGGGCAGGCCGATGCCGAGGTTGACGTAGGCGCCGTCCGCGATGTCCTGCGCGGCCCGCCAGGCCATTTGAGCATTCGACAGACGCGCGCTCATGCGGCGACCTCCGGGTAGCGCGCGCCCGCGCGGTTCAGCAGCTCCTCCTGCGCGGGATCGGGCACCTCGACGACGCCCGCCACGAAGATGCCGGGCGTGACCACATGCTCGGGGTCGATCGCGCCGGGCTCGACGATCCGCGAGACCTGCACGATCGTGCGCGCGGCGGCCATGCACATGAGAGGGCCGAAGTTGCGGGCGGCCTTGCGGAACACGAGGTTGCCGAGCCGGTCGCCCGCCTCCGCCTTGACCAGCGCCACATCGGCCTTGAGCCAGCGCTCCTGGACGTAGGTGCGCCCGTCGAACTCGGCCGTCGGCTTGCCCACGGCCAGATCCGTGCCGTAGGCGGTGGGCGTGTAGAAGGCGGGAATGCCGGCGCCGCCGGCCCGGATGCGCTCGGCGAGCGTGCCCTGCGGCACCAGCTCCAGCTCGATCTCGCCGCGCTGGTAGCGCTCCGTGAAGACGCGCGGGTCGGCCGAGCGCGGAAAGGAACAGACGAGCTTTGCGACCATGCCCTGCTCGATCAGGGCGGCAAGGCCCACGTGGCCGTTGCCGGCATTGTTGTTGACCACCGTCAGGCCCGTCGGCGAACCGGTCGCGAGGAACCGGTCGATCAGGGCGTGGACCAGCTCGATCGGCGCGCCCGAGCCGCCGAAGCCGCCGATCATCACCGTGGCGCCGTCCGCGATTGCGGCCACCGCCTCGCTCAAACTCTCGATCGTCTTGTCCAACGTCTCGCCTCCCGCAGCTCGCCCTCGGGTCCCGATCTAGCCCGTTGATGCCCTGTCTTCACGCGCAAACGGAACGCTGGCCGCGTTTGTGCGCGCGGTGTAGACAGGTGTTCGCATGGCGAACAATCGCGACCATATCGAGTCCCTGGCCAAGGGCCTGCGCGTGCTCGAGGCCTTCGGCGCTGAGCGACCGCGCCTGTCGGTCAGCGAGGCGGCGGCGATCGCCGGGCTCGACCGGGCCGGTGCGCGGCGCTGCCTCCTGACCCTGCACGACCTCGGCTACGCCGACTACGACGGAAAATACTTCTCGCCGACGCCCCGTGTCCTGCGCCTCGGCCTCGGCGCACTGGCCGCGCTGCCGCTTCCCCAGATCGTCCAGCCCTGGCTCGACCAGCTTTCGGAGCGGATCGGCCAGTCCACCTCGGTCTCGGTCCTCGACGAGACCGAGATTGTCTACCTCGCGCGCGCCGCGCAGCGCCGGCTCATGCCGGTCGGGCTGATGCCGGGCTCGCGCCTGCCGGCGCACTGCACCTCGATGGGACGAGTGCTTCTGGCGAGCCTGCCGGAAGCGGAGGCGCGCGCCCTCGTCGAACGCTCCGACCTTTCGCCCCGCACGCCGCGCAGCCTGACGGCGCCGGACGAGATCATGGCGCGGGTGGGCGAGGCGCGTCGGCTCGGCTACGCCGTGATCGACCAGGAGGTGGCGATGGGTCTTCGGGCGCTCGCCGTGCCGCTCCACTCGGCGCACGGGCGCGTCGTCGCCGCGCTCAACACCGGGTTCGCGGCGGGCGACGGGCACCCGGACGACGCGGTGGCGCAGACTCTGCCGGAACTCCTGCGGGTGCAGGACGGCCTACGGCGCGTCCTGCGCTAGATCGCCTGGAACCGCGCGCCATCGACGAGGTCGGTCGCGATGCGCAGCGCGGCGCCGGCGGCTTCCGCCATCTGCGGCAGCACCATCCATTCCAGCGTCCAGGCCGCGCCAGAGCGCTCGTTCTCGTGAATCAGCGACTGGGCGAGCAGCCCAAGCAGCCCGGCGTTGAGACGGCCGAGCGCCACCAGCGCCTCCGCGCCCACCGGGTTGCTCTTGTGTGCCATGGCGGACGACCCACCGCCGCTCGCGAGGCGGATCGCCCCGCGATCGGTCTGGGTGAGAAGCGCGAGATCCTGCCCGACCTTGCCGAGCGTGCCGGCCAGAAGCGCGAAGAGCTGCGCCACGTCGAGGATCGGCGTGCGGTCGCTGTGCCAGGGTGCGGCATCGAGCAGGTCAAGGCGCCGGGCGAGGTCTGCGCGCAGCTCCCGGACGCGCGGCCCGAAGCTGTCGCCCGTGCCGACCGGGCCGCCGAGCTGGATGGGAAGGCGCGACGCCCGCTCGTCTAGGCGCCGCGCGGCCTCGGCCAGCGGGGTGCGCCAGGTCGCGATCTTGTCGGCGGCCGTGAAGGGCAACGCGGCCTGCATGCGCGTCTGCGCCATGACGGCGACCGACCCGTCACGCTCCGCAAGCCCGTCGAGCGCGCCGAGAAGGGTGTCGAGGTGCGTGCGCAACTCCCCGAACACCGCCTGGATCCGCAGCATCAGCCCGGTGTCGACGACATCTTGGCTGGTCGCGCCTTGATGAACGAAGGCATCATGCGGCACGCCGACCGCCGCGCGCAGCGCCCGCACGAGGGCGGGCACGGGCACCCCGTCGCGCGCCATGCCTTGGCGGATATCCTCCGCCGCCCATGGCCAGCGCAAAGCATCCGCCGTACGACCGATGGCGCTCGCCGCCTCCGCCGGGGCGAGCCCGAGCGCGGCCTGCGCGGCGGCGAGCTCGCGCTCGAAGCGGAGCATGGCCGCAAGCTCGGCGTCGGCCGCGAAATGCCGCGCGATCGCGGGATCGCCGGTCAGGCTCTCGACCAGCGGCCGGTTCATGGGCGTCATCGGCCCTCCTTCTCGAGCCATCGGGCTCACATGTCGAGGAACACGGTCTCGCGCTCGCCCTGGAGCCGGATGTCGAAGCGGAACGCGGCGAGCCCGTCGCGCTCGGAGCGTTCCGCAATGAGGGTGGCGCGGCGGTCCGGCTCCGGAATGCGGTTCAGGAGCGGGTCGGCGGCATTCGCCTCCTCCTCGTCGGAGAAGTAGAGGCGCGTGTGGAGGCCGACGTTGATGCCGCGCGCCACGATCCAGACCGTGATGTGCGGCGCTTGGAGGCGCCCGTCGGGATAGGGCACGCGGCCCGGTCGGATCGTCTCGAAGCGGAAGCTTCCGTCCTCGGCCGAGAGCGGCTGGCGGCCCCAGCCCGCGAAATGCGGGTCGGCCTGCCCGCGGGTCTCGGCGGGCGAGGGGTGGAACCCGGCAGCGTCGGCCTGCCAGATCTCGACCAGCGCGTCGCGCACCGGCGCGCCCGCCCCGTCGGTGACGCGGCCCTCGACGAGGATGCGCTCGCCGCGGGTGTCCGGCCCGACCAGCACGAGGCCGAGATCGTTTCGCCAGACGCCGGTGATCTCCACCCAGTTCGGGTTGGTGCCGATATGGACGTAGGGACCGGCCGTCTGCGACGGGGACTCGGGAAGGTAGTCGAGCGGCAGCGTCATCCGTTTCCCTCCGGCCGGTTCTCGAACATCGTGGCCCGGCGGCCGCGCAGGACGATGTCGAAGCGATAGGCGAGCGCGTCCATCGGGATCGTCGCGCGCCGGTCGAGGAGCGCGACGAGCTGCTCGATCGCGGACGCGTCGGGGATCGTGCGGACGATCGGGCACTGCCAGATCATCGGATCGCCCTCGAAGTACATCTGCGTGACGAGGCGCTGCGCGAAGGCGTGACCGAAGACCGAGAAGTGGATGTGCGCCGGGCGCCAGTCGTTGACGCCGTTCGGCCAGGGGTAGGCGCCCGGCTTCACCGTGCGGAAGGCGTAGCCGCCCTCGTCGTCCGTGATGCAGCGCCCGCAGCCGCCGAAGTTCGGGTCGAGCGCTGCGAGGTAGCTCTCCTTCCTGTGGCGGTAGCGTCCGCCCGCATTGGCCTGCCAGAACTCCACCAGCGCGCCGCGCACGGGGCGGCGCGCCTCGTCCAGCACCCGGCCCGAGACGACGATGCGCTGGCCGATCGCCTCGCCGCCGTCCTTTGCGAAGTTGCGGATGAGGTCGTTGTCGAGCGGCCCGATCATGTCGTGGCCGAAGACCGGGCCGGTCTCCTCCGACAAGGTGGTCGGCAGCGACAGGAGCGCGTGGCGCGGCGCGCGCAGGATCGAGGTCTTGTAGGCGGGGGTGAGCGCCGGCGGATGGCGCTCCCGGTCGCGCTGGAAGTAGCTCATCGCCCGCTCTCCCCGGTCACGTCCCGCATCGTGCCCTCGGCCGCCATCTCGGCAAAGGTGCGCTTGGCGATCTTGATCGCGTGGTTGGCTGCCGGCACGCCGGCATAGACCGCGACATGCATCAGCGCTTCGGCCACGTCCGTCTCGCTCGCGCCGGTGTTGCGCGTGGCGCGCACGTGCAGGGCGACCTCGTCGTCCTGGCCAAGCGCGGCGAGCAGCGCGATCGTGACGAGCGAGCGCTCGCGCAAGGTGAGGCGGTCGCCCGCCCAGAGCGTGCCCCAGGCGCCCTCCGTGATGAAGCGCTGGAACGGCGCGTCGAAGGGTGTGGTCGCCTTTTCGGCGCGCTCGACATGCGCCGCGCCGAGCACGCGGCGACGCACCGCCATGCCGGCCTCGAAGCGCGGGGTCTCGGAGGTCGTGTCGCTCACGGGTGGCTCCTTTCGAAATGCAAGGCCAGGAGCCTGGCCGTCTCGGCCGGTTGCTCCGCCGGGGGAAGGTGACCGGCGCCTGCGACGACCTCGAAGCGGCTTGCTGCGATGCGGTCCGCCGTCGCGCGCACGAGGTCGGGCGGGGTGGACTGGTCCTCGTCGCCGACGAGAACGAGGGTCGGTGCCCGGATCGCGGCAAGGCGCTCCGTCAGGTCGGCGTCGCGAATGGCCGCGCAGGTCGCCGCGTAGCCGGCCGACGGCGTCCGGGCGAGCATGTTGCGCCAACCGGCCGCTGCGTCGGGCTCGCGGGACAGGTAGCCGGCGGAAAACCAGCGGCGGATCACGCCGTCCGCGATCGCGGCCGTGCCGCCCGCCTCGACCGCGGCGATGCGCTCGTTCCACATCGCGGGCTCGCCGATGCGCGCGGCCGTGTCGAGAAGCGCGAGCGCCGCCACACGGGCCGGCGCACGCGCGGCGATCTCCTGTGCGACGAGACCGCCGACCGAGAGTCCGACCAGGTGGACGCGGCCCCAACCCAGATGGTCGAGAAGCCCGAGCGTGTCGTCCGCCAGCCCGCTGATCGCGTAGGGGCCGGCGGGCGCATCCGACAGGCCGTGCCCGCGCATGTCGGCCAGAAGGCATTCGAAGCGGTCGGCCAGCCGTTCCACCACGGCGTCCCAGATTCGCATGTCGGTTCCCAGCGAGTTGAGGAACGCGACGCGCGGTCCCGCACCCTTGATCCGGTAGTGAACCAACCGTTGTTCGACGCGCGCGAACGTCATTCCTTCGTCCTCCTTGCCCCGACCTGCGTAGGGGACGAGGATCGCTCATGTAAATTGACGTTTCGGGCCGAACTCATAACCGGGAGGTTCAGATGGTAGCGCTCGACCCCGCCGTTCGCTTGCGGCACCTTGCGACCTTCGTGGCGGTCGCGCGTGTCGGATCGGTGTCGCGCGCCGCCGAGCGGCTGCACGTCACGCAGCCCGCCGTGTCGAAGACGCTACGCGAGCTGGAAACGCTGCTGGGCGCCGCGCTCTTCGATCGGGCGCACCGCACCGTGACCCTGACGAGCTTCGGCCTGCTCTTCCTGCGTCACGCGGAGGCGGGACTGGAAGCCTTCGACGAGGGCGCGCGGGCGCTCAAGGCGGCACGCGATCCGGCCTCGCTGCCGCTGCGCATCGGTGCGCTGCCGACCGTCTCGGCGCGCCTGATGCCGATGGCCATGCAGCGGTTTCTCGCCGAGGGCGTCGGCGCGGTGCCGCGCGTCGTGACGGGACCCAACGACTACCTGCTGGCGCAGCTGCGAGAGGGCCAGCTCGACGTCGTGATCGGTCGCATGGCCGACCCGGAGGCGATGGACGGCTTCCTGTTCGAGCCGCTCTACTCCGAGCCGCTGTGCCTGGCGGTGCGCCCGAACCACCCGCTTCTCGCCGCACCGGCCTTCCGTCCGGCGGCGATCGCAACCGCTCTCGTGCTCGTGCCGCCGCCGGGCTCGGTGATCCGCTCGGTGGTGGACCGCTTCCTCCTGTCGGCGGGCATCCCGGCGCCCCTGCGGGTCGTGGAGACCGTGTCGCTCGCCTTCGGGCGCGCCTTTCTTCTGGATACGGACGCGGTGTGGATCATCTCGGAAGGGGTCGTGGCGCGCGATCTGGCCGAGGGCACGCTGCGGCGCCTGCCGCTCGACATGGCGACGACGCGCGGCGCGGTCGGCGTGACGCGCCGCGCGCGCGTCGCGCTTCCCGCCTCGGCCGAGATCTTCCTGGCCAACCTCCATGAGAGCGCCCGCATCGTGATGGGCCCCGCCTGAGGCGGGTTCAGTGCAGCGAGCCGACCCCGACATAGCGTTCCACCAGCGAGGGTTCGAAGGCCGCCGCGCGCCCATGCCAAGCGAGCCGGCCGCGTTCCAGGACAAGGATCGTATCGGCAAAGGCGAGCGCCGACTCGACGCGCTGCTCGACGAGAAGGATCGTCATGTCGCCACGCGCCGCAAGCGCGCCGAAGGCCGTCATCAGCTCCTCGCACACGATCGGCGCCAGGCCCTCGAGCGGTTCGTCGAGGAGCAGGACGCCGGGTCGTCCGAGGATGGCGCGGGCGGTCGCCAGCATCTGCTGCTCGCCGCCGGAGAGCTGATGCCCGAGATTGCGCCGCCGCTCCCGCAGACGGGGGAAGAGCGCGTAGGCCTCCTCGACGGCGCCGCGCTCGCGCCCCTTCAGGCCGACCAGCAAATTCTCCTCGACCGTGAGCGAGCGGAAGACGTCGCGCCCCTGCGGCACGTAGCCGAGCCCGCCCAGCGCGCGGCGCGAGGTGGGCAGCGATTCCATCGCGTCCTGGCCGACGCGGATGCGCCCCGACCGTTGGCGCGTCAGGCCCATGAGGCTGGCGAGAAGCGTCGTCTTGCCCATGCCGTTGCGCCCGAGGATCGCGAGACGCTCGCCGGCCGCCACGCGGAACGACACGTCCTCCAGGATCACGGTCGGGCCGTAGCCGGCGACGAGCCGGTCCACCTCAACCTCCAGCGCGGGCATCGGCATAGCTCCCGAGATAGGCCTCGCGCACGCCCCGGTCCGAGGCGACGGCCGAGGCGGGGCCGGCGAAGATCACCCGCCCCGCCGCCAGCACGACGACCTCGCGCGCGAAGCGGAACACGAGGTCCATGTCGTGGTCGATCATCAGGACGGCGAGCTCGGCCGGAAGCTCGGCCAGCGCCTCCTCGATCAGCCGCGTCTCGTTCTGCGGCACGCCGGCGGCGGGCTCGTCGAGAAGCAGAACGCGCGGGCGCAGCGCCAGGGCGATCGCGAGTTCGACGAGGCGCTGCTGGCCATAGGCGATCTCGGCCACCGGGCGGCGGCCAATCTCGGCCAGGCGCAGGCCGGCGAGCAGCGCATCGATCTCCGTTGTCAGCGCGGGGTCGCGCTCGTAGTGGCCGAACATGCGACCCGAGCGGTTCTCGCGCTGCAGGATCGCGAGCGCCAGATGGTCGCGCGGGCTGAGGTCGGGAAAGAGCCGCGTCACCTGGAAGGAGCGCACGAGGCCGGCGCGCACGCGCTCCACGGTCGGCGCTCGCGTCACGTCGCGACCGTCAAGCGTCACGGTTCCCGCATCCGGCAGAAGCTGTCCGGTGACGAGGTTGATCAGCGTGGTCTTGCCGGCCCCGTTCGGCCCGATCAGCGCGGTGCGCGCGCCCGGCTCCAGCGCCAGGTCGACGCCATCCGTGACCGCAAGGCCACCGAACCGCTTGCGGAGCCCCCGGATCTCCAGAAGCGCGCTCACGGGCGCCGCCCTCGCGCGGCGAGCGAGCCGTAGAGGCCGCGCGGGGCGAAGAGCACGACCGCGACGAGGAGCGCGCCGACCAGCGTCAGCCAGTGAAACGGATTGGCGGCCGAGACGACATGCTCGAACCACAGGAACACGAAGGTGCCGACCAGCGCGCCCCAGATCGTGCCGACGCCGCCCAGCGCCAGCATGACCAACGCCTCGGCCGAACTCGTGAAGGACAGGGAGTCGAGACCGACGACGCGCGTCGAGACGGCGGCCAGCGCCCCGCCGAGGCCGGCCACCACGCCCGACACGACATACAGGCGCAGGAGCACCGGATAGACCGGCGACCCCATGGCCCGGACGCGCACCGGGTCCTGCCGGATGCCCTGCACGAGGAGACCGAAGGGCGAGCGCACGAGACGGCGCAACACGAAGACCGTCAGGACCAGGACGGCGAGCGCGAGCCAGAAACCGGTGCGCCCGAACAGGTCGAAGCGGTAGAGCCCGAAGAGCGGGCTGGGGCGGATGCCCGAGAGCCCGTCCGAGCCGCCGGTCCAGCCGCTCGCCTTGTTGGCGATCTCGACGGACAGCTGCACCACGGCGATCGAGAGCACGAGCTGCGGCAGGCCGTGCGCGCGCAGGATCACCGCGCCCGAGACGAGGCCCGCCAGCGCACCGCAGACCGCGCCAACGAGGAGAAGGAGCAGCGGGTCGCCGACGCCGAAATGCACCGACGCGATGCCCGCCCCGTAGGCGCCCGCCCCGAACAGCGCGGCGTGGCCGAGCGTCGCGACGCCGCCGTAGCCCGTCACGAGGTCGAGCGAGAGCGCCAGCAACGCCAGCGCGATCAGGCCTGTCAGGAACGACAGGCTGGTGGGAAACAGCCAGTAGCAGGCCACGCCCGCGAGAAGCACGACCAGCGTGCCCGCGCAGTCGGCGAGAAGCCCGGTGCCGGGCCTCTCCCGACCGCCGGAGCCAAGGCGCGGCAGCGTCAGGCTCATGCGGCGCGCCCCATCAGGCCGCGCGGAAAGACGAGGATCACCGCGATCACGGCGAGGTAGAAGAAGAACTCGCCGAAGTCCGGCATGAGATAGCGGCCCGTCGTGTCCACCGCACCCAGGAGAAGGCTTGCCAGAAGCGCACCGGGGATCGAGCCCGCGCCGCCGACGCAGACCACCACGAGAAAGGTCACCATGTAGCGCAGCGCGTAGTAGGGCTCGATCGGCAGGAGTTCGGCACCGATGACGCCGCCGAGCGCGGCCAGGCCCGTGGCGAGCGCGAAACTCACCGCATAGACGCGCTCGGTGCGCACGCCCAAGGCGGCCGCCATGGAGGCGTTGTCGACACTCGCCCGCAGGCGCACGCCGAAGCTCGTGCGCTCCACCAGGAGCCAGAGCGCGGCGGCGATCGCAAGGCCGCTGAGGATCGCGAAGATCCGGTGGGCCGAAACGGTGCGGAAGCCGAGGTCCACCGGCGCGCGCAGCGTATCGGGCAGCGGAATCGTCTTCAGCGTCGGCCCGAGCAGCCAGTTGGCGATGCCGATGATCAGGAAGGTGATGCCGATCGTCATCAGGACCTGCGTCAGCTCCGGCCGGCCGTAGATCGGCCGATACAGGAAGCGCTCCAGCGGCAGGGCGAGCGCCACGGTGAAGAGAACGGCGCCCACGAGCATCAGCGGAAAGGGCACGCCCATCGACGTCCCGAGCCACGAGGCGGCATAGCCGCCGACCATCGCGAAGGCCCCGTGCGCGAGGTTCACCACGCGCATCAGCCCCATGGTCAGCGACAGGCCGATCGAGATCACGAAGAGCACCATGCCGTAGGCCAGCGCATCCACCGCGATCGACAGCACGAGCTGCATGTCCCCTCCCCGTGCTCGGGCGCGTCCTACTTCGTCCAGCCGAGATCGGGCGTGTCGGCGAAGCTCTGGATCTCGCGGTTCTCGAAGCCGTCGCCCGCCTTGGCCACCTCGCGCAGGTAGATGGTCTGGGTGGGCGAGCGCGTCTCGGGATCGATCGTGACGGGACCGCGCGGGCTCTCGAAGCGCATCCCCTTCACCGCCTCGACTGCGGCCGCCGCGTCCTGCTCGCCGCCGGTCGCCTCGATCATCTTCGCGATGACGCGCATGCCGTCGAAGGCGCCGACCGCGGGGAAGGTCAGGAGCTTGGGGTCGCCGATCGCCTTTCCGGCCGCCTCGACGAAGCTCTTGTTCTCCGGGCTGTCGTGGGCGACCGAGTAGTGGAAGGTCGTGAGGAACCCTTCCACGCTCGCGCCCAGCGCCGGCAGGTCGGACTCCTGCGTCAGGTCGCCGGTGGACAGGAAGGTGACGCCCGCCCCCTTGAGCCCGTTGTCGTTGTAGGCGCGCGCGAAGGCGAGCGTCGGCGGCCCGGAGGGCAGGAACGCGAACAGCGCGTCGGCGCCGCTCGCACGCACCCGCTGCATGATCGGCGAGAAGTCGTTGGCGGCGAGCGGCATGCGGATCTTCTCGACGATCTGGCCGCCCTTGGCCTCGAACGCGGTCGAGAAGGCGCCTTCCGCGTCGGCGCCCGGCCCGTAGTCGCTGACCACAGTGACGACGCGCTTCAGGCCCCGCTCGGCCGCGACGGCGGCCATGGGCGCCGAGGTCTGCGGCAGCGTGAACGAGGTCCGCACGATCAGCGGCGACTGCTTGGTGATGGCGGAGGTCGCGGCGTTGAAGATGACGAGCGGCGTGTTGGCCTCTTCCAGAAGCGGAGCGATGGCGAGCGCGTCGGGCGTGAAGTAGACGCCGGCGAGATACTGGACGCCGTCCGAGACCACGAGTTCCTGGGCGAGCGTGCGGGCGCGCGCCGGATCAGCCGCCGGAAGGTCGCGGTAGACGACCTCGATCTCGTCGTCGCCGACCGCCTGGCCGTTGAGTGCCATCCAGGCGTCGATGCCGGCCTGGAAGTTTCGCCCCTGGTTGGCGAAGGGCCCCGAGAAGGGGCCGATCACGCCGACCTTGATCGTGTCGGCGATGGCGCCTGTCGTGAGAAGCGCGAGGGCGGATGCGGCCAGGAGGCCGAGCGGCAGGCGTGTCACGGTACGGAATCCTCCCAGAAACCCCAGACGGCGTCCCGAATCGGGCCCTGCTCGCCCGCCTCGCGCCGTTCTCCGACGATCAGGTAACCGCCGGCAGGTCGCGCCGTCTAATCACCTTCGCCCGCTCTAGCATAACCCTCGGGTCATGGGTGAGTGCCGAGCGAATCGTCGGCGAGATGACGGAAGGCGAGCGGCGCGGTGCCGACCCGCGCCCGGAAGAAGCGGCTGAAATAGGCGGCGTCGCGAAACCCGAGGCGGTAGGCGACCTGTGCGACCGGCAGGGCGGTATAGGCCAGGAGCCGCTTGGCCTCGACCAGTCGCCGGTCATGGATGAGGCGTGCGGGCGAGCGGCCGGTGACGCGCCGGCAGGCCCGCGTCAGATGCGAGGGCGAAACGCCGATCTCGCGCGCGTAGCGGCTCAAGGACCCGGCCTCGGCATAGCTTGCCTCCACACGTGCGAGGAAGCGGCGCACGATCGGCACCAGCGGCTCGCCGCTTCCCTCCTCCCCCGCATCCGCACGGCGCGCCACCCACAGGGCGAGAAGGGCGGCACGGGCCGAAAGGGCGGCCTCGCGCCCGGCGGCGAGATCCCCGTAGTCGCGCAGAAGCGTTTGGGCGAGAAAGCGCGCCTCGTCCCAGTCGCCGCCCGGCAGCGCGGCGTCCAGCGTGAGGAACCGGCCGAGGCGCCCTAGAACGGCCGGCGCGAGCGCCAGGCCGTTCTCCAGGATCGCGCTCGGCACGCTCACCACGATCCCGACCGTATGCGGGGTGAAGTCGTAGGCGTGAACCACCAGCGGCGGAACCCAGGCGAGCGCGGGCGCGACGAGTTCCAGGCGTCGGCCCTCGGCGCTGGCGCTCGCGCGCCCTTCCGTCACGAGCAGCGCCTGGAAGAGATGGGAATGGCGATGGGGGGCGATGCGCCAGCCGAGCCCCGACGAGCGACTGGAGATCGTCTCAGCGTGGACGCCCGCCCGCAGACGCTGCCCCTCGGCCTCGCCATAGAGGGCATAGACCGGGATCGGAAGCAGGTCGGAACGCACGGAACACATGGGAAGGCCGCCAAGGATCGAATTGTCCAAGTCTTTGCTTGAAACCGCCTGTACGGCAAGGCGCAACGCGTCGCTAGGATCCAAACCCGACACGCGGCGCGGGAGGCGCGAGCCGCAACGGATGCGAGGAGGCGGTCAGCTGTGCGAACGCAGGTCGCGATCATCGGCAGCGGTCCGGCGGGACTTCTGCTCGGCCAGCTTTTGGGACGGGCCGGGATCGACACGATCATCCTGGAGCGCGCGACGCGCGAGCACGTCCTGTCTCGCATCCGCGCGGGCGTCTTGGAGCGCGGAACGGTGCGCCTTCTGGAAGAAGCCGGCGTCGGCGAGCGGCTGCATCGCGAGGGCCTCGTCCATACCGGCGTCGAACTCGCCTTCGACGGCGACCGCCTGCGCCTCGACCTCGAGGATCTGACGGGCGGGGCGAGCGTGACGGTCTACGGACAGACCGAGGTCACGCGCGACCTGATGGAAGCGCGCGAGCGGGCCGGTTGGTTGACGGTCTTCGAGGCGCAGGACGTCGAGATCCACGACGTCGAGACCCCGCGCCCTTCCGTTTCCTTCACGGCGCAGGACGGACGGCGCACCCTCGCCTGCGACTTCGTGGCGGCCTGCGACGGGTTTCATGGGATCGGCCGCCGCACCGTGCCGGAGAGGGTGCTGCGGTGCTTCGAGCGCGTATACCCCTTCGGCTGGCTCGGCCTTCTGACGGATGCGCCGCCGGCGACCCATGAACTCGTCTACGCCAACCACGCGCGCGGCTTCGCGCTCCTGTCGATGCGCTCGCCCACGCGCTCGCGCTACTACGTCCAGGTGCCCCTGGAGACGCGCGTGGAGGAATGGAGCGACGAGCGCTTCTTTACGGAACTGCGCCGGCGACTTCCCGACGCCATTGCCGACGGACTTCCCACCACGCCGTCGATCGAGAAGAGCGTCGCGCCGCTGCGCTCCTTCGTGGCCGAGCCGATGCGCTTCGGCTCGCTGTTCCTGGCCGGCGACGCGGCGCACATCGTGCCCCCCACCGGAGCCAAAGGGCTGAACCTGGCCGCCGGCGACGTCCACTACCTTTCGAACGGTCTGATCGAGCATTACCGGGAGCGGAGCGACGCCGGGCTCGACCGCTACTCCGAGCGCGCCCTGGCCCGCGTATGGAAGGCCGAGCGCTTCTCGTGGTGGATGACGTCGATGCTGCACCGCTTCCCCGAGATGGACGCCTTTGCCGAGCGCATGCAGCGCGCCGAGTTCGACCATGTGGTGAGCGTGCGGAGCGCGGCGGCGAACGTGGCGGACAACTATGTCGGCCTGCCCTTCTGACGACGCGGGACGACGGGCGGCTTTCCAGGACGGCCGGTGCGCGTCAAAGCTCGGCACCTGATGCGAACGGGAGGAACGGCATGGATATCAGCCTGATCATCGCGGGCCGCGACGAGGCGGCCGCCGGCGGGGCGACCTTCGAGCGCGAGGATCCCGTGACGGGTGCGGTCGCGACGCGCGCCGCATCGGCCCGCAAGGCCGACGTCGACCGGGCGGTCGAGGCGGCCGCGCAAGCCTTTCCGGCCTGGTCGCGCACGGGCCCGACCGAGCGGCGCCTGATCCTGAACCGCGCGGCGGACCTCCTGGAGACGAAGACCGCGCGGTTCATCGAGGTGGCACGCGCCGAGACCGGCGCGACCTCGCCCTGGATCGGGTTCAACGTCATGCTGGGCGCCCGCATCCTGCGCGAGGCAGCCAGCATGACGACGCAGATCAAGGGTGAGGTCGTGCCCTCCGACAAGCCGGGGACGCTGAGCCTGGCGTTCCGCCAGCCGGTCGGCGTCCTGGTCGGCATGGCGCCCTGGAACGCACCGGTGATCCTTGCCGTGCGGGCGTTCGCCATGCCGCTCGCCTGCGGCAACACGGTGGTGCTCAAGGCCTCCGAGACCTGTCCCCATACGCACCGCATGATCGTCGAGACGCTGCACGAGGCCGGCCTGCCGGCAGGCGTCCTGAACCTCGTCACCCACGCCGCCGCCGACGCGCCGGAGGTGGTCGAGGCGCTGGTGGCGCACCCCCGCGTCAAGCGCATCAACTTCACCGGATCGACGCGCGTCGGCCGCATCATCGCGATGGAGGCGGCCAAGCACCTGAAGCCCGTGCTGCTCGAGCTCGGCGGTAAGGCGCCGCTGGTCGTGCTCGACGACGCCGACCTCGAGGCGGCCGTGAACGCGGCCGCGTTCGGCGCCTTTCTGAACCAGGGCCAGATTTGCATGTCGACCGAGCGCATCATCGTCGACGAGCGCGTGGCCGACCGCTTCGTCGAGCTCTTCGCCGCCAAGGCCGCCACGCTCCCCTTCGGCGATCCGCGCGAGCCGGTGGTGCTCGGCGCGGTGGTCTCGCGCCGGGCGGCCGAGGCGGTGGGAGAGCTGGTGGAGGACGCCGTGCGGGCGGGCGCCCGCGTGGTAGCGGGCGGCGAAGGTGCCGGCACGATCCTGCCTGCGACCGTGGTGGACGGCGTGACGCCGCAGATGCGGCTCTTTCGCGAGGAGAGCTTCGGCCCGGTGGTGTGCGTCGTGCGCGCCCGCGACGCCGACCACGCGGTGGAGCTGGCCAACGACACCGAGTACGGCCTGTCGGCCGCCGTGTTCGGTCGCGACGTCTCGCGGGCGATGGAGGTCGCGCGGCGGATCGAGAGCGGCATCTGCCACATCAACGGCCCGACGGTGGGCGACGAAGCGCAGATGCCCTTCGGCGGGACCAAGGCGTCGGGATACGGACGGTTCGGCGGAACCGCCGCGATCGCGGAGTTCACCGAGTTGCGCTGGATCACGGTCGAGGACCCGAACCAGCACTACCCGTTCTGAGGCGCGGCGATCAAAGGTCCGTGGCGTCGGGGGGCGTGTCGCCCTCCAGGGCCCCGTCGCCCGGGGGCGGCGCGACCGGATCCGGCCCTTTCAGCATCGTGCCGTTCACGGTGACCGAGCCGTCCGCCATGGCCTCCACGATCCATTCGAGGCGCCCGTCGTCGCGCGGGCGCCCGATGCCCTTGGCGAACTGGATCACGCCCACCGCCTGGTAGAGCTCGGGCTGCGTGGCGGCCGCGGCCTGCAGGGTCGTGAGGGCCTGGTCGAGGCCGCCGACATCCACCGCGATCCGGGCCTCCGGCTTGGAATCCTGGACCGTGAACGCGCCGCTGAAGGCGATGTCGTAGTCCCGGGCGCGGATCGAACCCGGCTTCAGGACGCTGCGCATGTTTTCGAGGTTGAAGGCGGCGGTGACGCGGGCCTGCGCCTCGGGCGACAGGGGCGGATCCTGCCGGAAATCGACCTCGCGCAGCGCCAGATCGGCGGGCGCCGCCAGGTCGAGGCCCGATATGGCGAAACCGAACGTCAGCTCGTCCGGCAGGAGCGTGGCGGACCAGGACGGCAGGAAGGCGCTCGCAACGTCGATCCCCGACAGGGCCATGTCGATGTCGAAACCGGCATCGCGTCCGATCCCGGAGAAGCGCAGATCCTGCCGCGCCTGCCCGATCGTGAGGTCGCCGTAGAGCGAGGAGACGTGGAACGCCTCGGCCGACGTGGAACCGGTCAGGCCAGCCCACAGCGGCAGAACCTCGCGCAGGGCGGTCTTGAGCTCGGCGCCGAAGGGACCGGCCAGGGCGCCCTTGGGATCGGCTTCGAGCGCGGCGGCGTTGCGCAGCACCAGGGCGTAGAGATCGCGGATCGCGACCGTGCGCACGCCCTCGGCGCGCCCCTCGCTCCGCACCCCGGTCGCGGCCACGTCGAAGCCGAACGAGGAGAACGGCGTCCCCTCGCCCTGCGGGACCTGGACCGTGGTTGTCTGCTGGAACCCGTCGTAGCTCTGCCGGAACTCGACGTCCGCCCCGCCCGCCGCATTCGCGCGGGCGCTCGTCGTGAACGAGGTGGACCGGATCGCGGCAACGGAGCTCGACAGGGCATCGCGCTGTTCGTTGCGCGTGCCTTCGGCCCGCAGTTCACCCTGCGAGAAGGCGGCGAGTGCCGGCGAGAAGACGCCCCGGAAGCTTTGGCTATCCTGCCGGTAGAGAAAGGTCTGCGTTCGTCCCTCGACCGTGGGTGCGGCCTCGACCTCGATCGCGTCGTCGCTGGAAACGTCCCAGTCGCCGTCGGGCCGCTCCGCGAGCCGGTAGCGCAACGGACGGAATTGCACCGCCGATCCGGCAAGATCGGTGAGAAGCGGCGCGGGGTCGATCACGAGGCGCTGGCCGGTCGAATCGGCCTCGAGGCGCAGGAGGCCGCGCTCGAAGGGAACGGCCGTGAGGTAGGTCTCCAGCGTCCGGCGCAACGCGGCGACGGCTTCCGGCACCTTGGCCGCCTCGCTGCCCGCCGAGGCGACCGCGGCCGGCGTTTGTGCCGGCGCCGGGGCCGGCGCGAGAAGCGTCAAAGCGAAAGCCGATACGAGCCGATGCCGAACCATCGCAAAACTCCCGGTTGCCTCGGCTCCGACCTATACGCGAAGGAGCGGGCGCCCCCAAGCCCGTCCCGGCGGCCTTGGGGCCGCCGGAACCGGTTCGCGGATCTTAGTTCAGCTGGCTCGGGGAGTAGTAGCCCGAATCGATGACCACCTTCTGGAGGTTGTCCTTGGTCACCAGAACCGGAGTGAGGAGCTGCGAGGGCACCACCTTGGCACCGTTCTCGTAGGTCGTCGTGTCGTTGACGGCAGGCTCGCGGCCGTTGCCGATCGCGTCGATCATGTCGACCGTCGTGTTGGCGAGCTCGCGCGTGTCCTTGAACACCGTCGAGGTCTGCTGGCCGGCCAGGATAGCCTTCACCGAGGGCAGATCCGCGTCCTGGCCCGAGATCACGGGCATGGGCTTGTCGCCCGAACCGTATCCGACCGCGGTGAGCGCCGAGATGATGCCGATCGCCAGGCTGTCGTTGGGCGACAGGATCGCATCGACCTTCTTGTCGCCGTAGTAGGACGACAGGAGGTTGTCCATGCGGGCCTGGGCGATCGCCGGATCCCAGCGCAGCGTGCCGATGCGCTCCATGCCCTTCTCGCCCGAGACGAGAACGAGCTTGCCCGAGTCGATATAGGGCTGCAGCACGCTCATCGCGCCGTTGTAGAAGAAGGTCGCGTTGTTGTCGTCGGGCGAGCCGCCGAACAACTCGATGTTGAACGGACCCTTGCCGTCCTTGAGGCCGAGCGCGTCGGCGATCGAGGTGCCCTGCAGCACGCCGACCTTATAGTTGTCGAAGGTCGTGTAGTAGTCGACGTTCGGTGAGTTGCGGATCAGGCGGTCGTAGGCGATGACCTTGATCCCCTTGTCGTGCGCCTGCTGCAGAACATCGGTCAGCGTCGTGCCGTCGATCGAGGCGATCACCAGGACCTTCACGCCAGCCGACACCATGTTCTCGGCCTGGCTGAGCTGGGTCGGGATGTCGTCCTCGGCATACTGCAGGTCGGTCTGGTAGCCGCGATCCTTCAGCGACTTCACGATGTTGTCGCCGTCCTGGATCCAGCGCTGCGACGACTTCGTGGGCATGAGCACGCCGACCGTACCCTTGTCCTGCGCCTGGGCGGAAGCCCCGGCCAGCATGAGACCGAGGGCCGCGCCCGCGAGCAGCATGTATCTGCGATTCATGTGATCCTCCCCGGCCCCCAACGGCCTACGGGTGACATACGTACCTCACGTCTCGCGACTTAAACAAGGGGTGGTCCCCGGCCGCCCCCAGACGGCGCGCACGTGTCGCGGTTCGCGCTTTCGGCCAGGTCGTTTGCCGGCGCTGCGGGGCACCTGCCCCTTCATATCGGTTCGATCGCTCAACTCGGAAGCCGCGACTTAACGCAACGACAACCGGAATGCGGTTAGACATCGAGGCGCAACGGGGAGCTTTGGCTGGTGGCGAAGAACGCGGGACGCGCTGGAATGCTTCGCCGGACCGCGAGCTTGGTTTCGGGTGGGCTCCTGCACTTCCGGAACTGCAACAGCGGCAACGTCGCCGTGGTGGTCGGCCTGTGCCTCGTGCCGCTTCTCCTGGGCGTCGGTGCGGCGGTCGATACGGCGCGGGTCCACAATGCCCAGACCAAGGTCCAGGCCGATCTCGACTTCGCGCTGATCGCGGCCGTCAACGAGATCGGCACCGAGGACAAGGCCCGAATCTCGGCCAAGCTCGAGGACTGGTTCCGCAGCCAGCAGACCGCCGACGAGGGCGTCTTCACGATCGAGGACGTGCGCGTCGACCTCGATCAGGACACCGTGAAGGCGACCGTCACCGGAAGCGTGCCGACGACGCTGATGGGGCTGGCGGGATACGAGTCGATGCTGGTCGAGGTCACGAGCAGCGCGCTCGGCGCCGACAAACCCCATATGCAGATCCTCTTCGCGCTCGACAAGTCGGCGTCCATGCTCCTGGCGGCGACGCCCGAGGGCCAGGCGAAGATGATCAGCGACGTCGGCTGCGCCTTTGCGTGTCATGTCGACGAGGGTGGCACGGAGGGAACGGGCTACAGGACGCGCTACGACTACAGCCGGGCCCACGACATCCTGCTCCGCGTGGACGTCGCGCGGCAGGCCCTGTCCGATTCGCTCGGCGTGATCGAAGCGGCCGATCCGGCCAACGAGCGCATCAAGGTCGGTCTCTTCAAGATCGGGACCCACGCCGAAAAGGTCCTGGAGCCGACCTTGACGTTTCCGGTCGTGCGCCAGCGCCTGGCGCAGGACGCCTACGGGATGACCGGCAGCACGTCCGACGAGATCACCGACTTTCAGGAATCGCTGCAGGGCCTGACGGGTGCGGTGGGCGCCAGCGGTGACGGAAAGCTGCCGGACAGTCCGGAAAAGCTCGTCCTGCTGGTCACCGACGGGGTTCATTCCCAGCGGGCCTGGGTCCACGGGGACACCGACAAGACCTCGCCCTTGAACCCGAAATGGTGTGCCGGCCTGAAGTCGGCCGGCGTGACGGTCGCCGTGCTCTACACCGAATACCTGCCGATGCCCCGGGACTGGGGCTACAACGCCACGGTCGGCTCCACGATGGACGCGGCCAACTGGAAGGTGAACTGGAACGGCGACCGGCGTGCCGGCATCCCCGGCTCCATCACGCGCCACGACTACATTCCCTACGCGCTCAAGGACTGCGCCTCCTCCGAAGACCTGTTCCTGTCGGCCGCCTCGGAGAGCGAGATCCGCAAGGGCATTCGGGACCTTCTGCGCAGCTTCCTGTCCGCGCCGCGCCTGACCCAGTAGGAGCGGCGCCGATGACCTTCCCTCCCCCGCCGCATGCCGAAACCCGGACGACGAGGCGTTGGACCTGGCTTCCCGATCGCTTCCGCCGCGATCGCTCGGGCGCCACCGCGATCGAGTTCGCCCTGGTCGCGATGCCGCTCTTCCTGACGATCTTCGTGATCCTGGAATGCGCCCTGCATTACTTCGTGGGCACCAGCCTCGACATGGCGGTGCAGCGCACCTCGCGTCAGATCCGCACCGGACAGGTGCAGGCGCTGGCCCTCGATCAGGCCGCCTTCAAGTCCGCCGTCTGCCACGAGATGAAGGACCTCTTCGGCTGCCGCGAGAAGCTGCGCCTCAAGGTCGACGTCGTCGCCGATGTCGGCGACCCGACGGAAAGCGATCCGACCGACCGGGATGGAAACCTCGTCGTGGAGGACAGCTTCAACACGGGCCGCAGCGGCGACGTCCTCCTCGTCCAGGCCTTTCTTCCCTGGCCGGCCTTCGCGCGCCTCGTATCGCTTTCGGGCGAGCGGACCAGCGAAGGGGACTACATCCTGCGATCCTCGACCTTGTTTCGAAACGAGCCCTTCTGATGCCGCGACGCGCCGCTTCCCTCGCGCGGGCCCTTCGGCGGTGCCCGTCGCGCTTCGCACGGGCCGAGCGGGGCGTGGCGGCGATCGAGTTCGCCCTTCTGTTTCCGCTTCTCCTGATGATCGTCGCCGCGTCGGTGGACATCAGCGAGGCGCTCTACGCGCGGCGAAAGACGATCCAGATCGCGGCCAATCTCGCCGGCTTCGTGGCCGACCAGAACCAGTGGTCCGGCCGCGAGGTCGACGACCTGATCGGGGCGGCGCGCTTCATCATCCGCCCCTTTCCGGCCCGGGATCTCGCGGTCACCGTGTCGGTGCTGCGGGTCGGCGAGGACGGCAGCGTCAAGGTGTCGGCCTCGCGCGCCATTGGCGGCGAACCCCTGCGCGCGGGCGACGCGCCCCCGATTCCGGTGCCCGCCGCGATCCGCAAGCCCGACGTCGATCTCGTTCTGGCGCAGGTCGACTACAGCCTTGAGACGCCCTTCTCGACGCTCTGGCCGGTGATCGCGGTCCACGACCGCTTCGAGTTCTCCCAGCATTACTTCGCTCGCCCCCGCCGGAGCGACAAGGTGACGATCGACTGAGCGGCGCGCAGCGATCGGTCTTCAGGGCTTGCCGAGGACCTTGCGACGCGCGGCCGCCTTTCGGTTGGCCCGCTCGATCCGCGCGTCCTTGTCCTGCTCGGCCTGGAGGCGCGCGGCGCGCAGCCGCTCCGTCTTCTCGCGCGCGGTCTCGCCCGGCTTGGCTCCCGCATTCCGGTCGTCGGTCATCGTCGTCCCCTTGTCGGCAACCCGTTGCGCCGCGTCTGCGGGCATCGCGCAGGTTCCAGCGCTTCGCAAGCCCGTCGCGGGCTGCGGGTGCTCCCGGCGCCGGCCCGGCGCGGAGCCGGCCGTTTCTCGGCCCGACGAGTTGACGCCCCTCCCAGTCGCACCACCTTCCGACGACCGACGGAGGGGGGACGAATGAGCATCGATGCAGGCGCGAGGGGCGGCTCGGCCGCAGACCTCTTTCCGACCCATGTGCATGGGCGGCCCGAGGTTCGCGAGTTGCCGCCCGCTCCGCTCGACACCCGGCGCCTGATCGGACCGGGCATCGTGGCGGCCGGCGTCGGGCTCTCGTCGGGCGAGTTCATCCTGTATCCCTACATCGCGAGCCAGGTCGGCCTGATGTTCGTCTGGGCGGCGCTGGTGGGCGTCGTCACGCAGTTCTTCCTGAACATGGAGATCGAGCGCTACACGCTGGCCACCGGCGAGACCGTGCTCACCGGCTTCAGCCGCTTCTGGCGCCACTGGGGTCTGGTCTTCGCGATCATGACCTACTTCGCCAACCTTTGGCCCGGTTGGGCGACCTCCTCGGCCACGCTCCTGTCCTATATCGTCGGCGGCGAGCCGCGCTGGATCGCGATCGGGATGCTTCTGGCCATCGGTCTCATCCTGACGCTGGCGCCGGTCGTCTACGTGATGCTCGAGCGGCTGCAGATGGTGAAGGTTGCGGCCGTCGGGGTTCTCATCCTGATCGCCGGCATCTTCGTGATCACGGCCGAGGACTGGGCGGCGCTGCCGCAGATCGCGACAACCGCCTGGATCCCGACCGAACTCGGCTTCGCGCTGCTTCTGGGCGCGCTGGCCTTTGCGGGCGCGGGCGGCGGGCAGAACCTGTGCCAGTCCAACTGGATCCGCGACAAGGGCTTCGGCATGGGCTCCTACGTCCCCCGGATCACCAGCCCCATCACCGGCGCGCCCGAGGCCATGCCCTCGACCGGCTTCGTCTTCGAACCGACGCCCGGCAACATGGATCGCTGGCGGCGCTGGTGGCGCTTCGCCAACTGGGAACAGGCGCTCACCTTCGTCCTGATCACCTTCGTCACTATCACCTTCACCTCGCTTCTGGCCTACTCCACCGTGTTCGGCGAGGAAGGGCTCGCCAACTCGGTGGCCTTCGTGCAGCGCGAGGGTCAGGTGCTGGGCGAGCGCGTCGGCCCGTGGTTCGGCGCCCTGTTCTGGTTCATCGGCGCCTTTTCGCTCTTTGGTGCGGCCACCGGCATCGTCGACTACACGAGCCGTTTGGCAGCCGATGTCCTGCGCACCTCCTATCTGCGCGGCGCCAACGAGAGCCGGCTCTACTTCGGTCTCGTCTGGGGTCTCGTGGCGGTGGGCATCCTGGTTCTGCTCGGAGGGCTGACGCAGCCGCTCGTTCTTCTCGTGATCTCGGCCTGCACGGGCGGAACGATGATGTTCATCTACTCGGGCCTGCTGATCCGGCTGAACCGGCGCCTTCTGGTTCCTGCGATCCGACCGAGCGGCTTCCGCGTGGCGACGCTGATCTGGGCCTTTCTCCTGTTCGGCATCCTGTCGGTCCTGACGATCGGTCAGCAGCTGCCGAAGCTCTGGGGTGCCGGCTAGGGTTCGGCCCGGCGCCGCGCCACAGCCGAGCGAAGGGCCGCAGTTCCGCTGCGGCCCTTCGCTCGTTCGGGAGCGGTCGGCGCGCGTGCATGGCTGCTTCCCGCTCGGCTCCGCTGGAAAGCGACGCGTCCCGCGCCACCCTTGGCCTCGACGCACGTTGCAGCACGAGACGCGGGACGCGGGTCCCGCCTTCGAGCCTTTCCGGGGAGTCCCTCATGGCCATGACGATCGCCGACCTTCTGGTGGAAACCCTCGGCTCGGCCGGCGTGAAACGCATCTGGGGCGTCACGGGCGACAGCCTCAACGCCATCAACGACAGCCTGCGCCGCCACGGCGGCATCGAGTGGATGCATGTGCGCCACGAGGAGGCGGGGGCGTTCGCCGCCGGCGCGGAGGCCGCGATCACCGGCGAGCTCGCCGTCTGCGCGGGCTCCTGCGGCCCCGGCAACGTCCATCTCATCAACGGCTTGTTCGACTGCCACCGCTCGCGCGTGCCCGTGCTCGCCATTGCCGCGCACATCCCCTCCTCCGAGATCGGCCTCACCTACTTCCAGGAAACCCATCCGACCGAGACCTTCCGCGAGTGCAGCCACTTCGTGGAGCTCGTCACCAACCCCGAGCAGATGCCCGAGGTCCTGACGCGGGCCATGCGCGCGGCCGTGGTGCAGCGCGGCGTCGCGGTGATCGTCCTGCCGGGCGACGTCGCGCTGAAGGAGGCACCCGAGGATGCCAAGGCGCACTGGCCCCGGGTCTCGGCCCCGCGCCTCGTGCCGGCCGCCGCCGACATCGACCGGCTCGCCGCCCTTCTCAACGGCTCGGAGCGGGTGACGCTTCTGTGCGGAGCGGGCGTCGAGGGCGCCCATCGCGAGGTCGTGGCGCTCGCCGACGCGCTGCAGGCACCGATCGTCCACGCCTATCGCGGCAAGGAGTGGATCGAGTGGGACAACCCGTTCGACGTCGGCATGACCGGGCTCATCGGCTTCTCGTCGGGCTATCATGCGATGATGGAGTGCGACACGCTCCTCATGCTCGGCACCGACTTTCCCTACCGCAACTTCTATCCGACCGACGCGCAGATCGCCCAGGTCGACCGCGACCCGCAGGCGATCGGCCGGCGCGCGCCCATCGACATCGGCATCGTCGCCGACGTGCGCGAGGCGGCCGAGGCGCTCGCGCCCCGCATCGCGCCGGGACGCTCCAGCCGCTTCCTCGACAAGGCGCGCGCGCACTACCGCGACGCGCGAAAGGGCCTCGACGACCTCGCCACCGCGCGTGGCCCCGGCGAGCCGTTGCATCCCCAGTACGTCACGAAGCTCGTCGACGAGATGGCGGCCGGCGACGCGGTCTTCACGGCCGATGTCGGAACGCCCGCCGTCTGGGCGGCGCGCTACATCCACACCAACGGCCGGCGCCGCCTCATCGGCTCGTTCAACCATGGCTCCATGGCCAATGCCATGCCGCAGGCGCTCGGCATCCAGGCCGCCCTGCCCGGCCGGCAGGTGGTCTCGCTCTCGGGCGACGGCGGCTTCGCCATGCTGATGGGCGACCTCCTGACGACGCGCCAGCACGACCTGCCGATCAAGATCGTCGTCTTCAACAACGGCTCGCTCGGCTTCGTCGAGATGGAGATGAAGGCGGCGGGCTACGTCGACACCAACGTCGCGCTGACCAACCCGGACTTCGCGGCGCTGGCCCGCAGCGCCGGGCTGCTCGGCCTCAAGGTCACGCAGTCCGACGAGCTGCGCCCCGCGCTGGAGGAGGCCTTCCGCCATCCCGGCCCGGCGCTCGTGGACGTGCACGTCGCGCGCCAGGAGCTCAGCCTGCCGCCCAAGATCAAGGCCGAGCAGATGAAGGGCTTCAGCCTCTACATGCTGCGCGCGGTGATGAGCGGGCGGGGCGACGAGGTTCTGGAGCTCGCGCGAACCAACGTGCTTCGCTAGCCGGGCCCAGACAGGCGCGGGAACCCGGACTTGCGATCGAGCGTCTTTCCTTGAAACCCGAGGAGAACGCCATGACCCCATCGCGCGACAACCCCATTCTTCCCGAAGCGGTCGGCGAGGACGGCTTCATCGCCGACAATCAGGACAAGGCCCCGGCCGGTCGCCCCCAGCATGACCGGGACGACGACGTGTCGGCCGAGCAGGGACGCGTCATGAGCGAGGACGAACGCCTGGACGAGGCGCTGGAGGAGACGTTTCCGACCTCCGATCCGATCGCGCCGAGCCGCATCGACGGTCCGGGAAACTAGCGCGCGATCAATCTCGTGCGGCGGCCCGTGGACGTCGATCCGGGCCGCGCTATCCTCCCGTGAAACCGGGAGGATTGTGATGAGGCGGTGGATTCTGTTGGCACTGGCGGCGACCGGGCTTTCGGGCTGCGTCACCGAGGATCCGGGCTACTACGACGGCGGTCTCTACCGCCCCGGCCCGGTGATCGTCGAGGACTACCGCGGCTACGACCGCTATCCCGGCCCGCGCGTCTACCGCGACTATCCCGACTACCGCGACTATCGCGGACGGTACGACCGGCCCTATCGCCGCCCGCGTGCCGAGCGCTACGACCGCTACGACAACCCGGTGCTCTACGACCGGCGCGACCCGCGACGCTACGACGACCGCCGACCGTTCGACCGACCCGTCGCGGCCCGGCCCCGGCCCAACCGCCCGCCGGTGGTCGCCGACGTTCCGGTGCGTCCGGCGCCCACCGAGGTGGTGCGGACGGATCTTCCCGACCAGCCGCGCTATCGCCAGTTGCGCGAGCGACAGGCCTTGGAGCGGCAGGGCGCGGGACCCCGCCCCTACATCCCCCCGGTACCGGTCGACTGAGAACTTCCGAGCCGCATGACGTTTTTGCAACCCCGGATTGCGAAAGACGTCGCCTGCGTTGGTGGATCGGCGGGCCGCACGCCTTGTAGGTTGCGCCCCTGCCCGGCGGCCCCCTGAACGGGGCCGCAGCCCGGTCCGCCTGATGCGAGGGATGCCTTGGAACTGGTCCGCCTGTTCGACAACTCATCGCATGGCGGCTTCGCGCTCTCTCCCGACATCGACAGGGTCCTGAAGGTCGTCCGCACCCACCTGCGGATGGACGTGTCGTTCGTCTCGCGGTTCGAGGGAAGGGAGCGGGTGATCGGTCGCGTCGACGCGGAAGCCGCGGCGCCGATCGCGCCCGGCGATCGCGGTCATGAGAGCGAGACCTATTGCGGGCATATCGTGAGCGGCCAGCTGCCGGAGCTGATCCGCGATACGGCGCAGGTTCCCGGAACCGCGTGTCTGTCGGCCACCGGCGAACTCGGGATCGGCGCCCATGTCGGCGTGCCGCTCGTCCTGTCGGATGGCAGTGTCTACGGCACGTTCTGCTGCTTTCGCTACACGCCCGACCTCACGCTGAGCGAGCGCGACGTCGAGACCATGCGTGCCTTTGCGGATCTTATCGCCCATCGTATCGAGCGCGAGGAGGAGGAGCGGCGCGAGAGCGAGGCGAAGCGCCGGCGCATCAACGAGGTCCTGGCGGCCGGGGGCCCGGCGATCGTCTACCAGCCGATCGTGATGCTGGACGACCTGCGCGTGGTGGGCGCCGAGGCCCTCGCGCGCTTCTCGCAGGAGCCGCGCCGTACGCCCGATCGCTGGTTCGGCGAGGCGGCCGAGGTCGGCCTCGGCACGGAGCTGGAGCTTGCCGCGATCCGCAACGCCATCGAGGGGTTCCGCCCCTTCTGGCGCGAATGGCCGTTCCAGTTGGGCGTCAACTGCAGCGCCCAGGTGGTCACCGATGGCGGCCTGGAGGCGATCTTGCGCGAGGCACCGAGCGACCGCATCGTTCTGGAACTCACCGAGCACGACAAGGTCGAGGACTACTGGCTCCTGAACGAGGCGCTGGATCCGCTTCGTGCGCTGGGCGTGCGCATCGCGGTGGACGACGCGGGGTCGGGCTATGCCAGCATGCGCCACATCCTCACCACCCGTCCCAACATCATCAAGCTCGACATCAGCCTGACCAAGGACATCGACCGCGATCCCATGCGGCGTGCGCTGATTGCGGCCTTGAACACGTTTGCGGACGGGTTCGACGGTCGCCTGGTGGCGGAAGGGGTGGAAACCGAACGCGAACTCGAAACCCTGCGCGAACTGAAGGTCCAGGCCGCGCAGGGCTATCATATCGGCCGCCCGATGGCGGCCGGGGAGTTCCGCCGCTTCCTGGCCCAGCGCTAGGCGGCTCGCCCCTAGTTCGAGGCCGGCTGCTCGATGCGCCAGAGCGACGTCGGCAGGCTGGCCGGGGCGTCCGGCTTGAAGAAGCTCATGTCCTGGATGCGTGAGGTGGTCACGTAGACCGTCCCGTCTGGGCCTTCCGACATCGTGTCCGGCCAGCGCAGCTGCCGGTCCTGGACGAGGATCTCCGGCCGGGAGTCGGCGCCGGCCTCCACGTCGCGGATCTTCACCGCATCGTCCTGTGGCGCGGTCACGTACATTCGCCCGCTATCGCGCCCGATCCAGAGCCCGTCGGCGACCCCGTTCTCGCCCCAGGCCTCCACGGCGCCCGAAACGTCCCGCCCGGCCAGTCCATCGCCGAGCAGGGCGGTCGTCGCGATGCGGTAGAGCTTGGTGCCCTTGATCGCCTGCCAGTAGAGATACCGACCGTCCTTCGACAGCGCGATGCCGTCGGCCGAGAACTCGACGCCGCGTCCATCGGGCCGGCGGAGCGGCTGGCCGTCGGCCTCTACCACGAGACCCTTCTCGACCTGCGTGGAGGGGTCGCCGTCCAGGACGCGCACCGCCTGTCCGCTTTCGAGATCCACCACGAGAAGCGCGCCCTTCGCGCCCGAATCCGTGATGAAGGCGTGGCGCCCGTCGGCGGTGAAGCGCACGTCGTTGAGGTAGGAGCCTTGCGGGGCCGCGGTCTCGTCGAAGCGGATCGTCTGGACCACCGTGTTGGTGGCGAGGTCGATGCCGACGAGCTTCGCTCCGCTGGGCACGAGAAGCGCCTGGGCGGGCGCGCTCGCGTCCAGCACCCAGAGCCGGTTCTGCCCATCCGCCACGACGCTCTGGACGCAGACGAAGTGCTCGCCGGCGGCCAGCTCGTCCTTTCGGGCGTTGCGCCAGCTGTTCCACGCATCGTCCGGGTAGGCCTTGATCGAGCCGTCCTTGCCGACCTCCGCGACCGAGACCGGGGAGTCTTCGGTCCAGCGCGGGAAGTTCACGAAGATGCGGTTGTCGGCGGAGACCGTGACGCCCGTCACCTGATGGGGGAAGTCGGCGACCTTCACGACCGAGGCCGCAGGTTGACGCGCGGTCGCGTCCTGGGCCGAGGCCCAACCGCTCGAGACAAGGAGGGCCGCGCCCGCAAGCAGGGCGACCAGGCGGCGATCGGACATGAGGATCCTCGTGGCTTGAAGGCAGTCGCGCGACCAACACCGGGGCCCACCGGTTGGTTTCGGACCCGACGCAGCGGGGTCCCCAGCAAAACCGTAGGCGACCAAACGTCTCCCGCACGGCGCCTGCCACGAATCCGCCGCGAGCCGGGCGCGCCATGAAGCGGCCGACCCGTTTCCGAAAGAACCCGCCCATGACCCCGAGCCGTCGCAGCGCCCTGTTCGGCCTCGCGCTCCTGCCGCTTCTGCCGCGCCTCGCGCTGGCCCAGGCAACCACGTCCCCTGCCCTGCCCGAGCCGCCCGACCTCGGCCCCGACTATCGCGCGGCCCGATCGAGCTTTCGAACCCATCTTCTGCGGCGTGGACCGGCGCCCGACCAGGGCGATGCCCTGAGCGCCCCACCGGGCGCCGAGGGCCTGACCTATCGCTCGAACGGGCGCGACCTCGTCGCCTGGGCGAGTCCCGCCGGCAACCCGACCGGCCTCAGGCCGGCGGTTCTCGTTCTGCATGGCGGCAACGCCATCTGGCACGGACACTGGACGGATCTCGCCGCTCCGTTCGTCGCGGCGGGCTATCATGCGCTGATGCCCACCCTGCGCGGCGAGAACGGGCAACCGGGCGACTTTTCGGCGTTCTACGACGAGACCGACGACGTCCTGGCGGCGGCCGAGGCGTTGCGCGCAAGGCCGGGAGTCGATCCGGCGCGTGTCTTCGTCAGCGGCCACTCGGTCGGCGGAACGCTGACCCTTCTCGCCGCGCTTGCGGGGACCTTCCGGGGCGCGGCCGCGCTGTCGCCGGCGCCCGACACGCGCCTCTTCTTTCAACGCTTCGCCCAGGACGTCCGCTTCGACGCCTCCGATCCGCGCGAGGTCGAGATGCGCTCCGCCGTGTGCTTCGCGTCGGGTTTCCGCTGCCCGGTCCTGATGTCCCACGGCGACCGCGAGACGCGCTCCAGCGCATCGATCGACCTGACCGTCGCGCGCGCCCGGGCGGCCGGTCTGCGCGCCGAACACCGAGTCGTTGCGGGCGACCACATGGGCTCGATCCCAGCCGGCATCGCGGAGGGCCTGCGCTTCTTCGCGTCGCTGTGAGGGAGCGGCTTGCCTGCCGGCCATCTCGCAGTGCACAAGGCCAGGCGACACGGGGGCGATCGGAGCGGGCGACATGACGGTTCTGGTGACGGGCGGCGCGGGCTACATCGGCAGCCACATGGTCTGGGAGCTTCTGGATGCCGGCGAGGAGGTCGTCGTGCTCGACCGTCTGTCGTCGGGCTTCGAGTGGGCGGTGGCGCCGGAAGCGACGCTCGTGGTGGGCGACGTCGGCGACGGCGAGCTCGCCGCCCGCGTCATCGCCGAGCACGGCGTTACCGAGATCATCCACTTCGCCGGCTCGATCGTGGTGCCGGAATCGGTGGCCGACCCGCTCGGCTACTATCTCAACAACACAGTGGCCTCGCGCGCGCTGATCGAGAGCGCGGTGCGCGGCGGCGTGAAGCATTTCATCTTCTCGTCCACCGCCGCCGTCTACGGATCGCCGAAGTCGATGCCGGTGACCGAGGATCAGCCGCCCGCACCGGAATCGCCCTATGGCACGTCGAAGTGGATGACGGAGCTGATGCTGCGCGACACCGCGGCCGCCCATCCGCTCACCTTCGCGGCGCTGCGCTACTTCAACGTGGCCGGGGCCGACCCGAAGGGCCGGACCGGCCAGTCCACAAAGGGCGCGACCCATCTCGTCAAGGTCGCGAGCGAGACCGCACTCGGCAAGCGTCCTTATCTGGAAGTGTTCGGCACCGACTACGACACGCCGGACGGCACGTGCGTGCGCGACTACATCCATGTCAGCGATCTTGCCAAGGCCCATGCCAAGGCGCTCGGCTACCTCAGGGCTGGCGGCCCCTCGATCGTCGCCAACTGCGGCTACGGCCACGGCTACTCGGTGCTGGAGGTGCTGGAAACGGTTCGCCGGGTGGTCGGCGCCGACTTCGAGGTGCGGCGCTCGGGCCGGCGCGCGGGCGACGCCACCGCGATCGTGGCCGATGCGACCACCGCTCGCACGCGCTTCGGCTGGGAGCCGGAGCACGACGACCTCGAGGAGATCGTCGGTCATGCGCTGGCCTGGGAGCGAAGCCTGGCCACGCGCAACGCGCGCTAGCGGACCCGCCCGTCGGCAGGCGCCGCCGAGGCCACCGTCATCGGCCGCCATCGCGTGAAGCGATCGGTCGGGGGCGGAGCGGTCGGCATCTCCAGCCGCAGGTTGTAGCGCTCGACGTCGCCCGCCTCGCGCCAGAAGCGCAACCGGGTGCCCGCGAGGTCCTGGCTGAACGTCCGACGCGCGGTCACGGCTTCCGCGACCTCTGGCGGCAGGTTCCAGCGCAGCCCGTCGAACACCGTGCGCAGCATCGCCAGCGCCTCGCGAGCCGCCTCGTCGCCCTTGGCGGGGTCGCGGATGTTGAGCTTCAGCCGGATCTCGCGAAGGCTGCCCTCGGCATTCCCTCGCAGCATCAGAAAGGCATTGCCGGCGCGGCTCTCCCCCTCGGTTTCGCCGAAGCGCCGCTCGCCCATGCACTCGCCCAGCTCGGGGCCGATCTGGCTGTCGGTCCACCCACTCATGGCCCAGCCGCTCCCGGCCAGCGCCGCGCAAAGGTCCTGTGGCGTCACGTCGCTCGGAATACGCAGCAGGGGCCTGGGCGCGGCCGCCAGATCACGAGTCCAGACAAGGGCGGGCGCCGCGCTGCGCGCGGGCTGGGGCGGCGGCGGGGCGACCGGCAGGATCACCGGCGCGGCGACGACCTGCACCGGGTCTTGGTTGCCGGGTGCCGGATCCGGCTCCACGAAAACCAGCGCGCTGACCGCCGCGATGCCCAGCATCGCCAACGGCACCAACGCCCGCAGGCCCATCCAAAAGGCGGTCTCAAGGCCGGGATCGCGGGGATGCGGCATGTCAGGTTTGCGGACGCGCGGTCATGAGCCGAGAAAGCACCGCCAAACGTGACGAAACCGTGGAGGACACGTCACCGGGCGCGTGAATATCGTGCCCAGAGATCGGGCCTGCGCTCGCGCGTCAGCCGTTCGGACTCGGCCTGCCGCCAGCGCTCCACCGCGCCGTGATGGCCCGACGTCAGAACGGGCGGGATCGCCATCCCCTCCCACACCGCCGGGCGCGTGTAGTGCGGATGCTCCAGAAGGTCGCCCTCGAAGCTCTCGGTCTCTCCCGAACCGCTGTTGCCCATGACGCCGGGCAGGAGGCGCACCACCGCGTCGAGAAGCACGAGCGCCGCGATCTCGCCGCCCGACAGGACGACGTCGCCGATCGACACCTCGCGCAGGGACCGGCGCTCGATCACGCGCTCGTCGACGCCCTCGAAACGGCCGCACACGAGAACGACGCCGGGCCCGGCGGAAAGTTCGCGCACGAGGGGCTGGCGCAGCGGCTCTCCGCGCGGGCTGAGGAGAATTCGGGGGCGCTCGTCGCCGGCCGGGCTCGCATGGTCGATCGCGCGCGCAAGCACGTCGGCGCGCAGCACCATGCCGGGCGAACCGCCGGCTGGCGTGTCGTCCACGACGCGGTGCCGGCCCTCGCCGAACTCGCGGATCGCGACCGTCTCCAGGTCCCAATCGCCGCGCTCCAGCGCGCGGCCCGCGAGCGAGATGCCCATGGGTCCGGGAAACATCTCGGGGTAGAGCGTCAGGACCGACGCGCGAAAGGCCGTGCTCAGCTGAAGGGCTCCTCGGAGGCGACCTCGACGATCTTCAGGCGCTGCTCGACGACGGTGACGCCCTTCAGCGTCTCGCGCCAGGCGGCGATATGCGCCGTCTGGCCGTGGGCGGCCAGCGTCTCGCGGCTGTCCCACTCCTCGTAGATCCGGACGAGGCCGGGCTCGGTCAGGTCGTCGGCGAAGGCGTAGATGTGGCAGCCTTCCTCGGCGCGCGTCGCGGCGATCGTGGCGCGCGCGGCCTCGCGTACCGTGTCGAGATCGGCGGGCGACAGGCGCAGGAAACCCGAGACGATGATCATGGAGGATGCTCCGGCTGCTTCAGGAAAACCAGCTTCGGGGTTAGGCGAGGCCGCCCGCGCTGTCCAGCGGCGCTTTCTAGTCCTCGTCGCCCTCGCGAGCCTCCACGGCGTCGCGAAGGCCGGCGGCCACGGGCTCGACCAGGACGAAGCCAAGGTCGAGGTCGACCTCCGGCACGGCGGCTTCCGTGAAGGGGATCATGACGCTGGGCTTCTCGCCGTCGCCGATCTCCAGGATGTCGCCGCCGCCGAAATCGTGGACGGCTAGGATCTCGCCGATCACCTCGCCGGTCGTCAGCCGCACGTCGAGACCGACGAGGTCGGCCTGGTAGAACTCGTCCTCTCCCTCTTCCGGCAGGACCGAGCGGTCCACGAAGAGCTCGCGCCCGTTCAGGAGCTCGGCGGCGTTTCGGTCCGCGACCTCGCGGAAGCGCACCACCACGACGTTCTTTTGCACGCGGGCCGAGACCACGGTGAAGCGGTTGCCCTTAGCATCCGTCAGCGGTCCGTAGGCGCCGACATCCTCGGGGTCGGCCGTGAAGGAGCGCACGCGCACCTCGCCGCGCACGCCATGCGCCCCGCCGACGGTGGCCAGAAGCACGGGATCGGCGAGCGGGGAAGCATTGTTCACGACGGCGACAAACCTTGGCAGGAAGGGAACGACGATCCGGCCTTGTGCGGCGTCGCGCCTCTGCGGTCAACCGACCGCCGCCAGCCTCGTGCGTGGTGCGCCGGCCTCCATCTGGGGCAGGACGTGGCGGCCGAAGGCTTCGATGAAGCGCTCCTGCTCGCGACCGACCTGATGCACGATGATCTCCGCAAAGCCCATGGCGGCGAGTTCGGCAAGCCAGGCCGCCTGCCGCCCGAGGTCGGACGAGACGCGCACGCAGGTGCCCACGTCCTCCGGCCGCACGAAGCGCGAGGCGGTATCGAACTCCTGGGGCGAGCGCAGGTCCCAGTTGACGTCACCCTCCAGCATGTTGGCGGCCCACTGGTCGTGGGCGTCGGCCAGCGCCGCCGCCTCGTTCCGGTTCCAGCAGACCTTGGTCTGGAGGAAGACCGGCTTGTTCTCGCCCCCGCCCTCGCGGAAGGCCTCCACCACGGGGCGCAGCTTGCCGGGCTCGATGCCGACCGTCACCAGTCCGTCGGCCCAGGCGGCCACGCGCCGCGCCGTGTCGGCGGTCACGGCCCCGCCGACCAGAAGCGGTGCGCGTTCGGGCCGCGACCAAAGCTTGGCCTCCACCACGGTGACCAGACCGCGATGGGTCACGGTCTCGCCCTCGAAGAGCGCGCGGATCACGGCCGCGCATTCGGCCAGGCGCTCGGTGCGGGTGGCCTTGTCGGGCCAAGTGAGGCCGGTGACGCCCTCGTTGAGAAGCTGCCCGGAGCCGAGCGCGAGCCAGAGGCGCTCGGGAAACATCTCCGCCAGCGTCGCCGCCGACTGCGCCAGCACCGCCGGATGGTGGCGGTAGCCGGGCGCGGTGATGATGCCGAACGGGAGTTGGGTCGAGGCGAGCGCCGCCCCCAGCCAGGACCAGGCATGGCCGCTATGACCCTGCCGCTCGCTCCAGGGCTGGAAGTGCTCCGACGACATGGCGCACTCGAAACCGGCCGCCTCGGCCTGCCGGACGTAGCCGAGCAGCGCGGACGGGGCGAACTGCTCGTGGGAGACGTGGTAGCCGAAACGGGTCATGCCGGATCCTTCGGTGCGCTGACGGGGCGCCGCCGAAAGACCAGAGGCAGCTAAGGGTTCCCCCGATGCGTCGACCTGCGGCCATACGCGCGGGGGACGCCCCCCGCCTCCCCTCTAGTGCGCGGCGCCACCAGGCGCGATCGCATCCAGCCGCGCGACCGCCTCGGACGGCAGCGGCAGATCGCCAGCGGCGAGGTTCTCGCGAAGATGCGCCACCGACGAGGTACCGGGAATAAGAAGGATGTTGGGCGCGCGCTGAAGGAGCCAGGCGAGCGCGACCTGCATGGGCGTGGCCTGGAGCGAGGCCGCGACCGCGTTCAGCTCCTCCGACTGGAGCGGCGAGAAGCCGCCGAGCGGGAAGAAGGGCACGTAGGCGATGCCGTCGCGCGCCAGCTCGTCGATCAGCGCGTCGTCGCCGCGATGGGCGAGGTTGTACTGGTTCTGCACGCAGACGATCGGAACGATCTCCCGTGCCTCGGCAACCTGCTTGGACGATACGTTGCTGACGCCGACATGACGCACCAATCCTTCGCGGCGAAGGTCGGCCATGACGCGCATCTCGCGCTCGACCGAGCTGTCGTCGGGGTTATGGCCGTCGCCGAAGAAGCGCATGTTGACGACCTCCAGCGTGTCGAGCCCGAGGTTGCGAAGGTTGTCCTCGACGGCGCGCCGCAGCTCGTCCTCGGACGCCGCCGGCAGCCACGAGGCGTCCGCGCCGCGCCGCGCCCCGATCTTGGTGACGATCACGAGGTCGCGGTTGTAGGGCGACAGCGCCTCGCGGATCAGCTGGTTGGTGACGTGCGGTCCGTAGAAGTCGCTGGTGTCGATATGGTCGACGCCGGCCTCGACCGCCGCACGCAGGACGGCGAGCGCCGCCTCGCGGTCCTTGGGCGGACCGAAGACGCCGGGACCGGCGAGCTGCATGGCGCCGTAGCCGAGGCGGCGGACCGGGCGGTCGCCGAGGGGAAAGCTGTCGTGGGAAACGGTGGAAGACATGGAAGCGTCGCGTCCTTCGCTTGCGGTGTGAGCGATAGATACGCGAGACGTAGGCGTTCGATTAGCCGGCCCGATCCGTACGGGCCGTGCGCGGAGGCGCACAATGACGGGTGAACTCGCCGATCTCGACATCTTCGTCGCCGTGGCGCGCGCCAAGGGCTTTCGCGAAGCCGCACGGTTGCGTGGGTCGAGCGCCTCCGCCCTCAGCGAGGCGGTGCGCCGCCTGGAAGGAACGCTCGGCGTGCGCCTTCTTCATCGCACCACGCGCAGCGTCGCGCCGACCGAGGCGGGCGCGCGGCTGCTCGCCCGGCTGGAGCCGGCGCTGCGCGAGGTCGGCGAGGCGCTGGACATCGTCAACACGTTCCGCGACCGGCCGGCGGGCACGCTTCGCCTCAACGTGCCGGTGGTGGCGGCCCGCATCATCCTGCCGCGGATCGCGGCGCCGTTTCTCCAGCGCTATCCCGAGATCCGGCTCGAGATCACCGCCGAGGACACGTTCGTGGACCTGCCGGCCGCGGGCTGCGACGCGGGCATCCGCTACGGCGAGCGGCTCGATGGGGACATGATCGCGGTGCCGATCGGTCCGCGCCGCCAGCGCACGGCGACGGGCGCCGCGCCGGGCTATCTCGCGCGCTGCGGCACGCCGCGCCATCCGCGCGACCTCCTCGCTCACCACTGCCTGACCGGGCGCTTCACGAGCGGCGTCCTGGCCCCATGGGAGTTCACTCAGGACGGCGAGACGATCGCCATCGAGCCGCGCGGCCCGCTGGTGGTGAGCACCGGCACCGCGATGGATCTGGCGATCAGCTCGGCGGTCGCGGGGCTCGGCGTCGTGCATCTCTTCGAGGAGTGGCTCCAGCCGCTGTTCGACCGGGGCGAGCTGGTGCCGATCCTCGAGGACTGGTGGGACGCCTTCCCCGGGCCCTTTCTCTACTATCCCGGACGCCGGCTCGTGCCCGCGCCCCTGCGCGCCTTTCTCGACTTCGTTCGCGAGACGAACGAGGGGGACTGACAAGCAAAAGGGGCCGGGCGCCTCTCGGCACCCGGCCCCGACCTGCGCGAACGCGGTTCGGCTTACTCGGCGTCGCCGGCCGCAGCCTTCTCGGCCGCCGCACGGGCGTCTTCCTCGCGCTGCTTGCGCTCGGCCTCGCGCTCCTGCGCCTTCTTGCCCGGCAGGCCCTTGGTCGGGTTCTGCTTGGCATCGCGCTTGGCGAGACCCGCCTGGTCGAGGAAGCGCAGGACGCGGTCGGTCGGCTGCGCGCCCTGGCCGAGCCAGTGCGTGATGCGCTCGTTCTTGAGCGTCACGCGCTCGGCGTCCTTGGGCAGCATCGGGTTCCAGGCGCCGACCGTCTCGACGAAGCGGCCGTCGCGAGGCGAGCGGGCGTCGGCGACGACGATGTGGTAGTAGGGGCGCTTCTTGGAGCCGGCACGGGCCAGGCGCATCTTCAGGGGCATCTTAGGTCTTCCTTCTCGTGTTGCTATCCCGGCACCGTCCGAGCGTGCCGTGGGTCTTGGGGTTCGGGGCGTGTCGCCCCTCGTTACTTCTTCTTGCCCGGCAGGCCGGGAAGTCCTGGAAAGCCGCCGCCGGGAAGGCCGGGCAATCCCTTGGCAAGGCCCGGCGGCAAGCCAGGCGGAAGCCCGCCGCCGCCAAGGCCGCCGAGACCGCCCTTGCCCATGGCCTTGGCCATCTCCTCCAGCTGCTTGGGGTCCATCTTGGAGAGGTCGGGCATGCCGCCCATGCCTCCGCCCGGCAGGCCCATCTTGGAGCCCAGCCCGCCCATCAGCTTGCCCATGAGGCCGGCGCCCTTGCCGCCCTTGCCGCCCATGGCCTTCATCATGTCGGCCATCTGGCGATGCATCTTGAGCAGCTTGTTGATGTCGGCGGAATCGGTGCCGGAGCCGGCCGCGATGCGCTTCTTGCGCGAGTGCTTGAGCGCGTCGGGATTGGAGCGCTCCCACTTCGTCATGGAGGAGATGATGGCCAGCTGGCGCTTCAGGAGCTTGTCGTCGAGCCCGGCCGCCGAGATCTGGTCCTTCATCTTCGCCATGCCGGGCATCATGCCCATCAGCCCGCCCATGCCGCCCATGCGCTGCATCTGGCGCAGCTGGTCGGCGAGATCGTCGAGGTCGAACTTGCCCGACTGCATCTTCTTGGCCATCGCCGCCGCCTTTTCGGCGTCGATGGTCTCGGCAGCGCGCTCGACGAGGCTGACGATGTCGCCCATGCCGAGGATTCGGTCGGCGATGCGGCCGGGATGGAACTCCTCCAGCGCATCCATCTTCTCGCCGACGCCGATCAGCTTGATCGGCTTGCCGGTGACGGCGCGCATCGAGAGCGCAGCGCCGCCGCGGCCGTCGCCGTCGACGCGGGTCAGGACAATGCCGGAGATGCCGACGCGCTCGTCGAAGGAGCGCGCGAGGTTCACGGCGTCCTGGCCGGTCAGCGAATCGGCGACGAGCAGGATCTCGTGCGGGTTCGAGCGCTGCTTGATCTCGGCCATCTCGGCCATCAGCGGCTCGTCGATATGCGTGCGGCCGGCCGTGTCGAGGATCAGGACGTCGTAGCCGCCGAGCTTGGCGGCCTGGGCGGCGCGGGACGCGATCTCGACGGGGCCCTGGCCGGCGATGATGGGCAGCGTCTGGACACCGGTCTGCTCGCCGAGCACGCGCAGCTGCTCCTGCGCGGCCGGGCGGCGCGTGTCGAGCGAGGCCATCAGGACGCGCTTCTTCTGGCGCTCCGTCAGGCGCTTGGCGAGCTTGCCGGTGGTGGTGGTCTTGCCCGAGCCCTGGAGGCCGACCATCATGATCGTGACCGGGGCCGGCGCGTTGAGGTCGACGGCCACCTGCTCGGATCCGAGCGTCTCGACCAGCTCGTCGTGGACGATCTTGACGACCATCTGGCCGGGCTTGATCGACTTGACGATCTGGGCACCGACCGCCTTCTCGCGCACGCGGTCCGTGAACGAGCGCACGACCTCCAAGGCGACGTCCGCTTCCAGAAGCGCCCGGCGGACCTCGCGCAGCGCGCTCGCGACGTCGGCATCCGACAGCGCGCCGCGGCCCGTGAGGCCGTTCAGGATGGACCCGAGGCGGTCCTGAAGGGAATCGAACATCGGCTTCCTTTCCATTCTCGAAGCACGTTCCGAGAATGGTGGCGGGTCGCGCCCATTCCAAGCACCAGCCAACGGATCATCGCATCCGCGGGCGACACTCGCTGGCGGATGGGGACCTCCACGCGGCTCCCAGAGGAAGGGACGTGGTCGGTGGCTCGCGGACGGAACGGTCGCAAGAATGCGGGCATGAAGACGAGATCGTGGAAAAAGTCAACCACGGCCGGCGCGGCGGTCCGGAAAGGTGGCGCTTTTTTAAGGCCGACGCTGTACATCGGATGCAAGGGGCGAAGAGCCTCGCTTCGAACCGCCGTCTGGCCCACGACCGATGACCGTCATCACGTTCCCACCCGAGCGCCGCAGCGCCCGTCCCGATTCAGGGACCGGGTCGCCTTCCGCTGCGCGCGGTGGCGGGCGGCGCGACGATGCCTGGTGCGACGAACGCGCCCGGCTGCGTCTGCTGGCGGCGCTCCAGCGCTCGCTTCTGGAAGGTCTTCTGGCCGACCGATCCGCGGCAACCGCGGTGCTCCGCGCCTTTCGGTAAGCCTGCCCTTGGTAGCTGGAGCGGGGCGTTCGGCGCCGGCGGATGATGCTTCGAGTGCCTTGCGAAATCGCCGCGTCGTGATATGAGAACGATCGTTCGCTCTCACTCCCGAGTCGCCGGTTGTCCTTGTCCGTCCTCCCCGAAGCCGAGGCCCCCAGCGGTCTGGAGGCGCGTCGCCGCCAGATCCTGAACGCCGCGCGTCTTTGCTTCAGCCGCTGGGGCTTTCACGGCGCCTCGATGGGCCAGATCTGCGCC
Source organism: Aureimonas jatrophae (assembly GCF_900104035.1). Classification (GTDB taxonomy): domain Bacteria; phylum Pseudomonadota; class Alphaproteobacteria; order Rhizobiales; family Rhizobiaceae; genus Aureimonas; species Aureimonas jatrophae. Next base: position 294,580 of record NZ_FNIT01000002.1, on the reverse strand, counting down.
GAAGCGCGCATGAGCCCTGGCGCGCTCTACCGCTACTTCCCGTCCAAGGACGCGATCATCGAGGCGATCGCCAACGAGGAGCGTCTTGGTGCCCAGGCCTGCATGGCCGAGATGGAGGGCGAGGGTCCCCTGGCGGAGCGGATCGTGCGCACCTGCGTCAGCTATCTGGAAGCGGCTCGCGATCCCGAGACCGGCGGCCTGATGGTCGAGATCTGCTCCGAATCGCTTCGCAACACCGCGGTCGGCCAGCGTTTCGCCGAGATCGAGGCGACCGTGCGCGGCGCGATCCGCGCGGCGATCATGGGCGGCATGCGGACCGGCGAGGTCGATCCCGCGATCGATGTCGACAAGGTCGTCACGATCCTCTTCGGCCTGGGCGACGGCCTTCTGATGCGCCTGCAGATGGACCGGCACGTCCGGCCCGCCGAACTCCAGCCGTATCTCCTGCGCATCATGAACGTTCTTCTCAAGGAGCCCGCGCAATGACGCCCGCCTCCCGACTTTCGCGCGCCGCGTGGCTCGCGCTTCTCGTCTCGGCCGCAGCTCCCGCGATCGCCGAGGGTCCCGTCGCAGCCCCTCCCCCGCCGGACGCGCCGAGCATCTCGGTGGTGAAGGCGCGCACCGGCGAGCTCGTCGCCAGCACGGTCGTGACCGGCACGCTGACGCCGCGCGAGACCGTGACGGTGGGCGCCGACGTCGAGGGTCTGCGCATCGAGGAACTCTTCGCGGACGAGGGTGACCGGGTCGCGAAGGGCCAGGTGCTGGCGCGCCTTGCGACCGACATCGTGGACGTCGACATCGCACAGGCGGAGGCGAAGCTCGCACGCGCCGAAGCCGCGATTACCCAGTCGCGGGCCCTCGTCGACGAGGCGCAGTCCGCACAGGTGGAGGCCGCCGCCGCGCTGGAGCGCGCCCGGTCGCTTTCGGGCAAGGGCATCGTCGGGCAGGACATCCTGGATGCGCGCGTCTCGGCGGCGGCCGCCGCCAACGCCCGCCTCGCCTCGGCCCAGCAGGGCATCGCGCTCGCCGAAGCGGACCGGGCCAGCGCCGAGGCCGAGCGCCGCGAGTTCCTGTTGCGGCGCTCCAAGGCCGAGATCAAGGCGCCGACCGACGGGCTGGTGCTGCAGCGGGAGGCCCGGCTGGGTGCGATCGTGTCGAGCGCGGGCGGCGCCCTGTTCGAGCTGGCCCGCGGCGGCGAGATCGAGCTCGACGCCGCCGTCAGCGAAACGGCGCTGGGTCGCCTCCAGCCCGGTCAGCCGGCCACGGTCTCGCTGGGCGGCGCGGCCACGGTCGAGGGCCGCGTGCGCCTCGTCTCGCCGCGCGTCGACCGCGCGACGCGCCTCGGCTCGGTGCGCGTCACGCTTGACCCCTCGCCGCTCCTGCGCTCGGGCGCCTTCGCCCGCGCCTCGATCGAGACCGCGCGGGCCGATGGGCTCGTCGTGCCGCGCAGCGCCGTGGTCAGCACCGGCACGCGCGACACGATCCAGGTCGTGCGCGAGGGCCGTATCGAGACGCGTGAGGTCAAGCTGGGCGTCCAGTCGGGCGCCGACGTCGAGGTGACCGAGGGCCTTGCGGCGGGCGACGAGGTGGTGGCCACGGCCGGCACCTTCGTACGCGACGGCGACGCGGTGCGTCCGATCCCGGCCGAGGCGGTGGAAACGGCGGAGGCCGCGCGATGAACTTCAACATCTCGGGCTGGGCGATCCGCAACCCGGTTCCCTCGATCCTTCTGTTCGTGGTGCTGGTGGTGCTGGGGCTCGTGTCCTTCGCGAGCCTGCCGATCACGCGCTTTCCCAACATCGACGTGCCGATCATCTCGGTCACGGTGACCGAGAGCGGGGCTGCGCCCGCCGAGCTGGAAACGCAGGTCACCAAGCGCGTCGAGGACGCGGTGGCCGGCGTCTCGGGCCTCAAGCACGTCACGTCCACGATCACCGACGGCCAGTCGGTGACGGCGGCCGAGTTTCGCCTGGAGATCAACACCGACCGCGCGCTGAACGACGTCAAGGACGCGATCGCCAAGATCCGCGCCGACCTGCCGCGCACGATCGACGAGCCGATCGTCCAGCGCATCGAGGTCGAGAACCAGTCGATCGTGACCTATGCGGCGAGCGCTCCGGCGATGACGCCCGAGCAGCTCTCCTGGTATGTCGACGATACGGTGATCCGGGCGCTTCAGGGCCTGCGCGGCGTCGGCCGCGTCGAGCGCATGGGCGGCGTCGACCGCGAGATCCAGGTGCGCCTCGATCCCGACCGGCTCGCAGCGCTCGGCATCACGGCGGCGACCGTCAACGCGCAGCTGCGCCTCACCAACGTCGATCGTTCGGGCGGGCGCGGCGAGTTCGGCGGCCAGGAGCAGGCGATCCGCACCCTGTCCTCGGCCGGCACCGTCCGGGCGCTGGCCGAGTCGCGCATCGCCCTGCCGGGCGGGCGCCAGGTCCGCCTCGACGAACTCGGCACGGTCGAGGACACCGTGGAGGAGCCGCGCTCCTTCGCGCGCCTCGACGGCCAGCCCGTGGTCGCCGTGTCGGTCTACCGCGCCAAGGGCTTCAGCGACACGGGCGTCGCCGACCTCGTATCGGCGCGCATCGACGAGCTGGTGACGGCGCGGCCCGACGTGCGCCTGTCGCGCATCGACGACAGCGTGACCTACACCTACGGCAACTACGAGTCGGCCATGGAAACGCTCGCGGAAGGGGCGTTCCTGGCGGTCGTCGTCGTGCTGCTCTTCCTGCGCGACTGGCGCGCGACGGCGGTGGCGGCGATCACGCTGCCGCTCGCCGCCATCCCCGCCTTCTGGGCGATGTCGATGCTCGGCTTCTCGCTGAACCTCGTCTCGCTTCTCGCGATCACGCTCGTCACCGGCATCCTGGTGGACGACGCCATCGTCGAGATCGAGAACATCGAGCGCCACATGGGCATGGGCAAGCCGCCCTATCGCGCTTCGGTGGAGGCGGCCGACGAGATCGGCCTCGCCGTGATCGCGATCACCATGACCATCATCGCGGTGTTCGCGCCGGTCTCCTTCATGGGCGGCATTCCCGGCCAGTACTTCAAGCAGTTCGGCCTGACGGTCGCGGTGGCCGTGTTCTTCTCGCTGCTCGTCGCCCGCCTCATCACGCCGATGCTGGCGGCCTACTTCTTTCGGCCGCACCGCCATCACGGCCCCGGCTTCCGGCGTCTCGCCTGGCGCTATCTTCTCACGCTCGGTCCGCTCGCAGGGCTTGCCTGCGGCGCGCTCTTCGCGCTCGCCATCCTGCCGAACTCGCCCGGCACGCCGGGCCCATTGCGGGAGCTGGCGGGTCGCCTGCCGCCGGTGGACCTTCAGACCGCCGCCGAATGGTCGCGCGCCCTTCTTGTCGGGGCCGGCGTCCTCGTCGTGCTTCTCGCCTACCTCAACAAGCCGCACGCGGCGGAGCGCCGCGACGGCCCCCTGATGCGCGCCTATACCGGCTTTCTCGCCGGAACCGTGCGCTTCCGCTGGCTGACGCTGGCCGCCGGCATCGGGCTCTTCGTCCTATCGCTTCAGGCCATCCCCCTCCTGCCGACCGGCTTCATCCCGAAGGAGGACGCCTCGCGCATCGTGGCCTCGCTGGAGCTGCCGCCCGGCACCACGCTGGAGACGACGCGGCGCATCACCGACGAGGCCGCCCGCAGCATCCGCGAGCTGCCCGAGGTGCGCTCGGTGCTGGTGATCGGCGGCTCCTCGCCCACCGGCACGCTCGAGGTGCGCCGTGCGGCGATGACGATCAACCTGACGCGCAAGTTCGAGCGCGAGCGCTCGCAGCAGGATCTGGAGCCGGTGGTCACCGCACGGCTGGCCGCGATCCCGGATCTGCGCTCCTACTTCGTCAACGACCGGGGCGAGCGCGACCTGTCGGTCGGCCTGCTCGGGCAGGACGGCGACAAGGTGTCGGACGCGGCCTCGCGCCTCGAATCCGAGATGCGGCGCGACCCGATCTTCTCGAACCCGACCGCCATGGCCTCGTTCGCGCGGCCCGAGATCCGCATCGTGCCACGTCTCGACGAGGCGGCCGACCTCGGCATCGCGCCGGACGCCATCTCCGAGACGGTGCGCGTGGCGACCATCGGCGACGTCGGGGCGAACCTTGCCAAGTTCAACGTCGGCACGCGCCAGGTGCCGATCCGCGTCCAGATCGAGGAGCGGGCGCGGCGGGATCTGGCGAGCGTTCGCGACCTTCGCGTTTCCACGGCCTCCGGCGGCTCGGTGCCGCTGGAAACGGTGGCCGCGATCGACTTCGGCCAGGGCCCGTCCACGATCGAGCGCTACGACCGCGAGCGCCTCGTCAAGGTCGGCACCGCCATGGCGCCGGGCCACGAGATCGGCGAGGGCACGGCGCGCATCATGGCGGGCGAGACGGTGCGCGACCTGCCGGCCGGCGTGCGCATCCAGCCGGTCGGCGACGCCGAGATCCAGGGCGAGATCTTCACCGGCTTCGCCATGGCCATGGGCGCCGGCATCATGATGGTGCTGGTCGTCCTGATCCTCCTGTTCGGCTCGGTGTTCCTGCCGATCACGATCCTGGCGTCCCTTCCCTTGTCGGTCGGCGGCGTGGTGGGCGCGCTGCTGCTCACCCAGAACGCCGTCTCCATGCCGGTCGTGATCGGCATCCTGATGCTGATGGGCATCGTCACCAAGAACGCCATCATGCTGGTGGACTTCGCGGTGGAACAGGAGCGGCACGGCATGTCGCAGCGCGAAGCCGTGGTGGATGCGGGCCGCAAGCGCGCCCGGCCCATCATCATGACGACGCTCGCCATGGCCGCCGGCATGGTGCCCGCCGCGATGGCCACCGGCGAGGGCGGCGAGTTCCGCGCGCCGATGGCGATCGCGGTGATCGGCGGTCTCCTGGTCTCGACCGTCCTGTCGCTCGTTTTCATCCCGAGCCTCTACACGATCATGAACGACCTCGGACACCTGGTCGGGCGCTTGTTCAGCCGCTTCATGAAGCCGAACCGCGCCGACGGCACGGCGGACGAGGCACCCGCGCCGGCCCAGCCGGTCTGGACGCCGGATCCGTCCATCTCCTGGAAGCGCGTCACCGAGTTCGGCCCGCACGCCAACGACGGCGGGGGCATGGTGCGGCCCGCCGCCGAGTAGGGCCAATCAAAGAAGCGAGGCGCCGATCAGTCCGGCGTCTGCGCCCAGCACCGAGCGCACCACGAGCGGCTCGGCGGTGCGCCGCAGGATGCGGGCCCGTACGGCCTCGTCCAGCGCCGCCACGAGGCGATCGGAGTTGGACAGGCCGCCGGCCACCGGCACGGCGCCGGCGCCCGTCAGGTTCACCACCATGGCGAGCGGTCCCGACACGAGGTCGAGATAGAGCTCCACCGCCTCGGTTGCCGCGCGCTCGCCCCGGTCCCAGGCCTCGACCACGGCCAGGCTCGTGCGCCGCGCACCGTTCAGGAAGCTGTCGAGCCGCTCGAGCCCCCGCGCGCTGCCCACCGCATCGAGGCATCCGGCCTGCCCGCAGCCGCAAGCGAACGGCTCCAGCGCGCGTGTCCCCACGAGCCGCCGGCCCATGATCGGCCCGTGGCCCCATTCGCCTGAGACGCCCCCCGCCCCTTCCACAATGCGCCCGTCCACCACGAGACCGCCGCCGACGCCGCTTCCCAGGATCACGCCGAAGACGATGCGCGCGCCCTGCGCCGCGCCCCGGCTCGCCTCGGCGAGCACGAAGCAGTCCGCATCGTTGGCGACGCGCACGGGCCGGCCGAGCTCAGCCTCCAGCTCGGCGCCGAGGCGCCGGCCGGAGATGCAGGGAATGTTGGCCACCGTCGCGACGCCGCTCTCGGGATCGGCGACGCCCGCAATCGAAAGGCAGAGGGGGACGGTGGCGGGCGCCGCACCGCAAAGCTCGGCGAGGCTCGCCGCAAAGGCCGGCCAGTCGCCGGTGGCGGTGGCGACGCGCCGCTCGCCAACGAGGGCGCCGGTCGCATTGACACTCGCGAACTTGATGAAGGAGCCGCCGATATCGGCGCACAGGCGGCGGGCGGAAGCGGGTTGCGTCATGTCGGGGCTTCGGGCAAGGGCGGCGGATCGGGCGAGACGAAATCCGTCCTAGCGGGAAGCGCCCGCCCGTGCCATCCGCGAGGCCCCTCGATGCGCCGCCCCCTTCTGGAAATCTGCGTCGACACGCCGGAAGGCCTGGCGGCGGCGCTGCGCGGCGGGGCGGACCGGATCGAGCTCTGCTCGAGCCTGGCGCTCGGCGGCCTGACGCCGACGCCCGGCCTGATCGCGCTGGCCGCGCGCGCCGACGTGCCGGTCTACGCCATGATCCGTTCGCGCTCCGGCTCGTTCCGGTACTCGGCAGCCGAGCTCGACGCCATGCGCCTGGAGATCGAGGCCGTGCGCCGCGCGGGGCTGGCGGGCGTCGTGTTCGGCGCGAACCACGCCGACGGCCGGCTCGACCGCGATGCTCTATCCGCGCTTCTGGCCGCGTCCGACGGGCTCGGTCGGACGTTGCATCGCGCCTTCGACCTCGCGCCTGATCTCGGCGAGGCGCTGGAGACGGCCGTCTCGCTCGGCTTCGAGCGCGTCCTCACCTCGGGCGGGGCGTTGCGCGCGCCGGACGCCGTGCCGATGCTCGCCCGGCTCGTACAGCAGGCGGCGGGACGGATCGCCGTCATGCCGGGTAGCGGCGTTCGCGCGGGCAACGCGGCGGCCCTCCTTCGCGAGACCAGGGCGTCCGAGATCCACGCCTCGGGCCGCCGACCCCTCCCCTCCGATCCCGAGATGGCGCGCTGGGGCTTCGACGTCGCCGAGCCGGCCGATACGTCCGAGGACGAGGTGCGACGCCTTCGTGCGGCGATCGACGCGCCCTAGGCCTCCACCGTCAGGGCCTCGGGCGCGGCGTCCGTGGTCGCGGCGGGCGCAGGCCGCGGCACCAGAAGCGCCAAGCCGAGCGTCGCCAGCGCGATCAGGAAGACACCGAGGAAGGTGAGGTGCAGCGAGTCGCCCAGCGCCAGGCGCGCCGCCCCTTCGGTGGCGAGCGTTCCCGCCTGCTCCAGAAGGCGGCGGATCTCCTCGAAGCCGCCCGCCGGGCCGCCGCCGGTGGCAAGCGACAGGCTGAACACCGCGCCCAGCGCGCTTGCGCCCAGCGTCGAACCGAGGTTCCGCGCGAACACGTTGGAGGCGGTCGCCGCGCCCCGCTCGCTCCAGCCGACGCTGCCCTGGATCATCACGATCGCGGTGGTGTTCAAAAAGCCCATGCCGAGGCCCATCACCACCGAGCCGAGCGCCGGCACGAGCGGCGACATGCCGGGGCTGAGGACGAGAAAGGCGATCGCGCCGACCGGGAGGAGGACGGCGCCGAAGACCAGCGTCGGGCGCAGGCCGAAGCGCTTGAAGTTGCGTGCGGCGATGGTCGCGCCGACCGGCCAGCCGAGCACCATCGCGGTCAGCGTGAACCCCGCCACCAGTGCCGACTGTCCGAGAACGCCCTGCACGTACATGGGAAGGAAGGTGGTGAGACCGATCACCGACATGCCGCTGAAGAGGGTCGCGGCGTTGACGGTGAGGATCGAGCGGCGCGACCAGAGGCGCATGTCCATCATCGGGTCGGCGGCCCGGCGCTCCTGCGCGAAGAACAGGACCAGCGCCAGCCCGAACACGGCGGCCGAGATGCCGGCGACCGTCCAGTCCTGCGTGCCGCCTTCCGTCAGCGCTACCATGAGCGCGGCGACGCTGAGGGCGAAGAGCCCGGCGCCGAGCGCGTCGACGCGCCGGCGCTCGTGCACCATGTCCTCGCGCAGGAACAGGAAGAAGCCGGCCGCCGCCAGGACACCGATCGGCAGGTTGATCCAGAACACCCAGGCCCAGCTGAGGTTGGCGACGATGAGACCGCCCGCGAACGGGCCGACCACCGAGGACACGCCCCAGACGCTGGCGAGGAACCCCTGGATCTTGGCACGCTCCTCCATCGTGTAGAGGTCGCCGATCACGGTCAGAGCGACAGGCTGGATCGCGCCCGCCCCCAGGCCCTGAATGAAGCGGAAGGCGATGAGGCTCGTCATCGACCAAGCCAAGCCGCACAGGACGGAGCCGACCAAGAACACGAAGATTCCAAACAGCAGCACGGGCTTGCGGCCGAACGTGTCGGCGAGCTTGCCGAAGACCACGGTGGTCGCGGTCTGCGTCAGAAGGAAGGACGAGAAGACCCAGGCATAGAGCTGGAGGTCGCCAAGCTGGCCGGCGATCTGCGGCATGGCGGTCGAGACGATGGTCGCCTCGATGGCGATCATGGCCATGGACGCCATCACGGCGGCCAGGATCAGCGGCCGGCGGCGGACGGTGGATTCGGCATTCATGCGGACGGAACCGATCGATCGGGCCGCGACGGGCGCGGCAACGGCGTCGCCATCGCCGGCCGCGTGCCGGACGACGGGGATCGTCAGGGGCGCAAACTAATGCGCTTCCCGGTCGGGGAAAAGACGGGACGGCCGATGAAGCGTCAGCGCGACGACGCGGCGTCCGCCAGAAGCGAGGACGCCGCCTCGCGCTGTGTCGCGGGAAGCGTGCCGAAAACGAGCGCTGCGACAAGGCCGAAGGCGGCGAGCGTCAGCGCACCGTCGCGCCAGCGGCGCACCGTCTCGCGGCGCGGGCGAGGTGCACGGCGGCGCAGAACGGTGTCGGAGGCAGGATCGATCGACGTCATGACGCCCATCCTACGACCCGCACGCCGCTGCTGCGAGAAACGCGAGGCCGGCCTAGACCGCTGCGCGCGCAACGCGCATCGCGCGCGCAGCGATGATTGGAGCAAACTCGTCTCAGGCCGCGGTGGGCCGCGCCAGGGACGCGAGGAAGTCGCGCGCCGCCGCGGCGTCCATCTGCGTCAGCCCGTGGCCGGCGGGAACGGTGCGATGCAGGACGCGCGCGCCCGCCGTCTCGAGTTGCCGCGCCAGGCGCTCGCCCTCGCCCGCCGGCATGATCGGGTCCATCGCACCGGACAGGACGAGCACGGGCACGCCAGCGAGGTCGGCGGTGGGCGGCTCGCGCAGCGGCACCATGGGGCGGATCAGCACCGCGCCCGACACGGTGCCGGGATGAAGGAGCATGAGAGCCGCCGCGATGTTGGCGCCGTTGGAAAAGCCGAGCGCGACCGGCGCTGGGAGACCGTAGGCCTCGCGCGCCTCCGCCACGAAGGCTTGGAGTTCGCCCGCGCGCAGGCGCACGTCCGCCTCGTCGAATACGCCCTCCGCCAGGCGACGGAAGAAGCGCGGCATGCCGTTCTCAAGCACCCGTCCGCGCGGCGACAGGAGCGCCGCACCCGGCGCGACCATCTCGCCGAGCGGCAGAAGGTCGGTCTCGTCGCCGCCCGTCCCATGCAGAAGAAGAAGCGGGGCGTGGCTGCCACGGCCGGCTTGGAAGCGGTGGATGTGGGAGAGCTCGATCATGGGTCTCGTCCGTCTTGGGAATCGAACCGGACGGGCGGACCCGTCCGGCGATGTCATCGCATCCTATGCGGCGCGGCGCCCGTCCAGCCCGAGATCGGGCAGCACCGCCTCGATCTCGGCGCGGTGCGCTTCATAGGGCGCGGGAAGCTTCAGGCTCGTGCCGAGGCTCTCCAGCGGCTCGTCCACCGCGAAGCCGGGAATATCGGTCGCGATCTCGAACAGGACGTGGCCGGGCTCGCGGAAGTAGACCGAGCGGAAGTAGTTGCGATCCTTCTGCTCGGTGGTGGCGATGCCGTGGTTCTCGGCGAGCCTGCGCACCATCGCGGCTTCCGCCGCGTCGTCGGCGGCCCGGAAGGCGATATGGTGGACGCTGCCCGCGCCCGGCCGGGGCTTCAGGAAGCCGCCGACGGCGCGGATGTCGACCACCCCGCCGACGCCGAGGTCCGGCACCGCGAAGCGGGTCGTCGAGCCCTCGCGGCCGATCTCGCGGAAGCCGAAGACGTCGGTGAGGATCGCACCCGTCGCGCCGACCTCCTCCAGGAGGAGGCTGACGGAGTGGAAGCCGCGGATCGCGTGCTCGGACGGAACCGCGCCGTCGCTCCAGCCGGGCTCGCGTTCGGCGCCCGGCACCGCCACCAGGGCCATGCGCATCCCGTCACCATCCTGGAACGAGAGGACGGTCTCGCCGAAGCGGCGCACGATCGCCTGATGCTCGACGCCGGTCTCCAAGAAGCGGTGCGTCCAGTAGCCGATCGAGCCCTCCGGCACGCGAAACACGGTCTCCTGCGTTTCCCCGACGCCGAGCCGGCCGGGGGCCGCGTTCTCCCAGGGGAAGAAGGTCAGGACCGTGCCCGGCGCGCCGGCGCCGTCGCCGTAGTAGAGGTGGTGCGTCGAGGGATCGTCGAAGTTCACGGTGCGCTTGACGAGCCGCAGCCCGAGAACGCGCGTGTAGAAGTCGACGTTGTGCGCCGCCGAGCGGGCGATCGCCGTGACGTGGTGCAAGCCCTGGGACATGACGCTTCTCCGTGTGGTGCGAGCCGCATCGGCATCGCCTGACCCGAAAGCTATGCGCAATGACCGGCTATTTGAATGCGGGTGGCGATTGCGTTTTCGCAATGGCATGATTGCCGCGTTCAACGCGGTGGAACGTGTCATGGCCAGTCCGATCGATGCCCTCTCCTGGGACGACCTGCGCCTGATCCGGGCGGTCGCGACGGAGGGCACGCTTCCGGGCGCGGCCCGTGCCCTGCGGCTCGACCATTCCACGGTGTTCCGCCGGTTGCGGCAGGCGGAGGCGGCCGCCGGGCTCGCCCTGTTCGAGCGCGACCGGCAGCGCCTCGTGCCGACGCTGGCGGGGGCCGAACTCACCGCGCTGGCGCTTCGGCTCGGCCAGGAGATCGACGCCGCCTCGCTTCGCATGGCGGGCGCCGAGCCGGCGTTGGAGGGCGAGATCCGCCTCACCACCAACGACTCGCTGCTGCTTCACCTCCTGACGCCCGCCTTTGCGGGTTTCCGCCGGCGCCATCCGCGCATCCGCCTCGACGTCCTGATCGCCAACCAGGCGCTGAACCTGTCGCGGCGCGACGCCGATGTCGCGGTGCGCGCCACGGACCGGCCGCCCGACACGCTGGTGGGCCGCAAGGTGGCGCGCATCGCCTGGGCGCTCTACGGCGCGCGGGACGGGAGCGGCGACACGGGGGGCGACTGGGTGGCGCTCGGCGAGACGATGGGAGCGCTGAAGGTGGTGCGCCGGGCGGTGGAGAGGGTGCCGGAAGCGCGGCTCGCGTACCGCGTCGATTCGGTGCTGGCGCTGGCGGCGGCGGTGGAGGCGGGCCTCGGCGTCGGCCACCTCCCCTGCTTCGTCGCCGACGTGCGTCCGGGCCTCAGACGCCTCGGCGCGCCCGAGCCGGAGTTCGCGACCGACCTCTGGCTTCTGACCCATGCGGACCTGCGCCGTGCGCCGCGCGTGCGCGCCCTGCTCGACGATCTGGCGACCGCCATGAGCGAGCGCCGCGCCCTGATCGAGGGCGAGGAGCCGCAGCCGGCGGCGCCTTGAGCGGACGCGAAAAGGCCGGGCGCTGGGGCCCGGCCTCTTCATGCTCGATCGGGAGACGCGTTACTCGGCGGGCACCGGGACCGGCGCGTGCGCGTCGTACTCGGGGGCCGGGCCGTGGCCGGCGAGCGCGGCGTGAAGCTGCGCCTCGTCGAGTTCGCCCTCCCAGCGCGCCACGACCAGCGTCGCCACCGCGTTGCCGACGAGGTTGGTGAGCGCGCGGCACTCCGACATGAAGCGGTCGACGCCTAGAATCAGCGCCATGCCGGCGACGGGCACGGTCGGCACCACCGAGAGCGTGGCCGCCAGCGTGATGAAGCCCGCGCCCGTGATGCCGGCCGCGCCCTTGGACGAGAGCATGGCGACGAGGAGAAGCAGGATCTGCTGGCCCCAGGTGAGCTCGGTGTTGGTGGCCTGCGCGATGAACAGCGCGGCCAGCGTCATGTAGATGTTGGTGCCGTCGAGGTTGAACGAGTAGCCGGTCGGGATCACGAGGCCGACCACCGACTTCTTGGCGCCGGCGCGCTCCATCTTCTCCATCAGCGTCGGCAGCGCCGCCTCCGAGGACGAGGTGCCGAGCACCAGGAGGAGTTCCTCCTTGATGTAGCGCAGGAGCGCGAAGATCGAGAAGCCGTTGTAGCGGCAGACCGCGCCGAGCACCACGATCACGAAGAGCAGCGAGGTCAGGTAGAAGGTGCCTACCAGCATGGCGAGGTTGGCGATCGAGCCGACGCCGTACTTGCCGATCGTGAAGGCCATGGCGCCGAAGGCGCCGACCGGGGCGGCCTTCATCAGGATGGCGACGAGACGGAACATCGGGGCCGCCACCGCCTGCAGGAAGTCCTGCACCGGCTGGCCGCGCTCGCCGACCATGCCGAGCGCGATGCCGAACAGGACCGAGAAGAACAGGACCTGCAGGATGTCGCCGGACGCGAAGGCGCCCACGATCGTGGTCGGGATGATGTTCTGGAGGAAGCCGACCAGCGTCTGGTCGTGGGCCTTGGTGGCGTAGTCGGCCACCGCCTTGCCGTCCAGCGAGGCGGGGTCGATGTTGAGGCCGGCGCCGGGATGCACGACGTTGGCGACCACGAGGCCGACGATCAGCGCCAGCGTCGAGAAGGTCAGGAAGTAGGCCATCGCCTTGCCGGCGACGCGGCCGACCTTCTTGAGGTCGCTCATGCCGGCGATGCCGGTGACGATGGTCAGGAAGATCACCGGGGCGATGATCATCTTCACGAGCTTGATGAAGGCGTCGCCGAGCGGCTTCATCGCCTCGCCGTAGGACGGGTAGAAGTGGCCGAGCGCGATGCCGATGGCGATGGCGACGAGCACCTGAACGTAGAGCTGCGCGTAGAGCGGCTTGCGCCGCGGCGGCTCGGCGGTGGCGTGGATGGGCATGCTGGCGGCCATGGTCTTCCTCCCTTTGCGGTTCTTGGAGCCGGCATGCCGGCACGAGCCGTCCGGCGAGGCGGACGCGGGCTCTGATGGACCGTGTTGCAAACGGCGTGCCAGTTGGTTCCCGCAGGGTAGATATGCCGAATTGCCGGGACTCCCAACGGAGCGGAGACAGACAGACGCGCCCGCTTGTGTGGCCAGCCGCTCGACAGTTCGGACCGTTGTGCGATAATCCACACAGATGATATCTCCTCCCATCGCGCTCGCAACCGCTCGCCTGCGAGCGCTTCCGGCTCGCCGGATCGTCGCGTCCGTGATGCTGGTTGCCGTCGGGGCCCTTTTGACAGAGGGCGCGGGGCGCTTGGCGGAGCGTCGCGCGGTCGCGGCGGTGGTCGAGGAAGGGCGCGCCGCCTGGCCGCTGGCGTCGGCCGCGCTGCTGGCCGAGATCGATCGCCAGCGCACCGTGCCGGTGGTGCTCGCGCAGGAAGGCAGCATTCGTGCCAGCCTGCGCCTGCCGCTCGCCGGCAACCTCTCGGCCGTGAACGAGAAGCTCCGCCTTCTGGCCGAGCAGACGCAGGCGCAAGTCATCTATCTCCTGAACCGGGACGGCCGAGCGGTGGCCGCGAGCAACTACCGCGAGCCCGACAGTTTCGTCGGCTCGGACTACCGCTTCCGCCGCTACTACGCGCAGGCGATCGCAAACGGCTCGGCCCAGCAGTACGCGCTCGGCACGGTGAGCGGGCGCCCCGGCGTTTATCTCTCGCAGCGGGTCGACGAGGGCGACACGCCGCTCGGCGTCGTGGTCGCCAAGGTCGAGCTCGACAACGTCGAGGCCGCCTGGGGGCGCACCACTCGGCCGACCTTCGTCACGGACGCGCGCGGCGTGGTTCTGGCCACGAGCGTTCCGGCCTGGCGCTTTCACACCGTCGCGCCGCTTTCGGCACCGGAGGCGGACGCCGCGCGCGACGATCTCCAGTTCCCCGATGCCGACCTGTCTCCCCTGCCCGGCGCCGAGCGCCTCGCGGACGGGACATGGCGCCTGCGCGCCGTCGCCGAAGCGGGCCGCTTCGCCGAGACCGTCGCCCCGCTCGATCGGGGACCCGAGAGCTGGCGGCTGCACATCCTGTCGCCGCTCGACGGCGCGCGCCGTGCGGCCGGCATTCCGGCGCGGCTCGTCACGGCGCTGACGCTGCTTCTGCTGGCGCTTGCCGCCTTTCTTCTGGCCCGGAGACGGCGGCGCGAACAGGAAAAGCGCGACGCGCTCGCCCGCACCGCGCAGGCGCTGGAAGCGGCGGTCGCCGCACGCACCGCCGAGCTCACCCGCGCCAACGGCCAGCTGGAGCGCGAGATGCGCGAGCGCGCCGAGGCACAGGACCGCATCATTCGCCTGCGCGACGACCTCGCCCAAGCCAACCGTCTGGCGACGCTCGGCCAGATCACGGCGGGCGTCGCGCACGAGATCAACCAGCCGCTTGCCGCGATCCGCGCCTATGCCGAGAATGCCCGGCGCTTCCTGGAGCGCGCGCAGAGCGAGACCGCGCGCGAGAACCTCGGCCACATCGTCGGCCTGACCGAGCGCGTCGGCTCGATCACCGACACGCTGCGCTCGATCGCCCGCCGGCCGGCTGGCGGCCGGTCGCGGGTCGAACTGCGCGAGGCGGTGGACGGTGCGATGCTGATGCTCTCGACGCGCCTCGCCGAGCAGCGCATCGAGGTCGTGCCTCCGGATGCGACAGGGTCGTTCGCGGTGGAGGCGGACCGGCTGCGGCTCGAGCAGGTTCTGGTCAATCTCCTGCGCAACGCGATGGACGCCCTGCGCGGGCATCCCGCGCCGCGCATCGCGATCACGCTCGGGCGGGGCGACGGCCGGGTGCGCCTTGGCGTGAGCGACAACGGACCGGGCCTGTCGCCGGAGCAGATGGACCGCCTCTTCACCCCCTTCTCCACCACAAAGCCAGACGGTCTCGGCCTCGGTCTCGTGATCTCGCAGGACATCGTGTCCGAGTTCGGCGGCCAATTGTCGGCCGGTCCTGCGCCCGGCGGCGGTGCCGCGTTCCTGATCGAGCTGCCGGAGGCCGGACGCCCATGAGCGATGCGATGGAAACCCGGGTCCTGTTCGTGGACGACGAGGCGCACTTGCGCGCGGCCACGCTTCAGACGCTCGCGTTGGCCGGGTTGGTGGCGATGGGCGCCGCATCCGCCGCCGAGGCGCTGGAGCGGGTCGCGGAGTCCGAGCCGACCGTGGTCGTCACCGACATCCGCATGCCCGGCACCGATGGCATGGCGCTGTTCCGTCGCCTTCACGCGCTCGACCCCGACCTGCCGGTGATCCTCGTCACGGGCCATGGCGACGTCGAGCTGGCCGTGGGCGCGCTGAAGGAAGGGGCCTACGACTTCATCGCCAAGCCGTTCGCCGCCGACCGGCTGGTGGAGAGCGTGCGCCGCGCGGCCGAGAAGCGCGGCCTCGTTCTCGAGAACCGCCGGCTGCGCGAAGCCGCCGCGGCAGTGGACGAGGACCTGCCCCTGATCGGAGAGACGCCGGTGATCCAGCGCCTGCGCCGGACGCTGCGCCAGATCGCCGACACGCAGGTCGATGTCCTGGTGGAGGGCGAGACGGGATCGGGCAAGGAGGTCGTCGCCTCGCTGCTGCATGCCTGGAGCCGGCGGGGGTCGCACCCGTTCGTGGCGTTGAACTGCGGCGCGCTGCCCGAAAGTGTGATCGAGAGCGAGCTCTTCGGCTACGAGGCGGGCGCCTTCACGGGCGCGGCCAAGCGGCGCGTCGGGCGCATCGAGCATGCGAGCGGGGGCACGCTGTTTCTCGACGAGATCGAATCCATGCCGCCGGCCCTTCAGGTTCGCCTGCTCCGGGTTCTGGAAACGCGCAGCGTCGAGCCGCTCGGCACCAACGAGCGGCGCGAGCTGGACCTTCGCGTGGTGGCCGCCGCCAAGGTCGACCTCGGCGATCCCGCGCAGCGCGGCGCCTTTCGCGAGGACCTCTACTACCGGCTCAACGTCGTGACGCTGCGCATCCCGCCCTTGCGCGAGCGGCGCGCCGACATCCCTCTCCTCTTCCACCACTTCCTCGCCCGCGCCGCGCGGCGCTTCGCGCGTCCCGTGCCCGAGGTCGGCGCGAGCGTGCGGCGAACGCTCGCCGAGCACGACTGGCCCGGCAACGTGCGCGAACTCTCGCATTATGCCGAGCGCGTCGCCCTCGGCCTCGACGAGGAAGCCGAGAGCGCGGAGCCCGCTCTGGACGTCGGCGGCTCGCTCGCGGAGCGGGTGGAGCGCTTCGAGGGCGAGGCGATCCGCGAGACGCTGCGCCGGCACCGGGGCGAGGTGCGCGCCTCGCTGGAGGCACTCGGCCTGCCGCGCAAGACCTTCTACGACAAGCTCCAGCGCCACGGCATCGACCGCCGCTCCTTCGAGGCGTGACGCTCACACGCCCTTGATCGCGGGGGCAAGAGCCCAACCTTGAACCGGTTCGGGCGCCGTCGGCGGCTCGTCCGCCTTCCGGAGATGCCCATCATGACGAGCGCGCGATTTCTGAGCGGCGAGGGCGAGATGGCGGACCGCATGCGCTCGGCCGACTGGACAGCGACGCCGTTGGGCCCGCCGGCCGGATGGCCGAGGCCGCTCAAGACCATGGTCTCCCTGATGCTCGCCTCGCGCCAGCCGATGTTTCTCGCCTGGGGACGCGAGAACGGGATCATGCTCTACAACGATCCCTATATCGCCCTCCTCCAGAGCAAGCATCCGACCGCCTTCGGGCAGCGCTTCCGCGAAACCTGGGGCGAGATCTGGGACGAGATCGGACCGTTGGTGGACCGCGTCTTCGCCGGCGGATCCGTCCACTACGACGATATCGCCCTGCAGGTGGAGCGCAACGGCCGTCTCGAGGAGGCGCATTTCGCCTTCTCCTACACGCCGGTCTACGGCGATGACGGTGAGGTGGCGGGCCTGTTCGGCGCCTGCAACGAGACGACCTCGCAGATCCTGGCCGAGCGCGCCAAGATGGAGGCGCTGCAGGCCGCCGAGGAGGCGAACCTCGCCAAGTCGCAGTTCCTCGCCAACATGAGCCACGAGCTGCGCACGCCGCTCTCCGCCATCATCGGCTACAGCGAGATGCTGATCGAGGAGGCCGAGGAGGGTGCGGTGGCGGGTGACCTCGTGCGCGACATCCGCAAGATCGAGAGCAACGCGCGCCATCTTCTCGGCCTGATCAACGACGTGCTCGACCTCTCGAAGGTCGAGAGCGGCAAGATGGATCTGTATGCGGAGACCTTCGACGTCGCCGAGATCGTCGCGGACGTCGCAGCCACGGCCCGGGCCCTGGCCGAGAAGAAGGACAACCGGCTGGAGATCGAGCTGGCCGGCGAGGTCGGCACCATGCACAGCGACATCACCAAGCTGCGCCAAGTGCTCCTGAACCTCCTCAGCAACGCCGCCAAGTTCACGCAAGCGGGCACGATCACGTTGCGCGCCGAGCGCCTGGGCGGCACGCTCGTCTTTTCGGTCTCCGATACCGGGATCGGCATGACGCCCGAGCAGCTGGAGCGCTTGTTCCAGCGCTTTGCGCAGGCCGACGCCTCCACCACGCGCCGCTTCGGGGGAACGGGTCTCGGCCTGTCGCTGACCAAGGCGTTCAGCGAGATGCTGGGCGGTCACGTCTCGGTCGAGAGCCGACCCGGCGAGGGCAGCACCTTCCGGCTCACGGTCCCCGCACAGCTGCCGGACACCACCGACCGCGACGCGGCGCCCGGAGCCGCCCAGCTGCCGCAGGGCACCGACACCGCGGGCCGCCATACGGTTCTCGTGATCGACGACGACACGGCGCAGCGCGAGCTGATGACGCGCTTCCTGGCGCGCGAGGGCTTTGCCGCGATCACCGCGCCGGACGGGCAGACGGGCTTGGCCATGGCCAAGGAGATGCGCCCGCGCGCCATCCTCCTCGACGTCATGATGCCCGGCATGGACGGGTGGACCGTGCTCGCGCGCCTCAAGGCCGATCCCGAGCTCGCCGAGATCCCCGTGATCATGGTGACCTTCGTCAGCGAGCGGGCGCTCGCCTCCTCGCTCGGAGCCTCGGACTACGTCGCCAAACCGGTGCAATGGGACAGCTTCCGGCTCGTCATGGACCGGTTTCGCGAGGAGGCCGGCGACGTCCTGGTGGTGGACGACGACGAGGACGCGCGCGAGCGGCTGCGGCATGCGCTGGAGCGCGACGGTTGGAGCGTGTCGGAGGCCGGCAACGGCCGCGAGGCGCTGGACCGCGTCGAAGCGGCGCGCCCGCGCGTCATCCTGCTCGACCTCACCATGCCGGTGATGGACGGCTTCAGCTTCCTGGACGCCCTGCGCAGCCGTCCCGAGCACCGCGACATTCCCGTGATCGTCCTGTCGGCCCGCAGCCTGACGCGCGAGGAGCGCACGCGCCTGGAGGGGGCCGACCGCGTGATGACCAAGGGCCTGGTCAGCTTGAGCGAGGTCGCCTCGAACGTCCGGGCGGTAACGCAGTAGGCGGGGTCGCGCAGCCGATTTTACGCCGCCGGCGCGCGGCGGGTGAGCGCCCCGACTCCGGCGTCCAAACGCTCGGGTCGGCCGATCAGGAAGCCTTGCGCCATATCGCATCCGATCATCCGGACAAGCTCCAGCTGCGCCGGCGTCTCGACGCCTTCCGCCAGGATCTCAATCCGCATGTCGCGCGCGATCTGGGTCATGCCGCGCAGCACCGCCAGCGAGTGACGGTCGGTGTCGGCGGTGGACACGAAGGCGGGGTCGATCTTGATGCGGTCGAGCGGAATGTCGCGCAGATGCGCGAGCGACGAGTTGCCGGTGCCGAAATCGTCCATCGCCACGCGGACGCCCAACCGCCGGATGGCCTGAAGGATGCCGGAGACCTGGGCCCCATCCTCCACGACCGCCGTCTCCGTGATGTCGATCTCGAGGCGCGAGGCCGGCAGTCCGCTGCGGTTGAGCGCCTGCGTGAGATGGGCGAGGAAGACCGGCGAGCGCAGTTGCACCGCCGAGACGTTCACGCACACGCTCGCCCCGTCGCCCCAGAACGCGGCCTGGCGGCAGGCCTCGTCGAGGACCCAGCGCCCGATCTCGATCATCTGGTCGGTTTCCTCGGCCAGCGGGATGAAGCGCGCCGGCTCGATCACGCCCTGCAGCGGATGCTCCCAGCGCAGCAGGGCCTCGCGACCGACCACCTGGTTCTCGCCGAGCGCCAGGATCGGCTGGTAGACGAGATGGAACTGGCCGCGCTCGGCGGCGGTACGCAGGTCGTTCTCGAGCATCTGCTGCTCGGCCACCGCTTCCAGCATGCCGGTCCGATAGCTGGACACGCGT
Source organism: Aureimonas jatrophae (assembly GCF_900104035.1). Lineage (GTDB taxonomy): Bacteria > Pseudomonadota > Alphaproteobacteria > Rhizobiales > Rhizobiaceae > Aureimonas > Aureimonas jatrophae. Next base: position 275,370 of record NZ_FNIT01000002.1, on the reverse strand, counting down.
CCCCGGCCACGCCGCTTGCTCTCGTAGAGGGCGATGTCGGCCCGCTGCATCAGCTCCGTCGCGTCACGCGCGTCGGCCGAGCCGCAGAGCCCGATGCTGCACCCGATCGAGACGCTGAACCCATCGACCACGAAGGGCCGCGCGACGGCTTCGACGATGCGCGTCGCGATCTCGACGGCGCGCCCCGGCTCCTCGTGCAGGAGAACCGCCAGTTCGTCGCCGCCCAGCCGCGCGACGAAGCCGTCCGCGCCGACAACCGTCACGAGGCGCTGCGAGACCTGCACCAGAAGCGCGTCGCCCGCCCCATGGCCGTAGGTGTCGTTGACGGCCTTGAACCGATCGAGATCCACCATGAGGAGCTGGAAGCGCTGCTTGGGGTGGAAGTTCTCCTCCATGCGCTGCTGCAACGCGCGCCGGTTGGCAAGCCGGGTCAACGGGTCCTGGAACACGAGCTCGGCGATGCGCCGCTGCGCTTCCCTGTCCTTCGTGACGTCGTCGAAGGTCATCACCACGCCGCCCGTCGCCACCGGTCGAAGCTCGATCTCCATGGTGCGGCCGGTGTCCATCACGTAGTCGAAGACCGTCTGATGGGTTCCGCTCATCCAGTCTTCGGCCCGGCTGCAGGCAAGCCTTCGCCGCTCGGGCGTCCAGCCCTTCGCGTCGCCGATCGCGCCGATCAGCTCGCCCGGCGACATGCCGAGGCGAAAGATGGCGGCATCGACCTCGAAGATCTCGGCGTAGCGCTGATTGAAGAGCTGCAGGCGGCTGAGCTCGTCGAAGTACAGAAGCCCGTTCGACATGTTCTCGAGCGCGGTCGACAGGATCGCCGAATGGGCGCGTTCCTGCGCGTCGAATCGCTTGGCAGCGAGAATCGTGACGAAGGCCCCGAGAAACAGCACCGCCGCGCCGATCGCGGTGAAGAGGCTGAGAAGGATGCCGTGGTCCGCGCTCGCCGGCACATCGCCGGTTGCGGTCAGCGTCGTGCCGGCCAGCGAGACGAAGTGAACGCCGGTCACCGCCAACGTGAACAACGCGCAGGTCTGCCAGCGTGAGCGCCCGATCGCGGGCCGGCCGCGTGCGAGCGCCAGGCAGGCCGCACCCAGCGTGGCGGCGGCGAGGCCCGTGGCGATCGGCGTCTCGTGCAGGCACCCCTCGATCGCGGCCATGCCGGTCTGGTGCATCGCCCCGATGCCGAGCCCAGCCACGGCGCCGAGCCCGGCGCGCGCGGCCGGGCGCTCGACACGGACCGACAGGGCGAGCGGCACGCCGACCGCCACGATCGCCGCCAGCGCCGACAGGAGCGTGGTCGCCCCGTCGAAGCCGAGCAGCAGATCAGGCCGGTAGCCCAGCATCGCGATGAAATGCGTGGTCCAGACCGTGACGCCCGCGACCAGAGCCAGCCCCGGCAGCCAGAGCCGCTGGTAGCGTGCGCGTGTCCCGCCGGCCGTGCGCATGATGTCGGCCAGAAGCCAGCCGCCGACGAGGCAGATGGCGAGCGCGGCCGCGACGAAACCAAAGGAATGGTCGGCGGCCAGGGAGATGAGCGGGGCAATCATGACGGCTGAAGGCTAAACGAGCGAGGTAACCAAGCCCTTCAAAAGCGTGGTTGACCAAAGGTAAGCCCGCTCGATGATCGGTCGGCCTTATTCTTGCGCAGATCGGATTTCCCGTCCGGCACCAAGCGGCGTAGTATGGGCGCGAACGGTCGGGCACGGCAGGACGAGCTTCGAGAATCCGCAGATGCTGAATGCGCCCTTTCCGGCAGATCGACGCGAGACCGCGCGCGGACCGCGAATCCTTATCTACAGCCACGACACGTTCGGGCTCGGCCACATTCGGCGCTGCCGTGCCATCGCCAATCGCCTGGCTCCTGGCCTGGAGCAGGCCTCGATCGTGATCATCTCGGGCTCGCCGATGATCGGCAGCTTCGAGTTCGGCGACGGCATCGACTTCGTGCGCGTTCCCGGCGTCGTGAAGCTGCCGGACGGCAGCTACTCGACCTCCAGCCTCGCGCTCGACCTCGAGGAAACCGTGGCCATGCGCTCGGCCGTGATCATGGCCACGGCGCGCAGCCTCCAGCCCGACATCCTGATCGTCGACAAGGAGCCGACGGGCTTTCGGGACGAGCTTCTCGACACGCTCGCCTACCTGCGCGCGGCCGGCACGCGCATCGTGCTCGGCCTGCGCGACATCCTGGACGAGCCCGAGGTGATCGTGCCGGAATGGCGCCGCAAGGGGGCGCTCACGGCGCTGGAGCGCTTCTACGACGAGATCTGGATCTACGGCCTGCGCGAGATCCACGAGCCGCTCGCGCCCTTCGACCTGTCCGACGCGGTCGCCCAACGCATCAACTACACCGGCTACATCCGCCGCGAGCTGCCGCCTCGGCCTCAGACCACACGCTACCCGCGCCTGACGCGCGAGCCCTTTGCGCTGGTGACCACCGGCGGCGGGGGCGACGGCGAGGAACTGATCGATTGGGTGATCTCGGCCTACGAGGCGGACAGCGACATTCCGCTCGGCGCGCTGCTGGTGTTCGGTCCCTTTATCCCGCGCTCGCGCCGCGCGGCCTTCATCGAGCGCATCGCGCAGCTGCCGCGCGTCGACGCGATCACCTTCGACACCAAGATCGAGTATTTGATGCAGCGATCCGAGGGCGTGATCGCGATGGGCGGCTACAACACGTTCTGCGAGATCCTGTCGTTCGACAAGCGGGCGCTGATCGTTCCGCGCCGCACGCCGCGCCTCGAGCAGACGATTCGGGCCGAGCGGGCCGCCGAGCTCGGGCTCGTCGCCATGCTGGACGGCGCCATGCTGGAGCCGGGCGGACGGCGCGATCCTCGGGTCATGGCCGAGGCGATCCGCGCTCTGGCCCGCCAGCCCCTGCCCTCGGCCAGCTTCCCGCCGGGACTGCTCGACGGCCTCGACCGGATCGAGGCGGCGACGCACGCCCTGCTGCAACGCGAGCGGCCGCGCGCCGGCTTGAGCGCCGTGCGCGCATGAGGGCCGAGACCGATGCCACGCTGCCGGCCCCGCCCGTGCGACGCCTGCCGATCGTGGTGAAAGGCTATCCGCGCCTGTCGGAAACCTTCATCGCGCAGGAAATCCTGGCCTTGGAGCAGGCGGGCTTTGCGGTGGAGATCTGGTCGCTGCGCGAGCCGACCGACGGGACGCTTCACGAGTTGCACCGGCGTATCCGGGCGCCCGTGCGCTACCTGCCGGAATACCTCTACCGCGCGCCGCTGCGCGTCCTGCGCGGCCTCCTCCATGCGTGCCGCCTGCCGGGCCGGGGTGCGCTTCTGCGGGCGGCGCTGCGCGACGTCAGGCGCGATCCCACGCCCAACCGCATGCGCCGCCTCGGCCAGGCGCTGGTTCTGGCGCGCGAGCTCGACCCCGCGCTCGTCCACATCTACGTCCACTTCCTCCACACGCCGGCCTCGGTGGCGCGCTACGCGGCGCTCCTGCGCGGCGGGACGTTCAGCTTCTCGGCGCATGCCAAGGACATCTGGACCACCACGGACTGGGAGAAGCGCGAGAAGATCGCGGCCAGCCGGTTCGGCGTGACCTGCACGCGCGAGGGCTTCGAAGAGCTGCGGCGCCTGTCGCCCGCCGACGACCCCGAGCGCGTGCGCCTGGCCTATCACGGGCTCGACCTCGACCGCTTTCCCGCTCCGCCCGAGCGCGCAAGCGGACGGGACGGACGCGATCCGGCCGATCCCGTGCGGATCGTGACGGTCGGCCGCATGGTCGCCAAGAAGGGGTTCGGCGATCTGTTGGACGCCCTGGCGCGTCTTCCTTCCGATCAGCACTGGCGTCTCGTCCACATCGGTTCGGGCGAGCTCAAGGCGGCGTTGAAGGCGCAGGCGGACAGGCTCGGGCTGCGGGATCGCATCGAGTGGCGCGGCTCGCAGCCGCAGGACGCGGTGATCGCGGCGCTGCGCGAGGCCGATCTCTTTGTGCTCGCCTGCCGCGAAGGGGATGCGGGCGACCGCGACGGGCTGCCCAACGTCCTGATGGAGGCGGCCTCCCAGCGGCTCGCCATCGTGTCGACGCGCTATGCCGGCGTGCCCGAATTCGTCACCGACGGCGAGAACGGCCGGCTCGTCTCGCCCGCCGACCCGGCGGCCCTGGCGCGGGCGCTCCGCGAGACGATCGCCGATCCCGCACTGCGCGAGCATCTGGGCCGCGCCGCCTTCGAGCGCCTCCAGCGCGACTTCTCGCTCGACACCGGCATCGCGACGCTGACCCGCCTTCTCGACGAGAGCCTGACGGCCCTCCCTCCCGTCAGGCCTTGACGACGCGGGCAAGATCGAGCCCGCGCTTGGCGAAGGCGTTGCGCGTGTCGAGGCCGAGCCGCATGTGCTGCGCGACCAGCGCGTAGTCCACGTCGTCGTGGTCGGTGGCGACGAGCACGGCATCGAAGCCGGCCAGCGCCTCCGGCGTCAGGTCGACCGAGCGTCGGCCCGCCAGCTGCACGTGCTCGCGCGTCGGCCCGATCTCCGGCACATGCGGGTCGTGGTAGCTCGTGCGAGCGCCGCGATCCTCCAGGATCTCGATCAGGCGGAACGAGGCGCTCTCGCGCGTGTCCTCGACGTTGCGCTTGTAGGCGACGCCGAGCACGAGGACGTGCGCCCCGTTGAGCCCGCGCCGGAAGCGCCGGTCGAGCGCCTCGGCCAGACGGTCCACCACATGGCGGGGCATGGCGGTGTTGATCTCGCCGGCCAGCTCGATGAAGCGCGTCGGCACCTCGAACTCGCGCGCCTTCCAGGCGAGGTAGAAGGGGTCGATCGGGATGCAGTGCCCGCCCAGGCCCGGTCCCGGCTGGAAGGGCATGAAGCCGAAGGGCTTGGTGGCGGCCGCCGCGATCACGTCCCAGACGTCGATGCCCATCGCGTCGTAGACGACCTTCAGCTCGTTCACGAGCGCGATGTTGACGGAGCGGAAGATGTTCTCGGTGAGCTTCACGGCTTCCGCCACGGACGGGCTGGAGACCGGGACGGTGGAGGCCATGGCCGCGCCGTAGAGCGCGACGGCGAGCTGCAGCGCATGCGCGCCGTCGCCGCCCACGATCTTGGGAATGTCGCGCGTGCCGTAGTCCGGGTTGCCGGGGTCCTCGCGCTCGGGCGAGAAGGCGAGGAAGAAGGTCTCGCCCGAGCGCTCGCCGCCCCGCTCCAAGATCGGCTTCACCACCTCGAGCGTCGTGCCGGGCCAGGTGGTGGATTCCAGCACGACGAGCTGGCCGGGGCGCAACGCTTCCGCGATCTGGCGGCTTGCGCGTTCCACGAAGGCCAGGTCGGGCTCGCGCTGGCGCGTGAGCGGAGTCGGCACGCAGATCAGGACGGCGTCCGCCTCGCCGAGCCGCGCGAAGTCCGCCGTCGCCTCGAACCGGTTCTCGGCCAGAGCCTCTTGGAGCGCATCGGACGCGATGTGGCGGATGCCGCTCTCGCCCCGGTTCAGGAGCGCGACGCGGCGCTGGTCGATGTCGAAGCCGAGCACCGGAAAGCCCGCGCGGCATAGCGCCAGCGCGAGCGGCAGGCCGACATAGCCGAGCCCGATGATGCCGACACGCGCGGTGCGCCCCTCGATCCGCGCCAGCAGATTGGCGGCATGCGGGTTTGTCGGGGACTCGCTCATCGCGGCGCCTCCTCGTGTGCGGGTGGGAGGGCGAAGGCGGCGTGGGCGTTCACGAACCGCGCGCCGGGATGGGCGCCGAGGTAGGCGAGAAGCTGCTCGACGAAGCGCCAGACCGCCGGGTCGTGGACGAGATGGTGGGTGAGAAGACCGACCGGCTCGTCGCGGGCGAGGTCGCGCGCGAGGCGCTCCAGCGTTTCCGCCTCGTCGGCCAGTCCCCGCCCGCCGTGCCACAGGATCGGATCGCAATGGGCGTTGGCGACGGCGAGTCCGTCGCGCGTGGCGCCGGACCGTGCGCCGAAGGTCGAAAGGCCGCGATAGCCGACGGCAGCCAGCTCTGGCACGAGCGCCGCGTCGATGCGGTTCCAGGGCGGCACGAGAACCGGCAGCACGCGATCGCCGAGGAGTTGGCGGAGTGCGGCAAGGCCCTCGCCGAGCTCGCGAAGAATATCGGCGGGGGGGCGATAGCCGAGCTCCCGCCGCTTCTCGCCCGCCGGCGCATGGTTGAGATGGGCGATGCCGTGGACAAGGATCGCCGCGTCCTCGCCCTGGAGCCGTTGCGCGAGCGCGTCGGTTGCAAGGCGTGGGCTGACGGCGAGGGCCAACGGCACGCCGAGATGGCGGCGGAGGGCGAGAAGCCTGTCCAGCGCCTCGGTCGGCTCGGCCGCGTCGTCGTCGCGCCACCAGAGCGCGGCCGGCCGCCGGGTCGCTGCCCTTTCGTCCAGAACCCGGCCGAGCGCGGCCCAGCCTTGCGCGATCCGACGCGCCCGCCTGGCCGCCTCCTCGACCAGCAGGACGCTGCGCGCGACGCCGTTCGTGTTCACCGGCACGCCGGCACCTTGCGGGAGCGCGCGAGCCGCCTCCACCGCGCCGTGCAGCGCCTCGGGCGACAGTTCGGCGGCGGGCAGCAGCACCGCGCGGCCCGCGGCAGCCAGCCCTTCGGCACGCAGACGCTGTTCCTGCTCCGACCCCTCCTCGAACGGCACCAGCACGGCCGGCGTTCCCGCGCCCGCCAGGTCGAGAACCGTGTTGTATCCGCTCTGGCTGACCGACACGGAGGCGTGCGCCAGCAGATCGCGGAAGTCGGGCCTCGCCCGATCCACCACGAGGCGGGAATGGGCAGCGCCCGCCAGCTCCCGGAAGTCCGCCTCCGGCACGCCGTGGCCGACGAGAATGCGCCAGCGCCCCGAACCGTCGAGGCGCGAGGCGACGACCGCGGCGCGAAACAACGTCAGGCCGGCGATGCCTCCCCCGCCCGAGACCACGATCTCCTCCCCGCGCCTCGCGCTCGCCGGCGCGGCGTCGCCGCTGACGTAGCCCGTATAGAGAAGCCGCGGACGCAACCCCTCGCCCACCGGCCAGGAGCGCTCCAACGGAACCGCGGCCGGGTCGCCGTGAACGAGGACACCATCGAAGCGCTCCACGACGATGCGCTCGGCCTGGAGCGCCTTGTCCGGCCGGGAGGGCGGGTTCAGGATGTCCCGCACCGAGGCGAGAAGCGCCGGGCGCTCGGGCCGTGCCCAGACGGCCGAGACCAGCGCCTCGAACTCGCCCGCGAGCGATCGGCGACCGAACGGATAGGTTTCCGTCATCACGACGTCCGGATGGACGCGCCGGAAGGCGGCGAGCAGCGCTTCGCGCCGGTACGCGCGCAGCGCGTCGTCCAGCATCCGGCCGTCCTCGCCCCACAGCGTTCGGAAGTCGGCGTCGCGACAGTGGACGGGCGGCAGCTGCACGAGTTCGACGCCCGCAAGGTCCAGGTTCGGCACCGGCCGTCCGCCGCTTGCCACGCACACGTCATGGCCCGCCGCAGCCAGGCCCCGCCCGAGAAGCGCGGCGCGGGCGAGATGACCGACCCCCAGAAGATGGGTCACCGCGATCAGGACGCGCATACGGGGCTCCGCGAAAGAAGCGGCGCGAGCGTCTGCGACAGGCGACGCGCGGCGGCGTCGAAGCCGTGGACGCTCTCGGATCGCTCGCGCGCCCCGGCTCCCAGGCGGCGAAGCCGGGCGCGGTCGAGCGCAAGGTGCTCCAGCGCGAGGGCATAGGCGTCCGCATCGCCGGCATCGACCAGAAGGCCCGAGACGCCGTCCTCCACCACCTCGGGCACGCCCCCATAGCGCATGGCGAGCGCTGGTCGACCGTACCGGGCAGCTTCCAGGTAGGTCATGCCGAAGGCCTCGTTGACGCCCGGCCAGGCGAGCAGGTCGGCCTCCCTGACCAGCGCGGCGAGCCGGTCGGGCTCGGTGACGAGCCCATGGAAGCGCACGCGTTCGGCCAGCGGCGCGAACGCCGCCTCCACCTCGCCGCGCGCCGCGCCGTCGCCGGCCACGTCCAGCACCCAGTCGCATGGCGCGCGCCCGAGCGCGTCGGCGAGGATGCGATAGGAGCTGAACTTGTCGCCCGGCCGCATCATGGCGACCGTCACGAGACGCAACGGCCCGTTCTCGGACAAGGGCGCGGGGTCGCTTGGGCCGGTCTCCCCGACAAAGGGCGCAAGGCGCACGATGCCGTTTCCGCCGCCGCGGAGCCGGCGCAGCCCCTCCTCGTCACGCCGGTTGAGAACGAGATGCAGGTCCGCGGCGCGCACCGCGTCCGCGGCCCGGCGGTGAAACAGGTCGAACGGGCCGCCCGCCCGCTTGTCCGCATGCGAGGCCTCGACGAGGACATAGGGAATGGCGAGCCGGCGCGAGACGACGGGACCGATGAGGTCGGGCGCCTTGTAGTAGCTGTGGTAGGTCAACCAGAGGCGGGGTCGCCGCGCCTCGGGAAGCGGCTCCAGCGCGCCGTAGACCCGCTCGGCCTCGTCGGCGCCGGCCGCCAGAAGCGCGTTCTGCGCCGTGCCATCGCCGGAAAAGGAGCGAAACCGGCTCGCCAACTTCGGCGCCAGGCCCGCCCGCTCGAGCGCCGCGAGCAGCAGCCGCGCCACCGTGCGGTCGCCCGAGGGCACGGGATCGTCCGGCGACTTCAGGGGCGCGTAGAAGCTGAGGGGCGGGCGAAGCGCCGGTGGATCGGATGGCATCGCTGGGAGCCGCGAGGTCCTCGAGAAGATTCGCCCCCGGCCTAACGCGGCCCCTGCCGGGCCGCAAGCGTCGCGCCCCCGCTCGGCTCCCGCTTGACGCGGCAGACGCTTCCTGCGCTCCTCCCGCTCTTACGTCTTCCTGCCTTCGGAGCGGTGCCGAGCGTTCATGGCCACCTCCCTTTATCGCTACGTCTGGCGCCACACGCGCCGGGAACAGATCTGGATGCTGGTGGTGGTGCTCCTGTCCATCATCCCGCTCTTCCTGTCGTTGAACCTGCCCAAGCTCATCATCAACGGCCCGATCCAGGGCGAGGGCTTCGAGGGCGCGGGCGCGAGCGTGCGCTACTTCACCCTGACGCTCCCGCTGCCGGGCTTTCTCGGCGGCTCCGACCATCTCGTGCTTCTCGACGGCACGTCCCTGGAGCGGATGGAGGCGTTGTTCGTCCTGTCCACGCTGTTTCTGTTCTTCGTGATCGTGAACGGCGCCTTCAAGTTCTACCTCAACACCTACAAGGGGCGGCTCGGCGAGCGCATGCTGCGGCGCATGCGCTACGAGATGGTGGACCGCGTGCTGCGCTTCCCGATCCGCCAGTTCCGGCGCGTGCGGCCTGCCGAGGTCGCCTCGATGATCAAGGACGAGCTGGAGCCGATCGGCGGCTTCATCGGCGACGCCTTCGTCCAGCCGCTCTACCTCATGAGTCAGATCCTGACCGCGATGGTGTTCATCTTCCTGCAGAGCTGGACGCTCGGGGCCATCGCGCTCGGCGTGACGCTGTTCCAGGCGGTGCTGATCCCGCGCATGCGCCGCCGGCTCCTGGTGCTCGGGCGCGAGCGGCAGCTCACGGCGCGGCGCCTTGCCGGCACGGTCGGCGAGATCATCGAGTCGATGCCGACCATCCGCACCAACGACACGTCGAACATCGTGCGGGCGCGCATCTCCGAGCAGCTCGGGCGGATCTTCCTGATCCGCTTCGACATCTACCAGTGGAAGTTCTTCGTCAAGTTCCTGAACAACTTCCTGTCCCAGGCGACGCCCTTCATCTTCTACATGTTCGGCGGCTACTTCGCGATCAAGGGCGAGATCGATATCGGCGAGCTGGTGGCGGTGATCGCGGCCTATCGCGAGCTGCCCTCGCCACTCAAGGACCTGATCGACTGGGACCTGATGCGGCTCGACGTCGACGTGAAATACGAGCAGGTCGCCCAGCAGTTCGAGATCGGCGGCCTCGTCGACCCGGCCGTGCAGGCGGCGGGCGCTGCCGGCGTCGCCCGGCTCGCGGGCGGCTTCCGCCTCCTCGACACGACGATCCGCGACGACACGGGCGCGGTGCTGGCCAGCGGCGTGACGCTGGACCTGCCGCTGCGCGAGCGCGTGGCCGCGATCGGCCCGCTCGGCGAGGGCGCGGAAAGCGTCGCCGAGGCGCTGGTGGGCCTGGCGCCTCCGGCGAGCGGCGAGATCGAGCTGGCCGGCCGACCGCTCGGCGCATGGCCCGAATCGGTGACCGGCCGCCGTCTCGCCTATGCGGAGGCCGCTCCCTACTATCCGCAGTCGACGCTGCGCGAGGCCCTGCTCTATCCCCTGATGCACTATCCCGCGCCCGGCATGCATCCGCCCGAAACGCGCCTGGAGGCCCAGATGCGGCGCGAGGCGGCTGCCTCGGGCAACACGACGCTGGACGCACGCGAGGACTGGGTGGACCGCTCGGTCCTGCCCGCCAGCCCCGATCGCGAGATCGCGCTGATCGAAGAGGCGATCGCGATCGTGGACCTCAAGCGCGACATGCGGCGCCTGGGTCTGGCCGGACGCGTGCCTGCGGCCTACGAGGCCGAGGCCGGCGAGCGGGTGCTGGCCGCGCGAACGCTGTTGGCCGCGCGGCTCGCCGAGGAGGGTCTGAGCGGCGCTGTGGAGCGCTTCGATCCCGGCAGCTTCCTGCGCCACGCGACGATCCTGGAGAACATCGTGTTCGGCGCCTCGCGCGAGGACGAGGCCGCCGCGACCCGCCTTCTCGTGCGCTCCGACGCGCGGCGCGTTCTTCAGCAGACCGGGCTCGGCGACACGCTGGCCGAGATGGGCCTCCAGATCGCCACCACGCTGGTCGAGCTGTTCGGCGAGATCGGCTCCGACAATCCGCTTCTGCGCCGCATGGACATCATCCGCCCCGACGAGATCGACTTCTACCGCCAGCTCGTGATGCGGATGGGCACGCCGGACGGCCCGATCGAGACCGGCGAGGATCGGGGCTCGCTGATCCGCCTCGCCCTCTCCTATATCGAGCCGCGCTACCGCCTCGGTCTCGTGGACGACGCCCTGCGCGCCCGCATCGTCGAGGCCCGGAGCCTGTTTCGCGAGATCGCCTCGCCGCTCGTGCGCGAGAGCGTGGTGTTCCACGATCCCGATCGCTTCAACCCGGCCGCGACGCTGCAGGACAACATCGTCTTCGGGCGCGTGGCGGACGCCACGCCCAAGGCCTCGGCGCGGATCGACGAGATCCTGGGCGAGACGATCGGGGCGTCTGGCCTGGGCGCCGTGGTGCTGCGCACCGCCTTCGAGTTCGACCTGGGCGCGGGCGCCAAGCGCCTCAGCCTCGGCCAGCAGCAGAAGCTGACGCTGGCGCGCGCGCTTCTCAAGGCGCCCGACTACCTCGTCGCGAACCGATGCCTGTCGGCGCTCGACGCCGATACGCAGGCCCGAATCGTCGCGGCCGTCCTGAAGCGGGCGGCCGACCCCGCGCGGCCCTTCGGCCTGTTCTGGGTCGCCTCGGCGCCGGGTCAGGGCGAACCTTTCGACCGCATCGTGCGTTTTGAACGCGGACGGGTCGCGGGCGACAGTCTTGCGGAGCCGCTAGACCCCGTCCTATCGTCACCAGCGGACGCGCGATGACGGCCGGAGGCGGCCGGTCGCGACGGAGCCTTGAGCAGCCATGAGCCTTCTTGCGGACGAGGTCGAAATCCTGCGGCGCGTGCCCCTGTTCCAGGGCATCGAGCCGAGCCGGCTGAAGCTGATCGCCTTCACCTCGCAGGCGATGCGCTTCTCGGTCGGCGACACGCTGTTCCACCAGGGTGACATGGGCGACAGCGCCTATCTCATCCTGTCGGGCGAGGTGGCGGTCCTGGCCAGCTCGCCAATCGGCGACATCGAGCTGGCGCGCTTCGGGCGCAACGACATCGTGGGCGAGATCGGCATCCTGTGCGACATCCCCCGCACCGCCAGCGTGCGCGCCCTGACCGACGCCTCGACGCTGCGCATCGGCAAGGAATGCCTGTCCGACATGCTGGACGCCTTCCCCTCCATGGCGCGCGTGATGTTGCGCGAGATGGCGATGCGGTTGAACCGGACCTCCTCCGAGCTCGTGGCGGCTCGCGCGGCGGCGGCTCTGGCTACGTGACGCACGCGCCGGCGGGTCTGCGACTCGAGATCTGGGGCGCGCGCGGTACGCTTCCCGTGGCGCCCGACGATCCCTCACGCTTCGGCGCCAAGACCTGTTGCGTCTCGGCGGAGGCGGGCGATCGGGTGCTGATCTTCGACGCGGGAACCGGCATCGTGCCGCTCGGCAACCGGCTGCACGCCGAGAAGCGGCGCGAGATCGACCTCTTTCTCGGCCATGCGCACTACGACCACGTGATGGGGCTGCCCTACTTCGCGCCCTTCTACGATCCGAGCTGCCGCGTCCGCATCCACGCCGGGCACATGCAGGATGGCAAGACGTGCCGCGAGCTGCTGGTGGACTTTCTCCGCCCCCCGTTTCATCCGGTCGGCCTCGAGAAGTTCAAGGCCGAGATCGACTACGTGACCTTTCATCCGGGCGACCGTCTGGCGCCGGCGCCAGGCGTCGCGATCGAGACCGCGCCCTTGCGCCATCCCAACGGCGCGGTCGCCTATCGGGTGGAGACCGGCCATCGCTCGATCGTCTATGCGACCGACCACGAACACCTGCCGGGAACGCGCGACGAGACGCTGGAGCGCTTCCTCGCCGGCGCCGATCTCCTGGTCTACGACACCACCTACACCGACGCGGAAATGCCGCTTTTCAAAGGGTATGGACATTCCTCCGTTGAGGAGGGGATTCGCCTCTGCCGCCGGTCCGGCATCGAGCGGCTCGTCCTGTTCCATCATTCCCACAAGCGGTCCGATGCCGACCTGGCGCGGATCGAAGCGCAGGCGCAGGCCGACTTTCCCGGTGCCGTCGCCGGCCGTCCGGGCCTCTGCTTCGATCTGGCACCCGTGGCGGACCGCTTGCCGGCCTAGAGGCTGTCATGGTTCTGAACACGTCCAAGATCCTGGAGGTCGGCGACTGGCTCCTGCGTCAGGCGCTGGCCGAGAAGCCGCCCGAGGTCATGCTGGAGGCGCTCGCCCGCAAGCTCAACCACGTCGGCATTCCGATCGACCGCTGCCGCATGGCCTGGTCGACCCTCCATCCCCTGTTCGAGGCCGAGACGGTGCTGTGGACGGCCGATCGCGGCATCTCCACCAACCGCTTCCCGCATCAGGAGGAGGACACCGACGAGTGGCTGCGCAGTCCCATCAAGTGGATGCTGGACCACAGCGAGACGTTCATGCGCGCGCGGCTCGAGGGCCACGGCCCCTTGCCCTTCGATCTCTACGAGGAGCTGCGGGCCGACGGCTACACGGATCTCATCGGCCTGCGCACCGAGATGTTCACGGAGCGCTCCGTCCTGCCGCTGCGCGCCGACGATCTCGGCCTCTACGTGACCTGGGCGACGCGCGCGCCGGGCGGCTTCCACGACACGGTCGTGGAAACGCTGCGCCAGCTGCAGCGCTACATGGCGCTCCTGTGCAAGCTCAACATCTACCCGCGCCTGATCACGAGCGTCGCCGACACCTATCTCGGCCCGACGATCGCCCATGAGGTCTTGAGCGGCCGCATACGCCTTGGCAGCGGCAGCCAGGTCCGGGCGCTGGTGTGGTTTTCGGACCTGCGCGACTCGACGGGGCTGGCCGAAGACCTCGGCGAGGATCGCTACCTCGCGCTTCTCAACGACTACTTCGACTGCGCAGGCCGGGCGGCGGTGGAGGCCGGCGGCGAGATCCTGGCCTTCATCGGCGATGCGGTGCTCGCCATCTTCCCGATCCGCGAGGGCGAGACGTCGGAGAGCGAGGCGAGCGACCGGGCGGTGGGGGCGGCTCGTGCGGCGCGCGCCGCCTGCCAGATCGTCAACCGGCGCCGCGAGGCCGCCGGCGAGGTGCCGTTCGAGTTCGGGGTGGCCATGTGCATCGGCGACGTGCGCCTTGGCAACATCGGCATCCGCCAGCGCCTGAGCTTCTCGGTGATCGGTCCCTCGGTCAACGAGGCTGAGCGCATCGAGAAGGAAACCAAGCGCCTCGGCATCCCGGTGCTGGCGACCGACGAGGTCGCCTCCTGCGACCCGGCCCAATGGCAACCGATCGGCCGCTTCACGCTGCGCGGCACCCACCACGAGACGGCGCTCTACAGCCTGCGCCTCGACGACGCGGGAGCTCAGTCCGACAGGGGGTCGAGCGCGTCGCGCAATCCGTCGCCCAGGAACGAGAAGGCGAGCACCGTCGCCATGACCGGCACCATGGGCAGCAGCAGCCAGGGGTAGAGAACCACCGCCTCGATGTTCTGCGCCTCGGTCAGAAGCACGCCCCAGCTCGTGATCGGCGCGCGCAAACCGAGGCCGAGGAAGCTCAGCGCCGTTTCGGCCAGGATCATGGTCGGGATGGCGAGCGCGGCGGATACCACGATGTGGCTCATGAAGTTCGGCAGAAGGTGGCGCGAGATGATGCGTGCGGGGCCTGCGCCCATCATCTCGGCAGCGGCCACGAAGTCCTCCTCGCGCAAGGACAGGAGCTTGGAGCGCACCGCCCGCGCCAGGCCCGGCCATTCCAGGAAGGCCAGGATCGCGGTGATCAGGAAGTAGACGAGAAGCGGGTCGAGCGTCACCGGCAGCGCCGCCGAGAGCGCCAGCCAGATCGGCAGGTGCGGCAGCGAGCGCAGGATTTCCGTCGCGCGCCCGAGCCAGAAGTCGGCCCAGCCCCCGAGATATCCGGCCAGGCCCCCGAACAGGAGGCCCAGCACCATGGTGAGCGTGACGCCGACAAGGCCGATCGTCAGCGAGATGCGCGCGCCGTGAACGAGGCGCGAGAACATGTCGCGCCCGAGCCGGTCCGAACCCAGAAGAAAGGCGGTGCCGCCCTCCGGCGCGCAGTAGAGGTGACGGTCGCCCGCCCAGATCCCCCAGAAGCGGTAGGGCTCACCCCGGCAGAAGAAGCGCAGCGGCATCGGCCTGGAGCGATCCTCGCGGTAGCGACGCTGCAGGGTGTCCATGTCCAGCGTGCCCTCGCGCGCATAGACAAAGGGGCCGAGGAAGCGCCCCTCGTGGACGAGATGGACGCGCTGCGGCGGCATGAAGATGTGGCGCGTATCGCGCGTGGCGACGCCGGCCGGCGCGACGAACTCGGCCGTGGCCGCCACGAGATAGGCCAGCACGAGGAAGACGAGCGACGCGACCGCCAGCCGGTGCCGTCGCAGTCGCCACCAGAAGAGGCGACGCTGGGAGGCCCGCGCATAGGCCGTGCTGACGCTCGTATGCTCGCCCGCCAGACGCTCGGGATCGAAGGGCTTCTCGGAAACCCAGTGGGGCAGCGCCTCGCTCACGGGGCGCGCTGCCCGGTGAGGCGCACGCGCGGGTCGATCAGCGCCAGCGCGAGGTCGGAGACGAGCATGCCCACCACCGTCAGGATCGCCAGGAACATCAGGAACGAGCCGGCCAGATACATGTCCTGGCTGCGCAGCGAGGACAGGAGCATCGGCCCGGTGGTCGGCAGCGACATGATCACGGAGATGATCACCGAGCCCGACACGATCTGCGGCAGCAGGTCGCCGATGTCGGAGACGAAGGGGTTGAGTGCCGAGCGCAGCGCGTATTTACGCAGGACGAACCCGTCCGACAGCCCGCGCGCGGTGGCGGCCACGACATAGGGGCGCCGCAGCTCGTCGAGGAGGTTGGCGCGCAGGCGCTGGATCATCGCCGCGGTTCCCGACAGGCCGATCACCACCACCGGCACCACGAGGTGGGCCAGCACCGAGCCGACCTTGGCCGCCGACCAGTCGGCTTCCGCATAGGTGGGATCCATCAGCCCGCCGATCGAGATGCCGAACAGCCAGTTGGAAAGATACAGGAGCACGAGGGCGAGCAGGAAGTTCGGCGTCGCCAGCCCGAGATAGCCCGCCAGCGTCAGCGAGCGGTCGGCGGCGCTGTGCTTGCGCCGCGCGACGAAGAGCCCGAGCGGAAAGGCCACGAGATACACGAAGAGAACCGTCGCGAAGTTCAGGACGAGCGTCAGGAACACGCGGTCGCCGATCACGTCCGAGACGGGCGCTGCGTATTCGAACGAGTAGCCGAAGTCGCCTTGCACGAAGCCCGAGATCCAGTGGAGGTACTGGACGGGCAGCGGCTGGTCGAGGCCGTACTGCTCGCGCAGGAAGGCGACCTTCTCCTCGGCCTGCGTCTCGCCTTCGGCGCGAAGCTCGCCGATGTAGTTGGTGAGGTAATCGCCGGGCGGAAGCTGGATGATCGCGAAGATCAGGACGCTCGCGACCAGAAGCGTCGAGACCATCGTGCCGAGGCGGAACAGGAGGTAGCGCAGCATGATGGCCTATCGCGTTCCCACGGCCAGCGTCGTCGGATCGGCGAGAAAGAACGTGTCGGGGCGATAGGAGCCGAAATACGCACCCGGCTCGAAGTTCCAGCGCCCGGTGCGCGGCAGGTTGTGAAGGCGCCGCGCGGCGACGATGATCTGGTCCACGTCGGCCACGATGCCGATGCGGGGGACCTCGTCGGCGTCGAGCCGAAGCATCTCCTGCCAGACCTGTTGCTTCTCAGCCGGGTCGAGCGTCCGGCGCCAGCTTTGGTTCAGGGCCATCTGGCGGGCGGCGAAGGCGAGCGAGGGCGCCTCGCCGAGCTTGCCGCCGCTCTCGTGGTGGAGGCCCCAAGCCGGCCAGGAGGGTTGCGAGGAGTCGGTCGGGGCGAGCGCCGCCGGGCTGTCCTCGGCGCGCGCGGCGCCGTTCTCGAGCCCGGTTCCCACGGTCATCAGCGGCGAGCCGGCCGACAGGCGCGAGGCGAGCGAGTCGCGCTCCACCGCCTTGAACAGCATGCGCACGCCGATGCGACGCCAGTCCTCGGCGATGAGCTGCAGGACGTCGGTCTGCTCGCCGTCCTCGCCCGCGAACTCCACCACGAGGTCGAGCGGGCGCCCGTTCGCCATCCGCCGCGTTCCCGCCCCGTCGCGCGCCGTCAGGCCGAGCCCGTCGAGAAGGCGGTTGGCCTCGTCCGGGTCGAAGCGCGCCCAGCGCGTGGCGAGATCCGGCTCGAAGAGCGGCGAGGCCGGCAGAACCGTGTCACCGGCCGGGCGCGCCAGGCCGTAGTAGATCGCCTGCGCGATGTCCTCGCGGTTGATCCCGAGCGAAAGGGCGCGGCGGAAGTCGGCGGCCTGCAGCAGCGCGCGCCAGTCGGCATCTGCGGTGTTGAGGTCGGGAAACAAGACCATGCGCGAGCCCCGACCGCTCGGCCAGCGCAGGACATCGTAGTCGGAGCGCTCCTCGGCGGCCTTCACGAAGGCGTAGTTGCCGAGCGTCAGAGCCGTGGTCTGGAGATCGGTCTGGCCCGACGACGTCATGGCGGGGATGAGACCGGCGCTCGCGATCCCCATCGACACCTCGTCGATATAGGGCAGCTGCCGCCCCTCGCCGTCGACGCGGTGGAAGAAGGGGTTGCGGCGAAACAGGAAGCGATCGGCGGGCGGGCGCGTCGCCAGCACCCAGGGCTGGAGAGAGGGCAGGTCGGGGTCGGTGTTCTTGTAGCTCTGGTCGTGCTTGAAGTGCAGCGCCTGCCAGTTGCGCTGTCCCTCGTCCTTGATGCGCTGCTCCAGCGCCGCCGCGTCGGCGTAGCGCGCGTGGAACTGCCGGAGGTAGTGGGCAGGCCGGAAGATCTCGAGCGGCAGCGAGGCGGCGAGCGAGGGCAGGAAGTCCGGGTTCGGCGCGGCCCATTCGTAGCGGATCGTCTCGGCATCCGGGAAGGTGACCGTCGGGCCTTGGCCGTCCACCAGAAGCTGACGCGGCAGGCCGTTCTTGCCGAGTTTGGGATCGTTGGCGACGTCCTCCCAGTAGTAGCGGAAGTCCTCGGCGGTGAAGGGCTCGCCATCCGACCAGCGATGGCCGGGCCGCAGATGGAAGGTGAAGACGCGTCCCTCTTCGACGTCGACGCTGCGTGCGACGTCGGGCTCGATGTGCCCCTCGGGCGTGTAGCCGACGAGACGGGCATAGCCGAACACCACCATGCGGCGCGTGTCGCGCGCCTGCGTCTCGATGAGGCGCAGCGTCCCGCCGTAGCGGCCGGGCTCGCGGTTCATGGCGGCCAGATCGGTGCGCAGCGGCTCGGCGGGCAGGCGTTCTCGCATCGGCGGCAGCGCACCGCTCGCGACGTCGCCAGCCAGAAGCGGCGGCTCGGGCGGGACCTGCGCCAAGGTCAGGCTGGGCGCGAGAAGTCCGGCGAGAAGCGCCAGGGCCGGCAGCAGGCAGGACATCCTGTTCGCATGTCCCGGCAGGGGTGGCCGGAAGCGGGTCGGGCGCGGCCGGGACCGCATGGAACTCACGGCTCGCATGGCGCCAGAACTCCCGCAAGCGGGCGCGCGCCGAGGTCGCGCCGCCCGTCCTCAAAGGCCTGGACGAGGTGTCCGCCGCCCAGATCGATCAGGTCCGGCTCTCCCGTCCCGTCGCGCGCCACGAAGGGCCAGCCCCAGGCTGCGCGGTCGCGGGCGCGGCCGGGCTCGAAGGCCGAAAAGTCGATGGGTCGCGCGGGGTCGGGCTCGGGGATCGAGGCGATCAGACGCCGCGTATAGGGATGAACGGCGCCCGAGAACAGCGTCTCTCGCGGCGCGACCTCGACCACGCGCCCCTCCGCCATGACCACGATGCGGTCGGCCAGATAATCCACGACGGCCAGGTTATGCGACACGAAGAGGTAGGTCAGGCCCAGCTCGCGCCGCAGGTCCTGCAGGAGGTTCAGGACCTGCGCCTGCACCGAGACGTCGAGCGCGGAGACCGGCTCGTCGAAGAGGATCAGCTCGGGTTCGAGCGCCAACGCGCGCGCGATGCCGATGCGCTGGCGCTGGCCGCCCGAGAAGCCGTGGGGAAAGCGTGAAAGATGCGTCTCGGGCAGGCCGACGAGGGCCAAAAGCTCGCGCGCCCGCTCGCGCCGCGAGCGCGACGTTCCGATGCCGTGGATCTCCAGGGGCTCGGTCAGGATGCGCTCGACGCTCATGCGCGGGTCGAACGCGAGATAGGGGTTCTGAAAGACGTATTGGACGCGCCGCCGCCAGTTCTTCAGCGCAGGGCCTCGCAGCGCCAGAACGTCCTCCATCGCGCCGTTCGCGCCCCGCATCGCCAGGCTTCCCCGGTCCGGACTCTCGTCGCGCCCCAGGATGCGCGACAACGTCGTCTTGCCGGAGCCGCTTTCGCCGACCAGTCCCAGGCACTCGCCGCGCCGGATCACGAGGTCGACGGCGCGCAGGGCATGGTGCGGCGGACCGCCCCCGAAGCCGTGCGAGCGGAAGGTGCGGTCGAGGCCGCGCGCCTCCAGAAGCACCTCGCCCTCGAGCCCGTCCCCGCCCCTTCGCCGGAAGCCCGCGACGGCATCGGCGACCTTGATCTCGCGCAGCGGCCGAAGACGCTCGCCGCGCGAGCCGCCAAGGCGCGGCACCGAGCGCATCAAGGCCTTGAGATAGGGATGACGCGGATCGCGAAAGAGGTCCGGCACCGAGCCGCTCTCCATCGCCGCGCCGTGGTGCATCACCACCATCTCGTCGGCCATGGTCGCGACCACACCCAGATCGTGGGAGATCAGGAGAAGCGCGGTCCCGTGCTCGGCCTGGATGCGGCGCAGAAGGCGCAGGATCTCGGCCTGGACGGTGACGTCGAGCGCCGTCGTCGGCTCGTCGGCGATGATCAGCGCCGGCCGGCACACGATCGCGATCGCGATCATGGCACGCTGGCAGAGCCCGCCCGACAGCTGGAAGCTGTAGGCGGAAGCGGCCCGACCCGGGTCCGGAAAGCCGGTCTCGCGCAGCGCCTCCAGCGTCGCGGCGCGCACGCCTGCGGCGTCGAGCTCCGGGCGATGGCGGCGCAGGACGTCGCCGATCTGCTCGCCGATCGTATGCATGGGCGAGAGCGCGGC
Organism: Aureimonas jatrophae; assembly: GCF_900104035.1. GTDB lineage: Bacteria > Pseudomonadota > Alphaproteobacteria > Rhizobiales > Rhizobiaceae > Aureimonas > Aureimonas jatrophae. The sequence continues at coordinate 255,503 of NZ_FNIT01000002.1, read as the reverse complement.
GGTGGGCTCCTGGAAGACCATGGCGATCCGGTCGCCGCGAATGGCCTGGAAGGCCGGCGCGTTGCGCGGCAACGCGGCCAGGTCGACCGGCGCGCCGCTCCCCTTCGGATCCCGGAACAGGATGCGCCCGGTGAGACGATGCGCCACGCCCGGCAAGAGGCCGAGAATCGTCTGCGCTGTCACCGACTTGCCGGATCCCGACTCGCCGATCAGCGCCAGCGTGCGACCGGGTCTCACCGCGAAGGACAGGTCGTCCACCGCGCGAAGCCGCCCTTCCAGCGTGCGGAACTCGATCGACAGGTTCTCGACGGCCAGAAGCGGGGGCATGCAACCCTTGAAAGCCAGGCAGGTGCCGAACGGACGGCCCGGCACGTCCCATCATGGCAGACGCCGCCCCCGTCAGGGAAGCTTCAAGTCGAGAAGCAGCGTCTCGTTGTACAGAAGATCGACGTCGCGCGCCTCGACGCCGTTCGCGGCGCGAAACCAGCGCGCGAGCGGAATGGGCTCCGGCCGGCCGCCCGCCCCGGACGACGGAAGGAAGCGACGGTCCACCGCAAGCACGCCCTCCTCGACCAAGAGGTCGGCCAGGGCCTGCGCGTGGTTCGCCAGCATCGCCGCGTCGCCGCAATGCAGGAGGTCGTGGTGCAACACGTCCTCGCCCTTGCGCTTCACGTGAAGAAGGACGAGCGCCGCCGCCGCTTCGTCCGCCGCGGCGACGACGGCAGATCGCAGGCCGAGCCCCTCGTGGTCGGACAGGCGTTGCCGGGCGTCGGCATCCAGAAGCGCAGGGTCGGACAGGAGGCGCAGCGGCGCGACGCGACGCGGGCTGCGGGGCGAGAACACCTCGCGCTGCTCGTCCAGCACCTGGAAGCCGAGCGCGCGGATGCGCCGTCCCGTGGCGCGGCGGGCGGTCAGGGTCACGTAGGTCGTGTCGGCGCGTTCCATGCCGGCCCGCAGCAGCGCCTCGCCGATGCCGGTGCCCCGATACGCGCGTTCGAGATACCAGGCACCGAGGTCGCAGAAGAGGCGCGGACCAAGACGCGTCGCTCGCCGGCTGTAGATCGTGGCCATGAAGCCGACGATGCGCCCCGTGTCCTCCACGAGCCAACCGCGCTCCAGCTCGGCCGGGCGCCAGGGATCGTCGAGGACGCGTCGCCAGCGCTCCGGCGCGATCTTCGGATTCATGAGGCGGTGAAGAAGGTCGGCGACGGGCTCGATGTCGCCGACGCCGGCCGGACGGACGACGGGCTCAGCCACGGGCGACCTCGAGGCCAAAGACCTCGGCCGCGGAAACCGGCCGGGCGTGGCGCAGGAGATGGGTGAGGAAGCGCTCCAGAAAGTCCCAGGTCGCCTCGTCATGGTCGAGGTGATGGGTGAGAAGACCGAAGCAGGCGGCCCGGTCCTTGGTTGGGTGTTCCAGCCAGAGACGCGTCTCGGCCAGGAGCTTCGCCTCGCCCGCGAAATGCGCGCCGCCCTTCCAGCGCAGGACATCGAGATGCGCATGGGCGACCCGGACGTCGCCATCGCGGCGCTCCGCGTCCGCGCCAAACGCGCTGAGACCGCGAAAGCCGAGGTCCGGCAGCGCCTCGGCGATGCGCGGCTCGATCCGGTTCCAGGGCGGCACCATCACGGGATGAAAGCGCGGACCGAAGGCCGCCTGCAACGTTTCGCGACCCATCGCCAGGTCGCGAACGAGGTCCGGCGTTTCGCGATCGCCGCCGAGTTCCACGGCCCGGCCGCCGGGGAGCGCCGCGTTGCGATGGGCAAAGCCGTGCTGGAGCACCGCGATCTCGCCCCCTGCGTCACGCAACGCCCCGGCGAGCCGGGGGTCGAGACCGGCCGGGATCACGGCCAGCGCAAGGGGCGCCCCGAACCGTTCGGCAAGCGCGACGAGGCGTGCGAGCGCGGGCGTCCAGCGAACGGCGTCGTCGTCGCGCCACCACAGGCGCAACCGCCCGTTCGCGCGCGCGCGCTTCTCCAAGGCCTCGTCCAGCGCGGCCCAAGCCTCGTCCATGCCGCGCTCGCGTCCTTCACATACCATCACCCCTCATGGCAGACGGCTACCGGTTCCATCAACCCGAGGAGACGGGGAGTGCCCTTGCATCCCGGCACGAGGCGACGACATGAGGCCGGACGGTTGAAAACCGGGCCTCGTCCGCGTCGATCCTTGCGCCGTTGTTGCAGGGTTCGGCAAAGTATGGCTCCTGCCGCAGAAGCCAATCCCGGGAACGGTCGATGAAATCCGTGTCGCAGCCCTCCGGCCTCGCCGAGACGTCCCGCCAGCGCCCGCAACGCATGGGCGACTTGGCGACGCTGCCCGTCTTCTTCGACCTCAAGGGCCAGCGCGTCGTCATGAGCGGCGGATCCGACGCCGCGGCCTGGAAGGCGGAACTCCTGGCAGCATCCGGCGCGTTGGTCGACCTGTACGGCCCGGCCGACGAGATCGGCGAGGAGATGCGCACCGTCCTCGCCCTGCCCTTTCCCGATGGCCGGATCCGCCACCATGACCGCTCCTGGAGCCTCGACGTCTTCGCGGGCGCCGCGCTGGCCGTCGCCGACTGCGAGAGCGACAGCGAGGCCCAAGCCTTCTTCTGCGCCGCGCGGGCGGCTGGCGTGCCGGTCAACGTCATCGACAAGCCGCGCTTCTGCCAGTTCCGCTTCGGGACGATCGTCAACCGCTCGCCGGTGGTGGTCGGCATCTCGACCGATGGCGCCGCGCCGATCCTCGGCCAGGCGATCCGCCGCCGCATCGAGACGCTGTTGCCCGCCACCCTCACCGGCTGGGCGCGCATGGCGGCGCGCGTGCGGGCCGAGGTGATGGATCGTCTGGCGCCCGGTCCCGCGCGCCGCACCTTCTGGGAGCGCTTCTCGGACGACGCCTTCACGCGCCGCCTTCCGGATGCGGAGGCGGAAGCCGACGCGCGCCGTTTCGTGCAGGACCTCGCCAACCGCCCGCAGGCCGGCGGGCGCGTGACGCTGGTGGGGGCCGGGCCGGGCGATGCGGAGCTTCTGACGCTGAAGGCCGTGCGCGCGCTCCAGGCCGCCGACGTGATCCTGTTCGACGACCTCGTGTCGGACGACATCCTGGAGCTTGCCCGGCGCGAGGCCAAGCGCATGCTGGTCGGCAAGCGCGCCGCGCGCGAGAGCTGCCGCCAGGAGGACATCAACCGCCTGATGGTGCAGTTCGCGCAGGCAGGCAAGCACGTGGTGCGCCTGAAGTCGGGCGACGTCTCGGTGTTCGGGCGCTCGGGCGAGGAGATCGCCGAACTGCGCGCGAAAGGCATCCCGGTCGCGATCGTGCCCGGCATCACCGCCGCCTCGGCGCTGGCGGCCGGCTTCGGCGTCTCGCTGACCCACCGTGACCGCGCCCAGTCCGTGCGCTTCGTGACGGGCCATTCGCAGAAGGGCGACCTGCCGGAGCAGACCGACTGGCGGGCGCTTGCCGACGACCACGCCACCACGATCTTCTACATGGGCGGACGCATGGCGCCGCGCATCGCCGCCGAGTTGATGGCTCACGGCCTGCCGCCGGAAACGCCGGTGGCGGTCGCAGCCTCGATCTCGCGGCCCGACGAGACGCGCGCGGTGGGTCGCCTGGATGAACTCGGCGCGATCGTCGCGCGGATCGGCGTCGACCGTCCGATCCTGATCGGCGTCGGCCGGGTGTTCGGCGACGTCGAGGCCGCGGCTCTCGTCGGGCACGGCGAAATCGACCGGGGCGAGGCACCGAGCTCGCGCCTGTCGGATCGCGCGGCCGGCTGAAGCACGGCGCGGCGACGTCCGGTCAGCCGAGCCCCCAGTCAGCCGAGCGCGCGGCCCGCCGCCAGAAGTCGCTGGAGACCCGACTCCACGGTCGGCAGATCGAACCCCTCGTCCAGCGAGACCGCTAGGAGGGCGGAGCCGTCGCGCGTCACGCCCGTATGGAGGAACTGGCCCGTGGTCGGATCCGGCCCGGCCATCTGCAGAAGGCGCTCCTCGCCGGCGTCGCCGAGCTGGACGTTGCGCGCCAGGCTCATCACCACCCGCTCCGACCCTTCCGCCGCGGTGAAGGTGACCAGTCCGGACTGACGGAAGGCGAAGGAATAGCTGCCGTCGGGCGAGGCCGGAAGCGGCAGGCCGAGCTGCGCGGCAAAGGCCGCGATCGTGTCCCGGCTGGCGGTCGACAGCGTCATGCCGCGCCCCGCTGCGACTCGGCCTGCCACGCCGCCTCTTCGGCGTTCACCAGTTCCTCGTTCATGGCCCCGAGCGCCGCGCTCTGCTGAAGGCGGGCCTGAGGCGAGGGCATGATCTCGTCGGACAGCTGGCGGTGCATGTCGTGCAGGCCGTTGGCGAAGGCGACCTGCGTGGAAAGCGCGCATTGCGCATAGGGTTGGAGGAGCTGCCGCGCATCGCCGGAACTGGCGGACGGGCGCGAGGCGTAGGAGAGCATCAGGCCCGCGATGTCCAGCGCGGCTCCCGACTGGCACGTCCGGCACTTCACGACAGGCTTCATCGCCTCCTGGCGGCTCTCGCGCGCACGGCAAGCCGGACACTTGGTCTTGGAATAGTCGGTTGGCTGGTCGTTGGGCTGCAGAAGCCGATCGGTGGTTCGCGCGAGATCCTCGGCCATCTCCAGCGTGGTCGACATCTTCTTCAGCTTGCCGAGTTCGGTGAGAAGCCCGTGCAGGTGCACCGGATCGGCCGAGGGGCCGGTGGCGGCCAGATCCCGACCCGCCGCCTCCATGAAGGACGCGACGATCTCGTCGAAGTTCTTGAGCGGGTCGAAGGCGCGGAACGCGTCGAACAGGCGGCCCATGTCGGGCGTCTCGCGGGCCATCTGCCGGTAGGCGTCGCGAAACAGGGCCGGGTCGGTCTCCATCGTCGCGCTGGCGCGCGCGGCGACCTCGGCGGCCGCAAAGCCCGCCCGTACGTCACGGCCCAGGTCGCCGCGTCCGTAGGCGGCATGCGCCTGGTCGAGCAGAGCCTGGAAGGCCTCGTCCGCGCCGCTTGCGGCGAAGAAGTCGCGCGCGATCTCCAGCGCGGCGAACTGGTGGGTCGAGTCGGGATCGAAGCGCTGCAGGAGACGCAGCACGTCCTCGGCGGTGGCCGATCCGCCGCCGCCTCCGCCTCCGCCCCCTTGCAGGAACTCCTGCATGCGGGTCAGATCTTCCACAAGACCCTGCAGCTCGCTCTCGCGCGGCATGTCGGGCAGCTTATCGTAGTAGTCGGCGATGCGCGCGATGGCCTCGAGGTTGGCACCCTGACCCTGCCGCACCTGGCGCTGTCCAAGCGTCTTCTTGTCGGCGCGATGCGCCACCGACATGCCGATCTCCTCCTTGGCGTCTTCAAGCTTGGAGGCTTCCGAAGACGTCTCGACCACCTCGCCGCGATAGTTGCCCTGCACGGCCCGCATGACCTCCGCGCCGACCGGCGAGGTCGCGCTGAGTGCGGCGACGTTCTGGCGGGTGGTCTCGATGGCTCCGGCCATGGCTTTGTCTCCTGAAAGGCGGCCTCGACACGAAAAAGGCCGGCGCAGGGCACCGGCCTCATCCTATCAGGCGACGTCACCGCGGCGCGAGCGCCCGATCCCGGGGCACTGTGCCGAACGAGACCATCAGGCCACGTTGCGGGCGATCGACTTCAGCGTGTCGGCGACCGACTTCAACATGTTGGTGCGCAGGTTCGAGACCGCCGACCAGGTGTTCATCGCCATCTGCATGGCGAACATCTTCTCGGTATCGGACAGGTTGGCGTTCTTCTCGATCGCCCGGATGTCGTCCTCGATCTTCGACATCTGGTCGCCGAGTTCCTTCTGGCGCCAGATCAGGTCGAAGCCGTCACGGTTGACATACTTGCCGTCGGTCGCGAGATCCGCGCCGGTCCGGGGCTGACGGTAGAGATCCGCGGTCGCGCCCGCGCCCCAGGTGGCGGTATTGCTCATCGATCCATTCCCCCAAAGAAAGAAGATCGGCGGGGCTCTTGAACATCCGGCGTCGATCGTGCGCTCATCGCTACCATGACAACCCTGGCGTGATCAAGCGCCCGTGCCAGCTGTTGCAACCTTGCGTAAGTACCGGGCGCGGCACCGGCCTGCATCTTCGCTCTCACGTCTTGGCGAAGATGGTCGAGGCGCTCCGCGTGACGACGTGCCTCTGCGGAACCTTCCGGTCCCAACAGCCGCTCGGCCAGGTCGTTCATCGCCACCGGCGACGCATCGTCGGACATCACAGGCCCTCCTCCAGCCAGAGCGCCTCGAGGCGCGGTCGGTTGACGATCAGGATCGCACGATCGCGCACCGCAATCCATCCGGACCGCTCCCAGGACTTCAACGCCCGGTTGACGTTGGAGCGGGCACCCCGCGCCATCATGCCGAGGTCGCTCTGGGTGACGAAGGCGCCCACCATCGGCACCTGGCGGCCCTCGAAGGGCACGGTCGAGCCGAGGTCGTCGCACAGGCGCAGCAACGCCTGCGACAAACGCCCGTTCAGCGTCTTCAGACCGAGCGAGCGCGTGAGCGCGATATAGGAGCGGTAGCGGCGGGCCACGGTGCGACCGAGCGCGAGTGCCATCTCGCCGCCCTGCGCATCGAGATCGCGAAGCTCAGCCGCAGGCACGCGGAACACCGAGGACGTGCCGACGGTCGTCGCCATGTCATGATGCGTGCCGCCCGCAAAGACGCCGAGCTCGCCGAAGCTGTCGCCCGGCGGCAGGATCGCGAACAGGACCGCCGAGCCGTCCTCCAGAAGGTAGGACAAGCGAACGTGGCCCGAGCGAACGAAGTACAGATGGTCTGCGGCGTCGTCCTGAAGGTAGATGAACTCGTTGGGCCCATAGAGGCGCACGCTGCCGATCTGCGAGAGGCGCGAGGCGACGACGGGCGACAGGGCGGAAAATTCCGAGCCCTGCCGGAAGCCGATCCGCTCGCGCGCGGTGCCGGGCGGGCGAGAAACGTTCACGAGCCCAACGGGCGCATCGCCCGTCGCGCATGCGAACGCCAGTTCGGCTTCTCTCCCATGGGCGCTTCGAAGTCCCCACCCGTTCGCGGCCGCTTACCCGCCGCTGCGGCTTTACCTTAAGTCATTTTGCGCGCCAAGCGTGCAATCCATGCTAGTGAGCGACCGGGGAACCGCGTATAGGTTTCCTGAACGTGACGATCCGTATCCCCACCCGCCCGGCGGGTCGCGACATGATGTCGTGGAAAGAGGGACTGCGAGACGGGGGGCTTCATGACCGACGCGGCCGGCGATCCCATTATCCTCAAGATCCTGACCGGCGTTCAGTCGGGCGTGGACGTCTTTCTGGTGGACGGCGAGTACCTCCTCGGATCGGGCGACGACGACGACATCCAGATCTTCGACGTCAGCCTCCTGCCCGGCCACGTGAAGCTGCGCGTCGGGAACGGCAAGGTCACGCTGGCGGGCGGCGCGGGTGCCGCGCGCACCCAGACCGGCGTCCAGCTCGCCGCCGACGGGGAGCCCGTGGAACTCGAACCGCTCGACGTCGTATGGGTCGGCACGACGCGCTTCACCACGGGGCTCGCGAGCGCGAACTGGTCCTCGCTCGGCGAGGGCGAGACGCCGACTCCCGTGAAGGTCCGGCGTCCGGGCCTGCGCCTTCGGCGCGGTCGCGCGACCGATGGCGGGCAGCCCACCGAGCGGCGTCCCGCCGCGATACGTTGGGGTCTCCCGATCGCAGCCGGCATCGCCGTGGTGGCGATCGGCGCGGCGGCCGTGTCCACGATGGGCGTCGGTCCGGGCGCGGCCGGTGCCCAGCCGCAAAGCCGGCCGACGCTCGAGCGCGTGGAGACCGCGTTGCGCGCCCTGCCGTTCGCGCGCGACGTTGCGGCCCGCCAGGAGGTCGACGGCGCGGTGTTCGTGACCGGCTTCGTCGAGACGCCGGCGGAGCGGCGCGCCGTCCTGCAGGACGTGCGCACCGCCGACGAGGCGGCGCGCGTGCGCGTCGGCGTCCTGGAGTCGATGCGCGCCGAGATCGCGCAACTCCTGAAAAGCGAGGCGGCCGGCGTCGACTTCACGCTGTCGAACCGCGCCGAGGCGACGCTGACCGGTACCGTGCTCGACCCCGCCGAGGCGCAGCGCATCACGGGGCTCGTGGAAAGCAGCATCATCGGCCTGCAGAAGGTCTCGTCCGAGATCCGCACGCGCGACACGCTGCTGGTCGACATCCAAACCCTGGCGGATCGATCCGGGATCGCGCCGCTGACCCTTCTGCGCCTCGACGGCTCGCTCGCCGAGATCAGCGGCGTGCTTCCGTCCGAGAAGGTGGATAGCTGGGTCGGTTTCCTGCAAGCCTATTCCAGTCAGTACGCCAAGCTCATCGCCCTGCGTTCGCTCGTGCAGCTCCAGAACCCCGACGGCTCGCTGCGTCCCGCGCCCGGCGGCCCGGCGCTGGTCCTGGGTGATGCTCCCCTGGCGGCCGGCGACGTGCGCATGGATCCCGACCGGCTGGTTGCCGGCGATTACAGGCTGGAAGACGTCTTCGCCAACCGGGCCGCGGCGGTGCCGGACGCCGCGACCCTGGCGCAACCCGCCAGCGGACGCCCGCTCGACCTCGCCTCGGTGATCGAAGGCGGCGGCCCCGTCGAGCCCGGCCGCGCCGTGCGCCGCATCGGCACGCCGTTCCTGGAAGACGCGTCCAACGCAGGCGGCGCACAGACGGCCGCCGCACGGGCCGTTTCCGCTGACGCGATCGCGGAGCAGTCCGCCACCGCCGCGTCGCAGGCCACCCCGCGCCTCGTCGCCGCCGAACCCACGGATCCCGGTCAGATCAACAACAAGGCGGTGCGCGACCTGATCGGCGCCTGGAGCTCCAAGGGCATGCCCGGTGTCGGCGACGGCCCGCGCATCGGCCGCGCGCTGGAAGCGCTGCGCCTCGCCCGCCCCGAGACGACGCTCGAGGAGCGCTATGCGCCGATCCAGCGGCGCGAGGATGCCGAACCGCGATCGGCCTGCTGGCGCGGCGCCGAGATCACCACCGAGAACGTGTCCGGCGTCCTGTTCTGGCTCGACCTCCTATCGGTGAGTTCCGACCTGACACTGCAGAGCGTGGCGGTGGAAACGCGGCCGCTGGTCTTGGAGGCGGCGCTGAACCCGAGCCGCGTCGACGACTGCGCGTCGCGCGCCGGGCTGTCGGTCGATTCGGTCTACCTCGACGAGGTGACGCGCAACCCCGACTTCGTGAACTTCATCACGCGGGACCTGGCGCGCTACGACCTCGACATCGCCGGTGCGAACCTCGGCAGCGTCAACCGCTTCGTGCAGCTGCGCGGCGGGCGCAAGCTCCACGAGGGCGCCGCCCCCGACCGCAACAGCCGCATCGCCAGCGTCGGCGAACTCGGCGTCGCGGTCGCGCGCGGCGAGGACGTCTCGGCTGTGATCTTCGGCACGAACGTCAACTGGATCGTGCGGTAGGAACCGGTCGGCCGGGAAGCCATGCCCGCGCTTCGGGTCCCCGCACGGGTGGTCCCGCACGCCATCCGGTGGGTATCCGACCGGCGCCCTGCCCCGCTTCGCAGCACGAGGTCCTATGACGAACACACTCGCCGACCTGATGAACGAGATCGGACCGCTCGACGACGCGATCGATTCCGTCACGGTTCTTGGGGACGCTCGCTGGATCGTCCGCTTTCCGGAACTGGACGTCGAGATCGAGGCGGACGAGGCGACGGGGCGCGTCATGCTGTCCACGGTGCTCGCGCCGGCGCCCGCCGACCGCCGGGGTGATGTCTACGAGACGCTTCTGCTCTACAACCTCGCCTGGCGCGAGACGGGCGGCGTGCGCATGGCGCTAAACGGCGCGGACGGGCCGGTCGTGCAGATCGCCGACGTGCCGATGCAGGATCTGAGCGCGCGCCTCCTGGTGACCGTGGCGCGCAACCTCGTGCGACGCGGCGCGATCTGGACGCAGTTCCTGCTCGGGCGCGTTCCGCCCGCGGCCCCCGCACGTCCTTCCCCGCCCGACCCGTCCGAGATCGCGCACTTCCTGCGCCTTTGACCGCCCGCCCCTTCGAACCGCCCCTCAACGCAAGGTGTTTCCTATGAGCCAGATTCGCAGCGGCGCGACGCTCAACGTCTCGACCAGCACCATACAGGAAGCCCAGAACTTCCTGTCCAAAGCCGCGGATGATCGCAAGAATATCTATGGCCGGCAGGACAGCAGGACCGGAGAGATCACGCTCTACGCCAAGTCCGGCACTTCGACGCGCCATCTCATCCGCGACAAGACCAGCCAGGCCATGGCCGGCCTGCGGGGCCAGACCGGCGCCTCAGCCTCGCACTTCACCACGAAGCAGGCGCTCGGGCGCGAGGGCGTCCAAAAGCTTCTCGAGCGCGCGCTGCAGCCCGGGACGATGGGCGGATCGTCGACCCTTCCCCAGCGCGGCATCGATGAACTCTTCAAGGCGCTGACCGCGCATGTCGAGGGCAACGGCTCGGCGCTGCGGGCGGCTGATCTAGCGGCCTCGATGCCGACGCTCGACCGTCTGGCCGTGGTGCGCGGCGCCGCCCAGACCCTTCACGCCGCAGCCTCGGAGCCCAAAGGCGCAAGGATCTCCGACATCGGTGCTGCAGCGATCCGGGAGGGGGCCGACGCGCTACGCGCTGCGCTTGTCGCCGGTCGCCAGCCCACGGGGGCCGATCTGGCGGACGCGCTAAGGGGCGGCTTCGCCGCGCAGCATCCCGACCGGGCCGACCAGATGTCCTTGATGCTGCGCTCGCGCGGAGACCTGAAGGAGGGCGTCGCGAGCGAGGTCCGGGCCGAACTAGACCGCATCATGCCCGGCCATGGTTTGACGGCCGACCAGATCGGCGCGCTGGCCAACGAGGCGGTTGACATCGTCGGCGCCGAGGCGTGCGGCGTACGGGCGGTACCCGGAAGCGAGACGCAGGTCAAAGGCCCGAGGTTTCGGGACAACAACGGCGTTGAACAGGACATAACGTTCACGATCCCAGCGTTCACGCAGGGCGACAAGACCTTTTCGCCGCAGAACTACGTCACGGCCGGCGGCTTCGGCCATATCCTGACCATGCGGGAGCCGGGCGGCGCCCAGCTCATCATGAAGGTTCCGATCGTTCGCAACGAGAACTCGGACCAGACGCTGTCGCCGACGCCCGAGCACATGAACAAGGCCCGGCAGGCCGCGCGCACGGAGATCGAGAACCACCTACGCGCGGAGGGCAGCGGGCACGACAACGTCCTTCGGATGGTCGGCGCGATGGAGTTGCCGGACGGCAACATCGGCATCCTCCTCGAATATGCAGACGGTGGGTCGGTGGACGACCTTCAGAACGCCATGAACGACCCGAGCATCCGTGCGAGCCCAGGCATGAACGTGCAGAGCGGACAGGTCAGCGACGCCGACGTCGAGACCATGACGCTGACGGTGGCTCACGAGATGCTTCTTGGGCTGCACCACCTTCACGAAACGCAGAACGTGACGAGCACGGACAGCAAGCACGCCAACACGCTTCTGGTAAGCCAGGGCACAGCCGACAACGGCCTGCCCATCATGGCCGTCAAGCTCAGCGACTTCGGAACGCTGGCGCCGGGCAGCCGGTCGGTACCGCTCTCGCAGGCCAACCCCATCGACTCCCCCGCCTACATGGCACCCGAGTTCGATGTCGCCCAAACGCAGTTGAGGCGCGAACAGGGGACGCAGCAACGTGATCTCAAGAACGACATCCTGCCCCATCTCGACGGACGCATCCAGAATCAAGAGGGTGACATGCTGTTCGACGCGATCGGAGAGGCGGCGGGTCGCAACGCCAGCACCGCCACGATCAGCGAGAAGGTGGACATATGGGGGACCGGCGTTTCCCTGGTCAACATGATGAGTGGTCAGAACGTCGATCCGAACGCGCTGGCCGCCTTCGCCGGATCGCCGGCCGACGCGATCCAGCCCGGCGTAAACGGTGCGGTGGCGCCGGGCGCCCTGTTCACGTCGTTTGCCGCCAGCCCAGCGACGATCAACTTCATGAACGATTTGATGCGCGGCTCGCCGGACCAGCGGCTCGACGCCTTCGCCGCACTGAGGCACCCGGCGCTCCGTCAGGCCGGCGTCGTCAGCAACGAGAGCAAGGTGCTGATCGGCACCGTCAACGAGATGCGCAACGCGCTGCGTTCGAACGATCCGAACCGCATCGCGCAGGCGCGGGCCAACGTCGATCTGGCGCGCGCGGAACTTGATGCCAAGCGTCAGGCCATAGCCCAGCCCTTCGTCCCGCCCGCCTTCCGTACTTCGGTCAGCCTACCCGCACCGCCGCTCGCAGCCAGCAATCCACCGTCCCCCCTTGGGGTGCCGGCCAACCCGGCACCCCAAGGGAATAGCCTGCGACGCGAGATAGACGATCTGATCTCCGCCGTGCGTTCGGGCGACAAGCAGTCGATCTCGGCTGCCTCGCTGGCTCTCAGCGAAGGCATCGACCTTCACAAGGGTCCGGTGCCGGCCATCCCCACAGGGCAATCGTAGGGCTGTAGGGGTGGATCTCCTGCCGCGCTGCCGGGCGCGGCGGCCTCTTGTCCCCGGAACCGAACGGCCGCCGCCGCGACGCCCATCGCTCGCGCTGGATTGAGCAAACAGGTCCAGCGCGATCGACTCCCGGTTGGCAGTCGGCGCCTTCACCCTCAGGGCTTCACCACGATCGCCTCGCGCGGCACGCCCCCGCCGTCCACCTGCGCCGAGCGCAGGAGGCGGGTGATGTTCTCGAGTTCGTTCGAGGTGCGCGTGACGCGCGGCGTGATGAGCACGAGGAGCTCGTTACGCCGGGCTTCCTTGGTCTTCTGACGGAACAGGTTGCCGATCACCGGCAGGTCGGCGGCCACCGGCACATCGGTGCGGGAATTCTCGACGCGGTCCTGGATCAGTCCACCGAGCAGCACCGTGCGTCCCGACTGGACGAGGATCTGGCTCTGAAGGTCGCGCGTCGCGATGGTGGGCGTCAGGTCCTGCGACTGGCTGCTGCCGACCGGGGTCGAAACGGACTGGCTGATCTGCAGGTCGACCGAGTTGTTGGCGTGGATCTGAGGGGTGATCTCCATCACGACGCCCGTGTCCACGACCTGGATCTCGCGCGTGACCGTGATGTTGCCGAGGTTGTTGGAGGACTGGGTGGCGGTGGCGAACGGGATCTGGTCGCCGATCACGAGACGCGCCGTGCGCTTGTTGAGAACGGTGAGGTAGGGCGAGGACACGACCTTGACGTTGGTCACCTCGCGCAGCGCCGTCAGCACGGCGTTGACGCTGATGTTGCCGATCGTGCCCGAGAAACCGACGATCCCGCCGTTGGTCGGGGACACGGCGGAGGGGATGCCCGAGCCCGCCCCGATGCCGTTGGACTCGAGGAAGAACTGGACGCCGCGCTCCAGCCGGTCGTTGAGACCCACCTCGATCACGGTCGCTTCGATCACGACCTGCGCTTCGGGCACGTCGAGCGCCTGAACGATCTCGCGGATCTGGTTGTAGATGCGGTAGCTCGAGTAGACGAGCAGCGTGTTGGTGCGCGTGTCGGGAACGATGCGGATCTCTCCGGCGGTCGGCTGCGCGACCTGGGGGGTAGTTCCCTGCGAGACCCCGCCGCCCTGGATCGCGGCCCCCTCGCCGGCTTCCACGTCCTGGCCGGCGGCGACGCGCCCCCCGGTCGTTCCGTCCCCCTGCACCACGCCGCTTGGTCCGGGCGAGACGCCGATGGCCGGCGGAGGCGCCAGCGTCGTGCCGGTTCCCGTGTCGAGATCGCCATCGGACAACGGCCCCTCGCCCGCGCCCGGCAGACGCGCACGCGGAAAGAGCCGGCTGTTGGGGCTGGAGCGCTTCACGTCGGTAAGCGCGGCGCGTTGCTCGGCGCGGTTGCTGCCGGCCGGCGTCTCGACGCCGGAACCGAAGACGCGGCTCACCTGAGGCGCGATCTCCTCGGCGCGAAGATGCGTGAGGGGAATGACGCGCAGGGACGAGACGTCGGTGGTGGAACGATCGAGCTGCTGCACCAGGAGGCGGAGGCCGTTCATCTGCTGCGGGTCGGGCGTTCCCACGAGCAGCGCGCGCTGCGCCTCGAGCGGCAGAACCGTGACCGGCGGCTCGTCGCCGCGGATCGTCGAAGCGTAGAAGGCGGTCACCCGCTCGGCGATGGCGGTCGGCTCGCTCTGGCTGAGCGGCAGGATCGCCACCGTGCCGTCGCCGACCGCCGACTGCGAGATGGTGCGCAGGAGGCGCTCCACGCCGTCCGCGTCGTCGGGCGAGGCGCGTAGCACCACGGTGTTGGGCGAGGACGAGGTCTGAAGCACGACGCCGCCCGGCACCAGGGCGTTGCCGAGCTGGACGACCTGCGCGGCATTGCCCTTGCCGAGCTTGACGATGCGCGTCACGTCCTCGCCCGCCGCACCGATCGCGGCGTTCGCGACGAGACCCTGGATCACGGCCGCCGAGCCGACATGGTAGACGCCGTTGATGTTGCGGATCACGAGGTCGTTGCGGGCCAGGAGGTCGCGCACGACGTCGATGACGCGGCTCTTGGGGATCGGGGTCTCGGTGCGGAAGGTGATCGTGCCGGGAAGGTTGTCGGGCGCCACGTAGTTCAGACCCAGGGCGCCGCCCAGCAACTGCTGCAGGACGAAGTTGACGCTGGCGTTCTGGAAGTCGACGGTGATGCGCTCGTTGGGATCGAAGCCGGTCGTGTTGCTGGTCTTGAGCTCGTTAAGGTCCTGGGTGAGCTGGACGGTGTTGGGCGCGTACTCGACGCGCTGCGGTCCGACAAAGCCGGTGAAAGGCTGCGCCGTGCGCGCGACGCCCGCGGCGTTGATCGCGCGCACGTCCACCACGGGGCCACGCCGTTCCGGCGCGCCGTTCTCTAGGCGCGGCTGGCCGCTCGGCCCGGCCACGTCCTCGACGGCGCCAAGGCCCGATCCGTTGCATCCTGTCAGAGCGAGAAGCGCAAGGCCGGAGACGGCGGTCAGGACGCGGCCTGGGGCGGCGGGGTGAGGAGGTATCGGGGCAGTCTTCACAGGTCCGTCACCTCCGCCAGAGAAATACGAGTCTGGCGGAAGGGGGATGCGGGACCCGATCCTTGCCGGAACGTCGAAACTTTCTATCAGAGCGCGAGCAGCTCGTACCAGCATCTCGCGCCCCGTCATCAACAAGGATGACGTAGCGTTGCACGGGTGCCGCATGTTTTCTGCGGGTCGAGCGCAAGCAAGTCACGGCCGTTATGCTGCGCTGCGGAAGTCAAGACACTCTCTTGTCTGTTCGATGATCTCCACCGTCCATATCGATCACGCCGTGCGGCAGACGCTGGCGATAGAGCGTGTCCTCGTGCCGGGAAACCCAGGCCAGAACCTCGGCCACCGCGTCGAACAGCTCGTCGGGAACGGGCTCGTAGAGGTCGGCGTCGGCATAGAGCGCGCGCGCCAGCGTGACGTTTCGGAACACCGGAACGCCCGCCTCCTCGGCCTCGCGGCGCAGAAACGCGGCGATCGCGTTCTGTCCCTTGGCGGTCACGGTCGGCAACGGCGTTTCGCCCGCCTTGTAGTGCAGCACGACCGCGAAATGGGTCGGGTTCACGACCAGGGCCGTCCCCTTTCGTGCCGCCGCGCCACCGTCGCTCATGGCAAGTTCGTGGGCGAGCTGCTTGCGCTTGCCCTTGATGTGCGGGTCGCCCTCGCTTTCCTTGTACTCCCGCTTCACCTCGTCCTTCGACATCATCAGGCTCTTGGTGTGGGAATGCTTCTGGTAGGCGAAGTCGGCGGCTGCCACGATGATGAAGGCCACCGCCGAATAGGCGAGCGTTTGGAACAGGATCGTCGAGGTGACGTCGGCGATGCAGGGGATGCCGCATTCGAGCGAGTTCATGAAGGGCCCGATCGCCCCGCGCAGGACGATGAAGAGGAGCACCGACAGGAAGACGATCTTGAGGATCGATTTCAGGAGGTCGATCACCTGCTTCATCGAGAAGATGCGCTTGAAGCCGGCGGCGGGGCTGATCTTGTCGAGGCTCGGCGAGATGCTCTGGAACGAGAAGAGCGAGCCGAACTGGACGTAGTTCGCCGCGATGCCCGCCAGGATCACGACGCCGAGTGCGGGCAGGAGCAGAAAGGCACTCTCGCGGAAGGCGTAGAAGACCGCCGGCAATGCGACCGTGCGAAAGTCGCCGGTGGCGAGCTGCGCCATCTGGTCGAACATGCCGACGAAGGCTTCCGTGATGTTGCCCCACTGCACCCAGACATAGGCGACGACGGCGAGCAGCGAGATCGTGGTGACGACCTCCTGGGAGCGCGCGACCTGCCCCTTCTCACGGGCGTCGCGCTCCTTCTTGGGTGTCGGGAGTTCGGTCTTCTCGCCGCCCTCGCTCATGGGACGACCTCCTGCGGTGGGGGAACGGAAGGAGCTGCCGGTGGTCCGGCCGGCACCTCGATCGGTCGGGCGCGCGGCTCCGTCGGCCGCGTCTCGCCCTCCGCCGGCACGGGAGCCGAACCGGAGAACTGCATCACCGCGTAGAAGCGGTCGATATAGGGACGGAAGGTTCCCAGCTGCTCGACGCCGTAGGGAAGCAGGCGCGAGAAGTAGAAGATCAGGATCAGGATCGCGAGCGCGCTCTTGATCGGCATGGCGAGAATGAAGACCTGCACCTGCGGGGCAAAGCGACTGACCATGGCGAGCGCGAACTCGGCCAGGAACATGACCGCTACCACGGGCCCTGCGATGATCACCATGATGCGCAGCGCGTTGTCGGCGACCGCGAGGGCCAGCGTCGGGAATTCGGGACTGAGGATCGGCACGCCGCGCGTGGCCGGCCAGAGCTCGTAGCTCTGGTAGAGGAGCCCGAGGATCGGCAGCATCGCGCCGGTCGTATAGACGTAGGTCAGGAAGGCTTGGGAGAAGAGGATGCCGAGCGGCGAGGTCTCGTGCCCCTGCAGCGGGTCGATCGAGGCCGCGATCGCCGCGCCCCGCTGGTTGTCGATGAAGGCGCCCGCCGACTGAACGGCCCAGAAGATCCAGCCCACGATGTAGCCGAGCACGAAGCCGATCGCGTATTCCTTGACGATCAGCAGCGCGAACGAGGGAACGGTCCGGTCGAAGGCATCGACATAGGCGTAGTTGATGGGAACCGCGATCACCGAGAGCGAGAGGATCGCGGCGGTCTTGGGCAGGCGCGGCACGGCGGTATCGGCCAGGAGCTGCGAGACCTGCAGAAAGGCGTAGATGCGCGGCAGCGTCAGGATCAGCGCGATGATCTCGCGGTCGAACAGCGAGAAGTAGAGCCGGGCGATATCTGCGACGCCGTTCATGGCCGGCCCGTCATGTCATGCTCGGGAAGCCGTCGAAGAGCTTGATCGAGAAGTTCACCATCTCGGAGCCGAGCAGACCGGCCATGGCCGCGATCGTCGCCGCCACCGCGATCAGCTTGATCGCGAAGGAGACGGTCTGCTCCTGGATCTGCGTGAGCGCCTGGAGAAGGCTGATGAGGATGCCCACCACGGACGCCACGATGATCGGCGGCATGGAGAGCACCATGA
Source organism: Aureimonas jatrophae (assembly GCF_900104035.1). Classification (GTDB taxonomy): domain Bacteria; phylum Pseudomonadota; class Alphaproteobacteria; order Rhizobiales; family Rhizobiaceae; genus Aureimonas; species Aureimonas jatrophae. The sequence goes on along the minus strand of NZ_FNIT01000002.1, from coordinate 238,007 downwards.
CGAGGAGCATGGCCTCCTGGATCTGCTGCAGCGCGACGTCAGGGGTCATCGGCCGGTCTCCGCGAGGTCAGACATAGCTCTTCACGAGGCCGAGGATCAGGCGCGACCAGCCGTCGATCATGACGAACAGGAAGAGCTTGAAGGGAAGCGAGATGGTGAGCGGGCTCACCATCATCATGCCCATCGCGAGCAGGATGTTGGAGACGATCAGGTCGATCGCGATGAAGGGCAGGTAGAGAAGGAAGCCGATCTCGAAGGCCTCGCGCAGCTGGGTCACCGTGAACGAGGGCAGGACCACGGCCATGCTGGTCTCGGTGAGCTGGCTCGCGAGCTCGGGTGGCCAGAGCGAGCGGGCAGCCTCCAGGAAAAACATCTTCTCGCGCATCGAGGCGTGGCGGTTCAGGAACTCGGTGAGCGGTCCCGAGCCTGCGTCGTAGGCCGCGCGGATGCCGGCGGCCGAGCCCATGTCGAGGCTCGGCTGGGCCGACAGGATGTTGAACGTCTCCACCGCCACGGGCGCCATGATGTAGCCCGACAGGATGATCGCGAGCGCGTTCAGCGCCATGTTGGGCGGGATGTTCTGCACGCCGATGGCGTTGCGTACGAGCAGGAACACGACCGACAGCTTGATGAAGCTCGTCGCCACCACCGCCAGGAAGGGAAACAGCGCGGCCGCCGCGACGATGAAGATGAGGTTGAGCGGATCGATCACGCGGGTGCGGCCTTGCCAGTCAGCGGGTGGGCGCGGCCAGGCGCGTGATGCGCACGCCGATGCGGTCGTCGATCCGCACGATGTCGCCGGTGCCCACCGCATCGCCGTTGATGCGGATCGTGACCGCGACGCCCGGCTCGGTGGAGGGCGGCGAAAGCGGCACCACGGTTCCGCGGGTCCAGCTCTGGAGCGTCGAGAAGGGCACGGCGACGCGGCCGAGGTCGAAGTCGACGCCGAGCGTCAGGTCCTCGATCGACAGGCTTTCGGGTGTGGCCCCGTCGTCGGCGGGCTGGTCGGACATGGCGGGATCTTCCTGGTGCTGGGCGGCTTCAAGACCGTCGAACAGGGTGCGCGGACGCTGGCGCGGGATGGGAAGCGCGCCGGACGAGGTCCAGCCGCCTTCCGCTTGCGTGAACACGAAGCGGAACTGACCGGCGCGCAGATGGAGCTGGTCGGCCGGAAGGGCCGGCAGGACCGCGACGTCACCCGGCTCGATGCGGCGCAGCTCATGCAGCGTGAGATCGATCCGGCCCGCCGTCAGGTCGACCGGCACCTCCAAGGTCCCGGCAAGCGGCCCCGACGACACGGGACCGTCGGCGGACCTAGCGAGAAGGCGCAGGAGATCGCCCCGCCGCATCCCGACATGGGCGGCGACCTCCGAGGACGCGACCCCGTGGAGCGTCACCGCGAGCCATTCGAGCCCCGGCTCGCCCAGCGCCGACAACGGACCGTCGTCACCGATCCGGGGAAGCGTCTCGACGTCCAGACCGCTTGCCCGTCCAAGCGATCCCAGCATGCCGAGCACGATCGCGCCGCGCAGCTCGGCCGGCAGGGCGCCGAGGTCAGCCGCATCGAGTTCGACGCCCGTGATCTCGCGAAACGGAAACGCGCGCGCGCAGACCAACGCCATGCCGCCGCCCAGCGCTGTGGACAGATGAAGGCGCACGCACCAGCTTTGCGGCGGCGGCGCATCCGTCAGGTCGTAGCGCAGCCGGACGCCGCCGCTGCCCAGCGGCCTCGCCTCTCCGGCCTGCGCCACAAAGCGGTTCCACAGGAGGAGACCGCCGTCGCCGTCGGCGGGCGCCAGGAACTGGTCGGGTCGATACAGCGTCACGAGCGCTGGCCGGGCTGTGCGAACAGATCGAAGACGCTGGGGCGGGACGGCACGCCATCCGCTGCGTCCCGCTCCGCCGCGCCGGCAGCCTCTTCCAGAACGCGTACCATGCGCTTGGGGAAGCGCTGGCCGAGACGCTCGGCCAGCGCCTGGGCGGCCGCAAGAAACAGCGCGTCCTGGGTTTCGTCGGGATGGCGGCTCAGCGTCACGTCGAGCCGTCCGTCCTGCAACGTCAGCGAGACGCCGGTGACCACACCGGCGGCTTCGCCGGGACGCAGCGCCTCGAAGCTCAAGGTAAGCGGGCGTCCCGGGACGGGCGACAGCTCGGCTCGCAGCGCGCCTTCCACCATGCGGGCGATGCGCTCGCTCTGTGCCAACGCGTCGGCCCGCCGCTCCGCCGATCCATCGACGAGGGCAGGCAACGCGGCGACGGTGCGTCCGGGTTCAACGACCGCCACGAGGCGGGGATCGAGCGCGGGAGCGCTGTCGCCGTTCGAGTTCGCATCGGCACGCTTCAGGCTCTCTCCGAAGCGGCGCAGGCGATCGCCCTCCTCGCCCCCGCTTCGTCCGTCGCCCAAACCGGTGCCGGACTGGAGGTTCTCGCCGGTCGTGTGGAAGCGCTTCAGGCCGCCCGTCAGATCGCGCTCGCCGTCGCGCCGGTGCGCCTCGGCGCTCTCGCGGCGCTCCGTCGCCGCCGTATCAAATCCCGTGATGCGGGTCATGGGCGGCTCCTCAGGACACCGGCTTGCGGGGACGCGAGAACATGTCCTCGATCTCGATCTCCTCGGCCATGGCCCGTTCGGCGTCGCGCGCCTGAACGAGGTCGTCGGTGAGGATCGTGTACTTGTCGCGCACCTTCACGGCCGCCTGGTAGACGCCGCTCTGCGTCTCGGCCTCGTCGCGCAGGCGCGCCTCGACGTGGACGGCGCGCTCGCGCGTGTCGGTCAGCACCGTGTGCTCGCGCACGAGCGCGACCACGCGCCCGTGCGTCGCGTCGATCTCGGCCAGATCCACCACGCGGCCGAGGATGTCGGCAAAGATCGCGTCCTCGCGCGTCTCCATCGTGCGCTGGCTCTCGGCGACGGCGGCCTCGGCCTGCCGGGTCTCTTCTTCCGCTTCCCTCACCGCGGCACGGCGGCGCTGCAGTTCGCGGAACGCCTGGTCCTGCTTGAGATCCTTGACCCGCAGGAGCACCTTCATCTGCCCGATCATGGCGATCCCCCGATCATCGTGGCGCTCCGGTCATCGCGTCACCGCCGAGAGCTTGTCGAGAACGCTCTGGAAGCTGTCGAACTCGTCGGTCGCCTGCTGCAGGAAGGCGTTGATGTGCTTGTACTTGGAGATCGCCAGGTCGGCGTCGGGGTCGGCGCCGCGCTTGTACTCGCCCACCTTCACCAGGAGCTCCACGTCGGCATAGGTCGCGAGCCACTGGTTGATGCGGCTCGCCATCTGGCGGTGCTCGCGCGTCGTCACCGCGTTCATGACGCGGCTCTTGGAGGCCAGCACGTCGATCGCGGGATAATGGTTGGCCGAGGCCAGCTTGCGCGACAGGATGATGTGGCCGTCGAGGATCGAGCGCGTCTCGTCGGCCACCGGCTCGTTCATGTCGTCGCCCTCGACCAGCACGGTGTAGAGCGCGGTGATCGAGCCCTTGTCGTTCATGCCGACCCGCTCCATCAGCTTGGGCAGGTTGGCGAAGACCGACGGCGGGAAGCCGCGCCGCGTCGGCGGCTCGCCGGCGGCCAGCCCGATCTCGCGCTGGGCGCGCGCGAAGCGCGTGACGGAGTCCATCAGGAACAGGACGCGCTGGCCCTGGTCGCGGAAGTATTCGGCGATGGCGGTGGCGGTGAAGGCCGCCTTGGCGCGCTCCATCGAACTCTTGTCGGAGGTCGCCACCACGATCACGGACTTGGCGAGGCCGTCCGGCCCAAGGTCGTGCTCGATGAACTCGCGCACCTCGCGGCCGCGCTCGCCGATCAGCGCGAGCACCGTGACGTCGACGTCGGCGCCCTTGACCAGCATGGAGAGAAGCGTCGACTTGCCGCCGCCGGCGGCGGCGAAGATGCCCATGCGCTGCCCCTCGCCGCAGGTGAGGATGCCGTCGAGGGCCCGGAGCCCCAGCGGCAGCGGCTTGTCGATGACGCGCCGCTTCATGGGATCGGGCGGGTCCTGATAGACCGGATAGTAGGCGAGCGGCTGGAAGGGCGTGTCGAGCCCGTCCACGAAGTTGCCCATGCCGTCGAGGACGCGTCCCTTGAGGCCGGGACCGACGCCGATCTGCTGGACGCGGCCCGTGCGGTGGACCTCGGTCTGCGGGCTGACGCCTTGCGTCTCGCCGATCGGCGACAGCAGCGCCTCCTCGTCGAGGAAGCCGACGCACTCGGCATACAGGCGCGTGCCAGCGCGCCGGTTCACGAGTTCCACGATCTCTCCGACCTGGATCTCGGCGACCGCCGCGTGGATGATCGTTCCGACCACCTTGCGCACGCGGCCCGTCACGCCGAAGGGCTGGAAGCGGGCGATCTCGGTCGCGATGCGTGCGGGCGTCGCCCCGATCCGGCGCGCGATGCGCTCGCGGCGCTCGGCGGCGAGTTCCGCCATGCCGGTCAGCTCGGCGCGGATCATCGCGCCTCCTCCCGAGCCTGCGCGCGCAGCGCACCAACGCCGCGCAACGCCCGCTCGAGGTCGCCCACCGCACGGCCGAGATCGCCTTCAACGCGCCCGATCGCGGTTTCCACCACGACGTTGGGGCTTTGCAGCGTGTCGTCCCCCAGGACGTCGACGAGCTGCAGCTCGGGAAACTCGGCACGAACGCGCTCGGCCACGGCGCGAAGCTCGCCGAGCTGCGCGCGCGAAACGCGTAGCTCGGCCTTCTTCTCGCGCCGCATCTGCGCGAGCGCCGCCCGCATCATGGACTCGGCCTTGGCGCGCTCGTCGAACTCGGCCACGAGCTTGCGCACGCCCTGCATCACGAGATCCGCCAGTTCGCCCTCGACCTCATCGAGCCGCTGGTCGAGCGTCAGGCTCTCGGCCAGAAGTCGTTCCGTCGCCTCCAGACGCGCCGCCGCCAGCCCGTCCTCGTAGCCGCGCCGCCGCTCGGCCTCGAAGGCATCCGCTGCCGACGCCTCGATCGCGGCCGCGCGCTGCTCGGCGGCGGCGACAAGGGCGACCGCCGTCTCCAGCGTCTCGACGTCAGCCCGGCGCAGAAGATGGGCGCCCGAGGCGAGACGGAAGCCGAACTCGGCTAGCCGATAAGTGCCGACCACGACGGGACCCTCCGGCGCACGAGCTTGACGAGATGCTGCTCCAAGGCTTCGGGCAGCGGCGGGGCCAGGTCGAGATCGAGGCCGTGGCGGGCGGCGGCGAGCGCCGCGAGCGCCGGATCGGCGTTGCGCGTGCAGGCCAGAAGAATGCCCGAACCGTGTTCCACGACCGCGCGCGCCCCGTCCGCCTCGTCCGGGCCGCAGGCGCGGTCCCAGAACGGGTCGCCGGCGTCCAGAAAGGCGAGCGAGGGGTGCAGGGTCGGAACCTCCTGCGTGGCGGCGTTGTAGTTTTCCGCCCCCAGGAGCGTCCGGACGCGCGCACGATCGGCCCGCAGCGCCAGGCGCAGGATGCGCCGGTGCCAGACCGCCGCCGAAACAAGGCGCGAGACCTCGGCGACTTCGGCGCGCGGGGCCGTGGCGATCAGAAGCGCGAACCGCCCTCCGGCGCGGTGGGCGACGTGCGCCAGACGCGCGCCGTCAAGGCCGGGAACCGCCCGACGGCGCGCAACGGCGTGCGCGAGCGGAGCGGCGAAGTCGGGATGGCGGGCAAGCGCGAGAACATCGACGCCCGCCATCGGCCCCCAGTAGCCCGGCAGTGGGTCGGCGTCGTCGAGCGGATGGGCCAGCGAGGCGGCCAGACGGCAGCCGAAGTGGAACAGGCGCGCCTGCGTCCGCTCGTCCCCCCACGGACCCGCCTGAAGCTCTTCCCCCTCCCGCTCCGCCATCTATCGCCTCAGGACGGCTCCAACAGCGCGGTGCCGGGCTCGACACCGGTCTTGGCGCGGGCGCGGCGCGGACGCTTGCGAAGGTAGTAGACGAAGCCGGCCACGCAGCCCGCGAGCGCAAGGCCGCCGACGCCGAGGATGCCGTAGGCGATCGTCCAGAACCGACCGGCATCGGCCTGCCGGATCGACAGGCCCGGCAGGATCTCGACCATGCGCTCGTCCACCTGCAGGGGCTGCACCTCGGTCGGCGCCGCCTCGGTGAGGACGACCGTGACGGCGGCGTAGTCGAGCCCCTCGATCGCGCTCGACACGAGACGGCGGATCTGCGGCACGAAGAACTCGAGATCGACGTTGGGCTCGTGCTTGATGAAGACCGCCGCCGAGGAGGGGCGCACGGGCTGACCGAGCTGGGGCTCTTCGGGCAACACGACATGGACGCGCGCCGACACCACGCCGTCGATCTGCGACAGGGTCTGCGCGACCTCCTCGCCGAGCGCGTAGATGTAGCGCACGCGCTCCTCGAAGGGCGACGAGATGATGCCGGACTTCTGGAACACCTGCCCGATCGAGGTGCGCGTATTGCGCGGAAAGCCCTTGTCGTTGAGCAGCGCGATGGCGCGCAGCATGTCGTCCTTCTCGACAAGTACGGTGAAGCCCTCGCCGATGGCCTGCTTGTCGGCCGAGATGCCGTTCGCCATCATCACGGCGAGCATCTGGTTGGCCTCGTACTCGGTGAGATTGGTGTAGAGGTCGGTCTTGCAGCCCGCGAGCAGGAGCAGCGCGCCGAGCGCGAGCCCGGTCGCCGCGCGGGCGGTCTGGCGTCCCCGCACCCTTACTGACCCTTCATCAGCGTGTCGAAGACCTGGGTGGTCTTGCCGGTGAGCTTCGAGGAGAGATCCACGAGAAGCGTGAAGTTGGTCAGCTCGAGCTGCATCTGCATGAGCGAGCCGGCATCGGTGCTGCCGCGGCTCATCACGTCGCTGACGCGGCCCTCGCTCCGGTCGAAGACACCGCGCAGCTTCTGCATGCCCTCGAGGATCATGTCGCCGCTGGCGGGCGGCGGAACGGCGCCCGGCACGCCTTGCAGCCCGAAACCCTGACGCGCCCGGTCAAGAGCGCCGGCCGCGTCGACCTGCCCCGTAGCCGCCACCGGAGGTTGCGAAACCACGGGCGCCGGCGCGGTTGCGGCCACGGCGCCGTTCTGGCGCTGCATCGCGTCCTCGAAGAGCTGCACGCGGTCGGCAGCCGGCACCGGGGCCGTCGTCGAGGCGAGCGGCGTCGGGGTCGCGACCGCGGCCGTGGAAACAACCGGAAGCACCATGGGTCGAACCCTCTCCGTGGGAAGACAACGAGCGGCCTGACCCGTCCCGCGTCTGAAGTGACCTTACGAAATGCACGCGATCATTGCAAAGCCAAATCGCGGCCGTTAGGGCGCCGGCAAAATCCGACCAGTGGGAAGCGTTACGATTGCGCGTCGTCCAGCGTCGCCTGCGCCAGGATCCGGAACGCGGGCTCGCGCGCGCGGGCCGCCACGTCTCGCAGGAGGCGCTCGGCCTCGTCCCGCTCGCCGGCCTTGAGAAGCGCCAGACCGAGATAGGCGGAGGCGGCATCCGAGGGCGGCATCGCGCGAAAGTGACGCACGGCCGGACCGACCTCGCCGGCCGCCAGCGCCACCAGTCCGATCCCGATCGCGCCCGCCTCCTCGGCCGGGCGAGCGGCGAGCGCGCCCTCGAAGATGTCGCGCGCCTCGCCGAAGCGTCCGGCCGTCAAAGCCAGAAAGCCGATCTCGACGAGAAGCCGCGTGTCGTCGGCATCGAGCAGGGGATCGGCGTGAGGGTCGAGCATGGCGATCATCCGGGTTCGATGGAAGGTCTTAGCGCGGGCCGAGCTGCATCAGAAGCAGGACGCGCTGGGCGCCGCGCAGATCGTCGCTAGCCCCCTCTTCGGTGCGGGCAATACGCGCCGCGGCCGACAGGAGGCGCTGGGCGTCGGCCAAATTGCCCGCCTCAAGCGCCGCCAGTCCGGCCACCGCGCAGGCACGGGGCGTGCGCTCGCCGCGGTCGAGGCAAAAACGCGCGAACGCGCCCGCATCCTCGAGATCGGGACGACCCAGCGCGAGCACCGCCAAGCCGAGCGCGCCCTCGCCGGCGCGCGCCGGATCCTCCATCAGCGCGCGCAGGATTGCGGCTGCCTCGCCCGCGCGCCCATCCGTTTGCGCAGCCCGCGCCTGAAGCCAGCCACCCACCGGAACCGTATCGGCGCCGTCCAGCGTCTCCACCAGCCGGTCCGCGCGCGCGAGAAGTTGCGCGGATGCGGCCTCGGCTGCCGGCGCCGGGGCGCCGGGCTCGGGCGGCAGACGCAGGAAGGCCTCCCGATAGGACTGCTGCAAGCGCTTCTCCTTCTGCGATCGCGGCGATGAGCGGCCCGGTCTGTAGCGTGTCCGCAAGCGCGCGTGACCATCAACCGGCCACAGCTGTATCATACGTCACACCGTCCAACGTGATTTGGCGTCACACGTCCTCAACATCCGACCAGCAAGGGCCCGGACGATGGCATGACCTCCTTCCTGCTCCCGCCTGCCGGCCCGGCGCCCACACGGGTCGAGGCGTCGGCTTCCGTCGAGCCGGCCGCCGACGGCGTGGGCGCGGTCGAGCGGAGCTTGGATGAAGGCGCGCCCGATCTCGATCCGGTCCTGCGCGAGATCGCCCGCGTCGCCGCCGAGCTTGCTGCCCAGCCGCTCGTGCGCGACGACGCGGCGGCGCTCTACATCCTCGAACGCATGGCGCATGCCGGCGACATCGAACAGTTCGAGGCGCTGGCGGACGCGTTGCAGCGGCACCTGGCCGCGCCGCGGGCGGCGGACGCCGCGCCGCGCTCTGCGCCGCCGGCCCCCTCGCGCGTGTTCCTGAAACTCTAGACGCAACCCCACGACCATCCGGAGACGCAGATGTCCAAGATCGCCATTCCGCCGTCCCAGGGCTGGGGCTCCTTCTTCAGCACGGTCGAGACCTATCCGAAGGCGGATCCCGCCGGGGACCAGCCCGTCAGCGAAGGCAGGGTCCAGCCGATTCCGGAGATTTCGCGCGCCGACGGCGCGACCTTCCTGAGCTGGGACAAGGCCAGCCAGGAGTTCTACCTGCGAACCTTCAGGGCACCAGACTACGAGATGTCGCTGGACGTGCAGGAGAGCGGAAAGCCTTCGGTCCGGTACGATGTCCGGCTGCTCAACGGCGACGTGCAGTCCAAGCCGCGGGGCGTGCCCAGCAGCGCCTGGGCGAGCGCGCCGGCCGGCACGGTCTCGAAGGTTCCCGCGATCGACACGCTCACGGCGGCCGAGTTCAAGACCTGGCAAAAGGATGCGCAGGCCGCCTATATCGACCTCGTGAGCCGGACAAGCGTACCCGGCATCGCGCTCTCGACCGGAACCGCCAACCAGTACGAAGAATTCCTGATCGTCGACCGGGACGCGAAGGGTGGCGGCGGCAAGCTCGTCAGCCGCACGGCCACCGGTCTCGGGCTGCAGCCGACCGCGGGCATGGAGCTGGATCTGGGCGGCGGCAGGCCAACCGGCAGCAATCCGAAGGGAGCTGTCGACGGCCAGATCGACATTCCCTACTACCACCTGCCCGGCTCCGCCTCGGGCAACACCGGCGCGCTGATCAGCGCGGGCGCCGAGCAGCTCTTTCCCGGCATCGACGGCATCACCACGAAGCTGCCGGCCAGCACGCGCCCCGCGGAGATGAGCACCGATCCCACCACCATCGCGGACGTGCGCCTCTTTCTGGAGGGCGCCGACGGCAAGGGCGGCTTCAACAGCTGGCATACGGCCTACCAAGTCGAGTACGTGAACCGGTGGGGCGTGGGGGCGACGCGGCCCAAGACGCTGGAGATCCCCAAGTCGACCACCAACGCGGCGGGCCAGCTTACCACCATCCCCCTGATGACGGCCGTGCTCTCGGCCGGCGACCCGCCCCGCCTCTACCGTGTCGAGGCGATCACCAAGCAGGACTTCGCGCTGATGCCGAAGGCCGACCAAACGGCGGTGGCGGCGACGGTCTTCTTCCTGAAGTACAAGCAGACCGAGCTGAACCTCACCACCGACGCCACGGATGCCAAGGCGCAGCTCACGGCCCTGCGCACCAACCTGAACGATAACCTCTTCAAGACCACCGGCACCAACCCGACGGGCGCTGACGTACGCCAGGTCTTTCTGGACCAGTTGGCCATGCTGGAAACCAAGATCAACGGCAGTGCGGTCCACTCCAAGGGCGAGATCAACGACGCCGTGAAGGCGCTGAGCGAGCGCGCCACCCGTCTCAGCACCTTCTTCGACGCCCGGAACAAGGCGGAAGGCAAGTCGCCGAATGTTAATCTGAAAGTTGACGCCGGCTTCCTCACCACGCAGTTCAAGACCAATGTCATGAGCCTGGACGGCGGCGCGACGGTGCGCAGCGGCTTCGACGTCATGTTCCAGCAGGAGAAAACGATCCGCGATATCGCGCGCTCGCGCGAGGTCGCCGCGACCGGGACGATGCTGGCTGCGGACGGCAGCCGCCTTCCGGTCACAACGGACCCGAGCCTGTCGAACGGCGTGCGCGTCCTGACGAGCGGCACCGGCAAGCGCCTGGACGCGCCGACCCTGATCTACCTGTTTCAGGACAGCTACAACCGGCAGCTCCAGGCCGAGGTCGCGATCGAGACGGAATACGTCAAGCAGGTGAACGCCCTCCTGAAGGCCTACGCCGTGATGCAGGACACGGTGAACCGGACGCTGGGTGCGTTCGACAAGACCAAGGACGACGACGGCAAGGACATCGAGAAGGCGCTCGAAGGTTTCCCGTACGCATACTACTACGATGAGCTGACGGATCAGCGGGAGATCGACGCCCGCACGGCCATCCTGATGTTCGACAGCGCGGGGTTCGGCGCAGAGCATCCGGTGGAGACGCTTCAGAAGATCAATCGTCCCACGCAGCAGCTCTTCAGCGGCGCAACGCCGACCGCGGGCGGCGAAGCGGTTCTAGCGTCCGACACCCACCAGCAGTGGACGACCTACGGCACGCGCCTGTCGGATGCGGTGACGCAGCTCAACCAGGAGAGCCAGACGCGGATGAACGACATCAACAACATGGACAAGCAGCGCAACCGGCACTACGAACTGGCCAATAGCGCCCTCGCCAAGATGAATGACGCGCTGCAGGGCATCCTGCGCGCCTCCGCCTGAACCCCCGCTCCAAGGTCCGGCTCCGCCCATGCGCATCAAGCCGCTCGATGTCGGCGTCGAAACGGTCACGCTGTGGCAGGTCGACGACGAGGTGCATCTTCCGCAGGAGGCTCGGGTCGGCCCGCGCTTCCTGCCGGAATACCGCGCGCTCGACTCGATCCTCAACCGGCCCTCGCTCGATGAGCGCCTGCCCGAGCTGCTCCAGCCCACCGCGCTCGACCCCGAGTTGCTCCAGCCCGCGACACTGGCGGACACGCGCGCCGCTACGCAAGCCCTGATGCGCGAGGCCGCCGGCCTGCCCGGCCAGCCGCCCGAGGCGCGCGCCGCCTTCGCGGCCGCCGCCGAGCTTCTGTCGGCCGACACCGCGATGGACGCCGAGGTGCGCGGCGCCCTCGCCATGCTCCTGCGCGGATGAGCGAGGGCCCGCCCGAAGGCCCGTCCCCGCCCGCCGGTCCCGTTTCGCCCCCGCTTTCGACGCGCCAGCGCGACTTCCTGCTCCTTAACATCTTCGTGCAGATCCAGCACGGCTACCGCGAGCGTGCGGGGGTGCTGGCCGAGGCGCTGCACCACCTGGGCGACCGGGGACCGGACGTCCTGCTGGCACGCGCCGTTCTCCACTTCCTCGGCGGGCGCTGGCAGCCGACGCTATCCTGTCTCGACGAGCTTGATCGCATCGCGCCCACCGAGCGTTTTGGCTTCTATCGGCTAACCGAGCGCCAGCGCATGCGCCGCTACCTGCGTTCACGCTGCCTGTTCGAGCTGAACGACACCACGCGAGCGCGCGACGCGCTAGAGAGCTACCTGCGACACGGTGCGAGCGCCGAAGACGAGGGAGACGGCGAAGGACATTAGGGCGATGTCGCCGTCGGGCGTTCGATGGGCACCGTCATCTTCGCGCAGGTGTCATCTTCAACACACCCGCCCGGCCCGCATCCGGTTACCTGTGTAGCGACTGGAACCGGCGAGGCGTCGCGATGAGCATCCTGAGAGGCTACTTTCCCGAAAGCGGCGAGGCGCAGAACGTCCTGGAGGCGGCCAACGCCTCGTTGGCCGAGGCCCTGGCCGGCGGCGACCTGGACGAGCGCACCGCCAGCGTCGTGGAGCACCTGAAGGCCGGCCTGACGCCGCGCAACATCCTCGGTCTCACCGAGGCCCATCTCGACGCCCTCGTGATGCAGGCGAGCCAGTTCATGGCCTATGGCCAGCTCGAAAAGGCGCGCGACATCCTGCTTCAGGCGCACCAGCTCGATCCTCTCTATGCCAAGGCGCTGTTCGCGATCGGCACCACCTACCAGATGGAGGGTGACCTGCGCCGGGCTGCCCACTTCTTCATGCACTTCCTGGCGCTCGACGCCACCAACGGCGACGGCTACCTGCGCCTTGGCGAGTGCCTGATGGCGGCCGGTGAACTCCCGGAGGCGCGCGATGCGCTGGGCGCTGCCAAGGCCTTCGCGCTGGAGGGCAAGGGTCGGCCCGAGACCGTCGCGCAGGCCGACCGCCTCCTTGCCGTCCTCGATGCGCCTCCCCCGCTGTCCTGAACCCCACCTGTTCGCCCGCCCCCTTCACCGTCCTTCGAGAGCCACGCCATGACCAATGTCAGCAACCAGGTTTCCCCCTCCCGGATCGACACGAGCGCGATCGACAGCATGCGCGATGTTGCGCGCACCGGCACGCAGACGCCCGTGGGCAGCGGTATCAACGGCGGCGACGGCACCCTGCCCCCGCCGACGCCTGAGGCCGCGCTGGCGGAGTTCAATTCCGTGATGGCGGCCATGGGCATCACCATGTCCACCAAATCGTCGGAGATCCTGATCGCCGAGGTCGCGGTGTCGATGCGCGACACGCAGAGCGCCAACGAGAAGGGCAAGATCGAGCTCGATCAGAAGACCATGAAGGGGCTTCTGGCCGACCAGCAAGCCAAGATCGAGGAGGCCGAGCGCAAGCAGGCCGAGGCCAACGAGAAGAAGGAAAGCGCCAGCACGGCCGACAAGATCAAGCTCGCCTTCGAGTGGCTCGGCGCGGCGATCGCGGTGGCGGTGGCGGTGGTGATGATCGCGACCGGCGTCGGTGCGGTCGTGGGCGCCCTGCTGCTGGCCGCCGCCCTGACCGCGATCGTCATGGCGATCGACTCCACTATGAAGATGACCGACGAGAACGGGCTCGGCATGGTGGGCCAGGGCGAGATGGCGCGCGGCCAGTCGCTCAAGGACGCCAAGAAGGCGGACATGATCTTCGGCATCACCATGGCGGTGGCGGGCGCGGTGTTCTCAATCGCGGGCGGCGGCGCGGGCGTGGCCAACGCGGCCAAGCAGGCGGTCCAGGCGGGCGTCCAGGCCGGGCGCATCGTCTACGACATCACCGGCAGCGCTCTCCAAGCCACCAAGGCCGCGCTCAGCGTCTCCAAGGACGTCTTCATGGCCTCGCTCAAGGCCGGCCAGGCTAGCTTGGAGCTTTCGATGAAGATCACGCAGAAGGCGCTCGACGCAGCGCAGGACGTTACCGCGCTCGGCACCAGCGCTTCCAACGTCGCTAGCAGCATCCAGCGCAACCAGGCCTCGATCGCGGAAGCGGGCGTCAAGCGCGCGGAGGGCGAGGCCAAGGAGATCGACGCCCTGATGATGCAGATCAACGACATGCTGGATCAGGCTTTCGCTCGGCTCTTCGCCGCCGGCAACCAGTTCTCGCAGATGATGGACTCCATCATGGAGGCCAAGCAGGACCGCGCGGCCACCCTCACCAACTTCAAGTTCAGAGCCTGAGACGTCCGCGTCGAGCCCGACCGCCCGAACTCTCTTTTCCGAATCGGATCATCCATCGCCATGACGAACATCTCCGGCACCAACAACTTCTTCGTAAACATCCAACCAGGCCAGACCGGCGGGAACCAACCGGTTGGCGGCAAGTCGACCGACGGCACGGCTGGTCAGACCGGGGCGGGCAACATCTCGGGCGCACGCGAGATGCCCAACTCGGAGAGCACCTCCACCTCCGTCGCGCCCACCTACACCCCGCCCAACCCTAAGCTGGACGATCCGACCGGCACCGAAGCACGGCTGGAGAACGCCCGCAGAGCCCTGATGGAAAGCAACAACGCGGCTGCAGGTTCGGGTGCGCCGAGCGGCGGGGCCACGACCAAGGAGCTTTTCCGTCTCATGATCGAGACCCAGGCCAACCAGCGCACTGCCGCGCTGCAAAGCCGCACCCTCGGCTACGAACAGGCCCAGGCCCACTCCCTGGCCCAGGCAGCCGAGATGACCAACGCGGCCGACGACATGGAAGCGGGCGCAGAGAAGGCCATGATCATCAGCGCGGTGGTCGGCGGTGTCGGTATGGCCATGTCGGCCGGCTCGGCGATCGCGCAAGGGCGACAGGTCACCAAGATGGCCCAGACCGCCCGGATGGGCGCGGCCGACGAGGTGCTCGACACCACGTCCAACCTGGGACAGAAGTTCGCGGTCGACACCAAGCGCTTCGACGTCACGGCCTCGGTCGGCAGCCTCGGCCAGACGGTCGGCGGCATCGGCTCCGCGCAGGCGAACGCTCAGGACAGCACCTCGCAGGCCGACGCCAAGCGTCACGAGGCCAAGGGTTCCGAGGAGGCCGCCCAGTCGAGCGCGGCCCAGCAGCGCGCCGACATGGCCAAGGAAGTCCAGCAGGCCATGTCCGAGATGATCAACCAGATCATCAACCAACTGAAGGAGATGCAGGAAGCCAAAGTTGACGCGATGCGGGCGATCACGCGCGGCTGACGCATCGCCGGCGCAGGAGAACGACGGGCATGGCGGACGGCGTCTTCGAGGCGACCATACGGCAATTCTTCACCAAGCATGAACTCGGCGCGCCGCGCTTCGACCAGACCGGCATCGTCCGGCTCCAAATCGGCGACCTAGCTGTCAACCTATCGAGCGATGGGCACCGGGGCGTGATCGTACAGGGCCGGATCGGCCTCCTGTCGCGCGAGCGCAGCCGGCGTGCGGCGCAGTTGCGCGACGTGCTGCGGTCCAATACCGGGCTTCTGCTCGTCAACGCCGCTGGAACCTTCATCTCGTCGGGTCCGGGCGCGGGAACCGAGAGCCTGATGGCTCGAGCCCTTCATCGAGCCGACGGCCCTCCGGGGGGCGCCAGCCTGGACGAGGCAATCGAGGATGTGCTGGCGTTGATGAGTCACCATGCCCCGATCCTGGAGCGCTGGGACGGTCCGGCGGCGGGCGAGGCACTAAGGCGTGGCAGTGCGCCCGAACCCGAGGAAGCGATCATCTTTCGCCTCTGACGGCCCCGCGTTGAGACGCAGGGAACAGTTGGCGCGCGGGCGCGCCGGGCGGAGCCCCTTGAATTGGTGAAAGCCTTGCGCAAGGCTCACTTCGCTCGGGGGCGTCATGAGAAGGACGGTGTGGGGGACATGAGCATGACGATGGTAGCCGAGCCGAGGGATCGGGATGGCACGATTGAGGGCGGGAGTTGGGAGGACGCGATTCTGCGTGGCGATCTGCGGCAGACGCTGGGCCTCAAGACGCAGGACCTGGTCTTTGGCCTCCGCATCGCGCATGCGCACCAGGAGCGGGGCGACCTTGCGGGGGCGTTGCGCCTATTCGGCGCATTGGTCCTTTGCGATCCGACCGATCCGCAGTTCCAGCACGGTCTGGCGCAGTGCGGTCTGGCGGCAGGTCATTTCGCCTTGGCCGTGCAGGCGGCCTCCGCGATGATCGCGAGCGATCCGCGCTCGCCGGCGGGCTTCCTGATCTCGGGTCTTGGCTGCGCCGGGCTGGGCGAACGCGAGGCGGCGCGTGAGGACCTGGACCATGCGGCGCAGCTCGCCCGAGAGATGGGCGACGTCACGGTCCTCAAGAGCGCAGAGCGCGCGCTGGCCGCGCTGGCGGACCGGACGGCGTTGGATTAATCGGAGAAAACAAGGCGGGATATCCGGCATGTCGCTCGATGCTACTGGAACCGGAACGGCAGGGCGTGTGGGGGGGATCGTCCAGGAAGGCCGTGCCCTGCAGAGCTCCTCGCTTGGTGCCGTCTTTGCGCTCGACGCGGCCGAAAGCGCGCTGCTTCTTGAGCTCGTCGGCGAGACCCTGCGGGCGGAGGGTATCGAACCATCGACAATTCTTTCCGCGCTTGCGCGCGGACAGGGCATCGGCGCATCGCTCGGCCTGTCAGCGAACAGTCTGGAAGTTCTTTACGCGCGGGCACACGGGTGGTTCCATATCGATCGGCTAGATCGTGCCGAGGCGTTGTTTCGCGTTCTATGCATCGCCGATGGATCGGTTGCCGACTACTGGATCGGGCACGGCGTCTGCCTTCGGGCACGCGACGACGTCGCAGGTGCGCTGATCGCCTTCCAGATGGCGGCCGTGCTGCGTCCGGACTGGGCCGTATGCCAGTTCCACCTCGCCTCGCTTGCGGTCCGACGGCGTGACGCCGCCGCGACCGCCGTTGCGCTGAACAGGTTCGAAGCGCTCGCCAACGTCGACACGCCGTCCGCCATGCGCACGGAGGCCAAGCGCCTGCGCGCGGCGATCGATCTGGGGCGGGACGCTTGATCCATCTCATCCCGGCAGAGGAGCTACGCGCTCTGTATCAGCTCATCGGCCGTAACATCGCCGGCGAGCTTCCTCTTCCTTTCGAGCCGGCGGCTCGCATTCGGACCCGCCCCGAAACACCCGGCGCGGACGTCGCCGCGCCCGGCAGACCGAGACCAACGGATGCGGACACAGAGCACGACGTGCCGTCCGCGGATGTCTCGATCACTCCCGTTCCGCCGAAATCTGCGGCACTCATGTTGGTCGGTCTGCGCGCGCCGCTCGCCGCAGCCGCCGACATCTCCTCGCCCGAACGCCCCAGCATGCCGGACGGCCGCATCCCCGCGTGGCCGATCGCAACGGCCATGCAACACGAAGGGGCGCCGATGCTCCCACCCGGCCCGCATCGGGCGCAAGGCGCCGGGAGTCCTGCATCGCACCCCCGGACCGCAGCGGACGCGCCCGGTGCCGCGCTGTCGATGGAGCGTGCCGTTGGTTGGAGCGATAAGACGTCGCCGGCAGATGGGACGTTGAGGGACGGGACGCATCGCAGCGCTCTTGGGCGTGTCGCTGGCGCGTCTTCCAGGGGTGAGGCGCTTCCCGGCGAGGTGGTCGCCGACAGCGCATCCCTCGCCACTCGCCGCCCCGGCGAAACGCATCTCACCTTCCTTCAGGTCCAACAGGCCGAGATGACCAGTGGCGAGGGAGGTATAGCCTCAGTGCTTGCGCAAGACGCGTCACCGGCGGCGGGCGAACGCGACGAGATGCGCTGGTTGAGCGCGATCGTTAGCGCCGTTGCGACCGGCGAGTCCTGGACGGCGGAGGCCATGAGAGATGCGGGCGGCCGCGCCGAGCAGCAGAGTGAGCGTGCCGGGGTCATCGCGTCGTTCATCCTGAACGCTGCCATGCTTCCCGGCTGGCCGCCCCCCCGGCCCTTCGAACCGGTCGCGGACGCCCGGCAGGTCACCGCGCTCGGACTGATCCTGTCCGAGCTGAGCCCCGAGGAGAGCGATCTTGGCGAGCGCCTCTTGCGCCTCCTGCGCAACCCCGCACTTTTGGAGCGGCTTCTACGCCGCCTCCTGCCCGCGTCCCGCCGCGCGCGTCTCCTCGCTGCGTTGACGCTTGTGCTGACACGGCTCGCCGCCCTGCTGGAGTTGATCGAGCAGATGACGGCCGAGGCCGACGACGATGCCTTGCGCGGCGGCAGCCGCACCCACCTGCGTTTGCGGTGACCTCCCGTCTTCCGCAACCCCATGGTCCTGAACGGCACAGCGGCCGGCGAGCGACCTGTTCTATCATATCCCGTCACGCTTCGCCCGAAGACCCAGGACGCCCATGTCATCGATCTCGTCGGTCACGACAGCCCTTCCCCCCTACCTTCGCGGCGCCGAGACCACGGCACCGATAGCGAACGCGAGAACCGGCGACAGCGCCGCATCGGCACTTCCCGATGCGACCTCGATCGCCGATCTCTTCTCCTCGCTGGGCCTGTCTGGCATGCGGGCGCCGGGCTCGGCCGGCGCTTCGAGCATCGCGATCGCCGAGGTCATGCTCGCCCTCGACCGGACAATGGGCGAGGCGCGCGGCCGGCGCGCGGTGTTGCAGGCGGCTGCTGCAGGCGTGGCGGCAGGTGCATTCAATCCGCTGCTATTCTTTCAGCGCGTAGAAGAAACGCGGCTCACGGTGACCGCCCGGGAAACCGAAAAGGGCACCAAGGAAACACGCCGCGGCGAGCTTCAAGGCGACGCCGACACGCTCGACGGGCAGATCGCTTCACAGACGCAGGCCGTGGAGGATGCCGAGCAAGCGCTGGCCAGCGCCGGCTCCGACGAGGCCAAGGCGACCGCGCGCACCGCGTTGAATGCGGCGCGCACCACGCTCGGCACTCTTCAAGGCGCGCGCAGCGAGATTACGGGTCAAATCTCCGCGATCGACGGGGAGATCGCAGCGCTCGCGACGGAGATTCACAGCCTACGGCAGAGCATCGCCACAGATTTGGCGGCGGGAGATCAGTTGGTGGCGCTGTCGCAGCTCGTTGCCATCGCGATCACGTCCGTTGGCCGCAATCAGGCCAACGCGCGCGATATCGATGCCGCTGGGGAAGCCCTACGGCTGGACGCTCTATTCGCCGCCGTGCTGGAGACTGCCGAGACGAGCAACGAACCGAGCGAGGGAACGCAAGCGGACCGCGACGGCGAGGCTGCGGCACAGAAGCGCACGGAGGTCCTGGCTGCGGCCCTGCGCAACGCGATTGTGGACCTTCTCACTGCGCTGAGCGACATCGATCCCGACGCCATCGCCCATCCGCCAGAGCAGACCGGTCGCTCGCGTCTGCGTTTCGAGGCGTAAGGACGGTCGGCATCGGCCGGTGGATGCAGCGTCTATCACAAAAGCGGGCGCTTGACTTAGGGTAACGTCCTTGCGAGTCAACCTGATTGACGGTTCGCGCGTAGCGCGCGCGCATCGGGACCCGAACATGACGGGTTCTCGTCTGGAGACCTGCGCATGACACGCTTCCTTCAGGTCCTGTCCAAGCGCAACGACCTGCTGCTCGCCTTCCTGCTCGTCTGCATCGTCTTCATGATGATCCTGCCGCTCCCGGTTGTGATCATCGACATCCTGATCGCGATCAACCTGTCGCTCTCGGCGATCCTCCTGATGGTCGCGATCTACCTCAAGGATGTCACGCAGCTCTCCGCCTTCCCTTCGATCCTCCTGATCACCACGCTGTTCCGTCTGGCGCTGGCGATCTCCACGACGCGCCTCATCCTGCTCCAGGCCAATGCCGGCCACATCGTCGAGACCTTCGGCAAGTTCGTCGTGGGCGGCAACCTGATCGTCGGCATCGTGATCTTCCTGATCCTGACGATCGTGAACTTCATGGTGATCACTAAGGGCTCGGAGCGCGTGGCCGAGGTGTCGGCGCGCTTCTCGCTCGACGCCATGCCCGGCAAGCAGATGTCGATCGACTCGGACATGCGCGCCGGCCAGATCGAGATGGACGAGGCCAAGCGCCGCCGCAACAAGCTGGAGAAGGAATCCCAGCTCTACGGCGCCATGGACGGCGCCATGAAGTTCGTGAAGGGCGATGCCATCGCGGGCCTCATCATCATCGCCGTCAACATGATCGGCGGCATCGCCATCGGCACGATGCAGCGCGGCATGGCGGCGGGCGACGCGGCCCATCTCTACACCCTGCTCACCATCGGCGACGGCCTGATCCAGCAGATTCCCGCGCTCTTCGTCTCGATCACCGCCGGCTTCATCGTCACGCGCGTCGCCTCGGAGGAGAACGACAACCTCGGCTCCGACATCGCGAGCCAGCTCGTCTCCGAGCCGAAGGCCCTGATGATCACGAGCGCGATCATGCTGATCTTCGCGGTGATCCCGGGCTTCCCCGCGCTGGTCTTCCTGGGTCTGGCCGTTGTGACGGGCGGCGGCGGCTTCCTGGCCATGCGCATGGCCAAGTCCGCCGCCCAGCCCCAGCGCTCGGGCGAGATGCCCGCGCTGGCCGCGGCCCTTGCGCCCCAGGGCAAGGCGCCCTCGCTGCCCGACGACGACGATGGCCTGCCCGTCGAGCCCGTGAACTTCGCGCTCACTGTGCCGCTGATCGTCGACATCGCCGCCTCGGTGCGTAACTCGATCCGGCCCGACAAGCTTGACCGCGAGGTCGCGCGCGTGCGCCGCGCCCTGTACTTCGACCTCGGCGTGCCCTTCCCCGGCATCAACCTGCGGCTCAACGAGAACCTCAAGGACGGCGAGTACCGCATCCTCGTCAACGAGATTCCCGTGGCGGCGGGCGCCTCGCGTCCCGGCTGGTTCATCGTGCGCGAGACCGAGACGAACCTTCGCATGTTCAACGTGCCGTTCGAGCGGGGCGAGGACTTCCTGCCGAACACGCCGAGCCTCTGGGTGCAGATGAAGCACCTGCCGCTTCTGGAGAAGGCGGGCATCCAGACGATGACCCTCTCCAACATGCTGACCTTCCATCTCGCGCACATCCTGAAGGCGCACGCGGCCGAGTTCATCGGCGTCCAGGAAACCATGTTCCTGATGAACCAGATGCAGAAGAACTTCGGCGAGCTGGTGCGCGAGGCCACGCGCCTCCTGCCGGTCACCACGATCACCGACGTCCTACAGCGTCTCGTCTCGGAGGAGATCTCGATCCGCGACATGCGCACGATCCTCGAGGCGCTCGTCACCTGGGGCCAGCGCGAGAAGGACCCGATCGTCCTGTCGGAGCACGTGCGCGGCGCGCTGTCGCGCTACATCACCCACAAGTTCTCGGGCGGCCAGAACGTCATCCCGGCCTTCCTCCTGTCCAAGGAGATCGAGGACGCGGTGCGCGGCGCGGTGCGCCAGACGAGCGGCGCCTCCTATCTCGCGCTCTCGCCCGACATCCACCGCGAGATGATCACGGCCATGAAGCAGGTGGTCGGCACGCCCGGCGGGCGCGCCATGTCGCCCGTGATCCTGACGCCGATGGATATCCGCCGTTTCATGCGCAAGATCGTGGAGCGCGACTTCCCGAGCCTGGCGGTCCTCAGCTACCAGGAGCTCTCGCCGTCCGCCAACATCCAGCCGCTGGAGCGCATCAAGCTCGGCCATGCCGGCGCGCAGCTGACCGCGGCCTGATCCCGTGACCGCGACCGGCGGCGCCCTGCGCCGCACGGCGGGCCTGCGGCCTGCCCCGCTTCTGGCCGGCGCGCTTCTCGTCGCGCTCGCGCTCCAGGCGCTCGTTGCGTCCGAGGGTGCGCCGCTGCCCGTGCGTGCGCTTCTCCCCCTCTGCGGCCTCGCGGCGCTCGGTGGCGCGCTCACCGGACGCGGCGCGCTCCTGCGTTGGGGCGCGCGGGGCGCCGGTCTTCTTGCCGCCCTCGTCCCGCTGGCCTTCGTCGGCGGTGCGCCGCTCCCCGAACTGGCCGCGCGCCTGCCGGTCTGGCCGCAGATCCTCGTGCTGCTTCTGGCCGGGCGCATCCTGTCGCTCGACGCCGAGACCCGCTTCCGCCTGTTCTGGAACGCGCCCTTGCGCGAGGGCGCGGCCCCGCGCACCCAGTCCACCACCGCTGCGCTCTGCCTGGGCGCTGCGCTGACGCTCTTCTTCTACAGCCTCGTGGGACGCGTGGCGCCAGGCGCCGCGCTCGATCCCCTCGGCGTCACGCTGCGCGCCTTTGCGGGACCGACCTATGTCCACGTCGCGATCATCGCTTTGTTCTTCGTGCTTCTGGCCGCCCTTCTCGACGCTGCGCTCGCGCACCTGACCGATCGCACGCTTCTGAGCCTCGCGCGCCGCCGCCTGGCCACCGGCGGTCCGTCGCCGCGCCTGTCGCCCGCCGAGGTCGCGGGCGTCGTGCGCACGCTGCCGGGGCGCCCGGCGGAAAGTCGCACCTCGGCCTATCTGCTGGAGGCCTGCGCCCTGCCCGGCGCGCGAACGGAGCGCGAGACGCTGGAGGGTTTCCATGCCGCCTCGCGCCGTTTCCTGCGCGCGCTTCTCGCCTTCCTACCGCTTCTAGGCTTCGTGGGCACCGTGATCGGCCTTGCCGTCGCGATCGGAAGTCTCGGCACGAGCGGCCCGGACGCCTCGGCCGTCGACATCGGTTCGAGCCTTGCCGGTCTCTCGATCCAGTTCGAAACGACGCTTCTGGGATTGGCGACGGGCCTCGTCGCCTCGCTGCTCATGGCAATCCTGGAACGCCGCGAGGCGGAGCTGCGCCACCAGTGCCAGCGGCTGATCGAGGTGTTGGTGCGCCGCGATGGATAAGGAGGACGCAGAGGGCGAGGACGCGGCGATCCGCTCGGTGCCGCTGGCCGACCTCTTCCTCGCGCTCGGCGCCTCGTTTCTCTTCGCCCTGTTTTTCGCCAAGCCCGAGCTGCAGCTGACCCGGGCCGCGCCCGCCGACCCGCTCGCGGCGCTCCTCCACGGCGCGGTGACGCTGGGAGGCGCCGAGCCGCTCGTGATCCTGGCGGGGCCCGAGGGCGCCCGTCTGGCCGAAGGCCACGCCGCGCCGACGCCTTTGGCCGCGTTGCGCCCGGGCGCTCAAATCCTCGAGGCCATCCGTGCGGGCGTTGCCAGCGGGCGAACCGCACTGGTCGCGATCGAGCCGGGCGGCGAGGAGGCCGCGTTCCTGCTCGACCCGCTTCTGGCCAGCACGCTGGCAGAACCCGTCAGGCAGCTGCGGCTCGACGCGTCCTGCGGCTTCCGGCGGGGCGCACCGCGCGCCGGCGCCGACTGCCTCGCAGCGCTCGGCGGGGGCTGACCGGCGATGCTGCGCTTCGAGTTCGCGGTGGTGGCGGATCTCACCGCCAACGTCCTGTCGGTCTGCCTCGTCGTTTTCTTGACGCTTCTGCCGCTCACCGCCGCGCCGCGCCAGCCGGCCGCGCCCTCCGCGGCCGAGCGTCTCCTGCGCATCACCGAGCGTCGGCCGCTCACCGGGCCCGACATGGTCCGCCTGCTGCACGAGCGCAGCGCACCGGACGCACCGGCCTCGCTCGATCTCTTCGCCGACCGCATCGAGCTGCGCGGAGCGGGCGCCGCGCCTCGGGCCCTGTCCCCCGATCAGCTCGACGGCGATACGACCCCGCTGCGGCTCTTCGTACTCGACCCTGCGCTCTATCCCGCCGTCCTCAACGTGCTCGGGCAAGCGGGCCGGATCGACGCCGAGATGTCGGTGCCCGACGCCCTGCGCGACCCCGCCCGCCCGCGTCTCGACTGGTCCGGCGACTTCCGCCGGCTCGACGCCGACGCCCTCGATCGCGCCGCCTTCGAGCGCGAGCTCGCCCGCATCCTCGACGCCGCCCCGCCGCGCGTCGGCCGGGGCAATGAGGCAGCGGCGGCGGGCGCTGGCGCGGCGGGCCTTGCGGCGCGGATCGGCGACCGTCTGGCCGCGATTGTCGATCTCGGCCTTCGCGTCGGCCTCCCGCTCGGCGCGATCGCCTGGCTTTTCGCCGCCGAGATCCGCCGCCGACGTCGCGCGCTGGCTGTGCCGTTCGGCATGGAAGCGGAGCGCGCGTCGCGGTAAGGTCGCCTTATACAGGGATGAACGGAGAGGAGAGACATCATGGTGGGAGCGGTCGGGGGCAGCGTTGCGCAGCCCATCGTCTCGAACCGGATCGAGGAGCGCCTCGGCGATCCCCTGGAGCTGGGTCCCGCGACCCGAGCCCAGCGCTCCGACGAGACCAAGGCCGAGGTGAAGTCCGACAAGGCCGTCTCGGACTTCGGTGACTACCTCAACCAGTCGAGCGTCATGCTCCTGTCGCGTGCGCAGGAGTCGAACCGCTTCGACCCGGTCGAGGAGATCGGCCGCAACAGCGTCTACGGGATGCCGGCCGACAAGCAGCAGATCTGAAGCCGGCATCGCGGTCCGGGGACGTTCTCCGGGGCGCTCGGGAACGCGGGGGGCGATCCGGTGGTTTGTCGAGCGGGCCTTCCTGAAACGGCAGGCCGCCTCGATTCGGCGTCCCAGGCAGATCCGCTCCATGTCCTCTTCCCTCCCCGTTCTCGTGATCGGCGCCGGTGCCGGCGGCCTCGGCGCGGCGCGCACGCTCCACGATGCGGGCGTCCCGGTGCTGGTAATCGAGGCGCGGGACCGCATCGGCGGACGCGCGCATACCGTGCTCTCGCCCCGGGGCGATCCGATCGACCACGGCTGCGGCTGGCTCCATTCGGCGACCGAGAACCCGATGGTCGCCATCGCGCAGCGCGAGGGCTTCACGATCGACCGCTCGACGCCGCCGTGGCAGCGCCGCTCCGCGACGCCGGGCTTCGGGGAAGCGGACCAGGCGGCCTTCGGGGCGGCGATCGACCGGTTCGACGAGCGGCTCGTCGAGGCGCGCGGAGACGCGGACCGTCCGGCGTCCGCCATGCTGGAGCCGGGCAACCGGTGGAACCCGCTGATCGATGCGGTGAGCACCTGGTACAGCGGCGCCGAACTCGACCTCGTCTCGGCCGTGGATCTCGATCGCTACGATGACAACGGCCGGAACTGGCGTGTGCGCGAGGGCTACGGTCGGCTCGTGGAAACGCTGGCCCGCGACCTCGACATCCGTCTTGGCGTGCGCGCCGAGACGGTGCGTCACGACGGCCGGACGGTCCTGGTCGAGACGAGCGCGGGAACGATCGAGGCCTCCGCCGTGGTGGTGGCGCTGCCGAGTGCGGTCCTGGCCGCCGGCGCGCTCCGCTTCCATCCGGCGCTGCCCGACAAGATCGAGGCGGCCGATGCGTTGCCGCTGGGCCTGGCCGACAAGCTTTATTTCCAGCTGGAGGACGCGGACCGCTTCGAGAGCGATCGCGCCGTCTTCGGTCGAACCGATACGCGTCGCACCGCGTCCTATACCCTGCGCCCCTATGGCTTGGCGCAGGTCGAATGCTACTTCGGCGGCGCGCTCGCGCAGGATCTCGAGCGGGACGGCGAGCCGGGCTTCGTCGAGTTCGCACTCGACGAGCTATCGGCGCTCTACGGATCCGACATGCGCCGTCGTCTTACGGCCCTCCCGATGACGCTCTGGGGACGCGAGCCCGAAAGCCTCGGCTCCTATTCCTATGCGCGTCCGGGCATGGCCCTGATGCGCGAGCGGCTCGGCGAGCCGGTCGACGAGCGGCTGTTCTTCGCCGGCGAGGCCGTGTCGCCGACGCATTATTCCACGGCGCATGGCGCCTATCTCACGGGGATCGAGGCCGCGCGGCGGATCGTTGCCGCGCGGCATGGCGAGATCGCGGCCTGAGATCGGGGGAGCGTTCGGGGCCCGAACGCTCGCCGCTTTCCGGTCCGGGGCGCCGTGTCCCGCGCGAGGGTCGACGTCGTCCCTTGCCCGGAACGCGCGTCAGGCCGCCTTGAGGCCGTGCTCGGGCTCGCTGGCCTCTTCCATGGCGCGCATATAGGTCTCGAGCAGCGTCTCGTGCTCGTCGCGCTCGTCCTGGTTCTGCTTGCGCAGCTTGATGATCTCGCGAAGGATCTTGACGTCGTAGCCCTCGCCCTTGGCCTCGGCGAAGACCTCCTTCTTGCCTTCGGTCAGCTCCGAGATCTCGATCTCGAGCTGCTCGATACGCTCCACGAAGGACCGGATGCGCCCGCCCGCCATGCCGACCGTATCCATTTCCATAGCCGTCTCCTGAACTGCCTCTGTCTGGCAGGGGTGGTTATCGAGCGGAACGGTCAATGCTCCGTTAAACTGACCGCGACGCTTGGCGACCTTCCCGGGCCGGACGTGGTCGGCCATGAGGCGTCGACAGACCGTCCCCGGGGAAGGGCGATGTCGAGCCACGAGGGGACTGCCGCCGCATGAAGAGACCGATCACGTTCTTCGTTCACCACCAGGGACGGGGACATGCCAACCGCACCATGGCGATCGCCGCCGAGTTCTCGCGCGACCGTCCCGTCAGCGTTCTCACCGCCGGTCCTCACCTCTTCGACGGGTTCGAGCGCGATATCGAGATCGTAGCGCTGCCCAACATGATCGGCGCGGGGGTGCCGACCGAGCGTCTCTACGCCGAGCCGACGCCGCAGGTCATGCATTGCGTGCCCCTGGGCCTGCGCGAGATGCGCGCGACCATGCGCGCCATCCTCGACCATCTCGACGAGCGCGAGACCGGCCTCTTCGTGGTGGACGTCTCGGCCGAGATCGCGCTCCTGTCGCGCATCGCCAGCGTTCCCGCGGTCCAGATCCGCATGCACGGCGACCGCTCCGATATCGGCCATGTCGGGTCCTACGAGGCGAGCGTCGGCATGCTCGCCCCCTTCGACGAGCGCATGGAGCAGGACGACTATCCCGCCCACCTGCGCGCCAAGACCTTCTACTCCGGGGGGCTTTGCACGACGCGCGAGCCGGTAGTGGAAAAGGCGGACGCGCGCCGCAAGCTCGGCCTCGACCCCACGGCCGAGATCGTCGTGGTGGTGACGGGCGGCGGCGGCTCGGGCACCCCTTACGCGCCGCTGACGGTGGCCGCGCGCGCCGCGCCCGACACGCTCTTCCTGACCCTCGGGCCGACCCATCGCGAGGGCCACGAGACCGATTTCTCGAACCTTCGCGAGCTCGGCTGGGTGCGCGGGGTGACCGACTATCTGGCGGCTGCCGACATCGTGGTGGCCTCGGCCGGCGACAACACGGTTCACGAGATCGCGCGCGTCGGACGTCCGCTCGCCGTCATGCCGGAATGGCGCTACTTCGGCGAACAGACGCGCAAGGCGGAAGCCCTGGTGCGGCTGGGCGCCGCGGTCACGCGTCCTGCCTGGCCGGGCGATCTCGCCGGCTGGCAGTCGCTTCTCGAGGACGCGCGGCGCCTTGATACGGACGCGATCCGCCCGCTCTACGCGCCGGAGGCAGCGGCGCGGGCCGCGGGCTGGCTCGAGGGACTGACCGACGAGCTCTGGGCGGGTGCGACCTCGGACGCACGGCCGGCCATCGCCGCCGTCGGCTGATCGACGATCAGCTGAACAGCTGCTCGCCGCCCCGGCGCGAGGCGTGGACCTCGGCCTCGCTCGGGCGGCGCAGCACCTCGATCGCAACCGCTTCCGGCGACCAGCGGACGAACTCGGCGTCCCGGAACTGGCCGAGCCAGTAATCCATGCACCAGCGTCCGTGCTTGCCGTGAAAGCGCCGGGCGTTGGCGAGGATCGAGTCGAACTGGTGGAGCGGAGGCACGTGCACGGGGTGATGCTGGTGGTAGGCTCGGGCGCCTGCGGTCCAGAACACCGGCACGCCGGCCTGGCCGAGCCGCGCGGCGAAGTCGGTCTCCTCTGCGCCGTAGCCCGTGAAGCGCTCGTCCATGCCGCCAAGCGACAGATAGCGGTCGCGCCGCAGCGCGAAGGACAAGCCCCAGAGCTCGCCATGGTCGCGCTCCTCGCGCACGCCCTCGGAAGGGATCGGCGGCTTGGCCGGATGGACGCGGCCGTCGCGGTCGAGCGCTCCGTAGTCGAGCGGTCCATCCGCCACCGCCCCCGCCGGCAGGTAAAGAACCTCGCCCAGAAGCAGCGCGTCGCGCTCCCGCATCTCGCTCTCGTAGCGCTCGACCAGCGTTGCCGACGGAATGCAGTCGACGTCCAGGAAGATCAGCGTTTCGCCCCGAGCCGTATCGGCCGCTCGGTTGCGGGCGGCCGCCAGCGGCATCGGATCGCCGTCGGCGCGCACGTGCCGCACCGGGACGTCGTCCAGATGCGGCAGGTCCGCGGCGGGGTCCTCGCCCATCCAGCAGATCACGACCTCGTCGGGCCGGCGCGTTTGTTGCGCGAGGCCCTTCAGGAGGTTGCGCAGATGCGCGTGCCGCCCGCGCAGAAGCGTCAGTACGGAGACGGCCATGACACAAGCGCCTTCGTTGCGGGAAGCGCCTTGCCGGAGGGAAGCGCCTTCGCGGACGGGAGCGCCTTGGCGCGGAAGTGGGCGACGCCCTCGATGATGCCGCGCGCATGGGTGGCCCGCGCGACATAGCTGTGGCCGAGGCCCGGCAGTTCCGGCAGGCCGTCCGAGAAGTTGCCGACGATGATCGCCTGGGGGATGGCGCGCAGCATCTCGATGTCGTTGCCCGAGTCGCCCGCCACGAACACGGCGTCGCGACCGAGCCCGTAGAGCCGGCGCACCCAGTTCACCGCCGTCCCCTTGGAAGCGCGCAGCGGCAGGATGTCGAGATAGCGCCCATGGCTGTGGATCACCGAGCAGCGCAGCCCCGCCCGCTCCAGCCGCGCGTGGACGCGCGCCGCCGTTTCCGGGTCGCCGTCCGAGAAGTAGGACAGCTTGTGGCGTCGCTGCTCCAGCGCCGCCTGGGGCCGGATGCCGGCCATGTCCCGCAGCGTTTGGGCGACGCGCTCGCGCTCCCAGCCGCGCGAGACCAGCGCTTCCCAGGACCGATCGGCGCGGTAGGTCGTGCCGTTCGCGTCGAGATGGTAGATCTCCGAGCCGACCGAGGTGATCATGACCTGCGGCCGCGGAGCCTCCTGCTGTTCCAGGATCGCCATGGCCGAGTGGAACGAGCGGCCGGTCGCGACCCCGAAGGCCAGCCCGTCCTGCTTCTCGCGCCAGCCGTTGAAGGAGCGGATGCCGTCCTCGCAACCGACCAGCGTGTTGTCGATGTCGCAGACGAGAAGCTGTTCGGGCCGCTCCGCCGGCGCCTGCGGCGCCTTCGGCGGTGCCTTCAGCGAGCGCAGAAGCTCGCCGTAGCGCCGGGCATGGCGCGGCCAGTCGTAGGCCGCGACGGCCCTTGCGCCGGCCGCCGAATACCGATCCCAAAGGGCGGGGTCGCGCAGGATGGCCAGGCACGCGCCCGCGATCGCCGCCGGCTCGCGCGGGTCCACCAGCTCGCCGTTGCGGCACATCTCGATGATGTCGTTCGGCCCGCCGCTGTCGGTGGCGACCAGCGGCAGGCCGGCCGCCGAGGCTTCGAGCAGCGTCAGGCCGAAGGGCTCGTTCAAGGCCGGGTTGACGAAGAGGCCGCGCCGCTGGCGCGCATAGGCGTAGATCGCCGCGACCTCCTCGGGCCGGTGGGTCTTGGGATAGGCGACATGGCCGTAGAGGTCGTACTGGTCGACGAGGCGCAGCATCTCCTCGACCTCGCCCCGCATCTCGGTATCCAGCGCGTCGAGCCCGGCTCGGTTGCCGGCCATCACGACGAGGTTGGCGCGTGCACGCAGTTCGGCGGACTCGCCGAAGGCCCGCACCAGCGCCGGCAGGTTCTTCTTGCGCACCGGCCTGGCGAGCGCCAGGATCACCGGCTTGGCGGGATCGATCAGGAAGCGCCCGATCTCCTGCTCGAGGCGTCGCGAGCCTGCGGCGCCGCCGAAGCCGTCGAGGTCGCTGCCCGGCGGAATCACGCGGATGCGGCCCGGATCGTAGGCCGCGTAGTCGGCGTACTGCACCTCGGCCTCGTCGCGCGAGGAGGCGACGACAAGGCTGGCGCGACCGAGCGCGGCCTCCTCGATCGCGATGCGGCGCTCCAGCGCGTCGTCCCCTTCGCCCATCACCGCGCGCTTCACGCGGCCGAGCGAATGGGCGGTGAAGACGAAGGGTATGCCGAGACGCTCCTCGATCACGGCCGCCACCGTGCCGGCATCGGCATAATGGGCGTGGATCATGTCGGGACGCTCGTCCTGCTGCTCGATCCACCGCACGAGGGCCTCGGCGAAGCTCGGCGTCTCGCGCCAGAGCTCCTCCTTGGGCAGGTAGGCCGGATCGGCGGTCGCCAGGCGCAGGATCGTGACGGCGTCCGAAACGCGTTCTTCGCCGGCCTCGTAGCCGGGACCGGGCGCACCGCTGAAGGCGCGCGTCGCCATGACGACGCGCCGCGCCTCGCCGCCCGACACGCATGCGTTGACGAGGTCGAGGAGATACCGGATATGCCCTCCGGTATCGGCGGTGATCCCGTAGTCCACCGTTCCGGCGCGCAGGCACCCCTGCAAGGCGATGTGAAGCACGTACATCGGCGCCCGTTCCCCTCGAACTTGGATCCGCGGACTCGGGCCTGCGGAACAACACTGAACCGTTGGGACCCTCGGATGCTTCGAATCGCTCAAGTCGCGCCTAACATTTTTCCGGTCCCGCCCCTCGACCACGGCGGCACGGAAAGAATCGTGCAAGATCTTTCGGTCGCCTTGAGAGACTTGGGGGTGGAGGTAACGCTGTTTGCCCCGTCGGACAGTGCGACAGAATTGAACCCTGTGGGTAACTTACCGAGCCTGCACGCGCTTGAGACTCGATATGGCTCGGTTCCTCCTTCGATTCCGGCGGTTCTCGAGGCGGCTCAGATGGAAGGACTTCGCTGCCGGCTGGCCGAGTTCGACATCGTTCATTGCCACGGCGAGTTCATGCACGCGGTGATGCTGGGCGAGCGACGGCCGCGCAGCCTGACGACGATCCATTGGCGCGTCGACGAACTCGACCGCGAGCTCTTCTTCGCCGCCTTTCCGGACCTGCCGGTCGCCGCCATCTCGCGCTCGCAGGAGAGCGGCATCCCTCCGGCCAATCGAGCCGGCGTCGTTCACCACGGCATCGCCGAGAACCGCTACGCGCCGGGCGCGGGAGACGGCGGCTACCTCGCCTTCGTGGGTCGGATGACCGACCAGAAACGACCCGACACCGCGATCCGCGTGGCCCAGGCCGCCGGGCGCCCGATCCGGTTGGCCGGCACGGTGGATGTCGGCAACCCGCGCTACTTCGATACCTACGTGCGCCCGCTCCTGTCCGACGAGGCCGTGTATGTCGGCCCGCTCGGCGACCGCGGGAAGGGTGATCTCCTGCAGGGCGCGGAAGCGCTCCTGTTTCCAGTGGACTGGCCCGAGCCCTTCGGCCTCGTGATGATCGAGGCCATGGCCTGCGGCACGCCGGTGATCGCCTGGAACAAGGGTTCGGTGCCCGAGGTCGTGGAGAACGGGGTGACGGGCTTCGTGGTGGCGTCCGAGGCGGAGGCCGTGGACGCGATCGCCCGGGCCCGGCAGCTCGACCGCCACGCCATCCGCCGCCGCTTCGAGACGCGCTTCACGGCGCGCCGCATGGCCGAGGACTACCTCGCCATCTACCAGCGCCTTGCGGCCGGGGGCGCAGGCTGATGCGAACCGCGCTGATCGCCTGGGACTACCCGCCCTCGCCGAGCGGCTTGTCGACCGCCGCGCGCGAGATCGCCGAAAGCCTAGCAGCCGCCGGCGCCGAGGTCACCGTCTTCACCACCGACCGTACGGGCGCGTCGCAGGAGGGCCCGATCCGCATCCTCGGCTGTTCGGTCAGCCCTTCGAGCCGACTGGGCGGCCTGCGCCGTTGGGCGGCCGCCGGGCACCTGGCCGCGCCGCTGGCGATTCGCCGAGCGGTTCTGCGCGAGCATCGGCGGCAACCCTTTGCGGTGGTCGAGGCGACGAACTGGTATGCGCCGGCGGTTCTTCTCGCTCGCCATGTACCGCTGGTGACGCGCAACTCGACGCCGGCCGCCTATTCCCGCGCGCCGGGCGGCTCGCTCCGCGACCGGCTCGACGGGCGCTTCGCCGACCGGCTGGAGCGCGCGCAGGCACGCGGGTCGATCGGCCTTCTGTCCAACACGGCCGACCATGCGCGCCGCGTCGCCGCCGAATACGGCCTCGACCCCGCCGTTCCCCATGCCGTGGCCGGTCTCAGCCTTCCGCCCGCGATGCTCCGGCGAGGACGCGAGGCGGGCTATCCCGAAGGCGAGGGACCGGTCCGCGCGCTGTTCGTCGGCCGCGCCGAGCACCGCAAGGGCTTCGACATGATTCTCGGTGCAACCGCCCGTCTCGACGCGGAAGCCCGGTCCGGCGCCCTGCCCCCGTTCCGCATCGCCTTGGCCGGCGTGCCGCCGGAGGATCTGCCCGGCGATCTCGCCCCGTCCACGCGCGAGCGCCTCGAGCCGCTCGGGCGCGTGCCGGAGGAACGGCTGGCCCAACTCTACGAGGACGCCCACCTCGTGCTCGCTCCCTCGCGCTACGAGAGCTTCGGCCTCGTCTACCAGGAGGCGATCGCCTTCGGCCGCCCGATCGTGGCCTGCACCGTGGATGCGAGCGGTTCGCTGTTCGTGGGCGACACGGGCTCCGGGCCGCTGGCGCGCACCGACACGAGCGAGGCGCTGGCCGATGCGATGCGCCCGCTTCTCGCCGAGCCGGGCGAGCGGCGGCGCCTACGCGCGAACGCCCTGCGCGCGGCCGGCCGCTTCACGCGCGAGACGCTGGGAACCGAGACGCTCGCGCTGTACCGAGCGGCGCTGGAGCGTCAGGGCCGGAAGGGCTGAAGCAGCGATCCGCGCTCGAAGAGGCGGCCCTCGCCGGGCGCGATCTCCTCGTAGCGCTGCGAGCGCCGTTCCACATGCTCGCGGCTCAGCTGGTGGCGGATCGCCCCGCTCAGCGCGATCGTGGTCTGCGCCCAGCCGTCGACGACGGGCCGCTCGTGGACGCGGCCCGCGAACCGTACCTCGCGCCGGTTCAAGCGATACTGGACGTCCGGCCAGAGATCGGCACGCGCGCCGTCCACGAAGTTCTTGCGCGGCAGGCCGATCGAGCGGACGCCCTCCCCCGCGGCCTCCGGCAGGGCGCGAAGAAGACGGCGAACGCCGCGCCCGATCGTCTCGTCGGCGTCGAGCTGCAGGACGAAGGGATAACGGGCCATGACCTGCGCGGCGTTGCGCTGCGCGGAGAAGTCGTCGCCGAGCGGGCGGTAGCGTAGCCGCACGATGCCGTCGTCGCGTGCCTCCCCCTCGCCGTCCACCAGAACGACGACGTCGTCGGTCCAGTCGGCATGAAAGGGGACCCCGGCCAGAACCGCTGCCAGCTCGCCCGCCCGACACAGGATCGCGAGGCTGGCCTGGAAACAGGCCGCGTCCGGGAAGTCGCCGAGATCGGCGTCGGCGGCCTCGATCCCATGCGGCCGCACGAGAGCGTCCCGGCCAGCCGCATCCAGGGCCCGGACGAGCCTGGCGCGCCGGGAAGCGGCGATGCGCAGGGTGTAGAGCGAGAGCGCGAAGGGATCGTCGGAACGACTCCAGAAACGATCCTGCAGAAGCCGGGTCGCCAGCTCGGCCTCGAAGTCGGCGGCATTCGCGCCCTCGGCGCGAAGCGTTCCGCAGGACTGGCACTCGGCCTCGAAGCGGCGCCACGAGCCGTCGCCGTAGCGCAGGCGGCGCTGCGTGGGCGCCCACCAGCGCGCACCGCAGACCGGACACCGCTCGCCGCCTAAGCTTTCCGCCATCCCGTGCCGTCCTTCCCTCCGGCCGCCGCAGGGCCACCTTGTTCCCACGCGCTGGTGACAGGCGCAGCCTTCAGACGCAACCGAGGGGACGGCGCGCATGGACCAGATTTCCCGGCCGACCGATCGATCGGCCAGCCCGACGTCGCGCA
Organism: Aureimonas jatrophae; assembly: GCF_900104035.1. Classification (GTDB taxonomy): domain Bacteria; phylum Pseudomonadota; class Alphaproteobacteria; order Rhizobiales; family Rhizobiaceae; genus Aureimonas; species Aureimonas jatrophae. Next base: position 204,639 of record NZ_FNIT01000002.1, on the reverse strand, counting down.
TCGACGAGGCGGCGCAGCGCATCGCGTCGGCGGCCCGCGTGGAGGACGCGCCGGAAGCCGGCGTCGCCGTGCTGCGCGAGGCCGGGCTCCTCCATCTTGCGGCCGAGGAAACCGCGGACGGCTATCGCTACGAGCTGCCCTGGCGTCTGGCGCTGCGCCTTCTGGCACGGATCGGCGGGGCCGATCTCAGCCTCGGCCGTCTGTTGGAGGGTCATCTCAATGCCCTGCAGCTCGTCGCGCTCTATGCCGACGCCGCGCAGAAGCAGCGGGTCCTCGCCGCGGTGCGGGCGGGAACGCTTCTGGGCGTCTGGGGCGCCGACACCGAGCCGCGCTTTGCGGTCTCGGGCGCGGGCGAGTTGCGGCTGACCGGCGCCAAGCGCTACGCCTCGGGCCTCGGCCTCGTCGGTCTGGCGCTGGTTCCCTACGAGGACGAAGCCCGCGTCTCCCACCTCCTTCTCGTGCCGGTCGACGATCCGGCGCGCCAGGACGCGGGTGCCTGGCACATGAGCGGCATGCGCGCCTCGCGCTCGGGGACCTACCGCTTCGAGGACCTGCGGGTGGACGAGACGGCCGCGCGCGTCGGCCGTCCCGGCGACTACCGGCGCGAGCCCTTCTTCGTGGGCGGCATCTGGCGCTGCGCCGCCGCCCAGCTCGGCGCCGTGGAACGCCTGGTCGAGATCCTCGTCGCCGAGCTGACGGCCAGCGACCGTCTCCAGCACCCCCTGCAGTCGGCCCGGGTCGGCCAGGCGATCATGGCCGCGCGCGACGCCCGGCTGAATGTCGAGGCGGCGGCGGAAGCGGTGGAGACCGGGTCTCTCGACGCGGAGCTTGCGGTGTCGCTCGCCGCCCTTTCGCGGTTGCGCGTCGAGACGGCGGGGCTCGAGGTCATGCAGCTGGTCGAGCGCGGGCTCGGCCTGTCCTCCTTCCATGCGGACCATCCGGCCGAGCGCGTTATGCGCGATCTGGCGGTGTATCTGCGTCAGGCCAATCCGGACGCGCTGCTTCTGGACCAGGCGCGCCGCCTGAGCCGGCGTCTACCGGACCTCTTCCGCTGATGCGCTACGGTGAATGGGTCGAGCGCCAGAACGGAGCACCCTTGGCGGATCCGCTCGATCTCGTCGGACCCGGCGGCCTCGTCGTGATCGCGCCCCATCCCGACGACGAGAGCATCGGGGCCTCGACGATGATCGCGGCAACGGCCGCCTCCGATCGCTCGCTCGGCCTCGTCGCCGTGACCGACGGCGAGGGATCGCATCGCGGATCGCCGTCCTGGTCCGCCCCGCGCATTGCGGAGCGACGGCGCGCGGAGCAGGCGGCGGCGATGGGCGAGCTCGGCGCGGACCGCGCACGAGTGCTGCGCCTCGCGCTTCCCGATGGTGGCTCGCGCTGGGCGGACGGGTTCGACGGGGCGGCGCGCCGGGTCGCGGAGTTCTGCGCCGAGCTCGGCGCGACGGCGCTGCTGACGACGCCCGTCTTCGATCCCCACCCCGACCACGAGGCGGCCGCCGAACTGGGTGCCCGTGTCCAGGCGCTCCTGCCGCAGATTCGCCTTCTCCTTTATCCCGTCTGGTCGCTGCGCCACGGGAACGACGACGATGTGCCGGCGGACGCGCTCCACCCCTTTCGCCTCGCCGCGCCGCTGGACGCCAAGCGGCGCGCGATCGCCCGGCACGAGACGCAGAACGGCGGGGTGATTCACGACGACCCGACACGCTTCGCCCTGCCGGACTGGTTTCTGGCGCATCACCTGTCCGGATCGGAATCCGTCTTCTGGTCCCCGATGCCGGGCTCGCCACCCGGGGCGGAGCATTTCAGCCGCCTGTACCGGGGCGGGCGCGACTTCTGGGGCGTGCGCGACCAGCCCTACGAGGTCGCCAAGCGCGAGGCGGCGGCAGCGTTCCTCGGTGACTGGCGGGGCGCGCGGGGACAGGAGCTGGGATGCGGCGAAGGCTTCCTCGCCGCTCGCCTTCTCGGCGCAGGCGCGGTGCGCGAGATGCTCGGCATCGATCTCGACCCGACGATCATCGAGCGCGCGAACCAGACCCACGGCTCGCTTCCCGGCGCGCGCTTCCGGCAAGGACGGATGCCGGACGACTTCCCGGACGACCCTTTCGACCTCCTGGTCGTGTCGGAGATGCTGTATTTTCTGAACGAACCCGAGATCGCGGATCTCGTGGAGCGCATGTCCCGCCGCGCCCGGCCCGGGGCGCGCTGCCTTCTCGTGAACTATCTCGGTCCCACCGAGACGCCGCTCGGCGGCGATGCCGCGGCCGACTTCCTGCGCGCGAGCGCGTCCGGACGCTGGCGCCCCCTCAGGTCGGAACGCCGACCGGACGGATTTCGCCTCGACCTTCTGGAGCGGTGCGCCTGAGCCTGTCGCGCAACGCGACGAGCCCGGGGTGAAGGCGCGCGAGTTCGGAGCGTCGCAACCGGGGACGGCGGAGCCTGGGGCTGGCGTCCTCGGCGCGCAGCCAGACATCGCCGGACCGTGCGTCGCGCAGCGCCTCGATCTCGCCCGGCGGCATTTCAAGCTCGTGGAGAAGCAGGACGCGCGCCGCCGCGTCCGCTTCGCGAAAGGCGCGGCGCATGCGAACGCGCAGCTCCAGCTGTTCCGCCGGCTCCAATGCCTCGTCCACGAGCGGATCGCTTTCGCGACGCGAGCGAGCCAGTTCGTCCGACAGTCCGCCCCGCGCACGCCCGTCGAGCCGAGGCGAGGTCCAGACCAGCGGGTCGCCCGCAAAGCGCACGCGCAGGCCGCGGGCACGGACGCGGCGCAGGAGTTCCCGGTCCTCGCCCGAGGCCACGTCGGGAAGGCCGCCGGCGTGCTCGTACGCGCCCGCCCGCAGGCCGAAGTTGGCGCCGCCGATATTGCCGTGATGGGGCCAGGGGTTGTCGGGGTCGGGATCGATCAGCGCCTCGGCCTCGCGGCTGGCGGCGCGCGACTCGCGCAGGATTCGCTCGGCCTCCGGATCGCCTTCGGGTAGAAGCGCGGCCTCTTCGGGCACGAAGCCGATGCCCCCGCACACGAGATCGAAGCCTTGCGCAAAGAACGCCGCGTAGCTGGCGCGCCAGAGCGGGCGCACCAGCGTGTCGGCATCGAGCGACAGAAGGTGGGCCTGCGGGCTCAGCGCCGCGGCGCAATCCAGCGCGAGGCGGCGCGCGAGCGGGGCGGAACCGTTCGCACCGCGCCAGGACAAATCGATCAGGAGAAAGGGCCGCCGCCGCGTGGCGAGGTATCGGCGGGCGAGATCGGCGCTGCGGTCGCGCGAGTTGTTGACGGCGACCACCACGGCGTCGCCGGATCCGAGCTCGCCGTCCAGCGCCTCCAGCGTGCGGCCGAGGCGCTCCTCCTCGTTCATGGCGGGGATGGCCACCACCATGGGTGCGCGCAGCATGTCGCCGCCGCGCAGGAGCGAGACCTGGGCGACCAGCGGATGGTCGCCCAGGCGATCAGGATGGAAGCGGGGCGGCGCGCCGCCCCGTTCCGCCGCTTCCCTCACGCGGACGGCTGGGTCAGGACACCGTCGACCCGGCGCCACAGGCGCTCCGGATTCGCGTTCTGCAGAGCCGGCGGCAGGAGGTCGTCGGGCATGTCCTGGTAGCAGACCGGACGCAGGAAGCGCTCGATCGCCTTGGAGCCGACCGAGGTCGAGCGCCCGTCGGCGGTGGCCGGGAACGGTCCGCCATGAACCATAGCATGACCGACCTCGACGCCCGTGCCGAACCCGTTGACGAGGATGCGTCCGGCCTTGCGCTCCAGAAGCGGCAGGAGCGGACGCACGGCCTCGTGGTCGCCGGCCTCGATATGGAGGGCCGCCGTAAGCTGGCCTTCCAGGCGCTCGGCGACGCGGCGCATCTCGGCCTCGTCGCGGCAGCGCACGAGCAGCGACGAGGCGCCGAACACCTCCTCCTGCAGCATCGGGTCGGCCAGGAAGCCCTCGGCGTCCACCGCGAAGAAGGCTGCCTGGCCCCGAAGCTTGCCGCCTTCCTGGCCGCGGGCCACGGTCTCGACACCCGCATGGCCGGTCAGTTGAGCGACGCCGCGCTCGAAGGCCTCGTGGATGCCGGGCGTCAGCATCACGCTGGCCGGAAGCGCCGCGAGCGCTTCGCCGGTCGCCCGCACGAAGCGGTCCAGCGCGGGACCCTCGACCGCGATCACGAGGCCCGGGTTGGTGCAGAACTGGCCGGCGCCAAGCACCAGCGACGCGGCAAAGCCCTTGGCGATGGTCTCGGCGCGCGCCTCGAGCGCCTGCGGGAAGAGGAAGACCGGATTAATCGAGCTCATCTCGGCATAGACTGGGATCGGCTCGGGCCGCGAGGCCGCGATCTTCATGAGCGCCGTTCCGCCGCCGCGCGAGCCGGTGAAGCCGACGGCCTTGATGCGGTGGTCGGCGACGAGGCCCTGGCCGATCCGGCGGCTCGAATCGAACAGGAGCGAGAAGACGCCCTCCGGCATGTCGCAGCGCTGGGCCGCCGCCAGCACGGCGCGTCCCACCAGCTCCGACGTTCCGGGATGGGCCGAGTGGGCCTTGGCGACCACCGGGCAGCCGGCGGCCAGCGCCGAGGCGGTGTCGCCGCCCGCCACCGAGAAGGCGAGCGGGAAGTTGGAGGCGCCGAACACGGCGACCGGCCCGATCGGAACGTTGCGCAGGCGCAGGTCGACGCGCGGCAGCGGCTGGCGCTCCGGCATCGGGGGATCGACGCGCGCATCGAGATAGCCGCCGTCGCGCAGGACCGAGGCGAAGAGGCGCAACTGGCCCATCGTGCGGCCGCGCTCGCCCTCGATTCGTCCGCGCGGCAGGCCGCTCTCGGCGCAGCAGCGCTCGATCAGCTCGTCGCCCAGCGCCAGGATCTCCTCGGCGATCGCCTCCAGGAAGGCGGCACGACGCTCGGCAGGCAGGGCGCGATAGGGATCGAAGGCCTCGTCGGCCAGCTGGCAGGCACGCTCGAGATCGGCCTGCGTGGCGCCGCCGAAGGCGGGCTGCAGCTTCTCGCCGGTCGCCGCCTCGACGCCGTAGATCGAGCCTTCCGCTCCGCGCGCGATCTGGCGACCGATGATCTGTTCGCCCTGGATGGTCATGGCGCAGGTCCTTCCGTGTTGCAACGGTGTGACGCGCGGCCGCGTCCGGGCCGCCGTTGATGGCCCTTCCGATACAGCGAACGCCCGCGCGTGGAAACCGCCGAACCGGGCCCAGGGTCGAAATTGTCCGAGGAATGGAGCCGCGCAACTGCGTCCCGGGGGCAACGCTGTTCCCCGCTCGCGACACCACCCCCTTGAACACGGCGCGCAAAGGCCACCTAAACCGCTCCGATGGACCTGATCTCGCTCCCCACGCCCCTTCCGTCTTCCCCATCCGGCGGTGCCGCCTTGCCCTGGCGGGAGGCGCTGCCGGGCCTGCGGATCCTGCGGCGCGGGCTGGAGCCGGTACGCGCCATCCAGATCTACGGGCAGCGATGCTCGGGAACCAACGCGCTCGCCCGTCTCGTGGAGCGCAACCTCGGACCCGACCTCTTCTTCGAGCGCTACGGCTTCAAGCACTGGTTCGTGCCCGATCAGGTCCTGTTCGGCGCCGACGTTCTGGTCGTGGTGATCGCGCGCGATGCGTTCGACTGGTTGCGCAGTCTCCATCGCCAGCCGTGGCACGTTCACCCCGACATCAAGCGCCTGGACTTCTCGGGCTTCATCCGGTCCGAGTGGCACAGCGTCTGGGACGATCACGTCGGGGGCATCGACGAGCGGCACCCGATGCGGGCTCGCGAGATGCTGCACGAGCGCGATCCGCTGACCGGATCGCGCTTCGCCGGCCCGCTGGCCAAGCGTCGCGCCAAGCTGGCGCACTGGGCAGGGCTCGAGGAACGCGCGCCCAACCTCGCTCTCCTGTCCTACGAGACGCTGCGGCGCGCGCCCGAGCAGGTCGTGCGCCATCTGGGGGTGGCCGCGGGCCTTGAGCCGGCCGTGCCGTTCCAGCCGGTGGACTCCTACAAGGGGCAAGAGATCCGCCCCTTCCGCCCGACCCCCTACGATCCCTTCCGCGACGAAGACCTCGCCTGGATCGAGGCACGCCTCGATCCGGATCTGGAGGGTCTCTACGGCCTGCCGCACGTCTTCGCGGGCCGCCCGTCATGAACCGCTTCGGTCGCGGCACGCTCGCGGGTCTGGCCGGCGGCTTCGCGGTGCTGATCCTTCTGGTGGCGGCCACGGCCTGGCTCGTTCTCCGCACGCAGGAGGCGGGTCGGCTCGCCAGCCATTCGCTCCAGGTCGAACTCGCCGCCAACGAGGTGCGCACCCTCACCGAGCGGGCCGAGACCACGCAGCGCGGCTTCCTGCTCGACCCGGACGAGACCTTCCTGCAGGCCTTCGAGAACACCGCGGCCGAACTCGAGCCGGCGCTCGACAGGCTTCGGCTGCTTGTGGCGGACAACCTCAACCAGATGGGTCGCGTCGAGACGCTGCAGGCTGCGGCGCGGGCTCACATCGACTTCCTGCGCGGCGAGATCGCGGAGCGGCGCGCCCAGCCCTCGCTTCCACCGAACTTCAGCCTCGCGCGCAATCTGCCGCCCGTGAGCCAGGTGCGCAACGAGATCGCGACGCTGATCGAGCGCGAACGGGGCCTCTTGGCGGAGCGCACGGCACGCGAAACCGTGAACCTGCGCTGGTCGGTGGCGGTGATCGCGCTCGCCCTGCCGGCTCTCCTGGCGCTGGCGGGGGCCACGATCTGGCTGACGCGACGCAACGTGCAGGCGCTGGGCGAGACGAGCGAGCGTCTGCGCCTTCTCAACGACGACCTGGAGGGGGCGGTCGAGGAACGCACAGCCGAACTCGTGCGCGCCAACGAGGAGATCCAGCGCTTCGCCTATATCGTCAGCCACGACCTGCGCTCGCCGCTCGTGAACATCATGGGCTTCACGGGCGAGCTTGAGGCTGCCACCGGCGCGCTCGGCGAGATGGTTCGCCGCGTGGAAGCCGAGGCACCGGACCTCATGAACGAGGAGGCCCGGCTGGCCGCGTCCGAGGACCTGCCGGAGGCGATCGGCTTCATCCGCGCCTCGACCGCCAAGATGGATCGCCTGATCAACGCGATCCTGCGCCTGTCGCGCGAGGGGCGACGCACCATCAACCCGGAGCCGATCGACATGGGCGAGCTCGTGCGCGGCGTGGAGGCCAGTCTTCAGCATCGTCTCGGCGAGACGGGCGCGCGCGTCGAGATCGGACCGTTGCCGACCGTGGTCAGCGACCGGGTCGGCGTCGAGCAGATCGTCTCCAATCTCATGGAGAATGCGGTCAAGTATCTGAAGCCGGGACGCCCCGGCCTCATCCGCGTGCGCGGCCATGTGGAGGGCGAGCGCGCCGTATTCGAGTTCGAGGACAACGGCCGCGGCATCGACCCCAAGGATCACGAACGCATCTTCGACCTCTTCCGACGCTCGGGCATGCAGGACCAGCCGGGCGAAGGCATCGGCCTTGCCCATGTGCGCGCCCAGGCCTACCGGTTGGGTGGAACCGTGAGTTGCCGGTCGGCTCTTGACGAAGGTGCGACCTTTCGCCTTTCCATGAGGCGAATCTCTCCGTCCGGCGAAGCATCGAGGCCGTCATGAGCGCACAGCAATCCGTGACGATCGTCATGGTCGAAGACGACGAGGGCCACGCCCGGCTGATCGAGAAGAACATCCGGCGCGCCGGCGTGAACAACGCGATTCGCCACTTCACGGACGGCACGAGCGCGCTGCACTACCTGTTCGAGGCCGCGGACGGGCCGGCGCGCGGACATCCGGTCCTGGTGCTGCTCGATCTCAACCTGCCCGACATGAGCGGCATCGACATCCTGCAGCGCATGAAGAGCGAAGCCAGCGCCCTGCGCCGCACGCCGGTCGTCGTGCTCACCACCACCGACGACAAGGTCGAGATCCAGCGCTGCTACGATCTGGGCGCCAACGTCTACATCACCAAGCCCGTGAACTACGAGAGCTTCGCCCAGGCGATCCGACAGCTCGGCCTGTTCCTGTCGGTCATGCAGATGCCGGCGGTCGATGCCTGACGATACGGCGTGGCCCGCCGCGCGCATCCTCTTTATCGACGACGACGAGGGACTGCGCGAGCTCGTGCGGCGCGCGCTCGGACGTCGCGGCTACGAGATCGTGGGCGCGGGCGGCGGCCTGGAGGGCTTGAGCCGCCTCGACGACGACCCGTCCTTCGATCTCGTGGCGGTGGATCACTACATGCCGGGCCTCGACGGTCTCGAGACGCTGGAGCGCATCCGCGAACGGCCTGACGCCCCTCCGGTGGTCTACGTCACGGGCTCCGACGAGAGCCGCGTCGCGGTGGCGGCCCTCAAGGCGGGCGCTGCCGACTATGTTGTGAAGGCGCTCGGCGACGATTTCTTTGATCTCCTCGCCTCCTCGTTCCGTCAGGTCCTCGACCGCGCGGCGCTGGTGCGGGCGCGCGACGAGGCCGAGGCGCTTCTGCGCGTCAGCCACGAGCGCCTGGAGGCCCTTCTCAAGGAAGCCAACCACCGCGTCGCCAACAGTCTCGCCATCGTCTCCGCCTTCGTGCGCATGCAGGCCGGCGAGACCGACAATGCGGAAACGCGCGCCGCTCTGCGCGATACCCAGCAGCGCATCGGCGCCATTATCCAGGTTCACCGCCGCCTCTACCGCTCCGACGACATCGGCACCGTGGACATGGCGGACTATCTCGAGGCGCTCGCCGCCGAGCTCGAGGCGACGTGGTCGACCCCCACGTCGGTCCGGGCGATCCGCGTTGATTGCGCGCCGTTCCGCCTCGCCACGGACCGCGCGGTCTCGGTGGGCGTGATCGTTGCCGAACTTGTCGGCAACGCCTGTAAGTACGCCTACGGACCGGAGGAGGCCGGCGAGGTGCGCATTCGCGCCGAAACCGACGGGACCCGCTTTCGCCTGACGGTCGAGGACGATGGCGGTGGCCCCGCAGCCGCGGCCGGGCGCGGCTGCGGCACCGGGATGGGAAGCAAACTGATTCGCGCCATGGCCCACGCTCTGGGCACGGAACCGCAGGTCGAAAGCGAACGGGGTTACAAGGTTATGTTGGACGCCGTTCTTTAAGGCAAGGTTATGGATCGCAACAAACGTTGTTCTATGTCATGGTCCTCACGTCGCGACTGTGACACCGATGCCTCCTTGGAGTTGCCATGACCGATAAGTCCTCGTTTCGGCTGGACGAGCAACTCTGCTTCGCGGTGTATTCCACGGCGCATGCGTTCAATCGCCTCTACAAGCCCAAGCTCGACGCCCTGGGAATCACCTACCCGCAGTTCCTGGTGCTCAGCATCCTGTGGCGCTCCGAGCCCCAGACGGTCGGCAGCCTCGGAGAGCTGCTGCTTCTCGACTCCAGCACGTTGACGCCGCTCCTGAAGCGCCTCGAGGCGGCGGGCTTCGTGCGCCGCACGCGCTCGACCCGCGACGAGCGCGTGGTGGACGTGACGCTGACCCCCGAGGGCCAGTCGCTGCGCGACCGGGCGTGGGCGATCCCGCCCGAGATCGCGGAAGCGACCGGCGAGAGCATGACCGAGCTCGGGCGCTTGCGGCAGGCGATCCTGCGCGTTCGCGATTCGCTGAACGCCTCCAGCATCGGTTGACGCCTGCCTCGGCGGGCCGCCCTCGCGACCGGGGATGACGTGTCCCGTCCGGGCGAGCCGTCGAGGAACGCAGCGGCGCTACTCCATCCCGGCCCGCTGGGCCGGCGCCGCTCCCGCACGAGCGAGCGGGCATGCTGGGTGCTATCCAAGGCCCGCAACAGGCACTAGAAGGCGCGGCCAGACAACGCGCCGCTCACCCCTTCGGGAGGACCTTCCTTGACCGCTCTGTCCCAAGCGACCCTTCGCGACCTGTCCTGCCGCACGCCCGGCTACGACCGCAGCCGGATGGGCGGCGGGATCGTTCACTTCGGCGTCGGCAACTTCCACCGCGCCCACCAGTGCGTCTATCTCGACGACCTGTTCGAGGCGGGCGGCGACCTGTCCTGGGGCATCACGGGCGTCAGCGTGCGGGCCGAGGACGGAGCGGCATTCGCCGACATGCAGGCGCAGGACGGCCTGTTCACCGTGACCGAGGTGGACGAGGGACACCGCCAGACACGGGTGGTGGGATCGATCCATCGCCTCGTCGATCCGGGCGAGCGTCCGGGCATCTTGCGCGCGCTCGCCGACCCGCAGACGCGCATCGTCTCGCTCACGATCACCGAGGGCGGCTACTACCTGTCGGGCGACCACCCGAACCTCGATCATCCCGATCTTCTGGCCGATGCCGCCAATCTCGCCGAGGCGCGCACCGTGTTCGGCCTGATCCTCGCCGCCATCGCCGACCGTCACGCGTCGGGCGCGCCGCCGGTCACGGTCCTGTGCTGCGACAACCTTCCCCACAACGGCGACCTGACGCGCCGCCTCGTGCACGGGTTGGCCGAACGGGTCGACGCGGGACTGGCGGCCCATGTCGCGCAGGCGATCCGCTTTCCGAACTCCATGGTGGACCGCATCACGCCCGCCACCAACCGTGCGCAGATCGAGAGCCTGGCGGCGGACGGTATCGAGGATCGTCGACCGGTCTTCTGCGAGCCGTTCATGCAATGGGTGATCGAGGACACGTTCTCGTCGGGCCGCCCGGAACTCGAGCGCGTCGGCGTCACGTTCGTCGAGGATGTGACGCCCTACGAACTGATGAAGCTGCGCATCCTCAATGCGGGCCACGCCACGATCGCCTATCCCGCGGCGCTGATCGGGCTGACCTACGCCCACGAGGCGATGCGCGACGATCTCGTGTCGCGCTTCTTCCGCGACGTCGAGGAGGGCTTCCTCCTGCCGGCCTCGCCGGAGATTCGGGGCGTCAGCCGCGAGGACTATCTGGCGAGCGTCACCCATCGCTTCGCCAACCCGGCGATCGGCGACACGATCCGTCGCCTGTGCCTCGACGGCTCCAACCGGCAGCCGAAGTTCGTCCTGCCGGCGGTGCGCGAACTCCTGGCGCAGGGGCGGGACGTATCGGGTCTCGCGCTCGTCAGCGCTCTCTGGTGCCGCTACTGCGCGGGCACGTTGGAGGACGGCTCCGTGGTGGAGCCGAACGATCCGAACTGGGATCTCCTGAACCGCACGGCGCTGGAGGCGCGCGACAACCCGTCCCGCTTCCTGGAACTGCGCGACGTCTTCGGTGACCTTGGATCCGATCCGGTCTACGCGCCGCTCTTCTCGGGCTTCGTGCGATCGCTCTGGGAGCACGGCGTCGCCCCGACGATCGAGGCTTATCTGCGCGTTCGCCAGAACGCGCGCTGATCTAAGTCCGGCCGGGCACCGGGCGGCGTCGAGGCCGCCCGTGTTCGAACGGGGCCCCTGCCGGATGTTCAACCCCTATGCTCCTCGCAGGTCCCGCCCGACGCAGCAACCTCGCGTGCGATTCCTCGCGGCACGAGATGTCGAACCTCGGGATGCGGCATTTGACGGAAAAACTTGAGGATTGCCGACATCCATCGGGAACCATGCCCGCATGACAGGCTTTGGCGCAGATGACCAGGACGCGCCAACCCTCATCGAACAAAAAGCGGTGGACCTGCAGGCGCTTAGGCATCAGACAAGTGCGTCGCGAGCGGGCGTCTACCCTCCCCCTTCGCCCGCTGACGCGCCTGCGCCCAGGACCCGCATCGTCCTATCCCGACCGCGCCACCTCATGACGCTCTTGCATCTGTCCTATGTCAGCCGGCTGGCTCCCGAAACCAGCATGGCGGACCTTCTCGACCAGATCGGACACTTCCGTGCCAAGAACCTGGCGGCCGGCGTCAGCGGCTGCATCGCCTTCGAGGGCGACCGGATCATGCAGATCCTGGAGGGACCGGAAGCAGCCGTGAACGAGCTGTTCCGGATCATCTGCAACGACCCGCGCCACGTCGAGGTGATCGAACTCGAGCGCAAGCCGATCGAGGCGGTGAGCTTCCGGGATTGGGGAATGGTACGCCGGCCCATCGCCGACGTCGTGTTTCTGTCCCAGCTGACCTGAGCGGCGGGACCGGGCGCCGTTCGACAGCCTAGCCGGAACGCCGGTCGGGACCGACGCCTCAGGGCAGCAGGATCGCGGCTGCGACCGTACCAACGGCCCCCAGCAAAGCCAGCGCCGTAACGTTCACGAACAGGGCAACCATGGTCTCGATGCGCATTGCAGGGGTTCCTCTTCCCGACTGGCGAGAGGCATAGCGTCGTCACGTTTCGGCCATGTTTCAACGTCGACCGCCCGACGGCGTTCCCCAGGAATTTCCTTAAAATTTCGTTAAGTTTGCCGCGGCGGACCTCAGGGGGACGGTCGCCGGAACCCTTCGGCGGCGCGTACCAGGTCGGCCGCGTAGGCGCTCTCGACCCGGCCTCTTGCCAGAGCGTCCGCCCCGAGTTCCTCGACCGCCTCGCCGCCGCGCATGACGAGCGCACGCTCGCACATGTGGTCCACCACCGCGAGGTCGTGACTGACGAACAGGAACGTCAGGTCGCGCTCGCGCCGCAAGCGCGCCAGAAGGTTCAGGACCTCGGCCTGGATCGAGACGTCGAGCGCCGAGGTCGGCTCGTCCAGAAGGAGGATCGGGGGATCGAGGATCAGCGCGCGCGCGATGGCCACGCGCTGGCGCTGTCCGCCCGAGAGCTGGTGCGGCAGGCGGAAGCGGAAGGACGCGGGCAGGCCCACGTCCTCCATCGCCGAGACGACGCGCCGGTCGCGGTCGTCCAGGCCGTGGATCGCGAGCGGCTCGGACAGGATGCGGTCGAGCGTATGGCGGGGATGGAGCGATCCGTAGGGGTCCTGGAACACCATCTGGACGCGCGCGGCGAAGGCGCGCCCGCGCACGCCCTTGATCTCCTCGCCGTCGATCAGGATGCGGCCGCCCGTGACCGGTGCGAGGCCGCAGATCGCGCGCAGGATCGTCGACTTGCCCGAGCCCGATTCGCCCACCAGGCCGAAGGACGCGCCGGCGGGAACCTCGAGCGAGACGCCGCGCACGGCTTGGACGCGCGAGCGGCCCGTGCCGAAGCTGACCGACAGGTCCTCGATCGCGATGCGTGGGATGGCGTTCATGCGGTGGCCCACGCGGTCTGGCGCTGCAGGACGGGCAGGTCGGCTTGGCCGCCGCCGATGCGCGGGAGGCAGGCGAGAAGCCCCTGCGTGTAGGGATGCCGCGCCTCGTGGAGACGGCCGGCCTCGATCTCCTCGACGATGCGCCCGGCATACATGACGAGCACGCGGTCGCAGAAGGTCGAGACGAGGCGCAGGTCGTGGCTGATGAACAGGAGGCCCATGCCCCGATCGCGCACGAGCCGGTCGAGGATGGCGAGGACGTCGAGCTGGACCGTGACGTCGAGCGCCGAGGTCGGCTCGTCGGCGATCAGGATCTCGGGCTCGGGGATCAGCATCATGGCGATCATGACGCGCTGGCCCATGCCACCGGAAAGCTCGTGCGGATAGGCGGCGAGCACACGCTCGGGATCTCGGATCGAGACCTCGCGCAGCATCTCCACCATGCGCCGTCGCCGTTCCGCGCGCCCGAGACGCCCATGGGCGTCCAGCGCCTCGCCGAGTTGGCGCTCGACGCGCATCACGGGGTTCAGCGAGTATTTCGGGTCCTGCAGGATCATGGCGATGCGCCGCCCGCGCACCGCGCGCATCCCGAGCTCGGAAAGCGTTGCGAGATCGGTGCCGCCCAGCATCATGCGGTCGACCGCGACGCGGCCGGGCGGCCGCACGAGCCGCAGGAGCGCGCGGCCCGTGACCGTCTTGCCGGAGCCCGACTCGCCGACGATGCCGACCCGCTCGCGCCCGAGCGCGAAGGAGACACCCCGCACGGCCTCGACGGGGCCGCGCCGCGTGTCGAACGCGATGCGCAGGTTCTCGACTTGAAGAAGCGGCTCGCTCAACGCTTGGCGCTCCGCGGGTCGAGGACGTCGCGCAGGCTGTCGCCGATGAGGTTGAAGCCGAGGCTCACGAGGAGGATGGCGATGCCGGGAATGGTCGGGACCCACCAGTGGCTGAGGAGGAACTGTTGCCCGGTCGAGATCATGGCGCCCCATTCGGCGAGCGGGGGCTGCGCGCCAAGGCCGAGGAAGCCGAGGCCGGCGGCGGTCAGGATGATGCCCGCCATGTCGAGGGTCACGCGCACGATGACCGACGGCAGGCACAGGGGCACGACGTGGCCGAGCACGATGCGTGGCGTGCCCGCGCCCGCCAGCCGCGCGGCGGCGATGAAGTCGGAGCGGCGCACGGTCAGCGTCTCGGCGCGCGCGACGCGCGCATAGGGCGGCCAGGCGGTGAGCGCGATGGCGAGGATGGCGTTGAGGATGCCGGGGCCGAGCGCGGCCACGAAGGCGAGCGCGAGGATCAGGCGGGGAAAGGCGAGGAAGATGTCGGTCGCGCGCATCAGGATGCGATCCGTCCAGCCGCCGAGCGTGCCGGACACCGTTCCGACGAGCAGGCCGAAGACCGGCGCGGTGACGGCCACGAGCGCCACGACCTGGAGCGTGACGCGCGAGCCGTAGACGAGACGGCTCCAGATGTCGCGGCCGAGCTCGTCCGTCCCCAGCCAGTGCCCGTTCGCGCCGGGGGGCTGAAGGCGCAGGGCGAGGTTCTGCGCGTTCGGGTCGTGGGTCGCCAGCCAGGGCGCCAGAAGCGCCATGAGGACGAGCACGGCGACGATCAAGAGGCCCGCGACCGCGAGCGGGTTGGCGAGAAGCTCGCGCCAGGCGTGGGTGGCCGAGACGAGTCGGGCTTGGAGGCGCGAGCGCGGCGTGTCGGTGGTGAGCCAGGCGCGCAGGCCGCCGGCGGAGGGCGTGGGGGCCAGGCTCATCGGGCCCTCGGATCGACCATCGTGTAGACGAGGTCGGACAGGATGTTGAGAAGGATGAAGGCGCAGCCGATCACGAGCGTGCCGCCGAGCACAGCGTTGAGGTCGGCGGCGAACAGCGCCTGCGTGATGTAGAGCCCGAGACCCGGCCAGGCGAACACGGTCTCGGTGAGGACCGAGCCCTCCAGCAGCGCGGCGTAGCTCAGCGCGATCACGGTGATGAGCGGCACGGCGGCGTTGCCGAGCGCATGAACCCAGACCACGCGCCGCTCCGAAACGCCCTTCACGCGGGCCGTGGTGACGTATTCCTGGCCGAGCTGCTCCAGCATGAAGGAGCGCGTCATGCGGCTGATATAGGCCATGGAATAGGCGGCGAGCACGGCCACCGGCAGGACGAGGTGCGACAGGGCGTTGCGGAACACGTCCCAGGCGCCCGACAGGGCCGAGTCGACGAGGATCGAACCGGTGCGCGGCGTCACGTCGAACTCGTAGGAAAGCTCGAAGGCCACGTCCAGCCGGCCCGGCCCGCCGGTCCAGCCGAGATGCCCGTAGAAGAAGAGAAGCGCGACGAGGCCCAGCCAGAAGACCGGCATGGAGTAGCCCAGCAGCCCGACGACGCGCAGGATATGGTCCGGCCATCGTCCCTGGTTCACCGCGCCCAAGACACCGGCGGGAACGCCGAGAAGGACGCCGAGGAGCGTCGCCAAGGTGGCCAGCTCGATCGTCGCGGGAAAGACGCGCAGCACGTCGTCGAGGACGGGCTGCGAGGTCGTGACCGAGTGCCCGAAGTCGCCCTGCGCCACCTCGCCGAGGTAGCGCACGAACTGCACGGGAATGGGCTGGTCAAGCCCGAGCTCGGTCCGGGCGGCGGCGTACTGGGCGGCGGTCGCCCGCTCACCCACCACCGCCAGAACAGGGTCGATCGGCACGAGGCGCGCGATCGCGAAGGTGACGAGAACGAGGCCGAACAGGGTGACGAGGAGGCTGAACAGGGTCTTGAGGAGACGCGAGGCGATGCGCCCCGCGTGCCCTCCCCCGGTTCGCTCCCCGGCGACCTGTTCCGCGGCGAGCTCGTCGCCCGGCAGGATCGTCATCCGGGATGCCTTACTGCGCGGCCTTGGTCACCTGGTAATAGAAGGCCGAGGACACAGCGCCGCCGCCGGTAAAGCCCTCGACGCCCTTGCCCATCGCGTTCTGGGCGATCTGCTGGAACAGCATCACGAAGGGCGAGGAGTCGCGGCTGATTTGCTGCATCCGGTGATAAAGCTCGACGCGCTTGGCCTCGTCCTGCTCCACCACGGACTGGGCGACGAGCGGCGTCGTCTCCGTGGCGGCATAGGCGTTGCGCCATGCCAGGTTGCCGACGAGGTTGCCCTCGTCCGAGTTGTTCTCGTTGGAGGCGAAGACCGAGGCGTTGGTGTTGGGATCGGGATAGTCCGGCCCCCAGGCCTCCAGCGTCAGTTGCGCGTTGCGGGCGCGGTAGACCGAGAGCACCTCCGAGCCGGTCGCCGCCTTGATCGACACGCGGATGCCGGCCTGGCCGAGCGTGTTCTGGAGCGACTGGGCGATGGCGAGACGCTGCTGGTCGTTGCGCACCAGGATCTCGACGTCGAAGCCGTCGGGGTAGCCGGCGGCGCTCAGCATCTCCTTGGCCTTGGCGACGTCGAGCTTGAACGGATGGTCGTCCACCGCGCCGAGGAAGCCGACCGGCAGGAAGTTCTGCTGCTGGACGACCTGTCCCTTCAGGAAGGACGAGGCCATGCCGTCGTAGTCGACGAGCGACTTGATGGCCTGCATGACGCCAGGCTTGGCAAGCGGCTCGTACTTCTGGTTGCCCGAGAGGTAGTAGATGCGTCCGCGCGGCTCGTCGACGACCTTGAGCGCGGCGTTGCCCTGAACGGCGGCGACGTCCTCGGGCGTCAGGTTGCGCGCGATGTCGACGTCGCCGCGCTCCAGGAGAAGGCGCTGGGTCGCGGGCTCCGGCACATGGCGCACGAAGACGCGCTTCATGGCGGTCGCCTCGGGCCAGTTCGGGTTGGCCTCGAGCAGCACGGACTCGTTGGGCTTCCAGGCGCGCAGCACGTAGGGACCCGAGCCCGCCGAGTGGGTCTTCAGCCACTCGTTGCCCATGTCGCCGCCGCTCTCGTTCTCCATCACGGTCTTCATGTCGACGATCGAGGCGACGTCGGCGGTGAGCGCGTTGTAGAGGAAGGTCGGGGCGTAGGGCTTGTCGGTCTGGATCTCGACGGTCGTGTCGTCGACCTTGCGGATGGTCTGGTCCGCGTTGTCCTTGGTCAGGCCGAACTGCGAGATGATGAAGCTCGGCGTCTTGTCGAGCTTCACGACGCGGCGCAGCGAGAAGACGACGTCGTCGGCCGTCACGGGATTGCCGGAGGCGAACCGCTGGTTCGGCGCGATCTTGAAGGTGAAGACGCGTCCGTCGCCGCCCACGCTCCAGCTCGCCGCGACGCCCGGCGTGGGCTTCAGGGTCTTGGGATCGAGCTCGACCAGCTTGCGGTAGATATTGTTGATCGCGTCGCCGCCCGAGAATTCGAAGCTTTCGGCGGGATCCAGCACCTTCAGGTCGTCGATCGTGTTGGCGATCACCAGCGTGTCGGCCGGGGTGGCGGCGAGCGCGGGGGCCGAGAGGCCGGCGAGGATGATCGTGCCGGCCAGAAGCCGCGTGGTGAACGAGCGGATGTGGAGCAAGATGGAAACCCTTTCCCGAGCGGCACGGCCTGAAAGCCGGCGCACCGCGCGCCGGACTTTGGAAAGGCTATGGGAAGCCCAAGAAAGGGGCAAGCCTCATTGCGCGTCAGCTGTGGACGTCTCATGGAAGGTTCGGCGAAGGACGTCCATCCAGTTGCGCCAGGCGATGCGCTCGAGCAGCGCGTCGCCGTAGCCCGCCTGCGACAGGTGCTCGAAGAGACGCGGGAGGCCGGCGGACGAGCCGATGGCCTTGGGAATCGTCGCGCCGTCGAAGTCGGAGCCGAGCGCCACGCCCCCCTCGCCCAGATGCTCGAGCATCGCGTCGAGGTGGCGGCGCATGGTGTCGAGCGGCGTGTCGGCGTCCATGTGCCCGTCCTCGCGCAGGAAGGCGGTGGCGAAGTTAAGGCCCACCAGCCCGCGTGAGCGCGCGACCGCGTCGAGCTGCCGGTCGGTGAGGTTGCGGCTCACCGTGCACAGGCGGTGGACGTTGGAATGGGTGGCGACGAGCGGGGCGTCGGAGAGCTTCGCCACCTCCCAGAAGCCCGCCTCGTTGAGATGCGACAGGTCGAGGAGGATCCCGAGTTCGTTGCAGCGCTTGACCAGCCTCCGGCCGGCCTCGGTGAGGCCCGGCCCGGTGTCGGGCGAGGAGGGAAAGCGCATCGGCACGCCGTGGCCGAAGTGGTTGTGCCGGCTCCACACCATGCCGATCGAGCGCAGGCCCGCGGCGTGGAGCACGTCGAGCATCCGCAGATCCGGGTCGATCGCCTCGGCGCCCTCGATGTGGAGCATGGCGGCCAGGCTCCCGCGCGCCATCACCGCCTCGATCTCGGCGACGGTCCGGCAGACCGCGAGGCGCCCGCCCGACGCGCGCTCCAGACGCAGGAGGATCGAGATCATCGAGACGGTACTGTCGAGCCCGAAGGGATGGGCGAGCGGCGCCGGGAGGGCTAAGTCGTAGGGCGCGCGGCGCATCGGATCGGGCGCACCGCCCGAGCCGCCCCAGGGCGAGGGCGGAAAGACCGCGAAGAGCCCGCCGGCCAGCCCGCCCGCGCGCGCCTTTTCGAGATCGATATGGGCGTCCGACCCTCCCTCCAGAAACTGCCGGAACGCCTCTCCCGTCTCGTCGAGATGGATGCGCAGGAGGATGTCGTTGTGGCCGTCGAAGACTTGCATGGGA
The DNA here is from genome assembly GCF_900104035.1 of Aureimonas jatrophae. Taxonomy (GTDB): domain Bacteria; phylum Pseudomonadota; class Alphaproteobacteria; order Rhizobiales; family Rhizobiaceae; genus Aureimonas; species Aureimonas jatrophae. Next base: position 185,920 of record NZ_FNIT01000002.1, on the reverse strand, counting down.
GGGCTCCGCCAAGGGGACGGTCGCCTTGAAGCGCCTCCCGGCGCCCGCGTCAAACGGTGCCGGTGGCTGAACGAACGCGGCGGCCGATCGTTGGACCGGCGGACCAGACGCATCCAGGAGAGCTATCATGAGCCGCATTCCGACCGACCGCTTCGACAACCAGCAGGACCAGGCCGACAACCAGGACCGCGACGCCGACCAAGCCGCGCAACAGTCGCAGGAGGACGAGTTGCAGGAGGCACTGCGCCGGATCCCGGACGGCGGCGCGGAGACCGACGCGGGTCGCTGAAGCGGATCGCATCATGCCGCACGGGCGCGGGGGATCGGATCGACGCGTCCGTGCGTTGGCACCCTGACAGTCAGGGGACCCGCAGCATGAGCATCTTTTCCGGCCTGCAACCGCCCGAGGCCTTTGCCGAGGCCGCACTGGCGCTCGGCCCCGCGCCGCTGGTCGCCTGCCACAACGACGCCGACGGGCTGTCGGCCGGCGCGATCCTCGTGAAGACGTTGCAGCGCCTCGGCACCGAGCCGTCGACGCGCATCGTCGGCAAGGGCGAGAACGCCTATTCCGACGCATTCCTGGACGAGCTGCGCGGCCGGGCGATGACGGGCCTCGTCGTCACCGACCTCGGCGTGTCGAGCCGCCTGCCCGACCTTGGGCTCCCCACCGTTCTGATCGACCATCATGTGCCGACCGGCGTGCCGACCCATGCCTGCGTCGTGTCGGGGATCGAGGACGACCCGATCCCGACCTCGTCGCTTCTCGCCTATCGCTGCGCGAAGGCGATCGGCGTCGAGACGGGCGACCTCCTGTGGCTCGCCGCGATCGGCCTGATCGGCGACATGGCGGACGAGGACGGCTTCCCCGAGATGGAGGAGGCGCGAGCCTTGGGCATCACGGCGCTGCGCAAGGCCGTCTCGCTCGTCAACGCTCCGCGCCGCACGGCAAGCGGCGACGCCTCCGCCGCCCTGGGCCTGCTTCTCAAGGCGGACGGCGCCAAGGCCGTCCTGTCGGGCGCGCATGCGGAGACCGCGGCGCTTCTCCAGGCCAAGGAGGAGGTCAAGGCAGCGCTCGATGCGGCGCGCAAGATCGGCCCCAAGGTCTCGGCCGAGGTGGCGCTGATCCCCTTCTCGTCGCCCTGCCAGATCCATCCGCTGGTCGCCCAGGCCTGGCGCACGCGCATCAGGGACCGCATCGTGATCGCGGCCAACTTCGGCTATCGCGAGGGCTGGGTGCATTTTGCCGCCCGCACGGGCGAGGATCGCGATCTCATCGCGTTTCTGGCCGAGCACCGGCCGCCCGGCGCAGGCGAGGAATACGGCAACGGCCATCGTCTGGCCTCCGGCGGCGCCCTGCGCCTGGCCGACTGGAACCACTTCGTCCATGCGATCGGCTTCGGACCCGAGCTGGAGGCCGCGGCATGAAGCTCGTCACCCCCGCCCCCTCGCGCCTCGGCTTTCCCGTCAAGGTGATGGCGCGCGACGACCTGAAGAGCAACGACGCGCGCCGGGCGGCAAGCGAGCCGCACCTCACCGTGTCGCTCGGCTATCTCGACGCCATCCTCGATCACCTCGATAAGCACGACATCCGCATGTACCGCATGTCGTCGGACATCGCGCCCTACGCGACCCATCCCGACATGCCGCAGTTCCACTCGATGGTGCAGGACTCGAAGGCCGAGCTGGCCAGCTTCGGCGCCAAGGCGCGGCGCCTCGGCATCCGCCTTTCCTTCCACCCCTCGCAGTTCATCGTCCTCAACAGCCCCGACCCCAAGCTCGTCCAGAAGTCGATCGCCGACCTCGTGTCTCAGGCCGAGATGCTGGATCTCATGGAGCAGCCGCCCGAGGCCGTGCTGGTGATTCATGTCGGCGGCACCTACGGCGACGTGCCCGCCTCGCGCGAGCGCTGGGTCGAGACGTGGCACACGCTGCCCGAGCCCGTTCGACGCCGCCTCGTTCTAGAACACGACGACCTGCGCTTTTCGGCCGCCGACGTCCTGTGGATCCACGATCGCACGGGCGTGCGCTGCATCTTCGACTACCAGCACCACTGGTGCCTCAATCCCGGCCAGGTGCCGGTGCGCGACACGCTGGCCGCCATCCTCAGGACCTGGCCGGACGACCAGCAGCCGAAGATCCACTTCTCCTCGCCCCGCACCGAGCTGCGCGAGCAGGTGCGCGTCGACAAGAAGACCAAGAAGAAGACGGTCCGCCACGTCGCGCCGGTCTTCACGGGCCATGCCGACTTCTGCAACCCGTTCGAGTTCGCGACCTTCATGCGCGAGGCGGAAGGGCTCCGGTTCGACGTCATGCTGGAGGCCAAGGCCAAGGACCTCGCGCTCCTGCGCCTGCGGCCCGACCTCCTGCGCTATGCGCCGGACGTCGCCGCCCGGTTCGGCCTCGAGCCATCCGAAGCGCCCGCGTTGGAGGCCGAGGAGGACGAGGTGCTGGACGAGGTCGAGGTCACCGGTGGCGCGTGAGCGCTCGCCGGCGGCGCGTGAGCGCTCGCCGGCGGCGCGCGGGGCGGCGTCAGGGTTTCACGCGGAACCAGGCGAAACCGTAGGGGCCGAGCTCGGGCGACTGTTCGCCAAGGAGCGCGGCCCCCTCCTCGATCAGCGGATGGAGCTTCGTGCGGGCGACGCCCTTCGGCCACGTGATGCGGACCGGCGCGTCGGAGAGGTTGTGCAGCGTGACGACCTCGCCGCCGCGCCAGCGCGAGCGCAGACCCAGCACCGCTGAGGTGCCGAGGTCGAGCGGCTCGGCCCGAGCCCAGCCGATCTCCACCGCCTCGCGCCGCGCGCGGATCAGGCGGCGCACGGTGGACAGGAGCGAGGCCGGATCGAGGCGCTGCGCCTCGGCGTTGGTGCGCTCGAAGCCGAGCGGATCGCCGGTGACGGGCGGGCGCACGCACGCCTTGCGGTCCGCTGCCGAGAAGCCGCCGTTCGCCGTGCCGTCCCACTGCATGGGCGTGCGCACGGGATGGCGCTCGGGCAGTTCCAGGTCCTCGCCCATGCCGATCTCGTCGCCGTACCAGATCACCGGCGTGCCCGGCAGCGCCAGCATGATCGAAAAGGCCATGGCAAGACGGGCCGGGTCGCCGCCGAGCATGGGCGCCAGACGCCGCCTGAGGCCCCGCTCGTAGAGCTGCATGTCCTTCTCGGGACCGAAGGCGGCGAAGACCTCCTCGCGCTCGTCGTCTTCGAGGCGCCCGAGGTCGATCTCGTCGTGGTTGCGCAGGAAGGTCGCCCATTGCGCCACCGCCGGTATCTCGGGAAGCGCCTCGAGAAAGTCCGCGACCGGCGCCGCGTCCTTGCGGGCCAGACCCAGGAAGAGCTTCTGGTTCAGGGGGAAGTTGAAGATCACGTGGAGCCGGTCTCCGGTGCCGAAATAGCTGTCCGCCTCCCGCATCTCGATGTTGGCCTCGGCCAGCAGGATCGCCTCGGCCCGCCGCCAGGAGGCGAAGGTCTGCAGCTCCGACAGGTAGCGGTGCGGCTCCCACCCCGAATGGGCCTCCGACAGGTCCTCCAGCATGAAGGGCACGGCGTCCATGCGAAAGCCCGACACGCCGAGCGCCAGCCAGTAGCCGACGATGCGCTCGATCTCCTCGCGCACGGCCGGGTTGGCGATGTTGAGATCGGCCTGATGCTTGTAGAAGCGGTGGAAGTAGTACTCCCGGCGCGTCCGGTCGTAGGTCCAGGTCGACTCCTGCACGCCGGGAAAGATGACGCCCTTCTCCGCGTCGGCGGGCTTCTCCTTCCGCCAGACGTACCAGTCCTCGTATTTCGGATGGCGCTGGGCGCTCAGCTCGAACCAAGGATGGTCGATCGAGGAATGGTTCACCACGAGGTCGACCAGGACGCGCAGACCCCGCTCGTGCGCGGCGTGCGTGAACTCCACGAAGTCGCCGAGCGTGCCGTAGCGCGGGTCGACGCCGTAATAGTCGGCGACGTCGTAGCCGTTGTCCTTGTTGGGACTGGGGTAGAAGGGCAGGAGCCAGATGCAGGTCGCCCCCAGCGCCTCGATATGGTCGAGCCGCGAGATCAGCCCCTGGAAGTCGCCGATGCCGTCGCCGTCGGAGTCCTGAAAGGTCTCGACGTCCACGCAGTAGATCACGGCGTTCTTGTACCAGAGGTTCAGCATCGGGCGCTCCGCTTGGGGTTGCGGCTCCAGATAGGGCGGCCGAAGCGGAGCGCCGCAGATGAATCACCCGTGCGCGGAGGTTGCGGTGCGAAGCGACCGTCAGGGGAGTTGACAGAATCGTGCTCTCGGCTTTTGTATGAGTTATTCCCGCTCAAACGTGCGGGTGGTCGCCGGCGCTTCGTGAACGTGCCGGCCGGGGCCTCGGGAGGGCCGCCCGGTCGGTGAACGTCGGCTTTTCGGGAGGTCTTCATCTCATGCGCATTCGCTCCACGCTCGCCGGCCTCGCGCTCGCGACCCTTCTCGCCTCGCCGGTGCTTGCCCAGAGCGGCATGACGGTCGGCTTCTCGCAGGTCGGCTCGGAGTCCGGCTGGCGCGCCGCCGAGACCTCGGTCACGCGCGAGGAGGCCAAGAAGCGCGGCATCGACCTGAAGTTCGCCGACGCGCAGCAGAAGCAGGAGAACCAGATCAAGGCGATCCGCTCCTTCGTGGCGCAGGGCGTGGACGCGATCCTGCTCGCGCCGGTCGTCGCCACGGGCTGGGACCAGGTTCTGGAAGAGGCCAAGGACGCCGACATCCCGGTGGTCCTGCTCGACCGCAACATCGAGACCAAGGACGACTCGCTCTACCTGACGGCCGTGACCTCGGACCAGGTCCACGAGGGCAAGGTGGCGGGCGACTACCTCGTCGGCCAAGTCGGCTCCAAGCCCTGCAAGGTCGTCGAGCTCCAGGGCACCACGGGCTCCTCGCCCGCCATCGCCCGCAAGAAGGGCTTCGAGGAGGCGATCGCCGGCAAGAGCAACATCACCCTCGCCCGGTCGCAGACCGGCGACTTCACCCGCACCAAGGGTAAGGAAGTGATGGAGAGCTTCATCAAGGCCGAGAACGGCGGCAAGGACATCTGCGCGGTCTACGCCCACAACGACGACATGGCGGTGGGCGCCATCCAGGCCATCAAGGAAGCCGGCCTGAAGCCCGGCACCGACATCATGGTGGTCTCGATCGACGCCGTGCCCGACATCTTCCAGGCGATGGCGAACGGCGAGGCCAACGCCACGGTCGAGCTGACGCCCAACATGGCGGGCCCCGCCTTCGACGCGCTGGAAGCCTACAAGAAGGACGGCAAGGAGCCGCCGAAGTGGATCCAGACGGAATCCAAGCTCTACACGCAGGCCGACGACCCGAAGGGCGTCATGGAAGCCAAGAAGGGCATGGGCTACTGAGCCATCGGCCGTCCTGACCGATCCGTTCCGCCGGGCCGGGAGCCATGCTCCCGGCCCGGCGGAACTGCCTCTGCCTCTGCCCTCGGGCGAGGCGCCCTTTGTTCTCAGGTGCCCGCCATGTCCCCACCGCTTCTTGCGATCCGCGGCCTGACCAAGGCGTTCGTCGGCATCCGCGCTCTCGACGGAGTCGACCTGACCCTTCGCGCTGGCGAGATCCACGCGCTGCTCGGCGAGAACGGCGCAGGCAAGTCCACCCTCATCAAGACGCTGACCGGCATCTACCGGCGCGACGGCGGCACGGCGCAGCTCGAGGGCCGCGACATCGACCCCGCCGACAGCCGCGAGGCGCAGTCGCTCGGCATCGGCACCGTCTATCAGGAGGTCAACCTCCTGCCGAACCTCTCGGTCGCCGAAAACCTCTACCTCGGCCGTCAGCCGACCTGGGCGGGGCTGACGCGCACCGACCTGATGCGCCGGCAGGCCAAAGCGCTGCTCGCCGAGCACGGACTCGGCCATATCGACCCGGGTGCCACGCTCGGCACGCTGTCGGTCGCGATCCAGCAGCTGGTCGCGATCGTGCGGGCCGTGGACGTGTCGGGCAAGGTGCTGATCCTCGACGAGCCGACCGCGAGCCTCGACGCCGCCGAGGTGGAAACGCTGTTCACGGCCATGCGCGCGCTGCGCGACCGGGGCCTGGCCATCCTCTTCGTCACCCACTTCCTCGACCAGGTCTTCGCGGTCTGCGACCGGGCCACCGTCCTGCGCAACGGCAAGCTCGTCGGCGAGCGCGCGATCACCCAGACCTCAACCGCCGAGATCGTATCCCTGATGCTGGGCCGCGAGCTGCGCGAGGCCGTCGCCCACGCGCCCGCCGGCCCGGCCGAGGCGCGCACCGGCGAGCCGCGCGTGCGCTTCGAGCGCTACGGCCGCCGTCGCGAGATCGAGCCCTTCGACCTGTCGGTCCATCCCGGCGAGGCGGTGGGCGTCGCGGGCCTCTTGGGCTCGGGCCGCACCGAGACCGCGCGCCTCGTGTTCGGCGCCATGCGCGCCGACGAGGGCCGCGCCTTCGTGGACGGCAAGCCGGTGCGCATCCAGAACCCGCGCACCGCCATTCGCCTCGGCTTCGGCTACTGCCCCGAGGAGCGCAAGGTCGAGGGCATCGTCGGCGACCTGTCGGTGCGCGAGAACATCATCCTCGCGCTCCAGGCCCGCCAGGGCTGGCGCAAGCCGCTGCCCATGCGCGAGCAGGTGCGCATCGCCGAGCGCTTCGTGAAGGCGCTCGACATCCGCACCACCGACATCGAGAAGCCGATCCGGCTGCTCTCGGGCGGCAACCAGCAGAAGGCGATCCTCGCCCGCTGGCTCGCCACCGAGCCGAGCTTCCTGATCCTCGACGAGCCGACGCGCGGCATCGACGTCGGCGCCCATGCCGAGATCGTGCGCCTGATCGAAGACCTCTGCCGCGACGGCATGGCCATGCTCGTCATCTCCTCGGAGCTCGAGGAGATCGCGGTCTATTCCGACCGCGTGCGCGTCCTGCGCGACCGCCGCCACGTCGGCGACATCGAGGGCGCCGCCGTCTCGCCCGACGCGATCATGGGCCTGATCGCATCCGGCTCCTCGAAGGAGGCCGCATGACGCTCCGCCGCGCCGCGCCCCAGATCGGGGCGCTCCTCCTCGTTCTTCTCGCCAACTGGATCGTCTTTCCCGGCTTCTTCGACCTCGCCACGCGCGACGGCCGTCTTTACGGCCCGCTGATCGACGTCCTGAACCGCGGCGCGCCGGTGATGCTGCTCGCCGTCGGCATGACGCTGGTGATCGCGACCAAGGGCGTCGATCTGTCGGTGGGCGCCACCATGGCGATCGCCGGCGCGGTCGCCGCGACCCTCACCGTCGCGGGATACCCGCCGGCCGTCGTTCTCGTGGCGGCCCTCGGCGTCGGCCTCGCGTGCGGTCTGTGGAACGGCTTTCTCGTCGCCGTGCTCGACATCCAGCCCATCATCGCGACGCTGATCCTGATGGTGGCGGGGCGCGGCATCGCGCAGCTCGTGACCTCCGGCACCATCGTCACCTTCAACGATCCCGTGCTCTTCTTCATCGGCAGCGGCGCCTTTCTCGGTTTGCCCATGCCGGTCTGGATCGCGCTGATCGTGGCCTTCGGGGCGACGCTCCTCGTGCGGCGCACCGCGCTGGGGCTTCTGATTGAGGCGGTCGGCATCAACCGCCGCGCCTCGGCGCTGGCGGGGGTCGACGCCAAGGCGACCGTCGCGCTGGCCTACGTCGCGTCCGGCCTCTGCGCCTCGGTCGCCGGCGTCATCGCCGCCGCCGACATCCGCGGCGCCGACGCCAACAATGCCGGCCTCTGGCTCGAGCTCGACGCCATCCTCGCCGTCGTGATCGGCGGCACCTCGCTCATGGGCGGGCGCTTCTCGATCCTCCTGTCCTTGGTCGGCGCGCTCGTGATCCAGGCTATGAACACCGGCATCCTCCTGTCGGGCTTCCCGCCGGAGATGAACCTCATCCTGAAGGCCGCCCTGATCGCGCTGATCCTGATCGTACAGTCGCCGGCCGTGGGCGGGCTCACCCAGTTCCTGCGCCGTTCGCGTCGCCGGGACGCGCCCACCACGACGCCGCCGGCTGCCCAGGCGCCCGCCGCCGGAGCCCGCATCCGATGAACGCCCGCTTCCTGCCCCTTCTCGTCACGCTCGGCGTCTTCGCGCTCGCCTTCGCGCTGTCCTCGCTCCAGTTCCCGGCGATCCTGTCGACGCGCGTCGTCGCCAACCTCCTCACCGACAACGCCTTTCTCGGTATCATCGCGGTCGGCATGACCTTCGTGATCCTGTCGGGCGGCATCGACCTGTCGGTCGGCTCGGTGGTCGCCTTCACCGGCGTCTTTCTTGCCGTGACCATGCGCGACGGTTACCCGCCCTACGCCATGATCGCCGCAATCCTCGTGATCGCGACCTTGTTCGGCGCGCTTATGGGCGCGATGATCCACTACCTCCAGACGCCGCCCTTCATCGTGACGCTGGCCGGCATGTTCCTGGCGCGCGGCGGTTGCTACCTCCTCACCACCGAGGCCGTGCCGATCTCGAACCCCGCCTTCGATGCGCTGCAGTCCATCTACTGGCGCATGCCCGGTGGCGGGCGCCTCAGCTTCGTCGCCATGGTGATGCTCGCGGTCTTCGCGCTCGGCATCCTCGTTGCCCACCGCACGCGCTTCGGCACCTACGTCTACGCGCTCGGCGGCGACCGCAACTCGGCCGAGCTCATGGGCGTGCCCGTCGCCCGCACCACCATCGGCATCTACGCCCTGTCGAGCCTTCTGGCGGGCGTCGCCGGCGTCGTCTTCGCCCTCTACACCTCGTCCGGCTACTCGCTCGCGACCGTCGGCGTCGAGCTCGACGCCATCGCCGCCGTCGTGATCGGGGGAACGCTGCTGACCGGTGGCGTCGGCTTCGTCGCCGGCACCTTCGTCGGCATCCTCATCTCCGGCCTGATCCAGACCTACATCGTCTTCGACGGCACCCTTTCGTCCTGGTGGACCAAGATCGCCATCGGCATCCTCCTGTTCGGCTTCATCGCCCTCCAGCGCGGGCTGACGAAGCGCACCGCGCTGGCGCAGGCGGCGTAGCGACGGCCGAGTCCTGGCGGGGCGACTGCCCCGATCCCCGTCCGGGAAGGAATTCCCGGACCCTTCTTTTCATTGGTGACATGTCCCAACGAAAGGGGCGCAGGGGAATCATTCCCGTCCCGTGGACGGGCGAGACCCGTGGCTCGCCCAGGCCGGGGTCGAGGGGCGGAGCCCCCGTCCTGGCCTCAGGCGGCCGCCGCCTCCGTGCCCATGCCGGCGAAGCGGGCGGCACCGGTGCCGGCGCGGCGGCCGAACACGGCGCCCGACGTCAGGCCGGAGCCGCCGGGATAGCCGTTGAAGAAGACGCCGCCGACGAGTTCGCCGCAGGCGTAGAGGCCGGGGATCTCATGGCCCTCGGCATGGACCACGCCGCCGGTCTCGCCGACCTGAAGGCCACCATAGGTGAAGGTGATGCCGCCGGTGACCGGGTAGGCCTTGAAGGGTCCCTGGTCGAGGCGCTGGGCCCAGTTGGACTTCGGGAGTGCGAGACCCTTGGTGCCGCGTCCGTCCTTGACGGTCGGATCGAAGGGCACGCTGTCGTCGACCGCCGCGTTGTAGATCGCAAGGGTCTGGCGGAGCTTCGCCTTGTCCTCGACGCCGTCGAGCTTCTCGATCAGGGCGTCCAGCGTTTCGGCCTCCACGAAGTGGGCGTCGTGGAAACGGTACTCGGCGTAGAGGAGCGGATCGACCTTGGCGTCGAAGATCTGCCAGGCGACGTGGCCGGGCTGTTCCAGGACGGCGCGACCGAACTGCGCGTAGGTGTAGTTGCGGAAGTCGCGGCCCTCGTCGACGAAGCGCTCGCCGCGCGCGTTCACCATGACGCCGAGGAAGTAGCAGATCTTCCGGTAGTGCTTGCGCTCGTCGTGGGGCAGATCGAGGTTGCCGTATTCGGGCGTGTGGAGGTCCATGGGCGTCGCGTGGCCGTTCTCGTAGAGCCCGTGCGGCTCGGCCCCTTGCGCGAAGGCCAGTTGAAGGCCGATGCCGGTGTTGAAGGGCGTGCCGCGCACGCGGGCGGCCGCCATGTTCTCGCCCATGTAGCGCCGGCGCATCTCGCGGTTGGCCTCGAAGCCGCCCGAGCCGAGCACCACCGCGCCGGCCCGTATCTCGCCGGTCTCGCCGGACGCGGTCTCGAAGCGGACGCCGCGCACCGTGTTGCCCTCGGTGAGAAGGTCGGTGACAGCATGCTCGTAGCGGATCTCGCCGCCCAAGCGCAGGAAGGCGGTCAGCTCCGCCTCCACGAGACCGACGCCCTCGTGCTGTGCGGCCAAGGTCAAACCGCCCCAGAACACGAAGCGTCCGTCCTTCTCGAAGCTCTGGCGCGCGTAGATCGGCTCGAACTTGACGTCGTGCGAGGCGAGCCAGCGCAGCGCGTCGTAGGAGCCCTCGATCAGGGCCTGCTGCTCGCGGCTGAGCGGCCGCCCGTCGTTGAAGCCGAGAAGGTCGGCGCCGAACGTCTCGGCCGTGTAGCTGCCGAAGTCCGTGCGTTCGAGGCGCGGGTCGGCGGGGTCGCGCAGGAGCGGGATCAGGTCGCCGTTGCCGCGGTAGACGAAGCGCATGGCGCCGGCGGTGTACTTCGAGTTGCCGCCCGCCATGTCGGCCGGGGCCTTTTCAAGGACCAGCACCCGCGCTCCGGACTCGCGCGCGGCGATCGCCGCGCAAAGCGCCGCGTTGCCGGAGCCCACCACCACCACGTCCACCCGATCGTCATGCATGTCCATCTCCCGATTTCGCCAAGGCTTCGGTATTGCATACAAAAGGATGCAATGACATACAATAGCGTCGAGTGGTCGGTCCGGGAGGCCGGCCGACACCCGCGCCCTTCCGCGGCGCGCCTCTGGGAGGAGACCCCGATGCCCTTCACGATCCATCGCCGCCGCTTCGGCCGCCTGGCGGCCGCCGCCCTCGTCCTGTCGCTCGGTTCGGCTCCGGCGGCACTGGCGCAGGCCCCCGCCAGCCTGACGCTGGTGGCCCCGGCCGCGCCGGGCGGCGGTTGGGACCAGACCGCGCGCGCCATGCAGGCCGCGCTGGAGGGAGCGGACGTCGTGCCGAGCGTCCAGGTCGTGAACGTGACGGGCGCGGGTGGCACGATCGGGCTGGCGCGCTTCGTGGCCGAAAGTTCGGCGAGCCCCGACACCATCCTCGTGAGCGGCCTCATCATGGTGGGCGGCGTGTTGACCAACAAGTCGGCCGTGACGCTGGACCAGGTCACGCCGCTCGCGCGCCTGACCGGCGAATGGGAGATGATCGCCGTGCCCGCCGCCTCGCCGATCCAGTCGATCGGACAGCTCGTGGAGCAGCTGAAGGCCGATCCCGGCGCCGTGTCCTGGGGCGGCGGCTCGGCAGGCGGGACGGACCACATGCTGGTCGGTCTCGTCGCGCAGGCGGCCGGCGTCGATCCCACGAGCGTCAACTACATCGCCCATTCCGGTGGCGGCGAGTCGCTCGCCTCGATCATGGGCGGCTTCGTGACGGCGGGCATCAACGGCGTCGCCGAGTTCGCGCCGCAGATCGAGTCCGGCGCGCTGCGCCCGCTCGCCGTCTCGTCCGACGAGCGCCTCCCCGCCTATCCCGACGTGCCGACGCTCAAGGAGTCGGGCCTCGACGTGTCGCTTCTCAACTGGCGCGGCCTAATGGTGGGCGCGAACGTGCCGGAGGCAGAGCGAACCGCGCTGGCGCAGGCGGTGGACGCGATGGCCAAGAGCCCGGCTTGGCAGGACGAACTCACCAAGCGGGGCTGGGTCGACATGTACCAGCCGCAGGCCGAGTTCGCCCCCTTCCTCGACGCCGAGCAGCAGAAGGTCGCCGAGACGCTGCGCGCGATCGGCCTGACGCAGTAGCGTCTAGCCTTCGCGCATCACGACGAGCCGCGCGCGCAGCGCGCCACGGATGTGGGCGCGCGCCGCAACCTCCGCCGCGTCCGCGTCGCGCCGGGCGATCGCCTCCACCACAAGGCGATGCTCGGCCGCCGCCGCATCCGGGCGCGTCGGCACCGAAAAGGTCGTGCGGCCGAGAAGCGGCAGCGCGTCCTTGAGCTCCTCGAGGCTGGCATCGAGGTAGCGGTTGCGCGCGACCCGGGCGATCGCATCGTGCAGCGCGTGGTTGGCGCGGGCCCGTGCGTCTTCCGTTGCGGCCTCCTCGAACAGCGCTTCGAGGTCGCGCAACGTCTCGATCTCCATCTCCGAGGCCTGGCGCGAAGCGAGACGCGCGGCCGCCCCTTCCAGGATCTCTCGCATCACGTAGAGCTCCATCACCTCGGCGGCGTCGAGCCGGCGAACCAGGAGGCCGCGCCCGCCCGCCGGCTCCACGAAGCGCTTGGCGAGCAACCGGTTGAAGCTCTCGCGCACGGGCGTGCGGCTGACCGAGAGGCGGCGCGCGATCTCCTCCTCGCGCAGGCGATCGCCCGGCTTGAGACGCCCGTCGTGCAACGCGTCGCGCAGGGCCCGGTACACGGCCTCGCCGAGCGGCAGGGCGGGATCGAGGCGCCAGCCGGCGGCCTCGCCGCCCTCTCCTGCCGCGGCCTCGCTCATTCCCCGGCCGAGAACGCGGCGAACGCGGCCATGTTGAGGATGTCGGTGTCGCGCGCGCCGAGGTTGACGATCTGCACCGCCTTGTCGAAGCCGATCAGGACCGGACCGATCACGGTCGAGCCGCCGAGCTCCTGCACCATCTTCGTGCCGATCGAGGCGGAGTGGAAGGCGGGCATGACGAGGACGTTGGCGGGGCCGGTGAGGCGGCAGAAGGGGTAGAGCGCCATCAGCTCCGGATTGAGCGCGACGTCGGCCGCCATCTCGCCGTCGAACTCGAAGTCCGCGCCCTGCCGCTCCAGGATCTGCACCGCCTCGCGCACGCGCTCGGAGCGCTCGGACGGCGGGTGGCCGAACGTGGAGTGGGCGAGGAAGGCGACGCGCGGCTCGTGGCCGAGGCGCTTGGCGAAGCCGGCGGCCTGGCGCGCGATCTGGGCGAGCTCGTCGGCGGACGGCATGGCGTGGACGGCGGTGTCGGCCACGAAGGTCGTGCGCCCCTTGGCGATCACGATCGAGACGCCCATCACGCTCTCGCCGGCGCGCTCGTCGAAGACGTGGCGCACGTCCTCCAGCACGACGGAGTAGTTGCGCGTGAGGCCCGACACCATGGCGTCGGCGTCGCCCAGCGCGACCATCGCGGCGGCGAAGTGGTTGCGGTCGGTGTTGATCAGGCGGTGGCAGTCGCGCTGCAGGTAGCCATGGCGCTGCAGGCGCTTGTAGAGATACTCGGAGTAGCGGTCGTTGCGCGTCGAAAGGCGCGCGTTGACGATCTCCAGCCCCTCGCGCAGCTCGACGCCGGCCTCGCGCGCGGCCTCGCGCACGGCATCCTCGCGCCCGACGAGAACGGCCCGGCCGAGCCCCTGCGCGACATAGGAGGCGGCGGCGCGGATCACCTGCGCCTCCTCGCCTTCCGCGAACACCACGCGGCGCGGGCGCTGGCGCAGCTGCGCGAAGAGGTTCTGGAACGTGCCGGCCGTCGGGTCGCGCCGCGAGGCGAGCTGGTTGCGGTAGCGGTCCCAGTCCGCGATCTCGGCCCGCGCCACGCCCGACTCCATCGCAGCGCGCGCCACCGCCTCGGGCACGTGGGTGATGAGGCGCGGATCGAAGGGCGCGGGGATGATGTAGTCGCGTCCGAAGCGGGGTCGCCCCGCGCCCTTGTAGGCCGAGGCGACGGCGTCCGGCACGTCCTCGCGGGCAAGGTCGGCCAGCGCCTGGGCCGCCGCGATCTTCATGGCGTCGTTGATCTGCGTGGCGCGCACGTCCAGCGCGCCGCGGAAGATGTAGGGGAAGCCGAGGACGTTGTTGACCTGGTTGGGATAGTCCGAGCGCCCCGTCGCCACGATCGCGTCGTCGCGGATGGCGTGGGCCTCCTCCGGCGTGATCTCGGGATCGGGGTTGGCCATGGCGAAGATGATCGGGTTGGGCGCCATGGAGCGCACCATCTCGGCCGAGAGCGCGCCCTTGGCCGAGACGCCGAAGAAGACGTCGGCCCCCGCCATCGCGTCGGCCAGCGTGCGCGCGTCGGTGCGCGCGGCATGGGCCGACTTCCACTGGTTCATGCCTTCCGTGCGCCCCTGAAAGATGACCCCTTTCGTGTCGCACAGGATGACGTTGTCGTGCGGCACGCCCATGGCCTTCACGAGCTCGATGCAGGCGATGCCGGCCGCGCCCGCCCCGTTGCACACGAGCTTGATGTCGCGGATGTCGCGGCCCGTCAGGTGCAGGGCGTTGATGATGCCGGCGGCCGCGATGATGGCGGTGCCGTGCTGGTCGTCGTGGAAGACCGGGATGTCCATCAGCTCGCGCAGGCGCTGCTCGATGATGAAGCACTCGGGGGCCTTGATGTCCTCGAGGTTGATGCCGCCGAACGAGGGGCCGAGATAGCGCACGGCCTCGATGAACGTGTCAGGGTCCTCGGTGTCGAGCTCGAGGTCGATGGAATCGACGTCGGCGAAGCGCTTGAAGAGGACGGCCTTGCCCTCCATCACGGGCTTGGAGGCGAGCGCGCCCAAGTTTCCGAGCCCGAGGATCGCGGTGCCGTTCGAGATCACGGCCACCATGTTGCCGCGCGTCGTGTAGTCGAAGGCCTTGGCGGGGTCCTCCGCGATGGCGAGCACCGGCACGGCGACGCCCGGCGAATACGCCAGCGACAGGTCGCGCTGGGTCGCCATCGGCTTGGTCGGCTGGACTTCCAGCTTGCCCGGACGCCCTTCGGCATGGAAGGCGAGCGCCTCGGCGGGTGTGAAGCGGATGCCGCTCCTGCGCTTCTCGTCGGCCATCCGATTCCTCCCTGCGATCCGCGGACGCCTCCCGTCCGGCCCACCCTGTTTCGGCGGGCTGGGCCCCCGCGTCAACCTTACAACCCTTGGTGGACAAGTCGGCCGATCTGCCCGCAAGACTGCATTTCATAATTGTACCGTACTATGATTCTCCCTTAGTCCTTCGATTTCCCCTCGGCCGGTCGGTGCCGTCCCGCCTCCCGTTCGCACCGTGCTTCGAGACCTCAAGGAAGAATGTTCTGAAAGCCAAGCCTGCGTTCGCAACCCGACCAGCCCTACCGGTTGCCGTTGTTATTCCGTTCTACAACGGCTCCGACACGATCGAGCGCGCTGTGCGCAGCGTGCTGGAGCAGAGTGCGGCGCCGGCGGAGTTCGTCGTGGTGGACGACGGCTCGCGTGCCGAAGAGGGCGCCGCGCTCGACGCGCTTGCCGAGCGTCTGGGCTTCCGGGTTCTGCACACGCAGAATGGCGGCCAGGGCGCCGCGCGCAATGCCGGCGTCGCATCGACCACCGCCCCCTACATCTGCTTTCTCGACCAGGACGACTTCTTTCTCGGGCACCATATCCGCGACCTCAGCCGCGCCGTTCCCCGCAACGATCCCCATTTCGGCTGGGTCTATGGGGAGCTTTTCGAGGCCGAGGGAGACGGGTCGGTGGTGCGCACGAGCATCGTGACCCATCACGCCCGGCATCCCAAGACGGACGTGATCGACCTGATCAAGGGCGACATGTTCGTGCTTCCCTCGGCGGCCCTCGTTTCCCGCGAGGCCTTCGAGGCGGTCGGCGGCTTCGACCCGCAGTTCACGGGTTACGAGGACGACGACCTGTTTTTGCGCATCTTTCGAGCCGGCTACACGAACCATTTCACGCCCAAGGCCGTCACGGTCTGGTGCATCCATTCCGAGAGCACGTCCTACAGCCCCAAGATGGCGCTCTCGCGCTTTCGCTACTTCCGCAAGCTCGTCGGCATGTTCCCCGACGACGAGGCCAAGGGCCGCTTCTTCGTTCGCGACATGATCATCCCCCGCTTCCAGGAGATCTTCCTCAGCGAGGCGATCGAGGCCGCGACGAGGCGGGAGGGCAAATACGCCGCGAACCGCGAGACCTACCTGCGACTGGCGGCGGACTACGTCGCCATCATTCGGGACCAGCCCACCGTGTCGGGCTTCTTCAAGTGGCGCCTGGGGCTTCATCTGCGCGCCCTCGACAGTCGGCATGCCCGGCGGATCTACCACCTGCGCCCGACCGTCACGCGGTTGCGCGCGGCCATCAGGGGCCTGACCCGTCCGTCTCGCTAGACGGAGGACGGATACGAACAGCATGACGCATGCCATCTCCCCAACGCCGGGCACGCGGCGCGTTCTGTCGATCGACTTCTGGCGCGGGCTCGCGCTTCTGACGATCTTCGTGAACCACATGCCCGGCAACGCCTTCGAGCGCTTCACGCATCGCAACGTCGGCTTCTCGGATGCGACCGAGGTGTTCGTGCTCCTGGCGGGCGTGGCGGTGGCGTTCGTGTACCTGCCGCTGTTCCGGGCCGGGCGCGGCATGGCCGGAGCCTTCCGCATCCTGCAGCGCGCCTTCCAGCTCTACATGGCGCAGATCGTGCTCGTGATCCTCAGCGCGGCGGTGATCGCGCGCACGGTGGCCATCACAGGCGACCTGCGCTTCTACGAGATGCTGAGTCTCGACGTCCTGATCAACGACACGGTCGAGAGCCTGATGGGGCTGGCGACGCTCGGCCTCCAGCCGGCCTATCTCAACATCCTGCCGGTCTACATCGCGCTTCTGGCGGCGGCGCCGGTCTTCCTTGTCGTGCGCGTGCGCCTCGGGCGCATGGCGCTGCTCTTGGCGTCCGGAAGCTTGTATCTCGCAGCCCAGCTTCTCTGGCTGAACGTTCCGACCTATCCTGTGGGCGGCTGGTGGTTTCTGAACCCCTTCACCTGGCAGTTCCTGTTCGTGGTCGGCATCCTGGTGGGCGAACGGATCGCGACCGGAGAGCCTCGCGGCGCGCCCATGCTCCTCGATGCGGCCGCCCTCGTCTATGTGCTTGTCTCCGCTGTCTGGATCGTCAGCGGCTTCCGGCCCAGCTGGAACCCGTCCTGGCTGCCGCGCTTCGCGTTCGAGTTCGACAAGACCTACCTGACCCTGCCGCGCCTCCTCCACGTTCTCGCGCTGGCGCTCGTCGTCTCGCGCCTGCCGCTGGAGGGGTGGCTCGCGCGCAGCCGCGCGGCCCGCCCCTTCGTGGTGCTCGGGCGTCATTCGCTTTCGGTCTTCTCGCTGGGAACGATCCTCGCCATCCTAGGGCAGATGATCCGCACCCAGACCGGAAACGACGTCGCGGCGGACGGCGTTCTGGTGGGCGGCGGCATCCTTATCCAGTTGTGTCTTGCGGGAGTCCTCGAATGGCAGCGATCGCGAAGCCCCTCCTCTTCGCCGGCCTCGTCGCCGGCGCGGTAGCGGCGGCCCTCGCGCTCGGCGGCAACGGCGCGGCGAAGGCGCCCGCGCCGTCCGTCGCGCAGCCGGCCATCGCGCAAACCGTCGCGGCTCCGGCGGTCGGCTCGGCCTGCCAGGTCCCCGACCAGTTCCTGCGCCTGACCGGCGGGCTCGACCGCACCGAGACGCTGATCACCGACCGGCGTCCCGTTCGCGTCGTGATGATGGACGCGAGCGCGACCGCCCATCGCGTTCTTGAGGCGGCGCTGGAGCGTCGCATCCCGGGCGCGCGCTTCGAGATCGCCGCCGTCTCCTCGGCAGGTCTCGCGGTCGAGGACGGGCAAAGCATCCGGCGCATCCTCCAGCAGGTGAAGCCCGACCTCGTGGTCTGGCCGGTGGGCGTGCGCGACGCGTTGGCCTCCAGCGACGTCGGCGCCTTCGGAGACGCGCTCGACGCGACGCTCGCCTGGAGCGAGGCGGCGGGCGCCGACCTTCTTCTGGTGGACCCGCCCTTCGTGCCGCGTGTCCAGCACGAAAGCCTCTATGCCCCTTACGTCAGCGAGATCGCCGCGATCGGGCAGGAGGAGCAGGTGCCCGTGCTGCGCCGCTACGCGGCGATGCGCTACCTGTCCGAGGACGCCCCGCGCATCCTGTCGGTGGCCGACCAACGTCCCTGCGCGCTGGATCTCATGGCCGAGGCGATCTCGCGCGTCGTGCGTTGAAGACGCGCTACTCGGCCGCGGCCGGCAGGGTGCCGGGATGGGGCTCCGCCGTTGCGGGCGACCCGGCACCCCGCGCGCGCCGCCGGCCCCATCCCCGCAGCCAGCCGCCGAGCCGCTCGACCTGAACGAAGACCACGGGCGTGATGAAGAGCGTCAGCACCTGGCTGACCAGCAGCCCGCCCACCACCGCGACGCCGAGCGGCTGACGCAGCTCCGACGAAGCCCCCGTGCCCATGGCGATCGGCAGCGCGCCGATCAGGGCGCAGAAGGTCGTCATCATGATCGGGCGGAAGCGACGCACCGCCGCCTCGCGGATCGCCTCGCCCGCGCTCAGATGGCCTTCGCGGCGCAGCTCCAGCGCCACGTCGATCATCATGATCGCGTTCTTCTTCACGATGCCGATCAGCATCAGAAGGCCGATCACCGCGATGATCGACAGATCGAAGCCGAGCAGCTCCAGCGACAGGAGCGCCCCGAGCGCGGCCGAGGGCAGCCCCGACAGGATGGTCAGGGGATGAAGGAAGCTCTCGTAGAGGATCCCGAGCACGATGTAGATCGTGAGTACCGCCGCCCCGATCAGGAGGCCGAGATTGCCGGTCGCCTGCTGGAAGACCTGCGCCGTGCCGCCATAGGTCGTGAACACGGTGGCCGGCAGGCCGATCTCGCTCTCGATCGCGGTGACGCGGGCCGTGGCGGTGCCGAGCGACACGCCGGCAGGCAGGTTGAAGGAGAGCGTCACCGACGTCAGCTGCCCCGTCTGGTTGACCGTGACCGGACCGCTCGCGCGCTCCACCTGGGCAAAGCTCGCCAGCGGCACGAGCTGGCCGCCCGATCCCGCCACGCGGATCGCGCTGAGCGCGTTCTCGTCCCAGCCGAAGTCCTCGCGATACTCGAGGATCACGTCGTAGCTGTTGCCGGTGGACTGGATCTGCGTGACGGCGAGCGTGCCGAAACCGGCCTCGAGCGCGGTGCGAAGGTCGCTGGCCGAGATGCCGAGCGCATCGGCCCGGTCGCGGTCCACGACGATGCGGGCCTGGAGGCCGTCGTCCTGAAGGTCGGTCGCGACATCCGTGAACGTCGCGCGGTCGGCGCGCAGCTTGTCCTCGATCCGGCCCGACCAGTCGCGCGCGGCGGCCGCATCCAGCGACTGCACCACGAGCTGGTACTGGCTCTGCGAGGAGCGACCGCCGAAGCGCAGGCTCTGCACCGGCGTCGGGAACGAGCGCAGGCCCGGAATCTGCGCAAGCTCGCGGCGCAGCGAGGCGAGCGTGCGCTCCAGCGGCGGGCGCTCGGCCTTGTCGCGCAGCTGCACGAACATGTTGCCGCTGTTGGTGGCCGAGCCGCCGGGACCGCCGCCGAGCGTCGAGGTGACGTGGAGAACCGCCGGGTCGGCCGCGACCGCGGCGGCCGCCTGGCTCTGCAGCGCCGACATGGCATCATAGGAGATGTCCTGGCGTCCCTGCGTCGAGATCGTGAGCAGCCCCGTATCCTCCTGCGGAAAGAAGGAGCGCGGCAGGTCCGCCATCAGCCAGGCCGAGGCGCCGAACGACAGAAGAAAGATCGCGATCACGAAGCCTTGTCGCCGCAGGCACCAGCCGACCGCGCGGCCATAGCCGGCCGTCACGCGGTCGAAGCCCTGCGCGAAGCGGAAGGCAAGGCCGCGCGTCGGCGGTCCCGAATGAGGGAGGCGCGCGGCGAGCATCGGCGTGAGCGTCAGGGACACGACGGCCGAGGCGAGGATCGCCAGCGTCACCACCATGCCGAACTCGAGAAGCACGCGCCCCACCACGCCGCCCATCAGGAGGATCGGCAGAAACACGGCGACCAGCGACAGCGACATGGACACGATCGTGCCCGCGACCTCGCCCGAGCCCTGGAGCGCGCCCTGCATCGGCGTCGCGCCCTCCTCGGTATGGCGCACGATGTTCTCCAGCATCACGATGGCATCGTCCACCACGAGCCCGACCGACAGGGTCAAGGCCAGCAGCGACAGGTTGTCCACGGAATAGCCGAGCGCGTACATCGCCGCGAAGGTCGCGACCAGCGACAACGGCACGGCGGCGGCCGGCACCAGCGTCGCCGCGACACGCCCGAGGAACAGGTAGATCACGAGGATCACCAGAGCGATCGTCAGCATCAAGGTGAACTGGACGTCCTCCACCGCTGCCGAGATCGAGCGCGAGGCGTCGTTGGTGACCTCGACATGCATGGAGGCCGGCAGGCTCGCCTCGATCTCCGGCAGCTTGGCGCGGATGGCGTCCACCACCTCCACGGTGTTGGCGCCGGGCTGGCGCTGGACGGCGAGCACGATTGCGGGCTGCCCGTCGAGCCAGGAGCCCTGACGCGTGTTGGACACGCTGTCGGTGACGGTGGCGACGTCGCCGAGCCGCACGACCTGGCCGTTCGGGCGCGCGATCACGAGCGTGCGGAACTCGTCGGCCTCGGTGCGCTGCGTCGGCGCGTCGACGGTGAGGGTCTGCGTCGGCGTCTGGAGCGTGCCGACCGGCGTCTGGTCGTTGGCGGCGCGCAGCGCCGTGGCGACCTGATTCATAGAGAGCGAGCGCCCGGCGAGTTGCACGGGGTCGACGCCGACCCGGACCGCAAAGGTCTTGGAGCCGTAGACCTGCGCCTGCGCGACGCCCGAGACCGTGGAAAGCGCGGGCGAGACCACGTTCTCGGCGAGGTCGTCGACCTTCGTGAGCGGCGCGCCGTCGGACACGAGCGCCAGCAGCAGGACCGGCGCGTCGGCCGGGTTGGCCTTGCGGTAGCTCGGCGGCGTCGTGAGGTTGTCGGGCAGCTGGCGCGTGGTGCGCGCGATCGCAGCCTGCACGTCGGCGGCCGCCGCGTCGATGTCGCGCGACAGGTCGAACTGCAGCGTGATCGAGGTGTTGCCGAGCGAGGACCGGGCCGAGATCGTGTCGATGCCCGCGATCGTCTCGAACTGCTTGATGAGCGGTGTCGCGACCGCGCTCGCCATCGTATCGGGCGAGGCGCCGGCGAGCTGCGCCGAGACGCTGATCGTCGGGAAGTCGGCCTGCGGCAGGGCGGCGACCGGCAGGAGCCGGTAGGCGGCCAGTCCCGCGATCATCACGGCGAGCGACAGGAGGATGGTCGCGACGGGCCGACGGATAAAGAGCGTCGAGTTCACGACTTATCCTCCGCCGGCTTGTCGGCTGTCGCCACGGGGCCGCCGTCCGCCGGCTGGGGCGCGGCCTCCTTCACCTCGACGCGCGCGCCAGCCCGCAGACCGCCCTGCCCTTCGGTGACGACGCGCTCGCCCGCCTTGAGGCCGGCCGAGAGCCCCGCCTCGTCGCCGACCCTCAGGGCCAAGGTGACGGGACGCACCTCGACCGTGTTGTCGGCGCCCACCACGTAGACCGCGGAGCCGTCCTCGCGCGGCTCGACCGCGACCCCCGGCACCAGCACGAGCCCGCTCTCGACGCCGGCCTGGGCGCGCACGGCGATCGACTGGCCGGGCACGAGCGCGCCGTCGTCGTTGCCAAGGCGCGCGCGCAGGCGGATCGTGCCGGACTCCTGGTCGATGGCGTTGTCGATGAACACCACCGGGCCGGTCCGGGCAGGCGTGCTGTCGCCGGGCGGGTCGATGGTCGCCTGAAGCGTACCGGCCTTCAGCGAGGCCTGAAGGAGGTCGAGGTCGTTCTCGGGCAGCGAGAACTCGGCCAGGACGGGCGAGACCTGCGTCAGCGTCGCGATCGCGGTGCCCGGCGTCACGAGCGTGCCGAGCGAGGGCGAGATAACGCCGAGCCGCCCGTTGAAGGGCGCGCGCACCTGCGTCTTGTCGAGGGCCACCTGATCGGCAGCGAGCGCGGCGCGGTCCACCGCGACCGTGGCGGTCGCGCTGCGCACCGCCGTGCGGGCGTCGTCGCCCGCCTGGCTGGTGGCCGCGCCCGACGCGACGAGGCGCTCGATCCGGGCCAGCGAGTCGTTGGCGGCGTCCAGCGTCGCCTGGTCGCGGGCCACCGCCGCCTCGTCCTTGGCGACCAGCGCCCCGGCGGAGCGGTCGTCGAGCCGGGCCACGAGGTCACCCGCCTTGACGACGGCGCCGTCGCCGACAGCGATCTCGGCGACCGTGCCGGCCGTCTCGCTGGTCAGCACCGTCGAGGCGACGGGCCGCACCCAGCCGATCGAGTCGCGCAGGATCGGCAGCGAGCCGTCCGCGGCGGTGGCGACCGCCACGGTGACGAGGCCGCCCTGCGAACGGCCACGTCCACCGCCGCCCTTGCCACCGGAGCCGCCCTGCCCGCCATCCTGCGCCGGCAGATACGCGGACAAGGCGGGCGGCAGGTAGGGCACCAGACGATCCCGCTCCACGACAGCGGCGACGATCAGGACCACAAGGGTGAGAATGAACCAGCGGCGCATGCGGCTCGATCCTTGCGGATCGCGCGACGGCGCGACCACTTCACCTGAATGTTATGGTCGCGTGATCGCCTGGGAAAGCGATGGTCGCCTTAAATTATCGCAATGCAACGACCTCAAGCCGCCGCCCGCTCCGTTGGCACGTAGTTGAGGACCGGCCCGAGCCAGCGCTCGACCTCGGCCACCGCCATGCCCTTACGCCGCGCGTAGTCCTCGACCTGGTCGCGCTCCACTTTGGCGACGCCGAAATAGTAGCTCGCGGGATGCGAGAGGTAGAGGCCCGACACCGAGGAGCCCGGCCACATGGCGTAAGACTCGGTGAGCTCGACGCCCGCCGCGTTTTGCGCGTCGAGCAATCCGAACAGCGTCACCTTCTCGGTGTGGTCGGGTTGGGCGGGATAGCCGGGCGCGGGACGGATGCCGTCGTACGGCTCGCCGATGAGGTCCTCGGGCGCGAAGCGCTCGTCGGTCGCGTATCCCCAGAGCTCGCGCCGCACCACCTCGTGCATCCGTTCCGCAAAGGCTTCGGCCAGACGGTCGGCTAGGGCTTTGACGAGGATCGCCGCGTAGTCGTCGTTCGCCTTGGCGAAGCGGTTGCTGATCGCCTCCTCCTGCGGGCCCGCCGTCACGACGAAGCCGCCGAGATAGTCGGCGAGCCCCGTCTCCAGCGGCGCCACGAAGTCGGCAAGCGCGGCGTTCGGCCGATCGGTCCGCTTGGCGATCTGCTGGCGCAGCGTGAAGAAGGTCGCAAGCTCCTCGTCTCGCGCCTCGTCGGCAAAGAGGCGGATGTCGTCGCCGACCGCGTTCGCCGGCCAGAAGCCGACCACCGCGCGCGGGTTGAACCACCGCTCCTCGACGATCTGCTTCAGCATGGCTTGCGCGTCGGCGAAGAGCTGGCGCGCGGCCTCGCCCTGTTTCTCGTCCTCGAGGATCGCGGGATAGCGGCCCTTCAGCTCCCAGGTCTGGAAAAAGGGCGTCCAGTCGATGTAGCGCGTGAGCTCGGCAAGATCCCACGTTTCGAAGACGCGGGTGCCGAGGAAGCTCGGGCGCGGCGGCCGGTAGTCCGTCCAATCGATCGCGACGCCGTTGGCGCGCGCCTCGACAAGCGGCATGCGCCGCTTCTCGGCCTCGGAGCGGGCATGCGCCTCGGCGACCTTCCGGTACTCGGCACGGATGCCGTCCGCGTAGCTCTCCCGCGTCTCGGGCGAGAGCAGCGCGGACACGACGCCCACGGCGCGGCTGGCGTCGGTCACGTAGACCGTCTGGCCCCGATGATAGCGCGGGTCGATCTTCACGGCCGTATGCACGCGGCTCGTCGTGGCGCCGCCGATGAGGAGCGGGATGTCGAGCCCCTCGCGCTCCATCTCGGCCGCCACGTGCACCATCTCGTCGAGCGAGGGCGTGATCAGCCCGGACAGGCCGATCACGTCGACCTGCCGCTCTCGCGCCGTTTGGAGGATCTTGGCGGCCGGCACCATGACGCCGAGGTCGATCACCTCGTAGTTGTTGCAGCCGAGCACGACGCCGACGATGTTCTTGCCGATGTCGTGCACGTCGCCCTTCACGGTCGCCATCAGGATACGGCCGGCGGTGGAGCGCTCCGAGCCCCCGTTCAGCCGCTTCTCCTCCTCCATGAAGGGCAGGAGATGGGCGACCGCCTGCTTCATGACGCGCGCGGACTTCACCACCTGCGGCAGGAACATCTTGCCCGAGCCGAAGAGGTCGCCGACCGTGTTCATGCCCGCCATGAGCGGACCCTCGATCACGTGGAGCGGACGCTCGGACCGGAGGCGGGCCTCTTCCGTGTCGGCCTCGATGAACTCGGTGATGCCGTTGACGAGAGCATGGGCCAGGCGCGCCTCGACCGGACCCTCGCGCCACGAGAGATCCTTGGCCTTCGCCTCGCGCCCGCCCTGGCCCTTGGTGCGCTCGGCGAGCTCCAGCAAGCGCTCGGTCGGCGACTGGCCGCCTCGGCCGGGACGGTCGAGCACGACGTCCTCACAGGCCTCACGCAGCTCGGGGTCGATCGCGTCGTAGACCGCCAGCTGGCCCGCGTTGACGATGCCCATGTCCATGCCCGCCTGGATGGCGTGGTAGAGGAACACGGCGTGCATGGCCTCGCGCACGGGCTCGTTGCCGCGGAACGAGAAGGACAGGTTCGACACGCCGCCCGATACATGGGCATGCGGAAGCTGTTCGCGGATGAAGCGCGCGGCCTCGATAAAGGCGACGCCGTAGCCGTCGTGCTCCTCGATGCCGGTCGCGACCGCGAAGACGTTGGGGTCGAAGACGATGTCCTCGGGCGGAAAACCGTCGGCGACGAGAAGATCGTAGGCGCGCCGGCAGATCGCCTGCTTACGCTCCAGCGTGTCGGCCTGGCCCTCCTCGTCGAAGGCCATGACGACCACGGCCGCGCCGTAGAGGCGGCACAGGCGCGCGTGCTCGAGGAAGCTCTCCACCCCCTCCTTCATGGAGATCGAGTTGACGATCGGCTTGCCCTGGACGCACTGGAGCCCGGCCTCGATCACCTCCCACTTCGACGAGTCGATCATCACCGGCACGCGGGCGATGTCGGGCTCGGCGGCGACGAGGTTCAGGAAGTCGACCATCGCCTTGCGCGAGTCGATCAGGCCCTCGTCCATGTTGACGTCGATCACCACAGCGCCGTTCGCCACCTGCTCGCGCGCGACCTCGAGCGCGGCCGGGTAGTCGCCGGCCGTGACGAGCTTGCGGAATCGGGCCGAGCCCGTGACGTTGGTGCGCTCGCCGACGTTCACGAAGGGTATGTCGCTCGTCAGCGCGAAGGGCTCGAGGCCCGACAGGCGCATCACGGGATGGAGCTTGGGAACCTCACGCGTCCGCAGGCCCGCGACGGCGTCGGCGATCGCGCGGATGTGCTCAGGGGTAGACCCGCAGCAGCCGCCCACCACGTTGATCAGGCCCTCTTCAGCAAAGCCGCGCACCTGCCGCGCCATCGCGTCCGGCGTCTCGTCGTACTGGCCGAACTCATTGGGCAGACCCGCGTTGGGATAGGCGCAAAGGAACGTGTCGGCGACGCCGGACAGCTCGGCGAGATGCGGGCGCATGGCCTCGGCGCCGAGCGCGCAGTTCAGGCCGATCGTGAACGGCTTGGCGTGGCGCACGGAGTGCCAGAAGGCGGTCGGCGTCTGGCCCGACAGGGTGCGGCCCGACAGGTCGGTGATCGTCCCCGAGATCATCACGGGCAGGCGGATGCGCGCCTCCGCAAACACCTCTTCGGCGGCGAAGATCGCGGCCTTGGCGTTCAGCGTGTCGAAGATCGTCTCGATCAGGACGATGTCGGAGCCGCCGTCGACGAGGCCCCGGATCTGCTGGGCATAGGCCTCGCGCAGCTGATCGAACGTGACGGCGCGAAAGCCGGGATCGTTGACGTCGGGCGAGATCGAGGCCGTCCGGTTCGTCGGGCCGACCGCGCCCGCCACGAAGCGCCGGCGCCCGTCCGCCTCCTCCGCGCGGATGGCGGCGCGGCGGGCGACCGCCGCCCCCTCCCGGTTCATCTCGTAGACCACCGCCTCCATCTGGTAGTCGGCCTGCGCGATCGTGGTGCCCGAGAACGTGTTGGTCTCGACGATGTCGGCGCCCGCCATGAGATAGGCGAAGTGGATGTCCTCGATGGCACGCGGCTGGGTCAGGACGAGAAGGTCGTTGTTGCCCTGAAGATGGCACGCGCAGTCACCGAAGCGGTCGCCTCGGAAATGCTCCTCGCCCAGACCCAACCCTTGAATCTGCGTGCCCATCGCGCCGTCGAGGATGAGGATGCGCTCGCGCGCCGCCTTGCGCAGCGCGGTCATCGGATCGTCGCGGTGGCTCGCGCGCGGGGCGAACAGGGTCTCGGAAGCGCTCGACATGGCGGACTCGCAAGGCTGACCGGCGTCCCGGCGGGCAGCCGTCCGAGACATATAAGGATGTCCTTATATGATACGGCAAGGCTTGGCGAGCGAGGGCATGGCGCTCGCGAGGCCGCGCCTTAGATGCGCCGGGGCTGGCGCGCGGGGCGGCCGGCGGCGGATCACGGGAGCGGACGGGCGAGATGGTGGACTGGTCGTGGCGGGCCCTGCGCCGGAACACCCTGACGACGCCCGTTCTCCTGCGCTCGATCCCGGTCGGTGTCGTGATCGCGGCGGGCGTGCTCGCCACGGGCTGGACGCACCGGCTGCTCGCCGACCACCAGGATCTGGTTGTCCATACCTTCCAGGCGATCGACAACACCAAGGACGTCCTGATCGGGCTCGACGATGCGGAAACGGGCCAGCGCGGATACCTCCTCAGCGGCGACCGGCGTTATCTCGAACCCTACGACAAGGCGCTGGGACGCTTGTGGCGCCTGCGCGGCGAGCTGCGCTCGCACATTTCCGACAACGCCGCGCAGGTCGCGCGCGTGACCGCGCTCGACACGCTGGTGGACACGAAGCTGGCGGAGCTCAAGGACTCCATCGCGCTCCACGACACACAAGGGTTCCAGGCCGCGCGCGATCGCGAGATCGCCATGATGGAGCGCGCCACGATGGACCGCATCCGCGCCGTGATCGGCGAGATCACGCGCGGCGAGACCACGCTGCTGGCCGAGCGGCAGAGCGAGGTCGACCGGGACGAGCGGCGCATCCGCTGGGTGGCGGTCGCGATCGCCCTCGCCTCGTTTCTGACGCGGGCCGGCGTCGAGATCTATCTGGCGCGGCGCGAGCGCCGGCGGGACGCGCAGGAGGGGGCTCCGCCGGCTCTCGCGTCCTCTAGCCTCGCGCTTCGACGAGCCGATCAAGGAAGCGCGCGACGCCGTCGTCCTGGTTTGTGGTGGTGACGAGGCGCGCGGCCGCACGCACCGCGTCCGGCGCCTGACCCATCGCGACACCGATCCCGGCTCGGCGCAGCATCGGCACGTCGTTCGCCATGTCGCCGATCGCGGCCGTGTGGGCGAGGTCGACGCCGGCGGCGCGCGCCAGGAAGCTGACGCCGTCGCCCTTGTTGGCGGCGGGCGCGGTGACGTCCAGGAAGTAGTGCTGCGATCGGATCACGTTGGCCGCCGCCCCGAGCGCGGCGCCGACGGAGGCTTCCAGCCCGGCCACGAGATCGAAGCGCTCCGACACGCCGACGACCTTGTCGGCGCGTGCGAGAAAGGGCGCGAAGTCGGGAACGACGCTCGGGTCGAGCCGGGCGGCGCGGCGCTCGCGGTCGTCGTAGGGCGTCGGCTGGCCGCGCGTCAGCCATCGTCCGTCGGCGAACAGCCAGACCGGAACGCCGGCCTCGTCCAGCATCTCGACGGTGCGGCGCGCGGCCGCCTCGTCCAGCCGGTGGGCCTCGATCACCTCGCCGCCCGGGCGGAACAGCGTGCCGCCGTTGAAGGCGCCGACCGCCGTCTCGATGCCGAGCCGCTCCACGAGTTCGCCCAGGCCGCTCGCCGGCCGCGCGCTGATCAGCGTGAAGAGGATGCCCGCCGCTTCCGCCCGGCGCACGGCCCGAAGCGTGGCCTCGCTCAGGGACTTGTCGTCGCGCACCAGCGTGCCGTCGATGTCGGACACGACGAGGCGGACGGCGGCCAGTTCCTCGCGGCTCGGCTCCGGGCGGCGGGGTTCCGGCGTCATTATTGCGGGATCTCGACGTGCCCGCCGAAGCCGTAGCGCATGGCCGACAGCATCTTGTCGCCGAAGGTCGCCATCTGGCGCGAGCGATAGCGGGCATAAAGGGCGGCCGACAGGACGTTCACCGGCACGGCCTCCTCCATGGCGGCCTCCAGCGTCCAGCGGCCCTCGCCCGAGTCGGCGACGTTACCCGAGAAATGGTCGAGGTTCCGGTCGCCCGCCAGGGCGATCGCGGTGAGGTCGAGGAGCCAGGACGAGATCACCGAACCGCGACGCCAGACCTCCGCGATGTCGGGAAGGTTCAGGTCGAAGCGCTCGTCCTCGGGCAGGAGATGCGAGTTCTTGGTCTTCAGGATATCGAAGCCCTCGGCATAGGCCTGCATGAGGCCGTACTCGATGCCGTTGTGGACCATCTTCACGAAGTGGCCGGCACCCGCCGGACCCGCGTGGATGTAGCCGCGCTCGGCGCGCGTGTCCTCGGCGTGGCGTCCGCGCGTGCGCTCGATGTCGCCGGCGCCGGGCGCGAGCGCGTCGAAGATCGGGTCGAGTTCGCGCACCGTCGCGTCGGGTCCGCCGATCATCATGCAGTAGCCGCGCTCCAGCCCCCACACGCCGCCCGAGGTCCCCACGTCGATGTAGTGGATGCCCTTTTCGGACAGCTCCTTCGCGCGGCGGATGTCGTCCTTGTAGAAGGTGTTGCCGCCATCGATGATGACGTCGCCTTCCGAGGCGAGGCCGGCGAGATCCCGGATCGCGGTCTCGGTCGGCTCGCCCGCCGGCAGCATGACCCAGAAGACGCGGCGTCCCGAGAAGCCGGATGCCAGTTCCTCCAGCGAGCCGGCGCCCCGGGCGCCTTCGCCGCTCAGCGCCGAAACGGTCTCGGCGGACCGGTCGTAAACCAGGCACTCGTGCCCGTGGCTCATCAGGCGGCGTGCGATGTTGCCGCCCATCCGGCCGAGGCCGATGATCGCGATCTGCATGGGGGAGGTCCTTGCGATGGCAGTCGTGGAAAGCAACCGGCGCCCTCGAAGGGGCGCCGGCCGGGTGGTGGATGTCTTAGGAGCGGCCCGCGGCCAACTGTTCGCGGGCGAGTTTCAGGACGTTGTCGACCGTGAAGCCGAACTTCTCCTGCAGCTTGGCGATCGGGGCCGACGCGCCGAAGGTCGTCATGACGACCTTGGCACCCTTGGCGCCGCTGTAGCGGTCCCAGCCGAGCGAGCCGCCCTGCTCCACCGCCACGCGCGCCATGACGTCGGGCGGCAGGACCTCGTCGCGATACGCCTGATCCTGCTTCTCGAAGAGGTGCCAGGAGGGCATGGACACGACGCGCGACTTCACGCCTTCGGCCAGGAGCTTCTCGTGCGCCTCGACGCAGAGCGAGATCTCCGAGCCCGTGCCGATCAGGATCACGTCCGGGCGCTCGTTCGCCGAACCCGCCAGGATGTAGGCGCCGCGCTTGAGACCGGAGGCCGCCGCATACTTCGAGCGGTCGAGCGTCGGCAACGGCTGGCGCGACAGGATCAGGGCCGCCGGCTCGTGGGTCTGCTCCATCGCCACGCGCCAGGCTTCCGCCGTCTCGTTGGCGTCCGCCGGGCGGATGGTGTTGAGGCCCGGAATGGCGCGCAGGCTCATCATCTGCTCGATGGGCTGGTG
Source organism: Aureimonas jatrophae (assembly GCF_900104035.1). GTDB lineage: Bacteria > Pseudomonadota > Alphaproteobacteria > Rhizobiales > Rhizobiaceae > Aureimonas > Aureimonas jatrophae. The sequence goes on along the minus strand of NZ_FNIT01000002.1, from coordinate 156,320 downwards.
CGTGGGACCATCCTCGCCGACGCCGATCGAGTCATGGGTGAACACCCAGATCACCGGCAGCTCCATGATCGCCGACAGGCGCACGGGCGCGCGCATGTAGTCGGAGAACACGAGGAAGGTGGAGGCGTAGGCCTTGAGGTAGGTCAGCGCCATGCCGTTCGCGATCGCGCCCATGGCGTGCTCGCGGATGCCGAAATGAAGGTTCCGGCCGCCGTAGTTGTCGGCGCCGAACGAGCCGACGTCGCCGTTGATCATCGTCTTGTTGGACGGGGCGAGATCGGCCGAGCCGCCCACCAGATAGGGCACGGTGGAGGCGATCGCGTTCAGCACCTTGCCGCCCGCATCGCGCGAGGCCACGCCCTTGGCGTCGGCCTCGAAGGTCGGGATCGCCTCGTCCCAGCCCTCGATCAGCTTGCCGCGACGCATGGCGTCGACCTCGGCGGCGAGCGCGGGATGGGCCGCGCGGTAGCGCTCGAAGTCGGCCTCCCACTTCTCGCGGGCGGCGCGCCCGCGCTCCTCGACCGCGGCGCGGAAGCCCTCCTGGACGCCGTCCGGCACCAGGAAGCTTTCGTTCTCGGGCCAGCCGTAGAACTTCTTGGCGCCCACCACGTCCTCGGCGTTGAACGCCTCGCCGTGCGCCTTGGCGGTGCCCTGCTGCTTTTGGAGGCCGTAGCCGATGATCGTGTCGACGACGATCAGCGTCGGGCGGTCGTCGGTTTGTCGGAACTCGGCCACCGCCTTGCGGATGGCATCGAGGTCGTTGCCGTCGGAGACGTGCAGCGTCTTCCAGCCGTAGGCGCGGAAGCGCTCGGCTACGTCCTCGGAGAAGGCGAGGTCGGTGTGGCCCTCGATCGAGACGCGGTTGTTGTCGTAGATCCAGCAGAGATTCGAGAGCTTCAGGTGGCCGGCGAGCGAGGCGGCCTCGGAGGAGACGCCCTCCATCATGTCGCCGTCGCCGCACAGGACGATCACATCGTGGTCGAAGATCGTGGCTTCCGGCTTGTTGTAGCGGGCGGCGAGATAGCGCTCGGCGAGCGCCATGCCGACCGAGTTGCCGCAGCCCTGGCCGAGCGGACCGGTGGTGGTCTCGACGCCGGTGGTCATCCGGTACTCGGGATGCCCCGGGGTCTTCGAGGACAGCTGGCGGAACTGCTTGATATCGTCGAGCGAGACGGCGGGCTTGCCGGTCTTGTTTCCATCGGCGTCGATCTCCTCGATGCCGGCGAGATGCAGCACCGAGTAGAGCAGCATCGAGCCGTGGCCGACCGACAGGACGAAGCGGTCCCGGTTCGGCCAGTCGGGCTGGGCCGGATCCGTGCGCAGGAACTCGGTCCAGACCGTGTAGGCGACGGGGGCGAGGCCGAGCGGCGCGCCCACGTGGCCGGAATGGGCCTTCAGGACGGCGTCCATGGACAGGGTGCGGATCGTGTCGATCGCGGCCTGGGCCATGTCGTTGCCGCCGCCGGGCTCGGTGGTCGATCGGATCGCGCTCATGCGGCCATGTCCTTTCGCGTCAAAGGAGCCCAGCAAGCCGGCACGGAAGTGGCGCAGCCGATGGGGTCCGTCGCAGATGTGCCCTCAAGGGTGGGGCGCCCGGCGCCCAAGTCGATGGGGCCGCGCGCGTGAAAGCATGGGTGGCTCCCGCGCCGCAAGCGCCGGAGACGCGCCGCTCAGGCGGCGCGGCCGAGAAAACGCCCGTCCGCCGCGTCCAGAAGCCGGCGGATGCGCGTGACCTCCTGCGTCTCGTCCGGCGCGCAGTTCGCATAGGTCAGCTTTTCGCCCGCGCGAATCGGCTGCGTGACGCGTCCGCCCTCGGCCAGGCCGATCGGCAGCGCTTGCGCCGCGCGCGCGTCCTCCCAGGTCATGGCGAAGCCGCGATACTCGGTTTCGCCGATGCGCCCCAGGCGCTCGCCGGGCGCAAGGTCGCGCTTGGCCACCGCCGCGCATTCGGCGACGGGGCGGTCCAGCGGCTCCATGTGCGGCACGCCGCGCATCACGGCGTGGACCGCCGAGAGCGGCACCTCGAGCGAGGTCAGGTGGAAGGGCCGGATCAGCGCGAAGCAGGGGCCGGGCCCGACCTTGAGGTCGGCAATGCGCTCCAGGACGCGCGGATGCTTCGGCTTCACGATGCAGAAGACGCCGGGCGCGACGCCCCGGCCGATCGTGTAGTCGACGACGCCCGAGCGCGAGAGGATGCCGCCGTCGGCCTTGGTGCACAGGACCTGCGCGAGGTCGTCGATCGTGGCGTTCGGACCGTGCATGCCCGGCTTGTCGGGCACGAGCCCGGTGGCGTTGGCGATCGCCACCATCTCGACCATGGTCTTGGTGCCGTCCACGAACTCCACCAGCATGCGGGCGTTCATGTTGCGGCGCGCGGCCTCGGCCTCGTAGTCGGCGGGCACGGCCGAGAAGTCGAGCGCGTTGTTCTTGCCCTTGCCGGCCGCCACGATCTCGAGGCCGAGAGACTGGGCGAGGCCGATCAGCTCCAGCGTCGCGTGCGGCTCGTCGCCGGCCGCCCCCGTGTAGACGACGCCCGCCGCCCGCGCCTCGGCCGCCAGATGGCGACCGATCGTGATGTCGGCCTCGACGTTCATCATCACGACATGGCGCCCATAGCGGATCGCCTCCAGCGCCAGCACCGTTCCGACGCTGGGGGATCCGGTGGCGTCGATCACCGCATCGACGCGGCCCGCCGCGCAGAAGGTGCGGAAATCCTCCACGATCGCGACCCGGCCCGTCTCGATCGCCCGGTTCACGCCGTCCGTGTCGCGCACGCGCACCGATTCGTCCGGCCCGTAGCCGGCGAAGGCGAGCACCGCCTCGGCATGGTCGGGGCGCGAGGTCGAGAGCGCGCCGAGCCGCACGCCCGGCATGAGGCGCAGCTGCACCATGAGATCGGTGCCCATCTGGCCCGCGCCCGCCACGCCGATCGTGACCGGTCCGCTCCGCTCCGCATGGGCCACCAGTTCCGCCGCCAGTCCGACCCGCGCGATCTCGTGCATTCCGTCTTCTCCCGTGGCGCCCGCTCCGCGAGCGGGCCGCGCCAGACGCATAGCCGCGGGGACCCATAGGCGGCAACCAAGGCTCGCCGTGGTCGCGGCGCGTTTGAGAATTTGCCGCGGTGGCTCTAGTCTGCGCCGCAGATGCCGGCGCGGGCCGGGGCGAGAGACGGCCGGCGCATGCGCATGCTCCTGGTGGAGGACAACGAGGGCCTGGGCGAGGCGGTGAACCACCACCTTCGGGTCTCGGGCCATTCCGTGGAATGGGTCCGCACGGGCGAGGACGCCTGGGAGGCGCTGTCGCTGGAGCCGTTCGACGCGGTGATCCTCGACCTGACGCTGCCCGGCCGCGACGGCTTGTCGGTGATCGCGCAGATGCGGCGCGAGCGCGTCGGCACCCCGGTTCTCGTGGTCACGGCCCGCTCCGAGATCGACGACAAGATCAGCCTCCTCGACCAGGGCGCCGACGACTACCTCGTGAAGCCCTTCGACCTGCGCGAGCTCGACGCGCGGCTGCGCGCGCTTCTGCGCCGGCAGGCGGGGCAGACGACCAGCCTCGCGCGCTTCGGCGACCTCAGCCTCGACGCGGCAGGGCGGCTCGTGCGGGTCGGCGAGGCGACGGTGGATCTCGGCCGACGCGAGTTCCGCCTGCTCGAGATCCTTCTGTCGCGGCCCGGCGTCGTGGTGCAGAAGGAGAGCCTGATGACGCAACTCTTCTCGTTCGACGAGCCGGTCTCGACCAACGCGCTGGAACTCTACGTCTCACGCCTTCGCCGCAAGCTGGAGGGCTCGCGCGTCGAGATCGTGACCGTGCGCGGCACCGGCTACGTCGCGCGGGTGCCGCCGGCGACATGAGGCTCCCTCCGCGTCCCGTCTCGATCCGCCGCCGCATCCTCGTGGCGGCGTCCGCGCTGCTTCTCCTGGCCGCGCTGCTTCTGGTCGCCTTTATCCGCGACTATGCCGAGCGCGCCTCCGACCGCGCGTTCGACCGCCTTCTGGCGGCCTCGGCGCTCACGATCGCGGGCGCCGTCCAGATCGAGGGCGGCGGCGTCACCGTGGAGCTGCCGCTCGCCTCGTTCGCGATGTTCTCGGGCGAGGATCGCGTCTTCTACGCGGTGGACGCCCCCGACGGGCGTAACGTCACCGGCTATCCGGACCTGTCGGCGGGCCTCGCGCCGGCCGGCGACTCCGATCCGGTCTTCGCGGACGGCCGGTTCGGGGGCGAGCGCGTGCGCATCGCGACCGTCGGCCGGCTCGTGTCCACGGCTGGCGGCACGGGATGGGTGACGATCCGCGTGGCCGAGACCGCGGTGGAGCGGGCCGCGCTCGCCGCCGAGATCCGGAACCGCGCGCTCCTGCCGGTGGCGGCGATGACGCTTCTGGCGCTCGCGCTTCTCTGGTTCGGCATCGGCCGGGCCTTCGCTCCGCTCAACGTCCTCGAGGCGCACCTGCGCGGCCGCGAGCCCGACCAGCTGGCTCCGATCGACCTGCCGGTTCCCCAGGAGGTGCGTCAGCTCGTGCTGGCGCTGAACGGCTTCATGGGGCGTCTCGCCTCGGCGCGCGAACGCCTGGAGGGACTCGTGGCCGACGCCGCGCATCAGGTGCGCACGCCCCTGGCCTCGCTGCGCGCCCAGGCCGAGATGGCGCGCGGCGAGCGGGACGCGGCGCTTCTGCGCGCCCAGGTCGCCCGCATCCACGACGGGGCCGTGCAGGCAAGCGACCTCGTCTCGCAACTCCTGATGGACGCCACCATCACCCATCGCCTGGAGGTGCGGCCGAGCGAGCCGACCTCGCTCGCGCAGATCGTCGACGAGGTGATCGGCCGGCTCGACCCCGCGAGCGAGGACCGCGTCGCGCTGGACATCGCGCCCGAGCTGATGGGGATCGGCATCGGGTCGGACCGCGTGGCGCTGCGGGAGATGCTGCGCAACCTCGTCGACAACGCGCTTCGCTACAGCGACGGAGCGGTGCTGATCACGGCCGCCGCCATCGGCGAGCAGCTGGAGATCGACGTCCTCGACCGGGGACCGGGCGTTCCGGACGAGGAAAAGGAGGCCGTGTTCGAGCGGTTCCGGCGCGGCACCACGTCGGGCGGGCGTCATGGGTCGGGCCTCGGGCTTGCGATCGTGCGGCGCGTCGCGCAGGCGCAGGGCGGCGAGGTGCGGCTGGAGGATCGCGCGGGCGGCGGGTTGCGCGTGCGCCTCGCCCTGCCGCTGCGGGCCGCGCCCGTTCCGGCCCGCCCGGCACGCGCGCCGGGCCTTGCAACGGTTGTCCTGGTTCTCGCGGCGCTTCTTCTGGCGTCGCCCGCGCTCGCGCGCACCGCCACCGCCTATCCCGCGCCCGACGGCTCGCAAACCACGCGCCTGTCGATTCTGGGCGCCACCGACACGGCGCTCTTCTCCGCCCTCGTGCGCGGCTTCCAGGAGACGCGACCCGACGTTTCGGTGGACTACGTGGAGGACGAGACCCGGCCGATCTTCGAGGAGCTCGTGGCAGGACGGACGCCCGTGCCCGATCTCGTGATGAGCTCGGCCTCCGACCTCCAGGTCAAGCTCGTCAACGACGGTTTCGCACGGCGCCTGTCGCCCCCGCACGCCGTTCTCCTGCCGGAATGGGCGCAGTGGCGCTCGTCGGTCTTCGGCGTCAGCTTCGAGCCCGCCGTGATCGTCTACAATCCCGATCTCGTGTCGCCGGCCGAGGTGCCGCGCACGCACCTGGCGCTCGCCGAACTCCTGGAAACCGAGGGCCCGCGCTTTGCCGGGCGCATCGCGACCTACGACGTCGCGCGCTCGGGCGTCGGCTACATGCTCGCCTCGCAGGATGCGGCGATCTCCTCGTACTTCTGGCGCCTGGCCAGCGCCTTCGGCCGCGTGGGCGCGCGCGTCAGCGGCGCGAGCCCCGAGATCCTCGACCGGATCGAGAGCGGCGAGATCGCGATCGGCTACAACGTGCTCGGATCCTACGCCTTCGCGCGCCAGGCGGCGGGCGCGCGCATCGGCATCGCGGTGCCGGACGACTACGTCCTCGTGCTCAGCCGCTCGCTGCTCGTGCCCCGGGATGCCCGACGGGCGGACCTGGCCGAAAGCTTCGTCGACTTCGCCTTCTCGCCCGCCGGCCAGCGCATCCTGGCCGGCCCGGCGGCGCTCGGCTCGGTGGTTGCAGGCACCGAAGGCCCCTGGACGGCGGAGCGCATCACCGCGCTCGGGCGGGGCGCGGTGCAGCCGATCGCGCTCGGCCCCTCGCTCCTGGTCGGGCTCGACCGGCAGCGCCGCGACCGGTTTCTGGAGACATGGCGCGAGATCGTCTCGCCCGAGTCCGCGGGACGTGCCATGGTGGCTCCCTGACCGATCAGGGGCGTGACAGGTTTTTGACAGGAAGGCGGGATAGCTTGCCGACCGACCGGGGGCTTGGGAGGGCTCGGCCGCGCATGCCATCGGCATCCGGCAACGGTGGGTCCGCTTCTTGTGCCGGCCTCTCGTCTTTCACCTCCAGGCCCCTTCCAGACCATGCCGGCGCCCGGTCGAAGCGCCCCGGCGCACCAGGGAGGACTACTGACATGAAGACTGCATTCTGGGGTGGCCTCGTGGCCGCATGCCTGTCGTCGGCCGTGGCCTTCGCGCAGACCCCGTCCTACGAGATCATCGCGCCCGCCTCGCCCGGCGGCGGCTGGGACCAGACCGCCCGCGCCATGCAGGCGACGCTTCAGGATGCCAAGATCGCCGGCAACGTCCAGGTCGTGAACGTCCCGGGCGCCGGCGGCACGATCGGCCTCGCCCAGTTCGTGTCCTCGAAGTCCGGCAAGCCCGACTCGCTGCTCGTCGGCGGCTACGTCATGGTGGGCGCCATCCTCACCAACCGCTCGCCCGTGACCCTCGACCAGGTGACCCCGATCGCGCGCCTCACCGGCGAGGACGAGGCGATCGTCGTCCCGGCCTCCTCGCCCTACCAGACCATCGCCGATCTCGTGAACGCCATGAAGGCCGATCCCGGCGCGGTGGCGATCGCCGGCGGCTCGGCGGGCGGCACCGACCATATCGCGGCCGGCCTTCTGGCGCAGACCGCGGGCGTCGACCCCAAGCTCATCAACTATATCGCCTTCTCGGGTGGCGGCGAGGCGCTGGCCGCGATCCTCGGCCAGCAGGTCGCCGCCGGCATTTCCGGCTACGGCGAGTTCGAATCCCAGGTGAAGGCCGGAACGCTGCGCCTTCTCGCCACCACCGGCGAAACGCGCGTTCCGGGCTCCGAGGCGCCGACCCTCAAGGAAGCCGGCCTCGACATGACGCTGCAGAACTGGCGCATGGTCGCCGCCGCTCCGGGCATCTCGGACGAGCAGAAGGCGCAGATCACCGCCGACATGGAGAAGATGTCGAACTCGCCCGAGTGGAAGGCCGTGCTCGAGCGCAACAACTGGCAGAACACGTTCCTGGCCGGCGACGCCTTCCAGACCGAGCTGAAGAAGAACATCGCCGACACCAAGGAGGTCCTCACCGCGATCGGTCTGGTTCAGTGACCCATCCGGTCTCCACGCAAGACGAGCGCCGCCCCGACCGGGCGGCGCTTCTGATCGGGGTGGCGCTCGGCATCCTCGGCGCGCTCGTGCTCCTGGATGCCCAGAGCGTGCGCGGCGGCGCCTACGCCCGCATCGGCCCTGCGACCTTCCCGACGGTGATCGGCGCCTTTCTCGTGATCCTCTCCGTGTGGACGATGATCTCGGCCTGGCGCGGCCGTTTTCCCGAGCGCGAGCCGAGCGACACAGCCCCCGTGGTCTGGATCGTGGCGGGCCTGGCGTTGCAGCTCCTCCTGCTGCACCCCGCCGGCTTCTCGATCGCCACCGGCATCCTGTTCGCGCTCACCGCACGCGCCTTCGGCAAGCGGAAGCTCTGGATCTCGTTGCCTGCGGGCATCCTCTTCTCGCTCGCGATCTGGCTCCTGTTCACGCAGGTTCTGCGCCTGGCCCTGCCGGCCGGCCCGCTCGAGCAACTCTTCACCTGACCTGCGGCCCCGGCGCCGGCCGGAGCCTCCACCACGCCTGAACGCCGCCGCCGGGTCCCGCCCGGCACCAGACGGCCGCCGCGACGGGACCCGCCGATGGATACGTTCGCCCTTCTGGGCCAGGGGCTCCTCACCGCCCTCCAGCCCGCCTACCTCCTCTACGCCCTGATCGGCGTGACGCTCGGCACGGCCGTCGGCGTCCTGCCGGGCATCGGCCCGGCGCTGACCGTCGCGCTCCTTCTGCCGGTCACCTACCAGCTCGACGCCACGGGCTCGCTGATCATGTTCGCGGGCATCTACTACGGCGGCATGTACGGCGGATCGACGACCTCGATCCTCCTGAACACGCCGGGCGAATCGGCCTCGATCATCACGGCGCTGGAGGGCAACAAGATGGCCCGCAAGGGCCGCGGCGGACCGGCGCTGGCGACCGCCGCGATCGGTTCCTTCGTGGCGGGTCTGATCGCGACGCTGGGACTGGCCTTCCTCGCCCCCGTGATCGTGCGCTTCGCGCTCTCGTTCGGCCCGGCGGAATATTTCGCGCTGATGATCCTCGCCTTCGTCACGGTCTCGGCGGCCTTCGGCGACTCGGCGCTGCGCGGCCTCACCTCGCTCGCGCTCGGCCTGACGCTCGGGCTCGTCGGCATCGACCTTCAGACCGGCCAGGCGCGCCTCACCTTCAACCCGCTTCTTCAGACCCTGCGCGACTGGGCCGGCGATCCCGCCTCCTCGCTCGCCGGCCTGTGGGCGAGCCTGGCGTCCGGCCTCGGCGCGCTCTCGGCCAACCTTCTCGACGGCATCGAGGTGACGACGCTGGCGGTCGCTCTGTTCGCGATCGGCGAGGCGCTGGTGGTCGCGGCCACCGCCTCGCGCACGCCCGACACGATTGAGGCCGTGAAGGGCTCGCTCTGGATGACGAAGGAGGACTGGCGCCGGTCCTGGAAACCCTGGCTGCGGGGCACCGCGGTGGGCTTCCCGATCGGCGCCATGCCGGCCGGCGGCGCCGAGATCGGCACCTTCCTCTCCTACTCCATGGAAAAGAGCCTGACCAAGCACCCCGAGGAGTTCGGCAACGGCGCGATCGAAGGCGTGGCGGGTCCCGAGGCCGCCAACAACGCGTCGGCCGCTGGCACGCTGGTGCCGCTCCTGACGCTCGGTCTGCCGACCTCCGCGACCGCGGCCATCATGCTCGCCGCCTTCCAGCAGTTCGGCCTCCAGCCGGGACCGCTCCTGTTCGTCACCTCGCCGCAGCTCGTCTGGGGCCTCGTCGCCAGCCTTCTGGTCGCCAACCTGATGCTGGTGGTCCTGAACCTGCCGCTGGTCGGGCTCTGGGTGCGCCTGCTGACGATCCCGCGTCCCTGGCTCTACGCCGGCATCCTGGTCTTCGCGACGCTCGGCTGTATCGGCGCGAACCCCTCGGCCGTCGAGCTCGGCATGCTTCTGGCCTTCGGCCTGCTCGGCTACATGCTGCGCCGCTTCGGCTACCCGATCGCCCCGGTGGTGGTGGGCCTGATCCTCGGCCCCATGGCCGAGCAGCAGCTGCGCCGCGCGCTCGCCATCAGCCAGGGCGATCCGAGCGTGCTCGTGACCTCGCCGCTGGCGCTGGCGCTTCTCACGATCGCGCTTCTGGCGCTGGTCGTGCCGATGATCCTGCGCCTGCGCGGCCGCGGCAACGTGCTGGCGGCCATGGCGTCCGACGAAGACTGACGATCGCGTTCGAAACGAGCCATGCGAAAAGGGGCGGCCCGCCGGATGCGGACCGCCCCTTCTGTATCCTGGCTCCCTACCGACCCGGCGTACCGGGCCGTCAGGCTTTAGCGCTGGATGCCGTAGTACTTGTCGGCGTCGATGCCGACGCGCTTCAGGGCATCGCGGCTCGGGCGGCGACCGGCTTCCGCAGCGGCGGCGCAAGCGGCCGCTGCGCCGAACAGGTCGGTCAGGGCGCGGACGCGGCTGCCAAGGGTGCGGTTGCGGGCGGTCATCGAAGTTCTCCAGGGTTCAAGTGTTCGTCTCGTCGTCCACCCCAAGATGGTCTTGCGCGGCCGGAAGTTGCAGACGGTGGAATCGCCCGGCAGCCATGCGCGGATCGCATAACGCGCCGCCGCAGCGCCGCGAGTGGTCTGCGGTTCGATTGGAGCATCGATCACGGTTTCGGGAACCGAACCAACGGATGACCGTTGGCCGCAATTGATCTTGCGCCAGCCCGTCGCGGAGCCCGTTCTTGGATATCGTCACCTCGCAGATGCTGCGTCGCGCCCTGCCGCTGTTCACCGCGCTGGCGGTCAGCGTCCTGATCCTGACGGTAGGCTCGATCCTGTATCTCGGGCGCGAGATCTTCGTGCCCTTCGCGCTGGGCATTCTCCTGTCCTTCATCCTGGCGCCGATCGTCATCGCCCTGCAGAAGCGCCGCGTGCCGCGCATTCTCGCGGTCAGCATCGCGATGGTGACGGCCACGGCCCTGATCCTTGCGCTTGGTTTTGCGATCGCGATGCAGATCAGTGCGCTGGTCGGAGAGATCCCGACCTACCGCATCACGGTGCAACAGAAGATCGAGGCGCTCTCGCAGTCGGCGCAGGCGAGCGGCGACGGTCCCTGGAGCCGGGCCGTCCGGTCGCTGGAGGGCATGGCCGAGGACTTTCAGAACCTGGGAGCTCCCGCGACAAGCGCGGCGGCCGGCGCCGCGCCCGCAGTGCAGGCAGCCCCCCAGCCCATTCCGGTCGTGGTCCAGAACCAGGACTCGATCCTGTCCACGGCGACAACCGTGATCACGCCGCTCCTCAGCCCGCTCGCGACCTTCGGCATCGTGATCGTTTTCGCGATCTTCATTCTCCTCCAGAAGGAGGATCTGCGGAACCGTTTCATCCGCCTGGCGGGAACCGACGACCTCCAGCAGACGACGGCTGCGATCGACGACGCGGCCCATCGCCTGTCGCGACTCCTCTTGTTCCAGCTGGGCGTCAACGCCCTGTTCGGCGTCGTGACCGCGACCGGCCTCTGGTTTCTCGGCGTCCCCTCGCCGATCCTCTGGGGCATCCTCGGCGGCGTCCTGCGCTTCATCCCCTATGTCGGCGGCTTCGTGGGCGCAGGGCTCCCGATGCTGCTCGCCTTCGCGGTGGATCCCGGCTGGTCCATGATCATCTGGACGGCAATCCTCTACATTGGCGCCGAGGCGCTCCTGTCGAACGTCGTCGAGCCCGTTCTCTACGGCCACTCCACGGGCCTCTCGCCCGTGGCGATCCTCCTGGCCGCGACCGTCTGGACCCTTTTGTGGGGTGCGGTCGGCCTGATCCTCGCCACCCCGCTCACGATCTGCCTCGTGGTGCTGGGCCGCCACGTGCCGCGTCTGGAGTTCATCGACGTCATGCTGGGCGACCGGCCTGCGCTGATGCCGCCGCAGATCTTTTACCAGCGCATGCTGGCGGGCGCCCCCGAGGAGGCCGCCGAACAGGCGCGCGAGTTCCTGCGCGAGCGTGAGCTCGCCACCTACTACGACGAGGTCGCGCTGGAGGGATTGCGCATCGCCCACGAGGATGTCGCGCGTTTCGCGGTGAAGGAGGACCGGCTGGACACGCTGCGCGCCTCGACGCTGCGGCTGGTCGACAGCCTCAAGGGCGTCGGCGTGGCAGGCGTGTCCGCCCGTCGGCGCGCGGGAGCCGCCAAGCATCTGACGGCGGAGGCGGCCGCTGCCGTCGATGCCGCCGGTCCCGACCAGGCGGCGACGCGCATCGTCCAGCGGCGCGAGGATCTGGCGCCCGAATGGCAGGGCGAGACGCCCGTGATCTGCCTGTCGGGCGCCAACGCGCTGGACGAGGCGGTGACCGCGATGCTCGCCCAGGTGCTCAATCGGCATGGGCTGGGAACACGGCACGTGTCGCTCGCCGAGATGCGCAGAAACCCGCCCTCGCGCGAGGATGCGCAGGACGTCGCCCTCGTCTGCCTGTCGTTCATCGAGCCGCTGTCGACGGTTCATCTGCGCCAGGCCGTGCGACAGGTTCATCGCGTCGCGCCCAAGGCCCGCATCATGGTGGGCATCTGGCGGCAGCGCGATCCCGCCATGCTGCAGGACCTCAAGCGGCGGGTCCATGCGGATGCGCTGGTGACGACGCTGAACTCCGCGCTCGCCGCCGCGCTGGAACTCTCGAAGGGCAGGCCGAGCGTTCCCGTGCGCGAGGAACCCAAGCGCAAGGCGCCTCCGGAAGAGGCGACAAGGGTGGAGGCCGCCGCGCCCGTGCCCGCCTGACGGGAGCCCGGAACCCAGCCTTGCCCGTTTGGCGCGCTTGCGCTATAGGCCGCGCAGCCCGTCGCGGACACCCTTGGAGGCAGCGCGGGCGGGAAGCGGGCTCGGTCGAGCGCCGCTTTTCGTCGTTTCGGCCTCGCCGGGACGACCGCTCCGTATCCAAACACACGAGGACTTCGCCATGAGCGAGAGCTACACGGTCAAGGCCGAGGCGCGCGAGAAGGTCGGCAAGGGGGCCGCCAGACACCTGCGCCGCAACGGTCGCGTACCCGCCGTCATCTACGGCGACAAGCAGGAGCCCCTGCCCATCTCGGTCCCCTACAAGGAGACCTTCCTTCGCCTGCACGGCGGCGGCTTCCTGACCACGATCGCCACGATCGACGTCGGCGGCCGGCAGATCAAGGTGCTGCCGAAGGACTATCAGCTCGATGTCGTCAAGGACACGCTGACCCACGTCGACTACCTGCGCGTCTCGGACCGCACGGTGGTGACGGTGCGCGTGCCCGTTCACTTCGAGAACGAGGACGCGGCGCCCGGCATCAAGAGCAACGACGGCGTGCTCAACGTCGTGCACCACGACATCGAGATCGAGTGCCCGGCGCAGTCGATTCCGGACGGCTTCACGGTGGACCTCACGGGCCTCGAGATCGGCGGCGCGGTGCATGCGTCCGACCTCAAGCTTCCGCGCGGCGTCAAGCTGACATCGGACGAGGACTTCGTGGTCGCCACGATCGTTCCGCCGATGGCCGAGGAAGTCGACGAGCTCGACGCCGAGACGCCCGAGACCGAGGTCATCGAGCAGACCGACGCGACCGCCGAGGACGAGCCGAAGGCCGGCAACTGATCCAACGCGCGGCGGGCGGATCCCCTTCCGCCCGCCCGTCATCGCGAGGAGGCGGCACCCCATGCTTCTCTTGGTCGGCCTTGGCAATCCGGGCCCCGAGTATCGCGGTCACCGCCACAACATCGGCTTCATGGCGCTCGACGAGATCCAGCGCCTGCCCGGCTTCACGCCATGGACCAAGAAGTTCCAGGGCGAGACGAGCGAGGGCGAGGTCGCCGGTCGGCGCGTCCTTCTCCTGAAGCCCCAGACCTTCATGAACGACAGCGGCCGCTCGGTTCAGGCGGCGGCCAGCTTCCGCAAGATTCCGGTGTCCGATGTCGTGGTCTTCCACGACGAGCTCGATTTGCCCCCCGGCAAGGTGCGCGTGAAGACCGGCGGCGGCGCGGGCGGCCACAACGGCCTGCGCTCGATCGACCAGCATCTGGGTCGGGACTACCGGCGCGTGCGCCTCGGCATCGGCCATCCCGGCTCCAAGGAGCGCGTCACGGGCCATGTGCTCGGCGACTTCGCGAAAAGCGACCAGGCCTGGCTCGACGACCTCCTGCGCTCGGTGGTCCAGCATCTCGGCGCGCTGGTTGCAGGCGAGGACGCCCAGTTCATGAACCGCGTCGCACTCGACACCGGCGCCTCGGCCGAGCCGGAGGGCGCCAAGGGCTCGTCGGCCCCGCCGAAGGCCCGCGCCCAGAGCCACATCCGCCAGGCGCGCGGCGCCAAGCCCGCCCTTCCCGCGACGGGCCCCATGGCGGGCATGTTGAAGCGCCTCTTCGGTCAGGACTGACGCGTCTCGTCCGGCCGCCACCCCTTCTCGATTTTTCAGGAATACGTCCCATGGGCTTTCGCTGCGGCATCGTCGGCCTCCCCAACGTCGGCAAGTCGACCCTCTTCAACGCCCTGACCAAGACCGCCGCTGCGCAGGCCGCGAACTACCCGTTCTGCACGATCGAGCCCAATACCGGCGACGTCGGCGTGCCCGACGCGCGCCTCAAGGACATTGCGGCGATCGCCAAGTCCGCGCAGATCGTGCCGACGCGCATCACCTTCGTCGACATCGCCGGCCTTGTGCGCGGCGCCTCCAAGGGCGAGGGCCTCGGCAACCAGTTCCTCGCCAACATCCGCGAGGTGGACGCGATCGTCCATGTCCTGCGCTGCTTCGAGGACGACGACATCACCCATGTCGAGGGTCGCATCGATCCGGTGGCGGATGCCGAGACGGTGGAAACCGAGCTGATGCTCGCCGATCTCGAATCGATCGAGCGCCGCATCGTCGCCACGCGCAAGAAGGCCGCGTCCAAGGACAAGGAGTCGATGGCGCAGCTTCCCGTGATGGAGGCGGTGCTCGCCAAGCTCCAGAACGGCGAGCCGGCGCGCACGCTCCTCGCCGGCTTCGACGCCGAGGAGGCGCGCGAGCTGCGCGGCCTGAACCTTCTCACCTCGAAGCCCGTTCTCTACGTCTGCAACGTCGCCGAGGCGGATGCCGCAACCGGCAACCGCTATTCCGAGGCGGTCGCCGCGATGGCAGCCAGGCAGGGCGCCCGCTCGGTCGTGATCTCGGCGGCGATCGAGGCCGAGATCGCGCAGCTGCCCGAGGGCGAGGTCGGCGAATACCTGGAGGCCATGGGTCTCGACGAGCCGGGCCTCGACCGGCTGATCCGCGCCGGCTACGAACTGCTCAACCTCATCACCTACTTCACCGCAGGCCCGAAGGAGACACGCGCCTGGACCGTCAGGCGCGGCGCCAAGGCGCCCCAGGCGGCGGGCGTCATCCACACCGACTTCGAGAAGGGCTTCATCCGGGCCCAGACGATCGCGCTCGCCGACTACGTCTCGCTCGGCGGCGAGGTGGCGGCCAAGGAGGCCGGCCGTGCGCGCGACGAGGGCAAGGAATACGTCGTCCAGGACGGCGACGTCATGATGTTCAAGTTCAACGTCTGACGGCTGCTGACCGGCACGCTCCCTCCCCTATCTCTCGGGCGCGAGGAGGCGCGCATGCTGGCATTCGAGGACTTCACGCCGGGACGGGTCTTTCCGCTCGGGCCCTACGAGGTACGCCGCGACGAGGTCGTCGAGTTCGCGCGGCAGTTCGATCCGCAGCCGTTTCACCTCGACGAGGCCGCTGCCGAGGCCTCGCTCCTGGGCGGCCTGTCGGCGTCGGGCTGGCATACCTGCGCGATGATGATGCGCATGATGTGCGACAGCTTCGTCAACCGCTCCACCTCGCAGGGCTCGCCGGGCGTCGAAAGCGTGCGCTGGCTACGCCCCGTGCGGGCCGGTGACACGCTTCGGGGCGAAGCGGTGGTGCTGGAGGCACGAGCGTCCCGCTCGCGTCCCGGACTGGGCCTTTGCCGCCTGCGCAACACGCTTCTCGACGGGTCCGGCGAACGCGTTCTCGTAAGCGACTACGCGGTGATGCTTCTCATGCGGGGAGAGGCGGCATGACGGCCTTCGAGGACATCGAGACCGACCGCTGGCAGGATCTCGGCACGCATCGGTTCGAGGCCGCGGATATCGTCGAATTTGCCCGCCGCTACGACCCGCAGCCGTTTCACCTCGACGCCGAGGCGGCCAAGCGCAGCGTGCTCGGCGGTCTCTGCGCCTCCGGCTGGCATACCGCGGCGGTGTTCATGCGCCTCAACATCGACCATCAACAGCGCGAGGCAGCTCGTCTGTCGGCTGCCGGGCGTGCGGTTCCGGTGTTCGGTCCGTCGCCCGGCGTTGCGGACCTCAAGTGGACGAGCCCGGTACGGCCGGGCGACGTGGTTCGCTACCGCCAGCGCGTGACCGCCAAGCGCCGGAGCGCGTCTCGGCCCGGCTGGGGACTGCTGACAACCGAGGTCGAGGCCGTGCGCGAGCCCGATGGCGAGCGCGTCTTCTCGATGGGGGCGACGGTGATGGTGCGCACCGACGAGGCTTGAGGCCTATCGCGCTCAGGCGTGCTGCTCGACAGCCAGCGCCGTGCCGGGCTGGCCGTGATCCGCGACGGCGCGTGTGTTGCGCGCCAGGATCCGGTTCGTCGCCCGAACGCGGTTTCGCCCGGCGCGCTTCGCCTCGTAGAGCGCCTGGTCGGCGCTGCGGGCGAGTTCGTCCCACGTGTCCCCGGAATCGAGCGCCAAGGCGACGCCGAAGCTGGCGGTCAGGCGCAGCGCAGCAGCCTGTCCGGGTATCGATACGCTCAAGGCTTCGAACGCGGCGCGTAGCGTTTCCATGCGCGCCAGCACGTCTCTCGCTGCGTCTCCTGTCAGAACCAGAGCGAACTCCTCGCCGCCGTAGCGGGCGGCGACCTGGTCGGGCCCGGCCGCCTCTCGCAGAACCCGCCCGACGCTTCGCAGGACATGGTCGCCGGCCGCATGCCCGTGTCGGTCGTTGACCTGTTTGAAATGGTCGATGTCGACCAGAACGAAAGCGCGATCCGCGCCGGCCAGGCGGGCCGACAGAGCTTCGTAGAAGCCGCGGCGATTCAGGAGGCCGGTCAGCTCGTCGGTGCTGGCGAGGCACGCGAGCCGCTCCGACAGGGCCATGCGCTCGCGCTCCAGGAGCTCGCGCTCGTTGTCGCGTCGGCGCAGCGTCTCCAGGGCGCGGGAGAGATCGACCAGCTGGGGTACGTCTCCGGTATAGGGCTCGAAGCGCGTCGGATCGCGCTCGCGGATCGCCAGGATCTGGGCACGAAACGTCAGGAGGGGTCGGAATACCTGACGGTACGCGAAGGCGGTCAACCCGACCAGCGTCGCGACCACGAGGGCGCTGAGAGCAAGCGTCGCCGCCATGATCCAGAAGGCGTGAGACTGGTGCTCGGTCGCGTCGTCGACCATCTTGCGCAGGAACAGGTCGCGAAGGGTCGTGACCGGTCCGATCGTCGGCTCGTAGACGGCCCGCACGTCGTCCGCCGAAAGCGTCGCGTTGGGGCGCAGCGCCTGACGCTCGATGAGGCGCGTCAGGTAGGGGAAGCCGCGTCCGAAGTATTCGCCCCGGATGAGGTTCAGCTGCCGGTTCATCACCTCCTCGCCGCGATCGAGGACGAGTTGCGTGGAGCCGAGGTCCCAGAGCGCGAGGATGCGCTGCTGCGTGCGTTGCGCGGCGGCCAGGAGGTCGGGCCGCAGCACCTCCCGCTTGGCGAGCGTCGGCAGGACCTCGGAGGGGAGCCGCTGGGCGGCCTGCTCCAGCGAGGCGAGGAGCCGCACGAGGTTGACGTCGCCGGCGATCTGCGGGTCGGCCCGGACCACGCGGCGCGCCAGTCGCGCGACGGCCGGCTCGGCGGTCTCGCCGACCGCGATGAGTTCGCGGATCACCGACAGCTGCTCGCCGAGAATTCGCTTGTCGGGAGGCTGGCGGATCAGAAGGTCGATACGAGCCCGGTCGCTGGCGAGCTTCGCCAGCAGGAATTCGAAGTTGAACGGGAAGGTTTCGCCGACGGCGTCGCGCAGGCGCTCCACGGCCCAGTCGCTTCGGCCGCGTGCCAGGAGCATGCGCTGGTAGGAGGGATCGCTCACGCCCCCGCCGGCCAGGGCCGCCTCGCTCGGCGCCCGCTCGGCGGCCAGCGCCGTGAACGCGTTGAAGGCGACCGCGAAGTCGCGGAGGCGATGGAGGCTGTCGTCCGCCACCCGGCTCTGCCGCCAGGCCGCGATGAGCGCCGTGCCGCTCAGCACGAGCATCGCGACCACCAGGATGGCGGCACCCATGCGAAACAGGAGCAGGGCGTTGGGTCGGCGCATGGCGGTCCGTGGCGGATCAGGACCTCGATGATGCCGAGCAACGCGTGAAGAAAAGGTTCGTCTCCGACACGCGTCCGCCCGGAACGAAAAAGAGGCCCGGAGGGCCTCTTTTCGGTGTGCGTCTTCGGGCGGACGGATCCGCGGTCAGTGCGGCGTCGAGGCCCAGACCCGGTTCTTGACGAGGTAGAGCATGATCGCGAAGCCGATCAGGAAGATCATGACCACGAAGCCGGTCGCCTTGCGCTCCACGAGATGCGGCTCGGCGGTCCACATCAGGAAGGCGGTGACGTCGCGCGAGTACTGCTCCACCGTGGTCGGCGCGCCGTCGTCGTAGCTGACGGCCCCTTCCGAAAGCGGCGCAGGCATGGCGAGCGCGGGACCCGAGATGAAGTGCGGATTGTAGTAGGTGCCCGGCTGGACCGTGACGTTCTCGGGCACGGGCTCGCCGTAGCCGGTGAGAAGGGCGTGGATGTAGTCCGGCCCCGCCTCGGCATATTGCGTGAAGATATCGAACACGAAGTTCGGGAAGCCGCGCTCGACGGCCCGCGCCTTGGCGATCAGCGACAGGTCCGGCGGATGGGCCCCGCCGAGCGCCGCCGCGGCCGCTTCCGGGTTCGGATAGGGCGAGGGCAGGCGATCGGACGGGATGCCCGGACGCTGGAAGCTCTCGCCCTGCGCGTTCGGCGCGGGATCGGTGATCTGGTATTCGGCGGCCAGCGCCCGGACCTGGTCCTCGCTGTAGCCAAGCGCCTCGAGGTTGCGGAACGAGACGAGGTTCATCGAGTGGCAGGTCGAGCAGACCTCCTTGTAGACCTTCAGGCCGCGCTGCAGCTGCCCGAGGTCCCAGTGGCCGAACGGACCGGCGAAGCTCCAGTCGACATAGGCCGGCTTCTTGAGCGGATAGTGCGGCGTCGCGTGCTCGCCGCCATGCTCGGAAGCGCCGCCGACCGCCGCTTCCGCACCCTTGGCGCTTTCGGGTGCCGAGCCGGGCGCCGCGCCCTCGATGGGAGCGGGCGAGATGCCGGCCTCCGCGGCGCTGGGTGCGGCCTCTCCCTGCGCGAAGGCGGGAGCCGACAGGCCGGCGAGCACGACGCCCGCCGCCAGAAGGGCCGAATGAAGACGGTTCATGATGGGGTCCTTGCGGGTCTTCATCAGCCTTTGGTTTCCGGTGAGGCCGCCGCTCCGGCGGGCAGGCCATGCGCCGCGCCGTGCTTCTTGAGCACCGCCTCGGTGATCGAGTTCGGCAGCTTGCGCGGCGTCTCGATGAGGCCGAGCACCGGCAGAACGATCAGGAAGTGGGCGAAGTAGTAGATCGTGCCGATCAGCGACAGCGTCGGGTAGATGCCTTCCGCCGGACGCGAGCCGAGCCAGCCGAGCACAACGGCGTTCACCGCGAAGATCCAGAAGAAGATCTTGTAGATCGGACGGTAGTTCGTCGAGCGCACGCGGCTGGTGTCGAGCCAGGGCAGGAAGAACAGGATGATGATCGAGCCGAACATCACCAGGACGCCGCCGAGCTTCGAATCGATCGGACCGATGTTGAAGGTGATCGCGCGCAGCATCGCGTAGAAGGGCAGGAAGTACCATTCCGGGACGATGTGGGCCGGCGTCTGCAGCGGGTTGGCCGGAATGTAGTTGTCCGGATGGCCGAGGTAGTTCGGCAGGTAGAAGACGAAGTACGAGAACAGCGCCAGGAACACCACCATGGCGAAGCCGTCCTTGATGGTGGCATGCGGCGTGAACGGCACGGTGTCCTTGGACGACTTGATCTCGACGCCCGTCGGGTTGGTCTGACCCGTCACGTGCAGCGCCCAGATATGGAGGATCACGACGCCCGCGATCATGAAGGGCAGGAGGTAGTGCAGCGAGAAGAAGCGGTTGAGCGTCGCGTTGTCGACGGCGAAGCCGCCGAGCAGCAGCGTCTGGATCGCCTGGCCGACGCCGGGGAAGGCGGTAAAGAAGCCGGTGATCACGGTCGCGCCCCAGAAGGACATCTGGCCCCAGGGCAGGACGTAGCCCATGAAGGCGGTCGCCATCATGAGAAGGAAGATGATGACGCCCAGGATCCACAGGACCTCGCGCGGCGCCTTGTAGGAGCCGTAGTACAGGCCGCGGAAGATGTGGAGGTAGACGGCGATAAAGAAGAACGAGGCGCCGTTGGCGTGCATGTAGCGCAGGAGCCAGCCCCAGTTCACGTCGCGCATGATCTGCTCGACCGACTGGAAGGCGAGGCCCGAATTGGCCGCGTAGTGCATGGCGAGCACGACGCCGGTCAGGATCTGCGCCGCGAGGAACAGCGCGAGGATGCCGCCGAACGTGTAGGCGTAGTTCAGGTTGCGCGGCACCGGGAAGGCGACGAACGAATCGTAGAGGAGGCGCGGCAGGGGCAGGCGCGCGTCCAGCCAGCGCATGATGCCGGGCGACGGGACGTAGGAGGAATGACCGCTCATGGGTTGAACTCCGTCAGCCGATTCGGATCGTGGTGGGGGTAGCGAAGGTGTAGAGCGGCACAGCCATGTTCTCGGGCGCCGGTCCCTGGCGGATGCGGCCGGCCGTGTCGTAGGCCGAGCCGTGGCAGGGGCAGTACCAGCCGTCGTAGTCGCCCGACTGGCCGAGCGGCACGCAGCCCAGATGCGTGCACACGCCGACCATCACGAGCCACTGCTCCTGGCCGGGCGCCGCGCGGTTCGCGTCGGTGGCCTGCGCGTCGGCGGGAAGGTTGGCGT
The DNA here is from genome assembly GCF_900104035.1 of Aureimonas jatrophae. Classification (GTDB taxonomy): domain Bacteria; phylum Pseudomonadota; class Alphaproteobacteria; order Rhizobiales; family Rhizobiaceae; genus Aureimonas; species Aureimonas jatrophae. The sequence goes on along the minus strand of NZ_FNIT01000002.1, from coordinate 135,816 downwards.
TGCGCGCGACCGGGTCCTTGAGGGCGCCGAGATCGACGTTCTTGCCCTCCTCGACCTCCTGCGCCGTGCGGTGGCGGATGAAGATCGGCTTGCCGCGCCACTTGGCGGTGATCGACTGGCCTTCGGCGACCTGGCTGACGTCGACGTCGACCTGGGCGAGCGCCAGCGTCGCGGCGTCCGGGTTCATCTGGTCGATGAAGGGCCAGGCGAGCGCCGCCGCGCCCACGACGCCAGCCGCGCCCGTCGCGATGTAGAGAAAGTCGCGGCGGGTGGGTTCGGTGGTCTCTTCGACGGTCACGGGACTTGCTGCTCCATCCAGACGGCGGCCAAATGGGACGGGCCGCCGGTTCGGCCGGCTGGAGCGGACAGATGCGCGGGAAAACGCATCTGCGGCACCCCCTCGTCGCCGGGCTCGGTTTTCGAGCGGATTTCTTAGGCGCGGGCCTAGAACTTGTCCAGATCAGCCCTCCAACCGACGCCACTATGTCGCTTGTGCGGCGAACGGGTCACAAGCTTCGCAAGAGATCCGGAGCCGGAGCGGCCGGGTCGAGCATCATTCGGCGGCGCTGCGCTCCCCCTCCCCCTCGCCTTCCGCATCGATGAAGCCGCCGACCTGGCGGTGCCAGAGCCGGCTGTAGAGCCCCTGGCGCTCCAGAAGCTCGGCGTGGCTGCCCTCCTCCACGATGCGCCCCCGGTCGAGTACGACGAGCCGGTCGAGCGCGGCGATCGTCGACAGGCGGTGGGCGACCGCGATCACGGTCTTGCCCTCCATCAGGCGGTAGAGGTTCTCCTGGATCGCCGCCTCGACCTCGGAATCGAGTGCCGAGGTCGCCTCGTCGAGCAGCAGGATCGGCGCGTCCTTCAGCATCACGCGGGCGATGGCGATACGCTGGCGCTGGCCGCCCGACAGCTTCACGCCGCGCTCGCCGACTTCCGCATCGAGCCCCTGCGCGCCCGACCGGTCCGCCAGCGCCTCGATGAAGCCGCGCGCCTCGGCCCGATCGATCGCACGGGCGAGATCCGCCTCGGACGCGTCGGGCCGGCCGTAGAGGATGTTCTCGCGAATCGTGCGGTGAAGCAGCGAGGTGTCCTGCGTGACGACGCCGATCTGACGGCGCAGCGAGCTTTGCGTGACGCCCGACACGTCCTGCCCGTCGATCGTGATGCGGCCGCCCTCGACGTCGTGGAAGCGCAGGAGAAGGTTGAGGAGCGTCGACTTGCCGGCGCCCGATCGCCCGACAAGGCCGATCTTCTCGCCGGGCCGGATCGTGAGCGTCACGCCGTCCACCACCGGGCCGGCGGCGCGGTTGGGCGCGGCCAGCGCGTAGGAGAAGCGCACGTCCTCGAACCGGATCTCGCCCTGCGCGACGCGAAGCTCCGCCGCGTTCGGCCGGTCGGCGAGAAGCACGGGCTGCGTGAAGCTCGCCATGCCGTCGCGGATCGTGCCGATGTTCTCGAAGAGCTCCGAGACCTCCCACATGATCCACTGGCTCATGCCGTTGAGGCGCAGGACGAGGCCGATGCCGAGCGCGACCGCGCCCACGCTCACCGCTTCCTGCGTCCAGAGCGCGATGCCGATCGCGCCGACGCTGAAGAGCAGCACCGAGTTCAGCGTGTAGAGGCCGGTGAAGAAGAGGTTGATGAGCCGGCCCTGGCCATAGACCGTGACGAGGAACTCGCGCATCGAGGCGCGCGCGTGGGTGGCCTCGCGCTGCGTGTGGGCGAAGAGCTTCACCGTGCCGATGTTCGCGTAGCTGTCGACGATGCGTCCGGTCATCAGCGCACGCGCATCGGCCTGGGCGGAGGCGACGCGCATGAGGCGGGGCACGAAGACGCGCAGCATGGTCACGTAGACGCCGAGCCAAGCGACGAACGGGATCACGAGGCGCCAGTCGGCCGCCGAGACCATGACCACGATGCCGGTGAAGTAGACCGCGACGTAGAGCATGACGCCGATCGACTTCATCACCGTCTCGCGCACCGCGAGCGCGGTCTGCATCAGCTTGGTGGCGATGCGCCCGGCGAACTCGTCCTGGAAGAAGCCGAGCGACTGGTCGAGAAGCCAGGTGTGGACGCTCCACCGGAAGCGCATCGGAAAGTTGGCGAAGATCGCCTGGAACGAGATCAGCGAGGCGAGAAAGGTGAGAACCGGCAACCCGACGAGGACGACCGCCGCGATCAGAGCCAGCCGCCCGGCCTCCTCCTGCAGGAAGGTCGCGCGGTCGGCCGCCGATAGCCAATCGACGATCTGGCCCAGAAACGCGAAGAGCGAGACCTCGGTGACCGACACGAGCACGGTCGCCACGGCGTAGAGCAGGAGCAGCGGCCAGACCGGCCGTGCGTAATGCCAGACGAACGGCCAGAGGCGACGCGGCGGCTGGGGCTGGCTGTCGGGGAACGGATCGACGAGCCGTTCAAAAAAGGAAAACATCGGCGGAGCCATCCGGCGGGTTCGGGCGACGGCCGGCGACGGGGCAGCAGACGCGAAAGGATCGGTCGTCCCTGTTATAGGACGAAGGCGCGCCGTTTCACGACGAACTGCCGCTTCCCATGCCGGCCTCTTCCCTCACCCACGAGCCTCTTCACCCATGAGCGTTTCGCCCGCCGATTTCTCGATCGTTCTCTACCAGCCCGACATCGCAGGCAATACCGGGACGATCCTACGCATGGGCGCCTGCCTCGGCATCGGGATCGAGATCATCGAGCCGGCCGGCTTTGACGCCAGCGACCGAAACCTGCGTCGTGCCGGCATGGACTACCTGGAACTCGCGCAACTCACGCGCCACGTCGACTTCGAGAGCTTCGAGCGCACGCGGCAATCGGCCGGGCGGCGCCTCGTGCTGCTCACGACGCGCGGCGACACGGCTCTCGGTGCGGCGCGCTTCCGGCCCGGCGACGCGATCCTGTTCGGCCGCGAGAGTGCGGGCGTGCCGGACCACGTCCACGATCGGGCGGACCTGCGCCTGCGCATCCCCATGCGGGAGGGCGCGCGCTCGCTGAACCTGGCCGTCAGCGCCGCGATCGCGGCCGGCGAGGCGTTGCGCCAGTTGCGCGCGGACTGGCGCGCGAGCGACGCCGGATAGCCGGATGCGGCAAAGACGGTGGACATCGGCCCTCGCGCACCGCTCGTAAGGCTGCCCGCGCTTTTCAAGCCCGCCCGCCGCTGCTACGCGCGTTAACAGGCAGGACGCAAAGCCTTGAGCCCTTTCGGGGGAGAAACGGGAGCGATGGAACGCCCACAACAGCCGCAGGGACTGCCCGAGAACCTCGACGAGAAGAAGGAACTCGCGCGCATCTGGTTCGAGGCGCTGCGCGACCGTCTTTGCGACGCCTTCGAGGCGCTGGAGGATGAGTTCGGCGACTCGGCGGTGCCCGCGGGTCGTTTCGAGCGCACGCCCTGGACGCGCGAAAGCGGTGGCGGCGGCACCATGGCGATGATGCGCGGCCGCGTCTTCGAGAAGGCGGGCATCCACGTCTCCACCGTGCACGGCGAACTGGCCGAGGACTTCGCCGCGCAGATCCCCGGTGCGGCCGGCGCGGACCGGTCCTTCTGGGCGTCCGGCGTGTCGTTGATCGCCCACCCGCTGAATCCCAACGTGCCCGCCGTCCACATGAACACGCGCATGGTGGTCACCACCGGGCAATGGTTCGGAGGAGGCGCCGATCTCACGCCGGTTCTCGATCGGCGGCGGACCGACGAGGATCCCGACACCCGGGCCTTCCATCGCGCGCTGCGGTTCGTGTGCGAGCGTCATGGCGCGGTGGCGGACTACGAGCGCTTCAAGACGTGGTGCGACGAGTACTTCTTCCTGCCGCACCGGAACGAGCCGCGCGGCGTCGGCGGCATCTTCTACGACTGGCTCCATTCGCCTGAGGAGCAGGGCGGCTGGGACGCGGACTTCGCCTTCACGAAGGACGTCGGCAAGGCCTTCCTCGTGGTCTACCCGCATCTCGTGCGGCAGAACGCCGGCCTGTCCTGGACCGACGCGGACCGCGAGGAACAACTCGTGCGACGCGGTCGCTACGTCGAGTACAATCTCCTCTACGACCGTGGCACGTTGTTCGGTCTCAAGACCGGGGGCAACGTCCACTCGATCCTGAGCTCCATGCCGCCGACCGTGCGCTGGCCCTGACCGGGCTCGCGCCGTTCATCGCTGCGTAACTTTTTCGTTGGGCGGCTCGGCAAAGCCCTGGCAGGGGCATGTGTCGCACCCACATCTCTCTTGTGCGGGACGACCCGTCTGCTAAGACTACGATCACACCAAAACACGGACGGAAACGTTTCGTGCGCCCTCCGGCCCCGCCGCCGGATGGCTCGTCGCTTCGCGCCGATCGGGCCGGGAGACGCAAGACGGCGGGCAGGCAGTGCAGTCGACCCATTTTCCGCGAGCGGGCCTGTCGGCCACGGCCGAGAGCTGCTGCGAGGCTACCAGGGAGGTTGTCATGTACGAGTTGAATTGCGCCGGCGTGATTCCGGGCTGCGACCGGGTGATCCGCGCCGAATCCGAGGCCGAAGTGATCCGCAGAGCCGTGATCCAGGCCAAGCAGCTGGGCGTCGAGACGATCACGCCGCGCATGATGGATGCCTTTCGCCATGGGCTCCACGTCACCCCGGACATGACCCGGCACTAAGCCGCGCCTCTCGATCCTTCGTTTTTGCGGGCCGCCCTTGAGCGGCCCGTCTCGTTTCAGCCGGCCGCCGGATCGAGGCGCGCCAGCAGCGCCTCGCGTCCGAGCGCGAAGCCGCTCTCGGCCCAGACGCGGCGCAGTTGATCGAGCTGACGCCCGAGTTCCGGCCCCGCCGCGATCCCCCGCGCCATCAGATCGTTGCCCGACACCGGAAACGGCGGCGGATCGAAGCGCTCGGCCTGCGCGAGGCGCGCGGCCGTGCGCGAAAGGCTTGCAAGCATCGCTGCATCGCCCTCCGCCTTGGGCCGCGCGAGCGCGAGCCGCAGCGCGAGACGGTCGGCCAGCGCCTGGCGGTCGCCAAACAGGAGGCGCGCCGCGAACGCGCCCTCGCTTTCCTCCTCGGCCGGTTCCTCGGCCTGGGCGAAGCGCACGAGCCGGTCGCGCTCCGTGTTGGAGAGCTTCAGGCGACGCGCGAGTTCCGTCAGGCGGACCGGATCGGGGGGGACGATCGCCTCCAGGCGCCGCAGCGGGTCGGCCGGCCAGCCGAGCGCGCCTTCCGCCTGCACCAGCGGATGGATCGCGTCGATGCCCCAGCGCTCGCTTTCCGGCAGAACCGCCGACAGGACGCCGCTCTGCCGCATCCAGAGCAGCGCGCGGGATGGGTCGGGAGCCGCCAGGAGCTTGCGAAGCTCGGCCCAGACCCGCTCCGCGCTCAAGGGTTCGAGGTCGCCCTTGGCGCGGGCCGAGGCGCGCAGGGCATCGGCGTCGGGCCGCCCCGAGCCGTACCAGGCGAAGAAACGAAAGAAGCGCAGGACCCGCAGGCGGTCCTCGGCGATGCGCTGCGTGGCATCGCCGATGAATCGCAGCGTGCCCGATGCGATGTCGGCGAGGCCGCCGACGAAGTCCAGCACCTCGCCGTCCGCATCGCAGTAGAGCGCGTTGATCGTGAAGTCGCGCCGCTCGGCATCGTGCTGCCAGGATCGGCCGAAGCGCACCACGGCGTGGCGTCCGTCGGTCTCGACGTCCTCGCGCAGCGTCGTCACCTCGTAGGGCCGGCCGTCCGGCGTGACGGCGGTCACCGTGCCGTGCTCGATGCCGGTCGGAACCGCGCGAAGGCCCGCCGCCTCGACGCGCCGCGCGGTCTCGTCCGGCGGGGTGGTGGTAGCGACGTCGACATCGGTGATGGCTCGCCCCATCAGCGTGTTGCGCACCGCGCCGCCCACCACGCGCGCCGCCTCGCCTTCGGCCGAGAGGGCGAGGAGAAGCCGCTGCAGCCACGGCTCGCGCAGCCAGTCCGCCTCGATGCGTGTCATTCGGGATAAAGCCTTTCAAAGAGCCCGCGCAGGATGCCGGCGGTCACGCCCCAGATGTGACGCTCCGCAAAGGGCATCACGTAGAAGTGGCGCATATGCCCGCGCCAGAACCGGCTGTCACGCCGGTGGTTGGCGGGATCCATCAGGAAGCGGAGCGGCACCTCGAAGATGTCGGCGACCTCGGTGTCGTTGAGGCGCGGCGTGAAGCCGGGATCGACCCGGCCCACCACGGGATGGATGCGAAAGCCCGACGTGGTCCGGTAGCGCGGCAGGACGCCCAGAAGATCGACCTCGGCGGATCGCAGGCCGATCTCCTCCCAGGCCTCGCGCAGCGCCGCCGCCGCCGGCCCCGCATCGTCCGGGTCGATGCCTCCGCCCGGAAAGCTGATCTGTCCCGCATGCTGGCGAAGGTTGGCCGCGCGCGTCGTGAGAAGCACCTGCAGCCCGGCCGGGCGATCGACGATCGGCACGAGCACGGCCGCCTCGCGGGGAACGGCGGCAAGCCAGCTTTCCGCGCCCTCCGGGTTCAATCGATGATCGCCGTCCTCGTGGTCGGCCGGCGGCAGCGCGTCGGCGAGCCGACGAACGCGTTCGCGCAGATCGTCGTCGTCCGCGGGATGCCCGGCTTCGCTCACGCCGGCTCCAGCGCAAACCAGCCGCCGCCCGACGCCAGACCCGCCCCCTCGCCGCGTTCCTCGACGAGTTCGGCCAGATCCAGCGCCAGGGCGCGCGTCAGTCGCGCCCACAGGCCGCCGCGAACCAGAAGGCGCGGACGAAACCCCATCGGCCCGTCCTCGAGCCGCAGGGGATGCTCCGGCCCGGCCTCCACCACGTCGCCGGCATTCGTGCGGAACACGAGACGGCGCTCCGCGGCCGTCCCCGCGACGCTCATCTCGACCGCGAGAAAGGGCAGGTCCACCACAGCAATCGCGAGACGCTCGCCCGGCGTGACGAGCGCGTAGGTCCCGTCCGCCTCGCGGCGCAGCACGGACGACAGGAGCGCAACCAGTTCGGGCCGCCGGATCTCGGCGCCCTCGTGGATCCAACGCCCGTCGGCTTCGATGCGAAGGTCCATCGTGCCGCAGGAGGGTGGGTTCCAGCGCTCCACCGGCGGCGCGTCGCGTCCCGCGCGAGCCGCGCGGGAGACGAGCGCCTCCAGCGACACGCCGGCGGGAGCGGGTGCGACCTCTTGCGGCATGGGCGAATCCCTTGGATGCGACGCGAGGGGCCGCAAGCGCCTTGGCGCCCGGCAGCCCCGGCCTTCCGTCTTATTTCGGCCAGTCTTGAGCGTCACGAAATAGTTGCGCCTCGTCCGCTTGCCAGGACGGCGGCGCCCCGATCCAATGAGCCCGTCCCGCTTCCCGAGGCTCCCGGCGCGTTGCGATCCCCTTCGCCCGCGCCCCCGAACCCCAAGGACAGACCCAAGAGATGACGACGCTCGCCCAGCCCCATGCCGCGCAGGACCCCGCCCACATGGTGGCCGAGGCGGAGCGCGCGCTCCACGACATCGCCGAGGCGCGCGCCATGGTCGGGCGCGTGATCTTCGGCCAGGAGAGCGTCGTGGAGCAGACGCTGGTCGCGATCCTGGCCGGGGGACACGCGCTCCTCGTCGGCGTGCCGGGCCTGGCCAAGACCAAGCTTGTGGAGACGCTCGGCACCGTTCTCGGCCTCGACGCGCGGCGCGTCCAGTTCACGCCCGACCTCATGCCCTCCGACATCGTGGGCACCGAGGTCATGGACCAGGACGCGACGGGGCGCCGCTCCTTCCGCTTCGTGCGCGGTCCCGTCTTCGCCCAGCTCCTGATGGCCGACGAGATCAACCGCGCGAGCCCGCGCACCCAGTCGGCGCTTCTCCAGTCGATGCAGGAGTACCACGTGACCGTAGCCGGCGAGCGGCACGACCTGCCTGCGCCCTTCCACGTGCTCGCCACCCAGAACCCCCTGGAGCAGGAGGGCACCTATCCCCTGCCCGAGGCGCAGCTTGACCGCTTCCTCCTCCAGGTCGACGTGCACTACCCCTCGCTCGACGCCGAGCGGCGCATCCTTCTCGCCACCACGGGCGTCGCGGAGGACCGCGCCACCGGCGTCGTCTCGGCCGAGCGCCTGCGCGAGATCCAGGCATTGGTGCGCCGCATGCCGGTTCCCGAGCGCGTGGTGGAGGCGATCCTGTCCCTCGTGCGCTCCGCCCGCCCCGGACATGGCTCCAAGGAGGCCGACGCGCATGTCGCCTGGGGCCCCGGCCCCCGTGCCTCCCAGGCCTTCATGACCTGCGTGCGTGCCCGCGCGCTCTACGAGGGACGCCTCGCCCCCTCGATCGACGACGTGCGCGCGCTGGCCGAACCGATCCTGCAGCATCGCATGGCGCTGAACTTCTCGGCCCGCGCCGAAGGCGTCGGCGTGCGCGACGTGGTGGCGGCGCTGGCGCGCGCGGCGGGCTGAGCGCGATGCCGGTCGGCGAGATCCAAACCGCCGAGGCGGGCGCCGGCGCGCTTCTGGACGCGCGCGGGCAGGCCGCCCTCCTGCCCGACCTCCTGGTCGAGGCGCGGCGCGTGGTCGCGACCGTCACCAGCGGCTGGCACGGTCGCCGCCGCCGGGGACCGGGCGAGAACTTCTGGCAGTTCCGCCCCTTCGTCGACGGCGAGGCGGTGAGCCGGATCGACTGGCGCCGCTCGGCGCGCGACGACAGCGTGTATCTGCGCGACCGCGAATGGGAGGCCGCCCAGACCGTCTGGCTCTGGGCCGACCCCTCGCCCTCCATGCTCTACCGTTCGCGCCAGGCGAGCGCCTCCAAGGAGGGTCGTGCGCTGGTGCTGGTCCTGGCGCTAGCCGAGCTTCTGGCGCGCTCGGGCGAGCGCATCGGCTATCCCGGCGTCATGGACCCGGTCTCGGCCCGCAACAGCGCCGAGCGCGTGGCAGCGAACCTCGCTTCCGCGCGCCCCGACGGCGGCTTTCCACCGACGGGCCGCATGCGCCGCTTCAGCGAGGCGGTGCTGGTGGGCGACTTTCTGGATCCGATGGAGGCGTTGACCGAGCGGATCGACGCGATGGCGGGCGCGGGCGTGCGCGGCCATCTCGTGCAGGTCTGCGACCCGGCCGAGCTCGCCTTTCCCTACCATGGCCGCACCGAATTTCGCGATCCCGAGTCCGGCGCGAAGCTCACGGCGGGCCGGGCCGAGGCTCTGCGTGAGGAGTACCAGCGCTTGTTCGACGCCCGCCGCCTGTTCCTGGCCGACCATTGCCGCCGGCTCGGCTGGAGCCACGTCTTCCACGTCACCGATCGGCCGGCCTCCGAACCCCTGATCGCGCTCCACGCCCGGCTCGGCGGCCTGCCCGCACAGGGCGGAGCCCGCGCCTGATGGGGGCCCTGTCCTTCGGCGCGCCGCTGGTGCTGGTCGGCCTTCTGGCGCTTCCGGCGATCTGGTGGCTCCTGCGCCTCACGCCGCCGCGCCCGCAGACCGAGGCCTTTCCGCCGCTGCGCATCCTGGAGCGCGTCCTGAAGCGCGAGGAGACGCCCGCGCGCTCGCCCTGGTGGCTGACCGTGCTGCGCCTTCTCCTGGCGCTTCTCGTGATCCTGGCGCTCGCCGCCCCGATCCTCAACCCGCGCGAGGACGCGCTGGCCGCCGGCGAGGGGCCGGTGGTGGTGATGCTCGACAACGGATGGGCCGGTGCCGAGCGCTTCGCGGAACGCCGCGAGGCGGCAGCCGGCCTCATCCGCGAGGCGGGCCAGCGCGGACGCCCCGTATCGCTCCTCCTCACCGCCGAAGGCGCCGACAACGACCCCGCGCCCGTGGAGGCCGCGACCGCGCTGGAGCGCCTCCAGGCGGCCGAACCGCGTCCCGTGCCGACGCGCCGCGAGGCGGCCGCGGAGCGCCTGGCCGCCCTGCCGGCCTTGGAGGGCGCGAGCCTCGCGCTCCTTACCGACGGGCTCGACACCAGCGACACCGCCGCCGCCACGGAGCGGTTGCGGTCCTTGAACCTGACGGGCGCCCTTCTCTACCGGGCCGGGCTGGAGAGCACCGTCGGATTGACCGCGGCCGCGAACGGCACGGAGGCGCTCACCGTCTCGGGCATCCGGCCGGAGGGTTCGGTTGCGGCCCCGCTCAGCGTACCCCTGCGCGCGCTCGACCGGCAGGAGCGCGAGATCGGCCGCGCGGATCTCGTCTTCGCCGCCGGATCCACCGCGGGCGAGGCGCGGTTCGCGGTTCCCGTGGAGTTGCGCAACGACATCGCGCGGATCGAGCGGGAGGGTCTGGGCAACGCGGCGGGCGTGCGGCTCGTCGACGACAGCTTCCGCCGCCGCAAGGTCGGGCTCGTGTCCGGCGAGGCGGCCGACATCGCGCAGCCGCTCCTGTCGCCGCTCTACTACATCACCCGCGCGCTCGAGCCCTATGCCGATCTCGCGCGCGCCCAGAGCGCGGACTTAGCCACCGCCATCCCGCAACTCGTCGCGGAGCGCCCGTCGATCATCGTGCTCGCCGATATCGGCGTCATGCCGGAGGCCGCGACCGAGGCGCTCGACACCTTTGTCGAGAACGGCGGCACGCTGGTGCGCTTTGCCGGCCCGCGCCTGGCCGCCTCGACGGCCGAAGACACGCTGGTGCCCGTTCGCCTGCGCGGCGGCGAACGGCAGCTCGGCGGCGCCCTCTCTTGGTCGGAGCCGCAGCGCCTCGCGCCCATGACGGCGGGAACGCCCTTTGCCGGCATCGCCGTGCCAGCCGACGTGACCGTGTCGCGCCAGATCCTCGCCGAGCCCTCGGCGGAGCTGGCCTCGCGCACATGGGCGAGCCTTGCCGACGGTACGCCGATCGTCACCGCCGCCGCGCGTGGCGCCGGCACGATCGTCCTCTTCCACACCACGGCCGAGGCGACCTGGTCGAACCTGCCGATCTCCGGTGCCTTCGTGGACATGCTTCGCCGCGTCGTGACCCTGTCGCGCGGCGGCGTCGGTGCCTCGGGCGATGCGCCCCAGACCCTACCCCCCTACCGCGTCATGGACGGCACGGGCCGGCTCGTCGCGCCCGGACCGGAGGTGCGTCCGATCGAGATCGCGGCCGGCGCGCCCGCGCCCGCCGCCAGCCTCGAGAACCCGCCCGGCCTCTACGGCACGGCGGACGGCTACAGCGCCCTGAACCTTCTGGCGTCGGATGCCGTGCTTCGTCCCCTCCCCCCGCTCGACCTCGGCGTCCCGCTCACGGAGCGGGCCTATGGCCTCGGCGACGCCACCGACCTCACGCCCTGGCTGTTTGCGGGCGCGATCCTCCTCTTCGCGCTCGACGCTCTGGCGCTTCTCTGGATGAACGGGGGCGCGGGCCGCCTCCGCGCGCGGCTGCGGCGCGGCGGCGCGGCCACCGCCCTGCCGACCGTCCTTCTGGCCGCGGTTCTCGTTCTTCACGCGGGCAGCGTCCTAGCGCAGGCTCCGCCCGCGCCCCCCACGGCTGCCGATCCGGGCGCGGCGACGCGGGGGCTGGAGGGCATCGACGCCGAGGCCGCGATCCGCGCGACCGAGACGACCCACCTCGCCTATGTCGAGACCGGCGAGGAGGCGACCGATCGCATCTCGCGCCAGGGTCTGTCGGGCCTGTCGCAGTACATCGCCTCGAAGACGGCGCTGGAGCCCGGCGAGCCGGCAGCGGTCGACATCGCGCGCGACGAGCTGTCCTTCTATCCCATCCTCTACTGGCCGGTTCACGCCTCGGCGCCCATGCCGAGCCCGGAGGCGATCAGCCGGGTCGATGCCTACATGAAGGGCGGCGGCACGGTGCTCTTCGACGTCGAGGGCGATGCGATGGGCGACCTCGCGGGCACCACGGTCTCGGCTGGCCAGCGACGCCTGCGCGACATTCTCGCCGATCTCGACATCCCGCCGCTCGAGCCCGTGCCGCGCGACCACGTGCTGACCAAGGCCTTCTACATCATGGACTCGTTTCCGGGCCGCCATTCCGGCTCGGACCTCTGGGTGGAGTCGCTGCAGCGGCAGGCCGACGCCGAGGCGCGGCCGGCCAGCGCGGGCGACGGCGTCTCATCGATCATGATCACGTCCAACGACTTCGCCTCGGCCTGGGCGGTGGACGATACCGGTCTCTTCGTCTTCCCGACCGATTCCGCCGACCCGTCGCAGCGCGAGTGGAGCTACCGGGCGGGCGTCAACATCGTGATGTACGTGCTCACCGGCAACTACAAGGCCGACCAGGTTCACGTGCCCGCCCTGCTGGAACGGCTGGGACAGTGAGGATCGCCCGATGACCTGGTCCGTGAGCTTCTCGCCCTTCTTTTCCTGGACCGTGATCGCGCTTCTCGCGGTTCCGGCGGTGCTGCTGGCGCTGGCTCTCGTGGTCTCGCGCCTGCGCGGCAGCCTGGTGCGCGTCGGCGCGATCTGCGCTCTCCTGCTGGCGCTTCTCAACCCCGTGGTGCTGCGCGAGGAGCGCGATCCGCTCAAAAGCGTCGTCGCGCTCGTCGTCGACCGCTCGCAGAGCCAGTCGATCGGCGACCGCACGGCGCAGACCGACGAGGCCGCCGAGGCGCTGCGCACGTCGCTGGCGGCGCACCCGGAGTTCGAGGTGCGCACCGTCGAGGCGCGCTCCGCCGGCGAGGGCGATGCGACCACCGCGCTGTTCGGTGCGCTCCAGGGCGCGCTGCGCGACGTCGCGCCGGCCCGGGTGGCGGGCGCCGTCATGGTCACCGACGGACAGGTGCACGACATTCCGGACAACGCCGCCGTGATCGGCTTCCAGGCGCCCGTCCACGCGCTCGTGACGGGCCGGGCGGACGAGTTCGACCGGCGGCTCGATGTCGTGACCGCGCCGCGCTTCGGCCTCGTGGACCAGCCGCAATCGCTGTCGTTCCGCGTCGTGGAGGAAGGTCCCCGCGCGTCCGCCAACCCGGTCGACGTGCAGGTCTTCCTGAACGGCGACCTGATCCAGCGCCTCCAGGCGGTGCCGGGGCGCGAGACCGCGATCTCGGTCACCCTGCCGCGCGCCGGCAAGAACATCGTGGAGATGGCGGCGGCCGTGGCGAACGGCGAGATCACGCCCGTCAACAACCGCGCCATCGCCGTCATCGACGGCATCCGCGAAAACCTGCGCGTGCTTCTTGTGTCGGGCGAGCCGCACGCGGGCGAGCGCACGTGGCGCAACCTCCTGAAGTCCGACGCGGCGGTGGATCTCGTCCATTTCACGATCCTGCGCCCGCCCGAGAAGCAGGACGGCACGCCGATCAACGAGCTGTCGCTGATCGCCTTTCCGACGCGCGAGCTCTTCGTCGAGAAGATCGACGACTTCGACCTCATCATCTTCGACCGCTACCAGCGGCGCGGCGTCCTGCCGACGCTCTACTACGACTACATCGCGCAATACGTGGAGAACGGCGGGGCGATGCTGATCGCGAGCGGACCGGAGTTCGCGGGGCCGGACTCGGTCGCCAACTCGCCGCTCGCCGCCGTTCTGCCCGCCATGCCGACCGGTGCGGTGGACCAGCGGGCCTTCCGCCCGACGCTCTCCGAGCTCGGCCGCAAGCACCCCGTCACGCGCGACCTGCCGGGTTCCAACGCCTCGCCGCCTGCCTGGAGCCCCTGGTTCCGATCGGTCGACATCGACAGCCCGCGCGGCGAGACCGTGATGACGGGCCCGGACGGCAAGCCGCTTCTCGTGCTCAACCGCGCCGGCGAGGGACGCGTCGCGCTGCTCCTGTCGGACCAGGGCTGGCTCTGGTCGCGCGGCTTCGAGGGCGGCGGCCCGCACGTGCCCCTGTTCCGCCGCCTGGCCCACTGGCTGATGAAGGAGCCTGAACTCGAGGAGGAAGCGCTCGACGCCGAAGGCGCGGACGGCCAGCTGACCGTCGTGCGCCGCACGATCGGCGACGATCCGGGGCCCGCGACCGTGGTGACGCCGACCGGGCGCGCCGTGCCCCTGGCCCTCGCGCAGGGCGAGCCCGGCGAATGGCGTGGCTCGCTAGCCGCCGACGAGCTCGGCCTTTATCAGGTTGCGAACGGCGAGCTGCGCGCGCTCGCCAATGTCGGCCCGGTGAACCCGCGCGAGTATCGCGAGGCGATCTCCACCACGACCAAGCTCGAACCGATCGCGGAAAGCACGGGCGGCTCGGTGCGGCGCCTTGCAACGGCGTCGGGAGGCCTGGAGCTCCCTCGCATCGTTCCGGTGGGCGCCCGCGCCGATGCCGAGGGCCGCGACTGGATCGGCCTTCGCACGACCGAGGAGACGGTTCTGCGGGGCGTCGACCGCACGCCGCTCTTCGCGGGCTTCCTAGGCCTTGCCGTCCTTCTGCTGGCGCTCTCGGCGACGTGGTACCGCGAGGGACGATGACGCGGCCTCAGCGGCGCGGCAGCACCGCGCCGCTCGCGCCCTGCAGCGCGCCGGGAACGAGTTCCAGGCCGAGGATGCGCCGCTCGTCGACGGGACCGGGCATGCGCACGCTGCCGACCGGAAGAGGCCGGTAGCCGAGCGGCTCGTAGTAGGCCCGGTCACCCACCAGGAAGATCGCCCGCTCGCCCGCTTCCGCGGCTCGCCGGGCGGCGCGCGCCATGAGCTCGCGTCCGATGCCGCGTTTCTTGAACAAGGGGCGCACCGCGAGCGGTCCGAGCATCAGAACCGGCGTCTCGCCGATCCGCACCCGCGTTTGGCGGACCGAGCCCACCACGTCCCCGTGCAGGAACGCGACCAGCGACAGCGACGGGTCGTGCGGCTGCTGCTCGCGCACGCGTTCGGCCGCGCGCACGAAGCGGCCCGGCCCGAAGGCCTCGGCCGCGATACTCTCGATCGCGGCGGCGTGGATGGCGGACTCGGAGGCGTAAAGGACGTCGAGGTCCTGTTGGAGCGACAGCATGGGGGCCTTGCGGGATCGAAAAGGGTTCGCGGCGATGGCCCCGGACCCCGCGCTCGAGCGATGCGGTGGTCCCTTAGGGCCGGGTCGGGCAGATCTCGCGTCGTCGTCGCAGCATGGCCGCCCCGTTTCTCGTCACGATCCGGATGCCTTCGAGGCCCGGTCGGTCGGCGCTCTTACCATCGCGGGATGCGAGCGTCCACCGGCCAACCGCTGTTGACGATCCGTCGCGCGGCGGACGGGAACGACGGGTGCGCCTTTTGGGTATGAAGACCAAGACGGCGCGACAAGGAGACGACGCATGGGACTTCTGGTGAACGGCGAATGGCGCGACCAGTGGTACGACACCGAGAAGACCGGCGGCTCCTTCGAGCGCACCACGACGAGCTTTCGCCGCTGGGTGACCGCCGACGGCAGTCCCGGCCCGAACGGGCAGCCCGGCGTCCGCGCCGAGGCCGGGCGCTTCCACCTCTACGTCTCGCTCGCCTGCCCCTGGGCGCACCGAACGCTGATCGCGCGCCGACTGAAGGGACTGGAGGACGCGGTCACGCTCTCGGTCGTGGACTGGTTCATGGGCGAGGAGGGATGGACCTTCTCCGACCGGCCCGGCGCGATCCCCGACAGCGTGAACGGCGCCTCGAAGCTCTTCGAGATCTATCTCAAGGCGGACCCGCGCTATACCGGCCGCGTCACCGTGCCGGTGCTCTGGGACAAGCAGGAGAACACGATCGTCTCCAACGAGTCGGCCGAGATCCTGCGCATGTTCAACCGCTCCTTCGAGGGAATCGCGGACGCCCGCGCGCCGGACCTCTACCCCGATGACCTCGCCGGGGAGATCGACGCGGTGAACCAGCGCATCTACGACACCGTCAACAACGGGGTCTACAAGTGCGGCTTCGCCACGACGCAGGAGGCCTACGAGAAGCCCTTCTGGCCGCTGTTCGAGACGCTGGACTGGCTGGAGGAGCGCGTGTCGACGCGGCGCTGGCTGATGGGCGAGCGCATCACCGAGGCGGACTGGCGGCTGTTCACGACGCTGGTGCGCTTCGACGCCGTGTATCACGGACACTTCAAGTGCAACCTGCGCCGGATCGCGGACTACCCGAACCTGCAGGATTATCTGCGCGCGCTGTACCAGTGGCCCGGCATCGCCGAGACGGTCGACTTCCGGCACATCAAGGGGCACTACTACGAGAGCCACAAGACCATCAATCCGACCGGGATCGTGCCGCTCGGGCCCGAGCTGACCCTCGACGCGCCGCACGGCCGCGATCGGCTGCAGCGCGCGGCCTGACCCCGCTACCACTCCGGCGGATAGGGGCCGCCGGCGCCGATCTCGGCCAGGCGCCGGAGGGTCGCCGGCGTCGCGTCCGCCGGAAGGCGGTCCGGGGAAAAGAAGGCGCCTTCGGCGATCTCGCGGTCGGGCGCGCGCGGCGCGCTCTGTTGCACGCCCCCGGCCCGGTAGAGAAGCACGTGGTCGCGTGCCTCCAGCTGGTTCACGAAGACGCCCAGAAGCTCCGGCGCCTCGGGCAGCTCGAGGTTTCCCTCCTCGCGCGCCTCGCGCCGCACGGCGTCGCCGGCCGCCTCGCCCGGATCGACGGCGCCGCCCGGAAGATACCAGCCGCGCATGTAGGTGTGCCGCACCAGAAAGACCCGGCCCGCGGCATCGAAGGCCGCAAGCCGGACGCCCAGCGTCACCGGCCGCGTCGCCAGCGCGTAGGCGCGCCGGACGGGTCGCAGCGCCCTTTGAAGATGCCGGTTCATCCGGAGGCTCTTCCCGATCGCGGCCGGCCGGCTAGTTCACAGCGCATGTTCCGTCTCGCCCATCTTTCCGACATCCATCTCGGCCCCCTGCCCGAGCTGTCCTATCGCGAACTCGCCTCCAAGCGCATCACCGGCTACATCAACTGGCAGCGCAACCGGAAGCAGGCGATGTTCGGGAACACGCTCCTGAACCTCGTCGCCGACATGCGGACGCAGCGCCCCGACCATGTCGCGGTGACGGGCGACCTCGTGAACCTGGCCACGCGCAAGGAGATCGAGGGAGCGCGGCTCTGGCTGGAGAACCTCGGCGATCCAGCCTGGGTGTCGGTCGTGCCCGGCAACCACGACGCCTACGTGCCCGGCGCCCTCAAGCGCGCGCTCGCCGCCTGGCGTCCCTGGTCGGTCGGCGACGGCGGCGGCACGGCCGGTCACCCGCGCTTTCCGTATCTGCGCGTGCGCGGGCCCGTCGCGATCGTCGGCACCTCGTCCGCCGAGGCGACCGCCCCCTTCTTCGCAACCGGCACGTTCAAGCGCGGTCAGGCACTCGCCACCGCTCGCCTTCTGGAACAAGCGCGCGAGCGCGGCCTGTTTCGCGTCCTGATGATCCACCATCCCCCGATCGCGGGCGCCGCCGCCTGGTCGAAACGGCTGATCGGCAAGCAATACTTCTCGAAGGTCATCCACGATGTCGGGGCCGAGCTGGTCCTGCACGGCCACACGCATCTCGACACGCTCTACTGGCTCACGGGCCCGGGCGGCGACAAGGTGCCGGTGGTGGGCGTGCCCTCGGCCAGCCAGGCCGCAGGCGGCGACAAGCCGGCCTCGCGCTACAACCTTTTCGAGATCGAGGGCGAGCCGGGAAACTGGAGCCTGACGCAGCGCGAGCGCGGCCTCAGCCCCGACAGCGCCGGCATCGGATGGGTGCGCGAGCGCCAGCTCCTTTCGAACGGAACCGCGGTGGACGCCCGGCCCCGGTCGGACGCGCGCGAGGCCGGCCCAGCGGACGCGCCTCTCGCGGTCGAGCCGTAGCGACGCGTCGGCGCTTGCGGTGAGGGCCGCGAGCGTCCTAAGCGACGGGTCGCCCCATCGCCGAGACGCCCCGCCCATGTCCCGCCTGCCACCGCCCGCCCCGCTTCTGGCCGGGCTCCTTGCCGCCTTTGTCGGCTTCGTGTCGTCCTTCTCGGTCGTGTTGGCGGGCCTGACGGCGGCCGGCGCAAGCCCGGCCGAGGCGGCCTCGGGCCTGATGGCGCTGTCGGTCGGCGTCGGCCTCTCGTGTCTTCTCATGTCGCTCGGCACGCGCATGCCGATCGCTGCCGCCTGGTCGACCCCGGGCGGCGCGCTTCTGGCTGGCGCGGCCATGCCGGTCGGCGGCTTTCCGGCGGCGGTCGGCGCCTTTCTTCTCGCCGGTGCCCTGGTGGTCCTGACGGGCGCGATCCGGCCGCTCGGGAGGCTGATCGCCCGCATTCCCGGTCCCCTCGCAGCCGCGATGCTGGCCGGCGTCCTCCTGCCGATCTGCCTCGCACCGGTTCGTGCGGCGGCGCAGGAGCCTTTGGGCGTTCTCGCGATCGCCGGCACGTGGTTCGTGGTCGGGCGCTTCAACCGCCTTCTGGCGGTGCCGGCGGCCGCGGCCGTGACGCTGGCGCTTCTCGCCACGCACGCGGCGCCCGCCGCGACGATCCTGCCCGCCGCCCTCGCGCTGCCGGTCCTCGTCGTGCCGCAGTTCGACTGGAGCGCGCTTGTGGGGATCGGGCTGCCGCTCTTCGTGGTGACCATGGCCTCGCAGAACGTGCCGGGTCTCGCCGTCCTGAAGGTGTACGGCTACCAGCCGGCGCCCGGACCGCTCTTTGCCGCGACCGGCCTCGCGACGCTTCTGGTCGCCCCCTTCGGCGGCCATGCCGTGAACCTGGCCGCGCTCACGCAGGCGATCTGCGCGGGCGACGAGGCGGGCGCCGACCCCGCCATGCGCTGGTGGGCGGGCGTGTCATCGGGCATCGCCTATGTGGCCTTCGGCCTCGGGGCGGGACTGGTGGCAAGCTTTGCGGCGCGCGATCCTCTCCTCGTCCAGGCTCTGGCGGGGCTGGCGCTGATCGGGGCGCTGACGGCGGCGGCCGGGGCGATGATGGAGAAGGTGGAGCTGCGCGAGGCCGCCGTGCTCTGCTTCCTCGTGACGGGCTCGGGTACGGCCTTCAGTGGCATCAGCGCCCCGTTCTGGGGCCTTCTGGCGGGCGGGCTGGTGCTCGGTGCCCGGCAGATGAGACGGTCCTGACGACGCCGCTCAGACGATCGGCGTGCCGCGCAACGAGGCCAAGACCAGAAGCGCGCCGGCGCCCGCCACGATGCCGATCAGGAGCCAGGACAGGGCGATCACGAGGTCGGTCGAGCGCGGCCGGGGCATGAGGCGCAGCGGCTCGGCCAAGGCCGTCGGCGGCGGAACCAGGCGCGGCTCGGAGAGGCCGCGTCCGCTGCCGGCGTCGTTCACGGCCAGTGCCTTGTCGCGCTCCACGATGCGCTCGGCCACGTAGTCCGTGACCCGCTCCACGAGGACGTGCGGATCGGAGGACTCCGCGAGCGTGACGCGCCCGAGCCGCGTGTCGCGCACGAAACGATAGGTGCGACGGTCGCGGGCCATCAGGACCTGCGCCGTGCCGTCGATCCAGAAGCGCGGCTGGGTTCCGCCGGTCAGGTTGAACTCGAAGAGGTCGTCCTCGGGCGGCACCGCGTCGCTGATCGGCTGCAGCGCCTCGGCGAAGATTTCGAGCCGCGCACGGTCGGCCTCGCGGATGTCCACCACGATATCGGTGCGCTGGGCGCTGTTGATGCGTGCCGCACGCACGGCTTCCGCCAGACGCTTGGTGCCTGTGGTCAGCTGCAGCGCTTGTCTCGCCTCGGCCATGGGAGCCAACCCTCATCTCGCGCCGTCCGGGCACCAGCCGTCATGGCCGTGCCCCCGGGCGCCGGATCGATCCGGTGTAGCGGCGGGAGCTTATCCCAAACCGGTGGCGGGGCGGGAGCCCGCCCGGCCACCCGTTTGCCCGGAGCCTGTCCGGCGATTCTGAACCGCCGGTCAGACTTCGGGCTTCTGGTTTCGACGCACGATCCGACGCCGGGGCGACCCCGCTCCGGCTGGACATGCTCTAGGCGGGCAACAGGTTGTTGGCCGCCGCGACGATGGCCCGCAGGCTCGCCGTGGTGGCGTTCTGGTCGACGCCCGCCCCGAACACGCGCCCGCCCGGATGCTCGATCTCCATGTAGGCGATCGCACTGGCGTTGGAGCCGCGCTGGAGCGAATGCTCGGAATAGTCGGCCACGCTCAGCTCGACGCCCAGATGCCGGGCCAAGGCGTCGATGAAACCGTCGATCGCACCCGTGCCGCGCCCCTCGATCGCGATCTCGCGGCTTCCGTCGCGGATCGTTGCCGACACCGTGCGCCGCGCCGGCCCGGCCACGGGCCGGGTCTCGTGATCGACATAGGCCAGGCGCGCGCCGGGCTGCTCCACGTAGCGCTCCATGAAGCGGTCGTAGATGCGCTTGACGGGCAGCTCGCGCCCTTCCTCGTCGGTGATGCGCTGGATGTCCTCGCGAAACTCGATCTGCAGGTTGCGCG
Source organism: Aureimonas jatrophae (assembly GCF_900104035.1). Classification (GTDB taxonomy): domain Bacteria; phylum Pseudomonadota; class Alphaproteobacteria; order Rhizobiales; family Rhizobiaceae; genus Aureimonas; species Aureimonas jatrophae. The sequence continues at coordinate 115,674 of NZ_FNIT01000002.1, read as the reverse complement.
GCAGGTTCAGCCCGTAGTCGGCCTGGAGCACGTAGGCGATGCCGCCCTTGCCGCTCTGCGAGTTGATGCGGATGATCGCCTCGTAGGAACGGCCGACGTCCTTGGGGTCGATCGGCAGGTAGGGCACTTCCCAGGTCGGCTTGTTGGCGACCTTCGCCGCCTTCATGCCCTTGTTGATCGCGTCCTGGTGCGAGCCGGAGAACGCGGTGTAGACGAGCTCGCCGACATAGGGATGGCGCTCGGGAACGGCGAGCTGGTTGCAGTGCTCGTAGACGTCCTTGATCCGGTTGATGTCGGTGATGTCGAGGCCGGGATCGACGCCCTGCGTCAGCATGTTGAGGGCGAGCGTCACGAGATCGACGTTGCCGGTGCGCTCGCCGTTGCCGAACAGCGTGCCCTCGACTCGGTCGGCGCCCGCCATGAGGCCGAGCTCGGTCGCCGCCACCGCCGTGCCGCGGTCGTTGTGCGGGTGCAACGACAGGATGATGCAGTCGCGGTTGTCGAGGTTGCGGCTCATCCACTCGATCTGGTCGGCGTGAATGTTGGGCGTCGACATCTCGACGGTGGCCGGCAGGTTCAGGATCAGCCGGTTCTCCGGCGTCGGACGCACGACCTCGGCGACCGCGTTGCAGATCTCCAGCGCAAAGTCGAGCTCGGTCCCGGTGAAGCTTTCCGGCGAATACTCGAAGCGGAAGCCGCCGCCGGCCTTCGCCGCCATGTCGGTGATCATCTTGGCCGCGTCCACCGCAATCGCCTTGATGCCGGCGCGGTCCTTGCCGAACACGACGCGGCGCTGCAGCTCGGACGTCGAGTTGTAGAAGTGGACGATCGGGTGCTTCGCGCCCTCGAGGCTCTCGAAGGTGCGCGTGATCAGCTCGGGCCGGCACTGGACGAGGACCTGCAGCGAGGTGTCGGCGGTGACGCCCCCCTCCTCGACGCACCAGCGCACGAAGTCGAAGTCGGTCTGCGAGGCGGAAGGAAAGCCGATCTCGATCTCGCGGAAGCGCATGTGCTGCAGGAGGCGGAACATGCGTTCCTTGCGCTCCTGACCCATCGGATCGACAAGCGCCTGGTTGCCGTCGCGCAGGTCCACCGAGCACCAGATCGGCGCGGTCTCGATGCGACGCGAGGGCCACTGCCGGTCGGGCAGATCAACGGGAGGGTAGGGTTCGTAGCGATTCGCGGCGCGCGCCATGGGCGCGGCGGAACGGGTGTCGGCGGCATTCGACATGAGGAGGCTCTCTTCGGGGCGATCGGCGGCGCTCGGGGCCAAGCCTATCGCAGGGCGACAAGGTTCTGTGAAGCCGAAGAGACTGTGGGAGCGTAGCGACGCGTCCCGGCTCGACCGCCGGGCGCCCCTTCGATCAACAGGCCCGGCGGTCGCCAGTAAGCGCGAGAAGGGCAAGCGGCGCCCGCGCCCGAAGGGCGAGGTTCGGCGCGACGGGGCGCGCGAGCGGGCGTGACAACAGAGTCATGCGTCCTTGTCCCCGATCGGTGACGACTTGGCAAGCGGGAAAGCGCCGAGCATCCCGGACGTGGCCAGAAGCAAGGCCGACGATCGAACCACCAACCCGTGCGGGACGCAGCGACGTTTAGCCCGGATTGGAGACCGTCAGCCCCCGCACCCAGGGCCGGGTTGCCGCCACGCGCTCGGCCGGACCGCCGGGCCGCGTCTCGAAGATGCGCGACGGCTCGCGTGCGGACGGCTCGCGCGCGTAGGTCTCGGTGCCGGAGCCGTAGCTGCGTGTCTCGCTGACGCTGCTTGTTACGACCGGAACGTGGGTGCCGAAGGCCACGGAGTTGGCGGCTGCGTCGGCGCGCATCTCCGTGAAGTGGTCGGATCCGGGAACGAGCCCGTCGGCCAGGACGGGGCCTGCCGCAAACAGGGCGACGAGGCTCAAGGCGGGAACGGAAAACCGCATGGCGCATGCTCCTTGGGTTCGGCGAAGAAGCGTCGAGGCATCAACGCCAGAAGGACCCGGCGTCTTGCGACGACGGGCCCTGCCGGAATGGATCGTCCGATATCCGGACGATGGGTCTTAGCGCTGGAAGACCGAGGTCGCCTCGCGATCCGCATTGCCCTCGGTGTAGTAGTCCGAGCCGGGGACGATGCCCGGGTTCGTCGCGACGTTGGCGGTCGGGTAGCCGAAGGCGCGGGTCTGGTTGATGCCGACCGCGCGGTTCTGCGGGGTGCCGTCGATCACGCTGTTGGCGTTCGCGTCCGCCTGGGCCTCGACGAAGTAGTCCGAACCCGGAACGATGCTCGGACGCGACTCGACGCGGTTCACGCGGCCGGCGGCATCGCCGCGGATCACGGAGTTCACGTTCGCGGAAGCCGAGGCGTCACGATAGTAGTCGGAACCGGGGACGACGCCCGGAACGGTCTGAGCGGCGGTCTGGGCCGATGCGGCGCCGGTCAGGGCTGCGAAGGAAACAAGCGCGGCGGAAGCGAGGATCTTGAAGGTCATTGTTCTTCTCTTTTGAGCTTGGGGGCGCTGGAAGGAGACCGCGACGGGGCTGGGGAGGCAGCCGGTGGCGTCTCGCGCCGTTCGATGACCCTGAAATGGTGCGATCGATCATTTGGTTCGATACGCAATCAGCGAACAGTGCGTCGCAGCACTCACGCAAGCGTTTGGGAACCAACGAAGATTGCCACAATTGCGAACGAGCGACGACGCTTTTGCGAAGGTCGGCGGCGGCTGCGCTCGAGGCGGCCCCGGTGCCTAGAGCACCGGAACGCCCACCTGCTTCGCCTCGGCCTCCGGCTCGACATGGATCAGAACACGCGCCTCGGCGAAGGCCTCCTGCAGCGCATCCTCGATCCGGTCGCAGATGACGTGGGCATCGCCCACGCTCATCGCGCTCGGCACCACCATATGGAACTCGATGAAGACGGCACGCCCCGCCAGGCGCGAGCGCACGTCGTGCACTTCCAGAGCGCCCTCCGCCGTGCCGGAGATGATCTCGCGCACGCGCGCGTCGTCACCGGGCTCCAGCGCCTGATCCATGAGGCCCGACAGGGACTTGGCAACGACCTTCCAGCCCTCGCGCAGGATGTTGAGCGCGACCAGGGCGGCGAGTGCGGGGTCCAGGACCGACCACCCGGTCGCGCCGGCAACCGCCAGCCCCACCAGGACGCCCACCGAGGTGACGACGTCGGCCATGATGTGGCGGCCGTCGGCGTCGAGGGCGGGCGAGCGGTGTTCCCGTCCGAGGCGGAGCAGGTAGCTCGCCCAGCCGAGGTTGATCACCGTGGCGACGCCGTTGATGGCGATACCGAGCACGGGGGCTTCCAGGCCGCGCGGCGTCTGGAAGGCGCCCCAGGCCTCACGCAGGATCAAAAGCGCGGCGAGAACGATCAGGACGCCTTCCACCACGGCGGAGAAGTATTCCGCCTTGGTGTGGCCGAAGGGGTGATCGTCGTCGGCGGGCTTGTAGGAGAGGCTGACCGCCCAGAAGGCGACCAGACCCGCCACGACGTTGACGATGGATTCCAGCGCGTCCGAGAACAGAGCGACAGATCCCGTCACGGCATAGGCCGCGTACTTGATGCCGAGCACCAGGCAGGCGACGACCACCGTCAAAGCCGCCGTGCGACGCACCAGCCGACCGGGCTCCTCGCCCGCGATGAAGGTTGCCGCCGCCATGGCTCAGGCTTCCGAGCCGCTGGCGCGAGCGCGGCGGGGCAGATGCGCCACCACGTTCTCGATCATGCGCATGCCCGCGTCTCCTCCCAGACTCATGATGGACTCGGGATGGAACTGCACCGCCGCCACCGGCTCCGACGTATGCTCGAAGGCCATGACCACGCCGTCCTCGGTCTCGGCGGTCACCTCGAACTCTCGCGGAAGCCGCACCGGATCGGCGAAGATCGAGTGGTAGCGCCCGACGGTGACCTCGCTCGGAAGCCCGGAGAAGATGACGCCGGGGTTCGACACGCGAACGCGCGAGGGCTTGCCGTGCACCGGCACGTGGAGCGTGCGCAGCGTGCCGCCGTAGCTTTCGGCCAGCGCCTGAAGCCCGAGGCAGACGCCGAAGATCGGCGTGCCGCCCTCGCGGGCCATCGCGATCGTGTTGCGGCAGTCGAAGTCGTCGGGTTTGCCGGGACCGGGCGAGAGCACCACGAGGTCGGGCGCGACGCGATCGAAGATCTCGCGCGGCACGGGCGTGCGCACGGTGGTGACCTCCGCGCCGGTCTGGCGGAAGTAGTTGGCGAGCGTGTGGACGAACGAATCCTCGTGGTCGACGAGGAGGATGCGCACGCCCTCGCCGACCCGCGCGCTCGAGCGGTCACCGGGTCCCGTGTTGGGAATGCCGGCCTCGCGCACCGCCGCGATCATGGCGGAGGCCTTGAGTTCGGTCTCGGCCTCCTCCTCTTCCGGGTTGGAATCGTAGAGAAGCGTCGCGCCCGCCCGCACCTCGGCGATGCCCCCGTTCAGGCGGATCGTGCGCAGCGTCAGGCCCGTGTTCATGTCGCCGTTGAAGTGGAGCATGCCGACCGCGCCGCCGTACCAGGCGCGCGGGCTCCGCTCGTTCTCCTCGATGAAGCGCATGGCCCAGAGCTTGGGCGCGCCCGTCACCGTCACCGCCCAGGCGTGGCTGAGGAACGCGTCCAGCGCGTCCAGCCCCTCGCGCAGGCGGCCCTCGATATGATCGACCGTGTGGATCAGGCGCGAATACATCTCGATCTGGCGCCGGCCGATGACGCGCACCGAACCCGGCTCGCAGACGCGGCTCTTATCGTTGCGGTCGACGTCCGAGCACATGGTGAGCTCCGACTCGTCCTTCTTGGAGTTGAGGAGCTTCAGGATCTGCTCGCTGTCGGAGATCGCGTCCGTGCCGCGCCGGATCGTGCCCGAGATCGGGCAGGTCTCGACGCGGCGTCCCGACACGCGCACGAACATCTCCGGCGACGCGCCGATCAGGAACTCGTTGCTCCCGAGGTTGATGAAGAACGAGTAGGGCGAGGGATTGATGCCCTTCAAGCGGCGCGAGATCTCGGACGGCCGCTTGGCGGTCGGCTCGAAGAAGGTCTGGCCCGGCACGACCTCGAAGAGGTCGCCGCGCATAAACTTCTCCTTGGCGCGGCGAACGAGGCTCGCATACTCGCCGGGCTGATGGTCGCCGCGCGGGGGTACGGTCTCGGCCGCGCGAAACGGCACCTCCTCGCCACCGCCGGCGAGGCCCTGCGTGGACACCCCGCCCCGCTCGAACTCGTAGACCTCGACATAGGCCCGCGCCGCGTAGTGATCCACCATCAGGATCTCGTCGGGCAGGTAGAGAACGAGGTCGCGGGTCGTGTCGGCGCGCTTCAACCTTTCCTTCACGGGGTCGAACTGGAAGGCGAGGTCGTAGCCGAAGGCGCCGTAGAGGCCGAGATCGCCGTCCTCGCCCGACCGGAACAGGGCGATCACCGCACGCAGCACCGAGAAGACGCTCGGCATGCGCGAGCGCTCTTCTTCCGTGAAGGCTCCCGCCGGCTCCCGGATCACGAGATCGAGGCACGCCCCGTTTCGCGACGCTTGCGCGATATCGGCGTGGCCGCCCAGAGCCTCTTCCACGAAGCGCAGCAGCACGTCGCCGCGCGGGTTCAGCGCTTCGACCCGCACCTTGCGGCCAGAGGAGACGATCTGGAGCGGGGGATCGGCGATCGCCGTGTCCCAGCGCGTGTAGCGGCCGGGATACTCGTAGTTCGACGAGAAGACGCAGCCGCGCCGCGTGTCGAGGCGATCGACATAGGGTTCGATCGCGCCCTCGTAGGCGACGTCGCGGCGCGTGCGGGTCACGGTGACGCCGCCCTCGGTCACGTAGCGGTGCGGGGGGACGGAGGGGGTGTCGGAGGTCATGGACGCCTTCTTCTCAACAAGCCCCGGACCGTCCGCGCGGCCCTTTCCGGAACGAAAAAAGCCGCCTTAGGTGGGGCGGCCTCGGGTTCGTTCGAACGCGCGTGTTCGCGAGGGCCGCTCAGGAGCGGGTCCACCACCAACGGTTCTGCATCGTCGCGTTCGTCATGGGGCGAGAGGTAACGCAAGCCGATTTTCGCCGCAACGGGAAACCGGCCCGAGATGCAACATGCCAACGCCTCGCAGATGCGTCAGCGCCCGGCGCCGTTGGAGGATGCTACGCACCGGGAACAGGGATCGTATCGGGCAAGCCAAGGACAGTCCGCGAGGAGGATCGAGCGACCCGGACTGATGGTCCGGGTCGCTCTGGCCGGCCGCTTGCAGGACGGCACAAGTCTTTGTCCTTGCTCCGTACCCCCCTTAGCGCTTGGCCTCGGCGAGAAGCGCGTCGTCGATCGACGCCGCCCGCGCGAGCGCGGGGCGGTCCGCGATGCGCACCGCATAGCGCTCGAAGGCCGGACGGCGCTCGATCGAGCTGAAGCGAAGGCCGAAGAGGATCTGCGAGCCCAGCACCACGTCGGCCGCCGTGAAGCGGTCGCCGGCGGCGAAGGGCATCTCGGTCAGCATGGTCTCCAGCGCGTCCATCGTGCGTGCGAAGGTGCCGTAGCCGACCATGCGCGCCTTTTCGGGCGACACCTCGACGCCGAGCGCCCGGTTCGAGATCGCGGCTTCCAGCGGCCCGGCCGCGAAGAAGGCCGCGCGATAATAGCGCCCGCGCGCGCCGGGCGCCGGCGCAAGGCCCACTTCCGGAAAGCGGTCGGCCAGGTGCAGGCAGATCGCGGCGGTCTCGGTGACGACCTGGCCGTCGTCGACGAGCACCGGCACCTTGCCCATCGGGTTGAGGCGCAGATGCTCGGGCGCGCCCATCGCGCCCTCGTAGTCGAGAAGAACCGCGCGATAGGACGCGCCGACCTCCTCCAGCATCCAGCGGGCCGTGCGCCCGCGCGACATCGGGTTGGTGTAGAGAACGAGCTCGCTCATGGACGGGCATCCTTATGCGGTGAACGCCCCCTCCTCCCACGCCCGCGTGACGAGCGGAAGGCACGGCGTCTAGAACAGACCCTCGACCCGCCCCTCCTCGTCCAGCCGGATGCTCTCGGCCGCCGGCACGCGCGGCAGGCCCGGCATCGTGAGGACATCGCCGCAGATCGCCACCACGAAGCCCGCGCCCGCCGACAGGCGCACCTCGCGCACATGCACCGCATGCCCCTCCGGCGCGCCGAGAAGCGACGGGTCGGTGGAGAAGGAATACGGGGTCTTGGCCATGCAGACCGGCAGATCTGCGAAGCCGGCCTCCGCATAGCGATCGAGCGTGCGCAGGACGGGCGGATCGATGCTCACCGCCGCGCCCCGGTAGATGCGGCGCACCACGGCCTCGATCTTCTCGCGAAGCGGCAGCGCGTCGCCGTAGAGCGGGTGGAAGCGCGCCGTGCCGCCGTCGGCGAGCGCGGCGACCTTCTCGGCGAGTTCCACGATGCCGGCCGAGCCTTCCGCCCAATGCCGGCACAGGACCGCCTCGACGCCGGAAGCCGCCGCGGCCTCGCGCACGGCCCCGATCTCGGCCTGGGTGTCCGAGGTGAAGTGGTTGATCGCGACGATCACCGGCACGCCGAAGCCGAGGCAGTTCTCCACGTGGCGGCGCAGGTTCGCCGCGCCCCGGCGCACCGCGTCCACGTCCTCGCGGCCGAGCTCGGCGCGCGCGACCCCGCCGTTCATCTTGAGGGCGCGCACCGTGGCTACGACGACGGTCGCATCGGGCTTGAGGCCGGCCTGACGGCACTTGATGTCGAAGAACTTCTCGGCTCCGAGATCGGCGCCGAAGCCCGCTTCCGTCACGACATAGTCGGCGAGCCGCAGCGCGGCTCTCGTGGCGGCGACCGAGTTGCAGCCGTGCGCGATGTTGGCGAAGGGCCCCCCATGCACGAAGGCCGGCGTGTTCTCCAGCGTCTGCACGAGGTTCGGCATCATCGCGTCGCGCAGCAGCGCGGCCATGGCACCGTCGGCCTTGAGATCGCGCGCCGTGACGAAGGATCGATCGGCGCGCTCGGCGACCACGATGCGCCCGAGGCGCGCCTCCAGGTCTTCCAGGTCGCGGGCAAGGCACAGGATCGCCATGACCTCGGAGGCGACCGTGATGTCGAAGCCCGACTCGCGCGGCAGGCCGTTGGCGGGGCCGCCGAGCGACTGGACGATGTCGCGCAGCGCCCGGTCGTTCATGTCGACGACGCGCCGCCACAGGACGCGGCGCGGATCGATCCCCAGCGCGTTGCCCCAGTGGATGTGGTTGTCGACCATGGCGGCGAGGAGGTTGTGTGCCGCCGTGATGGCGTGGAAGTCGCCGGTGAAGTGGAGATTGATGTCCTCCATCGGCACGACCTGCGCGTAGCCGCCGCCGGCCGCCCCGCCCTTCTGGCCGAAGCAGGGGCCGAGCGAGGGCTCGCGCAGCGCGATCGCGACGCGCTTGCCGATGCGGGAGAGGCCGTCGCCGAGACCGACCGTCGTCGTGGTCTTGCCCTCGCCCGCCGGCGTCGGGTTGATCGCGGTGACGAGGATCAGCCGCCCCGCCGGCCGGTCCTCGATCGACCGGAGAAAGGCGCCGTCGATCTTGGCCTTGTCGCGGCCGTAGGGGATCACGGCCTCTTCGGGGATGGCGAGGCGGCTCGCCACCTGCGTGATCGGCGCCTTGCGGGCCTGGCGGGCGATGGCGATGTCGGACAGGGGTGCGGACAAGGGCGGCGTTCCGTGCGGGGAATCGGTCTGGTCGGCCGGCACCATAGGGGCACCGGCCGCACAGGCAAGCCGCCAGACGACGTCAGTTCCGGGCAGGCCCTGCGATCAGCGCCGCGTTGCCGCCGGCCGCCGCCGTGTTGGTGGAGACGACCTGTTCGCGCACGAAGCGCGCGAGATAGTTCGGCCCGCCCGCCTTCGGTCCCGTTCCCGACAGGCCCGAGCCGCCGAAGGGCTGGGAGCCGACGATCGCGCCGATCATGTTGCGGTTGACGTAGACGTTGCCGACGGCGAGCCGCTCGGCCACGAAGCGCTGCGTCGCCTCGATGCGCGAGTGGACGCCGAGCGTCAGGCCGTAGCCGGTTCGCTCGATGGCCTGCGCGACCTGTTCCAGCTCGCCGGCGCGCCAGCGCACGACGTGGAGGATCGGCCCGAACACCTCGCCCGGCAGCTTCTCAGGTCCCGAGAGCTCGACGATCGCGGGCGAAACGAAGTGTCCGCCCTGCGGCAGCGAGGCGGGAAGCTCGGCCTCGTAGAGAATCTTTCCGCCGCCGGCGCGCATGGCGTCCATATGGTCGCGCAGCATGCGCTCCTGCGCCCCGTCGATCACCGGGCCGACGTCGGTCGCGATGTCGGCGGGGTCGCCGATCGCAAGCTCGCGCACCGCGCCCCGGATCATCTCGAGCATGCGGTCGGCGACGTCCTCCTGCACGAACAGAAGGCGCAGCGCCGAGCAGCGCTGGCCGGCCGAGCGGAAGGCCGAGCGCACCACGTCGTCGGCGACCTGCTCGGGCAACGCGGTCGCGTCCACGATCATGGCGTTGACGCCGCCGGTCTCGGCGATCAGCGGCGCGATCGCGGTGTTGCGGGCGGCGAGCGCCCGGTTGATCGCAAACGCCGTCTCGGTGGAGCCGGTGAAGGCGACGAGCGCGGTGGCGGGGTGCGAGACGAGGCTCGCTCCGACATCCCCCTCGCCGGGCGCCAGCCACAGCGATTCCTCCGCAAAGCCCGCCTCGTGGAGGATGCGCAGGGCGAAGGCGGCAATCAGCGGCGTCTGCTCGGCGGGCTTGGCGACCACCACGTTGCCGCCGGCGAGCGCGGCCGCGACCTGGCCGAGGAAGATCGCGAGCGGAAAGTTCCAGGGGCTGATGCAGAGCGCCACGCCGCGCGAGCGGTAGAGGAGACGGTTCTCCTCGCCGGTCGGGCCGGGCAGCGCGACCGGCGCCCCTAGAACGCGCTCGGCCTCGTCGGCGTAGAAGCGCAGGAAGTCCACGGCCTCGCGCACCTCGGCGATCGCATCGTCCAGCGTCTTGCCGGCCTCGCGCAGGAGAAGCTGCAGCGCCTCGCCCTCGTGCGCCTCCAGCGCGTCGGCGGCCCGCCGCAGCTTGCCGGCGCGCTCGCGCGCCGGCACGGTCTCGCTCGCGCGAACCGCCTTCGCGGCGCGGTCCATGAGGGCGCGGGCGCCACCGGAAGTCAGCTCGCGCACCGTGCCGACCACGGCGCCATCGCTCGGCGAGCGGACCTCGCTCGCGGGCTTGGTCTCCAGTCCCACGGCGGGCGCCGCCTGCCAGCTGCCGCTCGGCGCGCGGTCGCGCGAGCGCAGGAGCGCGGCCAGAGCGCGGCGGTCGCCGAACTCCACGCCGTGCGAGTTGCGCCGCGCGCCGAAAAGCTTCTCGGGCGCGACGACGCTGGCGGGCGCCAGTCCGCCCGCGCTCCGCAGCTCGACGGCGGGCGGCGTCAGGAGTTCGTCCACCGGGACGCGCGCGTCGCCGACCTTGGCGACGAAGGACGAGTTGGCGCCGTTCTCGAGGAGGCGCCGCACGAGATAGGCGAGAAGGTCGCGGTAGCCGCCGACCGGCGCGTAGATGCGGCAGCCGACCTCACCCTTCGTGTCGCGCGCCACCGCCTCGTAGAGTGACTCGCCCATGCCGTGGAGGCGCTGGAACTCGAAGCCCGAGCGGTCGGCGCCCGCCATCTCGAGGATGGTCGCGACGGTGAGCGCGTTGTGGGTGGCGAACTGCGGGAAGATGCGGGCGCGACGCGCCAGCATCTCGTGGGCGACCGCGAGGTAGTTGAGATCGGTCGCGGGCTTCGAGACGTGGACCGGGAAGCCGGCGAGGCCCTTCTCCTGCGCGAGCTTGATCTCGGTGTCCCAGTAGGCGCCCTTCACGAGGCGCACCATCATGCGGATGCCGCACTCTTGCGCCAGCGCATCGACATGCTCGATCACGGCCAGCGTGCGCTTGCCGTAGGCCTGGACGGCGAGGCCGAAGCCGGTCCAGCCGCGGAAGTCGAGAGCGCGCACGGTCGCATCGATGACGTCGAGCGACAGCTCCAGCCGCTCGGCCTCTTCCGCGTCCACGGTGAAGTTGAGATCAAAGCTCTGCGCTTGCCGCGCGAGGTCGGCCAGCACCGGCACGAGCTCGCGCAGCACGGCCTCGCGGTGGGTCGGGTGATAGCGCGGATGAAGCGCGGACAGCTTCACCGAGATGCCGGGGCGCTCGGGTAGCGCCTTGTTGCCGGCCTGCCGGCCGATCGTCTCGATCGCATCGGCATAGGAGCGGCGGTAACGCTCGGCGTCGTCGCGGGTGCGCGCGCCCTCGCCCAGCATGTCGTAGGAGTAGCGATAGCCGCGGCGCTCGGCGGCGCGGGCGCGCTCCAGCGCGTCCTCGATCGTCTCGCCCAGCACGAACTGGCGGCCGAGGAAGCGCATAGCCTGGCGGGTCGCGGTGCGCACGGCCGGCGCGCCGACGCGCTTGACCAGCGACTGGAGGACGCCGGTCGGCGTTTCGCCGGGGCGGATGATGCGCGAGGACAGGCCGAGCGCCCAGGCCGAGGCCGTCATCAGCATGCCGTCGCCCACCGGCTCGCGGTCGGCCCAGTCGCCGGCGCCGATCTTGTCCTCGATCAGGCGGTCCTGCGTGGCCGAATCGGGCACGCGCAGGAGCGCCTCGGCCAGAACCATCAGCGCCAGGCCCTCGCGCGTCGACAGGCCGAACTCGCGCATGAAGTCCTCGACCGCGCCCACGCCCCCGGACGAGGAGCGGATCGCCTCGACATAGGACCGTGCCCGGGCGGCCACCTTCTCCTCGGGCGGCGTGAAGCGCTCGGCGCGCTCCAGCAGCGCCTTCACGACCTCGGCGTCGGCGGGCGCATAAGGGGCGGAGAAGGGGGCAAGGCTCATGGGGCTGGCTCCGGACGACCTGGAATGGGGCGCCCGGAGAATAGCGCGAAACCATGCTTTCGTTCCCTTCGAACTTCGCGCAAGAAACACCGGAAGACGTCAGGCGAGAGGGTTTCAGCGATGGAAGACGAGGCAATCGACGCGAAGGACCGCCAGATCCTGCGCTGCCTGCAGGACGATGCGCGGCTGTCCATGGTGGATCTGGCGACGCGCGTCCACCTGTCGGCGACGGCGGTGGCGGCGCGCGTGCGGCGCCTGACCGAGGAGGGCTTCATCCTCGGCCATCATGCGCGGCTCGACCCGGCCCGCCTCGGGCGGGGCCTGATCGTCTTCGTCGAGGTCAAGCTCGACCGCACCAGCGAGGACGTGTTCCATGCCTTCGGCGAGGCGGCCAAACGCCTCGACGACATCACCGAATGCCACATGGTGGCGGGCGGCTTCGACTACCTCCTGAAGGCGCGCGTCGCTGACATGACGGCCTATCGCGTCTTCCTCGCGACCGCCCTGTCGGAACTGCCGGGCATCCGCGAGACCCACACCTACGCGGTGATGGAGGAGGTCAAGAACACGAGCGCCCTCCCCCTTTGAACGTCAGGCCGCGGCCGGCGGCGTGGCGGCGAGGCGCCTGCGGATGCTGTCCACGTCGGAGCGGGGCGTCGCGGCGAAGAGCTTGCGCGTGTAGTCGTGGCGCGGATGGGCGAAGACCTCGTCGCGCGAGCCCGCCTCCACCACCTCGCCGTAGTACATCACCATCACCTCGTCGGCGATGTAGCGCACGACCGAGAGGTCGTGGCTGATGAAGACGTAGGTGAGCTGCAGCTCGTCCTGCAGGTCGGCCAGGAGGTTCAGGATCTGCGCCTGGACCGAGAGGTCGAGCGCCGAGACCGGCTCGTCGAGCACGAGGAGCGAGGGGTTCAGCATGAGCGCCCGCGCGATCGCGACGCGCTGGCGCTGGCCGCCCGAGAACATGTGGGGATAGCGGTTGTAGTGCTCGGGTCCCAGGCCGACCTTGACCAGCATTGCCATCGCCCGGTCGCGGCGCTCGGCCGACGGCACGTCGGTGTTCAGAAGCAGCGGCTCGGTCAGGACCTCGCCGATCTTCTGGCGCGGGTTGAGCGAGCCGTAGGGGTTCTGGAACACGATCTGCACCTTGCGGCGCATCGCGCTGGTCACGGACTGCGAGGCATCCATGCGCTCGCCGTCGATGTAGAGTTCGCCGGCCGTCGGCGCGTCGATCAGGGTCAGGATGCGCGCGAGCGTGGACTTGCCGCAGCCCGACTCGCCGACGATCGCCAGCGTCTGGCCGCGCTCAACCTTGAAGGAGACGCCCTTCACCGCCTGAACGGTCTTCGGCTTGCCGAACAGGCCGCCGCCGACATGGTAGTCGCGGCGGATGCCGCGGGCCTCGAGAACCGGTGTCAGGGCGTTCATAGGGCGGCTCCCGCCGAGGCCGCCTCGCGGGCCAGGACCTCGCCGACGGTCGGCAGGCGGTCGCCGGTCGCGTTCTCGGGCAGGGCCGAGAGCAGCGCGCGCGTATAGGGGTTCTTGGGGTGCTCGAAGAGGTCGAGGACGTTCGCCTCCTCCATCTTGCGACCCTTGTACTGGACGACCACGCGATGCGCCGTCTCGGCGACGACGCCCATGTCGTGGGTGATCATGATGAGACCCATGCCGTGGCTCTGCTGGAGGCCGACCAGAAGATCGAGGATCTGCTTCTGAATGGTCACGTCGAGCGCCGTGGTCGGCTCGTCGGCGATGAGGAGCTGCGGGTTGCAGGCGATGCCCATGGCGATCATGACGCGCTGGCACTGGCCGCCCGACATCTGATGCGGGTAGCTCGACAGGCGCGCGGCGGGATCAGGGATGCCGACCTGCGTCAGGAGTTCCACCGCGCGGTCGCGCCGCTCCCGGCGCCCGAGGCCGAGATGAACGCGCAGGGTCTCGGTCAGCTGGTAGCCGACCGTGAAGCATGGGTTGAGGCTCGCCATGGGCTCCTGGAAGATCATGGCGATGTCCTTGCCCACAATCCGCCGGCGCTCCTTGGCCGAGATCGCGCGAAGGTCGCGGCCCTCGAAGTCGATGAGGTCGGCGGTGACGGTCGCGGTGGCCGGAAGCAGGCCCATCACGGCCAGCATGCCAACCGACTTGCCCGAGCCCGACTCGCCCACGATCGCGAGCACCTCGCCCCGGTCGACATGGAGGTCCAGCCCGTCCACGGCCTTGAAGGGACCGCTTGCGGTATCAAAGGCAACCGTCAGGTTGCGGATGGTGAGAAGCGCCATCGGCTCAGCTCCTGCGAAGCTTCGGGTCGAGCGCGTCGCGCAGGCCGTCGCCGACGAGGTTGATGGCGAGCACCGTCACGAGGATGGCGAGACCCGGAAAGGTGACGACCCACCAGGCGCGCAGGACGAACTCGCGCGCCTCGGCCAGCATCGTGCCCCATTCGGGCGTCGGCGGCTGGGCGCCGAGGCCGAGGAAGCCGAGCGCCGCCGCATCCAGGATCGCGTTGGAGAAGGATAGCGTCGCCTGGACGATCAGGGGGCCGAGGCAGTTCGGCAGGATCGTCTTGAACATCAGGCGGATCGGCCCCGCCCCCACCACGCGCGCGGCGGTGACGTATTCGCGCTCCTTCTCGGCCATCACCGAGGCGCGCGTCAGGCGCACGAAGTGCGGCTGGAGCACGAGCGCGATGGCGATCATCGCGTTGACGAGGCCGGGCCCCAGGATCGCCACCAGCACCAGCGCCAGAAGCAGCGAGGGAAACGCGAGGATCACGTCCATCACGCGCATGATGACCGTGTCGACCCAGCCCCGGAAGTAGCCGGCGACGAGGCCGATCACGATGCCGGTCGAGACGGCCAGGATCACGACGAACGTGCCGATGAAGAGCGAGTACTGCGCACCGAACAGGAGGCGCGAGAGGATGTCGCGGCCGACCGCATCGGTGCCGAGCGGGTAGCTCCAGGAGCCGCCCGTCTGGAAGACGGGCGGCAGGAGGAGCGCCGAGCGGTTCTGCGCGACCGGATCGTGCGGCGCGATGAGCGGCGCGAGGATCGCGGTCGCGACGACCAGCGCGAACACCACGAGGCCCGCGACCGCGCCCTTGTTGGCGGAGAAGTAGAACCAAAACTCGCGCAGCATCTGGCGGCGGATGCCGCGCTCGGGGGGGCGCTGCGGAATGAGGGAGCCGACGCCCTCGGCCGCCTCCTGGGCTTGGATATGGGACATGGGAAGAACCTTTCCGGCGCTAGCGGGCGCGAACGCGCGGGTTGATCAGGCCGTAGAGGAGGTCGACCACGAGGTTCACCACCATCACGACGATGGCGATCAGGAGCAGTCCGCCCTGGACGACGGGGTAGTCGCGGCGGAACACGGAATCCACCATCCACTTGCCGATGCCCGGCCAGGAGAAAATCGTCTCGGTGAGGATCGCGCCCGCCATCATGACGCCGATCTGGAGGCCGATCGTGGTGACCACCGGGATCAGCGCGTTGCGCAGGGCGTGAACGCCGATCACGCGATTGAGCGGCAGGCCCTTGGCACGGGCCGTGCGCACGTAGTCCTCGCCGAGCACCTCCAGCATGGCCGAGCGCGTCTGGCGCGCGATCACGGCGAGCGGGATCGTGGCGAGCACGACGCTCGGCAGGATGAGGTGCGAGAAGGCCGAGGCGAAGGCGCCCCGCTGACCCGAGATGAGGCTGTCGATCAGCATGAAGCCGGTGACGGGCTGGAAGAAATAGATCAGCGAGATCCGGCCCGAGACGGGCGTCCAGCCGAGAATGCCGGAGAAGAGGATGATCAGAAGGAGGCCCCACCAGAAGATCGGCATGGAGTAGCCGACGAGCGCCGCGCCCATCACGCCCTGGTCGACCCAGGAGCCGCGCTTGACGGCGGCCAGAACGCCCACCGGCACGCCGATCAGCACCGCGATCAGGATCGCGACGAGCGAGAGTTCGACGGTGGCGGGAAAGAGCGTCAGGAACTCGGTCAAGACCGGGCGCCGCGTCACGATCGAGGTGCCGAAGTCGCCTTGGAACAGGCCGGTCAGGTAGTGCCAGAACTGGATCGGCAACGGCCGGTCGTAGCCGAGCATCGCGGTCAGCTGGGCGTGGCGCTCGGGCGTGACGCCGCGCTCGCCCGCCATCAGCGTCACCGGATCGCCCGGCAGGAGGCGGATGAAGGAGAAGGCGACGATCGCCACCCCGACGAAGGTCGGCACGAGGATGCCGAGGCGGGAAACGAGAAAGCGCAGCATGGGCTGGGGTTCGGTCCGGTCAGGGGTCGGCGACGGCGGATCGGACGCGTCGCGGAACCTTCAGAAAAACAGGAAGGGACGGCACGAGGCCGCCCCTTCCCTTGAGGTCAGGTCGTGAAGACTACTCGGTGATGTCGACGCCGTCGAACGTGTAGTCGCCGAGCGGCGACTGAACGAAGCCGGTGACGTTCTTGCGCATGGGAACGTAGACCACCGAATGGGCGACGGTCGCCCAAGGAGCCTGCTCCTTGAAGATGACCTGCGCCTGCTCGTAGAGCTTGGCGCGCTCCTCCTGCGTGGACTTGGTCTTGGCTTCCAGGATCAGCTTGTTGAAGTCCTGGTTGCACCACTGCGCGCGGTTGGCGCCGCCCACCGCATCGCAGCCGAGCAGCACGGCCAGGAAGTTGTCCGGGTCGCCGTTGTCGCCGGTCCAGCCGAGCAGCACCGCGCCGTCGCGCTTCACGTCCTTGGAGCGCTCGAGATACTCGCCCCACTCGTAGGTGACGATCTCGGCCTTGACGCCGACCTTGGCGAAGTCGGCCTGGATCAGCTCGGCCATGCGCGCGGCGTTCGGGTTGTAGGGACGCGAGACGGGCATGGCCCAGATCTTCATCGACAGGTCTTTGACACCGGCGGCCTCGAGCGCCTTCTTGGCGGCCTCGGGGTCGTAGGCATCGTCCTTGAGCTGCGCGTTG
Source organism: Aureimonas jatrophae (assembly GCF_900104035.1). Classification (GTDB taxonomy): domain Bacteria; phylum Pseudomonadota; class Alphaproteobacteria; order Rhizobiales; family Rhizobiaceae; genus Aureimonas; species Aureimonas jatrophae. The sequence continues at coordinate 98,910 of NZ_FNIT01000002.1, read as the reverse complement.
TAGCTCCACATGGTCGGCGGGATCGGCGCGACCGCCTTCTGTCCGGCGCCCTGATAGACGGCCTGGATGATCGCGTCCTTGTCGATCGCCATGTTGAGGGCCTTACGGACCTCGGGCTTGTCGAAGGGGGCCTGCTGCGTGTTGTAGGCGAGGAAGCCGATGTTGAGGCCTTCCTGCTCGGACACGGTCAGGTCGGCGTTCTGCTGCAGCGAGGGCACGTCGGCCGGGTTCGGGTAGGCCATCAGGTGGCACTCGCCGGCCAGGAGGCGCTGCTGGCGCACCGAGGCGTCCTTGGTGATCGCAAACACGAGGTCGTCGATCGGCTGCTTGCCGCCCCAGTAGTCGGCGAAGGCCTGGTAGCGGATCACGGCGTCGGGCTGGTAGGCCACGAACTGGAACGGACCGGTGCCGATCGGGGACTGGTTGAAGGCCGCCTGGTTGCCGCTCTCGGTCAGCTTGTCGGCGTATTCCTTCGAGACGATCGAGGCGAAGGGCATGGCGACGTTCGCGATGAACGGCGCGTAGGGCTCGTTCAGCGTGAAGCGAACCGTCATGTCGTCGACCTTCTCGACGGACTTCACGATGTCGGGCATCGACATCGAGGCGTAGTACTCCCACGAGGCACCGGCGACATACTGGTGCCAGGGGTTCTGCGCGTTGCCCTGACGATCGAACGAGAACACGACGTCGTCGGCGTTCATGTCACGCGTCGGGGTGAAGTCGGCGTTGGAGTGGAACTTCACGCCCTTGCGCAGGTAGAAGGTGTACTGCAGGCCGTCCTGCGAGATCTCCCAGCGCTCGGCCAGGCCCGGCTCGGTCTCGGTCGTGCCCTTCTTGAACTCGGCCAGGCGGTTGTAGACCGGGTGGGCCGAGGCGTCGAAGGTCGTGCCGGCGGTGTAGAGGCCGGGGTCGAACCCTTCCGGCGAGCCTTCCGAGCAGAACACGAACGTCTTGGCGCTCGCGGCGCCGCTCAGCGCCAGCACCATAGCGGTGGCTGCCAGAAGCTTCTTCGTCAGACCCATGAATGCGCTCTCCCATGAACGGCTTGGCCGCGGCTGCATCGCCGCCGAGCCTTGCTTTTCGTTCATGGGACAGTTCTTACGCAAGATTAATTTTTGGTCGTTCACTCGAAAACGATATCGGGTGCCTTGCCCTCGTTGGCGTTTGCGGCCTCCAGCGCCTCGAGAACCCCACGCCCGATCAGGCGGTAGGCGCGCGCATGCGGCCCGTCGGGCGCCGCGGCCACGACCGGTTGGCCGCTGTCGGAGCTCTCGCGGATCGCCATCTCAAGCGGTACCTCGCCGAGGAACGGCACGCCCAGCCGCTCGGCCTCGGCGCGCGCCCCGCCGTGGCCGAAGATGTCGTAGCGCACGCCGGTATCGGGGGCGACGAAGTAGCTCATGTTCTCGACGATGCCGAGCACCGGCACGTCGACACGGCGGAACATGGCCAGACCCCGGCGCGCGTCGATGAGAGCGAGGTCCTGCGGCGTCGACACGATCACTGCGCCCGCCAGCGGCACGGCCTGCGCCATGGTGAGCTGCGCGTCGCCCGTGCCCGGCGGCATGTCCACCACGAGCACGTCGAGCGGCTCCCAGGCGACCTCGCGCAGCATCTGCGTCAGCGCCGACATGACCATCGGCCCGCGCCAGATCATGGGGGTCTCCTCCTCCACGAGGAAGCCCATCGACATGGCCTTCAGCCCATAGGCCTCGAGCGGGATCATGGTGCGCCCGTTCGCGGTCTCGGGCCGGCCCGACAGCTTCAGAAGGCGGGGGACGGAGGGGCCGTAGATGTCGGCGTCCAGCAGCCCGACCTTCAGGCCTTCCGCCTGAAGGGCCAGCGCAAGGTTCACGGCCGTGGTGGACTTGCCGACACCGCCCTTCCCGCTCGCCACCGCGATGATGCGCTCGACGCCGGGAATGCCGGGCTTCTGCGCCGGCGGCCGGGGCGGCGGGGGCGCGGCGGCAGCGGCGGCGCCCGGTCGAGGCCGGGGATGGCGATGGGGATGGGGCGCGGCGGGGGCCGCCGGGGGGCGCGGCTGCGGACGAGCGCTGAGGCCCGGCCCCTGTCGCTCGGCGGTCAGCGCCACCATCGCCGACGCGATGCCCTCGATCGCGGCCACGCGCTCCTCGGCCACGCGCCGGAAACTTTCGAACCGCTCCGCCGCGCTGGCGGGAACGCTCAGCGAGAAGAAGGCCTTGCCGTCCGCCACGAAGATCTCCGACACCATGCCGCGCGAGACGACGTCGGCGCCGCCGTCGGGCGCGGGAATCTCGCCGAGAACGTCTAGGATGCGGGACTTCAGGTCCTGGTTCATGGCACGGATCCTTCGCGGCTCGTCTTGCCGGACCCTTCGGGCGGCGGCCGGTCGTCGGACAACGGGATAGACCATCCCGGCCGGGAATGGGAGAAGCGGCGGCGCGTCGACGCATGGAGGCTCCGATGACCGAACCCGCAGTTCGCGATCCCTACCTCGCACCCGACGAGACGGCACGACGGCAGGCCCGGCAGCTGGCGCGTTCGGCAGGCCACGGTGCCCTGTCGTGCCTCGAACCGGAAACCGGGGATCCGCTCGTATCGCGTGTCGCGCTCGGGCATCTGCCGGGCGGCCAGCCACTGCTTCTCGTATCCGATCTCTCGCCGCACACCCGCGCCCTTGCGGTCGACGGGCGATGCGCGCTGATGGTGGGCGAGCTGGGCGCCGGCGACCCGCTCAGCCATCCCCGCCTGATGATCAAGGCGCGGGCCCACGCGCTGTCGCGCGATGCTCCCGATGCCGCGCTGGCTCGGGCCCGCTTCCTCGCGCGCCATCCGAAGGCGGAACTCTACGTGGACTTTCCCGACTTCCGCTTCCTGCGTCTCGACATCGTCTCGGCGCTTTTCAACGCGGGCTTCGCAAGGGCCTACAGGATGACACCCGGCGACGTCAGCGAAACGGTGCCCGACGATCTCCAGGGGGTCGAGGCACGCGTTCGCACGCACATGAACGACGACCATGCGGAGGCGATCGACGCCATCCTGAAACAGCACGGCGCGGAAGGATCGGGCTGGCGCATCGCGACGATCGATCCGCTCGGCTTCGAGGCCGTGAACGGCGAGCGCGCGCGGCGTGTTGAATTCCGGCGCCGCGTGGACGCCTCCAGCGACTACCGGCTGGCCTTCGTCGAACTGGTGCGCGCGAGCGAGGGCTGACGCCTCAAGGCTTGTAGCCGGCGGGACAGTCGGCGCGGAAGCGACGCCCGGCGGCATTAGCAAAGATGCAGCGACCCGCCTCGTTGGCGGACTGGCCGATCAGTTGGTCGCCGGGATGGGCGACGATAACCGGCAGCGTTCCCGGCGCATAGGCCGCGATCCCGCCTTCGCCCAACCCGAACACGGCAGGAAGAACATCGGACCGGCAGCCGGACACAAAGGTCAGGGTCGCCAGAAGTACGCAGGCGCGTGGCAGGAAACGAAACAAGACGCGACCTTCCGATCTGGAACCCGAAAAAAGCCGCCGCCCTTCATGCGGAAGGGCGGCGGCTCGCCTGAACCGGGCGTGTGGAGCCCGTGCGGGCCTCAGTAGCCCTGGGGGCAGGCCGCGTAGTAGCGCTGGCCGCGACCATCACGGTAGACGCACTCGCCGGGACGGTTCGTGGCCGCACCCAGCAGCGCGCCGCCGGCGCCGCCCACCGCAGCGCCGATTAGGGCGCCGCGCGCATTGCCGCTGATGCCGGCGCCGATGGCCGCGCCGCCCAGCGCGCCGATGCCGGCCGGAATGGCGACGTTGCGGTCGACAGACTGGCAGCCGGAAAGGGCCAGGGTTCCGGCGGCCACCGCGGCCACGATCATGGATCTCATCGCTTGCTTCTTTCCTGGAATGAATGTCCCCGACGATTCATAGCGCGTCGGGGCGGCGCGTCCAGCAAGAGCCGGGGCGTATCGAGGCTCCGGCCGCCTAGCGCGAGGCGACGAGGTTGCTCTCGGGCGTCACGGCGACCTGTAGCGTGCCGGCACGCGTGATCGTCCAATCCACCGTCGCCGAACCGTCCAGAAGAGCGGCATCGACGCTCTGGCACGTGCCGACGACCTTGGCGTCGAAGGTCGACGACAGGCGCATCTGCAGGGGGAGGTCGCGCTGGCAGGCTTCGGCGGATTGGTAGATCGGGGTCGGCACGGGGATCTCGGTGCAGGTTGCCGCATCGGGCGAACAACCGACGAGAAGCATGAAGGCGGCAAGCTGTTCCATCGGGCGATCCTTTCGCGAGAACAACGGGCCGAATTGGCCTTGGGATGTTTCGCTATCAACGTCGCCCTAGCTAAATCGATCCCGTATCCGTCTGATTTCCTTGTTGTTGCGCCAAGGTTTCGAGGTCGCGGCTCAAGTCGGCCTTACGCGTCGATCGGCTCGAACTGGTTTCCCGGAACGCTCAACCGGTAGCGCAGCCCGTCGGGATGATATTCGAGCTGCGCCGCGCCGCCGACCGAGTTCGGGACGATGCGCTCGAGCGTCGACGTCCCGAAGCGTGCGTCGTGATCGGCGCGAACCAGGGGCCCGCGCGACTCCTGCCATTCCAGCACCAGAACCGGCGTTTCGGTGGATCGGTCGATCCGCGAGCGGATCGCGACCCGCCCGCCAGAGGTCGAAAGCGAGCCGTAGGAGGCTGCGTTCACCGCAAGCTCGTGCAGCGCCAGCCCGACATGCAGCGCCGCGGTCGGCGATAGGTAGACGTCGGTTCCCTCGAAACCGATCTGCTCCATGCCGTCCGGTGCGTAGCGCTCCACCTGCGTGGTCACGAGGTTGACCAGGTCGGCGCCGCGCCAGTCGGTGTCGGTGACGATGTCCTGCGAGGTGGCGAGCGACTGGATGCGGCCGCGAAAGCGCACGAGGAACTCGGGAACCGTTACCGAATGGCGAGCGGTCTGGCTCGCCAGGCTCTGGATGATGGCCAGAAGGTTCTTGGAGCGGTGCGAGACCTCTCGAAGAAGCGTCTTCAGCGTATCCTCGCGTCGCTTCTGGTCGGTGATCTCAAGCGAGGTGCCGATGATGCCGATGATCTGACCGGCGTCGTCGCGGTCGACATCGACCCGCACGTCGAACCAGCGCACCTGGCTGCCCGACAGGATCGGCAACTCGAAGCGCGCCGGCTTGTGACTGCGCAGCACCTCGGTCTTGATGGCCGTCGCCTTCTCGGCTGCGGTGCCGGGAAGGAAGTCGTGGTCGGCATCGCCGTTCCGGGCGCTCGCGAGCCAGGAGCCTTCCGCATTGAACAGCCAGAGGTAACGCAGGTCGAGATCCTGCGCGAAGAGGGCCATTTCCGTATTGGTGAGGGCCCGAAGCGCCTTGTAGGCTACCATGACGGCCGGGGACCGCAGACCTGAACGGCCGCTTCACCGGGCAACGGCGAGGGCGCGGGCGACAAGTCGATCCCGGCGAGACGGTGGAAGGACGATCCGGCGAACATGGTGATCAAAGACCTTTCCTCTCGCGAAGAGGAACGCGCGACAGACTGCGGGCCGAGTCGAAACCGCTAGCGAGATCACCAACGACGCTTCGGGCCGGCAAGTTCCGAACGGACGGGACGACGGCCACCACGGGCCGCCGCATCCCGCATCATTCCGTCGGAGCGTCAGGCGGCCTCGCGCTCGGCCTCGAAGAACAGCGCCTGGCTGATCAGCGCCTTCACCATGTCGGGGTTGAAGGGCTTGGTGACCAGGAAGGTCGGCTCGGGCCGCTCGCCCGTGAGCAGTCGCTCCGGGAACGCGGTGATGAAGATCACGGGAACCGAGACCTTGGCGAGGATGTCGTTCACCGCATCGATGCCCGAGGAGCCGTCGGCGAGCTGGATGTCGGCCAGCACCATGCCGGGCTTCTGCTGCTCGAACAGCGCGATCGCCTCCTTGTGGGTGCGGGCGATGCCGGTGACACCGTGGCCGAGGCTCTCGACCATCTGCTCGATGTCCATCGCGATCAGAGGCTCGTCCTCGATGATCATGATGTTGGTGGAAACCTGGCGCCCGATATCGGAGCTCGCCTGATCGATGAGCTCCGAGAAGTCGCTCTCGCCGACGCCGAGGATCGAGGCGGCCTCTTCCGTCGTGAAGCCCTCAACGGCCACGAGAAGGAAGGCCTGGCGCGGCAGGGGAGAGATGCCGCGCAGGTTGCGCGAGGCCTTTTCCTCCCAAGCGGATACCGGGGTGTCCTCACGCACGTTCACCTCGACCGACTGCCAAAGCGAGGAGAACAGCTTGTAGAGCGAGATGCGGGGGCTTTCGCGCGTGTCGAAGAGGCTGGGCTCGGCGATCAAGGCCTCAAGCACCGCCGCCACATACGCATCGCCCGATGCCTGCGAACCGCTCAAAGCACGCGCATAGCGACGGAGATAGGGGATATGCGGCGCTATGCGCGAGGACATCGACATGAACTCACCCTTCGTGAAACCCTGAAGGCACCGTCTCGAGCAGCACCGGAACCCGCAAGGTCCAGCGGCATCGAAACGACACCGACCCCGCGTGGTCGGGCGAGGTCGCTCGGTGCGACTAGATAAGACACCCGGCGCCGAGCGCTAGTGGTTTGCTGTCGCTTGCACAAACATTCTGCCGCGCGACACCTCGGCGCAAAGGCGGCGGCACGAGGCGTCACCCGGCGGCGCCGCGCAAGCTCCGACCTTGCGATTTCGAATCGTTCCCACATGTACCCTTCCTGCAGCCCGGCGTTCGCGGACCGGAAGGTTGCGCCGTATCGGCACCGTGCCGAGCCACGGCGCGAGGTTGGCTGGCGAGAGGTGGAATGGAAGACCGCAAGAACCAGATGGAAGCCGACGCGCGGGACGCGGGCGAGACGATGGAGGGATCAGCCGCCACGCCCGCCACGGAACCGGCGTCCGAGGGTGATCCGTCCGGCCTCGGCACGAGTTCGGCCATCGGCCGGCGTCTCAAGGCCTACTACGACGACGTCGCCAGCGAGCCCGTGCCCGACCGTTTTCTCATGTTGCTCGACGCGCTCGACAAGGCCGAGTCCGAGCCGTCCGGCCAGACCTCCCCTTCTCGAAACGAGAGGTGACGGGCCATGACACAGGACGTCGAGTTCCGCCGCGAACTCATCTCCATCATTCCCAACCTGCGCGCCTTCGCAGCGTCCCTGGCCGGCTCCTTTGACCGGGCGGACGACCTCGTGCAGGAGACCCTGGTCAAGGCCTGGGACAAGCAGCACACGTTCCAGCCGGGGACCAACCTCAAGGCGTGGCTCTTCACGATCCTGCGCAACGAGTTCTACACGCAGATGCGCAAGAAGGGTCGCGAGGTGCAGGACGTGGACGGCATCCACGCCATGCAGCTGGCCGGCCACCCGGAGCAGCAGGGTCACCTCGATCTGCAGGACTTCCGCAAGGCTCTGGAACAGCTGCCCGACGATCAACGCGAGGCACTGATCCTGATCGGTGCATCGGGCTTCTCCTATGAGGAAGCGGCCGACATCTGCAAATGCGCGGTCGGCACGATCAAGAGCCGCGTCTCGCGGGCGCGCACGCGGATGGCCGACCTCCTGGGCATCGAGGGGGACGGCGAGTTCGGACCCGACTCGATCTCGTCGCAGATCATCGGCGTCGCACCGGCCGCCTAGCCAGAGTTGCTTTCTACGCCTGCCCGGAACCACTCCCGGGCGGGCGCATTCATCCCACCGCCTGCGCGGCATCCCGCCACGCCTGTTTTTGTAACGCGTTTCCGTTCCCGAAAGGATTCCATCATGTCCTCGACGTCCCCGCATAACGATCAGTCGTCCGGTTTTGGCGCCGATGCGGCGAAGGGCGAGGTGAACGATCGCCTGAACCAGGCGAAGGACGACGCGCGCGCCGCCGGCGACGAGTTCCGGGCGAACGCCCGGCAGACCCGCGAGGACCTGGAAGCGCAGGCCGCGCGCCTGCGCGAGGATCTGGCCGGCGTCACCGACTCGCTGCGCAACCTGGCCGGCAGCGGCGCCGAGAGCGCCCGTCGCCAGGCCTACGCGCTGCGCAACGACGTGCGCGATGCGGGCGAGCGCTACATCCGCCAGGCGCAGGAAACGGCGAGCGAGTTCGAGGAGCAAATCTCCGAGCGCGTGCGGGCCGAGCCCATCAAGAGCGTTCTGATCGCGGCAGCCGTCGGCTACGTCTACGCTCGCCTGTTCCGCTAAATGCTCACGCAGCTAATCACCAAGATCTTCACCGGCGAGGCGGGGTTGTTCATCACCCGCCTTCGCGCGGTGGCGGCGATCTACGCGGTGATGGCGGCGCTCGCCGTAGGGCTGGCCTTCTTCCTGCTCCTGGCGATCTTCATCTTCACGGCGCAGCGGCTCGGGCCCATCACGGCCTCGCTTCTGTTCGCCTTCGTCTGGCTGCTCCTGCTGCTGGCCGCCTATGTGGCGCTGGTGATGGCGCGCCGTCCGCCCAAGCAGCGGGCGAACGACCGTCTGCAGCGCGACATCGCCTCGGTCGCCTCCGTGGCCGCGATCTCGAACCTGCCGATGATCGTGCGCAGCCTTCGCCGGCGGCGCTCGCTTCTCCTGGTTCCGATTGCCGCCTTCGGCGCCTGGGGCATCGCACGCGGCCTTCGCGGCGCACGATCCTGGCGCGGCTGACCGGCCGTCAGCCGCCCTCGCCGACCATCCGGACCGCCGCGCTTTTCCCGAGCGCGGCGGTCTTTTCATATGCGCATTCGCGCCGGCGTCGGGATCATTTCGCGGTGTCGGGAGTTGTGTGCCCAAGTGCCCGCCGCCTCTTCGATGCCGGGCCGTCGCGCCGCTTCGGCGCATCGAGACACGAGGAACCTCGGCCATGTCCAACATCAATGCACAAAAGGCAAAACAGGGCCGCTCGGGCCGCAACGTGCTCGTGATCCTCGTGGCGGCGCTCGCGCTGTGCCTCGTCGTGTTTGCGGGCCTCGGCATCTACGGCAGCGTCCTGCCCGACCAGAACATCAACGGTGTGCAGAACTCCGACGCCAGCGGCGCGCCTGCGACGCCAAGCTCCACGCCGCAGACAACCGTGACGCCGGGTCAAAGCAACAGCCCGAGCGGCTCCAACACGACGGCGAACTAACGAGCGCCAGCCCGACCGGCTCGCCGTTTCACGCGGGATCCGCCGATCGCGGGTCCCGTTTCCGTTTCAACGGGATGCCCTTGCGGCGTTCCCTTCCCTGGTGGAGGTTTTCATGTCCGACCTTCGTGATACCCGCGTCCCGCTCGACGAGGAGATCGTGTCCGATCCGGCGCTGCACGACCGCACGGTTCTGGCTTACGACAGCGAGGTCGGCGACGATGACGATCCGCCGGGCATCGCACAGCCCCTCACCCAGGCCGAGATCGACGACGTCCTCAACGACCCGGCCATGACGATCGAGGAGAAGCAGGCGACGCTGCAGCGCTATGCCGACCAGATCGGCACGCGCGACGACATCGACCGGGGCGGCGACTTTCATCCGCTCGAAACCCAGATCGCCGAGGCGCTGGCGATGCTGGCCGAAGGCGGCCACGCCTATGGCGATGCCGAATCGGTCGGCATGGATCCCGATTCTCGATCCGACGCTCGTTCGCCCGACGAGATCGAGCGCGACGCGCTCTGAGCGCTGCGCCGATCCCGGTGATCCAACCCCTGTCCGGTGGCTTCGCAGCCACCGGACAGATTTATGGACCGCCCGGCCTATCCGGACGCGGTAAGATCTTTAGCCCTTCGCGGCTTGCGAGCTCAGCGGATCGGAGCCTCGTCCGGCACCAGGACCCGGAGGCCACGCGGACGGATGCGCACCTCCGACACCTCGTCGAGGTCGTGCAACTCGCCGTCCATCACCGCCCGGTCGTGCCGCTTGCGTCCGTGGTAGCGGATGCGGATCACGTCGGCCTCCGCCACGCTGAGCGACTGGCTCGCCTTCCAGGCGCCGCGCATCATGTCGATCGTCAGCTTCAGCACCGCCGCGCGGTCCGTGGACCGCATGAGGTAGATGCCGAGGCGCCCGCCCTGGGGATCGTCGGCATAGGGCAGGTGCCCGTCCCCGTAGATGTTGTTGGAGATGGCGACGGCGGGCGTGCGCACGTTCTCGCTGCGTCCGTCGATCTCGATCGACAGATCGACGACGGGCAGCGCGCGCACCGCCGCGCCGACCGCCTTCACGCTCGCCCACATCTTGCCGATGCGCGACCCGTAGTCGAGCTTCTCGCGCGTGCGCACCATGCGGGCGTGAACCCCCACCGCGAACTGATGCACGAAGTAGCGGTCGTTGACGCTGGCGATGTCGACCTCGACCACGCGACCCGTTGCGAGAGCCCGCACCGCCTCCTCCAGCGCCAGCGGTATATGGAGCGAGCGCGCGAAGAGATTCATGGTGCCAGCCGGCAGGAGCCCGAGCGCGATGCGCCCGCCCGCCACGGCACCGGCCGCACCCGAGACCGTGCCGTCCCCGCCGCCCACCATGAGGACATCCAGATCGGAGCGGCCGGACTGGCGCCCGATCGCCGCCTCGACCTCGCCGCCACCGACCTCTTCCACCTCGATCCCATGCCCATGAAGGGTGAACTCGTCCCGGATCAGGGCCGCCAGAAGATCGAGATCGTGGGTTCGCAGCGTGCCGCCGTCTCGGTTCAGGATCGCGTGGACGTTCATGGGGGTCGAAGGCCTCCGGCAGCCCAACGCCGCCGGGACGCCATATGGAGCGACCGGCCTTCGCCGGCGAGGCGCGAGCGCGCAGGAACCGGGCGGCGTTCGAGCCGTTGGAGGCCGCAAGCGGGCCGCGCCCCGTGTTCCTCCGTTTGTCCTGTATCGAGGCCCTCCCATGCTTGAATGGATCATCATCCTCCTGGTCGTCGCGGCCATCGCCAGCCTGCTCGGCTTTCGGGGCGTCGCCGGCGTGTCGGCGGGCATCGCGAAGGTCCTGATCCTGATCGTGCTGGTGGGCTTCTTGCTTCTGCTTTTCTTCGGCGTGATCGTCTTCGCCTGACCGCTCCGGGGGCCTTCCCAAGCCTCGCGAAAGCGTCAACCCAACTGGGGAACCCTTTTGAAAGGATTGGGTTGAGGCAGCGATGGACGCGCTCAGCCGCCGTGTCCGAGCCGCATGATCCGATGAGACCGAAACAGCTGAAAGGGTTCCACAGATGATCCGCAAGCTTCTTGCCACGACGGCGATCGCCGGCGTCCTCGCGACCGCCGCCGCCGCGCAGACCACCGCCCCCGCCACCACGACCGAGCCGGCCGCGAACGGCTCGATGGGCACGAGCGGCACCATGGCGCCCGGCGGTGCCATGGGCACCAACGGCGCCGCCATGAACAACGGTGCGATGTCCACGGGTCAGACCGCGGATCAGAGCGCACCCGCCGCCAACATCGCGTATGTCCAGTCGCAGGGCGCCGACCAGTACATGGCGACCGATATCCGCGGCATGACCCTGTATTCGGGCGACGCGGCCGACGCACAGTCCGCCGGCGAGATCGAGAACCTGGTGATCGGTGAGGACGGCGCGGTCGTGGCGGCCGTGGTCGACACGGGCAACTTCCTGGGCGACCAGTCGCGCACGATCGCCATCCCCTTCGACCAGATCCGCTGGACCCAGGGCGAGAACAACGCGCCGCGTGCGGTCCTGACCGCCTCGCGCGACCAGCTGATGTCGGCGCCCGCCTTCGAGATGAACGAGACCGCCGCCAACAACGCGGCCGCCACCGGCAACACGATGGCTCCGGCCGCGACCGGCGGCATGGCCCCGGCCGGCACCATGGCGCCGGGCGGCGCGATGGGCTCCACCGCGGCGACCGGCGGCGCGACGACCCCGGCCACCACGCCCTCCACGGACATGGCCGCGGCCACCACGGCTCCGGCCACGACCGGCTCCAGCGCCGGGACCGGCGAGTATCTCGCCACGCTCGGTCCGAACCAGTACCTGTCGGCCAACCTGATCGGCGAAAACGTCTACAACGGCCATGACACGTCGTCCGAGAACATCGGCGAGATCAACGACCTCGTGGTCGCCTCGTCGGGCCGCGTGGAAGCCGTTCTGATCGGCGTCGGCGGCTTCCTGGGCATCGGCGAGAAGGATGTCGGCGTTCCGTTCGATGCGGTCTCGATGATGCGCGGCGAGAACAACGAGCCGCACCTGATGCTGGCGGCGAACCGGGATCAGCTGACCAACGCGCCGGCCTTCGAGAGCTCCGAGCGCGTGGCCGACGCCGGCACCAACGCGAACATGAGCGGCGCCGGCATGGGCGCGGGCGGCACGACGCTCGACACCGCCTCGGCCACGGCCCCGAACACCACGACCGGCAACGGCATGGCGGCGGGCACGACGGCGGCAGCCGGTGCTGCGGCGACGGGTGCGGCTGCGACCGGCGCGATGGGCACCGACGCGACCGCGACGGCGTCCACGAACAACGCCGATAACGGCTCCCTGACCCCGGTCACGGGCGCCGAGTTGACCGCCGACAACCTGATCGGAACGGCGGTCAGCGGCCCCGACAACGCCCGCATCGGTTCGATCGGCGACATCGCCCTGACGCCGGAAGGTCAGGTCGACGCGGTGATCGTGGATGTCGGCGGCTTCCTCGGCATCGGCGCCAAGCCGGTTGCCGTTGCCATGGACAACCTCCAGTTCATGCGCGACTCGGGCGGCAAGCTCACGCTGACCACCCAGTTCACGCAGGACCAGCTGCGCAACGCGCCGGAGTTCAACCGCGACACCTACGCAGAGAACCGCGACCAGATGCGCGTCGCCAACCCGGGCGACATCCCGGCCGGTAGCGCCGCACAGCAGTAAGTGCAGATATCACGCTTGCGTGATGCCTGAACGAAGGGGCCCGCCACCGGCGGGCCCTTTTTCGTTGCGAGGAATACAGGAAGCAAAACTTACGAAGATTTATGCCGAGGTGCCCGGCCGTCTGGTCTAACCTCACCCTCATGCCGCGATCCGCCGGCCCGATGTCGACCCTGAGCCCCATAGGTCCCCATGGCCCTTCTTCGGCAGATCGCCGCCACGCTTCTCGTTCTCCTCGGCGGCCTCGCCCTTTGGACGTGGTTGTCGCCGGTGCCCGGCCGGTACCTGTTGAGCGAGAACTCGCCGTTGCCCGCCTTCGCCCGGCCACTGGTCGCCTCGCTGTCGAGCGCCGACGACCCGGCGAAGGTGGGGGCAACCCCGCAGGACGGACGCCGGGGCGCCGCGCCCCTCGTGGTGACGGATGCCGCGGTTCCTAGCGTGACGCGCGATCGCCTGCGTGCCGTGGGAACCGCGGAAGCGCAAAGGACCGTGGCCGTGCGTCCCGACGTCACCGGCATCGTGGCCGCGATCGAGGTCCGCTCGGGTGACGCGGTGGAAGCGGGACAGGTCCTCATGCGCCTCCAGAGCGACGCCGAGCGCGTGGCGGTGGACCGCGCCCGCATCGCGCTCGCCGCCGCCGAGGACCAGGTTCGCCGCTATCGCTCGCTAGCCAATTCCTCCACCGTCACCTCGGTCCAGATCGAGGAGGTGGCCCGAGCCCGCGACGCCGCCGCCCTCGATCTCCAGTCGGCCGAGATCGCGCTCGCCAAGCGTGAGGTGCGCGCGCCGATCGCGGGGCGCATCGGCATTCTCGACCTCGACGTCGGTGCGCTGGTCGACGGCTCCACGACGCTTGCGACCGTCGACGATCGTTCGCGCCTTCGCATCGTCTTTTCGACACCCGAGGCCTTCGTGGCCCAGCTCGCTGTCGGACAGGCGGTCTCGGTCGAGCCTTCCGCGCGCAACGGCCGTGCCTTCCAGGGCGCGATCAGCGCCATCGACAGCCGCCTCGACCAGGCCAGCCGCACGCTGCGCACCGAAGCCACGGTCGAGAACACGGACGATACGCTGCGGCCCGGCCAGTCCTTCTCGGTGGAGATCGCGTTCCGGGGCGAAAGCTTCCTGTCGGTCGACCCGCTCGCCATCCAGTGGGAACGTGCGGGTCCCTTCGTATGGACCGTGGCGGAGGAGCGGGCGGCCAAGAAGCCGGTTCGCATCATCGAGCGCAACGTCGACCGCGTTCTGGTCGCCTCGGAAACGCTGCGCGAGGGTGATGCCGTGGTGACGGAAGGCGTGCAGCAGCTGCGCGAGAACGCGCCCGTGCGTGTCCAGACGCTGCCGGACCTTCCGGAAACGCCAGCCCTCCCGCCGTCCGGCGTGCCCTCGGCCTCGGCGCCGAGCGATGCGGCCCCGGTGGGCGACCGCCGCGCGGAGGCCCGGTCTTGAGCGGGTCGCCGGGGTCCGATCACAAGCCCGACGGTCTGACCGCCCTCACCTCGCTCTTCATCCGCCGCCCGGTCTTCACGATCGTCATCAACCTCCTTGTGATCGTGGCGGGCCTGGCGGCCTTCAACGCGATCGAGGTGCGCGAGCTTCCCAATGTCGACCGGCCGGTGATCTCGGTCACCACGACCTTCGAGGGCGCGAGCCCGGAGGTGGTGGACCGGCAGCTGACCAGCGAGATCGAGAGCGCTGTGGCGCGCGTGCCCGGCATCGCGTCGATCTCCTCCTCGTCGCGCTTCGGCCAAAGCCGCGTGACGCTGGAATTCTCCTCCTCGACCGATCTCAACGTTGCGGCTTCCGATGTGCGCGACGCGGTGGCCGGCGTCGCCAACCGGCTGCCGGAGGACGCCGACGAGTCGCGCATCGTGAAGGCCGACGCCGATGCCGACGCGATCATGCGCCTGGCGGTTCTGTCCGAGTCGCTGCCGATCGAGGAGCTGACGACGCTGGTGGACGACCGCATCGCCGACCGCATCGCGGCGGTGGAGGGCGTGGCCGACGTGGAACTCTCGGGCGAGCGCGAGCGCCTCGTCTATGTCGACGTGCGGCCCGACGAACTGGCCACGCGCGGCCTGACGCTCGGCGACGTCTCGACCGCCCTCAGCAACGCCTCGTTCGACCGGCCGGCGGGCTCGCTGGAGTCGCCGACGCAGAACCTCGTCGTGCGGGCCGACGCGAGCCTGGCCACGCCCGAGGCCTTCGGAGCCGTGGTGCTGAACGGCCAGACCCGCCTGCGCGACGTGGCGAGCGTGCGCTTCGGCCCCGACGAGGCGGCCTCGAAGCTGCGCGTCAACGGCGAGACCGGCATCGGCCTCGGCGTGATCCGGCAGGCGGGCTCCTCCACGATCGCCATCTCGGAAGGGGTGCGCGCGGCGGTCGCCGAGCTCAACGCTTCGCTGCCGGGCGACACGCGCCTCGTGGTCACCTCCGACGACGCCACATTCATCGAGGGCTCGATCCACGAGGTGGAGCTGACGCTGGGGCTGGCGGTCCTGATCGTCGTGGCGGTGATCTACCTCTTCCTTCTCAACGCGCGCGCCACGATCATCCCGACCCTCACGATCCCGATCGCGCTGGTGGGCGTCCTAGCCGCGATCTATCTCGTGGGCTTCTCGCTCAACATCATCACGCTGCTCGCCCTCGTGCTCGCCACGGGCATGGTGGTGGACGACGCGATCATCGTGCTCGAGAACATCATCCGGCGCCGCGACATGGGATGTTCCGTCAAGGCGGCGGCGGTGCTGGGCACGCGCGAGGTCTTCTTCGCGGTGATCTCCACCACCGCGACACTCGCGGCCGTCTTCATCCCGATCTCGTTCCTGCCGGGCGTGGCGGGCGGCCTGTTCCGCGAGTTCGGCTTCGTGCTCGCCATCTCGGTGACGCTGTCGGCCTTTATCGCCCTGACGCTGTGCCCGATGCTGGCCTCCCTGATGCTGCGTGAGCATGAGCCGCGCCAGGGGCCGGCCAAGCGCTTCGTGAACCGGATCGGCGCCCGGCTCGGCGGCCTCTATGCCTTTCTTCTGCGCCGCGCCCTCGACAATCCGCTGCCCGTCATGGTGGCCTCGCTTCTCTTTGCCGCCGGGGCGGTCGCGGTCTACACGACCCTGCCCCAGCAGCTGACGCCAAGCGAGGACCGGGGCCAGGTGCTGATGAGCATCAGCGCACCCCAGAGCGCCAGCCTCGACTATACCGACGCGCAGATGCGCCGCGTCGAGGAGATCGTCCTGCCCTATGTCGCGAGCGGCGAGGCGACCAGCGTCTTCGCGCGCGTCGGCACGGGATCCAGCAACTCCGCCTTCATGGTGATGACGCTGGCCGGCTGGGGCGACCGCGAGCGCAGGCAGCAAGAGATCGCCACCGAGCTCAATGCCGCCTTCCGCAACATTCCCGGCGTCCAGGCCCGGGCCATCCAGCCCAACTCGCTCGGCATCCGCGGCGGCGGGCGCGGCCTCCAGTTCGCGATCGCGGGGCCCAACTACGAACGCCTGACCGACAGCGCCGAGGCGTTGGAAGAGGCAATGAACGCCGACGGCCGCTGGGGTCGCGTCCAGCTCGCCTTCGACACGACCCAGCCCCAGCTCTCGGTCCGGATCGACCGGACAAAGGCCTCGGATCTCGGCATCGACATCGACGCGCTGGCGGGCGCGATGCAGTCGCTGCTCGACGGGCGCGAGATCGCCACGACCTATGTGGGCGACCGTTCCGTGCCGATCCACGTCGTCTCCACCGCCGCGCCGATCAACGACCCGACCGATCTCGCCAACATCTTCCTGCGCACCACCGACGGTCGCTTCGTTCCCATGAGCTCGATCGCGACCATCGAGGAACAGGCGATCGCCCCCTCGCTGGCGCGCGAGAACCAGTCGCGTTCCGTGGCGCTCTCGGCCGATCTCGTGCCGGGCTACTCGATCTCGCAGGGGTGGGCCGACGTCCAGCGCTTCGCGGCCGAGCGCCTGCCCGACGAGATGCGGCTCGTGCCGCTCGCCGAGGCCGCGACGCTGGAGGAGACCTCGGGCGGCTTGGCGGTCGTGTTCGTGTTCGCGATCGTCGTGGTATTTCTGGTGCTCGCCGCGCAGTTCGAAAGTTTCGTGTCGGCCTTGATCATCATCGCCACCGTGCCGCTCGGCGTCGCCTGCGCGATCTATGCGATGGACTTTTTCGGCGAGACCCTGAACCTCTACTCGCAGATCGGCCTCGTGCTCTTGGTCGGCATCATGGCCAAGAACGGCATCCTGATCGTGGAGTTCGCCAACCAATTGCGCGACGAGGGTCGCTCGGTGCGCCAGGCGATCGAGGAGGCCTCGACGATCCGCCTGCGGCCCGTGATGATGACCATGATCGCGACCATCGTCGGCGGCGTGCCGCTCGTCTTCTCGGCGGGCGCGGGCGCTGAGGCGCGCGTGACGCTGGGCTACGTGATCGTGGGCGGTTTGGGCTTGGCCACGCTCGCGACCCTGTTCCTGACGCCGGTGGTCTATCTTCTTCTCGCGCGCTTCTCGAAACCCGTCGGCGCGCGCGAGGCCGAGCTGAACCGCGATCTCGCGGCGGCCGGCCGGATGGGTCGCGCCGAGCCGGCGGAATAAGGCCTCAGAGCCCTCGCTCCCACTCGGCCCGCCCGCGCACCGGGCGGGCGCGGACGTGATCGGGCTCGACATCGGCGCGCAGCGTCTCGGGCAGCGTGTGCGGGTCCCAGCCCAGTCGCTCCCACCAGCGGCGCACCCGGCCACGCCAGTCGGCGGGTCTCGACCGGCCCGTCCTCGAAGACCCGATCGCGGAACGGGAACGGTGATCGTCGAACGTGGTCATGGGAGCCTCGAAGCGCCGGGTTGTTGCGTTTTTTGGACCCGATCCGCGCTTGCGGATCCAATCGAACCTCCGGCAGGATGCATAAGGAGATTTGATGCATCATGGCCCGCGTGCTTCCCCCGCTTTCAGCCCTTCGCGCCTTCGAGGCCGCCGCGCGGCATCTGAGTTTCACGCGTGCCGCTGCGGAGCTCGGCATGACGCAGGCCGCGGTGAGCTACCAGATCAGGGTGCTGGAGGAGCGGGTCGGCACGCCGCTGTTCCTGCGGGGTGCCCGGCAGGTCGTGCTGACCGACGCGGGACGCCGGCTCGGCACCGATGCGAGCGGCGCCTTCGACCTGATCTCCGCCTCGTTCGAGGCGGTGCGGAGCGGAACCTCTGGGGTTCTCACCATCAGCGTCATCCCGACCTTCGCGACGCTCTGGCTGGCCCGCCATCTCTACGCCTTCCAGCTGGCCCATCCCGACATCGCGGTCCGACTCCAGTCGAACCGCGTTTTCGGGTGTTTCTTCTTTGAGGCTGTGGTTCTCGCGCTTTGGGTCGGGGTGCGGCTTTCGCCGGGGCTCGTTCTCCTTCTGCTGGTGCGTGCGGCGTTTCCGCTGGTGCTTCTTCCTCGCGTCGAGGTGCTTGTGGGGCTTCTGCTGCGTGAGCGGGGTGACGTTGTTCGTTCTGCTCTGCTCGGCTCGCGGGCTGCGTTGTGGCAGGAGTGGTTCGCGTTGGCTGGGGTTGGGCGCGCTGTCTTCGGGGTTGTGCTTGTTCTGTCGCTTTTGGGGCTGGTCCTTGGGGTCGTCGGCGTCCTTGCGGGCGGCGGAGTTTTGATGGTGCCGCCCTTCTTCTGTCGCGGGTACGTCGCGGCGGTCCGTGTGGGGCGGGCCTTCGATGTCTTGTTCCTGCGCGGTCTGGGCTTGTGTGTGTGGTGTGGGCCGGGTGGGGGTAAGGTGCCGCAGGTCGGGGTGTTTGGGGTGTTTTTGGTGTTGCTGTTCCGGGCGCTCTCCGGTTGGCGGTGGTGATCGTCTCTGCGCCGCGCATGGTTTGTCGTCCCGTTCTGGGCCTTGGCGGCGTGCGGGTTATGTTGTTCGGTAGGTCGCTTGTGGCTTTGGTCGAGCTCGGGGTTTCGGCTGGCTATTTGTTCGTTGTTGTGGGGTGGGCCTGCTCCTTGAGGTGGCCTCTGGTCCGTATTGGCTCCGGTCGGGTCGGGCCCGCTGGCGGCGAGTTGTTCCTTCAGCTGGGCGGGCTTCTCCGCTACGTTTGTGCGGTGGTTGGCTTGGGGGCGGTGTTGGGGGTGGGGGGGTATGTTCTGGCTGGTCTGGGCCCGGTCGTCGAGTTGCTGCGCGTCGGGGGCGTGTTGGTGGTTCTCGGGCTCGACGGCGTGGGGCGCGCCGGCGGCGTGTTGGTGGGCGTTGTGTGTGGTTGCGCGCTGGGCGGCGTGTTGGTGCCTGTGCTCGACCTGCTGGTTTTCGCGGGGGGTGCGATGGCTCTCGTCGTGCTCACGGTGGTTTGGCTGGTGGCGGAGATGGGGCGGCTGTTCTTGGGGGTGGTCCTGCTCGGGGGCGTCGGGCGGTTGCTGGCGGGTGGGGTGTGTGGCGGGGTGTGGCTGGGCCTGGGTCGCGTGCGGCTCGTCGCGTTGGGTTTCGGGGGCTTTGGGGCGTGGGGGGTTGCGGTGGTGTTGGGGTGTTCGCGCGTGCTGGTGTATCTGATCGTGCGGGTCGTGTGCGTGGCGCTCTGTCTTTTGTGCTGGGTTGCTGCGCTGCGGCTGTGCAACGTGCTTTTTCTGGCCTTCGTCCGCTCTTTGCTCGCGGTCGGGCGCGGGGCTCGGCGGCAGTTTTGCCGGGTGTGTTTGGTGGCCTGTTGGGTGCGGGAGTGTTGTGTGTTCGTGATTGGGGCCACGGGGGTCCCGACGGGTTGGGGTGGGCGTACGCTGGTCGCCCTCTTTTCGGCGCGTCTCGCGCTTGTCGGTGGTTTGTGCCTCGTTGGTGGGTCGGGCGGTGGCCGGAGGCCGTTCGTGGGCATCCTGCTCTGCTCGCTTGCTCGGGTCTCTGGTTTCTTGTGGGGGGTGCTGCCCTTTGAGCTCGTGTTTTTGTCGGCGGAGCGGGTCTTGCTTCGGGGGGCCCTGTGGTTTTCTTTGGCCCTGCGCGTCGTTCGGTGGGTTCCTTTCATGGTGCGGGTCTCGCGTTGGGCGGTGTCGTGTTGTCTCAGGGACTTGGTGTTGTGGCCGTCGCGGTTTCGGCGGCCGGTGGGGTCGGTGTCGGGCGGCGGGTGCTCGCGCGTGTTGGTGGCGGCGCCGTTGGCGTCTGCCTCCCCTGTCCTCGTTTTTTCCGGGGCGTCGCACGTCCTCTCCATGTCGTCGTTGTGTCTTTTGTGTTCCGTGGTCGCGATCTCTTCGGTCAGGTTTTTGCTGGTCCGCTCGGCGCGCGCCTTCGTGGGGCGTTCGGTGCTTTCCACCTTGTGGCCGTGTGCGGGTGGGCGGTGGGTTGGGTCTGCGTGCGGCTCTACCGGCGTGCGGTCGCGGCGGCGGGGGGTGTGGAGGGCGTGGCGCTCCGCCGCCCGGCGCGTGGGGGCCTTGTCCAGGCTTTCGGCGTGGTCGGGGGGGTGGGGGCCTCGCTGGCCTTCCGCGAAGTTTTTCTTGCGGTTGAGGTTGGCTCTGTCGACGGTGCGGCGCGTGCTGTCGCGCTTTTCGGGCGCGCTCCGTTCTTTGGGGTTGGGGCTTGCCTGCCGCTTGCTGTTCATGCGTTCCCGCCTGCGCTTCTCGTCCTTCGCCGGGCGGGGTTCTGTGGTTTGGGTGGCGCTCGGGGGCTGGGCGTCGTGGTGGCTGGACGTGGGGCTGCTGTTGTTCGGGGTGGCATGATTCTGGCGGTCGTGCAGGTGGCTGTCGGTGCGCTGCGCTTTGGTTGCGTGGTGGTCTTTGCTGCGGTTGTTGTGGTTGTGTTCCTGGGTGTGGTTGTTGCTGCTGTGGTTGCCGGATTGTTCTCTTCGTTCGGTGGCGGTGTGGTCGCTCGGATCTCGTCTTGGGCCTGCTCTTCTGCGGTTCTTTGGTTTGTGTCTGCCTGTTGATCGTGCTTTTCGGTGGTGGTTGGCTGTGTCTTTCGTTGTGGACTTGGCTCTTTGTGCTGAGTTCGTTGTGCGCCGTTTTTCTGCTGCGTGTCAGGGCTTCGCGGGTGTTGGTGCTCGGGGCGATTTGGTGGCTGGTGCTGCCGCCGTCGCGGCGCTCGGCCTCGGTGGCGTCGTGGGGGCCTGTGGGGTGTTCGCTCTCTCGGGCGTCTGCGCTGGTTCGCTGGTTGGTGCTGGTGTTGTGGGGGCTGGAGATTCGGGTGTGGCTGCGGGCGGTGTGGTGCTTGTTTGCCGCGGTTGGGCTGGGGGTCGGGGTTAGTATGGGCCTGTGTTCTGGCCTCGTGGAGGTTGTCTCCGTCGCGCTGTGGCTGAATGGCTTTGGGTTGGTCGCCCTCCCGCGGTTGCGTTCGGTTTCCGCCTATACTCCCCTCTCCTGGTTCTGCTTCAGGGTGCTGGTGTTCCGTTTGGGGCGTCTGTTCGGCCTGCCGTGCTTTTGCGTCTGGGTGTTGGGTTGGTCGGGTCTTTTGTGCGTCCTGGGGAGGTTGGATCTTCTGGCGTTGTTGTTTGCGCTGTCCGGCTTCTTGTCGCCGCTGGCGCTGGTGCAGGTGCGTTGGCCTCTGCGCTCGGGGTTCTCGATGTTTGGGCCTCGGGTCGGCGTGCGTGGCACGTTTGTCGGCGTCTGGGTGCTTGGTTTTGGTCTGCTGGAGTTGACGGTTTTTGCCGTCGTGGTGGTGGTGGTTGTGCTGGTCTTGGGGGTTGTGGTCGTGTGGTTTTGCTTTGTGTGCGGCGTCGTTATCTCTGTGGGGTTGTCCCGGGTGCTTTTGGTGTGGGTGGTTTTTTTGGGTTGGGTGGTTTTCTTGCGTGGGCAGTTGGATCTGGGCGTGGTTGTGTTGTTTCCTGCCTTGCTGGGCTTCGGGCGTTGGGTTTGGGTCTTGGGGGCTGCTGTTGTTTCGCTTTTTTGCTCGGTCGTTTTTTCCGTTGGGGTCTGGGCCTGGGGGGTTGTCATCGGGGTTTGTCTGCTGCCGCTGCCTGTGCTGGCTTGGGCTTTTGTCTCTGCGGCTTCGCTGGTGTCGGGTGTCGGGGTGTGGTTCTTGATCCTGCTGGACGTCCTCGGTCTCCTGAGGTGGGGTCGGCAGGGATCGGTTGCGGGGCCCCGGGTGCGCGGGGGCCTTTCTTGGCGGTTGTCGTGTTGTCGGTCTTGCTGCTTTGGGCGGTCTTGGTGGGCCTGCCGATTTCGTTCGCGTTGATGGTGATGGCGGGGGCCCTGCTGTTGCTCGTCGGTGTGTTCGCCTGGGCGCTCGTCGTGCTTCAGCTGGTGATTGGGGGCGCGATCTTTCGGCTTCTGGCGGTTCGCTTGTTCGTTGTTGGGGGGGCGGCCGTGAGCGCCGGTTGTTTGTCGTTTCGTCTCGTGGCGTTGGGGCTGTCGTTGGTGGGTGTTTTCGGGGGGGGGCTTGGGTCCGTCGCGGTCTTCTGCGTGCTGCTGGTTGCCTCGGTGTGGGGGTCGGGGGTGGCGGTTATTGTGTCCGTTGCCTGGATGCTTTTGGTCTTCATGGGGCTTTGCGGTTGCGTTTTCTGCCGCTCGTTGGGGCTGGTGGCGTGGGGCGGGGTCGTTGCGTCGGTCTTGTCACCGTGGCTGGGCTCCATCGTCTTTTGTGTGATCTTGTGGGTGTCGTTGTCGGGGCTGTTGGTGCCGGGTATCGTGCGGGGCGTTGTGCTCGGCCTGTGGGTTGCGGTCGCTTGGTGGATCGTGTCGGGCCGGGGGGAGTTGAGGTTGTTGGGGCGTGGGTCCTGGGGGGTGGGCGGTCGGGTCTTCCTCTCTGGGTTTGTGGTGCTTGGCCTCCCGTTGCTCGTCGTCGGGGGGGTGTCGTGGGTTGTGTTGCCGGCTGCGTTGGCGGTGGTGTTGGCCGCGGTGTTCGCGGTATTGTTGGGTGCTTTCGTGTCGCGGTTGTTGATGGTGGCTACGTTGTCCGGGGGTGTGCTGATTGCTGTGCTCATGAGGGGTGCGGTGTTTTTTTTTTTCGGGTCGGCGGCCTTTTGGGCGTGGTTCCTCGCGGTCGCCCAGCTCGCGTGCGGGTTTTCGGGGCTGCTTGCGGGTTTGGGGCCTTCGTCCGTGTTTCTGGTGGCGGTGGTCATGCTGTTGGTTGTGCTTGTCGGGGCTTGGTTGGACTTCCTTCCTTTCATCTTGCTCGTGAGTTCGGTTTTTCTGGCGATGGTCCTGCTGTCTGGCTTCGTTCCGTTCTCCTTTGTGGTTTTTTTTGTCATTTTTACGGGGCTGGGGTTGGTGATTGCGCCGGTGGGCCGTGTGGTGCTGGTTGTGTCTGTGGTCGGTGAGGTGGTTTTGTTTGTGGCGGTCGCGGGTGTGTGGGCTTTCCTTGTGTCGCTCTTCGTGGTTCTTGTGCTGGTGGTGCTGTTCGCGTCGCTTGTGATGGTTGCTGTCCGGTTGTTTCAGTAGTTTCCGGTCTGGGCGTGGTGGTGGCGCTTTTGGGGCGCCGCCTCTGGTGGGTGGCCCGTTTTGTTTTCTCTTTCTGGCCATGTTTGGGTTGTGGCTCTGATGGAGGGGCTTTTGATCCAGTCGGGCCATGATGCCCCGGTCGTGGGGGCGGAGGGGGTCGGCGTCTGGGTGTGGCTGTTTGCGGTTCTGTTGAAGGCGCATTGCCGGGCTGTCTGCCTCGGGTCTTGGTCTTTCTTGGATTTGCACGGCTTTGCGGTTGTCTGGGATTACAGCTTGTCGCGCGCTTTTGTGGTGTTTGGCGGCTTTCTGCTCGTGGTTTATCCCTTGTCGTCTCTGCTGTTCTTGGCTGAGTCGTTCCTGTTCGGGGGGTTCACGTATTGTTTCCTGTCGCGTCTTCTGGCGTCGGGATGCGTTTGCTTTTCGTCGGTCCCTCCGGCGGGGGTCGGGTTCGGGGTCGTTGCCTGGGTCAGGTATGCGTGGGGCGGTTGGTTCTTGTTCTGCCTGCTGGGCTTGTGGGGGGTGAGCGGGCGCTGCGATGGGGGGCGCGCGCTGCTGGCGTTTGGTTTGCGTGGGTTCGCGGGGGTGCGGGTCTTGGTGGCGTGGGTCCTGGCGGGCGGGGTGCGTTTGACTGGCGGGGTGTTGGCCGTCGTGCGGGTGGGTGTGGCGTGGGGGGTGGGTTTTCTGGAGCCGCGCGGTTTGGGCGCGCCGTTGCCGCGCGGGCTCTTGCGTGTCGGCAGCTTGTGGGGGGCGTTGGCGGCAGGGGGGTTTGTGTCTGTCCTGTGCGTCAGGGTGGGTGGGCGGACGGTGGGCTGGGCGCCGCTCTGCGGGGCTGTCGCTTTGGGGTGCGGCTGCGTTCTGCCGCGTTTTCCGTGATCGGTGTTCGGCCATTTCCGCTGACGGGTCCTGTGGTGTCGGCGCTCCTTGCTTCGGTGCGCGGGCTGGCTAGCTTGTTCTTCCTGTAGGTTCGTGGGGCGGTCGTGGGGCTGTAGGGGTTTTGGTTGTGTGCGGTCGGTTTGATGCGGGGTCTCGGGCCCTGCTTGTTGGTTTGGGGGTCTGGTTGAGCTCGCGGTGCCTTCTGCTGTTGCGGGGGGGCGTGGGGTTTTGGTGTGGGTTGGGGGTGTTTCGGTGTCTCGTGTGGATGCCGCGGGGTGTGGCGGGGTTTCCGGCCCCGCGCGCCTGCCGGGCGTTCTGGGCTTCGCCGGGCGCGGCCGGGTGGTCGGTTGTGGTGCCGGGTCGAGCTTGTTTGGACGCTGCGGGTGGGTCTGGTGCTGCGGCGCGGTGTCGCTGCGTTGGTCCAGCTGGTGTTTGCGGCGCGTCGACGGGGGGGTGGTTGCTCGGCGGCCCGGACGCTTGGGCTTTGCGGTTGGGGTCGCGCTTCGGCTGCTTGCGTTCACCGTCTGGGTGCCGGTGTTGGCGGGGTTGCGGTTCGGCTGGTCTGGTCCGTCGGGCGGGGTGCTGTTGGTCGGGTGGGCCGGCGGCTTCGTTTGGTTGTGGGGGTCGGTGGCGGGTTGCGTGCCCCCGGTTCGCGTGTTTGGGAGGTGCTGGCGCGGGGGCTCGGGCGTGTTTGGTATCGGGCCGGGCTGGTCGCACGTGCTGGGCGATTGGCAACCGTTGGCGCCGGGTTTTGGCGGGCTCGGTGTTTGGTGGTTGGTCTCGGTGTTGGGGGTTAGCGCGCGTCGTCGTCCCATTGCCTCTCTGTGCGCCCTGTTGCGTCCGTTCGGGCCTTTGTGCTCTTTGGTTTGTTCGGAGCTTGAGTTGGGGTCGGTTCGGCAGGCGTCGTTGTCGCTTTTGTTCGCGTTCTTGTTGTCTGGCTCGTTGTTGCTCGCGGTTGACATGATGGCGGTGTTGGGGCTGCTCGGCGCGGTCGGCTCGCTCGTGGGTGTGGTGTCGCTGCGCCGGTTGTGGCCGCGGACGTTTTCGCCGGTGTGCTCGCGCACCGTGTGTTCGTGGGCTTGGGGGATCGCGCGGGGGTCGTCGATGTGGGCGATGGTTCTGTCGGGGTTTTCGACGTGGCGCGCTTTGTTTTCTGGTGGGGGTTCTGGGTCTTGGGTGCGCTGTGGCCGGCGGCGCTGTTGCTGGGGGTCTGTGCCTGTTGCTGCTGCGGGACGGGGGCATCTCGGTGTCTTTCGCGTTTGTGGGTGGTCGGCTTGTCTTCTCGGGCCGGCGGCTGCTCGTTTTGGGGCGGGTGTGCTTGTGCGGGCGCCCCCGCGGGTGTCGTTTTGTTCCCTGTCGGTCGCTCTCTATGTTTTCTTTGGCTTGCGCTGGTTGGTTGGCTGGGGCCTGCGGCCTGCGGGTTTTGATGGGGGGTTCGCCGCCGCCTCTCTTGCGGAGTCTGTCTCTCGGCGTGTCCTTGTCCGGCCTGTGGCGGGGGTTTGGGGCGGGGGTGCTGGGGTCGGCGGGGTGAGGGACTGGATGGTCCGGCCCCTGTTGTCCGTGGCGTCGTCGCCTTGCGCTGTTTGTCGCGTCGTTGGGCTGTGTTTGGGCGGGGTGTTCTCGTTGGGGTTGCTGCTTGGGCGGCTTTCTCTGCTTGTTGGCTGTCTCCGTCTTTTTGTTTCGTGCGTTGGATGGGCCGTGTGGCGTTTGTGTTATGGTCGGCTGTCGCGGCTCGTGGGCGTTGTGGGTTTTGTGGCAGGGTGGGGTGGGGCGTGGGTGCGTGTGGTTCCCGGGTCTTGTTGGCTTGGGGTTTGTGGGGGTCTGGTTCGCGGCCGGGCCGTGTTGCGCGTGTTGTCGCGTCGGGGTGCGGCTTGGTGGTGGAGGTCCGTCGGGGGTTGCGCGCCGCTCTTGGTCTTCGTTTGTGGCGGCGCGGGTGTTGGTTCCGGCAGGCTTGGTCGCGACCGGGCGCTGTCTCTGGGAGCTGGGGGTGTGTTGTGCGTTCTCTAGCTTGGGCCTGGGTTTGGTTTGCTGGGGTTCGTTGTGCGGTTGTTCGCTGGCTGCCGCGCCGTTCTTGGCTGGCGTGGACTGTAGGGCCTTGCGGTCTGGGGGGTGGGTGGTCCCGACGACGGGCTGCGGTTGTCGGCGGCGTCGTGGGGCCTGTCGGTCTGGGGCGGGTGTGCGCCGTTCTGGTGTCGCGCGCTGCGCGCGGTTTGGTTGCCTTTCGGCTGGTGGTTCGGTTGGGGTCGGCCCGGTTGGCCTTGTCGGCCTGGGTTGGGAGCGTCTCGCTGGACTGGTCTCCTTCGGTTGGGTTGAGGCTGAGGCTGTTGTCCGCGCGGTGATGGTCTCTTCTGCTTTTCGGCGCCCTGGCTTGCGGGAAGTGCCCGCCGTCCTAGATCCTGTTGTTCTTTGTGGTGGGTTTGGGGGGCGGGTTGATCGGGTACGGGTTGTACCCGGCGGGTTGGGCGGTCTTTGTCTGCTGCTTCGTCTTCTCTCGCCTTGCCTCTGCGGGGGTTTTCGTTTTGGTTGGCCACGTTCTGTCGGACGCGGGTGACGTGTTCGGCGTTGTTGTTTGCTCGCGGGTTCCGGTTTTTTCGGGCTGTGTGATCGCGTTCTGCTTTCTCTGTGTCCTGGTGGTGTATTGCCGCTCGGGGTCGGCTGCTCGGTTGTTCGGCGTTCGCTCGTGTCGGGTGGCGGCGCGGTCGAGCAGGGTGTTGGCGGCTGCGGACTTGTCGTGTCTTAGGCTCTGGCCTGTCTGGCGGTTTTTTGCGCCTTGCGCGGCTGTTTGGCCCGGCTGGTGGGTCGCTCTGGGGTGCTGTGGCTGGTCGGGCGGTTCGTGGTCGCTGGTCGGGGCGGGTTTTTGACGGTGCTCGGGCGTTTCGTGTGCTGGGCGGTCGTCCGGTCCGGTTGGCGAGGGCAGTTCCTTTCGGGGCGTTTGTTTTGGATTTGGTGGGGTTGGCGTGTCTGGTCGTCGTTTGTGGGGTTTTTGTTGTCGTTGCCGCGGCGGTCGCCGCTGCGCGCCACGCTTGGGTTTGGGGGCCAGGGCTCGGGCTCGTCGTGGGCGTGGTCGGGCGCCGTGCGCAGGGTGTGGGTAGTCGTGGCTGGGCGGGCCGGGCGGTTGCGCTCTCGGCGGGCGTGTGGCATGGTGCGTGCGGTTGTCTCGGCGTGGGTGCTGGCCGCCGTGGTTCGGTGGCGGGGTGGGCCCTTGGCAGGGTGGGGCCGGTCGTGGTGGTTTTGCGCCGGTCCTTTGGGGGCGCGCGCGTTTGCGGCTTCGGGGCGGGGCTGTCTTTGTCTGTCCGCCTGCCGGTTGCTTGTGGTTTCGACGGGTGCTGGCGTTGGCCGCTGGGGTCGGGGGGTGCGGTGGTGGGTGGGGGCTCGGTTGCGCCGGTTTTTGGGCCCGTGGTGGTGGCCGTGGCGGCCTGGGGGTCCCGAGGGGGGTGCGGGGTTGTGCTGGGTCTGGTGTGCCCGGCCTGGGTTGATCGGTGTTGCTGGGCGGTTGGTCGGCGGCTGCGGTTGGGCCCGTGGGTTCGCGTCGGGGGGGGGCTGCGTCGTGGAGGCCGCGAGCCGCTGGCGGTCGCGTTGCGTGGTGCCGACTAGCGGGTTCGTTTGGTGTGGTGCCGGGGTTTCCGGGTGATGTCCGGCGCGGTTCGGGGGTGCGGTTCGTTGGATCCGCTGCCCGTGTATTGGCCGTCGTTGGGCCTGGCGCGGCGTGGGCTGTGCCCTTTTCGGGGGCGGCCGGAGCTGGCGCGGGTTTCGGTGCGCGTGCACTTTCGTCCGTCTTGGCTCGGTGGATGGCGTGGGAGGCGGGGGTTGCGGTGGGTGGGGGGGGGGTGGTGATGTCTTGCGGGGTGGCTTCTGTTGGGCGTTTCGGTGGGTTGGGTGGTGGGTATGTGGTGGGATCGAGGTGGGTTGTGATCAGCTGCTGCTTTTGGGGGATTGTCAGTCGGTCGATTGTCGGGGTGCTGTGGGGGTCTTCTCGCTTGTGCATGGTGCGTGGGTTGGGCCGGTCGAATGGTTCCGTGAGGCGGTCCGCCGTGTCGGCGGGCGTGGTCCCGTCGTTGTTGTGGTCGTCGGGGCTGTTGGCGGGGCGGCTGCTCGGCTGGATTGTGGGTCGTCTGCTTGTCGAGCGGGGGCTGTTGCGGGTGGGGCTAGCGCTTTGGATGGGGGTGGGCCTGTGTTGCGTTGGGCGTTTGGTGGGGGGCTGCGGGCGGGTGGGCGTCTCTGGGCTTGAGGGCTTTGCGTCTGTCTTGTGGTTGTTTTTGTCGCGGTTGTTTACGGCGTCGTGCGCTTGGTCTTCGCTTGCCGCCCCCATGGGGTGGGGGCTCGAGGCGCAGGGGCGGTGTGCGGGGGTGTCGGTCTGTTGGTGGCGGGTGTCGTTGGGTGTTCCGGGGTCTGCGGTTGGTTCGTGCTGCGGTGCCCCTGGTATGTCGGGTGAGCTGCTGTTTTAGCTTGCAATTTCGGTGCTGGTGGGTTTTTTTGTGCCCTCGGTTCCCCTCTTTGGGCGTTAGTTGTCTCTGTTGGTTCTTGTCTGTTGTTGTGTGCCCTCATGGCGGTGGGGAGGCGTGTTGTGTTCGCTGTTTGGTCTGGTTCGGGCGAGGCGTCGGTTTGGGGCCGGTCGTGTTGGTCGGTGCGCCAGGCTTCTGGTTCTCCCGCTTGCTCTCCGGTTCCTCAGTCGTGTTCGTGGTCGTGGTCGCCGCCTCTGTTGTCGGGCTCGTCGTCGCGGCGCGGGTCGCGGCCGGGGAATGTGTTGCGGGGCGCGCGGTCTGCATCGGCTCGCGTGTGGACGGTCTGGCCGTGGGTGCCGTTGCGTCGTTGGGCGTGGTTGGGGGGCGGCGCGCGCCCTTGGGGTTGGTCGGTTGGGGCGGCGGGGGGATGGTTTGGGGTGTGTGGTGGATGCTCTCTTGCTGGGCTGGCATGGTCGTCTGGGGCGTGTGGGTCCTGGTGTTTTCGGGGCCGCGGCTCGCGGTCGCTTGGCCGAGGTTCGTGGCCGGGTGGGGCGCCGTGTGCGTTGTTTTCTGTTGGGTGCTGCGTTGGGGTTGTCCGGGCCGTCGCGGCGGGGCTGGATGGAGTTTTCGGGTTGCGTGGCCTGGTCGAGGGTCGGTTTGAGCTCGGCTTGCGCCGGGTCTTCTGTTGCGGGGCGTTTGGTGGGGGGGCGGGTGGGCGGCGTGGGGGTCGGGCTTTGGCCGTGGTTTGGTTTGGTTGTGTCTTCGTCGTCGTTGCCGTCAGTTTGTGCGGCTCTGTCGCTGCCGTCGCCTGTCTGGCGTTTATGGTCTTCGCTGTGTCCTTCCTCGCCGGTTGTTGTCTCGGTGTTGGTGTTGTCCGGGGTTGGGTCGGTCGCGGGGGGTTTTTTGCGCCTGTCTTTGCTTTTGGGGGTCGCTTTGATTTGCGCTTGGTTGTCCCGCTCGTGCGAGTGTTCTTCGGCCGCGGTTCGGTTTGGTGTTGGATGCATGCCCTGGTGCTCGGGTTGGTGGTTGGGGGCTAGCTGGTTGTCGTGGTCGTCGTTCTTGTCGGGCTGTTGGGCTCGTCCGGTTTGGTTGGGGCGACCCTCGTTTTGTCGGGTGGCGGGTGCCGGCACCGGTTGGTCGTCGCCGGTTCGGCCAAGCTCGCGCATGCGGCTCTGCTGGTGGGGGTGCGGGGGTTCGCGGGCGTCTTTCTGGCCTATGTCGGGGGCGTGGGGTTTGCTGCTTTCTTTGGGTCTCGGTTCGACGGTGGCTGGGGGTCCGAAGATGGTGGGGTTTGCGGGGCGGTGTTGTGCAGTCTTTGTTCTGGGCTGGGCTTCGTTGTGGGTGGCGGGTCGGCGGCTGGGTGGTGGGTCGTTGTGGTTCGATGGGTTCTGGTTGATGCGTTCGTGGTGCTCCCAGACGGGTTGCGTGAGCTGGTCGCTGTTGGTGGATGTTGACGCTTTGGGTTGGTGTGCCTTTTGTGTTGGGGTGGCGCGGTCCTTCTTGTGGGCTCTTCGGCGCTTCGGTCTTCAAAGGGGTGGGTTGCTGTGGCGCGGCGGCCGTTGGTTTTGGTTTTGGTCGGGCGGCTCGGGGGCGGGGTTGTTGGGGTGGTGGGGCGGGATTGTCTGCTCGGGTTGCTTCGGGTTTTGTGTTGGGCGTGGGGTGGTTTGTTCGGGTTGCTCGCGCTTCGGTTCGTATATGGGTGCGTGCTTGGCTCTGTGCCGTGGTTCTTTTGGTGTTCCTTTGGGGAGAGCGTGTTGGTTGTTTTTTGTGCTCTGTGCTGCGTGTTGTTGGTGTTTGGTGTGCTTGTTGGTCTTGGCTTCGGCTCGTTTCGTCGTTTGGACGGTTTGTTGTGGTCTTCTGCGGGTTTTGTCGGCGCCTTTGGCGCCTTGCTCCGCCGGTGCGCTGTCCTCTTTTGTGGGGTGGCCGTTGCGTTGTGGGACTGGCTCTTGGCGTTGGCGGGTGTTTTGCTTGTGGTCTTGGTTTGTTCGGGCTTCGGCGAGGTGCGGGGCTTGGCCGTTGCGTCTGCGGTGGGGGTGCCGGTCGGCGTCTTCTTCCTGATCTCTGCGGCGGCTGGCTGCTGGATGTGGTCGGAAGGCTTTGCGCTGCTCGTGTGTGTGGTCGGCGGTGTGCGGTGCGGCTGCGAGGTTGCGCAGGTGCGGTCCCGGGTCGTGCGGGTGTTGGTTGGTTCCGTGCGCGGTGTGGCGTTCATCTTGTTCTGGTCTCGGGGCCCCGGGGCTGACCTCCTTTATGCGGTCGAGGGGCTGGCGGGGGCGCTGGATTTGTTGGTTGAGGGTTCGCTGGTGGGTCTTTCGCGTCTCTCTTTGTTGGGCTAGCGCCTGGGCGTCTTGTTGGCGTGGGCTCTGGTCGAGCAGTTCCGCGCTGCGTTCGTTTCCGTGGTGCTGGTCGCGTTCGGGGGCGTCCGTGACTCTCTGGGTCGTGCGGCCGGGGGGGTGTTGTTTTGGGTGTTCGCCGGGCGGGTCGACGGTTGGGTTCGGTTGTCCGATTCGGTGGTGCTTTTGGGGGGGTTGGAGTTGGTTGTGCTTCAGGCGGGCTTGACGGTGTTGGTGGACGCGACGGTCGTGGGCGTGGAGGTGTTGGCCGTTCTCGATGCTGCTTTGTGGGTTTGGGTCGGGGAGCATCGCTTGGGGGTCGGGCTTGGCGTCGCTGTCCCGTAGGCGAACAGCGCGGCTGTGGGCTTGGTCCTGACGGATTCGGAGTTCGGGCTTTCTGTCGCCGTTTGCGGTTTCGGTGGTGCCGCGGTCCTGTCGTAGGCTGATGTGGTTCTGTTGCGTGTTGTGCGACTGATGCTGTCCGCGGATGTGTGGCCGGCGCTGGTAGGGGCCCGGTTTGCCGTGTTCTCCCTGCCGTTTTTTTGGCTTGAGTCCGGTCGGCTCCTTTGTGTGGCGGTGTTTGTGTGTTTGTGCGAGCCTGATGGTGGCTTGGTTTGGCCTTTGGGGTTTGTTGTGCTGGTGGCGGCTGCTGATTTGCTCGTTCCCTTTGGGGTATGGGTTCTGTTTACGGCTTTGCGGGAGTTCGTTGGATTGCCGGGGGTTTTGGTTGTGGTGGACGTGTTGCGGGTCCAGTTCGTGGATCTGGAGCTGGTTGTGCTGCTGTTCTTTCTGGTTTCGGTTCTGGGTCTCAAGGGCGTGCGGCTGGAGGTTGCGCTCTCCTCGGTCGTCCTCCTTCTGGACGTCGTGCGGGCGCTGGATACTTTGCTGCGTCTGGGGGCGTTGGTCGTGCGCATCGGTCTTTCTGCTTTTGGTATCTTTTAGTTCTCGGTTGGCTTCCTGTTCTCGTTGGTCTTGGGCCGGGTGGTGGTGGGCTCGTTGTTTCTGTGGGGCTTGTCGGTGGGGCCGTGCAGTGGGGTGTTCTTCTCGGTGGTTTTTGTGGGTTGGGTGTTGCGCGTGGTGCTGACGGCGGTGGGTGTCTATCGCCTGGTGTGGGCTGTCTTCTTGTGCGGCTGGGGGTGTCTGCTGTTTGCTTTCTTCTTCTTCGGTGGGGCTGTTGCTGTTCCTCTTTTGGCTTTTATGGGCGGTCCGCCGCTTTGTTTTCGCTCGGCGGTCGCTTTCGTTCGGCGGTTTCGGCCTGGTGGGCGTTGGCCGTTCGGGGGGTTGCTGGGCTGTCTGATGCCGTTTTCGTCGTCGCTGGCGTTGCGGCTCTGTGGGCTCTCTCCGGCGCGGTTTCTGCGCGCGGTTGGGTATTGTGCTGGCTTCGTCGCGTGTTTGGTTGCGGTGTGCGTTTCGTCGCGGAGGCTGCAGGTGGCTTGATAGTTGTTGTGGCGGAGGGTTGTATCGGGGCGGTAGGACTGCCTTTCGTGCGCTGGGGCGGGTGTGGTTGGTTGCGCCGTGTTGGCTGTTATCTTCTGGTCGGCTTCTGGTCCTGTTTGTGCCTGCTGTTGTTGCGGGCGGGCTGGTGCCTCTTGGAGCGCGTGCCGGAGTTCGGCGGTGGTCGCGGGGCTCCTGCTTTCGTTTCGTTGTGAAGGGGAGCGTGGCATCGCTTGGCGGTTTGTCGACTTTGTGGCGGGCGCTTGGAGGAGTGTTGTGGGCTCGGTGCTTCATCTTTCCTCCTGGGCTGGTTCTGGGTTGGTGATTGTCCGTGTTTGTTTCTGCTGCGTTTGTGCTGAGCGCGGCCGTTCGGTTTTGGGCTCTCGTGCGTTGCCCCGGAGTGGTCGGTTTTGGGCCGACCGCGGCGGTGGGCGTTTCGGACGTGGACGGTGGGGAGTTGTCGTTCCGCTTTCGACCCTTTGCAGCCTATGCATGCAAATGGTTGCGTCCCCATAAGCTGACGTTCAGAGTTCGTCCCTATGTTCGCACCATGCTCTCGGCACGAAAATCGTATGGACCCTTCTTCGTTCTGATCTGGTCGAGCCTCCTGGCTTGGTCGGTAACGACATGCAGCGTTCAGCGCAGCGCCGCGGAGACGGAACTTCGGCACACGCCGGAGTATCAGTGCCTCGATGAGCAATCGTTCCGGCAGCCCTATGTCCGTTGGACCGCAATCCGCAATTTGAAGTCGATCAACTCAACATATCCGGTCGCTCGCCTTCAGAACCGCGAAGGCGCCAAATGCATCCCAGACGGCGCTTCGGTCTCATACGTTCATGTCCCAGTGACCGCTGGTTCCTCCCGCTCGCTGGTTCGCGTCCCAGGAGGGGACGTACGTGTGGACTACAGCCGCCAAGACCAATGGGCCGATCTGGTCAGCTACGATGGAAGCACGCGTTACCGAAACGATGGGCAAGGGTACCAGTTGCTCCCTCCCGGAGGTCTGCTTCCATCTCAATCTTACTGAAAGCGGCCTGACGGGTTTCCACCCCGTCGAGCCGATCGGTATCGAAGGAGCGGACGCCCATGAGGGGTCCGAGCGCTTTCGACCCTTTTGAGACCCTGGTCTCGTTTCCAGCCCGGACGCATAACGGACGTTCATCACGCTAGGGTTCAAGACCCTTACCCGGAGCGTCCGCCATGCTTCAACCAACCGTCCCCGTTTCAGTCACAAGCCCAGCGCACCAGTCCGCAATACGGCTCCTGTGCATGGTCCACGAGTTGCATCGGGTGGGATACCAGCATGTTCGTTTCTCGTCGGGCATGTCCCCGAGCGGCATGCATTGGCGTTGCTCGATCACTCATGCCGGCAACATGAGCGATGATGGGATGCGCGTTGTGGACTACCTCTTAAACGAAGACGTCGCCTCCTACTCGACGGGTTCACAGGACCAATTTTTCGATTGGCCGGACGTACCAGGGCGCTCGGCAAAGGAGCTGGCCACGTTGTTCGTGGAGCGCTTCCCGCGCATTGTGCAGATAGGCAAAGGCCGCGACTGGGCCTATGCAGGTTGGCTGACGGAGGTCATCGGCCGCGCCGAACGGGGTGGGTTATCCAGCCTGCCCGTGTTCTTCGCAGACTACCCCCTGGATATCGATCCGATCCATATGCCTCCGCCTGTGCGAACGCGAACTCGCTGGCAGAGGGCATGGGCAGCAGTGCGCTGTACGCGACGAAACTGAAGCTGCTCCATCGCCAACTCCCGCCCCTTCCACGACTTAGACGCATCAGGAACGGATCTCCGCTAGCGGACGTTTGAGACGTGGACTACAGCGACGAAGCTCTCTGCCGGCCTTCCGCTTCATCCGTCAGCCACTGGCGGAACTTCCGAACGGCACTGCGTTCGCCGTCCCGCATTTCGATCTCGTAGCAGCCCAACTCAACCGGCTCGAACCCTGCCAGCGCCACGAGCGCACCACCCTGCAACTCGGCTTGGGTCAGAAGCGAGGACGCCAGGACCATTCCCACGCCGGCCACGGCACCGCGGATAGCAGCGTCGTCGGTGTCGAACGCATGGCCGATCCTTACCATGTCTACGTCGATCCGCTGCGACCGGCACCACAGCGTCCAGTCCCAATCGTCCGGCGTGCAACGAAGTGCCGGGATGGCGGCGATGTCGCTGCGGCTCTGGTAGATGGCCAGGGCAGGCAGTCGCGGCGCGACCATCGGTAGGACGAGATCGGGCATCAGTCGCTCACCGGCGCCGGTCTCACCCTGACGGCGGTAGCGGATCGACACGTCCCACTGTCCGCTCTCGCTCGATGGCTCAACGCCCGCAATCGTCTCCACCTTTACCCGAAGCCGAGGATGGCGTGCTGCAAGGCGGCCCAAGGACGGGATCAGCCACCGCACCGCGAGCGACGACGACGCTTGCACCCGGACCTCGTTGGCATCCCGATGCAGTCCTTCCGCCGCCGCTTCGAGCATCGCAAGCGCCGTGGCCGCCTGTTCGAGGAACGATCGACCTTCGTCCGTCGGTCGCAACGCGTTGGCGTGGCGCTCGAACAGAGCGACTCCGAGTTCGACCTCCAGCTTGCGGACCTGATGGCTGACGGCGCTCGCGCTGACCCCCAGTTCGGCAGCGGCCCTCGTTAGGCTAGCATGCCGGAATGCTAGGATCGCAGCGCGGACGCCGCTGAGGGAGGGGGTACGTCGCGCCAGCACTCAAATCCTTCATGCAGCCCGCAAAAGACGAGTTTGCGAAATGGCGTGCCGGCGGACAAGAGCAGGGTCGCCGTACCGCACCGACCTGAGATCCATCGCCTTGCGCCTGCCGATCCGCTCCAACACCAAGGCCATCCTATGGGTACTGACCGGAACGGCCCTGTTCTCGATCCTGTTCGCGTCGGGCAAGTTCGCAGGCGAGAGCGCCTCAGTCTTTCAGGTCATGTTCCTGCGCTATGTTGGAGGCTTCGCTGCACTCGCTGTCGTCGCGGGCTTGCAACGAAAAGGCTGGGCAAGCCTTCGAAGCCGTCAACCTCTTCTCCACGGCATCCGCGCTCTGTTCGGCGTATCGGGCGGTCTCTCGATCGTCTACGCCTCGGCCGCCATGCCGATCATTGATGCCACCGCGATCGGACTCCTCTATGTCGTGTTCGTGGTTCCGCTCGGCGTTGTGGTTCTGCGGGAGGCCGTGAACGCGCACCACCTATGGGGCATTCTCCTGTCGTCCTTGGGAGCAGCGACCGTTGTCGCATCGCGGGGCGCGTTCCAAGCGTTCGACACCGCCTACCTATGGCCTGCACTCGTCGCTGTTCCGGGGGCTCTGCTTCTCGCCTTCGAGGGGTTGATGATCCGCATGCTTGCAGTGCGCGAGGACCCGCTTGTCGTGCTCGTCCACGTGAACGTGTTCGGCCTTTTCCTGCTGTTGCTTCCCGCATGGTGGACATGGCAACCGACCGCGGCTCTCAGCCTTGCCCCGTTCCTGCTCCTTGGGCCGCTGGTGGTGACCGCGCAATACTGCATCGTGCGCGGCTACGCCCTCGCACCGCTCGCGGTGGTCGGACCGGTCGACTATGCTTGGCTCGTCTTCGCCGCCCTGATCGGTCTGGCGTTCTTCGGCGAGATGCCGACAGCGGGTGTCGTCGTAGGATCGCTCGTCATCGCAGCGGGCGGCGCCGCTCTTGCGAAAGCGGACGAGCATAGGTGAATGACCCAAGGTCCGCTTCCACTGCCCTGGCTCTCGAAAGCCGCCCAACCGGTTCCCACCCGGTCGCGCCGATCGTCCTGGGGAAGCGGACGCCCGAAAGCCGTTCATCCGCTTTCGACCCTTCATTGCCGGTCCGAAGCCTCAAGCGCCGCCCCGAAAGCAGTCATTCGATGGAGATTTCCATCGTCAGAAGCGCACTCCCGACACCGTCGCAATAAAGGCGCGCAGGTCGGCCAGCATCAGTTCCGGCTCTTCGAGCGCTGCGAAATGGCCGCCTCGCGGCATGTCAGTCCAGTGCACGATGTTGAAGGTCTTTTCCGCGAACGAGCGCGGCGGTCGTAAGAACACCGGATCGGGGAAGGCCGCAAAGCCGGTTGGCACCTGAATGCGGGTGCCGGCCGGAAGCGTCATCGATCCCTCAAGTCGGCTGCCGTAGTAGATCCAGGTTGCCGTCACGAACGATGCCGGCGCGATGTAGAGCATGATGTTGGTGAGGAGTTCCTCCTCGGAAAACTTGCTCCAGATGTCGGGGGCGCCATTGGCGGTTAGTGGGAGATCGGCCCACTTGCCGAACTTCTCGAGGATCCAGCCCGCCGCTCCGACCGGGCTGTCGGCCATCGCGACGCCGAGCGTCTGCGGACGGGTTGCCTGCGCGTGAAAGTAGGCACTCTCCTGATCGGCGATCGCGGCCCGCCTGGCGGTGAAGGACTTCTCCTCGTCGGTGGTCGGAGCGGCATCCCTCGCACACACGGTCATCATGTTGATATGGACACCGAGCAGAGCATCTGGCCGATCATGCGCTGCCCAGGCTGCGATACCGTGCCCCCAATCGCCCCCTTGGACGAAATACCGTGCGTCGCCGAACAGTTGGATCATCAGCCCGTGCACGAGCGCAGCAGCCCGCCGCATGCCGATCGGGCGCGCGATCGGGTTGGAGAACGCGAAGCCAGGTAGCGAGGTGACGACAACATCGTGCCCGTCCGCTGCAAGCGGCTCCAACAGCCGTTCGAACTCGAGATACGAGCCCGGCCAGCCATGGAGAAGCAGAATGGGCGGCTTGGAGCCATCGCCTTTCACATGAACGAAGTGGAGGTGCTCGCCTTCCACATCGGTCATGAAGTTGGGGAGTGCGTTGAGGCGTCGTTCGACCGCACGCCAGTCGTAGCGGTCTCGCCAATACGCCACGAGCCGCTTGAGGTCATCAACGCCGACCCCTGTCGACCACCCACCCGCATCAGGCAGCTGGCTCCAGTCATATGCCTCCACCTTGGCTTTGATCGTGGCGAGCCGTTCGTCAGAGATGTCGATCGTGTAGGGTGAGATCATCATGTTCTCCGCTTGAGCAGGGATGCGGTTCGAGGACGGGAAAACCGGGCAACCTGCCATCCGTGTCGTCGATGGATATTCTCAGGTCCGACGGCCGCTCGGCATAGTGCTCGGTACGTCGCCGAGGTTGAAGTCGACCCTTTCAAGATCTCAACCGCTCGCCCGTAACGTCCCCAGTGCGGACGTTCAGATGCCTCCGTTGTCTCGATGGGCGGCCGTTGCGCAGGTCATCGAGACGTTGGTAGCCCGAGCGTCAGATGGTCTGGCCCCCTGACACTTCGATGCGCTGACCGGTCACCCAACGGTTATCGGGTCCAAGAAGGCTAGCCACCATCGGGCCGATATCGTCGGGCAGACCGACGCGACCGAGCGCCGTCATGTTGGCAAAGGCCGTGTTGTAGTCGGGCGTGTCGCGCACCGCTCCGCCGAGAAAATCGGTCTCGATCGCGCCGGGGGCGACGGTGTTAGCGGTGATGCCACGGGCACCCAGTTCCTTGGCCATGTAGACCGTCAGAACCTCGACGGCTCCCTTAGCGGCCGAGTAGGCCGAGAAGCCAGGGAAGGAAACGCGGGTTAGACCGGACGAGAAGTTCACGATGCGCCCGCCGTCCGACAGCACGGGCAGAAGCGCCTGCGTCAGGAAGAAGACGCCTTTGACGTGAACGGCGAAGAGCTTGTCGAACTGCTCTTCGGTGGTGGACGCAAAATCCGCCATCTCGCCATGACCGGCATTGTTGACGAGATGGTCGAGCGTGTCGCGACCCCATGTGCTGCGCAAGGCGTTCTGAAGCACCCCCACGAAGGCTGGAAGCGAGGCGACGTCACCGGTGTCGAGTTGAAGTGCCACCGCCTTGCGACCGAGCGTCTCGATCTCGGCAACGACCGCCTGCGCGTCCGCTTCATTGCTACGGTAGGTGAGAACGACGTCGCCGCCATGGC
The DNA here is from genome assembly GCF_900104035.1 of Aureimonas jatrophae. GTDB lineage: Bacteria > Pseudomonadota > Alphaproteobacteria > Rhizobiales > Rhizobiaceae > Aureimonas > Aureimonas jatrophae. Next base: position 60,802 of record NZ_FNIT01000002.1, on the reverse strand, counting down.
GTGCGATGCTGATCGCCGTGTTGCGCCCAAGGCCGCGGCTGCCGCCTGTGACAAGGGAGATCGTGGTCATGGATGTCTCCGGGTTGGTTGGGCCTTCCTTGTGCCGCATCCGCCTCGATCCGCATTGCGCAATCGTCCGCAAAACTTGCTTGATTGTCCAATCCGATTGGCGTCGTCCCATTCGATGTCTACGGTGGGCCCATGCATGACACGCTTCTCGACCATGCCCGCCGCTTCGCCGACGCCCACGCCGATGCGCACGGCGTGGCCGCAACATCAGTGAATGGTTTGGCGGTCCTTCGCGAAACGGGTCCGACCATGCTGCAATATGCGGTGTCTAAGCCGTTGGTCGCGCTGATCTTGCAGGGCAACAAGCGCGTGACGATGGGAAGCCAAGTGTTCGACTTCGGAGCAGGCGAGTCCCTCGTCGTCTCCAGCGATGTCCCGACCGTCAGCCAGATCACAGCCGCCACCCCGGTCTTGCCCTACTACTCTCTGGTTCTCGAACTCGACCCGACGATCATTGCAGGTCTGGTCAGCCAGATGGGACCGGCACCGTTCGCAGCCCATGATCCGGTCCGGGTCGATCCAACAGGCGACGACCTTGCCGACGCAGCCTGTCGGCTGCTCCGCTTGCTCGATAAGCCGGACAGCCTTTCGATTTTAGGGCCGCAGCTCAGTCGCGAGATGCACTACTGGCTTCTCAAGGGTCAACATGGAAGTGCGATCAGGGCGCTTGGCGTCAGCGACAGCCACGCCCGACGGATCGGGCGAGCCGTTGAGCTCCTGCGATCACACTATGCCGAGACCATCAAGGTCGAAACTTTGGCGAACGCCGCCAACATGAGCCTATCCGCGTTCCACGAGCACTTCCGTGCCATCACCTCGTTGTCGCCGCTCCAGTTCCAGAAGCAGCTTCGGCTCATCGAAGCACGACGCCGCATGCTGGCGGAAGGGCAGGCTGTCGCGGATGCGGCCTATGGTGTGGGCTACGAGAGCGTGCCGCAGTTCACCCGAGAGTATGGTCGCCTGTTTGGACAACCACCGGCACGGGACATTCGCCTCGCACGCTTGCAGGTGGACGCGGCAGCCTGACATTAGCGCCGCCTCTTCCAGCGATGCGCAACGGATGCGCAGTTCGTGGAAGGCAGCTTACGAAGCTAGTGGCCCCGAAGCGGACTGGCAGGAAACCACCCGGTCGCGCCGGTCGACGCCACTGAAGCGGACGCCTCAAACCCGTCCATCCGCTTTCATATCACTGCGGATGCGGCAGATCGGACCTTTGGGACCGAGTTCGACATGCATCTCGCGAACCTGCGAACGTTCCGGGTTTTTCTTTCCTTCACAGCGGAACGCGCGCCGCCCTACAGGCGCAAGCGTTGGAGCGCGTACGAATAAGCATCTTTTTGCAACGACCGAACCTAAAGACGTTTTGCAGGCACCTCGTCGATCTGCCGCGCGGTTGACGTCCGGATGAACTATGTCCGGTCGTGAAGCCCTCGGCCGAAACCGAAGGTCACCGCGATCCCTATCGCCCGATGATTGCTGCCGATTGCCCGCCCGGACCAGACGCCCGGCGCGGTTCATTGACCGGACACCACATCATACACGACAAGGGCACAGGCAGAGGCGAAGGAAGCCTAATCGGTCAGATACGCCGGCGGCCCGTCACGAGCTGATAGACCACGACGATCACAGCGACGACCAGGAGAAGGTGGATGAGACCTCCAGCGACATGGAAGACAAATCCCCCGAGTACCCAAAGAATGACGAGGATAAGGGCGATCGTCCACAACATGAAGTTTTTCTCGCTGATCGGTACACTACGCTCACAAAAACGAGATGAAGCGGTGAAGTGTTCCCACTTGTGGCCATTTCCGAATGTGTTCTCTAGCCGCCTCAAAGGCACAGCCCGCTTCGGCCTCGGCAACGACGCGTGCCCACGATGAAGTGGTCGGCTTCTGCACTGTGCGCCGCGGGCGAACTCGCCCCGGCCGGGCAAGGGCCAAGGCATGATAGCAGATGGCCTTGAGGGGGAGGATTCCCAAAGCTACCGGGTCGTTGCCCGAGAGGGTTACGCCGATCGCCAGCAAGGACGCGAGCGTCCGGAAGCGGTCTGACCGCTATCGACCCATTATTGCCGTCCGCTTCGGCTGCGCGCTTTTCCGGAAGCGGACATCGCGAACCAAATGTGCAAGCTGATCAACGTTCTCTCGCACCATGAGACATCGACGCGTTCACACCACCGCGTTCATTTGTTTTGTTGGGTGGTACTTGCTGCTAAGGCCGATGCAGGACGTCCTGCCACTCAGGGTGGCGGTCGATCTGCGCCTTCGCGAAGGGACAGAGCGGGATGAGAGCTGTGCCGTCTCGGCGAGCGTCCTCCACAGCCTGGCGTACCAGCCGCTCTCCAATTTTGCGACCCCGCAGAGCCGCAGGAACCTCGGTGTGGTCGATGATGAGCAGTCGCTGCCCCGCCCGGCTGTAGGTCATCTCCGCTTCGACACTGTCGACCACGATCCGGTAGCGGCCTTTGGCAGCTCCGTCTTCACGCATCACCTGCCCGTCCTCTGGTGAACGGAAGTTCCCGGACTTCTCAGCGTCCGCCGCACGCACCTGCCGCGGCTGGCCGGGTGCGCACTCCAGAAGGTCACGGTCCCAGCCTCCGAGGTCAGCGGCAGCGTCGTAGGTCGAGACTAGGAAGGCCATCAGCGCCTCGTTGGGATCGGCGGCCAAGCGGACAGCGTCGTAGGGCAGGACAAACTCCGACAGGCTTTCGTGCCAGAAGGCTCCCTCCGGCCGAACCGGTGCGGCACGGAAGCCGTTCGGGGCAGGATACGCGTAGGCATAGAAGGCGGGGTAGTCGATCCCGCCGCCGCCGGGCCAGAAGCCCGCCGAGTGGACCTCGCGGTCGTAGGCTTCCTGCGCGACATCGTCCGGCAGGGCCGGGATGCCCGCGGGATGAAGCGGGGCGGGGCGTCCCGAGAAGCGCGTGACGGCGAGGTCGAGCGCGCCCCAGAACAGATGAACCGGACTGCTCTTGCCCAGGAACGAGGTCCTGAACGTCTTGAAGACGCGGTCGCTCGCCATCAGGGCCCGGTGGAAACGCCCGACGGCGTCGCGGTCATAGGGGCGCTCGCGATGGTCGTCCGCGAACGGTACTGGGAACGAAACCTCGTTGGGCTGGCCATGGAACGTCGGCGTTCCGCCCAGGGCGGCGATCAGTCGGGCGAATTCCTCGTGGAAGGTCGCGACGGTCATCGGCCGAAGGTCGAGCGAGGCCTCGCGACCGTCTCCGTTGAAACCCACCACCCGGTGTCCGTGACAGTCGATCAGAATCTCGATCCCGGACCCGTCCGGGATCGTGGACGTGGTCAACCCGCGCGGCGTCACGTAGAACGTCGCGTTCCAGGAGTGGTTGAGCCAGGGAGAATGCGCGAGGCGGTATTTTCCGACGATCTGCAGGTAGAGATGCAGCGCGGAGCACGTCTCGCGCCAGCCGAGGTAGTCGAGTTCCGGCCACCGATCGCTCATGTCGTTTCCGCTTCCCTTCGTCTGGCATGACAAGACGACGATCTCGCATCGTCGTCTCGAAAGACATCCAGATCCCTCGTCACCCCGGCAGGAGGATATGCTCGTCGCGGTCGCCGACCGGCAGATCGAAGCGGCCCACGCCCCATCGTTCGGCCCGCCATTCCGCCTTGGCCTCTTCCAGCCGCTCCCGAGACGAGGCGACGAAGTTCCACCAGATGTATCGCGGGCCCGGCAGCGTCGCCCCGCCGAGGATCATCAGCCGCGCGCCCTGCGGACCGGCCGAGACCGTGATCCGGTCGCCGGGGCGGAAGACCATCATCTGTCCTGCCCCATACTCCTGCCCGGCGATCGTGATGGAGCCCGAGACGATGTAGAGGCCGCGATCCTCGTGGTCGTCGGGCAGGGGCACCCGGCTCGCCGCGTCGAGGCGTACATCCGCGTAGAAGGTCTGCGAGAGCATCCTTGCCGGTGCGGTCTCACCGTAGGCCGTGCCGAGGATCAGGCGGACCGACACGCCGCCGTCCCGGATCACGGGCAGCGTGTCCTTGCCGTGATGCTCGAACGTCGGCGCGGCGTCCTCGTGGTCTTCGGGCAGCGCCAGCCAGGTCTGGATGCCGAAGAGCCCGTTCGGACCGCTTCGGGAGGCCGCCGAGGTGCGCTCGGAATGCGTGACGCCGCGTCCCGCGACCATCCAGTTCAGGGCGCCCGGCCGGATGATCTGGTCGGCGCCGGTGCTGTCGCGATGGTGGAAGTCGCCGCGGAACAGGTAGGTCACGGTGCCGAGGCCGATATGGGGATGCGGGCGCACGTCGACGCCCTGTCCCGTAAGGAATTCCGCGGGTCCCGCCTGGTCGAAGAAGATGAATGGTCCGACCATCTGGCGCTTCGGGGCCGGCAGCGCGCGCCGGACCTCGAAGCCGCCGAGATCGCGCGAGCGCGGAACGATCAGGGTCTCGATCACGTCCGAGCCCACCTCGTCGGGACACCCGGGCTCCATGACAGGGTTCCAGCTCATGGTTCCGTCTCCTCGTTCGATGCGGATCGGTCGTCCAACCGCACACCCGCTCTACGGAGCGGAATCATCCGGCACTAGTTGCGACCCTTGATAGGCTGTGTCGCAAGATGGGGAACGTTCAGGAGGGTCGACGCTGCGGGAGCCGGACCGCTAAGAGCATCGACGCCCGAGAAGCGCGGATCGAGGGCGAACAGCTCGATCAGCAGTTCGGTGAGGGCCCGGACGTTGCGCGAAGGGAACTGCCCGGGCGGGCGCACGACGTAGGCGCCCGCCGATTGGGGCGGGTAGTCGGTCATGATAGCAACGAGGGCGTTGGCAGCGAAATAGTCGTAGAGGATGCAGTCCGGGAGCCAAGCGATGCCGAGGCCGGCCGCAGCCGCAATGGCGAGCGCCGTACCGTTGTCGGCCTTGAAACGCCCCTGCGGCTGAATGGAGACGACAGTGTCGCCGTCCATGAACTGCCAGGTTTCAGTACTCTGCATCAAGGCCTGGTAGCCGACGATCTCTTCCGGCGTCTTCGGCGAACCATGCGTTTCGATGTATCGCGGGCTGGCCACAAGCTTGCCATGGATCGTGGCGACACGCCTCGCGACCAGATTGGAGTCGGGAAGATTGCCGATCCGGATGGCGCAATCAAAACCTTCCGCCAGCAAGTCGACGTATCGATCGGCGTAGGTCGTATGGATCTGCAGGTCCGGGTGGCGTCTTCCCATCTCCGACAACAGGGGTGCGAAATGAGTTGGGCCGAAGGTGAGCGGCGCCGCGATCCGCAGAAGGCCGCGCAGCTCTCCGTCAGGCGATATCGCCTCGCGACCAGCCTCGACCTCGGCGCTCACTCTCGCCGCATAATCCCGGAACGTCGACCCAGCTTCCGTCAGCGCGGCACCGCGCGTGGTCCGGGTGAACAGTTGGACGCCGAGCTCGGCTTCGAGCCGTGCGAGCCGTCGGCTGACTATGGACTTCGAGAGCCCGAGACGCCGCGCCGCTGCGGTGACCCCGCCGGCACTCGCCAGCTCCACAAAGGTCCTGAGATCGTCCGTATCCATTCCAGCGTTCCCCGTTCGGCGACACAGACCGCCGGAGACGGGTACTACCTCTTCGCGGACCAGAAAACAGTTAGCGCCTTGCCTCGACGCAGCAGCAACCTAGCCGACGTCGCGGCATCGTGACCCCACACTGATTCAAGGATGCCTGCATGACCTTGCGCAACGGCCTCGCCTCGCTCCTTCGTCCCGAAGATTCCGTTCTTGTGCTGATCGATCACCAGCCCTACCAGTTGACGAACCTGAACAGCCACGACCCCCATGCGGCAGTGAACGCCGCGACGGCCTTGGCCAAATCCGCGAAGGTCTTCAACGTGCCGACGATCGTGACGAGCGTGATCGCGGATCGCGGCGGCAGGATCTTTCCGCAGATCACCGATGTCTTCCCCGGCCAGGAGGTCATTGACAGGACGTTCATCAACACTTGGGAGGACCCTAAGGTCGTAGATGCGGTGAAGGCGACAGGTCGCAAGCAGTTGATCATCGCGGGGCTTTGGACGGAGATCTGCGTCGCCATGCCGGCGATCCAAGCTCTGGGAGAGGGTTGGGATGTGACAGTGGTCACCGACGCTTCCGGAGGAACTTCGGTCGAGGCACACGAAGTCGCGATCCAGCGCATGATCGCGGCCGGCGCGAACGTGATGACTTGGATGGCGCTAGCGGCCGAGTGGCAGCGCGACTGGGCACGGGTCGAGACCGCGACGGCGCTGAATGAAGTCATGCTACAGCATGCCGCTGGCAGCGGTATCGCCTATCTCTGGGAGCAACAGCTTCTCAACACACCAGTCGGCCCAACTGGGCAGTCTTCGCAGTAACGGAAAGAGGTGACTGGATAAGGTCGGGACTTACGCTTCATAAGTGGACGCGAGGGTTCTCCTTACATTCAGGACTCGTCTGATTTTCTGTAGATAACCCTTCAACAACCGTCCGTTTTCCGACATTATTTGCTTGGAAGCGGACGGTCCCCTTTCCACCCCTTATCGCCATCAGCACGCGACCACCGCTACGTTGTGATCGCACGTTTTTCGGTCGATCAGCGGAGCATGGGTAGCGTTGCCACCACCCATGCGCGACGCCCGTCCCGTTAGTTCGAGCGACGCTCCGCCTCCGTGTAGGGTACCGCCAAGTCGAATACCTCGTCGGGCGGCAGGCAGTTCATGGCATTCACCGCAACCCGCACACGCTGCCCCAGGCGCTCCCGGCCCTTCGCGGTCGTCGTGATGACGTAGCCATCCTTGCCGGCGCGGCGAACACGCAGCCACTCGCGAAGCTTCGGTTCGACGTGGAAGATCATGTCGAACAAGCGACCGAACGGGATCGGCTCGGGCTCGGCCACCCCCTCGATCCCGAGCGGGAGCAGACCCGCCAATCCAACGGCGCACAGGTGCACGAACTGCACGAGCGGGAGACCATGGCGGGGTGCCTCGTCGTCGTTGAGAGCATGCCAAGCCACGTTGTTGAAGCCGTCCCACACGAAGAGGTGCATGTGCTCGGGTGCCGCGCCGGTACGAACAGCCAGGCAGAAGTCAGCGATCGTGTTGCGCGCTTCGTCGTCGAGCGGGATGCGAGGCTCCTGCAGGTCGAGGTGGCTCAACAACCAAGCGAGAAGATCGCTGGCCTCAGTTATCGCGGCGATGTCCGCATGGTCGCCGGTGTCAGCCATCGGATCATCCGAGCGCTGCAACCGGCTAGCGTGCGAGAATGAGGAGGTTGGGTTCGAAGAGCGCATCGGTTCATCTCCATAAGACGCGATGCGATCCGAGCCGGGCACGGGCTGCACCCGGCTCGTCGCCCCACCCTTTACCGAGCGTCTCCGCAAGAGCTTTTAGTCATTGAAGCGATCGCTTCAGAACGATTTAAAATCTAAGTGCAACTGACCGCCGGGGAGCCGTGCGATTTTCTGACGTTCGGTCTTTAGGTGGGACGGCAGCTGTAAGCTCTGTCTTTCTGGAAGCCGACGTTCCGCTTTCGGCCCGAATTCCCAGATCCCCATCCTATCGTTACTTGGTCGGCAAAGCATGAATTGGCGCATTTTCCAACACGCATGCCAACTTGGAATACGCCGTTGCGACGTGCGCGCTCGTTCCACGAACGGCATGTTTACCATGTGGCGGCCGTAGCAAAGGTGCGGGTCAAGCAACAGGACTTGATGTGAATAAGGTCTCCGCTCCGCTGACTTCTCGATAGACCGCGGACGCATTTCGTGGAGTCGCGGTCAAAGCCGGAACGACAATCCATGATGGAACCGAGCGTCCAGTCAGAACCAGAATAGCCGCCGCCGCCGCGACGGCACCCTGCCGGAATGGATTCTGCGCGGCAACACCGCACAGAATCCGTCCCTCACCGAGGGCCGCAGCTGCGGCTGCGCCGAGATCGACGGTCGTCATGGCTGGCGGCCTTTTGCAGGCGGAGAGAACGGGCAGAGCTGCGACCGCCGGCTCGTCCCAGACGATAAAGACGCCATCCGGCTCCGGCTCCTTCTCGAGGTAAGTCGCGATCACCTCGACCGCCCGGGCCGGCGTCTCGAACTTCAAGTGTGCGAGGCGGATATCGGGGCGTTCGCATCGCATCCACTTGTCGAACCCGATCTCACGTTGAGCCGTCGCGAAGAAGTCGACGCTGTAGGCGGCAACGCATACACGGCCTCCCGGCGGCACATGCGGCGACAGAAGCTCCGCTGCAATCTGGCCGAGTCGGAAGTTGTCGCAGGAAACGGCACTTGCGTAATCGCTCTCCGGCAGGAGTCCGGAGGGAACGTTGTCCAGAAGGATCAGACGGACGCCCGAGGTTGCCAAGCGGCGGAACGCATCGGTCACCACCGTGCCGCCGACCGGGATCGCGATTACCGCATCCGGCCGCGCCGCGATCAAACGGTCGATCGCCGCGACCTGAGCGGACGGGCTGAATTCGCAGTCGATGATGTCTGAAATCTTCGCCCCGGCTTCCGCAAGAGAGGCCTCGATACCGGCGATCTGGCGTCGCGACCAGTCGGACGCTCGCGTGTGCAGAAGAAGCGCCACCTCAAAGGCGTGCGACCGCGCCTCCTCGCGCACGCTCTGCGTCAGCGCGGCAAGCTCCGGTCCGGCGGCGCGCTCGCCGTGAGGGCCGAGGCCAGCGGCCGACGATGATGTTGCCGCGTCCGCCCGTGTCATCAAGCCTCTCCCGCTCCACGGATCTTGTCCAGCTCGAGACTAGAGGAGCGTTTGCGGCTTGGGAACGTCGGGTTCACGCTGCACCTGCAGCGGCTTGCAGGAAGGTGAGGACCTTGGGATGGGCAAGGGGAGTCCCGCTCGTGATCCAGGCCTCCAGGAAGTGCGAGGCGAAGAGCTCCTCTGCGACAACCGTCGCTGCGCCGACGAGGCCTGCCGAACGGCCCATGCGCGAGCGCAGGATGGACAGGTCGCGGCTCGCGAGCGGTTGTGCATGGCGATAAACCGCCTCGCGGATCGCCGCGAGGCAGATATCGCCGGTCTGGGCAAGGTCGCCCCCGATCACGAGGGTCGCGGGGTTGAAGATGTTGACCAAGCCTGCAAGCGTCGTGCCAACGAGGCGCCCGGCCTGCGCCAGAATGTCGGCCGAGAACGGATCGCCGAGCCGCGAAGCGGTACCGATGTCGTCGACCGTCACGGCGCCCGAGCGCGCCAGGATGGCCGCAAGGGCGGGGCTTTGTCCCTCGCTTGCCGCCCGCTCGCCCTCGCGCGCGATCGCCTCGCAACCAGCGACGGTCTGCAGGCAGCCGACGTTGCCGCAGCCGCAGACGAGCATGCTGCCTTCGCCCATGTAGACGTGGCCCATCTGGCCGGCGATCCCCTGCGCCCCGCGCAGAAGCTGGCCGCCGGACACAAGGCCGGTCGAGATCGACGGGCCAAGGTCGACGAAAATCAGATCGAAGGCGCGCTCGGGCGGGAGGGCCGTGATCTCTCCCATCGTTGCCGTCTGGACGGCGCTTCGTGCAAAAACCGGTGCACCGAAGCGGACGGCGAGCCGTTCGACGAGGCGCGACTCGTTCCAGTCCGGTGATGTCGCGAAGCGCGGCACGGCAAGCTGCACCTCCTGTTCGAAGTCGACCGTTCCCGGCGCCCCCAGTCCGATCCCCCAAAGCGGTGCTCCCCCCTTGCCGAGGGCCCAGGCGAAAAGCGTTTCCAGGCGTTCGAGCAGCGATGGGCTCGGCAGGTCCGGCGCCACATCCTCGTAGTGCTCGAGGAGGAGCCGTCCCGAAAGGTCGGCGAGACCGATGCCGACCGTGCTGCCATCCATGTTGGCAACCAGGAGCCGACCAGCCTCTGCCCTGAACCGCAGAAGCTTCGGCGCCCGTCCGCCGATGGAGCGGCCGACGCCGTTTTCCTCGACGAGGCCGAAGGCGGATAAGGTCGCCAGGCGGTCCACGATGACCGCGCGCCCGAGATGGGTCTCGCGCTCGAGGTCAAGCCGTGTCGCCGGGCCAGCGTTCCTCAATGTGCCCAGGATCGACACGAGGCTCTGCCGTTCGGCCTCGAGCGCGCGCACGCGTTCGGCGCCAAGCGAGACCGGCTCGCCGCGGCTCACAGATGCCCCTACATCGCTGGCGCGTCGGCTGGCCAATTGTGTCTCCTTTGCGTGCGACCATGCCCGAACCGACGATAGGGCCGCAACTGCATTTCAGTGGCATTCGGCAGATCGCCATTGACTTCTGCTTTTTATCAGCATTAGTTGTGTTTCTGACATCGAAAGTGTCGGCAAACGTCGGGGAGGGCGGATTGGCCGGTTGGAAGATGGCGTATCACGCCAATTGCTGGGGTCCGCTCGGCGGGGACGCCGTGGGCGTGACGTCGATCGGACGGCTCGCCTACCGCACGTTCGGCGATATGGACCGCGCGGCACGGGAGATCGCTGCAGCCGGTTACAAGGGCATTGAGTTCTTCGACGGCAACGTGCTTGACGGGGGGGCGGACGACTTCGCCTCGCTCCGTCGCACGCTGGCCGAGACCGGCCTCGCGCTCGTCGCTGTCTATAGTGGCGGCAACTTCATCTTCGCCGACGTGCTGGAGGAGGAGCTTGCGCGGATCGGGAAGGCGGCGGACGCCGCGCAGGCGCTTGGGGCGGAGCATCTCGTCGTCGGCGGCGGCGCGCGCCGTTTATCGGGCGCACGGAGCGGCGACTACGACGCCCTCGCCGCAGCGCTCGACAAGGTGGTCGCGATCGCCGAGGCGCGCGGCCTCAAGGCCCAGTACCATCCCCATCTCTCGACCATCGTGGAAACGCCCGCGGAAGTCGCGCGGATCTTCGAAAAGACCGCGATCGGCTTCTGTCCCGATACGGCGCATCTGGCCGCCGCCGGCGGCGATCCGGCGGCGCTGGTGACAGGGCACGCCGCGCGCATCACCTACGTCCACCTCAAGGGCTGGCGGCGCGATCCCTTCGCCTTCGTTCCGGTCGGCGAGGGCGACTGCGACAACGGCGCGGTGATCAGGGCGCTGAAGGCGATCGGTTACGACGGCTGGATCTGCAACGAACTCGACGCTTGGCCCGATCCCGCCGCGGGAGCGCGGGACAGCCTACGCTTCGTCGAGGCCGAGGCCGCCAAGGCCTGAAGACATGCGGCGATGCCCCAAGGCGCGCCGAACACTCTGGGAGGAGACCCAACACCATGCGCATCACGACCGTTCTGCGCCCGGCCGCGCTCGCCGCCGCGCTTCTTCTGTCCGCCGCGCCGGCAGTTCTTGCGGCGGATCCCGCGCAGGCGCTCGCCGAGATCGGCCGGTCCGTCATGAGCCTCGGGCCGAACGGCGAGAAGCCGGAGCCTGCCTCCGCCGTCTCGCTGAGCGAGGAGGAGCTTACCCGGATCAAGGCCATGAACGCCAAGGCCGCGATCGTCATGCACTATGCCGGCAACGACTGGAGCCAGGCTCAGATCGAGGGTCTGAAGGCGCAGTTCGACAAGATGGGCATCGCCGTGGTGGCGACCACCGACGCAGGCTTCAAGCCCGACAAGCAGGTCGCCGACCTCGAGACCGTGATGGCGCAGAAGCCGAACGTCATCGTCTCGATCCCGACCGACCCGACCGCGACGGCCGCGGCCTACAAGGCGGCGGCGGATGCGGGCGTGAAGCTCGTCTTCATGGACAACGTGCCGGCCGGCTTCAAGGCGGGCAGCGACTACATCGCCTCCGTCTCGGCCGACAACTACGGCAACGGGGTGGCGACCGCCCACCTGCTGGCCCAGGCGCTGGGCGGCAAGGGCGACGTCGGGCTCGTCTTTCATGCCGCCGACTTCTTCGTGACCAAGCAGCGCTACGATGCCGTGAAGAAGACGCTCGCCGAGAACTATCCCGACATCAAGGTCGTCGCCGAGCAGGGCATCGGCGGACCGGACTTTGCCGGCGATGCGGAAAAGGCGGCGGGCGCCATGCTCGTCTCCAACCCGACCATCAAGGGCATCTGGGCGGTCTGGGACGTACCGGCCGAGGGCGTCGTCAACGCCGCTCTGAACAACGGCCGCGACGATCTCGTGATCGTCAACTGCGACCTTGGCGAGAACGTCGCGATCAACATGGCGAGCGAGGGCAACATCAAGGGCCTCTCCGCGCAGCGCCCCTACGACCAGGGCGTGACCGAGGCGATGCTGGCTGGCTACGGTCTCCTGAACAAGCCGGCGCCGGCCTATGTCGCCCTGCCGGCGCTTCCCGTCACCAAGGCGAACCTCGCCGAGGCCTGGGACCAAGTCTACCACAAGCCCGTCACCGACAAGATTAAGCAGAGCATGGAGTAGCGCCGATCGCCGTCGCCCTTCGCCCGGTTCCGGGTGAAGGGCGGCGCATACCGTCGCGCCTGTTCCCCTCGAGGTTTCACCATGAGCCATGCCTTGCCCGAGGCCGTGCGCATGCGCGGCGTCTCCAAGCATTTCGGCGGCGTGCGCGCGCTGGAGGGCGTCGATCTCGACATCCGGCCGGGCGAGGTGCACGCGCTCCTCGGCGAGAACGGAGCCGGCAAGTCCACGATCCTCAAGATCCTGCGCGGCGTGCAGCCGCCGAGCGCCGGCACCGTCGAGATCGGCGGCACGGCGATGAAGGGCTTCACGCCCGAGGTCGCCCGCCGTCTCGGCGTCTCCATGGCCTTTCAGGAGATGAGCCTCGTTCCCACTCTCACCGTCGCGCAGAACGTCTTCCTGAACCGCGAGATCAAGGCTGGCGCCTTGATCGACGACCGCGCTGCGATCGAGGAAGCGCGCCGTCTCTTCGCCCGCATGGGCGTCGCGGTCGATCCGCTCGCCAAGGTCGCCGACATCCCGGCCGGCCACCGCCAGCTCACCGAGATCGTCAAGGCGACGTCGCAGCCCTGCAAGGTTCTCGTCCTCGACGAGCCCACGACCGCGCTCTCCGGCAACGAGGTGGAGCGCCTCTTCGACTACGTCCGCCAGTTGAAGGCTGAAGGCGTCGCCGTGGTCTACGTCTCGCACCGCATGGACGAGATCTTCCGCATCGCGGACCGTGCGAGCGTCCTGCGCGACGGGCGCCACGTCGTCACCGGGCCGATGGCCGACTTCACCCTCGACAGCCTCATCGCCCACATCATCGGTCGCCGCTCTCGCGGCTTCTCCGATGTCGTGCGCGAGACGGCGACAGTCGGCGAGACCATTCTGGAGGCGCAGGGCCTCGTCGGGGAGCACAAGCCCGCAGGGGTCGACCTGACGCTGCGCCGCGGCGAGGTCGTCGGCATCGCCGGCCTTCTCGGTAGCGGCCGCTCCTCGCTCGCGCGCGTTCTTGCCGGCGTCGCGCCGCTGCGGGGTGGCGAGATCCGCGTGAAGGGGCGGGCCGTCACGATAAACAAGCCTGCCGATGCCATCGCCGCCGGCATTGCGCTCGTGCCCGAGGACCGTTCGCGCCAAGGCTTCGTCGCCTTCCACAGCGTCGAAAGCAACATCGCCCTTCCGAACCTCTCGCGCCTCTCCGACGGCGGCTTCGTGGACGGGTCGAAGTCGGCACGGCTGGCGGACGAGTCGATCGCACGCCTGCGCATCAAGACGGACGGCTGCCGGGCACCAGTGCGCTCCTTGTCCGGCGGCAACGCGCAGAAGGTCGTGATCGCCAAGTGGCTCGCGACCGAGCCCGACATCCTCATCCTGGACGAGCCGACCGCAGGCATCGACATCGGCTCGAAGTCCGAAATCGTGACGCTGATCCGCGGCCTCGCCAAGGCCGGCAAGGCGATCCTCGTCCTGTCCTCCGAATTGCAGGAGCTGCTGGCCGCCTGCGACCGCATCCTCGTGATGTCGGACGGGCGCATCGCCCGCGAGATCGACCGCCAGGCGCTGGATCCAGGTCCCGGCGGCAGCGAGGCCGACGCGCTCGGTCAGGCCGAGCAGACCCTGAACACCTTCATGCAGCAAGCCCGATCCGAGGCACGCACAGGGACGGCCCGATGAGCAACCCGACGACATCTGCGCCGCGCAAGACCCTGTCCGCGCTCTCGAACTGGCGCGACTACATCATCTATATCGGCTTCGTCGCGATCTTCCTCGTCTTTGCCGTGACGCTCGGAGACCGGGGTTTCCTTGACCCCAACAACCTCCTCAACATCGTCCGCCAGACGGCGATCATCGCGATCGTAGCCGTGGCCATGACCTTCGTTCTCGGAGCCGCCGAAATCGACCTGTCGGTCGGCGCGGTCGCGGGGCTGGCCTCGGTCACGACTGCCATGGGCATCGACCAGTTCGGCATTCCGGGCGGCATCCTCTTCGGCCTCGGCACGGGCATCGTGTGCGGCGCGGCGAACGGCTGGCTGACGACGGTGGTCGGCATCCCCTCGTTTCTCACGACGCTGGCCATGATGGGCATAGCCCGCGGCGTCGCCATGTGGATTTCCGGCACGGCGGCGATCCCGATCCTGTCGAAGACCTACGTGTCCGTCTTCGGTGCCGGCAATCTCGGACCGGTGCCGAGCCTCCTCATATGGGTCGCCGCCATCGGCCTTCTCGGCCACGTCGTCCTCAGGCGCACGACCTTCGGGCGGCGGGTGCTGGCGACCGGCGGCAACGAGACCTCGGCGCGCTATTCGGGCGTCGATACGGCCTCAATCAAGTTCAAGGTCCTGCTCTTCTCCTCGCTTGCGGCGGCGCTGGCCGGCATGCTCTATGCCGGACGCCTGCGCTCCGGCCGGTTCCAGTTCGGCGAGGGCGACGAACTCTCGGTGATCGCCGCAGCGGTTCTGGGCGGCACCAGCCTCTTCGGCGGGGCCGGTACGGTGATCGGCTCGATCATGGGGGCCCTGATGATCGGCCTCATCAACAACGGCCTCGTGCTCATGGGGCTCGAATTCTCCCAGCAGCTCATCGCCCGTGGGGCAATCATCATCCTCGCCGTCGCGATCAGCCAGGCGCGGCGACGCTGATCCGAAGGATGGACCCGATGACCAACACATTCTTCGACGCGCACGGCCGCGCGACGATTGAGGCCGCGATGGCCCGCATCATCCCCTCTGACGACGGGTTGCCCGGCGCGCGCGAGGCCGGCTGCATCGACTTCGTCGAGCGATACCTTTCCGGCCTCGACTACATCTTCGCAAAGCCCGATGGTTCGGGCTTCGAGGTTCTGGAAGGGCGATCGGCCGACGCGTGGAGGCAGCGCATCGAGATCATGCGCGGCAAGTATGCCGACGGCATCCGTGAGCTCGACGCCCGCGCGAGCGCACGCTTCGCCACGGTTTTCAAGGACCTTTCTCCCGCGGACCAGGACGAGATCCTGCGCGCGCTCGAGGCCGGGGCGGCGCATGATCCGACGACGCTGACCGTTTCGGACGGTCTTGCTGGCCCCCTTGGGGAGCCGGCCCTGCAACAGACTTCGACTGAGACCGACCTCGACTTTTTCCCGCTCCTCGTCGCCCATACGCGCCAAGGCTTCTACGCCGATCCGATCTACGGTGGGAACCGGGACCAGGTCGGCTGGCAGGTGATCGGCTTTCCCGGCCCCGCCTCGCTCAGAGAGGTGCACGAGGGCCGCTACACGACGCTGCAATGGTTCGCCGAGGGCGAGGCCGAGAAGGTCAAGGAGTTCCACGATGGTCTCTAAGGGCAAGCCGGCGCGCACCGACGCCGTGATCATCGGCGCGGGCGCTTCGGGCGCGGCCGCCGCTAAGGTTCTATGCGAGGCGGGCGTCAAAGTCGTCGCGCTCGAGAGGGGGCCTTGGCGACGCAAGGAAAGCTTCGGCGGTGACGAGCTCGCCAACATCAACCGCTACAATCTCTGGCCCGACCCGCTTCTCAATCCGCGCACCTGGCGTGAGACCGCCGCCGATAAGGCGCGCGTCGACCTCTTCTGTCCCGTGCCGCAGATGGTGGGCGGCGGTACCGTCCACTGGCAGGGCTGGCTGCCGCGCTTCACGCCCAACGACTTTCGCATGCGCACGGTCGCGGGCGACCTGCCTGGCGCCTCGCTCGCCGATTGGCCGATCACCTATGACGAGCTCGAGCCCTACTACCAGAAGGTCGAGTGGGCCTTCGGCGTATCCGGCGAGGCCGGCGCCAACCGCTTCGAGGGACCGCGCTCGGGGGGGTATCCTTGCCCGCCCATGCCCATGTCCCGCTATGCACAGAAGTTCCACGAGGGCTGTGCGGCGCTCGGGTGGAACGCCTTTCCGACGCCTCAAGCCGCGTTGTCGCGCCCCTTCGCCGGCCGCAAGGCAACTGTCGTTAGTGCCTTCGCCCAGCAGCATGGGGACCCGACCGGTACCCGCTCCTCGGCTCTAAACGTCTTCGTCCCGGATGCGGTGGCGACGGGCAACTACGAGCTTCGACCCGACTCCTATGTTCGCGAGCTGGTGCTCGACGGAACGGGCAAGATCCGGTCCGCCGTCTATGAGGATGCGGACGGAGCGGTCTTCGAGCAGGAGGCAGATCTCTTCATTCTCGCCTGCGGCGCGGTGGAGACGGCACGCTTGATGCTGCTTTCCCGATCGGGCCGCTTCCCGAACGGACTTGCCAACGGGTCCGATCTCGTCGGTCGCAACGTGACCTTCCATGAGTATTCCGCCGCGGTCGGCACCTATACCGATCCCGTCTATGCCTGGGCGGGTGGAGGCTACGTCAGCGCTTCCACGTTCGAGCACTACGAGCATGATGAAACGCGTGGCTTCATCTCAGGAGGGCACATCGCAGTCGCCGGCGTCGGCATTCCGCTGCCGATCAACTGGCGCCTGCCGGGCGCCCCCGCTTGGGGTGCCGAGGCGAAGCGCATCGACCGCGAGCAGTTCAGCCATTCGCTCGCGGTGGCCATGGTTCTGCACGACATGCCCCAGCACGACAACCGCATCGATCTCGACGAAGAGGTCACGGACGCCTGGGGTCTGCCGGTGGCGCGCGTCACCCTGAAGGCCCACGAGAACGACCTCAAGCAGGGGCGCTATCTCATCGACCGGGGGGCGGACATCCTGGAGGCGAGCGGAGCGACCTCCGTCACGAAGGTCTATGCCGACCGTGTCACCGGCAACTGCTCGCATCAGCATGGCACGGCGCGCATGGGCGACGACCCGGACACGTCCGTTCTCGACCGCTGGTGCCGGGCGCACGAAGTGGAAAATCTCTACGCGGTCGACGGCTCGCCCTTCCCTACGGGTACCGGCGCCAACCCAACACTTACCATCATGGCCAATGCTTGGCGCGTCGCCGATCGGATCGTTGCCCAGCGGGGATACAGCAATGTTTAGATCGCCGTTGCCGATATGAAATATGGCGAGCGTAGCAAACATATACTACAGACCGAGGGGGATACAGGGGACTAACAACCGCGCCGATCGAGTATTGGTGGTTGGCGATCTCATGCGAGGTGATCGGACTCAGTTGTCGTCGTTTGCGGGATGGCAGCTTCCTGCACGATTGAGCTGAAAGCTGCCCGTCTGCTTTCGGCCCAGCTCCGCCGTCGCTCGGCATCGAACTATGGGTATCGCTCAGACGCGCTGGAGCGCGATATCCATAGGGTCAACGAGCTGACGCTCGCTGTCCTCTTCTTCGTCTGAGATCGCCCCAAGCGTCGGCGCCCGGACCTGTCAAGGGGCAAGCGCTGTGCGCGTCGGATCGGCCCTTGCCCTCACGCGGCAAAATCGGTCTTCACCGCTTCGCGTCGAACCTTCCGATTTTGCCGCCCGCCGACCCCTGGACGGTTCCGTGCGCTGCCATTCGGGGGTCTGCGCCCCCTCCCTTCGCTCCGGGGAATGTCAGGAGGCCATTCACCGGCACGAGAGCCCGGGGCCTCGCCCACAGGCGATAAGAGGGAACAACCATGGCTCGCATGAGGACGAAGTCCGGCTCCAGCCGCGGCATCGACACCAACCGCAGCGACGTCTACGGACGCATCACCGACAAGATCGTGGCACAGCTCGAAGAGGGGGTGCGTCCTTGGATAGAGCATCTCGTGGTATCGGCAAATTCAGCGATGGCCTTTGCAGCAGCGCCGACGCATCTGCCACGATCGAAGGTAGGTCCGCTCATTAGACGGCGCGTTGCGGCATGTCGCCGACTTCTGCCTTGACGGGAGCGCTGCAACATGGCGGGAGCCTCAATTGAACTCGCGCGATGTTGCCGCAGTTCTACCCTCCGAAAACCATCGCATACGAAGGCGTTCATGTCGGTCTGGTAAGATCGACGACCCGCAGGTGCCGAGGTCGTTAAACCGGCATTGGGGCGAAGGGAGCGTATGGCCACAACGACCGGGCCGGTGGATAGGTCAGTTGCGACCGGTCGCCCGGTCATCCTCGGTCGGTTGCTTGACGACTACCCCATTCAGGATCGTCTTCCAAACCGTGCGAACAAGGATCTTTCCATCGATGTCCTTACCGCGGCGGTGCCATTCGAGCATCATTCCGTCGTGCATTGCGATGATCACGGAAGCGAACTCGGAGGACGGAAGGCTCGGCGCGAACTCGCCTGTGCTCTTGCCCTCCCTGACGATTTCCTCGAGCTTCCCACGGATCCGCTCGTAGATCTGGTAAACTCGCTTGTCGGCAAGCTCTGTCGAGTTTCGACCCTCAATCGACATCTTGATAAGGCAGAGCAGCTCGTACGGTCTGCTGATCCCTTGCTGCGAGGTAAAACGGAAAAACGCGGCGATTTTCTCAGCCGCTGTCGTCTGCAACGTGTCCAGGTGCTCGATGAGCGTGTCGACGATTTCCATCTCGGCGCGATCAAGAATGTTGAGCAAGAGGTTTTCCTTGGAGTCGAAGTAGAAGAAGATCGCTCCCTTCGTTAGTCCGGCTCCATCCGCGATCTCCTGAAGCGTCGAGGCGTGATAACCTTTCTCGACGATCAGACGGACGGCGGACGCGGTCAGACGTCGAACGGACTCTTCCCGAAGCAGCGTCTTTTTGTTCTCACTCCGCGCACGTCTAGTCGTTATGCTCATCCAACCTCGCTTTTCGCCGGACCCTGCGGACCGAGGAGCCGATCTTCGTCGAACGAAATGCCGGTACTACAGCGGTGGCCAGCTGAGGCCATCGGCACTGGACGTCGCGGCTCGTGCCAGCTTGATCTCTTCCGGTTCCAGCCCTAGCTCGCGCAGCACCATTTCCGTCTCGTCCTGCATAGGCTTCCCGAGACCATTCGACAAACTACTGGTAATCTTTGGAGCCATCGCAACCCCATCGGACTGAAGGAACGGATGACGTTGCGTGTTCTGGGGATGCGTGCGCGCTTCGTCCGGGTCAATGACTGGCGTTACGCATGCATCGACTTTCCTGAACCGCTCCGTCCACTCGTCTCTACTTCGAGACGCGAAGGCAGTCTCGAACCGAGACGTCATTTCCTGCCACGTTCCCCGATCGAGATGCGCGGGCACGGGATCGTCGAAGCCGAGACCCGTCCAGAGTTGTACGAAGAACTTCGGTTCGAGTGCTCCTACTGCGACGAACTTGCCGTCGGCGCACTCGTAGCACCGGTAGTACGGCGCATTCCCTGCGACGAGACCATCACCGCGTGCCTTAAGGACAGACTGACCCCAGTCCTGAAAGTGCATGGTCATCAGTGACAAGCAACCGTCCACCATTGAGGCGTCGATATATCCACCTGTACCCGAACGCTGACGTGCGTGCAGTGCGCCAAGAATGCCGATCGCCGCGAACAGGCTGCCGCCGGCGAAATCTGCCAGGAGGTTCAAGGGTACCGCGGGAACCCCGTTCATTGGACCGAAGGCGCCGATCGCACCGGACATCGCGACATAGTTGATATCGTGACCTGCCCTGTCTGACATCGGGCCGGTCTGACCGTAGCCGGTTATGGAGCAGTAGACGAGACTAGGGTTGAGTGCGGAAAGCGTTTCGTAATCGATACCGAGGCGCTTGGTCACGCCTGGGCGATAGCCTTCGATGACGACGTCGGCTTCGCTAGCCAGCAGAAGGAAGGCCTTGCGTCCTGCCGCACTTTTCAGATCCAGACCGATTAGGCGTTTCCCACGCGACAAAGACGCTATCGGAAGGCTACCTGCACCACCGCCGACCACGGTGACGTCGGCACCCATGTCCGCCAGAAGCATGGAACAGTAGGGGCCTGGTGCGAGGCGCGAAAGATCCAGGATGCGTACGCCGGATAGGCAACCGACAGTCCCGTCCGGAAGGGACGTTTCGTTCTGCGTGGTCATGACTGAAACTTCCAATCTTCAGGCGCGGAACGCACGCGCGAATAGCGCTTCGTAATCGCTACCGCTTACCGGCCGGCCGTTGGTCGCGGTCGAATGGTCGGCGAGCGAGCGCTTGACCATGAGTGGCACGACGTCGCGCGGCACGCCCATCTCGGCGAGGCTCTTCGGCATGTCGAGATCGGCGTTCAGTTCTACGATCGCATCAGCGATCTCGACATTCTCCGCAAGACCCATGGCTTTGGCCAGGGCAGTGTACTTGGACTCGTTGCCCTGCTTCGTGAAGCGGAGGACGGCCGGAAGGATAACGGCGTTCAACGTCCCATGGTGAAGTCGCAACTCCTTCAAGCCGCCCAAGGCATGGCTCATGCCATGGACGGCGCCCAGCCCCTTCTGGAAGGTCATTCCACCTTCAAGAGATGCCATCATCATGCCCTCTCGTGCCTCGATGTCGCTGCCGTCCCGATAGGCCCGACGAAGGTAGCGCATGGCACGTGCGAGCCCATCCAGCGCGATCGCCTCGGCGGGAGCATTGACGCGTGGTGACAGGTAGGTCTCGATACAGTGCGTTACCGCATCCATTCCGGTTGCCGCGGTAAGGCCGCTGGGCAGCTTCAAGGTCAGGTTCGGATCGCAGATCGCAACCGACGGGATCATGTACGGCGAGATGAAGCCGAGCTTGCGTCCGTCCTCGAGCGTGATGAGGGCGGCACGCCCGACTTCGCTGCCGGTGCCCGAGGTTGTTGGAATTGCGATTACCGGAGGCTTGTCCGCGCGGATCCGTGGAAGTCCACCAAGGATCGCGGCATACTGTTCCAGCGGTTCTGCGTGCGTGACGAGAAGGGAGACCGCCTTGGCAAGGTCGAGGGGAGAACCACCGCCGACTGCAACGACGCTGTCGCATCCGCTCGCGCGATAGAGATCGCGGGCAGCGAGAACGGCGTTCTCCGTCGGGTTGCCTGGTGTTTCGTCGTAGATGACGGGGGCGTCGAGTTCTCCGCCTTCGAGCACGGCATCCAGAATGCCGGCCGCGATCACGCCCTTGTCGGTGATGATCAGGGGACGCGTGACCCTTAGAAGAGCCAACTCTTCGGCCAGTAGCTGCACCGCACCCCGCTCGAACTGGATGCGCGTCAGATAGGTGATAAGGCTCATGCCGCCTGTTCCGCTTTCGCGTAGACCTGCTTGGCGATGATCAGTCGCTGGATCTCGTTCACGCCTTCGTAGATTTGCGTGATCTTCGCATCGCGCATCATGCGCTCGATCGGGAAATCCGAGACATAGCCCGAGCCGCCGTGCAGCTGCAGAGCATCGATCGTCGTCGCCATCGCCGTGTCGGAACAGAATAGCTTGGCCATCGAAGCGAGTGAACGCGCGTCCGCTTCGCCCGCGTCGATCGCGGACGCCGCCCGGTACAGGATGGAACGTCCGGCTTCGATCTGGGTCGCCATGTCGGCGATCTTGCCGCGGATCATCTGGAAGCGAGAGATCGGCTCGCCGAACTGATGGCGCTCACCGGTGTACTTCAGAGCCTGATCTAACGCTCCCTGCGCGATACCGAGAGCCTGTGCCGCAATGAGAACACGCGTCCAGGTCAGCGACTCCGAGATGTATGCATACCCTTTGCCTTCCTCACCGATCAGGCGATGACCAGGTATGCAACAATCCTCGAAGACGACATCGGCGGTTGGGCTCCCCTTGATGCCCATCTTCTCTTCCCTGCGCCCGAAGGACAGGCCAGGATCGTCCTTGTGCACGGCAAAGAGCGAAAGGCTCTTCTCACCGGTTCGAACGAGTACCGTGTACCAGTCCGACCGGGTGGCATTCGTAATCCAGCGTTTTTGCCCGTTTAGCACCCATTCGTCTCCACGACGCTCGGCGCGGGTCTTGAGACCGAAGAGATCAGAACCACCTGCGGGCTCCGTGAGACAGATCGAAGCGACGACATCGCCCTCGACCGCTGGGCGGATGACCTCCTCGCGAAGTGGCTCGGAACCATATTTGTCGATCGGAACGAGGCCGGCCCAAATCACCATCAGTGTCAGGGAGGACGTCGCGCAGACGCGACCGAGTTCCTCCAGGACAATCGACTGGGCGAGAACGTCACCTTCCTGACCGCCGACATTCTCTCTGAAGGCGAGGGCGACGAGGTCGAGCCCCTTGAAGGCGGCGAGCGACTCTTCAGGAAAGCGCATGTCGCGGTCGTAGGCAGCGGCGTGTGGCAGTACCTTCTGCTCTGCCAGGCGACGAACGTTTGACCTGAACTCTTCGTAGGCGGAGTGATCGCTCATGGTGTGATGTCCTTTCGATGATACGGCGTCCTGCGACGCGCGGCATGCCGAATGCTAGAGGGGGCGCCGGGTGAGCTTCGCGAGGACGCCGACGATACCCTTGCGAAACAGAAGAACGCACAGGACGAAGATGCCGCCCTGGATGATCGTGACCCATGCACCGAGCTCGGCGAGGTAGTTCTGCATAGACACTATGAGGGCCGCGCCGATCAGCGGACCGAAGATCGTGCCCACGCCGCCGAGAAGCGTCATGAGGACGACTTCGCCGGACATTTGCCATGCGACATCCGTCAGGGAAGCAAGCTGAAAGACCAGCGCCTTCAGACCACCGGCGACACCGGCCAGGGTCGACGAGAGAACGAAGCAGAGTAGCTTGTATCGCTCGGCACGATAGCCGAGCGATATCGCCCTGTTCTCGTTGTCGCGGATAGCCTTTAGCACCTGACCGAACGGAGAATGGATCGCTCGGTAGATGAGGACGAGGCAGGCGAACGTGACGGCAGCGACGAAGTAGTAGAACGGGAGATCGGCGGAGATGTCGAAGAACCCGAATAAGGCGCCGCGCGGAACGCGCTGGATGCCGTCCTCACCTCCTGTGAAAGGCGCCTGGAGAGCGAAGAAGAAGATCATCTGGGCAAACGCCAGCGTGACCATTGCGAAGTAGATGCCCTGGCGCCGGATCGAAATAGAACCGATGACGAGCCCGAGAAGTGCCGCAACGGCAGCTCCAAGAAGAACCGATACCTCCGCACTTGTTCCCCAACGCGTGGAGACGTGTGCGCTGACATAGGCCGCCATTCCGAAGAACGCTGCGTGTCCGAAGGAGAGGAGGCCACCGAACCCGAGCAGAAGATTGAAGGCGGAGGCAAACAGAGCGAAGCACAGGATCTTCATCAGGAAGACCGGGTACACGACGAGTGGCGCGGCGAGCAGAAGGACGCCCAATACCGCGAAAAGGGCAAGATGTAAGCGCCGGTCTGCGTATCGTGACTGCAGTAGCGGAACGGACATGGCGGTCGTGGCATCGACACTCATGATCAGTGTTCCCGTCCAAACAGGCCAGCCGGCTTCAATAGAAGAACGACCGCCATGATCACGAAGACGACGGTGGACGCTGCCTCCGGGTAAAAAACTTTGGTCACTCCCTCGACCAACCCGAGACCAAACCCCGTTATGACGGCTCCCAGAATCGAACCCATGCCTCCTATGACGACGACGGCGAATACGACAATGATGATGTTGGCGCCCATGATCGGATTGACCGAGTAGATCGGTGCGGCAAGAACCCCGGCGAAGGCCGCGAGCGCGACACCGAAACCGTAGGTCAGCGTCACCATGACCGGGACGTTGATGCCAAAGGACATCACCAGCGAGGGGTTCTCGGTAGCCGCGCGTAGATAGGCGCCAAGACGGGTCTTCTCGATGACGATCCAGGTGCCGATGCAAACGGCGAGCGAGGCGAGGATGACCCATCCGCGATAGAGCGGAAGGAACATGAAGCCAAGATTGATGCCGCCAGTCAGAAGGGGAGGCGCGGCGTACGGAATACCGGAAGAGCCGTAAGCGTTGCGAAACACTCCTTCGATCATCAGCGCCAGCCCGAAGGTCAGAAGCAGACCGTAGAGGTGATCCAGGTCATGGAGTCTGGCTATGAGGGTTCGTTCAACGACGATCCCGACGACCCCGATCCCGAGTGGAGCGAGCACGAGCGCCCACCAGTACCCGAGACCGAAGTAGTTCAGGAGCATCCACGCCAGGAATGCGCCAGCCATATAGAAAGCGCCGTGCGCGAAGTTGATGATATTCAGGAGACCGAAGATGATCGCCAGTCCGAGGCTTAGAATCGCATAAAAAGCCCCGTTGATAAGTCCGAGGAGCAGCTGTCCGAGAAGAGCCGCCAGGGGAATTCCGAAAATTGTCGTCACTGGAAGATCCGGATTCAGGTCGGCTTGGACAGCGAGCCGGAGCATCCGGCTCGCTTCGGCCTGCAGCGTCTATTTCGAAAGGAGAGGGCAGCCGCCGTCCTCGATCGGACGGAAGGCTTCCTCGGCTGGAATGGTCGCCACCGTCTCGTAGTAGTCCCAGGGACCGGAGGACTGCTGAGGAGTCTTGACCCGGAACAGATACATGTCGTGAATCTTGCGACCATCCTCACGTAGCCGTCCGGCGCCGAAGACGACGTCCTGCGTCGGCATTTCTTTCATCTTAGCAACGATCGTTGCCGTGTCCTTGGAGCGGGTGGCGTCCACAGCCTTTAGGTAATGCATCATTGCCGAATACATTCCCGCGTGGGACATCGTCGGCATCGTTCCCCCGAACCGCTCTGCGAAGCGCCTAGACCACGCACGCGTCTCGTCGTTGTGATCCCAGTAGAAGGATTCCGTCAGCACAAGGCCCTGCGCCGACTGCAGGCCGAGTGCGTGAACGTCTGAAATGAAGATGAGCAGGCCCGCGAGCGTCTGACCGGACTGCGTGATGCCAAACTCCGATGCCTGTTTGATCGAGTTGATCGTGTCGGCACCGGCGTTGGCAAGGCCGATAACCTTCGCGCCGGAACTCTGAGCCTGTAGCAGGAACGAGGAAAAGTCCTGGCCGGGGAAAGGATGGCGGATGGCACCGAGGACCGTCCCGCCCGCTTCCGTAACGATCGCCGAGGTGTCCCGTTCGAGGGAATGTCCGAATGCGTAGTCTGCTGTGAGAAAGTACCAGGTGTCGAGGCCCTGCTCGACGAGTGCGGAGCCGGTACCGTGAGCAAGCGACCAAGTGTCGTAAGCCCAATGGAAGGTCGACGGAGCGCACTTAGTGCCGGTGAGATCGGAAGAGCCACCGCCAGTGACGATGACGAGCTTGTTGTTCTGGCGTCCGAGGTCGCTTACGGCGAAGGCTGCAGACGAGGTTGGCAGATCCATGATTATGTCGACGCCGTCCTGATCGAACCAGCGTCGAGCAATGGAGGATGCGATGTCCGCTTTGTTCTGATGGTCGGCGCCGACGATCTCGACGTTGATGCCCTTCTCGGCGGCGCCGAAGTCGTCGATCGCCATCTGGGCGGCAATATCCGATCCGGGGCCAGATAAATCAGCGTAGGTGCCGGACCGGTCGTTCAGGACGCCAACCTTGATATCGATCGTGTCCTGCGCGAGGGCGGTGGAGTGCCACAGCGCTGCCAGGGCAGCGCCAACGATGACAAAGTTCCTGTTCATGCAGTCTCTCCCTTTTAATCCCGCGTCTTCGGGCGCGGTAACCGGTTTGTGCGCGAAAATTTCGTTAGACGCCGAGGTAGGCGTTCAGCTTCTCCAGGCTGGCGGACAAGTCGCCGTCTGCGATTTCGTCGACTACTCTTCCGTGTTCGATGACGAAGTGGCGTTCGGCGACGGACCTTGCGAAATGGAAGTTTTGTTCGACGAGGACGATTGTGTAGCTGAGGTCCTTCAGGCGCTTGATGGTTCGTCCGATCTGCTCGACGATAACCGGAGCCAGACCCTCGGTCGGCTCGTCGAGAAGGAGGAGGCGGGACCCCGTCCGTAGGATCCGTGCGATCGCGAGCATCTGCTGCTCGCCGCCCGACAACTTGGTTCCCTGGCTCGTCAATCGGTTGCGAAGGTTCGGAAACAGATCGAAGATCTCGTCGATATGCAGGCCGCCTTCCTTGATGACTGGGGGGAGCATCAGATTCTCGCGGACGTCGAGGCTGGAAAAGATTCCGCGATCTTCAGGACAGTGCGCGATACCTAGCCGTGCGATGCGCCGGGGCGACAGGCCGATCGTCTCGTTCCCTTCGAAACGTATGGAACCCGAACGCTTGGCGATCAGCCCCATGATCGCCTTCAGTGTCGTCGTCTTGCCAGCGCCGTTACGCCCGAGAAGCGTCACGACTTCACCCTGTCGAACGGCGAAGCTCAGGCGATGAAGGACGTCGCTTTCGCCGTACCCTGCCTCAAGTCCAGATACCTCGAGGAGAGGCTGGTCGATGGCTTCCTGCCGTTGAGCTTCCCGCGGTGGCGTCTCAGGCATGAACGGTTCCCATGTACGCTTCACGTACGCGCGGATCGGCAGAGACCGTCGCGTAGTCGCCCTCGGCAAGAATTCGTCCCTGAGCGAGAACAGTGATGGCGTCGCATAGTTCGGAAACGACCGAGAGATTGTGCTCGACCATCAGGACGGTGCGTTCCCGCGCAGCTTGCCGGATCAGGTTGCTGATCCGTTCGATGTCTCCGGACGCCATCCCCGCCATCGGTTCGTCAAGGAGCAGCATTTCCGGCTCCAGGGCGAGCGTCGTCGCGATCTCCAGTGCACGCTTGCGACCGTAGGAGAGTTCCGAAGCGTATAGATGCCGGAACTCTGAAAGGCCGACCGCGTCGACGAGTTCGAGAGCACGCGCGTCATGCGCCCGAAGAACGGTTTCGGAGCGCCAGAAGTCAAACGATGAGCCGCGCAGGCGCTGCAGTGCGACCCGTACGTTTTCCAAGACAGAAAGGTCAGGAAAGACCGCGGAGATCTGGAACGAACGGACCAGACCCTTCAAAGCGATATCCGCAGGCGGTAGGCTCGTTATGTCCTCGTCGTTATAGAGGATGGACCCCTTCGTCGGCGTCAAGAACTTGGTCAGGAGGTTGAAGCAGGTCGTCTTGCCCGCGCCGTTCGGCCCGATAAGCGCGTGAATAGAGCCCCGTCTCACCATGAGGTCGACGCCGTCGACCGCCACGAAACCTCGGAATTCCTTGGTCAGTCCGCTCGCAGCAAGGATGATGTTACTCGTCATCTGAGGCGCCTAGATCAAGGTTTTCAGGCGGCCAGTCAGAACACCAAGACTTTCGAGGAGGAAGTAGTCGCCCCAGATCAACTCGCTGTCGATCGCAGTGCCGCTCTTCGGATCGAAGCATCCCTTGGTCAGGATGCCCGCGGGAACGCCGTCTGTCGATCCCGCTGGCGTCAGGTAGTCCGAAACGAGGGCGTCCACGCTTAGACGGGCGGCGTTCTCGTAGCGCTTCCTTTTCTGTTCGTCGTCAACAAGCCTTGCGAGCTTGAGCATTGCAGCCGCGGCAATCGCCGTACCTGAGGTGTCCCGCATGGTCTGCGGCGTGACAGGCGCACTGAAGTCCCAGTAGGCGACCCCGTCGGACGGAACATGATCCAACCACCAGTCGGTGGTTCGTTCCGCAAGGTCGAGCAGCCGCTTCTCGTCGCTCCTGAAGCCTGCACAAAGGGTGTATCCAAGCATTGCCCAAGCCTGCGCCCGGGTCCAGACGGAATCGTCGGCGTAACCTTTATGCGTGTACCGGCGGATGAGGTTCCCGTTGTTTGGGTCGAAGCTCGCGGACTGGATAACTGAAGCGTCCGCTAGGACGCAGTAGTCGGCCGTTCGGTAAGCATGTTCGATCGCGACACGCGCTAACTCGTCATCTCCAGTCTCGCGAGACGCCCACAAGAGAAGCGGCGACGCCGTCAGTCCGTCGACGTTCGCCTCGGACGCACCAACCGTATGAGCCTCTTCGGCGGTCGAGCCGAGCGGCAGGATGCGCGCCGTCTCGTCGAAGGTCGCAGCAAGGGACTGCGCACAATCAATCGCCAGCTCCCTGGCACGATCACTGCCGAACAGTTCCGCTCCCGTAACCGCCGAGTAATAAAATAGAAAGCCGCGAAACACCGTATCGGAGTGTACCCGCCCATCGAGTTTCGCAAGCCACTCCTCGGCCTTCGCGCCGAACCAGTGGTCGCTCGAGTAGGCTGCCGCAAGCCAGAGTTCGCCGACCCAGAAGCCTCCCGTCCAGAACCCGTTCGGTGTCGTCGTCCAGCGCCCGGTACGCGTATCGCCGTGATGTGGAAACCCGTCCAGGCCAGAGTTCGCAACGTTGCGAACCCGAGCCAACATAGCATCGATCGCCAACTCTAGATCGACTGTGGAAGGTGCGCCCATCATTTTCTCCTACGTCGTACGGACTAGAAAATACTATCCGGATGGTATGTCAACATGAAGCTCGGTTTTTTCGAGAATGGGGTTCGCATGGAACGCTATCTACTGGCGCGTAGGGCGCACGTGCAGGAGGCCGCTGGAAGTGAGGTCATCGATCTCGAGATCGGAGAAACCGAGGGAAGACAGAATCTCGACGCTGTTTTCGCCTACGTCGGCCGGTGGGAAGCGCATCGTCGGTGGCGTCCTTGACAACTTGACCGGATTCCCGGCTAGACGAACAGGCCCGTACCCAGCGATCTCGACTTCCCAGAGGGCTTCGTTTGTCGTGGCTTGCTGATGGGAAAGGGCGTCCTCGAGCGTATTGATGGGAGCACAAAGGACGTTCTGTTGAGAAAGGCGGTCGACGCATTCCGCGGTGCTGAACGTCTTGACGATTGGGCTGAGGTGGTCTTCGAGGGCTGCTAGGTTCTCGACCTGAAGTCGATAAGTCGCGAACTCCGCTCTTGTGCTGATATCGGGCTGGTCGAAGGCTTCGCAGATGCCCTTAGCTGGATTGTCGCGAAAGAGCGTCAGGACACACAGCCAGCCGTCCGACGTGCGGAACATCATTGAGTACTGTATCCAGCTCGTTCGCGTGCGATGCATGGCTAGGCTGGCTGTCTCGAGAACCTGAACGGCCAGCGCGTTGTCGAAGAGCGAAGTTGAAACCATCTGACCTTCGCCGGACCTCCCGCGCTCGAGAAGAGCGGCGAGAATGCCTTGCGTCAGGGAAGACGCCGTCAGGTAGTCGATCATAGGCGAGTTTACGAGTTGAGGGGGCGCGTCATCGTCGCGTCCGCTGCGCGCAAGGCCGCTGAACGACTGTGCGAGCATGTCCTGCCCTGGCAGACTCGCCATCGGTCCCTCGCTTCCAAATGCAGACCCTGCAGCATAGATCAGCCGCGGGTTTCGACTGCGAAGCGTTTCATAATCGAGGCCCAGGCGTTCCATGACGCCAGGGCGGAAATTGTGCAGCAGTACGTCCGCCGTATCGATTAGCCGAAGCAGTGCAGCGCGACCCTTCTCCGACTTGATGTCAAGTGAAAGGGTCCGCTTGTTACGGCAGAGAGCTGCGTAGTAGCAACTCATCTTCCCAGTTCCGAACCCGATGGGATCGAGGGTGCGCAGGATCTCGCCGGGAGGCAGTCGCTCGACTTTGATGACGTCGGCACCGAGGTCGCCGAGCATCTGTCCGGCCAACGGCACCTGCATGACCATGCCGAGCTCGACGACTTGGATGCCCTTAAGGGCGGAGGTGTCGCGCCCCGGCGCTCCGGCGGTCTTCGAACTCATTCTTGTTGCCACCTCGTAATGGGATACTATACGGATGGTATGTCATGTGTGTTTCGCTGACAACGTTTAATTGGGTAGGCTGGGCTTCCTGCTGGGACCCTCCCCAGCTCTCAGACCGTGAGAGGTTCGATGGTTCATCCCCTCCTAAAGGATGCGACGAACTGGACGCTGCGATGTCTCGCGGAGCATCGACTGTTAGAGACCCCTGAACGGCCCTTCCTTCACGTAATCGAAGGACCGACGCAGACGTACGGCGAGTTCATATCCTGCAGTGCCGCGCTCGCGAACTTTCTCCTCGGGCGCGGCGTGGCGAAGGGTTCCTGCGTAGCGATGTTCTGTCGACCGGGGCTTGCTCCCCTGCAAGGTTGGCTGGCCGCCGGACTGATCGGAGCGATCGACGTCACGATTAATCCAGCGTTCAGGGGAGAGGTTCTTGCATATCCGTTGCGTACGACACGCCCGACAGTGGTTATCGTTGATGTCGATTTGCTACCTGTCCTGATGTCGCTCGGTCCGGAACTCGACTCGGTCACCGATGTAATCGTCGTCGGCGCCGTATCTGGCTCTCCGTTGGCGGCATTTGGGTCCGCGATAGTCGTTCACGTCTTCGACGACGCCTTGGAAACCCGAGCAGATTTACCGGAGGCGACGATCGCGCCCGGCGATCCGTCCACGGTGATGTTTACTTCGGGAACGACCGGACCTTCGAAAGCGGCTCTGCTCCCGAATGGACAGGTGATCCTGATCGCCCAGCAGGCTCTCGGTGCGATTGGTCTCACCGACGACGATACGTACTACTGCGCCCACCCTCTCAACCACATAGCCGGCAAGTTCATGGGCGTCCTCGCTACGTTCCTAGCTGGTGGACAACTAGTGCTCGACCAGCGCTTCAATGCCTCGACATGGTTGATGCAGGTACGCAGGCATGGCGTGACGGCGAGCATCGCCCACGGTCCGATGATCGAAATGATCTTCAAGACACCACCGACAGAGTTCGACCGCTCGCATAGGCTTGCTCGGCTGATGTGTTGTCCCTTGCCGAAAGGGATCGGTCCTGCCTTCGAAGAACGTTTCGGCCTTCGGGGCGTCGAGATGTGGGGAATGACCGAAATCGGCTGTCCGCTCTGGACCGACCTCGAGACCCGACATCCGCAGGGAAGCTGCGGACGTCTCCTCGACGAATGGTATGAACTGGACGTCGTCGATCCCCTCACGGACGAAACGGTTGGAAGCGGACGGACGGGGGAGTTCGTCGTCCGTCCGAAACAACCATTCACGACGATGCTCGGGTACCTCGGTCGACCCGACGCAACGGTGGAGGCTTGGAGAAACCTTTGGTTTCACACAGGGGACGCGGGTTACCGAGACGACGAAGGTTACTACTACTTCGTCGATCGCATCCGCGACCGCATTCGCCGCCGGGCTGAAAATATCTCCTCCTTCGATATCGAGATGGCAGCACTTAAATTCCCCGGTGTCGCGGAGGTTGCTGCGGTTGGTGTTCCCTCAGGTATGGAAGGCGACGACGACATCATGCTGAACGTCGTTCTCGCGAAAGGGGAGAGCCTAAATGAGGTCGCGCTGATCCGGTTCATGCTCGAGGCTCTGCCTCATTTCATGGTACCTCGCTACATCGAGCTACACGACGCACTCCCTCGAACGCCGACGAACAAGGTGCGCAAACGTGAACTCGCCGCGATGGGTGTGCGCGACACCACGTGGGATCGTCACAAGGCCGGAATCTCGTTGAAGAAACTCTAGACGTGATGCGATCGTACAAAGCGGTGTTAGCCAAGCGCCAACCGACGATGCCTTCTGATCCGCCCCCATTGAGATGGTCCGCCCTGC
Source organism: Aureimonas jatrophae (assembly GCF_900104035.1). Taxonomy (GTDB): domain Bacteria; phylum Pseudomonadota; class Alphaproteobacteria; order Rhizobiales; family Rhizobiaceae; genus Aureimonas; species Aureimonas jatrophae. Next base: position 29,231 of record NZ_FNIT01000002.1, on the reverse strand, counting down.
AGTATGGGTTTTAGAATCTGAAGGAGGACGGACATGGCAAGACGACCCAAGCCCGAAGAGATTGTCGCGAAGCTTCGGCCGGTTGATAGTCTAGTGTCGCAAGGATGCACGGTAGCGGATGCGGTCCGCTCGATCTGTCAAACGTCGTTGGAACGGGACCCCGAGTCGGCGTGCAAAAGAGGGCTGACTCATCTTCGGTGCAGTTTGACGATGAAAATGGCGGTTTCCGTTGGGGATCGCTGCCATGTCGTGCCGCCTTTTACTCTCAACCGTTGCCCCGGCCGGGCTTCCGTGCACCGACCCAGCACTACATGACAGGGGTCGTGTTTCTCGCCTGGCTTAACGGGTTTCAGGATCACTTCATCATGCTGGGTGGCCACCACGCGCTGCGTCCGTTGCCCTATGTCATCGAAGCCTTCCGATTGGCCGATCAGGCGGGACTCTTGCGCGATCCCTATCTCGTCGTGAGACGGATCGGGCGGCTGCTGGCCGTCTACGGCACGGAATGAGGGACTCAGCGAACGATCATTCCGCGCTCGCGCTAAATACGGCGAGCTTTAGTCACAACCTCGACGGGCGTGGAGCCGGGTGGTCCACCGAGCGGGTGATCGATGCCTGCTCTGCCCAAGGGTTCGGCGGCATCGTGTTCTGGCGGCGCGAGATAGGGACGCGGGCGATCGAGATCGGTGATCATGTTCGAGGCGCTGGCATGCAGGTGGTCGGGCTTTGCCGCACGCCGTTCCTCGTGGGCGTCGGCACGCCCAAGAATCTTGAAGGCGAGATCGTCGCCTCGATCGAAATGGCCGCGGCGTTAGGGGCACCTGTCGTCACGATCGTGACCGGAGGGACCGAGCCCGGCACGAAAGGTCTTGGCCCAACCTGGGATCGTTTCGCCGACCGTCTCTCGCATGACTGCGAGCGCGCGGCGAGTTGCGGCGTCAAACTCGGCCTCGAGCCTTTGAACACGATGTTCGGCGGCAACCGTACCTGTCTGTTCAGCGTGGCAGACGCATTCGAGCTTTGTCGCGGCGCCGACGCCCCGAACCTCGGAATCGCGGTGGATGTCTATCACGTATGGTGGGACTCGCGTCTATCTCGAAGCCTCTCCGACGCCGGTGATCTGATCTCCGGCTACCATCTCTGTGACTGGCTGGCGGACACTAGCAGCATGCTACTCGACCGCGGAATGATGGGTGACGGGGTGGTCGACCTGCGCGACATCCGAGACGCGGTCGAAAACGCAGGTTACCGGGGCCTTTGCGAGGTCGAGGTCTTCTCATCCGATGATTGGTAGCAGCGCGATCCCAACGAGGTTCTCGACGTGATGGTCGAGCGGTTCAGGACCGTCTGTTGAAAAGGAGAAGTTCATGAAGATCCTGGTCTGCGTGAAGCGTGTCGTGGACTACAACGTTCGCGTCCGCGTGAAGGGCGACGGGACAGGGGTGGACCTTGCGAACGTCAAGATGAGCATGAACCCGTTCGACGAGATCGCCGTGGAAGAGGCCGTCCGCCTCAAGGAGAAGGGTGGGGTCGACGAGATCGTCGCCGTCTCGATCGGGGTGCAACAAGCGCAGGAAACCATCCGCACGGCGCTCGCCATGGGCGCGGACCGGGGCATCCTGGTGAAGGCGGAGGGCCGCGTCGAGCCGTTGTCGGTTGCCAAGATCCTGCGTGGTGTGGTGGAGGCCGAGCGGCCCGACCTCGTGATCCTCGGCAAGCAGGCGATCGACGACGACGCCAACCAGACCGGCCAGATGCTCGCCGGTTTGCTGGGCTGGGCGCAGGGGACCTTCGCCTCGAAGCTCGAGGTCGCGGACGGCGAGGCGAGCGTCGTGCGCGAGGTGGACGGGGGCCTTCAGACGGTGGCGCTCAAGCTTCCCTGCATCGTCACCACGGACCTGCGCCTGAACGAGCCGCGCTATGCGAGCTTGCCCAACATCATGAAGGCCAAAAAGAAGCCGCTGGAGGACAAGTCGGCCGCTGACTACGGCGTCGACACCAGCCCGCGCCACGAGGTGGTCTCGGTCACCGAGCCCAAGGGCCGGCAGGCGGGCGTGACGCTCGGCTCCGTGGACGAGCTCGTCTCGGCGCTCAAGGGCGCTGGGCTCGTTTGAGCGCGCTGGCTGGTTTGATCGGATAGGGAAGGAACAGGATCCATGACCACGCTTCTGATCGCCGAGCACGACAACCGGACGCTGTCGGGCGAGACCGCGAAGGCGCTGACGGCTGCCAAGGCGCTGGGCGCCAAGGTTCATGTGCTCGTGGCCGGCGAGGGCGCTTCCGCCGTGGCCAGCCAGGCCGCCGGGCTGGACGGCGTTGCCAAGGTCCTCCTGGCCGACGGTGCGGCTCTGGCCCATCACCTCGCCGAGCCGCTGGCCGCGCTGATCGCCGAACTCGCCAAGAGCTACGACGCGGTGGTGGGACCAGCCACCGCCTCGATCAAGAACGCCCTGCCGCGCGCCGCAGCCCTTCTCGACGTCATGCAGGTGTCGGACGTCTCGGCGGTGATCGCGCCCGACACGTTCGAGCGTCCGATCTATGCCGGCAGCGCGGTGGAGCGCGTGCGCTCATCCGACAAGATCAAGGTGTTGACGGTGCGCACCTCGGCGTTTGTTGCGGCTGGCGAGGCGGGGTCGCCCGCCCCCATCGAACAGGTGGCCGCCGCCGCCGACCCGGCCGTGTCGCGCTTCGTGTCGGACGAGGTCTCCCATTCCGAGCGGCCCGATCTGACCGGCGCCAAGATCGTGGTCTCGGGCGGGCGGGCGCTGGGGTCGAAGGAGCGCTTCGACGAGGTGATGCTGCCGCTCGCCGACAAGCTCGGTGCGGCGGTGGGGGCGTCCAGAGCGGCGGTGGACGCGGGCTACGCGCCCAACGACTGGCAGGTGGGGCAGACCGGCAAGGTGGTGGCGCCCGATCTGTATGTGGCCTGCGGCATCTCAGGCGCGATCCAGCATCTGGCCGGCATGAAGGACTCCAAGGTCATCGTCGCCATAAACAAGGATGGCGACGCGCCCATCTTGGCAGTCGCCGACTACGCGCTCGTTGGCGACGTGTTCACACTCGTGCCGGAACTGACGGGGAAGCTGTGACGACCATAACCGCCCCCGACGCACCCGAGCGCGAGCCCTTGCCCGAGCGCGAGTCGATGGAGTTCGACGTGGTGATCGTGGGCGCAGGCCCGGCGGGCTTGGCTGCGGCGATCCGATGCAAGCAGGTGAACCCGGACCTCTCCGTCGTGGTGCTGGAGAAGGGCGCGGAGGTCGGCGCGCACATCCTGTCGGGCTGCGTGCTCGACCCGTCCTCGCTTGACGCGCTTCTGCCGGACTGGCGCTCGGACGAGAGCGCGCCGATCCGCCAGCCCGTTACCAAGGACCGCTTCTTCCTCTACGGGCCGGAAGGAGCGGTGCGCCTGCCCAACGCCCTGATGCCCAAGCTCATGAGCAACCACGGCAACTTCGTGGTGTCGCTCAGCGAGGTGTGCCGCTGGCTGGGGAGCCAAGCGGAAGCGCTCGGCGTCGAGATCTATCCGGGCTTCGCGGCCTCCGAGCTGATCCTAGACGAGGAGGATCGCGTGGTGGGCGTGGCCACCGGCGACATGGGGATCACGCGCGGCGGCGAGCCAGGACCCGCTTACCAGCGCGGCATGGCGCTGATGGGCAAGTACGTGCTGATCGGCGAGGGCGTGCGCGGCTCGCTCGCGAAAGACCTTGTGGACCGCTACGGGCTGGCGCAGAACGCCGAGCCTCAGAAATACGGGCTCGGCATCAAGGAGCTGTGGGAGATCGAGCCTGCCAAGGCGATGCCGGGTCTCGTGCAGCACTCGTTCGGCTGGCCGCTCGACCTTTCGACCGGCGGCGGCTCGTTCCTGTATCACCTGGAGGGCAACCGCGTTTACGTCGGCTTCGTGGTGCACCTCAACTACAAGAACCCGTACCTGTCGCCCTTCGAGGAGTTCCAGCGCTTCAAGACGCATCCCGACATCGCGGAACTGCTGCGCGGCGGCAAGCGCATCGCCTACGGCGCACGCGCGATCACGGAAGGCGGTTGGCAGTCGGTGCCGAACCTCGTGTTCCCCGGCGGTGCCTTAATCGGCTGCGCGGCGGGCTTCGTGAACGTGCCGCGCATCAAGGGCGTCCACAACGCGATCACCAGCGGGATGATGGCGGCGGAAGCGGCCTCCGCCGCGATTGGGGAAGGGCGCTCGGCGGATCGTCTACAGCCCTACGAGGACGGCTGGCGCGCCTCCGCCATCGGCCGGGACCTCCAGCCCGTGTGCAACGTCAAGCCGCTCTGGTCGCGGTTCGGAACGGGGCTCGGCGTGGCGCTGGGCGGCATCGACATGTGGTGCAACCAGCTTCTGGGATTCTCGCTCTTCGGCACGATGGGGCATGGGGTGACGGATGCCGAAGCGACCGATCCGGCCGACAAGCACCGGCCGATCGCGTACGCCAAGCCCGACGGGGTGCTGACCTTCGACCGGACATCGTCGGTGTTCCTATCCAACACCAACCACGAGGAAGACCAGCCGGTGCATCTCCAAGTGCGCGACTTGAGCCTCCAGAAGCGATCCGAGCACGACGTTTACGCCGGGCTGTCCCAGCGCTACTGCCCGGCCGCCGTGTACGAGTGGGACGAGAGCGACCCGAATGATCCGCGCTTCGTGATCAACGCGCAGAACTGCGTCCACTGCAAGACGTGCTCGATCAAGGACCCCAACGGCAACATCCGCTGGGTGCCCCCGCAGGGCGGCGAGGGACCGGTCTACGCGAGCATGTGAGGGGCTTTTGACTTTTGGCCTGCCCCAGTTATGTGGCCCGGTTCAAATCCAATGTATGGTGGGCTTTGACCTGCTACCCGTTTCTGGACCACTCGGCCGGTCGTCATCCAGCTTCGACCGGCGGCGGTGGGCCATGTGCCGCTGATCGGTTCACCAGCGATATCGGCGGTTTGTTGCCGATGGCGCTATGGGGTCGCACCTCGTTGTGGTCTCTACGCCAAGCCTCGCATTTGGCACCGCATCGTCGAGGCTCATGAACCAGTGCTGGTTCAGACACTCTGCCCGGAACTTGCCGTTGAACGACTCGATGAAGGCGTTGTCCGTCGGCTTTCCGGGCCGGGAGAAGTCGAGCACGACACCGCGGGTATAGGCCCACAGGTCCAACTCGCGCGAGTCGAACTCGCTTCCCTGGTCGACGCGGATCGATGCGGGATAGCCCACCTCACCGCAGACGCGTTCGAGCACGCCCACGACGTCGGAAGCCCGGAAGCTGAAGCGCGGCACCACCGCCGGCGAGAACCGACTGAAGGTGTCCACAACAGTCAGGATCCGCCGCTTCGGTCCCGTCGCAAGCTGGTCATGGACGAAGTCCATGGCCCATACCTCGTTCGAGCAGGACACCATGCAGCGGCCTTCCCGCAGCTTCACCTTCACCCGGCGCTTGGGTGGTTTGTGCCGCATTTGCAGACCCATCTCCTTGTAAAGACGATAGATCCGTTTGGCGTTCACGTCCCAGCCCTCCCGGCGAAGCAGCACGTGAATACGACGATAGCCGTATTGCACGCGCGTCTCGGCGATCTCCTTCACTCGCTTCTTCAGATCGGCCTGATCGGCGCGGCGCCCACGATAGTGGTAGCCCGATCGCGCCGTCCGAAGCACACCACAGGCCCGCCGAATGCTGACCTGCCACGTGCTCCTGACGTCGTCGACGAGCTGCCGGCGCCGGTCAGGCCTCACAGTTTTCGCGAGACGACATCCTGCAGCATCGCCTTGTCGAGGCTGAGGTCAGCGACCAGCCGCTTCAGCTCGGCGTTCTCCTCCTCGAGCTGGCGCAGTCGCCGCATCTCCGACGGCATGAGACCCGCGCACTTCTTGCGCCAGGCGTAGAACGTCGCCTCGCTGCCACCGGTCTTGCGGCACACCTCGCCAACGCTCGTTCCGTCCTCAGCCTGCTTCAGCATGAACGCGATCTGCGCCTCGGAAAACTTCGACCTCTTCATTCCAAGCTCCTCTTCCTGGCCCTTCTTCATAACTGGAATCTTCCAGCTCGAAATGGTCCAGGAAACGGGCAGCAGCTCAGCTTGGCGGACACGGTTGAAGTGGCCGGCGAAGCGGGTTGGGGTGGCGCTTTCGGCCACGGCACGGCGGCGAGTGCTGGCGGTCGACAACTGAGCGCGGAGTGCGGTCGTTTGGTGTTGTAGTGTTGACGCCAACCTTCGAGGACGATCTCGGCCTCGCGCAGGCTGTAGAAGATTTCGCCGTTCAGCAGTTCATCGCGTAGTTTGGAGTTGAAGCTTTCGCAGTACCTGTTCTCCCAGGGTGATCCTGGCTCGATGAACGCGGTTCTTGCGCCAAGCGCTGTGATCCATTCGCACACCGCCCTGGCTACGAACTTCGTTCAGTTGTTGGATTGCACGTGGCCTGGCACGCCGTGCCAGATGAAGGGGTCGGACAGAACGTCGATGACGTCGGTCGCTTTCAGCTTAAAGCCTACCCGGCTCGCCAGGTACTCGCTGGGCTTGAGATCCCCCCTTCGCGCCGCACCGGCCGCTTTTGGGTGCGCCCGCACGTTGGTGCCGTCCAGAAACACCATGCCGAGCCGCAGGCCGCGCTCCGGAACGAGGTTTAGCAGCTGTTCCCAGGCATCGGCCCGAGCTCAACGCATGAACACCTGCGCCGCCCGCCACCGCGGTCCCAGTTCGGCTGGGATGGCTCGCCATTTGGTGCCGTTCCGATGCCGCCTCAGGATCGCGCTCAGCGTCCGGCGCAGATCCTGCGGTGGCGTCTTGCCGATCGGTCGGCACGCTTCGACCAACGGCTCCAGCACCGCCCACTGCTCGTCGCTCAGCATCGCTGCTCTCTGTTCGGAGACGCAAACGACCATTACACTCAAACGTTCAAGCAATGACAAGCCATTAGCATTCGACCATCTTATCCGATCTGCGAGACGGAAAAAACAAACGGAATATCTGAAAGGCGCGAGGTGCTGAAAAATCATTGTTCATGCGCTTGAGCATCGTCCGGGTCAGAAGTTTTGACGTGTTTTGTTGATATTTCTGCTACGAGAATTGGCTGGTCACGGAAGGGTGAGTGTCCGCATTCCGGAAGGATCACCGCGTTGGCGCTTGGAATAACAGCTGTGATGCGGTCGATCTGATCGATACTGAAGTAGACGTCATCCCGGCCGTGTATCAACAGGGTCGGTGTACGCACCTGCAGAAGCTGCGTCTCAATCGACCAGTCCTGGAAGCGCGGGTCCAGCCAGATACCGACCCAATTCTTGAAGACGGTGTCTGGATCGTCGTGATGGCGTGCGAGCCGCTTGCGCAGATCGCCGCTCGCAAACCGCTCGCGCATCTGCTCGATGGCCTTCAGCGCTCCGATCTCGACGCTGACATGCGGGGCTTCCAGAACGAGACTTTTGACACGGTCCGGCGCCCTGGCCGCTACAAGAAGGGCGATCGCCGTCCCGTCGCTGTGGCCGTGAAGATGGGCGCGGTCGATCCCCAACCGCGCCATGAGGGCCAGGGTCTGGTCCGCCGCCCGGTCCAGAAAGTCCACCCCGGGCGGTTCGGGTAATGGATCGGATCGCCCGAAGCCCTGGCGCGACCAGGCGATCACAGGGTGGCCGGATGCAGCTGCGAGGCGCTCGGGAAAAGTACCCCAGAGCGAAACGGAGCCGAGTGCCTCGTGCAAGAGCAGGATTGGTGCCCCGACGCCTGCGACCTCGCGCAGTTCGATAGCCGTTCCGTCGATCTCGATGAAGGTAGCGTCTGAAGCCATGGTTCTCCGCTCGGGCTTGGCCATGGCTTCGAGCCAGGGCGGACGGCTACATTCGCTCCAGGTTGCCGCGCGTTTCGGACGTGAGCAGGGCGCCCAGAAGATAGACCAGCGTGACGGCGACCGTGAAGATGGCCAGCGTCATCGGGATTCCGGACGGGCCGCCCGCGGCAAGGGACACGAAGGTCGGCAGGATCCCTCCCAGCGCAAAACCGATGTTCCACGACAGGCCCGTTCCGGTCGCGCGGATGGCGGTGGGAAAGCGCTCGTTCAGGTAGATCAGGAGCGGACCGTAGCTGGCGTTCGCCAGGAAGGAGAGCGCGAACCCGCACAGGGCGATGGTCCACAGTCCGGTGGTGCTTCCCATCAGCAGGAACAGGAGCGGGAACGCGACGAGCCGCACCACGCCCATCCAGATGAAGGCGGGCCGACGGCCGATGCGCTGGCTGAGTTCGCCGCCCCCGCAGGCGCCTAGCGCCGCGCCGACATTGGCCAGGATCAGCATGATCGAGGCGGACGATCCGGGGACCCCATTCACGACGTTGTAGAAGGTCGGAAGGTAGCCGGAGGTCAGATAGTAGGCCGAACCGCCACCGAAGGACAGAAGCAGTGTCAGAAGGAAGCCGTTGAGCTGCGGGCGGGAGAACAGGGTGCGGACCGGCGAGGCGTCCCTCTGCGCCGTCGCGTTCTTGAGCGCCTTCTTGGCTTGAAGCTGCTTGAACAGCGGCGACTCTTCGAGGTTGCGGAAGATGACGAGGCCGACCACCGAGGTCAGGAGGCCCGAGAAGAACATCACGCGCCAGCCGGTTTCCGCGAACGCGTCACCGGGGAACATGAGCGAGACCACGAAGAACACCAGCGAAGCCAGAAGGCCGCCGATGGCCGAGCCGCCGCCGCCGACCGCCCCAGACATGAAGCCGCGCCAGCGCTCGGGCACCGTTTCCGTACCGATCGTGTGGGACGACGCGACGACGCCGCCAACGAAGATGCCTTGTACGAGGCGGAAGAACAGGAACAGCGCGGTAGCGAACCAGCCTATCTGCCCCACCGTCGGCAGGAGTCCGAAGATCGCGGTCGAGAAGCCGACGCCTGTGACGGCGACCATCAGCGCTCGCTTGCGACCGAACCGGTCTGCGTAGGACCCGAAGATCGCGGAGCCCAGCGGACGCACCAGAAGTGTGACGGCGAAGGACGCGTAGGCGCCGGCCAAGGACAGCATCGGCTGTTCGGACGGGAAGAACAGTCGCCCGACGACCGGGGCGACGTAGAGCAGAATGAAGAGGTCGAAGAGGTCGAGTCCCCACCCGAACAGTGACGCGGACGCCGCCGTGATGGTCTGCCGTCGGGTGGGTGTCGCGACGGCGGGTTGGTCCGCCTGTTCGAGGGTTGTCATGATCGGGTTCCTCCACGTTTGTGCCGGTCTTGACCGCCGGCGTCGATGAAATCGGGCATGCCTATCCCGGCCCGGCGGCGAGCCAGGGACGAAATGTCTGCCATGTCGGTGCCGCCGAGGGTCGAAAGCCGTGTCGGCTTCGCCGCCTCAGACCCCCTTGAAGGTCGGCCGGCGCTTGGCGTGGAAGGCCTCAACGCCTTCCCGGAAGTCGTCCGACATCCGAAGGCGCGAATAGTTCAGACCCTCCAGCTCGATCGCAGTGGAGAGAAGCGCGTCGTCGCTGTCGTTCAGGAGCTTCTTGGCGGTGCGCTGGGCAAGCGGCGAGAAGCTGCGCAACTCGTCCACGAGCGCCGCGACGGCTGCCTCCAGGGCATCGTCCGGGTGGCATTCGGTGGCGATGCCCCAGTCCAGGGCCTGGCTCCCGGAAATGCGCTTGGAGCGCATCACGATGTCCTTGGTGCGTGTGACGCCGACGATCTTCTGGAGACGCGCCGATCCGCCGGAGCCCGGGATCTGGCCGAGCTTCTGCTCGGGTAGGGAGTATAGCGTCGTCTCGGACGCCAGACGGAAGTCGCAGGCGAGCGAGAGTTCAAAGCCGACGCCGAAGCAGTAGCCCCGGTTCATTGCGATCACCGGCTTCTCGCAGCGTGCCGGTGCGGCCACGTTCCAGGCGAGCTTGGAGACGTGCTCGGGACTGGCTTCCAGGAAGCCCTTGATGTCTCCGCCCGAGGAGAAATGCGCGCCTGCGCCCGACAGGACGATGACACGCACACGCGCATCCGCATCGAGCGCCTCGAAGACGAGACGCAGTTGGTCGCGTGCCGCCATGGACACGACGTTGTAGGGCGGGCGGTCGAGCACGATGTCGGCCCGCTCGGCAGACGGATCGATCGCGACCCTGAAGCCGTCGAGCGACTGAAGCGCCGGATGGTCGAAGCGATGAGGTTCGCTCATGGGGATGATCCTTTGGGGAGATGTCAGGAGGCGACGCGCGTCTCGACCAATGTTTCGGGCTCGTATTCCCCGGCTACGAGCAGGCGTCGCAGCAGCTTGCCGACCGGGCTCTTGGGAATGGCGTTCACGAAGACGTAGGCGCGAGGACGCCGGAAGTTGGCGAGGCCGGATCGCTTGCAGTGCTCGTCGAGTTCGGCTTCGCCGACCGCGCCTGAGCGTTTCACGAAGGCGGTAACAACCTTGCCCCAGCGCTCGTCCGGCAGACCGACCACGGCAACTTCGTCGACGGCGGGATGAAGCGATAGGCAGCTCTCGATCTCGACCGGCGAAACGTTCTCGCCGCCGGTGATGATCATGTCGTCGGTGCGTCCGGTGACGAAGAGGTCGCCCTCCTCGTCGAGAAAGCCGGTGTCGCCCGTGAAGTACCAGCCGTCGCGGATCGCCTTCGCGTCGGCTTCGGGACGCTTCCAGTAACCCTCGAAGCTCTCGTCGCCCTTCAGAAGCACGGCGATCTCGCCTTCTTCGCGCGAGCCGGCGCGCCGCGACGCGTCGCGCTCTCCGAGCTTCACGACCCGGACCATCTGGTTGATGCCGGCACGGCCGGCCGAACCGGGCTTGGCGGGCGCGTTCTGGTCGATCGTGAACGTGTAGACCTCGGACGAGCCGTAGTGGTTGACGAAGAGGTCCGGCTGGAAGCTCTCACTCAAGCGGCGCATGAGGCCGTCGGTCATGGAGGCGCCGGCAAAGCCCAGCTTGGTGACGCTGCGCACGCGGTCCGACGAGAAGGCGGGATGGTGGACGATGTCGTGGTAGAGGGTCGGGACGAGGTAGAGATTGGTGATCCCGTTGTCCTCGATCGCGCGCAGCGCTCCTTCCACGTCGAAGCGCGGAAGGCAGACGAACGCGCCGCCGATCAGCGACGTGGCCAGAAGCGAGCGAACGCCCATCGTGTGATAGAGCGGCATGACGCCGAGCGTTCGTTCGCTGTGCCGATAAAGGTTCTGGGCGACATGGGCGAGCGCTCCGGCGCGCTCGGCATGGTGGCGCCGCGGCACGCCCTTGGGTCGCGATGTGGTGCCCGAGGTGTAGAGCATCAGCGACCAGTCCTGCGCCGACGCGCACGGTTCGAAGGCCTCGGCGCTCCCCGCCATCAGTGCGGCAAGGCTCGAACCGCAGTCCTCCTCCTCGACGGGTAGCCGGATCACGTCCAGCGCTCGCACGCTGCCCTTCACGGCATCGTGGGACACCGGTTCGCAAACGAGGACCCGCGCCTCGGAGTCCTCTAGCGCATAGTCGACCTCGTCGCTCTTGGCCCGCCAATTAAGGGGGGTGACGACGAGGCCCGCGAACTGGCAGGCCCAGTGCAGGGTCGCGTTCTCCCAGCGGTTCTGGAGGAGGGTCAGGACGCGGTCACCTGGTCGCAGGCCGAGATCCGTCAGCCCCTGCGCCAACGCGGCGATGCGCGGGAGCCATTGGGCATAGGTGAGCCGCGTCGCGCCATCGACGATCGCCAGCGCATCCGGATCGCGCTCGACGCTCGCCAAAAAACTGGTTCCCAGGTCAAGCATGCGTTACCTCCCTTCGTGCCTGGTTGAGCCGGTCCCGCGCGTCCAACGCCGCGCGCATGATGGGCGTGTAGCCGGTGCAGCGGCACAAGTGGCCCGACAGGTGATCGCGGATCTCCGCCTCATCCGCGTCGGGCCGGTTCCGGAACAGGAGATCCAACGTGACGAGGATGCCCGCCGTGCAGAAGCCGCACTGGAGCCCGTGGTGACGGCGGAACGCGTCCTGCAGCACGGACAGGGTGCCGGCCTGCGGCTCCAGCCCCTCGACCGTACGGACCTCCTGGCCGTCGATCTGGCCCGCCAGAACGAGGCAGGCGCGGACGGGCTCGCCGTCGATCTCCACCGTGCAGGCGCCGCAGACGCCGTGCTCGCAGCCGACATGGGTGCCGGTCGCGCCCAGCCCGTGTCGCAGGACATCCGTCAGAAGGGTGCGTGGCTCCGCCAACGCCTCGACGGGCCGCCCGTTCAAGGTGAAACGGACGGGGCGGCGTTCGGCTTTGGTCAGCTTCGGCATCTTACCGCCTCCTCGATGGCTTCGCGGCCAAGACGGCGCACAAGTTCGCGCCGGTAGCGCGGGGTGGCATGGAGGTCCTCGCGCGCGTCGAGCGACCAGGCGAAGTCGTTCAACGCGTCCTCCAGGTCGCCGCTTTCGGGATCGGGCAGGTCTCGAAGCGCCGGCACGTCGCTCACCCCGCCGACCGCCAGGCGAACGCCCTCCGGACCGGCCACCGCCGCCACGGCGACCACGGCGTAATCGCCGTGGCGGCGGGCCACCTCGCGGAAGCCGAAGCCCTCGCCGGGCCGGCGCAGCGGAAAGGATGCCGCCTCGAGCATCTCGCCGGGCTGCATCGCCGTCGCCATCATGCCGAGAAAGAAGTCCCGCGCGGCGACGGTTCTGCGCGCCTTCTTCGTGCGCAGATGGATCTCGCCTCCCAAGGCGATCAGCACCAGGGGAAGCTCGGCGCTCGGATCGGCATGCGCCAGCGATCCGCACACCGTTCCGCGCGACCGGGTTTGGACGTGGCCAACGTAGGGAATGGCGGCGGCCAAAAGCGGAAGCCGGTCGGCCAGATCCGGCCGCCGTGCGAGCTCGACCTGCCGCACGCCCGCACCGATGCGAAGGGCGCCCTTGACGAGGTCGGCGGCGCGCAGTTCCGCAAGGCCCATGATGTCGATCAGCACGCCGGGCCGCGCTAGGCGCATGTTCAGCATCGGAACGAAGCTCTGGCCGCCGGCCAGAACGCGTCCGTCCTCGCCCGCCTGTGCGAGGGTGTCGAGCGCTTCGGTCAGCGTTTCGGCCCGCACGAGATCGAAAGGCGCCGGCTTCATGCACCCCTCCCGAGCAGGCGGCGAAGTCGCGCAAGGAGGCCGGGTGCCGTGTCCGCTCCACCCCCGACATGAGCGGCGAGCGATTTGAAGAACTGGCCGATCACGACGCGCGCCGCGCCGTCCAGTAGGCGGCCACCGACCGAGGCGACCTTGCCGCCGATCACGGCCTCGTAGCTGTAGTGCAGCGTGGTCCGATCCGGCGCGGTCTGCGCCAGAGTGATCCGTCCCGAGCCTCGGCCGAAGCCGAGCGCGCCGTCCGTTCCGCCAGACAGCGTGACCGCCTCTGGCTCGGCGAGGTCCGAAAGCTCGATCTCGGCGCGGTATCGTCCCTTCACCGGACCGACGCCGAGCGTGACATCGGCCAGGAAGCGCGTGGGCGAGACCTTGCGCACGTCGTGAGCGCCAGGAATCACCGCTTGGAGCGTCCTGGGATCGAGCAGCATGTCCCAGACCGCCTGTCGGGGCGCCAACACCTCGGCCGATCCTTCGCCTGTCAGCTTGCGCTCGCCCGGTTTGGCGGGCGCGGCGACCGATTTCGTGGACGCTTCGCGGGAGGGCTTCTCCTCCGATGCCAGACGATCCGCCAGACGCGCCGGCACGAGCGGCAGCGTCACCTCGTCGAAGCCGCAGGCGTCCGCCACCGCGTTGGCGAGGCAGACCGGGGTCGACATGCAATTCCCCTCGCCGACCCCCTTGGCGCCGAGCGGGGTGAAGGGCGAAGGGCTCTCGTAATGGAGGATGACCGGCTCAGGCACCTCCATCACGGTCGGGATCAGATAGTCGGCTAGCGTCCCGGACAGGAAGCTGCCGTCCGGGCCATAGGCATACTCCTCGAGCAGAGCCGCGCCGACCGCGTGGGCGAAACCGCCCGTCACCTGCCCCGCCACCATGCCGGGATGCAGGATGCGGCCGCAATCGTGCATCGTCACGTATTTGTCGATGCGCACCGCGCCGGTCAGCCGGTCCACCTCGACGCCGCAGAAGTCGAAGATGAAGCCGTGGCAGAGCGAGGAGTTCACCGCGTCCTCGTCGTCCGGCGCGATCAACTGCTCCGGGGTCCAGAAAACGGTTTCGCGGATCGTCTGGTCGACGTCGTCCGGCAGCGTGCCCGGGGCCCAATGCGTCGCGGCGGCCACGCGCGCGAAGGATACGGCGTTTTCCGGGTTGCCCCGCGCCTGAGCGCGGCCGTTCACAAGTTCTACTTCGTCCGCCGCCACGTTGAGTTGTCCAGCGGCGACGCGCTTCAGTTTGACCGCGATCCGGTCGGCGGCGAGCTTGGCTGCCCCTGCGACGGCCGGCGCGAAGCGACTCGAATAGTTGCCCGAGGCGATGGACCAGGCGTCGCGCGCCGTGTCGACGTCGGCGAGAACGCGGATGGCGTCGGGCTCGAGGCCCAGGACGTCGGCGACGACCTGAGCCAGCACCGTGCGATGCCCCTGTCCCTGCGGCACGGAGGCTACCTTGACGGACACGGCGCCGAGCGGATCGATCGAGATCGTCGCGGTGGCCTGGGCTCCGTTCTTCGGACCGGCCTTGTGGCGTGCGGCCGGCGACAGAACGGCGGTGATGTAGCCCATGTTGGACACGCTCGGCTCGACGGCGGCCGTGTAGCCGATGCCGTAGAGCCGGCCCTCCTCACGCGCCGCCCGCCGGGTTTCCAAAAGGTCCGCCAGCTGGCCCTCGTCGATCGCGCGGGCCATCGCCGCCTGGTAGTCGCCGCTGTCCAGAAGGGCGCCGGTCGCCGTCCGGTAGGGGAAGGAGCCTGCCGGCACGAGATTGCGCCCGATCACGTCCAGGGGATCGAGCCGGAGTTCCACGGCGATCCGCTGCATCAGCCGCTCGAGCGCGAAATACATCTGCGGCCCGCCGAAGCCCCGGTTCAGGCCGGTCGGGGTCTTGTTGGTCAGCACGATCCGGTTGCGGATCGCGACATGGCGGATGGCGTAGGCGCCCGTCATGTTACCGTGCATGCGGTAGAGGGTGGCCGGCTCGGGTGCGCGCAGATGCGCACCACAGTCCTCCAGTTGATCCCAGCGCAGCGCCGTGACCCGTCCGTCCGACTCGACGGCCGCCTCCAGGGTGGTGACGCGGTTCGTCGCCGACACGGACGCCGACAGATGCTCGAGCCGGTCCTCGATCCACTTCACCGGCCGGTCGGCGAGGCGGGCGGCCAGCGCCATGAGGATCATATAAGGAAAGACGCCCTGCTTGATGCCGAACGATCCGCCGGAATCGGGCGGCGTGCGCAGGCGCATCCGGTTGCCCGGCACGTTCAGGGCACGTGCGACGACGGCGTGGATCGAGAACGGACCCTGGAAGTTGGCCGTGACGTCATAGGCATCCTCACCCGGATCGTAGGATGCGACGACGCCGTAGGTCTCGATCGGCGTGCCTGAGTTGCGAGGATAG
Source organism: Aureimonas jatrophae (assembly GCF_900104035.1). Classification (GTDB taxonomy): domain Bacteria; phylum Pseudomonadota; class Alphaproteobacteria; order Rhizobiales; family Rhizobiaceae; genus Aureimonas; species Aureimonas jatrophae. The sequence goes on along the minus strand of NZ_FNIT01000002.1, from coordinate 13,804 downwards.
CTGACGGTGACCGCCACGCGGCGGGACGCCGCCGCGAACGCCGCATCCGGCTCGCCGTAGCGAAACAGGCGCTCGTTGATGACGTTGCCGCCCAAGGACGGATGAAGCGTCGGCGCGTCCGGCTCCGCCGCCGTGCGTGGATCAACCACCACCGGCAGAATTTCGTATTCGACCTTGATGAGATCAACGGCGTCTTCGGCGATGTAGCGATCGGCGGCCACGACCACGGCGACCGGCTCGCCGACATAGCGCACCCGGTCCACGGCGATCGGCCAAGCCTCGACATCGGCCTTCACTCCGACGGTCATGGCGCGGGATAGCCGACGCACCTCGTCCGCCGTGAGGACACAAGCGACGCCCGGCAGGGCGAGGGCCGCCGATGCGTCGACGCGCTTGATCGCGGCATGGGCATGAGGCGAGCGAAGGACGGCGGCGTGCAGCGTTCCAGGCGCGATCGGCAAGTCGTCCACGTAGCGGCCGCGGCCCGTCAGCAGCGCGGCGTCCTCGACCCGCGGCACCGAACGTCCCGTCCAGCCGCCCGATGGCGGAATGGCGGTCATCTCTTGGTATCCTCCCGAGGCACCCGCTCGTCGGGGATGCCGTATGAGAGGCGAGCCTAGGGGGGACGGTAGGGTGCCACGATCCCACCCGGTCTCACGGCTTACCGAGGAGTCTCAAAATCAGACGGGCTTTCGCGTCACGGCACGAAATCCCGACGGCGACGACCCTGCATGGTCGTGAAAGAAACGCGAGAAATGCGCGGGAACGGAGAAGCCGAGGCTTTCGCTGATCGCAGACAGGTGCGCCTCGCTGCCCGAAACAGCTTGGACAGCCCGCTCCAATCGCGCGGCGTTGAGATAGACCCGGGGCGAAACGCCCATAGAAGCTTCAAACAAGCGAAAGAACTGCGCACGCGAAACATGAGTCGCAGCAATCAGATCATCGATCTGGCGTATTGCGCCTGGGTCCGCATCGATCTGGGCGGCGACCGTGCGGATACGGTGATCGACGCTCGGCCCTCTCGCCAGATTTCTGAGCGACACCGCTGTTTCGCGCCATGGCGTGAAGCGCTCGATCACCGCGATCATCAGATCCGACAAGAACGTCTCGTGAAGGGTCTGCGCCGCCGGCTCGGTGACCATAGCTCGGGCCATGTCGTCGGTGAGCGCCCGAATGCGAGGCGTGATGGCGCCGGTGGCCTGAGCGAAGAAGCCGGGTCTGCCGCTCGCGGTCCAGTTCGGCCTGAATTCCGCGAGCCATCGCGGCTCGATGTAGAGTGCAAGGATGATCGTCGGCGGGCGGCGTGGGTCATGCGCATAGGCATGTGGTTCCCACGCGTTAACGAGGACGGCACTTTCGTTCGTCAAAGGAACGAGATCGTCGCGCACCGAGAATTGTGTATCCGCACCCTCGACCTTCAATAGGACGTGGCAATGAGGATGAGCGTGACGCACGAGGGGACGATTCATGTCCAACAGCGCGACGCGGCCAAATTTCCCTTGAGCAATTCTAAGGGCGCTCGACATCAGGAAATCGTACGACATTCACGTTCGAATGGCATGCCCCACCGCTCGTCAACTCAGTTTGCCAGCCAATCGATTGGGCTCAAATGACCCTGATAGCGCCGTCTGTAGAACGGCAGCTTTTGATGTGATCACTCCTGAAACTGCCCGTCCGCTTTCGGCCCGACCCTTCTGGGGAAGCATCCGGCGGCACGCTCTCTGTCGCACAATCCTATCGGCCGTTCTAGCCATGGGAGAACGACAATGGGACATACGACATTCGATCCGACTGGTAGTGGACGCAAAGCATGGAACGCAGGCCGCATGGTCGGTGCCAAGCGCGCGCTGAAGGCGCCACAAGTTTGGGCCATCCGCTTCTGGCTCGACCATGAGGGACGGTTGCGGGACCGCGCTCTTTTCGATCTCGCCATCGACAGCAAGCTGCGAGGCTGCGACGTCGTAAAGGTCAAGATCGGAGACCTGGTCTCAGGCGGACGCATCCGGGCACGCGCAATCGTGGTCCAGCGCAAAACGAAGCGTCCCGTCCAGTTCGAACTGTTGGATGCTGCACGGGCAAGCCTACAAACATGGCTGGAGCGTCGCGGCGGTACGGTCGACGACTATGCCTTCCCGAGCCGCGTCGACCGCGCGACGCATCTGAGCACCCGGCAGTATGCCCGGCTCGTCGACGAGTGGGTGACGGCGATCGGCTTGCGGAAGGAGGACTACGGCACGCACTCGCTGCGTCGGACAAAGGCGTCGATCATCTATAAGGCGACCGGCAACCTGCGAGCGGTCCAGATTTTGCTCGGCGACACGAAGATCGAGAGCACGGTCCGCTATCTCGGTGTCGATGTTGAGGACGCCTTGACGTTGGCTGAGGGTACCGAAGTGTAGCCTTCGACTACGCCGGTTCAGGCTGGTGCGGAACGGCCGCTTTCAGGACTCGACGGCGGCCGTTCCAACTGCTGGACTGGGTGGAAACCTGCCTGTCCGCTTTTCGAGCGCAGGGTTGAGAAGCGGACATAGTTGGTGGCCGGATCGATCGGGGAACGGTACGTTCAGCCTCATGATCCGCAGGGACAACGCCGGCGTGCCTTGCTCGATCGCGGTAACAGTCGGCGATCACGGTCCTGCCGAGCCTTTGGTTCTCAGAGGACGAGATCGGCGACCTGTAGGCCGGGTGAGAGAAGGCGATCAGGCGGCTATCGATCACGGATGTTCGGAAGCTGCCACGAGCGGAATGGGGACCATGATCGGCCAAGCCTTTTTGGCAAGACACTTCGAAACGCTCCTATCCGATCCATCGTCCGCATCGGCGATCTATCTGTGTGGCAAGGGCGTGGACGTGCCGATCGGCCTCACATCCGCAGGGCGTGTCCATGACGACCCCGCGATGACGTTGGACACGCCGTTCCGCGTTGCCAGCAACACCAAGACGTTCACGGCCGCGACCGTTCTACGACTTGCCGAGGCGGGAAAGCTCTGCCTCGACGATGCGATCAGCGATCACCTCGATAGGGCGACATACCAGTGCCTTCAGTCCGCAGGATTCTGCTGCGAGCGGATCACGATCCGCCACCTTCTCGCCCACTCGTCCGGCTTGGCCGACCACACCGACGATCCGAACTATCTCGCAGCCGCGTTCGAGGACCCTTCGCGTGCATGGACGCGGATGGAGCAAGTCCAGATCGGCGCATCGCTTGCCAAGCCGATCGGGGAGCCGGGCGCTGTCTATCACTACTCCGATACGGGCTACGTCCTCTTGCGCGAGGTGATCGAGCGGGTGAGCGGTCGCTCGTTGGCTGCGACGGTCCGTGACGAGTTGGGTTTCGAGCGGCACGGGCTGCGTGCGACCTGGTGGGAAGGCGCGGAGGTCCCGCACGTCGATGCCGAACCCCGTCGCCGCCAGTTCGTTCATGGCCGCGACGTGACCGATCTGCACCCAAGTGTGGATGCCTACGGTGGCGGCGGACTGGTCGTGTCGGTTCGCGACTTAGGGGGTCTGACCGCGGCCCTGTTCGAAGGCAGGGTTCTGCGGCAGGAGACGACCTTGGCCGAGATGCTCGCGCCGACAGGGGCCGAACGCGACGACGGGTATCGCCTTGGCGTGATGGCGATCTGCGCAGGCGGTTTCGAAGTGTATGGCCATGTCGGCTACTGGGGAACGGCAGCCCTCTACGTTCCAGCCTTGGGCATCGCGCTGGGGGGCTTTGTGGCGGAACGGGATCGGCGGCCGGACCTCATCGCCTCGATGCTCGGCTTCGTGGTCGCGCTCGGCGAGGCGACCGACGTCGCCTGCGCGTTCTGACGACCGGTTTCGAGCGTTTCCCGAAACGCCCTAAGTGTCCCAAGTGGATCGGAAGCACATGGGCCGCTTCCGGGCGTCCGCTTTCATGACTGCCGGAGACCTGACGGGGTGGAAAGCTTCCGGTCCGCTTACGGTTCAACTCGCCGCCAAAGCCGCCGTTGCAGCAACGATCGGACATGCCGGTCGATACGGGTATCGCCGGGTTGGCGCGAAGCCTGAAGGCTGTGCTCAATTCGTCAGGTCCCGGTCCCAAGGCGGGGTCGGTCCGAACCGGTCGACCAGAAAGTCGATGAAGGCGCGGACCTTGGCGGGAGGGCGGCGGTTGGCGGCGTAGACCGCGTAGACGCCAGGCAGCTCCAGCAAGGGACGATCGAGGATGACCCTGCAAAGCTTGCCGGACCGGATGGCGTCGCCGACCAGGAAGGTTGGCTCGTAGACGAGCCCCTGTCCGGCCAGAGCTGCTGCGACCAGCACGTCGCCGTTGTTGGCGCGTAGGTTGCCTTGGATGGGAACGGCGTGGCTGCCGTCCGTCTCGAACGCCCAGCTTCGGGGACCGAGCGTGCTCGACAGCGTGTAACCGAGGCAGTTGTGAGTGCTGAGGTCCGCGACTGTCCGGGGCGTGCCGTGCGTGCGCAGATACTCCGGTGAGGCGGCCAGAAGCAGGTGGCAAGGCGCCAGCCTGCGGGCGACGAGCGACTGGTCCCGGATACGCCCGATCCGGATAGCGAGGTCCCACCCTTCCTCGACGAGGTCGATGGTCCGGTCGTTCAGCCCGAGATCGACGACAAGGGAGGGATTGAGCTCGGCGAAGGCCGGAAGCAGCGGGGCGAGAGCACGCACGCCGAACGACACGGGCGCGTTAACACGCAGGACACCCGTCACCTCGACGCGCTCGGCCATGGCCGCGGCATCCGCTTCCTCGACTTCGGCGAGGATACGCTCGGCGCTTTCGAGGTAGCGGCGACCCGCCTCCGTCAACGTGATGCGACGTGTCGTGCGATGGAGGACCTTGACGCCGAGCCGTTCCTCTAAGGCCGCCATGTGCTTGGTGGCCATGGTCTGCGACATGCCGAGCGAGCGAGCCGCGCCGGACAGGCTGCCGAGTGCGGCCACGCGAGCGAAGACCTGTAGTCCCGTGAACTTGTCCAGCATCAACTCACTCCTCGAGTGTGAGCTGTTATGCATCGTAGCCGGATTATCGAACAAGTTGGCACGGGGCACATAGAGCAGGTCAAACGCTGGAGTTCCGGACATGATCGACACCCGCACAGCACCCTATGCCGCCACACTTCTGCGCGTTGCGCTGGGGATCCTGTTCCTCGCCCATGCTGGCCTGAAGGTCTTCGTCTTCACGCCAGCCGGCACGGCCCAGTTCTTCCAAAGCCTCGGCCTTCCCGGCCCGCTCGCCTATCTCGTCATCGTCGTCGAGATCGTGGGCGCCGTCGCCTTGATCGCCGGCGTGTACAGCCGGCTCGCCGCCTTGGCGCTCATCCCGATCCTGCTGGGTGCCATTGCCACCGTTCACGGCCCGGCCGGCTTCTTCTTCACCAACCCGAACGGCGGATGGGAATTTCTCGCGCTTTGGATCGTCGGACTGCTTGGGGTCGCTCTCCTGGGCGAGGGCGCCTACGCCCTTCGCCTGACCCCGTCCACCCTTCGCAGCACCGCGACGCATTGACGACCAACGCCTGCCTCTCCGTCCCGAGGAGCCCGTCATGACCACCGCCACACAGACGCGCCCGATCGCCTCGATCGATCCCGTGCTGACAGCAGACCCGCACAGGATCTCGAAGATCACGCTCGTCGTGCACGACCTCGACCGCGTCGCCGACTTCTACCGCAAGGTCATCGGCCTGGAGGACACGGGGCGCGCCGGGAACACGGTGGGCCTTGGGGTGAACGGCAAGACGCTCCTCGAGCTGCGTCACGAGCCTTCCGCCAGGCTTCGCTCGCCGCGGGAGGCCGGGCTCTTCCATGTAGCCTTTCTGCTGCCCGAGCGGGCCGACCTCGGGGCATGGGTGAACTTCGTCGCGAGACAGTCCATCCCCGTCCAGGGGGCGGCCGACCACCTGGTGAGCGAGGCGCTCTACCTCGCCGATCCCGAAGGCAACGGGATCGAGATCTACGTCGATCGCCCGAGTTCACAGTGGTCCTGGGATGGCGACACGATCCGCATGTCGTCCGATCCCATCGACATGCAGGATCTGATGCGCTCGGGCGCCGGTAGGGCATGGTCCGGGTTCCCAGACGGCGGCATCGTCGGGCACGTCCATCTCCAGGTCGGCGACCTCGTCCGTGCTGAGGGTTTCTACGGCGATCTCCTCGGCTTCGATCTGACGAACCGCTACCCCGGCGCCCATTTCTTCGGGACGGGCGGATACCACCACCAGCTCGCCGCCAACATCTGGAATAGCCGCGGCGCGCTGCCCCGGACCGACCTGTCGACGGGTCTGTCGCATGTCGAGATCGAGACGGCCCGCGATGTCCTTGAGGCGACCCGGGGACGCTTGGCCGATCGGATGGATGTCGACGAGCCATCGCGCCTGACGGTTCGCGACCCCTGGAACACCGCGATCACTCTCACCGCCGGCTGAAGCCCGGGACGGCTTCCGCATGCGCCACGGGTTTCGAATGCGCGGGGCGTGTCCGACCGAGCCGACCCAGGCCTTGGGCGCTGACGCTACGGTCTGTTGCCGGGACCCTAGAGGTCCCGGTCCAGTCGACCTGAATCACCACCAACGACCATCACCATCACGGAGAATCGTCATGACCATCGGCATCACCGGAGCCACCGGCCAGCTCGGCCGCCTCGTCGTTCGAAGCCTTCAGGCCAAGTCTGGCGCCGAGCCGATCGTCGCGCTGGTGCGCTCGCCCGAGAAGGCCAGGGAGTTGGGCGTCGAGGCCCGCGTCTTCGAATATGCCCGTCCCGACACGCTCGCTCCGGCTCTTGCGGGGATCGACACGCTGCTCCTGATCTCGTCGAGCGAAGTCGGACAGCGCGAGGCGCAGCATCGCAACGTGATCGAGGCCGCCAAGACGGCGGGCGTCAAGCGCATCGTCTATACCAGCCTGCTGCATGCCGATCGCTCGCCCATCAGCCTCGGCACGGAGCACCGTGCGACCGAGGCGCTGCTGGCGTCCTCCGGCATTCCTGCGACGATCCTGCGCAACGGATGGTACACGGAGAACTACACCGCCTCGATCCCCCCAGCGCTCGCGAACGGCGCGTTCGTCGGCAGCGCCGGAGAGGGCCGACTGTCGCTTGCGACACGTGCCGACTACGCGGAAGCGGCGGCAACCGTGCTGACCAGCGAGGGCCACGAGGGCCGAACCTATGAGCTGGCCGGCGACGACGCGGTGACGCTTGCGGACCTCGCCGCGGAGATCTCGCGCCAGACCGGCCGTGACATTCCCTACCGCAACCTGTCCCAGGCCGAGTATGCCGGCATCCTGAAGCAGGCCGGCTTGCCGGAGATGTTCGCGGAAGGACTGGCCGCCTGGGACGTGGACGCCTCGAACGACGCCCTGTTCGATCACGGTCGCCAACTCTCGAAGCTGATCGGCCGCCCGACCACGCCGCTCGCCGATGCGGTCCGCGCACAGCTCGCCGCATAGCCATGAACATCGACCTGAGCAGCAGAACCGCTGTCGTCACGGGCTCGACCGGAGGCATTGGCTTCGCCATCGCCGCCGGCCTGGCCCGGGCAGGCGCCGACGTCACCATCGTCGGACGCTCGCAGACAAGCGTCGACGCCGCCCTGGCGAAGCTGGGCGGCGCCACGGACCGGGCCCGCATCCGCGGTGTCGCCGCGGATGCGGGCACCGCAAAAGGCTGCGCCGTCCTGGTCGCGGCCGTTCCGGAGGCCGACATCCTCGTGAACAATCTCGGCATCTACGGCGCCCGCGACTTCTTCGACATCTCTGACGCCGAGTGGGAGGAGGTCCTCTCGGTCAACGTCATGAGCGGCGTGCGCCTTGCTCGCCACTATGCCAAGGGCATGCGAGACCGCGGATGGGGCCGCATCCAGTTCGTGTCGAGCGAGTCGGCGCTGAACATCCCGGTGGAGATGGTCCACTACGGCGTCAGCAAGGCGGCGGTCCAGGGTGTCTCGCGGGGCCTTGCCAAGGTTCTGGCCGGCAGTGGCGTCACCGTCAACAGCATCCTTCCCGGTCCCACGCGCACGGAAGGCGCGGTCGAGATGCTGCGGGCCCTTGCCACCGAGCGCGGCGTCGAGGCGGACGAGATGGAGGCGCTGTTCCTGCAGGAGAACCGTCCCTCCAACCTCCTCGGACGCTTTGCGGACCCGGACGAGGTGGCGGCGATGAGCGTCTACCTCGCGTCAGCGCAGGCCAGCGCCACGACGGGCTCGGCCCTGCGGGTGGACGGCGGGACCGTGGAAAGCATCGCCTGAGCACCAGACGAAGCAGGAAACGGGGAAGCGACCCATGCTCATGAACGGAAAGTGGGTTGCCGACTGGCAGCCAGTTCAGGCCAAGGACGAGAAGGGCGGCTTCGTCCGCCAGACGTCCAGCTTCCGCAACTGGATCACACCGGACGGCAGCCCCGGACCGACGGGCGAAGGCGGCTTCGAGGTGGAGGCTGGCCGCTACCATCTCTACGTCGCGCTGATCTGCCCGTGGGCGTCCCGGACGTTGATCGGTCGCAAGCTGAAGAAGCTCGACGACGTGGTGAGCGTCTCGGTGCTCGATCCGGAGCTCTCGGACGAAGGCTGGCGCTTCGGTGAAGAGCAGGACCCCGTGAACGGCGCGATCTACCTTCACGAGATCTACACCCGTGCCGACCCGGCCGTTTCGGGACGAGCCACAGTGCCGGTTCTCTGGGACAAGAAGAGCGGCACGATCGTCAGCAACGAGTCCGCGGAGATCCTGCGGATGATGAACTCGGGCTTTGGCGACCTCGCCGACGCTTCGATCGATCTGTACCCGACGCAACTGCGTGAGCAGATCGATGCTCTGAACGACGAGATCTACCCCAAGCTCAACAACGGCGTGTATCGCGCCGGCTTCGCGACCACACAGGTCGCCTACGACGAGGCCGTCGTCGACGTGTTCGACATGCTGGACGTCCTAGAGAGACGGCTCGCCGACGGTCGCAGCTTCCTGTTCGGCGACGAAGTGACCGAGGCGGACGTGCGCCTCTTCGTGACGCTGGTGCGCTTCGACGCAGCCTATCATGGGCTCTTCAAGTGCAACGTCCGTCGCATCGCCGACTATCCCAGCCTGAGCCGCTACCTGACGAGCTTCCTCGGTCTACCCGGCGTCCGGGAGACGGTCAGTCTCGATCACATCAAGCGCGGATACTATTCGGTCAAGGCTCTCAACCCGACTGGCATCGTGCCGATCGGTCCTGAGCTGCCCTGGGCAGCCTGAGGGGTGTCCCAGAGTTCCCGAAGCGCGGCCACGGGTGCTCCTCGCAACCGCAGCACTGCTGCGACCGACCGTTCAGTTGGGAGGGGTCGTAGCCAATCAACGGGACGAAACCCGATCGGTCAGTCAGGATCGGGACGCTTCCGGATCCGTGGAGATTGCGGATCCGGTCGTCGAGACTGCCTCTTCCCAGCTAGGGTAGTTCAGCCGCGGCACGAAAGAAGGATGGATCGAAGCGAACGGCAGCTTCGGGAACGGAGAAAGTAGGTTGGCAGCGTCTGAAAAGGGTCGATAGCGGTCAGACCGCTTCCGGACGCTCGCGTCCTTGCTGGCGATCGGCGTAACCCTCTCGGGCAACGGCCCGGCAGCTTTGGGTGGAAAGCGGTCTGTCCGCTTCCGAGATCGATCGCGTGGGAAGCGGACAGTAGCGACCTGCCGGTATCCCACGCATCGTCATTTGTTCAATTGCCTTCCGAACTGAGCGACCCAGCAAGAGCATCCCGCCTGCTGTCAGCAAAGTCAGGTCGAGACGCGGCCGGGGCCCGGTTCGGTCCTGCGCGGGTATCGAACTTTCCGTCCGACTTCAGAAGCCCTCGAGCACGACCTTGCCCCGCGCCCTGCCGCTCTCGAGGAGGGCGTGTGCCTGACGCAGGTTCGCGGCGTTGATAGGCGTCAGCGTGCTCGTTGCGGTGGTGCGGATGCGGCCCTCGTCCGCAAGCTGCGCGACTTGGCCGAGGATCCGACCCTGTTCGCCCATGTCGGCCGTCTGGAAGATCGAGCGGGTGAACATCAGCTCCCAGTGGATCGAGACAGCTTTGCGCTTGAACGGGGTGACGTCGAGGGCGTCGGGATCGTCGATGAGGCCGAAGCGGCCCTGCGGAGCGATGAGTTCGACGATCTCGGATAGGTGTCGGGTCGTCTCGGTCGTCGAGAAGACGAAGGCGGGGGCGCCGATTTCGAGGGCCGCGACCTGTTCGGCCAAGGGCCGGGAATGGTCGATCACGTGGTGGGCTCCGAGCTCGCGCACCCAGGCTTCGGTCTCGGGCCGCGATGCGGTCGCGATGACGGTGAGCTGGGTGAGCGCACGGGCGAGCTGGATGGCGATCGAACCGACGCCACCGGCGCCGCCGACGATCAGGACTGCGTTCGCTGCGCCGGGGACCGGCCTGGCAACGTCGATCCGGTCGAACAGCATCTCCCAGGCGGTGAGGGCCGTCAGCGGCAGGGCGGCGGCCTCGGCATCCGACAGCGATGCCGGCTTTGACCCGACGATGCGCTCGTCGACGAGATGGAACTCGCTGTTGCTCCCCGGGCGGGCGATCGAACCGGCGTAGAACACCTCATCGCCGGGCTTGAAGCCGACAACCTCGTCGCCGACTTCGACGACCTGCCCGACCGCGTCCCAGCCTAGCACCTTCCAACCGTCAACGGTCGGCCGCGCGCTGCTGCGGACCTTGGTGTCGACCGGGTTCACCGAGACGGCCCTGACCGCGACGAGGAGATCGCGCCCGGTCGGAACGGGCCGGGGGAGTTCGATGTCCTCCAGCGCGTCCGGTCGATCGATCGCTCCGGGCGTCTTGTAGCCGATGGCCTTCATGATGCGTGCTCCTGCTGCCGCTTCGCTTGTTGAGACGGGCAGAACTTGGCTGTAGGCTCATGCGATCTCAATACGCACAAACGCAGCCCATAGTGTCGAAAAGGATACCGTCATGGCGAAGGCCAGGTTCTCGCGGTTCGATTGCAGTCCTGGCTGTTCGGTGGAAGCGGCTGTCGGCTTGATCGACGGCAAGTGGAAGTCGGTGATCCTGTTTCACCTTCTGTCAGGCACGCTCCGCTTTGGCGAGATCCGAAGGCAGATCGCGAACGTGACGCCGCGCATGCTGACCAACCAGCTCCGGGAGCTGGAGGAGGACGGATTGGTGCAGCGAAAGGTCTATGCCCAGGTGCCACCGAAGGTCGAGTACAGCCTCTCGCCACTCGGGCGGACGATGGAGCCAATCCTCCTCGCTTTGAAGGGATGGGGCGACGCCAATCTCGGCCTCTACGGCAAGCCGAAGCACGCCTCGCCCGCGGAAGGGGTGGCGAACGAAAAGGGCGAGGAGGGACGCCAAGCCGCCTGAGCGGGAGGACCGCTTGCGGGTGCGCACAGACGGGCTGCAAATATTTGCGGAGGAGCGATAGCGGACGGACTGCTTCGACACGTCCGTTTCCCCCGGGCGCCGATCGCCTCAGAAGGGTGGAAAGCTCCCAATCCGCTCTCGTAATGAAGCTAGCAATAAGCTGCCATTCGAGATCGTGAGGGGCTTTCCCGCAAAAGATGGTGAAGCGGAAAAGCTCAAGCGTTGAGGTCGGTGATGACCTCGCCGATCAGCGACCTCAGCCAGCGGTGCGCTGGGTCATGTCTATAACGAACGTGCCAAGCCATCTCGACGGGGAAGCTGCCGAGGTCGACCGGGGCCGGCAGGATCTTCAGCCGAGGCTCCTGCATCAGCCGCTTGCAGATGAGCGAGGGTAGGGTGGCGCAATAGTCGGTCACCGCCACCATCTCGGCGACCGCGAAGAAGTTGGTCACGGAGATCGCTACGTCGCGCTTCAGTTGCTGCTGGGCCAGCGCCTGGAACAGCCCCGCACGCATCCGTCCTGGCGGCACGATGTTGACGTGCTTCATTGTCTCGAACTGCTCACGCGTCAAGGCATCGGCGACGTTCGGATGGTCGGCGCGTACGGCGCATGCGAACCCTTCGTCCATCAGGTGCTGAACGACGAGGTTGTCGGGCGGGTCGACGATGCGACCCAATACGAGGGCCGTCGTTCCGGAAACGACACCCGTTTCGGCGAGATCGTTGCCGTACGGCGTCAGGTGGAGCCGGATGCCGGGCGCAACCTTCTGCAGCCGCGCCACAACAGCGGGGACGAGGACGAACTCGGCATAGCCGTTCGGCGCGATGGTGAAGAGCCGTTCCGCCTGCTTTGGATCGAAGGCTTGTTGGCCAAGGACCACATCGTCGAGCTGCGCGAGCGCCTCGGTGATCCGTGGCGCGAGTTCGAGCGCGACCGGCGTCGGCTGGACGCCGTAGCGCTCACGGACGAACAACTGATCCTGAAGCATGAGACGGAGGCGGGACAGGGCGTTGGACGGCGCCGGCTGGGTCATGCCCAAGCGCCCGGCCGCCCGTGTGACGCTGCGCTCCTCCATCAAGGCGATGAATATCGGCAGCAGGTTCAGGTCATAGCGCATGCAGTCATCATGTAGGCCGCATATCTCAAATCAATAATATAAATTTCTCGAATATTGCGGCCGTGCCCATCTCCCTCCCATCGGCGACGGACGCCGCGAACATGAAGGCTCAGATGCGCATCAACGTGGCGATCGCTGAGGCGGAGCCACGATCCGGCGCAAGCTGAAATCCGACTCGAAGGGAACATGGCAATGACCAAGGGCATCGAAGACAAGGTCGTCCTCATCACCGGCGGCAGCACCGGCATCGGCGCTGAGACCGCCCGACTTCTTGCTGAACGGGGTGCGAAGGTCGCCATCGCTGCACGACGCAAGGACAAGCTCGATGAGGTCGTGGCGGAGATCGTCGCGAACGGCGGCACGGCACGTGCCTACGCGCTCGACGTCACCGACAAGTCGGCAATCCAGTCCGTCGTCGCCGCGATCGTAGCTCACTTCGGCCGTCTCGACGTGCTGATCAACAACGCCGGTCTGATGCCGATTCGTCCGATGGCCGAGGTCAACACGGACGAGTGGGACCAGATGATCGACGTCAACCTGAGGGGCACGCTCTACGGCATCGCCGCAGTTCTTCCCGGCTTCCTCGATCAGGGCAGCGGTCACATCATCAACCTGAGCTCGGTTGCGGGGATCAAGGTCTTCGCACCGGGTGGCACGGTCTACTCCGGCACCAAGTTCGCCGTCAGCGCGATCAGCGAGGGTCTGCGCCAGGAGGTAGGCGAGAAGGTCCGCGTCACGTCGATCGAGCCCGGAGCGGTCGAAAGCGACCTGAAGTTCACGACTTCGGGCACGGCTGCCGAGACGGTCCTCGACTTCTACAAACAGGCGATCCCAGCAGCGTCGGTGGCGCGCGCCATCGCGTTCGCTGTCGAACAGCCCGAGGACGTCGACATCAATGCAATCGTCATCCGGCCGACCGCTCAACAGTTTTGAACACCAAGAGGAGGCGGGGCGGAGTGTGCCCCGCCTTCGTCACGTCCGCTGTCACAACCGTCGGGGACTGTTGAAGAAGGCCTGACGTTCGCCCTGCTCGTCCCGAAAGGGAACGGCTAGCGAGAACGTCGATACCAGACCACGACGTAGCCCGGGCCGGGCCCAAATCTTCCCAAAACGTGTTCCCGAATGCCTCTTTCCGAAATGGCCAAGCGACGATGGAGATACGAGACCTTTTCCACGCGTTGGAATGACCGCTTTCGGAAATCCGCTTGGTGCCTCGGAAGGGCAATGAAGGGTCGATAGCGGATGGACCGCTTCAGCATCTCCGCCTCCCCTGGTCTGCCCCCTGAAAAGTGGTCCTCCCTGAAGTAGGCTTTCGAGCCGATGGAGGATGCCCAAATGGGACAGAAGAAGCACAAGCCGGAAGAG
>NZ_FNIT01000016.1 GCF_900104035.1 Aureimonas jatrophae | reverse complement strand
GCCTTCGATCGCCTCCACCGAGACCTGCAGGGCAACACCGCGTTTGTCACCGTGCGGAGCCTCACCAACGAGACGGTGGCCATCCGATCGAAGGCGATCGCCGACGTCTACTTCTCTAGCGAGGCCTACGATGACTATGGTCCGGAGCGGGAGCGCTACGGACGCTTCACCAGTGAGCAGATCGCCGATCCGCGCGACTGGCGGATCATCGCGGCGCTCGCGCTTAACGGGGGCGACTTCGAGGACTTCGCGGCGGAGGACGTCGAGCGGGTCCGCGGATGGGTCACGGTCAGCGACGCGCAGCTCGAGGCGCTTGTCGCGGATGCAAGGCTGGAGCCGAGCCAGCTGGAGACGGAACGTGCGAAGGCGCAAGACCGTGAGGATCGACTTTTTGCCCTTGCGACCGAGACGGTCTGGCAGTTCTCGACGGGCGTTCAGCGCCGGGAGGTCGTCGTCGAGGAGGAGGCGCTCTACGAGGCCTTCTATCCGCTCACGGACTTCGACGGTGACATTCTGGACGGTGAGCTGCTGCGCTTGGCGTGCGAGGGGCGTCACCGGATCATCTTCATCAATCCGGTCGCCATCGACTACGTCTCCATCCCGACGCAGAGCTTCGAGGACGGTCAGTCCAGCGTGGTCGCCGATGGCCTCGACGAGATGGAGGCTGCTGACGCGCAAGTTGCCGCCAGTCGGACATTCCCAACCCGGAGGGGACGAACCCGGCGCTGAAGGGGACCGGGTTCGTTCGGAAGCTTAGGCCGCCTGCCAGACCTGGTTCAGCACCCGCGCGGCGATCTCGGCCTTGTCCTGCGGAAGGAAGCGCCCGTAGTGCTGGGCCACCATCTCCGGCGTGTCCTGGATCGCGTAGCTCGCCTGCTCGTAGGAGCCCGTCTGCTTCAGGATATGCGTTGCCAAGACGTCCCGGATGTTGTGGGGGCCGTGCGGCAGGAGACCGACGATCGCCCCGCGTCCTGTCCAGGGGTTGTGGATGCCGTAGCGCTGGATCGCAAGGCGCCAGGCTTCGAAGAACGTGTTCTGGCAATAGGCGGCGTTGGCGCTCGATCGCTTCACCGACTTGACGAAGAAGGTGCCGGGGTCCTCGGCGGGACCGAGCAGCCGCGCCCGGTGGCGGTCGATCCAGGCCTCGATCGCGTCATAGAGGCCGCCGAGGTCCGGCAGGATCAAGCGGAAGGGCTTCGATCCGAAGAAGGACGAGGTGTGGTTCTTGAAGGCGAGCGCCGGGATCAGGATCTCCCACCCGCCGTCGCGCGTGCTCCAACGCAGCTCGCCCCGCCGGCGCTCTTCCAGGACGCGTTCGGCGGTCGGGATGCGGCCGCGTGGGCAGAGGAAAAGCTCGCGCAGGTTCTTCTGCCGCAAGCCGGTGTGGAGACCGAAGCGCAGCAGCAGGAACGCCCGCGCCGCCTCGGCGGCCGCTTTGGGATAGGATCGCTCGTCCGGCATGCGGCGGGCGATCTCCTCGGTGATGCGCCGGTACTCCCCGACCGGGCTTTTGGCCTCGAGGATGGGCAGGATCGGCTCGAACGGATCGCGGTGGATGCGGGCGACGCGCTTCAGCTCGCGGGTGCGATGACGGCCGTGGGCGTGCAAGGCATCGCAGGCGGCGTTCCAGTCGGCGCGGGCGCTCGCGATGTCGTGCTCGTCGACGAGCCCCGGGATCGGGACGAGGTGCTGGCCAAGGCGCGGGGTCTGGCGCAGCCAGCCGGTTTCCTTCTGGGTGAGCGACAGGCCGAGCGCCAGCATGTCGACCTCCCATTTGGTGTAGAAGCCGCGCCGCGTCTCTCGCCAGGACAGGTACCAGTCCCAGAGGCGGGGGAAGAGGAGGTGGGCAAAGGACAGGGAGCCGAGCTCGGCGCCAAAGCCACGGATCTCGCCGTCGGGTGCAGCGACGAGGGCCCCGAACATCAGGCCGAAGTGCTCGATCTTCTGCGAGGCGGTCTCGGCGTTCCAGACGCCGGAGCGGCGCAGGCCGAAGGCGGTCAGCGTCGCGGTCTTGAAGCGCAGAAGCTCGGTCATCTCGCGTTGGAGGCGCTCGGGCGCGTCCACGACCATGCTGATGATGGCCTCGCCATCACCGTCACCGGAATTAGCGACGACGCTCTGTGCGTCCTCTCCCGCGGGCGACCGGGTCTTGCGGGTGCCGGTCCAGCGTCCGGTGCCATCGAGCGCCTTGAAGCGTACGGCGAAGCGCTGGCGCTGGGCGGCGGCCTGGTAGCGGCGGTAGTCGGTGGAGCCGGAGATGATGGTGGTGCGGACCCAGGCGAGGATCTCGTCCTGCTCGGCGGCGGTGCGCCGGGCGAAGTCGTCGGGCAGGTGCCAGGCGAGGCGACGGCGCTCGGAGGCGGGGAGATCGGCCAGCGCGTCGCCGACTGCCGCCCGGGCGGGATGGGGCAGCTTGGTGCGCAGCGAGCCTTCGGGGAGCTTGTAGCGTTCCTCGATGCGATCGAGCGCCTCCAGGCTGGCGACGGAGCGCGGCGAAGCCTTTTCCTTGATCCAGTTGTCGAGGGTCAGACGCTCAAGACGGGTGCCGGCGGCGGTGACGGCGCGCGCCAGCATGGCCACGCTCTCGCCGTGGCGGGCGAGATGAAGGCGCAGCGCCAAGGCGAGATCGGTGGGATCGGTCCATTCACGCCAGAGCGGCTCGGGATGGGCGACGACGGGGCGAGGCTTGGGGCCGGGCTTGCGCGGGGCAGCTCCGGTGCCGGCAGCGTCGGTCTGGGCGGGACGCGGTGTCCGCGGTGGCCTCGCCCGAGCGGATGCCGGCTGGCGCAAGGGCTGGTCGGCTAGGGCTCGGCACAGGGCGTCGCACAGGGGCTGGAGGTGGGGCCGGGCGGTTCGCAGCGCTGGCGTTTCGATCCCGGTCTGCTCGGACAGGAGCACGACGTCGACGGCATAGCCGCGATAGAGCGGGAACTGCCCTTTGGCGAGGCAGAGCTCAAGATAGGCGCGCAGGCGCACGAGGTCGTCGGGTGCGAGATGGGCGGCAAGGCGCGTGCGGCAGAAGAGAGCGATGCGGGTGGTGTCGAAGCGGTGCGGTGTCTTGGGCATGCCAGTTCCGTTCGGGTTGGTGAACGGAGAGAGGGCATAGGGGAAACGGGGCAGCGCGGATCAGCCCGATCGAAGCGGGGGTGATCGATCCGCCTCGGCAAATGTCAGTCCTCCTCGCCCGACAGTTCGTCCATGAAGCGCTTGTCCTCTTCCCAAGTGGTCGGGGCATAGGGTCCCGCGGCCGCCGCCAAGGCGAGCGTGCGCGCCAGACGTTCGCGCATGGGGCGGCGATCGGGCACCCAACGTGGCGTCATGACCAAGGTGTCGTCGAAGTCGAGGTTGCCAAAGCGCGTCCCGGCGGGATTGCACCGGATGACGGTCCCGCTGGGCACGGGCATGTTGACGCTCTGGTGGACATGCCCATGCACCCAGAGATCGATCCGTCCGGTGTCGAGAAGCGCCGACAGGTCTGATGCGCCGTTGCCGGCGAAGAAGGTCCCGTAGTCCTCTGGACGCACGCAGTCGGGGTGGGGCGCGTGATGCGTGACGACGACGAGCGGCTCGGGTCCGGTGTGCTGGTCGACCAGCTCGGCAAGGCGCGCGAGCTCGACCTGGTGCTGCGCGATCGTGGCGCCGATCGTCAGCTTGCCCGAGCTCGTGCCGGTCGCGATCCGGATGTCCTCGCCGGTCTCCTCGTCCGGCTCCACCGTGTCTCCGGCGAGCGCGTAGTCGGTCCACAGCGTGGTGCCGACGAAGCGGCAGCCCAAGAGCATCACCATGTCGCCCTGGAGGAGGGTGACCCCGCACGCTTGTGCCGCCTTGCGCGCTTCGGGCAGGCGCCCGTTCAGCACGCTGTTCCAATGCTCGTGGTTGCCGAGCACGCAGACCACGGGCTTCTCCCCGGCGAGGCGCCGCAGGACGCGAAAGCCGCGTGGGGGATCGGCGCGCCAGACGTCACCGGCGCAGACCAGGATGTCGAAGTCGGGTGGCGTCGGCGCAAAGGCGTCCGGGTGCGGAACGGTCTCCAGATGGAGATCCGACAGGATCCACAGACGCGGCAGGGCGTCCGTCATCTGTGCGGTTGCTCGGCTGCCAGGGGCTCGAAATTGCGCAGGACGGCGTTCGCATCTCCCGCCTCGATGTACCAGTGCTTGCCCATGCGGTTCCACACGGCGCGGTCCTGAATGATCTGCATCAGCGCCTCGTGGCAGCGGTCGATGGACGGCCACCAGAGACCGATGCTGCCGTCGTCAAAGCGGTAAAGGCGAACGGTGCCGCCCCGCAGTTTGAGGCGCTCGGCGCCCATCGACACGTGCACGGGGATGGGGAAGGCGGGGAGCCGTTCGTAGTCAGCCTGCAGCATGGCGCGTCGTCCTTCCGCATGGGGTCTCGTGGGGTCGAGTCTAGCGGCAAGCGTGGACCGGTGCCACCGCGATCAAGCGCGCGAACGGGCCTTGGCGCTGCATCACCGGCATCGAGTTTACAGGCCGAACGCAGCGCGGATCCGAGAGCAAGGGACAGGGGAGGGAAGGGGACTTCGTTCCGGAGAGAGGAAGAGCCCAATGCCCTGTTTGGCTGATGTTGAGATGCGCGAGCTGGCGATCGAGGACCTGTCGGTGGATGCAGGTTTGCTGTTCGACGAGGAGGACCTGCGCGCGCTGCACGACGCACGGCTGTGCGCCCGCGAGATGGGTCAGTCGAACACGCCGGACACGTTCCGGGACCGCGCCGATCCGTACGCGCCAACGTACTGGGTCTATGCGATCTGTAACCCGGATGGGACGCCGTTCTATGTCGGGCAGACGCACTGTTTGGAGCAGCGCTGGCAGCAGCACCGTCGCAGCATCAACATGCTGCCCGAGCTGCGCGAACGTTTGGCGGATCGCGCGAACCGTCCGCACGATACGGTGCTGATGTTCCGCCGCATCCGGCGCATTGCCAAGTACCTCGGCGAGGGGACGGGACCGGTCTTCCGGCAGCTCGGCGAGGCGTGGTCGCGCGAGGAAGCGTTGGCGTTGGAGACGACGTGGGTGCACCGGATGACGGCGCGGGGGCACGAGCTTCTGAACCCCGGCGAGCACCGTGCCATCCCCAAGCGCTATGTCAGCCATCGCCGCTACGAGCGACGGTACCAGGTGGAGGTGGTGCGCGCCGATCAGCGGTGAGCAAGCCATTCTCGTGACTGCATCACGCGCTTCCGAACACAGGGAAAGGGTGACGACCCATCATCCCTTTCTGGCCTTTTCTCGGTCATCTCGTTTGCGCTGAGGATGGGATGTTCGTCGCCAGCGATGGCACCAAAGCGCGCCTTTCTCGGCACCCCGTTTTAGCTCTTGTGACCAATTGGGTTCACTGCACGTTTCCCAGGGGAACGGGTGAGAGCGGAGGTTTGCCTTCTCAGTTTTCGATCCCGGACCAGCGTCAGTTTGTTCACGACCCATCAACGGGAGCGGAAGCGACCCTGCTCGAAGATGTGGTCGCATAGCGACCGCTCGAGCATCAGGCTGTTTCAACAGACTGCGCACTTACCTGTTGCGTTTCGCAACAGAGGCTATAGGGCTTCAGGAGGGGTCGCTGACGAGCGACGATCGATCGGAACGGGCTCGGTGGCGATCTACAGCTTTCGCCAATCTGTGGTGTCTGGAGGCAGTGGGCGCTCCGCCGTGGCGTCGGCTGCGTACCGCCATGCCTGCGTGATGTTCCGCGAGCAGACCGAGCTGACGATCAACTACTCGAAGAAGCTCGGTGGCGTTCATTCCGAGCTTGCCCTTCCCGACGACGCCCCGGCATGGGTTCGCGACCAGCTCGGCTTCGCCGATCCGGACGTCCATCGCCTGGATGGCCCCCAGGCCGTTGCCGCTTCCGAGATCCTTTGGAACGCGGTGGAACGGGGCGAGAAGCGGATCGACGCCCGCTACGCCACGGACCTCATCGTCGCCCTGCCGCGCGAGCTTTCCGAAGCGCAGAACATCGAGCTCATTCGCGACTTCGTTCGGCAGAATTACACCGATCGCGGACGGATTGCGGATTGGGCTTACCATGCCCCTGAGGACAAGCAGCACAATCCGCACGCCCACATCATGACCACCGTTCGTCCCCTGACCGAGACGGGCTTTGGCGCGAAGACCATCGCCCAACTTGACGCTGATGGCGTGGCGATCCGGTCCGATAAGGGCGCCATCGCCTACGCAAAATGGGCCGGATCGAAGCCCGAGCTTCTCGCCGTTCGCGAGGCTTGGGCGACCTCGGTGAATGTCGCCTTGCATGAGGCCGGGATCGAGGCGACGGTGGATCATCGCTCCTTCCGAGATCGCGGGATCGCCGATCTGGAGCCGACGGCCCATCATGGTCTTGTCCACCATATCGGATCCGTCCGGGAGCACGACGCCCATGTCCGCTCGGACCTCGAAACACGTGCCCGCAACTTCCAGGCACTCGTCGAGAACCCGTCCCTCGTTCTCGAGCATATCACTCGCGAGCGGTCGACCTTCGACACCCGCGATGTCGCTCGCCTCATTCATCGATATGCGGGCGAAGGCGACGACTTCGCTTCGCTTTATCGGCGGGTCGGAGCGTTGCCCGAACTGGTGACGATCCAGGCTCAGATCCACGACCCGGAGACGAACAGCATCGTGCAGCGCGAGCGCTTCACGACCGCAAGCGTCCTGGAGCGAGAAGCCGCGATGATGGAGAGCGCTGAACGGCGCGCGGCCGACGCATCATTCGCCGTCGATCGCCAGCGGAAGGATGCCGCTATTGAGCGTGCCCAGGCGACGCAAGGCTTCGCCTATACGCCCGAGCAGGTCGCTGCGATCGAGCGTCTAACGCAGGCGACCGGGCTGTCGCCGATGGTCGGTATTGCCGGCGCCGGCAAGTCCACGGTTCTGCGGGCCGTGGGCGAGGTCTACAAGGGCGAAGGCGCATCAGTCTATGGCGCCGCACTGGCCGGTAAGGCAGCCGACAACCTGCAACTATCGTCCGGGATCGAAAGTCGCACCTTGGCGTCTTGGGAGAACGCCTGGAGCAGCGGATACGACCGTTTAGCGCCCGGCAGCGTGTTCGTGATCGACGAAGCCGGCATGGTCGCGTCCGCACAGATGGCGCGTGTCATGGCCGAGCTCGACGGCTTTGGCGCGAAGGTCATCATGGTCGGCGATGCGCGCCAGCTTCAGCCGATCGAAGCGGGCGCCGCGTTCCGCACCATCGCGACGGAAGTCGGTTATGTCGAGCTGACCGAGGTGCGTCGCCAGGAGCGCTCGGACCATGCCGAGGCGAGCGTCCTGTTCGGCGCCGGTGACGCGAAGTCGGCGCTCAACATCTACCACGGCAACGACACGTTCCGTCCGCATGACACTCGCGCGGACGCCCTCAGCGCCGCCATCGCTGGGTGGCACAGCGACTGGCTCGCGAACACCGATGTCGTGATGCTCGCGCACACCAATGTCGACGTTCGGGATCTCAACGATCTCGCCCGTTCCGCCATCCAAGCCGAGGGTGGCCTTGCCGACGAGCGCACCATCATGACGGCTCGCGGCCATCGCCAGTTCGCGATCGGCGACCGCGTTCTGTTCCTCGAAAACGATCGTCAGCTTGCGGTGCGAAACGGCAGTATCGGGACCGTGGCGAGCTTCGCCGACGGGACGATGTTTGTGGACGTGCCGGATCGCGAAACGGCGGTTCCGATTGCACCCGGTGGCTACATCAACGTCGACCACGGCTACGCAACCACCATCCATAAGTCGCAGGGGTCGACGCACGATCGCGTTCACATCGTCGCCGGCGGCATGATGGACGCGCAGCTCACCTACGTCGCCCTATCGCGTCACCGCGAGGAGGTGACGATGCACGTCCCCTTGGAGGCGTTCACGCGACCTGGTGCCGACAAGCTCGCGACCGTGGCTGATGCCATGGAGCGCCTGGCCGCTGATAAGCTCAAGGACACGTCGCTCGACTTCCGCGCGACGTCGGATTACCGCGAGGCGCGTGCGGCGCTGGAAGCGGATCGCGCGGCTGCGGCCAATCCGACCTTCCATGCGCGCTTCGAAGCGTTCCTCGAACACCGCGGCTTGCCGCATCCGAGCGACGTTCTCCAGTCGATCAAGGATTATGCGGCCGCGTTCCTGGATCGTGCTCGTGACGCGTCCGCCGGTGAGCGGATCAGCCTCGATGCGCGCATCGACGCGATGATCGCCAAGGAGCAACAGCAGGTCCGCGGTCTGGAGCCGGATGCCTTGTTGCAGGGTGCGCTCGCGCGCCTCGATCACGTCCAGCAGCATTCGGCCGCGATGAACCACGAGGGCCTCGCACGTCGCTCGGCCTTCCACACGGCCGAGAACGAGCTGACCCACATGCGCACCGCCGAGCCGCTGCGCGCCTATGCCGAGCGGGTCGCCCAAATCGTGCCGCCGACGACCGTCGTGGCGATCGGCAGGACGCTCACTGAGGCGCATGACGAACCGCGTCTTGCACACCTTCGCGCGCCCGTTCGGGACGCGCTTCAGGCCAACTGGACGACGATCCATGCCGTCTCGCGTGCGGCATGGGAGCTCGGTCTTCTGGAGACCGTGCGGACGGTCGATACGAGCTACGCGCAGGAGCGTGCCGATCGCGCGACCCTGGCCGCCTACGAGCGCACCGTGGCACCGGCGACGACGGAGGCGGAGACACCGGCTCGCTCTCACGCCGTCGAGCCTGTGGCACGGGTCGAGGAGCCGATCGTCCGCAGTGGCGACGTCCCCATCGTCATCGAGGTCGAGGCCCCCAAGCCGTTCCTTCCCGCCGTCGAGCGTTGGTCCCAGACCATCGACGAGGCGGTTGCTCACGCCCTCGTCTCGCATCCGTCCTACGTCAACATCGTGCAGATCGCCGAGCGTGACGCCGGTACGATCTGGCGCGAGCCGCAGGCTGCGATGACGAAGCTCAACGACGCCCTGGCTGCGGAGCCGTCGAACGTCGCAGGCGTCTTGAAGGAGCTTCAACGCTCGCCTCAGAGCTACGGCGATCTGCAGGGCGGGCGCACGCTGTTGCTGAAGCCCGACGGCGATCGGCAGAAGGCTTTGAATGCGGTCGCCATCTTCGCCAACACGATGGCAACGGCGCGTGACACCGCGCGGCGCCTCGAACCTGGATTGCGCGATCAGGAGATCCAATGGCGCAAAGCCATGGCGCGGCCTGTGCCAGCCCTGTCTGTCGACGCGATGACCGTGGTGCGCGAGCTGAACCGTGCCCACGCGATGAAGCGCCCCGACCGGGAGCCCGCGCACCAGGTCGCGTTGGGAGCGATGTCGCAGAAAGATGCCTTCAACGAGGTCCGACTGTGGCGCGGAGAGATGGAGGCTCGCCTTGCGCCGCGTCATGCCGTCGATCGCATTCCGGGCCTGACCCAGGATCAGCGCGTCGAGATCGCGACCACGCTTTCCCAGGTTGATGTCGCCTTGCGGGAAGCCAACGCGACACGCACGATCGAGCAGTCCCGCGAGCGCAGTCTGGAACGCAGCAGGAGCCAGGAGCGCGATCGAGGCGGGTACGAGCGGTGATGCGGGTTAAGGGCCTCGTTCTCATGGCGATCTGACGGTTGCCGGCTGATGTTCGATACCCGAACCAAATCTTCTCCTGTGCTCAGAGAGGTTAGGTTCGAATGGTGGTCATCAGGCTGCGCCCTTGCGAGGTCGTCCGCCTTTCCGTCCGTTCTCGCGGGCTGCAGCGGCTTTCACTTCCGATCGAGCCTCACCCCCACGACGAGCGGCTTCCATGAAGCGGGCGTTCCCGAAGATCCCCGCCATCAGCCCGACGATCCGAAAGTCCACGTCCCGCGTCTCCCAATGAAGACCGGTCTCGCCCAGGAGTTCGACCTCCGCCAGCTCGTCGTCGGACGCGTCCTCGAGACCCTGGAGCTGACGCGCCGGTGCCATGAAGGCCGCCCCGTTCGTGAACTCCACGACGATGCGTCCCGAGGGTCGATCGAACCGGACCGATGTAGGGATCGGTGAGCGAGAACGCTCGTCCTCACCGCGTCGGTTCGCGGCTTGGAAGGCGTCTTCGTCGAGGATGAAATCACCCATGCTGTCTCTCCCATGCGGCGAGAAATTCGGCCTTCCGTTCCAGGACGGAGGTCAGGGCACGAGCTAGATCGCGTCGGGACATGCGCCGGTTCGACATGATCTCGCCCGTCAGAATGTTGATGCGGGCCTCGCCGTCCCCGTAAACGTGGACGTGGGCGGGCTCGTGATCGTCCACGTAGATCACGAACCGCATCCCATGCTCGCGGTGGACCGTGTTCAGCGGTTGCGTCCTTCCGAGACCGTCAGACGAGCTTGCAGGCTTGCGACCTTGTGCCGGAGCCGGTCGATCTCGTCGACGGCCCAGTTCGTACCGTTCCGCTCGATCTCGGCTCGGATGGCCCCATGTCGTTCGCCGTCGCGCTGGACCATACCGGCAAGAACCCCCGGAACCGTCTTCTCAGTCGCGTCGGCCATGCTGTTCTCCATCGTAACAGCAGCTATATAACCCAAGCTAGCTGGGTTTAAAATATCCTAGGCAATTTTCAGTGCGTACCAACGCTGGTCACCGTCCCGACCCTTATCCAAGAGCTGATGTCCGTCAGTCGCTGCCATATGCGGAATGTCGATGTCAGCGAGCGGATCGGTGCAGATGATTTTCAAATGCGTCCCCGGTGACATCGTTTTGATGAGCTTACGAGCTCGGATGACCGGCAATGGACACTTCAGACCCGACGTATCGAGCAGGCGGTCGAACGAGATCTCGGTCATCGTGCTACGATATTCTCAACATCGCCTGGCGTCAGATAATAGCCATGCGCTCTGACGAGTGACGAGCCAGCCAGTTTGACGATCATATCTCCCCGCCCGAGTAGATCCTCTGCCCCACCCTCATCAAGGATGATCTGCGACTCCGAGGCCTTCTGAACCGTCAGAGCGATACGTGCAGGGATGTTGCTTCGGACCAATCCGCTGAACGTTTTCGCGTCGGGACGCTGTGTTGCAAGGATCAGATGGATACCGGCGGCTCGGGCCATCTGGGCAAGCCGAATGATCTCCGCCTCGACGCTGCGATCCTGCATGATGAGGTCCGCCAGCTCGTCGACGCAGGCGACAATAAAGGGCAGCCGGACACCCTTGGCAGCGAGATCTCCGATGTTGTTGACCCCCAGCTCGCTCATGCGTTCGTAGCGGGCATCCATTTCGGAGACGAGCGCCCGCAAGGTTTCCCGTGCTGCATCGGCGCCGACGGCGATCTCATCACGCCACAAGAACCGGCTCTTGGCGTAGATCGAGAACTCGACACGCTTCGGGTCCATCAGAGCGAGTTGGAGCGTTGCCGGCGTGTGCTTCACGATCAGCGAGCTGAGGATGGCGTGAACGCAAACGCTTTTGCCTTGGCCGGTTGCACCTCCCACGAGCAGGTGAGGGGCGGTCCGAAGATCGAAGAGCACCGGATCTCCGACCACAGTCATGCCGGGGCAAACCATGAGCTCGGCTCCGGCTCCACTTACGGCGCCTAGAGCCTCAAGGAACTCGATCTTGGACGCTGTCGTCCACGACTTAGGAGCCCGCGGGATATCGATGGTGACAGTTTTCGCCTCGTCACCGTGACCCAGTGCCGGCATCATGTCCCGTAGGCTCATGGCGAGCGCCAACCGCTCGAGGCCCTTCCGAAGCTTATCGAGCTGGTTCACGTCGCGCAGGGCCACCTTGTAGCGAGACAAGCGAGGACCGTGAACGACGCCTTTTACCTCGGCCCCGACGCCGATTTCTCCGAGTGCTTTTGTGAGCTGTGACGACTGATCTTCGGCAGAGGTGACGTTCGCCGCTGATGGCTTCTGTGTCCGCGCCGAGGTGCCCACGTCTGGGAGGTCCGCTCGACGCTTCACGAGCGTACCGACGAACTGATCGAAATTTTCGCCACTGCTGCGCCAGTCGTCGATCAGCATCGCGGCACCCCGATGCCAATGCTGCCGAAGAGCAGAGCGGAAAGCGTCCATTCCGTCCAACGCGATCCCATGGGATCGGGCGTGGGTCAGGATCAATCCGACCCAAATCGTCACATCGTCCTGTGAGAAGAGGGATGCGGCCGGGATCTCCAGGCCCTTCGCATCCACTGCCTCCCCATTGAAGGCGCCAAGCGATAAAGAGCGACCAATAGCCAAGCGAGCAACGGCCGCCTTTGTGGAGAGTCCGAGGACCTCCATGAGACTCTTGGTTTGCGCATCGGCCGCGGCCGAAGTCCGAAACCGCGACGACATGATCTGTTGGAGGTTGAGAACGCTCATTCCCCGCGCTCCGTGAAATAGGCGTCGGAGATTGCCGTGGTGCGGCCGATCCCATCCCCGACGTCGATGTGGTGCAGCAGGTATGTTTTCGAGACCGACTGGCGCAGGCGCTTCTCAAAGTCGGCGTCGATCTCCTCATCCTGGCTCAGGAGAATGACTTGGCGGCTTTTGTCGCTCGTCCAGTACCCGAGGATATTCTGGCGATGCCGGCTGTCCAAACGGCCCAAGGGCGTGTCGACGACCAGCGGCGCGCGAACGCCCGAAACCTTCGCCAGACCCGCGATCAGCGCCGTTGCAAAGATCTGATTTTCGCCGGCGGATCGGTCGAAGGTCAGAGGCTTTCCCGATTTGCTGAGGATTGTCGTAGACCCATCGTCGCCGATCTCAATCTTCGCCACTTGGCCCTTGTGGGCGAGCTGCTTGTAGACCTGCGTCATGCTGCTCGCGAGTTCCTTGACCTTCAACGGGAAGAGCGCGGGGATCACGGCCTCGATCACACGACGAACACGCTCCGAGCGATCAATGATCTCACGTGAGGGCGAGGAGTCGTCGAGCTTCTTCCTTTCGCGCTCGTATTCGGCACGCTGTGAATGGATTTGCGCATCCAGCGCGACCTTTCGGCGCTCGTCCTCCCGCCAGGTTTCCTCGAGCTCGGCTTGCCGGTCCTGAACCTTCTTCAGTTCGACACGAAGGGCGGTGAGCGTGCCATCGCGATCGATACCTTCTAGGCGCGAGATCTTCCGCCCGAGCTCGTTGATGCGATCGTCTGCCCCGCTCTGTTCGCGCAAGACCTCCTGGATTTCCTGCATGCCGAGCGACGAGCCGGCAAGCGCAGCGAGCGTCTGCGTCCGCTGTTCGATCGAGAGAAAATCGTAGACGATCTCGTCCGCACAATCGTCCGGTGGTGGGAAGAAGAGGCTCGCCCAAGCGGCCTGAATGCGCGAGCGGACCACCTCCTCTTGATCGTCGGTCAGAGGGGGATCGATCTTGTGCTCGGTCTGCCTGTCGTAGGCGCTTTGGAACTCACGTTGCCGCGGTTCCAAAGCCAGCTTCTCGTTCTCCCACTGGAAGAAGCGAACCTCCTCCTCGAGCTGGGTTTTGAAGGATGTGAACACGTCCTTCGACACGAGATGGAGAGGCAGTCGTCCAGCGAGGACTTCTTCCATGCGTCGATGGGTTTCGCGCAGACGGTTACGGACCTGCTCGCGCTCTTCAATCAGATCCTTGTAGGTTGCCGCATCTCCACCCCCACCCCCAAGCGAGGTGATGCGTTCCAAAAGCGACTGAAACTCGCCCTTCAGGGCCTCACGATCGCCTTTCACCTCAACGGACTTGCGCTCCAGATCCGATGCCAGACGCTCGTTTTCACTCAGTTGGGTGTAGAGGCTTTGAAGCCGATCCTCGTCGACGTTGGCGACACCGTCGCGTTTGGAGCGCTCAAAGCTCCGTAGACGCTCCGTAAGCGAGCGCAGCAGCACGACCCCGAGGAGGCCTTCGAGACCCTGCTTCACCTGCTCGACGCGGTTCTGATCGGCAAGCTTTTTGACCTCCTCTCCGTCGAAGAAGAAGAACGGTGCAATGTGGGCCGGCACGAAAAACTCGTCGATCACTTCCGCTAGATGGAAGCCGTTCCGACCATCCGACTTTGGCATTTCCGGAACACCGCGCACGATCTCCCGGTAGGTGACTTCCTCGTCGGTCCACGTCCCATTCGATCGGAAGTACCATTTGCGCGTGATCTCGGCGCCTTTGGTCTTGGTGCGCTGAACGACAACCCGCACCATCATTGTGTCTCGGCCGTCGCGGAGCGCTTCGCCGTTGAAGGCCTTCTCGAGGAAGGTCGGATAGCCCTTCTTCTCGTCGGTTTTCAGCCCCGCCCGAGCAAGGTGCGCCATCGCGTCCTTGCCGTATAGGCAAAGGTAGATCGCCTCCAGAATGGAGGTTTTGCCGAAGCCATTCAGGCCGCCAACGAGAACGATGTTCCGTCCACTTTCGGGTTGCGGGAACTCGAACTCCTGCCGTTGATAGGATTTGAAGCAGATCAGTTCGATTTTAGAGATCCACATCGATGCCCCCCATGTGATGCGGTCCCATCAGTCCATACGTCCCAGGATCTCCTCGATCCGTTGGTTGATACCGGCAGCACGCTCTTGGTGCTGACGAGCCCGCTGCAAGGCGACGAGTTCGGTCAGAACGTCCACCGGAACGCGATGCTCGGCTGCGATCGTCTCGAGGATCGCAGCGGCGTCCTCGTCCGCCCACAATGGCAGATCGCTCAGATTGATTTCATCGAGCGAGCTGTCAGACATTCGCAAGGGCGCCTTCGGTTTGGAGTTCTTCTGACCAGTGATGGTGGATGCGATCAACCTCGTCGTCGGTGATGAGGGGCTCGCCGAATTGCGATTGTACGTCCAAGAGGCGAGCGAGGATGTCGCGCCGAGCTTGGATCGTGAAGGGACCAGGAATATGCTTACCGTCCTGGTTGAAGGAGACCTTCCCGTTCCGGCGCACGATCTGGCGCATCTCGGGCTTGTTGCGGATGGACCGAAGCCAATCGCGGAACCCAAGGAGCGGCACATAGTGGTGCTGACCCGCGTCCACGAACCCCTGTAGGCTCTTGTCTTTCTCGACCACGGTGCAGGTCCAGCAACCGAACCGGCTGTTCGACGTGCCGCAACCAGGCGCTTCGTCGGCGCTAAGCACGACAGGACACTCACCCCCTTCAGAGTCCCGGTAGAGCTTGATTAGCGCAGTGTGGTCACCGCCCCATGGTGCATGATGGGTGCCAAGGATCTCCCACACGTCCTCGACCGCAAGGTCGACGATCGGGCGGTAGATGAGCGCTCCCGGGAGGCGTTCATGAGGTGAGAGATTGCTCCCGCGAGTGTTCCGCCACTTGTCGATCGATTTCTGACGAGACTGGCTCTCGTCACGGCGGACGCCGAGGACAACAATCGCAGCACTGGACTCCGAGACCTGCTGCTTAATGTAACCACTGGTCGGCTGGATCTTTAGACGGTCAGTGCACCAGCGCATGGTCATGTTCGGGCTCGGATAGCCCTTTCCGATCAGAAGCACCCAGAAGGTTTTGTCAGGATCGGGTTTGGTTCTAGCAACCGTGATCGGAAGACCGAGGCCATCAGCAGCCTCCGCGATCCGTTTTGTGACAACGTCCAGATGAGCAATGACAAGGGGCGACTCGACCATCGTATCGTTCGAAACGAGATGGATCGGCCGTGTCCGGCGAGATGGCGAGATTTGCAGGAGTGCTTCAAACACAGCGTGCGTGACGACCGTGCTGTCCTTACCCCCTGAGAAGCCGATGATCCACGGAAAGTCTTGCGTTTCCGAAAGGTACTCCGCCCGCACTGACGAAACGATCGAGTTCCACGTGTCCTCTATTGAAGGGAAATCGTCGAAGTTTGGCAGGGACTGCAGCATTCAATGCGAACTTTTGTTGGTGTGTGGATTGAGCAGCAACTCTGCCTGCTCGGATTTTTCACTCCGGCCGACAAACTCACTGACCGCACGACGAACCAGCCAAGCGGCTGATAGATTGAGATCGGCTGCCATTCGACAGAGCTCAGAATGTGCGTCTGGATCCAAACTGACGGACATACGCACCAAGTCTCGTCTTCCTTTCGGTCGGGCCATCGTACCTCCAGGAATCGTCGATCCTGCACCAGTGTGCACCACAAAACACCACGTGGGCGTGGAAGGCCATGGGCTGCTTGACGGAAGGTGATTGTTTATGCGGATGATCCACAACCAATAGGATCAGCGGATACAAGTGAGGCGGGACTTGAGCATTGAGGGGGGGCATGCGAGGCCGGAAAACGGGTTTGCCATCGTTTGGAATGAGCTAAAGCGTCGAACAAAGAAACCACGGTGGGAGGTAGTATACTGGACATACTTTCTAGCATCTGTATGTGTCCTAGGCGGTATTGGAATTATAATAGAGTTTGGTCGTTACTTTATAACAGGATCTATTGTTAATTCTGGTAGCATATACACGTCGATGGCGACCTTTTTTCCTGCGCTTATAGGGTCGTCGCTTATGCAAATGATGTTTGAGCCTGTCCCAAACCGTCGTCTTCATGCCTTTTCTTTTATGACTTTGATTGGAACATTTGGATTTGCCATCTACCTGAACGCATATGCTCAATACAAAGATGCTTTCCCATGGTTTGGTGTGATTGGGTTATGCTTACTTGCTCTTTGGATCTGGTGGATTTCGAACGCGGATAATATAGGGCTGTACGATAATCCACCTATAGATGCGCCAACAGGCGGAAGTGATCCGAATATTCAACTTCAGGGTGATACGAGCGGGTTTGAGCTATGACTGCAACTTATCCGTTCAAAACAAAAGCTCTACAAGTCGTGCAGCCTCTCGATACATATTACGTAGCTGTGATACCAGCAAATATACTTCTCGATGTCGCATTCAGCGATCGTCTGCGCGCTCGAGAGGACGATCGGGACGGTTATAGAGTCGAAGGAACGCAGCGGGCACGATCGGGTGCACGGCAGCCGCAAATCGAGGACTACATTGGGAGGACTGACTCAGCGTTTCCCAACTCAATTATCCTTGCAGCAAACTACGACGCAGAAACAGGACACCTACGAACTCAAGAACCTCCAGTTGATGATGGAGAGGAGCAACCGGAGACAATCTGGACGATTGATGATTTGGGTTCCGGCTGCTTCGAGTTGACAATTCCTACCGCAGAGAAGCTTGCGGGAATTATAGACGGTCAGCATCGTCTTGATGGATTTCGGAACGTTCCAAACCAAAGCCGGAAAGAAATGGATTTAATCTGCTCTGTTTTTATGGAGTTAAGCAAGCCATATCAAGCACAGTTGTTTGCAACCATAAATTCTACACAGAAACAGGTAGATAAAAGCCTTACGTATGAGTTGTTTGGCTACAATATTGAGGAAGAGGCGGAGGATAAGTGGTCGCCCGACAAATTAGCGGTTTTTCTTACAAGACGTTTGAACACTCAGAAAGAGTCCCCATTGCGCGGACGTATTTCCATATCGCCAAGGCGCGATCAGGCCCTTTCTGATTTAAACGCAAGTCGCGACTGGCATGTTTCTACAGCTACAATTGTTGAAGGCATCCTTAGATTAATTTCCGCAAATCCAAAGCGGGATACAAATGCAATGCTTACATCTCGGATTGGAACACGATCTATTCTCAAAGACGGTTCGAGGGATAGAACTCCAATGAGAAGCATATATATCAATGGGAATGATGCCGTCTTATATGGAGTAGTTCTTAACTTCCTAAAAGCATGTGATGAATGCTTCTGGCAGAAAGCTAGCCCCTCATCGTTCATAACAAAGACGGTTGGTATACAAGCGCTATTTGATATATTGAGAAAGCTTGCGCCAAGTGTGGTTGAAGAGCGCAAAGGTAAGGTATCTCAATTTGTTGAAATACTTGATCCTGCATCTCGTATTAATTTTTCTAGTGTAGAATTTAAGAATGCATCAGGTTCAGGAAGGTCCATGATAAGGCGGGCTATTGAAGAAGCCATCTTTTAATT
Organism: Aureimonas jatrophae; assembly: GCF_900104035.1. Classification (GTDB taxonomy): domain Bacteria; phylum Pseudomonadota; class Alphaproteobacteria; order Rhizobiales; family Rhizobiaceae; genus Aureimonas; species Aureimonas jatrophae. The sequence goes on along the minus strand of NZ_FNIT01000016.1, from coordinate 40,431 downwards.
AGGAGGCAGTATGGATCGTACAAAGAGCTCAGAGGTCATTTCCGCGTAGCCTCCTCTGAGCTCGCGTTCAAGCGAAGCTGACCGCTTCGCCACGACTCATATATATGATAATGTCCTTTATCAGACGCTCAGGGGTGTACCGTGCGATGACCGATCCGACCGACCCGAAGGCACCCCTCGTCGCGCCCGGCGCCCATCCCAAACGCGACGCCGCCAGAGCGCTGATCGAAGCGGCCGCTGGCACCAACCCCGTCACCGGTGCCTTCGCCCGCCTCTACCAGACCACCCATCCGTCGAAGACGGCGCAGGAGCGCGCGAGCTGGGAAGCGGCCACCACCGACCGCGTGAACGAGCATGGCGAGCAGCTCGATCGGCACGAGGACCTGCTGGCGCCGAAGCAGACGATCACCGGCCTGCCCGCGCAGCTGATCGCGCGCCTCGTCCAGGACTGCCCCGATGGTCTCGGCATGGAGTTCTACGATCGCGAGGATCTCTGCGCCCTGTTCCCCGACGAGGCCGAGCAGGTGGTCGAGGACGCCGTCTATGATCTGAAATCCCTTGGCCTCGTTCGCAGCTTCGACCGGATCGGCGCCTGGAGCATCGCGATCGAAGAGGACACCTACCGGCAGCTCGACGCGCAGCTGATGGGCTGGGACACGGATGCGGACGCGGTGGAGGTCGCGCAACTTATGCTGGCTGGCGACACCGGACACGCTCGCACGCTGCACGAGCAGACCGGATGGCCCAAGCGCCGCTTCAATCCGGCGTTCCGTAGCCTTCTGCCGCTCTTCCCGGCGGGGCGGGTTTCGCGCGAGTGTCAGGCGGACTATCCGACATCCTACGTCGCGTTGGTCGCCGAGGACAAAGCCGCGTTGCGGCGCTTCCTTGCGGCAGCGGACGCGCCGCGATGACCGCTCTCGCGACGATCGGCAGGTTCGACGTCTCGCCCCTCGTCGATGCAGCGGGTGAGCGCGCCTCGGTGCGCTTCCTCGAGTTCTTCGCCTCGCACATCCGCAACCCCAATACCCGGCGCGCCTATGGGCGTGCCGTCGGCGAATTCCTCAGCTGGTGCGAGGCGCACGGTGTCGCCTCGATCGCGGCCGTCCAACCACTGCACGTCGCCGGCTACATCGAGGAGCTGACCCAGGCACGATCGGCGCCGACGGCCAAGCAGCGCCTCGCCGCGGTCCGCATGCTGTTCGACTGGCTGGTGGTCGGCCAGGTCGTGCCGGTGAACCCGGCGGCCTCCGTGCGCGGCCCCTCGCACAGCGTGCGACGCGGCAAGACGCCGGTGCTGGATCCCCACGAGGCGCGCCAGCTTCTGGACGCGATCGATGTCTCAACGCCAGTAGGCCTGCGCGATCGGGCGCTGATCGGGCTGATGGTTTACTCCTTCGCCCGGATCGGGGCCGCGCTCGGCATGCGTGTCGAGGATGCCTACGTCCAGAACCGACGCCTATGGGTGCGCCTGCACGAGAAGGGCGGCAAGCGGCACGAGATGCCCTGCCACCACAATCTGGAAGCCTACCTTCATGCCTACATGGAGGGGACCGGGATCGCGGAGGACCGCAAGGGTCCGTTGTTTCGCACGATCGGGCGCGGCACAGGGCAGCTGACGCGCACCCCCCTGCCCCAGGCCAACGCCTATGCGATGATCCAGCGCCGCGCGATCGGTGCCGGCATCAGCACGCGCATCGGCAACCACACGTTCCGGGCCACCGGCATCACGGCGTATCTCAAGAACGGGGGCACGATCGAGAAGGCGGCCGCCATGGCGAACCACTCGTCGACCCGGAACACACAGCTCTACGATCGGCGTTCGGACGCGGTGACGCTGGACGAGGTCGAGCGCGTGCTGATTTGAGGTTGGCTGACGTTCAGCGGCAGATCGTTCGGCGTAGGATTTCCGCTACTGGTGCAGCCGTGCGTCGGCATCTCGCTCGCGACGCGGCTCGGATCGGGTTCGATGGCGACGAACGCGGTCGGCGTCCGCGCCGGCGTCAGGCGGATCGTGCGAGGGTGATGGCGCGACGGCCGTTGCGCGCCCTCACGGGTTCGGCGTCAATCTGCTCGATCAGCAACTCGCCAACCAACCCGCCATGCCGACGCAACGTCTCCGCGCTGCATCGGCGCGCGATCTGAACGGCCAAGTCGCGCATGTGAGCGCGCCCGAAACAGAACGCAGCCAGGGCCGCACGCCGGGACGGTTCCTGCGCATCCACCACCTCGGCGACGCGCTTCTCGGGCGATCGCAGCAGAAGGCCTAGAAGCTCCAGATCGACCGGGCAGGCCGCTTCGTTGGGGATGTAGCGGTTCGTCATGGGATCGGGTCTCTGGATGGACCCGCATCCATCATGGCGGGATGACCCAAGGCTGACGATAGCCGCGACCGGACAAGAAAAAGCCCGCTGCGGGGGAGGACCGAGCGGGCTAGGCTATGCATCAATCTGGGAGGAACAATGCCTATCCCTTATGCGGCACGCGGCTGGCGCAAGGCAGTCCCAGACGCGCATGGCTGATGCGCCTCAAGCGGGCGGGAGGGCACGGCATGAGCGACCGGCAGCCCGTCACTACGGTACCGAAAGATGCACCTGGATCCGGGCATACTGGCCCGGCAGGGTACTGGAGGACCGCCAGACGCCCACGTGCCGGGAGGTTCGTACTCCAGCCGCAGATGGCGCAGTCATGAACTGTAAGGGTGACGGACGGAGGGCGGACGCATGACGCTGCCCGATCGGTTCATGTGGCGCCCTCGGGACGTCCTGCGCAGCCTCGGCGACGCGCTGGACCTCGTTCCCTACCTCGTGCTGCTGGCCCTTCCGTTCGTGTTCGGCGCATGGGCGCTGGGTACGCCAGGCGTGTCGAACCCCGACAGCGTCTACGAGATCTGGTGGACTCGGGGTATGATCGCGACCGTCCTCTACGCGCCGTCCATGGCCGTCTGCGCACTGGTCGAGTGGTTGTCGCGACGACGCGGCTGGTGGCGGCTCCGCATCGGCGTCCGCCTGTTCCGCTGGGCGCACTTCCTGGCGGTGTACGGGCCGATCGGCGCGCTCTTCGCCTCGATCGCCCTGCCACCGGCATGGCAGCCGTTCTGATGGTCCCCGTCGCTACCCGCAGGGAGATCCTGGATGGGCTGCGCGCCATGCTCGACGGCATCCCCTACGTCGCGCTCCTCAGCCTGCCTGTTGCCGGCCTCATGCTGGCGGTTGCCATCCCAGGCAGCCTCGACCCGGGCGACGCGTACATGGCTTGGTGGATCGTCGGCTACTTCGCAGCCATGACGTATGTCCCGTCCATACTCGTCTGCGGGCTGGTCGAGTGGCAGGCCCGCAGGCGCGGTTGGAAGTGGACACGGACGGTCGTCCGCGTCGTTCGGTGGACGCACTTCCTCGCGGCCTTCGGACCTCCCATCGGACTGGTCGGGCACATGGCGCTGACCGACACCCTAATGCCCTTCTGAAGCCGATCACAGGCTGGACCCCGATTGTCCCTCGCTTGAGCATTCGTTGATCCGCTGAACTCGCGGGGCGCCGTTGGACTGGTTTCGACCCAACTCAGACACCTCCGGCGTTTCAACACTTTCCCCAAACCGGACATTCCAGGTGTCTGGGATCGTGATGACACGGATACTGGTTCAAGCGGCCGCCCTCATTCCAGCCTTGTGAGCATACATGCGCTCGTCTGCGCGGCGGGCGATCCCGTCGATCGTGTCGTGCGGACAGATCGCCGTGACGCCCACGCTCGCGCCGATGCGAGCGGTCCCCTGCGGTACAGTGATCGATGTTCCCAGCGCGTCCGAGATCCGCTCGGACACCATGCGGGCCCGATGGCGATCGCCGGACAGAAGCACGACGAACTCGTCCCCGCCGACCCGCGCCACGAACGCGTCGTCTCCTGCGATCACCGTGATTCGTTGCGCCGCGGCACGCAAGACCAGGTCCCCCGACTCGTGCCCCAACGTGTCGTTGACGGACTTGAACCGATCGAGATCGATGCCGAGCCAGTGGAGACCATCGAGCTTCTCCTGAAGCGCCTGCCGCACGACCGCTTCGAGCTGACGGCGGTTCCAAAGGCCGGTCAGAGGATCCGTCGTCGCGAGCCGATCGACGGAGCGACGGTCCAGCAACGCCTCGACCGCTCGTGCGTACTGCAGACGGCAGTGTCCCAGCACCGATACGATGCCGACAATCATCGAGACGGCGAGATACGTGCTGGTGGTATCGTTCAACGTCGTCAGAAAGATTGCCGGCACGGCCAGCGGGATTGTCGTTTGCGGATATCCCACCTTGGGCTGCAGGGCGACGTAGGGAATCGGGCCATACGCCATGCCCACTGCGGTCGCGAGCGCCCAATTCAGCATCGGCGAGTCGCCGCCAAGGATCACAAGAGCAGTGAACGCGGCGAACGCGACCGAGAGGCCAATGCCGCCGATGCCGTAGGCCGTTTGCCAACGGATCTGGTTGGGCCTCGACTGCGATCGGTCACCGAGCCACTCGTAGGTCTCGGCGACAGCAATCCGAACGATGCAGGCGAGCCAGACAGCAATCGCGCTGAGGATCAATGCGCGGGACGGCGACTGGTGGACGGCTGCAACCGTCGGCGCGACGGCGATGAGGACCATCCACCGGACGCCGGTGCGCGACTCGTACATGCGGGCCGTCAGGTCGGCGACCACATCGTCGGGTAGGTCTCGGTAGGCTGGTATGTTCGTGCGCGTCATACCAAAGTCTTCCCCGACGTCATGGGAAACTACGCAGCCCGACTTAACGGTCCGTTCCCATCCCACATACGCAGCCGAACTTCGTCAGCCGCTCATACGCTCGAACCCCTCATCCGCCAGGTGCAGCTCGAAGCCCCGATCGCGACCAACGGTTGGCTGAACGGCACCCGACGGCGAGCGACCGTCATGGCTCGAGGAAGCGAACTGCGCTGCCCGCTCCTGCATGGCATGGACCGGACGGTTAGAAAGCGGCGTGACGGAGATCGGAGGGCGTGACTGTACCGGAGTGACGGAAGCGTTCTTGGTCTCCTCCAAGGTGAAGAAGCCAGCCCGCTCGTTCAGCCGCGCTGCCTCCTCCGACAGTTGGCCCGAGGTTGCCGCCATCTCGTTGGCCGCCCCGGCATTGGCTTGCGTGACCTGATCCAACTGTTGAATGGCTTGGTTGATCTGCTCGATGCCGACCGATTGCTCACGGCAGGCCGCCGAGATCTCGGAGACAAGTTCCGCCGTGCGGTTGATGTCGGGAACCAAGGCGTCCAGCATTCGCCCGGCCTCTTCCGATGCCACCAGCGTCTCCTGCGAGAGCTGCCCGATCTCCGTAGCAGCCCCCTGGCTCCGCTCGGCAAGCTTGCGCACCTCGGAGGCTACAACGGCAAAGCCCTTCCCGTGGACCCCAGCACGAGCCGCTTCGATCGCCGCGTTGAGGGCAAGAAGGTCGGTCTGACGGGCGATCTCCTGGATGACCTGAATGCGCTCTGCGATCGTCCGCATCGCGCCAACGGACGCCGACACGGCGCCCCCCGTCTTCTCGGCTCGCGATGCCGCCTGCGTTGCGATCTTCTCGGTCTGGCCGGCATTGTCGGCATTCTGACGAACGTTTGCCGTCATCTCCTCGATCGCAGCCGACGCTTCCTCGCTGGCGGCCGCCTGCTCCGTCGAACCGGACGACAGCTGGTCGGCCGTGGCGGCCGACTGCGTCGAGCCCGACGCGACCTGAGCGGCCGATGCACGGACGTCGCCGACGATCTCGTTCAAATGCAGTCGCATCTGGCAAAGCTCGGTCAGGAGGTCGCCGATCTCGTCACGACGCTTGTGGACGATCCGATGCGAGATGTCGCCCGATCCGATGCGGCTGACGTTCTCACCCACGACAGACAAGCCGCGAAGGACGGATCGGGCCAGGAACCACGCGGCCAGGACGCCGATGGAGAAGGCCCCCGCCACAAGCGCGATCAGAAGCGTACGCGTCCAGCTATAGGTGGCCGCAGCCTCGGCAAGGAAGCTTGCGGCCCGCCCCTGCGCTCGCTCGTGGAGCTGAGTCAGACGATCGCTTGCCTTGGTGGCAGCCGGGATCTGCTGGTCATTGATGAAGGCCAGCGCATCCGCGCCCCAGTTGGCAGTACCTACCTCAGCCTGCGTTTGGTTCGAGGCATCTCGTCCTGGCGTGAGTCGAGCCTTCGCCGCCAGATCGAAGGCTTGGTCGGTGATGGCTTTCGTCGTCTGCAGCAGAGGCGCAAGGTCCGCCACCTCCGCCTTGCCGCTCGCGCTCTGGACGGCGCTGAGATAGCGCTGCAGCTGCTGATCGCTATTCGCCCAGGCGTCGTCGTAGCCTTGGCGGATGGGAGCCAATTCGGTGGCATCGGTTGCAAGCATCGCCCGCAGGATGGATCGCCGGGCGACCTGCAGTTCGACTTGCATGACCTCGATCGACTGCACTTGCTGGAAGGGCCGCTCGGCGAAGTCAGTCAAGACGTCGTTGGTGGACTGAAGACTGCGGATACCGAACACGCCGGCGGCAGCTGACAGGAAGAGGACGGCACCGAAGCTGAGGGCTAGCTTGGTCTTGATGGTGAAACGCATGTGAGGGAATCCAGAACGCGACTAGTTGGACGCGTTATGGCGTGGCAGGGGCTGTTGTGACCGGCTCCGCTACGTAGTCACCCTCAGACTTCGCTCGCATCAATAACAGTTCGTATTTGGTTAGTTCGCTTGCCAATCATTATCGGTTGTGAGTGTCACCCGCATGAATTGCAGCTGGCATCCGCGCGATACATCGATCAGGATCATGAACAGACAATATAGATCTGGCAGACGATGTGAGAGGCCTTCGCGGTCGAGTTCTTAACCCCGGCTCCTTACCGTTCCGTGCGGGAGGTATCCTGCGTGGATCTGCTACTCACCTGCCTTGGCGTCCTGAACGATCCGACCTTGCTGACGCTGGCGGCCATCGTCTGCGTGATCGGCGTGCACGGATCGTTCTCGGTTGCCCGGCAGGCAGGACGGTGCGAAGGCGCGGCGCGGCGCAAATGGGCTGTCCTGTCGCTCGTCGCCTCCGGCTGCACGGCCTGGGCCACCCACATGGTGGCCCTGCTCGCCTTCCAGCCCGGCATGCAGTCCGGCTTCGAGCCCGTCACAACAGTGCTCTCGCTCGTGCTGGCCATCCTCGGCATCGGGGCCGGACTGATGCTGACGCTGGGACGGCGCGAGCGCTGGCGACGCTTTGGCGGCGGTGTCGTGATCGGCCTCGGCGTCACGGTCCTCCACTATGTCGGTCAGGCGGCCTACGTCGTGCGCGGCTATGTTTACTGGGACCATGAACTCGTCGCGACGACCATCCTGATCAGTCTGCCCTTGTTCGGGCTGGCGACGCTGGCGTCCGTCGAGCGCAAGCGGATGGTCAACCTGATGGGCGCGCCCTTGCTGGTATCCGGCATCGGCATCCTGCATCTGGGGGGCATGGCCGCGATGACCCTGCAGTTCGACCCCCGCGTCCCGCTTCCCGCATGGACGGTCGCGCCCGAGCATCTGGCCCCGATCGTCGCGATCGTGTCGTTCGGTCTTCTGTCGATTGCCGTTGTCGGCGTGCGACTGACCCTCAACGCCAAGGCCAAGCTGCGCACCGAACGCATGCGCCTCGGAGAACTCGCCAACCTCGCGCTGGAGGGTCTCGCGATCTGCGAGGGAGAGCGGATCATCACCGCCAACGACAGCCTCGCCAAGCTGTCGGGTTTCCGGCGGGCCGAGCTGACGGGCATGACGCTCGGCACGCTTCTGCCCAAGCTCGACTGCCTGAGCCTGCCCGAGCGCGAGGAGACCGATGCCGATCTCCTGTCGGTCTTCGGCGACCTCGTGCCCGTTCGCGTGTTGCGCAGCGACGTGCGGCTGGCGGGACGCCTGCAGACCGTCATCGCCTTTCGCGACCAGCGAGAGCGCCTGCGCAGCGAGGCGCGCATCCGCACGCTCGCCTTCTCGGATGCGTTGACGGGCCTCGCCAACCGTCCCCTCTTCCACGACACGCTTGCCGAGCTGGTGGCGCGGAACCTGGCGGACGGCTCGCCCTTCTCGCTTCTCGTCGTCGATCTGGATGGCTTCAAGGGCGTCAACGACGCGCTCGGCCATGCGGGCGGCGACGCGGTCCTGCGCGTGGTGGCCGAGCGCGTGCGGACCCTGATCGAGCCCCCGCACCTCGTGGCTCGCCTGGGCGGCGACGAGTTCGCCGTCCTGCTGCATGGCAGCGCGGACCCGTTGCGGGCGACGGCGGTCGCCCAACGCATCATCGAGGCGATCGAGGAGCCGATCACGGTCGAGCACCAGATCGCTCACATCTCGGCCAGCGTCGGGGTCATGCCTTCGCAGGTCGAGCCCATCGGCGTAGCGGATCTGCTGGCTGGCGCGGACCTTGCGCTCTACGACGCGAAGGCGAACGGCCGGGCGCGCGTCAGATTGTTCACACCCGAACTGCGACAGGCTTCGAACGACCGACGCGGCGTTGCCGAGGACCTGCAGGAAGCGTGGGACGGGCGGCACTTCGAGCTCTACTACCAGCCGCAGGTCGCGCTGGACGATGGCCGCATCGTCGGTGCGGAAGCGTTGATCCGCTGGAACTACCCTTACGTGGGCGTGCTGTCGCCGGCAGCCTTCCTGTCGGTCCTGGAAGCCGGCCATCTGGCTTTGCCGGTCGGCGACTGGATCCTGCGGACGGCCTGCCGGGACGCCATGCGGTTGCGCAACGCCGGACAAGCCGACTTTCGCATCGGTGTGAACCTGTTCGCCGCGCAGCTGCGGGCCCCCGGCTTCGTCCAGCAGGTCGAGGACGTCCTTCGAGCGACAGGTCTGCCCGCGAGCGCGCTGGAGCTCGAGATCACCGAGAACATCGTCCTGCGCAACGAGCGGGTGATCGAGGCCAACCTGTCCCGTCTGCGCGCCATGGACGTGGCCATCGCCTTCGACGACTTCGGAACCGGCTTCGCGTCGCTGACGATGCTCAAGACGCTTCCCATCACCCGACTGAAGATCGACCGATCGTTCATTCGCGACATCGAGACGGACGAGAAGGACCAGGGCATCGTCGATGCGATCGTGCGCATGGCGCAAGGCTGCCGGCTCGACGTCATCGCGGAAGGCATCGAGACACCGGGTCAGGCGGATCGTCTGCGCGGACGCGTTGCCGAAGCGCAAGGCTACCTGTTCGGCAAGCCGATGCGGTTCGCAGCGTTCGAGGCGCTTTGCGGAACGCAATCACGTCGTTGCGACAAGCGGCTCATCGCATAGGCAAACTTAGCAAGCAAGGCTGAGCTGCTATACCGAAATGCTCAGCCTATGCCGTCCATCCGACATCCTGCGATCGATGAACGCTACGTCCGTTTTCTGCTCCCATGCACCGAAAGCGGACTGTCGGCAAACCACCCGGTTGGGCCAATCGGCGCCGGAGAAGCGGACACCCGGACGCGGTCCATCCGCATCCGGCCCTGCCGAGCCATTCTCAGCCTCATTCTCGGCATCCCAGAAGCCGACCCAGGTCTGGCCTACCCTGTAAGCCCGTCAATGAAACTACTGGATATATAGGTCTGCGCCGTTCCCTTGCGGGCCCGCTTGGCTGTGTAAAGAGCCGCATCTGCTTGACGAAGCAGCGTGTCGCCGTCGCCATCCGTCGTGCCCGACCAGGCGATCCCTACCGTTCCAGTGACGCGAGCGATATGCCCTGCCATGGACGTGAGGATGTCGAGATCGCGCAGCAAGCGGTCGATCATGGGCGAAAGTCTTCGGTGGTCGAAACTAGTGGGCACGACGATCGCAAACTCGTCGCCCCCCAAGCGACCAGAGAACCAACCCTCGTAGCAGGGCTGACGGAGACGATCGGCGACCTTCCGCAGCACGTCGTCACCTGCCGCATGGCCGAGCGCGTCGTTGACGCCCTTGAACCTGTCGAGATCGATGAGGAGCACCGCAAGCTCGTTGCCAGCAGAGCGGGCTTCGCGTAGGCGTGCGTCGAGCACGCGATAGAATTCGGCTCGGTTGGCAAGCCCGGTCAGACTGTCGGTCCGGGCTTGGCGCCGCAGCGTTTCCTCCATCAGATGACGATCGCTGACATCCTGGATCACGCCGATCAAGGCGACCGGCTGACCCTTGGACAACTCGATCTCGCAGGAAACGCGCACACGCCGCCACCGTCCCTTTGCGGTCATGAAGTCGGTATCCATCTCGAACGGCTCACCCGTATTGAGCGTCCGCATGACGGCATCCAGAAACGCCGTGCGATCGGGTTCCGGGAAGAAGTTCAGGATCTCGGCGGTTGGCACGCCAGCGCTGATTGGCAACTCATGAATGGCGAAGACCCCGTCCGACCAGGACGTCGTGTTCGAAGCGATGTCGTAGCGCCACGAGCCCATGTCCGCCATGTGCTCGGCCTGCTTGAACTGCCGGCGCTCGCGCTCCAGTCGCTCCACCGCAAGGCGCTGCCGCTCGGCGGCTTCGGCCGCCCACAACGCGACGGCCCGCGCTTCGATCAAAGCCTCTGCAAGGCAGGCCAGTTCGGACAGGACAGTCAGGTCCTCGTCGGTCGGCTCGCGCGGCTTGTCGTCAAGGACGCAGAGCGTGCCGATCGTCACGTTGTCACCGTTCGCCTGACGCACGCCGACCGGCACCCCGGCATAGAAGCGGATATGCGGCTCGCCTGTCACGAACCGGCTGTCCCCAAATCGCGGATCGAGGCTCGCGTCCGACACCGTCACCGGGGCTTCGCTCTCAAACACGGCGGTGCACAGGGCAGGCCCGCGCTCCGTCCAAGGCGCAAGCGGCCCGCAACGCGCCTTGAACCACTGCCTCTCGGGGTCGATCAATGTCACCGATGACATGCTTGTGCCCAACATGCGCTGCGCAAGCCTCGCCAACGCATCGAACTCGCGCTCGGGCGGCGTGTCGAGAAGGGCGATTTCCGCCAGAGCCTTCTGGCGCAACGATTCGCGCTGGTTGTCCGTCATGGATGTCCTTGAAGCCATCGGGAATCAGCGGAATGAACCAAGCCCCGCCCTTCGCCTCTAACGGGGCATTGATTAAGCCTGCGTCAGCGTCAGCTCCCGCCCTTTATCAGGCCACTGCGGAGAGACACCTCGGCGATAGCCATTCTGTGAGCGTTGCCGCAGTCATTGGCTTTGCCATGAGGTAGCCCTGCCCTTCAGCACATCCCCAGGACCGTACGAGGTCATAGGTTTCCTGCGTCTCGATACCTTCCGCAACCACCCGGTAGCCGAGCTGGTGGGCCATCTCGATAACGGATCGCACCAGCGTTTGGTCGCGCTCCGACGTCTCCAGCTCGGCGATGAATGTCCGGTCTACCTTCAGGATCGAGGCCGGGAGCTTCTGAAGGTAGGAGAGATTGCTGTAGCCACTCCCGAAGTCGTCGATCGCAATGGTGATGCCTGCATCGCGCATCGCCTGAAGCTGACGAACGACAAGCGTGCCGTTCCTTGCGACCGCGCTTTCGGTGAACTCCAGCTCCAGCATCGCAGGATCTGCCCCTGCAACCCGGATAAGCTCGAGCATGCGTTCGGCAAAGTCCGGCTCGTCGAGGTTCCGCGCCGAGACGTTGATCGAGACCTTGAGATCGATGCCCTTTGCCCGCCATTCCACGATCTGCGCAAGGGCGGTCCGGGCCACCCATTCCGTCAAAGGCTTCGCGAAGGCCGTCTGCTCGACATCAGGGATGAAGTCGAAGGGCGGGACCGGGCCAAGCTGCGGATGGGTCCAACGCAGAAGGGCCTCGACGCCACTGCACGCTCCGCTAGCGAGATCGACACGAGGCTGGTAGTCGAGGCGGAGCTGGCCTGGTGTCTCCAGTGCCGCCCGAAAGTCATTGAGCAGCATGAAGCTGCGGGCATGACGAAGGTCGTGTCCTGGCGAATAATCGGCGTAGCCGTTTTCGGACAGCGCCGCGTCCTCGACGGCATTCAGCATCCGCCTTAACGCATCGCGGGGGGATAGTTCGTCAAGCTGGAAGAGGCAGGACCCGACAGCCAAGGTCGGCGTCACCGGGATGCCGTCGCATTCAACGGGCGCGCGGAGAAGGTTTGCCAGGGAATGGATCAGGGCGTCAGGGTCGCCCCCGAACTCTGGCGTGACCAAGACTGCCAGCCTCGTGGGACCGACGTGGTAGAGCCGAGACGAATTGCCCAGGTTCTGGCGCAGGCGCGACGCACCGCCGCGAACGAGGGCCTCGGTAAAACTGGAGCCCAGCACCCGCTGTCCCTGATTCGACTGCCTTTGGGACACGAGATCGAACATCAACCCTGTCGCGGTCTCACCCGGATGAAGACGGGCGAGATCCTCAATATCTTCGAACATCTGATGTTGGTTCGGCAGGCCTGTGACTGCGTCGGAACGGCCGATGGTGCTGCTGAGCTCGATCTGGCTCATCACCATGCCTGCAAGATCGCGCAGCACTTGTCGGCCTTCGTCGTCGAGCTCACGCACCTTATCGTCCACGACGCAGAGGGTGCCGAGGCCGTAGCCCTGGCGCGTAAAGAGCGGCGCGCCCGCGTAGAACCGGATGCCCGCCTGAGCAAGCGGACTGCCAATGAACCGCGGATCGGCTTGTAGGTCGGGCACGACGAAGATGCCGTTGTCACCGATCGCGTAGCTGCACGGAGCCTGCTTACGGGGAATCTCTGTGATGTCCACTCCCACCTTCGACTTGAACCACTGGCGGTCGCGATCCGTCAGCGAGATGGTGGAAACGGGCGCGTCGAGCAACTTGCTCGCAAGTCGCGTCAGGCGGTCGAAGCTATCGCTAGGCGACGTGTCCAGAAGGTTGAGATCGCGAAGCGCGTTCAAACGCGCTTCTTCGTTGCGGATCGTGTCCTGGATGTAGGCTGCCATGCTGGTGCGTCCCTTCGAGTCGCTCCCAGATAACCGCAACAAGCTTACGACAACGTCGAAGGGGTTGTAATTCGAGGAACGGCGTCAACGGATTGTTTCGCCGTTCCCTTCAGTTCTCGACCTCTCTTACAACGAACGGCTCACCGACAGGGTGATTCCTGCTTTGTTGACGGCTTCTCTTTCGGGATGACACCGAATGGCGAGCATCAAGGGATCAAGCGTAATGCCGCTACTGGCAGTGCGATCTGCCGGACTGTGATGTCGGAAGGCGTACCGAAACCTGGCTGGTCGACCCCAGTAGTGCCACCGACCGCAACGCTGGGCTACCGGCCCTCCGCTATCGATCCCTCTAAGTCATCTACAGAGCAGTCGCGGACACCCGGAAGCGGTCGTTCGTCCAGATCGGTGGACGACGAGCGTGATGGCGGTCTTTTGCAGGATCCGTTCGATTTGCGGGTCCGACTGTTCCTACCAATCGGTGGCCATGGCTGGGACAACGCCGACCAAATAGTCGATCCAGGCTCTCGTTTTGGCGGCAGGCCGGCGATTGGGGTGGGTGATGACGGCAACCGCGCCCAGGTCCATCAGCGGCACGTCCAGGGTCACCTCGACCAGCGCGCCATTGCGTAGCGCTTCGGCGGCAATGAAGCGCGGACCGTATACGAGACCAAGGCCCGCTGCGGCTGCCCGAACCAGCCCCTCGCCGTTGTTGGCGTGCAGGCTGCCGCGGACCGGAACACGGATCGCGCCGTCCGGCCCAAAGTTCCAGGTGGACGTGCCTACCCCGCTGGCGAAGGTGTAGCCGAGGCAATCATGATTGATTAGCTCGGCCACGACGCGCGGCGTGCCCCGGTCGGCGAGATACTTCGGGGACGCTGAGACGGCGAGGTGCATCGGGGCAAGACGTCGCGCAAGGAGGCTGCTGTCGGCCAGGCGCCCGATCCGGACCGCAACGTCCCAGCGCTCCTCCAGAAGGTCGACGTAACGGTCGCTGAAGCCGAACTCGACCGTTACGCGAGGATGACGCTTCCTGAACTCGGGGACGAGGCCGGCCAAGTGCATGACGCCGAAGGTCGCGGGCGCCGCCACCCGCAGCAGGCCCTCGATCGACACGGAACGGGCCGACGCCTCCGCGTCGGCTTCCCGAAGGTCCGCGAGTAAGCGCTCGGCGCGGTCGAGGTAATCCGCCCCCGCTTCGGTGAGCGACAGGCGCCGCGTGGTCCGGTTCACGAGCGTGGTGCCCAACCGCGCTTCCAGGTCGGCGAGATGGCGCGCCGCCATGGCCGGCGACATGCCCATGCTGCGCGCGGCCGCCGACAGGCCGCCCAGCCGCAGCGCCGTGACGAACACCTCGATTCCGGTCAGTCGATCCGCCATGATCTCCCAATCTCAGTTGAAGGTGATTGCTACGGATAAAGCATTATCAACTTCAGGCGGAATGGATAGCTTCTACATGCAACAAGGAGCGACCGCCATGAACCGTCCCACCTCCACCGAGTACGGTGCCGCGCTTCTGCGCGTCGCTCTCGGCTTTCTGTTTCTTGCCCATCTCGGACTGAAACTGTTCGTCTTCACGCCCGCCGGCACGGCAGGCTTCTTTGGCTCGATCGGGCTGCCACCCGCACTGGCCTACGTGGTCATGGTTGCCGAGGCCCTTGGCGGGTTGGCGTTGATCCTCGGGATCCACACCAGGGTCGTGGCGCTCGCACTCGTCCCTCTGATCCTCGGCACCATCGTGACCGTGCACGGCGCCAACGGCTTCTTCTTCAGCAACCCGAACGGGGGTTGGGAGTATCCGGCTTTCTGGGCCCTCGCGCTGGTGGTGCAGGCGCTGATCGGTGACGGCGCCCATGCACTGCGCCCCTCGGGCAGGGCCTCCGTCGTCGCGACCCCCTCGATCCGCTGATCGAACCCACGTCCGATCCTCCCCACGAACCGATCCGATCCACCAAGCTGACAAGGCGCACTGTCATGTCCACCATCGCAACCGTCGTGGGCGCGAACACGCTCGGACTTCCCGCGGCCACCGCCGTGCCTTCGGGCATTACCTCCGCCGATGCCCCGGTCCGCATTGCCAGCGTGACGCTGAACGTGCGCGATCTCGACCGCGTCAGCCGCTTCTACCAGGACGTGGTCGGCCTGCGTCCCGTGGAACTGCTCGCCGGCCGCCACAAGCTGGGCGTGGCGGGCCGGACCCTACTAGAACTGCGCCGCGACCCAGAGGCAAGCCCTGCCGACCGTCGCGATGCCGGCCTGTTCCACACCGCATTCCTGTTGCCGAACCGCGCGGCTCTCGCCGGCTGGCTCCGGCACGCTTCCGAGATCCAAGCCCCCCTCGAGGGAGCGTCGGACCACCTTGTGAGCGAGGCAGTCTACCTGTCCGACCCGGAGGGCAACGGCATCGAGGTCTACCGCGACAGGCCCAGCGAGGAGTGGACGCTCGATGCAGCCGGGTTCGTCGAGATGGCGACGAAGAGGCTCGACGTGGCCAGCCTCATGGCCGAGGCAGACGGAGCCGCTTTCCAAGGGATGCCGGAGGGCACGATCGTCGGCCACGTGCACCTTCAGGTCGGCGACCTGGCCAAGGCCGAGGCGTTCTACGCCGGCATGCTCGGCTTCGACGTCGCCTGTCACTATCCCGGCGCCACATTCCTGGGGTCAGGCGGCTACCACCATCACATCGGCACCAACGTCTGGAACAGCCGGGGCGCAGGCGTGCGGCCCGGCCGGACCACGGGGCTCTCCGAAGTCCATCTCCTCGCCGAGCCGCAAGCTCTCTCCGCCGTCCGCGAGCGCGGGCAGCCCGGTTCCTTGGACACGTCGAATCCGCGCCTGGAGGTCGTCGACCCCTGGGGGACCCGTCTCGTCATTACGGCGGCTTGAGCAACCTCAGGCTCAACCCGGCCCCCCAAAGTGCAAGGAGAACGCGGATGAAACTTATCGTCTCCCTCGCTACCGCCGCGGTGCTGTCGACCGTCGCGGTCGCGACCGCGGCCAGCTCCGGCATGTCGCCAAGCAGCCGGGCTTACTGAGCCGCAAGTCACCACCGGACGCCGACCGAAGCTGGGCGACCATCGTGCACTAACACTCGGTCGACGACGCCCAAGCCTCGATGAACAGCTTCGCGAATGCGACCGCGGCCGGCGAGTTCATGCCGCTGATCGAGCCCGACACGATGGTGATGACGCGCTACGGCGGCTGATCGCTCGTCCCCTTCGCCAGTTTCCTCGCCAACGCCAACCACAACAGGAAGGACTGTCCCATGACCATCGCCGTCACAGGTGCCAACGGCCAACTTGGCCGCCTCGTCGTCGAGAGCCTGAAGGCCAAGACCTCAGCCGGCGAGATCGTCGCACTCGTCCGCTCGCCCGAGAAGGCAGCCGACCTCGGCCTCGAGACCCGCGCCTTCGACTATGCTCGGCCAGTAACGCTGGGAGCCGCGCTGTCGGGCGTCGACACGCTCGTCCTGATCTCATCGAGCGAGATCGGGCAGCGTGCTGTGCAGCACCACAACGTAATCGAGGCCGCCAAGGCAGCCGGGGTCGGTCGCATCGTCTACACGAGCCTCCTTCATGCCGACACGTCGTCGCTTGACCTTGCGGCCGAGCATGTCGAAACCGAGCGCGACCTTGCCGCCTCCGGCCTGCCGGTGACCGTGCTCCGCAACGGCTGGTACACCGAGAACTATATGGGCTCGGTGCCCGGTGCCCTTCAGGGTGGGGCCTTGATCGGCAGTGCGGGTGACGCCCGCGTGTCGTCGGCGGCCCGCGCCGACTACGCCGAGGCGGCTGCCGTCGCCGCCACGCAGGACGGCCACGCCGGCAAGGCCTACGAGCTGGCCGGCGACACGGCCTGGACGCTGCCCGAACTCGCGGCCGAGATCTCCCGCCAGAGCGGCCGCGACATTCCCTACAAGAACTTGCCGCAGGCCGATTACGCCGCCGCCCTCAAGGGCTTCGGCCTGCCAGACTTCTTTGCCGAGGCGGTCGCCGGGTGGGACGTAGCCGCCTCGCGGGGCGCGCTGTTCGACGACGGACGTCAGTTGTCGAAGCTCATCGGCCGCCCGACCACCCCGCTCGCCACCTCCGTGAAGGCGGCGATTGGCTGACGCAACTCCAGCGGTACCGGGCCCGGTCTTGACCGGACCCGGTACCATCCACAGCGAGCGGAAAAGGGAGACGAGCGAAGGCTACTTGGTAGCCGGCGCAACGGCTCATGTGGGCGGACGGATCGGCCACCTCCTGTCGGACCGAGGCGCGTCGGTCCGCCGCCTGGTGCGGACCCCGGCGAAGGCATCGGTGAGCGCATCGCCGCTGAAACGGGCGGGCCTCTACGGCAGCGTCATCGACGCGGCGGCGCCGGCTAGACGGCAGCTTTGGTTTAACACTGACGCAAAGCTGACAGACCGCTAACCACCCCTATCGGACCGTCTCGACCCGCAACCCTTCGACCTTCACCTTCCCCCACGCCTTGTCGGCCGTCAGGACCGGGATGCCGAGCTGGATGGCGAGCGCCATGCAGGAGCGATCGCCCAGGCCACTGCCATGCTCCTTCGTCGCCTCGACGAGGGCGGCCGCCGCGAACGCGGCCGCGCGGTCGTGATCGTGGATCTCCAGGCGCAGGTCCGAGACGATCTCCTCAATGACCGCTAGCGCGAGGCCACGCGTAAGCAGGCCCTTGACCAGCTCTTGAAGGTTCACCGCCGACATGGCGGCTTGACCGACGAAGGGGGCGACCTTCTCGGCACCAGCCTCGTCGCGCAAAAGCGCGATCACGGCCGAGGTGTCGAAGACGATGCGCGCGCTCAACGTTCCGCACCCTCGTCCTGGCGACGCTCCTCCAGGAAGGCGTCCGTATCGGCGTCGTTGGTGGCGTGCTCGCGGTAGAGCCCTTGCAGGCGCGTCACCACATGCTTGATCGGCGACAGGCGCACCTCGTCGCCCTCCACGGTTACGATCACGCGCGCCTCCCCGGACAGACCCATCGCCTTGCGCACGGCGAGCGGTAGGACCATTCGTCCGTTCGCACTGACGCGAACATCGGTCACGGTGTCGACTGCGGACATGAAGGAACCTCGGTGCCTATGATCGGAATGGCATTTACCCGTTGATGGCACGAACGGCATGAAATCACAAAGCTGGAAGGGTACTGTCGTCTCATATGTCACAATGCGATCAAGGACGCACCGTTGATGCGCTAGATCGGTATACCGCTACGGGGCAGTAGGATGGAACGCTGCCAACCGTACCGTAGCGGTCGGTTCTGGGTTCTGGTACAAGTCGACCGTCCGAGCCACCCTTTTGGTACGAAATCGACCCGCCTATGCCCCGTTTCGGCTACGCCCGTGTGTCCTCCACCGACCAGGACCTCACCATCCAGCTCGAGAAGCTGACCGCCGCCGGCTGCCAGGTGGTCCGCTCCGAAAAACTGTCCGGCAAGTCGGCCGACGATCGACCGGAGCTTGCGACCGTCATGCAGTTCCTGCGCGAAGGCGACGAGCTGGTGGTGGTGCGCCTTGACCGTCTTGGCCGTTCGACGCGCGACGTCCTGAACCTCGTCCACGAGCTCGACCAGCGCGGCGCGTCCTTGCGCATCCTCGATCCCGAACTCACCACAGGGGGCGATGTCGGGCGCATCGTCGTGACAGTGCTTGGCATGGTGGCCGAGATGGAGCGCAAGTTCATTCTGGAGCGCCAGCGCGCTGGGATCGAGGCGGCCAAGGTGCGCGGCATCTATGCAGGGGTCGGCCGCGTGAAGTCGGTGCCCGACGAGGAGATCCGGCGCCGCCATGCGCAAGGGGAGGGGCCGACACAAATCGCCAAGGCGCTCGGTATCGGGAGGACTAGCGTCTACCGGGCCATCAGCCAGGCGGTGAAGCTTGAGCTCGACCCGGACGTGCCTGATTGCGAGGCATGATCGAAGGGGCCGCGCGACGGCAACGCGAACTCTTGGCAGCTATCGACCCATGGAAGACCACTCGCTTGGCGAATGATAAGAGCAAAAGCGGTCGCAAGTCGTCAGATAGGTAGTGTGCCGGCATGAACGATTTCGTCGCCTATCCGTCACGCTGGAAGACCGCGCTTCTTGCAGTCGCAAGCTTCGGGTTCGTTCTGATCGGCCTAGCGATGGTAGGTGCCTTCGGTCAGATGCCGGGGTCCGAACGCGACGATCCCCTCTATCTGACGATCGTAGGGTGGTCGGGTGTGCTGCTTTTCGGGCTATTCGGTTCTGTATGGGTTGCACGTCTTTTCGGGAACACCGAGCACCTGCGGATCGGACCAAAAGGTGTTCGCTACCCCGAGTGGTGCGATCAGACGATCCCTTGGGTCGAGATCGATGATGTCAGACCCTTCTCCGCACGCGGAAATATGTTCCTGATCCTGCACCTACGCGACCGGGGTCGGTTTCCCGGACGCTTCCCGGCAAGCCTTTTTGCGGGTCTCAACAGGATGATCACCCGCGGCGATGTCTCGATATCGTTGACTGGGACCAACCGCAGCTTCGACGAAGCGCTCTCTGCGGTCGAACACTTCCGGTCCTTGAGCGTCCTAGCGGGGGCGGACAAGGCTTAGATGTCGGACGTCATGTCCGCTTCTGCTCTCCCAAGCTCGAAAGCTGCCTGGCAGCTAACCACCCGGTCGCGCCGTTTAGCGCTGGGAAAGCAGACGCTGAAAAACGGTCCAGCCGCTAACGACCCTTCTGAAACGTTCGCAGACCGGACGTTCATTCCCGAAAGAGGACATTGGCGGACCCGCGAGGAAGCTTTATTCCTTCCCGATGAACACCGTTCTCGTGCCGATCCTGACTGGTCTGATTTCGGATTGGGCTTCATTCCACAAAGTCTTCGACGATGCTTTGGGGTTCCCGTCTTTCTACGGCGCGAACATGGACGCCTGGATCGATTGCATGTCATGCGTGGATCAGCCGAGCGCAGGGATGCTGACCAAGGCAGTCCAGCCCGGCGAGCTTCTGGCCCTCCGGATCGACGACGCGGAGGACTTCGCATTTCGGTGTCCCGAACAGTTCAAGGCGTTGCTGGACGGAATCGCTTTCGTGAACCATCGACGGGTCGCGGCTGGAGAGCAGCCCGTTCTCGCCCTGATGATCTCCGGTTACTTCGCGTAGGCTAAGCCACCGCTTTCGACCCATCTAGGACGCCCAACCCTGTTTGAGCGGTGCCCGGAGCCGGACATTCCTCGAACGCCACTGCGGCCTGCGTTACAAGCGGCGTAGCTCTGATTTCATGCATGCTAGGCTTGGCGGCACCCATTGCAGGGCGCGTCGGCTCGAACAAATGCGGGATCGCGTCCATGGACTTCATGAACCTCCTCAAGTCGGTCGAGGCCCTGCTCTACGAGCTGGTCTCCTGGCTCGTGTTCTACCCGATCACGCTGTGGCGCTGCATCCGTCGCCCCCTTGCGATGTTCGACTACGCCCAGCGCGAGCTGACCGGACCGCCGGAGAACCAGTTCGCCGACGCGCTCAGCCCGCCGATCTTCCTGTTCCTGTCGATTGCGTTGGCCCACATGATCGACATCGGCCTGACCCCCAACCAGGACACGCCCATCGGCCTGCTCGCCGACACGCGCAACCTTCTGGTGTTCCGCGCGACAGCCTTTAGCCTGCTTCCCATGATCCTGGCGGTGCAGGCGGTGCGCCAGAAGAACCAACCGCTGACGCGCGCAACGCTCCGGCCCGCCTTCTACGGCCACTGCTTCCTGGCCGCGCCCTTCGTGCTGTCGGTCGATCTGGCCCTCACCACAGGGCATCTGGCGACCGAGGCGACCTATTGGGTCGGCACTCTGATCTTCCTGGCAGGACTGATCTGGTACCAGACAACGCTGACGGGATGGTTCGTCACCCACAGGGGCGTTGGGCGCGTTCGTGCCTTCGCTCGCGCCGCCCTTCACATCCTGCTCGGCACGATCGCGATGTTCCTCCTGATCCTTCTCGCGGTCGCGCCGCAGGTCATCGCGGCGTGGAAGGAGATCCCATGACGGGTACGCGGCGCGTCCTCATCGCCGTTGGTGTCCTCGCCCTTTGGCTGGCCGTCACGCTACTCGGCGACTGGCGCCCCCATAGGCCCCATGCGGTCGAAGAGAGCCTGCACACCGGTTTTGCCTGGTGGATCTGCCTGGCCGCTCTGTTGGCCTACGGCACGGTGCGCCTGGCCGGTTGGCGAGATGTCTCGTTCCACGCGCCCGATCCAAGCTCGACGCTGCGCGTCCTGGCACTCCCGTCCGTCTATCTCGTTGTCTTCCTGGTTGCCGCAATCGCCACCGGTCTTCCACCGCCCGCCACCGTCGCTCGGTTGGCGTGCAACATGCTGCTGGTCGGGTTCTCGGAGGAGGTGATGTTCCGCGGCATCCTCTTCCAAGCGTTCCGGGCCAGCCTGTCGCCATGGCGAGCCGTACTGGCCACAAGCGTCCTGTTCGGAGGCGCGCATCTTCTGAACAGCGTGATCACGGGCGATCTCGAAGTCGCCGCCGTGCAGGCCGTAGCTGCTTCTCTCAGCGGCGTGTTCTTCCTGGCGCTCGCCGTGCGCACGAAGTCGCTATGGCCCGCCATCCTGTTCCATGCGGCCTGGGACTTCACGCTCACGCTCAGTACCCCGAACGTCGCCGATCCCATCGCCGACGATGGCGGTCCGATCGGCGGCTTGACGCTTCTCCTGTCCGGCACGCTTCTGGTGCTGCCGCTGGCCCTCTACGGGGCCTTCATCCTGCACCGATGTTTCCGAGATCGCCCGCGAGACGCATCGGTGTCCGTCAGTTGATGCCGACGGACAGGGTATAGGAAACGCGCTTGTTCTCGGAGGCGTCCGCCCCCATCAGGTAGACCCGCACCCGGTAGTCGCCGGACGTCGGAAGCGTGACGCCACCGTCGTTGCCCGACTGGGAGGAGTTGTAGATCGCCTCGCCGTCGCTGCCGGGTGGCAGGATGTTGAAGTAGGCCGTGCCTTTCGTCGACAGCGAAACGTAGATCCGCTGGCCACCCCGCGCGCTGAGGACGTAGTCGCGGTACTGGTCACCGCGAACGGCACTTTCGGCATGGGCGTTGTCGTTGCCCGCCTGGAAGCGCATGCGCTCCTGCGATTGCGCCAGGGCAGGGAAGCTGGTCGACAGCGCGGCGAGGACGGCAATAAGGCCCAGTATCCGTTTCATGGTGGTTCCCCGGCATGTGTCACGCGCTGGACAGGAACGACACTTTGCGATCAACTCTCACGCGTCAAGTCGGGAGTGTGGTTGATGCGTAGGGTTGTGGTCGTTGCTCTTTTCGCCGCCTTGTCCGGTTGCAGTGCATCAGACGACCAGGCGCCGATCGTCGGCCCGAGCGGTCAGAGCGTGAACCGGACCAAGTGCAGCGACTCCTCGGACCAGTGCTTCCGTTCAGCGAACGCCGCCTGTGGTGGGTCGTACCAGGTGGTTGACAGCTCCAGCAACGCCGGCGGCGTCCTGGACGACACCGTTCCCGGTCCCACGACGTGGTACCGAATGTCATATGTGTGCGGCCCCTCCGACGGTCGAATGCCGGACTTTCCGTTCCGGGGTCAGCAGTATAAGGCGCCGACCACCACGACCTGCCGGGAAGGCCGCCACAACTCCGTGACGTGCGATACCTACTGACGGTTGGCTTCGTCGCGGTCGCGAGTTCGAGGGCGCGGTTTAACTCGCCGTGAGCACGAAGACATGACGTCGAAAAGTTCGGCAATAACGCGCAGCTCTTCAGGAATGCCCCATAAGCGAAGACTGCCGTCATCGCCGCAGAGCACGCACAGAGCTCCCGTCAGAAGCCGACGGATGCCTTCGTGTCATGCCGGCCCAAGGCTTCAATCGATCGCTGCTCCGCTGTCACTCTTGCTCTCGGCAAGCCGTCGGACGGATAGAACGCAACCATCGCTGCTTCCGCCATGGACCGCATGGCCATACCCCATAAGTTGTAGGCCCGGACCTCAATGGACTTCCGACCAAGCTCGACGACGCCCTAATGGCGAGGATCGACCGCTATGATGCCGTAGAGCGACGACCGTGTCGTGTGGTCCCTCCAAGATCTGGCAAACTCGTGTGCCGTCGAGCGCCAGCATGCCGGTGATGCCGGACGCGCGATTGCGCTCGGTCGATACGCGCACGATGTCGGTCACGGCCTGAGCGGTTACGCCGGGCGCGATGCTGGACGAGTAAACGAGCCGTACCAAAGCGTCGTCGGCGGTGTTCATTATCACAGCTTCCTACGCTGATGATCATGACCGCGCTGGGGCCACCCAACGTGTCCTGCAGCCCATGTACCGGAGACGCGAGGATCGCAACGCGGCCGCGCCATACCGAAGCGTCGCAACAAGATTGGTCATCCGCCAGTCGGCGCGCTAGCGTCGCCGGGCGCCACTATGGCGTCTGTTCGACGTATGATGGTCAGATCACAAATATCTATCGCGAGTTTCAAACATGCGAAATTCCGACTAGCTGGGCTTGAGCGGTATGGTCGATCCGGGCGCCGACGCCCATGCCGGTCGATCCCACGCCGATGCCTTGGAAGAAGCGCAGCAGCAGCACGGGATCGAACTGGCCGTGCCATTGCGACATGCGGGCCAGCGCCGTCTCGCTCGACCAGGCATCCTTGTAGGGCCGGATCGAGGTCACCGCGTCGAAGACGTCACAGATCGACAGGATGCGCACGGGCATTGAGATGGCCTCTCCCGACAACCCTGCCGGATAGCCCCGGCCATCGATCCGCTCGTGGTGGTGCAGGCACATCTCGCGCACGACCTCCGGCAGGTCGGCCTCGTCGCGCAGGAGATCGTAGCCCGCCTGGGGATGGGTTTGCATCAGGGCCATCTCGTCGTCGGACAGCTTGCCCGGCTTGCCCAAAAGCGCGCTCGGGATCGCGACCTTGCCGATGTCGTGCAGAAGCCCGGCCAGTCCGAGGTTGCGGACCAGGCTCGCATCAAGACCGAGGTGGCGCCCAAAGTGCGTGACCAGCGCGCACACGGCCACCGAATGCCGGTAGCTGTACTCGTCCTTGGTTTTGAGCCGCGTCACCGTCAGAAGCGCCCGCGGGCGCTCACGCACCGCCGCCTCCAGGTCCGACACCACGTCCCGGGTGACCGCCAGATCCAGCCCCCGTCCGGAGCTCACGCCCTCGAACAGGCTTCGCAACTCGCGGGTCGTCTCGTGCAGGATGGCGGCCGCTCGGCGCAGCTCGCGCGTCTCGGCGGACGCCAGCCGCGGCCGGGCGATCGGCGTCGGGACGGCAACGCGTCGGCTGCCGCCCTCGTCGGTCACCGCAACGGCGCCCGAGGGACCGAGCCCCTTCGCCAGATCGATCAACAGGCTGCGCACGGGGCTCCGTTGCAGGCGTGCGACGTCGCCCTTGCTGGCCAGCGTGAAGCTGCGCGTCCAGAACGGGTTGTCCAGCCAGCTGCCGTCGAGCGCATGGACGAACATGCCGACCCGGGCCTCACCGATGGCGATGCGCAGAAGCGTCGAGGGTTCCATGCCTCTTATGCCGCCTTCGAGAGAAGCGACCGCACCGCGTCGGCCGATCGAGGCTCGGCGTTCAGGAACGCTACCACCTTAGCGTTCCGGTCCAACCGCAGGGTGAGAATGTCGCGGACCGACGCCTCCCCTTCGGCCACATCGTGGTCCAGACCGATCAGGGCTTCGAGGCGAGCGATCTCGGCGACGCTGGCATGACCGATCCGCTCCAGATCGCTGCGCGTCCTCGGGTCGATCGCGACATGGTCCACCGGCCACCCCTCACGCCCTCCGGTCAGCTCCTCGCCGACGACCTGCCCCTCCACGACGACCCGCACGCCCATCTGGCGAAGCGTGCCGAGATCGGCGCGGATGCGCTCCAGGTCGAGGCGACCGAAGCCCTTGGCGACGCGCAGCTCGAGCCGCGAGGCGGCAAGCCCCGCCTCGCGCAGCGCCAGCGCCACCGCGCTCGGCAGATCGCCGCTGACGAGCTGGACCGAGGAGACCGGCACGCTGACGGTGATCAGCGGCCACTGCACGGCCGCCTTGGCCGCGGCGCGCAGTGCCCAGTCGCCGAGAGGCACGACGAGACCGCTCGTCTCGGCCAAGAGCATGAAGGCGGGCGCGGTCAGGCGACCGCGCTCGGGATGGCTCCACTCGATCTGCGCCTCCACCGCGTCGAGGACGCGCTCCTCGGCCGTGAAGCGGGGGCGGAAGAAGAGTTCGAACTGCTCGGCCTTGATGCCGAACTGCATCTCGTGGGCGAGGTGGCGATTGGCCTCGGCCTCCTCGCCGGGAGCCGCGTCCGAGAAGAACGAGTGCGTGCCGCGATGACCCCCCTTGGAGCGGTAGAGCGCGACGTCGGCATGGCGCAGGAGCTCGTCGGCATCCAGCGAGTCGCTAGGTGCCTGCGCGATGCCGATCGACAGCCCGACCGTCAGGCTCGTCTTCTCGTGGCGGATCGGGTCGCTCACCACCGCGATCAGCCGCTCGGCGAGCTCGGCCGCCGCCTCGCGCGTGAGGCCCGGCGCCACCACCACGAACTCGTCGCCCCCGACGCGTGCCGCCAGCTGGTCGCTCGCCAGCGCCAGTCGCAGGCGCGCCGCGATCTCGCGCAGGACATGGTCGCCGACATGGTGGCCGAATGTGTCGTTGATCGGCTTGAAGTGGTCGAGGTCGAGGTAGAGGACCGACAGCGTCCCGTCGGGGTCGCCCAGAGCCTCCTGCATGAAGCGCGACAGACCCAGCCGGTTCGGCAGACCCGTGAGACGGTCCTGGAGCACCTCGCGCTGCGCCTTGGTGAGGTTCTCAGCGAGCATGACGTCGGCGGTGATGTCGGTCGCGATCTTGACGACCTTGAAGGCCTGCCCGTTCAGGTCGAGGATCGGGTTGTAGGAGGCCTGGATCCAGACCTCCTGCCCGTCCTTGGCGGTACGCCGGAACTTCGAGGACAGGAACACGCCACCGCGCAGACTGTCCCAGAACTGGCGGTACTGGTCGCTCTCCGCGAATGTCGGCTCGACGAACATGCGATGATGGCGGCCGACGACCTCGCCGTGGGTGTAGCCCATGGTGGCAAGGAAGTTGTCGTTGGCGTCCAGGATCGTGCCGTCCATCGCGAAGGTGACGACGCACTGCGACTTGTCGATCGCCGCGATCTGCCCTTCGTAGTCCGACTGGCGCAGCTTCTCGGCGGTGATGTCGGTGGCGTTCTTCACGACCTTGAAGGGCCGCCCGTTCATGTCGAAGATCGGGTTGTAGCTCGCCTGGATCCACACCTCGCGCCCATCACGGCAGACGCGCTTGAACTCGCCGCTTTTGTGGATGCCGGCGGCGAGATCGCGCCAGAAGGCGGTATACGCCTCGCCGTCCCGCTCGGCCTCCGGCACGAACATGCCGTGGTGCTGGCCGCGCACCTGCGACAAGCGATAGCCGGTAAGCGCAAGGAAGTTGTCGTTAGCGTCTTGGATCGTGCCGTCGAGGGCGAAGGCGACCACGGCCTGCGACTTGTGCATGGCCGCGATCTGGCCCTGGTGGTCGGCCTGGCGCAGCTTCTCGCGCGTGATGACGGTCGCGTACTTCACGACCTTGAACGGCTTGCCGTCCTGGTCGAGCACGGGGCTGTAGATGGCCTGAAGCCAGATCTCGCGACCGTCCCGGCCGATGCGCCGGAACTCGCCGTTCCGATGCCGCCCGTCCGCCAGATCGCTCCAGAACACCTCGTACTCGAGCGAATGAGCATGGGACGGGTCCACGAACATGCGATGGTGCCGCCCCTCGATCTCGTCGAAGCGGTACCCGACGGCTTCGAGAAAGTTCTGGTTGGCGTAGTTGATCGTGCCGTCCAGGTTGAAGGCCGCCACGCATTGCGACTTGTGGATCGCGGCGATCTGCCCCTCGTGGTCGGCTTGGCGCAGCTTCTCGGCGGTCACGTCGGTCGCGTACTTCACGACCTTGAAGGGCTTGCCGGCGGCGTCGAGGATCGGGTTGTAGGTGGCGCGCAGCCAGACGGGGCGCCCGTCGCGCCCCAGGCGCCGGTACTCGCCCGATCCGTGCTGCC
This sequence comes from Aureimonas jatrophae, assembly GCF_900104035.1. Classification (GTDB taxonomy): domain Bacteria; phylum Pseudomonadota; class Alphaproteobacteria; order Rhizobiales; family Rhizobiaceae; genus Aureimonas; species Aureimonas jatrophae. The sequence goes on along the minus strand of NZ_FNIT01000016.1, from coordinate 13,523 downwards.
CGGCGCCAAGGCGCGTCCAGAACGTCTCGTAGTCCTTAGCTGCCGCCTCGAGGGGATCGACGAACATGCGGTGGTGGCGCCCGACGATCTCGTTCAGGGCGTAGCCCGTCGCCCGGAGGAACAGCGCATTGGCATCCAGGATCGTGCCGTCGAGCGAGAAGTGGATGACGGCCTGCGAGGTGTTGATGGCCGCGATCTGCCCGCCCTCGTCGGCCGCCCGCGTCTTGGCCGCCGTGATGTCGCGCAGGAACACGACGATCTCTCGCAACGATCCTTCGCCGTCGCGCATCGGCACGTAGCTCGCCTCGGCCCAGAAGGGCGTGCCGTCGCGCTTGGCGCGCCGAACCTCGCCGGCATAGGGCAAGCCGTCCTGGAAGGCCGCTCGCACGCCCTCCTCGCCGCTTCCGTCGTCGTCGTGCGGCAGAAGGATCGAGCGGCTGCGCCCCGCCAGGTCCCAGGCCCGGTAGTCGAACATCTCCAGGAACAGGGCGTTGGTGCGCAGGATCACGCCGTCGGGCGAGAGCGCGACGCGCGCGACCACCTGGTCCAGCGCCTCGACGTCCGTCGGCGTCCCGTTGTTGTCGGTGATCTGCTGGAGCACGACACTAACCTTTCAAGGGAGCTGCAGACTGGGGAAGCGTGCCTCGGACGGGTAGCGATGTATGTGACGCTGCCCTGCACGGGTCGATAGCGTGCGCATGCATTGGTGGATTAAGGATTAGGATTTCGTAAGGAGCGGGCACGACCGAACCGGCAGGCTGCTCTTACGATAGGTCAGGTCAACGCGCCGAGATCAATTCCAAACCCGAACTACACGGCAAACCGAATCTTCGGCTCGTTATGCGCACCGCGCAAATCGTCGCGAAGTGCTTGGAGATTCAGCAGCCCTTCATCGGCTGCTCTGCGCAACAGGGTATCGTTCGCCTCCTCGGCGGACATTGGCTTGTTGAAAAGAAACCCTTGGAACTCGTGGCACTGCAACAGGCGCAGACGCTCAAGATGATCCTGCGTCTCCACGCCCTCGGCCGTGACGGCGATCCCGAGGTCGCGGCTCATCGAGATGATCGCCTTCACGATCGCTCGCGCGCTCTGGTCGTCGCTCAGGCGCTGCACGAAGGATCGGTCGATCTTCAGCTTTCGGAACGGGAAGCGGTGCAGATAGGAAAGGCTCGAGTAGCCGGTCCCGAAGTCGTCGAGAACGACTCTCACGCCAAGCGCACCGAGATCCTGAATAACGGCGCAGGCTGCGTCCTCGTCCTGAAGCAGGACGCCCTCGGTAATCTCGAGCTCCAGTCGGTCAGCCTCAAGGCCCGTTTCAGACAAGATAGCCCCTACCAAGGCGACGAGACCCTTCTCGAGAACCTGGACCGGCGACAGGTTGACCGCCACACGGCATGGAATGGCCCAGGCCGCAGCGTTGCGGCACGCTTCCCGCAACGCCCACTCCCCCATGTGGACGATCAGCTTGCGTTCCTCAGCGATTGGAATGAATCGGGCCGGCGAGATCGGTCCCAGAACCGGATGCGTCCAGCGCATCAATGCCTCGAAGGAGATCGGGTGCCCAGTGGCATCGGAGATGGGCTGGTAGGCAAGGCTCAGCTCGCCGTTCGCCAACGCCTTCCGAAGCTCCTGCTCCAATTGAGGCCGATCATCGACTTCATGGTCGATCTCAGCATCGAAGAAGCGGAAGCATCCGCGACCCGCGTGCTTTGCCCGGTACAGGGCGATATCGGCTCGCTTCAAAAGGAGGTCCGGTGCGTCGGCGTTCGCAGGATAGATGGCGACGCCGATACTCGTGCCGATCGTGGCGCGCCGCCCATCCAGATCGAAGGGCTCCGACAGGCTGGCGATGATCCGCTGCGCGAGATCGCTTCCGCCGGAAGGCTGGTTGCCGCCCGGCTGGATGACGACGAACTCGTCGCCACCGATCCGCGCGACGAACTCGTCCGTGCGAAGACAGTTGCGTATGCGTCGTCCGACCTGTTTCAGCAGGTCGTCGCCGACGGCATGCCCATAGGTATCGTTCACCAGCTTGAAGCCGTCGAGGTCGAGAGCCAGAACCGCAAGCATGCCGCTCGTCGAAGTCGCTTGCGCGATGCCTGCGTCTAGGCGTTCCTTTAACAGGACGCGGTTCGGCAGCTCCGTCAGCATGTCGTGCAATGCCATGAAGCGGATCCGGGCCTCGGACGCTCTCCGCTCGCTGATGTCCCGCAGGGCAGTGACGATTGCCGCATCCCCACGATACCGGATCGGTCGCGACAGCATCTCGACCGGCACGCGCCTACCGCCACGGGCGGTGATCTCGCTCTCGACCGTTTCGGAAGAGGTCGCCGCCTCGACGATCTGACCTGTTCCCGCCAAGATCGACCGCAGCTCTCGCCCCGGCAGTTCGGTTGCCTGAACGCCGAGCAGCGTCGTCGACGCCACGTTGCCGTCGAGCACGACGCCACCGCGATGGATCAGAATCGCCTCGAAGGTGCTGTCGGCCAGCTGACGCAGTCTATCGGCCTCGAGCTCGTCTCTCGCTGCGACGCGGTTGTCGATCAGCGATCCGACTAAGCAGAGAAAGAGTACGACCACGCCCTCGGCGGCGCCGATCACGACGATCGGCGACGAGGTCAGATCGTCGGGTTGGGCGACCGCCGTCATCCAGTCGCCGAACGAGAGAACGGCGGCCGGCGATCCGAACGCCACGGTCGTGAACGCGCCGGCGCCGAGAAGAACGGCGATGCCGTCGGTATGGCGTCCCTTCCTGCCGCCCCCCTCCCAGATCGCGAAGCTGGACAGCGCAGCTCCCAGAACCATCACGGCCAGCACGGCGGACAAGTCGTAGGAAAGCGAGAACGGGCTGACCATTCCCGCCATGCTGATGAAGATCATGCAGGAGAAGCCGAACGACAGCAGCGAGCCCGACAGAAGCACGTTCCGGCTCGATCGCCGTGCGGCCACCGCGATGCGGATCGCAAGGAAGCTGCAGGTTCCACCGGCGGCGGTGGCGGCGATCGCGTGGCCCGTCGGTATCGAGATGCCGACGTGGGGAAATGAACTCTTGAGAGCCGCGAGGAAGGTCGCCCAGTTGATGCCGACGGACAGGACGCATGCCACCGACACGAGGACCGCGCCATTCCGCCAGCCGCCTCGCGCAGCGCGCTGAAGCAGAAGCAGAAGCAGCGCGACGCCTGGCACGGACACCATGGGCACGAGCGCAGCCCAGAAGGGATTCCGGTATCCCATGAGATCGGCCAGGAGGTGGCTCATCGCGCTTCGTTTCGCTTCGAGTGAGTGACGGCGTACGCTACAGGTGCCATACGGGATCAGAACTCGAGCTTGAGCCCCGCCAGGACCCGACGCTCGGTCTGGCGGCCGGCGGATGTTCTGATGTCGGCGGAGTTGAACTGCTCGGCCGTTAGGGAAACCGTCGCATGCTCGTCGATGCTGTAGCCGATGCGTGCGTCGAAGGTGACGTAGTCCGGCACTTCGACGGCGACCGTCCGGGCCATCGTCTCGTCGAACTGAAAGTCCGCGAACGCCGACTGCCATTTGGCCCGCGCGTCGATCTCAAGCTTGCGCCAGGTGTACCCCAAGCCCGCGACGACCGAATGAGCGGGGTTCTGCTCGGCGTAGTTGACCGAAGGGGCTTCGGCCAGGCGGTCGGCAGGCGATCTGTCATCAATATGAGCTAGCGCGTAGGAAAGGTTCCATCGCCAGCCGGCTTCGCTGGCTCCCTCGATGCCGATCTCCCCGCCGACCGCACTCGACCCATCGAAGTTGCGGGCGAGCGCCAGGACTTGGCCTTGAGGGGTGAAGTTGAAGCCGGACGCGAACGGCGATCCGATGGTCCTGTCGCTCTCCTGAACGAAGACCGAAGCGTTGATCTGCGCGCCGAGTCCGGGAAGCTTCCGGCTGTAGCCGGCTTCGTAGTTGACGACCGCGCTCGGATCGAGATCCGTTGTTCCCGCCACGGTGATCGGTCCCTGCGAGTAGAGCAGGCCGTAGGAAACGAGGCTGGGCAGCTGCAGGGCGCGAGCCGCGCTCAAACGGAAGGTGTCGACATCCGTCGGCGACCAGAGCAGCGCGCTGTTGAAGCTTGGCTCCGTTATGCGGCGTTCCCCAAATGGCAAGCCGACACCTGGAACGGGGATGTCGGCCTCGCCACGCTCGATCCGCATAACATCCATGCGCACGGCGTTCGTCAGCGACAGGCTCGGCACGATCTGCCAGTTCCACATCGCCGATCCTGCGAACAGATCGCTGCCCATCTCGCCGCCGAACGCGTCGGACGAGATCGTGTTTCGACGATACTCGGCGCCGACGCGGATCGTGTGGTCGCTCCCCAAACGCACCAGATCACTTACCTTCGCCACGGTGACGTCCTGCTTCCAGGCGAGATCGAACTGGGATCCGCCCGACGCGAAGGTCGTCGCGTTGCGGTAGACGTCGAACTGCATCAGTCCGATGGCCGTATCGACGCTCAGCGCTCCGCGTAGGCTGTCCGAGGTGTTCTCGAGCGGAATGTACGAGCCGAGGTCCTGGTAGTAGTCGGTCTCGATCGTACCGACCGTTGCCGCGATATCGAGCTGGGCCTTCTCGTTAACACGGAAGCGTGCATCGACCGAGCCCGTTCCGACATGAGGAGCGTCGATGGCGTCCGCGGTGCGGTTGCCGGAGAACTCGTCGGCACGCGTTCCCTTGGCTGAGACGCGCACCCCGAGGCGGTCGGGTACCTGCACGGTCGCAGTACCCTCGCCGTAGACCTGTGCCTGGGTGCCGCCACGAAGGTCGACGACGTTCTTTCGATCCCGCAGGGGATCGTAGGTCACGATGTTGATGACGCCGGACACGGCGTTGAAGCCGTAGAGCGCGGCGTTCGGTCCCCTGATGATCTCGATCTGCCGGATCTCGGCAAGGGTCACGGGGATCTGGGACCAGAGCGTGTAACCGTAGTCGTCCTGATAAACCTGCCGCCCGTCGAGCAGGACCAGCACCCGCGGGTTGAGCGCGGTGTTGTAGCCGCGGATGCCGACGGCGGCGTCGAACTGCCCATAGCGCCGGACGTCTAGGCCTGGCACGAAGCGCAGAACGGACGGCAGGTCGGTCGCACCCGAGCGTCGGATGTCCTCGGCGGTTACGATATCGATTGACGCCGGCGCTTCGCTCGCCCTCTGCGGCTTCCCGGTCGCGGAAACCGTCACCGGCTCGCCGAACATCTGCTCGGCTGCGGTGTAGTCGACGGTCTGCGCCTCCGCCGACGTTGCGAGCACCAGTATCGGCAGGGTCAGCACCCAGAAGCTGACAGAACTCATATCTCGCGAACCATCATGATGAAGGCGGTGGCGAACCGGACATCCGCCGCTGCCGCGTTGCGTGAACTGATCGATATCGAGACCGAAGGTCTTGAACGGATCGCGACGGTGCACGCGCCACTGCTGACCTGACCGACGTCGAGTGTGAAGCAGGGCACGCCGCTGCTACCCAAGGCGCTACGCAGCAGTCCCTGGTTGACGCTCCCCGTCGCAAAAACGCCGCCGTAGTCGGATGCCGACTTGAAGGCGGACTGCTCGACCGCGACAGGTCTCAACTCGCTGTCGCCGACCCGCAGTCCGGCTCCGAGGGCCGCGACGGCCGCCCGCATCTCCGAGACGGATCGTCCATCGGATCCGTCGTAGACGATGGCGATCTCGATCGTGCCGCGCCGGTGTCCCTCCTTGAACGAAAGGGCCCTCCCGACGATCTGCATGTCCTGTACCGTCGCGTCAGCACCATGCGCTTCCGTTGACAGAAGGCACAGCATGGCGGCGATGAGACAGAGCCCGCGTTTTGAGATCATCGGACGGACTTTGGTGCTGTGTGGCAGTAGTTTTGGTATAAACTACCCGGCATCATCTGTAGGTTGTCTTTCTTACCGCAGCCTTGACGCAGGAGCAGGAGGACGGATTTCGCAGCTGTTCGATGTGCGAATTTTTCTCGCTGGAGATGAGAAATACTCATATCGAGTCATCGTCTGCGCCGGCCTACCATGAGGCTTCGGTGTCCAGTTCTAGGACGGTCGAGGAATTCGATGGCGGAGTATGGATGCGCGACGTTCACCCAGGCGCACGGACGGTGTGGCCTCAGGAGTTCCTGTCCTGCGTATTCCAAGTTCGTCCGGTGGCGAGCGTCATGCGGTTTGCCGAAACGAGAGTTCGGATAGGGCTTGCCAAGGATCGGACGATCATGGAGCGCGTCGGTGCGTGATGTCCGGCGTCCCAAGATGCGGGCGTTGGAAGCTTTCGAGGCTGTTTCGCGTCACCTCTCGATAGCGCGGGCTGCAGACGAACTGGGCGTCACGCAAAGCGCTGTCAGTCATCAACTGCGTGCGCTGACCGAGGATATGGGTGAACGGCTCTTCGCGCGGTCGGGTCGAGGCATCGAACTGACCCCTGCCGGACGCCAATTGGCGGATCGCGTGCAGATGGCGTTCAGGCAGATCGACCAGTCGGTTGCCGACGTCGTCGGGGCAAATCGCGGAACCGTCCGCCTCGCGATCTGCAGCAGCTTCGGGCCCGGGTGGCTCGTGAAACGGTTGGCCTCGTTCCTGCGCGATCACGAACAGATCGACCTGCAGCTGAAGATGTATGCCAGCGATCCCGAGCTCACCGATGCCGTCGCCGACGCCTTCGTCACGACGCTGCCGAAGGAACAGGGGTTCTGGTCCTTGAGGCTTCGGCCTGAACTGCTGATCGCGGTGCGCTCGCCTCATGCCGAGGTACGTGATGGGAAACCACTGCCGCTCATAACAACGACGCTGGATCCGTCGCGAATTGGCGACGACTGGATAGCTTGGTGCGAGATCGCGAATGTCCGGCTCGACGACGTGCACTCCGGACGCTGGTTGCAGGTCTCGCACTACGTGACAGCCTTGGAAGTGGCTCGAACAGGTTTGGGCATTGCGCTCGTACCCGACTTCCTGGCCGAAGAAGCGCTCGCCGCCGGCACGCTCGAAACACTGTCGGATACCAAATTGCCCACGCACGACGACTACTACCTTTGCATCAAGGCATCGCGTCGCTCCGAGACGAACCTGCGAGCCGTCACCCGATGGTTTCGCGAACAGATCGGCACCTAATGAAGTAGCGCATGATGCCCGGTCCGGCGGAGCACCCGAAGCATGCTCACATCGGCATGGTGTTCACAATGTTGCGTCAGCTCCCTCCTCTTCCTCACCCCAGAGCTCGTCCATGATCCGTTTGTGATCGCTGGGCGTGAACGGCCCCCAAGGATCGATAATAGCGAACGCAGGGGCCAAGCGCTCCTCCATCGATGGATGGGGACGGGTCTGGTCCGTCCTTGGCGCCGGCTGCTCGCGCACGGGCGGCACGCGTTCGCGATGCCGCCGTCCGGCTCCCCTGCCCTTCCCGCTTGTCGTCATCAGACCGCTCTCACGCCCTGAACCGCTCCTTGGCGGTCAGCCATTGCAGGTAGGGTTCGTCTCCCGTGCCGCGGTAGATCTCGTCCCGCAGGAAGGCGACCTCTTGTTCATGCCGGTCCTCGTCGACCTCGATCCACCAGCTCTTGATTTGCCCGTTCGACCCGTCGTTCCAACGGTAGCCACGCGCCTTCAGATCGTCCTTGCGCTCATAGGGACTGCCATCGGCCCACACACGGCAGCGTCGCTTGGCGGACGCCGCCAGAAGGCGCTGGAATGGCGTCGCCTCCCCTGCTCGCCGCGCGGCCGCAAGGACCGCCAGAAGGGCATGGCAGTCGTCGACCGCGCGGTGCCCGGCATGAAACCAGCCGCACTGCCCGACGAGGTAGCGGAGCTTGGTGCCCTCGAAGCCCATCTGCGCCCAACCGATTTCGCTCAGCGAACAGGCCCAGGCCAACTCATCGAAGCCCTGCGCGAAGCGCTCCACCACGGGGCGATCGAACTTGGCGTTGTGAGCGATCACCAGATCGGCGCGCTCCGCAAAGCGCGACACGGCGCCCGGCTCGATGCGCTGGCCCGCCACCATCTCGTCGATGATGCCGGTCAACTCGGTAATCTCTGGCGGAATGAGGCCGTCGGGTTGGTTCAGGGCGCTGAACACGTCCACCGTGTCACCGATCCCGGTCTCGTCGAACAGGAAAGCCACCATGCCGATCTCGATCACCTCGTGTCGGCGCCAGTCGAGGCCGGTGGTCTCGGTGTCGAGGACGACGCCGAGCCGCATGCCCGGCGGCAGCGAGCCGCCGCGCAGAGCCTTGACGGGACGGCTGGGGACCTGCCTCAGGACGCGGTAGGCACCGCTCGCCTCTAGCGCGCCCGCCATGTCCTCCAGATTGGACAAAGCCGGCACCAGCGGTGGACCGTCCAGGTGCGGGGCACCAGCCAGGGTCCGCGTTGGGGTTGCCTTGGCACGCTTGGGGCGTACCGTTGACCCGGGCGGTTCATCACACGGGGGTGCGGCGACAGCGGATGCGAAGAGGTCGATCTGGTTGGGGCTGTGCCGTGTCATCAAGCAGTCCCCTGTCCGATGGCTTCCGGTGATCCCATCGCGGCTGTCCCCTCGTGCCGTCATGATGACCTATCTGCCGGTCGCCCGTCATGCCGGCAACCCAAGCGCACAACACATACGGCTCGAAACAGGCGCACGGCCATCGGCACCCACACCATACGGCAAGGCTGGCAACAGCCTTGCGCGATGCGATGCGCTGCGCTTTCGCACGCTGACATGCAGGCGAGCGGGCCGATCGTGCCCATTGAGCGCGAGCTACGCGGCTTCTACCCGATTGACTGGCGCGAGCTTTCGCTTTCGGTGCGCTTCCGCCGTGCCAAGGGGTTCTGTGAGCACTGCGGTCGCCCACACGGCCAGCTCGTTTGCACGCTCGCTGACGGCAGCTGGTTCGATGCTGCTCGCACGGTCTGACGCGACAACCGGGGCCGACGTCTTCGCACGCCCCTTCCCGACTTGGCCGACCGTGCCGACCGTTCCGAGACTGTCGCGTACCGCTGGACGCACGTGCAACTCGCCTGCACCCACCTGAACCACGACGTCGCCGGCAACGCGGGAGCCCATTGCCAACACTGCCACGTGATCCACGACCGGCCGCAGGACCTAGCGGGTCGGTGTATCGCCTGCCTTCTGCGTAGAGCGGTCGAGGACCTATTCGAAGCACGGTACCGGTAAGGGGTCCGAGACCGAACCGACCGCGCGGCGTCGATTGGGATGGTCTCCGCTTGCGGTTAGAGACCGTTGAAGTCGTTCAAGCTGTCAGGCTCTTGCGACTGCTACAATCCATCATGGTTTGTCGATTGGTTGTCAGCTGACAACTCGGAGGGTCGTCGGAGATTGGCGCCGCGAGAATGGCGATATCGCAGCTTGTGAACCTGAATGATTCAAGTCTTGCGACTCGCTAGGAATCATGAGACCTATCGTAGACGGATATAGAGCGTTAAACGCACGAAAACCGTTTTGACCAACCCGAGCGAGAGATGAACCGACCGGCCCCTGCTCCTTCCCCGCGTCCGTCCACCACGGATCACATCCTGCGCCACGCCGATCTCCTGTCGGGACAGCTGCGCTCGATGCGGGACGCGATGTTTCCGCCGGCGGCGCAGAAGACGCTACGATCGTTCTCGTCGGGTGACGCGGCGCGCATCCTCGGCGTTTCGGATGGATATCTCAGACAGCTTTCGCTGGATGGCCTGGGGCCGCTTCCGAATTTAACCCCCGGCGGGCGGCGGTCCTATAGTCTGGCGCAGATGAACGATCTACGAACCTTTCTTGCCGGGCACCGTCCCCGTGACGCCCGTGCCTTCGTGCCCCGGCGACGCGCTGGTGAAAAACTCCAGGTGCTTGCCGTCGCCAACTTTAAGGGCGGGTCCGCCAAGACCACGAGCGCGCTTCATCTGGCACAGTATCTGGCGCTGGGCGGTTACAGGGTGCTAGCGATCGACCTCGATCCGCAGGCCTCGCTGTCGGCCATGTTCGGCTACCAGCCTGAGTTCGACATCGGCGCGAACGAGACCCTTTACGGGGCGATCCGCTACGACGGCGAACGCCGGCCCATGCGCGAAGTGGTGCGGTCGACCTACTTCAGCGGGATCGATCTGGTTCCCGGCAACCTGGAACTAATGGAGTTCGAGCACGAAACGCCGCGCGCCATGCTAGCGGGCGGTCGTGGCCGAGAAATGTTCTTCCGGCGCGTATCGACCGCCATTGAGGAGGTTGGTGAAGACTACGACGTCGTGGTGGTAGATTGCCCGCCCCAGCTTGGCTTCCTGACGGTCGGCGCGCTGAACGCGGCAACCGCTATGTTGGTGACCATTCACCCGCAGATGGTGGATGTAGCCTCCATGAGCCAGTTTCTTCTTATGACAGCGGACCTGATGGGCGTGATCGAGGAGGCTGGTGGAACCCTCAACTTTGACTTCATCCGCTATGTGGTGACTCGACACGACCCAAACGACGTTCCCGAAGCGCAGATTGTGGCGCTTCTGCGCGGGCTGTTCGGTACGGACGTGCTGCAGGCGACCGCGTGGAAATCCACGGCGATCGCCAATGCGGGCCTGACCAAGCAGTCGCTTTACGAGTTGGAGCGCGGCTCGGTGGGGCGCGTCGCCTACGAGCGGGCGCTGGACAGCATGAACGCAGTGAATGGTGAGATCGCGGGCCTTCTCGCTGAGGCCTGGGGCCGATGAACAAGCGCACCCAATCGATTGCCTCGCTCTTCGCCAGCCGTCCGCCGGAGACGGGCGAGTTGTCCGCAGACAACCCGACGCGTGCCGCACGCGTGCCGTCGGGTTCTGTCCGCTCCATGAAAGATAGCTTCAGCCAGGTCGAGCGCGAGAACGAGGCGCTTCGTCAGAGCCTGACGGACGGGGCGCGCATCCTTGAAATCGATCCCGCTCTAGTCGATCCATCGCCCTTCGCCGATCGCTTTCCCGACGATGAGGACACTAGTTCTATCGACGCGCTGACGAGTTCGATCCGCGAAAACGGGCAGGAGGTCCCGGTTCTCCTGCGCCGCCACCCCGCCGATCCGAGCCGCTATCAGACCGCCTTCGGGCATCGCCGCGTTCGCGCCGCGCGCATCCTCGCTCGCCCAGTTCGCGCGGTCGTGCGCGAGATGGACGACGATGCGCTGGCGGTGGCGCAAGGGCTAGAGAACGCGGCGCGCCAGGACCTGACCTTCATCGAGCGCGCCGTGTTCGCCGCGCGCCTGGAGGATCAGGGACAGGGCCGCGCCGTGATTCAGCGCGCGCTCGCGATCGATAAGGCAGAGGCCTCGAAGCTTCTGGCCATCGCCCGATCCATCCCTCCTGACATTCTAAGCTGGATCGGCCGGGCGCCGAAGATCGGCCGAGGCCGGTGGCAGGCGTTGGCGGAGCTGGCCGGGACCGCGGACGCGCTGGAGCGCATCCGCCGGCATCTCGCCGCGACAGGAGCAACGCCCGCCGGTTCCGACGAGCGCTTCACGGCGGCACTGCGCGCTGGGGCACCGGCTGCCGCGACGGCAAGCGAGCGCTCGATCCTGGCATTGCATTCGGGACGCCGCATCGCTGCGCTCATGGCCAGAGGCCGCGACGCGCGTCTGGTGATCGACCGGTCGCTCGGAGCGGACTTCGCCGACTTTCTCGCCGATCGGCTGCCAGCCCTCTACGAGGACTATGCGGCAACGCGCGGCGAACCTAACCCTCCGCCGCGAGCGGACGGCACAACTGAAACCGAACGGAAGGACGGCTGAAGCAAAGAAAAGGCCCCCGAAACAAGCGTCCCGGAAGCCTTCTCGTCGTGTCGCAACACGAGACTCGCATTTCCGACTCTGCGCCGCAAGACTGAATTTGTGCAGCGGACGCCTTAACGGCGAACCCCTTTTCTTTGCCCGACGGAAGGGCAAAGGGATGACGAAGCTTAGACCAGTCGACGCAGGCGATCACCGTTGTGCCGAGAGGCACAGCGGTGATCGCCTGCGTCGCGCGTGTTTCCGCCACGCCGCTCCGTTCACCCGCGCCCTCCACGAGACCTCGCTCTCACGCTCGCCAGTCGGCACGCGCGAGCGTCAGACATCGCAACCTCAGGAGACGCCATAGGCAAAGAAAAAGGCCCCGAAGCGGGAGCCGCCGGAGCCTCAATCTGATGTGTAAGCAGCCTCAGGTTTAAGCCTCCTCATCCACATCGTCAAGTGAAAACGCGGCTTCCCGCCACGGCCTCCTTTTGCCTCGCGCAAGGAAGAGACCATGACGGAAGAACACCTCCGCACGCGCGTGAGCGTGCCCGTGCTGACGCGCGCCTGTGAGACAGGGGCGGACGCCGGAACGGACCTGTTTGCGCTTGTTTCTGCTGTGCCGGACGCACCGCATCCGGACTTCGCCGCGCGCGCCGCGATCTGGCGCGACCAGCGCGCCGGGCTGATGTCGATCGCCGAGGCACAGCGCCGCTCGGCCGCGATCGGCGCGATGACAGCGAAGGCGCAAGGCGCTGACGGCGGGCAGGGCAGGGGAGGGAAAGCGCACCCGCCCGCGGCCCGGCCTCGGCACGAGCGCCCATCGCCGAACGACAGCCGTCAGTACGCGCAACCCATGGCCACCACGGCCGCGCGCGACGACCGCCTGACGCCCAACGCCAAGGCCTTCCTCCAGGTGCTGCGAGCGCGCTGCGGCAAGGGCCGGGAGACGTCGATCACCAAGGGCACGGCAGGCAACATCATGGCCCGTTCGACACGCACCATCCGGCGCTACCTCGTGGACCTTGTGCGCTTCGGCTATGTCGAGCTGGAGATCCGGCGGAGCGCGCGAGGCATGCATCTCGGGCTCACGGTGAAGCTGACCGCCCTCGTCGCGCCGTTCTACGAGGAGGCGAAGGGCCTAGCCCGGTGGCTGGCGGAGACGCCGGCGGCCGTGTTCCGGCCCTTCGAGGCGGTGTTCGACCCGAAGGATAAGGGGGTGACACTTCTGTCATCCAAAAACCAAACCCAAACCATCTCTTCCTTCCCTTCGGTCGGATCTGCGGTCACGAGCCGCTTCGCGGCCCGTGGAAAGCTTTTGAGAAGGATAGGGGCAAGGGTTGTGCCAACGGCTTGAGGCCGCCAGCGGCCCTCCAACGCGTTTCCTGATCGGCTGCGGTCCTGCTCGTCACTGGCGAGGGCCTTCGCTTGTGAGAATGTGAGAGGCCGTTTGTTGAACGAACCAGCCCCGATCACAACGAACAGTCGCCCTTTCCCTCCTATTAATACGTATATTATACGTATTAATAGGAGGTGCTGATGACGAATAGGTTGAAGGAGTTCCGCGCGCGCGTGGGCCTGACGCAGGCGAAGGTCGCGGCTGCCGTTGGCGTTTCGCAGCCGAACTACCAGCGTTGGGAAACGGAAGCAGCGCCGATTCCCGACGACAAGCTCGGCAAGCTGGCCGAAGCGCTCGGCACGGACGCGGCAAGCCTTCTCGGGCGGCACGCGCCTATCGAGGTCGGGCTCTACGATGACAGCGTGGACGATGCCTTGAGCTATTATGGCGAGGTGGCGGTCCATTTCTCGGGGGGCGGTGAGCCGTTGCTGCTTTCGAT